>NZ_PYGC01000036.1 GCF_003014495.1 Prolixibacter denitrificans | reverse complement strand
TTTCCAGTGTTTCTTTAATGTTCCGGTTTGCTTATGTGCATCAGTGGGGAACATCATGTCCACACTACGATGCGGCCGTTTATGATTGTATTTGTATACAGCGATTTTTACCGCTTCCAGGGCCGCATGATAATCGGCAAAGGTATCCTGTAAGCTGTACTCTCCCTTTAAAATACCGTTGACACGTTCGGCTACCGCATTTTCATAAGGGTCTCCGTTTTCGGTCATTGATATGCCGATTTTAGCTCCCTGCAGGTAGTTCACATAATCATTGCAGCAATACTGAATACCCCTGTCGGAGTGATGAATCAGGTTCGGCTTTACACCTTCGCCGGCAACGGCCATTCTTAGGGCATTTAAGGCCCCTTCACTGGTCAGGTCGGGCCAGAGGCTCCATCCGACAATTTTCTTCGAATAGGCATCAGTTACCAGGGACAGGTAGACAAACCCTTTTTCAGTTCGCAGGTAGGTAATATCACTGACCCAGAGTCTGCCTGAACTGACCAGTTCGATATCCCGGATAAGATTGGGATACTTACGGTAAAAATGGTTCGAATTAGTGGTTTTCGGACCCCGCTTACGGCGCCGCACCAACAAACCGTGCTCCCCGAGCAGGTTGAAAAACTTATCTCTTCCGTATTTGATATTGTGTTCCTGTAGTGTGGAAGCCAGTAACAAAAGGAGTTTCTCTGCTCCCATGCGGGGATGTTCGCGGCGAAGTATTTTCACCTGCTTTAAAATGAACACCTCCTGCATTTGTTTTACTGAGTGACGCTTTTTGCTATCGTACCAGGCCTGACGGCTAAACCCAAACAGTTCACACAGTACCGATTTGGATACCAACGGGTACATGTGTGCCAGTACTTCTACTGTTTGGGGCCAGACTTTTTTCGAATCTCTAATTTGTAGTCCTGCTCAGCAATGTCAATCATCGTATTCAGGCCCACATTTTTCATCTTCGCCAGTTCAAGCTGTTTTTCCAGCTCTTTGATACGCTTCTCCAGCGCTTTTACATCTGTTCTTTCTTTTCCACTCATCGCCTGTAAAGATAAGTGAATATCATCGGAATAACGTTCCTGCCAGTTCCTGA
>NZ_PYGC01000035.1 GCF_003014495.1 Prolixibacter denitrificans | reverse complement strand
TGTCTTGTCCTGAAATAGGTTTACACAAAAAGTAAACTTATGGCAGGATTTAGTATGTATAGCGAGAGGTTTATAAAACAAGTCGTTAACGAAGTACAAATGGGGCTTATTACCAAAGAAGCAGCCCGACGGAAGTACCATATCAAAGGACACACAACAGTTTTAAAATGGATTCGTAAATTTGGTAATGAAAAGGTTTATTCTGTTGGTATGGAACCGGATGATAAAATCTCCAAAACGGCCCTTCTGAGACGTATTAAGGAGTTAGAAAAACAACTGGAAGATGAAAAACTCCGCTCCGAAGGATTTTCACAAATGATCGATATTGCGGAAAAGCAATTTCACATTCCGATCAGAAAAAAGTCCGTAACCAAACGGTCCAGGCGTTAAAGTATTGCTATCCGCGCGTTGGTCTGGGCAGGATATGCCGACTGTTTGGTTTCACCAGGCAAGCTCATCATAAGCATTATAAAAAGCAGGAACGGGCGATTGTCGAAAATCACATTATTGTTCAGATGGTTAATGAAATTAGAAAAGAGCATCCGAGAATGGGAACCCGAAAACTATATCATCTACTCAAGCCTGATTTAGAAATGCTCGGCATTAAGATGGGACGTGATGCTTTGTTTGACTTACTTTCCACTGAAAGAATGCTGATCAGAAAAAGGAGGCGACAACACATCACTACCAATTCCCATCACTGGTACAGAAAGTATCCCAACTTAATCCAGGGGTTCATACCTTCCGGCCCAAACCAGCTATGGGTAAGTGATATTACCTATCTAAAAACGCATTCCGGTTTCCGGTATTTATTTTTACTGACAGATGCCTATTCAAAAAAAATATTGGGATACCATCTGGCCATTGATCTGGATAGCACACATGCTGTTGCCTGTTTGCAGAGGGCTTTAAAAAGTCTCGGTCAACCTGTCGCAGGATTAATACATCATTCAGACCGGGGGATTCAGTATTGTTCTAAGGAATATGTCAACCTGCTTCAGGATTACCAAATTCAGGTTAGCATGACAGAGAACAGTAATCCACGAGACAATGCCATTGCCGAGAGAGTTAACGGTATTCTTAAAGATGAATATCTTCATCTCGAAGTAAGCAAGAACATCATTTTCACAAACAGTCAGTTAGAAAAGACAATAAACAAGTACAACAATAGACGTCCGCATCTGAGCTGCAATATGCTCACACCGGAACAGGCACATCTCAGATCGGGTACACTCAAAAAAAGATGGAAAACCTATTATAAAAAACAAGTAAATTTAAATGTCTAACCTGTAAACTTTTTTCAGGACGATACACA
>NZ_PYGC01000034.1 GCF_003014495.1 Prolixibacter denitrificans | reverse complement strand
TGTCCTTCCCTGAAATAGGTTGACCGGAATTAAAGGTTAAAAGCAAATGAAAGTTGAACTAAAGAAAATCCAAAGGCGGCGACATTTCAGTGACGATTTCAAGCGGTCTGTTGTTCGTGACTATGAGAAAGGTTACGCTACGGTATCTGAATTGGGAAGAGAGTATGGCATCCAGCGAGCAGTAGTTTATCGTTGGATCTACAAATATTCAAACTATAACAAGAAGTCGTCTGTTATCGTTGAAATGAAGGAAAGCAGCACGAAAAAGATAAAAGAGCTGGAAGCTAAAATCAAAGAACTGGAGCGCATAGTCGGCACTAAACAGATCAATATCGACTACCTGGAGAAGATGATTGAAATCGCGAAAACGGAGCTCGATATTGACATTAAAAAAAACTTCAGCACCCCACAATCCAATGGTTCAGGGAAAACAAAGAAAAAGTAAACTATCCCATGAACCATTTATATAAGAGTATTGGAATCAGTAAACAGGCGGTGAATCAGTATCAAAAAAGGCAGAATAACCTGAATGAGCGTGCTATCGGCCTGATGGCTGAAGTTGACGCCTTACGGGAAGAATACCCGGGTTGTGGGGTTGAAAAGATGTATTACACACTCCGGCCGGAGTTTATTGGCCGGGACAAATTTATCGAGCTGTTTATGTCCCTGGGCTACCGGGTGAAAAAACCCAAAAATTACATTCGCACCACAGTTCCTGGGCACCTGAGCTATCCCAACCTGATTGAAGGGATGTATGTCAACAGGCCCAACCAGGTATGGCAGAGCGATATCACTTATTTTCAGGTGAAAGGGAAATTTTACTATCTGGTCTTCATTATTGATGTCTATACCCGGAAGATAATAGGGTACCAGGTGAGTGACCATATGCGCGCCGAGGCGAATATAATAGCCCTGAAGCAAGCCATAAAGAGTCAAAAGGTCCCGTTAAAAGGGTTGATACACCACTCTGACCGCGGAAGCCAGTATGTCAGCAACAAATACCGTGAACTACTCTCTAATAACGGAATTCACATTAGTATGGGGCTTAAAGGGCAGGATAATGCTTATGCGGAACGAATAAACGGAACCATTAAAAACCAGTATCTGAACGGCTGGAAGATAGAAACATACAGACAACTCAAAGCCCGGACTAAAAATGCTGTTAGTCACTATAATAAAAAACGGATTCACGATTCATTACCTCGAAGAAACTCACCCTGTCAGTTTGAGGAATCTTTGGTATCTTTCGGCAACAGGAAAAGACCCGAGATGGTCATCCACGCCGACGGAAGAAGCAAAGTCAAAACATCATACTATCAAGGGGAATTTGCACCGGAAAGAGAATCCAACACACATTTCTGTCCAACAACAAGTATGAAAATATTGAATTAAACTAAGTCAATAATTAACAAAACCGGTCAACCATATTCAGGGAGCCACA
>NZ_PYGC01000033.1 GCF_003014495.1 Prolixibacter denitrificans | reverse complement strand
CCCCTTCTATGTTGTAAACCAATTTTTTCGCTATTATATTTTATCACAGAATCCTTCGGGTCATCCTAAACCCGAAGGATTTTCTTGCTTTTAGAATCCGGTCTATAAAAACATCCTTCTATCAACGGTCTTGCATTTACGTTTGACAAGCCGCATTTCTGTGTTCAATTTATTATAGATAAGAGCTGTAGCCTAAAGGCAACGGACACCTGGTTTACGGGCCGCAAAGGGCGGTTAACAGTCTCTTTATCATTGAGGAGTTTTTATTACCGGTTCGCATGTTATACCACTGCTTGTACATATTCTGTTTCATTATTAATAACATATCTTATCCTGTTAAGTAACTTTTTGGCAATCCGTATGATCGCTTCAGTTGGCTTCATCCTTTGGCAAAGCTGGTTAAAACAAAGAATCAGTGCCGGATCCGTACGGGAGGCGATCCAGGCTGATTCGACGATACAGCTTCGCAAAGGTTTATTGGAACGGGGTGTTATTCCCCCGGTCTTCTCTTTTTCCCCTGAAGAATTGGTCCGTGGTACCAATCCAACATAAGAACAAAGTTGATCAAGCTTTCTAAAACGTCTAAAATCTTCCAGTTCCGAAAGAAGTGTAACTGCCATTATCAGACCAACCCCAGGAATACTTTGGAGTAATTTGAGTTGGGCGGAGTATTCATTACCCGTATTCAATAATCTTAAAGACCGGGTCACCTTCAGTAACTTTTTCCGCAAAAAATCCGTTGTATCCAGTGTCTCCTGAAGTACCATATCTCCATATGGTGTAGTCATTTCGATTGTTTTCAGCCAAAGAGTAAACTTTCCGGACCAGTAGCGGGAAGCAAAGTTCAATTCAGAGGGTATGACTATCCCGTTACAATGTAAAAAGGATTTTATGCGGGTTTTATTCCTGCTTATTTCTTTGACCAGTGTTTTGCGGTAACGAACCAGGCCTCTTAATTCTTCTATTCCCTTACTGGGAACATAAATACCTTCAAGCTCCCCGCTCTTCAGCGATTTTGCTATTTTAAGACTGTCGCGTTTGTCATCCTTCTGCTTCTTTTCTTTATCCGTGGTCGGGATGTCAGAAGGGTTGACTACAATATTCCGGATACCCTGCTTTACCAACTCCCGATGCACACTGTACCCACAAAATCCAGCTTCGTAGGCTGAATAATATTGGCCTCCCGGAAAGTTCTTTCTCAGATAATTGGCCAGAATCCTTGAGTCCGGATCCTGTGAAAAAGTTTTATATATCACATTTTCAATCATTACTGTCACTTTCCAGCTTTTCAAATGGACATCAATGCCTGTATAAATATTTTGCCCTTGAAAATTAATTGTCTTACTTTCCCTTTGCATAAGCTTCCTGGTTTTTAGTTTCTTTTTCTGTTTAAAAAACTAATTTACAAAACTTAGGAAGCTTATGCTTTTACAAACATACAGCCTAAAGGGG
>NZ_PYGC01000032.1 GCF_003014495.1 Prolixibacter denitrificans | reverse complement strand
GGTACTGACGAACAGGAACCTGATATGAGGCTATGAGGACGGATGAGCAGGCACATCACTGTGACGTCCAAAAGCTCCTGCAAAGGAGGAGTTCCGAAATAGTAGATCAGGCAGCGATTGGGGGAAGGAAGATGCTCTTACCTGGGGAGGTCTCACCGTCCACGAGTTGGGCAGGGTGAGAAGTCAGCAGAGGTCATAGTAGCTGCGGGAAACGAGCCACGAACAGAGACCGTGGAGGCCTCACAAAGTAGCGAAGGGCTGAACGTTAATTTGTCCCAAATGCTGTAAGGAAGCTTTCTGCGTGAGCGGAATCTAGCCTTGTTTTAGGCGGGACAGGGAAACAAGAAATAAACTAAGATGATCGAGCAAATCTTAACACGAAAGAACCTGTTACAAGCAATGTACAAGGTCCAAAAGAACCACGGTTCGGCTGGCGTTGACCATATGCCTGCAACGAAACTGTCGGAACTCATGTCGATTGACAAAGAAGAACTGACAGCTAAGGTTCGCTCGGGGGCATATTTGCCACAAGCCATCTTAGGAGTAGAGATTCCGAAAGGAAATGGGAAATCAAGGTTACTTGGTATTCCCACTGTTACCGACCGTTTACTTCAACAGGCGGTTCTGCAGGTTATCAATGCACGTTTTGAGTTTGAGTTTTCGGAATCCAGTTTTGGATTCCGCCCCAAACGAAGCGTGCAGCAGGCAGTTTTAAAAGCACAGCGATACATTAACGAAGGGTTTCAAAACATCATAGATATTGATTTACAAACCTTTTTCGATGAAGTTGACCATTGCTATTTATTGCAACTGCTTCACCGTAAAATCAAATGCCGCGCAACTTTACGACTCATTCGCAAATGGCTACGTGCCCCAATTCAAATAAAAGGGAAACTGGTCAAGCGACGGAAAGGTGTGCCACAGGGTAGCCCGCTAAGTCCACTACTGTCTAATATCATGTTAAATGAACTCGACAGGGAATTGGAACGACAAGGCTTGCGTTTTGTCCGCTATGCCGATGATTTTAGCATTTATGTTAAAACCAAGGCAACCGCCCGAAAGGTCGGCAACAACATTTTTAAGTTTCTTAAAAACAAGTTGAAGCTAACCATTAACAGGGGGAAAAGTGGCATCCGCCGACCTGTACATTTTACCTGTTTGGGATTTGGGTTTGTACCCACTTACCAAAAAGGTGAACGTGGCAAATATCAATTGGTCGTATCTGAAAAGAGTTGGAAGAAGCTAAAGCAAAAGCTTAAAGTCCTTACCCGAAAAACCACCCCAATGAGTTTTGACGAACGTATCGAAAAACTCAACGAAGTTCAACTAGGTTGGGTGAATGCTTTTCGTATGGCAAGTATTCAAAACAAACTTTCTGAACTGGATGGATGGCTACGAAACCGACTCCGTTATTGTATCTGGCACCACTGGAAGAAACCCGAACGGAAAAGGAAAAACCTGATTCGTTTAGGAATTGAACAGGGGCAAGCCTATGCATGGAGTCGGTCGCGGATGGGAGGCTGGGCGATTGCCCAAAGCCCAATTTTGGGGACTACCATTTCAATTGAACGCCTGAAAAAACGTGGGTACGTTTCTATGTTGGAACTCTACAAGCAAATTAAACCGAACACGGTTTTGTTTCCTATGATTTAACGAACCGCCGTATACGAGACCCGTACGTACGGTGGTGTGAGAGGCTTTCCCCGTCAGTTTCTGCTGGCGGGGCAGTCTACTCGATT
>NZ_PYGC01000031.1 GCF_003014495.1 Prolixibacter denitrificans | reverse complement strand
GGCTCTGGTGGCCTAAATTGCATCTCAACCTTATTCCACTCTTTCGTTCTTTCTGTTAATTTTAAAAAGATAAGAAAATGTAAACTTAGGAATTGCAAATTGCATTGCGGGTGCAGTGGTGTGCGTTGTCTCTGCTCCTTTCTTGACCGTCATGTCCTGTCGGACACTGACGCTCTTCGAAATCCGCAACGACAACTTGCAAGTGACCGTTAGGTGTAAGTTTAAAAAAAAAGCAAACATGAGTAGAAATAAATATTTTAGCATAATCCTAACAGTTATCTGGAGTGCCTTGTGGATTTTTGCAATAACTACATATGACTTGTTGAGTATTATCATTACTTCATTCTTCGAGATTTTAATTGTTCTTGGACTAATTTCGACTTATAGGAAAAAACATGGTATTAAAACAGAATTCAATCCTGATGTTTTCCCATCAATTAAAAATGGTGACGTAAAACTTATTGCCGAGTTCCTTGATAATTCGACCTTGAAAAATTTGACAATTAAGTCAAAGGAAATTAGATACTCTTTTATTATTTCTTCAACAGGAGAATTACAATACCCGGCTGTAATAAAAACGCCCAAAGAGATTGACAAAAAGATAATAATAGATGCTATTAATAAATTGGGAAAGTGGAACCCCGCCTCGAAAAAAGGGAAACCAGTTGATTACAAATTTATAGGCGGTTTCTATTTGACTGTTTTAAACGGGAAAATATTTTCGCTAACTCCACTTCATGATTCTGAGAAAATGTATGAAAATAATTAAAAACCAACACCTAACACAGTACATATTGCAGGGCGGGGTTCGATGGTACGCCAACTGCGGATTCTCGCATCGCAGTTCCGTGTCCTTCGGACAGGAACGCGCTCCGAAATCCGCCCCGACAACATGTACCAACCGTTAGCTGTAATTTTGACAACACATTTCCAGTGCAATCATTGAGGACAAAAAACGATTAAAAGACAAAATATGTTACAAGGTTATCCGACAAAAAGCGGAACAGGAATTTCAATATTTGGAGACTATGGAGATTTAAACAGTCTTTATTCAACTGTTCACGAGATTGCAAATTCTTTAGATGAGTATAACGAAAGATTAAAAGCACAAAATCAGCTACTAATGAATTTTGCCTACGAAATTCGAAAAGCATATTCAGGTAATCGTCTCACTGACAAACTTATATTTGATGGAGATGATAAAGAAATGGACTATTACGGATTCCATTGCGTTTGGACTGATATACTAATATTCATTGCAACATTAAGGTATAATGCAGGATACATTCAAACAGACAAATTGCATCAAGCAAATCTATATATGTTGGAGTACGTGGTTGAAAGGGCAATGTTTGACTATGATGCTGAAGGAGCAAACGTCATACAACACTTCATTGGACAAAGAATAAACATTACAAACAAATTTGCCTTCATAATTTATCAAGCACTACATATTCATTTTGTCTCATCTCGGACTGGCAAGAAACGATTTAGGAGCATTCCAAGGTTAATCGGTGACTATTTTTCGGAATGGAGACAGGAATATAAAGATTTGATTTCCTCTTTTGAAATATCAGCTAAAGAGCGAAATTGTGAAATTACAGACCTTGAATTTGACAATTTTCCCGACATAAAATGGTAAAAAAACTACAGCTAATCGAGTAGGCTGCCGATAGGCTAAATGCCTATCGGAGAACCTCTCACACCACTGTACGTACGGGCCTCGTATACAGCGGTTCATTAAGATGCG
>NZ_PYGC01000030.1 GCF_003014495.1 Prolixibacter denitrificans | reverse complement strand
ATAAAAAAGAGGCTGTCCAAAAAGGGCGGCCTCATTTTTTAAGCAGCTAACCTGATTGTTCCGAACATTTTCCTGATTTTTGGTAGGCATTGTTGTATGTCTGCTTTTGTGCAGGATATTGCTTCAAAAACGAAAATAATTGTATAAGGAACGGAATTTTTCGGATGTTTGAACATAGTTAGGGCCACTAACTTCCTCAAGTTGTGTCCAATGGCCATTAACCCAAACTCTACTTCCACCTTGGATAATCCTTTGAGGGTAAACCGGTTAAATTTGTTGTTTGATTTCAGCTGCCCAAACACCGCTTCCGGTTCGATGGGGCGCATACTGCGGTGGTAAAGGCCTTCTTCGCTGGTTAACCTTTCTCTTGCCAACCGGCGTAATCGGGTTAGATTGTGGTTGATTTCGAGCTTTCGGTTCCCCCTGGCTTTATAGCACAGCCCCCGAAGCGGGCATCCCGTGCAATTTTGTGCCTGGTAGATACTCACCTGGTATTCATATCCCAACTGTGTTTTGCGACTGTTACTCCCCACCTTACTGATGCGTTGTCCCATGGGGCAGACATAAAAATCCTTTTGCTGATTGTAATACAGGTTTGCCGGCAAAAAAGCATTATTCCTTTGACTTCTTTTTTGTTCTTTATGAAAGTAGTTGTACTTGACAAAGGCTTTTATGCCCTGATTTTCCAGATGTTGGTAATTCTCTTCGCTGCCATAGCCTGAGTCGGCAACCACCGTGGACGATCGCCTGTTGTAAAGTGATTCAAAATAGTCAAGGTGTGGTATCAGAGTGCTGGTATCGCCGGCGCGCTGATGAAGTGAAAAATGGGTAATAAACTGGTTCTCCGTGCTGATTTGAGTATTGTAAGCAGGCTTTAACTGCCCGTTTTTCATATGATCCTCTTTCATGCGCATGAAGGTGGCATCGGTATCGGTTTTCGAGTAGCTGTTCCTTTGCCCCAGGGTTTCGAGTTGCTGTTTGTATTTTTTCAGTTGGGGCAGCGAATCCGATTCCAGTTGTTTCAACTGTTTTTGCTGTTTCCTGTTCAGTTTTGAGAGTTGTTCATTTAACTGGTTGATTTTCTTTTGTAACAGTTCGGAATCAATCGGCTGTGGCAGGTTGTCTTCTTCAGGGGAAGCTGAGTCCACTTCAATGCTTGCCTGAATCTCTTTTAATACCTTTTCGATTTTGGCTTCAAGCTTATCCTTGTATTTTTCAACCGAGCCACGCCAAACAAACGTATAGCGATTTGACGTTGCTTCGATTTTTGTCCCGTCAATGTATTGTACATCCAGGCTAACGTACCCCATTTCGTTCATCAACCGAACCATCGAGGCAAACAACTGATGGATTTTATTTTTTAATTTCTGACTTCGGAAATTGTTAATGGTCCTGAAATTAGGCGTTGCTTCACCCGAAAGCCACATGTAATGGATATTTTCCTGAAGTTGCCGTTCTATTTTCCGGCAGGAATAGATATTGTTCAGATAACTGTAAAACAGTATCTTAATCATTACCCGAGGATGATACGAACTTGTTCCGCCGCCTTTATACGTCGATAAAATATCGTCTATGTTTAACTGGTCAACAACCTGATTAACCAGACGAACCGGGTGATTAGCCGCTATTTTATCGCTTAGGTTACCCGGAAACAGTACGGACTGTTGGGAAGTAACACTTTTAAATCGTACGTTTGATCGTGTTGTCATTAGCACCTTTAAGATACAAACCTTAAAGCGACAACAAAAACAAAGGCTGTCCAATTTTACTTTTTGGACAGCCTCTT
>NZ_PYGC01000029.1 GCF_003014495.1 Prolixibacter denitrificans | reverse complement strand
AATCGAGTAGGCTGCCGATAGGCTAAATGCCTATCGGAGAACCTCTCACACCACTGTACGTACGGGCCTCGTATACAGCGGTTCATTAAGATGCGGGGCAACCTTTGCGTAATAGGATAGCATGGAGTCATAGCCTCGCTTTCGCAACCGGTCAACCGTTATTGTAGTTCCCAGAATCGGGCTCTGGGCAATTGCCCAACCTCCCATCCTCGAACGACTCCACTGGTATGCCTGCTCCGGTGGAACACCCAATCGAATCAGGTTTTTCCTTTTCCGTTCCGGCTTTTTCCAGTGGTGCCAGATACAATACCGAAGCCGGTTTCTGATCCACCCATCGAGCTCTTGCAGTTTAACCTGCAAACTGGCCAACCGAAAGTAACCCAACCAGCCCCGCATTACTTCGCCAAGCTTTTGTATCCGCTCGTCGAAGCTCATCGGGGTGGTTTTCCGGGTGATTGTTTTCAGTTTTAGCTTCAGACACTTCCAGCTTTTATACGATGCAACCAGTTGGTATTGGCCTTTCTCGCCTTTTCGGTAAGTCGGCACAAAACCATAGCCCAGAACATTGAACTGTACCGGCCGTCGGATGCCGCTCTTTTCCCGGTTAATCGGGAGCCTGAGCCTGTCCCGTAAAAAACGGAAGGTATCGTTGCCAACTTTTCGGGCAGTCGTCTTCGTCTTCAGGTAGATGCTAAAGTCATCGGCATAGCGAACGAAACGCAGGTTCTGCCTTTTCAGTTCCTTGTCCAGTTCATGCAGCATGATGTTGGACAATAACGGACTGAGCGGGCTTCCCTGGGGTACACCTTTGCGCCGTTTCTTTAGTTTTCCGTCAACTAATATCGGTGCCCGGAGCCATTTGCGGATGAGTCTTAGCGTAAGCGGACATCTCACCTTGCGATAGAGTAACTGCAACAAGATGCAATGATCGACTTCGTCGAAGAAGCTTCTCAGATCAATATCAACAATGTATTGAAAACCGGAGTTGATATGCTCCTGTGCTTTCAGTACCGCTTGTTGTGCATTCCGGTTAGGCCGGAAGCCATAGCTCTGATCGGCGAACTCCGTTTCAAACTTAACAGCCAACACTTGTCCTACAGCCTGTTGCAGCAGGCGGTCAGTTACCGTAGGTATGCCTAACAGCCGTTTCTTCCCATTACTCTTCGGGATTTTTGCTCCCAGGATGGCTTGCGGAAGATATTCCCCCTGCCGGATATTCGCTTCCAGACGGACCCTGTTTTTTTCAAGATGTCCGTAGAGCTCCTTCACATCCATACCATCGACTCCGGCGGCTCCTTTATTGGATACCACCTGTCTGTAGGCGCGCATCATGTTCCGACGGTTTAAAACCTCTTCAATCATCCTGTTCATTTTTCGGTTACCCTGTTCCGACTAAGTAGAGGCTACAGCTTATACGGCCGTTCCTAAACGAATTGGGAACATCTTAATGTTCAGCCCTTCGCTACTTTGTGAGGCCTCCACGGTCTCTGTTCGTGGCTCGTTTCCTGCAGCTACTATGGCTTCTGCTGACTTCTCACCCTGCCCAACCCGTGGACGGTGAGATCTCCCCAGGTAAGAGCATCTTCCTTCACCCAATCGCTGCCTGATCTACTACTTTGGAACTCCTCCTTTGCAGGAGCTTTTGGACGTCACAGTGATGTGCCTGCTCATCCGTCCTCATAGCCTCATATCAGGTTCCTGTTCGTCAGTACCGGGTTTTGCCGGTTGGCTTCCTTCACTGCATACCTCACGGTAAACCAGCTTGCCACTTGCTAACGGTTCGGGGCGTTACCCCCGCCCGTACGGGACTTACACCCTCTGGAATAATCTCACGCTACACTTATTGTTTAATCCGGAAAATTTGTATTTTTCAATTTTATCCGGAACTTACAAGTAAGTGTGCACATGCTCATGCTGGGCACACACAA
>NZ_PYGC01000028.1 GCF_003014495.1 Prolixibacter denitrificans | reverse complement strand
ATGATTTAACGAACCGCCGTATACGAGACCCGTACGTACGGTGGTGTGAGAGGCTTTCCCCGTCAGTTTCTGCTGGCGGGGCAGTCTACTCGATTACCAACTGGCCTTTATTCATTTTCAAACAATTAGCTATCAATTTTGCAGTGCCTCGTGCGTTCGGACAGACACACTCTTTGACAAGTTTTGGCCGTGCGGTTGGCTTTTCGAGCGACTTGGCAATGTGTGTGGCTGTGAAGCGTGGGCTTTTCATATTATAATCCAATTATTTTTTTAATAAATTCTCTTGTTTGGTCATATCCAACAATTATTGTAACAATCCCGCTTACCAAAGTCACCAAAGCAATAAGACCTGAAATTACTTTGTAAATCAAACTGTTTTTTATTGAACTAACTGTCCGATTGCTAATGATACCAAACCAACTTAGAATGAAAATCGGAATGCTCATAATTTCTTTAAACCCTTCTCGAAACCACACAATAGGATTTCTTAAATTCTTGCGAGTGTCTTTACTGTATTCTTCTAAATGACCAATGTATCGCAACAAGCAGTCATCAACTGCACCAACATCAAAATTTTCAACTTGACCTTCTCTAAATTTTGGTATTGTATTTATAATTATTTGATAATTGTTAATCATATAGTTTTGAAAAGCAGGTTTATATGTCATTTCGCCAAATGAACCAACATAACTTTGGATTTTACTTACATTCATTGTAAGCCATACATAAAGTTCACCATCAAAATCACCTGAACGGCTCCAACGGTCATAAGTTTTAAAATACTTGTTAGCAAATTCAACAAACTTATTTCTGTATTCACCTGCAAATTCAATTTTCTTGATAACCCTTGAATGACGATTGTAAACAAGAACAAACCCTATTACAATAACCGTTAGAATACTAAATATAATTAATGTCGTTATCATTTACTCAATCGCAATTTTATCAATTTCTTTCATTAATCTGTCAGTTTCCGAAAGTGCTACAATTATTTTCTGATAATGTAAAATATCATCAAATTCCAGTTTGCTGTCTTTACGGTCTTTTAACCATTTTTGGGCTGGTTGATAACCGCCTATGAAGAAATTCCAAGATGTTTCGGGAACATTATCAAAATACTGTGTGTCGTTAATGTAAACTTTCTCGTTTTCAAATGACGGTTTTTGAACCACATTATCACCGTCAATTGGGTATTGAGTGATATAATTTTCAACGGTTTGGCTTTCTAATAAATGTATTTTGCGTATTTCTCCGCCCAAACTTACTAATTGCCAAAAATTATCTGTGTCTTTTGGGTACGGTACTCTTGGAAAATCAATTTTCAGAAACTCGTTATATTTTTTCCTGTAAGTTGGCGAATATAGAACTGCGTAGATATAATCTAAAATATCAATTGGGGCAAAGGTGTTTTCGGTTGTTTCTTTTTCGGCCGTAAATGTTAATGCTAATTTTTCTTCTATTTGTTTTACAATTTCTGAATTCAGGTTTGGTAATCGTTCTTTTTGTTGTTCAATGGTTTGTTGACCATTGGTTTCAGGGTACAGATAAAGTGGAAAATAATAACCAGAACCATTAGTCCCAGCATTGCCTGTAATATTAAAGTCTCCAATATGTTTTGAAATAAAAAGATGTTTCCATTCACTTGAGGTTTGTCTTGAAAAAATTAATGCAACATTATCTTTCAGAAGATGGCTCATTACTTGCTTCACAGGCCATCCAATAAAACCTTTTGAATCGCCTGTATAATATGTCCATTTATTGTCAAATTGGCGATATGCATATTTTACAAACAATTCTTCCTTAATACCAAATTTCATAACATTATCCTTACAAAACTCTACTTTTCCATCTCTACTTTTCCAACTAATAAAATTATACTTGGTTTCAATTTCTGAGTAAGAAAGATTGTAAATATCGTTTATCTTTTCTTTGATTTCATTTTTTGAATTTTGAAATGCCAAAGCATCTCTTTTACTAACAATGCCTGCGCCACTAACTTTAAAGAGTTTACATACATTAAATCCTCTTTCATAAACTTTCTTAATTTCAAAATCTTTCTTTACCATGAAAAACATTGGAGCTTCATTTTGAAGTTCCGTGAATTTTATAGACTTTAAAGTGTTTTCAGTTAAGAAATCATATTTACTATCTCTTTTACCATATAAATCATAATGGAATACTTTGCCTAATTCGTTTGTTTTTTTCTTACCTGTTTTAATGAAAACATTGATTGAAACTCCTTGTTGAATGTCAAAAACATTGATATCGGCACTTCCATCTGGAGCGGTTTCTTTTTTGTTTGAATTGCCATGTAAATCGATTGTGAAAATTTTGTCGTATGTTCTAATCAAATTCCAACGCATTCCTCGAAAAGTTGGATTGTCTAGAAATCCATGTGGGTTGATAAAAGCCAATACGCCACTTCCATTTTTCTCAATAAAATGCTGACCATATCGTAAAAACTTGACGTAATCATCATTAATCCATTTTGAATTTTTCTCTTTCAGCTTTACTTTACCTCCAGGCTCTTTTTTATAATCTTCCATCAGATTCATAATCCAAGCACCTTGATTGGAGCTTTCGCCACTGTAAGGAGGATTTCCAATCACACACATTACAGGAGTATCTCGCTTTATATGGTTAGCCTCATTTGCTTCGTTAGCAAAAACCGTAGCCCAAAGTGAGCCAGTATCAGGATGATATTCTTCCAAACTGTTAGTAAGGTATACTCTAAAACGCTGGTCTTTGGTTGGTTTAAATCCTGTTTCCTTTAAAAGCAAATCAAGTTTCAAATGTGCCATTGCATAACTTGCCATAAGTATCTCAAAACCATTTAAACGAGGCAATAAATGCGTTTCTGCATAATTACTCCAAATGCCTTGCTGACCAGCAAATTTTTTATGTATGTGTTTTACAACTTCGGCAAGGAAAGTCCCTGTTCCAGTTGCAGGGTCAAGTATTTGAACTTTGTGTACTTCTTGGTCAACTTTTTTGCCTTGCATATCAACTTTTATCGTTGTCTTTGAAGTATCGGCAAGTCCTTGAGGTAAATCAAATTCTGATTTTAAAATATCGTCAACGGCACGAACAATAAAATTAACAACAGGTTGCGGAGTGTACCAAACTCCACGAGCTTTACGCAATTTTGGGTCGTATTCGCTTAGGAACGTTTCGTAAAAATGGATTATTGGGTCTTCCATTTTTGTTGATTTCCCGTAATTTTTTAGAATTTCTTCTACGTTTGTCGCTAAGAAAATATCTGCAAGGCTGTCAACAATCCATTTTATACGGTCGTCAATGTCTGGCCCTGATATGTAACCGAATAGTTTTCTTAAAAAGGGATTTGATTTTGGAATAAGTTCTGCGGCTTCCTGTCTGCTGAAATCGTTTAATGAAGTATCATGCAGTCGGGCTGCAAACATTCCGTATGCAATTGTTTGAGCGTAAACATCTGCAAATCCCTTTGGTGTTATATCATGTATCAGGATTTGTTTAAACGCAATCATTTGGTCTTTCAGCGAGCTATTTTCTTCGTTTTCTTCATCGCTGGTCAACGCCTTTTCTATAATTTCAGAAAGCAGGCGGGCTTTGCCCGCCATCATTTCTGCTAATTTTTTTGGGCTTTTTATCGTTTGTCCAATGTGGACGCAAAAATCTTTTATCAGGTTTTCAAAACTGGCGAAATTCTCGGTAAGCGGTTTAATCCCTTTGTCTGTAATTTCACCAATCTCGATTTTAGTAATCAGTTCTCCGTCGTGGTATAAATGAAAACGTAAATAATCTGTGAAAATCAAATTACTCAATGAAGCCTTATACCTGTCAAATTGTTCTCTGTGTCCAGTTTTCTTTTTCCCCTCCAAATCAGTATCGCCAATGTCTTTTGCTTCAATGAATCCAACTGGAATATCCTTTTTTGTCAAGATGTAGTCAGGTGCTCCGCAACTTTGTCTTTTCGGTTCGTTTGTTGCACGAATTGTCGGAACTAAACTTTCAATCAATTGTTGTAAATCGCCACGAAATGTATGTTCAGTCGCATTGCCTAACTTATAGCGTTGATTTATGTTGTCTATGTATTGTTCTATTGTCATTTTTATATCAATCCGTTTCTAATAATCACAAATGTATCAATTTACCGCCAGTGCGTAGGCAAAAAAACAGCTCTTTTGCAAGCTGAAGCATCGGCTTGTGTGTCAGGGCTTGTGAATGTGCTGTTTTGTGGGTTGGCTGTCTCATTTTTCTTTTTTTCTCATTGCAAAATTACCACTGCCGTTTCTTTCTTTGGCTTGTTGGTAACGGTTTGTGTATGAAGCGTTGGGCATTTCGAAGCACTTTCCTGTCAAACCGCTACAAAGTTTATTAGATGTAACGACCTTGAAATTAGCACTTTCCGCCCAATGATTTATACACTTTGTGTGTGCCCAGCATGAGCATGTGCACACTTACTTGTAAGTTCCGGATAAAATTGAAAAATACAAATTTTCCGGATTAAACAATAAGTGTAGC
>NZ_PYGC01000027.1 GCF_003014495.1 Prolixibacter denitrificans | reverse complement strand
TGTTTGCGTCATAGCTTTGCTACCCATTTACTGGAGAATGGGACCGACCTTCGGTATATTCAGGAATTGCTTGGACACAAATCGTCAAAAACAACTGAGATTTATACACACGTAAGTAACCGTGCACTGCAAAACATTAAAAACCCATTTGATGATCTCAAAATATAAGATACCAAAGGTACACATAACACTCTCATATTGGAGATATAGTGTAGGTTTAGTACACATATAAACTAGTTGGCGTTCATTGTAAAAAGACAAAACAGACGACAGAATGAGAAAAGAATTTTTGCTGCATAAAGACAAAGAAAATGGAAACCCACCGCACATTCAGGCACATTTGGCTGCCCAAACGCACAGGCGACCACTTCGCAGCCAAAAGAGCCTTCATTTTTCCGACACACAAAACAACCAAGAATTAAATTGTATTTTAGCATTCAACGAACAATAAAAAAGACTAATGATTGACAAAGCAAAAAATAAAAACTTACAAGAAGCTAAAACCAACAAAAAGGATGAGTTTTACACTCAGCTTTCTGACATTGAAAGAGAATTAAAGTATTACAAAAAGCACTTTAAAGATAAAGTTGTTTACTGCAATTGTGATGACCCAAGAGTAAGCAATTTCTTTCATTACTTCTCATATAATTTTGAAAAACTTGGACTTAAAAAACTCGTTGCTACTTGTTATAAAAACCAAAATATGGACTTGTTTAGTCAAAACGATGCTGAACAAGCGATTTATTTGGAATATACTGGTGACAAAAACGGAAATAATATTCCCGACCCAGAAGAAATCGGAATTAAAAAACTTAAAGGTGACGGAGATTTTAGAAGCAAGGAATGTATTGAATTATTGAAACAAGCGGACATTGTTGTTACAAACCCACCATTTTCGTTATTCAGAGAATATGTTTCACAACTTATTGAATACGACAAAAAGTTTGTAATTGTTGGACATCAAAACGCAATAAAATACAAAGAGATTTTCCCGTTAATCAGGGACAATAAACTTTGGTTAGGTTATGGTTTTAAAGGTGGTGCTGGACATTTTATTAATGAGCATTACGAAGACTACGCAACAGCAACAGATAGAAAAGAAGGAATGATTAGGGTTTCGGGAGTTCATTGGTTTACTAATCTTGAAATCAACAAACGACACGAAGATTTAATTCTTTACAAAAAATACACACCAGAAGAATATCCAAAGTTTGAAAATTTTGATGCTATCAATGTAGATGTAACTAAAGATATTCCTATGGACTATGACGGTTTAATAGGCGTTCCAATAACTTTTATGGACAAATACAATCCTGACCAATTTGAAATTATTGGTGTAGGTATAGCGAATTTAGGTCTTGAAATGGGAATAGAACCCTACAAACCCGAACATAAAAAATACAGAAAAGAAGTTCAGAAGCGTGGAGCTGTTGACGGTGATTTGTATATGATGGTTGATGGAGTTGTTACAGTTCCTTATTCCCGAATAATAATCAGAAACAAGAAAGTGCAAAAATGAAAATAGAACTTAAAGAAATAACCGTCAGAGAGCTTACAGACGGCTACCAAGACAATGAAGAAAATGGAGTTGTCGGCTATGGTGGATTATTGGACATACGCCCTCCTTATCAACGAGAATTTATTTACAAAGACAAACAGCGTGACGCAGTAATTGACACAATTACAAAAGACTTTCCTTTGAATGTGATGTATTGGGCTGTTCGTGAAGATGGAAACTTTGAAGTGATTGATGGTCAACAAAGAACAATTTCAGTAAGTCAATTCGTTGAAGGAGATTTTGCCTTTAAAAACAGATACTTTCACAACTTACAAAAAGATGAACAAGAGCAAATTTTAAACTACAAAATAATGGTTTATCTGTGTAGCGGTACAGATAGTGAAAAATTAGAGTGGTTCAAGACAATCAATATTGCAGGCGAAAAACTGACCGACCAAGAATTAAGAAATGCAGTTTATTCAGGTTCGTGGGTTTCAGATGCAAAAAGGTACTTTAGTAAAAACGGCTGTGCTGCATACGGTTTGGGTGGTGACTACTTGAATGGGACAGCAATTAGGCAAGATTATTTAGAAACTACAATTAAGTGGATTAGCAATGACGACATTGAGCAATACATGGCGAAACAACAACACGAACCAAATGCCAATGATTTATGGTTATATTTTCAAAGCGTAATCAATTGGGTTAAGGCTGTTTTTCCAAAGTATCGTAAAGAAATGAAAGGCATACAATGGGGCTTTCTCTATAACGAGTTTAAGGACAATAAATTTGACCACAAAAAACTTGAAGAAGAAATCACTAAACTAATGCAGGACGAAGATGTGACAAACAAAAAAGGAATTTACGAATATGTTTTGACACGCAAGGAAAAATTTTTAAATATTCGAGCATTTACAGACAATCAAAAGCGAGAAGCATACGAAAGACAAAAAGGAATTTGCCCAGTTTGTACAGAAGAATATAAAATTGAAGAAATGGAAGCCGACCATATCACACCTTGGCATTTAGGCGGACAGACTACTGCCGAAAATTGCCAAATGTTATGCAAGGATGACAACAGAAGAAAATCTGGAAAGTAACTTCGATATAACAATGATTAGTAGAATAAACAAACTCAAGAACTTTGGCGTTTTCCAGAATTTTGCTTGGAATGGGTTAGATGATTTCAAAAAGAAAAATTTGATTTATGGATGGAATTATTCAGGAAAAACTACACTCTCAAGACTTTTTCAAGGTATAAACCATAGAGAAAAACATTGGATTTACCCAACTTCTGAATTTGAAATAACGGCTGAAATAAATGGTTTAAGTACAAATTATAAGAAAGAAGACTTAGATAATTTCCCATTTGACGTTAAAGTATTCAATACTCAATATATTAAAGACGTTTTTATTTCGGATGATATGGATTTAGACATTAATCCAATCTCATTTTATCTAGGGGACCCGTCAGGTGAGCTAGTAAAGAAAATAAAGAAATTAGATAAAAAGAAAACTCAGTTAGAAAATATTAGGGACAACCGTTATCAGAAAGTAGTTGATGAGTTTAGTAAATATGATAAAAAAACAGGCAGCAAGTTTACTGATAAAGCAAAAGATATACGTGAAAACTATTTAGATAATAAATTAACACGAGATGATTTTAATATTTCACATTTTAGAATAATTGCTGGAAATGTGAAAAATGATTTGCCAAAATACATTTTATCAAGTATAGAAAAAGATAAAACAAAATCGGATGCCGTTGTATCCAAAGATTACGAACCACAAAAAGAAGATTATAGTTTATCAGAAGAGCTTAAAACTCTTTCAGAAGAAGTAAAAACAATTTTAGAAGACACTGCACCCAAATCAATTCCTTTTCCTGAATTAGATAAAGATAAAGATTTGTTTCATTGGGTTCAAACTGGAATAAAATTGCACGAAGGTGAGTCGGAATGTAAGTTTTGCACGAAAACCTTGCCAGTGAATAGGATAAGTGATTTAAACTCATACTATTCTAAAAAACTCAAGGAAATTCAAGATTCCGTTGCATTAACACAAGAGAAGATAAAATCTGAAAAAGAGAAACTAAAAATCACATTCCCGGATAAAAAAAACTTGGTTAATGGTTTTCAATCAGCCTATCAAAAAGCTGTAGATAATTTCGGAGAAACGGTAAAAAAATACAAAATTCAACTTTCAACATTAGAAACTGATTTAAAACGAAAAACTTCAGATTATTTTAATAGCATTCCTGCAACTAAAATTGAGCTTGTAACCTTTGAAGAAGATTTTAAGGAAATAAATAAAGCTGTAAAAGCACATAATGATTGGTTAAATGAATTTGACGATAATAAGAAAAATGCATTAGAAAAAATATTAAATCATTATGTAGCAGAATATTTACAAGATGAAAATTACAATAAAAAAGAAGCTGACAAAGACAAAGCTGAGTCAATCATATTAAATATCAATACTAAAATTAATATAAACAAAGCTGATAAATTAGCCCTTGAAGCTCAACTTAAAAGTAATGTTAAAGGGCAGGAAGAACTAAATGAAATTTTAGAGATACTGCTTCATAGAAAAGACATCAAAATTGAAATACGCAATGATAAATTTACACTTGAAAGAAGCGGTCATCCTGCAAGTAATTTAAGTGAAGGAGAAAAGTCTGCTATTGCATTTGCTTATTTTCTGACAGAACTAAAAGCACTTAGAGAAGAAGAACCTCCAAAATTGCCAAATACAATTGTATTTATTGACGACCCAATTTCGAGTTTGGATAGTAATCACATTTTTCAAGTACGGTCTTTAATTATGAGTTTCTTTCACAAGTGCTCGTTATCAAAAGTTCAGTTTAGTAATTTGCATCTTGATGTAGAAAAATTATGGTTAAACTTGATTGCCAATGGTTATATAAATGATAAAGGAGTTATTCAAGATAAATTGAATTCATTAAAGGATAAATTAGAATTAACATTAGATAATGCTTTTGAAAATAAAAGAACTGAAATATTTAAAGGCTTAAAATCACCTGTTGATTTTGCTCAGTTGTTTATTTCTACTCATAATTTTGAGTTTTTCTCAGTAATGCGTGACACTAAATTATTTAACAATATTAAGGGTAATACAAATGAAGAAAATAGACCGTTTTACTGGGTAAGGAGAGCTGATACAAATAACTCAATAATTGAAAAATTACCAAAAACATTTAGTGAACACAAATCAGAATATGTAGGCATATTTAATATTCTTCTTGAATATCACAATAGTACTACAAAGAGCAATTTTCCGTATTTAATTTTACTACCAAACGCTTTAAGACGATTTGTTGAACTTTATACATTATCTAAATATCCTGCAAATAATTCAAGTACTGTAGATTCAAGAGTTGAACTTGTATTTAATCCAGAAGAAAAGCCACATCACAACACAAAACTTTTGAATTGGTTTTCGCACCAAAATCAATTGGAAAAATTACAGCAACACGATGATAAAATATTACAAATTGATGGTGCTATTAAAGATTTAATTGATTACTTAAAAACAAAGGATAAATTACATTGGAAAGGACTTATAGGAGAATAGCCAATGCTTCGTAGTCAAGCACATTTGCAGGTCGCACAAGCCAACGCTAAGACCAAAACCTGCAAAAGAGCTTGCCTACCCAAACGCACGACAGACAGAAAAAATGCAGCAAAAAAGAAAGATAAATTGACTGGAAAAATTAACAACGAAACGCCAATCGAGTAGGCTGCCGATAGGCTAAATGCCTATCGGAGAACCTCTCACACCACTGTACGTACGGGCCTCGTATACAGCGGTTCATTAAGATGCG
>NZ_PYGC01000026.1:2171-5670 GCF_003014495.1 Prolixibacter denitrificans | reverse complement strand
TAAAATAAGCGGCGACCTACTCTCCCACATCTCTGCAGTACCATCGGCGCTGACGGGCTTAACTTCTCTGTTCGGAATGGGAAGAGGTGGAACCCCGTCGCTGTAGCCACCTAAAGTTTTCAGCTTTGCTTTTCAGCTATACAATATTTTTTGCAATAGTGATTAAGTTTTAGGTGTTAAGTGTTAAGATGTTCTTTGATGTCGGGCCGGACTTCGCTTTTCGGCTTTCTCCCTTTTCTTAAAACTTAAATCTTTCGACTTAAAACTTCACTATTACTGACATGAACCCTGGAAGAAAACAATTTCATTACAACAAAAACACCAATTTATAAAACCGGCAAGGAAAGTTTCGGGCAATTAGTATCGCTCGGCTTTGACGTCACCGTCTTTACACCTGCGACCTATCAACGTCGTAGTCTCCAACGACCCTCTAAGGAGACCTCATCTTGAGGCGAGCTTCGCGCTTAGATGCTTTCAGCGCTTATCTCTTCCACACATGGCTACCCAGCGGTGCTCCTGGCGGAACAACTGGTAAACCAGAGGTATGTCCAACGCGGTCCTCTCGTACTAACGTCAGGCTCTCTCAAGTCTCCTACGCCCACAACAGATAGGGACCGAACTGTCTCACGACGTTCTGAACCCAGCTCGCGTGCCACTTTAATGGGCGAACAGCCCAACCCTTGGGACCTTCTCCAGCCCCAGGATGTGACGAGCCGACATCGAGGTGCCAAACCGCTCCGTCGATATGAGCTCTTGGGAGCGATCAGCCTGTTATCCCCGGAGTACCTTTTATCCTTTGAGCGATGGCCCTTCCATACGGAACCACCGGATCACTATGCTCTAGTTTCCTACCTGATCGACTTGTGAGTCTCACAGTCAAGCGCGCTTATACCATTATGCTCTGCTGGCGGTTACCAATCGCCATGAGCGCACCTTTAGAAGCCTCCGTTACTCTTTTGGAGGCGACCACCCCAGTCAAACTACCCACCACACACTGTCTCCATTTCTGGATTAGGCCCCAGGCAAGCAAAGGGACGTATTTCAAGGATGACTCCACGAATCCTGGCGAACCCGCTTCAATGTCTCCGTCCTATCCTACACATCACTTACCCAGAACCAATGTGAAGTTGCAGTAAAGGTTCACGGGGTCTTTCCGTCCCGTTGCGGGTAAGCGGCATCTTCACCGCTACTACAATTTCACCGAGCTCGTGGCCGAGACAGTACCCAGATCGTTGCACCATTCGTGCAGGTCGGAACTTACCCGACAAGGAATTTCGCTACCTTAGGACCGTTATAGTTACGGCCGCCGTTTACCGGGGCTTCGATTCAATGCTTCTACCCGAAAGTATAACATCCCCTCTTAACCTTCCGGCACCGGGCAGGTGTCAGGCCATATACATCATCTTGCGATTTAGCATAGCCCTGTGTTTTTGATAAACAGTCGCCTGGGTCTTTTCACTGCGGCTGGCTCGCGCCAGCGCCCCTTCTCCCTAAGTTACGGGGCCATTTTGCCTAGTTCCTTAGCCACGAATCACTCGAGCGCCTCAGGATTCTCTCCTTGACTACCTGTGTCGGTTTACGGTACGGGTTCTCTACACCTATAGCTTAGAGGTTTTTCTCGGAAGCCCTTAGGACCACTATCCGATTGCCCGAAGGCTCTCGGTACTGTCGGGTTTCGGCTCTACCGGCGGATTTGCCTACCGGTATCAACACCTAAGCCCTTCAACGTACTATTCCGTCAGTACGCGGGTCTTTCATCACTTCGTCACCCCATCGCAGTCTAGAGAAGTATCGGAATATTAACCGATTCGCCATCGACTTCGCCGTTCGGCTTCGCCTTAGGTCCCGACTAACCCTGATCCGATTAGCGTTGATCAGGAAACCTTAGTCTATCGGCGGGCAGGTTTCTCACCTGCCTTATCGTTACTTATGCCTACATTTGCTTTTCCGGACGCTCCAGCATACCTCGCAGTACACCTTCAGCGCTGACCGGAATGCTCCCCTACCACTGTAAATAAATTTACAATCCATAGCTTCGGTGGTATGTTTAATGCCCGATTATTATCCACGCCCGACCGCTCGACTAGTGAGCTGTTACGCACTCTTTAAATGAATGGCTGCTTCCAAGCCAACATCCTAGCTGTCTATGCAATCAGACCTCGTTTGTTCAACTTAACATACACTTGGGGACCTTAGCTGATGGTCCGGGTTCTTTCCCTCTCGGACACGGACCTTAGCACCCGCGCCCTCACTCCTGGTGAGCATCTTGCAGCATTCGGAGTTTGTCTGGAGTTGATAGGCGGTGAAGCCCTCGCATCCAATCAGTAGCTCTACCTCTGCAAGACTCATAACCAAGGCTGCACCTAAATGCATTTCGGGGAGTACGAGCTATTTCCAAGTTTGATTGGCCTTTCACCCCTACCCACAACTCATCCAAGGACTTTTCAACGTCCCCTGGTTCGGTCCTCCATCCCGTGTTACCGGGACTTCAACCTGGTCATGGGTAGATCACATGGTTTCGCGTCTACCCCCACTGACTATACCGCCCTGTTCAGACTCGCTTTCGCTTCGGCTCCGTGGCTGAACCACTTAACCTTGCCAGTGAGGAGTAACTCGTAGGCTCATTATGCAAAAGGCACGCCGTCACCCCCTAAAGGGCTCCGACCGCTTGTAGGCGTACGGTTTCAGGTACTTTTTCACTCCCCTGTTCGGGGTGCTTTTCACCTTTCCCTCACGGTACTGGTTCACTATCGGTCTCTCAGTAGTATTTAGCCTTACCAGATGGTCCTGGCAGATTCAGACAGGATTTCGCGTGTCCCGCCCTACTCAGGATACTGCTAACTCCGCAAGCCTTACACGTACAGGACTTTCACCTCCTTTGGTGTGACTTTCCAGAACACTTCCGTTTCGTCTTACTTCGTATAGCGCAGTCCTACAACCCCGAAAGTGCCGAAACACTTCCGGTTTGGGCTTATCCCCGTTCGATCGCCACTACTAGGGGAATCACTTTTGTTTTCTTTTCCTCCGGGTACTTAGATGTTTCAGTTCTCCGGGTTAGCTTCCTGCATAACAGGATACCATACTTATATATGGTGGGTTGCCCCATTCGGATATTCGCGGATTAACGGTTATTTGCACCTCCCCGCGACTTTTCGCAGCTTATCACGTCCTTCTTCGCCTCTGAGAGCCAAGGCATCCCCCGTACGCCCTTTCGTACTTTCTCTCGCCTTGTTCGAAGGTTTTATCCTTCGGCGTTTCTCTTGTAACTCTGTTGTTTTTCTTCCAGCATGTCAATGAACTTCATCCCTTTCAGGATATGTGGATTGCAGGGAATCGAACCCTTTCCTTTTCCAGGCGCCAGCCTAATCCTTCGTGTTCCAATACGTTTCTTTATGAACTTTCCTGGTGTTTACACCCTTTGTGGAGAATATCGGAGTCGAACCGATGACCTCTTGAATGCAAATCAAGCGCTCTAGCCAACTGAGCTAATCCCCCATAC
>NZ_PYGC01000026.1:0-1813 GCF_003014495.1 Prolixibacter denitrificans | reverse complement strand
CTATCGTGTCGGCTCCAGAAAGGAGGTGTTCCAGCCACACCTTCCGGTACGGCTACCTTGTTACGACTTAACCCCAGTCATTGGTTTTACCCTAGGCCGCTCCTTGCGGTTGCAGACTTCAGGTACCCCCAACTTCCATGGTTTGACGGGCGGTGTGTACAAGGCCCGGGAACGTATTCACCGCGCCATGGCTGATGCGCGATTACTAGCGAATCCAGCTTCATGGAGTCGGGTTGCAGACTCCAATCCGAACTGAGACCGGCTTTTGGGATTAGCATCCTGTTACCAGGTAGCTGCCCTTTGTACCGACCATTGTAACACGTGTGTAGCCCTGGACATAAGGGCCGTGCTGATTTGACGTCATCCCCACCTTCCTCTCACCTTACGGTGGCAGTCTCGCCAGAGTCCTCAGCTTGACCTGCTAGCAACTGACGATAAGGGTTGCGCTCGTTATGGGACTTAACCCGACACCTCACGGCACGAGCTGACGACAACCATGCAGCACCTTGTAAAACGCCCCGAAGGGAAGTCACCTTTCGGCAACGGTCATTCTACATTTAAGCCCAGGTAAGGTTCCTCGCGTATCATCGAATTAAACCACATGTTCCTCCGCTTGTGCGGGCCCCCGTCAATTCCTTTGAGTTTCAACCTTGCGATCGTACTCCCCAGGTGGATAACTTAATGCTTTCGCTAAGCCGCTGACTGTGTATCGCCAACAGCGAGTTATCATCGTTTACGGCGTGGACTACCAGGGTATCTAATCCTGTTCGCTCCCCACGCTTTCGTGCATCAGCGTCAGTTACGCTTTAGTAAGCTGCCTTCGCAATCGGTGTTCTGAGTAATATCTAAGCATTTCACCGCTACACTACTCATTCCGCCTACCTCAGGCGCACTCAAGCTATACAGTTTCAATGGCAGTTCTACAGTTGAGCTGCAGCATTTCACCACTGACTTATATAGCCGCCTACGCACCCTTTAAACCCAATGAATCCGGATAACGCTTGCATCCTCCGTATTACCGCGGCTGCTGGCACGGAGTTAGCCGATGCTTATTCCTGCAATACCGTCAAATCACTACACGTAGTGACCATTCTTCTTGCAGAAAAGCAGTTTACAACCCGTAGGGCCGTCATCCTGCACGCGGGATGGCTGGTTCAGGCTCTCGCCCATTGACCAATATTCCTCACTGCTGCCTCCCGTAGGAGTCTGGGCCGTGTCTCAGTCCCAGTGTGGGGGATCATCCTCTCAGAACCCCTAGGCATCGTCGCCTTGGTAAGCCGTTACCCTACCAACAAGCTAATGCCACGCATGCCCATCCTGTACCGCCGAAACTTTATTCTGTAAAACATGCGAATCACAGAAACCATGGGGTATTAATCCGGATTTCTCCGGGCTATCCCCCTGTACAGGGCAGGTTGCATACGCGTTACTCACCCGTGCGCCACTCGTCAGCGTCCCGAAGGACCTGTTACCGTTCGACTTGCATGTGTTAAGCCTCCCGCTAGCGTTCATCCTGAGCCAGGATCAAACTCTTCGTTGTAATCAAAAAGTTTAAATGTCTATTTGCCTGGCACGATCAGTTTTTTCCTCTAAAAGAAAATTGAACTTCTGGTGCTTATCTTCTTTCCTTTTCAATATTTTCAATGAACTTGTATTCTTCTTAAATCTTCGCTCCTTACTGCCCAACCCTTCAGTTGCCGTCGGACGGGCCGAAAAAAGCGTTGCAAAGATAGAAATCTTTTCGCGTTATCTCCAAATCTTTTTTCGCCTTTTTCTCAAAGCTTCAGTACCCGGAAATCAACGCCCGTTTTTT
>NZ_PYGC01000025.1 GCF_003014495.1 Prolixibacter denitrificans | reverse complement strand
CAACACACATTTCTGTCCAACAACAAGTATGAAAATATTGAATTAAACTAAGTCAATAATTAACAAAACCGGTCAACCATATTCAGGGAGCCACAACCTGTAACTAGTAACCTGAAACCTGAAACCTGAAACCCTTTCCCAACCTGAAACCAAGATACCACGCGGCCACAATATATCGTGCCCTAGAACCCGGGCAGCTAACGGAAATGTGAGCGACAAGTCATTCAATAATGCCTTTGTGACCTTTGTGCTTACTTTGTGTCCATTGTGGTATAATTTCTTACCACGAAGGACACTAAGGATTTTTCACAAAGAACACAAAGAATCCCCTCATCGAAGCAGAACAATAGAAACTACAGTAACAACAGAAACTCTTCTAACCGCGCACCACAACCTGAAACATGAAACCTGTAACCCTATAACAACAGCAACCGCACACCACAACCTGAAACCTTTCCCAACCTGAAACATGGATATCACACGGCCACAATATATCGTGGCCCTACCAGCAGCAGCACAAAGCAACATCGAAGCGGAACAATAGAAACCACAGCAACAACAGAAACTCTTCTAACCGCGCACCACAACCTGAAACATGAAACCTGTAACATGTAAACCTATAACAACAGCAACCGTACAGCGTAACCTGAAACATAGATACTACGCGGCCACAATATATCGTGGCCCGACAGCAGCGGCACAAAGGAACATCGAAGCCGAACAATAGAAACTACAGAAACCATAGAAACCTCTTCCCCAACCTGAAACCTGAAATATGAAACCTGTAACCCTATAACAACAGTAACAATAGAAACCATAGTAACAACAGAAACCATCCTAACCGCGAAGCGCAACCTGAAACTGCTCCACCAGCAACAACTGTCCTGACGTCATTGCTTCGGCCCCAACAGCTACCGGGACAGGTCAATGTTATGATCGCCTGGCAGTAGTTGTGAAGGAGAACATCCGTACTGTTTTTTGAAGGCGTAGGAAAAATGTGACAGATTCTCGAACCCGGTTTCGAGATAAACGTCAACCGGTTTTCTGTTCTTCTCCTTCAGCTGATAATGTGCCAACTCCAGGCGCTTCCGGGTTAGCCATTTCTGGGGTGTCATGCTAAAAGCTTTTTTGAAATCCCGCTTGAAAGTGGTCAGACTACGCCCGGTGAGGTAAGCAAACTTTGACGTCGTCATGTTGAACATGTAGTTTTTCTCCATGAATTCAGCCAGGTTGACTTTTCCCGGTTCCTCAAAATT
The DNA here is from genome assembly GCF_003014495.1 of Prolixibacter denitrificans. Classification (GTDB taxonomy): domain Bacteria; phylum Bacteroidota; class Bacteroidia; order Bacteroidales; family Prolixibacteraceae; genus Prolixibacter; species Prolixibacter denitrificans. The sequence continues at coordinate 5,174 of NZ_PYGC01000025.1, read as the reverse complement.
GGCCAAAACATGGTCAATCTTTTGATCGATACTTCTGAGAATGCTAACAGCTTCCGTTATTTTTAATGAAGCTATATCTTCCGGTATATCGCTCATCTCAAAATAAGGTATCAAAGAAGACAGGCAACTCTGCAACAACGGATGATTGTTATAACTCAATATGTGTGGCGAAGCCGAAGGTTTTGGGTGAATGTCAAGCCTGGAGTAGAATTCTCTCAACCTTTCTGTGGAGAGATGCATCACAACCGTTTTATGGGGTTGTCCGTGCTTCGGATAGTTGATGATGGTAGCCAGCTGATTTCGTGGAATTAAAAATATATCTCCTGTCTTGAAATAATAGGTAGCGTCCGATTGCACAATTTTCGTCTCTCCTGAGATGAACCAGACGAGCATGTGATGGTCAAACATGATATCTGACTTAAAAAAGTTATCCTCATAAGAGGACAACTTGATGTCTTCGGTGATATATTTGGCTTTATACTCCATTAATTTGCTTTTTCATAGCCTTTAACAACGAAATCAATAACACAAAAATAGAAAGAATCATACAACTTCTTTTTGTTGAAACCGATCCCTATCAATCAACAATGAATGGTATCCCGGTCATTTCCTCGCTCAACCTCCACAATCGTTTGGCGCTGGCCTCATCCAACGAGTAGGTTTTTACTCCTGCCGTGAAGGTTTGTTCGTGGTTGATTTCTGCCACATCCGCATCTTCGCAGTAAACACCACCCAGGTTATTCAGTAACGGACTGGTCGCTGCCCAAACCGTTGTTGCGGCTCCCTGCGGAATGGTTTTTAATGAAGCCAGAACTTCCGGTTTCATGTTTCCTTCCTCATCCAAAAATCCCATTTGTTGGAAAAGCTCCAACGAAGCCTCTCTTGCCAGTTCCGTCCCTTGTATCGACCCCGGATGCAGGGAATAGGAGCGCACACCGAAATCTTTTGCCCGATTATCCAATTCCAGTGAAAACAGGTTGACAGCAGTTTTTGATTGCCCGTAAGCGGCGAGTGTTTCGTATTCCCGTTGCCCGAAGTTCGGGTCCTCAAAGTTGAAGGGAGCAAACTGATGCCCCTGGGAAGAAACGTTGATGACCCGGGCACCATTGGCTTGCTTCAGTGCCGGCCAGAGTCTTGCCGTGAGTTGAAACTGTGCGAGGTAGTTGGTCGCCAATTGCGATTCGATACCCCGGTTATCCCTACGCAGGGGAACCCACATAATTCCGGCATTGTTGATCAGCAAATGAACTGGTCTGCCGGAGTTTAAAAACTTTTCGGCAAATGCATCGATTGATTCCGGAACCATTAAATCCATCGGTTCAATTTCTACATTAGGAATGCCGCTTAGATTGCGTTTCGCCTTCTCAACATCGCGTGCCGGAACAATCACCACAGCTCCTGCTGATGCCAGTGTTTTGGTTGTTTCCAAACCGATACCGGTATTGCCCCCGGTAACAATGGCTGTTTTACCTTCGAGGTTCATACCCCTGATAACTTCGTTTGCTGTCGATTGTGCGTTAAAGCCACTACCCAGTGCTTTTTGTAACGCTCCCTGATAGTTGTTGTGTTCCATCATTTCAAAATTTTAATTGTTTTGATGAAACAAAGGTATCGGGAGATGAACGAGGCGGCTTTGTTGAAAAGGCCGAAGTTACTTTGTTGAAAAGACCACCGTTCCCTACCTCCTCTCTTCGGGTAGAGAGGAGGCGCTCCTGACGCAGGACGGGCGGGGTGAGTAGCATGATAAATCCCGAACCACAACCTGAAACCTAAATATCACACGGCCACAATATATCGTGGCCCTACAGCAGCAGCACAATGGAACATCGAAGCCGAACAATAGAAACTACAGAAACAATAGTAACGATAGAAACCTCTTTCTCAACCTGAAACCTAAATATCACACGGCCACAATATATCGTGGCCCTACAGCAGCAGCACAATGGAACATCGAAGCCGAACAATAGAAACTACAGAAACAATAGTAACGATAGAAACCTCTTTCTCAACCTGAAACCGGATACCGCACGGTCGCAATATATCCTGCCCTAGAACCCGGGCAGCTAACGGAAATGTGAGCGACAAGTCATTCAATAATGCCTTTGTGACCTTTGTGCTTACTTTGTGTCCATTGTGGTATAATTTCTTACCACGAAGGACACTAAGGATTTTTCACAAAGAACACAAAGAATCCCCTCATCGAAGCAGAACAATAGAAACGATAGTAACAATAGAAACTACAGTAACAACAGAAACTCTTCTAACCGCGCACCGCAACCTGAAACCCTAAAAACAATTAGTAATGAGAAATGAGTAATGAACAATCGAAAGACCATTCTATATCGTCTAATGTCTGGAGTCTACTGTCTTTTTCCTAACAACAGTAACTGCGCAGCGAAACCTAAAACCTTTAAACCAATGAACAATGAGAAATGAGTAATGAATAATTAAGCGGTCGATTAAACTAAACAGCATAGCACATGCTTCCTTCCTCTAACTACAGAAACGATAGTAACAATAGAAACCACAGCAACCGCAAAGCTCAACCTGAAACCTGTAACATGAAACCTGTAACTCTTTTAACAACTATCTTAAGAAGTCAACCCTCTCATAACCCTCCCATGTATGCACATACACAATTAGATACAAAAACTTTCAAAATAATTTAAAAAACTTTTCAGAAAGTTATGGTGTGCGCTATCCCTTTATTTATCGGGTGTGCGAAAAGGTGGTATGATAACATTGGGATAGTGTATTTATCATATATCCGTCACGCTGAAACAGTTAGCACAATAAACATTTTAGGTCGTAGTTTTAATTGCACTAGACTGTCCCCTAGCAGACTTTTTCTCCTTACAAATGACTTCATATCAGCACAATGAAGAACGGGACCCGATTGTGCCAAATGAAATCAATGTACACTGCCGATACATGACGATATAGGCATAGAGGCCTGTTATGTATACGATTAATTAACCTTTAAAACTTTTTTATATGAATTTATTTCAGAAAGCAAAATTGAAAATGTACCAGGTGGTCAATGATTTCCTGGTCGAAAACAGCGAAGCGGTCAACCTGCTTCCCAATCTCCCTGCGTACCACACTCAATTAGGTGAGAACATCGTGAAGCTGCAGAAGGCAGCGGCCAACGAGTCGAACAACTGGACCGGTCTGTCCGACTACAAGCAGGAAACGAAGGATGCCCTGGTGGTGGCTGCCCTTGAAGTGTCGAGCCGGCTGAGCTCCTATGCACGGCAGAACAACCGCCCCGAGCTACTGAAGAACACCTACTACACCGAGAGTAAGCTGCGGTACATCTCCGATTCCGACCTGAGCAGTAGCGCGGAAAAGTTGTACGACATCGCCGAGGCAAACCTTGAGGAGCTGGCCACCTTCGGCATTACCGCCGAAACGCAGACGGCTTACAAGGCGAAGATTGACGCGTTTAACAAGGCGATTCCCATGCGGCGCGACAGCATCACCGCACAAGTGAGGCAAACGAAGCAAACGGAGCAGTTGTTCCGCGATACCGATGGTGTGCTGAAGCAGATTGACAACCTGATAGAGATTGTGCGCAACAGCAATGCCAATTTGTATGTGGGTTATATGGATGCACGCAAGGTGATTGAAGTGGGGACCGAATCGCTGGCGGTGAACGGGAAGGTGTTCGATGCGGTGAGCCTGGAGGCCATTTCGGGTGTGGAGATTGAGCTGATGCTGCTGCCGCTGAACGGACATGCCCCGGTGCAGAAGAAAAGCGCCGAGAAAGGCGGGTTCCGGATTAAATCGCTGCAGTCCGGCATGTACCAGGTGAAAGCCGGCAAGCTCGGGTACACCGAGAAATTGCTCGACATTGTGGTGAACTCCGGCGAAACCACCGACCTCACCATTGCCCTCACCAAAAATTAAGCTACCGAAAAGCCCCGCGGAGTGCGGGGCTTTTGGTGTGAAATTCAATCGATTTTATTTGATGAACAATAAGTTTTATCAAATAAAATAATAACTTGAAGTGCCTTAATAACCAACAAAATGAAAACAGACCAGACCATATGAAACTCAAATCGAGTCAGACAGCGGAAACTTACCTCCATGCGTCAAAGCATCAAATGAAAAAGATAAAGAGATCTGTCGTTGAGTTTTCGAACATTCAACATAATAATGTACACAATACATCCCAATATGGGTGTATAACAACAACTCATCAACTGATATAAGAGAAATAACAACAATATTGATACACACTAGTTGCCACACATTTGAAAAGCAAAATTACCAAGAATGAACAAAATTCTTTTTTTAATACTAATTTCTTTACCAATTTGCAGTTTTGGACAAATTGCAAATAGATTGCAACCCGATAGCATATACACAAACCGACAAGTAAAGAAAATATTTGTTTATATGAATTCACCAAAAGACTTGTCTGAAATCATAGAATTTGACCAAACTGGAAAAAGAATACGCTCGACTAAATATAGCGCTTCGTACAATCGTAAAACAAGAAAAAGAAAAGGGATTGAAAAAGTAAATCTATTTGAATATAACAATAAAAATCAACTGGTTAGAATAATAGATTCAGTTGGAAAAGATACTACAACTTTCAAATATGGAAAAAATGGTAAGTTAAAGTCATCCATTGAAAAAGTAGGAAATTTTGTCTACGAAACAAAATACTATCACAAACCTTTCAGTTCGACAACTACGAGTAAGAACGATTCAGTAATTTTTTATCAAAAAACCACAGAATACGATAAGGACTTTTACGTCAATCGTTTTTACGGATTTGAATTAGAGCCTAAACTTAAAAAGATAACAGACACTATTAACGGAATTCCCAATACCCTTGCTTATAAGGACTATAATGATTTGGAGAAGTTTAAAGACGATGAAACAATTACGAATCATTTCGATGAAAAAGGCCAACTTATAAAATCAGAAATTCATTCGATAATTATGAATGACAGAGTAAATGAATGGGAGCTGAACTATAAATATTACGAAAATGGACTTTTGAAAAGCATTCGTGGTTATGTGCCAAGATATTTTAAATATGAATTTTGGAAATAAAAAACGTGTGGCAATCGAGTAGGCTGCCGATAGGCTAAATGCCTATCGGAGAACCTCTCACACCACTGTACGTACGGGCCTCGTATACAGCGGTTCATTAAGATGCG
>NZ_PYGC01000024.1 GCF_003014495.1 Prolixibacter denitrificans | reverse complement strand
TGTTTGCGTCATAGCTTTGCTACCCATTTACTGGAGAATGGGACCGACCTTCGGTATATTCAGGAATTGCTTGGACACAAATCGTCAAAAACAACAGAGATTTATACACACGTAAGTAACCGTGCATTGCAAAACATTAAAAACCCATTTGATGATCTCAAAATATAAGATACCAAAGGTACACATAACACTCCCATATGGGAAATATCTGTTACTTTTAGTACACATATAAACTAGTTACCAGCAAGCGTGAAAAAAGACGAAATCAACTGAAATTTGAAAAGTAAACCATCGTGACAGGACAAAATGAAAATGAAATATTAAGTAGAAATAGAATTAGCCGACACCCCTTGCCGACCCTTCTGTATTTTTTATTTTTCCCAACGCACATTTTTAATTTTTCTGCCTGCCCACATTTGGCACATTGTCAAGCCCCGCAAGCCATCGCTAAAACCAAAGCTTGCCAAAGAGCCAAATTTGCCTTCCCACATAAGAACGGAAACAAGAAATTGTGTATATTTGACAAAATTGTCCAAATAAATTAGTCAAATGGAACAAGAATCTTTTGGTGTATATATCAGACGTTTGAGAGAAGAAAAAAACCTTCCACTTAGAAAAGTTGCTGCACAACTCGACATTGACACATCTACTCTAAGTAAGGTTGAGCGTGGAGAACGACCTATTTCAATTGACTATCTAAAACCATTAAGTCAAATACTAAATGAAGATTACAAAGAGCTGCAAATAAAATTTCTGGTTGACAGCGTTAATTCAAATTATGGGAAATTAGAGTATTTGATAGAAGGGTTGGATGAAGTCATTAATCAATTAAAAAAGAAGAAACAATAGATGCCAACAAAGTTTTTTACAAATCAGGACGATAATAGCTTACTCAAAAAATTTGAGGGTGTATTTACAAATATTGAAAGTATTCGTCATTTCGATGCTTTGGTTGGTTATTTCAGGACTTCCGGTTACTTCAAAGTTCGTGCATTCCTTGACAAAATTCCTAAAATCAGAATTCTGGTTGGAATTAATGTTGACAAATTAATTAAAAAATATCACGACAAAGGACAGTTGTACCTTGAAAATCCTGAAGAAACTAAAGAAGATTTTTTAGTAGAAATTATCAAAAATATTCAGGAAGCCAACTACGATGAAGTAACAGAAAAAGGAATTTTACAATTCATTGAAGATTTGGTTAGTGGCAAAATTGAATTGAGAGCACACCCTAAAAAGAAGATTCATGCAAAAGTTTATATTTTTCGAACTGCCTCATTTAATGAATACGCACCATGTGAAGTAATTACCGGCTCATCAAATTTGACAGATGCCGGACTTGGTTCCAATCCAGAATCGAATTACGAATTTAATGTAAGCTTACGAGAATATGAAGATGTGAAGTTTGCAACAGAAGAATTTGAAAGACTTTGGGCTGAATCAGTTCCAATTTTGCAAGCAGAAGCAGATAGAATAAAAAACCAAACCTATTTGAAAGACGATTTTACTCCGTTTGAACTTTATATAAAAATGCTCATAGAGTATTTTGGTAAACGAGTTGATTACGACCCTTACAATATTGATTTACTCCTTCCACCAAAATACATTCGTTTAAAATATCAATCAGATGCTGCCAATCAAGGCTATGCAATAATGATGAAACACAACGGCTTTGTTTTGGCTGATGTTGTTGGTTTGGGGAAAACCATTATTGCATGCATGATTATTAAAAAGTTCATTTACGAAAATGGAACACATACAAAGATTTTAGTTGTCGTTCCGCCTGCAATTGAGGATAGTTGGAGACGAACAGTAAAAGATTTTGAACTTGACAATCATTTTACATTCATCACCCTTGGCAGTCTGCATAAGATTCTCGACAGACAAAACTATTCTTATCCAAATCCTGAGGAAATTGATTTAATTGCTGTTGATGAATCGCATAAATTCAGAAACGATTATACCGAAATGTATTTGGCGTTGCAGGAGATTTGTAAAATGCCACGGTCGAGAGCTGCGGAAAACGGAGACTCAAGAAAGAAGGTAATCCTAATTTCTGCAACCCCATTAAATAACAGACCGCAAGACATTGAAAATCAACTTTACCTTTTCCAAGACAGGAGAAACAGTACTCTTGAAAATATTAGAAACCTTCAGGAATATTTCAAACCAATTAATGAGCAGTACAAAAAGCTGGCTTACGAGAAGAAATTAAACCTAAAAAAACTAAAAGCACTTTTTCAAAAATTACGTGATGATGTTGTTGAACCATTGGTAATCCGCAGGACAAGAACCGATATTGAAAGCAATAAAGAATATCTGGAAGATTTGGATATTCAGGGAATAAAATTTCCCAAAGTAGGTGACCCAATTCCACTGTATTATGAATTGGACGGAAAATTAAGCGAACTCTTTTTTGATACAGTTTCACTTATTACGAATCTTGATGAAGTAGGAAATAAAGTGGATGGCTTGGGTTATTACCGTTACCGGGCAATTGAATTTTTGACCAAGGAGGAAGACAAAAAAATGTATGGTAACGTTGAGTCCATATCGGGAAGATTATCGGCAATTATGAAAACTCTGTTGGTTAAACGTCTTGAAAGTAGTTTTTATGCCTTTACCCAATCACTTTCCAGATTTCAGAAAGCTATTGACAATATGATTGGAATGTTCGATGATAACCGTGTTTTTATTGCCCCTGACCTGGACATAAACAAACTATTGGAAGAAGGGTTAAGTTACGATGAAATAGAAGCAAAAATCAATGAGAAAGGTGGAAACAACAAAGAATATCAAAAAGATGCTTTTGATAAAAAATTTGTTGCCCTATTAATGCAGGATAAGGAAAAGGTTGATGATTTAATCGAACGATGGAAGAAAGTTAAGAAAGACCCGAAACTCATTGAATTTGCAAAGCAGATTCAGGATGAATTTTTTCAACCGAAAAAGAATGTTAGCGGTAAACTAATCATATTCTCAGAATCAAAAGAAACAGCAGAAGAATTAACGTTAAAACTTTCGAAGATTACTAAGAAAAAGGTTCTTACTGTAAGTGCTGAAAACCGAAAACATGTTGAAAACACAATCAGGGATAATTTTGATGCAAACCTTGAAGAAGAAAAATGGCAGGATGATTATGATATTATAATTACAACCGAGGTTTTGGCAGAAGGAATAAACCTTCACCGAAGCAATTTGATAGTAAATTATGATGTGCCCTGGAACTCAACCCGTTTAATGCAACGTATCGGACGTGTTAACCGAATTGGCTCAAAGGCTGATAGAATTTACGTGTTCAACTATTATCCTTCTGCTCATGGTGATGCACAAATTCATCTTGTAAATAATGCTTTGCGAAAACTACAGGCATTTCATACTGCTTTTGGCGAGGACAACAAAGTATTTTCCATACTCGAAGAAAAAGGTGAAGGTGCTTTATTCGGAAACAAGATTCAAAAAGAGGAAAGCGAAATTCTTAAATATCTGAATGAACTTAGAGATTTCAGAAAGAAACACCCCAAGATTTTCATTGATATATCAAAAATTCCAAACAAAGCCAGATGTGGAAGAAAAGTACCGGAAGGCAGGCAATTGACTTTACTTGATACAGAAAACGGAGAAATGAATTACCCGTTGCAGGGTACTTCACTAACTTATTTGAAAAGTGAAAATCATCCGGGAATCTTTTGTTTGATAACTCCTGAAATGAATATAATTGAGATGAATTTTTTACAGGCAGTTAAGATTTTCAAAGCTCCCGAAAATGAAAAAGCAATTGAACTTCACGAACTGCATCACAAGCAAACTTTAGCTGGTTTGGATTATTTCAAGTCAGAAAAAAATCAGGAGAATGTTCAAACTGTTTCAAGGAAAAATCTAAGTCCCGCGGAGAATAAAGCTATTTCCAACATCAATGCAATCGTAAAAATTGCACCTACCGAACAAAAAAGGATGGCTTTATTACGTGCATTAGATATTATCAAAAAAGGAACATTTGCATCAAAGGGTTTGCCTAAATCTATCAACGACTATTTCACTTCAAATGCGGGATTGATTAAGGAACCAGACAAATTTATTGATAAACTTTTCATTTCGGTTCTTGACAGATACGATTTATCTTCAAATTTAGAGGAAGGTCTACATTACGAAAAAACAAACAGAGGTATAGTAAATCCACAAATTGTTTTAACACAAAGTTTCAGTTAATTATGGCAGCTAACAGAATTCAATTACAAAATGCTTTGCACAAACCTTACGATAGGATACTTTTTGCACGGGAAGTATTAAGTCCGGTTTTCAGTTCTGGTTTTACGCTAAGTTCTGGTTTAGTTCCAGCACCGGTTATTCCAAATAAATCGGAATCAACTGCCATTGATAAAGTTTGGATTTATGGAAATATCCAGTTGGACGATAGTACTGAAATTACCTGTTACGAAGTTTTGTTGCAGCCAAAAGTAAGGATTGAACACAGTAAAGTTGCCATTCAACAATATGTTCGCAAACTGCTCACTGCAGGTCAAGCGGCATTAATCAACTTTGTTGCACCTGCAAATAAAAATGTTTGGAGGCTTACATTGGTTGCCAAAGACAGTGTGTTGACCGAAAAAGGTGTAAAAGAGAAAACTACTAATGCAAAACGATACACTTTTTTATTAGGTCCTTCGGAAACCTGTAAAACGGCTGCCGAACGATTTGAAGTACTTAGCACAGAAAAAGAAATTAATTTTCAATCACTTGTAAATGCTTTCTCTGTTGAAAAACTCAGCAAAGCATTCTTTGATGAATATACTCTTCACTACCAAAATTTTTGCGATTACCTTCAGGAATCAAATTATAGAAAATCTGTTTTCAATATTTCGTTTCCTGCCAACGCTACAAAAGAGGAAAAAGACAAAGCAAGCAAACCAATCCGTGATTTTGTGAAAAAACTTTTAGGGCGCATTGTGTTTCTTTATTTTGTACAGAAAAAAGGTTGGCTGGGTGCAAGCGATACAAGTTATTCCGATGGTTTGGGGGATTTCATTAAACGGCTTTTTAAAGATTCTGGCGGAAATAACACCTTTTACAGCAACTGGCTGACAGTTCTTTTCTTTGATACACTCAATAAAGAACGAACGAATGACAATTTCAAAATGCCCGATGGCAAAATTGTTAAAGTTCCTTTTTTAAATGGTGGTTTATTTGATAAAGAAGAATTTGATGAACACTTACTCACCTTTAAATCAAAACTCTTTCATCATCCCGATTTTGAAGATGATATCCTGACGGTAAAAAGTAACGGTAATGCCCGTGGTTTTCTTGACTTTCTGGATTCATTCAATTTTACAGTTTACGAAGATAGCCCTGATGACCACACCGTAGCAGTTGACCCGGAAATGCTAGGGCATATATTTGAGAACCTATTGGAGGACAACAAAGACAAAGGTGCTTTTTATACCCCAAAGGAAATTGTGCATTACATGTGCCAGGAAAGTTTAACTGAATACTTGTGTACCACTTTACAGATTAAAGATGAAGTTGCCGAAAGGGAGGCTGTAAATCAGTTACTGAAAAATAAAATAGTTGATAATGTTTTAAAATCTGAAATTGCTGAACTTGAAAAAGCACTTGACAATGTAAAAATCTGCGACCCTGCAATCGGCTCTGGTGCTTTTCCTATGGGTTTATTACAGGAAATTTTCAGCATTAAAGAACTCATTGCATACGAAACCGATAAAGAATGGAAACCTGCTCAAACAAAACTGAATATAATTCAAAACTCTATTTACGGAGTGGATATTGAAAAAGGCGCAGTTGACATTGCCCGTTTGCGTTTCTGGCTGAGTTTGGTGGTGGATGAAGAAAAGCCTAAAGCCCTTCCCAACCTCGATTACAAAATTGTAGTGGGCGATAGCCTGATAAGTAAGTTCGATGGCGAGATTGTAGAAATTGACTGGGAACGTAAAAGCAGCGTGGGGAAAGCCGATGAATATGTAAAGAATGTGCAGCGTTTGTTGGTAGAAGTTGCAGACAAGCAAAAGAAATACTTTAACCCCAACAACAAGAATAAGAAAAAATTACAGTCAGAAATCCGTAACCTGAAAATTGAATTGCTAATTAACCAGCTATCGTTTAACAAAGAACTTTATATTGGCAAAACCGTGCAAAAAGGTGGCTTTATGCCTACCACTGCCGATATAAAACACAATACCGAACGCGAATTGCAAATTAAAGGATTTGACAATCTGATTAACAAACTGAAAAACCTGCTGAAAAACCCTGATGAACCTTTTAACCATTTTGACTGGAAACTCGATTTTCCGGAAGTGTTGAATCCATATTTGGCGAATGGAAATGAAGGTTTTAATATTGTCATCGCCAATCCTCCTTATGTCTCATGGTATTCTAGACAAGCAAGAGTTTTGGATACAAATATGGAATCTGCTCTTAGAAATAATTATAATTTTTTGGTAAATGAAAGTTCTAAATTGAGAATTAATTCTGCTATGTTCTTTATGGAAAAGGGATTTTCTCTTTTAAGACAAGATGCCTTTATTATTTACATACAGGATTTGAACGTCTTAGAAAATCCATTTAAAGCAATTCGAAAATATGTAACTGATAATTATAAATTGAATGAATTAATTACAGGTTTAAAGGCTTTTGAAAATGTGGGTAGTGGGCAAGTTATTTTTTCGGCCTATAAAGCTAAGTCCATTGGTTCCCAAATCAGAATCCAAGAAACTCTTGACAAAAACAATTTAGTATATCTAAAACAAGGTGAAATAGTCGAAAATGATTATTCGTGGTCAATTTCTGCTAACAAATCTGTTATAAGCTTAATCGAAGATAACTGCAAGTTACTTAAACAACTTTATGATAGCCATACCGGTGTTGCCGTAAATGCTACGGTTGAAGGAAAAGCATATTTTATAAGAGATAAGCAGGTAAATAATGCATATCCATTTTTAAAAGGAGGGGCTTCGGTTTATGAATCTTATTGCACCCCTATCATTGATGCATATTTGATACATGATAAAAAGAAAGAATCGCTCTTAAATGATGAATTTGATGAGTGGTATTTTAAAACTAAAGGTTCTCATCAAAGACCGTTTAATATAAGGAAAGTTGAAGAATACAATAGACCTAAATTATTCTTAAGACAATCTGATGTAAAGTTTACTGCTACTTTTTTGAATGAATTTGTTTTTGGTAACTATTCACTATTTAACATATATCATCCAAAAAATGATGTTATTGAACTGAAATACTTGCTCGCACTTATAAATTCAAAACTCCTTGCTTTCTATGGTCGTGAAACCGAAATTATTCTAATTAAACCAGGTAAGACCCCACAAATTAGAAGTGGTCAGAGAGGTCCAAAGGGAATTAAGCAACTTCCAATTAAGAATTTTAAAGAGAAAAACATTTTTGTCAGATTAGTGGATTACATAATTTTTCTCAAATCCATTAAGCTTAAAGATATTGACTCTCAACTTATGCCTACATACTTCGAGCAAATCATTGACGGCATGGTATACGAATTGTACTTCCCTGATTTGCTCAAAAAACACAACCGTGAAATCATTAAGCATATGGGCGAGTTGCCGGAGTTTACAGACAGCATGAGTGATGAGCAAAAAATGAAGATTTGTAAAAAGGTGTTTGACCGCTTGAATGAAAAAGAACACCCTGTTAGGATTAACCTGTTTTATATGAACTCTATTCCGGAGATAGCAATAATTGAAGGCAAAAATGAGAATAACTGATATACACATAAAGAATTACAGGGCATTTTATGGTGAACACCATATTTGCCTTGATAAAAATGGTAAAAACCTGATGGTTTATGGCGAAAACGGCAGCGGTAAAAGTTCTTTGTTTACAGCACTTCAAGACTTTTTAAAATCATCGGTGGGTAAAATAGATGTGGAAGAAAATATCTTTGTTCCTACCTCTCAAAAAAACACCGCCAGTATTAAGGTAGATATTAAAGAATCTCCTGAAACTTCCAAAACCACCAGTTTTGAACTAAAACTAGCAGACAAGGAAATAATCAGTGCTGACAAAACCCTAATTGCAGATGCCAATAAAATTAAGGGATTCTTTGATTACCGCAGTTTGTTACGTACCCACATGGGTCATAAAGACAAGGTTGATTTGTTCGATTTGCTCATCGGTAAATTTGAATATTCTTGGGGCGGAAGTTTAATAACCAATGAACCTGGTATCTGGCAAGATTCAATAAATCGGTTTTCAAAAAAGGAAATCGGGAAAGAATGGAAAGAAATTAAAAACGACATTTTTAATAAATTCCAATCAAAACGCCATCAAGAAAATATCAAAAACTATCTCTTACAAAAATTCAATCCCGGCCTTCTTCAATTAATTTCTGATATTGAAAAAGACACGAATACCTTTATGGGTTTTTTCGGTGCCAATGTCAAAATTAAACTGGAATTCGATAAAATTGAATATCAAGGAAGAAGAAAACTCCGAGGAAATAACATTAATCTTAAAATTGATTTCTTTGAAAAATCTATTCCAAAGCATCAGCTTTTTTTGAATGAAGCCCGTTTATCGGCTCTTGCAATCAGTTTGTATTTAGCTTCTATAAAGGTAAATCCACTTTCAGGTGCATTAAAAATTCTTGTTCTCGATGACTTGCTTATTGGCTTGGACATGAGTAACCGTTTGCCATTACTCGATATTTTGAAAAACCATTTCATTGAAGTTGACAATGACAAACAATTTCAGGTGATAATGACCACTTATGACAAAGTATGGTACGAATTGGTACGGAATTATTTTGGCGCAGAAAAATGGAAATACACAGAAATTTATACAAAATCGTTAAAAGACGATGATTTTGAAATTCCTATAATCTTTAATGAGAACGGTTATCTGGAAAAAGCAAAATATTATTTAAGCGAAAAAGACTACAAAGCATCAGCCGTCTATCTAAGAACGGAGTTTGAACGAATTGTAAAAACTATTTGCGACAAACAAAGAATTCCGGTTGCTTACAAGAAGAATCAAAAGGAAGTAACCAGTGATGATTTCTGGACTGCAATTGAATCCCAAACAGACATTGACCCTGCATTAGTTCACGAAATTACAATACATCGTGGAGTTGTAATGAATCCTTTTAGCCACTACGACCTTGAAAAGCCGGAATTTGAAGCAGAATTGAAAGTAACAATTACAGCCGTTGAAAAACTGAAAGCTGAAATTAAAAATGTTAAGAAGAACAAATCAATTGACAAGCTGGAAAAAGAAATAGCAAAACTTACATCGGCAATTGCAGGTAAAGACAAATTAATTGAGGAATTAGGAAACAAACTAAAAGCAAAGTAATTGAATGCTAATGAAAACCCTTGATTGGAAACCAAAAGAACACGCACCAAGAGCTTTGCTAATTGGTCACGACCCACGGTTGCAAAATTCCAATACGCAGGCTGAATATGTGTTATTTGCTAATTATTTTTTCGACAACACCATCAAGGACAGGTCATTTAAAAGTAAATATGGTTTAGCTGCATCCGCTTTTAATCAGATAACCGATATAACAAACGGAAAAATCAAACCAGAAGAAATTTACATAACGAATCTTTGCAATTCAGCTTTACCTCATGCTCCTAAAAGTAAAACTGTTTACATCCCAGAAGACAAAGCTGTAGAAGGAAATGAAAATATTAAACGGATAGTCAAGGAAAACCCAAGTATTGAATATATTTTCCCTATGTCGCTTCAGGTAAATTACTGGCTGCAAAAGTTAGGTTTGTATTATTCAAGCGCTGAATTTGTAGAAAAATCGACCCCAAAAGCAAAAGGAATTCAGAATGAACCACCCTATTACGAGCCAGTAGGGAAAAGTCCTTTTCTAATGATTTGTGGAAATAGGTATCAGGTTGCCGGAGGAACACAAACTGTAATTCCAATTTTACACGCAAAATGTTTTCCTATTAATAAACAGTTTAGAGCTTATGAACCAGCATACGAGAAAATAAGAAATTATTTTAGAATCTGAATTTTATGAAGATTGAAAGAAAACTTAGAGAAAAGTAAAATGAGCCAACGCACCAGTCACACACATTGTCAAAGCCCCGCAAGCCAGCGCTTAAACCAAAGCTTTGCCAAAGAGTGTGCCAGCCCAACCCCAGAAGAAAAATTAAAAATCTCCTCCCCTTCAAAAAATAAAAAATACCCCTCCGCACAAGCCGACAGAAAAGAACATGAATATCAATGGAAAATAAGTCTTAAATATAAAAATATCAATGGTTTACAAAGACTGGTGAATCAACGCCAGCTGGTAATCGAGTAGGCTGCCGATAGGCTAAATGCCTATCGGAGAACCTCTCACACCACTGTACGTACGGGCCTCGTATACAGCGGTTCATTAAGATGCG
>NZ_PYGC01000023.1 GCF_003014495.1 Prolixibacter denitrificans | reverse complement strand
ACTACACTTATTGTTTAGTCCCGGAAAAATTGTATTTTCCAATTTTATCCGGAACTTACAAGTAAGTGTGCACATGCTCATGCTGGGCACACACAAAGTGTATAAATCATTGGGCGGATAGTGCTAATTTTAAGGGCGTTACATCTAATAAACCTTGTAGCGGTTTGACAGGAAAGTGCTTCGAAATGCCCAACGCTTCATACACCAACCGTTGGCAACAAGTGTAAAAAGACAGACCAAGCAGATACGGTAACGATAGAATTGAAATAGGAAATAATTTAGCTTTTTGATAGGACAGTGCAAATTAGACGGAATTTATTTTGTTTTTTTCTTCCCCCCGCAAAAAGAAGAAAGAAACCCTACCCACATTGCACACATTTGCAAATCGCACCAGCCGACCCTCAAACCAAAATTTGCCAAAGAGTGCAATCTTCCCAACCCACCCTTACTACTATGGTACGTTTTACATTTCTTGTTATTTGTAAAAAAAAAGGTTAAAAACATTTGAAGTGTAAAAAAACAGTTATCTTTGTACCGAAAAACTAATTTAGTACAAAAAGAACATGAGTATTGACAATACCAAAGAATCAATTTTGGGCGTTGCTAATAAGTTATTCAGTCGCTTTGGGTTTCACAAAACCACAATGGACGAAATCGCAAAAATTGCCAGGAAAGCCAAAGGTTCCTTATATTATCATTTTGCAAGCAAGGAGGATTTATTTAGAGAAGTTGTATCAATTGAAATGGCGAACCTGAAAAATCAGCTGTCTTTTATTGTTAACAATCCTGATTTGAATTCTTCTGAAAAGGTAAAAAAATATCTCGTTAAAAGAATGGAGATTCTCAATTCTGCTGCAAATTACCATGAAACCTTGAAGGCTGATTTTTTTGAACATTTTCATTTCATTGATGATTTACGAATCGAATTAGATGCATGGGAAAAAGAAAACCTGAAAAAGTTGATTCTTCAAGGTGTTGAGACTGGTGAATTTGCTATTATTGGAGATATTGATGTTTTGTTAGACATATTCATTATGGTTATAAAAGGGCTTGAGATACCCTTTTTTCTACAAAATAAATATACGAAATACTCTCCTCATTTTGATGGTTTAATTGGAATACTCACAAAAGGTTTATCTCTATAATTTTTTTACATAAAACTGACTATAAAACGTTTTAAGTATAAAAATAAAAACAACAAAATATGAACAGATTTGCAGAAAGCATAGTAAAATTTAAATGGCTTATTATTTTAGCCGTTGCAGGATTAACAGTTTTCTTTAGTTATCAGGCAAATAACTTGCATATAAACGCTGATATAATAAGTTCTTTACCCGATGATGACCCTGCTGCCCGGTTGTACAAGGAGATAGGCACACAGTTTGGCGGAAACGATATGGGAATGATTGTTCTGGAAACTGATGATGTTTTTAAAGCAGAAGTCATTCAGCATGTAAAGCAAATTACTGACAGCCTTAAATATACCAATGGTGTTTCAACCGTTACAAGCTTAACCAATATTCTCGACATCAAAAGCTCTGAATGGGGTATTGAAATCGGCAAGCTGGTTGATGAGTATGATTTGCCCGTTGAACAATCGCAGTTAGACAGCCTGAAAAACTATGTTTTCTCCAAAGAAATGTACAAAGGAGCTGTTGTGTCGGAAGACGGAACGGCAACTGCAATTATGTTTACACTTCTCCCTGACGAAGATAAACAGGCTGTTGCAAAAGAAATTAAGGATAAAATTGAAACATTGGATTTGCCCGAAACAATTTACTTTGGCGGTCTGCCCATGATGATGAATGACATTAACGATTTGATTGTTTCGGATATTGTTTGGCTTATTCCCATCGTTTTTTTCGTTATAGCCATTATTTTATTGTTAAGTTTTAAATCTTTCAGATGGGTATTGTTGCCATTGCTCACAGCAGGTTTGGCCGTTATATGGACAATGGGTTTAATGGCAGTAACAGGGTATGAATTGACAATTATTTCAAATATAATCCCAGTTGTGCTGCTTGCTGTAGGAAGTGCTTATACAATTCATGTACTCAACAGTATTAACCACAATAAACTTGCAGACAGAAAACAGGCATTAGTTCAAGCACTTAGACATATTCTGGTTCCTGTAATACTGGCAGCAGTAACCACGGCCATCGGGTTTGTATCATTTGTTTTTGGGGCATACCTCACCATGATTAAAGACTTCGGGATATTTACAGCGCTGGGTACATTAATCGCCCTTGTGCTATCCATCTTTTTTGTTCCCGCACTTATTTCGGGGTTATCAATGTACAACAAAAAGACCGTCATCGAAAACGAAGAAAAGCAAACCATATTAACCCACAAAATTCTGCTGCCCTTAGTGAAATTTCTGTTTAAACATCCCAAATATACACTAATAGGTTGGGGAGTTCTGCTAATGTTATGCATTGGTGGCATATCTCTGATAAAAACCAGTGTAAACATGGCCGACTATTTTAAGAAAGATAATCCAACAAGGGTTGCAGAGGATGTTATGCAGAAAAAATTTGGCGGCTCATTACCGGTATTTGTTGTTTTTGAAGGTGATATGCAAAGCCCCGAGGTGCTGAAGATGATGATTAGTACCGAACATTTCATGAAGGAAGACCCGAATATTGAAATAACACAGTCGGTAGCAGACCTGATTGAACAAATGAACGATGCCATGGGTGAGGGTAAAAAAATACCCGACGACAAGGCAAAAATTGAACAATTATGGTTTCTGCTCGATGGGCAGGATGTTATGCCCCAACTCGTGAATGACAACCTTTCCAAAGGAATTATTCAATCTAAATTTGCATCGGTTGACAGTAAAGAACTTGAGGCGTTTACTGCAAAAATGAACCGGTTCATCGAGGAAAACCCAAACGAACATTGTAAAATTGAATTGACCGGGATGCCGTCGGTGTATGTTAAGCTCAACAGCAGTTTGATAAATAGCCAATATAACAGCTTGTTGATAGCTATCATCATGGTTGTATTAATTGTAGGCTTGATTTTACGCTCCGCTTCAAAAGGGATTTTTGCCGCCATACCCGTTGTTGCCACTATTATTGTTTTATTCGGGTTCATGGGTATAACCGGTATCCCCCTCGATATTGCTACCGTACTTGTGGCCAGCATTGCTTTGGGTATCGGCATCGATTATTCCATCCATGTAATTACCGGGTTCAATAAACATTTGATAAGCCACGGAGATGCTGAAAAAGCTATAGAAGAAACCATATTGCTTAGTGGGAAGGCGGTAATTATCAATGTCATATCGGTATCAGCAGGATTTTTAGTCCTTCTGTTTTCGCAAATCGTGCCATTGCAAAATTTCGGGTTACTTGTTGCCGTAAGCATGTTTGGTTCCGGGTTTGGGGCTTTAACGCTATTACCGGTTATTTTAATCCTTGTGAACAGAAAACGTAAAATAATAGCAAATAATCAATAATAATTAAAAAGTAAAAAGTATGAAATCAAGAATTCAAACAGCGGTAATGACCGCCATCATCGTAGCTGGAAGCGTTTTTTCAGCCAATGCACAGGATGCAAGCACCATTCTTAAAAAAATGGACAATGTGATGTACTCACCCAAAGACATGACAGGGAAAAATAAAATTATTCTGATAGACAAAAACGGGAAAGAGGAAATCCGTGAAGCCACCGTACAACAGAAAGGAAACGATAAGCGTATGTTTCGTTTTACTGCTCCTGCTTCGCAATCTGGCATTGCTGTGTTGTCATTGCCTAATGATGTAATGTATTTGTATTTACCCGCATTTGGTAAAGAAAGACGAATTGCAACCAGTGCTAAAAATCAAAACTTTGCAGGCACCGATTTTTCTTATGACGATATGGAATCTGTGCTATTCTCGGTAAAGTACACCCCAAAATTAGTGAAAACTGAAGGCAATGTATATGTATTGGAATTAACTCCTGTCGGTGGTAAATCGGATTATTCAAAAGTAATTGTACATGTGAATAAAACAGATTATTATCCTGAATTAATGGAGTATTACGACAAAGGCAATACAAAAGTAAAAGTAGCAAAATATACTTTCAAAAAAATAGGTGATTATTGGAATGCTTCGGAAATAGAAATGACCGACTTGAAGAAAAACCATAAAACCAAAATGCAAATGTCGGATGTAAAATACGACACGGGGTTGACAGATGATGATTTTACAGTAAGGAAGTTAAAACAATAGCTATACAAACACCAAAATAGCTTCATAACATGATAATCAACTATATAAACTCATACATCCCGGAAATAATTGTTCCAAATGATTTTTTTACAGACAATTACGATATTTCAGATGAAGTCATTATTTCCAAATGCGGTATTAAGCAAAGACGAAGAACTCGCCCCGAAGAAAATACAAATTCAATGGCGATTGAAGCCGTTAAAAAGGTTCTTTTCGAATCGCCTCTATCCTTAAATGAAATTGATTTAATAATCGGTGCAACATACACACCTTACGATACAGTAGGTACTTTGGCTCATGCAGTACAAAATCAATTCAATATTGCTAACGCTAAATGTTTTACTGTTGATTCTGCATGTTCTTCATTTATAAATGCACTTGAAATAGTTGATTGCTATTTTGTAAATAAAAAAGCAAGTAACGCTTTAATTATTGTTTCAGAAAACAATAGTGTTTATAATGACTATTCAGATGAAAAATCGGGTTTTTTGTGGGGCGATGGTGCAGCAGCAGTGGTTTTATCCAATGAAAGACATTCTAATGAAGATGTAGAAGTAATTGATATTAATACCACAGGATTAGGCAACATTGGCAAAAGTATAGAAGGCGTATACCTAAGACCTGGTAATGGAGGTATAAAAATGCCTTTTGGAAAAGACGTTTTTCAATATGCGTGTACTTATATGATACAGGAAACAGAACAAATATTACGCAAAAACGATATTTCTGTCAATCAGTTGAATTATTTCATCCCTCATCAGGCAAATGCCAGAATTACAGATTTTGTTGCGAAAAAATTAAAATTAAACACAGCACAAATTCTTACAAATATTGAACAATTCGGCAATACCGGTTCAGCAAGTACACCAATCGTGCTATCCCAAAATATGAGAAATTTTAAACCAAACGATTTGATTGTAATTTCTGTTTTTGGAGGTGGGTATTCAAGTGGGGCTGTTTTACTTAAAAAATTATAAACAGATAAATGAGAACGCTATCAGGATATATTCTCACAAATATTTTAGGATGGAAAATTAAAGGTGAATTTCCTGTTCTTAAAAAATCGGTTGTAATATTTGCTCCCCACACGAGTTACTGGGATGGCTTTTATGGAAAGCTTTACCTGATGCAATTAGGCATAAATTACAAATTTCTTTCAAAAAAAGAGTTTTTCAAATTTCCATTGAAATACTTTTTCCAAATTTTTGGTTCAATTCCAGTAGATAACACAAAAGAATATATTGATTATGTAGCCGGATTATTTAACAACAGCACAGAGCTGCATATAGTGTTATCGCCGGAAGGACATTTGGCGAAAGTCACACGTTGGAAAAAAGGATATTACTATATGGCAAATAGAGCAAATGTTCCAATTATTGTTGGATACATTGATTATAGGAAGAAAGAAATCGGAATTAAAAAAGTGATTTGCAATCCAACAGATATTAGTATAGTTAGAAAAGAGATTGCTGAATTGTACTCTGATGTTTGCGCAAAATATCCTGAAAATTTTTCACATGAACTAAAAGTATAGAACATGAAACGGAATGTGGCATTAGTACTATCAAGCGGTGGCTCAAGGGGGCTTGCCCATATCGGCGTTATCCACGAATTGGTGAAACAAGGCTTTCAAATAACTTCTGTTTCCGGCTCATCTATTGGGACGGTTATTGGAGGGCTTTATGCTATGGGGAAATTACATGAATATACCAAGTGGGTAAGTACCTTTAACAAAATGGATGTATGGGGCTTTATGGATTTTACACTTACAACAAATGGTTTATTGAAAGGGGAACGGGTTTTTGATAAAATGAAGACTTTTATCCCCGATATGAATATTGAAGATATGCCTATTCCCTTTGCTGCCGTTGCCACTGATATACTCCACGAAAAAGAAGTCGTTTTTACAAAAGGAAGTTTTTATGAGGCTGTCAGGGCATCTGTTGCAATTCCGGCTGTTTTTACACCGGTAAAATATAACAATACCATTCTTGTTGACGGTGGTATTCTAAATCCAATTCCTATCGAACATGTACGCCGAAAAAATGGTGATATCCTAATTGTAGTGAATCTATACGGTGAGAAAAAGGTTGATATTCCAAATGAAAAAAATATCGACAATGGATATTTAAACAGGTTGATAAACCCCTTGTTAACCTTAATTTCAACGGGAGACAAGAGCAGCAAAGGATATTACTCCCTTTTAAGCAGTACGACATCGGCAATGATACAAAAAATTGCAGAATTAAACATTGAAAAACATAAACCCGATTTGGTGATAAACATTCCCCACGATTCCGCCAGCACTTTTGACTTTTACAAAGCAAAAGAACTGATAGAGTTAGGAGAAAGTGCGGCAAAAGAGGCAATCACAAATTATTAGGGAAAATCGATAAGGAAATGAATGCAACAAAAGAATATATCAATATTCACAGGCTTATAAAAGAAAGCGATTCAAAGCTGCTGAAACGCTTACCCAACTTTATGATTTATCTGATTAAACTAATTATCAGACAAAATGAGATAAATCGAATTCTTTCTGCTTATGCTGATTACGAGGGTGTTGAATTTCTGTCAAAAATAAAAGATGAACTAAACATTAAGATTGAAATTGAAGGCATGGAGAATTTACCCGAAGACGGGAAATGCTTTTTTGTAGCAAACCATCCCTTTGGTTTTGTTGACGGTTTAGTACTAACAAAAACGGTTGGTAGCAAGTATGGCGATTTTAGGGCAATAGGTAACGAAGTATTTATACTTATTCCACACTTAAAGTCAAATATTGCTGCTGTTAACGTTTTCGGCGCAAACTCAAGAAGTTACCTTTTGGAATTAGAAAAAGTTTTTGCCTCAGATATACCTATTACTCACTTCCCTGCTGGTCTGGTTTCCAGAATAAAAGAAAGAAATATTGAGGACAGTGTTTGGCAGAAGGCATTTATAAATAAATCCATAGAATATCAGCGCGACATCGTTCCATTTTTCTTTTATGGC
The DNA here is from genome assembly GCF_003014495.1 of Prolixibacter denitrificans. Classification (GTDB taxonomy): domain Bacteria; phylum Bacteroidota; class Bacteroidia; order Bacteroidales; family Prolixibacteraceae; genus Prolixibacter; species Prolixibacter denitrificans. The sequence continues at coordinate 3,347 of NZ_PYGC01000023.1, read as the reverse complement.
CGTAATTCCAGTTTATTCTATCTTATCTATATCATAAGGAAAGCACTGTGTATAAAAGCAAATATAGAGTTGGTTTTATTACCACATGAAATTTTTAACAAAAAGAACAAAACCATAAAAGTAAAAATTGGTAAACCAATTTCTTACCAGGTTTTTGACAAGAATAAAACACATTATGAATGGGCTCAGTTCGTAAAAGAACAGGTTTATAACTTAAAATCATCGCGATGAAAAAGGTTTCAGCAATTATTTGTGCATATAACGAAGAGAAAACACTAAAAGATGTCATCCTATCAGTTTCAGAATCTTTAATTGTTAGTGAGATTATTGTAGTTAATGATGGTTCTTCGGATAATACTAAGAAAATAATTGAGGAACTGCAGAAAGAAATTGAAATAACAGCCATTCATCTGGAAGAAAATAAGGGGAAAGGGTATGCAATGGCGGTAGCTGTTGAGAATGCTGTTTTTGACATTATGGTTTTTGTTGATGCCGACCAAAGAACTATACCCTCCGGCTACATTACCCAATTGGTATCACCGTTATTAAACAATAAGTGCGATATGGTTTTGGGCTATTCCACCGTAAATATTTTAAGTCAGGATGTAAATCCATTAAAGATTTTAACAGGCGAAAGAGCTTTATATAAAGCAGATATTACCCTCATACTCGATAAAATGAAGGAATCACGATTTGGTGTAGAAACCCTACTATATTTTTATTATTTATCGATTGGCAAATCAATAAAATTTATCAGATTAAAAGGTATGACACATAAGGATAAGTACAAGAAAATGACTTCGTTTAATGCAACAACAAGCTATATCAACGAAGGGTGGGAAATTACTTATACGGCGATGAAAAATTATGATTTATTGCTAAAAGCTATTGAAAGGCATGTAAGGAAGGGGATTAAACTATGAGAAAAATAGCAGCAATAATATGTGCCTTTAACGAGGAAAAAACTATTAAAGAAGTAACAGCTACTGCCTGCGATTACTTTTTTGATGAAATTATTGTTGTAAATGATGGTTCAACTGATAGAACAGCTGCTATTTTAGTTGAACTTTCTGGTTTACCAAGACTTAAATGTATAACCTTACCTGAAAACAAAGGTAAAGGTTACGCTATGGCAACCGGTGTTGAAAATTCAACAAGCGAGATTATCGTTTTTATTGATGCCGATTTGTCTAACCTGAAAGAAAAACATTTTGAACAGTTAATCACGCCTATTTTCAAGAATGAGTGCGATATGGTTTTGGGGCAGGCAACAGAAACCCTGATTAACTATAAATTCAACCCGTTCAAATCGTTTACGGGCGAAAGGGCTATGTTGAAGAAAGATATGCTGCCAATTTTGGAGGAAATTAAAACCTCAAAATTCGGTGTGGAAACCTTAATCAATCTTTACTTTCAAGCACATGAAAAAAGCGTTAAATATATTATGCTTGAAGGGTTAAAGCACCCAACGAAATTTGATAAAGCCAATAGCAAATCACAAGCAATAAAAGAATTTGTTTTGGAGGGGCATCAAATTGCATTAGCGGCGTTTAACAATTTTAATTTGTTAACAAAAATCGTTAGAAATCAAATCAAAAAAATATAGATTATGAAAACAATAAATTTAATTTTTTTTATGCTTCTGCTTGTTGCAGTTTCAAGCATAACTAATGCACAGGAAGACAACAGTCTTAAACTGTCAGGAGAATTGTTAACCGATGAACGTTTTTTACTTGAAGCACCTAACGATTGGGTGTGGAATGAAAACCGTCTGACCTTGAAACTCGATAAAAAGACAAAACGCTCAAAATTTTATAGCGAAGTATGGCTCAGAAATATTGGCTTGCCCATTATTACAAGTTCAAGCGATTTGTACAACAAAGGAATTGTTGACCCCTACAATTTGGAAATAAGGGAAGCCTACGTTCAACTATATGGTTTTCTTACCAAAAATTTAGATTTAACCATTGGTCGCCAACGCATTGTATGGGGAACTGCCGATAAATTAAATCCAACCGATAACCTCAATCCATTAGATTTGGAAGATATTCTCGATTTTGGACGCAGAAGAGGTTCTGATGCTATCAATTTGAACTATTATTTTAACAGCGATTTCTCTCTACAAGGAGTTTTTATTCCTTTTTTTCAACCAGCCAATATGCCGGTAGGAATTTTTGCTAATGCACTAAATCCTACAATGGAATTACCGCAAGGAATGGTATTAAAAGGAGTATCGGATACTATAATGACACCTCGTTATAATTTAGGTGAAAGTTCAACAGCCGGTTTAAAATTTAAAGGATTTGCCAAAGGAGTTGACTTTTCAGCGAGCTATGTTTGGGGCTACGATGGGTTACCTTTTGCCACAAGAAATACGTTAACCCCTATCGATGCTATGGGAGGTACAAATATTAACTCTCAACTTTCTTTTGCAAGAACCCACATAATTGGAGCTGATTTGGCAACAAGTATTGCAGGCATTGGATTTTGGGCTGAGGCAGCCGCCTTTCTTCCCGAAAGTGATGTGATAATGACAAACGACTTAACAGCGTTTTATCCAATGTCACCAACCCCTGTTACACAAGATTCACTAATCTTAGACAAAACAAAGCCATATATAAAATTTGTAGTGGGTGGTGATTACAATTTTTCAGATGGTTCTTATCTTAATTTTCAGTATATGCATGGATTTGTTCAGGAACGTGGGGCTGAAAACCTGAATGACTATTTCTTTTTGCGGTACGAAAAGAAATTTTTTAATGAAAAGTTAAAAGTAGCTCCTTTAGGAGGAGGTTTCATTATTACCGACTGGAGCAATATTAAAGACAATTATGCGCTTGTTTATATGCCGGAGATTGCATACCAAGCAACCGTCAATGCTGAAATAACATTATCAACAGTTATATTTGACGGAAAAGGAGATAATCTATTTGCTAATCTGAAAGACTATAATATGTGCATGTTAAAAGTGAAATATAGCTTTTAGTATTACATTTCATTTTTCATTTAGCTAATGCACAGTCGTAAGCACATTTGCAAGCCCACACGAGCCAACGCTCAAACCAAAGGCTTGCAAAAGAGCTTCCGCCTCTCCAGCCCGAGTAACCGCCTTTCAGGACGGTTTTAGGATTACCCACGCTCAAAAAAAAATAAATTTGTGCTTCGTGGATAGATTGGTGCAGATTAACAATGACAAGAATACAAAAGCTAAATAAATGATTAACAGGCTGATACAAATGAACACCAGTTGCCAATCGAGTAGACTGCCCCGCCAGCAGAAACTGACGGGGAAAGCCTCTCACACCACCGTACGTACGGGTCTCGTATACGGCGGTTCGTTAAATCAT
>NZ_PYGC01000022.1 GCF_003014495.1 Prolixibacter denitrificans | reverse complement strand
GCTACACTTATTGTTTAATCCGGAAAATTTGTATTTTTCAATTTTATCCGGAACTTACAAGTAAGTGTGCACATGCTCATGCTGGGCACACACAAAGGCTATAAGCAATGCGGGCGAAATAGTCAAATACGAAATAAAATCAATAATAAAGCATTCCGGTAGTTACGCAGGGAAAGTTTTCAAAACCCGCACTGCTCATAGCCGGAACCGTTAAGCAAAACCAATGGAAATAAATAAGCTCATATCACTCAAACCGCATCGGAATTACAAGGCAACCATTTATTCTATTGCCGTATTGGCGCTGTATATCTATGTGTATGCATTAATGGTTAAGCATACCTTCAAAAATAACTCAATCCCAACTTTCGAAGACTTCGACCTTTTCGAAATACTGGTTATTACTTTATGGTTTTTAATCATTATTTCAATCTTCTGGTCATACCGAATTGCCAAACAAACAGGAAGGGAACCTGCCACCTGGATAGTGATTGGATTTTTTACAGGCCCAATCGGACTGTTGATTCTCAGCCTTAAAGATTATCAAATAAAGAATACCGAATTGTTGGACTCTATTAAAATGACCAGGCAAGAGTATCTTAAAGAACTAAGATGCAACAGAAACAAAGATTCGGATTTCTCCAAAGGCATAGAACAAAAGTATCATCAACTACTTACTGAAAGAGCAGCCGAAATAATTACCAAAGAAAAGGTTGAAACCCTAAAAGAGTTAGTAGAAAATGGTGTTATTGACCCGGATACCGATCTGAAAGAAAAGGAAAGAATCATAAAGTTCGTTGAGCTCAATAAAATTAAAGATTCAGAAATAGAAAAATGGAATCCGGAATGGATAGACGATTCAAGCATCTGTCCCGCCTGTGGAGCCAAATTGGACAAAGAATCAAACAACTGTCTGAATTGTGGTTTGAGAATCAAATAACTGTCCTGTGGGCCGAAGCTGCCCGATCACATGCAAGTGACCATTTAAGATAAAAATACAATGAACCGTAAAACCAATATTGAAAGAGATCTGACATTTGACGAATGGAACACGCTTCCATTTGAAACGAAAAGAGAGATATGGAATCATTATTGGGATCCATATGAACCAGAGATTGGAAGGAAAACTAAAAAAGAAATAGTTGAGCGTTTCAGCAATGATTTGAAAATAGATTTTGAACAAATTGGAATCGGTTCGTTTGGCTTTGGTGTATATATGCTTTTTGTAATAGTCAAAGACTCCAAAACCAGAGTGCCCAAAAAATTTTCGGATATTCCTGTAAATAAAGGTGTGATACAGGGAGGATCAAATAACCAGAAAGTCATAGTCAAATTTGACTATGGTGGCACGATGGAAATTGATTTGACTGAAAAAATGAAAATAAAATAGCGGTATACAACCAATTGCCATATGGAAGGCAGGAGCCATTTGCCCCTAATACAAGTAGCCGTTGTGCAACACTTGAAAAAAGGCCAAAGGGATTGAAAGCACCCAAGACGAAATATAAAAATGGTTGGAAGTTTAGTACTTTAGAGCATCCTGATTACCATTGGTTATTCCAATTGAAACAATTGAGAAATTTAAAGAAATAGAGGGCAAAAGCCACAGGATTGTGCTTGTAGACAATGAGGGTGGGGAATTAATTTTTTATATAACATTGATTAATAATAAATGGTACTTGACAATTCTTGACAGAGTCTCAAGCCATTGTAGTGCATAAATAAAATAATAAAATATGAAATGTTTTAATCATCCAGATGTTGATGCAGTTGGGATTTGTAAAAACTGCAATAAAGGATTATGCAAGGATTGTTTAACAGAAGTTGAAAATGGAATTGCTTGCACTGCAACTTGTGTTGATGAGGTTAGCCAGATTAATTCTTTAATAAATAGAAGCAAACAATCCTACAAAACAGCTTCTTCAGCACACATGCGAAACGCGTATATATTTGGAGGCATGGGAGTAGTATTTATAATTTTTGGACTTCAAACTGATGGTTTAACAGGATTTCTCTCTGTTATGGGAGTACTCTTTCTGATTGGCGCCGGACTTAGTATGAATAGTGCGAAAAAGTATAAAAAAGGACAATAAAAACGACATACACCAATGTATATACAAAAGAGGCGTGACAATAGTAATTTAAGGGCTGCAGCCCGCTTCAAAGTTCTAATAGGTTGATATGTTTGAAGCCCGTAATCGCCTATGTTGCATATACTGACCGTTAAGCAACACATGAAAAAAAGGCCAAAGGGATTGAAAGCACCTAAGACGAAATATAAAAATGATTGGAAGTCCATGAGTTTAGAGAATCTTGAAAAGGACCATTGGGGTGAACCACCCCATGACAGTCATGTAGTTAAGACTTGTCATCAGCTGAGGAAGAAACCGCTAAAGGACTTTGAAACGGAAGATTTACGAATCATGATTGGTCAGAACATTGGACTGAGGTATCTAATTCCTCTGGCTCTTGAAACTTTAAGGGAAAATGTTTTAGCTGAAGGTGACTTTTACGAAGGCGACCTATTAAAGTCTGTCTTGACCAGCGACAGAGAATTTTGGAGGAAAGAAAAAGACCTTTTTACAGAACTCGAGGAAATTGTCTCGGACAATGAGCAAGTATTAAAAGAACAAGGACCTAAACTTTGGGATGCCTTTAAGGAAATGAAAAAGAAATACAAATTCAAGGAAAAACGAAATACGGCTTGCTTCACATGTATTCATGTAATGACCAAGAGCAAACCAATTTTATTTGTCAGCCATGATGATGATTCAAGTTGGGAATTTACATGTGGTGCAAATGAACACTCAGAAGAAGAGATTAAAATAATAAGCTTGGAGGAAGCGACAGATATTGATGGCTCAATAAATGAATTAGCCGATATGCCAGAAGGAGTTTGTGCTGAGAGAGAAAATATTGGAGCAAGATGGATAAAGAAATAAAGACGAATTCCAACAAACCGCCACCTCCTGGGGCCAACCCAACCATCATACCATGAACGACAAATTCCTCAATACATACCGAATACCCTCTGCCCGTTTGTCCCATTGGGATTATGGTTCGAATGCCATGTATTTCGTGACGATTTGTACGAAACACCGGGAATGTTATTTCGGGGATGTGGCCCCACCACCATTGGCCAATCCCGGTCATACGAACACCCAAAAAATGCAATTATCGGAAATCGGGTTATTGGCACAAAAATATTGGTTGGAAATCCCCATCCATTTTCCATTTGTTATTTTGGACGAATTCGTGGTGATGCCCGATCATGTGCATGGGATTATGGTCATTGATAAAACGGATACCAATGCGGATGATGATACGATGAACGGCGCGTTGGAAGTAGAGACGCCAAAATCGGTAGAGACGCCCAAATTGGGCGTCTCTACGGCGGACCCACCATCACGTACCGCCCATGCATCACAAAAATGGAATCCCGGCATATTGGGTGTCATCATCAATCAATACAAACGAATGGTGACCATCCGTGCCCGGAAAATACACGCGGATTTTGGATGGCAATCCCGGTTTCACGATCACATCATCCGGAACGATGCATCGTTGCAACAAATCCGGAAATATATTCAGGATAATCCTACAGAATGGAAAGGGGAATAACGAATAGCATGTATCGGGAATAGTTCATACCTTTCATATACCATCGATTGTCGGTTGTATGTAAAAAGCTACCGGGTATGAAAACGACCATATCAAATCAGCTCCTCCTGTTCGTTATTCTACTGTCGACACTTCCCCTGATGGGGAATGCTCAACCCGTCTATGTACCCGGCCCGGCCAACATCGATACGTCAAAATTCGCCCATATCTATTTCCTGAGAGACCGTGCAGATGAATTCCCCGACAATTGGTTGGCTGTCATCATGAATGATGATCGGGGATTTTGTGTCAAAGCCAAAATGAATCATATATACCGGGTCAACACGCTCCTGACAGGAGACACCCGGTTTCACACCAGTATTCATCAGGCAAAAGTGGAAATATCACTTCCCCTTTCTCCCGGGAAAAACTACTACGTCGAATTAAAACCGGAGAGACAAGATGATAAGAGCGTTGTAGGGAGAATGAAAATTCTGGATGAAGCAGAAGGCAAAGCCAGAACAGAGGCCTTCCCCCATACGATACAAGACCGGTATTGCATCCTGCCAATCACGGGAAACCATGATTTTCGGGAAAATGCCTGGAAAGACACGATTCGCTGGTATGCCAGTAATCAGTATGATTACAGTTTCATGCCGCTACCCTCCTGGGAGCTCATCGTAAGAACACCATCTCGCACGGCGTTTTCCTTTCGAAACAAATCAATCTCGAATACCTACTCCGAAGGCGGTGGCATCCTTTACCAGCCATTAAAAAAATGTAGTTCGGAAACCGAATTTGAAAATTACTGCCGGGGCGAATTCATCAGATCAACATTAGATAAACAACGGGATTCACTGCTCAGTTGGGAGGTGAAACCCGTTACGGTACCGGACGGAATGAAATATGCCCGAATTGTTACGATAGAAAACCGGAATATCGGTGATGACTTATCGGACGGCAAGCCACTGCTTATCCGTTCTGCCTATGTGGTTTTCTTCTGGACGGATAAGAAAAGCAAAGGAAATACAGCCTGCCTTTATACATCGGAAAGGGGACTACCCAACGAATTGCATTCTATTTCAACGTTGGAAGAGCGTATCCGATGGTCGTGGGATAGTTTTCGGTTGGTGAAGAAAAATAACGATTAGAGACGCCCATGACACCGGTGGCGAAGGCAAACCAGAATATTTTCTATATTAGTTGCCGAAAACTGTAATCAACTATCTCTATGAAAAAATTACTTTTACTTCTCCTGATCAGCTTTTTCACATTAACGTCTTCCACACCTCCAACAGAATTAATGGGAAACTGGAAAATTTCAAAAATCATCAATACGAAAACCAGGAAACAGGACAATTTCATTGACAAAATGTCTTTTAAGCAAGATGGTGTATTCGAGGCAGGTAAAGGCGACCTGGTTCAAAGCGGAACATGGTCTTTTGACGAAAACCAAAACCTGATAACACTAAATGTCGGACAACAGGATGCGCATTATAAAATTCTTAAACTTTCAAAAACAAAATTGGTTATTGAAAATTTTGAAAGTAAAATCTATTTAAAGAAATAACACCATAACCAAAACGATATCATTTTTTGCTGTGCTAACGGTTTTTATGGTTACTGTATTTTTACCACGAGTCAGGCTTTCAGCGGAGAACCACTTTCATTGGATTAAGAAATTGAAAAAAGGAGGTATTGACCTATGGAATATTTAGGTTCATGTTTATGTCGGACTGTTCAATTTAGGGTGCTAGGCGATTTCGAAGATTTTTATTTATGCCATTGTGGATATTGCAGGAAAGATACGGGTTCCGCTCATGCAGCCAATCTATTTTCAACAACAGCAAAACTTGAATGGATAAAAGGTGAAGAAGAAGTTAAGACTTTTCAACTAGCGAACACGGACCATGTAAAAGCATTTTGCACAACTTGTGGTTCGGCACTTCCTAATTTACAAATGGAAGGCAAGCTGTTAGTGGTACCTGCAGGAAGTTTAGATACTAAATTGGACAAAATACCGGATGGTCATATCTTCATCTCAAAGAAAGCGAATTGGGACGAATCACTACATACGTTTAAGAAATTCGAACGATTTCCAACAGATAATTAAATAGTAGAGACACCCAAATCGGGCGTCTCTGGTAGGATTATTTTTTTATCCGCAAAAATAACGGTAGGTAAATCAATATCGCCACCACCGAGAAGATGAGGCCGCCCATGGCGCCGGCGGCGAAGGCGAACCAGAACACCTCTTTTTGTCCCGACCAGACAAACGGTACCAATCCCAACACCGTGGAGATGATAGTCAGAAAAATCGGGATAATCTTGTGGTTGAAGGCTTTCAGGTACAACTTCAGGCTGGTGGCACCGGTGTACTTCCGGCGGAAGTTGTTGTAATCGTTGATGATGTACAGGCCGGCATTCACCACAATTCCCGACAGGAGGATAAACGAGGCAAATCCGCCCTGGTCGAAGTTGAAATCGAAGAGATAGAACGTGAGGAACACGCCAATGAATGAAACCGGAATCATGAAAATAACGGCCAGCGGTTGCAGCAGCGATTCCAGCAGAATGGAGCAGATGAAATAAATGATCAGGATAACCAGCAACAACAGGAAATACTGCGCTTTGTCCTTGCGGTTCCAGTCCCACCAATTGCTCTGGTAATCGTGTACCGAATAGCCCAGCGGCAACACCTTGGACATGGCTTTGATTTCCCGCTCGCGAATGATTTTGGCCAGCGGTCCCGGCCCCACAAAATCGTAGGCCACTATCAATTGGTATTGCTGGTTCTTCTTGTAAATATCGTTTCCCGACTTCTCTTTGGTGATTTGACCAAAGTTGGCCAGCTTCAATTGCTTCTTCCCGATTTCCACCGGTAAGTTCCGGAAATCCCACACATTGAACTTCCCGTAGGCATCCGAAACCAGCGAAACCGGCTGCAGCTCGTTGTCGTGGTACACTGGATTGAGCCGGGCTTTGTACACCTTATCCTTCAGGAAATTGTAGAACTGGTCGACCTGCACACCGTGAACGCCGAAGCCTTCGTGATTGAACGCCAGGTAGTACTCGTACAGGGTACCGCTTTGCCAACTCACGTTCCCGTCGATCTCGCTGTCCTTCACCCGCTCGTTCTTCGACAGTTTCTTTTTCAGCAATTCGGCATACCGGTACAGCTGGTCGTAGTTGTAGCCTTCCAGCACAATGTGATTGTTCTTGTACCCCGTATTCAATGCATTTGAAAAACTGCGCCCCACCCCATAAACCTGCCAATCCATTCCTCCCAGGCTGATGGCTTTCGCGGTGATATCATTCTTCAGGCGGAACGGGAAACCGGTGTTCTCGGCTTCCGGAGTGAAATGAATTATAATGGACGCATTCCGGTAGGAAGAAATGCTGGTTTGGAACTGCTCAATCTGCGGAAACTGACTGATGTAGTTCTCCATCAGCTGCATCCCCTCGTTCATCTGTTGAACGGTACACCCTTCCGGCATTCTGGCATGGACAAACATTGCCGTTCGGCGGGGTTCGGAATAGAACGAACTGTTAAACACGTACTCCGAAAAGAGGCGCAACGAGCCGCCCATCACCTTTTCGAGGACCGGTTTGGCGCTCTCAGTGAACCAGCTGCTCCCTAATGTTTTGTTATAGAGGTCGGGCCACTTCCCTTCTTTTTCGATTTTATTGGGAAGCCATTGAATGGGGATACCAAACCCGAGAATGAACAGGATGACGAAAATCCAGGTGTACCGTTTCCCGAACAGGATGAACCGCTCGTAAAAACGGGAGATGCGAATGGTTCGTCTGCGCCGCTTGAAATGCCTGACCATCTTTCCGCTCTTCAGCTTCACCTTCTCCATCAAAGCGGGGATGAAGAAGAGCGCCACGGCCATCGATACCGAGAGGTTGATCATGATGACCTGCGCAAACTCTACGAGGTTGATGCGCTGTTTTTCCTTCAGGAAGAAAATCATGCTCAATGCCCCGATGGTGGTCAGTGTGGCCGCCAGAATCGCCAGGAAGGCTTTCTTGTTTCCCTGGTGCCGGATGTGGTCGATCATGATGATGCTGTTGTCGATGATCATCCCGAAGGAGATGGTGATACCGGCCAGCGAATAGAGATGAATCTCGACGTCGAACGCATAATAGAAGATGCAGGCCACGACGAGGTTGGTGAGGATGCTAACCGTGATGAGGAAAAGGTATTTGAATTCGCGGCTGATGAGAAAGATGAAGAGCAACAAAATGACCATGGAGAAAATGGTCCGCACGAATACCTTGTCGAGTTCGTCGCGGATGTACTTCGTCGAGTCACTGGACAACAGTAGCGAATAGCCCGGCGGCAGACCGGCTTTTAACTGCGCCACCTCCTTTTTCACGGTTTTGGCCAGCCGCAGGTTGTTGACATGCTCTTCCGGGGTGATGACCATGTTCACCGTGTTCAACCCGTTGATGCGGTAATACGATGTGGGCTGTTGTTCCTGGTAACTGATTTTCGCCAAATCCCCCAGCAGAATAATGCGCCCCTGTATCTTCTTCACCGGAATATTTTGCCAGTCGATGCTATCGGACGCTTCATTTCCCAGGTAGATGCCGGTGATGGTATGCGCCTCGCTACTGACATTCGAAACCGAGCCTTCGCCCAGGTATTCCTTCCGGAAGTAGTTCTGAATGGCTTTGGCTATCTCATCGGACGAGATGCCCAGCGTCTGAATCTGGTCGCTGTTGTATTTGATTTGCCATTCGAAGGGTGTTGAACCGTACACCTTCACACCGCTGATGCCGGGAATAACCGACAGGTGCGGCACCAGGTGCTCCTCGGCATACTTCTGGATGTAATACGGGCTGGCGCTGGCATTGAGGGTATAGGTCATGATCGGCTCCTTGTTCTGGCCGCCGGTGCCCAGCGACAGTTCGGGGAACGAAACCTGCTGCGGCAAATCGCTGTACACTTGCCGGATGAGCGAAGCGACTTCGAACCGGGCCGCATCTAGGTTTACGGTCTTCTTGAACGACAAATCGATTCGCCCGGAGCCTTTCGACGACACCGACGACACATCCTTAATGCCCTTTACCGAGCTGAACAGTCCCTCGAGTTTGGAGGTCACTTCCTGCTCGATGACCCGCGCCGATGCATCGGGCCACCGGTAACTGACCGACAGTTCCGGCAACGAACGCGACGGGTTGAGTTGCACATTCAGCAACGGCAACATAGCGGCTCCGACAATCATCAGCAGGATGAACACCATGATGACGGAGAAGGACGAGAGGCGGTATTTTTTTTGTTGGCTCAAGATTCAGCAGGTTTGGTTGTTACCGAAGATTGCTCTCCTCTTTTCAAATAATAATATCCTAACGGGACGAGGTACAAGCTGACCAGTGTTCCCAGTGTCATCCCGCCAATGACCGCCAGTGCCAACGGACGTTGCAAATCGGAACCCAAACCGGAAGTAAACAGGAACGGAACCAGCGCCAGAATGGTCGTCAGGCTGGTCATCAGGATCGGCTTCAGCCTCCTGTGTCCCGCTTCGGTCATGGCCCGCAGCAGCGGATACCCTTCCTTCCGCAACTGGTTGATGGTGTCGATCTTCAGGATGGAGTCGTTGATGATGATACCGCTCATGACAATGATACCAATCAGCGACATCAGGTTGATGCCTTCGCCGTCGAGTTTAAGCGCCAGGAACGCCCCGAAAATATCGACGGGAACTTCCATCAGCACAATCAGCGGAAGCGATAACGACTCGAACTGCGACGACAGAATGAAATACAACAGCCCGATGGAGACCAGCAAAATCAGGAAGAGCTGCACCATCAACTTCCGGTTGGACAGAATGCTACCGGAAAAACTCACTTCGTAGTTGCGGTCGCCCGAAACCACTTTCCGTATCTGTTGCATTTCCGCATCGGCCTGGTTCGCCTTCACATCAAACGGCACCGGGTAATACTCTCCCTCTTTCCCGGCCACGATGGTTTTCAAATCCTGCCCGCTCGTTTCCGAGATCAGGTCACGAACCGGAATCAGCTTGTTCTTTGAATTCCGGATGAACAGACTTTGCAGGATGTTCCGGATGGTTTGCGTCTGGTCGCCCAGAATGACCGGCACAAAATCCTGGTTATCGGTAATCAGGAAGAGCTGGTTTTCGTTAAACGCGCTCTTCAGTTTGCTGTATACCGTTTTGAACGACACGTCGTACAGTAGCAGTTTGGCCGGATTCGTGCGCAACACTGTGTAGGTGTACAGGGGCAACTGCTCGATGTGTTGTTTGGGAAAGGCGGTCTGCAGTTTATCCTGTGCCCGTTCCAGGAAACTGATCTGTTTCGGACCATGGTCGTTTACCGCCCGGAGACGCGCCACCAACGGCTTCTCGTTATCGGCGAACAGCATATTGAAGATATTGCCGGCATCTTTGAACGAATAGATACTTTCGGGGTAATTCATCTGCAGGAATTGATTGGCTTTCCGGATGATCACATCCAAATCTTTCGGTTTCTTCGCCTTCAGATAGATAACCACTTCCGACGAGGAGGCCGCGCTGCTCGGGTCGAGGATGAACTGCTGTTCCCCCACCAGGCAGGTATTTTCTTTCAGCAACGGTTGAATCTGTGCCACCAGCTGCTCCGCTCTCCTCCGGTTCTCATCGATGTGGATGCGTTGATTCCAGTCGATGGTCAGCAACGTCTCGTCCTTGGTGATAGGCGGTAGCTTCGTTTTGTTCAGGTCGTGGAACAGCCAGACCGTTCCCAGCAGCAACAGGATGACAATCCCCCAGGCCATTTTCTGCTTCCGCATGACGAACCGGACCCCTTTCATGTATACCTTTTCGAAATTCAGCGAGCTGATGCGTTCCCAGAAATTGTGCTCCTTCCGGGTCTTCTCTTTCCGGTAAACCAACCGGTAGTAGACGGGTAACAAGGTAATGGATACCGCCAGCGACACCAGCAGACCGATGGTGATGGCCATCGCCTGGTCATAAAACAGCGCCCCGGTGATGCCGCTGATGAAAATCAACGGGATGAACACCGCACAGGTCGTCAACACCGAACTCAGCATCGGGCGGAATACTTCGTTGGTTCCGTTGATGCAGGCCAGCGCGAGCGGGTTAGACTCTTCATCAAACGAATCGCCTTGCTGAACGGCTTTTCGTTTCAACCGTTCGCGGTGCTGCGTGATGTTATCGATGACGATGATGGAGTTGTCGACCATCATCCCCACGCCCAGAATAATCCCCGAAAGGGAAATGATGTTGATGGAGATGTGCAGGACAAAGAAAAAGAGCATGGAGATAACCAGCGAGGTGGGAATGGTGATGCCGATGAGCAACGGCGCTTTCGGGTCCCGCATGAACAGGAACATGATGAGGAATGCGAGCAGGGCACCCCACAGCAAACTCTGGTCGAGGTTGCGGATGGAGTAATCCAGCAGTTTCGTCTGGTTGCGGGTCACGCTGAACCGGATGTCGGGATAATCTTTTTCGAAGTGAGCGACCAGTTCGTTCAGCTTGTCCTTCAGCGCCGACATCTGGGCGTCGCTCTGCTTGATAACCGCAAAGGTGACGGCGTCCTGTCCGTTGTACAGCACCTTCCCCTTTTGCTTTTGCGGATGTTCCACCACCGTTGCCACATCCTTCAACTGCAGTAACCGGTCGTTGACCTTGAAGTAGATGTCCTCGATGTCCTTCTTGTTCTGCAACGTCGACGAAAAGCGGATGTTGTACTGGTACTGCCCGTCGCGAATAAGCAGGTTCCCCAGTTTGATGTTGTTGTTCTCGATGATGGATTCCAGCTTATCCTGCGTAATACCCAATGATTCCAGTTTCCGGTTGTCGGGAATAATCAGCAACTCCGGACTCACCAGACCGCTCATGTCCACCATGGCCACCTCCGGCAACTGCTCAATCCGTTTGCGAATCACATTAGACGCAAATCGGCTCAACTCGACAAACTTTTGCGATACCGGGTAAAGCTCAGCGTTCTTATTCTCTCCGACCTTCGATTTTCTGTCCTTCCCTGAAATAGGTTGACCGGAATTAAAGGTTAAAAGCAAATGAAAGTTGAACTAAAGAAAATCCAAAGGCGGCGACATTTCAGTGACG
>NZ_PYGC01000021.1 GCF_003014495.1 Prolixibacter denitrificans | reverse complement strand
CAACACACATTTCTGTCCAACAACAAGTATGAAAATATTGAATTAAACTAAGTCAATAATTAACAAAACCGGTCAACCATATTCAGGGAGCCACAACCTGTAACCTGTAACCTGTAACCTGTAACCTGAAACCCGTCTCTTACTTCAGTTTATTCAGAATATCCGCAGTAGTGCCCGATTCTCCCATGCGCGGGAAAATGTATTGAAGACTGTTATGGTGCGCTTCCAAAACCCGGTCGGTCATGGCATCGGTGGCAAAGCTGACGTTGTAGCCCAACTCGGCTGCTGCACGAGCCGTTCCTTCTACGCCGATGCTGGTTGACACACCTCCCAGAACGATACCGGTGACGTTGCGTTTTTGCAATTCGTTATGAAGTTCTGTTTCGAAAAAGGCATTCCAGGTATGTTTGGTGACGAAAATGTCATCCGGCCGGGTAGGAACCTCATCAGCGATTTCGGTGAAGTCATCCGGTTTCTTCGAGGCTGGCATCTGAGCATCCTTCCGGGAACGGGTCCACGCTGCGCCACCTGGGTTTATATTGACAATTACGACCGGCAATCCGGCATTGTGAAAACCATCGACCAGGGCCGCCGCATTTTTCAATACATCCTCCAGCGGGTGCGCTTTATCACCGGCCAGTATTCCTTTTTGCAAATCAATCAGCACAAGGGCTGTTTGTTGATCCAATTCTGTAATCATGTGATGTGTGTTTGTGTTTCTGTGTTACTCAAACAGCGGTTGATGGCGGGATGTTCTATAGAATTGACTGTCGGTTCTGCTGAATATGATTTAGTTCCTGGTTAACAGCTCATAGGCCGTTTATTCAGTGAGTAGATTGTGTACCGGGGGAAGACGGGTTGGTGAGAAGTGATAAAAAGAGGGGGAAAGTTATCAAGCCAGGCCAGATTACCAAAGCAATCTGCACCTGGTCTCTCAAAATCGATTATTTTCCGTTGTTGTCACAAGGCTTGTAAATAGCTCCTGTAGCAAAGTCAACAATAGCTCCTGGCCAGAAAAGGAGGATGTCAGCAACTAAAGCTACTGCACGTACCGGTCTTGTGGGTTCACCCGGTGCTGGTTTGGTTCGTTGACATTGCGATACGGCACCACCGAAAACAGTAGCGCAACTCGACAGGGTAGCAGCAATTAGCAACATCCCGATTACATTGACAATTTTTCTTTTCATAATGATTTTAATTGAATTAGTATTGAGCACGACGCAACCTACAATTTGGTTATCGTCGTTTTGGAAATATAGTCGTGCAATCCTCTGAAAGAAAAAAGGTAGGATAGGATATCAATCGGAATGAAGCGCATGATAGTCCGACCTAAAATCTGTAGCAGATAAAAGAACGTGTTTTTTGTTTCCGCCAGCGACGAAACTTTGGAATTGGTAATGAACTTGGCCGGAGTACGTCCCGCCAGCAGTTCGAACAGGAAGTAGTAAAAGAAATAGGCTAACACCGATATCCACTTCACATCCTCCCGTGGAATGCTTTCTTTGAACAGCAGGATAAATGCCAGGATGAGAATAAGATAAATAATAGTGTCGAGCAGGAAATTTACCAATCGTAATTTTTTTCCGGTCATGGTTTTGTCGTGTTAAATAATTCCGGTTAGTTATGATATCTCGATCTAAAATATTAGTTATTGTTAAACGTCCCAAAAATTCAGCCGACTTATTTCCGGGTATATGACAATTTGGTCCCGATTCCAACCGGTATATTTTTCCGTTTATCCCGCAGATCGAACCATTCACCACACAAAATCGACCGTTCACGGAAGATTTTGGTCTTTTTCAGTTGTTACTAATTTTTTTGTCTAACCGGACTAAAACGATAGATGCCTGACGAGTTTCAGGTTAGGCTTCGCTGTTCCTGTTGTTTCTGTGGTTTCTATGGTTCAGCTTCGATGGAGGACTTCTTTGTGTCCGTTGTGTAAACCTTAGCGTCCCTTGTGGTAAGTTTTAACCGCAAAGTGCGCAAAGAAAGCACAAAGTACACTATTCTCTTTGTGGTAACCAAAGGTGTTCTTCGCGGTAAAAGAAAAATGAATAAACTCCACGCAAAAACCGCAAATAGCTGACCACCCGTGATACCGATTCGTCTGTGTACATCCGTGAATTTAATCTGTGATTATCTGTGGAATATATGGTCGGTAAAAATGAGGAAAGCCCCATGGCGGTGGGGCTTTTTGTTAAGAGAGGTTGATGGTATTTGTATCCAGGTTTGGGAATCAATCCCTGAATCTACCATAGTCAAACTGGTGTATCAGTAGCATGTCATACCATTTCATTACACACAGTTTCACTTTTTTTTATGTCTTCGTGAAATTTTTTTCTCCCGGGGTGGGAGTGGGTCATCTGTCTGGTAACTTTCCTTCGTAAAAATACGGCGAACAATGGTCAGGGTTTCACTCTTTCCCGGACAAAATGCCGCCTTTTTTCAACAAAATCGGGTGCAAAACACCAACGCGCTATCGAGTGCTCGACTGTGTATCCTTGTCGGAGGCAAACGACGCCAGGGGCTCCTGGTTCATGAACCTTTTCAGCTTCCGGACATCTTTCATGGCCTGACTGCGCTGGTACAGGTGCCGGCTGCAGGTAATCCGCATCGGGTAAGCATCCAGGTTGTACGGATTGCGCCGGATCGCCTCGTCCAGCAGGTTCAGCGCCAGCGCGTAGTCCGACGCCTCCATGGCTACCTGCATGCGGTGGGCCAGCTTGCCGTCGGAAAGAATGTGATGAGTCGACGTTTCCGGCGCCCCTGATGCCGTGATGCTCAGTGGTGCCATAATATTCGGTCCGCTGATGTCGGGGGAGTAAAACGGGTGATGAGCCAGCTGAAACCGCAGCTGGATATAAAAAGTTTCTGTGTCGTAGTTCGGTTGCATTTTGCGCCAGCGGCCGTCTGTTCCGCGCAGCACTCTTGTCACTTCGTTGTCGATGGGATCGCCCAGCGAGTTGACGATGGTAATAGCGGCCACCCGTCCGTTTGGGGTAACCGTCACCGCTGCAATCGACAGGCCCATGCGTCCCCGTACAACAGCCTCGGCCGGGTAAGTGGTCGTTTCGCCCAGGTACAGCCGTAGCTGATCTTTACCGCCTGTAAAACGCTCATTGAGGTTTGGCAGCGAACCGGAGTGCCTTGCCGGACTTCCGTTCTGTGCTCCCGCCTGAACCGATATCAGGAGGGAGAGCCCAAGCATCATATTTTTTATCATTTTGTTGGAAAGATTAAAGGTCGTTACAGAGGCTGGCCGCTATTTGCTCTTCAGCCGGAAGACCAGGTAAACCAGGCCCAGCAGTAAAGAAAGCTTAAGCATGTATTTCAACATCACGTGTGTGGAATGCCCCAGCTGGTAGCCCACATCGTATGCCGTCATGTTGTGTTGGAAAGGGGAGAGGTCAATCAATGTGAATATGATTGACAGGAAGACGATTGTCACGATGACAAGGACGAGGTCAAGAACTTTACTTTTTGTCATGGCGTCAGTTTTTGTTCAACGTATGGTGTGTCCCGTTGCCGGCCGCCACTGCTGCCTGCTCCCGGATGCACCGGTTATGTTGCTTCTACGTGGTCGTAAGCAAATAACTTACGTTCTATCTGTTCCCTGGTCAAAAGAAACATCATGCCCAATGTACCCATAATGTTTGGTTTGAGCAAATGAGGGCCGGCTGGTATTTCGCACCGCAACAAACACGGGCGTTCGCTGCCGGGACATCGCGCGGTGTCCCGCAACCTTTTGGCAACCATATTCATCTGGTAAGAGAAGTTCAAAAAACAGGAAGTTTGAACCGAATGTAAACCAACCCTAATTTTAAGATGATGAAAAAAACAATGTTTCTGGTAATCGGTATTTTTATACTGAGTTCGTGTAAAGACAATGAAAACCCGATTGGAAAGTGGGATGACATTATTAAACTCTCGACAAAGAGTGTGGAGTTGACGGCGCAGGCAGACTCTGTGACCATCAACACACAAGGAGACTGGTGGTGGGTCGACGGAATTTCGTTTCAGGACAGCACCTATAGTTATTACAATAGGACAGACATCAACCTCGAGTCGGATGCCTATACCATAACGGAAGATGATTTTACCGTAGAGCGACGGGATAAAAACACCTTGTTCGTCCGGTTAAAAGAAAACAACACCGGAGCCGAACGAACAATGCTCATTGGCCTCGAAGCCGGAGACTATTTCGATCACGTGAACATTCAACAGGCGGGTAATTGATTTGCCCACACCCCGTCAGTGGTCGCCAGACCCTGACGGTGGTCAAAAATACAGCCGCCGCCCTGACAGAGTTCCGAACCCTGTCAGGGTTTTTGTTGCATCGCCAAAGTCCACTGTCGGGGTCTCCGACCACCAACAGGGATTCGCCCCACACCCCGTCAGAGGTTGCCAAACCCTGACGGTGGTATCTGAACCAGCCGCTGACCTGTCAGCGTGCAACGCACCTGACAGCCCCGTTAATCTGAACCTCTCCCGTCACTTCCCATACAAATTATGGAGCAACTAAAAATGGTGTCGCAAATTCACAAAGCCTTTTTTGATTCGAAAAGATTATCTAATTTTGTATCCAAGTGAATACATATTAACAAATGTACTTTATTGAAAAAACAGTTGAGTTTGACAAGTGGCTGCGAAAATTGAAAGATTTAAGAGCTAAAGCCAAAATTTTGTTCCGAATTCAAAAAATTGAGAATGACGGGCACTTTGGAGATTGCAAACCAGTTGGAGAAGGAATTCGTGAATTAAGAATCAATTATGCCAAAGGATATCGGGTTTATTTTAACGAAAAAGATGGAAAAATAGTTATTCTGCTTATTGGCGGAGACAAATCTACTCAACAAAAAGACATTGAAAAGGCAAAAGAGATTTTAAGAAAATTAAAAAAGTAGAGATATGAAAGCTTCAAAATTTGACATAGCAGATTATTTAGACAGTAACGAAATGATTGCGGAGTATCTCAACACGGTACTGGAAGAAGGAGATAATTCTGATGTGATTGCTGCAATTGGCCATGTTGCAAAAGCAATAGGGATGACAAAAATTGCAGAGGAAACCGGGCTCAGCAGACCGAGTTTGTATAAAGCTTTGTCTGACGGAGCAAAGCCTCAATTTGACACCATTATGAAAGTTTTAAAAGCAATAGGAGGCCAAATAAAAATAAATCCGATAGGCGGTGCTGCTTAATATTTTATAGACTCTGCTTTCATTGACGTAAAAACAAAAGCGCACCACAACATTTTTATTTAACATCGGGATTTTTCTGGTTCCGAACCCTGCCAGGGTTTTTGTTGCAGTACCGAAAACCACTGTCGGGGTCGCCGACCACCAACAGGGATTTGCCCCTCACCCCGTCAGTGGTTGTTAAACCCTGACGGTGGTACACCAACCGCCGACCTGTCAGCGTGCAACGCACCTACCAGCGTCCTCACCGAAACACTAACAACTTCAATAGTCAAAAAAAGAGAGGCTCACAGGCCTCTCTATCCATTCGGTTGTATTTATTTTCGTGCGGTTCTCTTTCTCAGAAGCAGATAGGCAAAGGCCAGCGTACCGAGCATGTTGAACATGTGCCTGAAAATAATTCCGGTAGAGCTACCCATGGCATACCCGGCATCATAAGCCGACATGTGGCTGGTAAAAGTGGGCGAATCAAGCAGTGCAAAGATGATGGATAAAAAGAAAACCGTCAGGATTAGCAGGACAAAATTGGTTAGTCTGCTTTTCGTCAGATTAATAAAAATCAGGTAAGCAGCCGCCAGTGCAATCGTCATTCTTAACGTGTGCTTGAGAAAAATACCGGTGGAATGTCCCATCGCATACCCGGCATCATAAGCCGTCATGTTACCGGTAAAAGTCGACGAATCAAATAGCGCAAAAATGACGGATAGAAAGAAAATGGTAACCAATAGCAGGAAGAGATTGGTCAAATTACTTTTTGTCATGGTGTGATAATTTATTGGTTTTACATGTGGTCGCCCGGACGGAAATCCTGGAGATTTTCTACCGCCGGAATAACCGGATTGATTGTCTTTTGATGGTCGTGATACTCAATCTTATAGTGATTGAAGTGCTCCCGGGTTCCCGAAAGCGTCCCCAATGTATAAATTTTGGTTTTGGGGAGCAAATGAGGAGACTTGAAATAAGGCAATTGTGTTTTTCTGTTTTGAAAAATGAGAAACTATAGATCATAATTATTTACTAATTTTGTATGCCTTGTTGGGACCACGGCCCAATAATTTGCTTACTTTTGATCAGTATGCATAATTTATTTTCGTGTATAGATGGGCAGTAATAACCAAACGTTAAAAGCTTTAGATTTTTTTTGTTCAATAGGTGGTGTTAGCCTGGGGTTTAAGCAGGCAGGAATCGAAGTTTTAGGTGGCATTGATATTGATGAATCCTGTAAGGAAACCTACGAAAGAAATATTGATTCTAAGTTCTTATGCGAAGATGTTTCCCAATTGAATTTTGAAAAGGTCAGTGAGTACTTCGAAATTCAGAAAAATCAGGATGATTTAATCTTAGTGGGATGCAGTCCCTGTCAGTATTATTCCAATATTAAAACAGACAAAACGAAGTCGTGTAAAACACGTCTTTTATTGGCCGACTTTCAGGAATTTGTTGAATATTACAGACCCGGATATGTTTTTATTGAAAACGTTCCCGGACTTGATTCAAAACCGGAAAGTCCGCTTGGGCAGTTTAAAGCTTTTTTAAAAAAGAATAAATATGTCTTTACAGATGATGTATTGAATGCAAAATATTTTGGGGTTCCGCAAAACAGACGCCGTTATATTTTAATCGCATCGCGAGTAAAGAAAGCCAAAATCGAATTACCAAAGGAAGACAGGAAAAATATTGTTACAGTCAAAGACGCTATAGGAGACTATGGTAAATTTCCTCCGATTAAACATGGTGCAGTGGATAAATCTGCTTTTTCACATACCTCGGCAAAACTGTCACCAATCAATTTAAAAAGAATTAAAAGCACACCTCGTGATGGTGGAGGAAGACTCGATTGGAAGAATAAAAAATTACAACCAGCCTGTTATGCGAATCATGATGGACATACTGACGTTTATGGTCGTATGAGTTGGAATAAACCTTCTCCTACAATAACAACCCGTTTTGTCAGTTACTCAAATGGACGTTATGGGCATCCGGAACAGGATAGAGCGATTTCATTGCGTGAAGGAGCTACTCTGCAAAGTTTTCCGGAAGACTTTATATTTTACTCTGAGAGTCGAGGAGCAATTGCCAGAATGATTGGGAATGCTGTTCCTCCACTTTTGGCGAAGAAAATAGGACTTACTTTATTAGATATATAACATGAATAGCGGAACAGAAACACTTGAAATGAAATTCGATCCTAGAACAATCGAGCATCTAGGAATCCAAATGTATTCGACTTTACCTCCAGTTTTAGCAGAGTTGGTTAGCAATGCTTATGATGCTGAGGCCAATAATGTGAAAATTCACCTATTTGATGATGGTGAAAAGAAAATTATAGTTGAAGATGACGGACACGGAATGTCGTTTCAAGAAATAAATAGTAAGTTCTTACTGATAGGAAGAAATAGAAGAGTTGCGGGGGAATCTCAAAAGAGTGAAAATGGAAAACGGTTTGTGATTGGTAAAAAGGGGCTAGGTAAACTTGCTTTTTTTGGGATTGCAGAGCATATTAGAGTTGAGACAATAAAAAATTTTAAGCGTTCAATATTTGAAATGGATTGGGGTAAGATTAGGCAAATTATTGAACCTAATAATCCGTATTCGCCTGATTTAATTGTGAAGGAAGAAAAGTGTGATATTGAACAGGGGACGAAATTTATTTTAACGCAGATAAAGCGAAAATCCGAATTCTCACCAGAACACTTAGCTAGGAGTCTTGCTAAAAGTTTTCAGATTTTTGATGAAGCGGATTTCAATGTGAAGATATATCATAATAGTGAGGTTGAGAATATTGTTGTTAAAAATGAATTAAAGTATACAAATATAAATATTGCTTTTGAGTGGAATCTTCCAAAGGACAAAGCCCTAGTAACTAAAGACTATTTATTTGCCGATCTTATTACTGGAAAGATTATTTCAGCAAAGGATACGGTTTCCTCTGATATGAGGGGAGTAGCTTTATTTTCTAGAGGTAAGCTCGTGAATAATTATAATTTTTTAGATGTAAAATCTACTAGTCATGGTTATTCTTATATTACTGGTTGGTTAAATGTTGATTTCATAGAGGAATTTGAGCGAGACGTAATTTCGACTAATAGACAATCATTAAATTGGGAACTTGAAGAAACATCAGAGTTGAAGTTATACCTGGAATCTGTTTATAGAGCTTTTTTCAATGCACAAAAAGAGGAGAAGAAATTGCAGAAAGTTAAAGAGGTAAAAAAGGTAACCGGTATCGAATTGGAGCTGTGGTTATCTGGCTTGCCAAAGCATGAAGCGATTCTTGCGAGAAAGATATCCGATTCCATTTTAAATGCAGAGGGAATCAACATTGAAAAGGCTGGAGAGTTAATTAAATACACAAAGGATTCCTTTCAGTTTGAGGCATTTAAAGAGTTAGTTGCTGAATTGGAAAGCGTAGATATTGAAAATTCAAGTGTCTTACTTAGTATCTTTCGGGAGTGGGAAATTATTGAAACAAAAGAAATGGCGAAATTGGCAACAGGTCGTATTCAGACAATTAAGACGTTTGAACGGCTTATTGACGAAAATGCATTAGAAGTTAAAGAAATACATCCTTTTTTTGAAAAGTTTCCTTGGATTCTAGATCCTAGAATTAATATGTTTAGGCATGAGGTTCAATATGTCAAATTGTTAAAAGAAAATTATAAGGAGGAGGACCTCGAAGAAAAGAATAGAAGAATAGATTTTCTTTGTACCTCTGTTTCAAATCATCGATTTGTTATCGAAATCAAAAGGCCCAATCATAGAATAACTAGAAAAGATATTGACCAAGCCAAAGACTATAGAAGTTTTATTGAAGAAAGATGTGAGAATTCCCCACAATCGCCTAGTAGGGTAGTTGCCTATATTGTTGGTGGCTACATAGGAAGTGATGATAGGTTGACAAGAGATGAAGTCGAGTCAATGCGCCAAACGGACAAAGTTTATGTCAAAACATTTAGCCAATTGTTGACTGATGCTCAGAATTATCATAAGGAGTTTTTGGAAAAATATGAGAAACTAACAGAGCAGAATGTTCGTCAAGTAGCATTGCAGTGATAGAAACAGTATGGTTTATAGTTTTTAGGGGTTCTCGATGTAAAAGGACAGAGCTATTTTAGAAGAATAATAATATTAATTTTTGCTATGTCTGAGTCTTGGTCTGTCATTGAAGTAGAGCTTACTGTCGCTGATTATTTTAAAATGTTAGTGGCTGAACTCAATGGTATAGCCTACAATAAGTCAGCTTATCGTCGTGCATTATTATCATTTTTGGATCAGCGCACAGAATCGGCTGTAGAAAAAAAACGTCAGAATATCAGCGCTGCATTGGTAAAGCTTGGTCAGCCATACATAAAAGGTTACTTACCTCTCTTCAATTATCAGCAATTGGTGGAAGAGAAAGTGGTTGAGTATTTAAAGGATAAACCGGAGCTTGAACTGTTGTTTCGCAGTTTTGCCAATAAGGAAATTCAACAACGAGGGCAAACGAATTTTGAGAAATTACTGGAAGCGGCTCCTGAACCGGAAAAAGTCCACGAACCACAAACTCCTTATATCCGTAAGCCGATAAAAGTGAATTATCTGGAACAGGAACAGAAAAATCACAGCCTTGGCATGCATGGAGAGGAGTTGGTGATGGATTGGGAAAAATGGAACTTGAAGAAAGAAGGCAAAAGCAGATATGCTGATGAGGTTCGTTGGGTGTCCCGTGAGGAAGGAGATGGCCTGGGTTATGATATTCTTTCAAAAGACCTTGCCGGTAAAGACAAATTCATCGAAGTAAAGACTACGAAACTCAGTAAGAAAACTCCTATTTATTTTAGTAAGAATGAACTGGATTTCTCAGTTTCCAATAAGGAGAAGTTCTATTTGTACCGGCTTTTCAATTTCGAGAAGAGCCCCAAAATGTTTATTCGTCAGGGGGCACTGAATCAGGCTTGTTTGGCAGAACCTATTAACTACAGAGGATATTTTTAAGGTAATTCAGGGTCTCCTGAAGTCGTTTGGGTTTTAGTTCGCAAGTCCAAATAGTAATCACCTTCCACCCGGCCACCTGCAAAGCCATTTCCGCTTCCTTGTCGCGTTTCTGGGTGTCTTTGATTTTTTGCAGCCACCATTCGGTGCGGGTTTTGGGAAGGACAAAATAACGGCAGCCTTTGTGTCCGTGCCAGAAGCAGCCGTTAATAAAGATGACCGTTTTGTATTTGGGTAATACAATGTCCGGCTTGCCCGGCAGGCTTTTCACATTCAGCCGGTACCGAAAGCCATTGGCAAACAGGAAGCGCCGGACCAGCATTTCGGGTTTCGTATTTTTCCCTTTAATGCGGCTCATGTTATAGCTCCGGGTTGCTTTGTCGTGTACATCGGCCATACTCAAAAGTAGGAATAACCTTAAGAAATTGTCTGTTTCTTGTGTTTTAAAAGAAGAACATCCCTGTGTCCAATCGAGATAACGATGTGTTTTGAAAAAACCCTCATGTTCAAACAGCGAATACGAAAAGATTTTTAAGAAACAGGCGGCTGTTTTTAAAAGAATGGTCATGGTAAAAAGAGGAACAGCCTTGGTTTTTAAAAAGAAAGAGGCAGTGAACCGGAGAACGGTTGTATGGGGGGAAAAGACAGCCACGGTTGAGAGAAGATAAATAGGTGTGAAAACAGGAACAGCCATCTGCGGAATAGAAACAAGCAACGTAAGATTGGAAGTAAGTACCTGTTAAACGGAAACAGCTATCTGCAGAATGGAAACAAGCATCGGGCAAGTGGAAGTACCGACCTGTTGAATGGAAATAAGCAACGTAAAATTGGAAGTAGGCACCTGTTAAAAGGAAACAGATATCCGCAGAATGAAAACAGGCGCATGTGAAACAGAAACAAGCATCGGGCAATCAGAAACAGCCTGCTGTTGCCTGGAAATAGACTGACACAGTTCATTGAATAGACCCCTTCAGCTGTGGAGCACACCTGCTTTTGTCCGGAGCGCTGCCGGAAAACCGCGGAGAGCACATCCTTTTCCCCGGAGCGATGCCTCAAATATGTTGAGCATACATACTTTTTCGCGCAGCAGTGGTCAAAACATGTTAAGCATACATACTTTTCTTCGCAGCGATGGCTAAAACATGTTAAGCATACATACTTTTTCACACGGGGCTGACCTACCCTAAAATAGCTTGACAGATTTATACTTAATTGGTGAGTCCGGTTGCTTGTTATTTCGTAACAACTGGATTCCAAATATACTTCTTTTTATCTTCCTGCCCGGTCCGTCGTTTGTAAGAGTAAAACCTGAAAACAGAGTTCAGATTGTTTCTAAACCCTGAAGTAGCCGGAAACTCTCCCTGTTATTCCTGTTCTCTCATCACAGGTTTTCTCTTACACCGGGTTCGTTCGACAGATTTTTATGTATCACCTGATTCACGCTTCAACGGATAGGAACGCTGTTTCCAGTGTTTCTTTAATGTTCCGGTTTGCTTATGTGCATCAGTGGGGAACATCATGTCCACACTACGATGCGGCCGTTTATGATTGTATTTGT
>NZ_PYGC01000020.1 GCF_003014495.1 Prolixibacter denitrificans | reverse complement strand
ATGATTTAACGAACCGCCGTATACGAGACCCGTACGTACGGTGGTGTGAGAGGCTTTCCCCGTCAGTTTCTGCTGGCGGGGCAGTCTACTCGATTAGCAACTGGGCGTTGATTCTTCCGGTCTGTCTTTCAGTCATTTAAGGTTTTATTAACTATCTTTTCAATCTGCACAAAACTGTCAACGGAGTACAAATTTATTTTGTTTTTTTTGAGGGAGGGCAATCCTAAAACCGCCCTTAAAGGTGGTTACCTGGGCTGGGTTTGTAAGCTCTTTGACAAGCTTTGGTTGTGCGTTGGCTCGTGAGGCTTGCCAATGTGCTTACAAATGGGATGGACTCCACTAATATTTAAATGTTAAATATAACGAAAATACTTTTTGTTAGAACTCAGTTAACACTTCCATTTTATTAAAAAATTAGCAACAACTTTCATCCTTCTGAATCGAAGGGCATTTTACCGAACCATACGAACAATATACACAGCAGTCACCTGTATTTGGTTTTAATAGGTTTTTGCAATTTTCACATTCATAAAAGAATTGACATGCATTATCAGGCATAGTTTCTTCTTTTTGGAAACGACATTTCGGGCATGTAATAATAGACTTTAGAATAATTGGCTTCATTATTTTCCAAGTTTTAGTAACCTAAAAGCACCCCTTACTACAATCAAAAACACAATTGAACCAACTATCAAATCAGGATACTTTGATTGAGTAAGTAAAACCAAAAACCCTGCAAGAATTACACCTCCATTTATTATAACATCATTGGAGGTAAAAATCATACTTGCCTTCATGTGTGCTTCATTACTTTTTGATTTTTGTAGAATATATAAACATGCTGCATTTGCTATTAATGCAAGGATTGAAACGCCAATCATTATTCGATAATCAGGCATGGCTTCTGAACCAATAAACCGCCTGGTTACTTCTATTATACCTAAAAGGGCTAATGATAGTTGAAAGTAACCGCTTAGACGAGCAACTCTTTTTTTTCGTAAAACTGTTGAGCCTACTGCCCATAAGCTTAATCCATATACAAAGGAATCGGCTAACATATCCAACGAATCGGCAACCAATCCCATCGATTTAGAAATAAAACCCGTGGTGATTTCAATAATAAAAAAAACAAAATTGATTATCAGCACCGTCCAAAGGAGTTTGGATAGTACTGATGAATTGTCCTTGAATTCATCCTGTTTGGCAACAATTGTTTCTTCGTGTTCAGCGCCTAAATTGAGTTCTTTCAGTCGTTCTTCTATTTCCGGGTTTTCTTCGGAATGAAAAACGGTGAGTTTTCGGTTTTCAATATCGAACACCAAACTTTTAATAGCGGAAAGCCCTTCAAGTTTCATCCTGATAAGGGCTTCCTCGGAAGGGCAATCCATTTTGGGAATGTGAAATAAACTCTTTTGCATATTATTATTTTTTGTATGCCAATAATCTTAATGCATTAAATACCACAACAAGGGTTGAACCTTCGTGAATGAGTACGGCAATACCAATGCTGGCCAAACCAAGGATAGTTGAAGGAATAAGTATCGCTACGACACCCAGGCTAATCCAAAGGTTCTGTTTTATTATACCTTTTGCCTTTCTGCTCAGGCCAATAGCAAATGGAAGGGTTTCCAGTTTGTCGCCCATTAGGGCAATATCAGCGGTTTCGAGTGCTACATCCGAACCGGCCGCACCCATGGCTATGCCAACGGTGCTGTGGACCATTGCGGGGGCATCATTTACCCCATCACCTACCATCGCTACTTTTGATTCTTTTTCTTTCAATTTCTTTATGGCATCTACTTTTTCCTCCGGCAACAGGCTGCCCCAGGCATCGGTCAGGCCTATTTCTTTGGCCACGGCATCGGCCACTTTTTGGTTGTCGCCTGTGAGCATGACCATGCGTTTGATTCCGAGTTTCTTTAATTGTTCCAGCGTGCTTTTTGCTTCTGCCCTCGGTGTGTCCATTAAGGCGATGATGCCCACATATTCGTCATTCCGGCGAACAAGCATGGTGGTGTTCCCTTCGGCTTCGAGAGCTTTTACTTTTTCCGCAATTTTTTCCGAAGGTTTTTTATCATCGAGGGCTTCATACAGTTCCAGGTTGCCTATATATACTTTTTCTTTTCCCAGACTTGCCTTAATACCTTTTCCTAAAACGGCTTCTAAATCTGTGGCCTCGGGAATACTATTTCCTTCCAAACGTTTTTTGCCGTCCCTAACCACCGCCTTAGCCAACGGGTGGTCGCTCAGGTTTTCTACGGCTATGGTCATTTTCAGCAATTCATTCTCACTGGTGTTGTTCAGCGGAACAACCTGAGTAAGTTTGGGTTTGCCTTCGGTAAGAGTCCCGGTTTTATCGAACGCCAGGGCAGTTAAAACGCCGAGGTCTTCCAAAGGACGCCCGCCTTTGATGAGCACCCCGCTTTTGGCTGCGCGTGCCACCCCGCTCAACACAGCACTGGGCGTTGAAATGGCCAGCGCACAAGGACTGGCGGCAACGAGAACAGACATAGCCCTGTAAAAGCTGTCGCTAAAACTCTCATCAATGACCAAAAAAGCCCCGAGCAACAACACGACCAAACCCAAAACGGCAGGTACAAAATATTTCTCGAATTTATCGGTAAACCGTTGTGTTGGCGATTTCTGCGTTTGGGCTTCATTTACAAGTTTTACCAAACGGGAGAGGGTGGAATCGCTGGCTACCTTTATAACTTTAACTTCCAACGTATTGTTACCATTGATAGTACCTGAGAAAACCCTGTTTTTATCACTGATATCTTTTTCATTGGAGTAGTCCTTCTCCGGGTCATCCACAGGCATTTTATCTACCGGTACACTTTCGCCCGTGATGGGGGCCTGGTTCACGCTGCTTTCGCCGTTGACCACAACACCATCGGCCGAAATTTTACTGTTGGGCCGCACCACGATAATATCCCCAATTTCAAGGGTTTCAATCCCTACTTCTTCAGTTTTCCCGTTCTTTTTCCGCAGGGCTGTTTTGGGCGCCAGGTCGGCCAAAGCCGCGATTGATTTGCGGGCTTTGTTCATGGCATAATGCTCCAGAGCGTGCCCCATGCTAAAGAGGAACAGCAACAAAGCGCCTTCGGCCCATTCACCCAGGATAGCTGCCCCTATGGCTGCCACCAACATGAGAAAATCAATTTCGAACCCACCTTTTGCAACGGTCTGTATAGCTTCTTTGGCTGTATAAAAACCACCAAAAAAATACGCTCCGATGTACAAGGCCAGGCTGACCCATGATGGGACTGCATCAACAAATGAGAGGCCGAAACCAATGGCCAGCAATATTCCGCAAATAATGGAGAAAATCAACTCTGTATTTTTACCCAAAAGGCCGCCATGCGCATGTCCATGTTCTTCTCCTTTTTCTTTGTGCCCGGGTTCTTTATCGTGCGTGTGCTTTTTCTCAGGCTTTTCCGTTTCTTTGATGCCGCTCAGATATTTCCCGGCTTTTAAAGCAGTATCGGTTATGCTGAGGCCTTCTTTTCGTAATGCTTTCACGATTTCTGCTTCATCAACTTGTTTTGTGTCGAATTCAGCCCGTACCATTCCCGAGGCAGAAACCGATGCTTCAATTATGCCGTTTAGGCTGAGCAGGTTGTGCTCGATACTGCGCGCATGGCGCGGGTGGCGGATGCCTTCTACCCCGATGAGCTTGTGCCCGGTTTTTTCGGTGATGGACGCCCCGGTTTGCCGGGCAATTGAACGTACGCGGTCAATGGAAATCAATTCCGGGTCATAGTGAAAACAGAGCTGGGGTACGCCATTTTCAGCAGCTTCTGAAACGTGAACTTTTTCCAGTCCTTTTTGCTCCTGAAGCAGTGAGATAAGCTCCTGAACACATTGGTCTTTTTCGTCAGGTACTTCGGATAGCAGAAGCGGTATTCTTATTTGTAACTTTTTCATGATTCATCCCTTTTTTAATTTACTGATAAAAACTTAAAACTTTTTTAATTTTTTCGAATGTAAATACTCAACCGTTTCACTGGTTGAAAGAGGATTGGTTACGTTTCCTGTCCGTAAGTAAAAAACAGTTTGATTATTGTCTTTAAAGTAAACAGGACGTTTAGAGCGCTCAATGAATAAGGAACATATTTCCTTATCTTTTATTTCATGGAATGATACATGTATTTTACTGCAAATATCTTTGCCAAAGGCATTCGAAATAATGAGCATTAACCTTTGCTCAAACCCATCTTTGTTTTTCTTTTTTAATGACCAGTAATCATTGGCAAGGCCTAAAACTTCACCATAATCATCAACTCCGATAATCAGGGTTCCACCCTTACCATTTAAAAATCCGGCTATTGATTTTAAAATTATATGTTCCAGGTTTTTATCGGTTTTTACCTGACGGTAGTCATGCCTGAGCGATGATTTGAATTCTACACGTTCATTTTCACCTTTTTCGATTAATTTGAAAATTTCGGTAGCGCCCGGTGCCTTACCCTTTTTCTTTATTTTGTAACGATAAAAAATTGTGGCAAAGACAATTCCTACGATGAGTAAGGCCAAATCAGTAAAAAAAATTCCAATATCCTCGGGTGGGAAATAGACCTGGTAAATATGTGATACAATATCCTGGAACGAAGATTTATGACCGGACAATTCGTATTGGTACGTGGCAATTAAGAGGGGGGCTAAAACAAGCATGAAGAATCCTCCTCCGATTAACTGCCATATAAATAAACTTTTAAAATATTTTTTCATATCAAACATGTTTTCATGAAAAATTTTATAATCTGATGAGGTTTTATATTCCCCGGCAGTTTTACATTCAACTGTTAAACCCAGAAATATGACAATACGGACACCACCGGCCTTGTTTTATATTATCGGGTGTTAATTTAAATTCATGACCATTTTTACATTGCCACAACATTTTTGTTTTACAGTTTACATACCCGGTTGAAAGACAAATTCCTTCTTTTCCTTTAGCTAATTTATGCATGGCCTCCATTCCAAGAGGTTGGTTGCCCGCACATTGCGGGCACCAACTGTTCCTGACTTTAATGCTAAAAGGAGTTGCAAGCCATTGATGCCCGCAACTGCATTGCCAGAGAAGTTTCACTTTGCTATTAAAGTAAGCAGGTGATAAACATTTCCCTCCTTTGGCTTTTGCTAACTTTTGCATTTCTGCCTCAATAACCAGCCCGCTTGCTCCTTCTTTTTGGGAACACGCGGGCATGGTCTTCTTAGTCTTTATGGGTAATAACACTATTTCCCCTTTGTCCGTTTCGGATACGGACGACTTCATCCACAGAGGAAACAAATATTAGCCCGTCGCCATAATGTCCTTCACCGGTGCGGGCATATTTTACCAAACAATCCAATACCGTTTCCAATTGATCATCAGGAACAACCGTTTCAAGTTTAACTCTTTCGGTAAGTTTTGCACCTTTACCATTTTTAGAATGACCCCATCCCTGAACTTCACTAACCGTAAGTCCCGGCGTTTTGGGCAGGTTTTCAATGGCATCAATTACTTCATCTGCCATATTACGTCTAATCAATGCTTTTATTAGTTTCATAATATATTCTTATAATTTTTATTAATTATTATAATTCAACCCCTTTTCTAGGAGGAGAGAACCATTTGTAAATACTCGGTAAAACGACCAATGTAAGCAAAGTGGATGTTACCAAACCTCCTACAACAACCGTTGCCAATGGACGCTGTACATTGGAGCCGATATCACTGGCCAGCATTAAAGGTAACAATCCAAGTATAGTGGTCATTGCGGTCATTAATACCGGTCGTAAGCGGTGTTCTGAACCGGTAAGAATTGCTTCGTGCATATCTTTCCCGGAAGCCCGCTGCTGATTAATATAATCTACCAGTACCACCCCGTTTTGCACGGCGATACCAAATACGGCTATAAATCCAACCACGGCAGGAACAGACAAGTAGAGACCTGAAATGAACAATGCGAAGATACCGCCCAATAATGCAAAAGGAACATTGGAGATTATAAGAGATGCATAACGGGGACTGCCAAACGCGAAAAACAACATTAAAAAGATAAGGGCAAAGGTAATGGGGACCACAACGGATAAGCGTTTCATGGATCGTTGCTGATTTTCAAATTGTCCGCCATATTCCACGAAATAGCCTGCCGGCATATCCACTTCGTTTTTCACAGCATTCTGAATATCCTGAACAACACTGCCCATATCGCGGCCTCTTACGTTTAACTGCACATAAATGCGTCGGCTGGCCTTGTTTCTTGAAATCATTTTAGGCCCTACAAAAACCGCTATGTCTGCAACCTGGTCGAGAGGCACTACATTCCCTTTGGCTGTTTTAATGGGTAGCTCACGAATTAAGTCAAGCCTATTACGTTGGTCTTCCTGCAAACGGGTGTATATATTGAACCGCCTGATTCCTTCGAATACCTGCCCTGAAGTTTTTCCGCCGATTGCCATTTCAACGGTATTAAAAAATTCATCTACCGAAACACCCAATCGGGCCAACTCGGCACGGTCCGGAGTGATTTCTATTTGTGGTTTCCCGCTTTGCTGTTGCATTTTCACATCCACGGCACCGGGCGTTTCTTTACTTATATCCCGGATTTGAGCTCCAATTTCATTAAGTTCATCCAAATCCCTGCCATAAATACTGATTGCTACCTGGGCTTTTATACCCGTCATCAGCTCATCTGTCCTAAGTTGAATGGGCTGGGAAACGTTATTGGCCAGGCCAGGCACTTCCTTCTCTAATTTTTCTGCCATGGCCGACTGCAATTCCTCGTAAGTCCTGCCCGATTCCCATTCGTCCAGTGGTAGCAACGGGATAATGGTCATCACCACGTTGACCGGCTCGGGGTCGCCGCCAATTTCTGCCCGCCCTACACGTGCATAGGCTCCTTCTACCTCAGGAAAATCCAATATTGACTTTTGTATTTTCTTGGCGTAGTCAACTGTTGTTGTCAAATTAGCTCCCGGGGGCAGGGTGGAGCGAATAACAATATCACCTTCGCGGAGCGTAGGCACAAATTCGGTTCCCAAAAACGGGACGATGGCTAAGCTACCGAGCAAGAGGACAACAGCCACGCCAACCACAATAAAAGGATGTTTTATTGCCCTGTTCAGAAATACACGATATTTCTTCCTGAGATAACCAATAAACCGGGGTTCTCTATCTTTTGCTTTCTCTTTGATTAAATAACTCGTTATGACCGGAGTAAGTGTAATGGCCACAAGCAAAGCTCCCAGCATGGCAAATGAAATGGAGTATGCCATGGGGCTAAATAACTTTCCTTCGGTACCTTGAAGCGTGAATAAAGGAATAAAAACAAGAATGATAATGGCGACTGCAAAAACAATGGGGCGTCCCACTTCGCGAGTAGCTTCGCCAACTAACCTAACCATCGAAATTTTTATGCCTTTTTGTTTTTGATCTTTCACATGGCGCATCACATTTTCAACCACCACAATGGAGCCGTCCACCATCATCCCGATACCGATTGCCAAGCCTCCAAGGCTCATCAGGTCGGCGGTAAGTCCAACGGATTTGAGGCCTATAAAGGCAATGAGTACAGAAACCGGGATGGAAATAAGCACAATGAAGGTAGAGCGCACATTGCCCAGGAATAATAAAAGTACAATAACCACTAAAACAGCTCCAATACCCAAAGAAGAGGTGACCGTTCCTACCGCTTTTTCGACTAATGTAGCCTGGGTATAAAATGGGACCAACTTCATGCCCTTTGGCAGGGAACTATTGATAGAAGCGATTTGTTTATCCATCCCATCGAGAATATCTTGTGTATTTGACCCCCATAGTTTGAGTACAAATCCACCCACGGTTTCTTTACCGTTAGCAATCATAGTCCCGCGTTTTATTTCCGGTCCGTGTTCAACCGTGGCTATTTGCCCGATAGTAACAGGTGTTCCGTGTTGTTCAGAAACGAGGATATTACGGATATCTTCCAGACCTTCATTATGAGGTCTTATCCATCCAAACCCCCGTACGAGGAACTCTTCCCCGGCACGTTCAATAAATGAGGCGCCAATATTCCGGTTATTTGAAATCAATGCCTCGCGGACTTCTTCCATAGTAAGGTTACGCGACAAAAGTGCATTCATATTAACATTAACCTGGAATTGTTTAACATCTCCTCCAATCCCCAAAACTTCGGTTACCCCGGGAATCGTACGCATGCGCGGTTTGATAATCCAGTCCTGAACTGTACGCATTTCCATTAAAGAATAACTGGTGTCTTTATCTACTTCCAAGCTGTACATTAACACCTGTCCCAGTCCGGTAGTAAGCGGCCCCAATTCAGGGGTGCCAAGTCCTTCGGGTATCGATTCCTTGGCTTTTAGCAATCGTTCCATCACCAAACGGCGGGCAAAATAAATTTCTGTTCCTTCCTCAAAATATACATTTACCCTCGAAAGGCCGAAAATAGAAGTGCTTTGCACGCGTTCCACGTTAGGCAATCCATACATGGATATCTCCACAGGGTAACTTATTTGCGTTTCCACATCCACAGGCGAAAGACCCGGGCTGGAAGTAAATATTTGCACCATAGGTGGCGTAACATCGGGGAAAGCATCAATTGGAACATTCTTGTACGACCAATACCCTAAAGCGCCTACTGCTATTGCCAGCAACAGGATAATGATGCGGTTTTTTAAGGATATATTTATTATTTTATCTATCATATTTGTATTCTTTTAAAATTTGAAAAATATTTTAATGGCCATGAGCAGCACTTCTTGTACTTGATGTTATTGTTGACATCAGGTGAAAAGCCCCGGCAGTAACCACCGGCTCACCTATTTTTATTTTTCCCGCAATTTCTATCCAACCGTTGTTTTCGTTGCCGGTAATTACTTTCACCGGTTTAAAACTACCCTCTTCATCTCCTGGAATGAACACCACTTGTTCATTTTCTATCTTTTGAACGGCATCCACAGGAATGATGGGTTTTTTCCATTCCTCGTTATTGATAATACCGGCTGTTCCGTACATTCCTTCTTTTAACAAGCCATTTTTATTCTTTACTACTGCCCTGAGTTTTAAAGTTCTTGAATCCGGGTCAAGGGCATTGGATATCCAGTCTATCTTGCCCGAAAATTCTTTACCGGGCAGGCTTTTTATCGTCAGGCTGATAGCCTGTCCTGTTTGAACGTAGGCAATATCCTGCTCATAAGCATCCACCATAACCCACATTTCGCTGTTATTTACAATATGTATGGGGGTACTATTTGGCGATAATGTTTGCCCGGGCGAAAGGTTTCGTTCCTGCACCACACCAGAAAGAGGGGAGTTTAGTACAAAATATGATATCGGGTAATCTTGGTTGCCTACGTTCTCGGCATCAATTCCGAATAGTTCCAGAGTGGCCTTGCTGGATTTCAAGTCAGCACTGGCATTTTCAAATTCTGCTTTGGCCTGTAAATAATCCGCTTCACTGCTAATTTTTTCCCCGTAAAGTTTCTTCTCCCTCTGATAGGCTTTTTCTTTGGTTTGAAAATGAGCTAACTGGCTGATGTAATTGGCTTTAATTTTCCCAAGCTCCACGCTGCTTAAATAAGCCAGGGCTTGTCCTTTTGAAACATTATCGCCCAAGTCAACCAGCACTTTCTCTACCTTTGCAGAAATCCGGGGGCCCATTTTAGCGGTTCTATCCGGGTTAAATTGAACCGTGGCAGGACGCTGTATCTTTGAATTTACCAGTCCACCTTTTAAGGGTTCTACAACAATTCCCATTTCTTTCAATTGTTCCGGGTTAATATGAACTTCCTGCCCATGCCCTTCTTCAGCATTTTCGTCGTTCACTGAAGTTTTTTCAGCGGAATGCTCATTATGTTCGTCCTCTTTTTGTGTGTTATTACACGAAGTTGAAATCGCGGCTATACCCACCATTAAAATTAAAAGTATTTTTTTCATTGTTTTTGTCTTTTTTTATTGTACAAAATTTTGATTCGTCTCAAATTCTAAATGAGCAACTTGAATCTTAAAATTGGCAAGGGCGTTGATATAACTTTTGTTAATATCTATATAAGATTTTTGTGCATCAAGTACATTTAGGTAACCTACCTTGCCTTCTTCGTAGCTGCGCAGGGTGAGTTTATATAACTCTTCTGATTGTTGCAGCAGGTTGCTTAAATATTTATTGACCTGTTCCTGGGCTGCAATAACCTTGTTGTAAGCGCCTTTTACCATAGCTTTACGGACTAGTATTGCATTCTGTGACCTGTATTTTGTTGCAGCGAGGTTCCCTTTGCTTTCCATTACCTGCCCCCGTTGGTTGAAGGGAGCCCACAGTGGAATGCTTATCCCTGCTTCGACACCACGAAAATTGTTGCCCCCTATTTTTTGCACCGTATATCCACCGGTAATCTTGGGTAAATAGCTGCCTTTGGCCAGGCTAACATTTTTATCGGCTATATTGGTCGTAAGCTTATTAATTAATAAGAGTGGATGCGTTTCTATCGCCTGTTGCAGTAAATCATTTAAATTAAAATTCAATAAGCGATACGTTAAGCTATCGGCAGGTACGGCATTTTTTCCATCGGGAAAGGCCAGGAGGGCATTTAAATCCGCCTGATTACTTTCATAATTGCTTTGTGCCACTGCTAATTCATTTTCAATGTTTGACAGAACAATTTGTGCCCTTTTTACTTCTAAGATTGGGGCTTTCCCAGCGTTATACCTTTTTTGGGCGGCATCCAGAAAATTTTCGGCCAAACTGATGTTTTCCCTGATTATGTTGACTTGTTCACGGCTTCCTACTAATTGGTAATAAACTTTTTCTATCTGGGTGCGTAATTCCAGCTTCCTTTCCCGGAGCATAACTTGTGAACGCTCAATATCTAAATCACCTCGCTTTTTCCGGTGAATATAATTCGTGGGAAAATCGATAGATTGAGAAATCGTTATATTGCGTACATTATAATTACTTACCCCGCTTCCTTTAGGGATTTCATCCCATTCCCCGGTAACCTCCGGGTCCTTAATTCCCAGGCCGGCGATTGCCTTTCCTTTAGTGGCAGCCACATCTTTTTCTGCAGCAAGGATTGCCAGGTTATTCTTTACACCAATTTCAACGGCAGTTTCCAGTGTTATTGTTGTATCCTGTTGTTGAGCTATTCCTTGAATTGACAGGAATAACATGAATATTACAATGAACCTGAACCTGTGTGAAAAAATACTGATTCTGTTTATCATTTCATTTTGATTTTATTTATTAAAACTCTATTTATTTCTCTGTTCATAATATTTGTTCATCGTTTGTTTATTTTTAAAGTAAACCAATTCAGGTTTTCCTTTTTCTTTTAACCCGATTAAGGCATCGGCCTTGTTGATTGAATCGCCCGAAAAAGCATCGGGAACCATTGCAACTTCTTTAAAGTGCTCTTTAAGGTGGTCAAAACATTCCTCGCTACAGAAATAATACACCTTATTTTTATAGGCTACTTTTGAAGATTTATGAAACTGTAAATCGTCGTCGTTCGTGCAAGCCCATTCGCCGGGAATTTCTTTTTCATACCAGGCCCATTTGTGATACATAAACCGGGTATCGCACTTATAGGTGTAAAAAGAAAGAACAGAAACTGTTGCGACCATCAGTAAACTGAAACTGATAATAAGTTTTCGATTAAACCTTTTATTCTCGATTTTTTGTTTTTCCCGCAATTGTTGCTTGCTTAACTTCTTCTTTTTCATGACGAAAAGATTAAGTAGGGTTTACTGAAAAAGTATATGTGAATCAGTTAATGGCAAAACAAAAACAGGTTTTGCTCATACGGTTATTTGCCGAGAGACGATCATTTTCTATCCTTACCCGGATAAAAATAGTGATCCTGGCATAAAGCCAGGCAAAGGTTCTGCTCCACCTTGCCAGATTCATTACCAGGAAGATGGCACCTATCCATGATTCGGCTGTTTGCGCTGATTTTGCCTTGATTTTGTTGAGTTGGTAACGCCGTTTTCCTTCGCCAAATTTTCCTTCCACCTGGTTACGTTTGGCCATCTCACGGGCCAGCTTTCTTCGGGCGGACTTGCTTTGAGAAAACCGCGATGGACGGCCCAATGGCTTGCCAACCACCTGTATCCTGAGCTTTTTGAGCCACTCCCTGTTTTCCCGGTTCAGGTAGATCTTGTCGGCCAGCACCCGTTCGGGATAGTACCCCATTAGTTCCCGGTATCGCTCTACCTGTGTTTTCAAATCTTCCGCTTCATTATACGCCTCCCAGCTTATCCGGTCAATACGGGCATAACCGTTCCACAGGCTCACTCCCAGTTTAGCTCCAAACTCTACCCTGGCTTTAGCTTTGCCCCGAACGATAGGTCGTACATGCGGCTGATGGATACTCACAATGCGATGGGCACAGCTGTTTTTCTCTTGACGGTACATCTCCCGCTGTTGACTGTAAACCCGGCGAATAACCTCCAGATAATCATATTCTCTCCGGGCCAGTCCCTTGTCTGTGAGCTGTTCCTGAAGACGGTCAATATGCCCCAGGTTTCGTCGCAGGTACTGCAGCTGCCGGCGTATCCCCTGGCGGAGAACTTTTCTGCTTTTGCGCTTCTTCAGGGCTACCTTCAGGTACTCTTTTCGGGCAACACGCCGGTAGGTCCGGGGCTTAATTTGGTTGGGTAGCAACTTACTCAGCTGGTCGATCAATTCTTCACTCTTCTCCCGTGAGCCATTCAGTAGATCCAGATCGGTCGGATACTTTATCTCTGCATCGGCCACCGTAGCATCCACTTTCAGTGAACCCTGGTGAGTGGGGGGCTGCTCATTATCATTTTCCTGCTTTCCGGCACGCTTCTTTCCCGCCTCTTGTTCCATCCGGATCAACTCCTGCACAAATTGGTCAAAATCCGCTGCTCCCAAACGTTCCCGTATTTTGACAAAAAGACTGGAATCAAATACCTTATCCGGTGTATAGGCTTCCAGGCCCAGAAAGTATTGCATGTAGACATTCTCCTGTATCGTAGCGATAGTCTCCTGGTCAGACAGATTCAGCTTATGCTTGATAATCACTGCCCCTATCACAATACGCGCATCCACGGTCGGAGCGCCCATGGTGGAATGCATCTTTGACAGATAGAGACCGGCCATGGTATCCCAGGGCAGTCGTTGCGCCAGAACAACCCATCGGTTGTTGGGATCAAGATTCATCTGAAACGGAGTTTTAAACTCCCATATTTTCATTTGTCTGTTGGTACGGTAACGCGAATCATAAGTGCAAGGGTTTGAGCCCTAAATGTACAAAAACCAGTGGCTAAGATTTGGATAAAAGCTGCCTAGTTATCAACAAATCAATGTGTAAAGACTTTTTCAGTAGACCCTAAGTAAGACATTATGACTAGCTTGTTTGCCAGTCCGTTAACTCAAACAAAAGTTAAGCGTTTACAGGGGGGCCGCGGAGTGAGTGAGCGGTAAAGAAAAATTGTTTTATAAAAATGGAATGATTGCCACAAATAGTCGTGGTAATGTCTGTTACAGGCGGAATTTCAATTTGAACAATGATTCCCGCAAGGGGGAAATTGAAATGGTCGGATAAAGAATTATTTAAAGATGAAGTGCTTGTCTTTTCCGACACCAGAACATTAAATGCATGGCAATGGGAATCTGGTTTTTCTGGATTTTGCCCCTGAACAGGAGTTTCATTGGCTGATTCCTCTTCTGATGAGTGCGTAATCTCAAAATGGTGATGGTGCTGCACAACAGTATGAGCCAAAATAATCAGCCCGGCCAAAAAGGTAAATATTCTTCCTATATGTTGTCCTTTTAAATTCACCTATTTCTATATATTAATCAATTACACAACGGCAAAGGTATAAAAAAAGTTTATGCAACCGGGTTGCAAAGTTATTTTCTACAATTTGAGCAAACTCCTTTCACAACCATATTTACGCTTTCGAGCTGAAATTTTGCCGGTAAATTAATTTTGGGAACGGGTATGTCAGGGAGGCAATAAGTCTGTCCACAAACGGCACATAAAAAATGAACATGAAGGTCTTCGGGGTGGCATTCACAGGTTTCCCGGCACAAAGCATATTTAACCGAACCTGTTCCGTCATCGATGCTATGGATAAGTTTGTTTTCTTCAAAGGTTTTTAGTGTACGGTATAATGTGGTCTTGTCCGCCTTTTCAAATTTGTTTTCCAATTCCGGTAAACTTATGGCAGTTTTTTGGTCGGTCAGTACCTTTAAAACCAACTGGCGCATGGCAGTTGGTTTGATGTTTCTGGATTGGAGTTGATTGTCAATATTCTTTTTCATTATGTCGGGTCATTTTTTAATAGCTCAAAAGTAACAATTTAGCAGGGGTGCGTGAGCAAAATTGCAGCTCTTTTACAAGCCTTTGGTTTGGGCGTTGGCTTGTGGGGGCTTGGAAATGTGCTGCAATGTGGGTCGGGGTTTCCCTTGTTCTTCTTTTTTTTGGGGGGGGAGAAAAAAACAAAATAAATTCCTCCAAATTTGCACCGACTTTTCATAATTGCACATTTTTTTTCGCCTTGTTGCTAACGGATGGGTATATGAAACGTTTGGCATTTCAAAGCAATTTCCT
This sequence comes from Prolixibacter denitrificans, assembly GCF_003014495.1. GTDB lineage: Bacteria > Bacteroidota > Bacteroidia > Bacteroidales > Prolixibacteraceae > Prolixibacter > Prolixibacter denitrificans. The sequence continues at coordinate 169 of NZ_PYGC01000020.1, read as the reverse complement.
ATCAAACCGTTGCGATGTTTATTAAATGTACTACCCTTAAAATCAGCACTATCCGCCAAATGTTTTATATACCGTGTGTGTGCCCAGCATGAGCATGTGCACACTTACTTGTAAGTTCCGGATAAAATTGGAAAATACAATTTTTCCGGGACTAAACAATAAGTGTAGT
>NZ_PYGC01000019.1 GCF_003014495.1 Prolixibacter denitrificans | reverse complement strand
CAACAATGCCTACCAAAAATCAGGAAAATGTTCGGAACAATCAGGTTAGCTGCTTAAAAAATGAGGCCGCCCTTTTTGGACAGCCTCTTTTTTATTCCTTAACAACCTTGTCAATCGAAAGAATGACTTCGATTCAAGATTTTGTGTTTCTTAAAAATAGTAGGTGAAACCAAGGTTGATACCCTGCTTGCTGTAAGGCGAAGTAGTCGACAATGCTTCGTTCGCATTTACCGGATTACCACTCTGGTCTACCTGGATTTTGTCTTTGTAGGTAACTTCTATCGGACCGGGATAAGTACTCAATGCATCGTTACCATTTACCTCATACTTAGTAACCTTTGATTTCTTACGTTTAATGTTCAGGTAAACACCTTCGATTTCCGTAAATACCGAAAGCTTGTCGTTCAGTTTATATTCCATACCCAAAACACCTTTGAAACCCAAAGAAAATTTACCTTACATTTTCTGTTCAACTTTCAAATCTGCAACCGGAACCAATTGGGTTGGGTCAGAAGGATTTGGCATAAACTGAGTTATATTAGCATTCACCATCGAGTATCCACCAACAGGCAATACAAACCCAACTTTGGTGTAAACCGAGAATTTCTTCGAGTGACCGGTGCTCATAATAATGGTCGGTGAAACACGATATTGACGTGTGTAAACATCAATTTTGGGTTGCTGACCTGCTGAATTAGGCACACCGTAATCGGCAACATTTACTGTCTTACCAATAAGATAAGTGAAATCAACTTCTGCACCAATGTTATCATTCAGGTAATAACCAGCAGAAATTCCAACAGGAATACCGGCACCAATCGAAGTATAAATTTGCTCCTGGTAGCCATCAGCGGTAACTTTTCCCTGGCCTAAATCAACGTAATAACCATCTTTGGCTACACCCCATCCGTAACCACCTCGTGCTTTGAGGTAAAAATTCTGTGCTGAGAGTGACTGGCCAATGCCCATCACCATCATAGCGATTGCGATAGTTTTCAGTAATTTCATTTGCTTATTTTTTGAACGTAAATGGTCAATTAAACTTTTCGCCTATTCAGAATGAATCTATGTAACTACCTGATAATGCGAACTATTTAAACGATTTAGTAATATTAAAAGTGGCGTGAAAGTAGAAACAAAATATTAATTGGCAAAACATAACTTCTTGCCATTCAGATTTTTAGAATATTAGGTTTAAAAATTCTAAAATTAAGTTAAAAAATAGCACCTGTTTTTTGTTTGGAGCACAATTACTTAAGATTCCATACAAATCGAAACATTACAATATTTAGATGTGAAAAAAATTGCTATTATAAAACATAAGAAACCCATCAAGTGTCTTTTTGACGCTATTTACTCATGATTCCCTTTCTTTGTAAAAGATGAAAAAGAAGAACAAAAAGCAAGGAGGTTCGTCCGGACAAAACAGGAAAACCAGTGACGATTTTCTAGAAAAGAACGTAAAGAAACCGGAAATTAATGTGACGGAATCCGGACTTCAATACGAAATTATCAAGGAGGGTGACGGAGCAGTTCCCGATCCAGATGGCTATGTGAAGGTTCATCAGCGGGCCTTGCTGGTTGGCGGCAAGATACTTGACGATACTTACAAGAACAACGAGCCGATGGAGTTTAAGCTAAAGGAAACCATCGACGGTTACCAGGAAGGCTTGCTGATGATGAAAACCGGAAGTCGTTACATGTTCTTTATTCCGCCAGAGCTGGCTTGGGGTAAACGAGGTTCGGGCGGAAGAATTGGCCCAAATGCCGTCGTGATTTTTGATGTCTCGCTTCTCGAGTGCTGGTAGGCGGTTTTAATAAAAAGAAAAAACCCGAACAAAATGCCCGGGCTGATTCTATTGTATCAAGTTTAAACGGTGTGCACTGTTTCCATATTCTTTTGCCCCACCCCAATGGCTTCGAGGTTAAGCGGAATAAGTTTGTGATGCCTTTCGGGAAGTGATTTCTCCAATCCCTTTTCAACTTTCTCCATCGGAAAGATAGGCTTCACTTTCAGGTAGGCGCCCATCACAATCATGTTGAATGTTTTTGGGTTACCCATTTCGGCTGCCAAACGCGCTCCTTCCACCTTGTAGATATTAATATCCTTACGTGTCGGAGGATGAACGATTCCGTTCGGATCGTATAACAAAACGCCGCCCGGCTTCACCTGCTTTTCAAACTTATCCAGCGATTGCTGGTTCAGAATAATGGCGGTATCGAATTCGTGCAGAATGGGAGAACTGATGCGTTCGTCACTGATGATAACAGATACGTTGGCTGTTCCACCGCGCATCTCAGGTCCGTATGAAGGAAACCAGGTTACTTCCTGATCCTGCATGACACCGGAATACGCCAGGATTTTTCCCATGGAAAGAACGCCTTGTCCACCGAATCCGGCTATAATGATTTCTTCAGTCATTTCTTGATTTTTTGGTTCGGTAATCAATTAAACATTCATTTTCAACGCTTCCGGATCTTCTTTCTCTCCGTCTTTCAGGTCGCCAAGAGGATAGAACGGGAACATGTGTTCTTCCATCCATTCGTTGGACTCAACCGGAGAAATTTTCCATCCTGAATTACAGGTTGCAACTACTTCCACGAAAGCAGTTCCCTTTTTGTTGGCCTGCACTTCAAATGCTTTCCGGATGGCTTTTTTCGTTTTCCGAACGGCTGCCGGCGTCTGAACACTCTGACGGGTTACATACGCTGCACCAGGCAACTGGGCAATCAACTCGGTAATTTTCAGCGGGTACCCATTCAGATCGACGTTACGACCGTGAGGCGTAGTAGCTGTTACCTGGCCAACCATCGTTGTAGGAGCCATCTGACCACCGGTCATTCCGTAAATAGCGTTATTAATAAACACCATCACGATATTCTCTCCACGGTTAACCGCGTGCATGGTTTCAGCAGTACCAATCGCTGCCAGGTCGCCGTCGCCCTGATAACTGAAGACGAACTTATTCGGGAAAACCCGTTTTACACCTGTAGCCACTGCCGGTGCGCGACCGTGAGCTGCTTCGTGCCAATCGATATCGATGTAATTGTAGGCAAAAACCGAGCAACCTACCGGTGAAACACCGATGGTATCTTCCTGAATGCCCATTTCATCAATCACTTCGGCGATAATTTTGTGCACTACACCATGGCTGCAGCCCGGACAATAGTGCATCACTTTATCCGTCAATACAGGAGACTTCTGGTAAACCAAATTCTCCGGCTTGATGATATTCTGTATATTTTCTGCTACTTCTGCCATGGTTTATCCTCCTATCAATTTTTGTTCGAGTGCCTTTTCAACTTCATCAGGCGAAGGAATGATACCTCCCATTCGTCCGTAATACTCAACCGGAACCTTACCATTCACAGCCAGGCGAACATCTTCCACCATCTGTCCTGCATTCATCTCAACCGAGAGGAATCCTTTCACGTGTCCGGCCATTTTTTTGATTTCTTCCGTTGGGAACGGGAACAGAGTAATCGGACGAAGCAAACCGACTTTGTGTCCTTTTGCACGAGCCAGCTGTATTGTTTTCTGGCAAACACGCGCAGCCGATCCAAAAGCAACAATTACGTAGTCAGCATCGTCGCAATCGATGGCTTCGAAGCGTACTTCGTTCTCCTGAATCTTCTGATATTTTGCCTGGAAACGAATGTTGTTCCGTTCCATCCTATCTGACTCCAACTCCAGCGAAGTAATGATATTCTGCTCGCGATCGGGACTTTTGCCAATAGCGGCCCAGCTATCCGAAATCTCTTTCACTTCTTCGTCGGTCCAGCGGGGCTTGTAATCGGCCAGTTCCACTTTTTCCATCATCTGACCAATGGCTCCATCTGACAGAATCATTACCGGATTCCGGTATTTGAACGCCAGTTCGAAACTCAGGTCAACAAAATCATTCATCTCCTGAACTGATGCAGGAGCGAGTACAATCAACCGGTAGTCACCATGCCCACCACCTTTGGTTGCCTGGAAATAATCGGCTTGCGAAGGCTGAATGGTTCCCAAACCGGGACCACCACGCTGCACATTCACAATTAAACAAGGTAATTCAGCACCGGCGAGATAGGAAATTCCTTCTGCCATCAGGCTGATACCGGGACTTGACGAGGAAGTCATTACTTTTTTTCCTGAGCCGGCAGCTCCATAAACCATGTTGATCGAAGCCACCTCACTTTCGGCCTGAAGGACCACCATACCAGTTTCATCCCAGGGACGACGGTTCATCAGGGTTTCCATAACTTCGGATTGCGGGGTAATAGGATATCCGAAATAACCGTCACATCCACAACGGATGGCAGCTTCGGCAATCACCTCATTACCTTTCATTAATCTTAGTTCTCCCATTATGTTAACGTTTCTTGAATGTTAGTTAAGCAATTTTGGCTCTATACACCGTAATACAACTGTCCGGACAAACCATAGCGCAGTTTGAGCAACCAGTGCAAGCCTCCGGATTCTCCATGTACGAATAATGATATCCCTTTCCGTTGACGTTGCGGTGCAAAGCCAGTGTCTGAGTAGGACATGCCACTACGCACAAATTACATCCTTTGCACGTGTCCACGTCAACTACTACCGCTCCTTTAACTTTAGCCATTCTAAATTGATTTTTTGGTTATCGTTGATTCTTTGATTTCTATATCATCTCACGACTTTTCTCCCGTTTCTCCCCTATCGGGAAATCGTGATGAAATTGTTCGAGTCTTTTTTCCAGGTCTGCAAACTGGTTGCGTCCAACGTGCGAAACACAGGCGCGCAAACCTTCTTTGGTACTTCCGGTGTTGCCTAATGTAATGGCGCTAACACCATAGAACAAGAGATTGTGAAGCAACTCGCCTCCGGTCATGCCGGGATAATCTATCGTAAAATAGAAACCGTCGCCTATCTCCTCGTCCATATCTTTATCATATACAATCCGGAATCCGTTTTTAAGGAACATCTCCTTCATGATGTGTGCCCGCTCACCGTATTCCTTCACGTCCTTCACAAAATCGAACTTGCCATCGTTAGCCGCTTTCAACATCGCAGCCAAAGCATACTGTGCTGAGTGCGACGTACCCGACGACAACGAGTAAAGCGCCCGGTGAACAATAGCACCTCCAAAGGTTTGTACGTTCAGCCGTGCCGGAAGATTCGGATATTTCCGGTGATAAAGCGCGTCGGAAATAACCATCATGCCAATGCGCTGACCAGCGTAAGAGAATACTTTCGAGCTTGAAATCAATAACACGTAATTATCCGTATACCGTGCCACGGTAGGTTGATAAGGCGGTACGCCCGGTTTAGATAAATCGGTGCGGAAATCCATGGCAAAATACGCCAGATCTTCCATTACCGTTATGTCGTACTTATTCGCTAATTCGCCAATAATCTGAAGTTCGGTCTCAGTGAGACATATCCATGTCGGATTGTTGGGGTTAGAATATATAATAGAGTGAATGTGTCCTTTCGAAAGGAATGATTCTAATTTCTCCCGAAGTTTTTCACCTCTGTAATCGTACACATCAAACGATTCGTACTTCTGGCCCATCACCAACATTTGTTGTTTCTGCACCGGAAAGCCCGGGTCGATAAACAACATGGTATCCCTTTCTTTCCGGCAACTTCCGGCTACCAGAAAAGCAGCATAACCTCCCTGCATCGAGCCTACCGTAGGAATACATCCCAACGGATCCACATCAATATTCATAAAAAGTTTCACGAAACGTGAAACCTCGTCTTTTAAAGGTTGAATTCCATCAATTCGCGGATAAATAGAAGCTACATTATTTTTTAGTGCTTCAATTTCCGCTTCAACACCAATACGGGCCGGCGGTAATCCGGGAATCCCCATTTCCATACGAACATACCGATCGCCGGTTTTTGCTTCGATATTACTTACAAGTTGAACGATTTCGCGGATGGAAGCTTTTCCCAAATCAGGGACGTCCAACGCCTGAACATTTTGTTCAACAATTTCTTTGTTTATTGGTGTATTGGCCATCTTGAAAATGTAATTTGTTAGGAAATAAACGAAGAATAGCAGGTTTGGCAAAGCCTTGCAGAATGCTAGGCAACATGTTTTTACGATCCGGATGAAACTAACGATCCGGCGCTTTCAGTTTGATAAAAAACTATCCTTTTTCGCCTTCAATTTTACAATGTCTGCGTCAGGATTTTTTGGTCTTTTTTGACCATTTTCCGGAAATTCATCCAAAATGTTTTGTTCAGATTCCGATTTCAGTTATCTTTTTACATCTACCTGAACCTATTCTTGCTTTTACGATACATGAAAAAGCGTTGTACCACACAAATGATGATACAACGCTTTTTTCATATTAAAATTCATTTTTTAGTTGAGCAACCCAGGCTTTCACTCTTTCGGGGGTGAGGTCCTTTTCGTAATCTTCATCGAGCGGAAGGCCGAGAAACAGACCGTCTTTCAATGCTTCAGAGTCCTGAAAGTTGTATCCTTCCGGAGATGTTTTCCCCATTAGGGTACCCTTATTCTTCAGTATAATCTTGGCCAGGAGGCCCATTGAATCGACAAAATGATAGGCATACGTAATATGGTCGCCCAGACCGAATAATGCCACTTTCTTACTACTGAAATCAAAATCACGAACTATCGGAAAGAATTCAGCCCAATCGGTATTGGTAAATTCCTGGTCCCAGGTATCTTTTCCAACCGTGGAAATTCCAAAAATGATTTTCCCGTATTTATTCAAATCATTAATGGATGCCTGATTAACCGGAATCAGATCGATGTTCTCTTCACCGAATTCCTGTGCCACAATTTTTGCAGCGTGATGTACCGAACCGTTTAACGGACCAAAGAATAATGCGATTTTATCCATTGCTTGAGGTTTATGGTTTGTTTAACTCAATATCCCCCTTTTTGTATTCTCCCATAATGGCAAGGCTCGAAACATTTTTGAGTACCAAATGAATGGCACGTTCGTAATTATCTTCTGTATCGTATTCCAGGTCAACATGGAATGAATATTCATTGGGTTTCCCAACGATGGGTATTGATTGAATTTTTGTCAAATTAATCTTATTGTCACCAAATATGGTCAGTACTTTTGCCAGCGCGCCATAATAGTGTCCGCACTGAAAAGAGATGGACGCCTTGTTGGTTCCTGCAATCGGATTGTTATGCTTCGACAATACGAAGAAACGCGTATAGTTCTTCTTGTTTGTCTCAATTCCTCTCTCCAGAACTTCAAGACCATAAATTTCAGCCGACCGCTGATTTCCGATGGCTGCCACATTCTTATATTTTTCTCTTGCCAGTTCCTGTGCAGCTCCGGCGGTATCTGATTTTTCCTGCAGCTTGATCTCACCAAAGTGTTGGTCGATATATTCGGAACACTGCCTGAGCGCAATCGGGTGCGAATGAATTTCCTGAATGTCGTCGAATTTTGTTCCCGGATAAACCATCAGATTCATTTGAATATGCAGGTAAATCTCACCGACAATATGTAAATGGAAATCATGCAGCAAAGCATAATTGGCCAGCAGGCTTCCGGCAATGGAATTTTCGATAGCCATCACGGCTCCATCAACCTCATCGCGATCAAGCAACTCGCAAACCTTGCGAAACGTCCGGCACTCCACAATTTCCACATCCTCGCCAAAATATTTCCGGGCGGCATCCTCATGAAACGAGCCTTTTATTCCCTGTATGGATATCTTTTTCACTAAATCAAATTTAAATCCGTTTATTAATCCAGAGCAAGTTAACTAAAAAAATCCCGTTTCCTGCGGCTTTCGGCTGTTTCCATAAAGCAGTGTCACAATTCATAAGGTTTTACATAACGGAATTTGCTCACATTCCAGTTCTTCCGTTAATGTTAATTCTTTGTAGCCGGCTGCTCTGTATATACACTCAAACTGCGCTTCAATCCCGCCGAAAACGAACTCCAGTTAAAAGCAATCAGCGCCAGAATGACAACCAGCGCGCTCAAAAGCAGTTTTTCGTGCAAATTCAAATCCCGAAACTTCTTCATATTCTTATATCTTGTACAAATCGCTGGCTCTTATCAACTCCAGCTTGTTCTTCTGCAACACCTCAATGCAGCGCTCTACATCGTTAGGTTTCATTATAATATTAGCAGCATCTCCCATCGAAAGGGCGTACATGTACTCAATCGAAATTTCATTTCTGCTGAGAATTTTCAAGGCCCGGGCCAAAGCACCGGCCTGATTGGGACAGCTCAGGCAAACCACTTCTGTCTGCCTTACAGTAAATCCACGTTGCTGCAAAATTTCCATAGCTTTTTCCGGGTCGGAGACAATTAACCGTAAAATTCCAAACTCCGCCGTATCAGCCACCGAAAAAGCACTAATGTTGATCCCTGCTTCACCTAAGATCTGGGAAATCTCGTTCAATCGCCCGGATCTGTTTTCCATAATAACAGAAACTTGCTTTATTAACATCTTATTTACCCCGTTATGGTTCAACCCTTTAATTTAGCGAAAAACAGGGAATATTGCTTTAAATACCGGTGTGAATTGGAAAAAGTATCTTCCTTCACAAAATTAAAAATATTCGAGCGCTGAAAGATATAATTCCTTTTAATCCTGAATTTTATAATTATTCTAATTACTGACCAGGTCACGTAAACACCATCGCATAAAATGGGAAAGATAGGTGTCCATTACAGCTCATTATTCAGGATGTTGGATAATTGGGACTGTACAGCATATTTTCTGTCCTTTTCACCAACCGACCATTTTGCACGAAACCTTCACCTCGTTCACTTAAATGCTGAGCCATGCGATTGCGCCATTTTTTTAATTCACTTTGCCAGGAAGAATCGGCGTGCAGTTCATGCTTCTCTCCCGGGTCATTGACCAAATCGAAAAGTTGTTCCTCCCCGGTACGGAAAAACCAAATGTACTTGACCTTTCCGTCTGTTAAAGCACTCCAGTAATTTTCGGGACGGTAGGTTGTGGCATGCTCCAAATCGATATACTCTCGCCATTCAGAATTTTGTTCCACCACCAGCGAAAGCATGGAACGGCCATCCATCGTATCGGGAACTGAAACCCCGGCAGCATCCAGGAAGGTGGGTAGCCAATCGCGCAACTCAACGGGGTGTTCAAGCTCGCTACCTTTTTTTACCTGTGCCTTCATCCATTCGGGCCACTGCATGATGAAAGGAATATGTGATGAGCCCTCGTAAACATAAGTTTTCCGCCAGTGATAATGGTCGCCCAGCATATCGCCATGATCGGCGGTGAAACAAATCAAAGCATTTTCATACCAACCTTTTTGTTTCAAGGCATCAATGATTTGTCCCACCTGCTCATCAATGTAGGTGATATTGGCGTAGTAATGCCGGCGGGCCTTTACAGCGTGCTCCGTTCCAAAATTGCCAAAAGCGGCATCCGGTGTATCAGGGTAATTCGCAAATTCCTCACACCAGTCGCCAATCCAGGGTTCGGGAATTTCGATGTTATCGTATTTTTCCAACAAACGTTTCGGCGGATCATAAGGACTATGAGGCCGCGCAAACGAAATCTTCAGGAACAAAGGCTGTTTAAGTTGATAATTATTGATGAATTCAACTGCCGTTTGCCCTGTCCAATAGGTTGGATGTAATTTCTCATCAAGCTTGTAAGTTCCCGCCCGGTGTTCATTCCACCCTATTCCGGTAGCATTGGGATCGGAACCCGGTGCTTGCAACTTAAACCAGTCGTGGTAATCACTGACAAAACCATCTTGTTCAACCCTGCCCGACTCATCGACCAACGTGCCATAAAAGCCATGAAGTGATTTCTGCGGAAACCAGTGCATTTTCCCTATGCCGAAGGTGTAATATCCAGCTTCACGAAGCATTTGCGGCATCTCGAACGGATACTTCCGGGCAACTCTTCCGTAGCCCAGCATTCCGTGATGCCAGGGAGACAGTCCGGTTAGTAATCCGGCACGAGCAGGAGTACAACTTGGCGTAGATGAGTAGCCATTCCGGAAAACGACACCATTTTGCGCCAGCTTGTCAATATTCGGAGAAATCACCGCAGGATTTCCCATGCATCCCAGCGCATCGAAACGCTGCTGGTCGGTCATGATAAAAATGATGTGTGGCTGCCTGGGTTGTTTTGAATCTTCCGATGATTGGGAAAAAGCCTTCTCTGTGGCACCAACCATTAAACCGGCTGTTGCCACGGAGGTGGAGCGGATAAAATTTCTCCGCGATATATTCAAGGCATTTCCCATCGGAAGCACAGGTTATAAGTTAGTTTACTTCTCAATACGGATGCGTGCATCCACCGCCAAAATACGATCGCCTTTTCCCAGCAATGGATTCAAATCCATCTCTTTAATTTCAACGGCAAAACGCAACATGGATGACAGACGAACGATGATTTCCGCAAATTTATCTTTGTCAACGCCTTCCATTCCACGGTAGCCGTTGATGATTTTGTACGCTTTCAGGTTGCGAATCATTGAATGTGCTTCGGGGAATGTCAACGGTGCCAGCCCGGAAGTTACATCTTTAAATACTTCCACGAAAATACCGCCCATTCCGCACAACATCACGTGACCAAATTTATCCTGGTAAGAAGCACCGATGAACAGCTCAATACCTTCGGCTTGCTCGGCCATTAAAACAGCAGTCGTGCCTTTGATTTTCATCAGTCGGGCAAACTCCTTACGCACCATATCTTCGTCCCTGATATTCAAAGATACACCACCTACTTCGGTTTTGTGTACCGGTCCAACCACTTTCATTACGAGCGGGAAGCCAAGCTCCTTGGCAGCTTCGGCAGCTTCGTCGACACTTTGTACCACACGCTCCTGCGCAAACGGAATGGAAGCGGCTTTCAGCAACGCATGAATTTTTTCGGGTGGCATGTAACCGTTCTCACAACTTTCAACAACGCGCCTGATTTCTGCAACGTCTACTCCTTCAAGATAAATATTCTCATCTGATGGTTTTGGGGTACGGTATACTTTCGTCAAAGCTCGTCCCAGCAACACTTCATCAGGGAAGTTCACATTTCCACTGGAGATAAAATAAGCGACATCTTTCTGCACATTAATAACTGACGGCAAAATCGGGTAAATTGGCTTCTTGCAAGTCTTCATCTTATCGCTCAACACCTTGTACACATCGGTAACCGGCTGTAATCCGGGACTGCCGAAAATAACAGCCATCCCGTCAATGTCATCGAAATCATTCTCGCAGGCGTCGATAATCGCTCCTAACTGTTCAGCGTTTCCGGTTGCCAGAAAATCGATGGGATTCTCGACTGAGGAACCGGGGAACAGCTTATCCTTCAATGCTGCTTTGACTTTTGTATCCGGCAAACGGGGAATTCTCAAACCGCCGTCTTCCAACGCATCGGTGAGCATAACCGCGGGACCGCCGGCATGGGTAATGATGGCCATGTTCTTGCCTTTCAGCTCTTCGAACATGAAAATACTGGCAACAGTCGTCAACTCTTCCCTTCCGTAACAACGAACAATTCCGGCTTTTCGGAACAACGCTTCTACGGCCGAATCGGAACTGGTCATCGCACCGGTGTGTGAAGAAGCGGCACGACTTCCGGCTTCCGAACTTCCGGCTTTGATACCGGCAATCTTGCATCCTTTCCTGATAAGGGAAGACGCATGCCACAAAAATTTATCGGGATTATGAATCGACTCCACATAAAGCATTTTGACCGGCGCCGATGTTTCCGGATCGTAGGTTTTATCCCAATATTCCAACACCTCTTCCACACCAATCTGGGCCGAGTTTCCTACCGAGAAAACGTTGGCAAAATGCAATCCTTTCGGGATACCCGATTCCATAATGAATACGGCAGTTGCGCCCGAACCGCTGACAAAATCACATCCCTTCGGATCGAATTTGGGAATGGGCGACGTAAAGACGCCGGCGTACTCAGGCGTTAATGCACCAATACAGTTAGGGCCGATTAGTACACCTCCAACAGATTTAACGGTCTCCACCATTTGTCTTTCCCATTCGGCACCCTGTTCACTCTCCTCACTAAATCCGGCGGAAATAACTATAAATGCTTTCGTTTTCTTGGTGTGAGCCAGAATTTCAACTGTCTGCGGACAAAGCTTGGCGGGAATGGCCAGAATGGCCAAATCGATCATCGGCAGCTCATCTACCTTGGCAAAAGTTTTGATTCCCTGAATTTCCGGGTCTCGGGGATTCACGGCATAGAGTTTCCCCTTATATTTATGTTCCTGAAGGTTAAGCAGAATTTTACCTCCCGGTTTCGAGACATCATTCGAAGCGCCGATAACGGCAATACTTTTTGGCGATAATAGTTGTTTGTTTAGCATATAACAGCATATTAATTTAAATCAACCCGAGCCAAATGTATTAAAATATGCAGATGGAAAAGCTGATCGATGACAGGCGGAAACATGACGTTCAGCACATATTCAACCATCATGGGCTCCTTCATTATGGTTATAAAAACGAATATTTGCTATCTTTCAGCAATGGCTGACATGGAACAAAAAATAGTGGTTTGGTGCGACTTCTCGCCCGGAATGAATGCTGCTCTGGTTCATGGCATTTATATGGCAAGTATTCTGAGAAAGGAGCTGTTGCTGCTACACTTGATTGATAAAAGTCATCAGGAAGATAAACTGATGGCCGAAGCCAAGATGCGCGGTGTGGCCGGAAGAACTTCTGATATTATTCCGTCAGTCAAGGTGCGATATTTAGTTCGCGAACACGAACTATCTCAAGAAATGCTAATGGATTTGTCGGAAGTTTACGATGTCATTCTGATGACGGCGGAAAAGAGTTCCTCCAAGCAATTGCTGCCCAAACTGAAACTTTCGGGGTTTCCTTTTCTGTTTGTCGAAGGAGAAGAAGAGGTTGAGAATTTATACAAAAGACTGATCATCCCGGTTGGTTACATGCGCCGAAGCAAAGACCTGGCACTTTGGGCCAGTTACATCGGACGGAATAACCAGGCACTTGTTGATTTGATGGCAGCCCGTGAACCGGGGAAGGATGATCGGAAACGAGTCAAGAAGAATCTGTCAGCCATCGAAATGCTGTTCGACAAATTTGCCTTTCCTTACCAGGTCATCGAAAGCAGTTCTCAAACCTGGAAGCTCTCCAAATCAGCTTTAGAACATGCCCTCACGATTTCGGAGGCCTTGCTGATTGTTTCAGGAAATGACAAAACTACTTTTATCGACAGCTGGCTGGGACTAACCTTACCGAAATTACTCCGAAAATCGGGAAATATCCCGGTGATGTGCATCAACTCCTACCTTGATTTGTATACGCTGTGTGGCTAAATTTCTTTGGCCTCCCAACTGTTTTGCCGGTGCTTTTCAATCTTCTCCAGGAACGCATGTGCCATTGTCTCTCCACGAAGTAGAGCACGCTCCGCAATCATTCCTTCAAAGTTACTTTTCACTGTTTCGTTCCATATCTCTAACCAACGGGAAAAATGTTCGCCACCAATATTCATGTTAAAATGCATTTCCACAGGCTTACCATAATAATCGGGTTTGCGTAACAACACCGTGTTCCAAAAACGGTACAGACGTTTGTGATGCTTCTCCCAACGACCTTCCAACCGACTGTTGAAAATGGGGCCGAGCAAATCGTCCTCCCTTACTTTGGCGTAGAAATTATCCACCAGGAATTTGATGTCATCGATGGATTCAATGTCCTTCATTGCGGTTACATTTAGGTTTGTCGCTATTTCTGTTTCCTCAAATGTTGCGTTTTCTTCTGAGCCTTACAATAACAACACTCATCACGAGGAACTATTATGCGCATTTTGTCAGTCTCATCCTGAAACTATCCACCATCAAACTTCAACAAATAAACCACACGTATACAAACCATTACAAACGACACACTGCTTGTAATTCCCAAAAGAACGAAGCGTATAAATAATATCTCAAGTAAAGCTTATTCAGACAAATTATATATTCATTCATCTGGATATGTCAGTATGTCATTTTTTCGCAACTTGGCACACTTGTTGGCAGAAAAAGGTTGATTGTGAAAATACAATCGGATGTCCTGACCAACAGATAATGCACTATAAATGTGAATTATAGATTCTCAAAAGCAACAAAGCGATGAAGAAGCAGAAACTGTTACGGTGGGCCATCAAACAACGCAAAGTGATTCAGGTAATCATTGGCGTAGCGCTCTACATCATTATTGGTTATTATCATATTTCACTGTGGTATGTGCTCCTTTTCGGGGCCATAACCGGTGTTATTCTGGGGAAGGTATTCTGCCGCTGGATGTGCCCGATGGGAGTTATGATGGAGTTTCTCACGAGTATGACTCCCGGGGAATCGTTTCGGCAAACGTACCAATACCACAAGTTAGGATGTCCGATTGCATGGATTTCCGGTTGGCTGAACCGGTTCTCATTTTACCGGATTTCGCTGAACAAGGATACCTGCAAATCATGCGGCATCTGCGATAAGCAATGCTATATTTCAACGTTGAACTCAGCGAAATACAGCATTTACCAAAATGGGAAAGAGCGTCCCGGGGCCAGTTTTAGCTGCTCGAAATGTTTGCAATGCGTTTCGGAATGCCCCAACGGAAGTTTGACATACAGGTTTGCCTTTTCTCCGCTGAAGACGGGAAAACAGGTGAACATGAAAAAGAAGTAAAAACAGTTAGAGATTGATTAATCGCATGAAACAAATTCATTCATTCGACGAACTAAAAAAAGCGGTCGGAACCGAAGGAAAATCGTTCCTGCTGCTATACAAATCGAGTGGCTCGGAACAAAATAACTGCGCGCTTAAGGCGGTAGAATCGGCCGCGGCCAATGTGGAAAAAGCCAACGTATTAACAGCCGATGTTTCCACTGTTCGGGATATTCACCCGCAATACGGAATTACCTCCGTGCCCAGCTTGCTGGAATTCGAGAACGGAGAAATGAAAAAAGTGGTGAAGGGCTGCAGCGAAGAAAGCTTCTACCAAAACCTGTTTGAAGGTGGAACTTTCCATTCCGCGGCAGCCGGTGATGATGAAAAACCACAGAAGAATGTCGTGGTTTATTCAACGCCCACCTGTACTTACTGTAATGCAATTAAATCCTATTTCAAGGAAAACAATATTCGCTTCCGCGACATTGACGTTTCGCGCGACCAGAAGGCCGCTGAAGAAATGGTCAAACGCAGCGGACAGCAGGGCGTCCCGCAGACGCTCATTAACGGACAGGTCGTTGTTGGGTTCGATAGACCCCGCATCAACGCACTGTTGGGAATCAGGTAATTTTCCTGTCGCACCACGAGCCGGAATTTCCGGAGTGGCGTTGCTGAAGCCGATTCTTTTGCCGATGTACCTTTTGGGTTCCTGATTTTGGTTGTATTTTTAATAGCCATAGTTATTCATTGACACTGATTATCGACTGTGATTTTAAATTTTGTTAAACCATAATTAGTTAGGTACCATGAAAGAGCTTCAACCAGTAAATCAGAATGTACTGATTGAGTTAACCGAAGATAGCCACGAAGAAAAAACGGCTGGCGGAATTATTATTCCCGATTCGGCGAAAGCGAAAAAGAACATTGGCAAAGTAGCTGCCATCAGCAACGTTGAAAACCCGGAGATTGCAGTGGGTGACATGGTGCTGTACAAAGAGTTCAGCGGAAATGAAGTTGAATTCGAAGGGAAAAAATATCTGTTGCTTCCCTACGCCGACATCTTGTCGAAAGTAGTGGAAACCGACGAAATCTGATTCTCTTTTTACCATCAGAAAATCCCGTAACCGGCCATGCTGGTACGGGATTTCTTTTTTAATGAAAATTCTTTCAGCCTTTCACTCAATAAATCACCCACAGGCTACGTTGGTATTTAAGGTACCAAGTATGGAGGGCGTCATGAAACACTTCTTTTTTACTCTCGCAACAGTCTTTTTTTGCATATCCTTTTCCACAGCACAAACCACCGAAAGAAAAACCAACTACCAGGTGGTAAGCAAATATGGTGACTACGGCGTTCCGTGGGCTCTAATCAAAAAAAACGGCAAGTTTGGGTTCATCGACCAGCAAGGAAACGTGGTCGTAGCTCCTCAGTACGAATCCATCGAAAAATATGGTGCACATGGCGTTTCGTGGGCATTGGTCGAAAAGGACGGCAAGCTGGGATTTATCGATAAATCGGGAAAGGAAGTGGTAAAACCGCAGTACGAAATGATTGACCATTTTGGAACGTATGGTCCTCCATGGGCTTTGGTTCGGAAAGACGGCCGCCTGGGATTTATTGATCAGGAAGGGAATGAAGATTTTTCAATTGCTGCCACCGGTAAACTTTACGAAGGACATAGAATCTCATTTCAGCAAAATATTAACAAAGGAGACAACTCCTCATATATCGACCGGGCCATAAAGGAAATTACCCGGCTCCGGATTCAATCTCCTTCCGCCTTGAGCGACAACAGTAATGATATGTTTGCTTTGATTCTCCGTGACCGGAATCTGGACCGGTATTCAGTTCTTCCGCAAAGAACCAAACACATTTCCGATGGAACAGTTAAATATTATTCTCCTTGGAATGTTTCGTCGGTCAATGGCAGAATACGTTGCAACTATCACAACAATGAAAGCGATTCGGACATGATTGCTCCGAAAGTCAATCCTCCGGTTTCGCAAAAAGATTAGCTAGTAAAATTTCCAGTAATTCTTCTTTCCGAAATATCGAAAAGAAATAAAAAGCCCCGCCGGTACCTTCCAGCGGGGTTTTATTTTATCGTTGAATAATGGATTAATTCACCAATTCCATTTCATCTAACAGATAGCCGGCTCCGGCAAATTTATCGATGACAAACAGCGCATAGCGAATGTCCAGCATAATGTTGCGGCATTGGTCCGGATCGAACATGATGTCGCTCATCGTGCCTTCCCACGTACGGTCGAAATTCACTCCAAGCAGGTTTCCTTCGGCATCCACTACCGGACTTCCTGAATTTCCTCCGGTTGTATGATTTGAGGCACAAAAAGCCACCGGAACCTGCCCTTTTCCATTCGTGTATTGGCCAAAATCTTTTTCCCGGTACAAGCCCTTCAAACGATCCGGAACATCATAATCGTAAATCTCCGGATTGTCTTTCTCCATAATGCCTTTCAAAGTGGTGTAATACTTGTAATGCACGCCGTCACGTGGGTCGTAGCCTTCCACTTTTCCGTAGGTCACCCGCAATGTGAAATTCGCATCAGCCATCATCCGTTTACCCTTGTTCATTTCGAGCAAACCAGCCATGTACAACTTCTGATTGGCTTTTATCGAATCGTTCAGTTCGCGGTAGCGCGATTCCACTTTTACCTCGTAGGTATTCCGAAGCGCCCTGTAAAGTTGCATCACCGGGTCTTTCTCCAGCTTTTTCGCCGCTTTTGTATCAAAACCATCCAACATCTGGTTCAGTACCGTTTCATTTGTCAACACAGACTTCCGGTAAAGTTTTGCCAATTTTTCCGGAGTGAGTTTGGTCAACTCTTCAGGCAGCCATTTTCCCGGAAGGTCATTTGCATACATGGTCAACAAGGCCGTAAACACTTTCTCATCGGTCGCCTGATGGTAATCTTTGAAATAGCTGGCTACCTCATCTTTCAATTCCGGAAGAGCTCCTTCCAACCGACTCTCCGCATTGTATTCCGCCAAACGGCGAATACGATCAAGCTTCTGCGCCAAGCTAAAGATATCGGTCCCTCTCTTCACTACCTCCGAGTAGTAGTCATCGGCACGTTGGTAAGGAGCAAACTCCGCATACAACTCTTCAAACCGCGGCAAAACTTCGCCGTATTTTCCCTTTCGCGAAGAAGACTCATTCAACCATTCGGTAAAGGCTTTTTCTCCTTCCTGTTTTTTCTCCACAGCGTTCAGTCGCTTCAATCCTTTTACCTCGCCTTGCCAACGTTTCCACGAGTTCGACGTGCGGGCGTATTTCGAGGCATATTGAATACGAACAGCTCTGTCTGCTTCCATGTCGGCAGCCAGAATATTCAGTTTCTTCGTCCGGATAGCCACCTTTTCCGGATCGCTTTGTGTCATTATCAGTTTCACAGCCTGCGAAGGCAAATATTCCTGCGTTGTTCCCGGATAACCGAAAACCATGGTGAAATCACCCTTCTTCACTCCGCGCATCGAAATGGGAAAAAATTTCTTCGGTTTGTATGGAACATTATCGGGTGAATACTCAGCTGGTTTGTTGTCCTTTCCCGCATAAATACGGAAAACAGAAAAATCACCAGTATGCCGCGGCCACATCCAGTTGTCGGTATCACCACCAAATTTACCAATAGCCGATGGCGGTGCTCCTACCAAACGAATATCCTTGTACACTTCGTAGACATACACAAAATATTGGTTGCCATAAAAAAGTGGCTTAACGACAGCTGTATAGTCAGTTCCTTCGGTCGCTTCCTTTTCAATCTTCGCCGTGTTTTCGTTAATGCGCGTTTGCTTATCACTTTCCGTCAGCGAATCGGTCACTCCTTCCAGTGCTTGTGCAGTGACATCATCCATTCTTACCAGGAATTTAACAGTCAGGCCGGGATTAGGCAGTTCTTCATCGCGGTTCATCGCCCAAAAACCATCGGTCAGGTAATCGTGCTCAACCGAAGAATGTTTCTGGATGGAGCTGTATCCGCAGTGATGATTCGTAATCAGCAAGCCATCGGGCGAAATTACTTCGCCAGTACACCCGCCGCCAAAAATCACCACGGCATCTTTCATGCTGGCATGGTTCACACTGTAAATATCGTCGGCAGTCAGTTTGAATCCCATCTGCTGCATCTCTTCGATGTTGTATTTCTGCAACAGCGTTGGAATCCACATTCCCTCTTTCGCGGAAGCGGAGAAAATAAATCCCCACACCAGCAAAAGGGAAAGCAGTAAGTTCTTAAAATTCATTTTATAAGTAGGTTTGTTTGTTCTGGAGGCCAAAAATAAGAAAAGAAGACTGAATTACCATTTGCTCAATTCCTCGTACAAATGCTGCACCGGCAGTCCCATCACGTTGAAATAGGAACCTTCGATTCGCTCGATGCCAATGTATCCAATCCATTCCTGGATGCCGTATGCCCCTGCTTTGTCGTAAGGTTTGTAGTGTGTGATGTAATAGTCGATTTCTTCCTGCGAAAGCTCTTTGAAAAAAACGTCAGTTACTGCGGCAAAACTAACCTGTTTCGTTTTCGAGGTCAGGCAAACACCCGTCACGACTTCGTGCTGCCGCCCCGAAAGCTTCCGGAGCATGTCAACCGCTTCGTCATAATCAGTTGGCTTACCCAATACTTCGTCAGCTACATATACAATGGTATCGGACGTGATGACCAGGTCATTCTCCTTCATCGTTCCAACAAAAGGCTCAGCTTTTAGCCGGGCTAGATATTGCGGAATCTCCTCCATGGGCAATCCTTCCGGGAAGACCTCGTCCACCTCATGAATTTCCGTCACAAAATCAATATCCAAATCAGCCAGCAGCTGTTGCCGCCGAGGTGATTTCGATGCCAGAATAATGCGATAATCCTTCAGATTTTCCAGTACCATACTCCTTAAAAACTGCTCCAGTGTAATTTTTCGGGGTCAATCCATGTTCCCTGTGCGCGCAACACCTGCTCAATCACGTCGCGTACACAACCTTCGCCACCATTCCGGTCGGAAATGTATTTCGAAACGGATTTGATTTCTGTTACAGCATCATTCGGGCAAACCGGAACACCAACGCGTTTCATCACCAGGTAATCAGGCAGGTCATCCCCCATGTACATCACTTCCGATTCTTTCAAACCTGTCTTTTTCAGGAAATCTTCGAAAAAGGTGATCTTATCGAGCGAGCCCATGTACAGATGAGTGACACCCAGTTTTTGGTAGCGTTTCCGTACTTCGGTAGTGTTCCCGCCGGTAATAATGGCCAACGGGTAACCAGTGCGTATAGCGTGAACCATCGCAAATCCGTCACGAATATTGGCTGTTCTGACTGGATCGCCTTCGCCAGTCAGAGGTTGTATAATGCGGGACAAAACGCCGTCGACATCGAACGCAAAGCCTTTGACGTTCATCAGTTCTTCCTTGAAAAATGCCATAATTTATTTAGTATGTAATTGATGAATACTTTCGCTAAGTAGTTTGTAGATGTTGTTCCATTGCGGATGCTCCTTCAACATATCCATGTGCCGGTCAATCACGTTCCGGTCGAAACGAACAGCCGGACCGGTTTGTACTTCCTTTGGTGAAAACTCTAACGCCTTGGCGGCGGTCTCTGCAATCAAGGGTTTTAGAATATTAAAATCTATTTCCTTCTCACTCAGTAACTCCTCTCCGATAGCATAAAGATGATTCACAAAATTGCACACAAACACAGCCGAAAGATGCAATTGCCGGCGTTGTGCCGAATCAATTTCCCGTACATCGTTGAAGATAGAAGTTCCAAGCTTGCGCAGAATATCGATATTTTCCGAATTGTTGGCCTCAATGCAGACAGGAATCTGAGAGAAGTCAAGCTCTCTTGATTTGGAAAATGTTTGTAGTGGATAGAATACACCAAAGTTGGCTGAGAACGGTTTCAGAACATCCATCCGCAAGCTTCCGGCTGTATGCGCCACCAACCGGCCACCGAGGTTGATTTGTGTCAGCAATTCTTCCAGCGCCTTGTCACTAACCGATACCAGATACAGTTGCCCTTCCGGAGAAATTTCTCCTGGATGAGTTGTCCAGACGGTATTCAGCTTGTCAGCCAGAGCGGCAGCCGATTCCTCGGTCCTTGAATAAACCTGTACAATCCGGTGATTGCACTCAACAAGTCGCAGGCCCAGTCGGGTTGCCAGATTACCTGCTCCAATCAGAACAATATCCATCGTTCAAATTTTTTCCAAAACTACGGAAAATCGGTGCAAACACCAGCCCATACTGATTATCCAATTGTAAAGTATCTTCTCTGAATGCTCATAAAACAAAAAAAGGCATCCGTTTGGCTACCTTCACACACAATCCTCTACAATACTACAACCCCTACGGGGTATCCGCTTCGCAGAAGAAAATTCCTAATGACCATTTTAAGT
>NZ_PYGC01000018.1 GCF_003014495.1 Prolixibacter denitrificans | reverse complement strand
TCTAAAAGCAAGAAAATCCTTCGGGTTTAGGATGACCCGAAGGATTCTGTGATAAAATATAATAGCGAAAAAATTGGTTTACAACATAGAAGGGGATTTAGGGATGAAATTCTGGTGTAGACTTTCAATTTGATAGTTTTGAAAATGTTTGATGTACTTTTTGGACAGCCTCATGACAAACCCACAGATAAACGTATCTTAGCGGACATCAAAGCATTGTTGTAAACAACAGGATACATGAAGTGGAACAGACGGACGGTTACGACAGGATTGATTTTACTGATGGGGAGCTGGATACTGGCCGGCTGCCAGGGAAAACCCGCTGATATTCTTCGGCAAACGGAAGACCGGATGAACCGGATGCAATCGGTGGGGTACGAAACCACCATTCATACGTTTCAGCGGGAAATGGGAACCGACAAGCTCGATTCGGCGCTCTGTTACTTCGATTTCACCAGTTCGGATTCCATACTGGGCGCACGGTACCGGTTCATGACCGGCAATGGCGAACAGGTGTTCAACGGCCACCAGTTCTTTCAAAGCAATCCGTTCGACAAAACCGTCATCTATTCCAATCACCAGGTCGCTTTCGATGTCAACAGCTCCACCTACCTCATCAACTCGGTGTATGTGCTCCGGAAGCTGCTGCCGGAAATGATCGACAACCCCGATATCACCATTACCCGGCAAAAGGATCGGACCATTCGGAAGCAGGAATGTTGGGTGGTATCCATTGACATGAAGAACCTGTGGATCGATCCGAATGCCAACCATCAATTGAAAAGGGTACCGGGAAAGACCTATCATTACGTGCTGGCTGTCTCGAAAAGAGCGGGACTTCCGGTTCAGTTCCGTTGGAACTACCCCGATAACAAAGGGTATTGGGAATCGACGTTCCGTTACCTGGGGATCGATCAAGGAATGGAGAAATCGGCCTGGAGTTACGACCGTTTTCCAAAGTCCTATCTGCGCATGTCGAAGCAGGAGTACTTCGCTTCGTTGAAGAACCGGGCGCAGGTCAAAACCGGGCAGGTAGCACCTCTATGGGAACTTCCGGCTTTGAAGGGAGGTTTTGTCAGTCTGAAAGAACTGAAGGGTAAACCGGTACTGCTCGAGTTCTGGTTCCCCTATTGCCAGGGCGATGATGAGGCCACCGCTTTTCTGAACAAACTACATGAGTTGGACGGGAAAAACGAGCTGGCTATCTACGGCATCGAGATGACCGGCAAGGAGGCATCCAATCTCAAAACTTACGTCGGAAAGCAGAAGCGGCTTTATCCAACCCTTTACCAGGGAAGAAGCGTGGCCACGGAATATGGCGTAGATGTAGCCCCCGCCTTTTTCCTGATCGACGGAACCGGGAAAATCGTATACGTCAGCACCGGCCTGAACAAAGCCGCATTGGCCCAAGCCCTTAAAACCACTCTCGAAAGACACCCGTAGAGACGCAATGCTTCGCGTCTCCTTTCATCCGGCTATGCATTTGAATCAATCTGTGTAATCTGGTTAATCTGCGTAATCCCGGTTCAGACCATTTATTCTGTATATTTACCGGCAAACCTTATCATTAACCCGGTAAAAACAATCACATGAATCGTCCCATGCGAAAACAGGACCGCAGCCTGAACAACGAAGATACCGTGGAAATACTGCGCCAGGGAGAGTACGGCGTTCTGTCGATGAGCACACCCGAAAACGAAGGCTATGGTGTTCCGATAAGTTACGCTTACGCTGGCGATGCCATCTACTTTCATTGTGCCACCGAAGGCGCCAAGCTCGATTTCTTACGGGCTCATCCTCATGCTTCTTTTTGTGTGGTCGGGAAAACGGAAGTTCTGCCGGCCAAGTTCAGTACCCGTTTCGAGAGTGCCATTGTTGCCGGAACGATCACCGAAGCTTCAGGCGATGATAAACGCAAGGGCCTTCTGCTATTGGTAGAGAAGTATTCTCCCGACTATATGAAAGAGGGTAAAGCCTACATCGACCGGGCGTTCGATACGGTCATTGTTTTGAAAATGAAGATTGAATCCCTGACCGGGAAAGCGAGGAAATGAATAAATACGAATTACGCCAATTAAAGCTAATTACGCTAATTGTCGCTTCGAGGTTGCTTTGGAGGAAAGCCTGAAAGGCCATAAGCACATAGTTGGGGTAATCTTTTGATAAAATCCGGGAGGGATGAAATATTGGTAGCCCGGGGTGAGAACCCCGGGGAAGGAAATGTGCGTGGGATAGCGCTCGCGAGACGGAGTTGATTGAAATAGAATAGTTGTTTCGAGCGCAATAGTGATGCAGCAACATTGAAAAACAAGTATTTTTTTTTGTCCTTTTGGCTTGACCCAAAAGAACGAAAAGGTCAAGTCAAAGTGATCCTTCAGCCCGCGTCATGGTTTTGCCTTTGCTGACCCACATGCCGGAATCCCCGCACAAAACCATTCCCGCCTTCACCGGCCCGGCCTACTTTGACGGGCCAACGCTCCTTTCGCCTGACGGCGAAGTGGGGGACTTAGCAATGTCGAAAACAAAACCTTAATGACTGGAGCCTCATATACATGAACTAAATCCCGGAGGGATGAAATATTTGTAGCCCGGGGGGATAACCCCGGTAGGGAATTGCGCGTGGGAAAGCGCTCGTGTGATGGACATGATTGAAATGTCTTCCTCGTTTCGAGCGCAATGGTGATACCGTTGATTGGAGCGCAACAATAGTAACAACAGAAACAACAGAAACCGCTACTCACAACCTGAAACCATCTCGCATGTAACGTCTGCTGTCTCGTTTCTACTATTCAACAACATCCGGCTGAACAATAAAAATTCAACCTATTTCGCTATTTTGGGACAAGAAAAACAGGAATAGCTAAAAAGCAGGCCAGACACAAGCTAATCTTTAGCCATATCATGACCTTAACAAATAAACTAACCATGACAAGAACCAAACTTCTTATCCTCATCTCTTTTCTCTTCGTGACTCATTGGGCGTACGGACAAACCCGGAAAGTCGAAGATATGATTCGTGATGGCGTTGCGCTGCACGACAAAGGAGAATACCAGAAAGCCATTGAGACCTACCAAAAGGTGCTGGAAATAGCTCCCAATTCGAGCGTAGCCAATTACGAAATAGCCTTTTCTTACCTGGCTGCTAAAGACTATAAAAATGCAGAGAAATTCAGTAAGAAAGTCATCGACCTGAACAACGGAAATGTTTTAGGCGCCTATATCACCTACGGGAATGCGCTGGATATGCAGGGGAAGACTAAAAAGGCCATGAAGGTGTACGAAAGCGCTGCGAAGGATTTCCACCACTATTTGGTGTATTACAATTATGCCATCTGTTGTTTTAACGCCGGCGAAACCGACAAGGCGTACGATTTAGCCATCAAGGCCATTACCGATTATCCGTCGCATGCCAGCAGTCATTTAATTCTGAGTAAGATAATGGAAAGGAAAGGCTCGCGAATAAAAGCCATGCTTCCTCTTTACTTTTTCCTGTTGCTCGAGCCCAACTCCGGGCGGTCAGCCGTTGAATACCAAACGTTGAGAAACTACATCGACCACGGGGTGACCCGGGAGGGCGGGAAGAACATCAACGTGATGGTTCCGGAAGATGAAGACCCCGATTTTGGCGCTGCCGAAATGATGGTCAGTCTGTTGAAGGCTTCCAACTCCCTCGAAGAGAACAAGGGAAAAACGGACCTGGAACTGTTTGCCGAGAACAACGACAACATCTTTAAAGTGATGGGCGAACTGAAGAAAGATCACAAGGGCTTCTGGTGGGACTTCTATGTGTCGTTCTTCTACCGGATGGCGAATGAGAATCTCACGAAACCGTTTAGTTATTACATCTCAGAATCGGACGGTGACGAAGCGGCAAAATGGTTGAATGATCATCCGGAGGAGTTTGATAGGTTCAAGATATGGATGAATAACTAGGATAGCTGCTTTTATTTGCCAGTCCTTCATATAGAAACGAATGTAAATAACATGAAAGTCCTTGCTTTAATTCTGGTCATACTCTTTGCCTTGTATTATATTCCCTTCGGATTGTATTTGAAGGCAAAAACCAATTGGATAGATGTCTCTTTAATCGAGTTGATGAAACTTCGTGTAAAAAAAATCCCGACATACCAGATCATCAATTGGTCTAAGAGATTAAGTGATAATAATATGAAAGTTGATTTCAAACAACTGGTTGCGTCTTATTCAAGTGGAGTCGATATGGAAAATGTCGTGAACGGACTTGTGAAAGCGAAACAGAATCGCTTAAAATTATCTTTCGAGCAGGCCTGCGAAGCGGATATTAAAAATATTGATATTAAAAGAACTGTCATCAATACCATCGCACATGTGGGTGAAAAAAAGTGAACATCAGATACGAGAGGAGATACAAAACGAGAAAACAGAATACCAAAAGAACCGGCTCATAAATGCCTTTAGGGCTGGTATGTGGGTCTTTGTTATTGCTTTCTTCGGCGAAATTCTTTTGTCCATCACCGTTGGACTAAATTTCTTTTCGAGAATTCCGGAACCGAATGAGATAATTAAGGTGAATGAGCTACCCGATTATTTTCCGTTTTTTCTGAAAACAAGCTTGTTGTTGGCTGGGGTATTCGTGCTTATCCGTTTTGTATCGCCGAGAATGTTTAAAGACAGACCAACGTCGTCAATGTGTGATAAATGTTTCAAGATTAAGAGTTTTACCACCGAACTAGAATGTGCGTGTGGAGGTCGTTTTCTTCCGATTTATCATTTTGAATGGGTTGAGGCTCCGGAAGATTATCTCGTTGACAACATGGATTGGATTTACGAATACAAGATTGAAAAATAAATTCTTCTTGTACCCCGATGAAGCAATTGAAATTTCATATAACAAATAAGGAAGATTTCATCACAAAGCTGAATGAATGGGTTAATACCAGTATTAGTATCCGTGATTTCAGGGCCAACCCTTTTCAGAAATCAGACTACTTTGGCGAAATAAAATTCGGGAACTTCGTGATATATTCCACCCGAAAATCGATTATCGGAAGGAGGGTTATTTTAAAGATTACGGGGACGCTGAATAATGATGACCAACTTGTTATCAAAGTTAAAAGGTTTGCCTTGTGGATGCCTCTGGTGAATAACCTGATTTTGGTTGGTATTGGTTCAGTGCTCGTTGCCGGGGCTTATTACCCGGGAATCGTTTTCATCATAATGGCTATATTACAGTTGAGTTGGACATTCTATATCGCACACAAAGAGCGACTGAAATTTATAACCCGGATACAGAAAATGATTGAAAAATGACCAGACCTTAATCTAAGCTATGAAAATCCTACTCAGCATACTCCTAATCGGTGTTATCCATCTGGCGCAGGCGCAAGAGTCTGCCGACAGTTCATCTACTCACCAATTCAGGGCATCAAAGAAATACACCGTCATTTCCGATTTGTCAATACCAAGCTGGTTAAAAGACAGCGTGGTCTCCTTTTGGTCGCCTACCGTAGAGGATTATCAGTTAGCAGAATCCATTTTGATGAAAGCCATCCGGGAAAATGCTTCGGAGTGCGGCAATATGTTGAGCCAGGAAACAGCTTCTAACTATTACCGGCAATATGTGTTCTATCGGGATGTCCGGGGAGACTCGATGGTGTACATCAATGCTTTTTGTGAAATCCATCAGGTTCCCATCGATTCAGCGGGAACATTCATCTGGAGGCCGCAAGACTGGCAACACCAACTTATCCGGGTGAATGACGGTGGTGACTGCTACTGGTCCATCCTCATTAACCTGACGAGAAAGGACTACGAGCAATTCAATGTTAATGGGATGGGGTAAGAAGATTCTTATGATGCAAACGGATAACATCAAGTCAATTGAAATTGACCGCGAAGGGAAACTACATGTTGTAACCGACATGACAACTTACCCGATGATATACCGAACAGCAACAGAGGTTCACTGGGATGTGGATAAGCATTCCTTGTATTCACCGAAACCCCGGGAGTGGTCCTATATAAAATGGTACAACCATATCCTTGACGTTTGTGAAACAGAATGCTCTTGTAGGCTTTTATTGACCGCAGAAACAACCTGGGTAAATGTACCTGATGAATTAAGGGATGAAATGAGAAAGAGATGAGACATGATGATAAAGCTGATTGAACCAGAAGCACGATTTAACAAGACAGTCTCTGAGCTGAAGAAAGACCGGTTTTATCCGGACTCGAAACCTGTTTACCCAATTGATTATGAACTGCCTTTTGAATATACCTGTTACCATTGTGGTTATAAAGTATCTATTAGGAATCAAGACCTTGAGAGGCACGCAAAATCAAATCATTCTAACTTGACGGACAGTGAGCGTGTATTGATTGAGAAATTTGTTGCAGAACACGGACTAGATGAAGCTTCGTTTCTCGATTTCGAATGTCCTGAGTGTCGCCAGGCAGTGAGGGTTTTATACAAAAACGGACCCGGCGGATTCTCCGGGATGACTTATGAGCTGAAGCATGTGATTGAATTAAGCGACGAGTAAATAAAAACACCAGCTTCAATTGCCAACAAATATTTTATTGAACAATAAGAATTCAGGTGATTTCGTTATATAGGAAGAAGACAGATTCCTATAAAAAGCAAACGAAGTAAACACTTAAAACAAAACTTGAAGATGATGGAGTTACCAATTAACCTACCCGAACTGGAAGATAATACACTGAAGTTGATTGTCCCGCGGGTTATGGGCAAACCAAAAGTAATGTACAATGGTAGGGAAGTTCAAAAACAAAATAACCGGTTTTCAATCAGTAATGGTTCGGGCCAGCCAATTCTGATAACCTTAAAGAACAACTATTTAGACTCGGTTCCCAAGGTTTTTATAAATGACCAGGAAAAGCAAATCGTGAAACCACTAAAATGGTACGAATACATCTGGATGGGGTTACCTATTCTAATGGCGTTACAAGGTGGTATACTAGGAGCTCTTTTAGGTTTTGTGGCAATTCGGCTAAACAGTATCATATTCCGGAATGATAAGAGCCAGGTTGTGAAATACCTGACAACATTAGGTGTTAATGTGTTGATTGTTACGCTGTACTTGGTGGTTGTCGTTTTATTGAGCGTAGTCTTGAACCGGAACAAGTAGAGCCAAATAACTGTTCGCCAATTCGCAGATAGAATGAGACGCGGTTTATCATTTACCCACATTTGACCTAATCCTTAAAGATATATTATATGCGAAACTTGTTGCTATTGATCCTATTGGTTGCTACACAGACTATCCATGCTCAGGGACTAATCGGAACACCCAACAGCTTAATTGTCGTTTACAACTACCCGGGCAACCATTTTTACATGGAAGTAAAGGGTAAAGACAAAAGAACAACTGATCAGGCTGGAGTTTATATCATCGACAACAGAGTAGTACAGATACACGCTGTTTCTAAAGATAAATTTCTTGAAGACACAAGTCAGGTGTTGACGACAAAAGAATTCATAGAAAAATACATCAAATGGGAAGTAGACTACATCGAGTCGTCCTTCTCTTTTAATGTTAACAGCCATGTGGAATTTCTTAAATCGAAAAAGGGAAGAGATATAGCTTTCTGGACCTACGATATGCCTGCCGGTGAACCAGAAGTTAAAACGGACTCCACCGTTACTACTCCGACGCAAAAGCAGCTGTTTGTCGTTACGCGAACCAAAGATTTTGTCGTAGGCATCAATTCTCCACTCTTTCAAAAGGATCAGTTTGATAACATCAAAAATTACCTGTTCGACAATATTGATGGTTTGGTTGAATCTAATAAAGAAATTGATTTGGATGAATTGAACAAAAAAGTGAATAATGTCGGGGCGCAGTAAAAAATGTAAGCTTATAAGGCCATGCCTGTATAAATAAAACTGGTCCATTCTCATTAACCTGACAAAGAAGAACTACGAGCAATTCAATGTTAATGGGATGTGAAAGAGAACAGAACTTCGTTCCCGGCTGTTTGCCAACATCCCGCTTTTATCTAAAAACCTTCGTAGCTTTGATGTGAACCAATATAATCATGCCAGCATGAACTATCTCGAGCAGGAGAGCGAGCGGTTGCGGTACCGAAAACTAACCGAAGCGGACATCCCCCGGTGGGTGGACTTCTTCGTGGACAACGACAACCTGGCGTATTTGGGGTTGGATCGGTCGAAAAGCAAAGAGCTGCTGGCGGAGGAATGGATTACCAAACAGTTCGAACGGTACCGGACGCAAAACCTGGGACACCTGGCGGTTGAACTAAAAGAGACCGGAGCGTTTATCGGGATGGGAGGAATACTGCCGCAGGTAATCGATGGCAAGCCGGAATACGAGATTGGCTATTCACTTCTTCCCTACTATTGGGGAAAAGGCTATGGAACCGAAATCGCGCAACAGTTGAAACGGTACGGATGGGAAAACATCGAAACCCAACGGTTTGTTTCCGTCATCGACATCCGGAACCAGCGCTCCATTAACGTAGCCCTTAAGAATGGCATGACCCCGATATTCCGGACGCAATATGCTTCGCTAACGGTCGATGTGTACGGGATTGAAAAAGAATAGAACCGGCAGCACATTTTAATACAAATCACCATGGACGCGCATCAGGAGACATTCGAAACCTGGAATAAATTAGCATCGCTCTATCAGGACAAGTTTATGGAGCTGCACCTGTATGACGAAACATACGATGCGTTCTGCCAACTGGTGACGACCCCCAACGCCAAAATACTCGACATCGCCTGTGGTCCGGGAAACATCTCCCGGTACCTGCTGAACAAACGCCCCGACTTTCGATTGACCGGCATCGACACCGCCGAAAATATGGTAGCGCTGGCACGAAAGAACAATCCCTCAGCCGAGTTTGCCGTAATGGACATGAGAGAGATAGGGACATTCAGCGAAACCTTCGACGGAATTATTTGCGGATTTGGCTTACCTTATCTGTCGGAGGCGGATGCGGCGAAACTGTTCTCCGACGCGCATCGTTTGCTCAACGACAAGGGCGTAGTGTATATCAGCTTTGTGGACGGCGCCCCCGCTCAGTCGGGTTTCAAAGCCGATAACGAAGGGAACCGCATCTATTTCTGGTTTCACCGGC
Organism: Prolixibacter denitrificans; assembly: GCF_003014495.1. GTDB lineage: Bacteria > Bacteroidota > Bacteroidia > Bacteroidales > Prolixibacteraceae > Prolixibacter > Prolixibacter denitrificans. The sequence continues at coordinate 20,485 of NZ_PYGC01000018.1, read as the reverse complement.
TCGACACCATTCTCCAACAACTCAACGATGCCGGCTTCGAATTGCAGAAAACCTTTGAGGTTCCGTACAAAACGAATGAAACGGAAACCAACACCGATATCCACACCATTCTAATCGCCCAAAAGAAAACAACGGCATGACCAATCTATTCCGAACCCAATACGCTTCGTTAACCGTCGACGTGTACGGGATTGAGAAAGGATAAACTTCAGTAAATAGTAGAAGGTTGCTTCCGGAGAAGAACTATAAGCCAAGTCTTCATTCTCATAGGATATGAGATGCTCCTAATATCATCTATATCTATCTGACGCAGTCGGTATCAGTATTATTAAAGCTAAATAGTTGAACAGAGAACTAATATTCAAAACTTTTTTCTTTTCCTTATTTTATTTCATATATAATTGATGTGAAGTTTTCATGTATGTTTTAATTAAAACTGATTAATAATATAACCTCCGAGTTTATAAAGAAACTGTATTTTATTAATTTAGATGATTGTTAATGGTAACCAGACTTGATAATAAAAACGAATAGGATTTTGATTACTAACTAAACGCTATGACTTTACGCTTTATTATAGTAATCAGTCGGTCTGACCTCATATTGATTTTTGCGAACTGTTCGTTTTATTGTCTTAACTCTGAATTTATTCAAAATTAGATTCAAACATATGAGCAGAAAAGCACCGACCACAGCAACTCTAAGAAAACTATTTGGACTCTCTGGAAATCAATGTGCATATCCCCAATGTAACAACAGTTTAATTGAAGATGACGTAGTTATTGGAGAGATATGCCACATCGAAGCAGCGGAAGAATTAGGAACGAGATTCAATAAGAACTCTAGTGATGAGGAGAGAAGGCATTTTTCGAATCTAATTCTATTATGTCCTATTTGTCATAAGAAGATCGATGCTGATGATGGTAAATATACAGTCAATTTGCTCAAAAAATGGAAGAGGGAGCATGAACAGAGATTCACGCAAGATAATTTCCAAGTGTCTGATAAAGTGATAAAGAAATCAATTGAACGATTTATGGAACAGAATAATAAGAATGAAGGACTTGGCAGTCAGTTCAATAATCAGGGTGATGGAATCACTATTAATAGTCAAATAGGTGTTCAGAATATATTCAAGAAAGACAGTCAGGATGAACCTATTATTGAATATGGAGACGAGTATCGAAAAGTAATGGTTGAGTTTAAGAGAGAGCTTGATTTAGTTATAAAGAACTCTACACCGATTGACGAGAGGACAATTAATTACAGAAACAATGTTTTAGAGCGGAAGAAAAGTAAAGTATATTCTGTTCCAATTAAATTATTGAGATATAGAAAAGAAAATGGAAGAATTAAGTCTGAAGTAAAAAGTTATGAAAGAACACATAATTGTACAATAGACGAGATTAAAGATCAGGCGATTCTCAAAGATTTTCTTTTAAAAAATGATAAAGGGCAGACAGAGCGATTAAAAACCTTATTAGATAGTGAGGGACAAAGAGAGCCTGCAGTCGTTACTTGTGATGGTTTTTTAATAAACGGTAATAGAAGAAGAGCAGCCTTTGAGGAATTGTGGGAACATAACCACCAGGATAGCCGGTTTGCATCTATGAACGTTGTAATCTTGGACGAAAGAGTAGAATTAATCGAAATTGAAAGAATAGAAAATCGATATCAGTTACAAGATGAAGGAAAGTCTGAATATTCAGGATTAAATAGAGCGCTTTCAATAAGAGACAAGATTGAAAATGGCTATACACTAGAAGCACAATTAAAAGATGATCCTTTGTATCGAGGGAAAAATCAAAAAGAGCTTAATAAGGTTGTAAAAGAATACGTAACTAATTACCTGAATCCATTAGAATGTGTAGATGAATATTTGAGATACTTTGATAATGAAGGTTTATACGATTTAGTTTCAGAATCAATTGGAAGTTCAGAGGGGCGTTGGCAGGCTTTTATTGATTATAGTAAGTTCTATTTTAATGTTTTATGTAATGATCGGCAGAGGAGAAAAGCTCGAATTGCTAAAGAAGATATTGGTAAAATTAAAGATGTTGCATTTAAGTTGATTAGAAAAAGGGAACTTGGAGATTTAGGTTCATTGTACACCGTGATTAGGAATTTGAAAAAATATGTGTCCAATAGTGATGCTAAGAAGAACTTATTTAATATTGTCAAAGATGTTGATATTAAGATTCCTGCGGAATTAAAAATTAATACAAAATCAAAAGAGGAAATAACAAAGCGGGACGAAGATAAAGTGTGGGGTAATCATTTTAAGCATGAGATTTTAAGTAATTTACATAAAGCACACAGAGTTGTTTATTTGAAAGATGAGCATGATAGACCCTTGGATTTATTAAATCAAGCTCTGAAGAAATTGGAGCATGACAATCTTGATATAAAAAATATAACAATTGATGATATAAATGAAGCAATTGAAGTTGTTACAAGAGTGAGGGATAAAGCAGAGGAACTAAGAGCTGAAATGGATAAATATAGATTCCAATTAAAGAAATGGAATAAGTGATATGATAATTGACATCAAAGCAGGGCGAATTTTAATCAAGCGCAGTTCCGAGGAAAATATTTATCCATATATTTTATCTCAGTTTGAATTTTATGGTTTTCAATTAATAAATGCTTTTTCTTGGGAGAAGCATACTCAAAACATTGAATCAGATTTAAATGAAATTATCTCTTATATAGATCATGAAGAAATAGACTATGTCCTCACTGAAAAGTGTGTGTCAGTTTTTAGGCTTCATAAAGAGAAAGAGGATGAGTTTAACTCTGTTATTGAAAATGCTCAATTGATTAAAGATGGAGTTATAGACAAGAGAGATTTTCTTCGTTTTCTAAATTTTCTGAAGGCTCTACCAAGAAAACTCAAAGAGCATCAAATAAAAGCTGCGTTACACTTATATTTATTAAAAAATGGCGCAAATTTCTCAGTGCCGGGAAGTGGAAAAACATCAGTTGTTCTTTCAGTGTATGAAAAATTAAGGACCGATGAGGAAGTCAATGTTTTGTTTGTTGTTGGACCACCGGCAAGTTTTCAACCCTGGCAAAGTGAATTTTTAGCAACCTTAGGACGCTCTCCCAATACTACAATTCTTGCTGGCGGAAATATGCTCTCAAGGAAATCAAAGTATTATACAACACAGGATAAAGTAGCTGAATTATATTTAACTACATTTCACACAATCCTAAGAGATTATAATGAGGTAATGTTCTTTTTTAATCAACAAGGTTTGGCCCCTTATTTGGTAATAGATGAGGCTCATTATATGAAACAAATTGGTGGGTCTTGGGCTAATGCTTTACTGCAGATTGCTTCTCTTGCTAAGTATAGATGTATTCTCACAGGTACTCCAATGCCCAAAAGTTTTAAGGATGTATTTAATCTTTTTGATTTTTTGTATCCCAAAAATAACCCCCTAACAGATTCAGATAAAATCCAAATAGATATATGGGAAAATGAGAACAAGAATGATTTAGCGAAAGATTTAATACTGAAGAAGATTGGTCCACTATTTTATAGAGTCAGAAAGAAAGATTTGGGATTAAGACCACCACATTTTCATCCACCGATTGAAGTTGAAATGAATAGCAACGAAGCTCGAATTTATAACTTAATGAAATCAAAAGTTCATCAACTCTCAACAAAAGATTATTTATATAATGAGGAGATACTGAAAAGACTTTGGAAGGGAAGAATGATAAGATTAAGACAATGTATTTCATACCCTAAGCTGCTATTGAAGTCGATACATGGATATAAAGAAGACATTCTGGAACGTGAAAATGAATTACTTTGTGTTTTGCAAGATTATGATTCATTAGAGTTACCCGCCAAGCTTGAGAAGCTAATAGAATTAGTAAATAATTTACATTCAAAGAAGCAAAAAGTTGTTATTTGGTCGAATTTTGTTGGAACACTCAAGTTGATAAAAAAACAACTTGACAAAAACGGCTTGAGGAGCGAGTTAATTTATGGACATACGCCGATACAAAGTGCCTCCAAAAGTACTCTTCAAAAGGAAAAAACAAGAGAGCAGATTCGCGATGAGTTTGTTCGAATTGATAGTGGATTGAATATTTTGATTGCAAATCCTGCTGCGGCATCGGAATCAATTTCTTTACATAAAACATGTTTCCATGCTATTTATTATGATCTCTCATATAATGCGGCACAGTATCTACAATCTTTAGATAGAATACATAGAGTTGGAGGTTCTGAGACTAATATTGCCAACTACTATTTTTTACAGTATAAAAATTCTATAGATCAGGATATTAAAAGAAATCTTGAAATAAAAGCAAAAAAAATGTACAGTATTATCGAAGAAGATTTCCAAATTTACAACTTGGATATGTTTGAAGAAACATATGATGACGATATTGCTGCATATAAAAGAATATTTCATTCGAAATAAAAAATGGATATTGAAACTGGAATAATAGAAGAGAGACATAGACCGTACAAAAAAGTAAATGCTCCATTTGGATATTTTGGGTCGAAAAATAAATTGGCATTGCAATTATGTGAGGATTTACCTCCACATTATTGTTGGGTCGAGGCATTCTGTGGCTCAGCTTCGTTGACCTTGGCAAAGGAGCCGGCACCAATTGAAGTAATCAATGATATTGATAATGAAATAGTGAATTTATTTAAGCAGTTAAGGACTAATTCAGAAAGATTATGTTCTGATATTGCTTTAACTCCATATGCTAGAGAAGAATTACTAAAGGCAAGGATTGAAGATGAGAATGATGGTGAGATTGAAAGGGCGCGCAAGTTTTTAGTTCAGTCAATGATGGCAATTAATGGAGTGTTTGGAGTAGAACGCTCAGGTTTCTCCTCTTCTAACTCATATTCAAGAAATAATAAAGAAGCACGTGTCAACAGATGGTATAATTTGCCAGACAGATTAACTAAGGTCGTTGAAAGATTGAAGAATGTGAGAGTTGAAAATAGAGATGCAATTGAGTTACTGAAGAGATTTGTTAATAGGCCTGCAACACTTGTATATTTAGATCCGCCATATTTAGGAAAGAGGACTAACGGATATAATATGGACATGAATGATCGTGAATATCATTCAAGACTTCTAGATGTAGCAAATAAGGCTAAGTGTATGGTTTTTATTAGTGGGTATGATAATGAGTTGTATGATAGTGTCTTATCGAATAGAAATGGATGGCTGAAAAAGACGATAGAAACTGAAACTAAGGATTCGAAAGGCAATAGTCATGCACGGACAGAAGTGGTATGGATGAATCAACATTTTATTGAAGCCCAAATAAAAAAGGCAGTTCCGATTAATCTTACAGAAAAGGAAAGAAAGCTAAACAAACTTAATCCAGAACGAAAATAGCTATTTTCTTCTTCTCAGATTATAATCTTCAGGTCCATGGTTTCACGGCTTTACATAACCAATTCAAGGGGGTGTTTTATATAACGCAGCTTCGTGTTACCTGAAACCTTAAGTCAATAGTGGGGTTTCAGGGATTTTTCCTATTTTGTCGGACAGAGCTTTAATCATGAAAACCATCAGCAACAAAAAGTACCGGGCGGACAACCCGGACGGGCTTTCTGTTGCCAAAGAAACACTATGGAAAAAACAACGTACTCAAAAATCTACCGGGTGATTCACTGGGCCATCGGTATTTCCTTTCTGCTGCTGTTAATCACCATCTTCTTACGTTCCACCTGGCTGAGCAATCGTCATATGGCCGGTATCATCGAGAACTATTTAAAAGGAGCGGGTGTAACCCTCACACGCCGGCAAATCTTTGGGCTGGCCCACCAAATACAGGAGCCCATGTGGCAGTGGCACATCTACCTCGGCTACATCCTGACGGGACTGTTTACCATCCGTTTCACCCTGCCGCTGTTTGGTGAGATGAAGTTTCAGAATCCGCTGGGGAAAGGACTGTCGGCCAAAGAGAAACTGAAGAAATGGACCTACATCGTATTTTATGTGTTGGTGGTGGCATCGTTAACCACCGGACTGCTCATGGAGTGGGGACCCGGAAACTGGAGAAGGCCGTTGGAAGAAATTCATCAACTGTCCATCTACTACCTGCTGACGTTTATTGTCATCCATTGGGCCGGTGTGTTCATCGCCGAGTTCACCGACGAAAAGGGAATTGTGTCCCGGATTGTTAGCGGTGTGAAGAAGGAGTAGGAAAAGCGAAGGCGAAGGCAAAGGCAAAAGTAAAAAGTCGAAGATGAGTCCCGGTAGCTATTGTGGAGAATCGTGGGTGATATGAAATTCCGATCGTAGCGTCGGGGACGAAAGTATTTCCAGGTCAGTGCGCGGCCACGATATATCGTGGCCCTACCAGGTCGATAACGGATTGAAGGGCAGCAATCACCTATTCAGAGATTTGCTTTGTGCACGTTGTGTTTTCCTTTGTGTCCCTCACGGTTAAGGTTTTTCACCACTAAGGACGCTAAGTTTTACACAGAGGACACAAGGAAATCCTTCATCGAAGCCGAACAACAGGAACAATAGCAACCTCGAAGCGCAACCTGAAATCTTCCACTCCAACAGATAGGTTTTTATTTCATGCTTATCGGTCCGAAAAATCATAAGCATGAAATTGGAAAAACATAAGCATGATTTTAAAAATGATGCGCATGAAATTCTAAAATCATAGGCATAAAATTGTCGGGCGGTAAAAGCCTGATATTGAGTATTCCCAAATCAAACTCGCTTTCATGACAAACCACGTGTGGTTTTTGGAAATCGTCTTGTAAACGATATATAATGACTTTTCCCGGGAACCCGAAATATACAGTAATGAATTTGATCTACTCACCCCAATCCCGCTCTGACACAAAGAGGGGCTTCGGTCGGTGCATAGGCCAATGGCCTGGAGCAAAGAGCCAACGATAGAAGTGTTAGGAACAATGGCAACCATAGTAACCTCGAAGCCTAACCTGAAACTTGTAACTCTTTAACTATAAGTAACAACAGAAACTGCAGTAACGACAGAAACCTTTTTAACCCCTAACCCTTTTCCGATAGTTTAATCCTTCTTAACGCCATTTAACGAACAGACGGCTGAACACTAGTGTTTATGGAGTGAAGTTTGCTACTATTTAGCATGACACTGATAAAACAGTAAACCTAAAGAAGGAGGACGCAGCGATGATGAACAAAGGCTTATTCAATCCGCTACAACCTGCCTCTGACCATTTTCTAACGCATCCGGTTTTTCATATTTTCGAGCGTCTCTACTGGCACGTCGATACGCCGCCGCCACGCGGTTAATCCCGTAACATGTCAACCTCATCCCGACAGGCTAATATGTTCCGTTCTCCCGGGCGGAAATCCGGGCATCGAAGAGAAACAGAAGACGTCGTTCGACAAATACCAGAAATGTCAAACTTAAAAACCGTGTAGTTATGATGCGATTCATGTTAGTCGCTGTCTTGCTGACAATTGGACTTGCCAGCTGCAACGGACAGGAGCGAAAGAAAACAGTAATGAAAGATCAGGATAAACCTCAGACCGATATTAAAGTGACCAAGAAGTACGATAAAAACGGTAACCTGGTCAAATACGATTCCCTTTACTCATCTTACTATTCCAACTTCCAGAACGATTCGATTATGCGCGACAGTGCAGTGGCCCAGTTCAAACGCTATTTCAAAGGCAGGTACAAGTTCTCGGAAGAGCCGTTCTTCAACGATCTGTTCTTCCAGGATTCACTGCTGAAGTACGACTTTTACCGGAAAGACTTTTTCTCGAAACGGTTTGCCAATAACATGGATAAGATGGACAAACTGTTTGAACAGATGGACTCCCTGAAGAACCAGTATTTCCTGGAGCAGGCAAAACCACAGGTCCCGAAGAAATAATTTCGCTTGAGGGATGACAGGCAGCCAATAGCAGAAAAGGTGTGCAACAGGACAGCAATCCTGGTAAAAAGGTGCCGGTGTCGGTTCAGCGGTGCAACACACCCTGCTATTGGTGTGTGTGTTTTTTTGCTAATTGCCTTTCGGCAGAAAGAGTATCAGCTGCGTTTCCGCCATTCCACTTCAGCTTTGAATAGCGCTTTCGCGGAAGCGGTCTCTACAGCCTGTACCCGGGCATCGGTGCCGTTATGCTCGATTTGCATCTCCATCTCATCACCCCAACGTACTTCCGATAGGAATTCAAGTGAGAAAGCGCTGAGAGCATTTTGCTCGTAATGCTCGCGGTCGAAACAATCGGTCACCCAATCGAGGTAGCGGGTGTTGTTGACGTGCATGTTCATGTCGATTTCGTCGTAACGAATCACTTTCCGGAACGCGGGCTCGGGATTTTCGAGTGAAATCCGGTCGGGCAGGGAACCTTCGAGTGCGAATTTTCCGGCATTATCGGGTATTTCCACACCCAGAGCGGCCATTCGTTGCGGACGCATGGTTTTCGCGTTCACCAGCAACCAACCCGACGCACCTCGCACGATTTCATTGTCCTGCTCGTCGTACATGAGGAAGTCGCGGCGGAAGAACAACCGTTCGACTCCCACGGGCCAGGTCTCGATGCGAATGGTTTCGCCCCATTTGGGCATGCGTTCAATTTCAATGCGGATGCGCGACAGGGCCCAGAACAATTCACGTTCCATGAGGGTGTCGTAACCGGCTCCCAGGCTCTCGGCATGGTTGCCGGCCGCTTCCTGGAAATATTGTTGTAAAACGGAAGGTTTTAACTCCTGTTGAAAATCAAGATGATAGGAGGCTATCTTAAAGGATTCTTCCCAGACTTTTTTCATCGATAAACGTTTTGTTGGCGCCGCTGCCGGGTAATGGCACACGACGGAATGAATTGGCAAAGATAACAAAACCGGATGGTTTCAGGTTTAAAAAGTTTCAGGTTACAGGTTGGGAAGAGTTTCTGTTGTTCCTATTGTTCCTGTTGTTTCTATGGTTAAAGGATTTCATGTTACAGGTCTCAGGTTGTGCTTAGGGGTTTCTGTAGTTAGAAGAGTTTTTAGTTTCCGAATTGAGATACCAGAGGAAAGACTTTAGACTGAATACGGTCAAAGTTGTTCCGGGGCTGTAGGGCCACGATAAATCGTGGCCGCGCTGTGACCTTTTTTAGGTTCGGTTGCGCTGTTTCAGGTTAACAAAGTCATGAAGGATAACAAAGAAAAGACGCAGTGCATCTTTAGTCAAAATGCGCTGCGTCCAATACTCAATGTATTAAAAGATAAATCCTTTTTAGCGAGCCCAGTGTAACACCATCGTTTCTTCCGGTTCGAGGAGAACATGGGAACAGTCGACCGGTTTGCCCGATTTGTCGTTGAACAGAACGTTCGGTTGGAAGCCATCCGGTACCTGAAATGCTACCGTCTTTTCCTTTCCCGATTTATTCACCAAAACGGTGATGTAATCATCGCCCGACTGCAGGGTTTTCATCAGAATGTTTTGCTGCTGTTCCGCAAAGCGGAAGGGAACGCTTACTGATTTTGTTTCATCGGTGACAAACGACGCCAATGCATGGTCATCGTTCAGCCACGAGCCCATTCCGATGAGTGAAGGGACCCATACCACTTCGCCTTTACCGGTTGGTTTCCGTACGGCAATCACCTGGTCACCATACAAGCCAATTGGCTCGCCCGACGTTTGATGAATGGTTGATAACCAGAGGTGAGCCGGTAGCGTAAGTGATTGATCCGTGAGTTCCAAATTGAAACGTTCGGCCGTGGTTTTTACCTCCTTCAGGCATCCGCCGAAAAGATCCTCCAACGGAAAGCCGGTCTTCATGATGTTGTGCATATTCTCATCGAAGAAGCCGGTCAGGCCGCTCACGATGAGTTTCCCGCCACGTTCCACGAAGCGTGTCAGTCCGTCCCAGTAACGCGAGGGCAGCGATATCTGATGAGCCAGGATGATCACTTTGCCCGAGTAATCGGATTCGTTCCAGTTGTATTCGCCCATCTCCGAGAAGTCGCAGGTCAGGCCCGATTCGCTCAGTACCTGGTAATAGGCCAGCGCCGATTTCATTACCGCACCGGTTATCCGCCCCTCGACTCCTTCAGTAGGCGCACCCGGCAGCTGACTCTCTTTCTCCATCCACAACGATTCGTGGTTATACATCACGGTAATTCCGGAAGGAACCGGACGGGCAGCAGCAAACAGACTGGCATGGTCAGCTACGGCCTTTTGAACATCTCCGGCAGCGATTAACCGGTCGGTGGGTTGGTTCTGGAAATCAATCATGGCCCATTCTCCGGCCTCCGCACCCGTGGCCCTGGGATTCAGACACCAGAAGATGATGCCCTGCGCACCGCTCCCGATACTGGTCCACAGCCATTGGTCAATTTCCTCCCGGGTGGGACAGAAGGGATGAAATCCGCTGTAGGTATTATTGCCTCCCTGCAGCTCGGTGACCCAGAAAGGAATGTTCCCGGCACCCGAACGGATGATATCACAGTTGGCCGACATCGCCAACGCATATTGCTGACGGGTAAAATAACCGAAATGCCAGCTGGGATGTGCGGACGCACCCAATGTCGTGAGGAACTTCCGCCAGGCTGGGAAATCATATTCCGCCACATTGACGAATATCTGGTGATTATTGACATGCAAAGGCCGTTTCGGGTCAATAGCTTGAATCTCTTTGGCAATCCAGTCGAGAAACCACGTGTTATAGTAGAGCAAAAAGCGTTGGTCATCGAACGTGACGCGGGCATAGCCTTTGCTTTTGTAGGCAGGTTCAGTTTGCTGAGCTTTCCATTCCGCAAACTTCTTCCGTGTAAACGCATTGTCGGGTGCTTGTCCGCCCACGCCCGGCTCATTGATGAGCACCCAGCCGTAAAGAGACGGAAATGATTTGAAATGCGTTACCATTTGCCGGATGTATTCCTGAATCTCTGCAAGATGTGTTTCACTTTCGGGAAACTTGACACCACCAACGGTATTGGTCGCCGGGAATAGCGTGGCATAAATCTTTACATGATGTTTTTCGGCGGCCCGGAAGGCGTCGTCGTACAGCGAGAAGTCCCAGGTTCCGTCCGGACGGTGCATATGCGTCTCAAACATCCGGATGCGGCAGAAGTGCATGTCCTGGTCTTCCAGAATACGGAACCAGGTATCCACTTCTTCAGGGGTTTGTCCCGGTTCGATGATGACCTGTGCCCCGATGGCCGGGAAAACATCGTTGGCAGCCTGTGAATTTCCAATCATCATAAACGCCATTATCAGTGTGGGTAATAAGAATCGTTTCATGGTTTAGTGGTGTTTCGTTAGCAGGTGAAAGTTAGGGAAAAATTCAGCCGGGAGGGGGACAATTGGAATTGAATAAAAACGAATATGTTTATTGAAGCCTAACAACAGAAACAACAAAAAAGAAAGAAACAATAGTAATCGCGACGCTTAACTTGAAACCTGGTTACTGCCCGGCCACGATATATCGTGGCCCTACCAGGCCGATATCAAAAAGCACAGAAAAGAAATTCTCCATCGAAGCTAAACAACAGAAACCGGAAAACCTAACCTGTACCCTGAAACTCTCTAACCTGAAACCTATTTCTCCTTTTCTTTATGCGTCAGCTCAAGAGCCCTGGTAAAACATTCAACAACGGAAGCGTTACCACAAAGAATATGGGCGTCGACGCCAAAAAATAATACCATTTGCTGATAAACGTGCTGCGATTCGCATACTCTTACTCCTCCCCGGATGGGGAGGCTGGGAGGGGCAGGAAATCAGAGAAACTTATTTTGAAGCGAAACAACAGAAACAACCTCAAACTTTCCCCTCCGGGTTGCGAGGCGGCCACGATGTATCGTGGCCCTACCTGGTCGCTACCGAATGAACCGGAGGAGAACAACAGGAACCGCGAAGCAAAATCTAAAACTTCTTAAAACCTAACACTTAACGCTCTTTTTAACCTGAAACTTATTTTTGCTTATGCGTCAGACTCAGCAACCCCGGCAAAACAATCAACAACAACGGAAGGGCTACGATAAAGCCACCAACTACAGCGATGGCCAGTGGTTGGTGCAGCTGTGCACCGGTACCGATTCCCAATGCCAAAGGCGCCAGGGCGGTGATGGCACAAAGAGCCGTCATGAGGTTAGGGCGCAACCGGACACTGATGGCATGAGTAATGGATTCATGCACCTTACCGGTATCCTTAAAGGCGCGCTTGAACAGCATATAGGTGAAAATGGCATTCTCACCAATGATCCCCACAATCATGATAAGGCCCGTATAACTTCCGACATTAAGCGGCGTATGCGTCAGGTAGAGTGCCAGGAAACCTCCGGATAATCCAAGCACCGAAATGAGCAGAATGATGAGGGGGGCCTTCAGTTCCCGGAACATGAACAGAATAACGCCGAATACCAGCATGCTGACAATAATCAGAATCGTCAGCAACTCCTTGAATGATTGTTGCTGCTGAATGTAAGCGCCTCCATATTCAATGTTGTAACCATGGGGAATGACTAAATTGGATTGAATGGTCGCTTTGATGTCGCTCATGACACTACCCAGGTCGCGACCAGCCAGACGAGCTGTCACACCGTACATGTTTTGCAGGTTTTCGCGCTCAATCTCCGATTCACCCGTGTGAAATTTAATTTTAGCGACGCGTGAGAGCGGAATAAGCTGACCACCCGGCATAAATACCTTGAGATTCCTCAATCGGGTCAGGTCAACATTGGTGCTATCGTGATCGATGATGCGGATGTTCGAGATATAGTTTCCGTTAAAAATGTCGCCGACTACGTTTCCCTCCACAGCAGCCTGCATTTGGTACTGGAGGTCATCGGCTGTGATGCCGTAGCGGGCCATGGCTATGTAGTTGGGCACAACCGAAATGGATGGGCCGGCAATGACGATACCATCGAACACATCAGCGGTACCCTTCACCTTCGATACCAGCGTATCGACTCGTTGCGCGAGTGTCCGTAACTTTTGATCATCGCTTCCGAATATCTTAATGACAATGGGCTGAACAGAAGTGGTCAGGTCCCCCAGCATGTCCCCAATAACCTGTCCGTAGTCGGTGGTCAGTCCGGGTACTTTGGCATCCACTTTTTGGCGGATATCATTGATCACTTCTTCCGTGGTTCTTTTCCGGCGGTCTTTCAGCTCGATCAGGTAATCGCCCCGGTTGGGTTCGGTGATGAAGAAGCCCATTTGTGCTCCGGTACGCCGGGAGTAGGCTTTTACTTCCGGCACTGCCGTGATAATCTTGTCTACCTCCTGCAACATTTTATTGGTAGCATCCAATGAGGCGCCGGGAGGTGAATTATAGTCGAGTACGATACTTCCTTCGTCCATTTGCGGAAGGAAACCGGTTTCCAGTCGCGGGTAAATCCAGACAATAGCGCCGAGCAGTAACACCACAATCAGCAAGTTGATGTAAGCCCGGTGAGTGAAAAACTTTACCCAGGTTTGCTGTTTCAATACATGGGCTTCTTGTTGGGCCGCTTTCTTTTTGGGTTTACCCGAAAGCAGCAGATAAACCACGGGCAAGCCCAGCCACGTCACCAGGAACGAACAGATGAGCGTAATCATCATGGTGTTGGTCATGATGTGGAAGTAGGCACCCGCTACACCCGACATCAGGCCGAAAGGCATGAAAATAACGATGGTGCTGAGCGATGAGCCCACCATGGCCGGAAATAGGTACCGGATGGCTTTGCCGACCAGTTCACGGGAATGAACGTCGGGATGTTCCTCGTGTGTCCGGTGAATTTGTTCGATGACGACGACAGCATCATCGATGATGAGTCCCATGGCTGCCACCAGCGCTCCCAGCGTCATGATATTAAAGGTGTATCCCAGCGTATAGAGGACCGTCAGCGTAGCCCCCAGCGTAATGGGAATGACGATGAGGATGGTACTTCCGGCTTTCGCCGAACGCAGGAAAATGAGTGCTACGACAATGGCCAGTACCAGTCCAATCCAAAACGCATCCATCACACTCCGGATGGAGCTGTTGACGAAATCAGCCTGGACGTAATACGGTTTGATGGTCACATCTTTTGGAAGTGAATTCCGCAGTTGTGCCAATTTCTTTTGCACGGCATCGGTGGTCGAAATCAGGTTGGCACCCGGTTGTTTCACGATATTCACCAGCACGCCTTCTCTTCCGTTGGCATTGACCTTAATATATTCGGTAGCCTTCTCAATCTTGATCTGCCCCAAATCTTTCAGGAGAATAACGCGGTTGCCGTCATTCTTCACCACCATGTTTTCCACGTCCGATTTATCGTGCATCGATGCGTCCGTCACACTGAGATACAGTCGCCGGTAGTCAGGGAGAAAACCGTTGGAGCGGATGAAACCAGTAGCCGCGAAGCGACTCTTTAACGTCGCCAACGTGATTCCGAGGCTGCTCATCTTCTGCCTGTTGGGAATGAAGCGGTACTCCTTCTGTTTCCCGCCAAGGATTGCTACCGAAGCCACACCATCAGCCTGCGAGAGAAAAGGCTTCACCTGGTAGGTGGCCATGTATTTCAAATCGATGAGCGAACGGCTTTTGCTTTCCAGCGAGTAACCAATGACGGGCAGGATGGAAGGCGTCATTTTTTCCACCGTGATGCTGATATTACTGGGAAGCTGATCCCGAATCTGGTTGATGCGCGATTGTATTTGCAACTGACTTAAACTGACGTCCGAGTTCCAGTCCAGAAACGCCGATATCTCGCAACTGCCCCGGCTGGTAGTGCTGCGAATCATCTTCAGACCGGGGACCTGTTTAATGGCATTTTCCATTGGACGCGTCACCGTCACCATCATCCGGTTGGCGGGTTGCAGTCCGGCATCAGCAATCACCTTTACTTTTGGGAATGTTACTTCCGGGAAAAGGGAAACCTGAAGTTTGGAGTAAAAATAGACACCTCCCAGCAGAACAACAGCCAGGAAAAAGGTGACCGGTTTTTTAAATGCAGTATAAAAGTCTTTGATGTTCATCGATAGAAAAAGTTTCGTGATTAGCGAATCACTTTTACATTCAGCGTGTCAGGGACACCGTAATTGCCGGTCGTCAGGATTTCATCGGATGGCTGGAACTGCGGAGCGAGGATCTCCACGCTATCAGCTGTCTGGATGCCGGTCGTTACCGGAACTTTAACGGCCGTTTCCTTTCCGTGCATCTTCATCACCCAGAAATGGTTTTCTGTTTCATTGGCCAAAACGGCGGCTTTCGGAAGAATTTGGGTATTCGCTTTTTCCTGTTGTACTAAGGATACTTTGGCGATAAGGCCTTCCGGAACAACGCCGGCTTTATCTACGCGGATAATCACCTGGCGGGTCTGCGCGGCCTGGTCGACTGACGGCAATGTTTCCGTCACCACTCCGCTGAGCTTTCTTCCATCGGGTAGTTGCACGGGAAGCGATTCTCCGCGACGAATAATCGATGGCCATTCCACCGGTATATTCAGAATGAAGACCATACTGTTCCGGTCGTTGATGGTTGCCAGCGGTTCTCCTTCCGGGACAAAGTCGCCGGTTTGGTGACTGATGGCTGCCACGTAGCCCGATACGCTGGCGCGGATGGTCATCCTTCCCGACAAGCCGAGTTTCCGGTTCAGACTATCCAGGCTGTTGCCCAGTGCTCTTGATTCTTTCGTTTCGATGACGAAAACCGGGTCACCTTTCCGGACCATTTGCCCCGGTTCGGCAAACGACTTCACGACGTATCCGGTGACCGGTGATTTCAGTACATGCTGTCGACGGAAGACGGCTGTAGCATTGAGTTGTACGGTTTGTTGGACGGTCCCTTGCCTGACATGGGTTACCTGAACCTCGGGCAGCGGAGCCGACGGGTCGGCAGTTGAAGCTGATTTCTTTTGACTGCACCCGCTGAAAGTTAAAGCCGTAAGCACAATGGCTCCGGCCATCAAATAGCGTTGAGTTAACAATGAAAAACGGATACTATTTCTTTTCATGAATGGCATACCTGACAAATTCGTTTGTATATCGTTTTTCCGGAACGGTTATTCCGTCCAGTAATTGATTTCGTTGATGATGAGCCACCGCTTTACCCGGATGAGGCTCTGTTCGTTCTTCAAATCGATGAAGTTCTGGATGACCATGAAATACTGAGGAATGGAAACGGTTCCCTGCGCCACCAGTTTTCGGTTGGCGCGAATGAGCTGGTTCACCATTTTCAATTGATCATTCACATCGGTTTGCTGGCTTTCCATTTGGCCGAGCTGCCGGAACAGTTCATTGATTTGCTGATTGTATTGGTGTTGGAAATAACTGCGCTGTGCCGCCAAATCTTCCTGTTGCAGTATCAGTTGTTGCTGTTTCAACTCTTTTTGATGGCCATCGTAGATGGGAATGGAGAGGCTCAGTCCGGCACCGCCGCCGAAATTGGTTCCGGGCGTTTTTTCAAAGGAAGACATGTAGCCGGCGTCTGCATGCAATTTCAGTTTGGGCTGATACTGTTGCTTGTTAATTTCCTGCTGATTCAGCAACCGAAGACTGTCGAGTTGATATTGTTTCAGAAACGCGGTGGGAGACGTCATTTGCGAGCCTTCGGCAATCATTTGCGGCGCTGGCAGTGCCACGACACCTGAATCGGTGATGCCACACAAATTCCGCAATTGCGACAAGTCGTTCAGCAGTTGCGTCCGGGCCTGGGTTACCAGCAAGGCCTGCTTTCGCACGTTGGTGAGGAAGGCGAGGTAATCGGTTTGCTGATACACGTTGGCGCGGGTGAGCTGAAGTAGCACATTTGATTCGTTCTTCAGCGTGTCTAACACCTCACGGTTGTAACGGTACTGCAGTTGGTCGCCATAAGTGACCAGGTATTGCCGGGTGACGTTCCGTTTGATCTGTTTTCGCGTTAGCTGAAGCGAATTGAGCGCTTTCTTCCGGTTGAGGGAAGCTGCGTTCAACTGTGGTTTCATCTGGTTCTGGAACGGGATGGCCTGATCGAAGTTCACCACCGATCCCAGCATTCCTTTGTTCGAAATGGCTACGTCGTACCCCCACTTTCCATTGGTGGGATAGTAGCTGGCGTCGCCCTGAAAGCCAATTTGGGGACCAAACTGTGAGCGCACCAACGCACTGTCGATACCTGCCGACTTCACTGCGTTCTTGCCGCTCTTCAGCAACGGATTATTCGCGTATGCGAAGTTCAGGTAATCGTTCAGCGAAGGCTGTGCCTGCACTATTCCGGTTCCGATACAAAACCATAAAAAAAGTAAACTCCAACTTTTCAATTTCGTCATGTTTATTATCTGTTCATCCGGCCGTAACCGGAACATCAGTCAACATCTTCTTCCTCACTTTTCAACAACTCTTTCTTCAACAGTTGGCCGTTGGGCGCAAAAAGCAGTTCTACCCGGGCTTCTTTATTTTTTACCACCATTTCATAAGCAACGGCATATTCCGGTGAGCATAGCTTCTCCGGCGATTGAATCACAAAATCGGCAAAACCTTCGGTTAATGCCTCCTGAACCGCTAACGGCAACTGCTCGGCTGTTATATTTTGTTCGGTCTCTTTCCAGTTTCCCTTTTCATCGAAGGTGGCTGAAGTTTTATGGCCCTGCCATTGAAATTCCGCTTCAAATTCGTGCTTGTTTTCGTGCGACCAGCTTACCTGAGTCGCTTCGGGGAACATTTTGCCCAGGTTCGATTTGGCTGCCTTCGGTACCTGCACGCTGCAAGCCGATATTCCTGTAAGGAGAAGAAGAACAATGATGTAGAGTAATACGCTATTCTTCATTTGATTTTTTGTTTTGACTTCGATACGAAGGCAATGTTACCATTCAAATCTGAACAGAATCTGAAGTTAGAACAGAACAGAGAGGATATGGTTGTTGTCCGTGTAATTGTAAGTCACCGTCATGCCGCTTACCGAGCCAATTTCTTTCACGATGGCTAAGCCTAAACCTGTGTTTCCGGTCTCGCCTCCGGTCTGAAACCGCTCAAACATTTTCTCAGCGGGTAGCGACGGTTCTTTGCCGCTGTTGCTGATTTGTAATTTATGTTCTTCTAACCGAATCTGAATCTTACCGCCGTTAATGTTGTGCCGAACGGCGTTACCCATGAGGTTGGACAAAAGGATATGCGCTAAATCGGGATCGATATTCCAGACCGCTTCTGCTGCATAGGTTTTCTCAACCGTTAACTTCTTCGATGTGATGAAATCTTCCAGCTGTTCCAGTAGTTCGTCGAGTATAATGCTGACCTTTAATGGTTGATTCTGATTGAATTGCCGGTTTTCAATCCGCGTAAGTGTTACCATACTCCGGTTGGTTTGGGACAAACGGCGTGCATTCCGGTAAGCCGACTGTACCAGCTTTGACTGTTCGGGAGACAGGTCTTTCGATTGCAACAACATTTCGAGTTTGGACAAGATGATGGCCAGCGGTGTTTGAATTTCGTGCGAGGCATTTTCGGTAAACGACTTCAGGGCCTGGTAATCCGATCGCACTTTGTTGGTGAGTTCGGTGATGGCATTCTCCAGTTCCCGGAATTCCAGTATGTCGGTGCCGGAAGGTTGCGGCTGTGTACTTCCCGAGAGGCGGAACTGTTTCAAATGTCCCAGTGTGTGATAAAAGGGAGCCCACAACCGCTTCGACATGAAATAGTTCATGAGCAACAGCGCCGCCAAAAGCAACAGTAATACCAGGCCGATAGAGCTACTGATAGCGATGACCATGTCGCGGTTTTCGACCAGCAGGCTGCGGATAATGATTTCGTATGGAATACCGTTGATGGTTGTACGGGCTGTCAGCTGACGGTACGATTCTTTGTCTCCTTCAATGGGATCGGGGAGACGAACGGTTTGAATCTTCACCGACTTCTTTTTTACAGAGGACTCTAAGCGATGAATTATCAAAAGCGGAGGAGCGTCGCTAACGGCAACCCCTTGTTTCAGTTTTAGCTCAATAGTCATTTGCATCGCCGTCAGGTTCTCGTCCACCTCTTCGTTTTCAATCCCGTTAATCATGCGGAAAAGGGCAAATCCGGCCAGCACGAAAAAGAGGGTCGTCAGCAGCAGTTGATATCCGATGGTTTTGCGCAACAGTTTCATTGAAAAGATTTTTGTCGTTCTATTCGTCGCTCCATTTGTAGCCCATGCCGTACACCGTCCGGATGTAATCATTGGCTCCGGCATCGGTCAGTTTACGGCGGAGGTTTTTGATGTGTGTATAGATGAAGTCGAAATTCCCGGCCATTTCCATGTAATCGCCCCACAAATGTTCGGCAATGGCCTCCTTCGTCATCACCCGGTTTTGGTTGGTGACGAAATACTGCAACAAGGCAAACTCTTTGCGGGTCAGTTCCGGTTGTTGTTCATTGATTCGGGCTGTTCCCGATTCAGGGTCGATACTGATTTCGTGGTAACGGATTTCTGTTTTTCCACCAAATAACCGACGGCGACCTAATGCTTTTACCCGGGCATTCACTTCAGCCAGGTGAAACGGTTTGGTCAGGTAATCGTCGGCACCTAAATCAAGGCCCTTGAGTTTGTCGTCCAGCGAATCCCGGGCTGAAATGATCAGTACACCGGGAGGTGGCTCGTGCTCTCTCATTTGGTGCAACAGCTGCAAACCGTTCCCGTCAGGCAAATTTATGTCGAGTAAAACGATGTCGTAATGGAAGGCTGCCAGCTTGTCTTCTGCCGTAAAGTAGTCATAAGCCGATTCACAGATGTTTCCTTCGGCTGCCAGATAGGCAACCAGATCGTCAGCCAATGATTGTTCATCTTCCACTATTAGTATTTTCATCTCTGAAAAACAGTTTTAAAGTTACCCGAATGGTAAAAGTAGGCAGAATCGGGTTTTAAAGTGACATATTATTAGCAGTTTCTCCAATATTATTAAGCCTATCACCGCGGCTGGAGTCGTTAACTTGTTTTAGCAATCAGCTTTCTAAAACGTCATCGCCATGGAAACGCCACCGCCTTTTTGATACAATGTTGGGGCAAACACCAGGTTCCGCTTCTTTCCCCAGCGGTGCTGATGCGTCAGATAAACGAACTCCACCGAGAGAATTCCCACGCCTGCGCCGGCCAGCACATCCGAAATCCAGTGTTTGTTGTTCATCATGCGCAGCACCCCCACGCCGGTAGCCGTCGCATACCCGGCCACACTAATCCAGGGCGAAATATGCCCGTACTCCTTGGCCAGGAAGGTAGCCGACAGGAACGCCTGCGCCGTATGCCCCGACGGAAACGAGGTGAACACCCCGCCATAGGGCCGCTCCACCCGCGTAGCATGCTTGATGCCATACACCACCACCGACATCAGCAGTTCGGCTTTGGTAAAAAGCAGACTTTGGTTCAGAAAATCGTTGCGTCCTTTTACGCCCATCGCTCCCAGTCCCAACGTCACAACCGCCGGTGCAAACTGCAGGTAATTGTCGGCCGAGGTGTGAAAAGTCGGGTTCCACCCATGCATCGTATCATGAATGCGGTATTTGCTAAGGACTGTTTGCTTTGGAACTGTCATGGTAACCAGTCCGGCGGCTATCAGGCTGGTAGGAAGAATGGCTTTCTTCAG
>NZ_PYGC01000017.1 GCF_003014495.1 Prolixibacter denitrificans | reverse complement strand
TGGAAGCCTGAGCCTGACCAATGAACATGCTCAGAAGAAAAAATAACACAATTCGATTCATCATTTTAAATGGATTTATGGATGATAAGTAATTACTATGCTCATTCATGGATTATGAATTGGATCAACATCAGAATTTGAATTGTAGACTCAGGTTGAACCGGCTAACAATGTGATGGGTATCGTGAACCGGATACCAGCCACTCATGTTGGGCGAAATCGTTACTCCCTTTGCCGGGTGAAATTCAATTCCGGCCAGGTAGAGCCTTCCGTCGGCCAGCACATCCCAGCCATCCAGCGCACCATCGTTTCGTTTCGACCAGAGCTTGTCGTAGCGTACAAAGAGGTTCGAATGTTTTTTCAGTTGCATGGTGGCATAGAGCGAAATCCCCGAACGGTCCTGGTCGTTCACATTGGCATGTGCCAACTGGTAATTATACTCGAGTCCGGCGGTTACCTTCGGGCCGGCATACCCCAGAAACGCGGAGTAAGTATTCTGCGACACGCTTTTCTTCATATGGTCGAAGTAAAAACGGGCATACAGGTTCTTCATCGGTTGAATGGTCAGCCCGGCGGTGTACATCAAGGCGCTGTCTTGCTGCAGCTTTTGGTGGCCCTCGCCATTCAGCACCGACGCATCGAACTGAACATAGGGCGACCATTTCCACGCAAGTGAAGCCCCCAGGTCGGCTTCCGGGCCAAAGTGATATGCATCCATAAATGTGCGCGCCACATAGCGGTGTCCCCAGAATTTCTCCTGCAACCGAAACTCACTGGTTGGGATGACGCCAAACCGGAACTTCAGGTTATTGTCGTGGTACTGCAGGTAAGCGTTCTTCAATACGGCATTCAACTTGATGCCACTCGTATCGGGGCTGCCCGCGTCGAAAATCACCTTGCCCGAGAACCTCTGGCTGAAAACATATTCATATCCCAGGTAAGCCCGCGATATGTCGAACGATGGTTTGCCTTTGAAGTTACTCAGCCGATAGGTAAAATTGCTGAAGGCCTGCACGACGGCCTTTCCGTGCGGTCTAAAATCTTCCTGCTTTGGTGATTGCGCCATGACCATTTTACTTCCGGCCAAAAGCAACACGAACAGGCTAAATCGGATTATTTTCATCGTCAACTATTCTGATAAGTAAAAGGGAAATCATAATCGGAAGCGAAGTCCGAACTGCAGATTATAAAACCGGGTATCGAGGTGCGGATGCGGACGAAGGGGGAACGGGTGCCCCGACGTGTCCACTTTCCAGCCGGTAAAGGAGGATGGTGGAGCGTTGTCGGCATCGTGAGCGAGCAGATATTTGGCCTCGGTAAAAAAGCGGACGTGGGAATTCAGTTTAATGGAAACGCCGTACAAGAGCTGCATGGCCAGCTTCACACTGCGGAACATGCCGGGATTCGTTTCGGTAATTCCGGCGCCGATTCCTGCGCCCCAGTAACCATAGCTGCCATTGTCTTCAGCTCCTTTTTTCAGAAAAGGATTCCGGGTTTTGGAAAGGAAACTCAGCAAAAACAGGTTCCGCGACTGTTCCATTTTTGTGAACGGTGGGGTTTCCTCAGTGAGAAAGCGAACGCCACGGCTCTTGTTTTCCCATTTCAGATAGCTAACATCAAATCCGATCTTATGGTGCCAATAGGTTACGCTGAGGTTCGACACCGGAGACCACGATGATATGGCCTTCGATGTCTTCAGATTTTTCATCAGAACCCCATTTTCGTAGTACCTGAACTTCAAATCCTGCCTACCGGGAATTTGCAGGCCATATCCCATACTGATGCTCAACTGGCCATAACCGGCCGAAATGGTGAGCATAAAAACCACCACCGAAACCGGAAGTGCTTTTTTCCAATTCATTGTCTGTTTCATCGATTGATCGTTACATCAACACAGGCATTTCTTTAGTTGGGTTATCCGGTTTCGTTAGCAACTTGTACAGGAAAAGCAAGTTCGTTTCAACAGGAAATAATGCGCCATCAGTTAGTCGTTGTCCTCTCCGTCTTTCAGGATTCGTTTATGTTTCAGTACACCTTCTTTGGTCACCTGTACTTCCAGAGCCTGCTCTTTCTTTTTCAGCTCAATTTCGTAACCGGAAAAAGTGGGTGAATCGATGATGGCTACTTCTCCTGTTTTGTATCCGGCAAACTGACTGGCCAACGTATTCTTCACCGCTGTTGGAAGGGAACGTCTGCTGATTTCGGTCTCGGTTTCCAGCCAGCTTCCGGCCGGATTAAATGACGCAGAGGTTTCGGTTCCATTCAGATAGAATTCTGCTTCCCATTCATCGGCTTCTTCCTGGTTCCAGTGTACTTTTTGTGCATTGGGGAATTTCTGCGAGAAAGCATCAGCTACAGCATTCGGTAACACAACTTTTTGTGCGTGTGCAATAAGACTCATTCCTAAAAAGGCAAGCAATACTAAGGTCGTTTTCATAATTTCCTGAATTTTGATTACGACTCAAACGTAATTTCCAATTCTAAAGGAATTTTGAAGTTGATCAGATTGGACTCATCCCATTAGAAATTTTCAAATCTTTCCAGGGGCAATTGGGATTTGGGAATTTGCCATTTCGTGCTTGTCTGAGCTCACAACAGGGAATGAATGGTAAGGAGATTGCTTTTTTCGAAGGGGGTGGGATAAAATAAGTGACAGTCATTTGGGATGACAGAGTAGCGACAATTAGAGATTACTCAAATCTTAATACTGATATGATAAATAGCAGTCTCCAATATGAAACCTTGCAGGTATATGGATGTGTTGTGTTATTTAATTTATTGAAATTAATGACTTTATGATTGCCTGTGTGTTTTGTTGATATAAATTATCATTACTTAGAATGGTTAAAAATAACTAAATCAGGGTGTAGTGGCTTTCAATTTGTGTTAAACTTGCAGCTGAGTTATTGATTGAGAAGTGAGGAAAGCGATTAAAAATATCATTGCCATTTTATTACTGCTGATACCAATCGCAGTGGGGTATGCTCATTTTACCAACGCGGTACACGAGCTTTCGACAAGAAAACGCGTGGCCGAATTCAGGAGTCCTGAAATGGCCAATAGTTCCACTTCTCATGGTTTCTTCACCGAAGAGCCGGATCCTGCTGCTCTGACTTGCGTTGACGAGAACAAGCAGGAATTGGAAGTTCAACTCCTTAAAAATTTTGTAGTGCTGAAGCGTGATTTGAACACGGAACTGGAATCGGTTACCTGTTCGTTCAGTGATCATGCGATGCACACCGTCCCGCTCAATGAAACGGATGATTTCATCTATTTCATTGAATCCCTTCTTTTATAAGTCACTTATGATCTGATCCGACTGTTCGGATCACCATTCTTCGCCGGATATCTCTTTTTCCCGGGAAGAACAATCTGATGGAATTCCCAACCCGGTATTCCGATTTCAGTGAATCATCATTTATCAATAAAAATTTATACAACATGGGCAGTGTATCTATTCTACTGTTAATGTTCTGTGGTTTCGCTTTTGCCGCGCTGGCAATTGGATTGGGCAACAAGCTTTCGCTCAAGCGATATAATCCCGAAAAGGGTGAGGCGTACGAATGCGGCATGGAAACGCAGGGCACAACATGGGTTCAGTTTCATGTGGGCTACTATTTGTTCGCCCTCGTGTTTCTTTTGTTCGATGTGGAGATAGCTTTTCTCTATCCCTGGGCTGTTGTGTTCAAGGAAATTGGCATGGTAGCTTTTATCGAGATTGTATTTTTTGTGTTGGTGTTATTCCTGGGCCTGTTATATGCCCATAAAAAGAAAGCCCTGTCATGGATGTAAATAAAAATCCCGAACCGTTTCCCGGCGAGATTTACGAAGATGAGTCGGGGAATACCAACTTCCTGGTTTCGAATATCGATAAGTTGAGCAACTGGGCGCGAAGCAACTCGCTTTGGCCACTCACCTTCGGAACCAGCTGCTGCGCCATCGAAATGATGTCGGCGGCATCGGCTAAGTACGACTGGTCGCGGTTTGGCTTCGAGGTAGCGCGTGCTACTCCTCGTCAGGCTGACCTGATTATCGTAGCCGGAACCATTACCAAGAAAATGGCGCCGGTACTGAAACGTCTGTACAACCAGATGCCGGAACCGAAATATGTAATTGCCATGGGCGCCTGCACCATTACCGGCGGGCCGTTCTTCTACAATTCCTACACGGTTGTGAGAGGCGTGGATAATATCATCCCGGTGGATGTGTACATCCCGGGTTGTCCTCCTCGTCCCGAAGCGCTGTTGGAAGGTATGATGAAGTTGCAGGAGAAAATCCGGCATTCGAGAGCTTACGTGATTGACAAACCGAAAAAGAAGGAAAACGATGACTAAAGAAGAACTGAAAAGTTACCTGGAGAAAACCTTCCCGGGAATGACGCAGGAAGAGAACATCGATTTTCCTGTGCTTTGGGTGGAAAAGGATCAGATTTTTGAAGTGGCTAAAAAGCTGAAGGAAGACGAAGCCACGAAATTCGATTTCCTTTTTGATGAAACAGCTATCGATTGGCAAACGCATTTTGAAATGGTTTACCACATGACTTCCACTACATACCGCCACGATTTGGAGATTAAGGTTAAGCTGGAAGACAGAGACCATGCTGAGCTGCCGTCGGTGGAGCCGCTGTGGAAAGCTGCCGAAATGTACGAGAACGAAATCTGGGACTTGTTCGGCATTCGCTTCTCGGGACATCCGCATTTGCGACGCATTTTCATGAGTAACGAATGGAAAGGTTATCCGCTTCGGAAGGATTACCAGGACGACGATGTTATATCCCTGTAATTGACTGTTATGGAAACAAAAGATATCAAACGCGACGAATTTGTCATCAACGTTGGTCCACAGCACCCTTCCACGCACGGAGTATTACGCCTGGAACTGTGGCTTGACGGTGAGGACATCATCGATTCGAAGCCTCACCTCGGGTATATCCACCGCGGCATCGAGAAAATGTCGGAGGCACTGGGCTACAAACAGTTTATCTACCTCACCAGCCGTATGGATTACCTTTCGGCGCATATGAACAACCAGGCCTGTTCGCTGGCTATTGAGAAAGGCCTGCAGGTTGAAGCACCGCCACGTGCGCAGGTTATCCGCGTACTGATGGCCGAGTTGAGCCGTCTGGCATCGCACCAGTTGTGGTGGGGAGCACTGGGACTTGACCTCGGTGCTGTTTCGCCTTTCTTCTACGCTTTCCGCGAACGCGAAATGATTCTGGAAATCTTCGAGGAAACCTGTGGCTCGCGTCTGACGATGAATTACATCACACCGGGTGGGGTTGTGAATGACCTGCATCCCGATTTCGTGAAAAAGGTGAAAAAGCTGATTGAACAGCTGAAAGGCAACCTCCACGAATACGATCAGTTGCTGACCGGCAATGCCATTTTGCAGGCCCGTACCCGCGGCGTTGGAAAACTGACGGCCGAAGATGCTATCTCATTGGGTTGTACTGGTCCCGTCGCCCGCGCCTCCGGCGTAAAGTGCGATGTTCGCAAATTGCATCCCTACGATGGCTACGACAAGGTTGATTTTGAGGAAGTTTTGAATGACAAGGGTGACAACTTTGCCCGTTACTGGCTGCGCATCGCCGAGATGGAGCAGTCGATTCGCATCATCGAGCAACTTATCGACAACATCCCGGAAGGAAGTTACCGTGAGAAGCTGAAAGGAGTAGTGAAACTGCCGGCCGGCGAATATTATCAGCGGGTGGAAACAGCTCGTGGCGAGCTGGGCGTTTACATCGTGAGCGACGGCAAGAAAGAGCCGTACCGTGTCAGGTTCCGGACGCCTAACTTCTCGAACCTGAATGCCTTGCGGCCGATGTTGAAGGGCGCCAAAATAGGTGACATGGTTTCGATGATGGCCACGCTTGATTTAATTATTCCAGATATCGACAGATAAGATAATACGATACAAATGCAATTATCCATATCATTATTAGAAATAACCCGGGCCATTGACAGTTGGCTAAACAGCATTTTCCATCCGCACGTAGCGTTTGGAATCGAGCTGGTGCTGGCCGGAGTTGCCGTCATTCTGCTGGTAGTAGCGATGGCCGTTCTGATGGTTTACGCTGAGCGGAAACTGGCCGGGTTCATGCAGATGAGGCTTGGCCCGATGCGCGTCGGAAAGTACGGATCGATGCAGGCCATTGCCGATGTGATGAAGTTGTTATTGAAAGAGTGTTTGGTTCCAACGAATTCCGATAAGATGATGTTCAAGCTGGCACCTTTTGTGGTGACTGTCGTGAGCTTCATGACGATAGTCCCCATTGCGTTTGCCAGGGGCATTCAGCTTTGGGACATCAACATCGGGGTATTTTATATTACCGCGGTCAGTTCCCTTTCGGTGATTGGGATTCTGATGGCCGGCTGGTCGAGCAACAACAAATATTCGTTGCTGGGCGCCATGCGAAGCGGAGCACAGATTGTGAGCTACGAACTATCGGGAGGACTTGCACTGATTGTTGTTGTGATGATGAGCGGAACACTGAGTATTTCCGGCATTGTTCAGGCACAAGCCGACGGCTGGTGGGTGATTAAAGGACACATTCCGGTAATCATCGCCTTCGTAACATTCATTATTACCAGTACAGCAGAGCTGAACCGCGCACCTTTCGACCTCGCGGAAGCAGAATCAGAGTTGACAGCCGGTTACCACACCGAATATTCGGGAATGCAGTTCGCCATGTTTTTCCTTTCGGAATATACCAACATGTTTGTATTGTCGATGGTAGCCGCTACTGTTTTTCTCGGAGGCTGGATGCCGTTCCACATTGCCGGACTCGAAGGATTCAACCATTTCATGGATTACATTCCCGGAATTGTCTGGTTCTTCGGCAAGACGTTCTTCATCCTGTTCCTGATTGTTTGGTTCCGCTGGACTTTCCCGCGGCTGCGTATCGACCAGCTGTTGAAACTGGAGTGGAAATACCTGCTTCCCGTAAGTATAATCAATGTTCTGTTTGCGGCATTCATTGCCCTGATGGGATGGTATCTGTAAACGAAGGAGGGTAAGATGAATAGCATATATCAATATTTCAGAGCAATCTGGTACGGATTTTCTTCTCTCTGGAAAGGGATGATGCTGACCGGGCACTACCTGGTGCATCCGAAGAAGATCCTGACGGAACAATATCCGGAAAACCGCGACACCCTATACATTCCTGACCGGTTTCAGGGCGAAGTGGTTCTTCCGCACGACGAGAATAACGAGCACTTGTGTACCGGCTGTACCATTTGTGAGATGAACTGTCCCAACGGTTCCATCAAAATCATTACACAACAGGTGGTAACGCCGGAGGGCAAAAAGAAAAAGGAATTGGACAAGTGGGTCTATCACTTGGGACTTTGCACGTTTTGTGGTCAATGCATCGATGCATGCCCGCAGGATGCGATTAAAATGTCCAACGCCTTCGAACATTCGGTTTACGACCGGAAAGTACTTACCAAGGTGCTCAATCAACCTGGTTCAAAACTAAAAAGCGCAAAGAAATGAGTGCATCAACCATCATATTTTATATCGTTTCGGCTCTTGTGCTTGTTTTTGGTGCGATGAGCGTTTTTACCCGGAAGATATTCCGCGCGGCGATATACCTACTCTTTTCCCTGATTGGGATTGCCGGAATTTATATTCTGATGAACATGGATTTCATCGCGGCACTGCAGGTGTTAATCTACGTGGGCGGGATCATCGTCCTGATTATCTTTTCGATTTTCCTGACACATCAGGCAGGAGACAAGCTGCCGAAGCCTCTTTTCAAACGAATTGTGGCTGGAGCTAGTATGGCTGCTTTCGGTTTGATTGTCGTGTTGGGAGTTTTTTACAAGACTGCATTCAAAGTAACGACTGAGGCGGGAATCGATCATTCAGCCCGAAGCATCGGACGGCAAATGCTCGATTACCATCACCATGGATATGTTTACCCGTTTGAGATTGTCAGCTTTTTGCTGCTGGCGGCACTGGTGGGATGTATTGTGATTGCAGTGAAAATTCAAAAGAAATAACGTTATGGAACAAGTACCATTAGCACATTTGCTGATTCTCAGTTCGGCCCTGTTTTTCCTGGGGATTTATGGATTTTTCACCCGGCGTAACATGATTACCATGCTCATGTCGGTGGAACTGATTCTGAACAGCGTGAACATCAATTTTATCGCGTTCAACAAGTACCTGTTTCCGAATCAGCTGGAAGGAATATTTTTCACCCTCTTTATCATCGCGGTAGCTGCGGCCGAGGTTTCGCTGGCGATTGCCATCATCATCAACCTGTTCCGCAAGTTCAATACCGTCGATGTTGAGGAAGTTGACACCATGAAATTCTAAGCTATGACTTTAGATAATATTGTACTACTCATACCGTTATTGCCGCTGCTCAGCTTCCTGTTGCTGGGGCTGGCCGGAAAGCATATTTCGGTCCGCTTCTCGGGAGTGATTGGCTCGGTGATTTTAGGAGCTTCGCTGGTTCTTGCGCTGATAACCGCTTATGATTACTTTTTCGCTATCGGAAAGCAGGGAGGGGAATTCATCCCGTACCTGACAGCGCAACTGAACTGGTTACCGTTTAACTCTGATCTGTCCATTAACCTGGGACTGGTTCTCGATCCCATTTCTGTGATGATGTTGCTGGTCGTTACGTTTGTTTCGACGATGGTGCACGTCTACAGTTTGGGGTATATGAAAGGGGAGGAGCGGTATACAACTTACTATGCTTACCTCGGACTGTTCACTTTCACCATGCTGGGACTGGTGCTTTCGACCAACATTTTCCAGATGTACATCTTCTGGGAGCTGGTAGGCGTATCATCGTATCTGCTCATAGGTTTCTACTTCAGTCGTCCGTCGGCTGTGGCTGCTGCCAAGAAAGCGTTTATCGTAACCCGCTTTGCCGACCTGGGATTCCTGATTGGAATCCTGATGCTGGGTTATGGCGCACACAGTTACGATTTCTTTACCCTGATTGACCGGCTTTCACATCCGGGTTCATCCTATTTGGTGGCCATGACCGGAGCGTCCTTTCTGGGCATGAGCACGCTGACCTGGGCACTGATTCTGGTCTTCATTGGCGGTGCCGGTAAATCGGCGATGTTTCCGTTCCACATCTGGTTACCTGATGCCATGGAAGGTCCAACACCGATTTCTGCTTTGATTCACGCCGCAACGATGGTCGTGGCTGGTGTTTACCTGGTAGCTCGTTTGTTCCCGATATTTGCTGTGGGCGCACCCGATGCTTTGACTGTTGTCGGTTACGTGGGAGCATTTACCGCACTGTTTGCAGCTACGATTGCATGTACGCAAACCGATATCAAGAAGGTGCTGGCTTATTCCACCATTTCGCAGATTGGCTTTATGCTGTTTGCGTTGGGAGTAGCCGGATGGGGACCCGGCAAAACAGAAGGCTTTACTGCCGGTATGTTCCACCTTTTCACCCATGCCTCCTTTAAAGCACTGCTTTTCCTGGGAGCTGGTTCCATTATTCATGCCGTTCACAGTAACGAGATGAAAGATATGGGAGGCTTGCGGAAGTCGATGCCCATCACGCATATTACCTTCTTGCTGGCAGCTCTGGCCATTTCCGGAATTCCTCCTTTTGCAGGATTCTTTAGTAAGGAAGCCATTTTTAGCGCAGCAGAACAAAGTAATCCGATCATTTATTGGGTTGGATTGATTGCCGGTACATTGACTGCCTTCTACATCTTCCGTTTATACTTCATGATTTTCTGGCACAAAACACCCGATGCTCATGCGCATAACCATGAGAAGGGTGAGTGGGCCATGATGATTCCGATGATGTTACTGGCTGTTGGAGCTGTATTTGGCGGATTTATTCCTTTCGGTGATTTTATTAGTGCTACAGGAAAACCACTGGAACTGCCTATCGAATTGAGTCATATCATTCTCCCGGTAGGATTAGGTGTTCTGAGTATTGTGGCTGCCGCTATTCTTTACCGGAAAGAATCGGATGTACCGCAACGGATTGTCAACGCACTGGGAGGTTTCTACCGTGCTGCTTACCGGAAATTTTATATCGACGAAATATACTTGTTCATCACCAAAAAGATTGTCTTCAAATTGATGGGAAGGCCGTCAGCCTGGTTCGACCGCAATGTAGTTGATGGCACGGTTCAAAAAACCGGTAGCCTGACGATTGCTTTGTCGCATGCCATTAAGCGTGTTCAATCCGGAAAACTGCAGGCTTACACCATGTATTTCTTTGGTGGCGTACTGCTTCTGGTGGTATTGTTACTCTATAAATTCGCATAACGATGAATATTCTGTCTCTACTGATACTCATACCGCTTTTGACCGTCGTAGGTATTCTGCTGGTTAAAAGCGATCAACTCATCCGGAAAATTACGCTGGCAGGAAGTGCGCTTCAGGTGATTTTTGCCAGTTGGCTGACGGCACAATATGTTTCGTTACGCCATGCCGGAGCAACAGCACAAATGCTGTTCGAATCATCACGTGTTTGGTTTCGGCCGCTAGGCATCAACTACCACATTGGTGTGGATGGCATATCGCTGGTGATGATTTTACTGACCGCAGTTGTTGTACTGGCCGGTGTGCTGGTTTCCTGGAAAATTGAAAAGCAGGTGAAAGAGTTTTTCTTCATGCTGTTGCTGTTGAGTGTTGGAGCCTACGGGTTCTTCATTTCGCTTAACCTGTTTTCCATGTTCTTCTTCCTCGAACTGGCGGTGATTCCTAAGTATCTCCTTATCGGGATTTGGGGAACCGGAAAGAAAGAGAACAATGCCATGAAACTGGCT
This sequence comes from Prolixibacter denitrificans, assembly GCF_003014495.1. Classification (GTDB taxonomy): domain Bacteria; phylum Bacteroidota; class Bacteroidia; order Bacteroidales; family Prolixibacteraceae; genus Prolixibacter; species Prolixibacter denitrificans. The sequence goes on along the minus strand of NZ_PYGC01000017.1, from coordinate 29,000 downwards.
TTGATGCTGATGACCGGTTCGGCCTTGGTCTTCCTGGGAATTGTTGGACTTTACTTTGCTTCGGGCTGGTTTGGCGGCGAGCACACTTGGGATATCATGAAGCTGTCGCACATGCATCTGCCCATGAATGTTCAGGTGATTCTCTATTTCCTCACCTTCATTGGATTTGGGGTGTTTACCGGTATGTTCCCGTTTCACACATGGGCACCCGATGGTCACTCTTCCGCACCGACAGCGGCTTCGATGTTCCTTGCCGGTATTTCCATGAAGCTCGGAGGTTACGGTTTGCTGCGCGTAGCTACTTACCTGATGCCCGATGCAGCCCGCGAATATTCCTGGATTTTCATCATCCTGGCAACTATCGCTATTTTCTACGGCGCTTTGGCCACACTGATGCAAAAGGATTTGAAATACATGAACGCATACTCATCGGTAAGCCACGTTGGTTTTGTGGTGCTGGGTGTTGCGATGATTACGAAAGTGGCTTTTGCCGGAGCAGTGTTGCAGATGGTATCACACGGTATCATGACAGCCCTCTTCTTTGCCGCTATTGGAATGATATACGACCGGGCACACACCCGAATGAGCAATGAACTTGGCGGTGTACTAAAGCAGATGCCTTTCATCGGGACTGTTTTCATCATTGCCGGTTTAACGTCGCTTGGTTTGCCGGGATTCAGCGGTTTCGTTTCCGAGATGACGGTATTTGTCGGTTCGTGGGTACACACCGGTATTTTCTACCGGGTTGCTACCATTCTGGCAGCTGCTTCCATTGTGATTACAGCGGTATATATTCTCCGGGCAACCGGGTTTGCTATCTGGGGAACCATTACCAGAAAGGAATACGCTTTATTAAAAGATGCCAGCTGGAACGAACGTTGGGCTGCGGTGATTCTCATCGTGGGCATTGTGTTGATTGGTTTGGCCCCGTTCCTTTTCATGCATCTCATTAATGCCGATGTTCAGGAAATTTTTAACCATCTGCATGCAGGATAAGAGTGGACTTCGGAAAAAGGATAGAAAATTTCAATGTTAACAACGGAATACAATTGAAAGATGATTAACGAATCAATTATAATCATGCGTTTCGAGTGGCTAATCTCCCTGATGATTGTGGTGCTGTTCATCCTCAATCTCATGGGAGTAGACAAAAAGCCCGAACGCTTCATGAACATCGTCAATGTGATGCTCATCATCAACTTTGTGGCCGGATTTATTCCCATCAAAGATGGTTACCTGTTTCAGGGATTTTACCACACCACAGCGTTGATTGTGCTGGAAAAGAATATCCTGAACCTGGGACTGTTGCTGATTGCCTTTTCGGCGAAACAGTGGATTATCGAATCAAAACGGCCGGCAGAGTTTTTCATGCTCATGTTTTCCAGTGTGCTGGGAATGTATGTAATGCTTTCCAGTGGTCACATTTTGGTATTGTACCTCGGACTGGAACTTTCGTCATTGCCACTGGCTGCACTGGCTGCATTCAACACCGACAGCCGGAAATCGTCAGAAGCAGGTGTCAAATACATTTTGTCATCAGCTTTCTCTACCGGAATTACCCTTTTCGGGATTTCGCTGTTGTACGGAGCGGTTGGCAACCTTGGTTTCGATGCCATCATTCAGCACATCCATGAAGATGCTTTAACCCTGACTGCTTTCGTATTTATCCTGGCAGGATTCTCCTTCAAGATGTCCATCGTTCCATTCCACATGTGGACGGCCGATGTTTTCGAAGGAGCCCCGACGCCGGTCACCAATTACCTGGCCGTCGTATCGAAAGGTTCGGTTATCTTCATTTTCATTACAGTACTTTACACCGTTTTCGGGAAACTGGAAAATGCGTGGCTGTTGGCTATCAGTGTGCTTTCGGTTATGAGTATGACGGTAGGAAACATCTTCGCTTTGCGGCAGCAAAACCTCAAGCGCTTCCTGGCCTTCTCATCCATTGCACAGGTGGGATTCGTGCTGGTTGGTATTGCCGGTGCGTCCAATATGGGAACTGACTCGGTGGTTTACTTCTTGGTGATTTACCTGTTAAGCAATATTGCACTCTTCAGCATTGTGGAAGCAATCTCTGACGAAACAGGCAAAGTAACCATCAGCGATTACAAGGGATTATACAAATCGAATCCGTTTTATGCCATCATTTTCACGGTCGCATTGTTTTCGCTGGCGGGTGTCCCACCGACAGCCGGATTCTTCGGTAAGCTGTTCCTGCTAACTTCCGGAATGGGCTCTGGAATGTACGTGTTGCTTGGCTTTGCAACCATCAACCTGGTATTGTCGCTGTACACTTATCTACGCGTAGTAAAAGCGATGTTCATCGATAAGGAAGAGGAACGCATGCCGATTATCAAGAAGAGTCTGCTGACCAATTTTGTGCTGGCAGTTTGTCTGATTGGTATTATTGTACTTGGCTTTGCAGGCGTATTCTATCAATACATCGACAGCATCAGTTCACAACTTTAAATGAAAGGTTATGGCTATTAACACACATCATCAAGTTGGTGAAATCAATAACGTTCGCTGTTCCATTGTGGAACAATCAGTCAATTCCGAACGTGCCGAATACCTCAAATCAATACTGACATTCAACGGGTACGAAGTGGAAGTTGCCCAAAAGGGTGATGAATCGTTCGACGTTGGTGTTACTGATCTTTTATTCAATACTGAGATGGCGATAAATGGCCGCTATTTAAAAACGAAGGAAGGGAAAGTTATTACACCTGAAGTTTGGAAACAGCCGGCTAAAATGCTCGTAGAGTCGCATTAACTCAGGGTACAAAACAGAGGCAAACCCATCGGTTTGTCTCTGTTGTTTTTTCGGCTAAGCCAGATAGGTTTTTTGCCAGATTTCTTCTGTCAGATGCGAGAGTTCGCGGTCGTATTCAGTCAGAAACCGGTAATACTCTTCATCGGTACGAATTACCTCTGCTTGTGGATTTTCCGGGATGGCTTCATCCGGCAGGATATTCTTACGGAAGTTATCGAAATTGTCTTTGATAGAACAGGGCATGAGGATATTTTCCCGGTGATGTCCGTTCTCAAAGCCGTATTCGTGCTGCCATTTGCGCCCATTCTTCATCAGTTTCGAATGGAGTCCATCAGCTAGTGTTTTCCCTTCGGCATACAAATCATTCACGTTATCCTGGTAAAAAGGCACGAAAACGCAAGGCATCATCTTCCCATCCCAGTTGATGTAGAAATAACCACCCCAACGCCCGTAAGCCAGGCAACCTTCAGTTAAAGCACCGCTGTTCCAAAAGTCGGCGACACAATAGCGCTTCTGTTCGATAAGTTTTTCCCACATGTGGTAAAGTTCGACCCGTTGACGGGGCGTAATCATCAAATCGAGCAATTCCTTTCCACGACCTACCGGCATCATCTGGAACTGCCACATATAGGTTGCTCCCAATTGACCAAAGAAGTAGTCGTAAAAATAGTCGTCGAGCAAAATATTGACATTCTTTTTCGTCGCGGTCACCGAAATGCCAAACGGTACGCCGGCCTCCCGTAAATTAGCCATTGCATCCACTACTTGAGAATGAATGCCAGTGCCTCTGCGTTCATCGGTTTGATGTTGATACCCTTCTACCGAAATGGCAGGTGTTACGTTTCCCAGTTGTGCCAGCCGTTGTGCTACTTCTTTGGTAATTAGTGTGCCGTTGGTGTAAATAAGGAAGAACATATCGTTGAACTCTTCGAACAGGTCAAGCAATGTTTTTCCTGAATCCTTATAAATGAAAGGCTCACCGCCGCTAATGGTCATGAACCGGCTGCCAAAGATATCGTGCACATCCCTGACAATATGCCGAACGGTTTCATATGAAAGACGATGATTAGCCGTCTCGTCACTCACCGCATAGCAACCGTCGCAGTTCAGGTTACAGGCTTGCGTAGGTGACAGCACGCAAAAGGCTGGCGGATATTCACCGTATTTTTGAAAGTAAATTTCTCTCGCGTTATTCTTTTTCTCAAGCCGGTCGGTCTTCAAGTCTTCGCCGATGAAAACGCTGAGCATTTTTTTCATCGTAGCCGGAGAAATATAGCCTTTATCCAGGTTGTTTTTGATGCCTTGAAGCATAGCTGAAACAAACTGATAGCGTTTCTCCAGCATGGTGGGAAGTGCATTACTTTCAGCAGCTAGAAATGCTTTGTGTAGATACCTGTCCAGTTTTTGTGAAGCAATGTTTCGGAAAATTCGGTTAGTAATTGCTGTATTTACGGCCAGGCTAAAAACTTTGTTTTTAAGTGCCATTATCCGTCATTTTGGTGAAATGAAAAGTTACTAATTATTATCTGATCAGGCAATTAGAAGAAATCTAAATAATTGTTTTACAATAAAATGTAACATGGTTGTGATAGCAGAGGTAAACGCTATAAGTTGTTCTGAGTACGCTATCGGGGTACGAAAAGCGAGGCTGGTGAATGATAAATGCCCGATGTCTGTTATTTTTGAAGAACAATAGCACATTGGATGAGTGCACTTCATCTGTATCTGTCCTATGAAAAATAAGAAACACAACATGAAAACCAGAAAGTTATTTGTTTTTGCAGCTCTTGTGTTGGGGATATCCACAATGGCATTTAAATTAGAAGCCCAACCGAGTCAGGAGCCCGCTGAACAGCCGGTTACCTACTGTAATCCGATCAACATCGATTACACCTACATGATTGTTAATTCGCACCGGAATATTTCGTACCGTTCCGGCGCCGATCCGGCGGTGGTTTCCTTCCGGGGAAAATACTATATGTTCGTCACCCGGTCGCTGGGCTACTGGTACTCCGATGATTTAACTCACTGGCAATTCATTAAGCCGCAGGATTGGTATTTTCAGGGCTCCAATGCTCCAGCTGCCTACAACTACAAAGATTCCATCCTGTATGTCACCGGTGATCCTTCCGGGAATATGAGTTTGCTATATACCGATAATCCCCGAAAGGGAGACTGGAAAGCGGTACCCGCGATTTTGTGGAACCTGCAGGATCCCGACTTTTTCATGGATGATGACGGGAAGGCTTATATGTTCTGGGGCTCGTCCAATACTTTTCCCATTCGGGGAATGGAGTTGGACCCGAAAAATCGCTTCATCAAGAAATCGGAAACCGTCAAATTATTCAAACTTCACGAAGATAAGCACGGTTGGGAGCGCTTTGGCCCGAATCATAACGATCCGAAACTCAGCGGGTACATGGAAGGTGCCTGGTTGACGAAACACAATGGCAAATATTACATGCAATATGCTGCGCCGGGTACCGAGTGGAATACATATGCCGACGGGGTGTATATAGCCGATTCGCCGCTGGGGCCGTACACGTATATGCCGAATAATCCGGTCAGCTACAAACCGGGAGGTTTTATTAACGGTGCCGGTCATGGGAGCACGGTCAAAGGACCCGGCCAACAACTCTGGCATTTCGCTACCATGCACATCTCGGTGAATTACAAATTCGAACGGCGGATTGGTATGTTTCCTACCTTCTTCGATAAAGACGGTTTGATGCATTGTAACATGAACTATGGCGATTATCCGCATTATGCACCGGCAGAGCCTGGCGAACAGGGAAAATTTACCGGTTGGATGTTGCTTTCGTACAACAAGCCGATTGAAGCGTCGTCGCATTTGAAGGATTTTGTTCCGGAACATGTGAATGACGAGCATGTAAAAACCTTCTGGGTGGCCGCTAATACCGACAAGCCTCAATGGCTGAAGATGGATTTGGGTTCGGTTTCGACCATTCGGGCCATACAGGTTAATTACCATGATTATCATTCGAATATTTACGGCCGGCAAAAGAATCTTTATGAGCAATACGTAATCGAGGGCTCCAGCGATGGAAAGACCTGGTCCGTTATTGTCGACAAGCGGAACAATCACAAGGATGTTCCTAACGACTACGTGCAACTTGCCGAGCCGGTGAAGGCCCGTTACATCCGGTTTACCAGTTATCATGTGCCGACGCCTTACCTGGCGATTTCCGGATTACGAATCTTTGGAAACGGAAATGGGAAGAAACCGGGAAAAGTGAAGCCGTTTGAGGTGGCGCGCAACAGCGATCGACGTAATGCTCATCTTACCTGGAAAGCACAGTCTAAAGCTCAAGGGTACAATGTCCGCTGGGGAATTGCTCCTGACAAGCTTTACAATTCATGGCTGGTTTATGGCAAAGATTCGCTCGATATTCGCAGTTTGAATGTCGATCAGCCTTATTACTTCACGGTGGAAGCCTTTAATGAGAATGGGATTTCACCAGCAACGGAAGTCATGGACGCGAAATAGAACACAAAAACAAAGTGATATAAAACCCGGAAGTCAGACATGATTTCCGGGTATTTTTTGCGGATGAAATTTTCGATGTATAGCTGATTTCAAAGGAAATAGAAGGGACATTAGGAATTTAGTCCACTTGTTCCGTAACTTTATACTAAGCAACAATAGGTAAGGAGAACACCGACAAGTGCAGTTTGCCCCCTGAATAACTGCCTTTCTTCCACCGTTAAATGTTCTTCCCCCGAATTGAGTATACGACGAGTATCATCAAAGAAACCGTGCCATGAAAATACTCCGTCACATACTGGTTTTACCCGTTATTTTCTTCGCTGTCCTCTCTGCCGATGGTGAATCGGTCACCTCATGGATTCGAAAGAAAGTAGAGAATCTTGCTGCTCAGCCGACATTGAATGACTCAATCAAACTGTTTTGCCTGCCCACGCTTCAAAAACAGTATCAGGAGCACTTCTATACGCCGTTCTGGTCCAGCGATGTGCGAATTGACGAACTAATGTCTCTCATCCGTCACTGTGACGTAGATGGTCTGCAACCCACGGATTACCATTTGAAAATCCTTGACTCGCTTGCGCGGAAAGCGGGCAATGAAAATGCGGCGACCCGGGATATACTGTTGACCGATGCTTTTATACTGCTTTCTTCGCATTTGCTTAACGGGAAAATCGATCCTCAGACCATTACTCCTCGTTGGAATATTTCTCCGGTTGATGACCGGATTATTCGGTTTCTGATTGAACTTCCGTATGTTCGGGTGGGTGACTTTTACAGGAGTATCATACCCCAAAGCCATTTATACGAAGGTTTGAGATACCAGCTGAAAAAGTACCGGGAGATTGACAAACAGGGAGGCTGGGAAACAATACCGTCCGGGAAGATTCTCAAGCCCGGTAATGATGATTCACGAATTTCATTGGTCAGGAAAAGGTTGCTCAGTACCGGTGAATATGACGGACCGGAACCGGAACAACCGGATTTTTATGATGACCAGTTGTCTGAAGCGGTTATTCTGTTCCAACGGAATCATGGTCTGGAAGCTTTGGGAACCATCGGTCCGCAAACCTTGGCAGAAATGAATACTCCGGCGTCGGAGAGAATCAGGCAAATCGAGGTCAACATGGAACGAATCCGGTGGTTGCCTGAATCTTTCCCGGATTATTATATTCTTATCAATATCCCGGACTATATGCTGTTTGTGTATGATCATCATATACCTGTTGGTGAACACAAAGTGATTGTGGGACGCACCTATCGCAAAACCCCCATCTTTCATTCCACGTTGCAATACCTGGTTTTTAATCCGACCTGGACCATTCCGCCCAATATTCTGAAATATGACATTTTGCCGGAAGCTCAAAAGGATTCAGGTTATCTTGCCGAAAGGAATATTCAGGTATTTGAAAGCAACGGAACAAAACTGAAACCGGAGAAAGTAAATTTTGCGAGTGCAGATGCTTCCGGCTACACGTATCGTCAGCTTCCGGGAGATCAGAATGCGCTCGGAGTGGTTAAGTTTGTGTTCCCAAATCCCTACAATGTGTTTCTTCACGATACACCCAGTAAACGTTTATTCAACCGGGTACGACGAACATTCAGTTCCGGGTGTATTCGCGTCGAAAGACCTATCGAATTAGCTCAGTATCTGTTAATGGAGCAGCCCGAATGGACGTCGCGGAAAATCGATAAAACGATCGAGTCTCGCAAAACGCAGGTCGTCCGTTTCAATCGTAAGCCAGAGGTGTTTTTAGTTTATTTGACGGCGTGGGAAAACGATGATGGTCAGTTGCAATTCCGGGATGATATCTACTCGAGAGACGAACCCATTTACAAGGAGCTTAAATCATCGCCTGATGAGTCGAACTGAAATCCCAGGTATTTCGATTTCTTCAAATAAGACGGAACCGGCGAGTAAATGAAAAGGCACGATTTGTCTTTGATGGCTTCGATGATCGCCTTGCTTTTGGATGGGGGAACGGCAGGACAGCCCCAGCTTCTTCCGAGCCGGCCATGCTCTTTCACAAACTTTTGTGTTGCATAAGGTGCACTGTGCATCACGATGGTACGCTCGCGGGCTTTGTCGTTGATGCCAGGTTCAATTCCATCAAGATAGAGCGATAAGCCATATTTACCCTGGTAGGTAGCTCCGGTAATGTAAAATCCCGGGCTACTCATATGCGATGAAGGCGCATTGGAGAATTTAACCGCATAATTGACGCCCGTGTTTCGTCCGTGTGCCACCAAAGTATTCTCAACTATTTTCATCGAATCCAGGTCGATTACCCATAACCGCTTGGCTGTCGAAGCCAACGACATATCTATCAGTGTGAGGTAGCGGTTGTTTTCCAGTTTGTTTTCTTTCTCGATGGAATAGTAGCCGACGAGTCCATCCCGAAAGGCTGCGTATGAAGGTTTGATGTCGGTTGGTTGCAGGCGGTTATACAGCGAATCAATTCGATTCAGTTCATGTTGATACGGATGAGAAGGCGGGTTGACTGCATGCAAATGTGCGGTCCCCACCAGGAACATCAACACAGAGAATGTGAAAATAAAGCGGTATAACAAATGGTTTTTGGGCATAAAAGAAAGATGTATTCCTGCGTAATCTGTCTTGATTGATTGTAAAATACAAACTGTAAGTTGATTACATTATTGTTTGTTAGTGGCAAATATATTCAAATAATTGGAACAACCAATTTTGTTATGGATTTTTAACGAATTGTTTTTCAATTGTTTATTATAACATTATTTGATGTTGAATACATCTTTCTTTTATGAGTAAAATATCGCTTCATTGTAGAAGAAGTTCATCTTTAAGCTTTGACGTAATTATGTATGGTGAATTGCTCGTCAAAGCCCAGCTTCAGGTAAAGGCCTTTGCCCATTGTTGATGCCTGCAAAGTGGCGTATTCTGCTCCATCATGTATGGCCTTATTGAGCACGAATTTCATGATCTCTTCCGCCAATCCTTTTCTCCGCATCTCGGGAATCACGCCAACACCATGAATGCCTGCAAATGGACCAGTTTGAAAAAGAATGGCCGTCCCCACCGGTTGATTTTGTTTTAATGCCAGAATGTATTGGATTGAACCCATCGTTTTGAGTAACGTCTCTTCGGTGATGCGGTAACCAAAAGCGGACGGATAAATATCGGCCCACCTTTTTGCGTCGGTCGGATTGGATATCACACTGAAATCAAGTTTGTTCTCCAGCTGAAAGGGCGATGTCAATGGCAACGACATGGCTACTTGCTCAAATGTCTTAGTAAATCCGGTTTCTTCCAGAATCTGGTTGGATTGACTGCCGTAAATATCCCGGTAGGGAATGGTAAAGCGGGTGTTTAAAGATTCGAGTCTCTCCAACGCTTTTTCTACGTTTTCCTGCGTAATATCATCGTGAAACCACAAGCGGTTTGGCCAGTCGGAGTTGCCAATCTCCTCATAATCAAATACATCTCCGGCGACATTTCCCCGGAAGGGAGTCGCTGCTGTTTTCCATAAGGAAGTAAGATTCTCCCAGTTGGCTATTATAAGTTCTTCTCTGCTTTTCATTTCAGGTTGATTAAAAGAATTCCGGTAATCATGGACGAAATCCTCCAAAGGTTGTATTAGTATTTCTTCCTCGGCGAAAGCGAAAAATAATCAATAATCCTGTTTCCAAAAGTAGGCGAGACTCACATTTAAAATGCTGATAACCGCAAAGGACAAAGCCCAAACCGGATGTCCTGTGCTATAAGCAAAGTATACGGCTAAGGCCATCATCGTCAGTTTGAATATGGTTCGGAGAGGGTTCTTCAATCGTCGTTTGGATTTCGGTGCCGCCCAGACGCCCCAAAGTAAAATGATAACCGCCGGAACAGCAACGGCTAGAACGTATCTCATCAGGATGCTTTCTCCTTGTTCAAAGCCCCAGAGACCAGCCAGAATGATGAGTCCCATTTCTAGCAGAAATGAAACCAACAGATTGATTTGTTTGATGAAGTTCATGAAAAATGGAATTCAATTAAGTGTAACGAATCGAACAATTGTATTATTGATAAGTTCGTTTGTCAATTTCCGAAAAGGAATTGATATCCCGGTATGATCTGAAAGGGAAACACACTGTTTGGGTGAATATGGCTTTTGCGTTGGAAAAACGACCTAATCCTGACTGGCAAGAAGTCCATCGCAACAGCCTAAAAAAAGAATCAACTGCTAAATCATGAATAAAAACACATCGATGAAAAAAATCTTGACTCTTCTGATTGCCGGATTGGCCGTTTTTCAATCGTGCTCACCAAAACAGCATCTCGATAGTGCTGAGGCTGCAATGCCGGAAATGAAAATTGATTCCAACCTGGTCATTCCTCCCGCCTGGGCGTTTGGCGTATTGTACGGAGGCTATACCAATCAAGAGCAAACCATTCAGCGCATCAAAGACATAAAAGCGCACAATTATCCCATCGACGCGTATTGGATTGATTCGTGGTTCTGGAGCTTTGATAATCATGGCAAAGGTCCCAAAAAATACATCGACTTCGTGGCTGATACCACAGCTTTCCCTAATCGAAAAGCAATGTGGGACTTTATGCAAAAGAATGACATTAAAGGTGGATTTTGGATCTGGGATTGCATACAGAAGACAGGCAGCGAATCGGCCTTCAACGATTTCGAAAAGAGAGGGTATTTCTCCAAGGTATTCACGAATACCGACACATGGCATAACGCAGGAACAAAGACAGCCATGTTCAACACCACCAAGAGTAAAGTGGCTACACCTACCGGGAATATCAATTTCGACAATCCGGAAGCGGTGGCTTACTTTCAAAAGCGCATGAAGCAATTTTTTGACGAAGGTGCTGATTTTATCAAGCTCGATCGAACATCGAAAATCAGCGTTTGTAAAGCGATGTTTGAGATGACACAGAAGTTCGGCAAAGAAACTGAAGGACGGGGTTTCATTCTATCGCATACCGGAGGTACAGACAGCCCAACATACGAACGTTATCCAACCAAGTGGACGGACGATACCCGCTCAGACTGGACTGTGGAGAAGCCCACCAAGGAGTTTAATTCATGGGTTCCCCGCGTGGCATTTAAGGAAAACATTGCCATGTACACCGATACATCGAAGGCGACCAGTAAAATACCGTTTCTGACCAACGATACCGGCGGTTTCGACATGGGAAAAACCGACCAATTGGACAAGGAACTTTACATCCGGTGGATGGAATTTTCGATGTTTTGCCCCATCACCGAAGTTTTCTCTCAGCCAGAAAATCCTACGTCCAATCTGGCTTATCTCTATTCAGAGCAGGCCGATACGCTTTTCAGAAATTATGCACACCAGCGCATGGAACTTTTCCCGTACATCTACACCTACGCGTTGCGGAGCCGATTGCAGAGTCAACATATGATTGGCAAAATCCTGGGCCATTTGTATGAATTTTTGTTTGGCAACGAAATGTTGGTTGCTCCGGTTTACGAGCAGGGAGCCGTTTCCCGGAAGGTATTCTTCCCGGAAGGAACATGGATTGACAAGGTCACCGGTGAAAAATACGAAGGGAACCATGAGGTTGAGGTTTTGGCACCGTTGGAGAAGATACCCGTATTTGTAAAAGAAGGGGCGATTATTCCTACCAGGAATTACGCGCCAACTATCGAAAGCGGGAACAACGATACCCTGACGGTAGATATTTATCCGTCTACACAAGAATCGGGCTTTACGATGTACGAAGATGATGGCAAAAGTAACGGTTACCTGAAAGGCGAAATCGCTGCTACAACCTTCTCCGCCAGCAGGAGTGATGACCGGATTAATTTTACTATTTCACCTGTAATAGGCAATTACAAAGGCATGAAACCGGATCGTTACTGGCGTTTGGTTTTTCATGATGTGTCGCAGCCGAGAGCTGTTTTTGTTAATGGAAAAGAGGCGACTGGCTGGATGTACAATTATGAAAATAAAACGATTACTATTCGCCTGAAAAGTGTTAAGTCAACAGAAAATCAAGTAAATATTGAACTCTAATCACCCGGTTTTTCAGGCCATGAATAAAGATGGCGTTCATTTGATTCCGGAAGGCGAATACATCGTGGCGCGGTATATTCTACTTCACATGAACATACCCGAGTCCATGAAGCCGGGACAATCAAAATAGAATTTAATACCTTCCATTAATAGACCGCAGGAGCGAAATCAACATCGTTCTTGCGGTTTTTTTCTTCTGCTTGCTCAGGAACATCAAAAAAATTTTTTCTTGTCAGTGATTGCCTGCTAACGTGTTATCGGTTTGCGGCGCTTGAAAACCTCCTCTCTTCCTTAAAATCCGCAATATTCAGAGTAGTCATGCGTTTTACTGTATTGAACATATAATGCGGCGATTTGTCAAAAGACGAAGCCGGACCACTGATTAGATGAATATCAAATGATAGCGATGAAACGAATCCTGGTAAGTATTTTATTGATGCTGCCTTTTACAGTATGGGCACAGACTTTTCTTCCTTTAAGCACGGGCGAAACGGTAAAACACACCTACTATACCTTGTCGTATAATGAGTCGAAAGAACAAGCGAATTGGGTGTACTACGAGTTGACTGCTGCCGATGTGAGTGGCAAAGAATCGCGCACGGATGATTTTCGACCCGATCCGGAAGTGAAAACGGGCTCTGCTTCGCTGGCCGACTACAGCGGTTCCGGCTACGACCGGGGACATCTTTGTCCGGCAGCAGCTATGCGGCTCAACCATAAAGCTATGTCGGAGACTTTTTATCTATCGAACATGTCTCCTCAGAAGCCGAGTTTTAATCGCGGAATCTGGAAAAAACTGGAGGCACAGGTACGAAACTGGGCGCTGATGGATGGTGATATCTATGTCGTTTCCGGCCCGATTTTCAAGAATGACCTTGGGTTTATTGGTCCCGATAGGATAACCGTTCCCGGGTTTTACTACAAAGTGGTATACGATCCTCATGGTAAACAGAAAATGATTGCGTTTATTCTTCCGAATGAAACAGGTACGAAACCGTTACCGGAATACGTGGTTTCTGTGGACATGGTGGAGGCGATGACCGGCATTGATTTCTTTCCGGAATTGCCCGACAGTATCGAAAATAAGCTGGAAGCAGCAGTGAATCCGGGAGCCTGGTCGTTTACTTCTGCAGCTACATCGACCTATTCATCCAGCGCGCATCATAGTTCGAAAAACGGTATAACCAAGGCGACAACTTCAAGACAGTGTCAGGCCATAACCAAATCGGGTAAGCGATGTTCCCGAAAAGCAGAACCTGGTTCAAAATATTGCTGGCAACATCAGAAAAAGTAGTTTGCAGATAGATCGTATGGCGTAGAATTGATCGAATTCCTCTAAAATTCGGGTTGATTTCATACCTTTATCAGGTTTTCTGAAGAATGTAAACAAGCTGATGATCCGAACTGTAGCCAAAATAAGCCTGGTTTTATTAGTGATAGTTGCTTTACCTTTGAGCTTCTATTTGGTGCGGGAGTTCTCAACCCTGACTAAAAATGAAAAGATGGTTCAGCGCGTATTTAGTACGCAGTTGGAATCCATTCTCTATTCGGTTAACCAGTATTCTGAAAATGTTGTTAATCAGTGGCGTCAAAGTCTCGACCAACCCGTGGCACCTGGCGGAGATGTGGAGAAAGGATTGGTAGACAATCTTTTCCAAAACAACCGTTCCGTTTTAGCTATTCGTTTTTTGGATTTAGCATCGCACCAGGTTGAGGCGGAGTATTTCAATAGTGGTAAGGCTATCCGTATTGACGAATGGCCGGCCCCGGCAGAAATTGAAAAACTACAGGACTATCTGAAGTCGAATTATCAGCGTGTTGACTCGAAGATGATGACTGACAGTACACTGATGCTTTATTTTCTGCAAAAGAATCGCGAAGGAGAGCATGCCTGTCAATTGGTGATCAACCCACGGACATTTGTCTTGCAGACCATGAGTCCGCAGATACAACAGATAGCGCAGGACCTTTTCTTCATCAGTGTTTCCGATTCTACATCCGGTAGCGTGGTTTACAGTACTGAAGCGAATGATGAATTGGCCGGAAAAATTGAGAAAGCAGCTATGTGGTACTTTCCTAGCTATCAACTGGGAATCCGGTTAAAGGCCAAAACACTCGAAGAATTGGCGTCCGAACGTACACAACGGGACAATTACATGTTGATTGGCCTAACGATTGTAGTGCTGCTGGGACTCTATTTTGTCATCTGGAACATCCGCAAAGAGATGAAATTGGCCGAGCTGAAATCAGAATTCGTTTCCAATGTATCACACGAAATACGAACGCCACTCGCACTAATTAGCATGTATGCTGAAACCTTACTGTTGAAGCGGGTGAAGACCGAAGCGAAACAGGAAGAATACCTGCATACCATTCACCAGGAAAGTGGCCGGTTAACGGATATCGTCAACCGGATTCTCAACTTCTCACGACTGGAGAAAAACCGGTTGAAATACCAGTTCTCGATGGTCGACCTGGGGGAATTGGTTCCCGAAATCATGGTCTCAATGAAGTCACACCTGGAGGCTTCGCAGGTCGATTGCCGTTTTTCGTCGCAAGTTGATCAAGCCCTGGTATATGCCGATAGTGATGTAGTGAAAACGATGTTGGTGAATCTGGTGGACAACGCCATCAAATATAGCGCTGAAAAAGATAAGAAAATTGACATTCGCCTGGTGAAGAAAGCCAAACACGTCTGGGTCGAAGTGGAAGATAATGGTATCGGCATTTCCTCCAAAAATCAGAAGCATGTCTTCGAACAGTTTTTCCGGGTAACTGAAGGCGATTTAGCCCACAAAGCCAAAGGTTCGGGATTAGGACTGAACCTGGTGAAACGAATGATGAAGACACACGGCGGCAGCGTAGCGCTGCGAAGTAAGCTGGGCGAGGGAAGTACATTCATTTTAAAATTTCCGGTAAAAAAACAGAACCATGCCTAGAATCTTAATCGTTGAGGATGAAGAAGCCATGCTGATTGGCTTGCGCGATAACCTGGAGTTTGAAGGTTACGAAGTGGACACAGCCAACCGGGGCGATGACGGCTTCAAAAAGCTGCAATCCGGTTCGTACGATTTGGTTTTGCTGGACGTGATGCTTCCTGGGATGTCAGGATTTGATGTGTGTAAGAAAACCCGGGCAGAAGACAACGATACACCCATCATCTTGTTAACGGCTCGCGGCGAAGAGCTGGATAAAGTGCTCGGTCTGGAGCTGGGAGCAGACGATTATGTCACCAAACCCTTCAGTTTGCGGGAGCTTCTGGCCCGTATCAAAGTTATTCTTCGCCGGACGGCAAACGTTAAACAGGATGATTCGCCGCAAAGGGTGACCATCGGCCAACTCCAGGTTTCATTTGACGATTTTGAAGCGTTGCATAATGACGAACCCGTGAAAATGTCGTACAAGGAGTTTGAAATATTGCATTATCTCTACCGGCATGCTGGCCGGATTGTTTCGCGGGACGATATTCTCGACCAGGTTTGGGGCATGGATTACCAACCAACCGCCCGTACCGTCGATAATTTCATTGTCCGGTTACGGAATAAAATTGATACGGAAGATAGCCAGCACATCGTGACAGTTCATGGTATCGGCTACAAGCTGGTGCTTTAATCCAGACAAAATCGGTAGTTTTTTTCAGAAAATTGAAATATTTTCTTATCTGTGTATGTCATTTGTCTATAGCGTTTTATGTGTCTTCTTTTCTTCCCGTGACATTTCTGTGACAACTTGTGGCATCTTATGACTCGCGTTTGACAGCGGGGTTACATCGGGGCTTTTACTTTGTGATAGTTAATCATGAAAACAAAAGCCTTAATCGATGAAAACAAAAAGAGCAATTTTAGCAATCGTCGCAGTATTAATGATGACGGGCCTTACTTTCGCCGGGGAGACGGGATTGAATATGGCCGAAAAAAATCTGACCAGTGACATCCAGAAAAACTTCCGGCAGGAAATCGGTCAGTTGCAAAACTATTTCTACGAGCACAATATCAATTCGCTGAAAGAGAATGTAACCATTAGCTTTTATGTGAATAGTGACCGGACGCTGAGACTTCTGCAGGTAATTACCGATAACAAGGAAGCCAAAGACTTTGTTAAATATATGTTTAGCAAACAGGAAGTGAAAGCCGACAGGGCATTGGCAGGCGAGGCATATACATTCAATCTGTATCTTCGCTACACTACGCCGTGATCGAACGGCTAACCAGAGATTCGGACGAAAGGAGTTTTTAAATATCTTGTAACGCAAATCATAACCATCATGACTCGTAAATTCATAATTGTCTATCTATTCATTTTTGCAGTGGCGGGAGTCTTCAAGGCTGACGCGTCTGATTGGAGGTCGCTGGCTGATTTGCGGGGCAATTGGTTGTTCACTGTGGGCGATAATCCGGTTTGGGCAACTCCTTCGGCCGATGTGCATGATTGGGATAAGATTTATGCTCCACGTGCATGGGAAAATTACTACGAAGGGTATAACGGATATGGCTGGTACCGTAAAAATTTCAACATCCAGAGCTTGCCGGCCTCAGGTTATCTGATGCTCTTCCTGGGCTACATTGATGACGTAGACGAGGTATTTATTAACGGAAAAAAGATAGGACAGACTGGTAAATTTCCTCCGAATTTCCGAACAGCTTATAATGTAGAAAGGCAATACGTTGTACCGGTTTCGCTGCTGAAGAGAGAGAACAATGTGATTGCGGTGCGAGTATTCGATGAAGGAGGTGATGGGGGAATCCTCAGAGCCAACCGTTTGGGCTTGTATTACGATCGCGATCAGGCGATGATGACATTGGATTTAAGCGGAACCTGGAAATTCAGTATCGACAATTTTGGCAACATGAATAGTCCGGCGACAGACGACAGTAACTGGGCTGATATATATGTCCCGATGAAATGGGATAACCAGGGATATGGCGATTTTGACGGAATAGCCTGGTATCATAAGCGTTTCTCACTACCCGAATCTTTAAAAGGACGGGAACTCTATCTCGTGCTGGGTAAGATCGACGATTTTGACAAGGTATATTTGAATGGAGAAAAAATAGGAGAGGTTGAGGATTTGCCAGGCTATTCCCGATTTCGTCAGGACCGGGCATGGCAGTTGTATCGCATCTACAAAATACCGTCGGATTTATTACGAAATAAGAACCTGATTTCCGTTGAGGTGAAGGATATTGGCTTGAATGGCGGAATTTACGAAGGTCCGGTGGGAATTACGACAGAAGGTGAAGTGAAAGCCCTGAAAGAAAATCTGCAGCGGAATAACAACGATGATGATGACAGTTGGCATTCAATTATACGCAACCTACTCCATTTGTTCGATTAACATGAAAAAAATTATCACCATACAATGGATAGTGCTTTTGGTACTGGTTGGAAGCTTAAAGGTGTCTGCCGCGGCATTTGGTGAACCCATGGAGCAAAGCCTGAACGGAATGTGGAAATTCCGGATTGGGGACAACATGGAGTGGGCATCGCCGAATTACGATGATTCCGGATGGAATTTGATTAAGGTGCCAGACCGGTGGGAGAATCAAGGTTATAATGGGTATGATGGCTACGCCTGGTACCGACTCTCACCTTTCATACCCGCTTCCATGAAGAATCAATCGGTGATTCTGGAGATGGGGTACATCGATGATGCTGATGAAGTGTATTTCAACGGCACGCTAATTGGCAAAACAGGTTCGTTCCCGCCACATTTCTCGACTGCTTACAAGGCGCTACGCAAATACCAGGTTCCTAACAACCTGATAAACTATGACGGAAAGAATGTGATTGCTGTTCGGGTGTACGATGCTCAGCTGGACGGAGGAATCATCGCCGGTGATTTGAAAATTTACTCTGCCGGATTTTTGCCGCAATTCGATATTAACCTGGCCGGAGAATGGCAGTTCAACAAAGGAAGGGATTACAATGAGAGCCGCGCGAGGCCGATTCATGTGCCGGGCGCATGGGAGAACCAGGGATACTTCGGTTATGACGGGTACGCCGTATATACAAAGAAAATTAACGTGAGTGCTGATCTGGCCTCACAACGTTTGGTCATGCTGGCCGGCCGCATCGACGATGCCGACATGCTATTCATCAACGGAAAATACATTGGACAAACCGGGCAATTCGGTGAAAACAATGGTAACATATACCGCGAGTTCCGGAATTATTTTCTCCCTCCCAACACGTTGAAACCGGGAGAAAATAGGATTGAAATAAAAGTATATGACTCGGGTGGGGACGGAGGAATTTACGAAGGCCCCATCGGAATTATGACCCAGAAGAAATTCAGAGAATACTGGAAAGCAAAGCGAAGAAACTAGTTTTTGCGAATAGAGCGAGGATTAGATTATCATGGTTCGAATAGCAGGTTGGAAACGACCTGCTATTTTTTGCGTTCGTGTAAAGAAGAGCATAGAAGACTTTGGTATGTCTGCAGTGCCGTACATTGAAGGTTTTTATGAAGTATAAAAGGAACAAATGTTCATCAAATTTCGTATTATTGTAATGAAAATCCAATTTTATGCCGAACAGAAAAAGAAGTCGACGAGTAACCATGCCGCCGGTAATGGAAGGTTTCAGGCCCTTTGGTGTGCCGATGAAGAATCTGGAGCCAACTGTTTTGCTGGTAGAAGAATATGAGGCTATCCGGCTTGTCGATTATGAAAATCTGATACAGGAAGAGGCGGCTGAGCGAATGGGGGTTTCCCGCCCGACCTTTACCCGTATATACGACAGGGCACGAAAAACCATTGCCGCTGCCTTCGTGGAGGGAAAAGCGATCCTGATTCAGGGCGGGAATTACGCTACCGATGATTACTGGTTTCGGTGTAACGATTGCAAAGAGGTGATGATTACGCTCAAACCCATTGGAAGTTGTCGTAAATGTCATTCAGATAACATCATATCATTAAATCCCGAGTAACCGATGGACAAACAAACTGAAGAATATAACGGATACTGCATCTGCGTGAAGTGTGACCTACGTCTGGAACACAAAAAGGGAATTCCCTGCCGGGAAGTGAAATGCCCGAAGTGTGGACGTACCATGCTAAAAGAGGGTTCCTACCATCATCAACTCTACCAACAAAAGTTCATCGATAACCAGGACAACGGCGAGCAACCATAACAGTCACAACTGACTCTTTTTTCACAGCACTACTGCCAGCCGGAAGCTATCGGTTTGCATTCGCCTTCCCTTCTTCATTACACACCCATCTTCATTCTTTCTCAAAGATTCAATTGAAGTATACCTGAGTTATTTTTACTCCGATATGTCTTCAAAAAAGATATTGCATTCGAATTTTTCTCTTAAAATGAACAAATGTTCATTTAGTTTCCTACCTTTGTTTCATGAACAGAAGGTTAGCAATCAGGCGTTATAACCTGGATGAAATGATGTTGCTCCTTCCTAAATTGAACCAACTATGTTTCCGGAATGCGTCACATGTATCGTAAAGCAGACTGAGCAATTAATTCAGAGACATTGCCCAGACGACAAGCGGGCCAACGAAGTCGCGCTGGATGCCATTCGGTTTATGGCGAGCGCTGAAAGTGAGATGAAAACAGCGCCGGCTTTACCGGTCTTCCTGGATGACCTGCTGGAAAGACGATGTCAGATAAAGCAGGCTATTAGTGATGAGCGGATACACTGCAATGAGCAATTCCTCCTACTGGAAGAAACGATCCGGAATGATATTTCGAAATCGATTAACCCGCTACAAAGAGCACTGCAGTATACGCTGGCCGGTAATTATATCATGAATCACCAGGGGGCGATGGATAGCCTGAAGTTGTCGTTGGTATCAGCTGCTCGTTTACGACCGGTTATCGATGATTCGGGTAAGTTGTTTAACCGGGTTCGGAAAGCGAATACGGTGTTGTTCATAGGCGATAAAGCCGGGGAAATTGTCACCGACAAACTGCTGCTGGAGCAATTGCATCATTCGAAGGCTTACTATGCGGTCAGGGAAAAGGGGATTCTCGATGAAGCTACGGTTGATGATGCCCGGCATGCAGGAATCGAGCGTGTGGCAGAGATAAAAGGCATTCCGCAAGAACTTACATCATTCAGCGATTTGTCCACCAATAGCACATTCGGAAAGATTTATCGGGAGGCTGATTTGATTATTTCCAAGGGGCCTTCCAACTTCTGGAAATTACACAACGAAACCGAAAAAGAGACGTTTTTCCTGTTTTCAACGAGATGTCAGGTGATAGCGAATCTGCTGAAAGTGAATATTGACGACCCGGTTGTGATGTATGGAAAGCGTTATCAGCAGAAGATTGTGGGAGCTGAGTATTACGAAACCTTGTGCCATGAATTATAGAGGGCGATGTGAATGAAAAAATCAAGATGTTATGCCACGATTAAACGGGACAGGCCCGGAAGGGAAAGGCTCGAAGACCGGACGGAAATTGGGCCGTTGCAAAGAACCGGAAGATTTAACCGGTAAGAACAAACTCGGTACCGGTCTTGGCAAACGCTGGAAAAGCGGTGGTGGTGAAGGCCGCGGTAAAAGACTAAAAAGTGGATTTATACCAAAAATAGGGAGGTGAAAAATGCCTGGATTAAATGGAACCGGACCGCTGGGAAAAGGTCCCCGCACCGGAAGAGCAATAGGTAAATGCGAACCCGGAAAAGATGAAGTAAGTGAGGCACCGTTTGGTCGCGGACTCGGAAGAGGCGGCTGGGGAAGAGGCCTCGGACGGGGTGCTGGTCGCCGAAGAAGAGGTCGCGGCTAACGTCTCATGGTGGTTTGTCGCTCAAAATCGCGCATGAATTTTCATGCGCGATTGACAACATGGTAGTTACGTTGTATAAATGAAAAACATGGAAATAAAGAAAATGCAGACGAAGATTCTACCGGAAGTGGAAAATATTATTCTGGTTGCTTCGGGAAAAGGCGGTGTAGGTAAGTCAACCGTGGCAGTGAACCTGGCAGTGGCTTTTATGCGCGAAGGCTATGCTACCGGAATATTGGATGCCGATCTGTACGGACCTTCTGTTCCGATGGCTTTAGGGTTGGAAGACGCTCGTCCCCGCGTATGGAAGGAGAACGGAAAAGATTTGATGGAGCCCGTCGAGAAGTTCGGCATCAAAGTAATGTCACTTGGTTTTCTCATGCAAAAGCAGGATGCAGTCATCTGGCGGGGGCCATTGGCTTCCAAAGCACTCACGCAGTTGATCGAGAATACCCGCTGGGGAAAACTGGATTACCTGGTCATTGATTTACCGCCCGGAACAGGTGATATCTCCATTACGCTGTCACAGAAGTTCCCGGGAGCCAGGGCGATAATTGTGGTTACGCCGCAACAAATGGCCATTGCCGATGGGCGAAAAGCAGCCCACATGTTCGTGGCCAACGGCGTCGATATTCCGGTGGCAGGCATCGTGGAGAACATGGCCTGGTTTGTCCCCGAAAAACATCCCGATGAAAAATATTTCCTCTTTGGAAGAGGAGGAGGAGAGCAGCTGGCCAACGAATACGGTGTGCCTTTACTTTCGCAGTTACCGTTGGTGGCCGATGTGTGCGAGTTGAGCGACCAGGGGAAAAATATTTTCAACTCCGGAAATGCCATTCTGATAAAAGCATTCGAAGAGTTGGCGCAAAAAATCGACCAGGTAAAAGAAGTACCTGCCTGAGAGAGTTTGCATCGATAGTTACTAATTGTCCCATGTCAGTTTCTTAAACCGTGTGCTTATGAAAGAATCTTTGCGCTTCGCTTTTGCGGTTAGTCAGGGGCATGCTTTTGAGAAAAAGCATTTTGGCGAAGCTGAACAGTTCCTGATTTATGAATACAAGGATGATGAACTGACGCTGATTGATGAATATCGGAATCCGTTTATTCGTCCCGAAGAACACTACACACATGGTTCATCCCGAAAGGGAAAAGCGATCATCAGTTTTCTGAAGGAATTGGACATCGATGTGTTGGTGGCCAGACAGTTTGGCCGGAATCTTCACATGGTTCGTGAGCATTTCATCCCGGTGATTATTTCAGCCACATGCATTGGTGAAGTAACAGAGGTTCTTTTAAAGCACATATTCTGGTTAATGGAAGAGAGGCGAAAAGTTGACAACCACTACGGATTGTACCAGATCAATCTGGGCATTTTGAAGATGCCCGGGAGGTCGGTAAAACCCAGGCTTCAGGAGGAACGATAAAAAAGTGTTCAGATGATCAGTTTTGGGCCCATACCGTCGCGCCGGTTAGGAAAGAGCCTTGGGATAAATAACATCGTCTCTCCCAAGACATGCACGTACAACTGTGTGTATTGCCAGGTAGGGAAAACAAAGCGTCACACGACTGAACAAGATGCATTTTACCTTCCGGAAGTGGTCTTCCGGGAAGTCGAAAAGCATCTGCGCCGATTGAAGCCAGACAATTATCCCGATTATCTGACTTTTGTGTCGAATGGCGAACCGACCCTCGATCTAAATCTCGGCGAATCCATCACCCGCTTGAAAACGCTGGGCATCCCGGTAGCTGTTATCACCAATGCTTCGTTGCTGAATCGGGAGGAAGTCCGAAGTTCATTGGCACTGGCCGATTGGGTTTCGGTTAAAGTTGATGCAGCAAATGAAGCGACCTGGAAAAAGCTCAACCGGCCCGTTGCTGGATTGTCATTCGACGACTATTGGTCCGGAGTGTACCTGTTCGCCGACGAGTTTTTCGGCACGCTATGCTCGGAGTCGATGTTGGTCCGGAATTACAACGACGATGCGGGCCATTTGAAACAGCTGGCCGGAATGGTGAAAGAGCTGAGCCCTCAAACAGCTTATCTCTCCATTCCCATTCGCCCGCCGGCAGAAAAGCACGTCGGGAGACCCGCTGCAGAACAACTGAATACCGCGTGGCAACTTTTTAATTCTGTTGGTTTGAATACCGAACTTCTCACCGGCTTCGAAGGCGTCGATGCAGGATATACCGGCAATGCTTTCGAAGACATTCTGAACATTACAGCGGTCCATCCGCTACGGGAAGACGCCCTGCTGAAACTTCTGGAAAACGATCAGGCCGATGAATCGGTACTGCAATCATTGTTGCATCAGCGATTGATAGACAAGGTGCAATACCGCGACAAGATTTTTTATCTGCGACATTACAATGCAACGTCATGAGAGGTTACGTTCAGGTATATACGGGGAATGGAAAAGGAAAAACCACGGCGGCTCTTGGATTAGCACTACGGGCAGTAGGAGGCGGGAAAAAAGTGTTTTTCGCCCAGTTTGTCAAAGGGTGCACTTATTCAGAGCACGAACCGATAGCCCGCTTCTTTCCGGAGATTATCCTGAGGCAGTACGGCTTGAAATGCTTTATCGTTGAGGAAGCCTCACAGGAGGATATCGATGCAGCCCGGAATGGCCTGGAGGAAGTTACAGTCGTTCTATCTTCCGGAGATTATGATGTAGTCGTGCTGGATGAGGCTTGCATTGCGGTTCATTTTAACCTGTTTTCTTCGGAAGAACTAATTAGGGCCGTTCAATCTCGTGAGAAACATACCGAAGTTATCGTGACTGGAAGATACGCCACGCCCGATCTGATAGAGATAGCTGATCTGGTGACCGAAATGAAAGAAGTAAAACACTACTATACACAAGGGCTGATCGGTCGGAGAGGGATCGAATTTTAAGCCGGAAATACAAAAACCTTGAATACAAAAAATAAACACATGAAAACAACCGATGTATTAGTAATTGGAGGAAGTGCAGCCGGCATGGTGGCAGCCGTAACCGGTAAATCATCCAATCCGGAGAAGAAGTTTATCCTGGTGAAGAAGCAGAAGGATGTAATGGTTCCCTGCGGTATCCCATACATTTTCGGCACGTTGGGCGACAGTGCCAAAAACATCATGCCGGTCGACGCCCTGATGGCCAAAAATGAAATCGAGTCCATTGTGGACGAAGTGACGGCCATCGATACAAAGGCTAAAACCGCTCAGCTGGCCGGAGGCGATACCATTCAGTTCGGTAAGCTCATCATTGCCACCGGCTCTGTTCCGGTCAAACCCAAATGGCTGACCGGGGCCGAAAAGAAAAATGTTTTCGTGATTCCGAAGGATAAGATCTACCTCGACGACATGAAACAAAAGCTCGCGTCGTGTAAACGTGTTGCGGTCATTGGGGCCGGCTTCATTGGAGTGGAGTTCTCCGACGAGTTGGTGCGGGACGGAAAAGAGGTCATCCTGGTAGAAAAAGAACCCTCTATTTTGAGCCTGGCATTTGATGTGGAGTTGTCCGATCGCATACAAACCATGCTTGAAGAACGGGGCGTGAATATCATCACCGGCAACGGTGTGAAAGAGATTGTAGGAGATGGTATAGTTACCGGTGTTCGTCTCGAAAATGGCCTTACCGAAGAGGTCGACGCGGTAATTCTTTCGATGGGATACCAGCCTAATACAGTATTGGCGTCCAAATCAGGCATCGATGTCGACGAAAGCGGCTTCATTGCGGTCGATGAATACATGCGCACCCACACACCCGACGTATTTGCCGTGGGCGATTGTGCGCAGAAACGTGATTTCGTTACACGCCGGCGCGTATTTACCATGCTGGCTTCTACGGCTTGTGCCGAAGCCCGTATCGCCGGCATGAATCTTTTCAATCTGCATGTCATTAAAACCTTTAGTGGTACCATTGCCATCTATTCTACCGCCATTGGCGATACCGGGTTTGGAACTGCCGGTGTGACGGAAGCCCGGGCATCCGAAGAAAACATTGAAGTGGTAACCGGCTTGTTCGAAGGTGTCGATCGACATCCCGGCAATTTGCCCGATGCGCACAAACAACTGGTGAAGCTGGTGGTGGCCCGGCGCTCGGGAATCATCATCGGGGGCGAGGTGATTGGTGGATTAAGTGCCGGCGAACTGACCAACGTAATTGGCCTGGCCATCGAAAACCGGATGTCGGTCAATGCACTGTTGTCGTCACAAATTGGTACACATCCGTGCCTGACGGCTTCACCGGCGGGTTACCCGCTCATTAAAGCCGCAGAAATCGTGGCGGCCAAAATTGCCAGCGGAAGAAAACCAACTCAAAACCAATAGTTCCGAAAATATAAACTTTTTGATGTACAGTTATTAGGGTTTGACATAGCAATTAGTGTAAAGATGGGGGAGGAACCGGGATAAAAGCCGGTGAATCCCCTTCTTTTTTGCCCTGCAAATCCACCATGGTATTCAGGAAAACTTAATGCCAAAGAACCATTCTAAATAATAATTACTATATTAACCCGCTGAAAGACACAAAGACAGACAGAACACGCTGCTGAAAAACGTTAGTGAAAGTCTCGTGGTAGAGTTGATTGTTGAGAAGCTTTTTTGGACAGGACAAACTAATACAGGGGCATATGGCGATATACATAATCATTGCGGTAATATTGGTGGTTGTTACGGGCTTCTTCTTTGCTTTCCCGTCTCCAAAGAAGACACTGCAGAAACCAACCTTTACAACGACCAATCAGGGCGGCGAACCTGAGAAAATTGAAAATCGTTACTACGATTTACGAAAAATGGCTTTGAAAATCACCCCCGACCTGGTTGGAGGACAGAGCACCGGAAGAGCAACAAAGGTATTTGGTATTGTGATGGACTGGGACACAGGAGAGGGCACTGTAACGGTTGTTGCCTTCCAAAATGGCGATGCCAGCATGTATGTCAGTTCGGGAGGCGGCATCATTGGCGGCGCACAATACCGGAAAGTTCGGAAGGCCGTTCGCTCATTTGTCGAACTGGGACAGGATTATATCGGGAAAGCCGAAAAGACAACTACAACGCTGCTGCCCGACAGGCATAACGTCGGGTTTTACCTGCTGACCAACAAAGGAACTTTTCACGCCCAGGAAGAATGGAAGGCGATTGAATACGGAAACTCCGACTGGCGCCCGCTGTTCAACGAAGCCAATAAAGTGTTGGAAAGGTTGCGGCAGATATCGGAGAAGAAGAGCTGAACGGAAACGAATTGTTTGCGCGGTTTGCCACTGTCTGCCATATGACAATATGGTTAGTAGCTGGCATTCATTTGTCATCGTCTTTTTAATAATTCAATCCAAAAGTCCAAAGCGGAATCACATTGCGATAGCCATATTCTATATCATCTTTTACAACAAATGATTTATTGTCTTTTTCTATTTGGTTTTGTTGCTTATTCTTGCCTCCAACCTCAAACGTATAATTTCCAATTACAAAATCTGCTTTTTTGGAAGATATGATTTCATTTTTCACTCGCATTTGATTGAAAAAAAATGTTTCCCGCAAGTTTCCTACATTTGATTTTTCTCCAACTAAATTGAAAATGATATTTGTATTATCCAAGTACACTTTATCAACTTTTCCTAGTCCTCGAATTCCACTAGTTTCGTTGCGTAATTGTTCAATAAGTCCTGCCTTTTCCATATATGAAAAATAATCATCTAAAGAATTCCGACTTACACTAATCATTTCAGATATTTTAGAAAAATTGGGTTTAAAAGGCACGCTTTCTGCAATTATGGAAAGTAATCGTTTTAATTTTCGACCTGTTCCAACATTTAAGTTTGCATATTGCGGAATATCTGATTCCAAAGTTTGAACAATAATTTGACCTAAACGTAAACTCATCTCATTTTCTATTCCAAATGGATAGTATCCTCGTTTTAAATAGTCGTTAAATAAGGGTAATGGATGGTGAATATTTTCAAGTTTTACCTCATTGTTTATAATTTGCTCTAAAGAGTAGACTTCCGTATCATAGTTGTGAAATAATTTCAAATATTCACGAAATGAAAGTCCTTGTAATTTGTAAATTATAGCTCTACGACTTAAATCTGCCGAACCTTTCAGTATATCGAGTACTGAAGAACCTGTAAATATAACTTTCAGGGTAGGAAATGAGTCATAAATATTCTTTAGTTCTTCAGACCAATCATTGTATTTATGAATTTCGTCGACAAATAAATATTCTCCTGCATTTTTATAAAAATCATCCGCTAAATCAAAAAGTCTGTTTTCTCCAAAATACATGTCATCTGCCGAAACATATAACGCTCTTTTACTGTCTAAATTTTCCTTGATATACTGCAATATCATGGTCGTCTTACCAACTCCACGAGCACCAATAATTCCAATCATTCGACTATCCCATGAGACTTTATCGTATAAATAGCGTTTAAAATCCGTTGTCGTACTTTGTAAAAGCGTTTCAAATTTCTGATATAATGTTCTCATAATTTTTCTGGACTTTTTACAAATATACAAAATTGCACAACGTATTTAGCAAATAATTGCATGAGTTGCTCAATTAAATGTGCATAATGTTCTTTTTGCTTCGTGTTAACGGTGGTGGTATGAGGTCGTGGCGGTCAGACGAGAGTCTGAGTGTCCGACCGAAACTGAGGTTGGGACGAGATTCGACTTGTCGCCCCGAAGCTTCTGGGCGCACAAACCCAGCCATGCCTTATACCACGTGTTAGCACCTGTTGTTTAATTTTCATCAATCACTTCTTCTAATAATCCTGTAATTTTTTTATTTAAAATTTGTCGTTTCCCATTGTCAAGAGAAAATTTTTCCATTCTCATATTACCGTAAATGTCAATTGTAAAATGATATTTCAATTTCGCTTCTCCTGCAGGTTTGGGAGGTAGTCCAGTTACTTTCATTTCAGCAAATTGTCTGTTTTTACTTGCTATAGGATTTTCTCCAAAGTGTATCGTTGCAGAAGAACTTTTTTGATTGTCAAAAACGGTCTGTACGATTTCTGTCTTTGAAATTGGTATCATTGAACCTTTTGGAACAATAACTAAATATTTGTCATTTAGCAAACTGGAGCCGATAGAGTGTTTTAATCTCCATTTTTTTGTCAAGTCAAGTGCAAATGCTGTTTTTTGAACCTCGATATTTTCCGGGGCAATTTCAAATGCAAATGTTACAATTTCCTTTCTATTCGTAGCTTTGGCTTGATATACGATGTCATTGGCAAGGTAGTCTCTTGTTCTCAAAACATTATTTTCATCAACTTCAAATTTTGTCAGAGGCTCAATCTTTTCAATTTGTTCTGTCAGTGATTTTAATCTTTCAAATTCTTCATCAAATGATTGTGGAATATCATTTTCATCTTCAATTATTAGGATATTCTCACGATTTCTATTTTCTGCATAATATGTCCAGTTGTATGAACCATTAATAACCACTTTGTTGTCAATTACGCAGAATTTGTTGTGCATCGGATTATAACTGTCGGAAAAGAAAAATTTACCACCATTGTCAATGAAAGTCTGAAATGGCAATCCTGTTTCCCTGTTATTTATATAATCGTTATGGATTATTAGTTGAACATTTAGTCCTTTTTGAGTTTTATCCAACAATGTTTCAAATAAGTCATGATTTGTAAACCAATAAACAGCAACCTTTATTTCTTTTTCAGCTTTCTCAAGTTGCTTGATGATTTGAGTCCTAATATTTTCAAAATATACTTCTACCATCGTCTTAGTTTTACAATTGGTGCTAACGGTTACGTGTATGGTGTCGTTTGGCGCTTCGAAGCACGAATCTGTCAAGCCGCTACAATGTTTATTAGATGTAACATGCTTGAAATTAGCACTATCCGCCAAATGCACTATACACGATGTGTGTGCCCAGCATGAGCATGTGCACACTTACTTGTAAGTTCCGGATAAAATTGGAAAATACAATTTTTCCGGGACTAAACAATAAGTGTAGT
>NZ_PYGC01000016.1 GCF_003014495.1 Prolixibacter denitrificans | reverse complement strand
GGCTCTGGTGGCCTAAATTGCATCTCAACCTTATTCCACTCTTTCGTTCTTTCTGTTAATTTTAAAAAGATAAGAAAATGTAAACTTAGGAATTGTCATATGGCAGGCGGGTGCCCTCTCGGTTTGACAAGTCAAACCAGTGTTGCCACTCTCCTGCGGGTCTGACAGGATTTCTCTTCGAAATCCCGCCCGACCACATACAAGTGACCGTTAACTATTATTTCAACAATAAACCAACAAATTGACACAGATCAAATTATTTAATCACAGATAAAACAGTCTAACATTCAATCTCATGAAAAAAGTACTTGCGATCATTCTTTGCACATTTGCCTTCTCAGGCAATTTGATAGCACAGTGGCAACAATCCAATGGCCCTTATGGTGGTGACATACGGGCACTCGCAGTTGATACCACCACGAACCACCTGTTTGCCGGCCTTAACCATGGAGGGGTTTACAAATCAACCGACAATGGAGCCAGTTGGACCATGATAAACAATGGCATTGAATTCAATACCGTATATGCACTTGCCGCAGATAACAGTAAGATTTTCGCCGGCACCTATGGTAATGGTATATTCATTTCAACTGACGATGGCAATAGCTGGACCGCAATTAATACTGGCCTGACCACCTATGGCAAATTTGTTAGTAGTATCGTTGTATTTCGGGGTAATGTATTTGCCGGAACGAATGATGGTGTTTATTTTTCTTCGAACGATGGTAGTACCTGGACTTCGGTCAACAGCGGAATCCCTGACAATTCCCTGTATGTTCAATCATTGCTATTAAGTGGGGGAATCTTATATGCCTCCGTCGCAGGAGGAGGTATCAATGGAGGCATTTACAGGTCGGCTGATAATGGTGGAAGCTGGACAGAAGTAAATAACGGCTTATCGGGGAACAGCTTAAATGTTAGCTCGATGGCTGCAAATGATAACGGAATTTTCGCTGCTACAGGAGATGGCATTTATGTATCGACCGATCATGGGGACACGTGGGCGAAAACTTCAAATTTTTTGACATCGACGAACGCTGTTGCTGTAAACGGAAGCAATATTTTTGCCGGAACAATTGGCAGTGGTGTTTATTTCTCTCCCGATAATGGTGACACCTGGGCGGCAGTCAGTGATGGAATACCAGCTAAGTATATTGGAGCTTTTGTCATATCTGGCAACAATATTTTCACCGGAACATGGGATGGGGGTGTCTTCTTGTCAACCAACAATGGAACCAACTGGACCGATGCCAACAATGGTATCACGGGCATGGCAATTAGCTCCATCGTCCATTCCGGTGACAGAATCTTTGCCGGAGGTTATGGTGGAGTTTACACTTCAACAGACCAGGGGAACAGCTGGACGCTTGTGAACAATGGCCTATTAAGTACTGCTGTTATCCCACTAGCGGTTAGTGGAGGTAATATTTTTGCCGGGACACAAAACAAAGGTATTTTCCTGTCGGCGGATAATGGTGCAAGCTGGACAGAAGCAAACAATGGCTTAACTAGTACAGATATCCGTGCCCTGACAGTGAAAGGAGACAGTATTTTAGCGGGAACGAACGGTGGAGTTTTCTTATCGACGGATAGTGGTAGTAATTGGGTGGAAAAAAATAACGAATTGTCAAAAGGATATGTGATGGCAATTGCTACCCGTGACACCTGTACTTTTATTGGAACCTCAGATGGTGTCTTACTATCAACCGACAACTGCGACAGTTGGGTCGACG
The DNA here is from genome assembly GCF_003014495.1 of Prolixibacter denitrificans. GTDB lineage: Bacteria > Bacteroidota > Bacteroidia > Bacteroidales > Prolixibacteraceae > Prolixibacter > Prolixibacter denitrificans. Next base: position 49,405 of record NZ_PYGC01000016.1, on the reverse strand, counting down.
CATCCAGTGGCTTACCAGGCGATACATGGGTAGATGCCATTGTTGTAAGTGGAGATAACGTTTTCGCAGGAACTTTTGGTGGTGGAGTTTACCTATCATCAAACAATGGTAGTAGTTGGACTGCTGTCAATAACGGCCTGTCCGATATGCAAATCATGTCATTAGCCGTTAATGAAAATGGAATTTTTGCCGGAACATACAACGGCGGTGTGTTTGTGTCAACGGATGATGGTAGTAGCTGGATAGCAGTAAACTCAGGCCTGTTGTGTAAAAGAGTAAGCTCTTTAATGCCAGGTTCAAATTATGTTTATGCAGGTACTTCAGACGCAAGCGTCTGGACAAACGACGTTGGAATAACCGGTGTACGAGAAATTAAAAAGTCAGAAATTTCAGTTTTTCCAAATCCGGCTAAAGAAACTCTATTCCTTAGAGATATTAAGCCAACCGCTGAAATTTCGATATACAACATCAAAGGGAAACTGTTCATCAATAAAATATTAACCAGCAACCAGGTTGATATTAGCAGCTTACCTCGCGGACTTTATGCCATTAAAATTGTCGATAAAACCGGAACAAGAACCGGAAAGTTTATAAAACAATAACTGAGTAGCAACCGGTATATGCTCGGGCGGGACTCTGAGACTTCAGCGCCGCCCGGCCATATACGAGGGACCATTGTGCTTAGGCTAAAAAGAAATTAACTAAACAAAATGAAACAATTGATTAAAAAGTATTCTATACTTTTAATTTCCGCTTTTATTTTAGCGAGATTATTGACTGCTACGATAATGGCAATATGGCCCGATATCCTTACAAAGCATAATATTGATGGAAGTACAACAACCTTTTCATCCGACTACATAGAACGGCTAATTGAATATTTAATGAACATTGTATTCATTGTATTGATATCATCTGAATTTAAAAGACAAAAGATTGAGTCAATTCCAATATTAGTTGTGACTTTCTTTTCAAGCTTCACTGGGGTTCTTTTCTTTTTAATATTTGCCGCTCAAAACAAATTAACTTTAATCACTAACGAACGATGAAAGATTTTATTAAAAAGATAAATAAGTACGTCATCTTAATGATTGTATCATCACTATTTGGAATGCCTTGGTTTTATTTTAGACACTTGATTTTTGAATATAATGGCCCGGATTCTATAATCGAATCAATTCCTACATTTGTTGACTATGCAATTAGATTGACTGTGATTATTTTGCTAGTAATTGATTTCAAAACAGAGAATCTAAAAAATGTTGTTTTGACTTGCATTGCTGCATTCTTCTTTCCTCTACTTGGAATCGTAATCTTCTCAATATTATTGATTGAAAGTAATAGACAAAAAACCAGCGCCTAACAACCCGTCATATCGGAAGGTCGGGTCCCGAAGTGCCAGGACCGCCCGAACACATATGAGTGGCCGTTACGCTTGAAATTCTGAATGAGCAAAAATGAATAAAAATATTTATGAGTTAATAGTTGGTTCTGTCATGATAGTTTTAGGAATAATGAACATATTTTGGGGCAGAAAGTGTTTTAGCTTTTTGTACAAAAGAAAAATAATTGACTTGTTACCTGGTGATAGTCTGGACACAAATCATTGGCGTTCATTAATAGGCTCAGTACTATTTATTGGATTAGGAATATTTTTGATAATTAAATCATTTCGATGAAATAAAACCTAAACGCCAGCCGCAAACCAATTGTCATATGGAGGAATAGAACCGTTTCAGTTTGACAAACTAAAAAACTTGTCGCCACCTCCGACTAACGTAACCTCATTCTAAAACTAGATGTCATGGCAAAAGCAAAGATTTTAAGTTTAATGACAATTTTGATAATTACTCTTTTTGCCTGTACAAAACCCAAGGGCATCTGGGAGGATAATATTCATCTTTCAACTAAAAGCGCTGAATTTAATGCTTCTGGAGATTCTGTAACAATAAAAACCGGCGGTGATTGGTGGTGGATTTCTGATGTTTCGGTTGATAGTACGTGGTATTATGGTTTTACAAGTGTTGATATGCAATCCGATAATTACACAATTAAGGAGGATTGTTTTACCGTTGAACGCCGTGATAAGAATACATTATTTATCAAAGTTGCAGCGAATCCTAATAACGTCAAAAGGATTATCACAGTTGGACTTGAAGCAGGAGACTATTTTGACAGGGTGACAATTACTCAAAAACCAAAATGATTCTCTGCCAGGAAAGATAAATATTTTTTGAAATGAGAAAAAAGCCCAGTCCATAATATATTGTAATATGGCAGGCGGTCCCGATGACTACTGGGATCGGTTTGACTAGTCAAAACAAAGTAGCCACCTTGCACTAACGTAAACAATCATTCTAAAACTAAACCTCATGGCAAAAGCAAAGCAATACGAAGTTGTTGGAAATAAACTAAAATGTCCAATCTGCGAAAATGAAACGTTCGAAACTCGCAAAACAATACTAAATCGAACCTGGTTTACGATTTTCCGGTTACAGTCCTGGGACAAGACAGTCATCAATTTTGTTTGTTCAAACTGCGGGCATATCCTACCGTTTCTCAGAAAGGATTGAGTCACCCACCGGGTGCAACGCGGAGATTCGGGCCTTCATCGATAAACCTTCCCCTGTGTTCATTGTTCCAACGTAAGCATATTCAATACCGAAAGAACCATGAGCGAAATCGTAAGTCATATCAAACCGTTGGGATTTCAGTGGGAAGCCCTTGACCCATTCTTGTTTTGCGTGCATCACGAAGATTTTTTCCCGAAAGGAAATGCCAACCTGGGTCCCGACAAAAAGGAATTGGCGGGAAGAAATATCGGCCAGGATTTCCATGTGAAAGATGGCTGGCGCATGTATCACGGGCAGACCGTTCCGGGTTTCCCGCCGCATCCACATCGTGGTTTCGAAACGGTAACGGTAGTTCGCAAAGGTTGGGTCGATCACAGCGATTCGATGGGTGCAGCCGGCCGCTACGGTAACGGCGATGTGCAATGGATGACGGCTGGTAAAGGTTTACAGCACTCTGAAATGTTTCCGTTGGTGAACCAGGATACAGATAATCCGATGGAACTTTTCCAGATTTGGTTGAATTTGCCGCGTACCAGCAAAATGGTCGAACCGCACTATAAGATGTTCTGGAACGAGAATATTCCTCGCTACGAAACGACTGATGCGCAAAACAGGAAAACAAAAATTGAATTGATTGCCGGTCAAATAGACACCCTGGCGGCTCCCGTTCCTCCACCAGATTCGTGGGCGGCAAAAGACGAAAACGAGGTGGCCATTTGGGTGATACACATGGAACCCAACGCAGCGTTTGAGTTGCCTGCCGCTTCACCCGGGGTTAACAGACGACTGTATTTTTATAAAGGTGACCAGCTTCAATTGAACGATACAAACCTGCCGGCATACCATTCGGCCGATTTACAAGCAGACCAGCAGATCAACATGATGGCCGGTGAGGAAGCCTGCTCTGCCTTGATTTTGCAGGGACGGCCCATGCGTGAACCGGTGGTTCAGTACGGACCGTTTGTGATGAATTCCAAACAAGAGATTGATGAGGCTTTTTCGGAGTACCGGCAAACACAATTTGGGGGCTGGCCCTGGCCGCAGGATGAAGTCACCCACGGCGCCGATGCGAAACGGTTTGCCATCTATTCGGACGGCACGAAAGAGGAACGGTAATATACTGCGAACACCGTTGCAAAGGTTACTGCCCGGAGAATACGGCTTTGCGGACAACTTCGTGAAATAGCGTTCTTTTTCCACCAGAGAGTACTGAAAGCTACAAGAACATGCTGTGAAATCAATGCTCATAAGAACAACACAGGAGCCGCCGACTTAAATCATACTGCCTGTTTTACCGCGGTGCTGCCGTTGCAATTTCTATCTTTCCGATACAAATATACTATCATTGTTTCCACAGTTGATGAACTTAATGCATCTTTACCTACGCAAAACATTTCAGCTTTGGAATGAACGACAAGAACCTACATACCCGAAAAGACCGTACGTTTGCATTCATGTCTCTAAGTGGTTTTTTCCGTAACCAATTCAACCGTTGGAGCCTTATTGCCGCTACGCTTGTGCTTCTCGGCATTTATGGCTATTTCCTCAGCTTTCGCGACATCCGGGTGTTTCCTTCGCAGCACAATTTTGCTGTTGGCTTTTACGACGATAGTGCCAACGGGGGCCATTCGGAAATTGTGCAACACAGCGTCTCCGATTCAGCTATCGCTCTCGATTTCCAGTTAAAGAAAGGATTTCTGAGCCCGTACGTCGGAATAAGTATCGGCCCCACCCGGGACAGTGTTATCAATCTGACCCACTACAACGAAATCCGATTGACTGTAGCTGCACAGGGCATCAAAAACATCAATTTTTCGTTGTTTACCCGTAACCCCTACTTCCGCCAAAAAGGCAACAGCAACGATTTGAATTTCTATACCCTGGTGGAGATTTCGCCGGAGAAGAAACAATATACCATTGATGTCAACCAGATGAATGTGCCCGATTGGTGGCGCAGCGTGAATCATATTTCCCCACAGGAGAAAACCCGCCCCGACCTGAAACACGTTCACAACTTCAACATGGGAAATGCTTACGCACCCCTGTTGAATACCACCTGCTCGTTGCACATTTACTCCATATCCATTGTTCGGGATAATAGCCGGCTAGGCATCATGCTAATCATTGCATGGTTAACATTCTTCATCCTTTTAGTTATCATTTATCACCTCCGCGCCTGGTTGAAACGAAAGCAGGTTTCCATTACTATCTCCTACCGTTCCGTGGAAGTGGAAGAAGAGAAACAACCGGGCGAAGACTTTATCGCCTACATCAACCGGAACTTTCAGGAGCACGAGCTTTCCCTCGAACAAGTGTCTGAGCAGACCGGCGTCACACCGCGCCGAATCGCCCATTTCATACAGGAAACCTACGATTGCAACTTCAAAACTTACATCAACCGTATCCGGATTAACGAGTCCAAAAGGCTACTCCGCGAAACCGATTTACCCATTGGCGAGATTGCTTTCAAGGTAGGATTCGGCAACCAAAGCCATTTCAACCGCGTTTTCAAAAATCTAACAGAATTAAGCCCTTCTCAGTACCGCGAAAGTGTGCGCTAGCGCGTTGCACTTTTTGCAAAAAGATTTCCATTTTTTGTCAAAAGAAAGAAAAAGCATCCTCCTAATATTGTGTAGAAGGGAATCGGTTGCGGCATGATAACGGCACAAATTGTCATGGCTGAATCTCTTCAATAAGCCAATAAAACATTAATCCAACACAAATGAATTTGATAATGAAAACCAGGTTGACCGGCATTCTCATGCTGAGTTTGCTCACACTGCTTGCTTGTCAGAAAAAAGACAATCCTAACACCCTCTCGATTAATCCTTCACAGGTTAGTTTCCCGAAAGATGGTGGCAGCGCTTTGCTGGCGCTCCAGACCGATGCTGACTCATGGAACATCAGCAATCCGGCGTCCGACTGGCTCGTTGTATCGAACACCAGCGGAACCGAGAAGAATGCCCAAATCTCGTTGAAAATAGAAACCAAAACGTTGACTGCCCGCACCGACACCCTCACCATTATGGCCGGTGATGCTAACCCGGTTCAGGTGATGGTGTCGCAGGCTTCGTCAGATTATCTCTACAATCTTTCGACCAGTGAAAACAGCTTCAGTTTGAAACGCTCGGGTGACTCGGCCACGCTGACTGTTACAACCGATGCCCGGGAATGGGCCATGAGCACTGATGCCGATTGGTTACAACTAAGTAAAACAGCCGGCGGACAAGGCTCGACCAGCGTCAATATGACGGCTCCCGAAAATACCGGAACCGATGCGCGAACCGCGACCCTTACCCTAACGGCCGAAAATGCTCCGACGGTAGAAATTACCGTTACACAAAAAGGTGAGATTTACCCCAGCTACAATACCTCACCACAGGCACCCGATGAAACCGGAATGACCAGTACCGCCGCTGAACTGGCTGCAAAAATCAATCTGGGCTGGAACCTCGGAAATTCGCTGGAAGCCACGGGAGGTGAAACGGCCTGGGGAAATCCGAAAACGACCAAAGCGTTAATTGATTTGGTGAAACAAAGCGGATTCAACGCCATTCGGATTCCTTGTTCCTGGAATCAATATGCCAATGCTGCTACGGCTGAAATACAGGCTGATTGGCTGCAACGGGTCAAAGAGGTCGTTCAATACTGCATTGACGATGATATGTATGTTATCCTGAATATTCACTGGGACGGCGGCTGGCTGGAAAACAACTGCACGCAGGATAAAGAGGAAGAGGTGAATGCCAGGCAGAAGGCGTTCTGGGAACAGATAGCCACGACGATGCGTGATTTCGACGAACACCTGCTCTTTGCCAGCGCCAACGAACCCAACGTCGACAATGCCACACAGATGGCGGTGCTGGAATCGTATCACCAGACCTTCATCAACGCGGTGCGTTCAACCGGAGGAAAAAACAGCTACCGGGTACTGGTTATCCAGGGACCGTCGACTGACATCGAAAAGACCAACCAACTGATGACAAGTCTGCCAACAGACGAGGTCGCTGATCGGTTGATGGTTGAAATTCATTACTATACTCCCTGGAATTTCTGTGGAATGACCGAGGACGCCGACTGGGGCAAAATGTTCTATTACTGGGGCAACGGCTATCACTCCACCACTGATACCGAACGCAATGCAACCTGGGGCGAAGAACCAACGGTAAATGACTTCTTTGGTCTCATGAAACAGCAGTTTGTCGACAAGGGTATTCCGGTAGTCCTGGGCGAGTTCAGCGCGGTGCGCCGTTCGGATTTGACCGGCGATGCCTTGACATTGCATTTGGCTTCAAGAGCTTATTTCCTGAAGTATGTGACACAAAAGGCAAAAGAAGACGGAATCTTGCCATTTTATTGGGATAATGGTTCGATGGACAATAACAATTGTGCTATTTTTAACCGGAATGACGATACCGTGTTCGATCAGCAGGCATTGGACGCTATGGTTCAGGGTGCCAATGCTGCTCAATAACGATGTCCGTTATGAAATGAACACAGATTTCAAACCTATCATTATTCATATCATGAAGAAAACTCTGTTTTTGTTTGCCCTGCTGGGAAGTATGATGTTGGTTAGTCCGTCGATGGCCCGCAATCACTCGCGGAAAGCGGCTGAGAAGGTCAGGACCATTAGCGTTGATTACAACCAGGTGAAGGGCGATTTCAATCACATGTTCCGGGAATGTGTGGGTGCCGGTCGTGCCAACGAAGGTTTGCGTGCCGACTGGCAGCAGCAGCTGGCCGTTGCGCACAAGGATTGCGGTTTTCAATACATCCGCATGCATGGCCTGTTAACCGACGATATGGGCGTTTGTAAGATCAACCGGAAAGGTCAGGTGGAGTACAATTTTCAGTACATCGACGCGCTATATGATTATATTTTGAGCATCGGGATGAAACCATTTGTCGAATTGGGATTCATGCCCAATGCCCTTGCCAGTGGTGATAAAACCATTTTCTGGTGGCGGGGCAATGTGACGCCTCCCCGGGATTACGACCAATGGGCTGATTTGATTCGCCACCTCGTACAGCATTTCACGCAACGCTATGGCGCCGATGAAGTGAAAACATGGTACTTTGAAGTATGGAACGAGCCGAACCTATCTGGCTTTTGGGCCGGGACGCAACAGCAGTATTTCAAACTCTACAAGTATACCGCCGAAGCCATCAAAGGCATCGACAAAGATTACCGCGTGGGAGGACCTGCCACAGCCGGTGCGGCCTGGGTTCCTGAGATGATCAATTTTTGCGAAAAGAACCATATTCCGATCGATTTCATCAGTACCCACACTTATGGCGTAAAACAGGGCTTTCTGGATGAATACGGAACTACCGGAACCGTGCTGAACAAGGATGAATGGGCCGTAAGCGGCGATGTCATCCATTCGCGCAAGCAGATATCCGAATCATCGATGCCCAACCTAGAGTTGCACTATACCGAATGGAGTGCCTCCTATACGCCACATGACCCGATTCACGACAGTTACCACGAAGCGGCTTACATTCTTGAAAAATTAAAACAGGTGGGCAATGCGGCCAATTCCATGTCGTACTGGACCTTTACCGACATCTTCGAGGAAGCCGGTCCACGGTTTACTCCGTTTCATGGCGGCTTTGGATTGATGAATTATCAGGGAATCAAAAAGCCGGCTTTCTTCGCTTATTCTTACTTAAATAAGATGGGAAAGACGGAACTCCAGGATGCTGACAGCGCTTCGTGGGCCTGCAAAGATGCCGACGGAGATATGCAGTTGCTGTTTTGGGACTTCACCTACACCCTGCCCGATTCAGTCAATAATCAGGCGTATTACATCAAGAATTTGCCGGCCAAACCGAAAGGAAAGGTGAACGTGGAACTTAGCGGAGTGCCTGCCGGAAAATATCAAATGGAAGTTTACCGGATTGGCTACGAGATCAACGATCCTTACACAACCTATTTCCAATTGGGAAGACCGAAACAACTCACCCGACAGGAGGTCGCCTTCATTAAGGAAAAGAACAGTGGTGCCCCGGTTGCTGAGGACCTGATTCAGGTAGATGCTACAGGCAAATTCAGCAAGGAATTCCCGTTAAGGGAAAATGACGTGTATTTGGTGAAACTGGTCAAACTCTGATTGAAACGAAATACTTTCTAAAAAAGAAAAAGAGATACTCGGTCCTTCTGAGTATCTCTTTTTTATTTAACCTATGAAAAACGACTATTCCGATGCTCCTCCACCGTCAATGGTTTGAATGGAACCATCTTTATTGTATTTCAACTCGGTCACTTTGACACTTCGCAACCAGGTTTTTCCACCGGAAGGTTTGGCATCATGATAGAACAGATACCATTTTCCCTGGAACTTCACAATCGAATGGTGGGTTGTCCATCCCACTACCGGTGTGAGAATCACGCCCTGGTAAGTAAACGGACCGTAAGGGCTATCGCCAATGGCGTAACACAATTTGTGTGTATCGCCCGTTGAGTACGAGAAATAATATTTTCCGTGGTATTTGTGCATCCAGGAAGCTTCAAAGAAACGGCGGTTATGATCGCCTGCCAACAGTGGTTTTCCGTTCTTATCCAAAATCTGGATCGTTCTCGGCGCTTCGGCAAACTGCAACATATTGTCGCTCATGCGAGCCACCTGGGGACCTAATTCCGGCTCATTATCAGCAGGCTCCTTGCCACACTCAATCGCCTTTCCGTTGCGGTAACGCTGCAGCTGTCCACCCCAGATACCGCCAAAGTACATGTAGTATTTTCCGTCATCATCTTTAAAAACTGCCGGGTCGATGCTGAAACTACCCCGGATGGGATTCGCCTCCGCTTTAAACGGACCTCCCGGTTTGTCACTGACTGCAACACCTATCCGGAAAATGTCGGTCTTATCTTTGGCAGGAAAATAGAGATAGTATTTTCCGTCTTTTTCTGCTGCGTCGGGAGCCCACATATGACGTCCCACCCACGGAACACTGTCCTCATCAAGAACGACTCCGTGATCGGTTACCTTTCCGTCAATGTTATCCATCGAGAACACGTGGTAATCACGCATAGCGAAATGATCGCCGTTGTCATCTTGCGGAATGCCTGCATCGATATCATGCGAAGGATAGATATAGAGTTTTCCGTTAAAAACATGAGCCGACGGGTCAGCAATATAAATATCCTTGACCAAATACCTTGTTCCGCCCTCACTTACTTTCTTGTCAGATTGCTCTGACTTACGCCCGTTGCTGAATGCCATCAAAACAAGTGATGTTGCAACAACCGCAAACGTCATTCCCCGTAATACGTATTTTTTCATCTTGCTAATTATTTAATCTGGTGTATTGTTTATTGGTTTTTGGCTATATCTGTTTTTCTTATTCTAATCTGGCACTTTCCGGTGGGCCAAGATAAGATGTTTTTTCTCCACCGGCATCCACAACAATTTTCTGAAGTACTACTGCCGGATCAATCATCCAGACTTTCAGCGTATGCTTACCAGGTCGCTCAACCGGTAAACTGACTTGCTGTATGTTGATCTCGTTGCTAACCCAGCTGGCCCAGTTCCGGTAATTTTCATCCTTGTTCATGTTAATGACAACCGGCTTTTGGTCGTCAAATGAAACGGCCAACTGCAGTCCGTTATCATTATAAAAATTCAGCGTAGGCGAAAGATACAGGTTCACTTTCGCTGTGCCCGATTGATACAGGTACATGTCGTATTCCATATGCGGACCATCCGAGCCGGGTGTTTGTTTATTTGCCGTTACCGGGAAAGGAGACATCGCTGAAAGCGTCCGTCCTAAACCGGGAATCTCTTCCCATTGGATTCTGTTGGCCGGAATATTCCGCGTACAATGTGCGGCTTCCATTGAGACATAGCCATTACTTTCAATAAATCCGTTAAAGGTCGTTGGGTTGGGTTGAGTCAGATGCTCGACGACTGCATTCACTGTAATTGTTTTGCCTCCTTCCTGCTGTATTTCTACCGCTACCGTGTGTTTACCTTCCGGGACTTTATTCCAGTCGGCCGACAGCCAGATCCGCTGGTTCTGTTGAACAGTTCCGCTTTCCGCCTCTACTTTCAGCCAGGGTTGTGCTGTAGTAATCTTGTACTTGAATGGCTCTTTCCCACGGTTAAACACATCAATGTAAACCGGTTTCCGGTTGAAATTATCCATCTCCGGAAGTTCGGCGGCAAAAGTTCCTTCCGTCAGGAATGTGTCTGCCCCTTGTATCGCGACTCCCATTTGTGCCTTTTCGGGAAGCGTAAGGTCATCCAGTTTCGGCATACGGTTATATTTCGGCTCCTGCCAGTAAGTGTAGCCGATGTGCGTCTGAGCCATCATATGATTCCACTTACCGTCGGCCAGCTTGGTATGATAGTAAACCGTTATCAATGAATCCTCCTCAAAACGCGCCTTGACGGAATCGCCCCAGTCGTTGGTCATAGCACTCCCCCGCCCAAAAGCCTGGTGGTTTTTCGCGGCAGCGTAATACATGGCATTTAAATTGGCACATGCTGTAATCGGGTGTTCCACCAATTCATAATAGGCATCCTTATATTTTGGAGGCATTTTATGGCCCAACTCCTCTGCTTCCCGTGCCAGCTGACTATATTCATTCACCACCCGTTCATACTCCTGGTAATGGTTCAGACTGTAGGTTTCGGGAGATAGTAATTCCGGTTTCCGGCGTCCGTTATATTTGGCGTACAACTGAAGCATTCGGCCAATCTCTTTGGCATGTTCGGTGCCGAATTGCTGAGCAGCCCATTGGGTCGTATATTCCGGCAACTTCTCTTTCGGCATGGCATCCGGGTTCCAGGCGTAATCCAGGAAAAACGAAATGGGCAGTTCTATTGGTTTGAGATCGCCCACGTTCACCAGCCAAATGCGGTCGACACCGTGTTTATATGCCAGATGCATCTGCTCCCACACCCGAGGCAGCGGATTGGTGTTTAGCCATTTGTAGTTACGCGGTCCACCTACATAATCGAAGTGGTAGTAAATACCGTAACCACCTGAACGAGGCTTCGCATCCAGTTTGGGAAGCTTGCGAATATTTCCCCAATTATCGTCACACAACAATAAAGTCACATCATCGGGTACGCGCATCCCCTGATCGTAATAAGCCTGCACTTCCTTATATAGCGCCCACAGCTGTGGTGTATCTTTGGCTGGTTTGCCGGTCACTTTCTCTATGATTTTCCGCTGGTCTGCTACAATTCGCTCCAGCAGGGCGATATTGGTTTTGTCTCCCATTGCTTCATCGCCATCGCCACGCATTCCAACCGTGACAATACTTTCGTGATGGTCCATCCGCTCAATGCCTTTGGTCCAGAAGGTATCCAGCACTGCCTTACTCTTGGTATAATCCCAGGGAATGCCCTTTTTGCGGTAGGGAGCCCACTCGGCATGCGCCCGCATCATCGGCTCGTGGTGCGAGGTTCCCATCACGATTCCCATTTCGTCAGCGAGTTTCGGGTTTTCCGGGTCATCACTATTGAAGCTGGCCCACCACATCGCCGGCCACATGTAGTTGCCTCGCAGGCGCAGCAGTAGTTCAAATACCTTTTCATAGAACTTGTGATTGAAGCCACCATAATTGGCTACCGCCCAACGTCCCAATGCAGGCTCTTCGTCATTTAGAAAGATTCCCCGGTATTTTACTTTCGGCGAATCCACCAAATAACGCCCCTGCTTTACGTAAACTGCTGTACGCACCGGAACCGGTACATCAGCCCACCAATTCCACGGCGATACACCAATGTTCCGTGACAAGTCGAACAAACCATAAATGGTTCCCCGCTTGTCGCTTCCGGCGATGACCAACGCCTTCTTAACACCCGGGAAAGGATTGTCGACAACCTGGGTGACTGTCGCCTCCCATTTGCCTTTTATATCGGAAACATCGATTTTGTGTTTTTCGATAAGATGTTGAATCAACGAACTCCTTCCAACGGTACCCGCCAGAATAATCTCCCGCGCCTTTGGAATATCTCCGACTACCAGCATGGGCTTTGTCTGCGTTACTTTTTGCAAGTCGTTCTGAACAAAGCCCGCAATAAGCTTCACACCTTTATAATCATCGCTACCGATAACGATAGGAGCTGTTTTGCCATCCCGCGCAAGCGTAAAGCCGTTATCGACCTGAGTTGTGCTAATGTAATTGTGAGTGGGTTGATTATTCTCTTTCGGAGCAACCTTCGACTGACACGATTGCAACAGCAACCCCACACCGAGCAAAGTCCCCCAAAGGCTCCTGCTCAATAATTTCCTCATTTTTCCGCTTTCGAACATAACTATCAATATTTTAGTTGACTGAAGCTTCCTTCAGTTGATTGAGCACTTGATAATATGCCGGTTTCTTGTTAAAATTCTCATCCCATAGCAATGGGGTTCCCCGTTTGTTATTACTGAAGCTGGGAATCCAGGAATACTGATCCGACAAGCCCCATATCATAAAGGCCGTACAATTTTGGTCTTCGAGCCAAATCCGGGCTAACTTGCCATAGGCATCAGCCTGCTGTTTTAGAGTTTGCGCGTTTTCTTTCCCTGTATCGATGCTGATATCCAGCTCAGTAATTTGTGTTTGCAATCCCAAATCCTCCAGCCGTTGCATATTCTTTTTCAAACCGTCAAAATCGATTTTCCCTACCTGAAAATGACATTGTAAGCCAACTCCGTCAATAGGGATTCCCCTATCTTTCATGCCTTTTACCAGCTCATATACAGCGTCCGATTTGGCATTCATGGCTTCTGCACCATAATCATTGTAAAAAAGAAGCGCATCGGGATCAGCCTGATGGGCCCACACAAAAGCAGAGTCGATATACCCGGGACCGATAACTTTCATCCAAACGGATTTCCGATAATGATCCGGTTCATTTTCATCAATGGCTTCATTCACCACATCCCATGCATATACTTTCCCCTTCAAATGTCCTACCACCGTTGTAATGTATTCCTTCAAAACGGATAGAAGTTCTTCCTGCGACAATTGATCGTTGTTCATCCACTTCGGTATCTGCTTATGCCATACGAGACAATGACCACGCATCTTCATTCCATTCTGCTCAGCAAAACCGGCTAGTTTATCAGCCCGGGAAAACACGAATGTCCCTCTTTCAGGTTCCATCATATACGGTTTCGTTGCATTTTCAGCCACCACCGTATTAAACTCCTCTTTCAGTATTTTTAAATACTGCTCGTTGGTTCCATCCATGAAAAAGCTGTTGTGAACAGCTACCCCGATATTACGGTGCCGTTTACCGGCATACTCCCGCAAGGTTTCTGTGTCTTGTCTTACACAGGAAGTCTCCCCTACGACCAGGATTATTAGCAGTGAAATGAGAAAACTTTTAGTCATTTTCTGAATGTGTTTTTTGTTATGAATAGCATATTTAAGTGACTATCTCAAGGATAATCGTAAAGGCTCACCCGTTGAATCATCCATTGTCCGGAAGGAATGCGGACGTGCCGCCCTTGATGAGTCTGGTCCCCGTTCAGTCGCCGAAAATGCCAGTTATCCCCCTTCTTTTCCGCTTCATCAACTGCCAGAAGACCAACATTCATTACCGGATTTTCTGCATTAAAAAAGGTCAGCACCAATCCGGTCCCGATAACCCAGAACTCGTTATCCGTTGTTTGAATAATGATTCCTCCTGACGCAGGCCAGTCATCCAATTTTGAATCAGGCGACCAACCAAGGGTAAAATCATGCGATGCAATAATTTTATAATTTCCAAAGTGCAGCGTATCCCGTTGGTGACTGTAGTCGAACCACACACCCGTCTGCGGATGCTTATCGAGCATATTTTGAACCTGGGAAATGAGCTGATAGCTTTGGGTCAGTGAATAGTCTTCCGGGTTGTCTGTCGACTCGATGGAAAATGGACTGAAACCAAGTGCATGATGTTTTCCCAAAACATACAATGCCTGAGTTCCGTTTTCCGCTCCCCTCCTGATCTCCGGGATGAAAAGCGGATTATTTGTCAAATCATACTTCCGGCTCCACTCTCTGAAATCACCGTGATAAATATCCGGTGAAAGCAGATTGAGATCCGGTGCTGCTGCTTTCCACACATCAATCAAATGAGGTAACGGGCCACCACTGGGATACTGTCCGGGATTCAGTCCGGGACGATTCAGTGCGCAATTCACATACAGTGGAACGGGCAGCACTTTCTGACCGGCGGCGGCAATATGGTTAGCATACGACGCCAGATACCAGGCAATAAATACCTCATCGGTGGCGAGCCCCTTTCCAAAAACCTGGTCCCAGTTTCCTTTTGTTTTGAATCCTTGCGAAGACCAAAGGTTCAGCAAGTGAGGTTGTAATTCATTCCGGTGACTAACCAGGTAATCAATTAGCTTTCGGGGAACATCTTCATTAAATTTTTGATTAGCTGCATCGGAATAATCACGGGCACCGGGTAACATTCCAATTTCATTCTCTACCTGAACCATGATAACCTGGTGACTTTTATCCCTCCGGGCGATATGCTTCAGCAGCTGTACATAGGCCTCTCTGTCTGCTTCGAGGTTTTCGTTATAAAAAGGAGACAGAATTTCGGCCGAACGGCCCTTTTTGTCTTTTATTCGCGGAAAGCGCTTAAAATCTTCCTTCACCCAGGCGGGTGCATAACAAGACATGCTGTTTTTCCAGCTTCCAAACCAAAGCAATACCAGCTTGATTTTATTTTCGCGTGATTGACGAATCATCTGGTCAATCAGTTGAAAATTGAACTGACCTTCTTCCGGTTCGACCAATTCCCAGTAAACAGGAACAAGAACCGTATTCAGGTGCATAGCCTTCAGCTTCGGCCAGATGGCAGTCAAATAAACACTATCGGACGAAGAGGAATTGCCCAACTCGCCGGCCAGCATCTGGTAGGGCCTGCCATCAACCATCAGTTGTGTGACTTTTCCATTCTTCTGCAGATGTGGAAAATAGCCTGGTTGTGCACTCAGGTTCAGACTAAGTACAAACAGGGTAAACAGCAATGTTGCCTCGTGTAATCTCATCAAAAATTTCTTCATTTAATAAAGGACAGAAGTAACTTGAAAGCTACCTCTGTCCTTGCTAATACACGCTAGCTAGTTGGTTAGTACTGAAGTTCACCGGTAAAATCGGCACTCACATCCCGGCCGGCCAATCCGTCGGCAAAGCCTTTATAAGCGTATTTTCGTTCATAGTTGGCATCCCAAAGGTTGGGCGCATCATCGGGTATCCAGTTCACATGCTCCTGCTCATTATCAGAAACACCCCAGGCAGTAATGCCATACCGTTGATTCTCCGGAACATATTTCATGTACGCATCAACAACATACTGATAGAGAGCCGCCTGTTGCGCCAGTTGCTCATCTGTAGGCGAAGATGTGCCCACCTTGATATCCAGCTCGGATACCTTAATGAGTTTGCCGGTCGCAGCCAGTTTCTGGAACATCTGGGCTATTTTAACCGTATCGCTGCTGAGCGACAGGTGCATTTGCGTTCCAATACCATCGACGGTAGCTCCCTGGCTTTCGATATAACTAACATACTGAATCAACCCGTCGCATTTCTCCAGGCTGTATTCCAGGTTATAATCGTTGATGAACAGTTTGTCATCGGGGTTACCGTATTGGCGGGCCAGGTTGAAAGCTGTTACGGCATAATTCTCTCCCAGGTATTTCACCCAGTAGAATTCATCGGATGCCGGATCGCTTACATTTCCATCCCGTAAAGTACCATCTTCGTTCATGGGTTCGTTCACTACATCCCAGGCGTGTACATCGTCTTTATAATGACTAACCATCTGGGAAATCCAGCTTTCCATCGCATCACCGATGATCTGGGCTTTTTCCTCAGGAGTTTTTTCAATAACAATCGGTCCTGCGGCTGTAGCCTGTGCGCTTTTGGTCGTATTTTCTACAATTTTGATATCATCGATATAGTAAGTAACGTCAGGCAAATAACCCATGTCGAAGCTCAGTTTTACGTCGGATGTATTTGTCAGCTGAACAGAGATAGCTGTCCATACACCTGCGGGAGTGGTAAATGCTTCAGAAGCGCCTGTTCCCGTCCAGTCCATCCATGGGTATTGATTTCCGTCTACTCCTCCCGGGAAGGAAACACGTCCTTTTCCGTCGATATTCGACTTAACATTGAATGAGAATGTGTAGGTTTTGGCGGGATCCAAAGAGATCTGATCACTTTCCAGCTGGAGGTCCCATGCATTGGCTGACGACGAACTGGAAGTCATTTTAACTGAATAGTCACCTGAAAACTTATCTTCGGCAGTTGCTTCTATACCAGCACCTGCATTATTAACAGTCCAGTTAGTCAAATCTCCGGTTTCGAAACCACCGTTCTGGACATAATTGACTTCGGTAGGCTCAGCATCCAAATCGACCACCATAATGTTATCCACATCGATGTAATAGGTCACATCAGGCAGATATCCCAAATCGAAGAACATTGAGAATGTACTACCGGTAAAATCGTTCACGGTAAATTTCACCTGCTGCCATTGCGAAGTGGTTTCGAAAGCTTCGGTGTAGCTGCCACCGGTACTGTACCAGTCTTGCCACGGATAATTATTGGATAGCCCACTAAAAGAGATACGTCCTTTACCCGGCTGGTCCGATTTGATGTAGAAAGATATTTCATAATTGTGCCCGCTCACAACCGCGATGTCGGGAGAACCTAATTGCAAATCCCATGCGTTTGCGGATGAAGAAGAAGAAACCAATTGTACCGCCTTAGCTGTACTTGATAGACCCGCTCCGTCGACAATGGTAATTCCGGCACCTGGATTTAGTTTGCTCCATCCGTCGAATGAACCATCCTGCAAACCGGTTATATCCAAGGCATTACTACCGGCCGGAGCAGGAACCACTGTCGGTGCTATGAGTCCGTTTAAATAGCTTGCGTTCTGATTTTTATGCCACACCAGGGTATGCCCGTACACTGTCAGTCCGGCTTCTTTTGCTTTCGCGATGAGTCCGTCAACCGGGCCAAAATTCAATTCGCCCTGTGCATTGACCATTGCCGCATGCTTCATGGCATAACCTACCGCTATTTCGTCGAAGTTTTCGTTCACGATATTCCGGTAGGTTTCATCATTCATATACAAATCCAAACCGATGCCCACACCGAGGGTAAAATCGGTGTAGGTTTTCAATGATTCGTAGCGAGAAATTTTTTCAGACAGAGCCAATGGCAGCTCAGCTGTGGTTACTTCGCCATACGAAGGATCTCTTCCCCAATCCATTTTATTCGTGTCACATGAGCTCAGACTCAATAGTAGTGAGCAACAGATAGAGAAAGGCAAAATATGACGTATTATATTTTTTCTATTTCGTTTCATAATCGTACCTATTTATATTGGTTATTCTGCAACGCCAGGGAAATCGCTGTACGATGGAGTGTTCAGCGGCACGACGCGAAGATTGTCAAAGTATATCTTTACATTGGTAGCTGTTGGCTCCACAACATCAGGTACACCGATATTATGAAACCATGGGCCTGATTGCTGGTAAGCTGCGTCAGCCATAGAGGTAACTACATCACCAAAGGTCTTACCCACATAGTCTTCGCTATCGCTGAAAGGAAGCGTAATGGTAAACCAATAACCCGGGTTCTCGAAAGGCACAACCGTTCCGTTTACATACCACGGACGATAAATCATACAATACCTATCCGTTCCGGAACCGTCAGCCATTACCATTCGAATAATACCTGAATTCCAGTCATTTTCAACATAAATATCCATTTGCACACCACATTCCGAAGCAGGTGTACTGGCCGGAATTACCGAAAGAAGATTAGACGGCCAGCTCGAACTGTTGGTCCAGTACCGTTTGTCAGAGTTCGCGGCAATTGATTCGCCATTCACGTTGAAACACTGGTAACCTCCCTGTGATTTGGGACCATCACCTGAGGCGGGAATCTCATCAGTTAAAGGAGTTCCTGCATCATCAATTCCGGATGCCCATGAGTAGTTATTGACATCATCAAAATTCTGGAACAATCCTTTTTTGAAATTAAAGCACGCCGGCGAATAAGCACCTCCATTGGCGCCCACAACCAGAATAGCTCCTCCATCATCGGAAACTCCATCAGGTACAGTTACCATACAGAATTTGCCATCTTCATCATCTGAGACAATGCCTTCGGTTACGGTTACGTTGCCGGGAAACGTTATGCTTGTGATACCCTGCAACCCGGTTCCATAAATCGTAATCCGATCGCCTGCCTGGGGCATTGTATGCGAAATCGCTGTAACCGTTGGAGCGGAAGCTCTTATTTCGAAGGAATAAGTGAAACTATTGCTCTCGCTTTTGAATAACCGGATGGTATTTTTCTCTTCCTCAGTAGCTTTAATCGTCGGTACATTTTGAGAGATACTTACCAGCATGGAATTATCCGTCATGTACGCAGGGTTAAAATAACTATCGTAGCCATTGATAAACACTTTCTTCACTCCGATAAACCCAGAGCCCTCAAGCCTTATCGTTTGTCCAAGACGGGCAAATGTAACTTCCCTGTCGGGAACGGAAGATTCAGCATCTTCCAGATAAACCTTGGTAACCGTTACGGGCGTATTAACCCCATCGTTGTTGTCTTTTTCACACGAATTCAGCAATAACGTAAAAACAAACAACCCAAGGAATAACGTCCAAAACCTTTTATATTCTTGATTTTTCATTGGATATCTTTTTGAGGAATTATTCAAATAAGTCAGTTATTCTCTCTTCCGTAAATTCATAAGGAACAGGAGCATCACCCAATTTCGGGTTCTGAATCAGTTCTGATTCAGGATAAGGCAACAGGAAAATAGAAGCATCAGCCTGCCCTACCGGACGGGTTCCCGGATTTCGTTCGGAATCGATGCTTAAATTATTGGGGGCGCTGAACAAGTAAGCTGGGATCGTTCCCCGGTCCTGACCGTCGATATAGTTGATAATTTCCTGCTGTTTGTAATAAGCACGGCTTAGCAAATCGTACCAATACCTGCCTTCCATACTGAATTCCACACGGCGTTCGTGGCGGATATCTTCCCATGAGATGCTGGTTTTAGCCTCCAAACCGGCACGTGTGCGAACATCGTTAAAATACATCAGAGCAGTTGCATCAGTCGTACTTTCGTTATTACCCAGAACAGCCTCGGCATAATTCAGGTAAACTTCGGCCAAACGCAGCATATAATTATCGAGAGCTGAGTTCATTCGCCCGATAGCAGGATTATCTTTACTGGAGCCGACAACTCCTTTTTTAACATTCAGGGTCGTAGAGCTGTTTCCCGATACATTTCGCTCATAAAGAAGTCCGCCATTGGCCTGGTTGATTTCAGGATAAAAGTCACCATACCCCATCCACGTTGCCTTGCGGCGGATGGTGTCGTTTTCCTCATACTCCTTAATCATGTCGTAAGGACATCTCGTCCAGTCGCCCCAGGCAGCATCGTCGCCCGTAACTTCCGAACCAAATGCAAAATAGGCCTGGTGAGTGTTAATCACTCCATATCCGGTAGTACTGTTCAGACCCGGTACCCACTGGAAGGCAAACATCGACTCGGTGTTGTTGTTATGTTCGATTTTGAACAGATCCGGATAATTTTCCATCAAACTAAACGGGCCTTGGTTAATCACCTTTTCGGCAGCTTTTTTAGCCAGATCGAGATAAGCCTGATCACGTGTTCCTACATTCGGACTCTCTCCGTAATTCGAAGCAACAAAGCCCGAATAAGCCAGATAAAAACGGGAAAGCATCCCAAAGGCACTGTAACGATTAACTCTGCCAGGCTGTCCCGACTCTTCAGGTAAATATTTGGCAGCAAATTCCATGTCGCGGATGGCAAATTCGAACGCATCTTTCTGCGGATTGGAATTAACCACCGGATTAGACGCCAACGGCGTTGGGTCTTCGGAAATAATCACATTACCCCATAACGAAGCCAGGTACCAATAAGCCGTACCACGCATAAAGCGAGCCTCAGCTATATACTGTTGCTTCACATCGTCAGCGGCAGAGCTTTCATTTATACTCTTGATTACTTTGTTTGATTGCTGAACAACCACGTACAAAGACGACCAGGCACTGACCAAAGGTCCTGTCAGTCCGGTTACCGACAAGTCGGCAAAAGGATAAATGTAATCGGAATAGGGCGCGTATAAATTGTAAGCCATTCCGTCGCCTAACCCGTAATAGAACTTGTCATTGAAGTCGAACCAAACTTTATTATAAAGAGGGGCAGTGAGTGCAGGAAGATTATCTTCCGTAAGGCTACTCCCGGTAATCAGGTTGTTAGGCTTAATATCCAGATAATCATTGCATGAATTTAACGAGAGTGCCAATGCAATGATTAATGAGAAAAATATTCTTTTTGTTTTCATTTTCACTGAATTAAATGGTTAGAAAGTAACATTGACACCAACCGTATAAATCCTTGGAGAAGGATATCGTCCGTTATCCACACCGTTTAACTGGTTTCCCCCGCTATAGGATATACCCACTTCCGGATCGAAACCGCTGTAGTTCGTAAACGTGTAAACATTCTGTAAATTAGAGTAAACCTTCACATTGGACATACCAACCTTCCTTACCCATCTTTGAGGCAAAGTGTACTCCAACGAAATATTCTGTATCCTGAGATAGGAACCATTTTCAACAAAACGGTCGCTGAATGCGAAATCATAATCGGAAGTGGCTGTTGACTGGGGCAAACGGCTCATGTGCGGATCACCACCGGTAATTTGCACATTCCGGTAATCATTCGGACCATTGGGATCGATGAGTCCTGTTTTTGCATAATCAATAGCATAGGCAAACAGGTTGGAAATATTCCTGCGCGGATTACCCATATACCGGCGGGCATAGTTGATCACATCGTTCCCGTATGAACCGGTGAGGAAAACCGATAAGCTCAAATTTCCGTACGTAAAACTATTTCCTACTCCGTATGTAAATTTCGGTTCCGGATTTCCGATAAACGTGCGATCTTTCTGGTCAATTACTCCATCGTGGTTTTGATCTTTATAAATGTAATCACCAATCCATACACCGTTTTGTTCATCGATAGGCAGATTACTCATAACCGGAACACGCTTTATATTTCCGTCTTTGTCTTTGTAATAGAAATCGGTTGCCTTTTCAAACCGTCCGATAACCTGGTAGCCGTAGAACTGGCCAATAGGTTGACCAACGATGGTACGGTTGATAATGGTAGAACCGGTAGCCCCCCAGCTTGAATCATCTATAGAACGAACATCTTCTCCCGTTTGTGTATTGATTGACAGAACCTTGTTCCTGTTCAGTGTAAATACGAAATTACTACGCCAGTGAAATTTATTATGGCTAATGTTAACAGTGTTTAGCGTAAGCTCAATCCCTTTGTTCTCTAATGACCCCAGGTTAACCCACGGGCGTCCGCTTGCACCTTGTCCGGAAGTTCCGACATACGCAGGAAGCGATGCCTGTAACAACAGGTTTTGAGTTTTCTTGTAATAGACATCGCCAATAAATTCAATCCGGTTCTGGAACAAGCTTAAATCGAGACCGACGTTGCTTGAACTGGTTGACTCCCATGTCAAATCTTCATTGGGCGTATTGGCTGCAATCAAACCTGTTCCCCAGTTGGTGGTTGCAGTTGTGTAGGCGGCCAGCCATGCATAATTGTCCGGAATATTTTGGTTTCCGACCAATCCCCAGCCTAACCGAAGTTTCAGATTATTAATTACCGTATTATCTTTCAGAAAATCTTCGTTAGATACTTTCCATGCCAGAGCAGCGGATGGAAACCAACCGGCACGTTTGTTCCTGGCAAACTTAGATGACTGGTCGTACCTTAACGTTGTCGTCAGCAGATATCTGTCCGCATAAGAGTAGAAAATACGGCCGAAGTTGGAAAGAAGCGAACTGGCTCCGGTATACCCGTTATTGGCGGCCGTCGTGGCATCACCCAGTGTTAAATCAGTAGCTCCGTTGGTCGGATAACCGTTACGGGTGCCGGAAAGAAAATCCCACGATGATTTTTGCATTTCAAAACCATACATGGCGGTCACCTTATGCTGTCCGAAAGTCCGGTCGTAGGTCAGAATATTTCTCCAACTCCAGAACTTGTTGTATTGTTTGGTATAAGTTCCTTCATTGTCGTCGCGGAACTGTGTTTCCGAGAGATGATAAGTAGGTTGAAAACGATAGGTATTAATAAAATTGAAGTCAAACGAGAACTCGGTACGGAACGACAATCCTTTTAATACCTCCGGAGTTAGTTCGACATAAGTATTCGACCGGATGCCGGCAGTTTCCTTTTGGTTGTCAATCAGCATGGCCATTGCCATGGGATTGGTTGGCATATACTGCTCGTTCGATGCAGCGAAAGAACCATCCGGATTACGTACGGGCACGTCCGGCGTTGTCTTAAGTGCCGTTATCACCAACGACTGATCGGAAACTGTCAACTTCTGATAAGTATTTGAAAAAGCGAAGTTAACTCCTGCTTTCATGTAGCTTTTAACTTGCGAATCAAAGCTTCCGGTCAGGTTCAGCCTTTCAAACCCGGAACCTGCCGCAATACCATTCTGGTTGGAATAACCTGCCCCCAAATTGTAGGTATTTTTTTCGTCCCCGCCCGAAATAGAAAGATAATGATTGTTCATCGAGGCCGTTCTGAATAACTCATTCTGCCAATCCGTTCCTTTGCCTAATAAATCGGGGCGGACAAAATTATTGTTGTAATTGATCAATCCCAGGTCAGCCAGGGTATTCCGGTGTGTGGCATACTGTTGCAAATCGAGCACATCGAGCTTGGTGGGTATTTGCTGCCAACCAACGTAACCATTATAGTTAATCGTTGCTCTTCCTTTTTGCCCCCTCTTGGTTGTAATAATAATTACACCGTTAGAACCACGGGCACCATAAATGGCAGTTGCAGAAGCGTCTTTTAGAATATCCATCGAAACAATATCGGCCGGGTTGATAGAAGCCAATGCACTTGTATTTGTGTTCCCAGCGCTGGTTGCCCCGCCGTCAATTATAACACCATCTATCACGTAGATTGGCTCGTTAGATGCACTCAAAGAATTGATACCGCGAATCCTGATTGAGGTACTGGCACCGGGCATTCCGGAGTTTTGCTGTACCTGTACACCGGCAGCTCGTCCTTTAAGAACCTGGTCAATAGATGTTGGAACGGATTCCTGTATAGCATTGTCGGATACCGAAACAACCGAACCGGTTAAATCGCTCCGTTTCATCTGTCCGTATCCCACCACAACAACTTCATCGAGCGACTTAACATCTTCCTGAAGGATAACGTTAATGGTTCGACGATTGTCGACAGGAATAGTTTGCGGCTGATAGCCCACAAATTTAAATGTTAACCGGGCATTCCCGGGAACATCTAAAGTATAGACTCCATTGTAGTCAGTAACTGTTCCCTGAGCGGTGCCTTCCACCAGTATACTGACACCTGGGATGGATTCGCCGGTCTTTTTATCAGTCACCTTTCCGGTTACCTTGATATTTTGTGCCAGCGCGACAAAAGTTACCGAAAACAGAAGGAAGAATGTTACCGTAATTCTCCTTTTGATTGTGTCAGTTTTCATCATAGGAAATGAATTTAGTTGTTAGATAATTGGATAGAGATTTTTCTTTTCCAGGATTAGTCAGATCGATCGGAGGCGTAATTCTCCCAGACCTCCTTTTTGGAAAGTAATGCTTCATAGATTTGGATTAATTCACGACAAGTTAGGTTGTCTGAAATTTTTTATAATTAAAGTTTTAATTTTTTACTGGCTGGAATTTTTCAATATTCATCCAGCAGGTAATTAGTAAAATTGGATTTTCGTTAGATTCTTCTTTCAAATGTAGGTATATATCTCGCGTGCGCTTTTGCTGTTAGTTACCTATGCTTTTCCGTACGTTACAAATCTTGCGAAATGGTTACATTTTGTGCGATCCCGGTTACACAGTTTACCCGATTACAATATTTTTGTCTCGGGAAGTATATCCGGATTTTTTTTTAATTTAGACTAGCCCAGAAAAAGACTTATGCGATCCAAGCTTTTCATCCTGATTGTTGCAATTTTCCATTTTGGGGTTTGTATATCGAATGCCCAAACCAAACGACTGTTTGACCACAATGAAGGCTTGTCAAATAGTTTAATTAATCAGGTATTTCAGGATCACATGGGCTTTATTTGGGTAGCTACCGAAGATGGACTGAACCGATTCGACGGCATCAAATACACTTCCTATTCACACCATGACAATCAGCCGCAATCGCTTAAATCAAATTTTGTTACATCCTTGGCGGAAGACAAGGATGGGAACCTTTGGGTCGGACTAATTAATGGTCTTCAGATTTACGATTATGCCACCGAGACTTTCAGGGAAATAAAACTGTTTACCGACAGCACCAACATTCATCCGTATATCAGCTCGATCATTTGTGCATCGAATGGTGATATCTGGATGACGACTTCCGGATACGGTGTTTTTCGTATAAAAAGAGATACCGAAATCCCGGTCCAACTAACAGGATTGAATGAACGCCTCAACAGCCATTTTTTGCGTACCATTTTTGAAGATAGCGATGGTACCGTCTGGCTTGGTTCCGATGATGAAGGGCTAAACTCGTACAATCCGAAAACAGACGAAGTGTTAAGTTTCAGACAATCTGCACCGCGAGGATATGCATTAACAAGCAACGATATATCCAGCATTTGCCAGGATAATCACGGCGGCATTTATGTTGGGAGCCTCAACGGAGGATTGGTTCGTATAAACAAGAATACCAGGCAAATTGAAAGGATTCCATCCGCCGGAACCACTCAGAGTAATCTCCCTGTCAAAAGCCTTTACTTCGATTCTCAACATCAATTATGGGTTGGAACTGATGGATTCGGGTTGAAATTACTGAACCGAAAAACAAATCAACTGGAAAGCCACTCCCCTTCAAGTTCGTCTTTCGATTTCTCGAAAAGTAAAATTCATTCTATCATCGAAGATACAGAAGGGAATCTTTGGGTTGGTATTTTCCAAAAAGGACTTTTTCTATTCCCCGACACACCCGAGATGTTCAGACACTTCGGATACGAAGCTTTTGGAAAAAACAGCATCGGTTCGAGCAGTATTACTTCCATCGACGGTAAAGGTGATATTCTTTGGATTGGTACAGATGGCGACGGTATTTACCGGTTAAACCTGGCTAATGAAAAGGTCAAACACCTTACCCTGAGAGATCCCAAAGGTGTTACCAGGGGAAATAACATTTTGGTTCTTCACAACGGACCAGATCAATATTTATGGATTGGTACGTATTCCAACGGGCTCATCCGCTACGATAAAGAGAATAAATCCATCAAAATATATAAAAACGACCCCAAAAACGGCCACAGTCTGGCAAACGACAAAATTACGACCATCAAAGAGGATTCAAACGGTGAACTTTTACTGGGTACTTTAGGCGGCGGGATCTGTCGTTTCAACCCCAAAACACAACTATTTTACAAAGGCTTGAATATTCCCGATTCATTAAATGACCAGATACAAAAATGGGTCAACGATATTTTCATTGATAAAGACCGAAGATATTGGGTGGGAACATATGGCGGACTTTATGTGGTTGATCCGAAAGCCGGTGTGGTAACCCGTTTTTCAGAAGCAGATAAAACGCTCGTTAATAATACAGTGTACTGCATCCAATCAGATTCGAAAGGAACAATTTGGGTAGGCACCTACGATGGTTTGGAAAAAATTGATCCACAAACATTTCAAACCAAAGTTTACCGGATGGAGAACGGTTTGGGGAGTAATGTGATATGCGCGATCCAGGAAGACGAGCATCATAAGCTTTGGATCAGTACGCATAAAGGATTGTCTCGGTTTGACCCCGAGAAAGAACTCTTTACCAACTATTATGCTTCGGATGGAATCCAGTCCAACGAGTTCTCACGAAACGCTTCCTTTAAAACCAGCCGGCAGGAATTGTTCTTCGGTGGTATCAATGGAATCACGGAAGTCAAGAAAAATTATCCAAATTTCAAACAAAAAATCAGAGATGTCATTCTAACCGATTTCTCTCTTTTTAACCAACCGGTTCAAATCGGCCAGCAATCAGGAAAACATATCATACTAAATAAATCAATTGTGTTGGCCGACACCGTCCGGCTACGTGAACGCGACAATGTTTTTTCCATTGGTTTTACATCGCTCGAGCTGGCCAACCAGTCACGCATCTCCTATCAGTATAAGATGGTTGGATTCGATGAAAACTGGAGTATCACCAACTCCATGAACCGGAGAGCAACCTACACCAATCTCCCGCATGGTACGTATACTTTTTACGTCCGTGCCGTTGATAAGGCCCAAATTTCAAATCCCCGAAAGCTTACCATCATTATCTTTCCACCCTGGTACAAAACGGCCTGGGCTAAAGCACTCTGGGTATTGCTGATTTTCGGTCTTTTCTATGGAATCATCCTTTTCTACCGGGAGAAGCTTATGCGTCGGCACGCCGAACAAATTAACGAAATGAAGATGCAGTTTTTCATCAACATATCGCACGAGATTAAAACGCCACTGGCATTGATTATCGATCCGTTGGAAAAACTACTGAACCAAAAATCCGATGAGAAAACTTCCAGGTTATACAAAGTGATGTATCAAAATGCCAGTAGAATTTTCAGACTGGTTAACCAGCTGATGGATGTGCGAAAAATCGATAAAGGATTGCTCCTGGTCAAGTTTCAGCAAACCAATCTATATAATTTCACCCGGGAAATTTCTCATTCATATGACCTGTTGGCAATAAGCAAGAATATTTCATTCGAAATCGAAACGACCGACCCGGATATTCAGGTTTGGATCGATCCGCTGAACTTCGAGAAAGTAATTCTAAACCTATTATCCAACGCTTTCAAATTCACGCCGGAAGGTGGTTCAATTAAAATTCATATAGAAAAAGTCCCTACGGAAAAGCAGGCTCGGACCGAACGGGTGAGAATTACTGTAAGTGACAGCGGAACCGGTATTAAAGAGCGTGATTTGGAACGCATCTTCTCGCGTTTTTACCAGGTCGATTCCAAGGAAGCGAGATACATGGGCGGAACAGGGATTGGTTTGCACCTGTCTCGGTCACTCGTTCAGCTGCACAATGGTGAACTCATCGCTAAAAATCGTACGGATGGCCCGGGTAGCAAGTTTATCATTACCCTACCCTTGGGAAATGAACATTTGCCGAAAGAAGATCTGGTAACCGAAGAAAACCTTTTGCCGACTCCCATTCAACGGATTACACCACAAGTATCGCCTCGGATAATTGAGGAGAGTCACCCGAAACACCAAAAGCCAAAGACCAGTTACAAGGTGATGATTATTGATGATGAAGATGAGATCAGGAATTACCTGGTAGACGAACTTTCGGGAACCTATAACGTGGTAGAATATAAAAATGGGAAAGAAGCTTTTGAAAGTCTGATGGATGAAAATCCCGACCTAATTCTCAGCGATATCATGATGCCCGAGATGGACGGTATCGCCTTCTGTAAAAAAGTAAAAGGAAATATTCATACCAGCCACATTCCTGTCGTTCTGTTGACTGCCCTCTCTAAAGAAGAAAATCGCGTTGAAGGAATTGAAACCGGAGCTGATATGTACCTGGTAAAACCGTTCAACAGTGAACTGTTAAGAAAAACCATCGCCGGAATACTTGAAAACAGAAGAAGGATTTACGAAAAATTCAAAGACACCGAAGAGCAACACGGATTAGTTGACACTGCGTTAAAGTCACACGACGAAATTCTCATGCAGAAAGTGATGACGATTGTTAAGGATAATATCTCAGAAAAGAACCTGAACGTCGAGATGCTGGCTGAAGGTGTCGGGATCAGTCGGGTTCATATGCACCGCAAGCTAAAGGAGCTGACGAATCATTCGGCGCGCGATTTTATCCGAAATATCCGGATGAAACAGGCCGCTTATCTGCTCGCCAACAAGAAGCTCAATGTAAGCGAAGTAGCATATGCCGTAGGTTACTCCAATCTCTCCCACTTTTCCAACACGTTTAAATCTCATTATGGCGTTTCGCCCAAAGAGTACAGCGAAAAACAACACAAATCGATGGAGGAAGAGGATAAAGAACAATAAAATATCGACCTTTTGCTCTGCACGACTTTCCTGAACTGAACATTCTCCACGTGTAAAAAAACGGTGCAAATCTTTGTCAAACAACAGAACCGTGACCGATCCATCAGCAGCAGCGAACCTGTGATTTTCACTATAAATTCTACTTTACTTCGCAAAAAAAGGGAGCTGGTCACCCCAACTCCCTTTTGTGTATCAGTATCAGTTTACAATAAAACAGTCGCGGTTAATTGTAACCCGGATTTTGATAAGCTGCTTTATCTGCCTCACTCATTTCAAGACCATCGATCTGGCTTTGTGGAATTGGACGCAGATAGAGATACGGTTGAATATTCCGCGTCACAGTTTGCGGTGTATGATCTCCATAATTAGCTCCGCCAATTTGATAGGTTCCGGCAAGTTCGCCCCATTTCTGGGTGCGCACCAGGTCGAACCAGCGATAACCTTCGCCGTAATATTCACGTGAACGCTCAGCAAGGATATAATCGATCGTGATATTCGCAGGTGTAGCTGCGACCATTTCAGCACTATGATCTTCCACTTTGGTAGAATCACCGTTGTTGTCATAGCGCCATTTTCCGGCACGCGCACGAATCACATTGATTAAATCCCTGGCGGATTTGCCTGCTGTTGTGGCAGCCCCTTTCACTGCCGCTTCTGCTGCTATGAAGTAGAGCTCAGAAAATTTAGCAATATTGAATGGACGGGTTACAGCGGCATTCGGTTGTCCCAAGCCTCCGTTGTTATCGGTACGATAGGTACCAATCTTCCAAAGGCCAGGATATACAATCCGGCTAATTCCGCTCGGCGCGATCACAAAGTCGGACCGTCCGGGAACTTCAGCTGCACCGATGTTGCTATTACCTGCTCCACTTGGATAGGTAAGCGAAGTTGCCGGGTCGTTGTTTAAGAAAGTCAATATTGCATCGCCGGGCTGAACCTCCATAAAGTTTGCATTATAAACAGGGCCAGTGATGCCGGCTTTATCCCAGTTACCTCTGTAAACCGTAGTAAAGGTACCGTCGTACCGCGAATCGTTCGTTTTATCAGCAAAAGTGTTTTTGATTACACCAATCGTAGGACACATACGGGTCCATGGGCGTCCCAAATGCTGCTCTGCTTCACGCTGAACAGAACTCATTGCTGACCATTCGGTGTTGGAAGAGCTGCTTCGAATCACCGTGTAGTTCCACGTCATCATCCAAACAGCACAGTTATCATGATCACCGGCGCTACTGTATGTAAGGCTACTTCCGTTGTAATATTCACTGGTCTCGGTGTGATCGGCATACAGCAATATTTCGTTATTGCGATCATTGGGAGCCCAGTTAACGTCATAGTAAGTTGGCTGTAATCCGAAAGGTCCGGGATCGTCGATGGCAGCTGTTGCTACATTATATGCCTGTTGAAAGTACCACTGAGCATCATGTCCGTCTGGATCAACCCGGTCACTCGCCGGATAAGTAGGAATATTATTGGGATTTTCAAGCCACCACGCATAGGTGAGATAGGCTTTAGCCAAATAAAGACGGGCAAGTGTTTGCGTGGCACCACCGGTTACCCTTGGATTGACGGGCAAGTCGGCTACTGCTTTCAGTAAGTCCGGGAATATGGCTTTGGTATAAACCTCGGGTACCGTATTGCGGGTTGAAACCCTGACAGGAGATGTGTTAAACTTCAGTTCCCCTGCACCTAAATCCAATGGTACTCCACCGAACGTTTGTACCAGCAGAAAATAGTCAAATGCGCGAAAGAACCTGGCTTCAGCAATCAAAGCGTCGGATATGCCTACTGCGCTGGCATTTTCGATGATACCACTTGCCGTGTTAATGTCAGGGAAAGTAGCTCCCCACAATCTGTCACTACGGCTGCTGGTCGAGGTGATATCACCCTGACCCGTCATATCCATCACTTTAAAGTTCTGGTCCGCACTCTGAGCATAAGTTGCTTCATCGGTACCGGTTTCCAGGGTATTATAGAAGTAAGCTTCTCCGTAGATATAGCGCAGATGTGCATACAAAGAAGTCAATCCTCCGTAAACACCTTTTTCGGTTTTGAAAAAATCAGGTGTATAAATACTACGCGGCTGCTCATCTAAAATATTATTAGAGCAAGACGCCAGGAACAACGACATCACGATTGCTCCCATAAAAGTTTTTATATGTATACGTTTCATTATAGTCCTTTTTTAGAATGTCAAATTGATGCCGAACAAATAATTGCGTGTTGCCGGAGTGTTTGTACCCAACGTTAACAAACGTTTCAGGTTATCAGAATAGGGTACTGCTGCATTTTCGTTACCGTATGAGTTGGTCTCAGGATCCAGTCCAGACATTTTATGAAATGGCGAGAACATTACAAATGGATTCTGCACCGTTACATAAAGCCGTAGTTTACTAATACCTGCATATTTTAGCCAGCTACTGTTACGATCGAAATTGTACCCCAATGACAGGCTGCGGATTTTCAGGTACGATGCACTGAAGTAACCCAGCGTACTGCCATATTTGGGATTGTCTCCACTTGTTACACCACCCGGTTTCGGATAGGTAGCATTTGTGTTATCCGGTGTCCAGTAATCCACTTGTACATTATTTCTTCGTCCGCTCAACATGTTGAGATAGCCCGATGCTGAGTAAAGAGTGCTGATGAGAATTCCACCATGCTGGAAGGTTCCAACACCGGTCAGATCGAATCCTTTATAAGCCACACGGGTATTGAAACCGCCTTCAAAATCGGGATCTACACTCATGATTTGCCGGTCATCGGGGCCAATTGCCCTTGTCGGCGTACCGTCAGCATTGTAATCACCGGTATATTTCACTTTAATCATACCGACATTCCCTCCTGGTTCCAGGATATCCAAATATGGATCTCCTTGTTGCCAGAGGCCTATTTTCTGATAATCGTAAATCACATTAATCGGATGACCTACAAACCACCAGTTGGCTTCGTCTTTTTCCTGTCCCGATGCCAGTGCGACCAGTTTGTTGCGGTTAGCAGATACATTGATGCCTGCTTCCCAGGTCCATCCATTGACATTGTCCAGTATTTTACCGTTAAGTGAAAACTCCAGACCTTTGTTTTGGGTTTGACCAATATTTCCCACGTAACTGCTTACTCCGGACGTGCTGGGCAAATTAACACTCAGCAAAATATCTTTTGTATTGGTTACATAGTACTCTACGGTACCCGACAGGCGACCATTCCAAAGACTGAAATCCAAACCGTAGTTCATTGTTTCCGAGTACTCCCAACCTAAATTGGGGTTGGGAAGTTGCGACACATAGTAGCCGGTTGCATAGTCGGTTGAACCAAAATTGTATGGCCGGGTGTTTAACAGTCCAAGCGTAGCGTAAGGCTGAACAGCCTGGTTGGAGGTTTGTCCGTAACCCAAGCGTAACTTCAACATATCAATTGGCCTGATATCTTTCATGAACGATTCGTTCTTGATATTCCATCCGACTGATACAGCAGGATAAGTGTGCCACTGATGTCCCTTTGCCAACCTGGAAGACGCGTCGGAACGAATAGTTGCTGTTAACATGTAACGGTTGTCGTATGAATACATGATACGTCCCATCCATGACTCCAAACCACTTTTCTGATACCATTGCTGATTAGGATCCACCGTGATTTCACCTTGCGCACGTCCCAAATTGTAATATTGGAAAGCATCCGACGGAATATCCTTTGCTGACATGTATGACCGATTGTACTTGGTTTGTTCTGCAGAGTACAAGCCTACGACATTTACATGATGTTTTTCGTTAAAAGTGCGATCATAGGTCAACAGGTTTTCAATTGTCCAGTTGGTTGTAAGCGAGTTACTGACAGAAGCTGTTGAAGGAGTCGTCGCATTGCTGCTGTTAATTCCCTCTCCTGTGTAACTACCTCCATTACTCATACGGAAGTTCAAACCGAGATTGACACGATACTTCAGGCCCTCGACTTTCGGGATTTTTACCTCTCCGTACAAAGAGTTGTATGATCCAAAAGCTTTCGTTTGACTCAACCACTGATTCTTCAGACTATCGAGTACGGCTTTTGAATAGACCCAGTTTTCGTCCAGCGGCATCTTAACGGTTCTTTTCCATGAGCCATCCTGGTTATACGGGCTGGCCAGAGGAGACATGCTCAAAACACCGTAAAGTCCCACCTGCGAACCATCTGTTACGTTATAGTTATTATTCGTCGTGAATCCGAAGCGGAAACTTTTTCCTACCGATTGATCTACAGCTCCCCGCAATGTGAAACGCTCGTATTGTTGCGTAGGTATAACCGCTTCATCATGGTAATAACCTGCACCAAAGCTGTAGCTCCCCTTGTCGGTACCACCGGAAAGACCAACATCGTGGTTTGTTACCACAGCTGTTCGGTACAACAAGCTTTGCCAATCAGTATTTACATCATTCGATTCATCTTCTCCATTTGAATACTGACCGGCAGCTTGACGAAGAGCAAGCAACTCTGGACCATTCATCATCGGATATTTGGCAAAAACACTTTTCAAGCCGTAGTAACCGTTGTAGGTAATCTGTGCTTTTTGTCCTCGTCTCCCTTTGTTCGTGGTTATCAATATTACACCGTTGGCTCCGCGTGAACCATAAATAGCGGTTGCCGACGCATCTTTCAAAATATCGATGCTCTTGATATCACTGGGACTGATATCGCTAATTGACCCGGCAAAGGGGATACCGTCAAGTACGATCAGCGGGTTGTTATCAGCAGTCAGCGAACGCGTACCGCGGATGCGAATCTGCATATCGGCACCCGGCTTCGATGATGTTTGCGACATCTGAACACCCGGCATACGTCCCTGCAGTGCCTGTGTAATATTGGAAGATGCTACTTCGCGCATCTTACTTCCATCTATCGATGCAACCGAACCGGTTACCGCTTCTTTCCGCTGTGTACCATATCCAACGACTACCACCTCATTCAGCCCGACATTTGAATCCTTCATGGTAATATCGATCTGCGAACGGCCGTCGATGGCAACTTCCTGTGGTTCCATTCCCACAAATGAAAATACGAGTGTTTGTGCTTTTTCGGGAATCGACAATGTGTAGTTTCCGTCAGGATCGGTAATGGTTCCCATGGTTGTCCCTTTTACCACGATGGAAACGCCCGGAATCGGCTTTCCCTCCTTATCGGTCACCTTTCCTTTAATGTCCTGCTTTTGCTGTGTGGCAGGCTTCTTTACATCAGCCGGTTTATCGGCCTTTTTGATAATTACTGTCCGATCGTCGATTTCGTAAGTGAAACCATACGGAACCAATATTTTATTCAGAATATCCTCAACCCTCGCATCTTCTACATTGACATTCTGGGCTGGAATATTCCGCAGTAAGTCGGAACGATACAGAAAACGGAACTCCGTCTGTTCTTCAATGTTCTTAAGAACATCCTCAACTGTAGCATTCTCCACTTTTACCCGGACACTTGTCTCTTGTGAATAGACACTTGCCGTTACATTTCCGAAATCAAGGAGCAGGAATGCAAACGCAATTCCCATACCGAGCAAGATTCTTCTTAACCTACCGTGAATAGCAGGTATACTTCGGTTTTTTTTCATAGATTTGAATTGTTTAGATAATTACTATTTAAACGCTCACCAAAAAGTGATTGGCGGGAAGTGTACGCACCATTTCCCGCTTTTTTATTTTACTGTTACCAGGTTGTCTTTTATCGAAAATTTGACTTCGTCCGTTTTTTCAATCAGATTCAATATCTCCGAAAAATCAGAGTAACGCTCCAGATTACCGGTAAATTGAATTTGTTTTGCCCGTTGATTTGAAAAAGCTATTTGAACATCATACCATCTTGACAATGTGTTCATCATGTCATCAAGTCGTTCATCTTTAAAAATAAATCGCCCGTTTTTCCACGCTACATAGCGGGCCGGATCGACCACCCGCTTCGTAATTTGATTATCCTTCAGCTTTACAACGCTTTGCTCATTGGGAACGAGTGATTGCTGCACGTTCGGATCACCTTTCAATTGCACATTCACATGCCCCTCAACCAAAGTAGTATAAGTAACCGAGTCTTCCGGGTACGCTGAGATGTTAAAGTGCGTTCCCAATACCGTGACGATTTGCTTGCCCGAAACAACCCGAAACGGTTTGTGTTTATTTTTGGTCACTTCAAAATATGCCTCTCCGGTTAGTTCAATTTGTCTTTCGTTATCAGCGAATTTGACCGGATACCGCAACGTACTTTCTGAATTCATCCAAACTTTGGTTCCATCGGCTAACACCAGGTAGTACTCTCCTCCCCGTGGTACTTTCAATGTGTTGTAGCTTATCTTTTCGGAAGGTTTCGATGCAGCGGTGTACTGCAGTTTGTTTCCTGAGTTTTTAAGCGATGCACCGTCTTCTTTAATCTGGAAAGTATCGTTTTCTGCCAGGTTAAGGCTTTTCCCATCATCAAGAATAAGCACTGCCTTTTTGCAACCAGGTTGGATTGTCTTCACGTTTTCAGCCACCGGAGTCTCATGCCGATTCTGCTGGCTGTAATAGAAAAAAGTGAAAGCCAGAATCAAAGAAGCAGCTACAGATGAGATGAGAATCAACCGACGTCGTGTATTTGTTTTTTTGCTGGAAATCCGATGTTTCACATTGTTCCAGGCTCCATCGGTTTCGTCGCGTGACAGATTGATAGTCGAACCGCGTTCGTAATACTCCTTTAGACTATTGTAATAACGCTGATGCTTCTCGTCCTCCTGCAACCATGCTTCAAGCGTTGCTCTTTCCCGCCAGGTAGCCTGATTGTGAATAACTTTCCAGATGATTTTTATATCGATGAAGTTGTCGTTCGTTTCCATTTATATTAGGAATCTTTACTCCTGAGACACGAGGAATATCAAAATGGGTGACAGCATTACAGAAAAAAATTGATGGATGTTGTTTCAATTAATCTCTTTTTCAGCTTTTCTCTCGCTCGTTGAAGCTGTGTTTTGACGGTATTTGAGGAAATTTTCTTTAGACTGGCAATTTCTTTCGTCTTTGCGCCTTTTAAATATTTCAACCTGAAAATATCCCGCATTTCTTTTGGAAGTGACTCCAATGCCTGATGAATTTGATCTACAATATCAGGGTCCTGCAAAAGCGATGGATCGTTGCTATTTAAACTGGCCTCCAGGAACAGCAAATTGTGTTTGTCTTTCACTTTTAAATCACGCAGATAATTCAGGCACCTGTTGCGTACCGATTGATAGAAGTAAGCTCTGAGAGAACTTTTCACATCCAGATGCTCTCCATTCTCCCAGAGATAAATAAAAAAGTTCTGCACAATATCGTCACTAACGATTTTGTCGAAAACAAATCCGTCGGCGTACCTTATTAGCGAGGCATAATAATCCCGGAACAGCATCTCAAATACTTTGCTGTTGCGTTTCCTTATTTCATCAAGCAGTATTTTATCTTCAATTTTCATTGATTTGGATGAGTAGTCAGCTTATTAAAGGCTTCTGCTTAATAAAAATTCATCTTGTCGTAGGCCAATGATTTCAAAACATTAACATAATTCGTCACAAAAAATTAACTCTTACAAGTGCTTAAAATTAATTTTTATTTACGTACTTTGTACGCAAAGTAGAACTTTTTTTCCTATGAACGAAATTTTGCCTAACATTTCTATCGATAATGCCATTTTCGGGTTTGCAAATGGAGAGCTTAAAATACTGTTAATCAAAAGGGACAAGCAGCCTGAACTTGACCGATGGTCACTTCCTGGTGGTTATGTATACTACAATGAGAACATGGATGATGCTTCCAGAAGGTTGTTGCACGAATTAACTGGCATCTCCAACCTGTTTTTATCTCGTGTAGACGTATTTGGCGATACAGACC
Organism: Prolixibacter denitrificans; assembly: GCF_003014495.1. Lineage (GTDB taxonomy): Bacteria > Bacteroidota > Bacteroidia > Bacteroidales > Prolixibacteraceae > Prolixibacter > Prolixibacter denitrificans. Next base: position 12,869 of record NZ_PYGC01000016.1, on the reverse strand, counting down.
GATATCCTGATCGCCGGGTCATTTCTGTTTTATATTGTGCCTTAGTGAAACCGGAACAATTTGAATTGCTTGCCGGTGCACATGCGAAAAAAGTAAAATGGTTCGAGGTAAAAGGAATTAAAAAATTACCGTTTGACCATAATAATATGATCGACACAGCGCTGAGCTGGCTTAGAGATGAAATATGGCGAAAGCCAGTCCTTATCAATCTCCTGCCGGAAAAATTTCCGCTGAACCAAATGCACGATCTGTTTCAGGCATTCCTTCATGAAACGATCGACAACCGAAACTTCAGGAAGAAGGTGATTTCACAGGAACTAGTAGAGCGGCTGAATGAAAAAACCACAGGGGGAAAACAACGGCCGGCATACCTATACCGGTTGAAAAGAAAGTAAAAACCAAATACATCTGAATCAAATAAATCAACACAAAATATAATAGAACAATGTTTGATATTAATGGAAAAGTTGCAGTCGTTACCGGAGGTGGCGGTGTTTTGGGAGGCAGTATCGCCCGTAGTTTGATCGAAGCAGGTGCGAAAGTAGCCATCCTCGACATTCGGGAGGAACAAATCAACAACCGGGTTAAGGAGCTGGAGCAACTGGGTGGAGAAGCTTTTGGAATTGTGGGTAGTGTACTCGATATGGAGGAACTGCGGCAAGCTCGCGAGATCCTTATAAAGAAATGGGGCAAAGTAGATATCCTGATCAATGCTGCCGGTGGCAATATGCCGGGCGCTACCTTAACGGAAGAACAAACGGTTTTTGATATGAAAATTGAGGATTTTCAGAAAGTGACCGACCTCAATTTAAATGGAACTATCTACCCGTGTCTGGTATTTGGAGAAGCAATGGCAAAGCAAGGTGCAGGTAGCATTGTCACTGTTTCGTCAATGGCAACCTACTCTGCCATTACACGCGTACCCGGATATTCGGTAGCTAAAACGGGTATCAACATCTTCACACAGTGGATGGCCATGGAAATGGCGACGAAATTCAGCGAAAAAATCCGTGTGAATGCCATCGCTCCCGGATTCTTCATCGGCGATCAGAACCGTAATGTGCTCATCAACCCCGACGGTTCGTACACCGAACGCAGTAAAAAAGTAATCGGACGAACCCCGATGGGGCGTTTTGGCGATATCAGGGAACTGAATGGCGCTGTGCAGTTTTTATGCTCTGATGCTGCTTCTTTCATTACGGGAGTCATTCTGCCGGTCGATGGCGGGTTCAGTTCATTCAGCGGAGTTTAATTTATAGAACAAAAAAGGCTTAAAATGGCTCTGGAAAAAACATGGCGATGGTTTGGAGAGAAAGACCCCATTAAGTTGGAGCAGCTGGCCCAAATTGGAGTTGAAGGCGTCATAACAGCTCTACATCATATTCCTAACGGGGAAGTTTGGCCCAAGGATGAAATTCTAAAGGTAAAGGAGGCCATCGAATCGCACGGCATGCGGTGGAGTGTGGTGGAAAGTCTTCCGGTAAGTGAAGGTATTAAAATCAGATCAGACGACCGGCCGAGGTTGATTGCGAACTATCAGCAATCTGTCCGTAATCTGGGTGAATGCGGTATCGATACCATCTGCTACAACTTTATGCCCGTGCTCGACTGGGCCCGGACTGACCTTCATTACAAACTTCCCAATGGCGCTGAGTCGATGTATTTCGACTTCCCCACTTTTGTGGCATTCGATGTCTTCATACTGAAACGCCCGGGCGCAGAAGCTGACTATCCCCTGGAACTGGTTGACAAAGCCCGAACGGTGTTCAATAAAATGACGGAAGAAGAGGCGGAGGAGTTGGCTTATAATATTATTGTGGTAACGCAGGGATTTATCGACGGAGTGATTGATGGTTCGGTTCCCGACCCGAAAGCGTTGTTTCTGGAATTTATCGACCGCTACAAAGACATCAACAAAGCGAAACTGCGGGAAAACCTAAAAGCCTTTCTTGACGATGTAATTCCGGTTGCTGAGGAAGCGGGTGTCCGTCTGGCCATTCACCCGGATGATCCCCCGTTCCCGGTTCTGGGACTGCCCCGCATTATCGGGCAGTTGGACGACTACGAGTGGTTGTTCAAGGCTAATTCATCACCTAACAACGGTATCACCTTTTGCGCCGGTTCCCTTTCAGCGCGAAGAGAAAACAATCTGGCTGAAATCATTGAAAAGACCCGTGAGCGGATCCACTTTGTTCACCTTAGGAACACGCAAATGCTGGAAGACGGAAGCTTTTATGAATCTGGTCACTTAACCGGTACACAAAATATGGTTCCTCTTGTAACGGCATTATTGCAGGAGCAAAAACGAAGAATTAAAGTTGGTCGCGATGATTTCAAAATGCCGGTGAGACCTGACCATGGACTGAAACTCCTCGATGATTTCAATCACCAGTACAATCCGGGGTATCCGCTCATCGGAAGGCTGAAAGGTTTGGCAGAGCTGGAGGGCATCATGACTGCGATTGACTATGCTTTATCCCAACAAGGGTAAATAACACAATGCTTTACGAGCAACAAAGGAGCTCTACTCTGACATTGATGAGCTCCTCTTTATCAACCGAATGAATAATAAATCGAAACCAATGAAACGACTCATTCTTATCATGGCTGTCCTGCTAACAACAGGCACGGCAGCTATATCACAAAATAAAACTACTTCATCAAAATCGTGGGTGGGTACCTGGGCCACCGCCCCGCAACTTGTTGAACACCGTAATATGCCGCCGGCACCGGGATTAACTAACAATACGTTGCGTCAGGTGGTTTGTGTTTCCATTGGCGGAAAGCAACTGCGGTTCCGGTTCTCCAATAGATTCAGCGAAAGTCCGGTGACCATGAAGACCGTTCACATCGCGGTTTCGAAAGGCGGAAGTGAAATTGAGCCGTCTACCTCCAAAGAACTAACTTTTAACGGACAAACGGATGTCACGATGGAGCCGGGAAAAACGGTTGTTTCCGACCCGGTTTCATTCAAACTCAAACCGCGAATGCAAGTGGCTATTACCATTGCCTTCGGAGAAACATCTCCCGACGTAACCGGGCATCCGGGTTCACGCACAACTTCGTATTTGCTCGCAGGCGACCATTCCTCGCCTAATGCCGATTTCTCGCAAGCCGCCAAAACCGACCACTGGTATGTAATTAACGGCATTGATGTGATGGCCCCGAAACGGGCAGCAGCCATCGCGATTCTCGGGAACTCCATCACCGACGGACGAGGTTCCGGCACCAATAAACAGGACCGATGGCCCGACGAACTAGCTTTGCGCCTTTTAAAGAATAAGCGGACCCAGGATATTGGTGTGCTGAACATGGGGATTGGGGGGAATTGTGTACTTCACGGAGGTCTTGGCCCTACCGGTCTTAGCCGTTTTCAGCGCGACATTCTGAATCAGCATGGCGTACATTGGTTAATCATTCTCGAAGGAGTTAACGATATCGGCGGAACACCCGACAAGGAAGCGGCTGACAAAGTAGCGCAAGGCCTCATCGCCGCCTATGAAAAGATGATTGATGAAGCACACGCACAAGGAATCAAAGTATACGGAGGAACCATTACTCCCATCAAAAAGTCGTTCTATTACAAAGATTACCGCGAAACAGCCCGGCAAACCGTGAACAAATGGATTCGTACCAGCGGCCATTTCGATGCGGTGATTGATTTTGACAAAGCCATGCGAAACCCAAAAGATACGTTAAGCCTCCGGCCGGAAGCACAGTCAGGCGACTATCTGCACCCTAATGAGCTGGGGTATCGCATGATGGCTGGTACCATTGACCTTTCGCTTTTCAAATAGAACAATACTTTTTTATCGTTGTAAGACACCGTAAGAAATTTACAGACCCAATAGCTAAACATAAAAGATAAACCGATGAAAGGAACAAACTACGTAATCAAACCGAATATTCCGTATCGAATAGCCTCATTGCTGGTGGCCATCTTATTTTTAGGCATCAACCATTCATTTGCCGGAAATACTGGTGATGGTCATCCCGATTCCGCAATTTTACCCGTAAAATCCAGGAATTTGCTGAAAGAAGCCGGTTATCAACAGTCGGCTATCGATAAAAAGATAGCTCAAACCTATGACCAACTCTTCCATGGCCCCAACCGTATCTATTTCGAGGTGGGCGATTCGATGGCATATATTTCCGACCTGAAGAATCACGATGTTCGCACGGAAGGACTTTCATACGGAATGATGATCGCCGTTCAGATGAATAAGAAAGACGTTTTCGACCGGATTTGGCGCTTTTCCAAACACTATCTTCAGCATCAAACCGGACCAAGAAAAGGATATTTTGCCTGGAGTTTCAATCCCAAAACCATGAAACGGAACTCCGAAGGTTCGGCTTCGGACGGTGAACTGTATTACGTCACGACGTTGCTGTTTGCATCGAACCGGTGGGGAAACGATACCGGCATTAACTACTATGCCGATGCGAGGAAGATTCTGGATGCCATGTGGAAAAAAGATGGCACCGGGAATATCTACAATCTCATCAATGTGAAGCACAAGCTGATTTCGTTTGTGCCCGAAGGTGGCGGCTATCACTGGACCGATCCGTCGTACAATGTGCCTGCCTTTTTTGAGGTTTGGGCCCAATATGCCCATGATGGTCACGCACAGTTCTACCGCGATTGTGCCGACTCGGCCCGCGTATTTCTTCACCGCGCATGCAATCCGAAGACAGGTTTAAATGCCGATTACACCAATTTTGACGGCACACCGCATTCCACACCCTGGATGCCCGCAGCGTTCCGCTACGATTCATGGCGGGTCCCTATGAACATTGCAATGGATTACGTTTGGTTTGGAAAGGACAAAAAATGGCAGGAAGCTTACGCCGAAAAGTTTCAAAACTTCCTGCGCTCCCGCGGAATCAACTCATTCAAGGATCAGTTCAATCCGGATGGTTCGAAACCGGAATACATTCTTCCGGCAGGAGGTTTCCAAAAGCTGAGGCATTCGCTGGGATTGGTAGCTACCGCGGCTACAGCCTCCCTGATCACGGTAAACGAAGACAAGAACAGCCTTGATTTTGTGCGTGCCTTGTGGAATGCCAAACTCGAACCGTACAGCGACGGCTACTTCGATCCGTATTACGACGGACTGATGTATCTATTCAGCCTGATGCATTTGAGCGGCGAATACCGAATCATTACGCCCCAAACAGCGAATCAATAGACACTCTTACACATTAACGAAAATCAGAATCCAAGATATGAAAGTCACATTCACGCTTCTCATTTTCCTTTTTGCCGCTCTTACGCTCAATGCCGAGAATGGGCACGACCTTTGGCTGCGCGCCAAACATACAGCTCCGGTCAACGTTGTTTGCTCCGGAAAATCCCCTACTCTCGAAATCGCCAAACAGGAATTGCATCAAGGCTGGCAGGGCAAAGCCAATGCAACATTTGTGCTGAAAAAGAAGCACGATAAACTAATCAAAGGCGATGGTTACCGCCTTAGTCCCGGCGGCATCGAGGCGAACACCGACTTAGGTTTATTATACGGCGTTTACGACCTGTTGCGTCGTCAGCAAACCGGAGAGCCCATCACCGAACAGGTAGAGAATCCGTCGTACGAACGGCGTATTCTCGATCACTGGGACAACCTGGATGGCACCATCGAACGGGGTTATGCCGGCCGTTCCATTTTCTGGCACGGCAAAGATTCACTTGCAGTAACCGAGAAAGATAAAAAGCTGTGGCAGGAATACGCCCGTGCCGATGCTTCGATTGGCATTAACGGCGCTGTTCTCGATAATGTCAATGCTTCGCCGCTGGTTTTGACAACCGAATACCTGAAAAGAGTGCGGGCGATTGCCGAAGTCCTGCGTCCTTATGGTATTAAGACTTACCTTTCGGTGAATTTCGCTTCCCCTTCGGTGATAGGCGGATTAAAGACTTCCGACCCGCTCGACCCGCAGGTGAAAGAATGGTGGAAAAACAAAGCCAAAGAGATTTACAAGCTGATTCCCGATTTTGGCGGCTTCCTGGTAAAGGCCAACAGTGAAGGACAACCTGGTCCGCAGAACTTCGGCCGCACGCATGCCGACGGGGCCAATACCATTGCCGATGCCGTGAAACCTTATGGAGGTATCGTTATGTGGAGGGCTTTTGTATACAGCGCCAACGACGAAGACCGGGCCAAACAGGCCTACGATGAATTCATGCCGCTCGATGGGAAATTTCATGACAATGTGATTGTCCAGGTAAAGAACGGTCCCGTCGACTTCCAGCCGCGCGAGCCTTTCAGCCCGCTATTCGGAGCCATGAAAAAGACTCCGGTGATGCCGGAACTGCAAGTAACACAGGAGTACCTGGGACAAGCTGTTCACCTGGTGTTTTTAGCCCCGATGTGGGAAGAGTTCCTGAAAAGCGATACGTACCAGGAAGGCAAAGGAAGCACAGTTGCCCGCTGCACGGACGGCAGCATTTTCCAGCAAACACACACAGCCATTGCGGGGGTAGCCAACGTCGGGCTGGACACCAACTGGTGCGGACACCCGTTTGCCCAGGCCAACTGGTACGCTTTCGGCCGTCTGGCCTGGAACAACCAATTATCCAGCGACCAGATTGCTGATGAGTGGGTCAAACTCACCTTTAAACCAACTCCTGCCGAAGACCGGACCCATTCGACCGTTCTTCCCATTGTCTGGAACATCAATTTCCTGAAACCGGTGAAACGGATGATGCTGGAGAGTCGTGAAGCGGCCGTTAACTACATGATGCCGCTGGGACTGCATCATATATTCGCGCCGGAAAATCACTACGGCCCCGGTCCCTGGTGGGCGCCGAAAGGTGTTCGCAAAGACTGGACCCCTCCTTACTATCACCAGGCCGATACACTGGGTATCGGGTTCGACCGGACCGAAAACGGTAGCAATGCCGTTAGTCAGTACCACGAACCGCTTCGTTCGCTATTCAATGATGTGAATACCTGTCCCGAAATCTACCTGCTGTGGTTTCATCACCTTCCGTGGAATTATCAAACCCAAAGCGGGTTGACCCTTTGGGACGACCTGTGCTATCATTACCAGGAAGGTTTGGACCAGGTGCGTAGTTTTCAGAAAACGTGGGACAAAGCAAAACCATACGTCGATAAAGAACGGTTTAGCGTGGTGCAAAAGAAACTCCGGAAACAGTGCATCAATGCCCAGGTGTGGAAAGATGCCTGCCTGCTGTACTTCCAGCAGTTCAGCCGCATGCCGATTCCGTATAACATCGAACGGCCGGTACACAACCTGAAGGATTTAATCGAAAACGATATGAAAAGAATAAGATAAATTTCACGTGAAAACGGCTCTGAAATTGAATCCTATCCGAGGATATAATATATTGGGCAGGTTAGGAATTATTATCGAAAGAATTAAAACCAAGTAACGTATCATGAGAATAAAATATCCGTTTTGGTGTTTGCTTATCGGTCTCTTTTTTATGGCTGGTCACACGCAGGCCCAGGATAAGCTGTATCACAACGAATTTCCGCTGAAAGACGTAAAACTACTGGACGGGCCGTTTAAACATGCCCGCGACCTGAATATACAGACGTTGCTGAAGTATAATGTCGATCGCTTACTGGCGCCTTACCGCAAAGAAGCCGGACTGAAACCCAAAGCTCCCAGCTATACCAACTGGGCCGGCCTCGACGGACATATCGGTGGGCATTACTTATCGGCCATGGCGATCAACACCGCTGCGACCGGTAATGCGGCCTGTAAGCAACGGTTGGAATACATGATTTCGGAGTTGAAGAAATGCCAGGATGCCAACACCGTCAACCACCCGGGATGGGGCAAAGGTTATGTGGGCGGCGTTCCCAACAGCAAAGAAGTTTGGAGTACCCTGAAGAACGGAGATTTTAAGGCCTATCATAAAGCCTGGGTTCCGTGGTACAACGTGCATAAAATGTATGCAGGCTTAAGAGATGCCTGGTTGTATGCCGGTAACCAGGAAGCCAAAAACATGTTCCTCAAATTTTGCGATTGGGGAATCAATATCACTTCCCGCCTGACAGATGCCCAGATTCAATCGATGCTGGACACCGAACACGGAGGGATGAATGAAATGTTTGCCGATGCTTACCAAATGACCGGCGACAAGAAATACCTGGTAGCTGCCAAACGGTTTTCACACCGTATGCTGCTGGACCCGATGTCGAAAGACAGTGACAACCTCGATAACAAACATGCCAATACACAAATTCCCAAAGCCATCGGTTTTCAACGAATCGGTGAATTGTCGCATGACAAGAAATATGTGGAAGCCGGCCGGTTCTTTTGGCAAACCGTAACACAAAACCGGACGCTGGCATTCGGAGGAAACAGCCGGAGAGAATTCTTTCCAAGCGCTTCGTCGTGCACCGATTATGTGAATGATGTGGAAGGCCCGGAAACCTGCAATTCCTACAACATGCTGAAGTTGACGGAAGATCTGTTCCGGGTACACCCGAAGGAGAAATATGTCGACTACTACGAACGGACGGTATTCAACCATATTCTGTCGACTCAAAATCCGGAGACCGGAGGATACGTGTATTTCACTCCTGTGCGGCCGCGCAGTTACCGGGTCTACTCGGCGCCAAACGAAGCCATGTGGTGCTGTGTGGGCAGCGGTATGGAAAACCACAGTAAATACAACGAGTTTATCTATACCCACCAGGGCGATTCACTGTATCTGAATCTCTTCATTGCTTCGGAACTGAATTGGGAAAAGAGGGGAATGAAAATTAAGCAAGAGACTAAATTCCCGTATGAGCCGCAAACCAAATTGATTGTCGAGAAAGGCTCTGCGCATTTCGCCTTAATGGTCCGTTACCCGTCATGGGTAAAAGACGGAGCCTTGAAAATAACCGTCAACGGGAAGAATGTTCCCTACAAGGCTCATCCGGCATCGTATATCGCGGTTGACCGTTTGTGGAAGGCCGGCGACACCGTTACGATTCAGTTGCCCATGCACAATACCTATGAGCAGCTGCCCAATGTGCCGAATTACATCGCTTTGTTGCACGGGCCCATTGTACTGGGAGCCAAAACGGGTACGCAGGACTTGAAAGGACTGATTGCCGACGACAGCCGGTGGGGGCATATTCCCAGCGGGAAAAAATTCCCGTTAAACACCGCGCCCATCATCATTTCGAAGGACAAGTCGAAAATTCCGGAGGAGCTGGTACCCGAGAAAAACAAGCCGCTGTTCTTTACGGCACCGAAGTGGAAATTGATCAACCCGATAAAGGTGGAGCTGGAACCGTTCTTCCTGATACACGACGCCCGGTACATGATGTACTGGATGACGCTGACACCTAAACAGTATCATTCGTATCTCGACTCACTGTCGACGCTGGAGAAAAAGCGGATGGCACTGGATAAGCGGACAATCGATTTTGTGGCTCCCGGAGAGCAACAACCCGAAGTGGATCACGCCATGCAGGATTCCAACTCCTTTTCAGGAAACAACCGGGACGATTTTTGGCGGGACGCCCGCAACGGTGGCTATTTCAGCTACCAAATGGCCACCGATTCGGCTACCAACCTTAGTTTAATCGTCCGTTACTGGGGCGACGAACAGGGAAACCGGAAGTTCGATATCTACATCGACAACCAGAAATTGGTATCGGAGGATAACACCGGGAAGTGGAATCAAAAAAAATTCCAGGAAGTAACATACCCGATTCCCAATTCGATGCTTGAAGGAAAAACACACGTCCGGGTGAAGTTTCAATCGCTTCCGCACAGTACCGCCGGAGGTGTTTACTACATCCGCCTGGCGAGGAAGGAAGCCGGACCGGATACGCCGTAATGCATTTTCATCGCTGTGCCCCTTTTCCCTTTCAGCAGGCGTCGTTCATAACCTGGCCGTCGAACAACTGTCGGGTACGCCTGTTGAAGTGGATTGGGTACAGTTTGCCCGATAAAAGCGGAACGAAATCAACTAAATACCAAGAGAAATGAAGAAACGAATACTGGGAAAGACAGGCTTTGAAATTTCGGAAGTGGGATTGGGAACCTGGCAGGTGGGCGGCAAATGGGGCAGCCCGTTCAGTCACCCGAATGCCGGTGTCATATTGAATTCGGCGGTCGATAACGGCGTGAACTTTATCGATACCGCGGATGTGTACAACGACGGTGAGAGCGAAAAAGCGGTGGGCCGCCTGGTGCGCTCCCGCAGCGAACGGATTTATGTGGCTACCAAGTGCGGCCGTCAGTTTTCGCCCCATGTGGATGCATCGTACACGACAGAGGGACTTCGCCGGTTTGTGGAAGACAGCCTGAAACGGATGGAGCTGGAGACGCTGGACCTGATCCAACTGCACTGCCCGCCTACCGAAACGTACTACCGTCCTGAGATTTTCGAGCTATTCGATACCCTGAAGAAAGAGGGAAAAATCAGGAACCTGGGCGTGAGCGTGGAACGGATTGATGAAGCGTTGAAAGCCCTGGAATATGAGAATGTGACCACGGTGCAGATTATCTTCAACATGCTGAGGCAGCGTCCTGCTGAAGATTTCTTCGCGGAAGCAGCGAAAAAGAACATCGGGATACTGGCGCGTGTGCCGCTGGCCAGCGGACTCCTGACCGGGAAGTTCACCCCCGATACCACCTTTGGAAAAGACGACCACCGTACCTTCAACCGGAACGGTGAAGCGTTTGACAAGGGCGAAACCTTCTCGGGAGTGGATTATATGAAAGGACTGGAAGCAGTGGAAGAAATCAAAAGACTCTTCCCGGAACAGACCAACCTGGCAGCCATGGCCCTCCGATGGATACTAATGTTCAAAGAGGTGAGCTGTGTCATCCCCGGTGCCTCGAGGCCGGAGCAGGTGCTTTCCAACGTACAGGCATCGGAATTGCCGGAACTATCCGCAGAGCAGATGGACGGCATCCGACAAATTTATGAGCAACACATCTGGCCCGACATTGCCAACGAGAAGTGGTGAGTTGGTGAAGGCAAAGGCTCAGGCTCAGGCTTAGGCTTAGGCTTAGGCTTAGGCAAAAGAAAAGGAGAAAGGGAGAAAGGGAGAGTGGGAGAAGATGAGATGGGGAAAACAGGGAAGCGAAGGAGAAAGGGAGAGTGGGAGAAGATGAGATGGGGAAAACAGGGAAGCGAAGGAGAAGGCAAAGGCTCAGGCGAAAGCGAAGACAAAACAGTAAATAGAACAAGATAACGATGAATAGAAAGGATGGCATCCGAAATGGATACCATCCTTTTTTTGTGCTACTAGCTTTTGACTACTTTACCAAGAGCTTCGAGCAGCTGAGGCTGGTCTTCAAGGGCGATGCGAGCGACGGCATAGAACTCCGACATCCAATCGTCTATTTTAGCAAATGCGGCATCTTTCTTTTTGGTAGCTTCCTGCGACTCTCCGACTTCGCGGCGGTAGTTGGCCCGCGCGGTTTTTAATTCTCCAATTTGTGCCTGGGTGGAATTCAGCTCCTCCAGACTAATTTTCAAGCTTGCCAATTTTTCCTGGATAGCCGTATCGGCAATAGCTTCCGTGTAGAATTTTTGCACTGTTTCGAGCCATTTGGCGTAGCTTCGGGGTATTGAGCCATCGATGTTCAGTTTAGCGAGCATCAGCGGGTCTTTACGATAAATCACTTTTGCTTTCTTGCGGTGCTTCCGATAAATCTCGTCTATGGCATCGTAGTTGGCTGTAAAGCTGTTGTAGGCTTCGGATGTTTCATCGTCCTCGGTTTTGTTGAAATTGTAGGCTTGTTGGTTTTCTGCCAACAGCGTTTTACCTTCGGCGATTTTGGTGGCATCGTAGCCCAGTTCGGACATGGCTGATGCAATTTCGGGTTGTTGTTCGGCGTTTTCCAACGCTACGCGGTTGCGTTCCAGCAGTTCCGCTTCTGATAATTTAGGTCTGGACATAGACTAAGTTGTTTGAAGTTAAACATGTTGGCCGGGTGTCCGGCCGTTATCTAATACTTTTCGATACGTATGACGTATTAGAGACGCAAAGCGTAGTGCACTACCATCGAACGGTTCGGGGCTTGCTACACTTTTGGGATGCGTTGCTACAGAACTACCCTATTTTGCTACAGAACGCCCCTGGTTTGCTACCGGGCGACGGCGCTCCGCTACCAGGCACCCCTGGTTTGCTACCGGGCGACGATGTTCTGCTACCAGGCACCCCTGGTTTGCTATCCGCAGATCTTGATTTGCTACCGGGGTCCGTTTTCTATTTTGGATACCAGGAGCCTGTTTAAAGAACGCTCTGAATCCGTTTTGGGAACAAAAAGAGAAAGCCTCCGCCCTTCCTGCCCCACTGTTCTGTACGCCCGCTAAAGTCTCCTTTTTTTCTGTCCTGACAACGAATGAGTTTTTAACTTAAGCAAAAAATATGTTTTATGCCAAAAATTTTGATGAACGGTCGTTTTTCTGTGGTGAACGTATGGATCTGGTATGCGAAGAAAAATTATGATAATAGAAAAACGGGGTTCATGAAGGAACTGAAAACCAATTTCAGAAAGATTTTTATTACCTTGATGAGCCATAACAGCCAACAAAATGCCAACAGACCGGACCATCGTACTTGAAAAAGCCCGACACCGTGATAACATGGTGGTCACCCTACGGTTTGAATACGACCAGCAGCTGATTGACCGGGTAAAGCGGGAAGCCGGTGCCCGCTGGAGCCAAACCATGGGATGTTGGTATGTTCCGGAAGAGCAGTTTGATTTACATACCTTTTTTGAGGCATTGAAAGGGATGGCCTACGTAGATTATTCGGGGTTAAAAAAAAGAAATAACAAGCAACCTATGCCGAATCCAGGCGCAATTAAGCCCCGTTACAACTTAAAAACCATCAAATCGCAAGTATCGCCCGGGGTGAAGGAACAAATCCAGTCCTTCAAAC
>NZ_PYGC01000015.1 GCF_003014495.1 Prolixibacter denitrificans | reverse complement strand
TAAGCTTCCTGGTTTTTAGTTTCTTTTTCTGTTTAAAAAACTAATTTACAAAACTTAGGAAGCTTATGCTTTTACAAACATACAGCCTAAAGGGGCTTTAAAGCAGTGAGTGAGTGTTGCAGTAGTGCTTTCATTGGATTTGTAGAAGGCAATAATATAGTATCAAACTTGCAGCACTTACAATCAAAGTGGTTAAGTCCCCTTTGGTCCCGAGGCTTCGGAATAGGGGTTAATATTTCACCTTTTCTCACCTTAATCTACGGGTTACATTAAATCCGATTAATTACACTACCTTAGCCGCCTTGATTTACAGAAAATATATGACATTTAAAGAATTAGAGATTATTGAACCTATCCTGAAAGCACTTACTGCTGAGGGATATTCAAAACCCACCCCGATTCAGGAACAATCCATCCCCATTTTATTGAAAGGAAGAGACCTGCTCGGTTGTGCACAAACCGGCACCGGCAAAACTGCCGCGTTCGCCATTCCGATTTTGCAGCATCTATATCAAAAAAGGAAACAACATAACGGACAGCGCAAAATCAAAGCGCTCATTGTTACTCCCACACGGGAACTTGCCATTCAGATTGCAGAAAGTTTTTCAACTTACGGCCGATATACCGGTATACGGAATGCTGTCATCTTTGGCGGCGTAAAACAAGGCCCGCAAGTTCAAACGCTCAAAAGAGGCGTCGACATTTTGGTTGCTACGCCTGGCCGGTTACTCGACCTGATGAACCAGGGATATATTTCCTTAAAAGATATTGAATACTCTGTGTTGGATGAGGCAGACCAAATGCTCGACATGGGCTTCATCCACGATATTAAAAAGATTATTGCTCAATTGCCGGCGAAACGGCAGTCACTGTTCTTCTCGGCCACCATGCCACCGGATATCGTGAAGCTGTCGAATAAGCTCCTGGGTAATCCGCAGAAGGTCACCATTCGGCCCAAACAAACCACGGCCGAAAAGGTAGAGCAATCGGTCTATTTCGTCAACAAACAGAGCAAATCCAAATTGCTGGTGCACCTGCTCAAAAACGAGTCAGTCGATTCGGCATTGGTGTTTACAAGGACCAAGCACGGTGCAGACAAGATTGTCAGGATACTGGGGAAAGCCGGTATTGATGCCGGAGCAATTCACGGAAACAAAACGCAGGGACAACGACAGCGTGCACTGGGAAGTTTCAAGAGCGGCCGGATGGGCGTTCTGGTAGCCACCGACATTGCCGCGCGCGGTATCGATGTGGAAGAACTGTCGCACGTTATCAACTATGACCTGCCGAACATTCCCGAAACCTACGTTCATCGTATTGGACGTACCGGAAGAGCCAGCGCCAGTGGTATGGCCATGTCGTTTTGCGATACCGAAGAGAAAGCGTACCTGCGTGATATTCAAAAGCTGATCGCTCAGAATATTCCGGTCGTAGCAGAACATCCGTATTTGAGTGAGGAAGGCGAAGCGCCAGCCATACAACCGGCCAAACCGCAACGCTCGTTTCAGCGCCAGCGGCAAACCAACCGGAACAACAGTGAAGGTAGCAATAGCCGCCCCAAACGAAAAAGGAGTTACCCGCAGAAACGGAATTCGTAAGAGAATACAAAAAGAAAAAGATAAAAGCCTTTCCCGGCCTCTGGCAAACGGGAAGGGCTTTCTCCTTGTTATAGCTACGTCTTATTAGGAAAATAGCTAACTTAGTTCTTTGATCAACAAATAACTAAATCAGCAAACCATGGAATCAGAACAGCATCAGGAAGAGCAGCCCGTCGAAGTTTTTTCCGGATTATCACGACTTATTCAACATTTTGTATTCCGCCCCGGAGCACTCCTCATCCTTTGGGGTTGGGTGATGTTTTACAGTTATGCGATGAATTACCTCACCCAAAAGATTCTGATGGCTTCCCGAACACAATCGTTGTTGGGAAACCTGGGCATCGTATTGGGAGCGGTCGCTTTCATCATCACGATCTTTTACTTACTGCGTCAAGCTAAACCGGTAGCCAAACAGGAAATTTACATCCGGTACGTTTGGGTTTCCCTGCTTGTCAGCCTGGTGCTCATTAACCTCATTCAGTATAACGTGCTGCAACAGATCAATTTCGAACTGCAGCATCCCATCTACATGGTCGTTATTGCCTTTGCTATTGTCGTTAGCGGTGGTATTCTAAGGTATCCCTTTCTCCTGGCCGGAGGCATCATCTTTGGGATACTGGCTTATGTGGCATCCTTGCTGTCGTTAACCGATCAGCTGCTGATGGAAGCCATTGGATGGTTGGTGGCTTTTATCCTGCCGGGACACATCCGGTATTACAGGCATAAAAACTAAACTTTCACCAACAGCAGCCGGCTACCATCCTTACCGGTAGAAACATGTCATACGAAAAGATGCTGACTGTTATTCAGTAGACTAAATTTTGTACCTCTGTCAGTGTGATAGACATACATTCTGTGAAAATAAGCTGAAGAACATAACCAATCTGTTCCCTTATCCGGGAGAAGTTTACCAATAAAACATAAAAATGATTATTATTGTAGAAGACTAAGCTACCCTCGCCTACTGAACTGATCTTTTTGTGATTTTGAATATGTTTCTATTAAAACGGTATAACAACGTATATAAAACGGAGAGAATCATCCATGCCTAACCTTCTGTATCATTTATTTTGCAATGACCAACCTGCGAAATATCCGTGCGTGGATATGATAGCAACCATCTCCTATGTTTTCCTCTAACAAACTAGATAATTCCATGAATATTAACAACTAATAATCCTATGAAAACAACAAAAATGCTCAAATCCCTGGCGATTCTAATGCTGGGAACCTTTCTTTCGCTGAATGCTTATTCACAACAAAATTTTATCCCCGGTTATGTCGTCACCACCAAAGGCGATACGCTGCATGGGCAAATCGACTACCGAAACTGGGATAAGAATCCGGATAAAATAACATTCAGACAGGAAGGAAAAACGACTTCAACAACATATAGCCCACTCGAAATTAGATCATTCGAAGCCAACGACGAAGTTTATGTGAGCGCCGTCGTAAAATCATCTGTCAGTTCGAGAAAGGCAGGCAACCTCGGCGATGAAACAGAGCTAAAAACAGCCATTGATACCACCTTTCTGCAAACCCTGATACAAGGCGACAAAAGTTTGTATTACCTGAAGAACCGGCGGGGAATTGAGAACTTCTACATCGGGCGGAATGGCCAGTACGATTTGCTGGTATATAATGTGTATAAATCGAACAAAGAAAATAAAGTCCGTATCAATAAACGATATGTCGGACAACTGGTGCTGTACTTCAATACCGCTCCTTCCGTTCGGCAACAAATTCAGAGAACAGACTATAGCAAGACCAGTCTGAAAAACCTCTTTCTTGCCTACTACAAACAATCTTCAACGGCACCAAAATTCCAAAAGAAAAAGGATAAAGGTTCCGTTGAATATGGAATCGTGGCTGGAGCAACCATCTCCACGGTTAAATTTGGCGGAAATGATATGGTTTACCTGACCAGTGCCGATATATCGCCATCAGTCAATCCAACCGGTGGTCTGTTCCTCGATTTCATTCTACCCCGCAGCCAGGGTAAATGGTCGATATACAACGAACTAAACTACAACTCATACCAGTTGTCAACCGATTACAATGGGTATTACCACGATATCTACTATACCGAACAGATCAATGCTGAGTTTGCCTTTTCGTACCTATCGTTGAATAACATGGTGAGATTCCGATACCCGGTAAAAAGTTGCTATCTGTATATCAACGCAGGTTTCTCCAATGGTATCATCATCGACGAGACAAACCACAAGACCGATGTGGGAAGATTCGAAACAACGGAAAGCAAAGGACTGGATGACATTAAAAAACACGATGTTGGTTATATCGGAGGAATCGGAATGCAATATCATCATTTCTCTTTAGATGCCCGGTACAAACGAACCGGAGGCTTCTCCCCGTATGTTACGCTAAGTTCTCCTCTTAGTCAATACTATTTCCTTTTGGGATACCGATTCTAATCCTTTGAATGTATACCGGGATGAACTTAAATCGTCCCGGTATATATTCCACTGAATCATTTTACTTTCGCAATTTAGACATCTTATATTCTATTGAGAAACATCCCCTTTCCTACTCTTCCGCTTTGCCGGAATAGCATTTATTCAATAAATTTACTCTCCAACCAATTAACCTCATCATGAAGAAAGTGCGCATCCTATCGCTCGATGGTGGCGGTATCCGCGGCATGATTCCGGCTACGGTTCTGGAATACATCGAAAAGCAATACATCGGGAAGAGCGGTAATCCGAATGCCCGACTGGCCGACCTCTTCGATTTTATTATCGGGACCAGCACCGGGGGAATCCTTACCTGCTTTTACCTGACGCCCAATCCGGACAAAGGAGAAGACCAACCACAGACCAAATACAAGGCTTCACAGGCGCTGGAGTTTTATTCCGAAAAAGGATACCGCATCTTCAATGCCTCCAAACATTATCCGTGGTTTGGTTTGCGTCAGCTGTACAACGCCAGCAAATATACGGCCCGGAATCTCGAATCAATCTTTACCGAAGAGTTCGGTGAGCTGAAAATGAGCGAACTGGTGAAGCCGTGTCTCGTGACCACCTACGACCTGGCCGCCAAATCATCTTTCTTCTTTAGTAGCCGCGAACCGGAAAACAAACAACGGGAGTTCTATGTGAAAGATGTGGCCCGTTCCACATCAGCGGCTCCTACGTACTTTCCCTCTGCTTTGATTAAAAATCTTGTCACCGGAAAGGAGATGGTGAACATCGATGGCGGCGTGTATGCCAACAACCCGACCATGTGTGGCTACGCCGAATGCCGGAACACCGTTTTCCCGCAGGTCGCTTATCCCTCAGCTGACCAGATGCTGATACTCTCTATCGGGACCGGCGGCGGACAGGTCGATTTCCCGGCATCGGAGAAAAGCGGCAACTGGGGATTGCTCAAGTGGGCCAAGTCGATGCCCGACATCATGATGGACGGCAGCTTTGACACCGTCGACTACCAGATGAAACGATTGTTTGGCTCGCTGGCCAAAGAGCATCAGTACAACTACAAACGCGTCGATGTTCCGCTAGACAAAAGAAACTATGCAAAAGACATGGCCGATGCATCGCCGGCCAATATCGAAGCATTGAAAGAAGCCGGACAGGAAGCATTAAAGGCAGCTCAGAAAAACCATGAACAGTACAGCCTGGATAATTTCATTGACAGGCTAATGGACAACATGCCTGATTCATAAAATGGTTTACCGGTGTTTTATCTTGGCATAT
The DNA here is from genome assembly GCF_003014495.1 of Prolixibacter denitrificans. Taxonomy (GTDB): domain Bacteria; phylum Bacteroidota; class Bacteroidia; order Bacteroidales; family Prolixibacteraceae; genus Prolixibacter; species Prolixibacter denitrificans. The sequence continues at coordinate 63,460 of NZ_PYGC01000015.1, read as the reverse complement.
TTTAGGAAGTCTTGATACCTTTCTACTCAGTAACCGCTTTGTTATGGATGCAACCCAACCGACACCAAACTTTCCTGTAAAAGGCAGAAAACGAATCCTGGCCGGGAATGCTTTTCTGCTGGCTCTCTTGTTTGGACTGGTATCATTCAATAAATCCGTTCTCCGTCCCGCCTTTCATGGCCGACCGTTTCTGGATACGCTGACCGGATGTTTTCCCAACTTTTTGGCTGCCTTGCTGATTAGTCTGGCTTTCGTCAATGCCATCGTGAACCGGAACCCCAGGCATGGACGGTTACTGGCCTACCTCGGTTCTACTATTGTATTCGTCATACTGACCATCGAAGAACTGAAACCCATGTGGGGAGCCAGTACCTATTATGACCTATACGATATTGTGGCAAGCGCTGTCGGTTCGTTGCTGGCCATAGGAATATTTGAATGGATTTCGAGGAGACAAAAGATTGTAACAGACAGCAATTAATAATTCCTGTAATTCCCGATGAAGCGAATTAGAAATACCATATTAACCATCCTGCTATTGAGCTCTTACCTGCTCTTTTCCTATTACTACTTCAACGGTTGGTGGTACTCCTCCATCGGGACGGTGCTCATCCTCTTATTCAGTTACCTCATCTGGGGTAAACAGTTTCGCCGGGTGACCGGTACCAAAATATCTCACACCACCTTCCACAAAACAGTTCTGCTGGCGTTCATCATGATTGTCGCCTCCATCCTGCTCATTCAACACATCGGTAACCGGCACATGACAGCCATTCAGTTCACCAATTGCCGGAACTATTTCCACGATATCTTTTACATTCTGAACGAAGAGATCATCCTGGGGGCGATTCCACTCTATCTGCTTATCCGCAAATGGAAGATCAATTCCCTTTTAGCCACAGGAGGCCTGGCCCTGTTCTTTGCTGCCGCTCATTTCGCCTTTTACCGGTGGATATTCCTGCAACGGGGAACGCTCGAACTGACGACACTAACCACCTTGTTCCTGGTAGCCTTCGTGCGGAACTGCCTAATCGTTCTCAACGGGCATATCGGGTACTCGTGGGCCTTGCATTTCGGATGGATGATGGTGATGTTCGGGAACCGGCTGTATTTTGTCGAAACGAACACCAGCATAAATGAGCCCGAACGCTTCAATATGTTTCTGGGCTCACCGGAGATGGTTAGTATCAGCTTAATCCTCGCCGTGGTTAGTTTCATCTACCTAACGAGAAGGGATAAACGAATAAAGAAGATGAATATCTGAATAGGCAACCTTTCCCGCCCACTCTTCATCTGATAATAAACTAATCTATTATCATGAAGAAAACTGCGCTGCTGTTATTATTGATTCTGCCTCTCGTTTCGCAGGCACAAGACAACAAAAAAGGAATTAGCTTATCGCTGAAAGGAGGACTCACCCTGGCGAACATGTATGGAGAAGATGTGCAAAGCGAAACCGATCTAAACGGAAGCTCACCGGATAACTTTTATGCCAATAACCCCGCCAGCAACCGCTTAAAGCCCGGAATGAATTTTGGTGGCGTACTCGATTTCCGTTTCAGCAACTTACTATCATTGGGTATCGGGACATCGTATATCCAAAAGGGTGACCGCATTAATGCCACCCAACACTGGAACAACGATCTGCAGGATTTCGAACCGGTGGATGGCCGCATCGACTGGATTCAAAACTACCTGACGCTGGATGTTCCGTTGAAAATCTATTTCCCGGTAAAGGAAAACGAACTGTACCTGCAGGGCGGTCCTACGTTTGCCAAACTGCTCAACTCAAAGGAGAAAGGAAAGGTGACTGTTGGAGGAACCGATTATACATATGAGAATGACCGGGGGGCGAATGATACCGAACCCGGCTTTTTATTAGGCGCCGGCTACCTGTGGTCGATGACTGACAAGCCGGGCGATATCCTTATCGAATTTATCTGGAACCGAACCGTAGGCAAATCTTATGGCCGCGACCTTATCCCTAATCCCATGCATTATTATAACCAGACCTTCAGCCTGAACGTTGGCTACCGTTTTAATTGGTATAAAGAATAATTCCAAACCCGACCACCAATAACCTAACTCAAGAGACGCGATTCATCGCGTCTCTTTTTGTTTGAACCGGGATTGCGCAGATTATCTCCACTGTGGATAGCCTCGAACAATGCGATCGTAGAGACGTTGCAATGCTACGTCTCTACCAGCCACAAAACACATTGCCAACCTATCCGTATTTCCCATAAAATCGGTATATTCATTATTGAACCAACCGAACCGATACATGTCCGACCATTACCGCCAACAATACCGTATTCCTTCGGCCCGGGCCAACTGGTGGGATTACCGCAATGAAGCGGCCTATTTCATCACCATTTGTACCGCCGGGAAAACACATTTTTTCGGAACCGTCCGGAATGGGAAAATGTGTTTGTCGGAATTGGGGGAAATCGCCCATCAACATTGGCAGGACATTCCCAACCATTTCCCGTTTGTTCAATTGGATGAATTTGTCATCATGCCGAACCATGCACATGGGATTGTTGTATTGAAAAATCCGGCCGATAATCGAACGATCGTAGAGACGTTGCATGCAACGTCTCTACCAACAACGCAGGCATTTCAATCCAATCATTCCGGACCGTCATTAAAAAATCAACACATGGCCAATATTTCACCCAAACGGGGCTCGTTGCCCTCCGTTATCCGCGGATTTAAATCATCGGTAACGCGCCGCGCACGACTATCACAACCTGATTTTGCGTGGCAACCGCGTTACTACGACCATATCATCCGCGATGATTACGATTGGATGCGTATCCGTGAATATGTCCATAACAACCCCGTGCAATGGGGACAAACCGATGATGATGACCATAACGAAACACCACCGCGTGTTTGATTAACCCGTTGGCCATGAACAACGCGATCGTAGAGACGTAGCATGCTACGTCTCTACCACCCCATCAATGTAACGCTGTAACATCGAAAAAAAGCCCCGCAACAACGGGGCTTTTCTTTGGGGCTAATTTTTGGCGAGGGTAATGGTGAGTTTGGTCGTTTCGCCGGAATTGACAGCGACATCCAACACCTGCTCGGTGTACCCGTACTTCGACACCTTTACCTGGTAATTCCCGGGCGTCATCGATTTGATGCGGAAACCGCCTTTGTCGGCTGTCTTTTTCTTCAGCGGCGTGTCGCCATTTAAGGGCAACGGCATTAACTCGACAAAAGCATCGGGCACCGGTACCAAACTTCCTACTTCCACTACTTGTCCTTTTACCGACAGGCTAGCCGTTCCGGTGTCGATTATTTTCCGGGAACTTTTATAGCCTGCATAGAAATCGGGATCGGACAGGCGCAATGTAACCGCCAGCGAATCGATTTTCTTTAGCACGGCGTCGGTTTGTACCATCACTGCATCATAGGCCTTGTTTCTTTTTACCCGCTCGCTCACTGAATCCCTTTTCAACGGAATCGCTTTTTCGAATTGATCGATATTGGCCAGGAAGGTAGCCTGTGTTTCAGCTGTTACACCAAAGGCGGCCAGGTTCTCCAGGTTGGCCTGCGCCAGGTTATACAGTTTACGCGAATTATCGCGTACAAATGCATCGGTGCCATATTTCAGCACACTTTCGGGATAGTAGCTATCCTTTTGCAATTCCACCAAGTTGCTTTGCTCTGCATAAGCAAAGATGCGGGTCGACAAGTCGTAAGCGTTTTGTGCCACAACCATTTTCAGCTCATTCTTACGGTTGGAGATACCCGTCAGATTGGTTGTCTCAACGGCTGCAAATCCAAGCAGTTTGGAAATGTCCACGCCCAGTTCGTCATAATAGACCGGGAAATTGGGCATGCTGTCCATTTTCTCCCGGTTTGCCGTCAGGTAGTCATAGGTTACCTGGTACATCGAGGTTTTACCTCGCTTTACATTATCCATAACAATATTATTTAGTAAATAACTATATAATAGGTATACCAACCTATTCGAGACGAGAACCGACATGACACCCAACTCCCTAACACGCATACCTCTCCCACCAAACAAACTCACTATACTCAAGTCACTTATCGGGAAAAATCTATCTTTCGGATGTATTTATTTTTTAAACGGAAGGCTAAAAAGTTTTATTGCACAGCTATTTACAAAAAACTGACTACAGACCTATACAATTATCAGTTGTCATACAAATATAACTTTTGGAAACATAGAAAAATAAAGGGAAAGCGCTATTTTTCTTTTTAAAAAATATTTGTCACATTTTTTATGAATATTTTTTAAAAATTATATATCAATCAGTTACAATCCACACAAACAGCTGTCAGTTATTAAATATAATAATCAATATTTTATGATTAACATCCAAGACCAGAAGCAATTTTATTGACAACTTTACAATCATTATTTTCCTATCTTCAACAATCTTGCTTTGGTTACCGTATGGAATTCATCACTTAACAAAAGTGCGACAGTTAACTACAAAAGGAACGTCTTTAACTACAAAAGGAAGTCACTTAACCGAAAAAGGAACGTCTTTTCCCACAAAAGGAAGCCACTTAACTGAAAAAGGAAGGTCTTTTCCCGCAAAAGGAAACCACTTAACAGAAAAAGGAACGTCTTTTCCCGCAAAAGGAAGTCACTTAACTGCAAAAGGAACACCTTTAACAACAAAAGGAAGTCGTTAAATGGCAAAAGAGTGTGATTGAACAGCAAAAGATAGCGCACAAATTACACAGGAGTCCAGGCGAATGACAGAAGAGACAGGGGTATGGCGTATGAGATGGTCTGAACCGGATTAAAATGTCTGAACCCGGATTAACCAGATTATTGGATTACACAGATTAAAAGACACTGTACATAAGATGCAGGAGCTCCAGTGATTTTGCAGCATTTCCAAACGATACGAACATTGAGACGCAATGCTTGCGTCTCTACACCGTTTCAATCTGCGTAATCCCGGTTCAGACAATTACACCATTCCGAAAAACATGAAATGCCTGCGACAGGGATTCGTTCATTTTGTTAAATTTGAAAATAATCGTGAGGACAGGTGTGGTAAGAAGAAGTTAAAGATTAACAACATTTTATATATAGAATGGCGAAGAAGAACGGGAAGCAAACGGAAGAACCGTTGGAGAAACAGTTGTGGAAGTCGGCGGATAAACTACGAAAAAACATCGATGCGGCCGAGTACAAGCACGTGGTACTGGGACTGATTTTTTTGAAATATATATCGGATGCTTTTGAAGAGCTGCACGCCAAATTGCAAAAGGGCGAAGGTGAATACGAAGGTGCCGACCCCGAAGACAAAGATGAATACCGGGCCGAGAATGTATTCTTTGTTCCACCCTCAGCCCGCTGGCCTTTTTTGCAAAGCCACGCCAAACAACCTACCATCGGGAAAACGATTGACGAATCGATGGATGCCATTGAGCGCGAGAACCGGCAACTGAAAGGTGTGCTACCCAAAGTATATGCCCGGCAAAACCTCGACCCGACGAGTCTGGGCGAACTGATTGACCTGATTGGCAATATCGCGTTAGGCGATACCAAGGCCCGCAGTGCTGATGTACTGGGACACGTTTTCGAGTATTTCCTGGGCGAGTTTGCTTTGGCCGAAGGGAAAAAGGGCGGACAGTTCTATACGCCGCGAAGTGTGGTAGAACTATTGGTGGAAATGCTGGAGCCTTACAAAGGACGCGTATTTGACCCATGCTGCGGCTCGGGTGGTATGTTTGTGCAGTCGGAAAAGTTTGTATTGCAACACCAGGGAAAAGTAAACGACATATCGATATACGGACAGGAAAGCAACCAGACCACCTGGCGACTGGCCATGATGAACCTGGCCATCCGTGGAATAGACAGTTCGCAGGTTATCTGGAACAACGAGGGTTCCTTTTTGAACGATGCACACAAGGACAAACGATTCGATTACATAATAGCCAATCCTCCTTTTAATGTGAGCGACTGGAGCGGCGAACTGATGCGCACCGACGCCCGCTGGCAATATGGAGCACCGCCAACCGGAAATGCCAACTATGCCTGGATACAGCACTTCCTGTTTCACCTGGCACCCAGCGGACAAGCCGGATTTGTATTGGCCAAGGGTTCGCTTACCTCGAAAACATCGGGTGAAGGGGAAATACGGAAGCAACTGGTAGAGGCAGGCCTGATCGATTGCATTGTGAACCTTCCGGCGAAACTGTTTCTGAACACCCAGATACCGGCCTCACTGTGGTTCATGAGTAGGCCTTCGACAGAAGGAAAGGTGGCTTCGAGAACCTCAGCCACCGATTCGAGAACCTCAGCCTCCGATTCGAAAACCTCAGCCTCCGATTCGAGAACCTCAGCCTCCGGGCGCTTTCCCCGAAAAGGAAAAGAGATCCTGTTTATCGATGCCCGCGATATGGGGCACCTGATTAACCGCCGCACCCGGGAACTTTCGGAAGACGATATTAATAAAATTGCCGACACGTACCACAAGTGGCGGGCTTCGACAAGCTCAACCATCAACTCGACAAGCTCAGCCGCCTATGAAGATGTGAAGGGTTTTTGTAACTCGGCTCCCATTGACCGGGTACGCGAACTGGACTATATTCTAACACCCGGCCGCTACGTAGGCCTGGCTGATGCGGATGATGACTTTGACTTTAAAGAACGCTTCACCGCCCTGAAAGCAGAGTTTGAAGCCCAGTTGCAAGAAGAGGCTGAACTGAATGAACGAATTGCTGCGAACCTGGCTAAAATCAAATTCGAAAATGAATAAAGGGTATATGTACATACTCGAATGTTCGGATGGCAGCTATTATACCGGAAGCACAAAAGATTTGGAGCAACGGCTTGCACAGCACCAATCAGGCGAAGGGGCCAACCATACCCGGAGGCATTTGCCCGTTCGCCTGGTATATTATGAAGAATACGCAAGAATAGACGATGCCTTTTACCGCGAAAAACAGGTACAAGGCTGGAGCCGGAAAAAGAAGGAGGCGCTGATAAACGGGAACCTGGATATGCTTCCGAAGTTGGCAAAGGCATATCGGGATAAGGGTGGCTTCGAGAAGATGAAGGGTGGCTTCGAGAACCTCAGCCACCAAGAAGAGAACCTCAGCCACCAAGAAGAGAACCTCAGCCACTGCTTCGACAAGCTCAGCCACCAAGGAGAGAACAGCTCGTTGCCTGAGGCTCTCGAAGGCAACAATAAAAAGACAAAACACCAATGAGTGAGTGGAAAAAATATAAAATTCATGAAATTGCTTTGAATATGGCTGACGCACCTTTCGGCTCAAACCTCAAAACGAAGGATTATGTTGATAATGGTGTACTTGTTATTCAAGGGAAAAATATCCAAGGACGGAAATGTATTTGGAATGATAGGCGTTATGTAACTATTGAAAAATATAATTCACTTTCTAGGCATCAAGCCAAAATAGGTTCGTTAGTTTTTCCTAAGGTCGGAACAATTGGTAAAGTAGGAATTTTAACGTCATTTAATAATATTGACAAATTCGTTCTTTCTACGAATACAATGATGCTTGAACCCGATCCTGAGATAGCACATCAAGATTTTGTTTATTACTTTTTTTCTTCATTTGATGTCAGTAATCACATACAGACCATTAGTTCAAATTCGGTCCAGCCTGTTTTTAATTTTACAGCCTTAAAAAATTATCCGATAACGCTCCCTCCCCTTCCCGAGCAAAAAGCCATCGCCGAAGTGCTTTCCAGCCTCGACGATAAAATCGACCTGCTGCACCGCCAGAACCAAACACTGGAAGCAATGGCAGAGACTTTGTTTCGGCAGTGGTTTGTAGAAGAAGCGGAGGAGAATTGGAGAGAAGGAAGCTTAGGTGATCTGACCGACAATATAAAAGCCAACATAAAAAAAGAAGAGATGCCCTCTTCTCTTCGATATGTCGCCTTAGAGCACATTGATAAAAAAAGTATCGCCTTAAATAAATATGCCAGCTCTGCTTCTGTTCAAAGTAACAAATTTCAATTCATTGAGAATGATATACTCTTTGGAAAACTAAGACCTTACTTCCATAAAGTCTGTTTTGCACCGTTTCCTGGAGTATGCTCCACCGATATTTTAGTTATAAGGGCAAAGTCAAATGCATGGTTTGCATTTAGCTTATTTGCTTTTTTCCAAACCAAAGTCGTTGATTTTGCAAATTCCGCTTCTGGAGGTACACGGATGCCAAGAACAAATTGGAATACATTAGCAAAATTTCCAATTGCTATCCCTCCTATTGATGTAGTAACTAAATTTAATGATGTTGTAAATCCATCCATTGAGAAGATAAAATATAACCAAAAACAAATCCGCGTCCTTGAAAAAATGAGGGATACGTTGTTGCCGAAATTGATGAGTGGCGAGGTAAGAGTAAATCTTTAACTATAGAATTAAACAAAATTAAGACCGATGATTTTATTAGACTGGATAACAAGATCTGAAACATGGGCAAGCATATTTAAGAATCTTACCACTGGTACAGGTATCATTGTTGGAGGTATTTGGACATATCGTCGATTCTATAGACAACGAGAGCACCAAGCTCTAATAGATTTTTCTGTAGATATCGTCTTTCATGAAAAATTAGGTGAATGGTGGATTGTTGAATTAAACGCTTACGTGGAAAATAAAGGAAAAGTCCAACATAAAATGAATGATTTCAAGTTCAAAGTGGAGTCATTATCAAACCATGATGTCGTTGAGTTAAATTATAACTACGGTGGGCAGGTGAATTTTCCAACGACACTGAGTGAAGGTTCATTTCTACCTAAAAAAGCTGAATATTTTTTTATTGAACCTGGTCTGAAAAATAAATATTCTTTTATTACCAGAATCCCTGCTTCACAGAAGATTCTTTTAATGCATTCATGGTTCAATTATTATGGAAAAAAAGAAAAGCGAAGCCATATAGCAGAAGTCACTAAAGTTGTTCCGGAGAACTAACTGCTTGTTAGCCGGAAATAGGTTGCATGAGCAATAAAAATTAACCAACATGACTGACCGAAGAATCCATAACGATTACATCAGCCAAAAAGGCCCTTTTGTGGTGGATTGTAACCATGCCATTTTCACAGAAGAAGAATTAAAAATATTAGAAAGATGGGGACACTGGTTCCAGGCATTAACCGATGGCGAACTGGCCCCGCTTACCAAACGACAGGAATTGTTTGTCGAGGTAGCCAACGGCAAACGAGACCCTGTTTCGGTGGAAGAACAAGCCTGGTTCAAATATCTGGGACGGAAACGCATTGAACAAAAAATGGGCGACCGCCTGAAGGTAAGCTACGAATATCAGGACGACGGTTTCTACAGCCGCGCCGACGCCAAAGAATTGCGTAAAATGATGTACGGGGTGAATAGCCGTGTACATCGTCAATAAAACCGAGCAATGAAATACAATCCGCAAATCCATCACCGACGGTCTATCCGGTTAAAAGGATACGATTATGCGCAGGCCGGATTGTATTTTGTCACCCTATGCGTGAAAAACCGGTTCTGTTTGTTTGGCGATATTGTCAACGGAACCATGCAGACGAATCCCGCCGGACAGATGATACAAAAATGGTTTTATGAATTGGAAAACAAATTTCCGGACATAAAATGCCACGAAATGATGGTCATGCCCAACCATTTTCACGCCATCGTCGAAATCATTGAAACACCGGCGGCAGGGTCATCCCAGGTAGGGTCATCCCTTGTGGGTGACCCTAAATTGGACGGCAGGGATAGGGGGCAACCACAAGGGATTGCCCCAACGGGACCACAAGGGGTTGACCCAACGAAACAAGAGGGGATTGCCCCAACGAAACCAGAGGAGATTGACCCAACGGGACCACAAGGGATTGCCCCAACGAAACCAGAGGAGATTGACCCAACGGAGGCGCAAGGAATTGCCGCGACGAATCAAAAACGATTGGGGGATATCATTGGGGCATTTAAATCGTTGACGACAAACGAATATATCCGCGGCGTAAAAAACGATCATTGGCAACCATTCGACGGTAAATTATGGCAGCGCAATTATTGGGAACACATTATCCGAAATGAAAAATCCTATCACAATATTTCTGCCTATATTGTGAATAATCCATTGAAATGGAAGACTGATTCATTGAATCCAAATTACAACCACCAATAAAAATGACCCGATTAACCGAAAATACCATCGAAGAATTCGTTATTGAACTGCTGACGCGGCTGAACTATCAATATCTGTACGGCCCCGATATTGCGCCCGACGGCGACCATCCGCTTCGCGATAGCTACGAAGAGGTTCTACTGACCAATCAGCTACGAGCAGCCATCGGACGAATTAATCCTTCGCTACCCGTTTCATCGCAGGAGGAAGCCCTGAAGGAGGTACAACGTATTCATTCACCCGAATTGCTGGCCAATAACGAAACCTTTCACCGGCTGCTAACGGAAGGGATCAATGTCAGCTACCAGAAAGAAGGTAATGAGCGGGGCGATTTAGTTTGGTTGGTGGACTTTGCCCATCCGGAGAATAACGAATTCACGGTAGTGAACCAGTTTACGGTGATAGAGAACGGAATCAACAAACGCCCTGATGTGATTCTGTTTGTGAACGGTCTGCCCCTGGTGGTGATGGAACTTAAAAATGCTGCGGGTGACCAGGCCACCATACAGTCGGCCTTCCGGCAAGTGGAAACCTACAAAGACAGCATCTCTACCCTTTTTACCTACAATGCGTTTAATGTGATATCCGATGGCCTGGAAGCCCGGGCCGGTTCTCTTTCGGCCGGATTTACCCGCTACATGGCGTGGAAGTCGGACGACGGGAAAACCGAGGCTTCGCGACTTATCAGCCAGTTGGAGACCTTGGTTCGGGGAATGCTGAACAAAGAGACGCTGCTAGATTTGATTAGGCATTTTATCGTTTTCGAAAAGAATAAGAAAGAAGATACGGATGGTATTGTGACTGTCACAACCGTTAAAAAACTGGCAGCCTATCATCAATATTATGCGGTGAACCGTGCGGTTGAATCGACCCTGCGGGCGGCAGGTTATGAAACCTATTATCAACCTTCGTTCGAAGGGAATGTAGTGGAAGAGCATCCGGAGAGTTACGGAGTGCCCAGTGCCTTTCAACAACCCCGTGGTGACCGGAAAGGTGGCGTTGTGTGGCATACACAGGGAAGTGGTAAGTCGTTGTCGATGGTTTTCTACACCGGAAAGCTTGTACTGGCCATGGATAACCCCACGGTGGTCATTATTACCGATCGCAACGATTTGGACGATCAGTTATTTGATACCTTCGCCGCATCGACCCAATTGCTCCGGCAGGAACCCCGCCAGGCAGAGAGCCGTGATGATTTAAAAGAAAAATTGAAAGTTGCTTCCGGCGGGGTTGTCTTCTCGACCATTCAGAAATTTCAACCGGAAGAGGGCAACGTGTACGAGACCTTGTCGGAGCGCGAAAACATTGTGGTGATAGCCGATGAAGCACACCGCACCCAATACGGTTTTAAAGCCAAAACCGATAAAGATACCGGAGCCGTACGCTATGGTTTTGCCAAGTACATGCGCGACGCCCTGCCTAATGCTACCTATCTGGGCTTTACCGGTACGCCAATTGAAAGTACCGATATCAATACACCGGCAGTTTTCGGTAACTACATCGATGTATACGACATTGCCCAGGCCGTAAATGATGGCGCCACGGTAAAAATCTATTACGAAAGCCGACTAGCCAAAGTAGCCCTGACAGAGGCAGGGAAAAAACTGGTTGAAGAGCTTGACGACGAGCTGGGCGAAGATGAACTGACCGAAACACAGAAGGCGAAAGCCAAATGGACTCAACTGGAAGCATTGATTGGCAGTGAAAACCGGGTCAGAAATATTGCCCGTGATATGATCACTCACTTTGAACAACGTCAGGAAGTATTTGATGGCAAAGGAATGATCGTATCGATGAGCCGGCGAATTGCAGCAGAACTATACCGGGAAATTATCCGGTTACGTCCTGAATGGCATTCCGACGAATTGGACAAAGGAGTTATCAAGGTAGTAATGACTTCTTCCAGTTCGGAAGGAGCTCTCATATCCAAACATCACACGACCAAACAGCAACGTAAAAAGCTGGCCGATCGGATGCGGGACCCGAAAGACGAACTGAAACTGGTTATCGTTCGGGATATGTGGCTCACCGGCTTCGATGTACCCAGTATGCACACGCTGTACATCGATAAACCCATGAAAGGGCACAACCTGATGCAGGCCATTGCCCGTGTGAACCGCGTATACATGGATAAGCCGGGGGGATTGGTGGTCGATTACCTGGGGATTGCTTCCGATCTAAAGAAGGCCCTCTCCTTCTACTCCGATGCCGGAGGAAAAGGCGACCCGGCTGAAACACAACAAAAAGCCGTCGAACTGATGCAGGAGAAGTTGAGTGTTGTTTCGGGACTCTTCCATGGTTTTGCCTACGAAGATTACTTTGCTGCCCATACCTCCAAAAAGCTTTCGCTTATTCTGGAAGCTGAAGAACACATCCTGGGACTGGAAGACGGAAAGAAACGGTACATTAAGGAAGTCACGCAGCTTTCGCAGGCCTTTGCTATCGCGATTCCGCATGAAGAAGCGCTGGACGTAAAAGATGAGGTGGCATTTTTCCAGGCGGTAAAGGCCCGGTTGGTGAAATTTGACGGCACCGGCTCGGGACGTACCGACGAAGAGATTGAAACGACCATCCGACAGGTGATTGATCAGGCACTGGTATCGGAGCAGGTAATAGATGTATTCGATGCGGCGGGGATTAAAAAGCCGGATATCTCCATCCTCTCGGAAGAGTTCCTGTTGGAATTGAAGGGAATGGAGCACAAGAACGTTGCGATGGAGGTTCTCAAGAAGTTACTGAACGACGAGATAAAATCGTTGGCCCGGTATAACCTGATCGAAGGAAAGTCGCTGATGGAGATGCTCGAAAATTCCATCAAACGCTATCACAATAAGATACTGACAGCTGCTGAGGTAATCGACGAGTTGATTAAACTGAGCAAACATGTGGTCGATGTAAAAGAGGGCCCCCAGAAGATGGGTATGTCGGACTACGAATATGCTTTTTATACCGCTGTCGCTAATAATGATAGTGCCCGGGAACTGATGCAGCAGGACAAACTTCGGGAATTAGCCATTGTATTGACCGAAACGATCAAAAAGAACGCATCGATTGACTGGCAAATCAAAGAGAGCGTGAGGGCTAAGTTAAAAGTGGCAGTTAAGCGGTTGCTAAGACGTTTCGGCTATCCACCTGATATGCAAAAACTCGCCACAGAAACGGTCTTAAAACAAGCTACCATGATTGCGGATGAATTGACCAATTAGTAATCTGCGTAATCCCGGTTCAGACAATTATTCACCACCATCAACGCGCCCGTAAAGACGCCCGAATCGGGCGTCTCTACAACGGTCATACAACGGCCGTCAACTGACCCAAATGTGACGGTTATGTTCATCTACTGGCCGGAATTTTCCTTAAAACAGGTTTCCATAAGCATCCGGCCGAAAAAACTGTGGAAGAATGTATTGCCAAACTGTAACAAAACATCGGCTCCGGCTGTCTAATGGGGTAACAGGCGGGTAATGAAGGGGCCAGCGGGCGAACCGCATTTTTCAACTTTTACCTGTTAAATAATAAAACAAATTGAGTATTTTAGTTCCGGTGGAAGTCGCGCTTTTGGCGGCGACCAACCAACTAAAAGGGTTTACCTTAACGATACAGATATGACGATGACGCTTTTTAACCTCACATGGTTGAAGCATTTTCTCGCGATATTCTTCCTGACCTTCATCCACGAGGATGCTGCCATACTGGCGGCGGGGTTCTCGCGTGTCGAGCATCACGTACCGCTCGTGTTGGTCTATACTGCCGTTTTCACGGGAATTGTCGCCGGCGATGTATTCATTTATCTCCTCGGACGGTTTGCCCAAAAGAACGCCTGGCTGCGGCGCAAAATCATTGGCCCCAAGGTCGAACGCCTCCACAACTGGATTGAATCGAACCTGACGAAGGTGCTCATCATGTGCCGCCTCACACCGGGCCTCCTCTTCCCCACTTTCGTGGCTTGTGGCTGGTTCAAAATCCCGCTGGGACGGTTTACCCTGCTGTCGGCCATCACCGGTGGCGTGTACACCTCCATCGCCCTCACTCTGGTGATTGTGTTCGGCGATTTGGTACTGGTCCACCTGAACTACTGGGCGTGGATACTCGTCGCCATCATCGTTATTGTATTCGCCTCCACCAGCCTGCTGAAACCGAAGTTCGCCAAGGTGACCGAACGGGCCCTCGACGACGACGAAGCTCCTTCATTTTTGAAAATGCTGAAAACATATAAGCCCGGACGGAAAAACAGGCATACCGGGATGCCGTCACCCGATGGACTGAAAAGGTTCGTCTCGCTGGCTGAACGCCTCCCCAACGGATTATTTTATTTACCGGTCGGATTACGCTGGTTATTCCTCTCGGCACGTTATCGTTCACTGACCCTGCCCACGGTATCGAACCCCATGATTGAAACCGGCGGTTTCTGGGGCGAATCGAAGAGCGATATCATGGAACAGGTTGGCGACGACCACCAGCAATGGGTCGCCGAGTTTGTGACTTTCGAACGAAACGGCAAGGGCGTGGATGCCGATTTGCAGGACGCGCTTTCGCTGATGAAGGAAAAAGGCCTGGAGTTCCCGGTGGTGGTGAAACCCGACGTGGGCTGGCAGGGTTACGGCGTGCGCCTCGTGGAAGAGGATGCGCACCTGCTCCATTATCTGGATGAATACCCGAAAGGGGAAAAACTGCTGCTGCAGCGTCCGGTGCAACACGACGGCGAAGCGGGTATCTTTTACGTCCGCTATCCCGGCGAGGAACACGGTAAGGTGATTTCGGTGACGTTGCGCTATTTCCCGTATGTGTATGGCGACGGAACATCGACGCTGCGCGACCTTATCCGCAACAACCCGCGCATGAAAACTCATGCCGATTATTACCTGGGCGGGAAAACCGAGCACATGAGCCTCGAGAAGCAGTACCTCGACATGGTGCCGGCCGACGGTGAACTGATTCGCCTGTCGTTTATCGGGAGCATCCGCGTAGGCGGTCTCTACCGCGATGCCAGTCATCTGATTACGCCGGAGCTGAGTGCCCGCATCGATGCCATCGCGCAAAGTATGCCGGAGTTCTACTTTGGCCGCTTCGATGTGCGCTTCGAATCGACCGAGCTGCTGCAAAAAGGCGAAGGATTCTCCATCATCGAAATCAACGGTGCCGGTTCGGAAGCCATCAGCGCCTGGGACCCCGAGGTTTCGATCTTCAAACTGTACAAAGCGCTGTTCAAATCGCAGAGCCTACTCTTCAAGGTGGGCCACCTGAACCGTTCGCGCGGGTACAAACCCATGACGGTAAAGGATTTCCTGAAGGCCGCTGCGAAACAGAACAAACTGATTGATCAGTATCCGCCGGCGAGCTAGGAAGACACCATTTAGCATCAAATAACTGCAATAATGATATGAAGAGGTCAGAACATGGCCTCTTTTTTTATTTCTATTTCGATGTAGTACGGGGAACCGGTAGTGCAGCGGTCTGGATGGGCCGTATTATTCACCCCTAATCCCCTGAAGGGGACTTGGGGCCGCTGCAAATGACGAACTGAACGCTGCAAAGGCAACCTAACAGCGCAGTAGGGCCACGATATATCGTGGCCGCTTGATAAATACAGGGAATATCATGGGATAGCGCGTTGTAACGGTCAGGACATGTCCTGACCCTACATCGAACACACACCAACCAATATCACAAGAACGGTAGGGCCACGATACATCGTGGCCACATGACAAACACCGGAAATGTTTGGGGATAGCGCGTTGCAACGGTCACGACATGTCGTGACCCCGTGGATACGTCATAAAACTTTTGTATCTCTTCGTTAACCGGATAAATATTTACTACATTTGGGTTAACCGCATCACCGGTAACCGATTGTGATTACCAAGCAGCGAACTAACTTTGGTTTTTAGCGATATCATTGTCCGCCGATTCCTGCATAACAGGAGCGTGTGCGGATGAACGCATTGTTGCATCACATCAACCATAAAAACAAAAATAAAATGACCAACAAGACGACCTTAAAGATGATGTTGATTTTCGTAGCTATCCTGGCTACCTTCAGCAGTTGCAAAAAAGACGAGGTAAGCCTGAGAACCGGCGCATTAAAAGTGAACTTCACGCCCAACAACAACTATCTTCCGGTAATTGATTATACCATTACCCTCGAGAGCAATGCGTCGAAGGCGATATCCGGTCTCGATAAAAACCTGTTCGAGGGAGTGCTTACCGTCAAAGACCTGAATCCGGGGAACTACTACTTAAATTATAACTACACCATTGCCGACAGGTACTACTCGAAGCAGGTACTGTTTCAAATTCATTCGGGCAAAACAACGGAACTAACTTTCCAGTTGTAAGCCGGGTACTGACGGATGGATGGTATTTGGTTGCCGGAATGAGATATATCCTGCCCCTACAATGCAAACGCACATACCCTATATCACAAATGCTGTAGGGCCACGAAATATCGTGGCCGTGCACCAAACGCCTAAAATTACAGGCACAGGATTATGCAACGGTCAGGACATGCCGTGACTCTGCGGGATACGTCATAAAATTTTTGTATCTCTTCGTTAACCGGATAAATATTTATTATATTTGACATAAGCGCGTAGTCGGCAACTGATTACCGTTCTCCCGGCCGCCGACCAAACTAAACGAACAGCGATATCCTTTCCCGTTTCATGTGACCAGGCAGGACCATCAACGGCAAAACTATCGCCACATTTCATCAATAAAAAAACGCTTAGAAAATGACCAACAAAAGGACCTTTAAAATGATGCTGCTTTTCGTAGCTATCCTCGCTACCTTCAGCAGTTGCCAAAAAGACGAAGTAAGCCTGAGAACCGGTACCTTGAAAGCAACCTTCACCGTAGGAACGGGAGTGCTACCCGGCTTCGATTACACTATCTATCTGGCAGACAATACATCGACCGAATTAGCCGGACTCGATGCCAGTATGGATCAGGGTGTTCTTACAGTTAAAAATCTGAATCCCGGTAATTATTACCTGGAGTACAGGTACAAGGTCGGTGACACCTATCGCTCAGGAAAAGTATTATTCCAAATTCATTCCGGCCAAACCACCGAAATCAGTAAGCAGATCTAAATACATTATAAGGTAGCGACGGCAGCAGCTTTGTAGGGCCACTATATATCGTGGCCGAATGACAAACACCGGAAATGTCCGGGGATAGCGCGTTGTAACGGTCAGGACATGTCCTGACCCTACATCGAAAACACGCACCATCCAATATCACAAACATTGCAGGGTCGGGATACATCCCGGCCGTGCACCAAACATCAAAAACTGCAGGCAACCGGGTAGCGAATCGGTCAGGATATATCCTGACCCTACAATGCAAACGCACATACCCCATATCGCAAACACGGTAGAAACGGGATACATCGTGGCCACATGACAAACACCTGCAATTTATCGTGATTGGCTAGCGACACGGTCACGACTTGTCGTGACCCTACGGGGAAAACGGTCATTAACCAACGTACCATAACAGCAAAGCCGGGGAAATTCCCCGGCTCTATGTGCTTTGCATTTTATATCGTTGAATATTCCCTATTCCTCACCTTTGTAGTAATCGATGCCTTCCAGCTGCCAGCGTTGTTCCATGTTGTGCAGGGCGTCGAGGAAGCGTTGATAGTTTTTATCGGGCAGCGGCGTCCAGCCTACTTCAGCGTAAGCGGCTAACCGGGGGAATATCTTCAGATCCATCGACTGCGTGGTGGGAATCCATTCACTCCACATCTGGCACCCGAAACCTAATATCTTCGAATCGTACTTCGGGTCGAGTCCTTCGGGAATGGGATTGAATGAATAGGCTTTCGAAAGCGGAATCATTTTATAGTTATAATCGAGATAGGTCATCCGGTGGTAAGCATTCACCACATCGTAGCCATTCGAAACCGCCTTGTTGATCAAATCGAGGCTCCCTTTCCAGAATTCGATGATAGCCGATTTGGCGAGCGTCTGTTTTACCTGCGTATCGGCCGAATCCTGCCACTCATGCACGTTATCGCCGAGGATTTCGTTCCATCCCATCATGCGATGGCCCGTACTGTCGACGAACTGCGAGATGCGGTTGGTGAACCAGATTTGTAAATCGGCGGGAGACGTCAGTCCTTCCTTCTTCATCAACGCCTGCATGGCTTCCGATTCCTTCCACGCGTCGTACATCACCTCATCTCCCCCGATATGGACCACTTTGCCGGGAAACAGGTTGAAAACTTCGGTGAGCACATCTTCCAGAAATTGAATAACACGTGGATCGGCAATATTGAATGAGTCGGGCAGCTTGCCAAAGGTCACCGGCACCTCTTTCGTGGTTCCCAACACCCCGAGCCACGGATAAGCTGCAATGGCTGCCGAAGCATGACCGGGCATTTCAATCTCCGGAACGATGCGAATGTGCCGCGCGGTGGCGTAAGCAAAGATATCCTTGATTTGCTCCTGCGTATAGAATCCGCTGTGTGGCTTGCCTTCGCGTTTGTCGCTGTGACGGGCCGCTTGTGTGTCTTTCCGGTAGCCGCCCACCGATGTCAGTTTCGGGTACTTCTTGATTTCGATGCGCCATCCCTGGTCATCCGTCAGGTGCCAGTGGAAGACGTTCATCTTCATCAGCGCCATCTGGTCGAGCAGACCTTTCACCACGTCTACTCCCTTGAAATGACGGGCCACGTCGAGCATAAATCCACGCCATGGGAACCGGGGTTTATCGGCAATGGCCACCACCGATAAGGCAGCGGTTTTTCCTTTGTCGGGATGGAACTCAAACGCGGGTGGCAACAGCTGTCGCAGCGACTGAATGCCGTAAAATACACCGGCACGGGTCGCCCCTTCGATGACAATCCGTTTGGGCTCAACCGTTAGCAGGTAACCTTCGTCGCCCAGCGAGTCTTGCAGGGCTGCATTCAGCTTCAGCTCGATGCCTTTGCCTTTCGCTTTGATGTGCGGCTTTTCGCCGAAAGCTTTCGACAGGATATCCGCCAGATAAGCGGCTTCGGATTGGGTTGCTTCGCCCGAAACAATGGCCGTTTTCTCCGTCAGTGTATAGGTACCGTTGCCGGGCATTACGCTCACCGGACGCGGAATGATGTTGATCTCCGCCTGCGCGGAAACAGCTACTCCCGCAAGGAGGAAAAAGGCCAGTATGAGTTTCATTGTTTTCATAACCGTTTTGTTTTTTATGGATTGATGGGGAAGAGAATGCAAATGATGAATTCGGATAGAAAGCCCACCGTAACAATAGCTATCGGGACTCCCTCTTTAGCGCCCAAATTGTAAATACATCGGGGTAAAGCTCGAACAATTGGTTAAAAAAGTACCGGGAAAGACCTTCTGTCTTTCGTATGTTTATGCTACTGTGAACCTAATATTCAGTCAGTCATAACCAGGAAGAAAACATCACCATTGAACAAGCGAACTGCCAATCCGTATACAATGGTTTCGACAGACGCCTCCCCGGATACTTATAAACCTCTGTTAAACTGGCTCTATGCGAAAGATTCCATACCAGAGTTTATTCATCAGGACAAACCATGTTCTTCGTCATGTGAATCAGACCGTTTGCCGGTTACAGATTCGAAATGACAATGAATGTCTACCTTCATTACAATATTTTAAAATCACCCGCAATCAAATCATTTATTTTCCCATTCCTTGACTTCGCCCCACATCGGAGGAGTGACCGAACCAAAGTGCCAAAATCCGATGGTATGAATTCCCAACTCGTCGCTCAATTCCAACAGATTCTTCGTACTTCTCGCATCGCTGGCGTAAAATAGATGGACATTACCGTCAGGAGCACTATACAGGTAAATGTTAATTCTTTCGTACCACAGCCAGGTTGGTGAGGGCAATGACGAACTATCAACATCCGGGACATTCGAAGATACTTGTCTCCCCTTCCCTTTCAGAGTCATCGCATAATCATTTGAGTATGCAGGCAGTCCCATAACTAATTTATTCCGCGGCACATATTTCATCCAATAATTCATGGCATCCCTTGTCCAGGGATATGTAGAAGTGGGGCCGATGCCATTTGCTACGTTCGGAGCATAATACATATCGTAACACATCACACGGACTAAATCACATGTTTCAGCGACTACTTTGGGATCGTAAAATATGTTGGGAATCGTGTCATTGATTAATGATGGATAGAATCCGACGCAATGACTCAATTTCCTGCCCGAACGGTGCAGTTTGAACGAAACCACCCTTAAGAATTTCGAATATGCACCCTGGAATTGAGGATCCAATTGCTCATAATCCAAATCAATGCCGTCATATCCCTTCAATTTACAGGTATTGACATACTCATTGGCAACTGCTTCAATTTTCGCGGGCGTATCGATGTCCTCTTCTTTTCCGGAGACACCATGATAAACTAAAATGCCATTCTTATGACACTCATCAATAAACTCCTTTGACGGGTTTCCGAAAACACTAACCGAACTGATAATGTTCTTGTAAGGTGCCAGATCATCGAAACTGCTACCCTCCTTATAGATATACCACGGAGAGATTTTCTTAGTCGGAGTTTGCCCCGAAGCGACGGAAATGTTTGCTAGTTGGATAAACACAAGAAAGTAAAAGAGTAGTTTACTTTCAACGCGGAAAATTAGTTGATGCATCATTTTGTATAATATATGTTTGGTTTTTAAGCGGCCGATATTCGCTCATTGAATCAATTATACTGATACTCCATATAATCGAATTGCGCATAATTTCTTTGAGCCGGAATATGATCTCCCATAAAGGTAAGGTTTTCAACACTAACGAAAACATAGAATTTTGTTTCCTCCGGTCCAAAATCCAGTTCCCGTGAAGTAATCGAATTGCCATTGATATACCAGGTGGCTATATATTTCCCGTCTTTAAGCTCGAGATCGATATCCAAATTATACCACTGATTTCTTTGGATTGTAGTCTTTAGCTGGTGGTGAGGATTCCCCTGTGACGTCATGTAAACCACCAATTCATTATCGGTAGCATTTAAGGATTTTCGAACTGTTTCTTTTCCATAACCAATCTCAAAATCGAGCTCATGCTGGTCATCACTATATAAGAAGCAACCGATGCTTGCCATGTCTCCTGTTCCCATTTCCGGGACAAATACCCTCCACGAATATTTTCCTTGTACATAGGCCTTGTCCTCCGATCTGAATTTAATCCGATCATACGTATCCGGACGGGTAAAAATTTCGAGGATACCATCTTTCAGTGAATAATTATCAATCATATCGGGCCGATCCTTCGCTAGTCCATCCAGGTTATTAAAATCCCACCGAATGGGAGTCGGCCTTAATGCATTGTAATCAGTCTTCTCTTTGGAGCAAGAAGACATACCAAGCACTATCGTGATAACTAACAGTAATATTTTCATTTTGATTATTTCCTTTAATTCGGTGATTTCGTCAAGTCTATCTTGTCGATGTAATAGGCTCTGAAAAACTTCTCGTCGGTTTGATACTGCCAAACAGGATTGCCGGACATATCAGTGATTGCCATAGTCTTTGACATGGTAGAGCCCAAAAGAATATGTTGGGAATCCATCATATATGCGCTTCCCTGATTCATCGTAAACAATTCCGTTGGGAACTTGATATCTTTTTTTAAGACTGCGGTTTTGGCCTTTTCATCGACAACAAAAGAGAGCGCTCGTGTTTGCTGATTCGCCTTTCCATTATCAATGACCATAATTTCGCCATCAAGGTCGATATGCGAGGAATGTATGCCTGACGTATATCCCTCCTGAGGCATATCAACATCACCGTCAACGCCTAATTTATAAATAACCTCTCCAGTCGTGGAATTGATCTTCCATAGTTGATTGATTCGGTTGAATGTCATTAAGTAGTTCCCATCAGTATCCAGAGAGACAGAATTGGCATGTAACAAGTCCTGACGAGGAGAAAGGTGTCCTCCTTGAGGTTCATCCATTATAAAAGAGTAATCCAATGGATTAATAGCTGAGAAACAGTTCCATTCCCATTTTATGTTTCCGTTCAGATCCATTACTGTAAGGCCATCTCCATTCACAATCTCGTTCGTACCTCCTCCTTTCGACGACAAATCAAATGCTTTTTTGTACCTATTTATCGTGATTAAATCCCCATTGGGAAGCCGCCTGAAATCGTGGTGAACATCAGGATTTTTCAGTTCATCATAGGTTCTCTTAAAGATGATGTTGCCGTATAAATCGATTACCAGAATTTCATCTCCTCCAAACTGCTCATTGGGGTTTTGCCCAAGAATACACTGGAAAGTATTATGTACCGGGTCAAATGTGGAATTGACGATTGTTTTATTATCAGCTGACTGGTACCACACAATTTTCCCCTGGTCATTAATCATATACAAATACGAGTTTTCAGGCTTAGTAGCAATACTGATGTAGCCCTTAAATCTGAATGTTGATCCCGGTAACTGATTCTCGAAAGGAGAAAGATTATCCGGCAAAGACCGCGTATGGAAGGAAAAAACCTGCGAATGAAATAGGGTAGCTTCCTTTTTTATTGTAAGCCGAAAGTCATATACTGTATCTGGCTCTAATAAAATCAGTTTGACAACAGGGTTTAATCCATCTTCTGTAAAAGGAGTTGTCAACGCCTCTCCTTCACTTCCGCTTTTCCAATATTCAATTTGGACAGCTGCAGGTTCTTTCAGTTGAATTTCAACGTTATTCCTTAATTTATTGCTATCATCTTTTACAATAACTTCTTTCAAAACATCTGAACTATTTAACAATTCATCTTTCGTACAAGATGAAAAGCTGCTCATCAACAAGAGAAGTATGTATATTAATTTAATTTTTCTCATGAGTCATAACTTTGCGGTTTACTCAAACCTCTAAAGAGGCCACTTTATTAATTCCATCAGGAATTCATCTTTGTATGAAAGGAACTCCGGTTACCCCGCTGATTCGGGGTAACCGAAATTCACATTTTGTTATTCTCCGGGTCTGTTGTTCAGGAGATTTGGATTTTGATCAGTTTCGATTTTAGGAATTGGGAAATAACGTCGCGGATCGTTATCTGTCAAATCTGAAGACGACGGATAGATTTTCCAGTTCGCACTGTAGTCGAACGTATGAGGTGCATTAGCCGGATCGTCCTGATCTGCTATAACCTCTGCATTGTGTTCTTTAATCTGGTATTTGGTCTTAATAGCATCGAAATATTTGCCCATGCGATCTTTCCAAAGTCCCATACGAATCAAATCGGGTCTTCTCATCCCTTCGTTGTTCAGCTCCCAGGCTCTTTCATCACAAATGGCACTCCTGACAGCATCCTGATCTCCAAGATTGGAGGCATTTAAATCGTGTGTGTTATCTCCAAACGCACGCTCTCTGACCATGTTGATATAGTTGACAGCTTCACCCGATTGGCCAAGTTCATTCAGAATTTCTGCTTTTAGCAACAGGATGTCTGCGTAACGAAGAACAATAACATTATTGGCAGTATTGTAATTGTACTGGCCTGTATTTTGATATTTATATTTCAATGTATAGCATTCAGTTAATTCATAATGAATCTCTGTTGTTTGTCCATCGGCGTTCTTAACCTCATGATACATGGTCCCAACATCATTAATGGTTGGTGGATAGCTGTAAAATTTCCCAGTAGGATCATAAATATCAGGATAATTGGTTACAACCAATTTAGTCAATCGGGTATCCGAAGGATTGAAAGACCACGCAAATTCCAGCGGTAAATTAAGCAGGTTCCATCCCATGTCGAAGCTCCATGGAGTAAACACCAATCCAACTGCACTCGAACCTTGCGGGCCGTCGCCATTGGAGCGAATAGCCCAGATAATTTCATTATTGTATAACTTGTCCGTATTCAAATCAAGTCCTCTGGCCAGGCCCTCTGTTGCAACGTTACTATCATCCAATCCATATACATCAAGCACTGAAGGCTGCAATGAATACTCATTACTGGAAATAACGGCATTGACATATTGAAGAGCAGCTTTCCAATTTTCACTTCCATCCTGTCCGGCGAGTCTTTCACGTCCGGCAATTCGCATATAAGCTTTAGCCAGCATTCCATTAGCTGCACCAGACGTCGGACGTCCTGCATCTTCTCTGGCGCTATAGGAGCCAGGTAAATTTGCTGCAGCATAAGTCAAGTCTGTTATAATCTGGTTATCAATCGAGTCGATACTTGCCAGTTTCAACTCCTCGGCCGGATTTATTTCACTGTTTGTGTTTATCGGAATTCTGTAGAAAAGATTAGACAGTTCCATAAACGCCCAGCCTCTCATAAATTTTGCTTCAGCAATATATCGTGATTTAAGGGTCGTTGCGTTTCCGTCTGCATCATTGAACTGCTCATCCGGAATCTTATTTATATTATCAATTGCTGTGTTACAACGACTGACAATCACATAAAAAGCGGTCCACATATTGCTGAGATCGTTATCCATATTCAGATCATTCTCTTTGAGAATCTCCAACGGTAAATTTTGCTTATAGCAAACGTCTGTCGGTAAATCATTGGCATAAAAAATCTGACGATAAGAAATGCTGTGTAGATTTGCGTATAGCCCATTGACTGCAGCCAAAGCATCATCCTGGGTCACGAAAGCATTGTCTGTAGTAAGCTGTGAATAAACAACTTCATCCAGCTGCTTCTTGCATGATGAGAAACTAAAGATTAAAGCAAGTAAGAGTAGATACAGACTCCCTTTTTTCAATATATTATTGTTCATGATAGTTTCTTCTTTAAAAGGTTAATTTAGCGCTTACGTAGTAAGTCCGATAGAATGGATATGAATTATAATCGAGACCTTGGGTCGTTGCGGAACCACCATTGGTACTAACCTCGGGATTAAAACCGGTATATTTGGTTATTGTAAACAAATTTTCTGCTCCGATTGCCACTCTGACTTTCCTTGCCAACTTATAATGCGGACTGATTTTATCAAATGGGATCGTATAACCGAGAGCAATATTTGTTAAACGAACAAAGCTAGCATCTTCAACAAACCGACTATTTACATAACTACCATATTGCACACCGTCATTTTTCTGGTAACCATTTCTCGGAATCTCATTTGAGGGATTTTCCTGCGTCCAGCGATCAAAAGTATTCCTTGTTCGGTTCGCATCCTCAAGCACAAGTTTCGTTACATTAAAAAGTTGGTTACCAAGGTTGGAATCAAAAAAGAATGAAAAATCAAGATCATGATAAGTGATTGTGTTACCAAGACCTATCACAATGTCAGGATTTCCGTCTCCTATCACAGTGCGATCATCTGCGGTAATTAATCCATCACCATTGATATCCTTAAATTTCGGGTCCCCTGGTACTGATTTGGGTTGCGGAGCATATGTCTCTCCTTTTTGAATGATTCCGTCAAATACGTAACCATAAATCGTGCTTAAAGGATATCCTTGCTGCAAAATAGAATACTCTTCCTGGTTATACCATCCCTGAGGCATGATACTTTCGTAATGTGGCTTATCATTGTTTAGTTCCAGAACCTTATTCTTGTTTTTAGAAAGATTCAGTGTCGTATTCCACGAAAAATGTGAAGATGAAATATTAGTGGTTTTGATGAATAGCTCAAACCCCTTATTCTCAATCTTTCCATTATTCCCCATCACAGATGAAAATCCTTGTGTGGAAATCGGAATCAGAATGGGATTCAATAAGTCAGAAGTCGTTTTTTTGTAATAATCAAAATTTACCTGAATCCTGTTTTTCAGCATCGTAAAATCAGTTCCCAAATCCAACTGGGCTGTTTGCTCCCACTTCAAATCGGCATTAGCCGGGTTGATTTTGTACATTCCCTTTTGAACGCCATTGCCTCCAAGGTAAACACTTCCGGTTCCAAATTTCGCCATTGAAAGATATGTTCCAATGCCATCATTACCTGTGATACCATAACTGGCGCGAAGCTTGATGCTTGAAAACAGTGGTTTAGAAAACTCCATCCAATTCTCATCTCCTATTTGCCAGGCTGTTGAAATAGCCGGAAAATATCCCCACTTGTTACCTTTACCAAAATTCGATGCACCATCGGCCCTTATTGACAGATTGACAATGTATTTATCATCTAAGACATACTCCGTGCGGGCGAAAAAAGAATTCTTAGTCGTTTTCCATTTATTCGAATAAATGGATTGAATATTTTTCCCAGCTCCAATATTATTAAATGAAAACTCGTCGGTTGCAAATCCGGAAGCGGTCATTCCATTTCCCTCACCAGTCTGCTCACTGTAAGTTGATCCAACCATTACTCTTACGTCGTGGATTTTGGCAATTTTCTTATGAAATGTCAACAGCGCATCTAACTGGTATTTATCACCTTTGTAGTTGTCTATTGATGCCAATCCATCAACCGACTTTCCTGTATTTGTTGTCTTCGGATAATATTGTTGGTTCTTACTATTACTGTTGCTGTATGTAAATTGAACTTTTCCTGTCAGGTTCTTCAAAATATCTGCTTCTCCAAATATCGAGGAATAATAATCATTGCCAATATTTTCGATGTCTGGTTCATACAACTGCTTTAGAATTTGAGGAACCCTACCAGGGTTGCCAAAAACATCACCTCCTTTAGGCACACTCATTGGAGACAACAGTAAAATATTATAAATCACATTGTCAACAGTAGAACGTGTTCCCATGTTCTGGTAGTTTTTATCTGAGCGGGCCATATAAATATTTGCACCGAAATTGACTCGGTCATTTAGTTTATATTTCATATTTATACGCCCCGTAAAGCGGTCAAATGAGGTATTCTGCAATATCCCCTCATCATTCAAATAACCGGCGATAATCGCCATCTTTAATTTATCCTCACCCCCGGTAATGGATAGCTGATGGTTTTTAGTAATCGCAGTTCTGGTTGTTAGTGCAAGCCAATCTGTACCTTTACCCTTGTATTTCAGCTCCTCTTCTGTGTATGGAGGATTGGTATCGTAGGTTCCGTTCTCTTTTGCCTGCCTGATATTAAATTGCATAATATCCTGGGCATTCTTTAAGTCAAATGGATTGTAGAGCGTTTTAAAGGATTGGTCGTATGAATAATTGACATTAAAAATGCCGTTTTTCCCTTGTTTGGTTGTAATCAGAATAACCCCGTTCGCTCCCCTTGCACCATAGATTGCCGTTGCAGCAGCATCTTTCAGAATTTCGATTGACTCGATATCCCCCGGGTTGATATCTTTCCCGAGCTCAGTTGGAAATCCGTCAACAACGTATAAAGGTTCATTATTAGAAGAAATGGAAGACGTTCCCCGAATGCGGATTGAGATACCGCCACCGGGTTCTGATGAATTCTGCCGCACGTACACACCAGCAGCCCTCCCTCTTAATATTTGAGCAGTATTGGTTACTACTCCCGCTTTGACATCTTCAGTTTTAATTGATGATATGGCACCGGAAACATCTCTTTTCCGCTGAATTCCGTATCCGACGGCAACTATTTCGTTCAGGGAAACTGACGATTCCTCTAATACTACATTTAACATGTTTTTCCCGGTAATATCCACATCCTTGGTAGCCATACCGATAAAAGAAAATTGGAGCATCCGGGTACCTACCGGTACGTTGATACTAAAATTCCCTTTTGCATCGGTTATTGTACCAGTAGTGGTTCCAACCACCCGTACGTTGACACCGGGTATGGGCTCTCCGTTACTGTCCAGCACGACACCCGACACCTTCCTTTCCTGTGGCTGGGTAGACTGCTGTGGAGGAGCTTCTCTCTCCCTGAGAATCACCTGATGGTCGCGAATATCATAAGCGACACCGGTCTCAGCACAGATTTGCTCCAAAACATCATAGATATTTTTATTTTCAATGTTCAGGGAATACTTTTTGGAGTAATCGAACAGATCATCCTTATAAATAAATACATAGTCGGTTGATTGTTCTACGGCTTTGATAACTTCCCGTATATTAGCATTTCTGAAATTGAATGTCAGATTGCTTTCCTGCGAAAAGCTTTTTCCGAAAGCCACAACTACAAGAAAAGTTAGTAGTAAGGTTAATTTCATCTTTCGAAAAGTTGTACGATTACTTTTCGAGCATAAGATATGCTCTAATCGCGTTTTTTTCATAATTTTGTACAATTAGTAGGTTATACACAAAATTTGCTAATCTTAGGCTGGATGAGGATGCCGCCTCACCAGCCTAATTTTTCATTATCTCATAATTATCTTTTCCTATTTGAACTATTTTCACTGAAGCGGTTTGTGACAACACATCCATCACTTCGTTTTTCTTTTCCGTTAACATCAACTTTCCGGAAATCTTTAGCATGCCGACCATTGGATCCTGGAAGGTGATACGGATATTATAAAAGCGTTCGAGTTTTCGGGTTACCCGGTTGAAGTCTGAACTGGCAAACTTCAGCATGCCGTCTTTCCAAAGGATGTAGTTTTCCACATCCACATGCCGGACTTTCGTTTCCTTGTTATCGCGATTGTAAGCCGCCATCTGGTTCGGAACCAAATCAATTGACTTATCAAACAGCCCTGCATTGTTTTGACGAATGCGCACTTTTCCCTCGGCCAGTGTTGTTTCGTATACATTGTCGGAAGGATAGGCTGAGACATTAAAGTGAGTTCCCAAAACTTCGACGTTGATATCGGTCGTTTGTACGATAAACGGATGTTTGGGATCTTTATGTACCTCGAAATATGCCTCACCAACGAGAAATACTTCCCGGTGCTTTCCTTCGAATACATCAGGATAAATGAGGCGACTGCCAGCGTTCAGGTAAATCTTCGTTCCGTCGGATAACAGCATCTCGGACGTTTTCCCGTAAGGAACGATGAGCTGATTCATCTCATTCGTTTTGCTGTCAGGCGTATCTTCCGATGATGCCACCTGGATGGAATCGTTAATCACCAGCTTTTTATTGCCAGCCTGGTAAGCAAACGTCGATTTGTCTTCCGCCAACTTGATGTGTTGTCCATTGGGACGAATCAGTGTTGTCATCGGTCCTGAGGGGTGACCGGAAATTTCCTCGGTAAGAAAACGTTGATCGCGGTTGTCCTTGCGGTAAAAGAGTAATGAACCAATGGAGAAGAACAGCAATGCTACTGCCGCGTAACGCGAAATAACAGTGACCAGTTTAATTGTCCGGCGCCCGCTTTGTCTCCGTTCTATTTCCTTGAGAATGCCGGAGAAAAGCATAATCTTTTGACTTTCGGAAAGGTCACTATCGATGGTGCGGAACTTTCCAACCACTTTTCGGGCCAGTAGAAGATTGGTTTTCTCTTCAGGATGCTCCCCAAGGTAATTCTCCCAATAGCGTTCGATGTCTTCATCGGGATGAAATACCCAATCGATAAAGCGTTTATCTTCTAAAAACTGACCAATCTTGTCCATTAACTTTTATGCTTTTAATAGAAGGGACAGCCAACTTCATTTTATGGACAGGATTTTTTAACTTTTTTTTAAGAAACTAAATACTTTTTTCATAATCCAACAGTAATACACTGATTGCATGCGCGTTGCAAAAATAATAAAAAGAGAGAAAAATTATGGGATGTCATGGAGTATTTCAATTTCCCACGGTTAAAAGCGTTCAGATCAGGAAAAAACAAACACTGTTTGGCTAGCACCTCAGAAAATCAACAGCAGAACAACATGAAAATTCGAAAAGACACAACACACCCCCTTCGAAACATTGAGTTAACATAGCAGTCATTTCAGGCCGTATGGGGAGAACCATTCGTATTATAGGAGAGAAAGAAGAGCAGAAGTAAATCGGGGTAATCGATGCTTTCGCGAACCGACTTAATGGCGCGGTAGACCTGCTTTCGGACAGATTCTACAGATATTCCCAACATGGAGGAAATCTCGGCGTATTCAAGACTCAGGTTGAACCTCAGATAAATAATCTCCTTTTGTTTGGCGGGCAAGCCGGTAATAATCCGCCTGACTTTTTCCAACACCATATTACTGGCTTCTTCTTCCATGTACTGTTCTTCGAAACTGTATTGTACATCGAACATGTCCACATCATTAATCTGACGCTTTTCAAGCCGGCGATACTTCTGCAGTTTTCGTATCAGTACCCTTTTCAACGCGACAATCAGATAGAGTCGCAGGTTCCTGGTGATGTTGGATTTCTTGCGTTTATCGTACAGATCGAGAAAAACTTCCTGGATGGAATCTTTGACCATGCCTTCATCCGGACTCAGCTTACTTCCATAGCGATATAAATCGTCGATAAAAAGATTATAAAGTTCAGCAAAAGCTTCTTTATCATCCTCTTGGACAATTTGCTCCCATAAAATATGAATCCTTTCCATTCCGGACAGAGACATGCTGTAAATACCAAATTAGTTTTCCCTTTTCCAGGGTAAAGAACGCAAAATTGTTACAGATAAACAATGGTTCAATTGCTGACACAGAATATCATTGCCACCATTTATAAAGCTTGCTGCTGAATAGAGACAGCAAAAGAATTACTAGCATATCATTCAATATCAAACACTTTACCGCAATTGACTTTTACCGTACCGGCCGGGAAAAATAGCCGGGGAGATTGCCAATTTAAGAAGTGACTACCAGTTTCTCCGGAGTCTTACATGCTGGTATCAATCGGGCTTACGTACCATATAAAAGTATTTTCTTCCTAAAAGGAAAACCGAAAATTTCGGGACAGAACAAGTATTCAATTGTTAAAAAATGGTCTTTTTTCAGGATATTATGGCATTTCCTGACCTGTAGCTCTTCCATTCCTGATCTAAATTCCTTAGCTTTAGGATATGAAGGAATTCTCCCCCCATAACAGCCACCAGCAGGAAAAGCGGGTCGCTAACGAAGAACTGGATAGTTTCCGGTTGATATCGAGGCCTCACTCCCTGAAACTTCTGAAGCAGACAGAAAAGGAGAGACAGATTATTCTGCAATGTACCATCCTTCCCGGGACACTCTCCGGCGTCATTGGTCCGGTGCGTATCTGGCCAACTACTTACCTTGTCGATCGTGAAAATAACCACAGGAGTCAATTGATTGATGCCTGGAACATTGCGCTATATCCCGATTGGTATTCCGTTCCCGACCGGAAGAAGATTCACCGGATAACGCTGGTTTTCTCGGCGCTTCACGATGATTGCAAACAGTTCGATTTAGTAGAGGATATTCCTGAAAAAGGGGCATTCGTGGTCAAGAACATTGTGCGCAACAAACTGGGAGTTTACGAAGTACAGATTTAGGTTGGCGAACAAACGAATGATAAATAACGAAGCGTACCTGCAGCGCATTTTTTACGATGGGCCGACATCCGTTTCGCTCCAAACAGTAACACAATTACAAAAGGCTCACGTACTCCATGTTCCATTCGAAAATCTGGACATTCATCAAAAAGTCCCGATTGAACTCAACATCGATCATATTTACAACAAAGTCATAAATCAACACCGGGGAGGATTTTGCTACGAGCTGAACGGTTTGTTTTATGAATTACTGAAGTGTTTGGGCTTCGAAGTCCGGCGAATTTCTGCCCGTGTTTACCACGCCAATGAATACGCTCCCGAGTACGACCACCTGGCGATTGTAGCCACCATCGACGGAAAGGAATATCTGACCGATGTCGGTTTTGGAGAATTCACTTTTTCGCCCCTGCGGCTCGATACAACGGAGCTACAACACGATGAAAGAGGCACTTTCCGGATTGACCGGTATGAAACATTCTGCTATCGGGTAAATAAGCAGGAAGATAATGTTTGGCAATCGGTTTACGTATTCGAAAACAGACACCGTGAATTCAGGGAGTTTGAAGCCATGTGCCGTTATCACCAAACCAGTCCGGAGTCGCCTTTCACAAAAAGCCGCCTAATTAAAAGACCTACCTGCACCGGCCGCATTACACTGACAAACGATACCCTCAAGATCAGTGAAAACGGCCACCCAGCTGAAGAAAAACCTGTCAATGGCGCGGAAGAATTTGCCACCTACCTGGACTCCTATTTCGGGATCCGATGAATCGGAACGGGCTTCCCTTTTATACTCCCAAATCAGAATTACCTCATAATGCTGCCTTCAATAAAACATTTCCCTGCTGGTAATTACCCCTTCTGCGCGAAAGAAATTGCTTCGGACAAATGAACGAAATGAAACATTCGTTGTTTTCAGATTGGAAAAAGCTTAATCAATTCTTGTATTTATGGTACGATTGAGTCGAATATTAGGTGAAGAATATAGGTTAAACCTGAAAAAAATGGGGCAGCGTGATATTTGTCTCTTTTATTAAGATTAAATCTTTATAATTTTCACGTCGAAAGAAAATACTAAGCAAGCTCATATGTCAACATTAGAAATCCCTTATGGGAAAGTTCTTAAAAATTTGTCCAAAGAAGATATCCTGAATGACTACAAGCTGGCCCACCTTAGCCGGCAAATCAGTGTTATCGGACGCAAGGAGGTGTTAAGGGGTAACGCCGAATTCGGAATCTTTGGAGATGGAAAAGAGATCGCTCAGTTGGCAGCCGCCCATTTTTTCAGAGAGGGCGACTGGCGTTCAGGTTATTATCGCGACCAGACGTTTATGCTGGCTACCGGGATGACCACTCCCGAAGAACTATTTGCACAATTGTACGGCGACACGGATGCTAAAGCCAATCCCGGCAATGCCGGTCGCTCCATGGTTAACCACTACGGTACACCCAATGTAACTCCCGACGGCAAGTGGCTCAACCTGGTCGAACAAAAAAACACTTCCTCCGACATCGCTCCCACTGCCGGTCAAATGCCTCGTATGGTTGGACTGGCATACGCATCGAAACTTTACCGGAACAATAAAGACTTACACGAGTACACTCAGTTTTCCGACCTAGGTAACGAAGTGGTTTTTGGTACCATTGGCGACGCCAGTTCGGCCGAAGGACACTTTTGGGAAACCATCAATGCATCGGCAGTATTGCAGGTTCCGCTGGCACTCTCGGTATGGGACGACGGCTACGGCATTTCCGTACCCGGAAAATACCAGATTGCCAAGGCCAACATTTCAGAAGTACTAAGTGGTTTTGAGAAACGAAACAACGACGAAAACGGAATCCTGATTTACCGTGCGAAAGGATGGGATTATCCCCGCCTGCTGGAAATGTATGGCGAAGGCGTTGCCCGTTGCCGTGAAAAGCACATTCCGGTTCTTTTCCATGTGAATGAGCTGACCCAGCCGATGGGACACTCATCATCGGGTTCTCACGAGCGTTACAAGCCGAAGGAGCGCCTGAAATGGGAAACCGAATTCGATGCGATTGTGAAAATGAAAGAGTGGTTGCTGGTGGAAGGAATTGCCACCGAAGAGGAACTAAAATCGCTCGAGAAAGAGGCAGAAGATATTGCACGAAAAGCAAAAGACAAAGCCTGGAAAAACATCAAAACACCGGTGCAGAAAGAGCGCGACGAACTGGTTCGTATCGTTGAAGGCCGCTCCTGTAGCTGTGTGGATACACGCAGTGATGAAGTAGATGCTATCGCTGATTCGCTCAAAAAGCTCAAGTATCCCATTCGGAAAGATACCGTTAGTTCGGCCAGAAAAATCATGCGGAATGTTTGCCGCACGTGCCCGGCTAAACGAAGCCTTCAGCATCAGCTTTCCAACTGGCTGAAAGAACAAGGCGTACAAAACCACGAACGATACAGCAGCAAACTATACAGTGAAACGGATTTTGCAGCCGTTAAATCGACTGCAGTTCCCCCGGTATTTACCGATAAATCGGAAACCATTCCGGGCCGCGAAGTATTGCTGCGGAACTTCGATAAACTCTTTGCCAAATACCCGCTGCTGGTCACCTTTGGCGAAGATACCGGCGCATTGGGCGATGTGAACAAAGGACTGGAAGGCATGCAGGCCAAGTATGGCGAACTCAGGGTAACCGATACCGGTATCCGCGAAACCACTATCCTTGGACAAGGAATCGGTCTCGCTTTGCGCGGAATGCGTCCCATTGTCGAGATTCAGTATTTCGACTATATCCTGTATGCGCTGCAAACGCTTAGCGACGATTTAGCCACACTGCACTGGAGAACTGCCGGCGCACAAAAAGCACCGGTGATTGTCCGTACCCGTGGCCACCGCCTGATTGGTATCTGGCACTCCGGTTCACCACTCAGCATGATCATCAACTCCATTCGCGGTATCCATGTTTGCGTACCACGCGATATGACTCAGGCAGCCGGTATGTACAACACGCTGTTGGAATCGGATGACCCGGCACTGGTGATTGAATCACTCAACGGTTACCGCATTCGCGAGAAATGTCCGGAGAACCTCGGTGAGTTTAAAGTGCCGCTCGGTATTCCGGAAATTATACATGAAGGAACCGACGTGACTTTGGTAACTTATGGTTCTTGTGTACGTATTGCACAGGAAGCCGTGAAACAATTGGATGACTTTGGCATTAGCGTGGAACTGATCGACGTGCAAACACTGTTGCCGTTCGATACCACCGGCGTTATCGGTAAATCGCTTTCGAAGACCAACCGCATTGTCTTCTTCGACGAGGACGTGCCGGGAGGAACTACGGCTTTCATGATGCAGCAGGTAATGGAGAAACAGCACGGATACTTCCAACTCGACTCAGCACCGAAAACCATTACCGCCGAGTCACACCGACCGGCCTATTCAACCGACGGTGATTACTTCTCCAACCCGAATGCCGAAGATGTGTTTGACGCTGTATACGAGATGATGAGCGAAACCGACCCAAAACAGTTTCCGCCCATTTATCCGGAATAAAGAGAGAAGTTTTTCTATAACGATACAACACAAACCTGACAGGTTTCAAAAGCCTGTCAGGTTAACTTTTTAGTAGCCAAACATCAAAATTTGACATTTCGCTACTTTTTTGTCGCCCTGCCAAACAATTTATTCGCCCTTCTCAATTTATATGTTCCCTGCTCAATTATTTATTTCCCTGCCAAACAACTTGTCATCCCTTGCAGGGGTTTTACCCCTCTTTGCAGCTATTTTTGCAGTCTTTGCAACCTTTGGGGGAATCTTTGCAGGATTTTTGGGGGCCTTTGCAGCTCAGGAGGCCTTCCTGCCCGGCAGGAAGGCCGCGAAAGCCAGCCGGACAGACGAAAAATGAAACAGGAATGCTGACAGAGATAAAAGAATTGCTTTCCGGGAAACCGGAAAACGAAAAACCAACACCGGAGGTATTGAAAGAGATAAAAAAAACAGGTTGAAACCGGAAAGTTCCAACCTGTCTAATCTAAACCTGATGATTATAAATTATAATCACTAACTGAATACTGAAGTCTTATCAGACTTCCACTAAAACACAATTTTTTATTTCATTACCGAAAAACGGTAGATACACTCATGCTGATAGGTTTGTCCCGGCTTTAATGTTGTAGTCGGGAACTGTGGCTTGTTCGGAGAATCGGGATAATGCTGTACTTCGAGGCAGAAAGCACTGCGATGCTCGTAGGGCTTACCTGATTTGCCAATCTCCTGACCGTTTAGGAAGTTACCAGTATAGAACTGAATTCCAGGCTGGTCGGTTAACACATCCATTTTGATCCCCGATACCGGAGAATAAACGGTTGCGGCCAATGCCACACTGTCGCTTTTGTTGTTCAGCACCCAGTTGTGGTCGTAACCTCCTGCGTACTTCAACTGCGTATTATCGGCGTTGATGCGCTCGCCAATGGGCGTCGGATTCGTGAAATCAAACGGTGTTCCGGTAACCGATTCGATTATGCCTGTTGGAATCAACGTAGAATCAACCGGCGTAATGCTGTCGGCGTTCAACATCATCACATGGTCGAGAATGGTTTTGGAGCCCTCTCCCGAAAGGTTGAAATACGAGTGATTGGTCAGGTTCAACACCGTTGGCTTATCGGTGGTTGCCTTGTAATCAATCTTCAGTCCGTTTTGCGGAGTCAATTCGTACGTTACCGTGACATCCAAATCACCCGGGTAACCTTCTTCCATATCAGGAGAATGATAAGTAAACTGAATTTTGGAATCGCTCAGTTTCTTGGCATTCCAAATCACAGCAAAGTAACCTTTCGGACCACCGTGCAGACTGTTCTTACCATCGTTGGCAACGAGATTGTAATTTACACCGTCAAGCGTAAATTTTGCATCACCAATACGGTTCGCATAACGACCAATCGCTGCACCGAAATAGGTTTGCGGACGGTTGATGTAGTCGTTCAGGTTATCGTAACCCAGAACAACATCCGTCGGTTTTCCGTTTTTGTCGGGCACACAAAGTGCAACAACACGGGCACCGTAATTGGTCACTTTCATTCCAATGCCATTCTGACCAACAAGGGTATACAGCTTGACCTGCTTACCATCGACTGTTTGATCGAATTTTTCCGGATTAATCTTCTGAACGGCCGGCGTAAATACCGATGGTTTCGATTGCGGCTGACAACTCATCATCACGACCGCCAAAACCAGAGAAAGAATTGTTAAACTCGTTTTCATGGTGCTATATTTTAGAAATGCGTTATACTTATTTCAACTGAACCAATACAACAGAATGCGCCGGCAGCGTAATATTCAGCTTACCGTTTTTCGGTTTTGCTACCGCGAAGTCCTTCATGGTTACTTCCGGTTTCTTACCGAAATCGTTGTACGACTCCATAGACTGACCATCGACAATTTTTCCGGATGCTTCCTTGTAGTTCACACCAGGAATATCACATTCCAGTGACTCGGCCTTTTCCGGATCCAAGTTACAAAGAGTTATACTCAATACACCATTTTTTACAGATGCTGAAGAGCTGATAGCCGGAATGCTGTCGCCTTTGTATGTATAAGATGCGCTTTTCAGGTTCATCGGTACCAGACGTGCATCCTGATGTACACTGTACATTTTGTAAACGTAATAAGTGGGCGTCAGCACCATCTGCTTGCCTTTGGTCAGGATAACTGACTGCAGCACGTTGATCATCTGTGCGATGTTGGCCATCTTCACGCGGTCGGCGTGTTTGTTGAAAATATTCAGGTTGACACCGGCAACCAGCGCATCGCGCATGGTGTTCTGCTGATACAGGAATCCGGGATTCGTTCCGGGCTCAACATCAAACCAGTCACCCCACTCGTCGACAATCAAACCAACGCGGTGTTGCGGATCGTAGTGATCCATGATAGCCGTATGGCGACGAATCAGTTCGTCCATGTACAGCGTCTTCTTCAGGGTGGTAAACCATTCATCCTCGTTGAAACCGGTAGCTGCCCCTTTATGATGCCAGTTATGAGGGATAGTATAATAATGGAGTGAAAGCCCCTGGATCAGGTTCGGGTGACGCATCGCTTTTTTCATTACCGTTTCCGTCCAGTTGTAATCGTCAACGTTCGGTCCGCTGGCAATTTTATACGGAGCACTCCACATGAAAGTTGAGAAGCGATTAAACAAGTCAGCGTAGTAATCGGGTGTCATGTTACCACCACATCCCCACGATTCGTTTCCAACACCCCAGTATTTCACGTTCCAAGGATCCTGACGGCCGTTTTTCTTACGGAGACGCGTCATCGGGCTATCGTTGTTCGAATTCACATACTCAACCCACTGAGAGGCTTCCTGAACTGTTCCGGAACCAACGTTCACGCTGATATATGGCTCAGCTCCTACCAGCTCGCAGAAATCGAGAAATTCATTCGTACCAAAGCTGTTATCTTCGGTTACTCCTCCCCAGTTCACATTCACAATGGATGGGCGCTTATCTTTCGGTCCGATTCCATCTTTCCAGTGATAGGTGTCAGCAAAACAGCCGCCGGGCCAGCGAATAACCGAAACCTTCATCGCCTTCAGTGCATTCACTACATCGGTACGGTAACCATCAATATTCGGAATATCCGATTTCTCCCCAACATAAATTCCACCATAAATACCATGACCGAGATGCTCGGCAAACTGGCCGTAAATTTCTTTATTGATTTTTGTCTTGGCTTCGTCAGGATACACCGTCAACCGGTTTTCCTGTGCCATGAGTTTTACTGAAAACAACAAAAGCAGGGCAACTACCCCAAATTTTAAATGCTTCATGGTTGGATGTTTAATTCGTTTTTAGTTTTAACTAATTGGATTGCGTTCGATTTTGCTTGGTTGAACCAGTTCTGATAGTATGGTCCGGCACGGGAAAATCCGCCGCCGGACCTTTCTAATCAAAAAACGGTTTCTATTGCGAAAGATTAGATTTTTCCTAATTCGATGTATCGCTTGTATATCTCGTTATACTGAGCTGCGTTCTCAGCGATCGGATAATAAGTCTTCTCGAAACCTTGCCCCATGGCCGACTGAGCTTCTTCCACTGAAGAATAAACTCCTGCAGCAACCGCAGCAAACATAGCAGCTCCCAGCGCCATCGCCTGCTCCGATACCGACACTTTAATCGGCATATTCAGCACATCGGCCATGGTCTGCATCACGAAGGGTGATTTCTTTGCCACACCGCCAATACCAACTACTTCTTTGATTTCGATGCCGTGCTCAGCAAACCTGTCGGTAATCGCGCGTGAACCAAAGGCAGTTGCTTCCACCAACGCACGGAAAATACGCGGAGCTGATGAACCCAGGTTCAAACCGGCAATGGTTCCGGTAACGGTCTGGTCGGCATCCGGTGTACGACGACCGTTGAGCCAGTCGGTAGCCACAATGGTTGATTCTTCTACCGGAATCTTAGCTGCCTCTTCCGACAATGCCGGCAGGATTTTATCTTCGATAGCTTTCCGCTGAGCCTCATCATCGAGGAATTGCAGCGGCCAGCTTAATACATTCTTAAACCACGCATAGATATCACCAAATCCTGACTGTCCAGCTTCCAGACCAACCATGCCGGGAATAACCGAACCATCAACCTGCCCACAGATGCCTGGAATAAGCTTGTTCTCCATTTCTTCGTACGGAGCCACCAGGATATCACAGGTAGAAGTACCGATGGCACGTACCAGTGTATTCGGTGTTATCTCAGCGCCAACTGCTCCCATGTGGCAGTCAAAGGCACTCACGCCAACGACAACATCGGTTGACAAACCGAGTTTTTCTGCCCATTCGGGAGAAAGCGTTCCGGCGGCCGCATCGGAAGTATAGGTTTCGTCGAAAAGATTATCGCGCAAACCAGCCAGTTCAGGTCCGAGTGTTGTCAGGAATTTCTCGTCAGGAAGGCCGTTCCATTCCGGATCCCACATCGCTTTATGACCAGCAGCACAACGACCACGTTTCAGGTCTTTCAATCCGGTGGTACCGGTAATCAATGCCGGAAGCCAGTCACAATACTCCACCCATGAAGTAGCTTTGGCTTTTACCGCTTCATCTTCCCGAAGAACGTGCAGCACTTTGGCCCACACCCATTCTGATGAGTAAATACCACCTTCGTATTTCACGTAATCGATGTCCCATTCTTTCGAAAGCTTGTTAATCTCATCAGCCTCTTTCACGGCCGTATGATCTTTCCAGAGGATGAACATCGCGTTGGGATTCTCTTCGAATCCGGGCAACAGTGCCAGCGGAGTTCCGTTTTCGTCGGTCAAAGCGGGCGTACTTCCGGTGGTATCGAACGAGATACCCACCACATTTTCGGCCACACCTGCCGGACATTTGGCCAGCGCTTCCTTTACCGATGCTTCCAGCACTTCGATGTAATCGAGCGGATGTTGACGATATTGATTCTTCGCCGGATCGCAATACTTGCCTTCCATCCAGCGGGGATAGTTTCTTACGGCAGCAGCCAACTCTTTTCCGTTGCTGGCATCCACTACCAACGCACGACACGAGTCACTTCCGTAATCAATCCCGATAACGTATTTTGTCATGATGTAACGATTTTCTAAAGGTTTGTCTTCCGGTTGAACCGGAAATGATTTATTGGCCGTAATAAGCGTTTTTACCATGCTTCCGCTCATAGTGCTTCTTCACCAAATGCGGATTCATGGTCAGATCCGGGTTATTCATGAAGGCAAACGTTGCCATCTTGGAAATCTCTTCCATAACAACTGCATTATGAACAGCGTTGTGCGCATCTTTTCCCCACGAAAACGGTCCGTGGTTCTTCACCAGCACACCAGGGATTTCCATCGGCTTCAGCTGAGCAAATGTCTCCACAATCACATGGCCGGTTTCTTTTTCATACTCACTAAAAACTTCTTCTTCGGTCATATCGCGTGTACACGGAATGTCGTTGGCAAAGTAATCGGCGTGTGTTGTCCCGATAATCGGCAACGCCTTTCCCGACTGCGCCCAGGCAGTGGAATAAGTAGAATGTGTATGCACTACCCCACCGATTTCCGGAAATTCCTTATAAAGCACCAGGTGCGTGGGCATATCCGACGACGGTTTCATATTTCCTTCCACCACATTGCCATCCATATCCACAACGACCATATCAGAGGCTTTCATCACCGAATAATCCACACCGCTCGGCTTGATAACGAACAGCCCTTTCTCCCGATCGATGCCACTCACGTTTCCCCATGTAAAAATCACGAGACCGTGTTTCACGAGATCCAGATTCGCCTGAAAAACCTCTTCTTTTAACTGCTCTAACATGATTCAACTTTTTTAAGGTTGAGAAAACGGTCCGGAAGGTAAAACCTTAAAAAACCAGAAAGCCAGAACCTCCGGACCGCTACTTTATTTTTTTATCCGCTTTGCGCGAAATCAATTGATTCCGCCTTTCAGCATGTAGTACACTTCGTTCCAGCGAAGTTCTTTCTTCAGTTCCGATACTTTGGTATCCTTGTCAATCAGGATATATTCCACATCGGCCAGCTCAGCAAAATCTTCCACGAATTCAGGAGTGAGCGCCAACGTGAAAACCGAGTGGTGAGTACCGCCGGCATAAATCCAGGCAGCTGCACCATCTTCCAGGTTTGGATGCGTTTTCCACAGTGCACGAGCTACCGGAAGTTTCGGAAGATCCTGGTAAGGTTCGATGACATCCAGCGTATTCACAATCACGCGGAAACGGTTACCCATATCGATGAGTGTTACGTTCATGGCATCGCCTGTTTCGCTGTCGAACACCAGACGGGCCGGAGCATCTTTGCCACCAATTCCCAGCGGATGAACTTCCAGCTTCGGTTTTTTGGCAGCAATCGACGGACAGATTTCCAACATGTGCGAACCGAGAACAGCCGGAGCCGCCGGATCGAGATGGTACGTATAATCTTCCATGAACGAGCTACCGCCCTTCAATCCCGTTGACATCGTCTTAATGATGC
Source organism: Prolixibacter denitrificans (assembly GCF_003014495.1). Lineage (GTDB taxonomy): Bacteria > Bacteroidota > Bacteroidia > Bacteroidales > Prolixibacteraceae > Prolixibacter > Prolixibacter denitrificans. The sequence continues at coordinate 22,145 of NZ_PYGC01000015.1, read as the reverse complement.
GCAGCATGGCAGCCTGTTTCCAGTCACCTTCGGCACCGAAACCATATCCGGCAGCCATCAGACGCTGAGAAGCCAGTCCCGGCAACTGTGAAAGTCCGGTCAGGTTTTCAAAGTTTGTGGTGAATGCCTTGAAATCACCGTCTTCCATGAAACGTTTCAATGCAATTTCGTAACGGGCCTGTACGCGAACGTTCTCATAATACTCACCGCCTTTTTTGCAATTGTCGGCCACATCATACAGCTTGTTGTATTCTTCCACCAATGCATCCACATCAGCATCGCTTACCGCATCGACGTATTTTACCAAATCGCCAACACCGAAAGCGGAGATCTGCCAACCGAATTTGATTTGTGCTTCCACTTTATCGCCTTCGGTAACAGCTACCTCGCGCATGTTATCACCGAAGCGAGCTACTTTCAGTCCCTGAGAATCAGCCCAACCAATGGCAGTGCGGCACCATGCGCCCACTTTTGCCTGCACTTCTTCGTCCTGCCAGTGACCAACAACTACTTTCCGGTTCTTCCGCATGCGTGCGTTGATGAAACCATACTCACGGCCACCATGCGCACTCTGGTTCAGGTTCATGAAATCCATGTCGATTTCATCCCACGGAATATCACGGTTGAATTGTGTGTGCAAATGCATATAAGGCTTATTCAATGTCTTCAGACCAGCAATCCACATTTTTGCCGGTGAGAAGGTGTGCATCCAGGTAATTACACCAATACACGATGCATCAGAATTCGCTTCAACACAAATATTCAGTATTTCGTCAGGAGTTTTTACCACCGGTTTGAAAACCACTTCTACCGGCAGTTTTTCTGACGCATTCAAACCTTTTACGATGGTTTCGGAGTCTGTATCAACTTGCTTGAGCGTCTCCGGACCATACAAATGCTGGCTTCCGGTGACGAACCAAACAACTTTTTGATTGTGTTCTTTCATGATAATATTACTTGTTTTGAAAAATTATTTCTTACCAGAAATAGATGTAAAAACCAATGATAAAGGCAATTACTATCAATGAATTGATAACGTCCCACTTATTCCAGCTGGCACGGGTCAAAGCAATCTCCTCAGCGGTAGCAGAACGGAAATAAAGTCCTTTGATCTTGGATGGCTCTTTAGCTTCAGTGAAGTAACTGATGATTACCATCAACAGAATAATGACAATAAACAAGGCAATCTCATAGTGCAACCAGTTTGGCGCTACAATAAACTTGAAGAAGAAGTTATTCGGGTCGAATGAGCTAGCAAATATCTTCATACCCAAACGCATCATTCCAAGGAAAAAGCCGATAACCAATCCCCAGTAACCAGCGGCCGGAGTGGTCTTCTTGGAAACAACCCCCAACAGGAATACTGCGGCAATACCCGGAGCCAGCAACGACTGAACATCCTGCAGATACTGATAAAGCACTTGCCCCATCCCTTTCATAACCGGTATCCAGAGGATACCCAGGACCACAATTACTGCAGTGGCAATTCGTCCCACACGTACCAATTGTTTTTCCGGGGCATTCGGACGGTATTTTTTATAGAAATCTACCGTGAAGAGCATAGCTGAAGAGTTGAAAAGTGAGGCCAGAGAACTCATCAAAGCTGCCAGGATACCTCCTACTACCACGCCGCGGAAACCAGCCGGCAATAATACTCTCACCAGCGTTGAAAATGCTGCATCACTACTTTTCAGGTCAATCAAACCTTTTTGATTCAAGGCAAAAGCAATCATACCCGGAATCAGGAAAAGGAATACAGGAGTCAGCTTCAGGTAGGCACCAAAAATAGAACCGCGGCGGGCCTGAGTCTGGTCTCTTCCCGAAAGGACACGCTGAACGATATACTGGTCCGTATTCCAATACCAGAAACCAATAATGGCCGATCCTAATATCACCCCGGTCCATGGGAATTCAGGGTCATTGGCTGAGCGAATCACACTGGCCATACTGTCACCAGTCGCCGTCTTGGCTGCGCGGGTAATTTCCATCAGCTGATCCCAACCTCCCAGCATGTGCAAACCTGTAACCAGAATCACAATGGAACCGATTAACAAGATGGGGGTCTGTAATACCGATGTATACAGCACAGCTTTCATTCCGCCGAACGTCGTGTACAAACCGGTTATCACCACCAGTCCAATGGCACTCACCCAGAAGAAATCGACGTGATAGCCCAATAAGGTTATGTACTGAATATTAAAAACACTTTTGAAAACGACACCACCGGCATAAACCGTTACGGCCACTTTTGTCAACACATAACTTACCAATGAAATGATAGACAAAAACGAGCGTGATTTGGAATTGTAACGTCTCTCCAGGAATTCAGGCATCGTATACACACCGCTACGTGCATAAAGCGGAACGAACAACCATCCCAGCATAAGAATTAACCATCCCTGCATCTCCCACGATGCCATTGCCATTCCACTTTCAGCACCGGCACCGGCCAGTCCTACCAAGTGTTCAGAACCGATATTGGATGCGAAAATGGATGCACCAATCGCAATCCAGGTAGCATCGCGACCTGCCAAAAAGTAATCAGATGAGGTATCGTCCTTTTGTCTAATCACCCAGACGATAATCCCTATCATCAACAGGAAGAATCCTCCCAATACGAGCCAGTCTAATAAAGCCATAATCTACGATTTAATTGTTTAATTGGTTCAATTTACTTTTAGATGATATTATAGGTCGTTTTGACTTTTATCCAGATTAAAAAATAATTTTCATCAGAGTTCAAACGAAAAACCGTTTGCTTCATACTCTTCGTATCTCTCTTTGTTAAATGCGTACAGGTAAGCGCCTTTCTTCGAATTGCTCATATCTTTTATTGGCAATCGGTCCAGTAAATTCATGGAAATAATTTTCCGGCGAAAGTTGGCTGGTTCCAGTTTTTCCTGGTAAATGGCTTCATATAACAAACGCAACTGAGTAATCGTAAATGTTTCAGGAAGCAACTCAAATCCAATTGGTTGATATTTGGCCCTCCTTTTCAGACGCCTCAATGCTTTATCAACAATCTCCGAATGATCGAATACCAGGTTGGGAATCTCATTGATGGAGAACCACTGAGCACCATGTTTTTTCAAAAGGTCTTCGCGGTAGTCCTGAATATTAATCAAAGAGTAATAAGCCATACTAACGACACGGGCTGCGGGGTCACGATCGATTTCAGAAAATGCACTCAACTGCTCCATATAAATGTCACGCATACCTGTAATACGGGCGAGCACACGATAAGCGGCATCATCCAGAGTTTCTTCTTTCTGGAGGAATCCCCCCATGAGTGACCACCCACCCTTTTCCGGCTCAAAATCACGTTTATATAGAAGTAGATTGAGGTGTTCTCCGTCGAAACCAAAGATGACACAGTCGACGGCCAAATGAAACTTTTCCTTATCGGTATATGGCATAGTTGAGCTTTATTGGTGCAACAAATGTCATATTTACATTTATTATTTGCAAATAAATTTTTAATTTTTTTGAAGAACATGTTAAAGAATAGACCTACTGTTTCTCATTTGAAAGTTATTATATCCTGATGCTACAACAGAAGCGCCCGGAAAACAATACCGGTACACACACCTTATACTATGCCGCAGCTGCTCTCCAAAAAACAAAAAAAGCCATCCCTGTGGATGGCTTTCCAAATAAATATTGTGTAAACAGCTAACTGTCGTGAATTTCCGCTTTCAGTTTCCGAATCACACCAAAAGTGGCTGAAAACAAGAGAATAACCTTAATGACCTCCAGCCCGATATAAACAAAATGTGCCGGATCTGACGTGGGTTGTGCGCCATTAATAATTTCAACCGCACGGTGCGTTAAAACGGGCAAAAGAACAAACGTCTGGATGGCAACAATCACAGCAAGTCCTGCAACCATAAAAGTCAACTTGTCCTTTAAAAATCCAAAGTTCCGCTTAACAAAGTATAGTAACAACAGGGTAAGCACAATCTCCACCCGGTTCAATCCCGTAAAAACCAGTTTCCCGATCCCCAATCCAATGGGGAGAGTAACACCCGGCGCCTGAAATTTCAGCCAGGCTTCCATAAAACTGATCGCACAAACGAAGCCAGCCCAAAACATCAGAATGATGATGGGTGCAAATGCAATGCGTTTATTCATCATATACTTAATTCATTAGTCGATTAATGACGGCCTCCCGCTTCATCACCTTTTGAGCCAGGGAATAAATTGTCTCCTTGCGTACCAGGCGATAAAATCCGTCCCGGATAGGAAGAAACTCTTCATGCATCGGACAAGGATGTGCGTCGTCGCAATGCTTTAATCCGAATCCGCAACTGGTAAATATATGGGCATCTCCCATTTGGCTGATGACATCATACAGTGTGGGTGATGCTTCGGGGGTAAGCTCTTTGAAAAAGAATCCTCCTCCCCGGCCTTTCACCGAAGAAAGTACACGCGATCGGGCCAACGTCTGCAAGATTTTGGCGGTGTAAGGTTCCGGACTTTCAATTTCTTTTGCTACTTCGCGAAAGCCGGGCGTTTTCCCTTCCAGATTTTTCATACAGATGTAAACCAAGGCCCTGATGGCGTATTCAGCTGCTTTTCCTACCATTTTTTAATATAAAAGTTCATCTATTTAACCGACATCTTCTGTTCCAGTTCAATGGCTTTTGGAAAAAGTATGTTATTTTCCAAATGAATGTGCCGATGCAAATCCTTTTCAAAGTCGGCCAACTGCTCATAAGTTACCCGAAAGGTATTGCAGGCGTCATCCGGAATACTGTATCCGGCCGATAATTTAGCAATCTTTTCGAAACGTTCTCCTTCGTTTTGATGTTCCTGCATCATCATTGCAACCGGATTTTCTACCTGCCCGAATGACGGCGCCTGATAAGGAATTTCGCCCCTTTTTACTGCTTCCAGACGTTTAATATGAGGAAAAAGAACCATTTCTTCCTTTTGCAGGTGCATCGTCAAATCGCCAGCTGAACCTTCAAATAATTTTTTTATCTCAATTATCTCAGGATGATGTTCACTATGCTTTCGCTCTATTTTCTCCAGATTCTCCAACAAAACCGGAATATGTTTCCTCACATACGTATGATGCCGGTCGACAATATAGTCAATCAGTTTATCCAACGCCAGTGCATTTAAATAATCAGCATCCGGATCGTTTTCTGCCAGTGCTGCATTTAACTCTTCCAGCAAAATTTCCGGTTCCACACCGGCCTTGCGGCTTGCTTCGTTCAATGGACGATTGCCGTTACAACAAAAATCAATATGGTGAGAAGCAAACACCTGGGCTGCTTTAAAGTTCTCACGTACAATCTCTCCTACGTTTGAATCACTCGTTATCTTCATATCGTTCAGAATTATTTACGACACAAAAATATGTATTTTTCTTTTAAAAGGATTAAAAGGTCTTTTTATATTTTTACATTTGTTCACACCAACTCATAAAACTTGTTGCAATGAACACAAAACGATTATGGGCAGGATTTATCCTTGTCATGGTAATTTCATTTGGTGTATTACTCTATTACGGTGAAGAGATCTACCGTAAGGCACCTCCCGAACCGGATAAAGTTGTCACCCAAAGCGGAGAAACACTTTTTTCCGGCCAGGACATTAAGAATGGGCAAAATGTGTGGCAATCCATTGGTGGACAAGAACTGGGTACCGTTTGGGGACACGGCGCCTACAAAGCGCCCGACTGGACGGCCGATTGGCTACACAAAGAGGCTGTTTTTATTCTGAATAAATGGGCCGAAGCCGACTACGGAAAAGGCTATGCCGCCCTGAACGATGAAAACAAAGCGGCACTTAAGGCCCGACTGAAAGACCTGATAAGGAAAAACCGGTATGATGTAAAAACAGGAGTGCTAACCATTCCTGATGTTCAGGCCGAAGCCGTGAAAGCTATCAGCAAAGAATACACCGGTCTTTTTATGGATGGTCCACAATATCAAAAGCTCCGTGAAGATTACAGCATTCCGCCCGGAACCGTCAAAGACCCGGAAAGGATGCACGAAATGAATGCTTTCTTTTTCTGGGCTACCTGGGCCACATCCACTGACCGCCCGGGAATGGAAATCACGTATACCAACAACTGGCCGCCCGAAAAACTAATTGACAATAAACCGACCAGTTCATTGATTATCTGGACCGGATTCAGTGTGATACTGCTGCTTGCAGGAATTGGTCTGCTTGCCTGGTATTATGCTTCAAACCGCGAAGAAGAAGATTTCACCGAAGTTCCGAAGGTCAATCCCCTCTCTGGACAACAAATTACTCCTTCAATGCGTGCCACGTTAAAATATTTTTGGGTGGTTTCGCTCTTGATTCTGGTACAAATTGCCATGGGAGTCATCACGGCTCACTATGGAGTGGAAGGATTGGGCTTTTACGGACTCCCCCTCGATAAAGTATTACCGTACAGCGTATCCAGAACATGGCACCTGCAGCTAGCTATCTTCTGGATTGCAACTTCCTGGCTGGCGACCGGATTATTCATGGCACCAGCCGTGTCGGGGCACGAGCCGAAATACCAAAAACTTGGTGTTAACATTCTTTTCATTGCGCTGCTGGTAATTGTCGTCGGCTCACTGGTTGGACAATGGCTGGGAATCATGCAACGCCTTGGTCTGGTCGAAAACTTCTGGTTCGGTCACCAGGGATACGAATATGTCGACCTGGGACGTTTCTGGCAGATATTCCTTTTCGCCGGACTTTTCATCTGGCTTTTCCTTCTGGGAAGAGCACTCTGGCCTGCGTTAACCAAAAAATCAGAGAATAGACAGCTACTCATTCTTTTCCTCATCTCCTCCATCGCTATTGCCGCTTTCTATGGTGCCGGCCTGATGTGGGGACGACAAACCAATCTTTCCATTGCCGAATACTGGCGCTGGTGGGTTGTTCACCTTTGGGTGGAAGGATTCTTCGAGGTATTTGCTACGGTTGTTATTGCCTTCCTTTTTGTCCGCATGCAGTTGATTAAACCGAAACTGGCTACGGCAACGGTTCTCTTCTCGACCATTATTTTCCTTTCCGGAGGTATTCTCGGAACGTTCCACCACCTCTATTTTGCAGGAACGCCGACTGCAGTTCTTGCCATCGGTGCAACGTTTAGTGCCCTGGAGGTTGTGCCGCTGGTCCTTATAGGCTTCGAAGCCTACCACAACATCCGTTTGAGCAAAGCCAGTAGTTGGATCCAAACCTATAAATGGCCGATTAACTTCTTTGTGGCCGTAGCGTTCTGGAACCTCGTCGGAGCAGGAATCTTTGGTTTTCTGATTAATCCACCGATTGCACTCTACTACATGCAAGGGCTAAATACGACAGCCGTCCATGCTCACGCCGCACTTTTTGGTGTGTACGGGATGTTGGGGATCGGTTTGATGTTATTTGTTCTTCGGGACATGAACCTACAACCGCAATGGAAGGAAAAGCAACTGAAATTTGCCTTCTGGACACTGAACATCGGCTTGTTGCTGATGGTACTTATCAGCCTTCTCCCGGTAGGTTTGATGCAAACCTGGGCCAGTGTAAAATATGGTCTGTGGTATGCCCGCTCAGCACAATTCCTGAATCATCCGCCCATGCAAACCATCCGTTGGTTGCGCGTGATTGGCGATACGGTATTCACCGCCGGCGCACTGGTATTGGTTTGGTTTGTTTTTGGATTGAAAACAGGCTGGTCGATTAAAAAGAAATAATCAATTAATCGCTGTACACCCAAAATCCCTGAGGTAAATTACTTCAGGGATTTTTTTATTTTGTTTCAGGCTCCAAACCGTTCTTTGGCTTCCTCCAGCATAGAAATCGTCGCAGTTGCTCCGCAACGGGTACAGCCGGCTTCCTTCACTGCTAACAGTTGATCGAGTGTTCGAACACCGCCCGCCGCTTTGACTTTCACATTCGGGCCGGAATATGTTCGCATCAGCTCCAGGTTCTTCAACGTTGCCCCTTCATAGCTGTATTTTCCATCGGCTCCTTTCACAAAGCCAAAGCCGGTCGACGTCTTCACGTAATCAGCACCTGCTTCGGTACAAATTTCACACAACCGTTTGATGTCTTCTTCTTTGGTAACAAAATCAGTTTCGAAAATCACCTTCACAATCGCGCCGTGGTAGTGACATTCATCTGTAATGGTTTCTATCTCCTTCCGGATATAATCCCAGTCGCCCTGCAAGGCCTTTCCAATATTGACAACCATGTCAATTTCCACAGCTCCATCGGAACAGGCCACTTCGGTTTCGAAGCGTTTCACCTCGATGGTGGAATTCCCGGCAGGAAAACCGATGACACAGCCGACCAGTACACCGGTATCCTTGAGTAATTCGACGGCTTGTTTTACCATATAAGACTTCACGCAAACCGAGGCCACATCGTATTTCGCGGCTACTTCACACTCCCTTTTCAAATCCGCATCCGTTAACGTGGGATGCAGAATGGAGTGATCGATCATTTTCGCCAGTTCGTTCAGTTTCGTCATGATGATTGATTGGTTAGTTAGTTGCTTTTACATTGTTTATTTTAACCTCGCCCAGTCGCTCCAATTTATCCGAAGCAGCCATCCCATTTGGATTGCAACCGGGTTTTCCTTCCGGAACCGCAATATCCAGTTTTTGATAATGAGCTACCCAGGTCGAATCGAACTGCCCGGTTTGCGGGTTTTTAAAGGTCATCGGATTTAATTTGAATACCGAATCGGGAGCGAATATCGTGTACACAAATTCCGAGCAATAATATCCCGTATCCGGAAGAATGTAGGTATAATTATAAGGCTGTCCAAGTAATTGCTCTGCCCGCTTCATCGCTTCCGGGATGAACTTCCGGAACGGCGCTTTCAATCGGTACGCCACCACTTCTGATTTTTCCCCGTCAGGATGCAAAAAGGAATCGAGCGGCTGACGGAACACACCATGCTTCGGCTCCGAATTCAACACATAAATGCCATCCGGAGTCACTTCGGCAATTCCCATGTGGCTAAAATGCGTCGCCTTTCCGGTTTGCGTTACCTGGTCAATAGCCTGCGACAGGTTAGCATCGGCAGCTCCCCGAAACAGAATATCACCGGTGCGGATGTCAAAACCATTCGGCTTCGGTTTGCACCCTGCCCAGCCACTGATAAATACGAGCGTCAGTATATACATCAGAAAACGATAAGTGGTACGCATAGAATTCATGCTGATTGATAACCTGACAAATGTAATCACCCACATGATGAAATAAAAAATAAATCGTGAAAACTGAAGAAGAGCGCCCTCAATTAACCGCGCGATTCATCAACAATTAATATCCTGAAAACGTTACTATTATATATATCCCGGACACTCAACATGTCCGTTTGATATTTACCGGCCGGAGATTCGCCTTCAATTTCCCGGTTTAACCGGAAAAACCGCCTCCGGTCGTAGCTACCACATTAAAACAAGGAAACTATGAGCGACTGGACGATATTAAAACCCTTTGGAAAAGACGAACTGGAAGCCATGTATCAGCTGCACCATGCTGTTCAGTTCATTGCCCTGGCCGGCGAACACCTGGTAGAGAAACATCACCACCATGAACACCGCAGCATGTCGTGGCATCACGATGGTTTCTTCTACGGCGATAAAATCAAAGTACATCACGAATATTTTCATGTGGGGCTCGACGTGACCAGCTTTACCCTCATCTTTTTGGATGAATACCTACATATCCTGAAAAAGGTGCCATTGATTGAATTAAGCAAAGGCGAAGTGCTTAAGCGATTTAAAACCATGTTGCACCACCACCAGCTGGACGATGAGGCCATTCAGTTTCCGGTAGACCGGAATCACCCAACTAAACTGGATGATGAGTTTACGTTTGGTCAGCATTCCGGAAATGCGCTCTGGCAGAATATCGCCTTGCGCAATAATACCGCCCTGGTGTTGGAAAAATTACTTCAACCATTCGAGCATACCAGAGAAATCAAGACCTGGCCGCAACATTTTAATACCGAAGCCCTGATTCCTATGCGGCGTGAATCACACGGCGAACTGCTGCGCTCCATTTCCATTGGATTGGCGGCACCGGGGAAAGAAATCAAAGAACCGCACTTCTACGTGATTTTGCGAAAAGACCAACCAGACGTAGTGCCAGACCGGCATACCGATGCGCCGGGACAGTGGCTGACGGACCATCAGACACACCGGGTACTATTGCTCTCAGATGTTGTTAAAGCTGAAAATCAGCAGGAACTTCTGACCCGCTTTTACGAAGAAAGTCTGGAAATATTCCTGCCTCCTGCCTAACGGGAAATATCAGTCGAAGTTTGTAGCAGCTGGTCGGTAACTTCTGCCACGTTGAACAGCAGAACCAGTTGTTGCCGGTTGGTCCCGTCTTCCATCTCGGAAAGCCGTTCGCGAAGACGAACCAGTATCGGCTCCATATGACAGGTGGGTTCACCCTTTAACGAACCGGCCAGCATTTGACTGGCTTCTACCAACGCTTCTTCAATGTTGACAGAAAACTCCTCCATCTCCGGATGAATGAACTGCTGAATATCGCGGTGCGCACCCAACGCCGAAAGATAGGACAGCAACGCATGATTCAGGTACGTGAGCCGGAAGGCCTGCTGCCGGAATCGTTGTTGTTTCCAGGGTTCCATCTGCATATCCTGCCACGCCATGGCCAACGCATTGTCTGCCTGGTGAGCTTGTCTGCGGGCAATGCGGTAATCCAAATCATCTTCTTCCGACAGACGGTATTCTTTTAGAATGGCTTTGAAATAAGCAGTGTTTTTTGCCAATGCTTCGGAAATCAAAACCGGCAGGCGCTTGTATTGCCAGTCGGGCCAAAGTATTCTCACAGAAACAATTGCCAGGGCTGCACCCAACACCGTATCCAACATCCGCGGGCCCATCATGGCAACGCCTTTTCCCGACAGGAGATTAAAAGCGCCCAAAACAAACATCGTGATAAAGATAACGGCGATGTAATAGCGCTTCCGTAACCAGAAGAAGAAGTAAAAAGCGGCCAGTAGCATCAAAACCAGTTGCCCCATTTGTGTGGGAAGAATCTGCACAACCGCTACACCGGCTGCCACGCCCATAAACGTTCCCAGAATACGCTGAAACAGCCTACGACGGGTTTCGCTATAGCTGGGCTGACAGACAAATAAGCTGGTCAGCAAAATCCACTCCCCCTTCTCGATGTGCAGCCACTGCATCAATCCGAAGCCAATCACAAAACAGGTACTCAGCCGAACAGCATGGCGTAACCGGGGATGACGCCAGTGCAATTGCGCTTTCAGGCGTTCCCACAATGTGCGGGTATCCCGGGCTAGTCGCGGAATATATTTTCGTTGGGAGATATCACTTAGGTTCAGGAGTGAACGGTGCGATTGCGTGAGGTTATGCAGCAACAGCGAAAGGCCCTGCTTTCCTGACTCGGGGCGTTGCTTCAATTGCTCATTCAGCGCATTGACAATCCAGTTCAGCGAAACAGGATGCCGGTAAGGGACACCCGTCAGCAGTGTATCCGCTAACCGTCGCGTTGCCTGTGCCAGCTGTAGCAACAACTGTCCAAAGCCCTCCATCAATGCCTGGTTGTCCGGATTGCTGCTGAGTAATTCATAGCGCTCATGGCTGGAAGCAGCCCGTTCGTGCAAACTCTGCAACAACATGAACCGGCGAAGGTACGGCACCAGTTCCGTTTGGTCGTCCAGGGCATCGGCGTAGCTGTTCAACACCTCCTTGGTGCGCTCCAACGCATTCACCATTTCTATATTCAGCATGGCCAACCGATGACGGATGGTCGTCTGCTTTTCTGCATTGCTGGGAAACAGGCGGGCTTTCTCTTCGAGGTAAGCAGAAAGTGCCAGGTAGCCTCTCGCCAGCTGTTCTTCCAGCAAGCGCCAGGGATGACGGTACAACAATGCCAGCGATAGCAAACCATAGCCCAACGCACCCGCCGGTAAGAGAATGGGCTGCCAATAAGGGGCCGGCCGAAGCGAATCTCCCAGCATCGTATAGATGGCAATCAGTACCGCACCGAAGCTAACGCCACGGTAACGCTCGCCTAAACCGCCAATCAAAATGAACAGTACAGTGGAGCCTGCCAAACCAATCGCAAACAGCCAGGGAGTCGGGCGTAAAATCTCAACGGAAGCACTGGACAGGGCAAAACTAAGTACCGTCAATACCAACGCTTTGATGCGGCCTTTGGGATGGTCATCAGTTTCGGCTAAAGCTCCTGCCAATGCACCCAACGCCAGCGTTACTCCGAAATAGGCATAACCGGTCAAGACAAACGGCACCGACAGTAAGGCCATCGCAATGGTAGCTTTCATCGCCATCAGCCGATCGGGATAGCGCCAGAAAGTCTGCCGTACCGATTCGTACCAAATTTTATTTTTTAGCTCTTGCCACATTTTGCTAATCGAAGTAAAACCAATTGAATATATCTATTTTCCAGCAATTCTGCCGCAAAAATATGAAATCGAAAACGGAACCTGATACGAACGGAGTCGTCTTGATAAAATGATAACGCCCGGTTAACTTCATCATGATATCGCACAAAATAAACGGGAAGCGACATCTCTGAATAAATCCGGTCTCTGTTTTATATTCATCTTAAGTTAAAATTAAAGGCTTTTCATACCGTAATCATTCCCCAAACCAATATAATTTATCATATTTACATCTTCAAATAAAACATTCGGTAGAGCACTATTGAGAACTTCTTTTGAGAAGCATTGAACAACGCCATCCTGCAGCGACTATAATGAGGGAATAATGAAAATTCGAATTCTTTTTCTTTTCACCTTTCTATTGTTCAGTGCATCGCTATACGCCCAAATCATCGGAAATAATTCTATCGATTTCTCGGGAATGAAGCCATTCTGGCAAATCGAGTCTTCTTTGATAAAAGATAAAGAACCTCCTCCCGGAGAGTGGAACGCCCTCTTCAATAGCCCGGCTTACCAGATACTATTTGCGGGAGGATTTTCACAAAAGAATTTTGAACACCAATTGCGGCTAGCCTTCATGCCTTCGATGGATTCGGTTCTTAACATAGCATTGAAAAAGAATGACCAACAGTCCGAATACCTGGATCACTACTTGCTGATCAAGGGAAAAGAAAAGAAATTGAAAGAACTGCAAACCAAGTTGCAGAAAGAGCAACTGATTGAAACCGCCCTGTCAATGGCGCGCAATTTCCTGCCCGACAGCTTTTCTATCGATAACTCGCTACCACCGGTGTCGTTCGCCATTTTCGAGAATTCTACCACCCGCGCACCTTCAGGCATTATCATCGACCTGGTATTCAGCATGGATTTTGATTCGTATCTCCCCTATCTGCTGGCACACGAAGCGTATCATATCTACCGCGATAAAATCAGGAATACCCATTATCCGGATAAGCACCAACCAGATTACCCGATGGTACAGATGCTCACCCAGATGGAAACCGAAGGAATTGCAGACCTGATCGATAAAAAGAAGTTTTTTCTGAAGAAAGGGTCGTTCTCCAATTGCGACTGGGCTAAATCCTATCAGCACTACCTGGATAAAGCGCCGAAAACCATTCGTGAGCTTGACAAGTACTTTACCCAAATGGCCGCATTTCCCAATAGCGACCGCAAAATTATCCAGGATTTAATTCCCATGAACGGTCATCCCACCGGCTACTTCATGGCCAACGCTATTATGCAAAAGATGGGCAAACGCACGCTAATCAAACAAACGGCCAATCCTTTTGCTTTTTTCCGCCTCTATCAACGCGTTGCCTTAAAGGACAAGAAACACTACCCTCCCTTTTCGTCAGCTACCATGCAGTACCTTCACGAAATGGAACAGAAATACGTCCCCTCCAAAAACAGCTTGCCTCCTGCCCCCGAGCAGCCATCCAGCCCAAAACTAATGTGGTACGAAAAAGATAAAGTGCAGTATAATTGGTAATGTTATTTGGCCAGCATACGTGGCTTCCTGGTTCTTTAGCAGCAATCACGAAACACGCTTTCCAGCAACCTTCCCCTTTTCTTGACAAAAGACTAAAAACATGCGTAACTTTCTCTTATCAAACCGGTTTGAAAACTTAGTCTGATTAACCATAAACGTCATGGAAATAATTCTATTAGTCATCGGTTTGGCAGGTGTTATCGTCTACATCGCTTCAGCCATTTTAATTTTCGACTACGTGAACGAGCGAATTCACAAACGAAGGCACTTTGTCTTCATCAATCTGTTCATTTACTCGTACGTGAAGCATTATAAAAAAATGACGCGCGAAGAAACCGGAAAGACAGGCAAATTCTTCTATTTCTGGCTTCTGTCCATCAACGTGGCGCTGCTGTGTTTTATTCTGTTCCTTATTTTCCGTTAATAACGGGAACCGACATTACAGCTTGTAATCGACAAATACCTGCTCCTGCGTTCCGAGGCCTTCGATGGTCAACTCCACTTTATCACCGTTCCTCAGGTATTGTGGCGGTTTCATTCCCATTCCCACGCCGGGCGGCGTTCCGGTCAGGATTACATCACCAGCCTCCAGCTGCATATACTGCGATATGTACCAAATCAGGCTCGATGGATGAAATATCATCGTTTGTGTATTGCCTATCTGGCGAATGCTGTTATTCACGGTGAGTTGTAAATCCATGTTACGGGGCTCGGCAATGTCGTCGCGAGTGACCAGGAAAGGACCTAACGGCGTAAATCCCGGCGAGGATTTTCCTTTCACCCACTGTCCTCCTCTTTCGAGCTGAAATTCCCTTTCCGACACATCGTTGGCGATGGTATATCCGGCAATGCATTCAAAGGCGGCCGCTTCATCTTTCAGATAGAGCGCGTTCTTTCTCAGAACAATCGCCAGTTCAATCTCGTAGTCCGTCTTGATGCTGTTGGGTGGAATCACCACCGGGTCAAAAGGCCCTGATAAGGTATTGGTAGCTTTCGTGAAAATGATCGGTTCGGAGGGGACCTCCATATCGGTCTCTTTCGCGTGGTCTCCATAATTCAGGCCGGCACAAACGATAGCTCCGGGACGGGCCACCGGGCTCGCCCACCGCTCATGCGGATTTACTTCGGGCAACTTATCGCCTTCTTCGTCAACCAGCTTCTGCAACAGATTGAGTCCGCCGTGCTGAAAAAAAGTGTGATCCCAATCATTGAACCTCGCGGAACAATCGTACCGTTCACCGTCAATCAGGACGCCCGGCTTTTCTTTGCCCCGCTCTCCAAAACGAATCAATTTCATAGCTACCGATTTTAGTCATCATAAGTAACCGAAAATTTACCGAACAGGAAGCAATTATCGATTGAAAATCAGGATTCTTTCACAGTTTCCTGGATATCCATGTTACGTAAGCGGCTTTTCTTTGTTCCGTAAGAAAAATATAATACCAGACCGATAACCAACCAAATCACAAAGCGCAGCCAGTTGGTCACACCCAGTTCCGACATCAGGAACAGGTTAATCAGCAATCCGATAACCGGAATGATGGACCATTGCCGAACAATGGCGGCTATGGTGAGGACCACCGCGACCACGATAAAAATCCAGACAGGCCATTCGACCTCTGCTAAAGACGCAAAGCTGAAAGCGATATGTTCCGAAACGAACATCACCACCAGAACAAGGGCCCATACCGGCAACAAAAACCAGCGACTATTGAAGTAAGGAATCCGGAAACCGCCCTGCCCCTTGTCTTTTCCACGCGGGTTCATAATCAGAATACCGCCCGATACGAGCACAAAAGCAAACAGGGTTCCGATACTGGTTAAATCAGTCACTTCCGTGAGATTCATAAACAACGCCGGCACGGCCACAATGGTCGCAGCAACAATGGTTGCAAATCCCGGGGTACGGAAACGTTTGTGCAGTTTCGAGAAGCGTGGAGGCAGCAAACCGTCGCGGCTCATACTCATCCAGATGCGTGGCTGCCCTACCTGGAAAACCAGCATCACACTTCCCATGGCAATCACGGCTCCCAAAGCGATAATTCCCGACAGGGCCTCCAGATGGTTTTTATGGAACACATAGGCCAACGGGTCGCTCACGGCCAGGTTCTTGTAGGAAACCATCCCGGTAATCACCAGGCTGAGCGTTACATATAATACAGTTGTAATAACTAAGGCATAAATCATGGAACGGGGCAAATCGCGGCGTGGGTTCTTACACTCTTCCGCCGTGGTGGAAATTGCATCGAAACCAATGTACGCGAAGAAGACACCCGCAATTCCTTTCAGCACCCCTCCAACTCCGTTGGGAGCAAACGGGCTCCAGTTGTCCGGTTTCACATAGAAAGAACCGACACCGATGACCACCATCAGAATCAACAGTTTCAGCAAAACAAGCAGGTTACTGGTAATCTTCGCCTCACGGATTCCCCGGTACACCATGTATGAAATGAACAGCACGATACCCAAAGCCGGTATATCGGCGATGAGCCGGAAGTCTCCAATCTGTGGAGCATGCATCCAGGCCAGATAGGTTTCCTGCAAATGGAAGCTCAACTGATCGAGCGTTTGACCACCCGCCAACGCTTTCACCGCTTCGGCATGGCCACGCATAGCGCTCAGGTAATCGACACTCAGAAATTCAGGAATATGAATGCCCAACCCCCGGACTAGTCCGGTGAAGTAACCCGACCATGAAATCGCCACGGCAATGTTTCCCACAGCATATTCCATAATCAAATCCCAGCCGATAATCCAGGCTACCAGCTCTCCAAAGCTGGCATAAGCATATGTATAAGCACTTCCGCTGATGGGAATGGACGACGCAAATTCAGCATAGGCCATGGCACTGAAACCACAGGCCAGCGCCGTAAAAACAAACAACAACGAAACGGCCGGTCCGCCCTGCGATGCTGCAGTACCAATCGTACTGAAAATTCCGGCTCCTACAATGGCGGCAATACCAAAAGCCGTTAAGTCGGCCACCGACAAATTACGCCGCATGTGTGTCTCTTTTTCGCCCCCGGCAGCATCCTTCATGATGAGTGCTATCGGTTTTTTGCGAAACAAGGGATTCCTATCCATAACTAATCAATTTTGCTTTCGTGCTTTACTGAACCGGCAAGGTTTTCCGATCCATTTTCAAGAATATTGCCAGCAAAAATAAACATATTGTCAGTCCACACCCCCTTTTATTCGTTATTTATAATTTAAATTCACCGGTTTTTTACAACCTGACACTCTTTTTTCGACGATACAACCCATATTTTCATTATTCCACGGGAAGCCCGGCGAGGCATAGAGAAAGATTGTTTGCTCACTACTCCGCCACAGTCGGTTAACCCGTTTTTTACTGCCAAACAAGATATTTCCTACCGGGAATAAGGCTCATGCCGAATAGTTTCCTACCTTTGCAGCGCAAAACAAAGCAACAAGTATCATATGGACGATGGCCCGTATCATAGACAGGAACTTGATATAACCTCGCATTAAGAGGGGCGGACGTCGTGTGCCTTTCTTAATGAAAAAAATAAGGAGGCACGAAAAATGATTAAAATCTTCAGAAGCTTTGGTGGTTACGTAGAACTACCCCAGGCAGAAAAAGGATGCTGGATTAACGTGACCAATCCGACTCCCGACGAAATTACTGCGCTACGTGACCAGTACAACATGCCCGATGACATCATCAAAGACATTCTCGACCAGGACGAGCGTCCGCGTTTGGAAAACGACGACGACTGGTCGCTGGTGATTTTGCGTATTCCTATCGAGAATCAGAACAACGGTGTACCGTTTCACACAGTTCCGCTGGGTGTTTTCATGACACAGGACGTCACCATCACCCTTTGCTCGGTACAGAACGAGGTGCTGCCTTCTCACCAGCCATCGCTTTACCGCGAACCTTACCAGCAGGTGAACGACGAACTGAATTTCATTCTGAAACTGTTCCTGCGGTCGGCTACCACCTATTTGCGTTACCTGAAATACATCAACCAGCAGACATCGTTGATTGAAACGGACCTGGAGAAATCGATCCGAAACAAGGAGTTGACCAAGTTGCTGAAGATGGAGAAATGTTTGGTCTTCTTTATCACCTCCCTCCGCTCTAACGAAATTGTGTTGACCAAGCTGCGAAACTCGCGGCGCAACACCCTCACCGAGATTAATGAAGACCTGTTGGAAGACGCGGTAATTGAAAACAAACAGGCCATCGACATGGCGCAGATATACTCCGACATCCAGAGCGGCATGATGGACGCCTTCGCTTCGGTTATCTCCAACAACCTGAACGTGGTGATGAAGCAGTTGACCTCCATCTCCATCATCCTGATGATCCCGACGTTGATTGCCAGTTTGTACGGGATGAACGTACCGAACTTCATGGAGAACTCGGCCTGGGCGTTCCCGGCCATCCTGTTCTTCTCCGGCCTGATGGCCTACATCGGCATCGTCATGTTCCGGAAACGAAAATGGTTTTAAGGTTTAAATCAAAAGAATTACGCTAATTAGGGCCAATTACGCTAATTGCGCTTTGAGGATGCTGTTAAGAAATAAGAAAGGATTGACACGGATTAGATCCACGGATTCACACGGTTGAGCTTCGATTAAACCTTATGCATAAAACGCCCCGGAGGGGTATCATCTTAATAGCCAGGGGTAATCCACGATGTGCATCGGGACGGCTATTGCCGGGAACACGACGCCACCCACGACGTTCGTCGGGACAGGCCCCGGGAACGAATGGCAGATATTAAAAAGAGGCGCACCTGACACCCTGAATTGAAATAGCAACGAGCCTGCGCCGCGCACAGGAATGTTGAATCGATGAATTCCCGTATATCAGCGTTAGCTCCCGGCCACAATATATCGTGGCCCTACAACGCCAACAGCTAACGGAACTGTGAGTGACAAGTCATTCAATAATGCCTTTGTGAACTTTGTGCTTACATTGTGTCCATTGTGGTATAATTTCTTACCACGAAGGACACTAAGGATTTTTCACGAAGAACACAAAGAATCCCTTTATCGAAGCCTAACGCCAGTAACGATAGGAATCACAGCAACCTCGAAGCTCAACCTGAAATCAGGATACTGCACGGCCACAATATATCGTGGCCCTACCAGGCCGGCACTAACGGAACATTGAAGCTGACCAACAGTAACGACAGGGACAATAGGAACAACAGAAACCTCTTCCATAACCTGAAACCTGAAACCAACTACTCTAACAACAGCAACAATAGAAACTATAGTAACAAAAGTAACTGCGAAGCCTAACCAGCTACAAATGCGCGCCGGAAAGCATAAACCCGATCAGATTGATGGTCGAATGAAACAGCATGGAATAGATGATGCCGTATTTCATCCGGACGAATCCCAGCAAGGTTCCCATGATAAGCTGCGGTAGCGTAAGAAACGGTGCCAGCAACAGCACCTCGAGACTCAGCGGGTGAAAGTTCGTGACATGGATAAATCCGAATGCCATCACACTCGCATAAAAGAACCAGCGAAAATAACGAACAACAATGCGCTGCAGCTTCTTCCGGTAAACAGGCGATGAGAAGAAAGGAATGATACCGACTCCCAAAACGGCAAAGATGATCCCCCAAATTATATTTCCCTTTATCAGTTGATAAACAGAATTTCCCGTGAGTAGTATCGAGAAAACCCACAGGTTTTGTTTCAGCGGACGCAGCAATATCCGAAAAAGGGTTTCTTCGAAAAGCGGAGCCAGGAATACGACCGTGATAAACAGCGGCCAGAACGGATAGTCGAGTTCCGACCTGCTTAGGCCCTCCAACTGCATACAGATATGCGCAGGAATCACCGCCGGGATGGCAAGTAGGAAATAGAAGAAAATCAGCAGAAAGAAGTGCGGCCCTTCAACCGGTTCTTTCCGGATGTACACCGGATGTTTCAGGTAACGAAAAAACTCTCCTAGCATCTTTGTCGGTCATTAAGCTACCCTAAACAGTTGTTGACAGGAAAAGACAAACTCTTTTCATGCGATGTTTTGAGCAGATGAGGTTAATTTTAGTAATGTAATCACGCATCGGTCAAAATGCGCTAACGAATCTAAGCAATCATTACGTTAAATTCAATTAAAACTGTTAACAACAGAAACCCTCCTCACCTGAAACCAACTCTTCTAACAATAGTAACCATAGGAACAACAGTAACAATAGAAACCGCGAAGCGTAACCGAGCCCCTTTCCATGTGCAGCCGGCAACATCAAAGCGTTTTTCCGGTAACGCCGGACAAATATTCTTCACCCCCAATCAATTTGGGGGCTGGCAACTCCCCTCTTTCGTACAACCCCGAAGCGGGTTGAATTCATTACTGCTTAGATATCACATTTCACGAATCGAACGCCTCCTATCGGTAACCTCTGAAGGTGTTATTCTCCGATATTCAACTCCTTGCGGAGTTGTTTTATTTATTTGGCTTAAATCCTCCGGTTTCGCCGGAGGTGATGAACATTTATCCCTAACGGGAATCCCTCCGCATCACAGCCCAAATACCCCCTCCAAAGCCGAACAACAATAACGATAGAGACAATAGCAACAATAGTAACCGCGCAGCGCAGCACAACCCGAAACCGACCGTCTAGACGAGCCATCCAAAAAGCAGGAACACAGTAAGATTAAAAATCGAGTGGAGCAACATGGAATATACAATGCCATACTTCATCCGAATATACCCCAATGCGCCCCCTGTAAAAATCTGTGGTAACGTAATGAGCGGAGCCAGTAACAAAACCGGCGCCGGCAGCGGCCGTATATTGTTAATATGCAAAAGGCCAAAAGAGATGAAACTGATATAGAATAGCAGTCCGAAATGTCTCAGAATCCATCGTTGCAGAAGTTTCCGATACCGGACCTGGTAAATAAACAGAAGAGAAATACAGGTAAGCACCATTAAGATCCCGGCATTAAGATAACGTGCCTCTACCAGTTCGTTAATCGAGACTACAGCGGATATGCCGGAAAAAAAGATAAAATTCTTTTTCTGTGGTCGCAGCCACAAGCGGAAAAGTGTCTCTTCAACAATCGGGGCGATAATTACAAAAAAAGCAAACAGCCCCCAATAACCATCGGCCGGCCTCACCGCTTTCAGTGTATAAAAGAGGCCAATGATACCCCGTGGAATGACCAATAAAATAGCCCAGAAAAAAACCCGGATAAAAAACTTGAAAAAGTAACGGGGCTCAAACGGTTCTGTTCTGATAAACCGGGGATGTTTCAGGTAACGAAAAAACTCTCCTAGCATCTATGTCGGTCATTAAGCTACCCTAAACAGTTGTTGACAGGAAAAGACAAACTCTTTTCATGCGATGTTTTGAGCAGATGAGGTTAATCTTAGTAATGTAATCACGCATCGGTCAAAATGCGCTAACGAATCTAACGATTCATTAGGTTAAATTCAATTTAAACTACTAAAACAGAATTCCTCCTACCACACCCCCAAACTGAAACCAAGATGTCGCACGGCCACAATATATCGTGGCCCTACAGCAGCGGCACAAAGCAACATCGAAGCCGAACTACAGAAACGATAGTAACCATAGGAACAACAGAAACCTCTTCCCTAACCTGAAACCTGAAATCAACTCTTCTAACAACAGGAACAATAGAAACCTCTTTCGTAACTTGAAACATGAAACTCCTCTCTTGAGTCATCTGCGGAGCGTCTTGAGGCATCTCATTCCATCCTTGAGCCGGTTGTGGTTATCCTTACGCCAGTTAAGCTACGACTTGAGGCACCTGAATGACAACTTGAGGCAACTAAACTGTTTCTTACACCGGAAACGTTTAGCCTGATGAAGGGAGAATTTATCCTTACGCCAACAAAATTTATCCCGGAAACAGAACAATTTAGCCTTATGCAAACAAGTTTTAGCCTTATGGCAGAAGAAATTATCCCAGAGCCAACAACAATTAGCCCGAAGCAAACTGAATTTAACCTTATGCCAACTGGTTTTAGCCTTACGGCGGAAAGATTTATCCCAAACACAGCAAAACTTAGCCCTGGAAGGGTTACGGATTGTATTTGGGGAACTGTTCTTTTTCTGTGGTCTGTTGACCGGAACATCGAAGCCGAACAATAGAAACTACAGTAACAACAGAAACTCTTCTAACCGCGCACTGTCCTTCCCTGAAATAGGTTGACCGGAATTAAAGGTTAAAAGCAAATGAAAGTTGAACTAAAGAAAATCCAAAGGCGGCGACATTTCAGTGACG
>NZ_PYGC01000014.1 GCF_003014495.1 Prolixibacter denitrificans | reverse complement strand
ACTTCGTTAACGACTTGTTTTATAAACCTCTCGCTATACATACTAAATCCTGCCATAAGTTTACTTTTTGTGTAAACCTATTTCAGGACAAGACAATGTACCCCCTTGAAGGTTAACGTTCCGATTGACCAGTTATCTCCTCCCGTTGCTGATGGGGCATTCACCGTTGCTTTGGTTTTGGTCATATCGAATTTGAATGAACCATGGTACGTTCCCGCCGGCAAACCTTTTGGCGAGCCGTCATCTAACGTTTGGTTATTTCCGGTCACTAATGTGAAGTTGGCACCACCGTTTAAGTCAAATGTCATTTGATCATCGGCTACGCCCCAACCAGCTAATGCAGACTGACCGTTCATCCACCAAGCAGGAGCGTTACTTGCCAGGTAACCACCGTTTCCGTAACACATACCTGCTTGTACTCCGGGAGCATAATCCGCAGGAATATCGGTCGCCCAAACCCAGGTCTTCGAACCAGTTCCTGCCAGTTTGGTCCACGTAGGTGAGAGGGCATGATCAATGGTTGAAATATTAATGGTTACGGAATCTTTCACAATTCCGCCTGCTGAAGTGGCATAAAAATAGATTGTGTTATCACCGAGGAACGGCAACAAAACTGTATCATTCTGAACAGTTGAAGTTCCCACTCCTGTTTGCCACATACCTGCAGCATTGGGCGTATTATTGATCATGACAATTTGGTTCCCGCCATCGGTGGTGGCATGAACATCCAAACTGAGTTGATCGGCAGTCAGAAGGTCTCCGAGACTACCATCGTTGCTTACTATCGGGTCACATGCTGTGAAAAACAGTGACAGAATAGCGATTAGACTATATATGATTCTATATTTTCTCATTTTTTTCGATGTTTAGAAGTTCGATTAATTCCCCTGGTAAACACGGTCACCATCAGCTGCTGTCCAGCCATCGTTCTGCTTGAGTTCATTGTCAGAGAGCGTAATTTGCGTCTCGGGAATTGGCAAGAAACCTTTGGTAGCTTTGAAACGAGCGACATTAGGAGTGTAAGTCGTTTGTACGGCAGCATTCCAAATGGTTACTCCACTCTCTGCGTTCAAGTCAGACTCGACTGTGCCCCAACGCAACTCATCCCAGTAACGTATGCCTTCGAAAGCCAATTCAGCTTTGCGTTCTTTCTGGATATTTGCCAACGTCACCTCGGTTAAATCAGCCAAGCCTGAGTGAGCGTGAACCTGGTTCAGGTAAGAAAGTGCATTCGAACTTCCTAATTCGGCTCCCATTAACAATACATCAGAGAAACGAATGAGAATCAGGTTCTGCGTATTGTCGGTTTGCGTGTTATAAGTCAAATCCGGGAACAGCTCGTGACTGTAGTTCCACATATTTCCGGTTGCACCCGCACTAGCAGGAGCTTCTACGTTAATTGGAACATATTTCTTTTGCCAGTATCCGGTCTCTTCCCAAAGATCGCCACCCCAGGTATATGATGGGGTAACGCCTTCATTCGGATCACTGACATCGCATACAGAACCAACTTTACGTTTGTCACCATTGGCAAACCAACTGTTCGTGTTGAAAACGGTCGGGCTAACTGTACACCATCCCCAGCCGTAGCCGAAAGGAAGGGTTCCCTGCAATCTCCACCCTTGGAACAAATTGATCATGTTGGCATATGAGGTACTTTGGTTGTCATTCCATCCTCCAAAGGTGGAATAAACAATCTGGAAAACTGCTTCGGGGTTGTCACCTCCTGCACCGTCATCGCCTACCCAATCCAAGCCATTATCGACGGCATACGGGTAATTGTTATTGTCGCTTTTGTAGGAATAAGGCCAAAGATTACCAAACGTCGGTTCAACCGAGTAGCCACTGCTGGAAATACAGTCATCTACCCAGCCAACTACCTGTGCATTGGTTACCTGGCTGCCGTCTGCCAAAGGCATTGTTGCTGACGAACTGTTGTAAGTTCTTCCATAAGCCTGACCATTATAAAAAAGGAATACACGAGCCATTAAAGCCTCGGCAGCCCATTTGGTAGCATGACCTGGTTCCAGCGATTTGTAGGCCACTGCTGGCATGCTGTCGATGGCAAATTTCAGGTCGGATGCGATTTGTGCATAAACACTGTCGACTGATGCTCTTTTAGCTGACGGATAATCAGGGTCGGTAATCAGTGGAACGCCCATCATTTTTCCGCTAACCGGTCCACCAAACAGGCGCATCAAGTCGAAATAGTTCATGGCCCTCATGAACCGGGCTTCACCCAGCGTTTGGGCTCTGTCGTCTTTTGACCATCCTTTTACCTGATCGATGTATTTAATCAGGGTGTTGGCCCTGAAAATTCCCTGATAGTAATATTTCCAGGTTCCGGCATATTGGTCGGTTTTTGATTCCTGCCATTGATCCATGGCTCCCTGGTTATCGTGCTGGCCACCTCCACTGAAGCATTCGTCTGACATCTGTTCCGAAAGCAGGAAGATGGAGCCTCCATTGTTTGGGTCCATGGCTGAGACATACGAAGAGTAAATTCCGGTCAGAGCCTGTGCGGCATCCGACGGGGTTTGATAGAAGTTAGCAGTCGTTTTCTGGCTCAAATCCTTTGTATCCAGAAAACTCTGTGAACATCCTGATAAGACAAATATCAGGAGTATAGGGAAATATATAATTATTTTTTTCATTCGAATAAAGTTTTTTCGATTAGAATTTAAGATCAACACCGACCATTACAGTTCTTGGTGAAGGATAGTATCCTATATCAATTCCTTGTGACCATTTGTCCGGAGCATATCCAACTTCCGGGTCCATTCCTCTGTAATTGGTAAACGTATACGCATTCTGCACGGTAACATACAAACGAGCTTGTTGCAGAGGCATGGCATTGTACAAATGTTTGAAATCGTACCCTAGCGTGAGGTTGGAGATGCGGAAGAAATCGCCTGATTGCAGCCACATATCCGAAAGGTTGTTGTTGTTCATGTTACCATTCAGCGATACACGCGGCATAGTATTGGATGTTCCCTCTCCGTGCCAACGGTCCAAAATTCCGGTGGTGTAGTTGGCAAGCGGGTCATTCAGCGAATTCCAGTCGGTAGCCTGAATAATTTTATTTCCGGATACGCCTGTTCCCAGTAACGAGAAGTCGAATCCACTGTATTCAAGACTGATATTTAATCCGAAAGTGTAGGGCGGATGTGGATTTCCGATATCGGTTTTGTCATTTTCATCAATCTTACCATCACCGTTCACGTCAACAAAACGAATATCACCAGGAACGGCATCTGGCATGATCATACCGCCGTCGCTGTTGGTATAGCTTTGTACTTCTTGTTGATTCTGGAAAATGCCATCGGTTTTATAGCCATAGAATGCTCCGGCAGGAAGTCCGACTTTGGCAACGTACCAGTAGCTGTTGTTTCCATAAAAACCGGTTTTACCAAAGATGGTTCCGTCGCCGGCTATTTTTGTCACTTTGTTGTCGTTGTAGGACATATTGGCGTTAACGCTGTACTTGAATTTGCCAATATGGTCGCGCCATCCAAGACTAACCTCATATCCTTTGTTTTGAATATTTCCACCATTGATGTAAGGAGCATTTGTTCCGTAAATGTCCTGGAGCGGAGCCTGTACCAGCCAGCCGTCGGTGGTTTTGTCGTACCAGTCGAAGCTGAATGTCAGACGGTTGTTCAGGAAATTCGCATCCAAACCAATATCGGTTTGTTTTGAGGTCTCCCAGGTAACGTTGGGGTTGGCCAGAATATTCGGATAGGCAGCCGGACTTTGAACCGTTTTATCGCCGTAGGTATAATAGTTACCTGCGCCGGTTCCCCCGGTTTGAATAGTCGAGAGATACTGAAAGTTATCAATGGATTGGTTTCCGTTTTCACCCCAACTGGCACGCAATTTCAAAAAGTCGAGCCACGATTGGGTGTTTTCCATAAATGGTTCGCTGGATATCACCCATCCTGCAGAGAATGCGGGGAATGTACCCCAGCGATGTCCCGATGCAAAGTTCGACGAACCGTCGTTACGTACAACTGCTGAAAACAGGTACTTGTCTTTGTAGCTGTAGTTCAAACGACCGAAGTAGGAGAGAATTCCTCCTTTGCCCCAGGCTGAGCCGCCAACAACCGTTCCGGTTGATGAAGTGGTCGGTGTGTTCGACAAGTAAGCATATTCAAAGGTGTTGAAGATGTTATTCTGATTGGAAGCATTCATCGATTCCCCCAATCCGTCTCTTTCAACAGACTGACCAGCCAAAACAGAGAATTTATGGTCGTCGTTAATGGTAAAATCGTAGGTCAGGGTATTTTCCCAAATCCAGTTCATACCCACATACATGTTCTGCGTGGTGTTGTTAACCGAATTTCCTACCGCTGTAGTAGAAGTCGATACCGAACCCAGCTCATAGGTGGGCTGGAAGGAACGATAGCTGCCTGCTGAAATATTCGCACTGAAACGAGAAGTGAACTTCAGGTTTTTAACCGGTGAAATATTGGTATAAAAGCTGGCCGACAAATTGTGGTTCTTCGATTCATTCAAACCGCGCGAGTAAATCATGGTTGCAATGGGATTGTTTTGAAGGTGATCCCATGGAATCGGGTAGCTGTATAAACCCTGAGCACCATAAATCGGCAAAAACGGGTTGGATGACTGCATATTGAAAATATCGTTCCAGTAACCGTTTCCAATAGCGATACCACTCTTTTTGTTGTATGAATAATTCAGATTTTCACCGATGCTCCAGATGGTTCTGTCATTATTGGTGATAATCTTATGATCGCTATTGATACGAAGATTGTAACGGTCGTATTTCGAAGCTACCGGCTTTCCGAGAATACCGTCCTGTGACATATAGGATAATCCTAACGAGTAGGTTGATTTTGCGCTACCGCCGGTCATATTCACTGCGTGGCTCTGAATTGGCGCATTGGCATTGGTAATTGCGTCCATCCAGTTGGTACCTTTGTTGGTGCCCGCCAGAATGCCTGCCGCATCAGGAACAAGCGGAACCTGTGCTCCGTTGTCGTTTCCGTTCAAGCTGGTAGCCATTGCGGTAATGTCGTAAGGCAACTGTCCGCTGTTTACCATTCCTTCGTTAACGATGGCCAAATATTGTTGAGCATTTAACGTGTTGGCTGTCCGGTACACATTTTGCCAACCGTAATAACCATCGTAGGTTACAGTTGTTTTTTCGTTGTTGCGTCCGTGTTTTGTGGTTATCAGGATAACACCGTTGGCAGCACGCGAACCGTAAATAGCTGCTGTCGCATCTTTCAGTACATCAACACTTTGGATGTCGGAAGGTGATAGGTTGTCGATGCTTCCCACCACAACGCCATCAACTACATACAGTGGAGTCGAGTTTCCAATGGTTCCCATACCACGAATGTGAATGTTGTAGCTGTCGCCTGGTTGTCCGTCGGTTTTGGTCAACTGAACACCTGGCGTACTTCCTTGCAGAGCTCCCAGTGTATTGGGCGTATTCAGTTTCTCGATGTCTTTCCCGGAAACCTGGAGGGTGGCGCCTGTCACTACTTTTTTCTTCTGCGAACCGTATCCAACGGCTACCACCTCATCAAGGCCGATAGCCGAGCTTTTCATCACAACGTCGAGCGTCGTTTTTCCGGCAACGGATAATTCCTCTTG
Organism: Prolixibacter denitrificans; assembly: GCF_003014495.1. Classification (GTDB taxonomy): domain Bacteria; phylum Bacteroidota; class Bacteroidia; order Bacteroidales; family Prolixibacteraceae; genus Prolixibacter; species Prolixibacter denitrificans. The sequence continues at coordinate 102,659 of NZ_PYGC01000014.1, read as the reverse complement.
TTTCATTCCCACAAAGGAGAAATCGAGGTAGCCGTCAGCGGGCACATTATCGATGGAGTAGTTACCATTTGCATCGGTAATGGTACCCTGCGTGGTTCCTTTAATGACCACTGCGACGCCGGGCAGGGGGCCTCCATCGGAATCAGTCACTTTTCCGGTAACGGTCTTTCCTTTCTGTTGAGGTGCACTTTCGCCCATTGCTTTCTTTGATGAAAGTACAATCTGGCGATCCAGAACCGTGTATGTTACGTCTGTTCCTGCAAAAATAGAGTTAAGAATTGCGCTGATTTTCTCATTATCAGCGTTCACGTTTACCCTGCGTTTTACGTCAATTAGTTTGTTGTTGTATGCAAAATAGAACTCTGATTTTTGTTCTATCTGCTTTAGAACTTGGTGAATTGTTGCGTTTTCCTGGTTCAAGGATATTCGGGTATTTTGCGAATAGGAATTGTTAGCATAAATACTGAATATCGTCCCAAATACCAGCATGAGCGTAAGTTTCATAATGCGTTTGCTTTGTTCAGGAAGAGGTATATGCAGTCTCCTCCTGAAATTCAGGATTTTTTTCATAGATTTAAACGGGTTTATAATTAATACTCCTACCTGTTAGCCGCAGGTAGTTTTGAAAGGAGGGTGCGCCATCACTCTCCTTTTTTACATTGATATCAAAATACTTTTTGTAAGATTGTCTGTAGCAACAGAGACAGCCTATCCAGTTGCTTTTACAGCGAATTCATTTAACAAGTATTTCTTGACTGGTAGTGTAGAGTTTTGTTTTTCATGCAGAATTAGATTTTTTAATCATGGTTACGGATTTATTTATTGTTCAGTTTCTTTATGGTTTGCTTTGCTTAAAATGATGGTTCTTTGCCTGAAGGCTCCGTTGCTGTCTTTATCTCCTTCGATTATTTTGTAACGAATCGGCGAGGAGATGCTAAGTATTTTCAATGCCCGTTCAAGGGTTTCATTCACAAACGTTGCAGTAAAACGGTATTGAAGCAAGTCTTTACCCTCGATTTTTACTTTTACGTTGAACAGTTTCTCAAACTTGTCGGCCACAATTTCAATTGGGTCGTTGTCGAAAACAGTTCGTCCTTCGCGCCAGGCTGTGTACTTATCCAAATCTGATTTGGCTTCAATTTTTAGCTGGTTGTCTCTTTTATTCAGGAAAGCGACTTCATAGGGGATGAGGCTTCCGTATTTGGTGAATTCCTTTCCCTTATCCGCTTGACTTCCCAAGTCAACTGAACCTTCCACCAGGGCAACTGTTGCATAGGCTTCGTCGTCATATGCCCGGGCGTTAAAAACCGTTCCGGTTACTTTCACATCCATATCGGCCATGTCGACAATAAACGGAGCCGTTTTGTCCTTGGCTACTTTGAAATATCCTTCACCGTGCAGTTCTACCAGGCGTGTGTGGTGTTTGCGAAACGAAAGCGGGTAGGTAAGTGTACTGCCGGAATTGAGCCAGACTTTGGTTCCATCGGGAAGCTGTAGTTGGCTGGTCGCTCCCAACGGTACACTGACGGTTGTTTGTGCGAGGTATTTTTTCGCATTGATGGTACGTACAATAAATGCACCTGCTACAATCAGTAAAGGAATAATGAGGATGGCAGCTACTTTTGAAAACCCAAGATAGATTCTCTTAAGTGTGGATGGTTGCTCTTCCATCAGGTTGATCCGATGATGAATTTGGTGCAGGATTTCTTCCGATTTTTGCAGATCTACATCTTTACTGTTTTCACATTCAGTCCAGCGCGATTGCATCACTTCCCTGACTTCAGGCTTTACAAAAGGCTCTTTCAATAACTCTACCGCCTCTTTCAATTCCTGTTCAGAGCAGTTGCCTTCAATGTATTTTTCGAGCAGTTTTTTCATTTATATTACAAGTACAACGCAAAGGCAATATGTATCCCCTGCTCTTTGTTGCGTTTTTTTTTCAAAAGAATGTGGTTTTGGGACGGGTTGATAGTCGATTTACGTGTAATGAGTAGGTAGTGAGTTGTTTATGTTCTATATTTATTCGATAAATAAAGCGTAAAAAAGCAGCGCCCAAATACCAAATTGTGAAATGTGCTTTTTCAAAAAGGCCAGCGATTTAGTAATGTGATCTTCGACGGTCTTCTCTGAAATACCTTTGAGTTTGGCAATTTCCTTGTTCGTAAGCCCTTTCTCGCGGCTTAAAATGAAAATCTCTTTTCGTTTGGGTGGTAACTTTGGTATAACGGATTCGTATTGTGCTTTCAGAAATGAATAATCAACTTGCTCGGATGTAGCGTCCGTGTTGATTTGCATGCTATGTCCCAGAAATTCGATGTATTTCTGCTCGCTGGCCCTTTTCCGGAAAATAGAAAGAATAGTGTTTTTAGCCATCGTAAACATGAGGGCATCGATGTTGGTGCCTTTTCTGAATGAGGACCGCTTTTCCCAAAGCTTGACAAAAACTTCCTGAACAATGTCGTATGAATCTTCTTCATTTTTAAGAAAACTCAGCGCAAAGTGGAAAATACGAGCATGGTATATTTCATATAAACGATCAATTACCTTTTTGTCGCCCTTAATAAGTCGATCGCAATATGTCTTCGAATTATCCTGCATCGGAAAAGAATAAGTGAAAACAATGATAGAAAGGTTTCATGAAATATCAAAATGAACAAAAGGTTCAGGCTATCAGGCTATAAGATAATAAGGGGGTGTAGGGGAATCTGTCGAAGTTGTCATTATTGGCCTGATCTTATTGTGAAAATTACAATCATTGGTATTTGGAACCTATAAAAGAAGTTTTCGTAAGGATTTTTATAAAATTTTGCTTCCGGAGAAATAAAAATTTTGTTCCGGTTGTATTCTTGGTCTCATGCCAAATTGAGTAATGTATTGTAAATTATGAGCTAATCAATTGAAAGGTATATGAACTTCCTCGTTGTCTGGCTGAAGCAGATTCGGGTTAATTTTCTGATTCTCGCTTTTCTACTTGTTTTAATTGGTGTCAGTTTGGCGTGCAGAAGTTCGTCAGAGAAGCATGTTTTTCAATTGTTCCGTATTGTATTATTGGTTACCGGAGTTGTTTTGGCTCATGCCTCGGTTAACTTATTCAACGAATATTCAGATTTCCGGGGAGGAAAGACATTAAAAATAAAACAAGATTCGTTTTATCGTGAAAGTGGCATGTTGCATTTGGGTTATACCCGACCTTCCACGGTGTTGGCTGTTGCTGTTATTGCACTGATGGCTGCTACTTTCATCGGAATATATTTCACGCTTACTGCGCACTGGGTTTTAATGCTGTTTATATTGATTGGTGGCTTTGCTATCGTCACGTATAAAGATTTGCTTGCTGGCAAACTTTGGGGTGAAATATTTTCCGGAATCATTTTCGGAACAATGGTTGTGATTGGCAGTTATATTGCCTTGTCAGCATCACCTATGGAGCGGGTTTCTGAGCTTTCATCGGGCGATGTTTGGTTAGTGGCATTGCCTCCCGGGTTGTTGACTTCGCTTTTGTTGTTGTTGAACCAAATTCCGAATTATAATGGCAGAAAAACCAGTAAGCAGACGGGCCGGATTGCCTTGAAAAAAGAAGCCCGGGTGTTCTGGAGTATTCTAACGTTGACCTATTTAATTATTGCTTTTCTTCCATTTACAGATATTGGATCAGGTTGGATTTGGTTTGCCCTGGTTCCGCTGCCCTTTTTGTTTTTTTCGGCAAAAACAATTCTATTTCAGCCGGTAAATGACAGAAGTTTTACTACTACGATGAGAGTAAACATCCTATCCGTTCTGTTGACCGATGCGTTATTAGCACTTTCCATTTTCATATCATGGTAATGTAGTCGCGATTTTTAGTTAATATTTTGGTGTCTGCGTTTTCATGTGCTGCGCTTTCCTGAATTCTTCTATTATCTTTGATCAAAATCCGAAGAGATTTTCTAACGTAAATCGATAAAACACTGATCCAAACATCAATGGCATGAAAAAATTACTCGTCTTAAGTACAGTAGTGTTGTTTGTTACAGCATTGCTATTTAATTCCTGTGCGGAGAAGAAAGAAACGGCTCTGGCAAACAAAACACTTCCCTGGCTTCATACCGATGGACACAACTTTGTGGACGATGCCGGTAACAAAGTATTCTTTCGTGGAGTCGGACTTGGAAACTGGATGCTTCCGGAAGGCTATATGTGGAAATTTGGCAAGAATGGTGACAGGCCCCGGAAAATTGAGCAACTGGTTAGCGATATGATTGGACCGGAACAAGCCGCTAAATTCTGGAAAAGTTTCCATCGCAATTACATCGCGGAAGCGGATATCAAACGAATTGCTGAATTGGGCTTCAACTCCGTCCGTCCGGCACTCAATTCCCGGCTTTTTCTAACCGAAGGCGATAACCCGGAATTCGTCAATGAAGGTTTTCAATTGCTGGATTCGCTGGTTAGCTGGTGTGGAAAATATGGATTATATGTCATCATCGATATGCATGGTGCACCGGGCGGGCAAACCGGGGCAAACATCGATGACAGTGCCAATAATGAGCCGGAGCTTTTCATGGATAAAAAGAATCAGGACCGGCTGGTTAAACTGTGGGTGAAAATAGCAGAGCGGTATAAGAATAATCCGACGGTTGCCGCTTACGATTTGTTGAATGAGCCGCTGCCGGAAAATACCGGCACAGCTGAAAAATACAAAGACAAGTTGGTGCCTTTGTACAAGCGGATAACAAAAGCTATTCGGGAAGTCGATCCGAAACATATGATTGTCGTGGAAGGATACAACTGGGCTAATAACTGGTCGGAGTTCACCGAAAAGTTTGATAGTAACATGTTCTTCCAGTTTCATTATTACTGCTGGGGACGTCCCGACCATTTGAATAGTATTCAGCAATTTCTCGATAAACGTAAAGAGCTGAATGCTCCTGTTTGGGTGGGCGAAACCGGCGAACAAGGTAAAGCGATTTACTGGGCCACCACACAGTATTTCGAAGCGAACAACATCGGATGGTCGTTTTGGCCCTGGAAAAAGATGGACACGGAAAATACGCCATATTCTATCAACAAACCTGAAAACTGGGACCTGATTGCCGCTTATTCAAGGGGAGAAGAAAAACCCTCAAAAGAAGTAGCCCAACAGGTGCTTGACCACTATCTGCAAAATATTAAGCTGGCCAATTGTGTCTATTTCCCCGATGTGGTAAATTCACTTTTCCGCCGGATTCCGGTGAAGATTGAGGCCGAAAATTATGGCCCGGATGGGTATAACGTCTCTTATTTCGTGAAGGATACCACGAAAAAATCGGAGTATTACCGGACCGATGAGCCGGTTCCCGTTGAGGTGATGAATTTCAACAAGAAAGAACGCGTTTCACAACAGTATATTCGCCTGACAGAAGGAGAGTGGACTGCTTATACCGTAAAAAGTGCTGAAGAGGGTAATCATCTGGTCAGTGTCCGTGCGGAAGCGGCTCAATTGCCAGCATCATTTACCATTACATTGAACGGCGTGAAGAAGGATGTTGATGTGAAACAAGCCGACTGGAATGAGATTGATTTGGGTGGATTATTCTTCCAAAAAGGAGAGAACCAGATACGATTAAAAGTAGACAAGGGAACGCTGAGGTTCGATTGGATGGATGTTAAATAGATGCTTGTATTCTGAAAAAGAAGATTAAATGAAAAAGAGGGCGTGGATTTGTTATCCGGAGCCCTCTTTTTTTGAACATCAAGTATGGAACTACCGTCTATTTAAAGAAAAGATCAAAATTCAGTTTGATATCGTCCTTTGCGGGCATTCCCAAGAGGCTCGGTGGGTCGATTTTGTAATCAGTCATCTTTACGTCAAACTTTCCGGTTACTTCCATCTCGCCATTGCTGTCGGTTTTCTCAACAATAGGAACGGTAATGGAATGAGAGATACCGTGAAATGACAAGTTCCCGGTAACCGTTTCCTGTCCCTGCTGATCTTTTTGAAAGGAAGTACTGGCGAAAGTAACATCCGGAAATTTAATAGCATCAGTCGCCTCCATCATATGAGAATCGCGGTTGGCATTGTGACTGTCGAAAGTCGAAACCTTGATGGCAATGGCCGTTTGCTTAATTTCCTTTGTTTTGTTGTCTACAACAATAACCCCCTTTACACTTTTGCTGGTCCCTTCCCAGTCGTGCAACGGGTGCGACATGGCATACCGTACATACGATTTTTGGGTGTCCGACATCATTTTTGAGGTTGACTGTGCAAAACCTACGGTCGCTGTAATGGCAACCACCATCATTGATAAAATAATTTTCTTCATGGGTTAAAATTTAATGACAATCATAGCAGCAGCTAAGGAACCAAAAGCGGTTAGGGCAGCAGCCCGATGGTAAGGTTTTAGGTTGGGATGGCTTTCAAGTTGTGTGGCGAGAATGTTTGTGGCAACCATACTGGTAAAGTGCACGATGGCCAGAATTTTGTGAACTTTGATACTACTGTATCCTTTTCGTTCGTCCAGCATTTTAGGAGGTGCAAAAAGTGCCAATGCAGCCGTCGAGAAATAGGCAATATCGACTCCTGCGGCCAATCCCTCATGCAATCCCTTTATCTTGTAGTCGCCGTTGTACAATTTATACCCGACGACTCCCTGGGCAGCCATTCCCGCCAGGGAAATAAAGCCCAATGCCTGGTGCCACTTTAACATAGTCCGTCGGATCTTCAGTTCTTTCTCACGCTCTTCCGGAGAGAGCTGAAATGCTTTGAAGTTCCTCATCAGCCCCTTTTGTCCCCAGAGAAGTTTCTGGGTAAACGGATACTTTTTCGGCAGAAGCTGAACGTGCTCCTGCTGAGGTGTCATGATCGAATTGAGCAGATCGTTTTGAACCTTGGTCGTATCACTCTGAACATTTGTGGTATCGGTCTGTGCCGACAAGTGCCCTATGGACAGCAAAAGTGTGACGATAAAAAGAATTGTTCTGATTCTCATACTTCCCTTATTATTAATTGAGATTAGTCTAAATTAAGACTTATTTCAAATGACCTGTTCAGGGGAGCATAATCTTAAGAGAATTTTAAGAATTATATGATGGGGTTATGCACTGATAATTAATGCAAAAGAAAAGGTAGGAAACCCGTCGTTGACGAATCACCTACCTTGTTTATTTTGCCCGTTAAGTTCGGTTTCTATACCTCTTCGATGTTGTACCCGGCTTTTTTTACCAACTCTTTTACTACTTCCGGATTGTTCTCTTTCAGTTCTACTGTCAGAATTTTTTCCGGGTTATTGATGTCGACTTCCCATTTTTCAATAGCATCTGAGCCGTTCAGGGAAGGAGTTACTGCTGCAATGCATCCGTTGCAATTAATGTTTGTCTTGTATTTTACGGTGAAATTCATGATTACTTGAGTTTTATGTTATTGATTAAATAATTAAAGTGATTTCCATTTTAATCGAAGACTGTTCGACACTACTGAAACAGAACTGAACGCCATGGCGGCGGCGGCAATCATCGGGTTCAGCAGGAAGCCATTGAAAGCATAGAGTACGCCGGCGGCAATTGGTATTCCAATGACATTGTAAATAAATGCCCAGAACAGGTTCTGCTTAACGGTAGCCACGGTTTGTTTCGACAGTTTCAATGCTTTGGGAATGCTGTTTAAATCGGAGGTGGTCAAGGTCATCTTGGCTACGTCGATAGCAATGTCCGAGCCTTTTCCCATGGCAATGCTAATATCAGCCTGAGCCAAAGCCTGCGAGTCGTTGATTCCGTCGCCTACCATAGCGACTGTTTTGCCTTGCTGCTGCAGTTCTTTCACGAAATCGGCTTTGTCGCCCGGCAGAATACCTGCTTTGAAATGCTTCAGACCAACTTGCTTTGATACGGATTCAGCCGTTTGCTCATTGTCACCGGTCAGCATGTAAACATCGATGCCTTCGTTCTGCAAATGCGCGATGGCTGCTTTCGACGTTTCTTTAATCTGGTCGGCGATAGCAATAACTGCCAGTACTTTTTCCGCGTTGGCGAAGAAAATGACTGTTTGTGCATCTTCTTGCATTTTCCCGGCTTTCGCCTGAATATCTTTCGGAATGGCTATTTTATTTTCTTCCAGCAACCGGTGGTTTCCAACAAAGTAGTGTTCTTCCGCGAAAGCGGCCTTTACACCTTGTCCCGTAATACTTTCAAACTGATCCGACTGCGTTCCTTTGACTTCTTTACTCTTGAAATATTCTTCAACGGAACTGGCCAACGGGTGTTCCGATTGTTTTTCCATTCCGAGTAACAATGGTGTCAATTGCTCTTGATTTGCATTCTCACTCCAGATGATATCGGCAACCACCGGTTTTCCTTCCGTGATGGTCCCTGTCTTATCAAGAATCACAGCATTTACTTTATGCGCTGTTTCGAGGCTTTCTGCATCTTTTATGAGAATGTTATTTTCGGCGCCTTTACCAATTCCAACCATAATGGCGGTCGGTGTAGCCAGTCCCAGTGCACACGGACAAGCAATAACCAGGACCGTAATGGCTGCCAGCAAGGCATGAGTAAAGGCCTGATCGCCGCCGAAAATCATCCAGACAATAAAGGTCAGAAGCGAAATTCCCATGACGACCGGAACGAAAATGCCGGCAATTTTGTCGACTAGTTTTTGAACCGGCGCTTTACTTCCCTGGGCTTCCTGCACCATTTTTATGATGTGTGCCAGTAGAGTTTCGCCACCGACTTTCTCCGCACGGAACCGGAAACTTCCTTTTTGGTTGATGGTTCCGGCAAATACCTCTTTGTTTTCTGTTTTTTCTACCGGAATCGGTTCTCCGCTGATCATACTTTCGTCGACAAAGGAATTGCCAAAGGTTACTTTTCCGTCCACCGGAATTTTCTCGCCGGGTTTTACCAGCAAAATATCACCAATGGCTACGTCTTTAATCGGAACGGTGGTTTCTGTTCCGTCCTCAGCAATTCTGACAACCGTTTTGGGCTGCAGTCCCATTAACTTTTTAATGGCTGATGAAGTATTCGACTTGGCTCGATCCTCCAGGAGTTTTCCCAGCAAAATAAAGGCGATGATGGCTGCGGCGGCTTCGTAGTAAACATGTGCCTCGAAACCTTTGCTGGTCCAGAATTCGGGATATAACGTATTGAACAGACTGAACAGGAATGCGATGCCCGTACTTACAGCCACCAGCGTGTCCATATTGGCCACCCGGTGTTTCATCTGTTTCCAGGCGTTTACGTAAAATCGTTTTCCGAAGATAAATACAACCGGAAGAGTCAGTGCCAGTTCGATCCACTTTGCATAGGGCAAATCGGGTAGAAACATAGCGATAGCTACAATCGGGATGGAAAACAGAACCGCTCCCAATGTATGTTTTTTCAGCTGGTCGTATTCTTTTCGTTGTATTTCTTCTACCGTTTCACCGGCAGTTTCCTTGTCCTCCACGATGAGGTCGTAACCTACTGCCTGAATGGCTGCCTTCATCGCGGAAGGTTGTATCACCTGTTCGTCCCATTTCACAAGAACACTGGCGTTCGCAAAATTCACTTTGGCATCTATCACACCATCTGTTGCATTCAGGATGGTTTCGACGCTCAGTGAACAGGACGCACAGCTCATCCCGGTAACGGGAAAGGTTTGCGTTATGTAATTTGAAGCTGACATAGCATAAAGTTTTATTTATGCTACAAAGCTAGTGCACGCGGGCCTTTGGGATGTTACAGGATTTTTGAAAAGAGTTATACAATTTACAGTTTGTCGAGCGGGGTACGCTGCCTGGCGTCTTTCAGTTTTTTGAAATGGCTTGGGGTTAAACCGGTGATTTTTTTGAATTGTCCGCTCAGGTGCGCCACGCTGCTATATCCCATTTGGAAGGCTATCTCGCTTAGTGTGAGTTCGTCATATACCAGCAGCTCTTTTACCTTTTCGATTTTTTGCTCAATGTAGTAATGCTCAATCGTTGTTCCCTCGATGGATGAAAAGAGGTTGCTAAGGTAGTGGTAATCGTAATTGAGATGGGTGCGGATATAATCCGACAGCCTGATTTGAATAGGCTCGTCGTTCCGGTGAACCAACTCGATAATGAGCGTTTTTATTTTTTCTACTAATGTGCTGTTCTTATCGTCGAGCAGTTCGAAACCGAGGGGTTCGATGTTGGTTTTTATCTGCTTCATTTGGTCGGCGGTGAGCTCTGTTTCACCAAAATCCACTTCGCCTAATTCTACTGAAATGGGCTCCAGTTTCAGATCGTTGAGCTGGTTTTTAATGGCCAGCTTACAACGATCGCAAACCATATTTTTGATGTATATCTTCACTTTTATCGTTTTTCCAAGAGCTTCTATTTCGGCTTTCGCCGGAAATCATTACTCCAGGTAAGTGTAACCATACAGTCCGGAGCGGTAGTTCGACAGAAATTCTTTTCCTTCTTCCGCTGAAATCTTTCCGGTTTTCACCGATGAAGTTACCCAGGTTTCAACTGTGCGAACCAGCTTCTTCGGATTGTATTGCACGTAGTCGAGAACTTCGGCTACCGTTTCCCCGTCGATGATCTGGTCGATACTGTATTCCTTGTCATCAACCGACACGTGCACCGCGTTGGTATCGCCGAACAGGTTGTGCAGATCGCCGAGAATTTCCTGGTAAGCACCTACGAGGAAAACTCCGATGTAGTACGACTCTTTCGCTTTGAGAGAATGAACGGGTAGATAATAAGAAAAGTTTCGGGTTGAAATGAAATTGTTGATCTTCCCGTCCGAATCACAGGTGATATCCTGCAGTGTTGCCGAGCGATCCGGCTTTTCGTCAAGGCGCTGGATCGGAATGATTGGGAAAATCTGGTCGATAGCCCAGGAATCAGGTAGCGACTGGAACAGCGAGAAATTACAGAAATATTTGTCGGACAATAATTTCGGTAGGTTTAACAATTCTTCCGGCACATGCTTCAGTTTGCTGGCCATCTGATGCACCTCGCGGGCAACGGACCAGAACAGGCGCTCAATCTGCGCACGGGTTTTCAAATCGACCAATCCGAGGCTGAAACGGTCGAGTGCTTCTTCCCGTATCTGCTGTGCATCGTGCCAGGTTTCCAGCATTCGCGGCTGGTTTAGCATATCCCATGATTCGTATAGCTCTTTCACCAGATCGTGCGCATCTTCGGGCAAATCTTCCTCTTCATCCCAACTTGGCAATGTTGCCGATTCGAGCACTTCGAAGATAAGTACCGAATGGTGAGCCGCTAATGAACGTCCCGATTCGGTGATAATATTGGGATGTGGAATATCGTGTTCGTTGGCCGCGTCGACCATCGATGAAGTGGCATCGTTCACATACTCCTGTATGCTGTAGTTGACACTGCTTTCACTGTTTGCCGAGCGGGTTCCGTCGTAATCGACGCCCAGTCCGCCGCCAATGTCGACGAATTCAACCGGAAAGCCATTGAGATGAAGATGTACGTAGAATTGCGCTGCTTCCCGTAAGGCAATTTTAATGCGGCGAATTTTATTTACCTGGCTGCCAATATGGAAGTGAACGAGCTTCAGGCAATCCTGCATTTTGTGCTTTTCCAGGAAATCCATCGCTACCAGTAATTCGCTGGATGTCAGTCCGAATTTACTGACGTCGCCGCCCGAATCTTCCCACTTGCCGCTACCTGAGCTGGCCAGTTTGATGCGGATACCGATATTCGGTCGAATCTTCAGACGGTTGGCAATGCGCGCAATCAGTTTCAGCTCGTTCAGCTTTTCTACCACCAGGAAAATGCGACGACCCATTTTTTGCGCCAGCAAAGCCAGCTCAATATAATCTTCGTCTTTGTAGCCGTTGCAAATAATGAGTGAGTCGTTATCGGTGTTCACACCAATGACAGCATGCAATTCCGGTTTGGAACCGGCTTCCAGGCCGATGTTGAATTTTTTGCCGTGACTGACAATTTCCTGAACAACGGGGCGCATCTGGTTGACCTTGATGGGATAAACCGTAAAATTCTGCGCTTTGTATTCATACTCTTCGGCTGCGATTTTAAAGCAGCTTTCCATCTTCTCGATCCGGCTGTCGAGGATATCAGGGAACCGAACCAGCATCGGAGCCGAAACATCACGCAATTGAAGTTCATCGACCAACTCCTTTAAGTCTACCTGAACACCGTCTTTTTTGGGTGTTACCACAACATGTCCCTTCTCGTTAATCGAAAAATAATTTATTCCCCAGCCTGTGATGTTGTATAGTTCGGCAGAATCTTCAACGCGCCATTTTCTCATTTTTGCGACTTCTTACTTTTGTTCGTTATTCAGTTTATAATTGCCTGTTTTGCCTTTTAAAAGGCGAGCCATTTTTTACGTTTTCGGGCTAAAATTAGGAAAAAATTGTTGGTTTGTTTTCAGGTATAACAAATGCAAAGCCCATATTTTTCAATAAATATGTTAAAACTTACGGTTTTGTGTTGTATTTGTCTGAAGATTAACGGATGTGGTATCCCTGGGCATTGCGTTCCGCCATCATGAATAACTTGTATTGTTCTTCATTTAATGGATAGTCCCAACAACCCATCCGGTGGTACAAATCGCCGCCGAATCCCGTCTTAAATCGATATAGACCATGCATGGGATGTGATGGCTCCGGAGTAGGAGCTACACCAAACATGTCATATTCTGTGCAGCCTTTCTGCCGTGCAATTTTAATGGCCTCCCATTGTAATGCATAAGTAGCCATCATGTTCCGGTTGTGAGAAGATGAAGCGCCGTACAGGTAGGTGGCTCTTTTTCCGGTGATGACCAGAAACATACCTGCCAACGGAACACCGTCTGATTCGGCCAGGAGCATATGCACATCGGCGGGCGAGTTGGTATCGGATGCCTGTGTTTCGAGCACGGTACGGAAATAGCTGATATCATCGAGAACAATGCCGTTGCGGATAGCAGTTTGCCGGTACAAATCGTACCAGACCGGGAGATTATCGAAGCTGACCTCTTTTACTTCCACACCTTTGCGTTTCGACAGGCGAATGTTGTAGCGGGTTTTGGGCTTCATTCGCTGAAGCAGAGTATCCTGATTGTGGTTCAGGTCCAGAAAAATGGTGTGAGAGGGGAGTAAATCCGACGGAGCTTTGCGCAGGTTCCAGTTGTGGGTGTTGAAGTTAACGCGCATTTCCTGGTAGTGTGGTTCCGGCGGTCCCAGCCAGTCATCCCGGTCGTTGAACCGGTTTTCATCGTCGGCCCATGGCGATTCCCAAATCAAATCGTAGCGGATAAGAATGGTGTTCGATGGCAAAAACGGACGGATGCTTTCGGATAGCTCTTCGAGGTACAATCCGCGAATATCTTCATCCGGGTTCACGAGCGGTCCATAAGGAATGTAAGCAACCTGATGGTCTGCCCCTACTTGCTGCATAACTACCAGCAAATCGTCGGTTACGTGCTTTAGCTGGTTCGAAGGAGAATTATCAACGCTGAGTTCCGACTGTGGAATTTTGATATCGAAGGCGCGGGTTTCGTAGCCCAGATTTTCTTTCACTTTGGCCCAAAAAGCCGTTTGCTGCGGTACAGCTGCAGGTTTGATTTGCTCCGTATATTTCGGTTCAATGTCAATGTGCATTCCGCTTTTTGGCCGCAAAGAAAAGGCAATTTTAAGACAATGAAAAATTGTTGGTAATTACCTGTTTGTTAAACGTTTTTAAACGGAATGTTGTCTGAGTCAGTTAGACGTTTTAAGCTAATACTCTGTCGTCTTATCAATCTTTCAACGCAAATTCCACAGCCGCTTTTGCATGAATTTTTAGTGTATCGAAGAGTTCCAGTCCGGTATCTTCCTGACGGATCAACAGCGGTATTTCGGTACAACCGAGAATCATTCCTTCGGCACCTTTTTCAGCCAGGGTGTTCATGATTTCAAGAAAACGATTTTTCGAAGTATCGCTAAATATTTCTTTTTCCAGTTCGTGCCAGATAACATGGTCGATGAATTCGCGTTCTTCCTTTTCCGGAACCAGTACTTCAATTCCGTGTTCAGCCAGGCGCTTCTTGTAGAAGTCTTTCTCCATTGTTCGCATGGTGCCCAACAATCCAACTTTCTGAAAACCTTTCGTCTTGATGGCTTCGCCCGTGGCATCGGCAATGTGGAGCAGAGGAACCGGAAGTTCAGCTGTCAGTTTTTCTGCGTGCATGTGCAGCGTGTTAGCTCCCAGCATTACAAAGTCAGCTCCTGCTTCAACCAGTTTCAATAAGTTGTCCTTGATGTAATTATAAACTTCCTGCGGTCCTTTTTCCTTTAGCTCATTTAATTCGGCAAAATTGACTGAGTGCATAAAAATGCGTGCAGAACTCAAGCCGCCAAGTCGTTTGTTCATTCCCTGATTCAGGTAACGGTAATATTCCAATGTGGAAACCCAACCGGTTCCGCCAAAAAGTCCAATTGTTTTCACTCTCGTCTGTTTTAGATTTAGGCGTGTTAAGTTAGTGAAGAATGATAACTCTTAATGGCATAATTGGAATTTTTGAGAAAACGGGTTTGGGAAAGAAGACTTATTTTTAGTTCAGAAAATAGTTTTTACAACCGTCGATAATGTAATTATTCTTTGATGGATTATACTGATGAAATGAACAGAAAACCTTAGTTTCAAAGGAATTTACAGACCGGAAGTTTAACCTGAAACCCATGTTTCTGAGTGGTAATCAAGGTTTGATTCCCAGAACGAAATTCCGTATTTTAACACAAAATGAAATAGAATGAAGCTAATAGCCATACTACTACTGATATTTATTTTTCCATTGATGGCCTGTGCCCAGGAAGATTTTGAGGCCAAGCGAATGGAAATGGTGAAGAAGCAAATCATTGCACGTGGTATCAATGACGGGCCGACTATCCGGGCGATGCGCAAAGTCCCTCGACAGGATTTTGTTCCTGATGCCTACCGCGATCAGGCGTATAGAGATTCCCCGCTTTCCATCGGTTACGGACAAACTATCTCGCAACCCTACATTGTGGCTTTGATGACCGAAAAAACAAAACCTTCGAAAGGGAAGAGAGCTCTGGAAATTGGAACAGGGTCCGGTTATCAGGCAGCGGTGCTCGCCGAAATTGTTGATTCAGTTTATACGATCGAACTAATTCCCGGCTTAGCCCGGCACGCAGCGAAAGTGCTGGCCGAACATCATTACGACAATGTTGTCCCGAAACAGGGTGACGGTTATCGTGGTTGGCCGGAGCATGCGCCTTTCGATATAATTTTGGTTACTGCAGCCGGCGATCATGTTCCCCGTCCGCTGATTGACCAGTTAGCAGAAAACGGGCGCTTGATTATGCCGGTTGGCCAGCCCGGAAGTTTTCAGCAACTGGTGTTGCTAATCAAGCGAAACGGTCGAATCAAGAGGAAAAACCTCGCGACGGTTCAGTTTGTTCCGCTGCAGCGGGAATAAAAAATATTGTTAAAAGCAAAAAAGCCGGAGCTGTTTAAACTCCGGCTTTTGTTTTATGAGGTGTTCAGAATTATCTTTTCACATCAACCAACGCGCCATCGATGATTTGGTCGACAACTTCCTCGTCGAGCAGCGTGGTAATATCGCCGAGATTAGAGGCATCGCCTTCCGCAATTTTCCGTAAAATTCTCCGCATAATCTTACCTGAACGGGTTTTGGGTAAGCCCGGAACCAACTGAATAATGTCGGGTTTGGCAATCGGACCAATGATTTTGGTAACCCCTTTCATAATTGAATTGCGGATACCATCTTCACCTCCGGTCGACAGTTCACCGCAAACAACAAAGGCATAAATTCCCTGTCCTTTAATAGCGTGAGGATAACCAACTACGGCTGATTCGTTTACCAGCGGGTGCTCGTTGATGGCATTTTCAATTTCAGCGGTTCCAAGGCGGTGACCGGATACGTTGATTACATCATCGACACGACCGAGAATTCGGTAATAGCCATCTTCATCGCGTTTGACACCATCACCGGTGAAATACATATTTTCGAACCGGGAGAAATAGGTTTCTTTCATTCGCTTATGGTCACCCCAGATGGTACGAAGCATTCCCGGCCACGGGTATTTGATACAAAGGTTTCCTTCTACACTGTTGCCGACCAGCTCATTTCCCTGGTTGTCGACAACAACGGGCTGTACTCCTGGCATTGGCATCGTGGCAAACGAAGGTTTCGTTGGCGTTACGCCTGCAATCGGGCTAATCATGATGCCACCGGTTTCGGTTTGCCACCAGGTATCAACAATGGGGCAGCGGTTTTTCCCAATGTGGTCATGGTACCAGTGCCAGGCCTCTTCGTTAATGGGTTCACCTACCGTTCCCAAAACCTTCAATGACTCGAGTCGTTTACCCTCGATGAACTCTGGTCCTTTAGCAAGCAATGCACGAATAGCAGTAGGCGCAGTGTAAAACTGGTTCACCTTGTATTTGGCTACAATGTCCCAGAAACGGCCGGCATCGGGCCAGGAAGGAACTCCTTCGAACATGAGTGTTTGTGCACCATTCAGCAGCGGTCCGTAAACGATGTACGAGTGCCCGGTAATCCAGCCAATATCTGCCGTACAGAAATAAACATCGCCCGGATCGTACTGGAAAACATTTTTAAAAGTATAGGCCGAATAAACCATATATCCACCGGTCGTGTGGACAATTCCTTTGGGTTTTCCGGTTGAACCGGACGTATATAAGATGAAAAGTTCATCTTCTGCATCCATTTCTTCCGGCTCACAGTGTGCCGGTTCGCCATGAATAACATCATGCCACCAGATATCGCGCCCCTCCTTCATGTTAACTGATGAACCGGTCCGTTTGAAGACAACAGTGTTTTTTATCGTAGGACAGTGCTTTAGCGCGTCATCTGCGATGTCTTTCAACGGGGTAACTTTGGAACCGCGGTATCCACCATCAGCGGTTAATAATACCGTAGCTCCGGCATCATTAATCCGATCAGCAAGTGATTGTGCCGAAAATCCGGCGAAAACAACAGAGTGAATGGCGCCAATGCGGGCACAAGCCAGCATTCCAACGGCTAATTCAGGTACCATGGGCATGTAAAGCGCTACCCGGTCACCCTTGCGCACTCCAAGTCGCTTTAGGGCATTGGCAAACATGTTGACTTCGGCCAGTAATTCTTTGTAGGTCAGTACGCGATTTTCTTCTTTCGGGTCATTGGGTTCCCAGATGATAGCAGGCAAATTGGCGTGGGTATACAGGTTCTTCTCGAAGATGTTTTCTGTGATGTTGAGCTTTCCGTTGATGAACCATTTGATTTCGGGTTTTTTGAAATCCCAGTCAACAGTTTTATCCCAACGTTTTCTCCAGAAAAACGATTCAGCAACCTGATTCCAGAATGCTTCGGGGTTGGCTATTCCTTTTTGACATTCGTGAATGTAACCTCCTAAGGAATGAATTTTTGGTACCATGCGATCTTATTTTAATAGTGTTTGGATTTCGGAAAAAGCCTTAATTTATATTGAATAAAAATAACAATCAAGTATTGAAGTCACATAGTGCCATTCTACATGAGCTTAAAATTATGAAAAATGAACTAAAAACAGGAAAAATTAAGGTGTAAATGGGTGAAATGGTTGGATTATGGCTGTTGATTGTAAATATTGACATTGAAACAGAGAAGGTAATTTTTATCTTATTTTAATCTAAATAAAAATAAAATGCGTTTCTCAGGTCAAAATAGCGTTTGTTGTCCTTCCAAATCTTGATCAGTTTGTGCTGCTTCCCGTCCAATCATGGCTTGTTTGCGAACCGGGTTCCAGCGGTAGCCTCCTGTTTCGCCCATGCTTTTAATGACCCGGTGACAAGGAATAAGGTATCCTACCGGGTTTCTCCCAATGGCTGTTCCGACAGCTCTTTGAGCCGACGGAGTATCGAGGTGGTCGGCAATAACTCCATAGCTGGTCAGTGTTCCTTCAGGTATTTGCAGTAAAGCCTGCCACACTTTTAGTTGAAATGACGTTCCTTTTAGTCGCAAAGCAATGGGGCCGTTCGGCTTTTCCTGAAATAGAAAAGCGCTTACCTGCCTGTGAATTGGCTGTTCTTCTTCAATAAGTCGGGCCGACGACCATTCTTTTTCAAGTAATGTTGCCGGGTTTTCATCGTCAATGAAAAACAGGTTGCAAACGCCGCGGTCGGTTGAAGCCACGACAAATTCTCCGTAAGGAGAAGATTGAACACTAAAGTAAATGGTGAGGTTTTCGCCACCATTTTTATATTCTCCCGGCGTCATGCCTTCGAGGTTTATAAAAAGGTCGTGCAGGCGACCAGTTCCTGACAGGCCTGTTTGGTGAGCCGTATCAAACAGCGAACGGTTTTCCTTCAGGCAGCGTTTAGCGTAGTTGAGTGTAAGATACTGCAGAAATTTTTTAGGACTGATTCCGGCCCATTCGGTGAATAACCGTTGAAAATGATAAGGACTTATGTTGGCACTGGCAGCAATGTCGTCGAGTGACGGCTGTCGGTTGGCGTGATCGCGAATGTAGCCAAGTGCCCGGGCAATGATTTCATACGTATCCATGAGGGTAAAGTAAAAGCGAATGACTTTTAGAAACAACCCGAAAATTGCTTTTCTGTTAACCCGCTTTTCTGACGACGACTCCGTCCAACTTTAACTTTGTGTCATATTATGGCGGCTGGCGGCAATCAGTCACATTTCCCGGAAGGAAATTTCATGGTGGTTTTCTATCTTTGCGGTTCGAAAAACGGAATTGACAAATTACCCGGATATGGATATTGAAATCATCATCAGAGATAAAGTCGTTGAGGCGATTGAGAAACTTTACAGTCAGAAAGTAGATCCCGACCAGATACAAATTCAGAATACCCGTAAGGATTTTGAAGGCGATAAAACCGTTGTGGTTTTCCCTTTTCTTCGGTTTTCAAAGAAATCTCCTGAACAGACAGGCGAGGAGTTGGGAAATTTGTTGGCTGCGGAAGTGAGTGAAATCGCCGGTTTCAATGTTGTGAAAGGCTTTCTGAACCTGGTTATTGACGGTAGCTACTGGATTAATCAGCTCAATGAGGCGGCTGGAGATGAGCTGTACGGATTTTCTCCGGTTACCGACGAGTCGGAGTTGGTGATGATTGAGTATTCCTCGCCAAATACCAATAAACCATTGCATCTGGGACACATCCGTAACAATCTCCTTGGTTTCTCGATTAGCGAAATTATGAAGGCCAATGGAAACAAGGTAGTGAAAACCAACATTGTTAACGACCGTGGTATTCATATCTGCAAATCGATGTATGCCTGGAAGACGCTGGGAAATGGTGAAACACCGGCTTCATCGGGAAAAAAAGGTGATCACCTGGTAGGAGAATACTATGTGAAATTCGACCAGTTATATAAAAAGGAAATTGCGGAGCTGGTTGCCGGTGGTATGTCGGAGGACGAGGCCAAGGACAAAGCGCCATCTATTCAGGCTGCTCGTGATATGCTTCGCAAGTGGGAAGCGAACGACCCGGAAATCCGTCAGCTGTGGGAAAATATGAACGGCTGGGTTTACCAGGGATTCGACGAGACTTACAAACTGTTGGGTGTTGATTTTGACAAAATATATTACGAATCTGATACTTACCTGATTGGTCGTGATGAAGTAGTACGCGGCTTGGACGAAGGATATTTTTATCGTCGCGAAGATGGTTCGGTATGGGCAGATTTATCGGCCGAAGGCTTGGACGAAAAAATTCTGTTGCGCTCCGACGGTACATCGGTTTACATGACCCAGGATATCGGTACCGCCAAAATGCGTTACCAGGATTACGATATCAATCACATGATTTATGTGGTTGGGAACGAGCAGAATTATCACTTCCAGGTATTGGCGATTTTGTTAGATAAGCTGGGATATGAGTGGGGGAAAGACCTGTATCACTTCTCCTACGGAATGGTCGAGCTTCCTCACGGGAAAATGAAATCGCGCGAAGGAACTGTAGTAGATGCCGACGACCTGGTAGAAGAGATGATAGACGTTGCACGTAAAGTATCGGAAGAGCTGGGCAAGCTGGACGGCTATTCGGAAGAAGAGAAAAAGAACATTTACCGGATTGTAGCGCTCGGCGCGTTAAAGTACTTCATACTGAAAGTTGATCCGCGTAAAAATATGCTCTTCAATCCGGAAGAATCCATCGATTTTAACGGAAATACCGGTCCTTTCATTCAATATACATATGCACGAATTCAGAGTGTACTGCGCAAAGCCGTCGATTCAGGAATCGATATTCCGATGGTAGCACCGTCCATAAATTGCAATGCCAAGGAAATTGAGCTGGTAAAAGCAGTTAACCGTTTCCAGTTTGTTGTTAAGGAAGCCGGCGATAACCATAGTCCTGCGATTGTCGCCAACTATGTGTATGATCTGGTGAAAGAGTTCAACCAGTTTTACCATGATTACAGCATCATGAATGAACCGGACGAAACGGTACGTTCTTTCCGGTTGGTGCTGGCCCGAACCGTCGGTCAGACCATTAAGAATGGTTTCTCACTCTTGGGAATCGAAGTTCCTGAACGGATGTAAAGAACTATTGTAACATAGACTCAACCCCGATTATCTTCTGATTTTCGGGGTTTATTTTTGTCTGGCTGTTGAGCCTAATTGGTCAGAACGATTGCCGCATCGAAAAATTTTTACCTTTAGCGAAGAAAAAATTTGACATATGAATCCATTTGAATTCCTTGGTTGGTTTGGAAACATTATTCTTAGTATTGGGGTCATCCCGCAGGTCATCCAAACATGGCGCACACACGATGTCTCCAGTTTTAACTGGCCATTTCTACTGATGTGGGCTTTTGGTGTGTTATTCACGTTTGTATATATCGCGCAAGGCGATATGGTTCGTGGTTCGTTTCAATGGCCACTTTGGCTCAATTATATAGTTAACATATTAGCAACCTTCTATTTAGTTTATGCTAAATATAAATATGGAAAAACGGTGACAACTAAATAAGCATTTTGCTGCGTAGGCGGTAAAATATTTGTAGCAATCTTTACGTTACATATAGTAAGATTTGGTGAATGTTCATTTCATCAATGGACAAGAGGGGACGTTGAACTAACTACAAACTTTTTTACGCAATTAGCATGTTGCTGTTATGGAGAGGATTGCCGTTTTTCATATAGATACTACCATTGTTTCGAAGATACTGGATGCTGTTTCGGAATGTTCCGGGTTCAGTGCCGTGTTTTTGAATGATAAAGCCTCTTTTGCTCAGGATATTCATCGTATCAACCCGAATCTTTTCATCACAGGTATCGATGATTTTAAGGATCTGGCGGAAGAGTCAGCTATGCGTGATATCCTGTATTCCGGAAAGTTCAAGGTTGTACTAATCGACAATTCCGGGAACAACGATCTTTCTGAACTTCCTGAATTTGTATTCGTCATCTCTGATGAGTTCAATCCAAACAGCATGCGGATTTTGCTCAAAGAAATGGTGAGCGAATGCAAGCGGGAAATCCAAACCAGCGAGCATCTCGATTGGGTTATTCAACATATTCCTACAGCCATTTTCTGGAAAGATGCCCGTTTGAAGTACATGGGGTGCAACAAAACTTTCGCTAGTGATAGAGGATTGAATAACCTTGATCAGGTGATTGGTCTGACCGATTTTGATTTGTTCTCATCCGATGAAGCTGCCAGCAATATTGCCAGGGATCGGGAAGTGCTTGCTACCGGTCAATCCATGATAAACTATGTGGAAGCCATCCCGAACCGGGATGGGAAAACGGAATGGTTGCGGAAAAGCAAGATTCCCATGCGCAATGAAAAAGGCGACATCATCGGCATTTTGGGAATGTATGAGAAAATCACCGATCAGAAACTGGCAGAGGCGGAATTGGAAAAGGAGAAGGACTTTCTCCAGATGTTGATGGATAACATTCCTGACACGATATACTTTAAAAATACAAAGTCGGAATTCACCCGTATTAATCAAGCACAGGCCAACCTGCTCGGAATAGCGACTCCTGAAGAAGCCATTGGTAAAACAGATGTTGACTATTTTGATAAACGGCATGCCCGACAGGCCTTAACCGATGAGCAGGAGTTGTTCTCTAAAGGCATTCCGCTTGTCAATCAGGTGGAAAAGATTGTAACGGCAAAAGGCTTGAAGTATGTTACGGCCACTAAAATACCAATTCGCAATCAGGCGGATAGAATTATTGGCCTCGTTGGAATATCCCGGGACGTAACCAGGGAGCAGGAATATGAGGAGAAATTGCGTCAGCAACAGGAACTGGTTGACACATTCCTGAAAAACAGTCCCGATATTATTTATTACAAGGATAGAAAAGCCAGGTATACCCGTATAAACGAGGCGCATGCCAGGCTTATGAGATTGAAAAAGCCGGAAGATGCCATAGGAAAGACTGATTTCGAGTTTCATGATCGCGAATTTGCAGAGCAATCTTATCAGGATGATATGAATTTGATGAGAACCGGAGAAGCAATTGTGGACAAACTTCAGGAATTTGTGGATGCATACGGTGAACTTCGGTACGTGACAACAACCAAAATTCCGATTAGAGAGAAGAATGGACGAGTTATTGGTTTGGTTGGCGTTTCGCGGGATTATTCCGAAAGGAAACAAATGGAAGATCGGTTAGAGCATGAGCGTCAGTTGTTAAGAATTCTGATGGATAGTGTGCCCGACGGTATCTATTTTAAAGATGCAGAATCGCGGTTTACCCGGATCAACAAGGCAATGGCCCAATTGCTTGGAGTTGAAAACGCAGAAGAGGCGATTGGAAAGACAAAATCTGACTTTTTCCGGGATGAAGAGATTTGGCAGATTAATCTCGATGAGAAGGAGCTGCTAAAGAGTGGAAAGCCGATCATTAATAAACCGGAAAAGCTGACGCTAACTGATGGAACCGTTCGTTGGATGTCGGCTACGAAAATGCCTGTTCGTGATGTTGAGGGCAACATCATCGGTTTGGTCGGTATTTCAAGAGATAACACAATTGAAGTTGAGGCTAAAAAGCATCTGGAAATAGCCAAAAATAAAGCGGAGGAGGCGAACCGGGCCAAGAGCCTGTTTTTGGCCAATATGTCGCATGAGATTCGCACGCCGATGAACGGAGTAATCGGAATGGCGGATATCCTGAGAAAGACAAAACTCAATGAAGAGCAAACAGAATATCTCGACGTAATTACCAAATCGGGAAATAACCTGTTGGCTATTATTAACGACATTCTCGATTTCTCGAAAATTGAGTCCGGGCGGATGGAGTTGGAATCGACACCCATCAATATTCGCAAGATAGTAGAGGATGTGGCTGACGTGTTGATTATAAAGTCGAATAACAAAGGGCTCGACCTGGTGACTTATATCGACGCGGCAATTCCTGACACGGTGCTTGGCGATCCGGTGCGGTTACGGCAGGTGCTTATTAACCTGGCCAATAATGCTATTAAATTTACCAAGAGCGGCGAGGTGTTTATTTCAGCGGAATTGCAGAAGGTTAATTCTGAGGTTGAAGTACTGTTTAAGGTAAAAGATACCGGAATTGGAATTCCGAAAGAGGCACAGGAAAAGTTGTTTGACTCGTTTACGCAAGTCGATTCGTCAACGACCCGAAGGTACGGAGGTACCGGCCTGGGACTGGCTATTTCCAAACGACTGAGCGAACAGATGGGGGGAGAAATCGGTTTGGAAAGCGAAGTCAATCAGGGTTCCGTCTTTTGGTTTACCGCGAAGTTTGAAAAAGCAGCGGCGGGAGCAGTCAGTGACCAGCCAAAAGAAGTGATTGAGTTGGAAAATGTAAAGGTGTTGATTGTCGACGATAATCGGACCAACCGGTTAATCTTCTCAAAATATTTAGAGACCTGGGATTGTTCTTCGGATGAAGCTTCGAGTGGTATGGGCGCTTTGAAGAAATTGAAGAAGGCAGCCTCAAAAGGACAACCTTACGATATCGCTTTGGTTGATTTCCAGATGAGCGAGATGGATGGACTAGACTTCGCCAGCCGTGTGAAAAAGGACCCGGATATTGCTTCAACTAAACTAATATTACTGTCATCTGTTTCCGATATTTTGCCGAGGGGACAAGTTCAAAGTGCTGGTTTTGAGTATTATTTGAATAAGCCGATAAAACTCGATCAGTTGCTTAATATCATGGCTAAAGTAACTGGTAAGCAGTTACCTGAGTCATATACTGACGCCACTCGTACGAAGAATCAAGGAATTAACGGAAAGAAAAGAAATCTGAAAGTTCTGGTTGCCGAGGATAATGTGATTAATCAGAAGGTCGCCATGTTGACACTAAAGTGTGTGTCTGACTCCATTGATCTGGCCAAAGACGGAGAAGAAGCATGGCGAATGTACCGCGATAACGAGTATGACTTGATAATGATGGACATCCAGATGCCGCAACTGAACGGTTATGAGGTAACGAAGATGATACGGAAAGAGGAGGAGCAGAATGGAAAACCGGTAAAGATTGTTGCCATGACCGCAAACGCACTTCAGGAAGATATTGACTTGTGTTTGAGTATCGGAATGGACGGTTATTTGAGCAAGCCGTTTAAGGCGGAAGATGTAATTGAAACGGTGGACAAACTCTTTTAAGGTTAATAAATAGTTTATGAAGGAAAATCCCCGCACTAAAATTGAGGCGGGGATTTTTTCATTAGTGTAATCCGATACGGTACGAGAATTTGACTAAGAAAATATTGTACGGTTGGTTGCCGTTAAACAAGTTATCGAAACTCCTGTCCAAATTAAAATCACCAAAACTGTCTGAATAATCTCTTGATTGAGACCATACCAGGTAAACGGTGGAACCCGGAGTGTATTCCCATCGCACTACGAGATTGGAAAGAAATTCGTTGAAGTTAAAGTTGGGTTGCTCGAAAGAATAGTCGGTGGTTCCATCCTGATTTTCGTCGATGTAGTACATCTCCTCAGAGTCGTTGTAAGTCAACTGATTTGGAGAATAGAGCTGGAACCTGTCGGAGAATCGATCGGCTTTGGGATCGGTAATCATCTTAAACTCGTTGTATTTTCCGGAAGCGAAAAACGGTTGTCCCCAGTACTGAATGGTCAGGTCGGGCGTCAGGTTGATATTAACCCGCATCGAAAAACTCAATACTTTTTGGTCGAGATGTGCCATGAGGTAGCGATTATCTCCGTTTATGGAATATTCATCCACATACTGCAGCTCTCTTTTCTGTTTGTACAGCGATGGCTCCAAACTGAAATTGAGCGTATTGTTTGGTCTGTATTCAATTTCAGGTGAATACGAGCATGAGGTGCGACTGTTGTATTTGTTCCAGTTGTTGCTTCCGAAGTAGGATAGTTTCAGTTTCTTGCGTTCGTCGGTCTCAATTCCGTACCAGATATTCATTCCTCCGGGAACAATCATGCCCGGACCTCCCCGCAGAATGTAATTGTCTACTTCATCGCTATCGAAATTGATTCCTGAATGAAATGACCAATAGTTTTTAAACTCAATATAGCCATTAACATTTCCGCCCGAATTGAGGTATTGTCCGCTGAAATCCCATACATTCCATTGGTTCAGGTTCAAATTGGCTTTCCGCATAATTCCTTTGGGCTCGTTAAACCGATAACCCATCCAGAAAACCTGGAAAATCTGGTCAGTGGAGCGAAGGTAGCCTACATCGTTCAGTTCAAGTCCCGGTGATTTGGCCATAGCTGCTAACAGAAACTTCAGGTTACCACCGATTTTTCCAAATTGAACATTCCCTCCAAATCCAGAAAGACTGGTTCTGGTACTATCTAAATGAATATGTGTGGCGTCCGGTCGCTGGTAATAATGTCTCGAAGAGGTTTGGGTTTCCAATAGAGCCTCTTTCGTTCCCTCTACTTTGCTGAAAGCTCCGTGAACTGAGAGTAGATAATTTTTGTCGTTAAAATATTGTGTGAAGTCGAGTCCTCCGGTCGTTGCTGAACGATGGAGGTAGTCTTTCAAAACATTATCGAGTTGGCGGGAAGTATTGGTGACCATACCACCGATCAGGGTATTTCCTTTGTTTAGGTCTTTCTGCAAACGACCGACGAAATAATTGGTCAATGGTTCTACGGTCTGCGTTCTTTGTTCGCCTTCGTATGCAATTTTTGCTTTTTCTTCGGCAGCAACACTTTCAATAACTCCAACCGACCAACCTGATTCTGTCTTTCCGGTTAATTTGGCAGCTCCAATAATTGAGGTGTTTTTTGGGCTGTCGATGTATTCGTTGTCTCGCAGGTCCGGTTCATATTGAGGCCTGCGTCCTATTCGGCGCGAGTAAAACAGGTTCTCGGTAGAAAGGTCGCCGTCACCAAATCCTAACGGGAAACTGGTGATGCTTTTTCCTTCGATGAAAAAGGGGCGCTTTTCGCGGAAGAAAGTTTCGAACGCCGTTAAATTGACCTCTGATGGATCAGCTTCTACCTGTCCAAAATCAGGATTGATGGTGAAGTCGAGTGTCAGGTTATTGGTTACGCCAATCTTTCCGTCAAGGCCGGCATTCAACCGGTTTTTGTGGCCGGTCGAAAATGGATTACCCTCTTCTTTCGGGTACGATTCTACTCCGGCCACCACGTAGGGAGTCAGGTCGAGCTGTTTCTTCGGTTTAATATCGTTCAAGCCGCCCAGTTCTCCATAGAGATGAACAAAGCCGGGAGCATTACGCGCGATAGGTTGCCAGAAATCGGTTTCGGCATAACGATAGATGTAGCGAACAACTTCCAGTCCCCAAACAGTGGAGGAGTTCTTATTAAATCGTAACTGCGTAAAGGGGATCTTCATTTCAGCACTCCATCCCCATGAAGTCATGCTTGTCTTTACATACCAAATCGGGTCCCAGGTGTCATCTTCATTGTCGCCGTCATTGGTCATGATCGCATCGTCTTTGACTCCTGAAGCAGTTACAATGAAATTGAAGGCTGTGCGGCGGTCGTGGTAACTGTCAAACGAGATTCCAACGTAATCGCCATCCAGATTGTCCCGCCGACTCATTCTTCTGACGATGCTGTCGGGGGCAGTGTCGAAAGCTTTTATCCCGACGTAAATAAAATTATCGTCGTACATAATTTTGAAAGTCGTATTCTGGCGGGGAGCTTTCCCTTCGTATGGTTCTCTTTGCGTAAAGCTGTCTTCCCACTGTCCCGATTGCCAGGCTGCTTCTGACAGATTTCCATCGATGGTGAGCGGCGACTGAAGTCTGGTGGCGTTGTAGCGTTTCTTCTGAACGTCCTGTCCGAATACGTTACTCGCTATAATGAGAAAAAATATGAATAGAAAAAACGGTTTTTTCATGGTTTGAAATTCGCAGATTAGCTTTCATCTTAAAAGGACGCCGAAAAAGATGTTTCGTTACACGTTTGTCTGAATTATTGTTTGCTTATTTCTAAAGTGTGTTGGTTAGTATCTTGATGAGTAGTGTATTACATGAGTTTGGCGGCGGGGCTATTGATGACAAATTGGTATGGATGAGTTACCAATTGCCAGCCATATGAAAGGGCATAGCTGAGCAATTTTATATTTTCCTAATTCTGCCAATTCATTATCTTTGTACGCACTCAAAAAAACGGGAATACAAATGTTTGAAAATCTTACCGACAGGTTAGAGAAATCGTTTAAACTGCTCAAAGGTTCGGGGCAGATTACCGAGATAAATGTTGCCGAAACATTAAAGGATGTTCGTCGTGCACTGCTTGACGCCGACGTAAACTTCAAAATAGCCAAAGATTTTACCAATCGTGTGAAGGATAAAGCCATCGGGCAGAAAGTGCTCGAGTCGGTGAAGCCGGGACAGATGATGGTAAAAATCGTTCACGACGAGTTGGCGGAACTGATGGGAGGCGAGACGGTTGATATTTCGTTAACGAAATCGCCGTCAGTGATTCTGATGTCAGGTTTGCAGGGATCAGGTAAAACTACCTTTTCCGGAAAGCTGGCCAATCGTTTAAAATCGAAGCAGAAGAAGAATCCGTTGTTGGTTGCCTGCGACATTTATCGTCCGGCTGCAATCGAGCAGTTGAAGGTAGTTGGCGAATCAATTGAGGTTCCGGTTTATACGGAAGAAGGTGTTAAAGACCCGGTAAAAATTGCCAAAAACGCGATTAAGAAAGCAAAAGCAGAAGGCAATGATGTGGTCATTATCGATACCGCCGGTCGTTT
The DNA here is from genome assembly GCF_003014495.1 of Prolixibacter denitrificans. GTDB lineage: Bacteria > Bacteroidota > Bacteroidia > Bacteroidales > Prolixibacteraceae > Prolixibacter > Prolixibacter denitrificans. The sequence continues at coordinate 74,593 of NZ_PYGC01000014.1, read as the reverse complement.
GGCCATCGATGAGCAGATGATGCAGGAAATCGAAGCCATTAAAAAGGCTATCGATCCTGATGAAACGCTTTTTGTGGTTGACTCGATGACCGGTCAGGACGCTGTGAATACAGCCAAAGAGTTTAACGAACGACTCGATTTCGATGGAGTTATCCTGACCAAACTCGATGGTGATACCCGTGGTGGTGCTGCGCTTTCGATTCGTACGGTAGTTAAGAAGCCCATCAAATTTGTGGGTACCGGCGAAAAAATGGATGCCATCGATGTATTTCACCCCAGTCGTATGTCTGACCGGATTCTCGGGATGGGTGATATCGTTTCGTTGGTGGAGCGTGCCCAGGAGCAATTCGATGAAGAGGAAGCCCGCAAATTGCAGAAGAAACTGGCGAAGAACCAGTTCAACTTCAACGATTTCCTGACGCAGATTCAGCAAATCAAAAAGATGGGTAACCTGAAGGATTTGGCTGCGATGATTCCGGGAATGCGCAAAGCTTTGAATAATATTGACTTGGAAGACGATGCCTTCAAGCACATCGAAGCCATTATCTATTCCATGACACCTGATGAGCGTGACAATCCGGCTTTGATTGATGGTTCCCGTCGTAAGCGTATCGCTACCGGTTCAGGAACGAACATTCAGGAAGTAAACCGTTTGATCAAGCAATTCGGGGAAACCCGGAAAATGATGAAGATGGTTTCGCAGGGCGGAAATGTGCGTAATATGGCTGCTAAAGCGCAACGCGGAAAAAGAAGATAAGCTAAATCATCAAAATAAATATCTTCAATGATTTTACTGGACGGAAAGAAGACATCGGCCGAATTAAAAGCCGAAATTGCTGACGAAGTAAAGCTGCTGAAAAGCAACGGTAAAAAAGCACCCCACCTGGCGGCTGTACTTGTGGGCCACGACGGTGGAAGCGAATCGTACGTAGCTTTCAAAATGAAGGATTGCGCCGAGGTCGGTTTCAAATCGAGCCTGGTTCGTTTTGAAGACGACGTGACCGAAGAAGAGTTGCTGGCTAAAGTGGACGAGTTGAATAATGATGACGATGTGGACGGATTCATCGTTCAGTTGCCCTTGCCCAAACACATTTCCGAACAGAAAATTATCGAAGCGATTGACCCGAAGAAAGATGTTGACGGCTTTCATCCGATTAACGTAGGGCGAATGGTTATCGGTCTGCCTTGCTTTGTTTCGGCTACGCCGGACGGTATCGTGGATTTGTTGAAGCGCTATAATATTGAAACGTCAGGTAAGAATTGTGTTGTGGTTGGACGAAGCAACATTGTCGGCCGCCCGTTGAGTGTACTGATGTCTCAGAAAGCGATAAATGCTACGGTAACCGTTGCTCACAGTCGCACCAAGAACCTGAAAGAGTTGTGTGCCAGTGCCGATATTCTGATTGCAGCGCTCGGTTCGCCTGAGTTCATTAAAGGTGACATGGTGAAAGAAGGAGCGGTTGTTATCGACGTAGGAACCACACGTGTAAAATCGGATAAGACCAAATCGGGCTTTAAGCTGAAAGGCGATGTGGCCTTCGATGAAGTAGCTGAAAAATGTTCTTACATTACGCCTGTTCCCGGAGGTGTTGGCCCGATGACCCGAGTATCATTATTGAAAAATACCTTGTTGGCTGCGAAAGGTGAGATTTATTCGTAGCGTACTTTGAAATAAAAATATTGACTTTAAGAGCTGTCTGTCTGGCAGCTCTTTTTTTAGCTCTTCACGGTAGTTTAATCCGTTATAGATGAACCGAAACTGAGTTGAAAACGTTTTCTAAACTGAAAATATTCACTGCTTAATATAAACCGTAGTATGAAAATGACACCAATGAAAATTAGCCGAATTCAGGTTAGGTTATCCTGGATTTTCTCCCTTTTTTTGTTTGCTGCCTGTGCAACCGTTCCGTTAACCGGAAGACAACAGCTGAACCTGGTTCCCGAGTCTGAGATGTTGTCGATGAGTCTGACACAGTATGATGACTTCCTGAAAAGTAATCAATTATCGGACAATCAGCAGGAAACTGCAATGGTGCAACGGGTCGGAAAGCGGATCGCTGCGGCGGTCGACCAATATTTGAAAGACAATGGCCTGGGAGATCGAGTGAAAGACTTTAACTGGGAGTTTAATCTGGTGAAAGATTCGGTAGCCAACGCGTGGTGTATGCCCGGCGGTAAAGTGGTGGTTTATACAGGAATATTACCAATTACCAAAAATGAAAATGGTTTGGCTGTTGTGATGGGACACGAAATTGCCCATGCGGTTGCGCGCCATGGTAACGAACGGATGAGCCAGGAGATGTTGGTTCAACTGGGCGGAATGGGATTGGCAGCAGCCATCGCTCAGAAGCCTGAAGAGACCAAGAAAATATATATGACTGCTTATGGCATCGGTGCGCAGGTGGGAGCTATCCTTCCGTATTCGAGGAGTCACGAGCTGGAAGCGGATAAAATGGGGTTGATGTTTATGGCCATGGCCGGCTATGATCCGAGAGGAGCCGTTGATTTTTGGACGCGGATGGAGGCGAACGGAGGTAGCGGAATGCCCGAATTCCTTAGTACACACCCGGTTGATTCGCATCGGATTGCTCAAATAAAACAGGATTTACCTGAGGCTTTAAAATATTACCAACAGGCGAAGGATAATTAGCCTTCACTATCCATATTCGTTATAAATATTGCATTTTCTGTTTTACAACCTATTATTTGGTGTACATAATATGTTCTCTTTTAAGCTTTTTTAATTCTTTTTTATAATTTTGAAAAGATTCGAACAATACACAGAAAATTAAAATTTTCGAATATGGAAGGTATTGATAAAAAGGATGGAACTGATAATCACGGTAAAGGTGATAAGAAGTTCCGTGAAGAGGTTTATTCGAAAGCTGTAAGAGCTGGAAAAAGAACGTACTTTTTTGATGTAAAAATGACTCGTAAGGACGAGTATTATTTAACCATCACTGAGAGTAAGAAAAAGTTTGATCAAGATGGGAAGTACCATTTCGAAAAACACAAAATCTTCCTGTACAAAGAGGATTTCGACAAATTTTCGGAAGGGCTCACTGAGATTATCGATTACATTCAGGAACGTCAACCTTACGAACCTCGTGAAACGGAGGAAAAGGATGTACTAAAAGAGTACTCTGACGTTGAGTTCGAAGATTTAGCATCAAGCTAACAAAGCGGTTACGAGAATAGAAGAACAGCCGCTGAAATGCTTCAGCGGCTGTTCTCGTTCTGGTAATATTTTCATAAGGTACTGAACCGGTAGCCTAACTAATCCTAAACCATTTTTCTTTCCTGCCGGATAGCCTCGTAGGCTTCGTTAACCTTTTGAAATTTTTCTTTAGCGGCTTTCTGAACATCTTCTCCGAGGTAGCTAACTTTATCGGGATGATATTTTACGGCCATTTTGCGGTAGGCTTTCTTGATTTCCTGCTCGCTGGCCGTCGAAGATATCTCCAGAACCTGGTATGCCCAGTCCGTACTGGGAACAAACATCGATTCGATTGAATTGTAATCAGCATCGGATATTCCGAGGAAATAAGCGATGTTTTTTACCAGTACTTTTTCCCGTGGATCAATCTCGCGGTCTGCAGCTGCTATGCCAAACAAAAAGTGTATCAGTTGTAGCCGCGAAGAGTAGTCCATGTGACGTTTAATTTGGTGGCAGACTTCTGCAACCGGTATGTTTTGTTCCAGTAATCCTTTGAGCGATTTCACTGCTTCGGTAGCGGTTTCAACGCCAAAGTTTTGCTTAAAGAAGCTTTTTACGTAATCCAGTTCCGAACGGAGCACTTTGCCATCTGCTTTTAGAACGGCTGCGACCAGCACCAGCAGGCTAACGATGTAGTCTCCCTGAGTGGTCGGTTTGCGTTGTTGCGTCTGGTCGTACGGATGTTGGTATTGATTGATATTTACATCGGCACTGTCGATAACCGAGCCGATAATAAAACCGATTAATCCTCCGATAGGGCCAAGGACCGTCCATCCCAGGCCGCCGCCAATCCATTTAGCGAATTTTCCCATTGTTCTTAAAACGTTTATCCAATTCAACAACCTGCGGTATCACCAGGTTCGAGTTGTTGTTCTCAATAATGTAGTCGGCCAGTTTTCTCTTCTCTTGTTCCGGCCATTGATTCTGAATTCTGCTTTTTACTTGCTCGTAAGTTAGTTTGTCACGACTAACTACCCGCGCGATTCGTGTTTCTTCGGGAGCTGTAACGAGGATGATTTCATCCATGTCTTTGTAAAAGCCACTTTCAAACAGGATTGCGGCTTCGTAAATAATGTACGGGGCACGGCCATTAACCGTCAGCCAATGCTCATAATGTGCGTGCACAACTGGATGGACTAGCTCGTTGACTTCTTTTAATAACGACTTATCGGAAAAGATAAGGCCGGCTAACTTTTTCCGGTCCAGTTTCCCGTTTTCGAAATAGATAAAAGAGCCAAATAGGTTAATGAGGCCTTTTTTAATATCCTGATTTTCGTCCTGCAGCTTTTTGGCTTCGGCATCGGCTTCATAAACAGGCGCACCCAACAGACGGAAAATCCCGCAAATAGTGGACTTCCCGCTACCAATCCCGCCGGTTACTCCAATTTGCTTCATTGGTTGTTGTTTTTCTTTTCCAGGATAAATTCTACGTCCTTAGGATAGTAATCGTACGAAATAATATTCTGAGGATGTTTTTCCATCGTTACCGGAAGTTTTTGACGCGAAGTGCTGATGCTGTCATAATCGATGGAAGGCTGGAAGCTATCAGCACTGATTTGATCGTATTGGCTCAATCCCACCTTGTACGATACCTTAATGGACGAGGGAAAAGCCTTCAGATCAACGCTGTCGGGAACATGCTTGATGACGAGCGGAATTTCGCGGGTTCCCTCGGTTATTTGTTCTACTGGAATATTCAGTACCACGCGGCGGGGCGTAAACTGTAATTCATTATTTGCGGCGATTGAAACATTTCGCTGAATGCTATGTGAAAGATTCTTGTATTCTTGTTTCCGGGTCGATACAAATTTTAATGTATCCAAAACATCCTCGGGGCCTCTAACTACTACCGAGTCGGGTGTGGTGTAGGGAGATTGTTTCAGCATGTATTGATTGAGCAGGGTGACGTTGACTTCCGGTTTGACCAGAAACTTTCGTTCAACAATCGGGTCGAAATTAAAATAGAGGCTGTCCGGGTAAATGTTCAGTACCTGAATTTCGTTACTAATCTGATTAACAATCATGCTCCGGTTCGCTTCGGTTGAAGCCGAAAAACCAAAATGATTATTTTCCGATACTTTATGCTTGGTCTTTAGTTCACTCACATTGATTAAAATGGGAGAGAAAGATAGCCTGAGTTTGTGTCGCAACAAGGTAAAACCGTATGCATTTACGGTACATTCCAATCGTTGCGGAAGTGGTTGTGATAACTTCTGGTCGGTGGGGAGATCGATGTATTTTACCGGAAAGGAGATGCGGGCCGTGTAATTCTTGCTGAGGTTATTAAGTGTCCAGAAAAAGGACGAAATCGCAAAGCAGATGAGAAATATAAACAGTTTGCCGTCGCGGCGAAGCGGATGTTCGTCACGGAAAAATCTTTTGATTTTATATATCCTTGTTCGTATTTCTCTAATCACGGCCAACTAAAATTTAAAAAAGGCTGGAAGAACCAGCCTTTTATCATTTTTGCTGCGGTGCGTCGCTGATGTCTTTTAGCACAACACTCTTGTCTACTTTTACCTTCACGTTAGGGGCAATTTCGAGGAAGATAATGTTGTCTTTAATTTCAACAATCCGTCCATACAATCCACCGGTAGTCACTACTTTATCGCCTTTTTGTAGCGAAGAGCGGAAGTTTCGTAGTTCTTTCTGACGTTTCATCTGAGGTCTGATCATGAAAAAATAGAAAACGACCATAATCAATACCAGGGGAAGAAAGGTCATCAATGGATTGGTTTGCTGTTGTGCAATAACAAAGAGTAAGTTGTTCATCATTTCGTATTTATCAGTTTTTCAAATTGTTTGTTCAATACATGCGCCGTAACGGCTATTTTCTTCTTCAACCCGCTGCGGGTCTCAATCTCGATGGTTTTGAATTGGTTTCCCCATTCACCATCGGAGTTAAAGATAACTTCAATTGTGGATTTTTCTCCCGGTTGAACCGGTTTTTTCGGATATAAAATTTCCAAACATCCACATTCGTTATCTATTTTTGAGATGGTAAGCGGCTTACCACCTGCGTTTTCAAAACGGAAGGAAAAAGAGACGACCTCTCCTGCCTTCAGGGTACCAAAATTATGGATTTCGTCGTGAAACTCAAATTTGGCCGGTCCCTTTTGTTTTACAGATGTCGTATCTTTTTGGATGTTGTTCTTTCGGGCAGGATGGTTATGGCATCCCGACAAAAAAAGTAACGTAATTAGATAAATGACGACGGTAAAACGGCTCATCTTTTCTTATTTTCCATCCAACAGTCCGCGACCGGCTTTCACAATGCGGCCATCTTCCTGGAAATCTTTGCTTATCCGGTCGAGTACACCATTAATAAAGGTTGAGCTACGTTTCGTACTGTAATATTTCGACAGCTCAATATATTCGTTCAGCGTCACCTTAATCGGAATGGAAGGGAAATCTGTCAGCTCGGTGATGGCCAGCTCGAGGATAAGAATATCCATCAGTGCCACACGTTCCACGTCCCAGTTTTTAGTGTACGACTCAATGATTTTGTGGTTCTCTTCGTGCTTCAGAATCGTTTTCCGGAATAGTTTTACGGTGTAATCCTTGTCTTCATCATCTTTATAAAGAGAAAGCAGACGAAGGGTCGGAGAAGGATCCTGTTTTACCTTTTTCATGGTTTTGATGACCATGCTAATAACAAAATCTAAATCGTCGTTCCAGTATATGCTCTGTTCTTCCAGCTCACTTTCGAAAAGATCGTTGTTGAGAACCAACTCAGCAAAGAAGCGTTCGCAAAGCTTTTGGTCGGCCTGAATGCTGCTTGTTTCGGCTGTGAGGTATTGCTTGTAAAATTCCGCTTCTGCCAGCTCAAGGTAGAGCTTTCGAATGAGTTCCGGATTGTTCTTCCAGCTGATTTTGTTGTCCTCGATGTATTTATTCAACGCTTCGTTCTCTTTCAGCCGGTTGATAATCCGGTTGTCGATAAAGCGGGTATTGGGGTGCAGATCATCCCACGACGGAATGTTTTTACGCTTTCCGGCAGTCTGTCGTTCTTCGGCAAAATCGCGAACTTCGATGAGCAGAGCAAACAGTAAGTGATAAAGGTCGTATGTTTTACGGATGCTGAAGTTTAGTTCTGATTCTGATTGGTTAATGGTTTTTCCCGGTGTGGTAAAGTGGGCATACAGAATCTGCAATACTTTGGTGCGGATGATCCTACGGCTAATCATAATCGGGTAAGAACTTTCTTTTTATTAGATTTCCTATTGCTAATTGTTACGAGGGCAAAAATACAACATTTATTGGATGTACAGACCAATTCGGTTGACGTTCGTTGTTTTATTTACTATTTGTTGATATTGAGTCGTATACCGATGGGCTCAGGATGGACGTTCTTCCTCTTCGAAATCTTGTGCTGAATCGGGCGAAATGGTGTTTTCTTCAACCTTCTCCTCTGTCGAAACGAATTCATCATCATCTTCTTCCCAGTGATGTTCTTCTTCCGGCGGGCCTTTCTTCCGGTAGACGACTGCCAAAACCAGTCCGGATATGCCTCCCCAGAGATGTCCTTCCCACGAGATTTCCGGTTTCATGGGAAAGATTCCCCAAAACAGTCCTCCATAAAGGAAGACCACAATAATGGAAATGGTGAGCAGGCGAACATTATTGCGAACGACACCACTCATAAAAAGGAAGGCAGCGAGTCCGTATATGACACCGCTGGCGCCAATATGCCAGGCTTCCCGTGCTCCCAGCCAAACGAACGTTCCCGACAAAATCCAAATAAGGAAAAAGATGCGATAGGCCAGATCCCGGTAGAAGAATAAAAGCGCGACGGTGAGGATAAATAGCGGGACGGTATTGGCCATCAGGTGGCTGAAGCTACCGTGAACCAAAGGTGCGGTAATGATTCCGATCAGTCCTTTCTCATGAAGTGGATAAATCCCGCCCTGTACCAAATCAAGATGAAATTCTGATTCGAATAACCTGATTAGCCAAAGCAAGACAACCAGGAAAGACGGAAAGAACAGGCTGTGCCGGAAAATCCGCTTGTCCAGTTGTCGTTGCTCTTCGGTGTAATTATTGCCCGGAATGTACCGGAATATGCTCATTTTTTCATTTTTTGCCGTAGCAGGTTTCCAAACGTACGGATGTCTTCTTCGGTGGTGTCGAACGAGGTCATCCAGCGTACCTCGTTACGTTGTTCGTCCCAGGTATAGAAGAAAAATTCTTTCTGTAACTCAGGAATCAATTCGCCGGGAATAATGGCAAATACGCCGTTGGCATCTACCGGTTGGGTGATTTCAACACCTTCGATGGAGCGGATTTCTTCTTCGAGTAATTTTGCCATACGGTTGGAGTGTGTGGCGTTTTCCTTCCACAAGCCATTTCCCAGATAAGGAATAAACTGGGCACTGATGAAGCGCATCTTGGAACTCAACTGTGCTGCCTGTTTGCGGAAATATTTCGTTAAAGTGGCCAGTTCCGGACGGAAGAAAACAACAGCTTCTCCCATCATCATTCCATTTTTTGTACCGCCGAATGAGAGAATGTCGACTCCGGCATCGCGGGTGAATTCGCGGAAATTCATATCGAGTGCGACAGCGGCATTGGCCAGGCGGGCGCCATCCATGTGCAGGTACATACCGTGTTCGTGTGCCAAATCGGCCAATGCCTGAACCTCTTCCTTTTTATAAACGGTTCCCAGTTCGGTTGCCTGCGTAATGCTGATAACTCCGGGCTGAGCATGATGCTCGAAACCAAAGCCATGCAGTTCCGGTTTGATGTCTTCCGGGCGCAGCTTACCGTCGGATGTTTTGATGGGAATTAATTTACAGCCGGTAAATTTTTCCGGAGCACCGCATTCGTCTACCTGGATGTGCGCTGTTTCGGCGCAGATGATGGAATTGAATGAGCGGGAAGCTGATTTTAAACTGAGAATATTGGCACCAGTGCCATTGAATACAAAAAATACTTCGGTATCGTCGCCAAACTCTTTCTTAAAAAGTTGAATGGCTTGCTCGGTCCATTTGTCGCCGCCATAGCCGACAGCATGGCCCTGGTTGGCTTCTGCCATTGCTTTCAGGATATCGGGATGAATCCCGGAATTATTGTCGCTGGCAAAGCCTCTTTCATGTGTCATGTATCAATCTTATTTTTAAATTAAACTTTCAGGCGTTACTCCTGTGATCGGTTGGTTTTTGTACCGGTTTGAAGTTACGATATTAACTATTCTGCGCAAAAATATGTTTCTTTTTAGATTAAATTGTCGTATTTTCAAATGCACGGAAGTATTGATTTTAGTGGTTATCCAAACCGGATGGCCATTTTTTCACTGCTAATATGGGTGATAACTTGGTAAAGGTTTTGAGATGAGAAAAAAAGAGAAAGCTGTCGTTAGTATTTTCTGGTTTCGTCGCGATTTGCGGCTGGAAGACAACATCGGTCTCATGCATGCTCTGAAAACCAGGGAGAATGTGTTGCCAGTGTTTATTTTCGATCCGGAAATATTTCAGCGGGATCAAAAGAACCGAAATGTTCAGGTAGGTTTTGTTTATGATGCATTGCTGAGTATTAAGGAAAAACTGGAAATCCTTGGTTCCGATCTTTATGTCGCGGCAGGAAAGCCGCTTGACGTTTTCAAAACATTGATGGAAACGTATCACATATTTAGTGTGTATGCCAACCGGGAATATGAACCATACACGCTTCAGCGGGATGAAGAAATAGCCTCTTTTTTGAACCAACATGAGGTGGAGTTTCATACCTATAAGGATCATGTTTTATTTGAAAAAGACGAAATAGTAAAAGATAACGGTGAGCCGTATACGGTTTTCACTGCCTACAAGCAACGGTTTCTGCGAAAGCTGAATTTGTCGATGGTTGTGCCGGCACCCATTTCTAAATATGCCCATAACTTTTTCCGGACGGTGCCAATACCGATGCCATCGTTGGAAGAAATGAAATATTCGAGAGTGGATGTGCCGATACCAGCCCGGAAGTTACCCGCCGAGTTGCTGAAAAACTATGAATCCGAACGGGATTTTCCGGCCCGGAACGGAACGTCACACCTGGGTGTCCATTTGCGGTTTGGAACGGTTAGTATCCGGAAGGTGACAGCATTGGCTATGCAGCATTCCGATACATTTCTGAGCGAATTGCTCTGGCGGAATTTCTACAGCGTTATTTTGTGGTTCTTCCCGGAAGTCGTGCACCGGTCTTTCAAGCCGGCCTACGATGATATTTTGTGGGAGAACAAGAAGGGGCAGTTCGAGGCCTGGTGTGAAGGACGGACCGGCTATCCGCTGGTCGACGCCGGGATGCGGGAACTGAATGCTACGGGCTACATGCACAACCGCGTGCGGATGGTTGTGGCCAGCTTTCTGTGTAAGCATTTGTTAATCGATTGGCGCTGGGGCGAAGCTTTTTTTGCCAGTAAGTTGCTGGATTATGATCTGGCTTCGAATAATGGTGGCTGGCAGTGGGCGGCCGGTTCAGGAAATGATGCAGCACCTTATTTCCGTGTGTTTAATCCCGAGTTGCAGGCAAAGAAGTTCGATCCGAAAGGTGAGTACATTGTAAAATGGGTCCCGGAATATGGAACCATGTCCTATCCGAAACCCATTGTCGTCCATGCTGAAGCCCGCGAGCGGGCGCTTACACGTTATGCCGAAGCGGTAAAAGCGAAAGCTTAGTTTTTACTTTCAATCCAGCTGATAATCTTTTCCGAATCAGGCTTGTCTTGTGGCCACGCGACTCCAACAAGATGGCCTGTTTTATCAATCATGAACTTCTGGAAGTTCCATTTGATCGGTGCATCCATCACTCCGTTTTTTGATTTTTCCGTGAGCCATTGGTAGAGTGGGGCCATGTCATCACCCTTCACCGAAATTTTTGACATCATCGGGAATGTAACATCATAATTTTCGGTACAGAACGTCTTGATTTGGGCATTGGTACCTGGTTCCTGGTGCATGAAATTATTGGCCGGAAAGCCAACGATGACAAACTTGTCGGGTCCGTATTTCTTATAAATGGCTTCAAGTTGTTTGTACTGAGGGGTGAATCCGCATTTGGAAGCGGTATTTACAATCAGCACTTTTTTACCTTTCAGCGACGCCATATCAAATGGGTGTCCATCAATATCTGTTACCTTGAAATCGTAAATGGTCTTTTCCTGCGCGAACGTAGTGAGTGTCATTGTCAGGATGGAGATGAGCAAAAAGAATTTTTTCATAACCTGTCAGTTTTTATTTCGGATTTAATAACAATAAACTCTGGTAAAAAGTTGCTTCCGGTAATTTTCATCTGGCAGTAAACCAGAAGCTTGTTTTAGTCGTTGATAACTTATGCGAAAACGGGACACAAATGGTCTCCCATTTTATACTATATTTGGATTTCAAATCTGGCACCCGAGGAATTTTTATGGAGAATTATATTGTTTCAGCAAGAAAATACAGACCTTTTACGTTCAGCTCAGTAATTGGGCAACCCTCTATTACAGCCACGCTTAAGAATGCGATCCGGAACAGTCATCTGGCGCACGCCTACCTGTTTTGCGGTCCCCGTGGAGTAGGGAAAACGACCTCGGCCCGTATTTTTGCCAAAACCATCAATTGCCAGAATCTTACTGCTGAAACAGAGCCATGCAATACCTGTGAATCATGTATGGCATTCAATGAAAATCGCTCCTACAACATTCACGAACTGGATGCAGCTTCCAATAACTCGGTAGACGATATCCGTACCTTGGTTGACCAGGTTCGGATTCCCCCGCAGATTGGAAAATACAGTGTGTACATTATCGATGAGGTGCACATGTTGTCGCAGGCTGCCTTCAACGCTTTCCTGAAAACACTGGAAGAACCGCCGGCACACGCTATTTTCGTGCTGGCCACGACCGAGAAACATAAAATACTGCCAACCATTCTTTCGCGTTGTCAAATCTTTGATTTCAACCGGATTGGTATTACCGATATCGAAAAGCATTTGGCTTCGGTGGCCGAAAAAGAGCAAATCACTTTTGAACCGGAAGCATTGAACATCATCGCTCAAAAAGCGGATGGTGCGATGCGTGACGCTCTTTCCATCTTCGACCAGGTGGTAAGTTTTTCGGGAAGTAATATCACTTACCAGGATACTATTGCCAACCTGAATGTGTTGGATTACGACTACTATTTCCGATTGATTGACGGATTTCAGAAAGGAGATGTGTCAGGTGTCCTAATGATTTTCAATGAAATTCTGGACAAGGGATTTAACGGACACCATTTTGTAGCCGGATTGTGTCAGCATTTCCGCGATTTGCTGGTTTGCAAGGATCAGGTGACGGTGGAACTGCTCGAAGTAGGCGGCGATATCAAAGAGAAATACAGCCAGCAGGCGAAAGCATGTGATTTACCATTTCTGGTGGAAGGCTTGAGGCTGGCCAGCGAATGTGACATGCAATACAAGTCTTCCTCGAACAAACGCTTCCTGGTGGAACTTGCGCTTATTCGTATTGCACAGCTGGAAGAGGCATTAAAAAAAAAAGAGCTGACGAACGCGTAGCTTCAACTATACTTTTGCCCATATTCTCGGCACCGGCAGCAACGAAAGCTAATAAACCGCAGGGTGCCGCAACACAAAGCAGTGCAGTTCGGAGTCAACCAACCGAGGTGAACAAGCCGGTTAATACGCCGACGGTAACTTCGCCCGGAAAGGTAAAAACAAGGAGAGTGGCACGAAGGGACAGCATTTCAACACCTTCGATTGCCAATGCACTGAAAGGAAATATCTCGTCCGGTGAATACAAAAAAGAGGTGACGCAGAAGGCAACGCAGGCGGCTGAGCCGGAAGAACAACCGTTTACCGGAGAACAGTTGGTTGCTGTGTGGAAAGAGTTTGTGGTGCGGGTGGAAGCACCTCAGTTGAATGCGGCGTTATCGACGCGCGAACCCTCGTTGGGTGATGGCTGGACGGTGAATTACATGCTCGACAACGAGACACAACGCGAAAGGCTGGTTTTGGAAGTGAAACCCAAATTATTGGGATTCCTGAGAAGAACATTGCGGAACGAACGGATTGAAGTGGAGTTTCAGATTGCGGAAGGTGATGATGCGTTACCGCGTAAGCCTTATTCCGACTCGGAAAAATGGCAGGCCATGGTGGATGAAAATCCTTCGCTGGCGCTTTTTAAGAAGATGTTCGGGCTCGATTTTGACAGTTAAGAGAATCTTGAAACTATATGTACCGTAACCTGAGATGTTAATGAATTCAAACTAAACCAGTCAATTCTTGTTTAGTACAACATCTAATTTACTCTATTAAAAAATTATTCAGGCATGGACAAAATTAATGTTTCCAATCCCGTAGTAGAACTTGACGGCGATGAAATGACCAGGATTATCTGGCAGATGATTAAAGATCAGCTTATTCTGCCGTATTTGAACCTTGATATCAAGTATTTTGACCTGGGCATTGAGCACCGTGATGCTACCAACGACCAGGTGACTGTTGATGCAGCCAACGCCATCAAGAAGTACAAAGTAGGGATTAAGTGTGCAACCATTACCCCGGATGAAAAGCGGGTGGAAGAGTTTGGCCTTAAGCGGATGTACAAATCACCGAATGGTACCATCCGTAACATCATTGGAGGAACGATTTTCCGCGAGCCCATTTTCGTGAAGAATGTACCGCGTCTGGTTCCGCAGTGGACTGGCCCGATTGTCATCGGACGTCACGCATTTGGTGACCAGTATCGCGCAACCGATATGGTTGTCGATCGTCCTGGTAAGCTGACCATGACGTTCACTCCGGAAGATGGTTCTGACCCCGTAACCCACGAAGTATATGACTTCGAAGGAGCTGGTGTGGCAATGTCGATGTACAACACCGAAGAATCGATTCGCGGATTTGCACATAGCTGTTTTAAAATGGCCCTGCAGAAAAAATGGCCACTTTACCTGTCAACCAAGAATACCATCCTCAAGAAATATGACGGTTTCTTTAAAGATATCTTCCAGGATATTTATGAAAAAGATTACCAGAAACAATTCGAAGAAGCTGGCATCACTTACGAGCACCGTCTGATTGATGACATGGTGGCATCGGCATTGAAATGGAACGGTAACTTCATCTGGGCATGTAAAAACTACGATGGCGACGTACAGTCGGATACCGTTGCTCAGGGATTTGGTTCACTCGGTCTGATGACTTCCGTGCTGATGACTCCGGAGGGTGATATTCTGGAAGCAGAAGCTGCTCACGGAACGGTTACCCGTCACTATCGTGAACACCAGAAAGGCAACCCGACTTCAACCAACCCGATTGCTTCCATCTTTGCATGGACGCGTGGTCTGGCATTCCGCGGACGCCTTGACAACAACGAAGAGTTGATCAAATTCAGTCATACGCTGGAAGAAGTTTGCGTTGATACCGTTGAATCAGGCAAAATGACAAAAGACCTGGCACTGGCTATTCACGGCAAGGACCTGAAACCGGAACACTATCTGACAACAGAGCAGTTCCTGAGTACGCTGGCAGACGGTCTGAAAGCGCGGATGAGTTAATAAATGCGTTCCCAACGTGGCTGGGCGCCCGCCTGATTATTTGTATATTTGGGTTCGGATATATAAACCTTAAATCAATTAATCATGTTGAAAGAAGCAGTTAATAAAGCAATCAACGAGCAAATTAACGCTGAATTTCATTCGGCTTACCTCTATTTGTCCATGTCGGCTTATTTCGAAGCTGTCGGTTTGTCAGGTTTTGCCAATTGGATGAAGGTTCAATACAAGGAGGAGTTGGCGCACGCACAGAAATTTTTCGATTACGTGAACGACCGGGGAGCACGGGTAATTCTGGACCCGATTGCTGAAGTTCCGGCTGAGTTCGATAATGTAATCGATGTGTATGAAAAGACGCTGGCTCACGAGCAAAGCGTTACGGAACGCATTAATAAACTGATGGATATAGCTATCGCTGAATCGGATCATGCTACCAAAAGCTTTCTTCAATGGTTCCTCGACGAACAGGTTGAAGAGGAGAATACAGTTGATCAGATTTTGAATAATCTGAAGATGATCAACGGCGAAGGACAAGGCCTGCTGATGATGGATCGGGAAATGGGCAACCGTTCATTTACAGATCCGACAGCCGGGGCATAGTTCTTGATAAACAATTCCCGTCAGGCAAATCTGCCATCTTGCGGGAAATTGATCCGATCGCGATTTTACATCCGAAAATATTGATTTCGTAAAGAGGAGAGTGCCCTTGGCGGTATTCTCCTTTTTTTGTTCTGTGATGGCAAAAAATTGGGGAATTTCACTCGCTGAAAAAAGCAAGGATTGTTTTCAATACTTGCAACTTTTAGTTTAATTTGTGAGTGATTCGCGATAGAAGTAAACATAAAAAATAACAGAACAAGATATAATGGCATTTGTAACAAAATTTCTAACACAAGTCTTTGGTAATAAATCCGAAAGGGATATCAAAGGGATTTTGCCGGTATTGGAACGCGTTAAAAGTGAATTTGAGCGCGTAACCGGATTTACCAACGACGAGCTTAGAGCTGAGACCGAAAAACTAAAAGCCAGGATTAAAGAGTATATCAAGGCTGAAGAAGACGAAATAGCTTCATTGAAGGAACAGGCTGAAAGTGGTTCAGTGCCTTTGGAAGAGAGTGAAAAACTCTACGATCGGGTCGACAAACTGGAAGAGGTGATCGATACGAAAATTGAAGAGGTATTGAATGAAGTATTGCCCACCGCTTTTGCCATCGTAAAAGATACTGCCCGTCGTTTTGCTGAAAACGAACAGCTGGAAGTGACTGCCAACGATTTCGACCGTGATTTGGCTGCGGCGAAGGACTATGTTGACATGAAAGGCGATAAAGCCGTTTATTCCAATCACTGGGAAGCGGGTGGTTCGGACCAGAGATGGAATATGATTCACTACGATGTTCAGCTCATTGGTGGTATAGTGCTTCACGAAGGTAAAATTGCTGAGATGGCGACCGGTGAAGGTAAGACGCTGGTGGCTACCTTGCCGGTGTTCCTGAATGCTCTGGCCGACAGAGGTGTTCACCTGGTAACCGTGAACGATTATCTGGCTCGTCGTGACTCGGAGTGGATGGGACCGATTTTCGAATTCCACGGTTTGTCTGTTGATTGTATCGACAAGCATCAGCCCAACTCGGCCGAACGACGTGCTGCCTACAATGCGCACATCACGTACGGAACCAATAATGAGTTTGGTTTCGATTACCTGCGTGACAACATGGCCATCAACCCATCCGATTTGGTGCAGCGGAAACACCACTACGCCATCGTCGATGAGGTCGACTCGGTTTTGATTGACGATGCTCGTACGCCGTTGATTATTTCGGGTCCGATTCCGAAAGGTGATGACCAGCTATTCGAAGAGTTGAAATCACCGATCGAGCGTTTGGTAAAACTGCAGCGTGACTTGGTCGCGCAAATTCTGGCGGAAGCCAAGAGAAAGATAAAATCGGAAGATTCGAAAGAGCGTGATGAAGGTGCATTGTTATTGTACCGTGCATTTAAAGGTCTTCCTAAGAATAAAGCGATCATTCGTTACCTGAGTGAAGAGGGTATCAAAGCTAAGATGCAGAAGTCGGAGAACTACTACATGCAGGACAATAGCAAGAACATGCATGTTGTTACCGACCCGCTTTACTTCGTTATCGACGAGAAACTGAACTCAATTGAGTTGACCGATAAGGGTATCGATGTGCTGTCGCAAGACAACGAAGACCCCAACTTCTTTATTTTGCCCGATATCGGTGCAGAGATTGCTGAGATCGAAAACGACCAGTCGTTGGAAGACCAGGCCAAACTGGAAAAGAAAGATGAGCTGATTCAGAGTTACGCGGTGAAGTCCGAGCGTGTGCACACCATTAACCAGTTGTTGCGTGCCTACACCATGTTCGAAAAGGATGTGGAGTACGTGGTGATGGACAACAAGGTGAAAATCGTGGATGAGCAAACCGGTCGTATCATGGAAGGACGCCGTTACTCCGACGGATTGCACCAGGCCATCGAGGCGAAAGAGCGGGTGACCGTGGAAGCGGCTACGCAGACGTTCGCGACGATTACGCTTCAGAATTACTTCCGGATGTACCACAAACTGGCCGGTATGACGGGTACTGCAGAGACGGAAGCAGGTGAATTGTGGGACATCTACAAACTGGAAGTAGTGGTCATCCCGACCAACAAACCCATTGTCCGTAAGGACCAGGAAGACTTGGTTTACAAAACCAAGAAAGAGAAATACAACGCCATTATTGAAGAGATTACCAACCTGCATAAGCAGGGACGGCCGGTGCTGGTAGGTACCACTTCCGTGGAAATATCGGAATTGCTGAGCCGGATGCTGAAAATGCGGGGTATCGATCACCAGGTGCTGAACGCAAAGTTGCACCAGCGTGAGGCTGACATTGTGGCGGAAGCCGGTAAACCTGGAACGGTAACCATTGCAACCAACATGGCCGGTCGTGGTACCGACATCAAATTGACGCCGGAAACAAAAGACGCCGGTGGTTTGGCTATCATCGGTACTGAGCGTCACGAATCACGTCGTGTCGATCGTCAGTTGCGCGGACGTTCCGGTCGTCAGGGTGACCCCGGTTCATCACAGTTCTTCGTGTCGCTGGAAGATGACCTGATGCGTCTCTTCTCTTCCGACCGGATTGCCGGTATCATGGACCGTTTGGGACTGGAAGAAGGCGAAGTGATTCAGCACTCCATGATTTCCAAATCCATTGAGCGGGCACAGAAGAAAGTCGAGGAGAACAACTTCGGTATTCGTAAGCGTTTGCTGGAATATGATGATGTGATGAACTCGCAGCGTGAGGTGATTTACAAGAAACGTAAACACGCACTCTTCGGCGAACGCCTGGAAGTGGATGTGCTGAATATGATGTATGACTCGGTGGAAGCACTGGTAGCCGATTTCCATCCGATGGGACAGGAAGGCTACGAAGAATTCCGCCTCGAGACCATGCGTCTGCTCTCCATCGACACTTCGGTGACGAAGGAGGAATTCATCAGCCAGAATCCGGAAGAAATTACCGATCGGATTTACAAAGCAATGATCGACAATTATTCCCGTAAGGTACAGATCATTTCCAAACAGGCATGGCCGGTCATTAAAGATGTGTACGAACACAAATCACACATATACAATAACATTGTTGTTCCTATCAGCGACGGACAGAAGGTTTACCAGATTGTTACCAACCTCGAGAAATCGTATAAAACAGAGGCACAGGACCTGGTGAAATCGTATACCAAGCAGGTAAACCTTGCTTCGATTGACGATGAGTGGAAAGAGCACCTGCGCGAACTGGACGACTTGCGTACATCAGTGCAGAATGCCAGTTACGAGCAGAAAGACCCGCTGTTGATTTACAAGCTTGAATCGTTCAACCTCTTCAAGTCGATGATGGACAAGCTGAACCGAAATGTTGTTTCTACCCTGATGAAAGGACATATTCCGATTAGCGACCCGAACCAGGTGCAGGAAGCGCAGGCGGTGCAACACACCGATCGGTCACAGTATCAGGAAGAGAAGAGCGAAGCCGGCGGCATGAGTTCCGGTGGCGGACAAGGTGGTGAGCAACAACCGCAGAAGAAAATGGAACCGGTTCGTCACGGGCCAAAAATCGGACGAAATGACCCGTGTCCGTGCGGAAGTGGAAAGAAATATAAACAATGTCACGGGCGTGGTGTTGTGTAAACGAAAATAAATTAGTTCTTCATATGGCAGCAGGGGCAACTTGCTGCTTTTACTTTTAATGTGCACATACTATGAATGAGTTCCTGTTCATCCATTGGAATGTAAATCCGGAGATTTTCCATCTCGGCCCGTTGTCAGTTCGTTGGTACGGACTTCTGTTTGCTACCGGGTTTTTGTTGGGATATTACATCATGGAGAAGATGTTCAAGTTTGAAAATGCCAACGAAAAGTGGCTCGACAGTCTGTTTATGTACGTGATTATCGCCACGGTCGTCGGCGCACGTTTAGGACATGTTTTCTTTTATGGATGGGACTATTATTCACAGCACCCGTGGGAAATTTTGAAGGTTTGGCACGGCGGTCTGGCCAGTCATGGCGGGGCCATCGGTATCCTGATTGCCATCTGGCTGTATTCACGGTTTGTTACCAAACGCTCGATGCTTTGGACGCTGGATCGCCTCGTGGTGCCGGTAGCGCTGGTGGCAGTACTTATTCGTACCGGTAACCTGATGAACTCAGAGATTTACGGAGTACAGACTTCATTGCCCTGGGGATTCATCTTTGAGCGGAACGGCGAAACCGTTGCCAAACACCCGACGCAGATTTACGAAGCACTCTGTTACCTCGGGACTTTTATCTTGCTGTGGCGAATGTATTTTAAAACGGATGATAAGCGGAATCGTCCCGGCTTTCTGTTAGGCGTATTCTTCATTTGTGTGTTCACCGCCCGTTTCTTCATCGAATTCATTAAGCAGGATCAGGAGCCGTTCGAAGCACATATGTTGCTGAATATGGGACAGCTGCTCAGTATCCCGTTTGTCTTAGCAGGAATCATATTGGTGGTTCGCGCACTAAAGCGACCGCCGAAGATATACGAAAATTAAAATATGGAGCCGGTAACTCGTTGAGTGCCGGCTTTTTTGTTTCCGGTAACGAAAAGCGAAGGAAACCTTTACCGTTACATAATATCCCGCTTGTTGCGAATGAGTGGGATATTCTTATTTTTGCGCGTTCTAAATAAGAAAGAAACCTGACCTGATCACCATCTAACGAATTAAATCCATGCACTTACGTAGAAATCGGCTCCGGGCTGAATGGCTCCGGCAAGGAAATGTATGATTAAAAATTTGACATGGAGAAGTATCTTAATCTGTTTGGATTAACGCAAAAAGTAAATTATAAAAACGAAGTCCTGTCCGGACTAACGGTGGCGCTGGCTTTGATTCCCGAAGCACTTGCATTTGCCATTATTGCTGGTCTGTCGCCGCTGACCGGGCTCTATTCCGCGTTTATTATGGGCATCGTTACGTCGATTCTGGGAGGACGGCCCGGGATGATTTCCGGTGCCACCGGAGCTGTTGCTGTGGTGATTGTGGCACTGGCCAAAACACATGGACCGGAGTACGTACTGGCAACGGTTATCCTGGCCGGGATTATACAGATATTGGCCGGTGTGTTGAAGTTGGGAAAACTGATGCGTCTCGTTCCACACCCGGTGATTTTCGGCTTCGTCAACGGGCTGGCGATCATCATCTTCATGTCGCAGCTGCACCAGTTTAAAGACAATGCCGGACACTGGCTCACCGGAACACCGCTGTATACCATGTTGGGACTGGTTTTCGTTACGATGCTGGTGATTTGGGGACTGCCCAAACTCACCAAAGCCATTCCGGCCCCGTTGACTGCTATCCTGGTTATTTTTGGAATCGTGACGGCGTTGGGGATTGATACCCGGACGGTAGGTGATATTGCTTCCATTCAGGGAGGATTTCCACCGTTTCATCTGCCGGAGGTGCCGCTTACGCTCGAAACGCTTTCCATCATTTTCCCTTATGCGGCGATCGTCGCTGGTGTAGGCTTAATTGAAAGTTTGCTGACGCTGAATATCATCGACGAGATTACCGAGACGCGTGGTTCCGGTAACAAGGAAGCCGTTGCGCAGGGAACGGCCAATTTCCTGACCGGTCTCTTTTCCGGTATGGGTGGATGTGCCATGATTGGCCAGAGCCTGATTAACATCTCCTCCGGAGCCCGCGCCCGTTTGTCGGGGATTGTGGCTGCGGTGATGTTGCTGGTGTTTATCATGTTTGGTGCCGGAATTATTGAAAAACTACCCATGGCAGCGCTTACCGGATTGATGATCATGGTCGCCATCGGTACCTTCGAGTGGGCCAGTTTGAAAACCTTCAATAAGATGCCGAAATCGGATATCTTAGTGATGGTAATGGTGACGTTGGTGACAGTTGTCTTCCATAACCTGGCAGTAGCGGTTCTGATTGGTGTCATCATTGCAGCACTGGTGTTTGCCTGGGACAATGCCAAACGCATTCGGGCACGGAAATACACCGATGACAACGGAGTAAAGCATTACGAGATTTATGGCCCGCTGTTCTTCGGTTCAGTCACTGCTTTCAACGAAAAGTTTGATGTATTGAACGACCCGGATGAGGTGATTATCGATTTTGCTGAAAGCCGGGTAGTCGACATGTCGGCTATTGAGGCGCTGAATAAGATGACGGAACGCTACTTGAAAGTAGGGAAGAAGATTCACCTGAAACACCTGAGCCCCGATTGCAAAATCCTGCTGAAAAACGCTGAGCAGATTATCGACGTCAACGTGCTGGAAGATCCGCATTACAAGGTGGCGGTGAATAAGCTGTAATTGCCTTTGCATACTTAATGGCCGGACTCCGGAGGAGTCATATATTGTTAGAATAGGATGACGGGAAATCCATTCGACCCCGGCTGGGGTCGTACGTTCGATTGATGATTCGTTTTCTAACAACATGTCATCCCGCTGGGATGAACGCAAAGAGTTGCCTGAATTGCCCATGGCTTTAGCCTAATGCTGTCTCCTTATTTATTTCCGGCAACGCCGGATAAATATTCATCACCCCCAATCCAATTGGGGGATTGGGAATTCGCGTTAACGCATCAACCCCGAAGCGAGTTGAATAAATCGCATTCAATCTCTGTTGACGGTTTCCGGCTTCATTCTGGCAAAAAATAACACCGATATGAATATGATGGCTCCCAAGACCGGCATCACGGTTTCCGCCGTCAAAATACCGGTTGAGCTCCATCTGTTGTGCGCCCATTCATCCACAAATATCATCGAATAGATGGGAATGTTCGAAAGAGCTGCAAAGAAGTTGTACTTGGTGGCTGCCCCGACCTTTCCGATAGCTTCCAGAACAAACGCGCTGAATCCGGCAAAGGCTAAACCTACCGTGATTCCATAGATGGTCGTCCAAATCATAAACATCAGTTGTGTGCGGGGACTCAGCGCCATCAGGAGTGCCGCGCCTCCTTCCAGCAAGCCGAATAAAATATAGGCTTTCTTCCGGTCCATTTTATCGGAAATCCATCCGCCCAACAAACTACCGACGGCCGAAGCGACACCGCCTACAAATCCTACAGCGAGGGCTACCGCATCCGGCGAGGCATGCCAATCACTGGAAATTGACGACCATAAATTCGAAGCTGCACCCGAACCAACGGGGAGGAAACAGAGGACTAGCGCTAAAAACCCGCCCCTCGACTTCACCAGCACCCAAATCTCTTTGCCAAGTGTTCCAATCGTCTTCACATACGTTTCTTCCCGTTGAAACGGAGCTGGATCTTTCAGAAATAGTAACCCCAGCCCGCATAGCAGACTGACGAGCGCGATAACGGCTCCCGAAATCCAGTGAGCCGGCATTCTTTCCGCCAGCCAGATTCCGGCACCGCCTCCGACACCGAAGCCGCCCAGGTTTCCGGCTTGCAACCAACCTCCGGCGCGCCCTTTATGTTCATCGGGCACCTCCTGCGCAATTAAACTCTCTGTCGTCATAGCAATATTGGTATTGGCTACGGCGGTTAGAAAAACGATGACCATCAGCAACGGCAGAAAGTGTGAATTATGCGGGGTGATACTCGTTGCCAAAATACCAATTACGGTCACTACGTTCGCGATACGGTACCAGGTTTTCACCGTGAGAGTGGTATCGACCAGCGGAGCCCACAGAAATTTGAGAATGTTGGGCAAATAAGGGAGGGAAACAATCGAGGCAACACCGGCCAACGAAACGCCAGCCTTAGTTAACAGAAATCCCATGGTCACACTGATGAAGCCATTGAAAATTCCAAATGGCATGTACAGGAACATAAAAGTGATGGGGTGCACCGGTTGGGTTTGGGCTACCCTGAAGGTTTTTAACAGGCTCATATGCTATTCTTCATGTATTGAACTATTCACAATCAAAAGTCAACGGACTTTCATTAAAAGTAAAAACAGACTGACCACGAGCCTGATGATTTGATTACGATAAAAGTTGATAAACGGTTTCTTAGGGTGGTAAGAGTGGAAGTTTTGTATGCAAACAAATGACGGGGGTGTTTGTTTTCCCGGACTAATCTGAAATCCGGAACCTTTCGACTTAATCCTCCTCCGGCCTGTCGGCCACCTCCTCCAGAGGAGGACAGCTCGCGAATGGTCGTATGTTATATATTTGGGAATGTGAAATTCGGTTGGAAGTTGGCGAACTGTCCCCCTTTGGAGGGGGAATTAAAGGGGGAGGACTTCAGATTCCCTGGTAGACTCCGGCAGGGACCGCACATCAATTCCCAATTTCCATCAATTTATCGTCTTTCTTTAAACGGTCTATCAATCCCGAATCATTCCGCAAATCTTCCCCGGTAAAAAGCCCGGGAGAGGAGGGATATCCCAGTCTGAGATAAATCAAATCCGGCGCCACCAACTGAAAGGTGACAACGTCGTGTTGACTCGATGAATAATAACCGGGAACGTATTTCGCGGTGTAAATGAGTTGTTGGTCGACAGCAACACCAAACGCGAAATGCGGGTCGGGATAGCTGGGAGAGATTTCCTTGTTCAACCGGTTAAAGGCCGTTGGCGTGACCTGGAAAATGTACCGCGTCGAATCGTAGCCTACAATTTCATCGTAGCTTACAATGACATCCGAAACCTTTTCATTCTTGGTAAAATGAATCCCGGCATTGGCTTCTGACTTGTCGTCTTTCTGGCAACTCATCATGCCAACGAGCAAAACCGTCAGGAAGAAGAATACTTGTGTTTTCATAGCTCGTTAGTTTAGTTGTACGTTAGATGTGTTTCAGCATGTTCGCGTTGCTTCTAGAGGAAATATATAATGGTATTGTGTTAAGCGCTTATTCTGTTCGTTTTCTTAATATTCCAATCATTTGCCCAATGCCAATTCCAACGTAGGTTCTGTCTTTATTGAGTTGTAGCATGGGTGAAATGGTCAATCCATAAATGTTGGTGAATGGAAATTCTATTTGGGGATTGATGATTAGGCTTACCGTGTTTTGCCGATGATAATCCCAGGTATAATTCTCCGCCACCAAAGATGTTCCTTCTACCTTTTGCCAATTTTCAGGTTCTTTTATGATGGTATAACCAACTCCGATAGATAAATTGGCTCGTATCGTACCCGTTTCATTTAGTTTGCATATCCTACCCACAGCGATTTGGTAATTTTCTATTTGATCGTGAGGGTTTTCCAGGCCGAAAATGATTGCTTTTGCCAAACCCGATGAATAATCCGCCGGTTGCGATTTGGGTTTTCGCAAATAGTCGCTGTATCCAACCCGGCAAGAATATTTTTCCCGATACACATAATTCAAACTCACATCGCCTCCCATGTAATTTCCGAAACTCAAACCGCTTGTCGAATAAATTGCATTGTTATTGGCAAATTGCGCATTCGCAGAATGAATGCTGCAAATAAATAAGCCTTTGATTAGAGTTCGTTTCATCATTCGTTAGTTTAGTCATACGCAAGATGTGTTCCGGAAAGGGGTGGTTGCTTTTAAACCCCGGCTGAGTATTGGCGTTTGTCATTTATTTGTAGGAATGGTGCATAAGCACCAAAAGGGACTCCTTAATTATCCGGGTATATGCTTTGTTGTCTTGTAGCCTGTTGGGAATAGAGTCAGAGTAATTGGCTTTAAATCCTTTTAACAGTAGTGGAAATTGATTGATATAGAAGTTGATTGCCTTCTTGAAATTCTGCAACGAATAAATTCGACCGCGAGTTTTATACTCGAAGTAATTAATTTCTACGCAACCGCTATCAGGGGCGTAGCAAGCACTCGGATATATAATCGAGTCGTTTTTAATGAATAATTCCCCTTCATCACCAGCTCCCTTTATATACCACTTCTTCGTTTCTGAATACCATCTGAGAAATACGATTTCTTCTTGTCCTACCTTGTATTTTGAAAGCCGGTTCGCACATTCCCAATCCTCAAATTTCTGAATCCTGATGCTCTTTTTCTGATAGTTTCCCTTTATTGGGTCTGATACTAAGAGCGTGAAAGTGGTAGAATCCTGATGAATAATTTTTCCCTGCAATATCAATTCAGAGTCAATAATCAGTTCAGGCAACGTTGTTCGATTATAGCTCGCAAAGCTTTTTTGGACGATTAGCAACAAAAGGACTAAGATGGTAAGATGTCTCATTATTAGTATTCTTTATTGCGTTCAACGGTTGGTGCAAATTTTACAGCAAAATTCCGCCTGCCATATGACAATTCGCTACCATACGTTTTTCATTTTCTTTGTTTGAGTTGTTCTTCCAGCTCTTTGGTTCTTCTTTTTGCTCTGCTTCTGTCAAAAATTTGTGTTATTGTTCCAAGCAGTAATCCGATGAGCGATATCAACATTCCATGCGGATAATGTTGAATCCGAAGAATGGCTCCCCCGATAATGATGATTGATGCTGCAACATAAAGTATTTTAATGGTTGTGCTTATTTGTTGGTCGGTCATGGTTTATTCATTTTATATTTTAATAGTATATTCTAAATATATGGTAACGGTTTGGTATAGGTTTATGGGCGGAATGTCATAATGAAATCCAGGCCCAAGAGTGGATATAACCACTATCCATATTACAACTTGGAGGGGTAGTTATTTTCTTTCAAGATGTAATCCACTATATTGCGTTAGATTCATTTCGTCCAAAGATGTTCCTACCAAATTTCCATTCAAGCACTTTCCTCCCTTTTTTATAACTAGGATAATCGAGCCAAGACCTAAATGCTTTTTTGATTTTGGTAAATAATTTATAACGACATAGTTGTCCCTTATAAATCCTGTATATTTGTAAAAGGAGAAAATTTCATTCTGGTGAATAATATTTTTAATTATTAAATCACCTTTTATCTCATAAGCGTTTTGTTTTATTGTGATTGTTAGTTCTTTTATTTTGACTTTTTCTAATTCAGTTTTACCATCTTTCTTTGCAGATCTTTCTATGTACAAATTGTCATGCCATTCGCCTTCTAGATCAATTCCTTTGTATAATATTTCCTTAATCGCTGGCTGTATAATCTTGTTGTAGATTAAAACAAAAAACCAAATTATCGCAGATGAAACAACTCCGCCGATTATACCAATCATTAAGTTTGATAAATTGTCTTCCATTTGAGGTTTTTAATCATTTTAGTTAAGACTGTTCTTTTGCTGTATTTTAATTTAGCAACGATAAATTATTATGGAGAATGGCAGATGGTAATATTCTGCCATTTATGATGATATTTAGGCGCAATACTCCCTTCTATTCTATATTTAATACCTGATGTCACCGTGCATATAAATATTAGTTACTACCATTTATTAAAAATCCAATAATGGCTGAGTATGTCTTATAGAGTTCCCTTCCCAAGCCATAATATATGCATATTTGACTTCTACATTATCGCTTTTTATTGAATCTGCAATAGCTTTTAAATAATCAAACGGAGGATTTGGGCTTACAAGTTTTAGTAATTCATTGCCTGACTTGCTAAAAACATCAACTGGCATTGTTATCGTTGGGGTATTTGCTTTAATTTTTGCGATTAAAATAATTTTATCAGTAGTAAATACGCTTTGAGAATCTTGAGGTTGTTGGAGTATTTGATAATTTACAAAAGCTCCAGGTTGAATTAATCCTATTTCTGTCAGTAAAGCAGTATCGCCGTAATTAATATTATATTCCTCATTTAAGATTTTTCCATCCTTTCCTTTAAAAAGGAAATGTGAATCTCCAGATTTAATGGCAAATTTAGCGACCTTCATAAAGGTATTGGCTTCATCCTTAGATAGGTTGCGAATTAATTCAAGTGTTCTAAGTGAATAAGATCTTGGTTGTTTAATTTCGCCAGCAAGTATTCGTGCCCATATTTCTTGCATTTCTTCATTTGATATGTCTTCGGCATAATCAAAGAATCGTGTTGTCCAATCTTCGTCAACGGGTTCTTCTGAAACAGTGCTTTCAGATTCAAGCTGCTCTGCTGCTTTTTGCGTAATAACCTCAATATTTTTTTGCTTTTTTTGCTGTTTAAAATCTGTTCGATTTTTAGTTCTTTCTTCCAAGGACAATTCAGCTTTTATTGATTCTCCATCTATCGAAGCTAAGCTTAATTTTTCCTCATTATAATCGATTTGTTTTAAGCTCTTTTGATTCGCTTTAATAGATTCTGCAATTACTTTGATTTCATACGCTTTTGCATCAGCAGTTTTTCTTATTAGATAAGGTTTGCTTAATGCACCTACTCCTTGAGAAATAACTTCTATCAGTTTTTTTAGCGGTTCGCTTAATCCAGTTAAATCTTTTATTTCCATTGGGGGCTTTTTTTAGAACAGAAAATAATGCATGCTAAGGTATGGGTATTCCAATCTTTTGATGTTGTCTCTAGGTTTGTCTCCATCGCTGAAGGAGAGAATGAGTAATGTAAGGTATGATCGCCCATCTGAGTTAAAGGATTTAAAGCTGTTTTCATTTATCAGTCCGTTTAGTGTTTCCAATGTAATTAATTTCTTTCGAAATCTGATTTTAGGGTGTTCCAAAAAAGCTGGAGATGAGGTTCTCCAATTTCCGTTCGCATACCAGATCGGTACGTTCACATACCAGATCCGTACGTTCATCAAAAAATTTAGCACATTCATCAAAAAAATTGGGATAGGTTAATTTTCTAATTTATATTGAATACACGGTTTTTAGCAGACAGATAAAATCAGCAGGAATTTAGTGGAGAATGAAGTGCAGAATGGACGAACCGTCACTACGTTCATTGACCGGCAAGCCCCGGAACGGATAAGCTGCATGCTGGCACTTTGCCCGGCTACACTGTGGTTTCACGGCGACCGCATGAAATCAAATATCCGCTTCCGCATCGAAAAAAGGGGCTGTTGAAAATTTCAACGGCATGAAATGGCGCGAAATGGACCCGTTGAAAATTTCAACGGCATGAAATCGTCAGGAGAGAGCTTATTGAAAATTTCAACGGCATGAAATCGCGAGGAATGGAGCTGTTGAAAAATTCAACGACATGAATCGGCGAGGAATGAGCCCATTGAAAATTTCAACAGCATGAAATGGCGACGCGCGGACCTCCTGAAAATTTCAACAGGAAGAAATGAAGACCAAACAAACTTTATCACCTTTCTAAAACAATAAAATTATGGATGAAAAACTGTTTTCAACATTGTATGTTGCCCGTTTGAAAATTAACGACCTGTTTTCACTCAACAAATCGACCATCGAGTACGCGAACCCGGTAAAAGAAAGTATCGGCGCCATTCCGGCAGCTACGCTCACGCAGTTGATAAACGATAACGAGGCGATGGGCGTGCAAATGAACAAACCGGCTAAAAACATGCTAACCCAACAGCTGGTCGACCTCGATCAGGACCGGGATGACCGGTTTGCCGAAATCAAACGCAACATCACGACCAACATCAAGGGGCGCGACGAAGCGAAGAAGACGGCGGCTCGAAACCTGAAGGGCTTTTTTGAGCCTTACTGGGACGTGGATAAAAAGGCCATGAATACCGAAACGGGCGTGTTTGCCGAAATGCTGGGGAAATACAATGCCAACGAGGCCCTCAAAGCCGATGCGGCTACCATTGGGATAGCCGATATGCTCACCGGACTGGAAACGGCGAATACGGAATTCGATACCCTGTATAAGACCCGCAACAGCGATGAGGCTCAGAACGGGCCGTCGGCTACCAGTTTGAAAACGACGGCGGCTAAAAGCTACGAGCAGTTTTGTACGGCCATTGAGCAGGCGGTGAACTTTGCCCCCACGGATGTGCTGACGACCTTGTTTGGACAAATGGACGAGCTCCGGAAAACCTATGCCGCCCTGAACGGCCGTAAGAGCCAGGAAGAGGAGGCTCCGGAAGAAGCAACCGAAACGGAATAAACAAATAAGGCAATCCAATTGGGAATTTGGAAAATGGGCCGCAGGCGAACCTGTTGGGTATAGACGTACCTGGCAGGTTTTTTTCGACCCTGTCGGTGGTTGGAAAACCCCGACAGTGGTATTCGACTGCAGCGATTCCAGAGCCTGGGGCAACGCCCCGGGTAAGTGGTTCCCATGAAACAAGAACGAAGCCTGAAGGGCTTCAACTATCATTTTTTCTCATTGGATTTCAGTCATGAAGTGTGCCAGCCCTACAGGCTGGTGATGCGATTATGACACTGGTTCTTGGGGCGTTGCCCCAAGTTTTGGAATGTCAGGCTTTCAGCCTGTATTTCGATAACCTGACAGCGTCGACAGACCTGTCAGCATACTGAGGGTGATTTTAAGGAAAATAGTTTTCGTGTTACTGAATTCTGAAGTTGATTCTAAAGCTCAATGTATCTGTTTGGATGGAATGCTTACCCTCAAATCGAAAACGGTACTTAAATGCTGTGTAGTAATTGCCTTTTTCGAGATAGGGTTGGTGGGTACTTTCATAGGTTGCTTTTTCCCAGGACCAGACAGAATCCCGGTCATCGACCCATGATTGCTGAAAAACCCTGGATTCACCGGTAGGGAAAGGATAGGCGGCAGTTCCAATCGTAAGTACGGTTAACACCTTAAAAGGCTTACCTAAGTCTTCATCATTGGATGTATAAACCTTACAAAAACTATTATCGGCATAATAGGCAAAGTCCGGATCAAAATATAAGTCGTTATGGCTATTATTCGTCACCGAAAAAAAGAAAGAGAAGTTTTCTCCCTCGTTAAAGATGGTGGCAGGTGCTCCGTTTTCGTTCAGAAGACAAAATTTAAACACAATGCCGTTCACTTCTTGCTGAATTACGGCAACACTATTTTCTGGAGAAATTTCCCACAGATTAGCGGTATTCTTTTCGCATCCGGTTCCAATGGTTGTGAGTAGCGCTAGGATGAGACTAATTTTCAAAATGGTTGTTTTCATTTTACTGGATTTTAAACGTTTATTCCTTGCTTACATCCCTCACCAATATCTGGTCAAAATCATCCCATGGAAAACTTAGCTCCATAGCCGTACAAGGACCGCAAACAAAATGAACCGAATCGTTCTTTTGGAATTTGAAGTTGATTTTATAGGAATATCTTAAACTATCTGGGAAAAAGTGCGGGCCGCAGTTGCTCCCCTCATAGCCCGGGGAAAGAAGTTCGTCGGGGATAGCATATAGGTTGTCGGGTAAATCGAAGGTGTAAAAATCCATTGGCCATTCAGAATTGGCATTTTCGCTGTTCTCAAGCAAAATGCAATAAGCTCTGTCGGTTTGCTTACCTATTACCTTTCCTGTTTCACCATCTTTTTCGTCACAAATAAATGACCCGACGATGTACCCGGTTACGGGCCCGGAATATCCAGTGTCGCTTTTTTCATTTCCGTTATTACTGCTTTTTTCACATCCGAAGGTTATGATGCTTATCAGAAGCAGCAAAAGGCTTGTTTTTGCAAGTGTTGGTTTCATGGTTCTTTCGGATAGGTTATATAGTGGTCAGATGACTAAGATACTTAATTGGTTGCAGAGAAATTTGTGTTTGGGAGCATACTTTGGCGGGAACATATAGGTTACTCAACCTTTGGGTGCTGTTTTACCTTCCGCGCGATTGATGCGATTGGATGACTTTCCATTCACCGTTTATTTTTTCATACACAAACGACCAATAGAAGTCTCCCGTGAATTCGCGGCCATCGTACAGGTTAACCTGCGAGGTTCCGGAAGCAGTTAGCAGCGCCACTTGCTCGTTAAGCACGGTTATCTTCTTATCCTTCAGCACCAGTTTTTGTTTGCTGACACTTTGTGCACCTGCCTTCACCGCTGAAATCAGGGTAGCATAATCGGCATAGTAATTTCCGTTTACCAGGAAACCTGCTTTGTGGTAATCATCCACTCCCTGGTTCAACGCATCATAGTCAAGTTTTTCTGCCAAAGCAACCATCTTCTGAAAAGTTGCATCGATTTCATTTTCGATGGAGGTAATCAGGTCCGGTGATAAAGGTTGGCCTTTGGTTTGAAGGCTGACGCAGAAAAAGGCCGCGATAAAAATGACAGCTAGTTTATTCATGGTAGTTGAGTTTGGTTACGTTAAAGGTAATAAAAACCAATGGTCAAATGCATGTTGCCGGATGGCAGGTCATCAATAGTCGCCATTCAGACTTTCGTTAGATGATGGTAGCTTTTATCTGAAAATGATTAAGTTTATATGTCTCTAATAGAATTTGACAGCTTGACAAACACTATCGACGACTAACAAGACACATAAAACACATAAATGCTATGAAGAAAATACTATTGATTTTGATCGTGGCGATGATGGCCGGGTGCACTTCTAATCGTTATTTGCTCACCGATAACAACAAAAACAATAAATACCTGGTGAATCGTATCAACGAATTGAAGAAAGAAGGGAAGATTACGGACAAGCCATTGCTTATGGTAGATGATTCAGTGATAAGCCCGGAAAGCTTAAAGGCCTATCCACTTCCGTTAAGCAGTACCGACATTGCGCAAATTGATTTTCTGCCCAAGAATAGTGAAAAGGCTATAAATATCTACGGAGAGAAGGGCAAGAATGGCGTTGTTACCATATTGACTAAGAAACACCAGGCATATCTTCAGCAGAAAGCAATTCAGCCACAACCGAAGGGTAAGGTATTGTACCTTGTCGATGGGCTGCAAATGACACTGGACAATTTGAAGAAGATTGATAAAAACAGCATTGAATCAATAAGTGTAATAACCGATAAAAATAGCATCAGGAAATATACGTCCGGTGATTATAACCAGGCGGTAATGATTAAGCTGAAAAAAGGCCGCGCTAACTAGAGATGAAAAGTGCTGCCTATTCCTCCGACAAATCCTGTATCAGCCGGTCGGAGTGTTTTCAGCGCTATTTACTGTTTACTACGAACTGCCTCCGGCCGCGGCAGGCGACGCGACTATCGCCCCGATAACAGCTGCCTGCACTTGCCGGATGGTTTGCTGGACCGTGCCGGCAATTGGACTCTCTTTGATTAGTTCTTTTAATGCTTTTCGGAGCTTTTTCAGTTCAGTGCGGTCCGTTGTCAGGGTGCGGTGTAGTTTGCACGCTTCGATGAGGCCAAGCACCGCCATATCCTCGTTGCTGGTAGCCGTGTCACGGTGCCGGGAGAGAATTTGTTTTTTGAGTTCTTTGAGCAGTTGGTCGCGGGTACGGCTATCGGTCACGTAACTTTTCCGGTAAGGAATAATCCCCAGGAATTTCCGGCGTTCAATGCGCATCAGTCGTTTTTCTTTCAGATTTTCCAGAACTTCCCACCGATACCGGTTCGCTTTTCGCGAAAGTTTTCTAAGCCACAACCTGATGGTCCGGTTTTTCCCGGAGCCTTTAACGAGGTAGTAAATTTCGCGGCTCGTGGGATTTTCCGGCACAACCGATTTATCCGGAAACACCCGGTTATTCTCTATGTGAAGTTGATTGTTTATTGACATTTCCAACAGGAAAGTACCAACCAGTCCAAAGTTTAGCTGCGGTTCCGAAGTAAGGAAGCGCGCCTTCCGGGGATGATGTGCGATGAGCAGAAATTTTTCAGCAATCGATAGTTCCATGGTTTTCCGTTAGGTGAAATCAAGTTTATGTTGAATTTACGAATTATCCAACAGAACAGAAACACTTCAACAATTAACAATGAAAAATGAGTAATGAAGAATACAATTAGGCAGAACCTTAGAGAACGGCTTGTACCTCTAACTCTTTAACAACAGAAACATTTATAACGATAGAAACAACAGAAACAATAATGACAACAGAAACCTCTAAAGCCTGTCCAGCCAATTTTCCAACAGGTCAACCGCTTTCATCATCTTGCTGCAATAGGCACGGAGAAAAGCTTCATCCAGCTCTTTATCGTGGTATTCAATCATCGCTTTGTTGAGCACCAGCTCACCGTCGAAGTCGACATAAGCCATCCGACAAGTGAGTTCCTCGGTTTGTCGCCCGAAATCGATTCCCGGCAGGATAGCGATGCCGGTTTCCTGCAACAGGGCTTCACATAATTCGAACGAGGTGAGAATTCCTTTCGCCGACAGTTTTTCACGGTAGTAATTAAAGTTAGGAAACAGGTAGAAAGCTCCTTTCGGTGAAGGCATGGTAATGTGTTTGGCTTTGAGCCGGTCGGCCATGTAATTGCCTAGGGTTTTCAGAATCCGTCGCGAGTGATGGAGGTATTCATCAATTTCCGGGTGGTCCTGGAAAGCGGTAATCGCGGCGTATTGAATGGGGGCACTGGTGGACGTGAATGTTTCGCTGGCGACAATAGCCATGGCATCCTGCAACCATCGGAGGTTCTCGGGAAAGGTAAAAGTTCCCAGGCGCCACCCGCCGGCTCCGGCCCATTTACTCAGCCCGCTGCTGACAATGGTTCCTTCCGGATAGAACTGGGCAATGGAAACATGCTTGCCGGAGTGATCGAGCAAGCCGTAAATTTCGTCCGATACAAGGATGATATTGTATTTTCGGGCTACTTCGGCAAGTTTCTTTAAACGTGTAACCGGATAGGTCGAACCGGTCGGATTGGACGGATAATTCAGGATAACGACGCGCGGACGGTCGGGATCGTTCCGGCAAATCAGGTCGAGCTTTTCCGGACTTAGACGCCAGTCGTTCACTTCGGAGGTAGGAACCCAGCTCACATGGCGTCCGACGATTCGCGCTTGCGGCGAATAGGAAACCCAGCTGGGAGTTGGGATAATTAGTTCGCCGTAGTAAACTAATTGCAGGATGAAAATCAACTCTTTCGAGCCCGGCCCAACGATGATATCTTCCGGCGAACATTGGATGCCCTGGTGTTTGAAATTGAATTCTGCAACGGCTTCCCGCAGTTTCATCAGGCCTCTTACGGGCAGGTAATCCTTTTGATGTGCATTCCGCCGCAAGGCTTCCTGAACTCTTTCAGGAACCGGGAAGGGCGATTGGCCTAGTCCCAGTTTGTATACGGTGGAGCCCTGTTTGATGAGTTCGTTGCTGCGCTCGTTGATGAGCAGGGTGGCAGATTGATTTAATCCCCGAACATTCAGATTCAGGTTGACGAAATGATTGCTTTTACGAACACCGGCCATGACTGTTGGTTTTTAATTTTCTGGGTAATGAAACCAAACAGTTAAGTTACAATGCTTCGGGCGAAATTGCACGCGAAGAAGCAATGAATTCGGAAAGCCGGAAAAACAAACTTTATACTCGTCAGTGCTTAATGAACTGCATCAGGTCGTTCATCAAACCAGCCTTCAGCGGGAAATCCGGACTCCGGTAAGTAGCCAGATTGTGTTGCTGGTCGTTGTCCGATTCCTTCAGCACATGGTTCATGTTGTCGATGATATCAAGTTGGGCATCCGGTTTGGCGGCTTTTAATATCCTGGCATCGCTCACCTGAACCTGCAGGTCGGTGGTTCCCTGGATAATCAGCACCGGAATTTTCAGTTTCGCAATTTCTTTAGCCGGATTGTATTTCATGTGGGAAATCATGTATGGCTGAACTGAGGGGCGAAAAAGGGAATACAGGGTATGCGAAACTTACCAACAGTCTTACCGACCTTCAGGCTGTCAAGGATATTATCCGATTCACTGAGCAACTGTGGCGGCAGTTTATTGGACAGTTGTTCGCGCAGAATTTCGTCCATTGGGCGGCCAGGTCCCGAAATGGAGATGTATCCGGCGACCTTGTTTTTTTCGGCAGCCAACATGCCAATCAACGAACCTTCGCTGTGCCCCAGCAAATAAATCTTTGAGAACCGTTTGTCGGATTTCAGCTCCGCTATCCAGTCGACGACATCCTGCACGTAGGTGTCAAAGCGGATATCGCTTTCGTTGGGCATGGCAGCTTTGCTTTCGCCAATTCCCCGTTTGTCGTAACGCAGCGAAGCAATCTTATTTTGTGCCAGTCCTTCGGCCAACATTTTGTATACATCCGTATGAAGGCCAATGGGAGAGTTGCCGTTCCGATCGGTAGGTCCGGAGCCCGGAATGATGATAACGATCGGCATCGGTTTCTCCTGTTGGGGTACGGTCAGTGTTCCGACAATATTCCCGGTAGATGTTTTTAATATCATTTCCGATTCGGAGGCATTAGCTGTGCTTTGTGCAAAAGAACCAGTATATGTTAAGGTTAGAATAACCAGAAGTAATAGTGTTTTCATGGTGTTTAACTATTTTAGATAGCTTGCTGCCACCATAATCAGGATGACGGCGATAATGACAATATAGGCGTAGGGACTGGCAAAATTGAATGTGTATCCTCGTTGGGGATTATACTTGGGAACAACAAGTCGCGGGTCTTTTCGATTGACATAGAAGGGACCTTTCCAGTTGTTCGGGTCTTTGCTCATCGTATTGAGGTATTCGTCTTCTCGTTTTTTCTTTTTCATGATAATGTATGTTTTAA
This sequence comes from Prolixibacter denitrificans, assembly GCF_003014495.1. Lineage (GTDB taxonomy): Bacteria > Bacteroidota > Bacteroidia > Bacteroidales > Prolixibacteraceae > Prolixibacter > Prolixibacter denitrificans. The sequence continues at coordinate 38,982 of NZ_PYGC01000014.1, read as the reverse complement.
GGGCTATCGGTTTGCATATTGTTTTATCCGGCGACCAGGCTGAGATAGTATCTCGAAAGAAATAAGGTTGCTACCATTGAAATGATGAAAGCAGTAATAAAAAGCGCGACGGCTTTTCCTCCTTTTACATTCGCGGAAATCCGGAATGCGTTGTACATAAGGATAATTGTCCAAATGGAAAGAAAAAGAGATAGCATCATTAGGAATACAACCAAAATGACATCGGTGGAAGTTAAATCTACGGGCTCTCCCTGGTGAAACCGGGTGTATAAGATGTAGCGGCCAAATTTGCTCATGGCACTAAAAAAGCCGGTAACAGCAGCAAGAAAGTATGGAAAGCGTGCCAAAGCCTGGGTTCCGAAGATATCAATTATCCGCACTGAGCTCGATGAGAAAATAAGCGCCAGCCCATACAACACAATCGAAATGACCAGCCAGTTGGTGAAAACCTGCACAACGAAATACCAAAGGGGAAATGCAGGGGAGAGTTTAATGGAAATAAGATCCGGGAAATGAGTATGGCTAAAGTAACCGGTAACAGCTGTTAGAAAGAGAATAAGCAATCCTGCCAGTAACGACTTGCCACCGGCGATGTATCGGAATGGATTGAAGAATTTGTTCATAATTGTGGCGTGTTTTGAAGTTTCTCAATCTTACCAATCAGGTCATCCAGCATATTGCGGACCGTGGGGTAACTCAGACCCAATTTTCCCGCCATGATTTTCAGACTTCCGCTGGCTTTCACAAAGTCGAGAATAAAATCCTGTTCTTTTCGGCTTAGTTTCAGCAACAGGGGGAGTTCAAACATCCCGCTGATGGTGGTCGAACAGGATTCGCAGTGCATGCTGTTCACCTTTAACTCCGATTCACAGCTCGGACAAACGATGGGTAGCTTTTTCTCCATTTGTAATAAAGTATTTCAACAAATGTATGTAAAAAATTAATTGTAAAGTAAATAAAATTAAATTGATTATTAATTTTATTCAAAAAAAGAAGCAAGATAGTCTGTGTGGTAATCCTTGCGGGAATGACGTTTGAAATGCGATGAAAATAAAAAAACAAGGTTTCGAACCTGATTCGAAACCTTGTTTTCAAGTGGAAAGAAGTTAGTTGTTATTCAGCGGGTAGAGTGGGATCGAATTCCCAAACGTCGTTCTTTGTCTGACTTCCATTGGTTCCTCCAACGATGTATGCCTTTCCATCGATAACAAAAACGGAGGCACTAAGGCGGCCATCTTCCGGATCAATAGGACGTTTGGTTGCGGTTCCACTAATGGGGTTGTACTCCCATATCAATGCAGAATTAGTAGATCCCATTCCAAAATAGAGATTTCCGTTGAGTGAGAATCCAATATTGTCCCAGCTTTGCAGGACCGGAGCATTTAACTTGCCCCACTCCGATTCTGTGTATACAAACAGGCTATCGGTGTCATATATGTAACCGGAATTCCCGTCATTTATTCCTATTGCTGAGTTGGTAGCTCGGGGAAATTTTCCAATTTCGGTCCAGTTGTTATTGACCGGGTCATAGCGCCACATATCATCTGCTACCTGCCATGCACCATCGGGTTTGTCATTTCCCCAATAGCCCGTTCCTACATATCCCATGTCATTGTACGAAAAGGCGGCAGCTGAATGACGTCCTATTCCGGCAAAATCAGCGATGCGAGTCCAGCTGTCAGTCGTGGCATCGTACCGGTAGAAATCTTTGAAATGATTTGTATCTTCATTTTGACTCGAAGAGTACATATGATCGGAACCGGTTCCTACATATCCTTGATTATTGATGATAAAGGAAACGGCTCCAGCCCTCGGATTTCCCGGGACATCTGTTTTCCGTGCCCATGAATCGGTCGTTGGGTCGTATTCCCAAAAGTCACTATAATAAGTGTAGTCGTTTAAGACATTGGAAATGCCGGTACCATAATAGCCTTTCCCATTGCTGGTAAATGCAATTCCTTTATATCTCCCTGCTCCGGGAAAGTCCTTCTTTCGCGTCCAGGTACTGTGCCAAAAAAGAGGCAGACTATCCGTGGCCATGATGGTTTGGTCGGCTATCGACAACGATACCGACAAATTGGCAAAGCGCGAAATCTGGTAAAAAGGAATAACCTCGTCAGGAAGAATGACTTTCAGCGTCGTATCCGTTGCATCTGTTATATTGGCTTGATAGCCGTCGATGAAAACCGTATTGTATTGCGTTACCGGATTGAAATTTTTACCTGTTATGGTAATCTCCTGGTTAGGTTTGGTGGCGGAAGCAGGATTGTAACTTTCAACAACCGGTGCATCCAAACGGAACTGCGTACCATAAACCAGCTGGTGGCCTGTCGATTCCAGTTTAATGGAAGAAAGCGTTTGGTTTAATGCGCCAGGAACGATCACTTTGATTTCTTTGTTACTAAACGAAGTGATGATAGCGGAAACGTTTCCAAAGAATACTTTGTTGTAGCGGATGTCGTTGGTGAAATTGTTTCCGCTGATGGTAATGGTATCTCCAAAACTGCCGTTGAGTGGTTCAATCTTCGTGATTTCCGGAACGAGATAGTTGAACATATTAGGCGCTATTGAAGTATTTCCGAATATGGAAACACTCAGGTTGACTTTGTCTTCAATCAGTTTTTCCGGTACCCGAATGGTAAGCAATGTATCGCTGGCTGAAGTTACGAGTGCCTGTATTGTTCCAAGCTTTACTGTATTTTCGTAGCCCACATAGCTGAAGTTTTTACCTCTAATGGTAATCGTATCTCCCCAACTACCGGTTTCCGGTGAAAAGGAAGTTACTACCGGGCCTTTACTTCCCAGACTTTTGAATTGAATAGACTTTCCAAAAACTGCATATTCTCCGGTTTTGGCAAACGCATAAACTGCATAGGTTTCTCCTTCTTTCAGCGTCGATGATATGGTTGCCGAAAATTTTCCGGATTCGATGTTGTCCGATAAAATGACTTTGTCCATGATGGTTGTGTCCAAATGTTCTATAGCCGACCAGACGAAACCGTATCGTTCGATGGGAGATTGTCCCCGCATTTTGATTTCTGCATTGAAAGTGGCGCCTTCGGAGGAAACATTGGTAATGTCTAATGTATTGACCTCCGGAAACGGTTGAGAACCTGAATTATCTTTTTCGCAGCTGGCCAACTGAAGAAGGATAAGTGCCAGCCACAGGTTTTTCACAAGTTGTTTCATTTCGAATAAATAATTACGGTGAAGGTTATTTTGTCGCTGTTCATATCAATGCCAGCTGTCTGGCTTAGTTTCAGCATATGGAAATACCGGACATTTATACTGCCATCGAAATGGCTAAAAGCTTTCAGGAATCCGATACCACCCCAAAAACCACCTTGCTTCTTGTTGACATCGAATGCTTTGCTCTCAGTCGTGGTTACAGTATCATATAGCCAAGCTTTTTCAGTGCGCAGGTTGGTTGCTGCTTTGATGTGATAGTCGAAATTGAAGCCACCCTGAATATATCCGGAATATTCCCTTTTGGGAAGTGAATACTTTAGTGAGATAGGGATGGAGATAGTGGTCAGATCGATTTGGGTGTTATGATAGTCAGTAGAAGCTACGGTGTTTAAAACCACAAAACCGGTATAACTGGATTTGGTGAAATATACTTCCGGTTGCAGCGATAGCTTTTCCATTATCCGTGGCGATGAAAAATCCAATACGACGCCCACCGTTGGATCAATGGACGTGTACCTATCTTTCATATAGGAATACATATCCATATGATACGTGGTTTTAAGGGTGGTGTAAGTTGCTCCAACCGCGGCACCGATAACGAGTTTTGTCCACGGTTTGTCCTCTTTGTAAACGGTGAGGTTAGTTCCCTGGCATTTATTATACTTGACAACCAGTTGCGTTAAGTCACGTTCGGTGACATGCATGTTGGTCAGTAAGTTCGTGGCATTTTTCAAACAATCCGATGTCAGATAGATCATAATCCCCTTCCAGGCATCAGATTCTCTTTGGTACGTTTTGTTATCCTTTATTATTGTTTCAACCTTACGTTCGAGTACTTGTAGCTTTTCGCCTTTTTTCTGAACATAGAATTTTGGTCCCTGTCGGTAGAGACTTAATTTTCCTTCAACTAAGATCTCCACAAATGAGCTGTCGATTACAACGGAGGAGTATGCTTCGTCATTTGAAAAGCCGTATCCTTTAATTTGTTGTGGTGAGTACTCTGCTATTTGGTCTTCTTTTTTAAAACGGCATTGCTGATATCGCTTGCTATCCTGTCGGTAGTCAACTTTTCCCCAAACAGTATCGTTTTGTTGATTGATAATGTAGCCACTGCGGAAATCACTTTGGGCCATTCCCCGAGTCATTGTCAATCCAAATACAAAAAGACTGAGGATAAATATCTTTTTCATATTTATAAAAGGTTTAGATAAGGTAATTAACTGGTTGTTAGTTGTTATTTTATAGGGTAAAAAGCAACTGGATCAAATTTTTAACTAATAATAGTTGTCTGGTTTAGTTGTGTCTAAAGTAATTTATTTTTTGTTTGTTGTGTGATGTAATCACCTGTTTTATAATATAAATTGAGCCTGACAGGTACAACTAAAAAACATTGGAGACCAATCTGTCGAGAATGGTAAACATCAAATCATTATTCTGAGGAATGAGCTGTTGGTGAGCCAGAATTTCTTCTGCACTTTGGATATACTTTCCGTCAGTCAATTCTTCTTTTCCGTGTTTTACCATTTCGTTTAGGCTTTCCGGAGTAACTTCAAAGTGAAACTGAAGTGCCAGCACATGGTCACGAATGAAAGCTTGGTTCACGCAGCCTTCCGATTGAAAAAGGTGATGGGCACCGGCAGGCAGTTCGAAGGTATCGCCGTGCCAGTGAAAAACGGGAAATGTTTCATCGAAACCTTCCAGTAACCTGGATTGGTGGCCTTGTTCGGTCAAAGAGATATCGAACCAACCAATTTCTTTTTCCCGGTTTGGATAGACTTTAGCACCCATAGCATGCGCAATGAGCTGAGAACCCAGACAAATGCCCAGAACTGTTTTATTCGCATCGATGGCCTTTCGGATGAACTGTCTTTCTTCAGTTAACCATGGATATTCCTTATCGTCGTAAATTCCCATCGGGCCACCCATGACAATCAGCATATCGAAATCGGAAAGAGAGGGAAGCTCATCGTTCTCGAAGAAGCGGGTGACAGTTGATGGATGGTGGTTTTGGGTTATCCATTGTTCGATGCAACCAAGGTCTTCGAACGGAACATGTTGCAAGTAGTGAATGCGAATCGGTTTCATGGTTTGCTGAGATTAAAATCGCAATTGGGTTAAATAATGATTTTAAAGATAGCAGAAAAGACCAACGTAACTAGCTGTAATATTGGGAAAGGTGGAGAAACATCAGATGGTCCCGTATCAATGAGGTGACCATCTGATGTTCTGTTTTTTATTCCATATCAGACAGAGAAGGAGGTAGGTTCTCTTTCCCGAAATCGGATGGTTTGGGCCCCATAACAAACCGAAGTTTTCCTCCGTCGGCAATTTCGCTGTGGCGGAACCAGGCCCTGTTTAAAGGCTTGCCGTTCAGCGTAGCCGATTGGATATATCGGTTCTTCTCAGAAAGATTGGACGCAATGACTTCCAGTTGTTTGCCATCGCCTAAATCAAGTACAGCGCGATGAAAATGAGGGGCTGTGATGAGATAGACATCCTGACCAGCATTGGGGTAAAAACCAACGGTATTGAACACTAACCAGGCTGACATAGAGCCGGAATCGTCGTTGCCGGGAATCCCGTCGCGAGCCGATGTATAATGCTTCTGAATGATCTCGCGAATGCGGTCGCTGCTTTTGTATTGATAGCCGGCATAGGTGTACAGACAAGGTGTAAAGAAACTGGGCTCGTTGTCGACCCGGTAGTTTGGGCCGGTAAAGAAAGTATCCAGCCTTTTGACGAACGTTTCCGCGCCACCGCAACTGTCAATCAGTGCCTGTGCGTCTTGCGGGACATAAAAAGAATATTCCCATGCATCGGCTTCATAGAAGAAGTTGCCCCAGCTGCCGGCCTTTGTTGTAGAGAAATCCTCGACCCACGAACCGTCTCTGCGCTTGGGCCAAATGAAGCCGCTTACGCCGCTATCGTTTACCTGTCGTCGCCATAAATTGGGCCAGTTGGATGCCCGTTTCCGGTATTTCTCATAGTCGGCTTTTTTGCCTAGTCCTTTTGCCACCTGAGCAATGGCCCAATCGTTGGCTGAGTATTCAACTGTTCGCGTTCCGGCTCGGTCATAGAGCTTGGGCGTATGCAGTGTGGGAGATTTCCCTTTCGGTTCGTATTCGGCGGGTACATACCCCAACTTGATGTATTCGTTAATGCCACCGCGACCATCGGTTTGCTGGTTGCCACCCGGTGGAATTTCCGCATCTTCTATCATCGCTTCGTATCCGGTTTGATAATCAATGCCTTTCAGACCTTTCAGGAACGCGTCGGCAACGACCATATCGCAGTTGCTGCCGCCCTGGGTACGTCCGGTTTGGTTACCGCTTCGGGAATCGGGCATGTAGCCTTCGTAACGGTAAATGTCGATCAGTGAGCGAACGATATCTCTCTCCCGGTTGGGCTGAATGAGTGTCAGCAAGGGATTCGTTGCTCTGAAGGTATCCCAGATGGCGTAGAAGTCGTCGTAATACGGTTCATCGGAGTGCCATTTCGGATTCTCTCCGGTCCGGTCAACCGGCATCAGCATCGCGTGGTACATTGCAGTGTAGAAAACTTTTTTCATATCATCCGAAGCGCCTTCCACATGAATTGTATTCAAAACCTTATTCCAGGTTTGAACAGCATCCTGATGTACTTTGTCAAAATCCCATCCCGGGACTTCCTGTCGCAGATTGGCCAGTGCTTTTCCGCAACTGATGAAAGAGATGCCTACTTTTACCTGTATGGCTTTTTTACTTCCATTCCCAAAAAAGAACCAGGCACCTGTTTTTTCTCCGCTATCGTATTCTGATGCTTTTTCTGGAGAGTCGGTATCTCCTTTCCATGTTCCGAATGATTTGGCCGGCGTATCGAAAACGGCAGAGAAGAAAACGGTGTATTCGCCGCCTTTGTTCCATCCGCCTCTCACGCGGGTGTACCCCTGAATCAGCGTATCGGAAACGACTTTGATTTCTGAGCCAATAAGCTGTTGGGCTTCACCACAACAATGGTGTTCCCCCAGCATGCTGCCGGCATCGACGAGAATGCCACGTTCGTTCGTATTACCGAATGTGTACCGGTGAAAACCGACGCGCCTGCTGACGGTCATCTCGGCTTTGATGTCATAATTAGTCAGATCAACGGCAAAATAACCCGGACTGGCCTGTTCATTGGATGGTTGTGATTGAATTTCCCCTGGTTGAAAAGGTCCGGTGAACGGCATTACCAGAATGTTTCCGTATTTCGGACCTCCGCCGGTTCCACTTACGTGAACATGGCTGAAACCATGGATCACGCCTCCGGGAACATAACCGGAATTGGAACTTTTGTCGCTGCAATCGGGGCCCAGCTTGACCATTCCGAACGGCAGCGAAGCGCCCGGGAATACATCACCCGCACCTTCCGTTCCAATAAACGGATCGACAAATGACGTAAGTTGTTCAGTTGGTGGCTGTCCTTTTAAGGTCAGTACGATGCCTGCAATCAGCATCGGGAGAAGCAAGATTTTTTTCATTACCTGTGGCTTTCTTGTTTATGGTGTTTATTAGTTTTTGTAAAACATGGATTTAAGCTTGACAGGTTTTGGTTTGGATTGGCGTAAAGGTAACGAATGGAATGAAAAGATTGTTTATGGGAGAGTGATCCGGAAGGCTGAGTTATCTGCTTCTGATATTGGTTGCCTCCCGGATGAATTTTCAATTCTTGACGCTCCATTTGGTTAGAATCCTTTTTTCGGAGTCCGATCGAGTTTTTCTGTTTCCCGCTGAATGGTGTGGACTTTTTTCCCGGAACTAAACTGATAGCGGATAGAAAACCAAACGGGAATTTTGGGCAGAATAATGTTTCCTTCTGAACGTCGGTAGAAATTTGCACCGTATGTTTTTTCTCCGTCATATTCGAAAGAGTGTTTGAACGGTAATCCGCTTATAATGCCCAGCTTTAGTTTCTTTTTGATGGACTTCTCCACTGAAACGAAGTAAAGGGCGTCGCTCAAATATATATTCTGTACGTCAGTTTGCGGATGATAATATTGCATCCGGAAAGTGGCTGTCCAGTTGTGGTTGAAAGACGCAATGGCGGATAACCCCATTTGGTAGGTGATTTTCTTTTTCTCTGCAATTTGATATTGACGGGCAATTGCATTGGGGCTGGTGTGGTATCGGAATACTTTGATGTAAGGATTGAATGCGAGTATTTTACCCAACTTCAACGCTCCGCTTAGTTGTACACCCAGTTGCTTGATTTCACCTGCATTGTAGATGTTGGTTTGAAACAGGTTCGAATCATTCACCAGGGTCAACCGGTTGATGGCATTGGTATAATGACTATAAAAGAGCCGGGTGGAGAGGAAATTGTTGCCAAGCCTCATCGAGTAATCGAGAAACAGGTCCTGATTGAATTGTGGTTTCAACGCAGGATTTCCGCTTTGTAGACTGAACGGGTCATTCTGCGATACGTACGGGTTCAGCTGATAGATGTTAGGACGATAGATGGAACGACGATAAGAGAGTTTTAGGCTCTTTGTTTTCGTGAGTTTGTAGTTCAACGAAGCTGATGGGAGCCACGACCAGCTATGATGCGTAAAATGACCCGAGAAATCGTTGGTCGATTGCTCCACGCGCAGTCCGGCATTGATCTGGACATAGTCTTTGGCATAGGAGAGTGAACCGTAACCTGCCAGAATATTTTCGCGGTAGCGGAAAGATTCGGATTGCCGATCTGCCATTGATTTTAATATGCCTTTTACTCCGGACTGCAGTTTGAGATGGTCTGCAAGAGGGGAGCTGAAGTCGACTTTAATGCTGGTCGAGTGCTGTCGGGGCCTGACGATATTGGTTTGTTCCCTGGCCCCACCTTCGGATGAAGAATCATAAGCGTATGTAGTGGCATTGTGAGCGGTGAGATAATAGTAGCTGGCGTCCAGGGTCAGCTCCTGGCCGGGGTGACTGAACAGATGTTTGTAGTAAAGCGAACTAAAGAACTTGTGGTTTCGGTCATTATCAGTTTTCTTCGCGTGCCAGTATTTCTGTTGCGCCTGATTGACCTTCGATTGCAACGTCACGGTTCCGTTATGTTCGCTGGAATACGGATTGTAAAACGTGTACAGGTTGAACTGGTTCTGTTTGTTCAGGAAATAGTCAATGCCGAAATTAAACCGGTGCGACCAGTTGTTCTGCATTAGGTCCTGCTGTGAAGTAATGGTAGTTGTTTGCTGCGGCTTACTAATTTCACGATAGCTGTTATTAACGATGGGGAAATTACTGACCTGTCCGCTGTAAGACGTTTGCAGGCTGAACTTTTTTCCACCGTAATTGAGTCCGTATCCCGGAAAAATGTAGACAACATTCGGGGAAGTCGGAATTTCGGCATGCACGTAACCGTTGACACCGGTTCTTTTGTGTTTCAGAATGATATTGATGACACCCGAAACACTTGCATCATACTTCGAACCCGGCATGGTATTCACTTCCACCTTGTCGATCTGACTGGCGTCGAGTTGCCGGATGAAACCGGTGTCTCGTTCTTTCCCGTCTACCAGCAACAGGATGTTTTGATTTCCTTCGAGAGAGAGATGTTGACTGAAATCGAGTTGGACACCGGGAACGTACTTCAATACATCGAGACCGGTATTCGATGCATCTTTTATTTTCTGATTGATGAAATACGTTGTTTTGTCCGGTTCAGCTTTGGCTTTGATGCGTTCGCCGATGGCCACTGCTTCTCCTAATTTGACCGATGCTGCCTGCAATAGAATGGTACCGGTGTGATAATTTTCCTGACTGGTTAGATCAATCTTACGGGTTACGGTTTGGTACCCCATAAAGCTGACGCGAAGATCATATTCACCCGAGGCTACTTTCGTGATAGCAAAATGTCCGTCGGTTCCACTGACTGTTCCGGTTATTAATAAAGAATCGTTCGCGTTGTAAAGCGAAATGGTGGCGTAAGGTATGGATTGCTCGCTTTTACCATCTTTCACCTGACCGGTGATGGAATGTGCGAAAAGGTTTTGAACGCTCATCAACCCGACAATTGCTAATAAAAGGATTTTTGAGATGCTTGCTGCATTGAAAAAACGTGTCATTGTTCCCTGAAATTTTAAGTTTTGCGTGAAGTCTTTCATGCAAATTGAGGAAACTCGTTTTCTCCTTCCAAGAACTTGGGGTATACAGCAAGAATTTGTGATAAGTGGTCTGAGATACCTGTAAAATCAGCTGGTTTGTGTGACGAAAAACAAAAATCTGTGACCAGTGGTAAAGCTGGATTTAGGCTTTGAGCGGAAAAAGTTCATCGAATTTGGCCACATTTTGTCGCGAAACCGGTATCTCGGTAGAAAGACCTTCCAGGTTTAGATGGTAGCCTGAAGTGTTTCCATTCTTCCCGGTAATTTTTTCCAGGTTGACGATGAAAGAGCGGTGTGTTCGGAAAAAATGAGGCTGACCGGTGAGTTGCTGTTCCACCTGCCTGATGGAGTTGCGAATGATTTTCTTACTGATTTCACTCTCTTCATTCAGGTAAAACATCACATAGTTACCGTCGGATTCGGCGTAAAGAAATTGGCTTGGATAAAATTCTAACGTTTCCTTTTTCAGTTTCGATTTGATTTGGATCATCTCTTCAGCAATATCAACTGGGTTCGCTTCTATTTCTGTAGAGTATGTGCTTTCAGTACTGCGATGATGAACTTTCTGAGAGATATTGATAATCAATGAAAACAGGAAGGGAAGGCTTCCGATTAAATACGCATTTGTCTGGGACCCAATGAAATTATGAAATGTCCATTGGGGAGTTTGTGGGTCGATAAGAGAAGCACTGAAATAGATTCCTAACCCGATTCCGAAAAGAATAATCAATATAGACAGGATTTCTTTTACAAGTGTCCACTCTTCCTCTGAGTGAAAATAGGGAACTAATTTCAGGAAATAAGTTAACAGATAAACGGTAATACCCGCTACAAAACAATATAGTCCCATCAGTTGAGGATAGGAAAAAATCTGGTTGCCATGGAAATTAAGCGGGTCATACAACATGGTAAACAGAAACGAAAAAAGAGTAACGATGACGGCCCCTCTGAACGGATATTTAATGAGGTAGTTCTGCGGAAATCTTCCGGTGATCCAATGGTAAAATCGATTTTCCATTCAAAATTAATTACTCTTCTTCAACGATGACTGACAGTAAAAACGGTGGCCCGAATGTCAAAAGTACCCAATTATATGTTTTGTTGAAAATCAAACCTCGTTTCTCAGTCAGAACCCACTGTTTCGGTAGCTATTTTTAGTCACTGGAAAAGTGATAAAACGCAATGGCTTACAGAAATTCGCCAACGCGGGGGCGTCTGTTCAAATATCCAATTTCAAATCATTTTGAACTGTTCATAATTTCAGATGTTTAGTTCCTTAGAAAATTGCGATGACTATGAAAACTGTATTCACCGAAGTGAGGAACGCGCTGGGAAGGCCGTATGAAGATCTGGATTTTTTGTTGACTTGCTTTCGCGAAGTGCTTGAAGAGAGCGATAAGCAGGCCATTGTTCCTTATATTCCCTGGATTAGTTCCGATGAACAACCTCCCGAAGAAGTACTTCTGAGTAACGATTACATTCACATGCTTTCGATGAGCTTTCAGCTGGTCAATCTGGTGGAAGTGAATGGAGCTGTGCAAAGCCGACGAGCCAGGGAAGATCGGGATATGAGTTCGGTGAACGGATTATGGTCAGCGAATTTTAAATTGCTGAAGGAAAAAGGAGTCACGGAAGACCAAATTCTGGAAGTATTGCCCAATGTGCTGGTCGAGCCTGTATTAACAGCACATCCTACCGAGGCAAAACGAACCGTCGTGTTGCAGGAATACCGCCGTTTGTACCTGTTGTTGGTTCGTCGTGAAAACAAGATGTACACGCATATCGAGCGGGAAGATATCCGTGACGAGATCAAGCAAATCCTGCACCGGTTGTGGAACATCGACGAGATTTACATCGAAAAGCCCCGGTTGGAATCGGAGCTCGATAATATTCTGCACTACTTCACTAACGTCTTCCCCGATGTGGTGGTCTTCCTCGACAAGCGGTTGCGGCAGGCCTGGCGAGAATCTGGATTTGATGTAGCTAAGCTGAATGATACTGATTTGTTCCCGGGATTGTCATTCGGAAACTGGGTCGGTGGTGATCGCGACGGCCATCCACTGGTAACACCCAAAATCACCCGCATGACGTTGAATAAACTGCGCATTCACGCTTTTGTGATTGTCAAGAAAGAATTGCTAACGCTGGCGCAGAAACTGAGTATTTACATCAGTTTGCACGGGGCAGGAGAGGATTTTGCTTCAAGATTGGGACAATTGGTTTCAGAGTTGGGAACTTCGGGAGACGAAGTCCTGAAAGAAAACCAGAACGAGATATTCAAAGCCTACGTCATGTTGTTGCTGCACAAGTTGCCCATTGATGTGACGCAGGAATATAACATGGCACTGGAAGATGCTGAAAACCGGTATCGCTCCTCCGAACAACTGGTAGCGGATTTAGATATTCTCTCACAGGAACTGGAAAGTTTTGGTATTCCCGAAATTGCACATGTCGATGTGGGACGCTGCAAGCGACTGCTCAATGTATTCGGTTTTCACCTGGCGCAGCTCGATATTCGTCAGAATAGTCAGTTTCACGAGAAAGCCCTGGAGCAGTTAGTTGCTGCGTCTCTGGGGGTGGACGCCGGAGCTGATTCACTTGCTGAACAAAAAGACAAGCGTCAGTTTTTGGATGCCGAATTGAAGATGAACCGGCCTTTCTTGCTGGAACATTCAGGAACCGGCAACGAAGCCCGCAATGTTGTCGAGACGCTACAGGTCGTGAAGAATCACATTAGTCGTTATAGTTCACGCTCCATTGGTAAGCTCATCATCAGTATGACCCGAAACGCCGAAGATTTGCTCACGGTTTATCTCTTCATGCGCGAGGCAGGACTCACGATTGAATACAACAATGCGTTGGCAGCCAAGCTGCCGGTGGTACCGCTTTTCGAAACCATCGGTGACCTGAAGGCGAGCCCACAGATTCTGGATGACTATCTGAGCCATCCAGTGGTGAAGAACAGTCTGGAATTGCAGCGCGAACGTACCAAAGCCAATGCCCTCTATCAGGATGTGATGGTCGGGTACAGCGATAGTAACAAGGACGGTGGTATTTTGGCGAGCTCGTGGTTTTTGAACGAAGCTCAGCGCCACCTCACCGAAGTAGGAAAGAAGCACGGGGTTGTCGTTCGGTTTTTCCACGGTAAAGGAGGAAGTATTAGTCGTGGCTCGGGACCGCTGCACTGGTTCATCAAAACGCTTCCGTACGGTTCCATTAACGGACAATTCCGGGTAACCGAACAGGGCGAAACCATCGAGCGGAAATATGCCAACCTGGTCAACGCGGCTTACAACCTAGAATTGATGCTGGCGAGTGTCACGGCACAGACAGCGTTGCACAAGTTTCTTCCTTCCGGGAATGGAGATGTGGCCGGTTTGTTCCGCAAGTTGGGAGAGCGCGGACAGTATTATTACCATGAGTTGATTTCGGATCCCGATTTCATCCAATTCTTTTCGCAGGCGACCCCCATCGATGTGATTGAATCGAGTAAGATTGGCTCGCGACCGGCCCGTCGTACGGGTAAGCGTTCCATCGAAGATTTGCGGGCCATCCCGTGGGTATTCAGCTGGGCGCAGTCGCGGTTCAACATTACCAGCTGGTATGGTGTGGGCTCTACGCTGAAAGAGATGCAGACCAATGACAAGGAAGAGTATGCGAAACTTTGTCAATTAGTAAAATACGATCCGTTCGTACGGTATGTAATGACCAACCTCGACTCGAGTCTGGCGTCTACCGATGAGCGCATCATGGCAAAATATGCTGCCCTGGTAGAGGATGTCGATGTTCGGGAACGGATGATGGCTAAAATGGTAGCCGAGTTCGAGTTGACCCAAAATATGCTTTCTGATCTGTTGAAAATTCCTATTCATGAACGTCGGAAGAATCACTATTATTCCACCATGCTTCGCGCGGAAGCATTGGCGCATCTCCACGATGCCCAGATTGAGCTGCTCAGTAAATGGCGGACTGCCAAAAAGGACAACCTTCCGGATGAAGATCAGTACCTGTTTGCGCTCCTGCAATGTGTGAACGCCATCGCCAATGCGTTGGGAACAACGGGATGATGACTCCGGAAATAGTAACGTATTCAAGAAATAGAAAGGCAGCCCAATCAGGCTGCCTTCGTTCTTAGAATGAAATGTATTCTTTTGCTCATACCTTGATGGCCTGACAAAAGGTAACGTTTTCACCGCTCCAGGGATCGTTTCCGGGCAGCACGTTTTCGTGAAAGCTGATGGATTGAAAGCCATGTTTGCTCAGCATTCCGCTCAAATCACTATGCGAGAACAGATGTGTCCAGAAACGGTAAACATCGCTTTTATCCTGCTCGTCGACGACGATGTGTTGGTATAGAATGACCTTTTCTTCCGGATAAAGAAACGATTCCGAAAGTACCAGGTAGGGCTCCGGTTTCCAGAAGCCTCCGGCAGATGCATCCCACGTTTTGGGTGTGGGCTTCTTTTCCGGTTCGTTGTCGTTGAGTACGTCGAAGATGAATTTGCCATCGGGCTTCAACACCCGATGAACCAGGTTGAGGAGTTTTTCCCGGTCATCCGGCAACAACACGCCAAAGTCGGTGTAAATCAGGATGACTAAATCAAATTGGTTGGCCTCCAGTTCCAGCGCTGTATAATCAGCCTGCAGGTAGGTAATGTTGAGCTGTTTGCGATGTGCTTCTTCGCGGGCATACGCTATGGAATTCTCCGAAAAGTCAACACCGGTGACCTTGTGGCCTTTGTTGGCCAATTGCTCTGCATACAAGCCGGGACCACATCCCAAATCCAGGATGTTCAGTGACTTCTTTTCGGATTGTTTGAGCATCCAGTCAACAGTTTGCAGAATTGTCGACTTTTTTCGGCTTCCCAGGTCAATTTCCTCGTTGAGGTGAATTTGTAACACTTGCTTTGAAATGTACGGATCCGTCCACATCACGGCGGAACCTTTCTCATATAACGATGGCATCTGAGCTTTCGCCAGTATATCTGTGATTGTCATAACTTTTTATTTAATGTGTGATGGTTTATGTGCGAATAGCCACACACAACCTGAATCATAAATTGTAAAATGATGGAGTCAGAAGAGCATGTAAGATGAAGATAGCAACTTAAACGCTGTTACCTGGCTCTTCTTTGTTTTCCCGGAAGGGAGTTGGGTGATATCGTTATTTTGTTTTCAAAGCGTTACAAAGGTAGAGCTTTCTGGCCATTTTCGCCAGAAATCGGTGGTTTTTGATTTTCGGTCAACGATGTTTAGTCGGTAGCTCCGGCTAATTTAAGCGCATATTCCAATACGGCATCCCGCCCGTCGATAATGTCCTGCTGAGTTAATTCTACAGGATAATCAGGGATAATTCCCCGCTTCGGGTCCATATTTTTAACCGCGGCGGTATATCGTCTCACACGCGCCGTCCCGACCATGATCCGGGTATGCTTCAATGGAGGGTAAGTCGCATTGCCGGTACAGGTGTAAGTGGCCCCTATCTCGGTACCGATAAACTTGCCCACCTGATGATATTTCAGTAGTCCGCAAAAATGGCCTGTGGTGGAAAAGCCGTTTCCGTCGATAAGGGTAAATAACTTGCCTTGATAGGGAAAGGCTGGTTGAGGGACTGGATTCGCCAGCGTATCATATTTACCGTAGTGGTCCTCGAAATAAGGTACTGGCTCAGGTTCCAGATAAGCCCAGAGGTACGAGGAACAAAAGGGATCGCCGCCGCCGTTTCCCCGTAGGTCAAGTATCAGGTTCCCGATTGCATTTTTCTCGATTACCTGAAAAACACTATCAACGAAACTCCGGAACATACCTACCCGGCTGTAATAGCCAAAAGTATTGATGGTTAAAACGCCCGCGTTGGTTCCTTCGATTTCTTTAAATGATAGTTCCGTATGTTTCGTTTTGCTTTTATCAACGGCCTCTTTGGAAACTGGC
The DNA here is from genome assembly GCF_003014495.1 of Prolixibacter denitrificans. GTDB lineage: Bacteria > Bacteroidota > Bacteroidia > Bacteroidales > Prolixibacteraceae > Prolixibacter > Prolixibacter denitrificans. The sequence continues at coordinate 22,754 of NZ_PYGC01000014.1, read as the reverse complement.
TGAAGGAACGCCACTTGCTTTTGTCGCTTTCCCGGAACTAAATATTCTATCTGAAAAGTATCCTGAAAGCCATAGGCATGGGCATATTTAATGGCGAAATTCTGGGTGGCTTTGGTGAGCCGGTATGAGTGGTTGAAACCATCGGCTGAAGTGAGAGCAGCCAACTGGTTGATAAGAGCAGATATTGGCATTTGGTTGATAATGAGTAGTTCGCTGCCGATCGGAATTTCTTCTTTGTTATCGTAGCTGCCGGTTACGTAGGTTTTCCCTTCCGCTGCTTGCAACTTCAGAGGAAACAATCTTTCGGGCGCCACATTCCAGTAGGCGTTTGGAATCCAAAGACTGGAATGACCACAGCCCACCTGCGAAATTACTTCGGTCATCAACATCAGGAATGTCCGGAAGTCAAGTGCTGTATCAATCCGGGAGTAGCTTAGGTCAAAGAGTGAATCAAGTACTTCTTTGGTTGTATAGTCATACAGTGCCGGGTGGGTAGTCTCAAGTATTTGGCGGAATTGCCGGAAGTCTTCCTGCAACTTCTGCTTGCTGAAGACGACCGGATAGATGAAATATTCATCGTAACGAAAATGGGCTATCGGAAGTACCATTTTTTCTTTTTCAAGAGTGAACTGCCTGTTTCCATTTCCGGGATTAGTTGGATCCGGGTTTCGTTCCCAGAAGAAATGGCCTTGCTTTTTCTCAATCACAAATTTGTAGGAAATGGTGTCTCCTGCTTCCTTGTTCAGATCAAAAGTACCCTGATAAATGCGCTGTTCTGGTAACCTTTTTAACTCATGTGCTGTTCCTCTCCAGTTGTTAAATGAACCTCTGACGAATACCTTGTTACTGTCAGCCGGAGAAAGTAAACCGGCAGCTATCAGATCCTCAATATCGATTCGGAAGGTTACCAGTACTTGTCCGTAGGCGGGGGCGAGGAGGAAGAAAAGGGTTGAAAGCAGCAGGATGTTTTTCATGGCTTTCCGGTATTTCGTTAATCGTTTGGTTTGATGTAACTCTAATTTAATGAATTTGTGTCTTTTGTTGAGGTTCTTTGGTCTGTTTTGAAAAACAAAAAAACGGATGAAAAGCAGTAGCCTTCCATCCGTAGCATGAATAATCGCCAAGTATTAACCTGTGCGGTTGATTTTATGTTGCGAGATAATCTGTTTAGTTCAGCTCAATGAAAAACTTGTCTTTTGGCGTACGTACCTTTTTCATATTCACCAGCCAGTCGTTGTTTTCGTCGCGGTAGCCCAGCGGCAGAATTGTTACACTGCGCAATCCTTTTTCCTTCAGGTTGAGCAACTCATCCATGGCAGCAGCGTCGAAACCTTCCATCGGGGTGGCATCTACTTTTTGTTCAGCGGCAGCAGCAATGGCCAATCCAAAGGCGATATATGCCTGCTTGGCAGCGTGGTGGAAGTGCCACTCTTCCGGCATTTGTGAGTACATGCCCCACAGTCTTTCCCGGTAGGCATCCATCGCTGTTTCGGGCAAACCACGTTCTTTAATCGTACGGCTGAATACCTCTTTGATTTTCTCTTCGGTATAATTTTCCCATGCGGCAAAAACCAAAACATGTGATGCATCGGTGAGTTGACTTTGGTCCCAGGCAATCGGTTTCATCTTCTCTTTCAGTTCTTTATTGCTAATCACCAAAACCGAGTAGGGTTGCAGCCCTGAGGAAGACGGCGCCAACTGGGCGGCTTCCAGGATATATTGTAGTTTTTCTTCAGGAACGGCTTTGCCATTCATTTTCTTGGTGGCATAACGCCATTTCAGGTTATCATTTAAATTCATGGTAATTTTTTTTAGACCAATTAAAAACAATGGCAAAAATACACTATGTTTGCTATTGAAAAGTAACTACTATACTAAAGTATACTGGTATACCGAAGTATAGTATCAATAAATTCAATGGTTATGGCATGTGATGCAACGGTACTGGCCGAAGTGAAGATGTGTTCCAGTAACTACGTGATGGCGGTGAATGACACGATGAACGTCATCAGTGGCAAATGGAAACTGCCGATTATTGGCTCATTGCTTTATGGAAAAAAACGATTCAAAGAGTTGGAGCGTGATATCGCGAAAATAACGCCTCGCATGCTTTCGAAAGAGTTAAAGGATCTGGAGATGAACAGCATCGTGAAACGCACAGTCCACAACACGATCCCGGTAACGGTGGAATATGAATTGACTGATTCAGGCCGCCGCTTTAAAAATGTGCTGGACGTGATGGTAGAGTGGGGACTGGAACACCGCCAGGATGTGATGAGTGAAATTACTGGCGGGAAATGAGTTTCAAACTGAACTAACACTTGATAGCGTACTCAAGAAACTCCTGTCCATCCGAAGCAAATCCGTTTTTAACCCTCTTCATTCCACATTTCTCGGAAACGAGAACCGAAGCGTGATTCGCTGCATACATCCGGGCGATGAGTTGTTCTGTTTTTAGGGTACTGAAAGCATAATCGATTAAGGCCTGACAAATCTCCGTCCCGTAACCTTGTTGCCAAAAAGCGGAGTCGATGATGTAACCGAGCTCCAGCACCGATAAATCGTCGAAGGAATTGAAAAGGCCAGCTTCACCAATGATTTGGTTGGTATCTTTCAATTCTACCGCGAATATCCCGTAACCATCTTTTATGTGCTGGTTGAATTTCCGGTATTTTGCGACAAGTTCTTTTTTTGCCCAGCGATAGTTTCCATCGGAAACATACTGCATGTTTTTCTTTCGGTTGTAGATACGAAGAAGGGCGTCGAAGTCACTTTCTTCCACATTGCGAATGTTTAATCGGGCCGTTTTAAATCGAAGCATCTGTTAACTTTTTGTCTGGAATAAAAGTATAAAGGATAAGTGAATATCGATCGTTTGCTTTGTATCTTATTGGTATCGGGTACGATAAATTGTATATTTACTGTTCATCCCACATTCTTTTACATTCTCTCAACCTTTTACCAGAGGACTGCCTGAGTTTTTTCAGGCTGTTTATATCCACCCTATTTTTAACCAGATAAGAGGAGGAAGGAAAAATGTATGCAACCTATAAACAAGTGAAGTTAATTGAATGCAATCAGTTGGTTGGGACCGGATGGCTGCCGCCATTGCCCGATCTGCGGGACTATACCGAAAAGAAACCGGAAATTGCCACGATAGCTAAAAAGCTGAAACTGCCGAAAGGAAAAGAGTTGAAAGCGCTTCCGGCTAAAATGGACCTGCGGGAATGGTGCTCTCCGGTAGAAAACCAGAAAAATCTGGGTGCCTGTACGGCGCATGCGGCAGCCGGAATTATTGAATATTTTGAGAAAAAAGCGAACAACAAATATATCGATGCATCGCGCCTGTTTATTTATAAAACCACGCGAAACCTGATGCAAGTTACGGGCGATACCGGAGCCTGGTTGCGAAGCACAATGGGGGCACTGGTTCTTTGCGGTGTCCCGGACGAGAAATTCTGGCCTTACACGGATGCTAAACCGGAGTTCGACAAAGAGCCGGGTAGTTTTGTGTACGCCATTGCCGATGATTACAAAGCGATGAAATATTTCTGCCACGATCCGCAGGGGGCCAATGTTCCGGGGGATGATGTCTTGCTTGGCGTGAAGAAATACCTGGCGGCGGGAATCCCTTCGATGTTTGGCTTCTGGGGATTTGCCTCGTTTGATTCGTGTGATGTCGTTGGCGGAATTCCGTATCCGTGTCCGGGAGAACAGGCAGAATGGGGACATGCCATTGTAGCGGTGGGTTACGACGATACGAAGATGCTGAAGAATACGAAGTGCAATAAAACGACGACGGGTGCGCTACTCATCCGGAACTCGTGGGGAGCAACCTGGGGTGAGCAAGGCTACGGCTGGATGCCCTATGATTATGTGACGAATAAACTGGCCACCGATTTCTGGTCGTTACTGAACATGGCCTGGGTGGAAACGGGGCAGTTTGGGATTTGAAAGGATTAACTGAGCATGTCCTTACTCCGGAACCATTGGACCGCTTCTTCAATTGCCTGCTTAACCGGACGAAAGGTCATGCCTAGTTGTTTGCTCGCTTTTTCATTGCTGTAGTAGTTGTGAACGCAAAGACTCCGCATATTGACGGACGAAAAACTAACCGGGTAGTTGACAAAACGAAGCAGATCGCCCATATATCCAGCTGCGATTAAGATAAATTTGGGAATCGGTATCAGCAAGGGGTTGCGCCCGGTGACTTCTGCCAGTTGACGAAAGAATTCCCGATAGGAGAGGTTTTCATTGGCCATGAGGTAAGCTTCGCCTGCGATTCCATTTTCCAGGGCCAGCACCGTTCCTTTGGCCACGTCGGCTACATGTACAAAGTTCTTTCCTCCTGGCGGATAGAAAATGACCGGTTTGTTGTAGCCCATAAAAATAATTTGTCCGGAGCTGGGTTTTCCGTCGTAAGCGCCTAGCATAAATGTAGGGTTGACGACCACGACTTCCATTTGTTCCCGGTAGGCCAAAACCCGCATTTGTGCTTGCTGTTTACTTCGGGCATAGAAAGAGGAAGTAAATGGGGCTTTCATTGGAGTCGTTTCGTTCCCGGGATTTTCCTTACTTCCGTAGCCAAATGCATTGGCTGAACTGACGTAAACGAACCGTTTGATTTTGGCATCGATTGCCAGCTTGACGAGCTCTTCGGAAGCCTGAACATTCACTTTTTCATAGGCATCATAACGGAGGAAGTTTTGAGCCGTTAGTGCTGCCACATGAATGACAGACTCGCATCCTGCTAAAGCATTTTTTACGGAAGAGAAGTCGGTGATATCGTTCTCGATGAGCTCGAGATTCGGGTGTGCGGGGTATTGAAACTTTCGGCGGTCACGCAACAAGCCTTTTACGTGATACCCGTTCTCAAGTAATTCGATGATAATGTGGGTGGCCAACAGACCATTGGCACCGGTGACTAATATGGTTGGCATACATTTTCTTATTCAATTTGAAATTTCGATTCGCGCCGGAAAGCCCGGTTCAGCATGGGAAACTTGATCCACGTGGGGACAAAGCGCATGAAAAGCCAGCTCAGACGATTGCTCCAGCCCAACAGAATAAACGATTTCTTTTTCAACAGCTGGTGAATACTCCTCCGGGCTACTTCTTCCGGCGAAAGCAGTCCGATTTTCCCCAGTATTCCTTGTCGTTTGATACGTTGCGTGACGTCGTTGTTGGTTTTCATGGGGCCGGGATGCACCACGCTGACAAATACATGACTGTGTTTTAGTTCCTGGTGCAAACTGCGGGAAAAGTGTTGAATGAAGCGTTTGGATGCTGAATAAACTGCCTTGTAGGCCATCGGACAGAATGAAGCCATACTGGAAACGTTGAGGATGTAGGCTTGCTTTTGCTGCATCATGTTGGGCAACAACTGGTGGGTGATCATCGCGGTAGCCCGGATGTTTAACTGAATGATGCGATCGACATAATCAACGTTGGTTTCATGGAAACTTTCTGTTCCACCCAAACCCGCATTGTTGATGAGAATACTGATGTTGAAATTTTCATTAAGCCAGTGGGTGAGCGCTAAAAGATTTTCCTTCTTCGTCAGGTCTGTTTCATAGTAATAAGCCTTCACCCCAAGAGCTCTGCACTGTTTGGCAATGCTTTGGATATCTTCGTTGGGTAATGCTACCAGAATGGTATTGAATTGTCTTTTGGCCAGCTCTAAAGCCATGTGTTTCCCCAGTCCTTGACTGGCACCGGTCAAAAGGGCAAATGATTCACCCGTTTCTGTTGTCATATGTGGAAGTTAAATTCGTTCATTATCAGATGGTCGATACAAAACAGTAAATGGAACAGCATGCTCTTTCCATTTATCCATGTTTCACATAAACCTTGAAGTTACCAATTATTGATGCGGGGAACAAATTGAGCGGATATCTTCGTTGTTTCTTTCGGAGGCAACGAACATTATGCTCATTGTCTTGACGAAGTTGAATCTTAAATCAATGTTTAATTAATCTTATCTTACCCATTTAAGTGTTAAATTAGGCAGATGGATGGCTTTGAATAGGAAGGAAATATTCTATTTTTGCGCCGTTAAAATGAAAAGCAGGCTCATTCGACATAGTATTGTTTTCGTCATGTTTATCTGTGTTTTGCAGGTGACAGGCAAAATATATGTTCAATTTTCCGAACAATATGACGGAAACAAAGAGCCAGCGAAATCTGCTATGGTTTGGGCGCTGTTGGGTGATACCGCAGACAATCCAACTGAAGTGACTCCGGAAGTGGAGCAGCAGGCCCTTACTTTTGCACTTCCCGTCGGGGCAGAGCGAAGGTTGGCGTCCGATAGCGCATTTTGTTTCGCCTCTTCTCACGCCCTGAAAGATCATCATATCCCTTTGCATTTATCCGATTCATCGCCTCCTGCTTGTTAAAACAAGAATATTAAGCTTTTTCTAATCAATTTTGTTTTAATCGAAGTAAGCTGATTTAAGGGTGCAGGCAACTCATCTCAAACATTTGAATGAAGGATATAAACTTTAAACTGGTAACCAATACACTGGGCATTGCTTTGATTTTTGAAAGCATGTTCATGCTTGTCGATATTCCCATCTCGCTTTTGTATGGAGGTACCGATGTGTATGCTATTGCCTGGTCATTTGTGATTACGCTGGCAGTAGGCGGTACGATGGTGCTGTCGACCTATCGTAACCTGGTGAAAGAGCCTGGCTTACGTGACAGCTTTCTGGTGGTGGTACTGGTTTGGATTTTCATTTCATTGTTTGGAACATTGCCTTACCTGCTGAGTCAGTCGATTCCTCGCTTTGTTGATGCATTTTTCGAAACGGTTTCAGGATTTACCACGACTGGTTCCTCCATTCTGGTTGACATTGAAGGATTGTCGAAAGGCATTCTGTTCTGGCGTGCGGAAACGCACTGGATTGGTGGTATGGGAATTATCGTGCTGGTAATTGCTATCATGCCGTATTTCAGGGTGGGAGGACAGCATTTGATGATAGCCGAAGGTTCCTTCTTCGGAGTTGACAAAATCAAACCGCGCTTCATCGATGTAGCCAAACGTTTGTGGTTCATCTACCTCGTGCTGACGGTGGCCGAAACCATTTTACTAATGGCCGGTGGCATGGATTGGTTCGATTCGGTGTGCCATTCGTTTGCAACGGTAGCCACGGGTGGTTTTTCTACAAAGAACACCAGTGCCATGCAGTTTTCGCCGTACATTCAGTATGTGCTGATTGTTTTTATGGCCCTTTCGGGAATGAATTTCTCACTGCACTATTTCTTCTTTCATAAAAAGTGGAAAGCCGTGTTTAAAAACGAAGAGTTCCGCTTGTACTGGGGAATTCTCATCCTGGTTTCTCTCTTTCTGGCCAACGAGGTTCGCCATTTTTATCATGGCGATCTGGAGGAAGCTTTCCGCCAATCGCTCTTCCAGGTGGTTTCCATCATTACAGCAACCGGATTTTCGTCGGCTGATTACAGTCAGTGGCCGCCCATGGCCATTCTGGTGATCTTCTTTATCATGTTTATCGGGGCCAGCGTGGGGTCGACCGGTGGAGGAATTAAGGTCGCACGTCATTTGATCATGTTTAAGAATGCGCGACGTATCTTTCATAAAATGATCAGCCGACACTCCGTCGTTCAGGTTCGGTACAATAAACAGGTGGTCAGCGAGCGGGTGATCCTGAGTATCTATTCCTTCGCTTTTATTTATTTACTGACCTTCCTGGTTGGTTCTATCATCATGATGAGCACCGGCCTCGATTATAAATCGGCATTCAGCAGTGTGATTACTACGCTTGGCGGAATTGGTCCGGGATTGGGCAAGGTAGGACCCGCCAACAACTTTTCCGGAATAACCGATTTTGGGAAATACTACCTTTCGTTTAATATGATACTGGGCCGTCTGGAGATTCTTTCGGTACTGGCCATCTTCACACCGTCTTTCTATAAAACCTGATTCTTTCTGATTCTTTTCGTTGGAAACTTATTCCATATCCTGAATTTCGTTCGATTCCAGAATGTGCAATCCCGGACTGGCAGTTAGCGCCATGTGATACATGCTTCCGGCTACTTTTCCGGCCGATACGGCACGGTACTTCTTAGGAATAAGAGGGCGAAGAATTTTCATCAACACGGCACTGAACTCTTCGCTAAATCGTTTCTCCTTACGGTCGCCCAACAAAAGCGAAGGACGCACGATAATCGTGGTTTCCATTCCGACTTTCCGGATGGCCTTCTCCATTTTTCCTTTAATGCGGTTGTAGAAAAACATCGATTTTGGGTCGGCTCCCATCGAACTGACGACCAGGAAGCGATGGGCACCCAGTTCTTTGGCGCGTTTGGCCAGCGTGACGACGTATTCGAGGTCCACTCTCCGAAAAGCGTCTTTGCTGCCGGCTTTTTTCATGGTCGTGCCCAATGCACAATACACGTCGTCGATGCGCTCTTCCAGCGAAAAATCCACCAGCTGGTCAAAATCAATCAGGTGTTCGATGATTTTATCGCCCGGATTTTCCATTTGGCGACGAACCAATAAATGGATGCGGCTATATTCCGGCGAACCGGAAAGATAATAAACAAGTTCTTTACCTACCAGGCCGGATGCTCCGGCAATAACTGCTGTTCTCATGATGGTTTGAACGTTAACTTTTTGTGATAAAGAATTCGATAACGGAAAATATTTTTGGTGCTTCCCATTAACAGGGAACGTCTCCGGAGGTTCATTGCCAACTCCCCGATGACTTATTGAAATAGGCGAAGTGCGGATATTATCCTATTTTTACGGCCACTTTGCTGTACATAAACTTAAGCTTATGTTGCTCCTGAAACAAATTCTGTTGGTTATCTTTTATTTATTTTCTCCGTTGCTGGTTCTGCACCTGAATCATCGATACAAGTTTGTCAATAAGCTTGGTGCGGTGGTCGTGGCTTACCTCGTCGGACTGTTGCTGGGTAACCTGCCGATTTTGCCTGAAGGAAGCCATGCGATTCAGGATACCATCACAGCTATCGTTATTCCGCTGGCCATTCCGCTGATGCTTTTCTCCTCTAATCTGCGCGATGCAATGCATTTGGCCCGGCGTACCATGATTGCGATGATAATCGGTATTTTCAGCGTGACGGTGGTTGTGGTCATAGGTTACCTGACGTTACGGGGACAAGAGGACGATTTGTGGAAGATTGCCGGCATGTTGATTGGCGTTTATACCGGGGGCACGCCGAACCTCGCTTCCCTGAAGTTTATGTTGGGAGTAGACGATACGCATTATCTTATCACGCACACCAGCGACTTAATTATTTCGGGAGCCTATTTCTTTTTCCTGATTTCGGTTGGGCAGCGGGTTTTCAACTGGGTGTTGCCGGTTACCCCGAAAGTAACGCATCAGGCGGATGATTTTACCGAAATGGATGGAAGCGATCCGTATTGGGGCATGCTGAAGCGTGATAAGTACATTCCGTTGCTGAAGGCATTTGCGTTGGCTGTTGCTATTTTCGCGGTAGCAGGAGGTGCGTCTTTCCTGTTTCCTGAGAGCTACCAGGTACCGGTGGTGATGTTGCTGATTACGACGTTGGGACTGGCTGCTTCGTTTGTGCCGGCGTTTAACCGCATCGAGAAATCGTTTGAGCTGGGCATGTACCTGGTGCTGGTGTTTAGCGTGGTGGTGGCTTCCATGGTAAATATTCCGGACCTGATTAACGGCGCGCCAACCCTTTTCTATTACGTCTCGATGGTAATTTTCGGTTCGCTTGTGTTGCAGGTCATCCTGTCGCGCATTTTCAAAATTGACACCGATACGGTTATCATTACCAGCACGGCATTGATTTGCAGTCCGCCCTTTGTGCCGGTCGTCGCCGGAGCGCTTCATAACCGCCGCATTGTAGTTCCCGGCCTGACCGTTGGTATTATCGGCTACGCCATTGGCAACTACCTCGGCTTTGTGATTGCTGAGCTGCTAAAGAACTGGTAAGCTATTTTTCAGTTTACCTTATTTGTTGGTCTTCAACGGATGTTCCCGCTTAATGGCACAACGGGTCAGGTATATTGTTCCATTGATAATGAGCACAACGGAAATTCCTTCCAGAAATCCCAACAGAAAATCATTCAGATGGTCGCTGAATATTCGGCTAAAAATCAGGAGCAGGTTGCCAACACCAAAAGTCAGGAAGAGAAGGAAGCGTATCGTTTTTTTCATCAGTTTACTTTTTAAATCACGGTTTCTGTTTGATTAGACTTACAATTGGCGAATCGTTACATTTTTCTGAAAAAAAAGAGGGGATAAATTACATTTTATTGATAATCAGTAGCTGAAAAATCCTTACCTTTACCCCGTCTAAAATCATTGGATGTTTAAATTGAATTTGGATTTGGTGAAGTAAATAACCTTAGGCGTTCTGCCGGGGTTATCCCTTAAGCAACTCAGGCACATTCCTGCCGGAGTTATTTTCATGTCTGTATAATAAATCATTTTCTGATGCCCTGCGGATGAGCACTGTGCCATTGTGCGGAGGTTTCAGGTATCTTAAATTTAAACATCATGAGTAACGAAAATAAATCCATTCACGAATTCGATGTAAACTTAATCTGCGAATATTTTGCCACCGTTGAGAGACAAGGCCCCGGCAGTCCGGAAATAACAATGAAGGCATTGAGCTTTGTCGACAATCTGACGGACAAGTCCCGCATTGTGGACCTTGGTTGTGGAACAGGCGGCCAAACGATGGTGTTGGCACAGCACGCTCCTGGACAAATTACCGGTGTCGATTTGTTTACCAAATTTGTAGACCTATTCAATGCTAATGCACGTAAGCTGAATTTACAAAATCGGGTAAAAGGCATCGTTGGTTCCATGGATGATCTTCCTTATCAGGAAGAAGAACTGGACCTGATTTGGTCGGAAGGCGCGATCTACAACATAGGCTTTGAGCGTGGACTGAACGAATGGCGGCAGTTTCTGAAACGAGGTGGCTATCTTGCCGTTTCCGAAGCCTCGTGGTTTACCGACGAACGTCCGGCTGAGATTGATGAATTTTGGCAGGATGCTTACCCGGAGATTGACACAATTCCCCGCAAGGTAGCCCAAATGCAACAAGCCGGGTACGTTCCGGTAGCAACCTTCATCCTTCCGGAAAGCTGTTGGACCGAAGATTTTTACTCGCCGCAGGAGGCAGCACATGAAGCTTTTCTGAAGAAAAACGCCGGAAATAAAGCGGCAGAAGAGTTCATTGCCAACCAACGGCATGAGGTTCAGCTGTACCACAAATACAAGGATTATTACGGTTACGTTTTCTATATCGGAAGAAAGCTTTAATTTATTGATTGAGAGGGATTATTTCTGCTTCGTCAGGATAATTCCTCTTTTTAAATAATCTCTTGGTATACAAATTTCCTGTGTAAAGATTGCTGCACTGCAATATTGGACAGGGAAAACCGTTTAATTCAACACGTTTAATTTTTAACTTTAGCGCAAATTTTGAGCATCGTATGAACAGGAAACTGTTGTATTTCACTATATACATTCTGGCATTTGCATTCAGTTCGCAACTTTACGGGCAAACCATCTCGTCCGGTGAATTGAAAAAACTTGATTCGCTGCCCAAGCTGGAGCAGGTGAAAATGCTTTCGGCATGGTGTTGGAAAAACCGGGAAAAGAACACTGATGAGGCTATTCAGTATGGACTGAAAGCGATAAAGATTGCCAAAGCGGAAGGCTACGATAAAGAGTTGGCCACGCTCTACAATTACGTCGGTGTCCTGTATCAGCATTACAAGTACGAGATTCAGAAAGGGATATCGTATTACGACCTGGGATTGCCTCTTAGTTTGCAGGTAAAGGATTCGGTGGAAATTGCTTATGTGTACAATAACCTGGGGGACGCTTTCTACAAGATTGGGAATATTCCGCTGGCGTTCGAGTATGCTAAAAAATCGATGGCCATATTCGAGCGTTTGCATAATGCACCCGGTATTGCGTACAGTTACATCAACATGGGGGAGTTGAGCCGTATTAACGAGAAATACAATACGGCGCTCGATTACTTCCGGAAGGCAATTGCCCTTCGCCAAACCTTTAACGATTCCACCGGGATTGCTTCAGCCAACCTGGAAATTGCGCGGACATTGTTGCTGAAAGGGCAGACCGATTCGGCCATGTATTATTTCCGCCGGTCGCTGGAAAAGCACGAGCAAATTAAGAACAAGAACTACATGGCTTATTCCATGCAGGGAATGGGCGATGTTTTTCTGCGCAAAGCTCAGTACGATTCGGCCTATGTTTATTTTAAGGGGGCATTGAAGTTATGCCGGGAAAGGAAAAATCCAACGGGTGAGATTGATAGCCAATTGGGAATGGCGAAGGTGTTGGCGAATACAGGAAAAGAGAAAGAAGGGGAACAAATCCTGGATGAGGCCCTGGTCAACGCGCGGAAATCGAAACTTACCCCGAATATTCTGAAGGTATACAGAGCCAAGGGCGAATTCTATCATCAGTTAAAAGAGTTTCGTAAGTCATCGGGGAACTATCAGAACTATGTTGCCACGTACGATTCGTTGTTTTCGGCTTTGCAGTATCAAACCTTGTCCGAAATTAAGGACCGGTTTCAGATGACAGAGCAGTTAAATCGTGTTCATCAGGACTTAAAGGCAAAACAGAAGGACCAGATTTATGCCATAATAATCATCGTATTGCTGTTGGTACTTTCGCTTGTTCTCGTTCTGCGGCACCGGACCGTCTCCCGGTTAAGCGCCGAGCTGTTGCAGTCGAACCAATCGAAAGATAAAATCCTCTCCATTGTTTCGCATGATCTGGTCAGTTCGTTCAATGCGCTGTTGGGAACGAGCGAGCTGTTGATGGAGGATCTGGACGAAGGTGATATGGCTGGGGCCAAAAGTAACGGCCGTTTGATTCAGCAAACCTCGGAAGAGACCTATCGTTTCATCTCCAATTTGCTGACCTGGGCCCGCTCACAGCAACATACCATTCGATTGTACAAGGAAGAGTTCGATTTGAGCGGATTGCTGACCGATGTGAAATCGATGTTCGATAACCAGGCCCGGATGAAAGAGATTCAATTCCGCGTTAACGCCGGTGCAGAGGTGATGGTGAATGCCGATAAGAATCTGCTCCAGATCGTGCTGGTTAATTTGCTGAACAATGCATTGAAGTTTACCAACCCCAACGGAACCATCGATCTGTCAATCGAAATGAAGGAGAAGCAGGTGAAAGTTTCGGTGAAAGACAACGGCGTTGGCATTTCTCCGGAACGAATGGCCGAGCTCTTCAAAAGCCGGACCATCGATAGCCTTCCTGGTACTGGTAACGAAAAAGGAACCGGCCTGGGACTGTTCCTGTGCAAAGAGTTCGTGGAAATGCACGGCGGCGAGATTCATGTGAACAGTGCAGAAGGCAAGGGCTCCGAGTTCTGGTTTACGCTGCCGCTTGCCTGATAATATTGGGAACCATTTTTTTAGGGAAACACTTTTTTTTGTTTAGAGTAAGGTTCGCTATTCAATTCAGAAACCTAAAATTTAATGTATTTCGGTTAACAAACCTGTAGGTTGGGGAGTATGTGCTGTGCTTAAAAACATTTTTGCTTAAAATCGGCATCTTATTTAGAAACAATCTACGAGCTTTTTTATATTTGTACCCTGATTTTTTGAGTTGACAATTGTTATAGTGGATACCGGAATCGGATGATTCTATAATTGTAATATAACCAGATTAAAGAACCATAAAATGTCGCATACAGATCTTATTGACTTAACCATTATCTCCGTCATGACGCTCGGATTTTTTGCGTTTTTGCTGAGTGAAAAAGTGCATATTTCCTCTATTCCGATACTGATTGTTCTGGGCTTCTTATTTGGACCTGTTTTTGGATTGATTCCGAATGACCAGGGACACACTATTTTTAATTATGCCCGTGTGCTGGGATTGGTCCTCATCTTATATACAGAGGGACACAACCTGAAGTGGTCCATGATTAAAAAGCACATTGCAACCATCGGGATAATGGCTACCGTCGGGATGATTCTAACAGCCGCCGTCAGTGGCTTCTTGTTCTCTTATCTGTTCAACCTTCCTTTTGGAGCCGGAATGCTTTTCGGAACCGTTGTGGCGGCCACCGACCCGGCTACGTTGATTCCCCTGTTCAAGCAGAACAAGGTGGATGAGAACATCAAAACCGTGATTGTCACCGAATCCATTTTCAACGATCCGCTGGCGATTGTGTTGAGTACCCTGGCCATTGCCATGGTGGCTCCGCATGCCGACCAGGCGCATCTCATCGAAAATATCGCACAGTACACCTCCATTTATCCGGCCGGAGTGATTTACTTCCTCTATGTGATTGTTTCATCCCTGGCGCTGGGACTGGGAATGGGAGTGCTCGGTTACTGGACCATCCGTTGGCTGAAACCGGGACTGTTTCCTCAGATTTTTGGTATTTCCATCGCATTCGGAGGTTTCCTGGTCGGTGAAGCTGCTCAGTCATCGGGATACCTGGTGGCGACCATCATCGGGATTGTCTTCGGAAACCACGCCATCCTGTTTAAGAAATGGAACGAACACGAAGGGTTCAATAAATTCGTTGATGAGGAGATGCACTTTAACGAAATCATCTCTGATTTGGCCAGTGTGTTCATCTTTATTTTGTTCGGTGCCACTGTTAATATTTCTGTTCTCAACGAAACCTTGTTAAAAGGTGCTATCATTGCTTTAGGGGTTGTTTTTATTGCCCGTCCCATTGCTGCGTTAGCCATCGTGCCGTTGAAAAAATGGAACTGGAAAGAATACTTGTTTATTTCACTGGAAGGGCCAAGAGGAGTGGTTCCGGCAGCTTTGGCGGCTATTCCTCTCAATATCGGATTTATGAGTCATGACCAAACCCTGATTTATTGGGGTGAGATTATTCTCTCGGCCACGATTATGACCGTATTGATTTCCGTATTACTCGAAACACTCTGGGTAAAACCACTTTCGAAGAAATTGCTGACGCCTAAAAAATAACGTGCATTCTTAGTCACGGGAAAAGCACCAAAAGGGTTTTAATAGAGCCTCTTTGGTGCTTTTTTTATTTAATTCCCTGACTCTGCAACACTTCCTGCCGAAGCGTCGTTTTGAGTTCTTCCATGAAGTCAGCAATAAAGACCTCATTCTTTCCGCTGAAATACGAACCGATGGATAGTGTCAGGTGATGTCCGTAAGTCGACGCTGCCAGTTGCAACAATCCCGGATGATTGATGCCTCCCAACATGTATGCCTGGGTGGGAGTGAGCCTATCAAAAGCTACGTTGGTTTCTTCGATGATTCCCGTATTGCTTAAACTTGGAGACGAATCCGATTTACCTTCTTTTATCTTGTCAAATTCTTTGTGAAATATGCCTTTGAGCTTTGAATAGGGAATCGTTTTAAACAGGGCAGCCATCGCAGGAAAATCGGCCAGACTGTATTTCATCTGTTTCCGGTTCCTGGTGGTGGTCGATATTTCTTTCAGTAAACCGGCAAAGTCGTTTATCGAGTTATCGACATCGATGTTGTGAATGGCCGAAAAATTCGATAACACATCATAATCTGCTTTATCCAGGTACCGTCTTAAATCAGATGAATAGGTGATTCGATTGGTCTTGTTGGTATTCGGTAGCATCTTTTTCAACGTGTAATAGTACACCGTCAAAAGAAGGTCGTTCACCGTCGCTGAATGTTGCTGACCAAACTCCCAAAACTTCTTAAATTCAGATGGTTCGATGGTGTAGGTGGTAAATCCAGGGTTTTGCAGCTTATCTAATTCCATTGTTCGCCGGAAGGTTGGAGCATCTTTTTTGCCGGATAGCATCACTTTCAGGACGGAGAGCTTTTCTTTCACCCCTAATTTCTTCGACAGGGTTTTTAAACTACGAGCTGGAGTGTAGGCTGACTGCTCAACGGGTTCGTTTCGCGATAGGCGGCTGTAATTTTCAGCTAACTGGTACATGAAATCCTTTACCCCGGCTGCATCCGAAATGGCATGATTGCAGTTGAGTATGAGAATATCGGTTTCTGCTCGTATTAACGATAGAGCCAGCTGAGGACCGGCAAATGTGTGGATGGGCTTTAAAATAATTTCTTGCAACAATTGCTCAGGCTCGCTGCATTCCTGGAAAGAATATATTTCATCGACATTCATTTCGGAAAATTGCCAGAGCACAGCTTTCTTACCTTCGACGTAATGAGAAAAAACAATCGGGTTGTTTTCGGCAGTGACTTGTACAGCTTTCCTTAGCGTTTTCTCATCGAGCGTTCCATTAAAATGCAGAACCAATCGTATTTGATGATCGGCAATATGTTTGCAAAATACCTGCATCTGGTCCCACATGGGCACATGGATTGTCTTAAAACCTGCCATTTCTATCCGTTTTATATAAAGGCAAATTTTCAGGTTTTAATTCATACCTCTCTTCACTTAAGTTAACTTTTGGCTTTTTGGTGCAACTTATTTTTGATGCGGCAAAAGGACTGCGGAGCGACTCCCAGAAACGAAGCCATATCCTTTTGTGGAATTTTCTGAAGCAGTGATGGCGGATAATTCTGCGTCAACCAGGAATACCGTTGTTCGGGCGTTTGACTTTTTAGGTGAATGATCATCAGTTTCGAGAATAGGTCAAATTCGTTCAGAAGGCCATTGGTGAATTTCTTCCACGCCGACAGTTTTTCCAGCTTTCTGTATTGTTCGTAGTTGGTTTGCCATGCCGTTGAATCGTCCAATGCCTGGATGTTTTCGAGTGAAGGGCGCCGGTTGATAAAACTGGCTTCGGAGGTAAAACAATAGGGCGGGAAGGTAAATGTTTTGACGACTTCTTTGCCATCGTGATTGTAGAAGTAACGCAGCAATCCGCTTTCCAGAAAATAGAAGTGCTTGCAAACTTCACCCTCCTGTAGAATGATTTCGTTCTTGGAAAATTCTCGTTGGGTAAAAGCCTGACTTATTACGTTCCATTCATTGTCAGGTACGGTCGTGTATTTTTCTATGAAGCGTTTGAATTCTCTCATTTTTCATTCGGATGCTGTGTTAGCTGCTAAGCGTTGATGAATGTTGCACGAAGCAAATTTACGACTATCTGCTGAATGGTCTTTCCCGTCGCGTCAGCGGCCGTAATCTGGCTTCACTTCAATATCCTCTTCAACACCCAAAAGTATTTGAACGGCACGTATTTGAAGGGCAAGTCAATCCACGTAGGCGAGGTGACGATGGAGCGCTGGTTGCTGAACGCCAGAAAGCTCTCCCGGCCGTGGTAGTTGCCGGTACCGCTGTTGCCAACGCCGCCAAAGGGCATATGATGATTGGCAATGTGCAGTAGGGTGTCGTTGATGCAGCCTCCGCCGGAAGTAGTTTTGGCTAAGACTTCTTTTGCCTGTTTATTCTTGCCGAAATAGTAGAAGGCGAGGGGCTTTTCGTTTTTGTTCACGTATCCAATGGCTTCGTCGATGTGTTCGAAGGTCATCACCGGAAGGATGGGGCCGAAGATTTCATCCTGCATGACCATGAAATCAGGTGACACATTGTCGATGATGGTGGGAGCGATGTACTTTTCGCTGGCATCCACTTCGCCGCCGGAATGGATGGTTCCCTGGTTTAACAATCCGGTCAGTCGTTCCATGGCCCGTTCACTGACGATGCGGGGATAGAACCGGCTTTGTTGGATGTCGGGGCCGTACATCGACCGGATGTTTTCAGCGATTTTATCCAGCAGCTGGTCTTTCACCGATTGGTGGGCCAGCAGGTAATCCGGAGCGATACAGGTTTGCCCGGCGTTGATCAATTTCCCCCAGGCGATACGTTTGGCAGCGATATCGAGGTTGGCATCTGCATCGACGATGCAGGGACTTTTGCCACCCAGTTCCAGCACCACCGGTGTCAAATGTTTGGCCGCTGCTTCCATCACTACTTTCCCGACTTTCGGACTGCCGGTGAAAAAGATGATGTCGAAACGCTGGGCAAACAGGCGGGTGTTGGTTTCTCTTCCTCCCTGAACAACACTCACATATTCCGGGGCAAAGTGTTCGTGAATCATCTCTTCCATGACCCGGGCAATGGTTGGCGCATCGGGTGAAGGCTTCAAGATGCTGCAGCAGCCGGCTGAAATGGCGCCCACCAGCGAATTGATCAACAACTGGAACGGGTAATTCCACGGGGCCACGATTAAGGCGACTCCCAGCGGCTCGTAAATGATTTTACTCGACGACGGTAATAGCTGAATGGGCGTGGAAACATGTTTTGGTTTGGCCCATTTCTTCAGGTGCCTGATGTGGTTGTCGATTTCGCCGGTCACAATGCTGATTTCGGTCAGAAAGGCTTCCTCGGGCGACTTGTGCAAATCGTCCCACAGTGCATTCTCTATTTTCTCCCGGTATTGGCCGATGGCTTTCCTGAGCTTGCGCAACTGCTTTAACCGGAAACGGATATCCCGGGTTTGATGGGTGGAGAAATAAGCCCGCTGGCTCTCCAGTTTCTCAACAATGATCTGTTCAGCTGTTTCGTTCATCGTGGTGTGTTCCAAACGTTATGATTTGCGTCCCTTAAAATGTTCCATGGTTGTATAAATTCCAAATACATTGCTGGCCAGCCAGTCAAAACCGTTGGTCGAAAACAGCCCCTGACTGATGCGGGTGAGCGGGTAAATGTACCGCGGGAAGGTAACCATCTTCTTCCCTTTTCTCATGGCTTTGATAATCCGGTGGGCCGTTGGTTCGGGCTTCAGAATCGGGATGCGCGATTGCACTCCGTCGAACATGCCGGTGTTGATGTAGTAGGGCATAATGGTGGTCACGCCGACATTCTTTTTAAGCTGTTTCATTTCCAGTCGCAGGCTGTCCGACCAGCCGGTAACGGCCCATTTGCTGGCGGCGTACACGGCCATCTTGGGATTGGAAACAATCCCGGCCGATGAGGCAATGTTGCAGATGTGCCCCGAGTTTTGCTTCATCATATCCCCCAGGAATTCCCGGGTAACCAGCATCGGCGCATGAGTGTTGACCTCCATGGTTTTCAGGATGTCGTTGGTGGTGTGTTCATGAAAATATTTCCCGACCACAATACCGGCATTGTTGATGAGCACATCCACCACGCCGTGTTCCTGCTTTACTTTTTGAGCGGTCTCTTTTACCTGCTCCACGTTGGCCACATCCACCCGGTAGCCGGTAATGGAACCGCGGGCAGACAACTCCCCAATGGTTTCATCAATTCCTTCCTGATTGAGATCCCAGATAATGACCCGGGCTTTTTGCACCAACAGGATGCCCGCCATCAGTTTCCCGATACCGGAAGCGCCACCCGTTATCAATGCTGTTTTTCCTTCGAAGTTTTTCATGGGTTTAAGGTTCAGTTGTTAAATTGATTCCGATACCTATTGTGACTCGATTACACCTCACATTTTTTTATCGATAGTGTTTTTATTTCTTCTCTTTAATTTCTCGGTGTGTAAATATATCATAGGTTTTTCCATCTTCAGGAAAACCTATTATTCTACACCTTTTATCAGCCGGATTTTTAACCAAAGAAACTTCGTCTAAAGATTCGAATTCTTCTATAATCTCATAACATAATTCTCCCATATAAGCATATCCTTTCATGTGCTCACAATGCTCAAGCTTTTCTCCACAAATTGAGCATTTAGATTTTGAAACAGTACAACCTCTGCTTGCGAAGTACATCTCGGGGAAAAGTAATTTTTCGTAAGAGTAAAGTTTATATGCATATTTTTCCAAATAATCGCCGTTGAACGGGTGATTTCGAATGGCAGAAGAGATTGAATTTTGTGCAATAATTAATGCATCCCAAGCTTCATCTGGCTTATCTTCTTTTAGTTTTGTTATTAACGTTAATTCATTGATTACTGCCCCGACGCTAAGTCCAATACATAGAAGTAAATTCGATTTTTCATTATTTCCTTCTTTTTGAGCGGTATGTTTTTCTTCGGTAATTTTTTTAAGTAATGACTCTAATATCTCAATTTGTTCTTTTTGTATTTCTATCGCACGAACGAATATTGCTTTAGATTGAGCTATATTAATTATGGCATTATAGTTTTCGAAAAAAGCATTTAACTCAGGATAGGGATTTTTCATTTTTTGAGACTTTTAATTATTTCAGGAATGGTTTTTAATCCCTCAATATCGCCTTCATAGTTAATGGATTTATATTCTGATTTGGGTGTTGTTTCTACTACTATCTCTATTTTGACATTTTTTTTACCGAATGTTCCTTTGTAATAATCTGATATTTGCTTTGATAATAAGTCGATAACTGTCTTAACTATAGGATAATTTTCAGTCAATATTGAATATCCGATAAATACAATTGGAGCAAAAAAATCAATTGCTCTACGTTGCTTTAGCTTTAAGTCAGTAGATTTGAGCAATTCTATTTCAATATCGTGATGGTTTAAATATTTTTTAATTTCTAATGCAGTATCCGTAAAAACGAAATCATCTTCAGAATTAGCGCTGATAATATTTTCAGGTAATATTGAAAGAGAAATTGACTTGTCAATATTTAATTCTTTAAGCCTATTGTTTAAATTTATGTAATCTGTGATTTCATGTTTCATATGATGAAGTGCTTGTGATTAATATCAACTTATTTTCCACAACAATGTTTAAATTTCTTTCCACTCTCGCATGGACACATTTCATTTCTTCCAACTTTACGCCCCAGTCTCTTTTTTATTCGACTTTCCTCCATATTTTTTGTATGGATATTAATTTCTGAATTTATGTGTTCTTTCAGTTTGTCATCAAGAAAGAAGTTTGGATGCCAACCTTTTAACAATTTTTCAACGATTAATGAATCAAATGCCGCTGCCCCAACGCCTGCGATTCCACTTGTAGCAAGTCCAATGAAATTGGGATAAATCCACCTTAGAATGCGAACCCACGATTTTGAAGCGATAGTTGGATTAAATTTCATTAATTCCTCATAAATTAATGCTTTATTCCAACCTTTTTCCCTGAACCAATTCCTAAATTTTTTTCCATCTATACTATTTCGAAGTTCTATGATATGTTCGAACTTAATTACTTCATCTAGTATTAGGCTTGCAAGGTCAGGTATTCCTTTATCCGAGATAATTTTATTAAATAGTTTGTCTGGCTCTGTATTTTTTTCGAATATCGGAGAAAGTTTATTGGCCAATAATTTTGATGTAAATCCCTCTGTTAATAGAAAATCTGCATTGACATCATGTTGATAAATAAGGCTTTTGTTTAAATAACATAACCTCATGAAAGATAAAATATCACTGTCTGGAATGTTTACTATATCCTCTGCTCTCAAGGATAATAGCTTTGTCAGATTCTTATTGTTTAGATCATAATATAGTTCTTCTTCTATTAAAGAGCCGGTCCAAGCTCCATCTATGTCTATCTTCTTTTTTTCAACATTTAAAAGTAGAGGTTGCAATTTTCGATGAAGGATCTTGCCCTTGTACTTTTTGTCAAGTCTTTGTTCGATTGCCTCAATTTGTAAGCCGGAGCAATTGCTAAAATTCATTAGCATGTTATTGCCTTTTCTATTAACAAGAAAACCAACCAAGGTCCCTCCATCGTCAATTATTTGGAGGGCATCGTCAGTGAATAATTTCAAAACGTTTTCGATACCAATTAACAGTTCAAGTTCTTCTATGGAATCTAGTTTTATTAATATTTTGTCATGAATTAGTAAGGAAGTAATAAATTCATTTAGGAAATATAATTTTTCATTATGCCCAAATTGAGGGATATCGTTATTTGCTGTTCGTCCAAAATAATAGGAATCACCATTATCTTTCCATCTGTAGGTAAACGTATCAATAAAAATACTGGTCATATTTCCTTCTTTAATATTACTGCTAACTAGTTGTGCATTGTTTTTAGATTCCAATATTGAGATACGCTGTGTGCTTCTAACATTGGGTGATTGGTTTCTGTCTTCATTCTGTTGATTCTTAAGTCCCACCCAAGTTAACAAAAAAATTATTCCACAATCACATGTTCTTGGCGCAACCGGGTAAGTGGTCGGGACAACTTCCGAAGCCTTCAGGAGCGCTCTCGCATGCTACGTCTCTACGTACGCGCATAGGTCGCTCTCGTTTTACGAATGGTACACGGTAGAAACGCAATGCTTTGCATCTCCATGGAGCGAGCCGTTTTCTTCAAGCCCGGCGTTTGGTTTGTTTTCCGGTTCACTTCTCCGTTAACACAACCGTAGCAATGCGTAACCCTCGCGTAGCAACGCACACCTGACACGAAGAAATGCATAACGGACCCGTAGCAACCCGTTACGCACCTGAAGCAACGCACGACCGACCTGTAGCAGCTCACACCGCACGTGTAGCAACGCATGCCGCACGCGTAGCAACTGACCGGACGAAATTAAGCCTGACCTCCCCTAAAATAGCTTGACAGATTTATACTTAATTGGTGAGTCCGGTTGTTTGTTATTTCGTAACAACTGGATTCCAAATATACTTCTTTTTATATTCCTGCCTGGCCCGTCGCTTTTAATAGCAAAACCTAAAACAGACTTGAGATTGTTTCTAAAACCTGAAATACCCGAAAATTCTCCGTGTTAATCCTGTTCCTTCATCCCGGTTTTTCTCTTAACCCGGGTTGGCCTGACAGGTTTTTATGTATCACCTGATTCACGCTTCAACGGATAGGAACGCTTTTTCCAGTGTTTCTTTAATGTTCCGGTTTGCTTATGTGCATCAGTGGGGAACATCATGTCCACACTACGATGCGGCCGTTTATGATTGTATTTGT
>NZ_PYGC01000013.1 GCF_003014495.1 Prolixibacter denitrificans | reverse complement strand
CTTCTCCAGCGCTTTTACATCTGTTCTTTCTTTTCCACTCATCGCCTGTAAAGATAAGTGAATATCATCGGAATAACGTTCCTGCCAGTTCCTGATAATGCGCCGGTACTGGGAACCTAAATCAAACCGGTCGCGTGCCTGCTGAAAACTCATCTTTTCTGCATCTATCTGGCCGACCAACCAGCGCCTGAAACTAACTTCGTAAGCATTGTAATTAATCGGTTTTTCCTGAAATCCTTCCATGTGATCGCTTAACATGGCCTCTTTTCCTTTCTTCATTTTCCTGACTTTTTACGTCAAGCTATTTCAGGACAAGACAGGCACCTCAAAAAATGTTCCGGGTACATACTTTTTCACACGGCACACCCTGAAATATGTTCGGGGGACATACTTTTTTCCACGGCGGACCCCCAAAAGGAGTAAGGCGTCGGTAGCGCGAAACCACCGCAGGTTTCACTTCAAACCACATTAGGTTTGGGGTAAAAACACACATGGTTTGGGACCAGATCATGTTAGGTTTTGGGTAAAAGCAGACGTGGTTTCTGAAAATCCACTGTTTCCGGCCGGCAGGAGAACCGTTTCCCGCATCCGTGAGTTCTTTATCTCACGACCGTGCGAAGCTCATCTCGCCGGATTTTCTTCTTCATCTCACGGTACGAAGTTCTTCATCTCGCCGGATAAACTTCTTCATCTTTCGGAGGTGAGAAGCGCATCTTAATCGAAGAAGTTTCTTTCTGTTGATTAAGCCGGTCTTAAACAGCGACATTTCATTAAAGTGCAGTCGTTCGCGAATGTCCTCCTTCGGAGGAGGTGGCCGAAGGCCGGAGGAGGATTTGTTCATTGAAAAATCAGAAAATGGACAATCAGAAATTTTTCCTCCCCCTTTGATTCCCCCTCCCAAGGGGGACAGCCCGCTAACTTGCTGCAGAAAATAACCGGAAGCTTATCCGCGGTTATCCTTCATTCTTTAGCCGTGTCATCGGTGGACGTTTTTGCGCCCTTTGCGAAAATCTTTGCGGTCTTAGCGTGGAGCCTTTTTTACCACTCATAACACGAAGATAGACTGTGTACTTTGTGCTTTCTTTGTGCACTTTGCGGTTAAAACTTACCACAAAGGACGCTAAGGTTTACACAACGGACACAAAGAAGTCCTCCATCGAAGCAGAACAACACTTCCTACATTGTCCTTTTGGCTTGACCCAAAAGTACCAATCCCGATATACATCGGGACAAGTCAAAGTAGTCCTTCCACCCGCGTCACAGTTTTTTCTTTCCTACCCACTTCCCTGAATCCCCGCCAAAAACCGCTCCCGCCTTCTCCTGCCCGGGCGACTTTGACGGGCCCACACACTTTTCGCCTATCAGCGAACCTGGGGATTATCACCGACCATTCTTAAAACTTAACACATAACACTTAAAACTCTTCGAACAACAGTAACAATATCGCTCACTGCAACCTCTGGCGCAACCTGAAACCTGAAATGCTGTAACTGCGAAGCTCAACAACAGAAACCATAGGAACAACAGAAACCACAGGAACCGCGAAGCCCAACAACAGTAACGATAGGAACAACAGAAACCGCGAAGCGTAACCGTTTTAACTTTCCCGGAGGACGCGAATCGAGTTGAACACCGCCAGGAGCGCTACGCCCATGTCACCGAAGACCGCTTCCCACATGTTGGCAATGCCGGCAATTCCCAGGAGGATGAAGATGAACTTCACGCCCAGGGCGAATATGATGTTCTGCCAGACAATCCGGCGCGTTTTCCCGGCCACATCGATGGCATCGACCACTTTGGCCGGCGAGTCTGTCATCAGCACCACGTCGGCGGTTTCGATGGCGGCGTCGGAACCCAGCGCACCCATCGCCATGCCCACGTCAGCACGGGCAATCACCGGCGCATCGTTGATACCGTCGCCCACAAAAGCTACTTTGTGTTCGCCGTCGAGCAATGCCTCGATGTGCCGTACCTTGTCTTCCGGAAGGAGTTCGGCATAGTAGCTGTCGAGCTGCAGCTTCTCGGCCACCGACCGCGCTACCGATGTTTCGTCACCGGTCAGCATCACGGTTTTCATGCCCCGCTTCTTCAGTTTCCGGATGGCTTCCGCGGCATCCTCCTTGATGCGGTCGGCAATCACCAGGTAGCCGGCATACGTCTTATCGACGGCCACATGCACCACCGTTCCTTCCACATCGCAGCTATCGTGTTCGATGAGTTCGCGGTGCAGCAACTTGTCGTTTCCGGCCAGGATGGTGTTTCCATTCGCGGTAGCCACCACACCATGCCCGGATATTTCCTTCACTGTTGAAATATGGGCTGCATCGACCGGCTTTCCCCAGGCGTCGAGGATGGATTGCGCGATGGGGTGGTTCGAGCCCGACTCGGCGATGGCGGCATATTCCAGCAGTTGTTGCTCGTTGTAGCCATTCACGGTAACGACATGGGTAACCTTGAATTCGCCTTGGGTCAGTGTTCCGGTTTTGTCGAAGACTACCGTTCTTACCTGCGTCAGAGCGTCGAGGAAGTTCGAGCCTTTCACCAGGATACCGTGTTTGGAGGCACGGCCCACGCCGCCAAAGTAGCCCAGCGGAATGCTGATGACCAGGGCACAGGGGCAGGAGATAACCAGCACGACCAGCGCGCGGTAAATCCATTCGCTGAAGGTGGCTCCGGCGATGAACAGCGGCGGCAACACGGCCAGCAACAGGGCACCGATAACCACCACCGGCGTGTAGTATTTGGCAAAGGTGGTGATGAACTTTTCGGTTCGGGCTTTCCGGGCCGTCGCATTTTCGACCAGCTCCAGTATCTTCGAGATGGATGATTCACTGAAGGTTTTGTTCACCTGTATGGTCAGCAGTCCCGATTGGTTGATCATGCCGGCCATAATTTCGTCGTTGGCGTTTACCTTGCGGGGAACGCTCTCGCCCGTCAGCGTTGCCGTATCGACAAACGAACTCCCTTCGAGCACCGTTCCGTCGAGCGGGACTTTCTCACCGGCTTTCACCACAATCACATCGCCCACCTGTACCTCTTCGGGCGACACTTTCTGAATCTCTGCTCCTTGTTTCACGTTGGCAAATTCGGGTTTGATTTCCAGCAAGGCTTTGATGGATTTCCGGGAACGGCCTACAGCAATGTCCTGGAACAGTTCGCCCACTACGTAGAAGAGCATAACGGCAACGGCCTCGGGCATCTCGCCAATGGCAAACGCGCCCAGCGTGGCGACGGTCATCAAAAACTGCTCGTCGAAAACACGTCCTTTGACGATGTTACGGATAGCGCCGGCAATCACTTTCCAGCCGCTGATGAGCCAGGCCGCGACAAATACGGCATATTCTGCCAGGTGATAGGGCGTTTGAGCTAACACGTCCTTGAATATGATTCCCAAAACCAACAACGCCGTAGCGATTCCTGCCTTGACAAGCGTTCCCCGGTTCTCGGCCAGTTCGCTTTTGGCAATCAGTTGCGGGGTGTCGTCGTTATCGGTTACTTCGACGTCGGGCTCGAGCTCGCGAATCTTCTGCCGCACCCGATCGATGTCGTCGGTTTCGATGGTCATCGACAGGTTGGCAAAGTTGACATTCACAAATTGTACTTCGCTGAGTTTGCCCACGCCATCTTCTATTTTAGCGGCGCAGTTGGCACAATCGAGATTCTTCAGCTGATATTTTTTCATGGTTGTATCCTCTTCTTATGGACACAAAGATAGGGCGGGAGCCTATGCAACCGGGTTGCAAAAGTGCACAGCGATTGTAAAGTGTAATGAAAATGAGGGGATTTATCGGCAGTCGGAGCAGAGGCCTTTCACCACCATGTTGACGCTGTCGAGGCTAAAATCGGTCGGCAGGTTAATTTGAGGGATGGGTGTGTCGTTCAGGCAGAATGTTTTGTTGCAGACCGTGCAGAGGAAATGGACATGCAAATCTTCCGGGGTACAATCGCAGGTTTCCTGGCACAAAGCGTATTTCAGGGCGCCGGTACCATCGTCGATGCTGTGGATGAGCTTGTGCTCTTCGAAGGTTTTCAGGGTACGGTACAGGGTGGTCTTGTCGGCATGGTCGAACCGGTTCTCCAAATCCGCCAGGCCAATCGCCGCCTCCTGTGCCATAAACGCCTTCAATACCAGCAACCGCACCGCTGTGGGTTTGATATTCCGTTCTGTCAACCGTTGATCGAGCGTTTCCTGCATGGGGTGTTGTTCCTTTATGACGTTGTTTTCTTCCACACCTAAATAAACTGAAATATTTTGGAAAGGTTTCAAGAGGGAGAAGTTTTAAGTGTTATGTGTTAAGAAGACCGTTAAATGATTTCAGGTTTCAAGTTTCAGGTTGGGCTTCGCCGTTTCTATGGTTACTTTTGTTTCTGTGGTTTCTGTTGTTCAGCTTCGCGGTTACTGTTGTTGGAAAAAAGACAATAGACATTAGACCCCGACGCACGGTCGGGATTTCGCTTTGCTCAACCTTAGACGATATAGAATGGTCTTTCGATTGTTCATTATTCATTTTTCATTACTAATTGTTATTGTCGTTTCTGTTGTTCAGCTTCGCGGTTACTGTTGTTGGAAAAAAGACAATAGACATTAGACCCCGACGCACGGTCGGGATTTCGCTTTGCTCAACCTTAGACGATATAGAACGGTCTTTCGATTGTTCATTTTTCATTACTAATTGTTTTAAGAACGGTTCGGTGATAATCCCCATCTTCGCCGATAGGCGAAAAGTGTGCGGGCCCGTTCCCGATGTACATCGGGATAGCCCGGGCAGGAGAAGGCGGGAGCGGTTTTTGGTGGGGATTCCGGGTAGTGGGTAGGAAAGAAAAAACAGTGACGCGGGTGGAAGGATTACTTTGACTTGATCTTTTCGTCCTTTTGCATCAAGGTAAAAGGACTGGTATAAAAGAATCTTGGTTTAATGCCTGTACGTGCGGCGCAGCAACGAAAGTTCACTCATCCGCGTTAGAATGTACGCCGCTTATCCATTGCACTATCTGAATCCGGGGTGGGCGAAGCCGGGCTACGCCTGTTTCAGCTTCTCAATATCAAATTTCTTCATTTGCAGAAACGCTTTCATTACACGGGGAGCGCGTTCGGCATCGCTCATCAGTTCGCCCAGGACGGTTGGAATGATTTGCCACGAAACGCCGTATTTATCCTTCAGCCAGCCGCATTGCTCTGCTTCGGGTACATCCGACAGCTTTTCCCAGTAGTAGTCAATCTCTTCCTGGGTATCACAATTCACCATAAACGAAACGGCCTCGCTGATTTGGAAGACAGGCCCGCCATTCAGCGCCATGAACTTTTGCCCGTTGATTTGAAAATTGACGGTGAGGACCGTTCCCTCTTTTTGTCCGTGTATTTCCTGTCCTTCGCTTCCATAATAGGAGATGTTGTCAATCTTCGAATTCCGGAAAACGGAAGTATAAAAACGGGCTGCCTCTTCTGCCTGGTGGTCGAACCAGAGGCAGGGTGTTATCTGATCTTTCATTGTTTTTCTATTGATGGTTAAACTTCCTGTAACGGCCGGTAGCTAAGCAATACCACACCGCTTTTAAAGGATTGGACGTTGGTGAGTTCCAGGTTCAGTGGTTGCGGTATGCCACCGAAAACGGCTGAGCCGGCACCGATGGCTACCGGGTCAATCATCACCATGTACTGGTCAATCAAGCCGGCTGCAGCAAACAGTGTCAGGATGGTGCCACTCCCCAGCAAGGTAAAGTTGCCATCCGATGTTTCCTTCAACCGTTTCATCTCCTCCACGGCATCATTAGCTATCAACGTGTTTTCCCATCCGGCCTGTTTCAGGGTGCGTGAAAAAACGATCTTCTTGGCGATGTTCATCTTTTGGGCTACTTCCGGACTGTTTTCCGCGGCCAGAGGTGTAGGCCAGTAGGAAGCCATCATTTCGTAGGTTTTCCGTCCAAACAGTAAGGTAGTGCCAGACTGCATGCTGTTGTTGGCGAATTGGTTTTCTTCGGTGCCATGCCGGTGCCAGCTGATGTCCCCGTTGGGATCGTTCAGAAATCCGTTCAGTGTAATGAACTGAAATGAGTGCAGTTTTCCCATAATACGCTAGCTGGCTTTCTCTGTACAGTCGAACATCCAGTGCACGCCGAATTTATCGGTGCAGCTGCCGTAGTAGTCACCCCAAAACATATCCTGCAGTTCCTCTCGTATGATTCCGCCTTCAGAAAGGGCATCGAACAGCTTCCGGGTTTCCTTGCGGGTATCGGGTTGCAGCATGATGTATACGTTATTGCCCATGGTTATCTGCGATTGCATGGACTTAGGGACATCGGTTCCCATTATCACATGACCACCGAGAATCGGTAGCTCCACGTGCATGATCAGGTTCTTTTCATCTTCCGGAATAGGAATCATTCCTTCATGAACGGGAATGTCGCCGTAACGCATGAATCCGGGTTCGGTCAACTCGGTGGCGAAGATTTCTTTGTAGAAATTGAAAGCTTTCTCCGTATCCCGAAGAAAATTAAGGTATGTACTCACTTTTGACATGGCTATGAATTTTATTGGTTAAAATGGCTCTTTTGTAAGCTTTTTACTTTTTGTTTTATCCCTCGAAATATTATCTGGAAGGGCAGTTTCAAGTCCCCTTTAGGGCCCCGATAATCATCGCGGGTAGGGGTGATTTCCTTCCACGTACTTCTTAAAATTATTAAGAATCGATTGCCAGCCAAACTGTTGCTGTTCGATAGTGTTTGTGTTTTCTGCTTCGAAGCGTTCAATGACACTGGTCGCACCACCTCCGGATTCGAAGGATACCTCTACTTTCCTGCCGTCTTCCATGGTGTAAGAGATGAATTGGTTATTTTTCACCTCGTCGTATACGCCTTCGAAATCGAAGCCGATGCTGCCGTCTTTGGCTTCCATGCGTGAGGTGAATCTTCCACCCGGGCGTAAATCGTTCTCCGCTTTGGGTGTGTGCCAGTCATCCGATGCTGCGTTCCACTGAACAATGTGCTTTGGGTTGGTCCATGCATCCCACACCTTGTCAACCGGTGCGTCGATGATGGCCTGAACGGTAATGATGGTCTTTGCTTTTGTTTCCATGATGTTATTATTTAGTTTATTGTGTTATCATCCTGTCGCTTTGTACAAACTTACGGCGTTCAACCGGCAGCTGAGATGTACGAAAGCGACAAATGAAAGTCTATTTCCGACAAGAACGTCTTATATTTGATGTTATACGCAGTTAGCTTTTTCATGGATACACAAAACAGACTGATATGAAGAAAATAGCCATCCTTGTTCCCGAAAGCTCCGTTTTGCAGGCCATTGCCGACCCGCAGTATTGTTTCAGTGCGGTGAACCAGTTCTATAAAGAAGCGGGAAAAGAACCGCTGTTCCAGGTAGAGTTGGTAGGAGTGAAGAGCGAAGTTCAACTGGGAAACGGTCATTTCTCTGTTCATCCTGACAAGTTGCTGCCAGAAGCCGGCCAACCCGATTTGATCATTATTCCGGCCCTGTTTGGTGATATGGAAAAAGCGATAGCTGCCAATCGGGAAATGATACCCTGGATTATCGATCAATACAATGATGGGGCCGAGGTGGCGTCCCTGTGTGTGGGAGCCTTCCTGCTGGCCTCTACGGGATTGCTGAATGGAAAGAAATGCTCTACTCACTGGGGCTTCACCGGATTGTTTCGCGAGTTGTTTCCTATGGTGGATGTGCAGGATGGTTTGATTGTGACGGAGGAAAACGGGATTTATTCCAGCGGCGGGGCTAACTCGTACTGGAACCTGTTGCTTCATTTGGTGGAGAAGTTTGCCGGCAGGGAAATGGCCATCCTCACGTCGAAGTATTTTGCCATCGATATCGGTCGGAACAGTCAGTCGCCGTTTGCCATGTTCAAAGGACAGAAAAAGCACGACGATGATTTGGTCAGGAGAGCGCAGAATTATATTGAACAGAACATCGACGGCCGGATAACTGTAGATGAGCTGGCTGATAAGCTATCGGTCGGCCGGCGCAGTTTTGAGCGGCGGTTCAAAAGGGCCACGAATAATTCGGTGCTGGAATACATTCAGCGGGTGAAGATGGAAGTAGCCAAACGCAACTTCGAAACCAGTCGAAAGAATATTGGCGAGGTGATGTTCGAAGTAGGTTATACCGATAGCAAGGCTTTTCGAAATACCTTCCGGAAGATAACCGGCCTGACACCGGTCGAGTACCGGAACCGGTATAATAAGATGGTGGTGCCGGCGGAAGGGTAGTTGTTTCTGTTTTATTCATAAAAAATGAGAAATGAACAATGGGAGTAAAGTTCATCTCTCATTTCTAATGTTTTATTATTATCAGATTTTTTTGAAAATCAGCGTTGCGTTGTGCCCGCCAAAGCCGAAGCTATTGGTCATGGCGACATCCACCTGGGCATCGATGCTTTCGCCGGTAATGATGCGTACATCTTTCGGGATGGCCGGGTCGAGGTTCACCGTATTGATGGTGGGCGGTACGATGTTATCAGTGATGGCTTTGATGCACAAAATCGACTCGGCTGCACCGGCTGCTCCCAGCAAGTGTCCGGTCATCGATTTGGTCGCACTGATGTTTAACAGCGGTTTTTCGCCAAATACCTTCTGTACAGCTGTTACCTCACTCGGGTCACCTACCGGTGTGGAGGTGGCGTGCACGTTCAGGTAATTCACCTTATCGGGATTGAGTTGTGCCTCTTCCAGCGCCAGCTCCATCGCTTTTATGGCTCCGATTCCTTCCGGGTGCGTAGCGGTCATATGGAAAGCGTCGGCCGTCATAGCTGCACCGACCATCTCGGCATAAATGTGAGCTCCGCGTGCTTTGGCGTGCTCGTATTCTTCGAGAATCAACGCACCGGCTCCTTCGCCCATCACAAAGCCGTCGCGGTCCACATCGAACGGACGACTGGCTGCTTCGGGATGATCGTTGTTGGTCGACATCGCCTTCAGGGCACTGAATCCGCCCATCGATGCCGGAGTAATCGGTGCTTCTGAACCACCGGTTACGAATGCTTTGGCTTTTCCCATCCGGATGTAATTGAAAGCATCCATGATGGAAGTATTGGAAGTAGCACACGCCGAGACCGTGGTATAATTCATCCCCTGTAATCCGTATTTCATCGAAATCATTCCCGATGCCATGTTGACGATCAGTTTGGGCACGAAGAACGGACTGAAACGGGGTTCAAAGCCATTCTGCACATACTTGGTTACCTCTTCTTCAAATGTTCCCATTCCGCCTTGTCCGGACCCCCAGATAACGCCGACATCGAACGGATCCATTTTCGATAAATCCAGACCGGAATCTTCCATGGCCTGGGCGGCGGCGTACAATGCATATTGAGTGAAAAGATCACTGCGCTTGATTTCGTTGCGTTCGAGGTATTCTGCCGGATTGAAATCCTTTACTTCGCAGGCAAACCGCGTTTTAAATTTCGTCGGGTCGAAGCGGGTGATGGTGGCGGCCGCACTTTTCCCGGCAACGGCATTTTGCCAGAAGTCCTGAATATTATTGCCTAGTGGGGTTACCGCTCCCAGTCCGGTAATAACTACTCTCTTCATAAGGATATTGGTTTTTGTTTCTTTAATATGTTTATACCAATTGGTATATTCATGATTAAAAAAATTTATTTATTCAGATTACTATTTGTTCTATCTGTGTTTTCAACTGTTCCAGGTTCGATAGTAAGGGCTTTTCGGTGCCCAGCGTTTTCGCAATCAAGATGCCTCCTTCCACCAGCGATATGAATACATCGGCGAAAGCTTCGGGTTCGACATCTGGTTTTACCTGCCCGTTGTCCAGACCCTCCTCGATAATGGATATAAGATTGTTACGCCAGCTTTCCAGCGCCGAACTTGCCTTTTCGAAAAGTGCAGGGTGGGCATCGTCGGAATCGGAAGCAGCATTCAAAATCGGGCAGCCTCCCCATTCAAAGATGGTGGGGTAGTACTCTTTGTAAAACGAAACGTAAGCCATCAGCTTCTCGCGCGTATTTTTGGCCTGCTGCAGCCCGGTATGAACCGTTTTTCGTATCTGTCCGTAGTTGAAAGCAAAAGCAGCCAGTGCCACTGCATCCTTGTTGGCAAAGTTTCCGTAGATGGCTCCTTTGGTGAGGCCCGTTGCTCCGGTAATATCGGCCATGGACGTACCGGCAAACCCTTTCTTGTTGAAAATGGCAGCGGTCTGCGCAATAATGAACTGCTTTGTCCTTTCCGATTTCTTCATACCTCTTACAAATATATACCAATTGGTATAAAAACAAAAATATGGAAGGTTTCTTTGTTCAAGGAAAAAGATAGTGCCGAACAAGTGTGTTTGTTTTATTGCTATCATGAGAATATTCATATAAAAAAACAGATTTCTTGATAGCGTTTTATGTTACATTTGTGACGCAGACAGACAAACCAGATTGGTTAACTAACTAACAAAAGATTGAAAAAGCTTGTATTTTCTATTCTCATTGGATTGATTCCACTGATTTACTCGTGTACGTATTCTCCGGTAGGGGAGAATTTTGTCGAAGTCGATCAAAACACTACTCCACCGCAGGTTCAAAACCTCACACTCGATTTGAATGATGATACACTCCATGTGTGGACGAAATCCCGTTATAATTTCAATTTGGTTTCGGACAATCAGCCGATTGTGGGTGTTATAATTACGCTGAACGAAGAGCAGCATGTTTACGACAAAACAAGTGGCTACATAGATATTGATCCGGCCAGCTTTCATGAGGGTATGTATCCGATGGAGATGAAAGTATATACTACTTCCGGTACAGGGAGCCTGGCTGATGTAACAGGGAATGAAGGATTCCTATTTACCAAAGAGTGGGTTGTTGTATTTGAAAATCCAAAGGCACCGAACCTGAAACTAACTTCCTCCATTGAAAACGGGTTTATCAAATTCTCATGGGATAAGTTTAACTCCTCATTTTTCCACGCCTACAAGTTGTCGATCGATAACAAAGGTATCAACGACCGGTATTCTGTTGCGCTTTATAGTTCCGAGAGTACTTCATTTATCGACTCTTTATATGTAGGTGGGCAGATTAATGTGACACTAACAACCGAGTTTTATGATCTGAACAGAGATATCCATACAGCCGTAGTCAACTACACTTATGATTACCCTGTCGATATTCAGTTTGCCGAAAACCTGGATAGTCTGACTATCAGCTGGACGCCAAATCCATTTCAGTGTCAAACCTACTATAGCCTGGGAGATACTATTTCAAAAGTTCTGGTGCCATCGGGTAATTCCTATACAATTCCGGCGACCGGACTTGGAGAGCCACTTCTTCATCGGATTGATTTTGAACCATTGAAATCAACGATTTGGGGAAAAGCGACTCATTACCTTTATGAAAGGCATACGTTGGGAACTGAAGATGGGCTGCAGTTCACCGATATGCTATACAAGCCCGATATGCATTCCTACTTTTTGAAAGACCCCATGTTTGTCAGGGAAGTGGATGAAAATTTAAAAACTGCCGGTAACTATGATTTTCCGTACGACTATAATAATAATCCCACACTGACATTCTCGAAAGATAATCAAAGCCTGTATGCTATTGTGAACCAGAAACGGATGCGGTTTAGTACTTCCGATATGAAGGTATTGGAGGAACTTCCTAATGGATTGGGCGATAATGCAACGATTCAGGTAATGAAGAACCTGAACGATACTATCTTCCTGGTTGGTTATGACGGCCGTTTTTGTTTGTTGAATATTCAAAACGACAGTATTATTTCTGATTCAGGACCTTTGGGCTCTATCCGCGGAAACAGGTATTACCGGTTTGCCATATCCTCTGACGGTCATTATGCAGCCTTTTGTAATGATCTTGGGTTGCACATTTGCGAAGAGGTCGACAACCAGCAAATAATTGTGCAGTACGAAGATTCAGGGAATGATATCAGTTGTCTTTTTAATCCCCGAAAGCCCAATGAGTTGTTGGTAAATGCAATGGATGGTATTTACGTGATGGATTGTTCGACCGGGCAAACCATTCGTAATCTGAATCAGTTTGTGGCGAATCCCATCAATTTCGATCCCGTGACAAACAATTTATTGTTGGTTTCCTATTCGCAAAAAAAGATTTTCGTGTACGACTATGACAATGACGTGGTCAAGTTAGAGCTTAATCATCATGCCAATCCATGGGATTTCCGCCTCTTAAATAACTATATCTTTTTTAATTCAGGTTATCACCTGGCAATCACAGATTATGTCCATTAAAAGAATTATACCGCTCGTTTTCCTTTGTTTCATTAGTATAGGTCTGAAAGGGCAGGGGTTTGAATTTCGTCCGGCCATTGGTTGGGGTACGTATGCGATGGCTGATTTTAAAGATTTTCAGCAGTACGCCATTCCCGATATAGGGGTGAATGTGAAAAGTATGAAAGCGTTTCCGGGCTATGCTAATTTCGGAGCCGACGTGTTGTACTATTTGAATCCATCGTTCGGTTTCGGGGCCACTACCGGTTATTATTCCACCGGTGCACGAAACAGCTATGCCGATTATTCGGGTTCGTATAGGATGGATATTAAAGCCCGGGCCGTGAATTTTGGTGGAATCGTTTCGTATAAACAAGAAGTTGGGAGCAACCTGTTTTTGGGACTGGAGTTGTCTTCCGGAATTAAGCTTGCTAATATTGATATAGCTGAAAAATTAGTCATTCCCAGTCAGGGGTTTGACGAAACATATCAGTTCGAAAGCCACAACTGGTGGATGATGCCGCAGGTCAGGATGAGTCGCTACTTTTTTACCGACATCTCTTTTGGTATTTATGCCGGTTATGAATATAATGCGAAAAGCAAAATAGAAACGAAGGAGAATGTTCTACATTATCTGGTCGGCGAGAATGGTCCGGTTAGGCAGGATTGGTCGGGGGCCCGGATTGGTATCTATGTGACGATTCCCATGAATAATTTATAAGAAACTTTTCGGATGATCTGAAGAAGGAGAGTTGGCTATTAAAATTTCTAAGAAAGAAGGCTGCCCGGAATGTGTTGGGCGGCCTTCTTTTTTGCAAATCAGGAGTTCTTTTCAATTTATTTTCAGGCAAATGTTACCTGGCAGCTATTGAATAAAGACAATCGTTATGATAACATCAATATATTGAAATTCAGCAATATAAACCGTAACTTGAATGGTGAACCTAAAAACCAAGTTACCATGAAAAAAGCTCTTTATTTTCGACAAAAATTTATCCTGATTTTTCTGGGAATGATGGCCTTATTTTTCATTCCCGGGTGTCAGGATGAAATTTTTGAACCTGAAAATGTGGAGACCAGCACATTGAAAAATGGGGTGGGTGTTACCCCAGCTAACGGTACCCTTTCCTCTGGAGCCCTCTACGACATTCAACTTCCTGCGTCATGGAATAATTCAACGAATCCTAAAATCTTATTGGTTTACGCCCATGGTTATGTCGATTTTGACAAACCTGTGGCTTTACCTGATGACTCAATTCCCAATGGTGCCGGCGGCTATATTCCAATTTCCTATTTCGTGACCAATGCGTTGGAGATGGGGTATGCGACGACAAGTTATCGTGACAATGGTCTGATAGTTCCGGAGGCAAAGCAGGATATTTTGTTACTGCGAACAACAATTGCCGAATTTTTCATTACGAATGCCACTACCTATGATCCGCCGAATGGTATTGTTCTCGTTGGGCCTTCAGAAGGTGGTTTAATCACGGTGCTAACCGTCGAAGATTATCCTGAATTGTTTTCAGCTGCTGTTGCGACATGCTGTCCGATTGGAAATTTTTATGACCAGCTACAGTATTACGGCGATGCCCATGTACTGTTCAAATACTTTTTCGGACCGAGCATTAAAGGTATTTACCTGGGAAGTCCCAGATTTGTTCCCAAAAGGACCATTCAGGAATGGAACAACGGAACCTTACCGGCTGCCATCATTGAAGTTTTGTCCGATGATTACTTGAATAACAACGGGAATAAGATAAATCAGTTTTTGGACTGTTCCGGAATACCTGCGGACCGCACTAATCCACAAATGGTCATTAGGAATATTCTTGATGTCATGCGGTTTGCCATTAAAGCGACGAATGACGCCGTTGATCGGTTACACGGGAATCCTTTTAACAACAAATTTCCCCGCAGGATTTATGAAGGTTCGGATAATGATCGAAAACTGAACCTGACCGTTGAGCGCATTAAAACGCCGGATTGGGGCAAAGCCGTGCAAACTCTCAATAATCATTTTGAAACGTCTGGAATTCTGGATCTTCCACTAATTACTATTCATGGTCAGTATGATCACATAGCGTTGGTTCAGCAGGAGGTGGACTATTACGAGAAAGCCTATTTCAACCCGCCATCATCAAATTACCTGACTCCTGTCGTCATTCCAGACCGGTACGGGCACTGCAACTTTACAGCATCGGAAATTGCATACTGGCTGCAATACCTGGTACAGAATTAACACAATACTTGATGGCATTTTTTTGGGGGCTGAATAGAAACAATCCCGGTTCAATTTGGCCGGGATTTTTCATTTAGATAGCTTATAATCAAGCACATTAATCGGTTAAAAACGATGTGGAGACTGAAAGTCTTAATGTTTTGTATTCCTTTTGATTCGTGACTCTGACAACCAAAAACTTCCTATTTTTGCAAAAAAATTTATTCATGCTGATTATCGATTCGCCCTCAAATAACGCTTATTTCAATATCGCTTCCGAAGAGTATTTGCTGAATACATATCCGAACGACGAGATCTTCTTGCTATACGTAAATGCGCCTTCCATCATTGTGGGACGGTTCCAGAATACGCTGGCGGAAATCAACCTCGATTATGTCACGGAAAACAAGATAAAGGTAGTTCGCCGCATGTCGGGCGGTGGTGCCGTTTACCACGACCTGGGGAATCTAAACTTCTCGTTCCATACGCCCCTGGGCGACGACGATTTTTCCGATTTCTCGAAATTCACCCAGCCGGTGGTCGATTTGCTGAACAACCTGGATGTGCCGGCTAAACTCGAAGGACGGAATGATTTGGTGATCGAT
This sequence comes from Prolixibacter denitrificans, assembly GCF_003014495.1. GTDB lineage: Bacteria > Bacteroidota > Bacteroidia > Bacteroidales > Prolixibacteraceae > Prolixibacter > Prolixibacter denitrificans. The sequence continues at coordinate 95,023 of NZ_PYGC01000013.1, read as the reverse complement.
GGCAAGAAATTCAGCGGTAACGCTAAGCTGGCACGCAACGGAAAGCTCATTCAACACGGTACCATTTTGCTGGATTCCGAGATGAAGGTATTGAGTGAGGCGTTGAAAATTAATCCATTGAAATTCCGGGACAAAGCGGTGAAGTCGGCCCGGGCCCGCGTAACGAACCTGATTGACTATTTCCCGGGAGGCATTACCGTCGACAAATTTAAGGAGCTGCTTATCGGACAAATCGTCAAGGAGAACGGAGAGAATACAACCATTCATCAGTTAAGATCGGATGAAGTGGCGAAAATAGAGCAACTGGCCGCGGAAAAGTACAGTACCTGGGACTGGAATTTTGGTGGTTCACCCAGCTACGATTTCAACAAAGCCATTAAAGTACCCGCCGGTTTCATCGAACTGCACATGGATGTGAAGAAGGGTGTCATTCAGGACGTGAAGATTTTCGGCGATTTCTTTGCATCGCAACCCATCGAAGAGCTCGAAGAAAAGCTCGTCGGTGTGCCGCACGAAACCGAAAACCTCCGGCAAATCCTTTCAACGGTCAATCTGACCGACTACTTTGGAAAGGTAATTCTGGAGGAAATTCTGGAGTTGTTTCAGTGAGTATTCTAGCAATATACTGATAGCATCGAAATCGTCGCTTGAATCTGAAGTTTTTCGTTACTTTCCGATACAAAAATTCCGGAAAATATTCCCCAGCACCTCGTCCGTGCTGATCTCACCGGTGATAAGACCGAGATAGTGCATACATTCGCGGATATCCTGCGACAGAAAATCACCGGTAATGCCATTTTCGATACCATCCAGCACGCGCTGAATGGATTCGCGGGCCTGGGTGAGCGCTTCATAGTGACGGGCGTTGGTCACAATCACATCTTCTTCGCTGTCTAAACGCGACAGGTTCACTGTTTCCAGTAACAGGCTTTTCAAGCTGTCGATGTTATGGCCCATCTTGGCGGAGATGAAGACCATATCTTCATTATCGGCCAGGGTAATGTCCATTAGCATCTTTCGGACAACGCCTTCGTCCACCTGGTCGGCTTTGTTCCCTACGATGATCAGGTTCTGTTGGTTGATATGCTGGCGCACATCTTCCAGGTTCTGAAGGTATTTTTCGGGTTCCCGGGTGAGGTCGAGAAGCAGCAGCACAATGCTGGCCTGTTTGATTTTCTGATATGTCCGCTCGATACCCATACTTTCTATTTTGTCGGCAGTGGTACGGATACCGGCCGTGTCGATGAACCGGAAGCTGACGCCCCGAATATTGATAACGTCTTCAATAACGTCGCGTGTGGTTCCTGCAATCTCCGATACGATGGCGCGTTCGTCATTCAGCAGGGCGTTCAACAAGGTCGATTTGCCCACGTTGGTTTCGCCGGCAATGGTGACCGGAATACCGTTTTTGATGACATTTCCCAGCTTGAACGAGTCGGCCAGCTTGCCAATCATTTCCTCGATGCGGGTAGCCAGTTCGAGCAATTGGGTCCGGTCGGCAAATTCCACATCTTCCTCACTAAAATCAAGCTCCAGCTCAATGAGTGACACAAAGCTGAGCAATTCTCCGCGCAGCTTAATCAGTTCCTGTGAGAAGCCTCCGCGCATCTGGTTCAGGGCCAGTTTGTGCGATGCGGCCGAGGTAGAGGCAATCAGGTCGGCCACGGCTTCAGCCTGCGAGAGGTCCATCTTCCCGTTCAGGAACGCCCTTTGAGTAAACTCTCCCGGACCGGCCATGCGGGCTCCTTTCGATAACAGCAGTTCGAGAATCGCTTGCTGGATATATTGCGACCCATGGCACGAAATCTCGACCACATCCTCACCGGTAAAGGAATGAGGGGCACGAAACAGGCTCACCACCACCTCGTCGATAATCTTCTCGCCGCTGCGAATGGTACCGAAATGGAGGGTATTGGCCGGTTGGTCGGCCATGTTTTTGCTCGTGTTGGGAGAAATGAAAACTTGGTCGGTAATGGCAATGGCCTTCTGGCCTGAAAGGCGAATTACCGCGATGCCACCCACGCCCGGTGGGGTGGAAATGGCGCATATGGTTGATTGATCGATCATCTTTCTGGTCTCCTTTTTAAGGGAAACAAAGATACAAAATCTGAAGAGAACAGACGATAGACGCTTACAGGTTAGGCTGCGCGGTTACTGTTGTTCCTATGGTTACTCTTGTTCCTGTTGTTCGGCTTCGATGTACGCGTCGTCTTTGTGTTCCTGGCGGTAAAGCCTTGTGTCCTTTGTGTTAAAAAAAATAAACCACAATGAACACAAAGAAAGCACAAATTTCACAATGGCATTATCTGAATAGAGGGTGAGCTAAACCATTCAAAATGGATGCCGACCTGGTAGGGCCACGATACATCGTGGCCGCGCACTAACCCGGTTTCAGGCTGCGCTGTCCCTCCCGAATTCAGAACATGAAAGGGCTTTTGGCATTTCATAGCAATGCCGGCATGTGCGGCGCAAGATCGTCACCATTCCAATCCACAATAGAACGTGTGCCGCTGTTTACTGGGGTATCGTTACCCGGGGCGGCGTCGTGCCTCCTTGCCCCGGGCTATGAGCTTGCGGCCCTTCAGGCCTGCTTGTACACAGCATCGAAGCAATTGACTTCGTCGAACTTCGTTTCGTGTAATTAGCAAAAATTAGCGTAATCCTTATCCCCAATATTATCGTACTGTCCCTTGTAAACAACTACTCGCTATCTCACAAAATACGCTTTCTTCAACCGAAAAGCCACATTCACCAATGCTATCATCACTGGCACTTTCACCTGCAGACCAATCACTGTCTTCAGATTATCTTATCAGTATTTCCAGCGATTCGCGAGACGCACAAGAGAGAGCATAACCGGTACTTCTACCAATACACCCACAACAGTCACCAACGCAGCCGGGGATTGTAATCCAAACAGGGAAATAGCTACAGCCACTGCCAGTTCGAAGAAGTTACTGGCGCCAATCATTGCAGCCGGAGCGCAAACAGTATGTGGCAATTTTAGTCGTCGGCCACCAAGCCAGGTAATAAAAAAGATGAAATAGGTCTGGATGATCAGTGGTATAGCTACCAATAAAATGATGAGCGGATTGTGGGTGATATTCGTTCCCTGGAAGGCAAATAATAGTACCAGTGTGCTAAGCAACGCGACAATGGAAACTGGTTTAAACCGGGGAAGAAATACAGTCTTAAACCACTCTTCGCCTTTGCGGCGAATGAGTCGCTTATTTGTGGTGTATCCGGCTGCCAGAGGAATGACTACAAAAATCAGAATGCTGGCGATGAGTGTATTATAAGGAATGTGGACATTGGTAATACCCAGCAACAGCCCTACAATAGGCACAAAGGCAACCAAAATAATAAGGTCATTTATCGAAACCTGTACGAGTGTATAGTTAGGATCTCCGTCAGTGAGGTAACTCCATACAAATACCATTGCCGTACAAGGCGCTGCCCCCAACAAAATGGCACCGGCAATATATTCACCGGCCATATCCGGATTAATGAACGCTGAGTAAAGCTTGGAAAAGAAAATCCAGGCAAAGAAAGCCATTGTGAAAGGCTTGATCAGCCAATTGACAACCAGCGTGAGGATTAATCCCTTGGGACGTTTCCCAACTTTTTTGAGGCTGGAAAAGTCAATTTGCAACATCATGGGGTAAATCATCAACCAGATGAGCACAGCCACCGGGATATTGACATGAAACAGCTCCATTTTGCTCAAAAATTGAATGCTATCACCGGCAAAGCGGCCGATAGCGATTCCCCCCGCAATGCACAGGGCTACCCACAACGTAAGGTATTTCTCAAAGAAACCGATATGCTTTTTTTGTTGATCCATCGCTTAAAATTATTTGTTCGCAGTAACGGTAATACTGAAAATGCCGGTTCCGGAAGTCTTGTACTCTTCCATTTCCTGCTCCGACAGGTAATTGCTCAGGATATCATCCGGGATGGTGATGGCTTTGTTCTTTTCGACCTTTATATCGGAAAAGCCTTTCTCTTCGATAATGGAAAGATATTGCTCACGCTGAATCGCGCCCGATACACATCCGGCATACATTTCGGCTTCTTTGATTAAGCCTTCCGGCAGAACACCGTCCAGCACCACGTCGGAGATACAAAAGTGTCCTCCGGGTTTCAGTACCCTGAAAATACCGCTAAAGGCTTTTTCCTTATCGGGAACCAGGTTGAGCACGCAGTTGCTGATGACCACATCGAAGGTATTTTCCGGCAACGGCATCTCTTCGATGTCGCCTTTCACAAATTCGACATTCGTGAAGCCGGTCTTCTCCAGATTTTTCCGGGCTTTTTCGAGCATGGCATCGGTAAAATCGAGGCCGGTCACTTTCCCGGTTTCGCCGGTGATGGCACGAGCCACGAAGCAGTCGTTTCCGGCACCGCTTCCCAAATCGAGTACATGGTCACCCTTTGAAATGCGAGCAAATTCGGTGGGCAAACCACAACCCAGCCCCAGATCGGCGTCAGCATTGTAACCTTTCAGCATGGTGTAGTCGTCGCTGAAAATGGTGTAAGTGGAATCACCGCAGCAACTGGTTCCGCCACAGCACGATGATTGGTTTACTTCCTTACTTTGTGAGGCAATCTCACCATACTTTTCCTGCACGAGCAGTTTTAAATCTTCGGGTTTTACTTGCATAGCGGATTATATTTGAGGTTTAATATCATTTGTATACAGCTGGTAAAAAGCCGCTTTTATTTCATCGCGTACGCGGATAAATTCACTCCAAATGAATTCGTCCGTTCCGGTAGCATGCGACGGATCATCGAATCCGATGTGAAGACGGTGCTTGACTTTTCCCATGAAAGCCGGGCAGGTCTCGTTCGCACCACCACAAACAGTGATTACATAGTCCCATTCGTCGTTCAGGTATTTGTCGACCGGGTCGGAGGTATGGTGACTGATATCGATGCCAATTTCCTTCATGGCTGCTACCGCCTTTTCATTCAGCTTGCCTGAGGCTTCGGTGCCGGCCGATTGCACGTTGATGCGTTTATCGAATGATTGCAGGAAACCGTGAGCCATTTGACTGCGGCAGGAGTTTCCGGTGCATAAAATAAGTACGTTCATTTGATATGGAGGATTTAAGTGTATGAATGATGTTGCTGTTTATTCGCAGCAATAATCTTCGATATGCAAGTCGTCAATAAAACCGCCCAGTTCTTTCTGAAGGCGTTTCACATTGTCCATGTCCAGACAGTATTTGGTTTTAACGCCTTCGATGTGCCCGGTGATCAGCCCTACCTCTTTCAACTCTTTCAGATGTTGATTGACGGTGGTTCGTCCCAGGGGCAGCTCATCGGAAATATCACCTGTTATGCACGATTGCGTGGCAGCCAGGAACCGGAGGATATGCAGCCGGGCCGGATGAGCCAGAGCCTTGAAAAGTGTTGCCTTCTCAATGAGCTCCTGCTCGAATAGTTCGGTTTTACTTTGTACCATCTTGTATTTCTTTTGACGCAAATATACGTCAAATATTAACATGACGTAATTATACGTCATAAAAATGCATTTTTTTTTTACTTTAGCAGGAAAGGAGAGGAGAAGAGAAGGTGAAAAAGTTTAGGTACAAAGAAACCCGGTATTTGTTAGGAGATATTCCCATGCAATATACCGGGTGGCCAAGTATAACAGAAAATTATGAAAAGCAGTAATCTTTATTTAGCTGCACAGTCCATGCAAACCTTTTTATCGCCCTTTACGCGACCATATTCCATTACTGTCATTTCGCCACATTCTTCACAAACAAAGCTGTTGAAGCTGTGGGGATGCTCTTTCAAATCGTAATCAAATACCTCCGACACGATCAGGATTTTATCGGCAGGAGCATTCATCACGTTTTTAACGAGTGGTTCAACCGTTTCATCAGGAACTTTACTGGCCGGAATTCCTTTTTCACGGTAGTCTTTGAAGAAGGAGGTCTGTTTGTTGGCAAGCATGGCCTCAGCCCGGGGAGTCACCCGCACAGCTTTGCCACTGGCTTTGTCGACAACAATAACAGCCCATTTACCTTTGTGTGTTTTTTTAATGTTTCCCTTGCCGAAAGTGGTTCCCATAATCACCTGCAAACCATCGGCAAAGCAGGTAGCACAATGGTCATCGCCCAGGTCAACAAAAGCGATGAGTTGTCCGTCGCGGGCGCGTTCAACACCCAGTGCGTTCATGGCAGCTGCACCAACGCGCAGTCCCATAGGCATAGCCGGACATTTGTGTCCGTGAAACTTTTGCCCGAATTCGAGCCATTCTTGTGGATTGATCATGATGTTGATTTTTAAGTTTGACAATTCGTTATTATACAGTTCTCCCTCTACCGAAAGAGTAACTGCAGTTGGATATTGGCCGAATAAACCGGATTCTGATTCAGATCGCTGCATTTAAAATCGGCCATTAATTTTGTTTTTTCTGTAATGAGATAGTTGAACCCTAATCCATACCAGGGCTGATCCGTTGTCGCGGAATTCAGGTCCGTGTATTTTTCGGTGAAAGCGGTGAGTTGGTAATGGGTATTGAAATCGTACCAACCCAGCAGGTAGTAACCATCTGCTTTGTGATTGTTCAGCAGTGCCTGAATATATTCGGCCTGCAAATGGAAATGATTACAGTGAAGCAAAGCTTCGGCGCCCCAGTGAAAATCGTCTCCCGAAAGGAGTGAGTCAGCGGCATAAATTGTTGGCAGGCTCATTTGCGTGATGTTCCGGTACGCTACCGAACCTCCAAGGGTAATATCGGACTGCTGATCGAAACGGAATTTCCGGTTTAACCGCGATGTTATCAACGGAGAGTTGTTATTATGACCGGGTTGGTCCGTGTTTCCGTTGAACAGCCCCACACTGGCATGCCATGGTTGGCCTGACTGGCTGTATAAGTACTCGAGTCCAATCATCCGGGCGCCGTACTTCGGATTCATATTCAGTTTATTGATGACAGATGCCCGCTCCAAAACCGGAATCCGGTAATCGGGTTGCATGCGTTGCATCATAAAGTCCGGCACAAACCGTCCGAGCCGGAACAACCCGTTTCCTTTCAGATGTATATCCGCCAGCGCATCCTGAAAAATGAAATTCTGGTCCTTGTACGAGCGGTAAACAACCTGCATCTTATAGCTAATGAAATTGGCAGTCGGTACCTCGCCCTTAAGCCACAGTTTGGCCCGTCGAACCATGAATTCCGAAGTGGTATTCAGATTGCTCGAAAACCGGGTTTGGATGTAGCCGTTTAGCTGCGGACCTTTGTTTTCCTGCGCCTGAACGGATGCAGCAATGAATAGGAGCAGCGTCAATAATCTCAATCTTTTCATGACACGATGCATATTAATGGATGACGCCGTACACCATTTTGGCAGCAATTACCAGCAAGACGATGGCGTAAATCACTTTTACCTGTTTCGATTTGGCCTTTTGTGTCATATACCGGCCTCCTAATTGAGAGCCGATAATAACAGCAATGACGACAATGATGGTCAATGGCCAGTTCATGTGTCCCTGCGAAACGTGGCCCAGGTACCCCGAAATGGAAGAGAACGTGACGACAAAAGCAGTGGTAGCTGCCGCTTCTTTTGTTTTGTAGCCCATCATCATGAGGATAGGGGCAATGATGAATCCGCCGCCCAGTCCGAGCATTCCGCCAACGAAACCGGCAAAACCTCCGACAAAGAACCCGATGATGCTTCGCTTCTTCATGGACATCATCTCGTCCGGCTCAGCCATCTTGGAGGCGTATATCATGCGAATAGCAGCCGCGACAACCATGATGGCAAACAGGATTTTTAACGTAGCTACCGGAACTTTGTCGCTGGTCATGGCTCCAATGGGAGAGGCAACAAGTGCTGTCACCGCCATAACAGCGCCTCCCTTCCAGTCAACCATTTTTTTCCGTGCAAACGGAATAAGAACCAAACCGGTGTTTAAGCCATTCAATAGGAGACCGAGTGGTATGGCCACGGAAACCATATCAAAACCAGCCCAGTTCAGGACCGGTACGTACACCATTCCTCCGCCAAGGCCCAGCATGGCAAAGATGAATGATGCTACCGCGATGATGAAAAAAACGATTCCGTACAACATGACTAAAAAGTTTAAGTAAGTATTTACTTACATTAGATGCAAAAAAAATTATCGCTTCAGTAATTTGAGCATAAGACTCAACATTTTCTTGCAGAAATTGTCGTTCTGAGACTCTCCTCTGTTGAGTATCAGTTCAATGTTTAATGATACCGGAATGCCCATGTACAGCATGGCGAGATTCTCAACGGGTATCTCTTCATCCCAGGTTCCTTCAGCAATTCCGTCAAGAAAGATTTTACTAACCAGTGATTTCTGGTTATTGAAGATTTGACGAAGCGTCGATTTCAGTTGTTCGTCATTATTATGTGATGCTTCAGAAAAGAGAAGCATGGTGATTCCTTTGTTGTCGGTGAGATACTGAACGGTTGAGCAAATGAACTTTTGCAAGCGCTCTTTCGGTTCCAGCGAAGAAGTGGCAATCTTTCGCAACTGCCCGATGAAATCGGTCTGCACATCCTGAATAATAGCCAGGATGATGTCCTGCTTGGTAGCAAAGTGGCGGAAGATGGCCCCTTCGCTCATGCCAATGCGTTTGGCCAGATTGCGGGTCGACAGGTTCTTAAGACCATCGGTGTAAATGATGTCGAGTACTGCCTGTTTGATTTGGCCTTGCCGTGTTTCGCTATTTTGCCGTTCCATGACCTTGATGTAAGTAATCACTTACAAAGTTAATTCTTTTATGTGAAAAGCAAACATTTATCGGATTATTTTTTGTGTGATTGAATTTTTTTTCGCTGCAAGAAAGGGAACTGAAGCTCTGAAGATGAGAAGAGGAGAGTGGATGCAGCGGAGTCCAGTCTGTAGTCTCGAGTCTGAAGTCTTTTCCTAACAACAGTAACGACAGTAACAATGTCAACTACAGAAACCTCGCAGCGCAACCTGAAACCGTCTTTTGTCTCTTGTCTTAGTTCTTCCGCTCTTCTACATCACATGGTTGAAGACGAACCCGACGATGAGTATACCGATGGTAACGATACCGACAAAAACCGAAATCAATTGCCATTTGAGCACTTTCTTCAGAATGATGATCTCCGGTAAGGAAAGGGCGATGACGGACATCATAAAAGCAAGCGCGGTACCGAGCGAGACACCTTTCTCCAAAAGCACACTAACAATAGGAATAATTCCGGCCGCATTGGAATACATGGGAACGCCAAGCAAAATGGCGACCGGAACGCCGTACCAGTTCTGATTGCCCAACAGAGAACCGAGAAAGTTTTCCGGGACATAACCATGAGCACCGGCTCCAACCGCAATACCGATGAGGATATAAATCCATATTTTCCCCACAATCTCCTTAACTGCGTCGTACCCCGATTGTATTCTTTCCTGAAAATGTACCCGTCCTTCGGCATCTTCGTTGTGGCCGGCTTTTACTTCATAAACCCATTCAGCCACATATTTTTCCAATCCCAGTTTTCCTAATATCCAACCCGCCAGGATGGCAATGATAAGGCCGGTTCCCACGTAGATGAGTGCTACTTTCCAGCCAAACATTCCAATCAACAGTACGAGTGCTACTTCGTTAATCATTGGGGCGGCAATGAGGAATGAGAAGGTGACGCCCAGTGGAACACCCGCTTCTACAAAGCCCAGAAACAGCGGAATCGCGGAGCAGGAGCAAAAAGGAGTAACAATTCCCAGCAGTGAAGCCAGGATGTTACCGGTAAACAAGGATTTTCCCTCCAGTATTTTTCTTGTTTTCTCCGGTGTGAAATACGTTCTAAGAATGCCAACTACAAAGATGATGAGTACAAGTAATAACAGCACCTTGGGCACCTCGAAGATGAAGAAACGAAGGGTTTCTGTCAGATGCTTACCGGTTGCCATTCCAAACACATCATCGATGAAAAAATCGGCTACGTGCTGTAGTTGCCAGTAGAGAACAATCCACAGGGGTAAAAGGAGCGCCGGAAACAACCAACCATGCATATTTCGGTTCAGTGCAATTACTTTATCTCTCATTTCTCAGTCAGACAAAAATTGTATTCGAAAATTTTTAGTTGCAACAACAGCAGGTTGCAGGACCATCACTGGCTTTTAACAGGGCATTGATGTCTCCGGAACAGCATTTCCCGGTAGGATTTAGTTCGGAACATTTGTTTCCCGTACAGGCTCCGGTCGCTTCCTGTATGTCTTTTAATGTTTTGGCTCCATTGGCCATCGCATCCTTAATTTCTCTTTCCGTTACCTGCTGGCAGTAGCAAATCATCTTTTCCATATCCTTAAAAGTAAACGGTAAAAACATAGTAGAAACCGACCCCGATAAATATGACCGAAATAACCCGCCGAAACCAAATTTCGAAAACCTTTAGCCTATTATACAAGGTGCCGACTCCCGAAATGGCAAAGGCTATGAGCCAGGCAAAGATGATGACAGGAATGCCGGTGGCAATAGCAAAAACAACGGGCAGATAAAGTCCGGAAGCACTGCTAATGGTCAACGGGATGAGCATACCAAAGTACAATACACCACTATACGGACAGAAAGCCAAAGCGAACACAACGCCGAGGAGGAGAACATCCCAATAGTTTTTGTTGCTTTTTCCCTCGAAACGCCGGGTCAGCATTTCCATTCCGGGAAATTTAATTTTCAGGATATCCAGCATGAACAAACCGATCAGAATCAGCAGCGGGCCAATTATTTTCTCACCGTAGCGCTGAAAGGTTCCCGAAAGGGCAAATTGGTCAGCGCCTAAAAAGATGATGAAAGCCAGTCCGGTGTAACCGATGGCCCTGCCTAGCGTATAGATCAGTCCATTGTAGAATACCCGGTTCCGGTTCTCCAAATCCTTGCCAATAAACCCGATGGCGGTAATATTGGTGGCCAGTGGGCAGGGGCTGATGGCCGTCATCAATCCCAGGACTAATGCCGTTACAACCGGAAGTGAGCTACTATCCAAAAGGCTGCTCAGAAATTCTTCCATCGTCAGAGCAACGGTTTAATCTTCTCTTCGATAATCTGCCTGAACTTTTTCGGATTGGTTCGGGCATACATAAAGCCTTCGGTCGTGATATTGAATTGCTGGTTTCCTTTTACAATTAGAAGTGTCTGTCCTGAAATACCCAGCTCTTTACCTTTTGCTTCACCAGCTTTTTCATCCAGGTTATAAGAGGCAAAACTGACGTCATTGCCAAACAGTTCCTTCACATCAGCCTGTGCTTCCGATTCGACCGCACGACAGGTTGCACAGCGCGTGTTGAAATGGAAATAGTAGACATTTACCCTGGCTTGTTTTTCCGATGTTTTAGCTGACGTTTGGGAAAAGGTGAAGGTGCCTGCCATGAATAGAATCAAAGCAAGAAAAGCCGTTTTTGGTGATTTCATGGTTATTGATTTTGGGTTAGTAGCTTTTTCAGTTCCTTAACCGACGGTACTTTTCCTTTTACAACCACTTTTCCATCAACCACCAGCGCCGGTGTTGTCATCACGCCCATTTTCATGATCTCCAAGATGTCTTCCACCTTGGAGACCGTAGCATCCAATCCGGCCTCTGCTACGGCCTCGTTGGTTGCTTTTTCCAGTGCCCGGCATTTTGGGCAACCCGTTCCCAGGACTCTGATATCCATGTGAATGGGCTTTACATTTTGAAAATCCATTGATTTTTTGGTTTTAATTCGTTGTTCGTAAAAATACGAACAGAATTATTCATTCCAAAACTTTTCAAACAGGATTTTTGCTTCGGACCATTTTTCGCGGTTCAGACAGTATTTAATCTTGGGTGCTTCAATTTCTCCCTGGATGAGTCCGGCATCTTTCAGTTCCTTCAGATGCTGGGAGAGGGTAGACTTGGCGATGGGAAGTTCTTCGGAAAGGTCGCCGCTGTAACAACAGGACTGACGCGATAGCAAGCCCAGGATATAAATACGAATAGGATGTCCCATCGCTTTGGCGATTCGGGCTAACCGATGCTGATCTTCGGTAAATGTATCTTTGATCATGTTCTCTTTCATCATAATAGTGAAATAGCTACTTGTTCGTAAAAATACGGACAAAGACGAATATTTAAAAACCGAATCTCGGACTGCATGTAAATATTTCTTAAACTATTCGTTTTCGCGGAGCTGTATCAAAACATTATCGGTGTGGATTGTTTATTTTAGTAAAAAACCTGAATTCTTATGTTCGATAATAATTACCTGAATGCATTGGTGTTGATTGCCGGTTTGGTAGTTGGCTTTTTGGGAGCTCATCTCATTATCCGCCTGATAAAACATCGTTTACACGAGAAGAAAGACGCGGGATGGATTCAAACGCTGACCCGTATCACCCGACCGCTGACCTTTCTGGCTGCTCTGCTGGTGTTGCTTTCTATTCAGCCCCTGATGGATACAGGTAAGAAGTTACCCTTCGATTTACAGCATCTCTACACGTTACTTACCATATTTCTGGTTACGTGGCTTATCATCAACGCCATCCGAAGTATTCGCTCGATATTGCTTCGCCGCTATAACCTGGACACGAAGGACAACCTGAAGGCGCGAAAAATGCATACACAGCTCCGGGTTTTCGAACGTATTCTCATCGCCATGGTGTTGGTTATTGCTATTGGAATCGCACTGATGAGTTTCGATAAAATTCATAAGCTGGGGGTTAGTTTACTGGCTTCCGCCGGGATAGCCGGTATTATTATCGGTTTTGCTGCACAGAAAAGTATTGGTCTCATTTTGGCTGGTTTTCAGATTGCCATTACACAACCCATCCGTCTCGAGGACGTCGTGATTGTCGAAAATGAGTGGGGCTGGATTGAGGAGATTACACTGACCTATGTAGTGGTTCGCATCTGGGATAAACGGCGGTTGATCCTGCCGATTACCTACTTCATCGAGAAGCCGTTTCAGAACTGGACGCGAACGACAGCTGAAATTCTGGGTACGGTTTTCATTTATGTCGATTATCGTTTTCCCGTTGATAAAATGCGGGAGGCGTTGACCGAAATTCTGGAAGATACCGATTTGTGGGACGGGCAGGTGAATGTGCTTCAGGTAACGGGTGCAAACGAACGAACGCTTGAATTGCGTGCCCTGGTGAGTGCTGTCGATTCGCCGACTGCCTGGGATTTGCGTGTATTGGTCAGGGAAAAGCTGGTGGAATTTGTACAAAAGAACTATCCTGAATATCTTCCGCAAACACGAGTTCTCTTTCCGGAACAGACAAACAATCCGGAGCAAGTACAAACGGAACACAGGGAAGAGAAGTCTTGATTTAACCTCTTGAATATTTTAAATATGATTGATTATCTGGATAAAGCAGCCCGGCTCATCAGAGAGTCAGGTTATACCGTCGCATTTACAGGAGCCGGGATTTCCGTCGAAAGCGGAATTCCTCCCTTTCGGGGAAGAAGCGGCCTCTGGAGCCGTTACGATCCCAAAGTACTTGATTTGGACTATTTTTATTCGAATCCGCATGATTCGTGGGTGAAAATCAAAGAGATATTTTACGACTTCTTCGGGAAGGCCCAGCCCAATCCCGGACACATCGCTTTGGCCGGACTGGAGCAAAAAGGTTGGCTAAAAAGTCTGATAACACAAAACATCGATAACCTCCACCAGGAGGCGGGCAGTCAAACAGTATGGGAGTTTCATGGTAATTCGCAATGGGTGGTGTGTCCGCGTTGTGGAGCCCGGCACTTTGCTACCGAGATTGATATGAGCGAGCTTCCTCCGCGTTGTCACGAAGACGGTTCGGTGTTGAAACCGGATTTCATTTTCTTTGGAGAAGGAATTCCACGCGAAGCGTATGATCAATCATTCGCAGCTGCCCGCAAAGCGGAAGTCATGCTGGTTATCGGCACTACCGGCGAAGTGATGCCAGCTTCGATGGTTCCTTACGAAGCGGCCCGAAGTGGAGCGACCATTATTGAGATCAATCCGGAAACGACGCCTTTTACCAACCAGATTACACACATTTTCCTGGAAGGAAAAGCAGGTGAGGTACTTCCTGAATTGTTGGCCCGTGTAAGACAACTTCCGGTCGATTGAATTTTCAACGCGTAAGTTCGAATTTTACCGCGAAAGACAATTTTGGATGCAATATGGATGAATTTATCCCGAGAAATGACCACTTGGAAATTTATCCTTGGGAAAGATTTATATTTTTGTTTTTCGTTAACAAAATCCTTCCGGTTATTTTCCGGAAAGAAATGTGGGCATTTCTTGATGACCATTAAAGTAAACTATAGAACACATGAAACTTTTAGAAGGAAAAACTGCCATTGTTACCGGTGCTGCCAGAGGAATCGGTAAAGCCATTGCACTGCGTTTTGCGCAAGAGGGTTGCAACATTGCTTTTACCGATCTGGTAATTAACGAAGCGGCTGAAGCAACCGAGAAAGAGATTGCTGCTTTGGGTGTAAAAGCAAAAGGCTACGCATCCAACGCTGCCAATTACGAGGAAACTCAGACGGTTGTAAAGCAAATCGCTGAAGATTTTGGTCGCATCGATATTTTGGTCAACAATGCCGGAATCACCAAAGACGGTGCATTGAAAAGAATGACTGAAGATCAGTGGGATGCGGTAATCGCCGTGAACCTGAAATCAGTTTTCAATTTCACCAAAGCTGTTCAGCCGGTCATGTGGAAACAAGCTTCAGGTAGCGTTATCAACATGAGCTCGGTGGTTGGCGTTTCGGGAAATGCAAATCAGTGTAACTATTCTGCATCGAAAGCAGGAATCATCGGTTTCACCAAGTCAGCTGCCAAAGAGATGGGCTTACGGGGTATTCGCCACAATGCGGTTGCTCCAGGATTCATCATCACCGAAATGACCGGTGTACTTCCGGAAGACGTGAAAAAAGCATGGGAAGCTCAAATCCCGATGCGTCGGGGCGGAACTCCGGAAGATGTAGCCAATACCTGCGTTTTCCTGGCGTCCGATCTCTCATCTTACGTAACCGGACAGGTGGTAAATGTTTGCGGTGGAATGAATACCTGATACCGAAATTAAATTACATTCTATATGAATCAGGGCTGCCGTTGGGCGGCCCTTTTTTGTTCGGATAAACCGGTTTGGTTCCGGGCAATACGCTAGTTGAATGCGTTTGCCAACATTTAAATATCTATAAATAGATTGGCCTGTTGTTAAAAAATATGTTTTTGATGCAGTTTCGGAAGGTCGTCATGATTGGCGGCCTTTTTATTTTCTATATTCGCGGCTGAATTTTAATTGTATCATTTTTGTTACATCATGAAAGGCTTATTCTTAGGCTTGACCACGATAGATATTCATCACATTATTGATCAGTTTCCTACGCCTGACAATAAAGTTAAATCGCCCGATGCACCCGATATTCTGGTAGGTGGCCCTGCTACCAATGCGGCTGTCACTTATTCTCACCTGGGAGGAAGAGCTCATCTGGTTTCCGCTTTCGGTCAAAATGCTTTCTATTCTTTTTTACAAGAAGATCTGCGTAAGTTCAACATAGAACATCACGATTTGGCCGCTCAGCGCGAGGAAAAGCCTGTGATTGCTTCAGTGGTCACCACGTCGGATAATGGTGATCGAACAATTTTTACCAACCATCCGGCCGACTATGATGTCAGTTTCGACAGCCGTGGCTTGATGGAGGAAAACCAGTTCGATTTTGTTCTTCTCGATGGCTTTTACATTCAGAAGGCGATCGAAGTTGCCTGCGAAGCCCGGAGACGTGATATCCCTGTTATTTTGGATGGTGGAAGTTGGAAAGATGGTTTGGAACGACTGCTTCCGCATGTAAATTATGCCATCTGCTCCGAAAAATTTATGCCGCCGTGGTGTAACAATAAAGAAGAGCTGTTCCGTTACCTTTCCGAGAAAGGAATTCACCACGTGGCTATTACCCGGGGAGGAAAGCCTATTTTGTACAAAGATGGCTTTGATGTAGTGGAACTTCCCGTTCCTGAAGTGGAACCCGTCGATACGTTAGGGGCCGGAGATATTTTTCATGGTGCATTTGCTTACTACCTTCATCGTCTGCACGATTTTGTGCCTGCACTAGAAAAAGCAGCTAAAATTGCAGCACATTCCTGCCAGTTTGCCGGTACCCGGGTCTGGATGCAGTAATTTATAATTTGAAGTTAATTTTGATTTTCATAATTTTAGAAAAGTCAATTCGATTTCTATGAAAAATCAAAATATAGCTTTTCACCTAAGCTTCTATCTCTTACTGGCAGGGTTTACGCTAACCATGCTGATTGTGGCCATCGGTTACCGCTTTACCCGTGACACCATTCTAGACGGACTGGCCGACCGTGCCCAGACTGTCACACACACGGCTTCGCTCTTAGTAAACGATGCAGTTGTACATGCACGTAAATCTGCAGAAATCATTGAATCAGGCACTAAGCAGATGAATAGTGCGCAGGAGATGGAAGATCTGCTGCAGCTCGTTTTAAAGTCAAATCCTCATCTGGAAGCTGTCCAGCTGAAAGAAAATCTCAATAGTTCAGAAGAAGTTGACCATTTTTTTTACCGGAAAGACTCAACCATCATCGGCTCGGATAGTGACTTGCCGATGTGTACCCAGTTGCAGGACTGGTATCATCAGGTTTTTGTTTCCGGTAAGGCAGGTTGGTCCGACCCATTCTGGGTGGAGGGGCATAAAACACAATGTATTGCCTATGCTATTCCGTTTCATGTGAAGAAAAACGGGAAGGAAGTACCGGCCATTGCTTGTTCGGTGATGTCGTTGAAGGATGTCTACAACGAGTTATCAGGAATTCAGATATACAAGAGCGGATTTCCCATTCTTTTTTCTTCGAAGGGAAAAGTGGTTTATCATCCGCAGCCGGCTTTTCTGAATGAGAATGTTGATACACTGAGCCACTGTTTTTCTCTGGGCGATCTGAGTAAGATAAAAAGAATTATTTCCCGTGGAGTGGGTGGAAAAACGTTGTTGAATCCTGCCTGCTACGGCGGAAGACGTGCCACGGCCGTTTATTGGCCGGTAACCGAGAACGGTTGGTTGATGATGGTGCTGGTTCCTTATTCCGAATTATTGGGAGAGTTGCGGAAGGTAATTATACTGGTAATGTTTCTTGTTTTAATAGGAACCGGAGTGATGGTATCGGTAACTATTCTGCTTTCCCGCTCGGTAACAACTCCCATCACGCAGTTGGCAGACGAAGCGCGCCGAATTATGGAAGAGGAAGGGGAGCCGCTGGAAGTTGTCGGAAATGAGTTTGAGGTGCTGGCCGGAGGTCTGGCGCACATGAAGCAGCGGATGGAGAACTACCATGCCCGGTGGGTTCAGAGCCGGCGGGATCAGGAAGAGTTGGACCGGGAGCTTGATTTGGCCCGTTCGATTGAGATGAGTATTGTGCCTTCGCGTTTCCCGATTTTTCCCGATAGGAAAGAGTTCGATTGCTTCGGAAAGCTTATTCCGGCCCGCTCGGTTGGAGGCGACTTGTTCGACGTCTTTTTCCTGGATGAAGATAAACTATGTATTTCTATTTGTGATACGCTGGGAAAAGGCATTCCGGCGGCCATGTTCTCGGTTATGACCCGTACGTTGATGCGCGGAATTGCCACGGCCAATATACAGGTGGGCAGTATCATGGAGCGTCTGAACGAAGAGCTGTGTTCTGATGCCGAATCGGATATGTTTGTTACGGTTTTCCTTTCCGTGCTCGAAATATCGACCGGTACCTTTACCTATTGCAACGCTGGTCACCCACATCCATATCTGCTCCGGCGTGATGGCGCTGTAGAGGAGCTGCAACATTCACACGGAATCCCGGTAGGTGTGATGCCTCGTCAGACATTTGATGAAACGAAGATGGTCTTTAAACCGGGCGAAATGTTGATTACGTATACGGATGGAGTAACCGAAGAGCAAAACGAGAGTGGTAAGATGTTCGGTCAGGATCGACTTCGCTATGAAATTGCCCAGGTGGGACAGGTTGAACCGGAAGCCATGGTGGAAGGCATTCTGGACTCTCTACTTAGTTTCCGTGGTCGCCTCGAGCAACGAGACGATACCACGTTGTTTGCTGTTAAGTACTTTGGAAATATCGGACAGGAAGAGTAATTACCGAAGGTAAGTAAGTCCCAGAATGGTTACCGTCGCTGCCATGTAAAGTATCGTCAACGGAAATCCAATCTTAAAGAAATCGCGGAATGAATAACCGCCCGGACCATAAACCATCAGGTTGGTCTGGTAGCCGATGGGCGTCATGAAGTTGGCGGCAGCGGCAAATGCTACAACCAAAATAAACGGTTGTGGCGGCAGACTCAGGTTGGAGGCCATCGTTAGCGAAATGGGAAATATTAGTGCAACAGCGGCCTTGTTGGTTATGAGGTTCGCTAATAACGACGTTATCAGGAATATGCCCGCCAAAAGAGCTACTTTCCCGAAAGGTAAAAAGATAGAGATAAGACTATTTGCCAGCATTTCAGCAACTCCTGTTTTCAACATGGCAGTCCCCAACGCCAGCGACAAAGCAATCACCATGGCCAATTCATAATCAATACTCTTCGGAATGTCCTTTGGCGGATAGATCTTGAGCATGTTGATGAGGATGATAAGCACCAGCAGTGACGTGAACAGCGGCACGAGCCGCAGGGCTGAAAGCAGAATGGCCAGTCCGGTCCCTCCGAAAAGAACAAAGTATTGCCAGTTGGCCAGTTTTCTGTGTGCCTTTACCTTAGAAATGTAGTAGAAATCGAGCGTTCCGGCTGAACGACTTTCGAAACTTTTACCCACAAAGAGCAACAGAACGTCACCAGCTTTTAGTTTCTGGAAAGTGATTTTACCCGAAATACGTTCTCCATTACGGTGGATGGCAATAATGGCCGCATCGTAGCGTCCACGGAAATTGGCTTCCATAACGGTCTTCCCGATAAGGGACGAGTTATGCGAAATGACCACCTCCACCACCTCGCTGTTTTTACTTTCCTGTAGTGAGCCTAATGTGGGAAAGGAGAGTCCTGAGTCCGTTTGGGTAATGATATCTGCAATAGTTTCGGTGTCACCGGCAAACACCAGCTGGTCGTTAACGCGAAGCTGTGTGGTGAGCGAGATGGCAGGGATTCGTTCGTTATCACGAATCACTTCTACCAGGTACAAACCTTTCAACCGGTCGAGGCTTTCGTTCCGGATATCTTTTCCCGCAAGGGGAGAACCTTCATTGATCTGTGTTTGCAGAATATATTCGCGGTTACGTGACCGGAACTGCGACATGGCATCTTTCCTTTCGGGAAGTAATTTCTTGCTAAACAAAAGCATGTAGGCTATTCCGATAACCGCCATGGCTGCACCTACCGGGAAGAAATCAAACATGTCGAGCGAAGGTAATCCGGGAATGATTTCCTGATCCAGCACCATGCCGTTCACAATCAGGTTAGTTGATGTACCAATCAGTGTGGCACAACCACCGAGAATGGCTGCGTAAGACAGCGGTATTAATAATTTGGACGGGGAAGTGTTGTTTCGCTTGCTCCAGTTGTGCACATAGGGCATCATGATGGCTACCAACGGAGTATTGTTCAAAAAAGCCGAAAAACCGGCCACCAGTGTCATCATTCGAAGCATGAAGCCTTTGTAGGTTCTCGCTCCTTTGAAGACTTTATCGAAGAGCATTTCCATGATGGGCGTTTGCCGGAAAATATCGCCAAGCAGCAGCAGTAGCAAAATGACGACCAACTGCACATTGGCAAAGCCGCTCAGGATTTCAGCAGGGGTGAGAATGCGTGAAACGCCCAGAACCGAGATGGCAATTACGAACGTAAAGGATGGCCCCAGTATCTCAAAGTAAAGGGATACCAGTATGAATGCCAGGACAACAAATACTATGAGTACTTCGAAATTCAAAATCCAGGTTCAGTTGATCTTCGAAATGTGAAGATATAATATTTTAACAATATGTGATTACCGGAAAACCTTTTTCCGTAAGGATTACAAAGAAAACGGCCGGAATCAATCCGGCCGTTATATCAATAGTATGAAATGTTTTCTTAGAACAATCTGATGCCCAGCGATAAGATCAGTGAATTGCCTTTGTTTTTAAAGCCAATAACTGTCGGGTCATTGTTGGAGACACCTTCTGATACGTTAGTCAATCCCCATGCGTAACGTACGTCAAGAGACAACATAGCTACATCGACACCGACTCCTGCCTGCCAGTCCCAGGTATTATTTTTGAAGTTGTTCGGGTCGTACAGGCTTGGGTCAACTGCAACACCATCTGTTTTATTCAGTGTAATCTCACTTCCATCGAGGATAAACGACATGGCAGGACCAGTCATCAGGTTGACGGAAGCAACTTTCAGGTCGAGTACTTTAACACCAAACAACAACGGTATCTGAACGGACTTTACATCCATGTGCTGTGTGACAGCTCCTTCCAAACCACTTTGCGTCGTAGAGGTAGGAATGGTGTAAGTTGTTTTTCCTTTTTGCACACTGTACAGCAATTCAGGCTGAAGAAAAACCTTATTGTGTTTCAGTCGCAGAAATGCACCAACATTGAAGCCGTTAGCTGCGTCTGCCTTCAGGTCATTGAGGGTGTAGCTTGATGCACCGGCAATGGCATTGTCGGTTGTAATTTTTGTAGAGTTAATACTTCCCTTGATACCAAGGCTAATCGGGAGTTGAGCAAACAGTGAGGTGGTCAGAGCCACCAATGCGAATGACAGAAGTAGTCGTTTCATAAGATTAAAAATTAATGTTTGTAGAGATAAACGAATAAACAATACATGCTATTGTTTTGTGTCTTGTCTTATTTTCGTTGGCCAATTTAACAATTTTAACGATTGATTCCCGTCATTCCCCGGCGAATTTGTACTTTCGTTGCATAACGAAAATAAAAATACTACTTCCATGAGAAAGTTAAATAAGCTCTCTCCGCAGCCTGTATGGGACTATTTTGAAGATATTTGCCAGGTTCCCAGGCCATCAAAAAAGGAGGAGCAGATTATTCAGTTCCTGCTGGAATTTGCTGCAAAACATAATTTGGATGCCAAAACGGATGAGGCAGGAAATGTTTTAATCTCCAAACCGGCTACTCCCG
This sequence comes from Prolixibacter denitrificans, assembly GCF_003014495.1. Lineage (GTDB taxonomy): Bacteria > Bacteroidota > Bacteroidia > Bacteroidales > Prolixibacteraceae > Prolixibacter > Prolixibacter denitrificans. The sequence goes on along the minus strand of NZ_PYGC01000013.1, from coordinate 73,948 downwards.
GAAAGGAAAAAGTGAAAACGGTGATTCTACAGTCGCATATTGATATGGTGTGCGAAAAGAATTCAGATACCCAGCATGATTTCGAGAAAGATCCCATCAAAGCATATGTCGATGGGGAATGGGTGACGGCCGAAGGTACGACACTTGGTGCGGACTGTGGAATTGGTATGGCCGCTGCCATGGCGGTTCTGACGGCCAACGATTTCGAGCATGGCCCCATCGAAAGCCTTTTCACTGTAGATGAAGAGACGGGACTGACGGGCGCGTTTGCATTGCAACCCGGCTTTTTGAGCGGCTCGATTCTTTTGAACCTTGATTCGGAAGACGAAGGGGAGTTGTTCATTGGTTGTGCCGGTGGCGTCGATACCGTTGCTACGTTCAATTATCAACCGGAAGCTTCTCCTGCCGGGATGTTTGCCGTTAAATTATCGGTAACCGGATTGTTAGGCGGTCATTCGGGTGATGATATTCACAAGGGCAGGGGAAATGCCAACAAAATTCTGAACCGCTTTATTTGGGATGCTACGCAGAAATACGGAGCACGTCTGGCGTCGTTCGATGGTGGAAATTTGCGTAACGCGATTGCACGCGAAGCGTTTGGTGTTATCCTGGTACCTTCCGACAAAAAAGAACAGTTGACGGCTGACTTTAATGTTTTCCGCACCGCTGTGCAGAACGAGTTATCGATTACCGAACCCAAACTGAAACTGGATCTGGAAAGTACAGAGGCTCCGCCGACTGTAATGGACGAAGAAACGCAGCAAAAGTTGCTGCTTGCGTTGTATGCTTGTCCGCATGGTGTGTTGGGAATGAGTTTCCGGATGCCGGGAATGGTAGAAACATCCACCAACCTGGCTTCGGTGAAGTTCACGGAAGGAAATCAAATCGAGATAACAACCAGCCAGCGCAGCGACCTGAACAGTGGCAAAGAGGATGCAGCCGCCATGGTTAAATCGGTTTTCCAGTTGGCTGGTGCCGAAGTTCGCCACAGCGAAGGTTACCCGGGCTGGACTCCCAATCCGGACTCCGAAATCATGGAGATTACCCGTACTGCTTACAGCAAACTCTTTACGCAAGAGCCCATTGTACGGTCGATTCATGCCGGACTCGAATGCGGATTATTCCTGGAGAAGTACCCGTCGTTGGATATGATTTCATTTGGGCCTACCATTCGGGGAGCGCATTCGCCAGACGAGAAGATTGAAATCGAAACGGTGACTAAGTTCTGGGATTTGCTGGTCGAAGTATTGACTAAAATTCCGGAAGCGAAATAAAAAGCTTGATTGCAGTAAAACGAAAAGGGGGCTGAAGTTATTCAGTCCCCTTTCTTGTCCTAATCATAAACTAAAAACACCAAAGCATAAAAACCGACGGCTGTCTGGTTGGTACAGCCATCATTAAGAAACAATGTTGAATATTTTCGACTTACCAATACTTTAACTAAGTTATGGTAATAATCTGAATTATGAAAAGATAACCGATAATTATTATTTATAATGCTTCCGGTTATCCCGAACAGTAAAACAGCTTCTAGATTTGAGTGCGCAAAATAGTAAAGTTTTCAAAGGCAGCCACCCAATCCTTTTATGTTCAAAAACAACTTTTATAAATATCGCCATGTTTTACATGCATAAAACCAGAGGATAGAGCGGTTCGCGGTGATTTTTTTATAATCCGGGCAGGTAGTATCCGCGAATTATGTGAAGAATCATTTTTCGGTTTGATTTCTTTTCTTTCTTATTACATTTTCCTCAATATTTTTCCTGATGTTAAATAAATCAGGCATCTTTGAGTGATAAAAAATGGTCAGGAATGTCAGTTGATTTGCAGCAATTACTTAATCATTTTGAGCCGATTAGTTTGAATGATGCAGACAAAGCGCGTTTGATGAATCGTGTGGATTCGAAGTTTGTGGTTTCTGTAGATAAACTGGAAGAGATCCTGTCGGAAATATGGTCGGATTACCAGGTGCTTAGTATCGATGGAGTCCGAAATTTGCCTTACCGGACAAAATACCTCGATACGCCCGATTTTGCCATGTTTAAAGCGCATGTCAACGGTAAATTAAATCGTTACAAAGTCCGTTTCCGGGAATATCCCCTGACGGGAATGCGTTTTCTGGAATCGAAGTTCAAACTGAACCGCGGCCGGACCATTAAAAAACGCATTTCGCGACAAGAACGAATTCCGGAAGAAAATGAGGTGGAAGATCAATTTGTGTCGGAACAAACGCCTTATAATCGGGAAGATCTGGAAACGAAACTCTACAATAAGTTTAATCGAATTTCGTTGGTTCATAAAACAGTAAACGAGCGAATTACGATTGATACGGACATCTATTTTTCACTCGATAAGGAAGAGTGGAAAGCACTGGGCGATGTGTCGGTTATTGAACTAAAGCAGGAACAGTTCAGCCGGCATGCTGGTTTTACCAGTATTTTGCGAAAACACGGAATCAGGCCTGTTGGCTTTTCAAAATATTGCATCGGTGTTTCGATGTTATATCCCGACACGAAAATCAATCGAATGAAACAGAAGATTCTGTTACTGAATAAACTAACTAAACACCTATCATGACTACCATTGCGCATTTACTTACATCCATTCCTTTGGTTTCGTTCGTCACCGGCATGTTCGGCATTGAGTGGTTGAACGGACCGGATACGCTGGAGTTAATACTCAGGTTTCTGTTCAACCTGCTCGTAATAACGATTATTGGCCGGTATCTTTACTACCGGATTTCGCGGCGGAAAGAGTACTATTTCACTTACATCCTCATCGGTACAACGGTATTCTTCATCTCGTTTCTGCTGGAAAGTGTAAAGCTGGAAATTGGTTTTGCACTGGGCTTGTTTGCTGTTTTTGGGATTCTCCGTTACCGTACCGATACCATCCCAATCAAAGAAATGACTTTCCTCTTTGTGATTATCGCTATTTCGGTTATTAATGCCCTTGCCGGAGCGGAAATCAGCTATGGAGAGTTATTTATGACTAACGTTGCCATCGTCCTTGTAACCTGGGCAATGGAGCGTTTATGGTCGTACCGGCAGGAAACACAGAAGAAGATTATATACGAACGGATTGAACTGATCAAGCCCGAAAACTACGGTGCTTTATTGGCCGACCTGGAAGAACGAACAGGTTTAAAAATCAATCGAATTGAAGTTGGCGATATTAACTTCCTTCGCGATACGGCTGAAATTACCATCTTTTACCATCCTTATCAGGAAAAAGCTTCCCGAAAGCCCTAAGTACTTGTAATATGAAAAAGATGATTGCTTTCGCAGGAATGATTCTTTTCCTGTTTGGTGTAAGGCCAGTGGTTGCAGCCGATAATTATGGTGTGTGGACCAGTGCTGGCATCCGTAAAGATTTTCACAAATGGAAATTTGAATTGAACGAGGAGTTTCGATTTTCGGATGAAACTCCGAGTCTGGGGCGCTATTTTACCGAGATTGGTGCCGGATACGATGTTTCAGACTGGTTTAGCCTGGGAGCGGGGTATCGGTTTGCCCGGGATCGCGATAAAAACAATGACTGGCGAACGCTTCATCGCTTTATTATAGATGCTGAAGCCAGCAAGGATGTTAAGCGGATGGAATTCTCATACCGTGTGCGTTTTACCAACGAGGATGATTTTATAGCAGGTGGCAACGATGCCAGTTCGTTTTTGCGGCAGAAAGTCAAGGCGGAATATCACATCCGGAATAGTGCCTGGGACCCGTATTTCTCGGGAGAGATATATTATCAATTGCCAGATGAGAAGGCCGGTAAATTCAACAAAGCAAGATACACCCTGGGAACCAAATTCTCCCTGAATAAAAGGAGTCAGTTTGGTCTGTTTTTCAGGTTGCAGCACGGAATCAATGTGTCTAAACCCGACCGTGATTTCATTACTGGTTTGGCGTACACCTACCGTTTGTAAATTTTCAGGACAAGAACCGTTTTTCGGCGTGAAAATTCTCAACAGCATCATGTTCAGGGCGGATTGATGCCGTCCCTTTTTGAATCTTCAGTTATTAATTCTCTTATTTATGTAACCATTTTAAGTTGATGACATGTAATAAGATATGTCATAACATGTTTGTTGTTCTGATTTCGTTGAGCTGGTTTGGGGGCAAGCTAAATATTGTTAAATATAGCGTTGATTTTCAACCAGATTTAGTCGGTTTTCGTTTAGAAAATAGAAGGTTGGGAAAACAAATGTTTACCGGGAAGACTTCTGGTTGTCGACGTGCTATGGTAAACTGAACAACCTGAAAAATCAAAGGATTGAAATGAATAAAGCATGTTTTCTTTCTTCGTTTTCAGTTGATTTTCATAATGTATTTTGTTAAATTTATAGTAGCCGCAAGGCAAAGCCAAAAACAACGTTCTTCACTTTTGTCGAAAGCCAGTTGCGGCCATTCAAGTTCGTAAACTCTAAATTCTAAAGCTATGACTGATAAGTTAGTTACCGTTGCCCGTTTTAGCTATCTGCACCGCGCTTACCTGATGAAAGGTTGGCTCGATTCGGCCGGTATCGAAAGCTGCATCCTGAACCAGGGATTACGATATGCTATCCGTTCCGAAGCCCAGAACCGGGTTGAACTTCAGGTAAGAGAAGGCGATGTGGAGAAAGCTTTGGAAATCATCGACCAGGTAAACGAAAAGTACGGGCCCGAGTTTCAGGAACCCGATGATATGGTTTCTGCCATCCGGAGGATTCTGGTGCCGATAGATTTTTCCTCTTTCGCGCTCAATGCTGCAAAATATGCCGTTCATGTTGCCAAACAAAAGAAAGCTGAGTTGGTGTTGGTTCATGCCTTCTTCAACCCGATTGTTAGTCCGTGGGGATACGACAATACATATATCTATCCGAGTAGTGTGACCGATGCACTCCATGAAATTGAGGAGCATGCTACCCGCGGAATGACCAAATTCGTGAGTGACCTCCGGGCCTACATGGAAGAAAAAGACTTGTTGGACATCACCCTGACCACAAGGCTGGTAGGAGGAATTGCTGAAGAGACCATTTTGGAGCTGGCTGACAGCGAGAACTTCGATCTGATCATTCTGGGGGCCAAAGGAAAATCACGGTCCGACTATTGGTACGGTAGTGTAACCGCCAAGATTATTCAGAAAGCCAAAATTCCGGTTTTGGCTATTCCGGAAAAATCAACTTACAAGGATGAGATGTTCAAGCGCATCATGTATGCGACCAACTTCGACAAATCAGATGGTCCTGCGATACGGATGTTGCTGAATATTGCCCGCCCACTCGATGTTCATGTTCACGTGGTGCATATCGATACGTCCGGTGAGAATCCATTTGCCAATTACGATTTAAATCATTTCAAAGAGAAATATGCCGGGATTCCCGAAGACGTCCCGATGGATTTCGACATGATTAAGAATGACAACCAGGTGAAGGGAATCGAGCAATATATCAAGGACAAAGAGATCGATATTATTTCACTTACCACGCACAAGCGGAATTTGATTACATCCATCCTGAAGCCCAGTGTGGCTCGTGAATTGCTGTTTCATACAACGATTCCGCTTTTGGTTTTTCACTCAAAGGATTGAATTGAAATATAGTAAATTGCATGTTTGATTTGAATTGATACTTAAGGGCTGCGGAGATTGTGGCCCTTTTTTATGTTTGGAATGATGGTTTGTTGTTATTTTTGTGTCTTAACGAATGATTGACAGGTGTGATTTTCTCTACAGCATATCCCGAAATATTCATCCTTCTTTGCCTGGCTTTTGCCTGGTTCCTGATGCGTCTGCTCTACCGCCATGCTTCTGCTTTTGAAAATCTGGGTCGTTGGCAATTGTGGACATTAAAGGGCTTGCGGTTTGCTGTGCTTTTCCTGATGACCGTGTTGCTACTTTCGCCTGTTGTTAAGCTGAAGAAAAAGACAAAGAACAAACCAGTAGTTTTGGTGCTGCAGGATAATTCCTCTTCCATGCTCAATCATCCCGATTCGCTGAAGATTCGTTCTACGCTGGATTCACTGAAAAGACGGGTTGCTTCTAATCTTTCGGGCTTAGCCGATTTGAAATGGTACCTGTTTGCCGATTCTGTTCAGGAGGGGACTGCTCCTGATTACAAAGGTAATTTGTCTGATTACTCGGATGCGATTCAGTCGGTTGCAGCGCAGCATGCCTACGAAAAGCCGGTTGCTATGCTGATTGTTGGTGACGGAATTTACAACGCTGGACAAAACCCGGTGAACACCGTAAGAACACTGGGATATCCTGTTTATTCGGTTATCGAAGGTGATACAACTGTGCACAGCGATATTCGCATCAGCCAGGTACGGGCCAATACAACGGCCTTTCCGGGAAAAGCATTCCCGGTAGAGGTAGAGATAGCCGGAAACGGATTGAAATCGGGGCAAACCCGTATTTCTATTACCCACGATGGAAAGGTGGTTGAACAACGGATCGTTCCGATTGCGGGAAGCTCTGTTTTTCGTCGGGAATCCTTTCGGTTGAAAAGTGAAAAGCCGGGATTGCAACATTATCAAATTCAGTTAAGCCCTGTTTCAGGAGAGCAGAACACCGCTAACAACACTCGTGTACTTACGGTTGATGTATTGAACAGCCAGCGAAAAATATTGATATTGGCTGGGGCGCCTCATCCCGATATCGGTGCGCTCACAGAGGCGTTGGAGTCGGATCCCCAGTTCAAGGTTGTGGTCGCACCGTTTGGCCATTTTGGTGATTATTCTCCGGAGAAATTTAATTTACTTATATTTTATCAGGTTCCTGAATCAAAGGATGTTGGCATATCTGATTTAAAGAAATTTATCGATTCCAGAACTTCCCGCTGGTATTTTCTGGGGACACAGAGCAGTATTTCGGCTTTTAATAAGTTGAATGGTGGTATGAAAATTGTTAGTGAAAATAAACAGCTGGCTGATGTCCAGATGAAGGTTAATCCCGGCTTTGGGTTGTTTCATCCCGATATACGACTGAACGATTGGTTGGGGGCACAAACGCCTCTGGTTATTCCGGAAGGGAAGGTAGAAACAGAGCCTTTTATGGAGACGTTGTTTTATCAGTCGGGAAGTGGAGAGGAGAAACCGGCCTTGATCATGGGTGAGCAGAGTGGTGTTAAAAAAGCTGTTTTTGATGGAGAAGGAATCTGGAGATGGCGTATCTCGGCCCGGTCAGTCGACGGAGATAAAGCTCTTTTTAATGATTGGATTGTTAACACGGCGCGGTACCTGGCGTTAAAGCGAAATGAAGATCAGTTCAATGTTCACTTTAACCGGATGGTGCAAGCCAATGAAGCGGTTCATTTTTCGGCTACTTTGTTTAATGCCATATATGAACCGGTTCATAATTCAGCGGTTACTTTGGATTTGACAAATGCTTCCGGAAAGCTGTTTCACTATGTATTCACGGAAGATAATGATGGTTACGAGTTGAATGCCGGTCATTTGCCACCGGGAAGCTATCATTTTTCCGCTACCGCGAAGGTCGGAGCTGACTCGTTGAAAGAATCCGGTGATTTTGAGGTAATGGCTGCCCGGACCGAAATGCTGGAGACACGGGCCAATCAGCAGATAATGACAGCTGTAGCGCAATATTCGGGAGGAAAAGTATATTTTGCTAATCAATTGGACCAGTTGTTCCCGGATTTAAAAAAACTCCTGCAGAGCAGAAGTGAGCAAACCGAGGAGGTGGTGATGATGGATGCTATCCGCTATGAGTTTGTTCTGTTTCTTTTAATCGCACTTTTGGCTGTTGAATGGTTTTTGCGTCGTTATTGGGGCAGCTATTGATGAAAAAGCAGTTTTCATCAGGTGATAAATATATTGAACTAGTTGTTTTGTTAATTTGGCTAAACGCGTTGTATTTTAATTGAATATAAAATATTTAAAATTTTAAGAATTCTCGAATAGGTTGCAAATGAATAGAATCCGCATTGTATTTTATTTTCTTGTCATGCTGGCAGGTATTTCTCTGCTTGGTGGTTGTTCGGCAGTTCGCACGGTCAATATCCAGTTGCTGCAGCCGCCTCCCACTTTTGTTTCTGATTCTATTCAGAGCCTGACGGTTTTCAACCGGAGCATGACGCCCGACTTTAAGAACTGGGATCGCGATTCGCTGGAGCAATTACTGGCCGATCGCCATTTGGAACTGGACACGACCCTTCGTGACAGTATTGCGGCTGATACAGTGATTCAGGTCGCAGCGCATCAGCTGTTCAATTCAGGCCGGTTCGACGTGGTGATTCCCAAAGAGAGTAACCTGACGAATTACCTTCCGGCGACGATTAGTCCGGAACCCCTGGATTGGAATTTCGTGACGACGATGTGCGAGAACTTCAATACCGATGCGCTTTTGGTGTTGGAAAGCTTTAACGAGGAAGTCAACACGGATTTTGATAGTGGTTATGAGCAGGATTTTTCGGGAAACATGGTCGAGACCTATTACGGAGCTTTGGACCTCACTTATCACTCCCGGTGGAGACTTTATGATCCGAGACACCGCGAAAAGATCAGGACTTTTAACGTCACGGATACGATTTTCTGGGACTCATACGGATATACTGCCGAGGAGATGTATTACAAGCTACCGTCCATCAAGGAAGCCCTGATAGAAGGAGGTGTGGTGACGGGACAAGATCTTGCTCGCAAAATTGCACCGCAGTGGAAAGATGCCCGAAGGCGCTTGTTTGCTACCGGGAAGAAAGATATCGACAAGGCCATTCCTTTGGCTGAGAAGGGAGATTGGGAAGCCGCTCAAAAGATCTGGGAGCAGTATGCTGATGAGGGGGCGAGGAGCAGGAGGAGTAAAGTGGAGTTTAACCTCGCGTTGGCTAACGAAATGAACGGCCATATCGAAAAAGCAATCGAGTGGGGAGTTAAGTCTTACAAGACTTATTACCGCCATCAAACTGACGAATACCTGAGAATACTCGATAAACGAAGAAAATTACTGAACAAGATCGACGAAGAGAAGGAGACCGATTAGTTGTCGGTCAGGTAGGGGGCTCATCTCGCCGGTCAAAATAAATACCTTGAATCATGAAAACATGTCGGTTTATTTTGGCGATAATGGCCAGTGCGCTGATTTTTGCTTCATGCACTACCACGCAATCGGTTCCTATTGAAGTGTTGAAATCAGGTAAGGTTAACTTGCCTGCCCAAAAGCGGAATTTGGCGTTTTTAGCCCGAAATTTTAAATATGAGGTCGATACACTAGGGAATTACTTCAGCTACAATTATAAGCTAAAAAAAGCACCTGAAAAGGAGAATGAAGGGCTGGATAGTCTGGCTGTTCAGTCGGCATTGAGCAGCCTTCAGAAGAAATTGCTGGCAACCGGTCGCTACGATACGATTGTGACTTACCCTTTCAATGCAATTCGACCACATCGCGGTAAGCATGTTTTGCCGCTCTCTCCCGGTTTCGTTACCAAAGTATGCGAGGAAAGCCACGTTGACGGCTTGGTAGCGTTAGAAATGCTTAGTTACTTTTATTCGAAAACAACACCCGGCATGAGGGATGATTCGGGCGAATCCTCTGTGAAAATCAACGCACTTTGGGCTCTTTACCTACCAGGAAAAGAAAAACCTGTCGACCATTTTCGTTATACGGATCAATTGGTTTGGGACCGTTACAACCAGGACGGCGTTCTTGATTTGAGTAAGAAAAACCCTGACCGAACAGCGGCAGTAGAAATGGCTGCCCAAATTGCCGGAGAACAATATGCCCGTCATATGGGACCTTTCTGGGCGACAGCGAACCGTACGATTGTTACACCTTCGGGCGATGAATGGAGGAAAGCGACGCAAATGGCGCAGCATAACCAATGGGAGGAAGCGGCTGTCATTTGGAATAAGCTGGCTTCGGTTCCCAATAATAGGAATAGCGGTATCGCGGAGCTTAATCTGGCAGTTGCAGCTGAGATGCTGAACCAAATTGATTTGGCGGTTAGCTGGGCATCAAAGGCAGTGAAATTGATGGACGGCAAGCGGTACGGCCCAGTTGCCGGACAATATCTGGCGATTTTGATGGCTCGCCAAAAACAAATTTCAAGACTAAACCAACAAATAAAATAATGACCACTAAAAGTCTACTAACTAGTCTGTTGATTCTATTTTCTCTTTCGGGATGTTATACCACAAATAATTTTGGTTTTGTCGACATGCAGGTGATGGAACCGGCTACAGTTTCCTTGCCTGACAGTATTGTGAATCTGGCTATTGTCGACTTTCACCGAACTCAGAAAGCAGATGAAACTGACCTCAAAACGAATGCAGACAGCATTGTAGACCGATATGCTGCAGAAACCTTAAAAGGATTTAAATCACAGACAGACAGTGTTCAGTATTTTAACCGTGTTGAAGTAGTTTCCAACGGACTCGACTTTATGCCGAAAGGCCTGTTGTTTCCCGATTCCGTGTTGCGTCATAAGTTGTCGGCCCTTGCTGATTCGCTGGGAGTTCAGACTTTGGTTGCACTTGATACTGTTTGGTTAAGCGATAACAGTAAAAAGACTCAGTTGGTAAAAAAGGTTGTTCTCGGCTCCCGCTGGGGTTTCTTCAACGCTCTTGGAGATTCAAAGACCTATTGGAAAATCTATACGGATACCATGCTTTGGATTCCCAACCGGACTGAGTCGATTGCTTATGAGAAAAATAACCGGTATCCAAAGACCTTTGTGGAAGTACTTGATACTTACGGTGAAAACAACGGTGCCAGGGTCGCAATGCTGTTTGTACCTTCCTGGAAATGGACTGACCGGTTGATTTATTATTCGGGAAACGATGAAATGAAGAAGGCTGATACTCTGGCAACGAAAAATCAGTGGAAAGAAGCTGCTGAAATCTGGACTAAAATGTCGAAGAGTGACAATAAAAATATCCGGGCGAAAGCAACTTTCAATATGGCATTGGCTTGTGAAATGCTGGGACACATTGAGCTGGCACTCGAGTGGGTTTCCAAATCATATCACGTGTACGACAATGAGGACCACAAACAGAAGTGCATGGATTATATTAACATTCTCGCCACAAGGCTGCAACAGGAGCGAAAGCTGAAAAAACAGTTTGGCGGTTGATGTCTGGTTGCGGTGGAAGTCGATATTTTGTACATTCGCTCCGCACAAATTAATTCTCGCGACCGATGCATAACTCTGTCTATTACATCATATTGATAATCATTGTTCTGGATTTCCTATTTGAACGTTATCTCGAATATTTAAATTCAAATTCCTTGTCGGTTCAACTTCCCGATCAACTGAAAGGAATTTACAATGAAGAGCAATATGCCCGTTCGCAGGAATATGAAAAGGTAAAAAGTCGCTTTTCACTGATTACTGCCTCCCTGAGTTTTCTGGTTATTATCTTAATGTTTGCCCTGGGTGGTTTTGGCTGGCTCGATAATTATTTACGCGAATGGACCAATAATCCAATCTGGCTGGGACTGTTGTTTTTCGGCGTTATTGGCTTGGCTTCCGACATCCTTACTTTGCCATTTGGTTGGTACAGCACCTTTGTTATCGAGGAACGGTTCGGTTTTAATAAAACTACCGTGAAGACTTTCATTTTCGATCACATCAAAAGTTTGTTGCTTGCGGCAGTGATCGGTGGTGGTTTATTGGCTCTGGTGATTTGGATATATGAGCAGACGCAGGGAATGTTCTGGGTCTATACTTTAATCGTCATTACGGCTTTCTCGCTGTTTATGACCATGTTCTATTCGACATTGATAGTTCCACTTTTCAATAAACAGAAACCACTGAAAGACGGTGAGTTACGTAATGCTATTCAACGCTTTTCTGAAAGAGCCGGATTCAAACTGGACAACATTTTTGTTATCGATGGTTCCAAACGCTCGACGAAAGCCAATGCTTATTTCACCGGTTTTGGTGCGAAAAAACGCATTGTACTTTACGATACGTTGATGGATGAAATGGAAAACGAAGAGATTGTTGCTGTTTTAGCTCACGAAATTGGTCACTACAAGAAGAAACACATTGTTTCCGGCCTCTTGTTGTCGTTGCTGAACACGGCGGTCATGCTGTATATTTTCTCTCTAGTTGTCGGTCGACCGGAACCTGCGTTAGCGTTAGGTGCTCACCAGGCGAGCTTTCATGTAGGTTTGGTTGCTTTCGGAATCTTGTATACGCCGCTTTCTTTCCTTATCGGGATGGGGATGAACGTCTTTTCCCGGAAAAATGAGTACCAGGCCGATAGTTTCGCTGCCAGTTATGGACTGGCTGAAGCGTTGGGGAATTCGTTGAAAAAGCTTTCGGTGAAAAACCTGAGCAATCTTACTCCCCATAAAGCCTACGTGTTTTTCCATTATTCACATCCGCCGTTGTTGGCAAGGCTGAAGAATTTGAAAAAATAGCCGGTTTATTCTTTCCACTGGTAAATCCGAACGTAATCGATCTGATACTCGACAGGGAAAACTGAATCGTCGATGCCTTGCTGACCGCCCCAAGAACCGCCGATGGCCAGATTGATGAGCAGGAATTGTGGTTTAGTGAAAGGCCAGGCACCTTCTCCTTCGCCGTTGTCTTTGCAGGCAAAGTAGGGCACTCCTTCTATTGAGAAGATGAGTTGGTCGTGGTACCAGTCAACGGCAAATACGTGAAACTCATCTGAGGCGTGTTCATGACGGATTTTGTCACCTCTTCCGGTTCCCAGATTGTGGTTATAATCGCGGGTATGAACATTGGCGTAAATGGTGTCGGGGTTGGAACCGACGTATTCCATGATGTCGATTTCACCGCAGGCTGGCCAGCCCACACTATCGATATTACTTCCAAGTGTCCAGATGGCAGGCCAAACTCCTCGTCCTTTCGGAAGACGGGCCCGTACTTCAATTCTTCCGTAAGTAAAGTTGAAAGTTTTCTTCGTGTTTAAACTGGCCGAAGTGTATTCAGCACCTTCATAGGGTTCCTTCCTTGCTGTTATAATTAGTTTCCCGTCTTCTACGCGCGCATTCTCCAGTCTATGGTCTGTGTAATACTGTGATTCGTTGTTTCGAACCAACCCTGTTTCATAATTCCACTTGGTGGAGTCGGGAAGTCCTTCGTAGTCAAATTCGTCCGACCAGACTAATTGTAGTTCTTGTGCGTTGATAATCAATGGAAAGAAGCATAGGAGTAAAGCAAGGAAGCATTTCATGAGGATTGGTTTCATTTGGATTTATCCAAAAATAGTGATTTGCTTGATTAATATTTAGTTATATAGAGGTTTTCTTTTGGGAAAATTAAAATCCCGACAGATGCTTCTACGAGAAACATACTGCCGGGATGTACAACCAGTGGCCGGAATCATTGTATAAATTCATTCATAGTTTGGCCTCTGATAAAACTTGGGGTCATTGCGATTTGCTTTTCTTTCGTTTAGCATTTTGGAAATCATATGGTCGAGCTTTTTCTGTTGCTCAGGTTTCATCACGTTTCTCATTTTTTGAACCGTCGAATAGGCAGCCATCATCACACTGGCTTTCGTTTCAGTTATTGAGCTGAGTTGCTCTTTCACGGCTTTATTGGCTGTATTGTTCAATAATTCGTTGTGTAACAACTGATTCATTTTACTGAGTTCGCCTTCCAGTCCATCCTTTTTCTGCAGGTACTCCGTTCGCAGGTCCACCAGTTCTTCATATTGCTTATCGGAAAGAGAAAGCTCCATTCTCAACTCCGGTATTTGGTTCACGATGAACATGTACGGTTTCATAACCTTCGGGTAGGATGGTCCGTTGTACCGGGACATCATCATCCCCCGGCCGTGATTCATCATTTGGCGGGCGCGCATCATATCAGGCTGCATTACTCCGGGGCCCAGCATATGAGGCGGGTACATCATTGTGGAAAGCGTATCTTTTTGCGCTCTTTTAATCGTGCTTGTGCTTGCTATCGCAGAAGTGCCAAACGTCATGATAATGAGCATGACGAGAAGCGTTAAGACGTTCTTTTTCATGATATCTGAATTTTATGAGTCCATCAAAATTAGATTCTGCCCACAAAGGCATTGTGTTTTGCTATATTGAACAAGTGGGGTATAAAAATGACGGACGCAGAAGTCTTAAAGCTTGCTATATTTTGTTAAGCTGCGTTAATTAGAGGACTCTTTTGAAGGAATTTATGTCGTAATCGACAAAAAGATGGGTGGGAATTAACCGGCGAGATTGATTTTCTCCAGCCTTTCGTCATTCAATATGGTAATGTCTTTTCCGTGTACCTCAATCAGTTTTTCGGTTACGAAATCGGTCAAAATACGACTAACGGTTTCCCTGGAGGTTCCCAACAAATCGGCCATGTCATTGCGGGTTAGGGTTAACTGAAAATGGTTACTTCCGTAAAGATTTTTGGAAAAATCGAGTAGCATGCCGGCAACACGGCCGGTCACCTGTGTTTGAATATGGTTGACGCAGTTCTGGAATTGTCTGAGTTCTATCTTGCTGATAGTTGCCAGGATTTCGTAGGCAAACTTGCCGTTGGATTCCACAAAATTTTTGAAGGTCGCCCGATCGATAAAACAACACGATACCGGCGTAAGAGCAACAGCTGAGTAGTTATTTATCTTGTCGCCGATGGTGGTTGGAATGCCCAGGTAGGTAGGAGCTTTCACTACTTTCAAGATTTGCTCGCGGTTGTGTCCGCGCATGACCAGCTTGACAATTCCTTCGCGCAGGTAAACAATATTACTGGCAAATGCATCCTGCTTAAAAATGACTTCATCTTTGTCAAACTCGACTTCGACACTTCGTTTTCCCAGCAGATCAAGCTCATCTATCGAAAGGTGGTTTGCTGCCGCCGAACGTACTTTACAATTCAGGCACAGACACTGACTCATGGTAATAAATACTATTGCTAAACCTTATTGATGCCAAATTTAGCAAAAAATGTGATCGATGTCACACCGAAACAAAATAAACCTCACACCGATTTCTTTTCACCCTACTTCGTATGTCTATACTTTTACCCCTGTTAATATGTCAATGTTTACATAATTATTAAAGCAAGAGAATCATGCCTAAAAGAATGACCATGGCGCTTTTTTCCGGAAGTATCGATAAGCTCACTGCAGCTGGTGTGGTACTGACGGGTGCAGCAGCCGATGACATGGATGTCGATATTTACGTGCTTCTACAGGGAGCGCGTGCCTTCAGAAAAGATGTAGCTGCAGACGCAACAAAACTGGAAATGGCTGAAAATCCTCAGCTGAAACAGGAATTCCTGGATTCGCTGAAGAAGCTGAATGTCAATCCCTGGCTGGAGTTTTTCCGGGAAGCCAAAGAACTAACAAACGTGAAAATTCATGTTTGCGGTTTGGCCGGAAAAATCTGGGGAGCTGAGAAAATGGAGGATTTTAATGAATTAGTCGACGATATCGTGGGTATCAGTGAATACATCACCGCTGCCCAGGAATCAGACGTACACTTATTTATATAAGAGATGGAATTAGTTGCAGAAGAGAAAATACTGGAACTGGAGCGTCGGATTAAACAGCTCGAAGCCACCAAGAAGAAGGACCAGCTTTCGATGGTTGTCTTTTCAGGTGAACTCGACAAGCTTTTGGCTGCGATGATTATTGCCACCGGTGCAACAGCCATGGATATGGAAGTCAAGCTTTTCTTCACCTTCTGGGCCATTTCTGCTTTGCGTGATAAAGAGAAAAGGGCAAAGAAGAAAGAGTTGACGTCGAAAATGTTCGGAGCCATGCTTCCCAAGGGAACTTCTGATGTGAAGCTTTCGAAAATGAACATGGCCGGAGCCGGATTATCTATGCTCAAATCATTAATGAAGAAAAAGAATGTAGCCTCTCTGGATGATTTACTAAAAACCGCGGGAGAGTTAGGTGTCGAGATCAACATTTGTGAGATGTCGATGGACCTGATGGGACTCAGTAAGGATGAGATGATTGATTATCCGGACCTGAATTACTGCGGGGTTGGAACCTATCTCGCTGACGCGGAAGAGAGTGCTATTCAGTTATTCATATAATAAAAAACTCAAAGTTATGTCACAGGAAGAATTAGTTGCCATTCAGGCAGACAAAGTTGTTGATGCTCGTGGTACTGCTTGTCCCGGACCGCTGTTGGCTGCTAAAAAAGCCATCGCTGAAATCACTTCAGGTCAGGTAATGGAAGTATTATCAGCTGACGAAGGTACCAAGAAGGATATTCCTAAATGGGCTACCAAGAAAAACCATGAATACATGGGCACCGTTGAAGAATCAGGCTTTTTCAAAATTTATCTGCGCAAAGCGTAAGCTTTAAAACGAAAAACTAAAATGGCGAATAAAGCTCCTAAAATTTTAGTGTTTTCAACGGAAAAGATTTCCGACCCCGCGATTGACCTCGCGGGGTTGTTGAAAATGCACTACCCGCCAACCATTTATTCCATTCCGTTACGATGTTCAAGTTCCGTTAAATCCCGCTGGATTATGCATGCCTTTGAGCAGGGGTTTGACGGTGTTTTTATTGCTGCCGATGGAACCGATTGTTCCTACGGAGAAAGTTGTGTGGACAAAACCGCAGCGATTATTGCCCAGACACACGAAATGATGAAAGCAAAGGGGATTGAACCGGCCCGGTTGAAGATGGCTGCTTTGTGTTCGGTATGTGCCGAACCATTCGTAAAACATATGAAATCGTTTTACGAGGCGCTTTCGAAAGTACCGGCGTAACCGGAATATTTTTACAATAGATATGTAACATGGAGAACGAAGTTTTATCATACGACGCACTGGTTATAGGTGGTGGAATTGCCGGTGAAGAGACAGCGCTGAATCTGGCCAAAATGGACTATAAGGTGCTGTTGGTGGAGAAGGAACTCTCGATTGGCGGCAAAATGATTCTGCTGAGTAAGGTTTTTCCTACACTCGACTGTGCAGCGTGTATTACCACACCCAAAGTGTCGGAAACGGCCCGGCATCCCAACATTACCATCTTTACCGGTAGTGAAGTAAAAGGAGTCGAAAAGAAAGGCGAACGGAACTTTGAAGCGCGTATTTTACGCCAACCCCGTTATGTGAAGGAAGACGCTTGTACGGGGTGTCAGGAATGTGAGCCGGTTTGCCCGGTGGTGGTGAAGGATCAGTACCAGTTCAATCTGGTTGGCCGGAAAGCGGTGTTTGTTCCATTCAGTATCGCGAACCCGCGTATTGCTGCCATCGATATCGAAAACTGCTCGTTGTGTGGTGCCTGCGAACGGGCTTGTCCGGCTGATGCCATTGACTTCTCACAGGAGCCGGAAGAGAAGACCTATCAATTTAAGAGTGTAGTGGTTGCTACCGGGTACAAATTATTTGACCCGATTAAAATGCCGCGTTACGGTTACGGCAGATACAAAAATATTATCACCTCCATGCAGATGGAGCGTGAATTAGCCCCTACACGTCCTTTCAATACGATTTTACGTCCGGGTGACGGCAAAATGCCTGACAACCTGGCTTACGTACTTTGTACCGGTTCGCGTGACCATACGGTTGGTAACCCGATTTGCTCGCAGGTTTGCTGCATGTATTCTATCAAGCAGGCTCAATTGCTGATGGGAGCATTGCCTATGGCCGATGTGACCATTTATTACCTGCACATTCGATCGTTTGGTAAGGGATTCAACGAATTCTATGAAACAGCCAAAGGAATGGGCGTTGAGTTCGTAAAAGGGAAAATCGGCAAAATTTCAGAAAAGGAAAACGGAAACCTCGTTTTGAGGTACGATGATATTGAAACAGGTCAGGTGAAGGAGGTCGAGCACGATATGGTTGTCCTTTCGGTAGGTATTCTGGCCAACGATGAAATCGGACAGGTTTTCAAAACACAGAAGCTGGAATTCGATGACTATCGCTACGTGAAGCAAATTGATGAACTGAAACGTCCGGCCATGACCAACATCGACGGTGTGTTTGTGGCAGGAGCAGCTTCCGGCCCGATGGACATTCCGGACTCAATTCTTTCAGCCGGCTCGGCGTCGTCCGAAGCTGCCAGCTATCTTGCATTGACTGAATAATGAATTGATTCAGTGTTGATAAGATTGATTTACTTGAATAATGAATTAAATATTGTTGGGCCTATTTCCTGGTAAGGATTTCCTGACAATCAATATATTTTCGCATGAAGAACAAGATTGGCGTATACGTTTGTCATTGTGGCGGTAATATCTCCGACGTTATTGATGTAAATAAGGTCAGAGAAGAAGCTGAAAAGATGGGAGGCGTTGCCATTGCCAAGCATACCATTTTTGCCTGTGCCGATTCCTCGCAGAAGGAAATCGCTGAGGATATCAAAAATCTGGAGCTCGACGGCATTGTAGTGGCATCCTGCTCTCCAAAGCTGCACCTCTTAACATTCAGATCAGTTGCCGAACGTGCCGGACTCAATCCGTACAACTACGTTCACGCGAATATCCGGGAACAAAGCTCCTGGGCTCACTCTGACGATAAGAAAGGCGCCACCGAGAAAGCTATTTCGCTGGTGCGTTCTGCCGTTGAGCGGGTTTCACACTCAGTAGCGATGGACCCGGTTTCCATTTCTGCTCAGAATGTGGTAGCCGTTGTTGGTGCCGGTGTAGCGGGTATGAAAGCTGCCATCGAATTGGCCGATATGGGCTCGCAGGTGTATTTGATCGAAAAATCGCACTATGTGGGTGGTCGTACCTCGCAGTGGGGCAAGCTTTTCCTTCCGGGAGAAACCGGAAAATCAGTTGTAGAAAATCTTTATCAGGAAGTAAAGAAGCGTCAGAATATCAATCTGTTCACTGGTGCCGAACTTGTTTCCAAGAAGGGGAGTGTTGGTAACTTCGAGATTGAAGTGAAAATCACTTCACGAGGAGTGAAGAAAGACGCTGATGCTTCGACAATTGAGAAAGCGATTGAGGTTTGTCCTGAAGAAGTTTCCGATGAATTTAACTTCGGTTTAACCAACCGCAAGGCGTTGATGAACTTTCATCCCGGCCAGTTCCCCGAAATCGCTGCCATCGACGCAGCTACCTGTACCAAGTGCGGTAAATGCGCCGAAGTAAGTGACGCCATCGATTTGAACCTGGAAGAAGAGCGTATCACGCTTCAAGCCGGCTCGTTGATGATTACCACGGGATTTGACCCGTATGAGCCGGAGAAATCGGAATTCGGTTACGGCGATTACGACAATGTCATCACGTTACCACAGCTGGAGCGTCACCTGGAACTCAGCAATGGTAAGGATTTGGTCATCAATGGAAAGAAAATCCGGAGCATGGCTTATATCTATTGCGTGGGAAGTCGTCAGCCGAATGGCGAAAATAAATATTGCTCGCGTTACTGCTGTACATCGGCTGTTCACAGTGCGATTAAAGTGCGGGAAAAAGTGCCGGATATGACGGTTTACCACATTAATCGCGGAATCCGGACATACGGAAAACAGGAAGTGTTGTATGAGCAATCATCCAAAAACGGCGATATCTACATTCAGTTTACCGAAGACACTTTCCCCGAAGTTAGTTCTAACGGAAAACATACAGTTGTTAAGGTGAATGACCTGCTGACTGCCGGAAAAGAGCTGGAAATCGAACCTGATTTGGTGGTTCTGGTGACCGGTATGACACCCCGGAAGGATGATGCCATTGGCGATACACTGAAACTTCCGCGCGGCCGTGATAAGTTCTACAACGAAATTCACCCCAAACTGCGTCCGGTAGAAACAACCATTGATGGTGTTTTGATTGCCGGTGTTTGCCAGGGACCGAAGAATATAACCGAAACGGTGAAATCGTCACTGGCCGCTTCAGCTAAGACTTATTCGTTGCTGAAACGTGAGGAAATCACCTTGGAGCCCATCATGGCGAAAGTCGATGCGGAAAAATGTGAGGTTTGTGATAACTGCTCGGCAGCTTGTCCGTTCGGTGCTTTCGAGTTTGTGGAAGAGAACGGCAAGAAGGTGGCAAAAGTGAACGAATCGAACTGTAAAGGCTGTGGAATGTGTCTCCCGGTTTGTCCGACTGACGCCATCGAGCTTTCAGGCTATACCAATTCCGAGATAGAAGAAATGATTGATGCGCTCACGGAGAGTGATTATTAACGACCAATTGTAAACTCTTTAATACCTGATAAGATGGCAGAAGAGAAACAACGTACCGTCAAGATAATGAAAGAAAAACGGACGGTTTCGGAGGAGGTGAAAGCCAATATCAAGCATTACAATAAAATGAAGAAGTTGATCAAGGATGCATTGAAGGAAGGGCCGAAAACCATTCCCGAAATCGCCAAGGCAACTGAACTTCCCGCCCATGAAGCGACCTATTATGTGATGTCGATGCGAAAGTATGGTGATGTAGTGACCGGTGAGATCGATGACATGGACGAGTATTTTTACTATCACTTGAATCAAAAGAACTAAGCACTTATGTCAAAGGTAGATCCAAAACTGGCAAAAGATATAGCAAAATACGGAGCTGTCGATTTCAGCGCCTGCTACAACTGCGGTAATTGTACGGCCGTTTGCAGCCTGACCGAAGAGAATGCCAGTTTTCCGCGAATGATGATACGCTACAGCATGCTGGGAATGAAAGAAGAAATTCTGAGCAGCAAGGAGCTCTGGATGTGTTACCATTGTGGCGATTGTTCGGCAACTTGTCCGCGTCAGGCCGACCCGGGTGAATTGATGGCCGGTTTGCGCCGCTATGCAATTGCGAACTATGAGCCCTCAGGTATCACGAAGCTCATTTTCAAAAGCAATCCGTTTTCCATCCTGCTAACCCTCGTTTTGGCAACGATTCTGGGTTTCTTTTTGCTGACCATGAAGCCGGACTTCACGGTTTCGCGCTGGATTTTCAGCTGGATGCCTTATGCGGTCATTCACCTGATGGGACTGATTGTCTTTTCCTTTACAGGATTAACGGCTCTTCTGGGCATTTTCAGTATGAGTCGGAGACTGAACCGTAAACACAGTACAGATTCAAATAAAACCAAAAAATCAGTTTTTCAGTCGATTGGCGAAGTACTGACCGAGATTGGAACCATGGGACGATATCAAAAGTGTTCAACCGATGAGGGAGAATACTGGAGTACGAAACCCAACCTGGTTCGTCCGTGGTTTGTGCACTGGTCAATCATGTGGGGCTTTATCGGCCTCCTCTTTGCCACCATTCTCGACTTCCTGTTTAAAGATCCGGCAACAACCATCTGGTTGCCATCACGCATCCTGGGTACCGTTTCCGGACTTTTCCTGATTTACGGAACGTCGCTGGCCATGTATTATCGCATGACCAAACCTACGAAAACGTATGAAGCTACTAAGCTGGCAGACTGGATGTTCCTATTCTTCCTTTGGATTGCTGGTTTAACTGGTTTCTGGATGGAAGTCGCGGTTTCGTTTAATCTGAGTGAAACACTAAGCCAGGTGATTTTTATGATTCACACCATCATTTCAATGGAATTGGTTATTCTGTTTGCTTTCTCGAAGTTTGCGCATGCAGCTTATCGTCCTATTGCACTATATTTTCTGGCCCGAAACAGGGAATAGATAAAATCCCTCTCTCAATCAATGCTCATATCCGGCTCGAGGCTGTCTCCCAGTCTTGTAGCCGGATTTTTTTTTGTTAACACTCTTGTTTTTCTCATTTCGATGTCGTAATTTGGTTGTATATACATCTAAAAAGCTATGAGAATTCCGAAATCATTGGATGACAACCTGATATTTCAGTTGGGAACCGTTGCCAGGAAGGTGCACCAACATGTCGAGAATGTCTTCCGCAACGAAAGCCTGGATATCACACCGGAGCAGTTCTCCTTATTGACTATTCTTTGGTACAACGAGGGAATTAGTATCAAAGAATTGGCGGACCGTAGTCAGCGTGATAAAACAACCATCTCGCGCGTGGTCAGCAACATGATCAAGCACGATTTAATCCGAAGGTTGGACAATGTAGACGATAAACGGGCGAAGCGGATTTTCCTGACGGACAAAGGCAGAAATTTGCAGGACCAACTGGTGATGCTTTCAGGTGAAATATATGTGCAGGCTCTGGGCAACCTTTCGGATGAAGAGCTTGACCGGACATTGGAAGTGTTCCAAAAAATTGAAAACAATCTTTCTGATAATTCTGAATCATAACCAATTAATCAAACTTGTAACCATGAAAACAATTTTTGTGACAATAGGTAAACTATTGTTATTGACTATTCTAATGCAGATAATTTGGAGTGTCGGTTTAGGAATCGGAAGCCAGTTGTTTCCATTCGAACTTAGTACATCCGGAGTCGATGCAGGACAGTTGTTCCTGAGAATGACCGTCGTTTGTTTGATTCATACATCACTCTTGTATACTTTAATTCATTTCGCAGTTTGGAAAGGGTGGAAGCTGGCCAGTTTACTGGCTTTGGAGATATTTGTCATTCAGTTTGCCCTGAGCGCTGTTGAAGCATTGTTTTTCGGCGGATATTTGAAAATGCCGGCCAACCTGGCCTGGTCGATGATTTTTACCGGAATCATTCTGTCTCTTGTCTGGAGTCCGCTAGCTGTGCTTATTTCAGGAAACTGGAAGCAAATTGACAGTAGCAAGCATTTAAAGACTGCCACTGGAAACATGTTTTGGATGAATATTGCTCTGTTGAGCGTTGTGGTTTATCCTTTTCTTTACCAGTTGGCAGGTTATTTTATTGCCTGGCGGGTGCCCGAAGTAAGAGCGTTGTACGATGGACTGGAAGCACAACCTACTTTTATCGCCCAACTTGGCTCGTTCGTGTTTTCGGAATTGCACCTTTTGCAGATAATTCGCGGGCTGGTATGGATTGCTATTGCTATTCCGGTTATGCTGGCCATGAAAAGTAGTATGTGGATGAAAGCACTGATGGTTGGACTGCTTTTCGCTTTGCTGATGAATGCTCAACATCTGCTACCCAATGCTTTGATGGTTCCCGAAGTCCGGCTGGCTCACTTTATCGAAACAGCGTCATCGAACTTTGTTTGGGGATTTGTTATTGTTTGGTTGCTGAGCAAAAGTGGTTTTACTCGCTCTTCAGATATTGGTGAAGAAGGTAAACTGGCTGCTGCATAGTATTTTGTGTCACAGAAAAGATCAAATAAAAACCCCGGCTCGCTCTTGATGCCGGGGCTTTTCAGATTATTTTTAAGAGATGTCTAAAATCTTATGTCTGAGGTCTCTCTTCTTATTTCAACTTTTCTCCCATTCCTGCGTGCGATACAGAAATCCGATGTAGCCGCGTACACGAAGAATGTCGCCTTCACGCCAGATTTTCACATCGTAAAACTTGCCGTTTTCAGGATCCATAATTCCGTCATCGCCAACCCATTGTCCATCTTCATTCTGCGTCAGGCCGTTAATGATTTGCATGCCCAGAATATGTTGATTGTGCAGGTTTCCCTTACATTTATCGCAAAGCGGATCGGCATTTGGGTCATCCCGGAAAAGCTTGATAATCTTGCCATACAGCTTGCCATCTTTTTTATAGATTCTGACTTCCGACTTCGGTTTACCCGTTTTGTCGTCAATCGTGGTCCAAACTCCCGTAACATCCTGCGCAAAAACCGTGGCGGCCATGCTAACCAGGAAAAAAGTGAAAAGGATACTGAGTGATTTCTTCATGTTTATTATCTATCAGTTTAGTTTCTGTTTTTGTCAAAAATAGAATTTTATTTAAAAATCCGATGGTAAATTTTTGTCCGGACCGATTAAGTGCGAATGATCGAAAGAGAAGAGCTACTTTTTCAGGTCTGATGAAACCTGCGTTAATTGCTCCACGTTGTAGCGAATTACATCCATCAATGTTTGGGTACCATGCGTTCCCGGAAAGTTGAGCAGCGATACCATTCGCGCATCAGGAAGTACTTCCTGCAACGGTTTTCCCACAGGGTTGTGTGCATTGTCAATGATTAGCACTGCATGAGTTTTGGCCATATCAGCAATTTGACGTGCTTCAGGGGGAGCCGGGCCAAAAACGCCGGCAATCTTCAATCCAAGTTCTTTGGCCAGCGGCCGTTGGAAAAAGTGAACCAAAACCGGTTCTTCGAGCATTCCGTCCTGCTTCAATGTTGCTTTGGCCTGGTTGATGACCGTTTCTATCTGTTTGAGGTTGGCTTCCGCTTGCTCTGTGGTTCCCAGCTTTTCTGCAATTTTCACGATCGATTTCCGAAGAGTTGACAAATCATAACGTGTATCGATCTGCAGCATTTTGTTTTCATCTACGTGTAAGCCTTTGCGCATCCGGTCGAGCATGGTTTCGTAACCAGCGTAAATAATCAGGTCGGCTTTCATCACGCGGGGAATGTCGCCCGGGCGTAACTCATATTCGGTGGGATGTTGCATCTTAAAAGGAGCGAGCACGGTGACATTCTTCGCTCCGGCAGCTTCGGCGAAAGCTGCAGTCCATGCATTGGTGGCCACTACATTCTGCGCTTCCGCGGAAAAGGAAAAAACAATCATCGTTAGCAAAATAAGGATAGAGCGGGCTGGTGAAAATTTCATATGTGAATTGATTTATGATTTAAACCGTTTGTGATTCAGGTAAATGACCAGGAAGACCACCGATGCCATCAGTGCGACACCGGAACTGGCGGGAATGTCTATTGCCAGCGAGAGAAAAAATCCCGAAAGGGAAAAGATGCCGCCCCACAGGCACGACCAGATGATCACTCCGCGCAAACTCTTGGCATGAAGTGATGCGATCAATGCCGGCAAAAGAAGCAGGGCATCGAGCAGAAGTGCACCGATGAGTTTCATGGCAGCAGCAACGGTAATAGCCGTTAACAGAATGATAGTATAGTATAATCTTCCTTCGTTTACACCGGAAGAGAAGGCGATTTCACGGTCGAAAAACACGGCACGAAGCTTCCGCCTGTATTGAAACTGAAAAGCCAGCAAAAGGCCTGAAAATGCCAATACGCCAACTACTTCATGCCAGCTAAGTGCAAATAAACTTCCCCACAGTAATGAGAGGGTGTCCTGGGCCGGGACATTGAATTTATAGATGAAGATGAAAGCCAGTGAAATGGAGATGACCATCATGAACATGCTGATTTGACCTGTGTCGACCTGCATGGAGCGCGACGTTTTCGTCATCAGCAGCACCATGAGCAGGTTAACCAGCATGGTAGTCCAGAAGGGATTGTATTGCATGGCCAGCGCAATGGCGCCTCCCAGAATGGCGCCGTGCATGAGCATGAAGCGCAACGGAAGCAGGTTCATGCGTAGCAGGTATACGCCGGTTACAGGAAAGGTAAATCCGGCGAAAGCCAATACCAACAGGCCTTTTAGAATGGGAGGGAGCGAGAGCATTTCTAACATAGCTGACCTCCTTTTAACTCTTTGCGTGGCCAGTTCAGCTGATCGAGCCATGCTGTTTCGTGCGAGACGAGTATCATCGTTGGTGCTTCGGTCGAGCTTAGTTCACTCAATAACTGCAGCAAATCTTCTTTGCCACCCGAATCGAGAAATGAAGTTGGCTCATCGAAGAGCAATACCCGTGCGTTTTGGCTGAGGCAACGAGCCAGTGAAACCCGTTGTTTCTCTCCACCCGACAAACGATGATACGACTGTTTGGCCAGATGAAAACAACCGGTTCGACGCATGGCTAATTCGACACGGTAGTTCAGTTCCTTCGAAGAAAGTTTCCGCTCACTCAATCCGATGGCAACCACTTCTTCTGCTGAAATGGGAAAGGTGTTCTTCACATTTTCCTGGTGCACGTATCCAATCATGCTACGGTTGTGGCGCCATTCATTGCTTCCCACCATGATGTCACCTACACGAATGGTTCCCTGCACCGGTTGAAGAAATCCGAGCAAGGTCCGCAACAATGTTGTTTTTCCGGTACCGTTGGCACCGTGAATGACCAGTTGTTCACCTCTTCCCAGTTCGAGACTTAAATTCTCGAGGATATTCTTACGACCAATGTCTACTGTGAGATTCTCAATTTTGACGGGTAATCCCTGAACCCGGCCGGCTCGCTTGCGCAGAAAAAGATAGGCGTCGTCGATGCTCATGGAGTCGGTAATCAAATCTTCGGTACGGCACTGAATCTGTTCTACCAGTGAGTCGTATGAAAAATCGACCTCGTGTGCTTTGAATACCGGAATAGCCCGCTCGCTAAGCAGTTCGACGTGGCAGCGAGTGACTCCCAGACGAACCATTAGGCAGGCCGCTGCTTTTCCGGCAATCTTATCATTCACGAGAAGTTCAGAAGAGGGAATGTTTTTCTCTTTCAGAAAATCTTCGAGTTCGAAAAGCGGATGCAGCCAGTGCTCATTGCTGGTAAAGATGATTTCTTCTCCGTGCGTAACGATGAGTGAGTGTTCCAATGGTCGTTAGTTTTGCCTGTCAAAATAAGACTTTTCGGGCAAAGCACAGAACGGAAACGGATGGAAAATAGATGAGAAATAAATTCCGGGCAACCGGATTACATCAACTTCAACAGGTTTTGAGTGAAGACTCCGATCCCGATAAGGATAATGAAAATAGAGAAGATGTAACGTAGTTTGGCCTGATTCAAGCGTTTGGCATACCATGCGCCAATAATTCCGCCAAGCGAACCTCCGACGACAAAGACGGCACTCATCAGTAAATTGACCTCGCGTCCCTGAATGAGATAGCTGGCCAGTCCAAAGGTTCCGAAAAGAAAGATGATAAAAAGGGAAGTGGCAATAGCTTCTTTCATTTTCAGTCGGGCACCCAGGTAGAGAGCCGGAACCAGGAGGAAGCCGCCACCCACACCAAAGAAGCCACTGGCAAATCCGGTTACGAAGCCCAATGCTATAATCCGGTAGTAGTTAATGCCTCCCGATTCAATTGGATCATCCGGGTTCCCTGCTTTCTTCCGGGTCATCAGAAAGCCGATATAAATCATCAACAGGGCGAAGAAGAGCAGCAACACCGGCCCTTTGAACTGCTTGTTGAGTAAAGCGCCCAAATAGGTACTGATGAGTCCCGGTGCAGCCATGTAGATGGCGATACGAAACTTAACCAACGATTGCCGCATGTAGCTAACGGATGAAATTAGTGAAGTAACACCGACCGCAATCAATGAAGTCCCGATGGCTAAATGAACATCCTGACCAACCAAGTAAACCAACAATGGAACGGCCAGAATGGACCCGCCGCCACCGGTCATTCCTAAGGCGCCGCCCGATAATAATCCGCTTAAGAGGGCATAGACATACGGTAAAATCATGATTTATACGATTGAGTCAGTTGATGTTATTAGACCATCAGGATTTGAATTTCATTTTGCTGCTTCCCGGACCTTAACCGGAAGTCCACTTTGCGCCCAGCTGATGATTCCGTTTTTCAGGTTGATAACGTTGCTGTAATTTTGTTCTGTCAGGAACCAGGTAACCTGATAGCTACGTGAGCCACTCCGGCAACCGACAATCACCTCTACGTCGCGCGGGATTTCATCTAACCGGGCACCGAACTCACTGATGGGCATCACCAACGTGTTTGCTACTCCAAAAGCAACCTGGTCAATTTCTTCCCACTCGCGAACGTCCATCAAGATAGCACCATTTTTGATTTTCTCGTAGGCGGTTGCTGCGTCTACCTCTTTAATTCCTTTTTCGATTCTACGATTCATGGTATTTGAAATTAAATAATTCAACATAGGTCATTGATAAACGACCGGTTTCAGTGCAAGCAGATTTAATTTCACAGGGTTGGTTAGCGGGTGGTAACAAAGTCGATCAACTGACTTTGTGTTTCTAAATTTCTATTACAAAATAAAGGCTGCCGGATAAGGAATGCAAATTGTAAATTGTTATTTCCTATAACCGGATGTTATTGCCTTTCATCTGGTCGCTCAAATTCAAAATTTATTGGCTGTTATTTAAGTAATTGATAGCGAGTGTACATAATGTGTTGTCGGAGCTTTTCAAGAAAGAACTTATAACAAGGGTAGATGGAGTTGTTTTATGAAACAAAATTCAATTTGTTGCATAAAAGGAAAGGTGTCTTGTTTTAATGTAAATCCTTTACGGGGAGATAATGTAATTGAAATCCATTTAATACTATGTAAGATAACAGATGATTTTGAATGTGAATTAGCAAATAGAATATGATGAAAGGAAGAGTTCAAAGGTCAGTTGTTGGTGCGTGTATATTGCTATTTTCAGGAAGTTATCAGGCTTATGCCGGTCCGCCTTTCAAGACTGACGATCCCGTGCCGGTTCCGTTAGGGCATTGGGAATACTATGTATCTTCTGTCAGTACGTATGAATCCACATCCTGGTCCGGGACACTTCCTCATTTTGAAGTAAATTATGGACTTATCCCTCACATGCAGGTTCATCTGTTGGTTCCGCTGAATTATTCAACTGAGCCGCACCAACAAACGCAATTTGGTTATGCGGATACGGAGTTGGGAGTAAAATATTGCTTTTTGAAGGAAACAAAGAACCGGCCGCAAGTGGGGGTTTTTCCGATTGTTGAAGTTCCTACCGTGAAGAACAACACGTTTAGCAACGGCAAGGTGAAAACATTTTTGCCGGTGTGGGCCCAGAAGTCTTGGAACAAACTAACTACCTACGGGGGCGTGGGCTACCAGATTAATCCGGGTACAGGAAACCGGAATTCGACGTTTGCCGGGTGGGAAATGCAGTACGATTTTTCCAAAACGGTGACCCTTGGCGGGGAAATTTACTACCAATCGGCCGGTACAGACGAAAGCCAATCGACCACAGGTTTCGATTTGGGAGGTTTTGTTAACTTTAGTGAGAAAACCCATTTGCTGTTTTCGGTAGGGCACAGCGTTGCTCATGCGAGTATCTTTAGTTCGTATCTGGGGCTGCAGTGGACCATTTAACCGATGGCGCAAGGTAGCCAAAACCGCGTAAAACCTGGTGCAGAGATGAACCAATGTGAAGCAAACATCATCGCGGGTCGTGCAAACTACCCGGCGACTGATGCATTGGCAGTTCGGGGTGACGCAAAGTCAGTCGACGGTAAAGAAACAAACACAACGAGCCGTTCAAACTACCCGGCTGACAAAGAAAACTACCCGGTGTGTGGCGCAAACTACTTGGCGAACAAAGAAAACAACTCCGGCCCTCGCGCAACGAACACGCGGCTTGATGAAATGAACTACGGGCGCCGGTAAACGAACGTTGCGCCGAAAGAAGCGCAGGAACGTGGGACTGCAACCGAAAGCTGTCGCACAGAAATGGTGTTGCGGTTGTGTCCGGTACGATAACTGCCGGCCCAAAAGCGCTTTCACCGGCCACTAATTCAAGGTAATAATCAATTAAAAATAACCTCATATGCCTGCACGAATGATGAACCGTTTTAACTTTTTACTTGGCGAATGGAACCTGACTTACACCATCCCGGAAAGCAGTCTGAGCTCGGCCGGAACCGACACCGGCGTGGGTAAATTTACCAAAGAGATGAACAGCCGCTACGTGGTGTTCGATTATGCCACTGCCTCCGGCGGCGAGGCCAAGGGAATTTTTGCATGGGACGAAAAAACGGAGATTTACCGCTACTGGTGGTTCGAAAATTCGGGTAACTTCCTCGATGCCTCCTGTGAGTTCCTGGATGATGATACCCTGGCCATGAACTGGCACAACACGCTGCTGGTACAAACCTTTACCCGGGTGAGTGAGGACAAAGTCATCCTGAAAATGGAGTACCCGGTGGTTGGCGGCGGTTATGAGTTGATTATGGAGGTGGTTTTTACACGCTGAAAGCTTTATAACTGGTAACTAATACTGATAAAAATGGAATTTCAGGGAATTCAGGTATCCAAAACCTACCAGCAAATTAACCTGGCCGCACCGAAAGAGGTCTTTCCGTTGCTCTGCCCGGTAAGGGAAAAAGACTGGCTTGACGGCTGGGATTACACCATGATTCACTCGGAATCGGGGT
Organism: Prolixibacter denitrificans; assembly: GCF_003014495.1. Lineage (GTDB taxonomy): Bacteria > Bacteroidota > Bacteroidia > Bacteroidales > Prolixibacteraceae > Prolixibacter > Prolixibacter denitrificans. The sequence continues at coordinate 44,136 of NZ_PYGC01000013.1, read as the reverse complement.
TGATAGAAGAGGGTTGCGTTTTTTCGACGCCACATCACGGTCAGCACGACACCATTTGGTATGTGACGGTTTATGATAAAATCAACTTCAAAATCGAATTTGTCCGGGTTACCCCGGAAGAAGAGGTTGTTCGAATCAATATCCGATTAAACGGAAGGGAAGACGGAACAACCACATCCCGGATTTCTTATCAGTATACTGCCTTGAACGACCAGAAAAATGAGTGGCTCAAAACGAAATTCGAAGACAGTTTCCGCGGAAGCATGATTTGGTGGGAGAAGGCTATCAACCATTATTTAAGAACCGGTGAAATGCTGAAGAAATAGCTCATCAATCGAGTTTTCTTTCGGCGAATTGTTCGCATTTCATTACTTTGGCAGACCAGAAAATAGAAAATCAGCCAAGGGTATGCCGCATCTGTTTACCAATCGTCCCCGACAACACAACCTTTTTATTGATGAACCTGCCGGCTCGAGGCACTTTAGCTGGGAGTCGGTCAACTCGGTTTTGTATTTGCTGGGCGGACTCACCTTTGTTCTGGGCAGCATTTTCTTCCTGCCGAAGTACGCGCACTATGCCGATACCGGCGCGTGGATCTTCTTTGGTGGCTCGCTGATTTACCTCATTGTAACGGTTCACGATTTGTTCGAAGCTTCCGCTTACCTGCGAAGCCGCGAGAACGCTTCGTTTTGGGAACGGTTGGAATTGTTTGCTGCCGGTGTTTATGTTTCCGGAACGGTACTGTTTATTATCGGTAGTTTGTTTTTCCTGTCTCAAATTGACTTCGTAGTGGCCGGAAGCTGGTGTTTTATCTGGGGAAGCCTGCTTTTCCTGGTTGGGGCTTTCATTAATGTCATCCAGATTATTCAGGCCGGATCAATGTTTACGCTTCAATTAATGAATGCCACTGCCATCTGTTTCACCATCGGGTCTGTTATCTTCTTGCTGGCTTCGGTTCCCTATCTCTGGAGCCACAAGCAAACCGCTTTTCAGCAGAAGCTTTACAGTTACATGGCCTGGGAATATATTGCCGGCAGCATTTTCTTTTTAACGGGCGGAATCTTCAATTTTTACCGCTCGTACCTGGCGAATAATCACTACAAGCGACAGGAAAAACGGGAAGCAGTTTACAGCGAAGACCGGTAGAATTGAGCAATCATCCGTTTTTCTGACATCCATCACATCCCTTCGTTGTTTGCTTCTTTATCTTTGTTCCGGATAAAAATTGGACTATGCGATATTGGAAAAAGCTAACCGGAAATGAGATTAGGGAGCGCGTATTTGGCGCACTGAACCGGAATGTCAATTATAAAGAGCGAACTACGCTGGGAATTCCGGCTTCGCACCTCGATGAGAATGTGTTTAACCAGGATGCCACTTACCTGAAAGATGCGCCGTTTCTGTCGGCTATGGTGCATAACCCGAACCATATTGGTTGTCATACATTGGGCGATTCGGAACAGTTTTTTGCCGGAACACAGCAGATCGAGCGCGAATTAGTTGCGCTGGTAGCCGAAGATATTCTGAAAGGAGAGCCGGATGCACAGGATGGTTACATTGCTTCCGGAGGAACGGAAGCGAACATGCAGGCCATCTGGATTTACCGCAATTTTTTCTTACGCGAAAAAGGAGCGAGGAACAGTGAGATTGCCATTCTCTGCTCGGCCGATTCACACTATTCGATGCCCAAAGCTGGCAATATCATGAATTTGCCCGTGATTTCCGTTCCGGTCGATGATACCACCCGTGAAATCCAACCCGAAGTGCTGGACCAAAAGCTGGAGGAGGCGAAAGCTGACGGAATCGGCTATTTTATTGTGGTTTCGAATATGATGACCACCATGTTTGGTTCGGTCGATAAAATCGATACGTATGTCAATTCGCTGAAAAAGGCCGGCGTTGAATACAAGGTTCACATCGATGGTGCATACGGCGGGTTCGTTTATCCGTTCAGTACAGCTGATGAAGATTTGACTTTCCGGAATCCGGAGATTACCTCATTCACGCTGGATGCACACAAGATGGTGCAAGCGCCTTTCGGTACCGGTGTTTTTCTTATCAGGAAAGGCTGGATGAAATATGCGACAACTGAGGAAGCACAGTATGTCCAGGGAATGGATGCTACCATTATCGGAAGCCGTTCCGGTGCCAATGCTATTGCTGTTTGGATGATTCTGCAAACTTACGGTCCTCATGGTTGGTTTGAAAAGATTCACATTCTGAATTACCGCACCGAATGGCTCTGTAATCAGTTGGAAGAACTGAATGTGCCTTTTTACAGAAATCCGTCATCGAACCTGGTGACCATGCGGGCCGCCAGTATTCCGTTTGAATTGGTGGAAAAATATGGTCTGGTTCCCGATAGTCACCACGCGCCGAACTGGTTCAAAATTGTGGTAATGGAACATGTTACCGTCGATCATTTGCTGCCGTTTGTGGAAGATTTAAAAGCACATTTGGCAGGTAAGTAATCTGCGTTTTCCGGACGAATGAGCGGATAAAGTTTGTATTTTAGACGGAAATTCATTGCCATGAGAATATTTTACGCTATTGCTTTTCTGTTGATGCTATTGGTTGGTGGTAAGGTTTCGGCTCAAATCAGGGCGACTACCGCAGCCGGTAATAAGGTTTTGTTGTTTCCCAACGGAACCTGGAAATACGACGAAGGACAAACGATTATAGATACACTTCCGAATCCCAATCCTCAGCCACAGCAGGCTGCGGTTGCTCCGGCACCAGCAGCTAAACAGGCTTCCTGGTCCATGAAGATTGATTCGAGCCGGGTCGACTCGACATTGAAGGTGCAAATCATCGATGTTTCCAGTCCGCGACTGGCCCGTTTCTTTGGCGAAGAAAAAGGACGGATGCGTTGTAGTGCTGAGTGTGTCAACGAAAAAGGAGTGATATCGATTCGACTGGAATGGGCTGCAGCAGTTGGAGATGCCAATCGGTACTTCGGTTTCATGAGAGATGTGAAAGACGTAACATTTGTGTTGGCGAGTGGTCAGGAGTTGAAATTTCAATACAACCCGGGTTTTAAAGACCACTTCTTTGACAACTACAACATTTCCTATTACAATGGCTCAGTAACATTGACGAAGAATGAGATTGGTGCGTTGTTGTCTTCTCCGGTTGTCCGCATTGACATGGATTGGAAAAAGGCGCCGGAAGAGTACGATGTGAAGGATACGGAGTATTTTATGAATAATTTGCCGAAAGTTTTATAAGAGAAGACATAATGTCGAAATATTTAGTGAAAGCTCCCTGTTGGAATGTATCCGGTAGAGAGCTTTTCTTACATTGGCATTTCTGTAACCCTTCTGAACCTTTCCTTTCTTCATTTTGTTTTTCCCGGTAGGAGTTTCATTCGAAACCTTATAAAATCAAAATATAAAAACAATGGAATATAGAAGACTCGGAAAATCCGGATTAAAACTGAGTACGCTATCGCTGGGTAGCTGGGTGACCTTTCATCAGCAAATCGATGACAGCAAAGCCGATATGCTGATGGGACTGGCTTATGACCGCGGTATCAACTTTTTCGATAACGCGGAAGCCTATGCTATGGGTGAAAGTGAAAAAATGATGGGACGTGTCCTGAAGAAGAAACAGTGGGACCGTACTTCGTATGTGGTGTCCAGCAAGGTATTTTTCGGTATTCATGGCGAAGACAACAAACCGACGCAACGTGGACTGTCGCGTAAGCACCTGGTAGAAGCCTGTAACGAAGCATTGCAGCGTTTGCAAACCGATTATCTCGATTTGTATTTCTGCCACCGTCCCGATAAGGAAACACCGATAGAAGAAGTCGTTTGGACGATGAATCACCTGATTCAGCAGGGAAAAATTCTCTACTGGGGAACGTCGGAATGGAGCGCTGCCGAAATTATGGAGGCGTTTATGGTCGCTGAAAAGTACCGATTGATTGGCCCGACCATGGAGCAGCCACAGTACAACCTCTTCGAGCGTACCAAACTGGAAAAAGATTACCTGACGATTTTCAAAGATGTCGGTTTGGGAACCACTATCTGGAGTCCGCTGGCTTCGGGTCTCCTTACGGGAAAATACAACGACGGTATCCCGGAAGGCTCCCGCCTGGATGACAAAAAAATGGAATGGCTGAAAAACAACATCCTGAACGACGATAAAATTGAACGGGTTCGTAACCTGCAGAATGTGGCTGATGAGCTGGGAACATCACTGGCGACTTTGTCAATTGCCTGGACGATTAGTAATCCGAATGTGACGACTGCTATTTTGGGTGCGACCCGGAAAGAGCAGCTGGAAGAGAACCTGAAAGCACTGGAGGTGTATCCAAAACTCACGCCGGAAGTAAAAGACCGGATTGACGAAATCATGGGCACCAAGCCGGTGTTGCCGATGTTCTAAGACCCAAAAGTGAAAAAATAGAAAAGCTCCTTTGTATTGAACAGAGGAGCTTTTTTCGTAAACGAGAAACCAAACCGCTATTTTGTATTCAACTTTCGATTGTAATGTTTTAAACATTCAGATAGACAGCTTATTAAATAGCTGGTAGCGTGAAACGAAATGTGCTGCCTTTTCCTGGTTTAGATTCCACCCATATCTTACCTCCATGCATCTCAATAAATTCCTTGCAAAGTAATAATCCGAGCCCGGTTCCGGATTCTCTGGCTGTACCAGTTGTTGAATAACTGTATTCAATCTGGAACAGTTTATCGATGGCTTCTTTTTCAATCCCAATACCATTATCGGCAACTGATACCGTTAATTGATTCTCATTCTGTTCGGTATGGATGCGTATTTTTCCTCTTGGATGAGTGAATTTAATTCCATTTGCTATCAGGTTCCGCAAAATTGTATCAACCATATATTTATCTGCAAAAACAGGAATGTTGTGAGGTAAGTCTTTGAGAATGGTGATAGATTTTTGCTGCGCTGAATCGTCAAATAATTCAGCGACATCATTAACTAAGGTAACCAGTTCGATGTATTCCGGATTAAATTCAATTTTGCCTGTTTGTGCACGTGCCCATTCCAACAAATTTGTCAATAAATCCATAGCCTGCTTCGAGGAACGATTGATGATAGCGGCGAATTTTTCAACTCCCTGGTAGTCTTTCCTGGCCAATTGTTCGACCAGAAGTTCGCAGAACCCGAAAATGCTATTGAACGGACTCTTCAGGTCGTGAGCAATGATAGAGAAAAAACGATCCTTGGTGGCATTGAGTTCGCTTAAACGGGCTTTGCTCTCAATCAGCGCAGCTTCTGCATTCTTGCGTTCCGTAATATCACGAACATTCAGAATGACAGATTGAATTAGTGGATTATCAATTTGGTTGGAACCTACAGCCTCAAGATAAACCCAGCCTCCGTTTTTATGACGGTGTCTGTACTGCGTCCCTCCATTGATCGAATTTTTTACAATATCCTGAAAGGCAAGAGATACTTTTTCCTGATCTTCGGGATGAATCAATTGCTCAATAACCGGTATCCGTATCAGTTCGTCAGGACGATAACCCAGAATTTTCTCACAGGATTCACTTACATAATGCTGAATGCCATTCGAATCTAACAGCACGATCATGTCGAACGAATTTTTGAGTAGTTGTTCCAGTCGTTTATTACTCGTTTTATTGAGTTCTTCGTTTTGCTTCTCTAATTCTATGTATGAAGGTTTGTTGTTCATGTATGTATAATAGGAGTAGCGGTTTAAAGTCGGCTTTTGTATTCAGGTTTCTTTGATGTTCGTTTAGTATACCATGGTTCAGATTTACTCATCTGTAATTTAATAACCGTAGTATAGCCTTATTTATTGCGCATCGCTCAAAATGAACATAAGGAATGATATTGCTCTACAAGTTGGTTAGTCTAATTCATGAAATCAGCATTTCATAAGCTATTTTCGGAGGTCAGATTTCCATTACAAATACGCACTATCCGGCTTGTTTCAGTATTCTATTCCTGAAAACAGTAATCAAATCAGTCATTTTTTTTTTACGCCTATTCAAAAAACGATTGCAGAAACCGAATGAAGTTTCCGTGCATAATATTTTGGATATCACTGTTGTTATAGCCTCTCTTTTGTAACAATGCCGGTAACTTCCGGATATCTGCAATCGTATCCAGGTCGTACGGACACTGCTCATTACCAAAAGCTCCGTCCAGATCACTGCCTACGCCTACGTGCCGCGAATCGCCGGCCAGTTGACAGATGTGATCGATGTTATCGACCATGATGTCCAGCGTTACATTCCGGTCTTTTGGCGTGGAAACACCGCGAATCCAGTCAGGTACCATCATCCAGGCATCGAGTGCTACTCCGATGACAGCATTCCGGTTGACCAATTCCCGAATCATTTCATCGCTGAACTGGCGGTTATGATCGACAAAATGACGACAATTGTTGTGACTGGCCCAAATGCTTCCGTGGTATATATCCAATGCATGCCAGAAAGCGTCATCGTTCAGGTGAGTCATGTCCAGAATCATGTCCAGCTCTTCCATGGTCTTCAGCAATTCGATACCTTTTGCGTTTAGCTTGCCGGAAGAATCGGTTCCGTTGGCATAAACTCCCGGGCCATAATGTGCCGGACCAATGGCCCGTAAGCCATAGCTATAAGCTCTTTCCAGGTGATTCATGGAAATAATAGAGTCAGCACCTTCCAGGCTAAGCATATAGCAAATGGGGGTTTTCTCATCAGGGTTTTCCCACAATGCCAAACTTTCATTCAATGTTTGACTGTCTACAATCTGCTTCATTTCGCCGGCTTCTTCCATGGTGCGGTACCATTGCAACTGGCCCTGTGTTTGTGCCCAGGCCTGTTCCTGTGAATACCAGCCCGGAATGGGACTTCCCGGCTTCACGACTCTTGAAATCTGAGTAGCGACCACCAGCCCAACATTTCCTTCCCGTAAGGCCGGAAATGAAACGGTGTTTCGGCCGCGATCGGGTTTGTCGGTCATGCCTTTTTCGCTTTCGCGGATTTGTTCAACCGTCCATCGCTGGTCGCGGTTCCATTCCATGGCGTTCATCGAGATGTCCAGATGAGCGTCGAAGCACAATATTTTGTCGTTTTCCATTTGTTTATTAGCTGTTTAGTAAATTCTTTTTCGGGCGGTTACGTCCCAGGTTCCGGTTACCTGGTGGTTTGTGACCACATACACTTTTTCGTGGAGCGCCATCGTGGGGCAGATGTGTTTCGGTAGGGCGTAGACCAGCTCCCCGATTTCGAAATCCTCTTCCCGGTCGGGAGCTACTACCAGGTGTTCTTCGCTATGATTGACCACTTCTCCGGGCTCAAAATCGAGAAATTGCAGTCTCGGATGGGGCATTTCCGATGCAAAAGCCTTGTAACCTAAATCGAAGCAGACATTGCCGTGCGGTTTACTGATGACCCTTCCGGCAATAACGGCAGCTGGCAGAAAATCGAGGTCGGGGATGGTTTCGGTGTAGCCGGCGTCCCAAAGAATAGGCGTTCCCGGGCACAGCGTTCGTTCGGGGTATTGCACATGTATCGGAAATGTGGGCGTACCTCCGCAGGCGATTTCTTCCACGTCGATGCCTTTCTCTTTTATATTCTTCACCAGATGAGCGACGCTTTCGAAGTCACGGTCGATATGAGCCTTCCGTTTGGCTAAGTCTATTTCATGAACATGGCCGTCATAAAAGTGAAAACCTGCAAAACGAAGATTTTTACTACCATGAATAAAATCGACGATGATTTCGGCCAAACCGGGAATGATTCCGGTCCGGTGCATGCCGGTGTCCAGGTCGATGAAAACACGAACCGTTTGACCTTTCTGAGAAGCAGCGGTATCGAGCATGTGGGCTGCTGCGAGCGAGTCGATGGTGACGGCAAAAGTTATATTCGGGAAGCGGTTGGTGAATTCCAGAAACCAGTTAATTGCCGGACCGAGCAGCGGATAAGCCAGCAAGATGTCTTCGCCGCCGTTTTCAGCCACCATTTTTACTTCCGACAGCGTCGCACATTTGAATTTGCGGATTCCCATCTGCACCTGCAGCTGAATAATCTCGGCAATTTTGTGAGTCTTCACATGCGGACGCAGCCGTTTGACATCACCCGCCATCACAATCATTCGCCGGATATTTTCTTCTATCCGGTCGGGGTAAAGCAATACGGATGGCGTAAAAACCGATGATTCGTTGGTAACGGAATACCACATATCAACTTTCTTCGTGTAGTTCGAAAATACATTCTACCTCCACAGCAATGTTGCCGGGAAGAAACATACCAACGGCACTGCGGGCGCCTTTGCCATTTTCTTCGCCAAAAACATCGACCATAAACTGGCTAAAACCGTTGATGACTTGCGGATGTTGCTCGAATTCCGGGTAGCAGTTGACCATTCCCAGCGTTTTAATCAGGCGTTTGATTTTGCCTAAATCGCCAATTTGCGCCTTGATGGTGGCAAGCATGGCCAGTCCCACTTGACGGGCAGCGACTTGACCTTCTTCCACCGTTAAATCGCGTCCAACTTTTCCTTTGATTAATTGCTTGTCGCTTTTCAGCGGGCCTTGTCCGGAAACATAAAGGTGGTTGCCGGTAATAACGACCGGACGATAGATGCCGCCTAACGGAGGAGCGGGTGGTAATTCCAGTCCCAGTGCTTTAATTTTTTCTTCTACTGTGCTCATCTTAGTTTGGTTTATATAAAATGATTGATGATAAAAACACCTGCCAGACCGACCAGTGAAATGGTTGTTTCCATTACGGTCCAGGTCATAAAGGTTTCTTTCACCGAAAGGTTAAAGTATTCTTTAAACATCCAAAAGCCACCATCGTTCACATGCGACAGCATTAGACTTCCCGATCCAATAGCCAGCACCATTAATTCGGGCGATACGTGTGGTAACGATGCTAACGGGAGAACGATTCCGGCTGCGGTCATTCCCGCTACAGTGGCTGAGCCGACTGACACCCGAATGACCGCGGCAATCAGCCAGGCAAGGAACAACGGAGACATTTGCGAATGTCTGAGTAATTCTCCTAAATATTCGCTGATGCCACTGGCGACCAAAACCTCTTTCAAACCTCCGGCGCCTGCCAGAATCAGCAATATCATGGCAATACTGGATACAGCGTGTGCCAGCCGGTCCATGATGTCGGGAATACGCTTTCCGCGACGGATTCCCAATGACCAGATAGCAAAAAGTACAGAGAGTAACATCGCCAGAACCGGATTGCCAATCCCTTCAATGTATGGATAAATGGCGCTTTCTTTTGGAATGAAGTGATTCGCTATCCCTGAAAAGGCGATCAAAATAACGGGCATCAAAGCAGTTAAAATGCTGATGAACGTCGACGGTAGATCCTTTTCGTCCAAAACTTCATGTCCGGTGAAATCTGCTAATGGTTTCGCCTTAATTTTTTTGAAGCGGGGAGAGAGTATCGGTCCGGCGATGATGATGGCCGGAATGGCAATGAGCAAACCGAGCATCATGGTATCGCCGATATCAGCATGAAACATAGCTGCTATGGCTGTTGGAGCGGGGTGTGGGGGCAGATAGCCATGTGTTACTGAAAGGGACGCCAGCATGGGTAATCCGACCAGGAGCAAAGGAAGCCCCGTTGCCTCGGCAATGGTGAAGGCGATGGGTATGAGGATGACAAAGCCGACGGAATAGAACATGGGGATACCGACAATAAAGCCGGTTAACATCAGGGCCCAGTGGATTCGCTTCAAACCAAAGGCTCCGACCAATGTTTGAGTGATTCGCTGTGCCGCACCGCTGTCGGCCACCAGTTTACCCAGCATGGCTCCAAATCCGAGAATCAACACCAGCAAGCCGAGCGTTTCGCCCATTCCCTTTTTCAGGGCATCGATGATGGCATTTAACGGCAGGCCCATGGCCAACCCAACAAAAAGGCAAACCAACGTAAACGAAATAAAGGCATTGAGCTTGAATGCGGTAATCAGCAGCAGGAGTAATATAACGCCGGCCAGGACAATCAGTAAGGGCATCATAAGGCAGCAGTTTGATGATGTCTCCTAAATCCAAAGCGTCTTGTTCGGATTTAGGAGAGCATTTGCTTTCGTCCTTAAAATTAAGCGCCTCTCCGGATTTACCAACTCTTTGCAAAACAAATAGAGGAAATCCGACACGGTTTCTTTAAGTTGGAGTTAATTTCCGATTGATTAGATATGGATGCCAAAATATTTCAATGTCATCACATATAGCCAATATGCCAGGGCGGTAAAGACCACGGAAAGAAATAAGGCAATCCAAAAGCTGAGCCCACTTTTGACTAATAGAGGAAAGGAAATTAAAAATACATAGCTGGGAATAACAGCCAGAAGAACATTCCAGGAAAGACTCACAACTTTCCCAACGTCATGCGTGTCGAGATATAACCAAATCATAGCCAAAAACGTAGTCAGCGGAAGCGACGCATATATGGCCGCCATAATCGAGTTGCGTTTTCCAACTTCCGAAATAGTAACAATCAGGATAGAGGTCAGCAGTACTTTAATGATATATCTGAGCATCTTCAGGGTGTTTTGTTTGTGATTGAATATTCTTACGTAAGTTTTATTCTCGAAGTTCAAGTCAGCGAAAAATATTTGATCAATAACACGACGGCCCCGACTACCAGGAACAGGTCGAGTTGTACTTTCAGCTTCAGTAAGCCAAACAAACCATAAAAGAGTCCGGCAATGACGAAAGCCAATGAGATGCAGGCTGAATTCAACCCGTTAAAAACCAATAGAAATCCAATGACAACCGACAGGGTGGGACAGGGAATTAAACCAGCGGGCGAGGCGTACAGATAACCGATGTGAGAATTGGTTTCGATGAAATGGGGATAAACCAAACCAAATGTCATCATGAAGATTCCGGTCATGACAAACGGCCATTGAGCCATTACGACAGGCAATCCGGATATTCCCATGCTGAAAACGAAAAGCCAAATGGCCAGTGCGGTAAACAACGCGCCATTAAAGGGATTTCCCCTCATCCAGGCCAGCAAAGCCACCGTCAGCAACGGAAGGCACAAAATGCTTCCCAGCAGCTGGTTTGAAGGTGTCCAGCCTGCTAACAGCGCTATAATCAATACATAGAAAAGGAGATGCCAAATCTTAGCCAGCGTGACATAATCATTCGCAATGGCATGTAGTCCGTCAAGAATCTCTTCAGCTTTCGGCATGATTTCTTGTTTCAGGTTCAGAAAAGTTATTTCCCTTGAAATTAAGAACTTTAACAGAGAGCCCGAAAGCAAAAGAGAAAAATGTTGACGGTTGTCTATAGTAATGCCATCAACTCTGAAGGATGTGCAACTGTCTTCTTAGCACCGTTGGCGCGCAGCTCTTCTTCACCCCGAAAACCCCACAGAACACCAACGGCGTACATTCCGGCGTTATTGGCGGTTTGCATATCGACGTCTGTGTCGCCTACGTAAATCATCTCTTTCGGGTCAATCCCCATCTCTTTGCTCATTTGAAGCGCCTTTTGCGGATTGGGCTTTTTTAGGGATTCATCGGTCAGACCGGCGATGATGGTAAAATATTCTTCCGGAAGAAGTGCTCTGGCCGTCTGTTGCGTCATTTCATCCGCTTTATTGGAAAGGATGGCCAGTTTTAAATCGCGGGCTGCCAGTTCATCCAGCAAATCGGTAACCCCATCGTACGGACGGGTCTTTTTAACGCAGTTTTCCTTGTAAAGACCGTACATCGTTTCGAAGTAAGCCTGAATGGTTGTTTCATCCCGGTGCGATTCGGGCAACGCTTGTTTGACGAGGTTCCTAATCCCACTTCCTACAAACAGACGGTAGGCTTCGGTATCGTGTGTGGGCAGGTTGTTCTCGCTGAGCACCCGGTTCATCGAATCGGCAATATCTTCGATGGTATCGAGCAACGTACCATCCAAATCGAAAATAATTCCTTTAAAAGACATGAGTTCTGTTTTTGTTCGCGGTTACATTCTGAAATGAATCGGCAAACTTACACAATTTGCAGGGGACATCACAAGAAGAGCTCTTCGTTTCGGATAGAAATCGAATACATCAATGTTTGGAAGAGGTTTCTGCAATTGTCCGTTCTATCCGCTTATCAGGAATCAGCCAGATGAGGGCGACAAGAATGTATATACCTCCGGAAAGCCATTGACTCAACCAGCTGGAACCGATGGCAATCAGGTACAATATCGGCGATATTTTCCCCTTGATATCTTTTCCAATGGCTTTTGCCAGAAGAGAAGTATGTCCGTGACTTTTAATGATCAGGTTTTGCAGGACGAAATAGGCTATCGCAGCCATTAACAGGACTACCCCATACAAGGCAAGAGGCGTGGGGCTGAATTGATTTTCGCCCATCCAGCCCGTCACAAACGGGATGAGTGAAAGCCAGAAAAGCAGATGCAAATTGGCCCATAAAATGCTGCCATTCACCCGCCTCACGGTGTGCATCATGTGGTGGTGATTGTTCCAGTAGATTCCCACGTAGATAAAGCTCAGTACGTAACTTAGAAATACCGGGATTAGCGGCTTCAAATCAACCAGCTCATGACCATGGGGTACTTTAATTTCCAGTACCATAATGGTAATGATAATCGCCAGTACTCCGTCGCTGAAGGCTTCCAAACGTCCTTTATTCATGTTTCAGGTGTGTAGGTTTTAGCCTTTTAACGTGATAAAGGCAACAAGGTTAACAATCCGGCTAACGGCCGAGGGCAGCCAACAATGAAAATACGAATTGCGTGCATGCCTTCAGCCTATTGAATAATGAGTAATCTATCTGAGTTTTATCGTCTGGAGTCTGGTGTCTTCTTTCTTAGCAAAAGAAAACGGGCCAAAGGCAAAAGCAAAGTAGAAGCGCAACCTGTAACCCGAAATACGAAGCCCGACAACAGGAACCACAGAAACTACAGAAACCGCGGAGCACAATCTGTAACTATTTAATAATTGTTCATTCCTCATTTCTCATTGCTCCTGCTCCTTTCACCTTCATCGGCAGTTTGTAGAAACCATGACTGGCAGTAATGAACAACGTTTTGAAATGCGGTCCGCCAAAGGTTACATTGGCTGTCCAGTCCTGTTTCACGTCAATGTGGTCAATCTTTTGCCCCGATTTGTTGAAGACGGTTACGCCTTTTCCGGTGAGGTAGAGATTGCCTTCCGCGTCGAGCGTGAGGCCATCCGAGCCCATGTCGGTGAATAGCTTCCGGTCGGTCAGGTGACCGTTCTTTTCGATTTGATACACGTAGGTTTTGTTGGCACCAATATCGGCTACGTACAGATGTTTGCCATCCGGCGTGCCGATGATGCCGTTGGGCTTCACGAGGTCGTCGCCAACAATAATCACCTTGTGACGGTCGGGTGTGAGGTAGTAAACACGTTGCTTTTTGATGGCGGGTTGCTTGCGTTTCCAGTAATCGCGCTGATAGTACGGGTCGGTGAAGTACATGCCACCTTTCGGGTCAATCCATACGTCGTTGGGACCATTCAGCCGGTGTCCCTTGAAGTCTTTTATCAGCACGGTTACCTTTTTATCCGGAGAAATTGACCAAAGCTGGTCATGCAAATCGGCGCAGGTGATGAGATTCCCCTTCCGGTCGAAATACATTCCGTTCGAACGTCCGGCATTGTCCATAAAAACCGAAAGTTTCCCGCTGGTGCTGTATTTCCAGATTTTGTTGTTGGGCTGATCGGTGAAATAAATATTTCCTTTGGCATCGGCTGCCGGTCCTTCGGTGAAGGAGAACTGACTGGAAATAAGTTTCAACTGAGCGCCGTCGTCCACTACCGGACTGTTCTGCGCGTTGGCTATGGGAGCGAACCCCAGTATTCCGGCCACTATCGCCGGTAAAATCCGAATCAAACGGATGGATGAGAATAACTGCATGTATCAGAGGTTCTTGTTTATTATCGTTCAGTAAACCGCCATTTTTCAGGCGAACGAAAGATAGTATTTTCAACGGAAACCAAAATGGAGAGAGGGAGAAAGGGTGAAGTGGAGAGTGGGCGATTGGGTGATGGGGAGAATAGGAGATTATCTAACAGCAACGACGAAGCGTGACCTGAAACCCTGTAATTAATGAACAATGAGAAATGAAAAATGAAGAGAACGATTCGGCTGAACCTGTAACCAACAATAGGAACAACAGTAGCAACAGAAACGATAAAAACCACGAAGCCCAATCTGTAACTTGAAACCTGAAACCTCTTCTATTTCTCCATCGCTACCGCCTTCATCTCCTTCGGCAGCTTCTCAATCGCATACCGCAATGCCGTGCGGGGCATCACTGCTTTGTTACCCACCACGTAGTCGAACACTTCCTGCTGGTGAGCCTGACTCGCGGCTTTCAACATCCAGCCATAACCTTTTTGCACCAGATCGTCCGTGTCGAGGAGTAAAATGTCCGCGATGGCGAATATTTCTTCCCAAAACAGGCCTCTTCGTGCCGGGACAATCAGTGAAACAGCAGCAGCCCGTTTCACCCACCGGTTTTCAGACCGCGCAAACGCCTTTAATTGGGACAGGAACTCCGGGTACATCATCACAAAGTCGCCGATGGTGTGATTGCATAATGCATCGCACGAAGCCCAGTTGTTCACATAATTAGTTACCCAATTCGCAAACACATCGAAATCCTCCGGAACGTACTGTTTGCGCAGGGAATAGGCCCAGTTGCAAGCTACAAATGACTCTTCCAGGTTACCCGACTGCCATAATCGGTCACATAAGGCGAAAATATCCGCTTTGTTCTCCTTTTTCAGCTCTTTCCAGTACTCCTTACTGATTTTATGGAGGACCGCCGCTTTCACGCCATACGATTTTAGTTCTCCCTTGAAGAATCGTTGCCCCGATATCCGGGTTTCTTCCGTTGCATTGCTTTGCAGTTCTCCGCGAAGGCGGGTGAGGATGTTGTTCATGGAATTTTTATTGTATAAAATATATGTCTGCTACTTTCGAGCAATAGGCCTTTATATCTTATGGAATTTACAGAAATCACTTTAGATATATTTAGTGTGGTGACAACCATATGTTGAATCTTAGCTTGTCTCAAGCAGGTATTTTTTTATCGGAATATAAATCAAACCAATTATGAACCCACTAATCAACCCACCAAGGTGTGCGGCGTTGTCAACAGGCGCAATAAGTCCCATGAATAGGGTGGGACCGATAATTACGAGCAAGCCAATTGATAAAATGCCGCGGGACTTCTTCAAATCGTTATTTAAAAGGATCATAGCCAATCCGATGCCATAGAGCCCCATAATAGCGCCTGATGCCCCTACGCTGAGAGTTCTTTCATGAAAAAACATACTGGATATGCTCGATATAACACCGGTCAGGAGATAAAGGATGAGGTATTCCGGGAGACTTAAAGCTTCTTCCAGGAAAATACCAATGAGAACTAATGCAAACATGTTTAGTACTAAATGTACAAGCCCGGCATGAACAAAGATGGATGTAAACAACCGCCACCATTCTCCTTGCTCGACAAGTGGGCGAAAATTGGCACCCCAATGCAGTAAGTCTATTGACGAAGGTTCCATTAAATTGGTTCCGCTGGCTACCATAACAAGCAAAACCAATAGGTTGATGTCAACTAACAGCGAAGTTGCAAATCTTCCTTTAGCTGGAACCAGGTAAGCGATGATACCAATCGATTGCTTTATTTTTTCACTGGAGTCAAGCTTTTGGTACTTGCTTAATAGGCGTGTTTTGATTGGTCTGTTATATATCAGGAGAAAGAAGAGTAATTGAAAACCTAAAAATGTGCCTATAAGCCAAGCCAGTTTACTTCCATTCCGGGTCGCATAAGTACCTTCCTCTGGCTCAAGAATGGTAACGTGTTGGATTATTTCGTCCCCTTGCGGTACTCTTTTAATGGCTTCAATAAAGTTATCCCGTTCTTCTGAGTTCGTTAAACGCTTGAAATAGTTCTGCGGATGGAAATTATACCCTCTGAATTCTTTTATGCTTTTGTCAATGAACCGTTGAATTTTTTCAGGCTGCTCTTTCATATCCCACTTATGGTTTGGGAATCTCTGACCATAGGTTTTCCCAATCCATACATTTAAATCGGTCATCGAACCGTAGTATTGGGTTGTATCGACCATCGGACAGGTAAAATGAACATTAATCCATATCTCCGTTCCATATCGGTTTGCGCTTTTTCTGGAAACCGAAAAACTACTAAACTTCTTAAAAGCATAGTAGTTGTCAATTTGGTAGTACTTGGTCCTGGGATGTTGAGTAATCTCTGTTGTACTTTTCAGAGGAGTTAACTTGCCATTTTCGGTGTTGATGTAGAGTTGCATGATAATCAGAGGGACGCCTATAGCGAATACACTTATAAGACTCAGAAAATCTTCAGTCTTATCTTTCACCACCAGAAAACTCACTTTCGGACGGACAAATAGATAAGCAAAAAGTGCTGCTATTCCCATTGGCAAAAAAAGATCAACCAGTATTTCTTTCGGTTCGATCAAATGGTACTGAATAATCAATAGATAATGAGCCAGGGTATAAAGTCCGATAATGACAACGGTTGCTGTCAATATCGGTAAATAGATATGTTTCAGAACCTTCTTAGGAGATTTCATGGGTGGATTTAAGATATTGGTCTGTTAGTGAACGACATCAAAAATAATTGTTTTCCGTTTCAATGGAGAAATCTGTCTCCAAATAATTTACGCGTAATCACTAATCTCAATCAGGTTGCCATCCGGATCGCGGAGGTAAAGCGAGCGGATTTTCCCGGTGGCGCCGGTCCGTTCCACAATGCCCTCGATAATCTTTACGCCCTTGCCGATGAGTTCGGCCTGCACCTCCTCAATGGCGGTGGCGCTGACGAGACAAATATCGGCCGATCCGCAGGTGGGAGCGGAGGCTTTGGGCTCAAATTCGTTGCCTTTTGGGTGCAGGTTGATTTTCTGCCTTCCAAACGACAACGCTTTCCGGTTATTCCCGAAAACCACCAGCTCCATGCCCAGTATTTCGGTGTAAAACTCGATGGTTGCCGCCATATTGGCAACAGTCAGGACAATATGGTCAATGCGATCGATTTTCATGGAGTGGATTAATTGATATTTAATTGTAGTGTTGATGGTCTCGGCTATGAGCAGAATTGGCTAACGTGAAATTTTCCTTCTGTCGGAGATGATGCTTGGACCGACTACATACGTTCGAGTTAGCACTTTCCCTGCTATTGCTTATGTGCCATTGTTAGGTGTCATTTTCATCTTGTAATTATCTTTAATCCAGTTAAATGATGCAATCGCTTCATTGACTGTTTTACCATCTACCCTGTGCTGATTACTACCGTGAAATATTGCATTTCTATGCTTATTTACTTTTGAATAATGGCTTAATATCTTTTTATAGCCTTCTTTTAGTTCAACTTGTTTACTAAGATTTTTAATAATAGAAAACCAGCTGGTTTTACCATTTTTAGTTGTTGGCCATTCTATTTTATCTGCTTCTTGTCGCGGAATGTATTTTTCCACCAATTCTTTTGCGTTTATCCAATATGATTTTGACGATGTGAATTCATCATAATCAATGTTACTTTGTTCGCATATTGATCGTGTCTTTTCTTCAAACAAAGCTTCAATGCCAGCATTTAACCAAAAGATAGCTTCGTTTGTATTTCCTGTTCCCAATTTATCGATTGCCAAAATAAGACATTTGTCAAACCATTGTTTTTGAATAGTAATCGAATGATTTTCTATTATTACCTCTTTGTTTTGCTTTGAAATACTTAAAGACTGACCAGGCGGGTCAATTTTTGTATTATAAAGTTCATTATCATTTGCTAGTGTTAAATAAGTAATGGCTCCAATGTCATTAGGGGTAATTAACCACCTACCGATGTGGTCTTCGGGTTTATAAATATTCCAAGAAATTTTTTCAACTAGTTCAAATAAGTAATTATGTACAAACGGACTATTATGGTTTCCTTTTTCAGGAGGTAATGACAAGTTTTCCGATGGATATGAAGAATCTAACAATCCATTAATTGATACACTTATTTTGCAAATGCAATGTTGCCATTGAGAATTAGCCATTGGAATAACAGAATTGTCTGATGTAGCAGATACCATTGACTGACCACTGGTCATAAATTCTGGACTCAAAATAATTTCTGTTTCCAAATCAAAATACTGGATTCGAATTATTGTCTTTTCTTTTACAGGAGTAACGGGAATCGTTGTTTTCAGTATTGTTTTTAATGTTTTGCTTTTATATCCAGATATGAGTTGTTCTAACTTGTTTTTATGTTCATAAAACTCATTTCTTTTTTCTTCTTCAATAGGTTCTTTAATTTTCGAAAGTTGTTTTAAATAATTGTCTGGATTTATTGTGCCTTTTTTATGTGGTATGGCAATTTGGTTATACAAACTCCATATGATTTCATCAATTTGTAAACAGGAAATATTGTCATACCATCCAACTTCCATTTCAATTTTTTCTAAAATTCTCAATGTTTTTGAAAATAGAATAAAGGAGTCTTTCTCTAGAACATAGGGGGATGGTATTGAATAATTATTTAGTTGTGAGCATATATAATAAAAATACTTAGAGAGTTCTGCTCTAGGAATTTTTTGTCTTATTAAATTCCAATTGGTATCAATGCAAGATAAAATATCATTTAACTGAAATGTTCTGTAGTGTCCACTATTATTTGACTCAACTATAGTCGATATTATGTTTTCTATTCTCATGCTTTCTTTCCAATTATAATGTTGATTCCCTACGAGTCAAATTACACCTAACGAATGTGCAAAACAACTTAATTGTATTTAGATTGTCTTTCATCTTTTTGTATTACTGGTTCTCTAAATTAACGATTCACCACTTTCTTTTCGTATCCGACATTGTCCTTCACCCAATAACTTTTCAACACCCCAACGTTCATATAAAATAAAACACAGCAAAATCCCAATAAAATAAAGTGTTATATCACTCTCTATCCAATCCCTCCTCCTAAACATAGGCAACCATTCGTCATATGAAGAATCCGGCGAACAGAAAATTTTTCCCGCCATGCTCATCAAGAATTTTACGGGCCAAACCGATTTTGATCGCGTCGCCCAAAAATTCTCTTGCCGGTCAAGCGCTCCCGATCGTATTTCTAAAAGTTTTTTGGTCGACGAGTTGATTCTGAATTCACTCCTGAAAGCTTTTAGGGAGGCGAACTGCTCCAAAAGTTGTTTCTGAAGACTTTTAGGCCGGTAAACCGCTCCGGATTTTGCCCCTAAAAAGTTTTAGGTCGGTAAATAGGTTCTGAATTGGTCCCTGAAGAGTTTTAGATCGAAAAAAATATTCTGTTCGGGTTTCCAAAAAGCTTTAGATCAGTAAATAGGTTTGGAATAGGACCCTAAAAATTTTTAGATCGGGAATTTTTGGCTGGGGTGCTTCCCAAAACGTTTCAGATCGGAAAAATATAGCTGGACATCGACCAAAAAGTTTTCAGATCGAAAAAATACGGCTGGGAGGCTCCCAAAAAGTTTTTAGATCGCGAAATTACATCGGGTTAGGGTTCCGGGCTTTCATCGAGCTTCGCTCTGTTGGTGATGGCACGCCCCGGTAAGGGGGCTGTTCCAAATCCATCAGACAAAATTTGGTGTATGTTTTATTCGGCCTGAAAGGCCAACTGACTTCAACCCGGGGCGAAACCCCGGGTTATGGAAACGGAACGTATATGCGGTCGCACAACGGCTATGATTGAAAAAGAATCGCTGTCTCGACCGCAATGGTAATGGCGCAGCATTAATGGTAAACTGCCCCTGCAGGGTGCAGGAAATGATCGGTGCCATTAACCCCAAGGCGTTGCCATTGGGCTGAATTAAATTGTCCCGTAGAGACGTACAAAAAAATCCTGACAGGTTACGAAAACCTGCCAGGATATAGGGGTGGAGCATCGTTTGCTTATTTACTGAAATACTTCTGCCGGACGGCTTTTAGCTTGTATTTGTTCACGGGTTTGGAGAAGTAGTCGTTGCATCCGGCCTGGATGGCTTTCTCGCGTTCGCCGGTAAAACCGAAGCCGGTTAAGGCGATAATGATAACATCTTTATTGAATTCCCGTATCTGACGGGTCGTCTCGTAGCCATCCAAACCGGGTATCTGCACATCCATCAAAATCAAATCGATATCGGGATTGCCGCGGGTAATTATCACCGCGTCCTCACCGGTCTTCGCCAAAGCAATTTCGTTGCCAAACATCTTCGCGGCAATGGATATGATTAACTCCGATGTTTCATCGTCTTCAACAATCAGCACTTTCAGGTTACCGTCTTCATCGTCCGGTTCGGAAACAATGGCTCCGTTTTCGCCCAGGTTTCGCTTTTCCGATTCCTCGGCAAATGGAAGGGTGAAATAGAAGACAGAGCCTTTTCCTACCTCACTCTCCACCCATAACTTTCCACCTTGTTTCTCGATGAACTCCTTGCAGAGAATCAAACCGAGTCCGGTGCTGGTTTCTCCTTCGGTTCCTTCGCGGTTGACTTTCCCGTCGAGGCGGAACAGCTTGTCCAGCATCTCCCGGTCCATCCCAATTCCCGTGTCGGCAACGGATATTTCGATAAAACGGTCGGGCAATAGGTTGGCTGTAATGTCGACTTTTCCGCCCCGGGGCGTGAATTTTATCGCATTGGAAACCAGGTTGCGGATAATGGTCTGCACAACATTCACATCGGCGAATACCTCGAGGTTATTGGGGATGGCACAGGTGATCTCAATCTCTTTCGCCTGCGCGGGTTCTGCTAAAATATCCAGGCTGTCGATGATGATGGAGCAGAGGGGAATGATTTCCGGGTTGAACAGGATCATTCCCTGCTGCATGCGCGACCACTGCAACAGGTTTTCGAGCAAGCGGTACAGGTGCGAAACCGAGTCGCGCATGGTTAACGAGAACTTGCGTATCTCTTCCATGGTCAAATCCTGCAGGTTTTCCGCCATAACCTGGGTCAGGCCCAGAAAGCTGTTAAACGGGCTGCGCAAATCATGCGCGATGATGGAGAAGAACTTGTCTTTTTCGGCATTGCTAATCAGCAGTTCTTCATTCATGCGCTTGATTTCGGCTTCCGCTTTTTTCCTTTCGGTGATATCCCGGTCGACGCCCCGGTAGCCTTTCAAATTTCCCTTTTCGTCGAGAATGGGAACACCATTGGTGAGCACACAACGCAATTCACCATCTTTGGTGATAACCCAGTTCTCCATGTCCTTAATCGGGGCTTTCTTTTCGATAATTTCTGCAAACAAGGTGGCAACGCGTTCTTTTTCTTCGGGGGGCATGAAATCAAACGGCGTCTTCCCGATAACATCCTCCGGCAATGAGCCGAACATGTCGATGCCGGTTTGCGATGTGTAAGTGTACACGCCTTTTTCGTCGACTTCCCACACCCAATCGGTCTTGTTGATTTCGCGGAGGCGTTCTTCGCTTGTCTGCAAATCCAAATCGGCCTGCTTCCGACCGGCTATGTTTTTGTCGTATTCCTTCTTTAACGATTGGTATTTCTGTTGCAATTCCTGCAACTCAACGATGAGTTCTTTTTTGGTTTTGGCATTTTGATTCATTACACAGGTTTTAGGGTTCCCGTTAATGGGGCGGTTGCATTTCACCGGTCATCAGCGGTGTTTTCACTTTACAAGAATGGGGTAGTAATATGGGCAAAAAAAATCTTTTTTCCCTGATATTATGTAACAGGTTTTAATCATAGATATGAGAGGAGAGACAGGAGACATGACAAGTTCCAGGTTACGTCGCTTCGCTTTTCAGGTTTCAGGTTGCGCTTTGCGGTTTGAATGGTTTCTGTTGTTCCTGTCGTTATTGTTGTTCGGCTTCGATATTCCGTCCGTTGCCGGCCAGGTAGGGCCACGATATATCGTGGCCGGGAGCTATCGGCGGTATACGGGAATTCATTGTTCTGCTTCCCTGCAACCTCGAAGAGCAATTGGCTTCGTCGAACTTCGTTTCGTGTAATTTTCGTTCGATAAAATCCTTCCCTTCGTCGATAAAATCCCTGGCCCGGTCTATTCTGCTTTCATTCGGCTTTGCCGGAAACTACCTTTCGGTAAAATCAAAACACGAAAGCATGCAAACAATCATCAGGCATATTTCCATCATCGGGATCATCATCCTGTATTTCTCCAATTCGGTTGTTTCGGCGCAACCGGCCGACTCGACCCACTGGACTTTGCAGGACTGTATTCAGTATGCATTGAAAAAGAATGTCACCGTGCGGGGAAGTGAACTAACCTACCAAAGCAACACGGTTTATGCCGACCAGGCAAGGGCTAATCAGCTGCCATCCCTCAATGCATCAGTCAATCAGCATTTCAGCTGGAGCAAGAGCAACGGCATTAACGATAATTACGCAGGGGCCAACAGCACCGACTACGGTGTGAACTCCAGCCTGACGCTCTTCAACGGCTCGAAGCTGACCAATGCCATCAAGCAGGCCGATTTGAACCTGCAAAGCAGCAACTACGATATTCAGACCAATAAGGAGACCGTGAGCCTGAATATTCTGAACGCTTATCTGCAGGTGCTCTATGCGCAGGAAGCCGTTGCCAATGCTCAAAACCAAATTCAGTCGACACAGGGACAGGTAGAACTGGCCAAGGAAAAGCTATCGCTCCGCGTGATTTCCCAGTCGGAATACCTGCAGGTAAAATCGGAGCTGGCCAGCGAAAAGCTGACGTTGGCGAATGCTGAAAATGACCTGGCCATTGCCCGACTGAACCTGATGCAGCTGATGGAGCTTCCGGTTACCGATAACTTTCATATCATCCGTCCGGTACTCGATTCGCTGGTCAATCAGCAACGTAATCCGATTCCGAAGGACGTCTATCTGAAAGCACTAGGTTTTAAACCCGAAGTGAAAAGCGTGGAGCTGAACAAGCAGAGCGCTGCCCTTGACGTGAACATCGCCAAAGCGGGATATCTACCCAAACTGTCGTTAGATGCCGGAGTTAATACGGGTTATTCGAGCCTGCTGACCGGTTCGGGTTACAGCACCCAGCTCAGCGATAAGCTGACGCCTTCGGTGGGACTGAGCCTGTCCATCCCGATATTCGATAACAAACAGGTAAAATCGAATGTAGAGCTGGCGCAAATCGGGACACAGAATGCAGAGCTGCAGGAAATCGATGTGAAAAACCAGTTGCGGAAAGAGATTGAGCAGGCCTGTACCGACGTGAAATCGGCACAGATTCAGTACGAAGCCAGCGTGGAGAAATACGACGCGGCCAATGAGTCGTATCTGGTGGCTGAAGAAAAGTTCCGGCAGGGACTCATCAACTCGGTGGATTTCCTGGTACAAAAAACCAACCAGATTACCGCACAGAGCAATCTGCTGCAATCGAAATACACCCTGATATTCGACTATAAAATCCTCGATTTCTATTCGGGAATACCGTTAACCCTGTAATATCAACACACATGAAAAAGAAAACCATCATTATCATATCGGCCATTGCGGTGATTGCCATAGGCGGACTGCTGGTGAGCAATGTCATGAAAGACAAGAATAAAACCATCGATTTCAAGACGGCTACGGCCGACACCGGTTACCTCAGCAATACGGTAACCGCCACCGGAACCCTTCAGGCCATTCAAACAGTAGAAGTCGGTACGCAGGTTTCGGGCCGCATCAAAAAACTGTATGTCGATTTTAACTCGCACGTAAAAAAAGGAGAGGTGCTGGCCAAAATCGATGAAGAACCATTACGGCTTTCGCTCGACCAGGCCCGGGCTACGCTCGACAACGCAAAAGCGGAACTGAAATACCAAAAGGCCAACTACGAACGGCTGAAACCCTTATACGAGAAACAACTGATTTCGCAAACCGATTACGACCAGGCGGTCTACAATTACGAGCAGGCCAAAGCCAACGTCATCAGCGCTCAATCGGGGTACGACAAAAGCAAGACGAACCTCGATTACGCAACGATTTATTCGCCCATTGATGGCGTAGTACTCAACCGTGCCGTTGACGAAGGGCAGACCGTTGCCGCCAGTTTCAACACCCCGACGCTGTTCACCATCGCCAACGACCTGACTCAAATGCAGGTGGAAGCCAACGTGGACGAAGCCGATATTGGCCAGGTGCGGGACGGGCAGCGGGTGGAATTCACGGTAGACGCTTACCCTGATATGAAATTCGCGGGTACGGTAACCGAAATACGATTAGAGCCGGTGACGACCAATAACGTGGTAACATTCACCGTTATCATCTCAGCTCCTAATCCTGACAAGAAATTGCTGCCGGGAATGACGGCCAGCGCCACCATCTTCGTAAAGGAATCGAACGATGCACTAAAAGTTCCGGTCCAGGCACTATTGTTCAAACCCGATCCACAGTTGATGCAGGCCTACATGAGCCAACTTCCTGAAAACGAACGTCCGCGTAACGCAGCGATGGCAATTGAACCCAACAAAGGGAAAACGGTGTCACCTTCCGGTGAAAATCAGGGAGGAAACGGACAGAAAGAGCAACATGTGTGGGTGAAAGATGGTGTGATGCTCCATCCGGTAACCGTAAAAACCGGCATCAACGACGGAACCGATGTGCAGATTCTTTCCGGTCTGAAAAAAGGAGAGAAGGTTGTGCTGTCGATGAGTGAGAAGAAACTGGCAGATAATTCATCGGAAGAAGCCAGGAGTCCGTTCATGCCGACACCTCCGGGGCGACGAAACAAGAATAAAAAGTAAAGAAATGGAAAACAGCACCATCATACAGGTCAATCAGTTGCACAAGGATTTTCATGTGGGAGAAGTGACCGTGCGCGCCTTACGGGGAATCGATATGGAGATTCACAAAGGAGAGTTTGTCGCCATCATGGGAGCCAGCGGTTCAGGTAAATCGACGATGCTGAACATCCTGGGGTGTCTCGAAAAGCCGAGTTCGGGCGATTATCAGCTCGACGGCATCAACATGGGCGACCTGAACCGGAACGAGCTGGCGGGTTTGCGCAATAAAAAGCTGGGCTTCGTTTTTCAGGCATATAACCTGCTACCGCGAACCTCGGCGCTGGAGAATGTGGAATTGCCGTTGTATTACAACAGCAAGGTAAGCAGTAAAGAGCGGAAAGAACGCGCGAAGGAGGCACTGAATGCCGTAGGTTTGAGCGACCGGATGCACCACATGCCTAATCAGCTTTCGGGCGGCCAGCAACAGCGGGTGGCCATTGCCCGGTCGCTGGTGAATGACCCGGTTGTGATTCTGGCGGATGAGGCCACCGGAAACCTCGATACCCGTACTTCTTACGAAATTATGGCCCTTTTCCAGGACCTGAACGACAAGGGCAAAACTATTGTCTTTGTAACGCACGAACCGGACATTGCCCGCTTTACCACGCGGAACATTGTTTTCCGCGATGGCCTTATCAAAGGCGAACATCCGGTGACTGACCGGCTGAGCGCACAGGAAATGCTGGATAACCTTCCTCCCGACGAGGACGTGGATGTTTCACTTTAAACCCTTAGCGAGATGAATATTTCCAATCTATTCAAAATAGCCATCAATGCCTTGCGAAGAAATAAATTCAGGGCATTCTTAACCATGCTGGGTATCATCATCGGGGTGGCCTCGGTGATTGCCATGCTGGCCATTGGCGAAGGTTCGAAGCGAAGCATTCAGCAGCAGATGTCGTCCATGGGAACCAACCTCATCCAGGTGATGCCGGCTTCGCAGGAGAGAGGAGGCGTACAGCTGGGAAACTCGAATGCGGAGTCGCTGACGCTGAAAGATATTAGCGCGATAGAGAAAAGTTGCCCCGATGTTGTAGCCGTTTCGCCCGAACTTCGGGCCAGCGGGCAGGTGGTGTATGGCAACGAAAACTGGCCGACATCGATATTCGGTATCAATGACCAGTACCTGAACATTAAAAAGTACGACTTGTCGAGCGGGCGTATGTTCACCGAAAACGAAATCAAGACGATGGGGAAAGTCTGCCTGGTAGGACAAACGGTGGTAGAAAAGCTTTTTGGGAAAGATGCCAATCCGGTAGGACAGAATATCCGTTTTAATAAAGTCCCGATGAAGATCATTGGTGTATTGGCCGCAAAGGGCGAGAACTCGTTCGGCCGTGACCAGGATGATATCATCATGGCGCCCTACACAACGGTTCAGAAGCGGATTCTGGCCATTGACTATATCCAGGGAATCAGCATGTCAGCCGCCAGCGAACAAAAAGCCGATGCAGCCATCACGGAAGTGGAAAATGCGTTGCGCAAATCACATAAGCTGACCGGCAACGACAATGATGACTTCCGGGTGTTCTCCCAATCGGAATTGGTAAGTACCTTTTCGTCCATCAGCAACGTACTGACAGCCCTGCTTGGTGCCATCGCCGGCATTTCGCTGTTGGTGGGCGGTATCGGTATCATGAACATCATGTATGTGTCGGTGACCGAACGTACCCGCGAAATCGGGCTGCGGATGTCCATCGGCGGCCGCGGTATCGATATCCTGATGCAGTTCCTCATCGAATCGGTTCTGCTGAGTGTCATCGGGGGAATACTGGGGATTATACTGGGCTACCTGGCTTCCAATCTGGTCGGTTCCATCATGGGGTGGCCGGTGTATGTGATGTCTAGCTCGGTGATTCTGTCGTTTTTTGTCTGCTCGGCCATCGGTATCTTCTTTGGATGGTATCCGGCCCGAAAGGCCGCCGGCTTAAATCCGATTGATGCCCTCCGGTATGAGTAAATTCTGCTATCTTAGAGACTTCAGGATATAAATCCTTGCCCGTGCTGCTGAAATTCATCTCAGCAGCACGGGCACAAACCATTACAAATGAAACGAAAACTACTTTCCGGTAATCGCCTGCATATTTTGTTGCATGTGCTGGCCTGGATTTTCCTCTTCTTCCTGCCACAGTACCTGATGATGCTGGCCTGGGGGCGCAGCGGAATGATGTCGGGACGGCTCTATTTCAACACGGCGGTGTATGCAGCAGTGTTTTACATCAATTACATCTGGCTGATTCCCCGGTTCTTCCTGAAAGACCGGAAATGGATGTACTTTCTGCTGATATCGGTTATGGTTTTTGCACTTTACTGGGTGAGCGACTGGGGAAATCACCTGTTGGTGACGGCAGATGAGCAACGGTTCATGGAGGCTATGCGGGAAATCTGGAAGAAGAATAACTTCCCGAAACCACCGCCACGGGAATTCCATATTTACATTTATTTAGTGACGAGCATACTTGTTTCGGGATTTGCTATGGGGCTGCGGGTAATGGGTAAACTGGCAAAGAATGAAGCAGAACGAAAAGATTTGGAAAAAGCTAAGCTGAATTCAGAATTGGCCCTGCTGAAAAGCCAGATTAGTCCGCATTTCTTCTTCAATACCATGAACAATATCTATTCGTTGATCAGCCTCAATCAGAACGATGCGGGAGAGGCAGTACTGAAACTCTCGCACATGATGCGGTACTTGTTGTACGAATCGGAGAGCGAGTTAATCCCATTGGAAAGAGAGATTAGCTTCATGCGTAACTATTTCGACTTAATGAAATTGCGCATCAACGAAAAGGTAACCGTCAATGTTTCGTTTCCGGAAGAAACTCAGAATATCAAAGTGTCGCCGTTGTTATTCATCCCATTTATCGAAAATGCCTTTAAACACGGAATCAGCTACCGCGAAAAATCATTCATCGATATCGTACTGCAGGTTGATGACGGGAAGATTAATTTCATGTGCCGGAACAGTAAAGTCTCTTCCGGAAAACCGGTGGAAAAGCACTCCGGAATTGGACTGGAAAATGCCCGGAAACGCCTGAAGCTACTTTACCCGGGAAAACATAAACTGGAAATTCATGAAAATGATGAGATGTTCCAGGTGCTGCTAACTATTCAGATTAGCGAGTCTTAAAGAAATTGTCTTGTGAAATCAACCTACAAACCGAAAAAATGAATCTGCGGGTTATAGCTATCGATGACGAACCTCTTGCCCTGCAACTGATCAAGGGCTACATTCAGAAAACACCATTTCTGGAACTGGTGAATACGTTCGACAATCCGCTCGATGCCATGGAATTTTTGGCACACGAGCAGGTCGACCTGTTGTTTCTCGATATCCACATGCCCGATTTGTCGGGAACCGAGTTTACCCGCACATTGACTTCTCCGCCTAAAATCATCTTCACCACCGCCTATGAAAAATATGCGTTGGAAGGTTTTAAACTGAATGCGGTCGATTACCTGCTGAAACCTTTTAGTTATGAGGAATTCCTGAAGGCCGCTATCAAAGCGCAGAATATGTTCAACCTGGAACATCAGGCGCATACGCAAATCGAGGCCAACAATGAATATCTTTTTATCAAGTCAGAATACAAGATCCGGCGCATTAACTTCGATAATATCCTGTATATCGAAGGCCTGAAAGACTATATCAAAGTGCACGCACAGAATGAAGCCAAACCCATTCTGTCGCTCAACTCCCTCAAAGCGCTGGATGCCAAACTACCCGAGGACCGCTTCATGCGGGTACACCGCTCGTACATTGTCAACCTGGCAAAAATCGAAACGATCGAACGAAACCGCATCGTTTTTGGTAAAGTCTACATCCCGGTAGGCGACCAGTACAAAGAGAAATTTCAGGAGTTTCTTGATAAGAATTTTCTGTAGTCCGGTTATAGACTCTTCCACTTTTTACGTTTTGGTTTTTGGCCTAACTCCGGATAAATGAATCGCGGGGTTCGTCCCTGTTTCAGACAATTTTATTCACTTCTTTATCGTTATAAATTTGTAATAACGAACCCAAGGATAAATTGAATGTGTGGAAAAAACATGACTGCTATATGAGAAATCTTTTCTTAAAAGATTGATAAATAGTATATCTTCGCACCCTTGACTAAGTGATAGAGGATGAATAATTCGATTGTGGTAGCGCTGTTGCAAAATACAGCCATTCTTCTGGCCTTCAGCATGCTTTACGATTATCTGTGGGTGGGAGAAGAGAACTCAAAAAAAATCTCCGATAAACTGATTACCGGCGTTATTCTGGGAGCTATCGGGATTATTCTGATGTTATCGCAATGGACCATGAAACCCGGCCTGGTTTTCGACACGCGCTCGGTAATGCTTTCCATATCCGGTGTTTTCTTTGGACTGGTTCCCACTGTTATTGCCATGATTGCTACGGGAGTCTTCCGGATACTGGAAGGTGGTGCCGGCGTGTGGATGGGAACAGCCGTTATCATTACCTCCGGAACCATTGGTATTCTTTGGCGAAAACTCCGTCCCAACTGGTTTTGCAGCAATCAACTTCTGGAGTTACTTTCTCTTGGGGTAGTGGTTCATTTGGCCATGTTGGCCTGCTCACTTTTGCTTCCTGCCAGTGTGCGTTGGGAAACGTTGTCGCAGCTGGCATTGCCGCTCCTGACGGTTTATCCGATTGGGAATGTATTGCTGGGAAAGTTGATGCTGAAGCAGAATAAAAACTGGCAAACCCGTAATGCTCTTCACGAAAGTGAGGAAAAATACCGGACGTTGGTTGAAGGGGCCGGTGATACCATTGTGATTCTTCAGGACGGATTGATTCAGTTTGCCAACCACATGATCTCACAGGCTTTTGGTTATGCACGAAATGAAGTACTTAACCGAAATTTTCTGGAATTCATTGCGCCCTCGGAACGTATTCGCTTAGAGCAATATTACATTGCACGAACCATTGGAAAAGATGTTCCAACGAATTACGAAACGATTATTCAGCATAAAGATGGTCGATTAATCACTGTCGAGCTAACAGCGAGTACACTGACTTATAACAGGCGTCCGGCTCATATGATGTTCGTCAGAGATATTACCGAAAGGAAAGAGGCCAAATTAAGACTGGAAAATGAACGGAAACAGCTAAAAACACTTATCGAAACCATTCCCGATTTAGTTTGGCTAAAGGATAAAGAAGGTCGGTTTTTGTCGTGCAATCATGAATTTGAGCGCTTGATGGGTGTTCCCGTGGAACAGTTAATCGGAAAGACGGATTACGACTTTTTTCCGGGTGATTTGGCTACATTCTTCCGTGAAAAAGACAAAGCAGCCATTGAGACCGACGGAGCTCAGACGAACCTCGAATGGGTGACCTACGCTGACGATGGACATGAGGCGTTATTTGAAACCATCAAAACGCCCATGCGTGATTCGGAAGGAAATCTGATTGGCGTGCTTGGGGTAGCCCGGAACATGACCGATTTTTATAGAACACAGGAGGCGTTGAAGGAAAGCGAGCGGAAGTTGAAAGAGGCGCAAACGTTGGCACAGATAGGTCACTGGGAACTCGATCTCACAACCATGAACATTGGTTTTTCAGAGGCAATTGGTAACATCCTGGAGTTAGAAGCCGGCACCCTTGAAATTACCTTCGATGAATTTATTCAGCTAATTCATCCGGAGGACAGGAAGAAGGTGAAAGAGTGTTATACTTCCGCTGAAATTAACGAAATGTTTGGCGAAATAACGCATCGGTTGTTACTTAATAATAACCGGATAAAGCATATCGAGCAACGCTACATTACGGAATACAATGCGCAGGGACGCCCTGTCAGACGCCACGGTACGCTGCAGGATATCACCCGTGAGGTTTTAACAGGCATGGAGTTGCTAAAAGCAAAAGAAAAGGCGGAAGAGAGCGATCGGTTGAAATCTATTTTCCTGGCCAACATGAGCCACGAAATCCGTACCCCAATGAATGCCATTATGGGCTTCTCCAATTTGCTGGGAGAGTTGGACCCCGACGACCCAGAACGCGATAATTTTATTGATATTATCCAGAATTCCAGCAAGCGCCTGCTGCAAATCATCAACGATATTGTCGATATCTCCAAAATTGAGGCGGGTCAATTGCGAATACACAAAACTGATTGCGAGCCTGCCAAGCTGCTTGAAAATAGTTACCGTACCTTTGAGAAATCAGCATGGGTCACCAGCAATCCTAACCTGGATTTGATGTTGGAACTTCCCGAAGATGCCGCCGCCATTCGTTTGCATACCGATGGCATCAGGGTGCAACAGGTGATAGACAACCTGATGAGTAATGCATTGAAGTTTACACGGAAGGGAAGTGTTACGGTTGGTTTCGTTCAGAAACAAACCGAAGATGGCAATTTCATCGAATTCTATGTAAAAGATACAGGGCTCGGTATTTCTCCTGAAAAGGCGGAAATCATATTCGAACGCTTCCGGCAGATTGATGAAGATAAACATCACGAAGGTGCCGGTCTGGGGCTTAGTATTTCCAAAGGTATTGTAGAACTTTTGGGCGGGAGTATCTGGTTTACATCGCAACCCAATATCGGGACTACTTTTAGTTTTACAGTTCCGTATCAACCGGTGAAAGAGATGTTTCCCGAAGGTAAGAAAGCCGGAAGTAAGATGGATGAATTCCATGGGTTGAGCATTATTATCGCTGAAGACGATCGGAACTCGTATATGTATTTGCGCGAGATACTGAAGAACCGGGTGTCAGAAATAAAACATGCTTCCAACGGGCAAATTTTGATGGATATGCTGGAACAGAGCCAGCCTGATTTGGTGTTGTTGGACATCGATATGCCGGTGAAAAGCGGTTACGAATGTCTTCAGGAAATAAAAGAGAAAGGAATAACTACCCGGATTATAGCGCAAACAGCCTATGCGATGCTGGAGGAGCGCGACCAGTTGCTGGAAGCCGGATGCCATGGCTATATCGCGAAACCGATTAAAAAAGCTGAATTGTACGAAGCGATTGGTGAAGTGATGAAAACCGCCTATTAAATTTGAACGTGACTTTAGGTTTTATATATAGATGAGAATCAAAATAAAAGCCCTGAGTAGCATTGGCATCTCAGGGCTTTTAACTGTATTTCTTGAAGAGATGTTTACTCTGTTTCTTTCATATTGTGGAAGACATTGGTCACATCATCATCTTCTTCCAACTTGCCCAGTAGCTTCTCAATCTCGGCTACCTGCTCTTCATTCAATTCTTTGGTATCGTTCGGAATACGTTCGAACTCGGCACTCACAATTTCAAATTCGTTCTCTTCCAGGTATTTCTGGATTGGACCGAACGATTCAAAGTCGCCGTAAATGAGAATGTCCTCGTCTTCAGCGAATATTTCCTGTACACCAAAATCAATCAATTCCAGTTCCAGCTCTTCCAGGTCGAGTCCTTCTTTGCCTTTTACCTTGAAGTTGCATTTGTGCTCGAACATGAATTCAACCGAACCAGAGGTTCCCAGTGAGCCATTGCATTTATTGAAGTAGCTGCGCACATTGGCCACGGTACGAGTGGGGTTGTCAGTAGCTGTTTCTACCAACACGGCTATTCCGTATGGTCCGTAGCCCTCGTAAACCAGCTCTTTGTAATCATCCTGGTCTTTGGATACAGCACGTTTGATAGCCCTTTCGACATTGTCTTTGGGCATGTTGGCCGCTTTGGCGTTTTGAATCAACACGCGAAGGCGTGAGTTGGCTACCGGATCGGGGCCACCGGATTTAACTGCGATTGCGATTTCTTTTCCCAGTTTGGTAAAGGTTTTGGCCATGGTGCCCCAGCGTTTCAGCTTCCTGGCCTTGCGGTATTCAAAGGCGCGTCCCATACGTTATAGTCTTACAGATATTGTATTTTGATGATTTTCCGGCTGCAAATTTAAAAGGCTTTTTCTATTTTTTTCTGCTGAAGCCGAAAAATGACGCGCAAAGTCGTCCGTTTGGCGGTTAAACGCCCAAATATCGTATCCCGAAAAAGGTTTTCTTACCTTTGGTAGCAAGACAATCCGATGAGCAAACTTTCCTTCATATGGATTCGTGCCTTTGGTAACCTGAATGATTTTCTTCCGTCGGATTACCGGCAAAAACCCTTCAGGGTAAAACTCAATTTAGGGCAAACGGTGAAGGATGCCGTCGAATCAGCCGGTATTCCCCACGTTGAAATCGATGTGTTGACGATAAATGGTAAGTCGGTTGCATTTGATGCTCTGCTGGCTTCTGGGGATCTGGTGAACGTGTATCCGGTGGCCGAATTGCTAAATGATAGCTCGGTTATTCATCTGCGTACGGTATTGCCGGGTGAAGCACGTTTTATTCTGGACGTCCACCTGGGAAAACTGGCGAAGTATCTTCGTATGCTGGGCTTCGACACCCTTTACCGTAACCGGATGGATGACGATGTGATTGCTGATATTGCTGAAGCGGAGAACCGGATTGTGTTGACCCGCGACCTGGGTATCCTTAAATACAATCGCGTGAAGTTGGGCTACTGGCTTCGTTCGCAGCAGTCTAAAAAGCAGCTTTCAGAAGTGATTGAACATTTCGGCCTTATTCGGGCCATTCGTCCCTTTACGCGCTGCATGCAGTGCAACGGACATATGGTAGAGGTACCCAAAGAAGAAGTACAGGAAAGGCTCGAAACGGGAACACGCCGCTACTTTGACCAGTTTTATCGGTGCACCGACTGTGGCAAAGTATTTTGGGAGGGCTCTCATTTTGATCACATGAACCTGTTTATCGATGAATTCCTTGACAAGATGAGCCGGAATCCCTCGGATGATGCATAACACATTTTCCACTCCGCTTGCTTGATCTCAATTTTACTATCTTCGGAACATAATTTTCGAGAAAAATGATACAATCTGACTGGCTGGTTATTCTCAATCCGCATGCTGGAAGTAGAAGAGGAGCGCACGATAAAGGAAAGATTATGAAGTTGCTGAAGAAGCACAAAATCAATTTCCATATGGTGACCTCCGATTATCCTCGCCACGCGATTTCCCTTGCGGGTGAAATGGTGGCAGCCGGTTACCGGAATATTATTATCGCTGGAGGTGACGGAACTCTGAATGAAGTGGTGAATGGTGTCTTTCAACAAGATAACTGTCCTCCGGAGGAGGTGACTATCGGGATGATTCCGGTTGGGACCGGAAACGACTGGATTCGTACTTTCGGGATACCCGATGAATACAAAAAGGCTATCGAAATTATTCTGGAAGGCAAAACCATTCGGCAGGATGTGGGAAAAATTACCATTCGTCGCCCCACCGAAACGGTGACCCGGTATTTCATGAACATGGCAGGGTTTGGTTTCGATGCGATGACAGCAGCCCGCGCCAACCGGTTGAAGGACAAAGGCAAGTCAGGTATTCGGGTGTATATACATAGTTTGGTTTCCAGTTATTTGTCGTACAGAAGCCGGCGGTTGCGTTATTTTGTTGATGAAAAGCCGTTTGAAACTGTGCTGTTTAGCGCTAGCGTGGGTATCGGAAAATTCAACGGAGGCGGCATGATGCAGGCTCCCGGAGCCATTCCCGACAACGGAGAATTTCAGGTAACTGTCATCCGACGGATAGGCCTGTGGGGAATACTCCGAAATTTTACCGGATTATACAACGGAAGCTTTATTCAGGACAAACACGTAACGACCCACACAGCTCGTCAGATTCGTTTTGAATCGGATAAGCCTATCCCCGGCGAATCGGACGGAGAGACCCTAAAACGAGGGCATTATACCTTGGAAATCCTACCGGGAAAAATCAACGTGATATATGGAAACGACCGCTATTTTTCGCGACAACCCCATGCTGAAGAACACCCGCTAAAATAAAAATTGGAATTACCCTTTTCGACTTCTTTTTCCCCCGACGCCTGTTGCATTCCCTATATTTGTAACATAAGTAAGGGAGTTAACATGAAAATGTCCATTCACATATGGTGGCTGATGTTTCAGCTCTACAGGAATCTGAAGAACAGGGATTCCTTTTGTTAATCCATCGCATTCTAATATTTCTAGATGATTGATTCGGCGAAAGCCGGATTTTACCTGAACACCCTAAATTCTCAAATTAAGATGGATTTACCTTTTACAGAAAGCTATAAAATCAAGATGGTGGAACCTATCCGGAAAAGTACCCGGAAGGAGCGTGAAGCGTGGATAAAAAAAGCCCAATACAATTTATTTAATCTTCGTAGCGAGCAGGTTTTTATCGACTTGCTGACCGATAGCGGTACGGGCGCGATGAGCGACCAACAGTGGGGAGCGATTATGACCGGTGATGAGAGTTACGCCGGCTCTTCTTCCTATTTTCATCTGAAAGAAACCATCAAAGACATTACCGGATTCGATTATTTCCTTCCCAGCCACCAAGGACGGGCAGCCGAAAACGTGCTGTTTTCATCGCTGATAAAAGAAGGGGATTTGATTCCGGGTAATGCGCATTTCGATACAACCAAAGGTCACATCGAGTTTCGTCATGCCGATGCAGTCGATTGTACCATCAAAGAAGCATACGATACCACTAAAGAGCATCCGTTCAAAGGGAATGTCGATCTGGATAAACTGGAGCATGTGCTGATTTCGAACCCGAAAGAGCGCATTCCGATGATTATTGTAACGGTTACCTGTAATACCGCCGGCGGTCAGCCCGTTTCCATGCAGAACTTGAAGGACGTGTACCAGATGGCGAAAAAATACGGCACTACCATTATTTTCGATGCAGCTCGTTTTGCGGAGAATGCCTATTTCATCAAAATGCGGGAACCCGGTTACCGGAATCAGTCTATCAAGGAAATTGTCCGCGAAATGTTCTCCTATGCCGATGGGATGACCATGAGTTCGAAGAAAGATGGTTTGGTGAATATCGGCGGGTTTATGGCCTTCCGGGAAAAAGAGATGGTAGACAAATGCTCGATGCATACCATCATGTTCGAGGGCTTTGTTACCTATGGCGGCATGAGTGGCCGCGACATGAATGCATTGGCGGTAGGCCTTCAGGAAGTCGTTGATTTCGATTACCTCGACACCCGTATTCAGCAGGTAAAATACCTGGGAGACAAACTCATTGAGTATGGCGTTCCGGTTCAGCAACCCATTGGCGGGCATGCTGTTTTTGTCGATGCCAAACGCTTTCTGCCACATGTTCCGAAAGAGGAATATATTGCTCAGACGCTGGCTGTAGAACTGTATCTCGAAGGTGGAGTTCGCGGCGTTGAGATTGGAACATTGCTGGCCGATCGGGATCCGCATACGCGGGAAAACCGCTATCCGGCGCTGGAATTAGTTCGCTTAGCCATTCCACGGAGAGTTTATACCAATAATCACATGCACTACGTAGCTGCGGTATTGAAGAATGTTTACGACCGCAGAGACCAGATAAAACATGGATTTAGCATTACCCACGAAGCGCCCATTCTTCGGCACTTTACGGTCGAACTGGAGCGGGTGCACAAGGAGGCATCTGTGAGGAAGTAATTATTTTAATGGATCTTGTTGAAGCCGGAAAATCATCATAGAGGTTTTCCGGCTTTTTTGTGGTCAATGGATTTCGTAGCTTGCACCAACCAAATTACCGAACATGATGACTATCCCAACGATTCCATATCTTCCGGCACTTACTGCAGAGAATGCCGGAGAACTGCTTCCGACAGAAGGACTGGCACTTCAGCTTCAGCAAATCAATTGGAACGAATTTCCGCACAAACCGGAAGTTGATGTATACCTGGGACATTGCGGTCATTCGCTGTTCCTGCATTACGTGGTTCGTAAGGATTATGTGAGAGCAGTTAACCGAAACGACCAGGAGCCGGTTTACGAAGATTCGTGCGTGGAGTTTTTTCTTCAGGAGAATGAAAATTACCGCAATTTCGAGTTCAATGCATTGGGTGTTTGTTTGTCTGCAGTAGGAGCTAAGCGTAAAAGCAGGCGGCGTTTGCAGACGGAAGAGTTGGCATTGATTAGACGCAACGCCAGTTTACATCCGGATGCATTGCCGCCTGAAGATGTTCTATCGGACTGGAACCTAACGGTTGAGATTCCTTTTTCGATGATTGGACTGGAAAGAGGAAAAAGCTTTCGCGGCAATTTTTATAAATGCGGCGACGAAACGCTCATTCCTCATTTTGTTAGTTGGGCTCCTATAAAAACACTCAAGCCGGATTTTCACCGGCCTGAGTTCTTTGCTGAATTATCGATTGCTTAGTACTATTTATTTCTTGCTAGTCGAAGTTCTGTGCACTGCCATTAGAAACTGCAGCCACATCCGTCATCGACGAATTTCAAAATGTGCACGCCGTCAAGCCCCTTGGCGACAACTATCCACTTCGAACCATCGGATGCTACATCGTTGACCGATCCCGGAGGTGCACTGGATTGCGTATCCCAAACCCATACCGGGTATACCATCAGCGAAGGATTTTCGGTATCGTAACGGGCCAGGTACAAGCCATCGGCGCCATTACCGTAGTAAACGAATTTGTCGTCGAAGGCAAAGCTGTTTGTGTTTCCTGCGTGTAACATCGAAGGCGGAGTAGACTGAACCTCATCAGTAGTGAGATTAACGACCACCGCTCCCTGGCTTCCCAATGTGGCAATCACCATATTATCGGTAATGAAACGCACCTTGGTCTTTCCGCTGTACATATTTTCGGTTGCAACATTCTGATGCGTTACCGGCTCATCAGACAACGTAATAGTCTTCTCAAAAGTGCCGTCGGTTCCGGTCAAAACAAGGCTGGCTTTGTCGCCTTCGTTACCACCGACCAACAAGACCAGGTGATTTCCATCGGGGCTCATCGCTATCGAACTGGCTGAAGTAGCTCCGTAATAGTTAAGGCCACTGAAACCTTCGGTTCCTTCCGAAACCCAAAACAGACCACCATTGGTATTTCCGGCAGACAACATGGCTTCCGAATCAGATAAAACCAAACCGTTTGCCGAAGCAACTGTTTGTCCTTCCAGTAATTTCGAAAGAATGAAAGCGCGGGTAAATTCTGATGTAGTTAAGTTATAGGTATAAAGTGCTGCGCCGGTTTTCGGATCGGAACAGGCCATATACACGATGTTATCCTTCAGCATGATGTCGTTCACGTCGACTGGCAGATTGGATACGACCGTTTCTACCTGTTCGGTTTCTTCCTTGAACTTGATAACCTGAAATGCACCGCCAAATTCGGTTCCCTGAACGTTATAGCCTATAACTGCTATGTCATCCTTAACGTAAAGGCAAGAGGCACTCAACGGCAAATCGGCTTCTGGGGCGCTTACATTTGCCTTGTGAACCAGGGTGAGTCCCTGTACCGGATCAACAGTAACAGATTTCGTTTGGCCGTCGAATGGCCGGAAATGGATAACTTCATTAACTTGTGTCAGATATCCTGAAGCATCAGACTGGGGGATAGTTTGTTTTACAGGCTCATCCACGGGAACACCATGGTCGCTTGTACATTTACTGAAGAGCAATACAATACTCATCACAGTAAATACCTTTAGGAGGGAGAGTAAAGTTTTCATCATGGAATATTTATTTAGGTTAAAGATTGATATCGATAAAGGGCAAATTCTGAGAAAAGTTACGGCAATTTATCAAA
Source organism: Prolixibacter denitrificans (assembly GCF_003014495.1). Classification (GTDB taxonomy): domain Bacteria; phylum Bacteroidota; class Bacteroidia; order Bacteroidales; family Prolixibacteraceae; genus Prolixibacter; species Prolixibacter denitrificans. The sequence goes on along the minus strand of NZ_PYGC01000013.1, from coordinate 5,837 downwards.
AAATAAAACCCCCTGTTCAGATTCTTGATGGTCTGGTTTTTGTTAGGAAAGATGAAGGATATTTACAATCTTGAGCGTAGGATATTTCTAAGCCGGTCTGGTGTTTTTAAGTTGATGATTATGAGGATGAAATATAGCGTATTAACGTTGTTGTTTATGGCCATTTTTGTGCAGACTGCCCTGGCGGAAGAGCCTGATTCATTGTCGGTACAGAAACCGGAAATGTCAGTGCCTCTGTCGCTTCAATTGCAGCAATCGCCAACGGATTCTGTTATGCCGCATGACTTTGGTGTTGAAGTCGGGACGTCGGTATTTACCAATTTTAAACATGGATACGGCTTCAATCAATATGTGGCTCCGCGATTTAGTTTTTCGCCTAGCAAGCGCTGGCGCGTCGATATGCTGGGAACGATGGGAGTGACCCGGTTCGAGGATATGCCTCTCTATTCTTATTATCTGAATGAATACCCGGTGATGAGTGGTCGATATTACTATGCGTCTTTACTGGGGCAGGCGACCTACGCTGTTAACGAAAAATTATTCTTAGGCGGAACAGGATTCGTTTCAAACACTTTTCAGTCTGAAAATGAGTTGAATCCGGCCGTGAAGAATCTGACAAATTATGGCAGCTCTTTGTTTGTCGGTTATAAGTTTTCCGACAAGTTTAGCATGCAGGCCGAATTCAGTATCAGCAAGGTTGGAAACCCTTATAACGGTGGATATTACAATACCCCGGGCGGATATCCACAAACCGATTATTACAGGACTTCGCCGGTTAGTACCGACCCGATGAAATGAAAACAGGATTTCCAATCTCCTCCCATATTTGCTAATTTTATGCAGTGACGGATTTGTAAATTGACAGCAAGTGACGGAAAGCTTTAACGAACTTATTTCAGAAGAGTATAACAAACTAATTGCTGCCTGCTCGCGCAGTTTCAGCGATAAAGAACTGGTTCTGGTGCATAATGCATTTGAGCTGGCGAAGGAAAAGATTGGTGACAAAACCTGGTCGAATGGTGACCCGGTTATTTTGCATTCCATCGCGGTAGCGCGCCTGGCTGCCAACGAAATTGGACTGGCGTCGGATTCGGTGATTTCAGCGTTGCTGCATAACGTGTACACCGAAGAGGAAGAAACCAAGGCCCGGCAGGAAATTGAAAAGTTATTTGGCAGAGTCGTTGCTGAAATACTTGACGGCCTGATTAAAATAAATGGCATCAAGACCGATAACCTGGCGCTGCAAAGTGAAAACTTCAGGCGGTTGATGCTGGCCCTTTCGGGCGATGTGCGGGTTATCCTGATTAAAATTGCGGACAAGCTGCAGGATATGCGTACACTCGACCGGTATCCGCATTCGGTGCACAAGAAGCATGCGCATGAAACCATGCATCTGTATGCCCCGCTAGCTCACCGTTTGGGGCTGTATAAGGTCAATTCCGAGTTGCAGGATATTTCGCTAAAGTATTTACATCCCAAAGATTATCAGCACATCGTCGATAAGTTGAAGGAAACGGATGAACAACGAAAGAATTTTGTTTCTGCGTTTGTCAAACCCGTCGAAGTAAAGCTGAAAAAACGTGGTTTCGATTTTGAGATGAAGGCCCGGACTAAATCGATTTTCTCCATCTGGAACAAGATGAATAAGAAGGGAGTCGACTTTGATGAAGTATTCGATCTGTTTGCTATTCGTATTATTTTAAACTCGAAGCCGGAAGATGAGAAGTCGGATTGCTGGCAGGCTTTCTCGGTAGTTACCGAAGAGTACCAGTCAAACCCCGAACGCTTGCGCGACTGGATCACCATCCCTAAATCCAATGGCTATGAGTCGCTTCATACGACGGTGCTGGGACCGGGAAAGCGTTGGGTTGAAGTGCAAATCCGGACGCGCCGGATGGACGACGTAGCTGAGAACGGTTTGGCGGCTCACTGGCGTTACAAAGGAGGGAAAGGCTCTTCGGATTTGGACGACTGGTTGAAGAATATCCGCGAGATACTGGAGAATCCCGAATTGAACCCGGTTGATTTCATCGAGGAGTTCAAGGTGAATATATACGAAGACGAAATTTTCGTTTTTACACCGAAAGGTGATCTGAAAAAACTACCGGCCGGTTCTACCTTGCTGGATTTCGCTTATGAAATACACTCGGCTGTTGGCGATCATTGTACCGGTGGAAAGGTGAACGACCGGATGGTAACGCTGAAACATAAGCTGAAAAACGGCGACCATATTTCGGTAGAAACCTCCAACAATCAGAAGCCGAAGCTCGATTGGCTCGAATTTGTGGTGACTTCGAAAGCCAAGTCGCGCATCAAGGCCAGTTTGAACGAGGAGCAGAAAAAGGAAGCTGATAATGGCAAAGAGATGCTTCTGCGTAAGCTGAAAAACTGGAAGATAGATTACAACGACATAGTCATCCGCGACTTGTTAAAACATTACAAGCTGAAATTAGCCGCCGATTTGTACTACAATATTTCGGTGGGGAAAATTGAGCCGCTGGAGATTAAGAATATTCTGACCGGCAAGAAGGAGGAAGAGACAACCAAAGATAAGTTATCGGAAATTTTGCCGGCTTCGGATATGAAAGACTTGACTTTCGATACCGGCGGCGATTTCCTGGTGATTGATAATGACATCCGGAACATCAATTACAAGTTGGCGCAATGTTGTAATCCGATTTTCGGTGACAACATATTTGGTTTTGTGACCATTCGCGAAGGAATTAAAATCCACCGGATGAACTGCCCCAATGCGCCGCAGATGTTCGAACGCTATCCCTATCGTGTCATTCGGGCCCGGTGGAAGGATACCGGGAAACGGAACTCATTCCAGACGACCATCCACATCTCCGGGACGGACGAAATGGGACTCGTCAGCGATATTTCCCACATCATCTCCAAAGACGTCGGTGTACAGATGCGCTCGATATCAGTGAATTCGGAAAACGGCAATTTCGAAGGAACGCTGCGGGTGTATGTAAATGACCTCGAACACCTCGATTTCCTGATTCAGAAATTACGTAATGTACATGGTGTGCTGTCTGTTGGGCGTGCCGACAATATCAAATCCTGAATAGTAAATCTATAGTAAACAAAATATGGCACAGTTTTCGTATCACATTGTGTCAGGAAAGCGGGTAATTGAAATTTTAACCTATGAATGAGAAATTGACAAAAGCGAAAGAAGCATACGAGCGGGGCGAACTGGAAGAGGTTTTCTCGATACTGAATAACGATGAGATCAATGAATTGGATTCAACGGTCAACATGCTTCTGGGAATGAGCTATTACAAAATGCAGGAGTGGGGAAAGGCCCTCAATTGCTTCAATGCGGTTGTATCGGTTGAACCGGAAAATAAAAACGCCAAAGGATACATCGATATGATTCAGAATATATTGAAGTTTTACCACAAAGACCGGTACAACCCCTGATTTCTGTTTTATGGTTATTGCCCGTCTGTTTTTAGGGGGAGATTCCGACAAATACATAAGATTTATGAGTAGATACTATTATATTCAGTGCCCAAGTGTATGAAGCGGGGATGAAAAATATACATGTAACTACTTTCATATTTTTTTAAAATCATTATTTTTGAGCTTACTAATAGCATTCTATAGAACATAATTGATAGATAATTTAAAAATAGGAGCAACAATGAAGAAACTGATCGCTGTTTTAATTTTTAGTGTAGGATTTTTGGCAACCTCTTTTGCACAGGACCAAAAGGCGGATGCAATCGCATCGAAAAATGCGGGAAATGAAGCTTTGCGTTCGAAGGACTATGCAAAAGCGCTTACCAATTTCGAGAAAGCTATTGCCAACTGGGGCGACCAGGATCCGGATTATGTGATGATTTACAACACGGGGTATTCTGCTTACAAAATCAAGAAGTGGAACAAAGCCATCAAGTATTTCACCATGGCGGCTGACGCAAGTTACAAAGCTGAGTACGCGTATTTGTACATTGCCAACTCTTACCGGCACTTGAATAACATGGCCAAGTTTGAGTCGACGCTTGAAACGGGCCTCCAGAAGTACCCGAATAGTAAGAAAATCAAATCCTTTTTGGGCGTTTATTACCTGAAAGAAGGAAATGCGCACTACAAAAAAGGTGCTGCTATTCTGCAGGCTGCTGCCAACGATGTAAAAGCCGGCAAGTACAAAACAACCGACGACAAGTACAAAGCACAGGTTGCGAAAGCAAAGGTTGATTTCAAAGCCGCTATGCCTTATGTTGATAAAGCTGTGAAGCTCGATCCGAGTGATCCGCAGGCAAAACAACTGAAGGAGCTGATTCAGAAAAATCTGGATATGTAAGAAATAATACCGAATTGAAAAAGGCCCGGAATTTTCCGGGCCTTTTTTTGTTTAAAGACTTTCCAAACCACTGAAATGCTGACACGTTTTAGAGGGAATTTTGTATTTTCAACCTCCGAAATTCACAAAAACTGTAAACCAATGAACTTATTTGATGACAAGCGTGTGGTGATGACACTCGATGCCGGAGGTACCAACTTTGTCTTTTCAGCCATTCGCGGCGGCGAAAATATTGTTGAACCCATTACATTACCGTCAAACGGAGACAATCTGGAAAAAAGTCTGGCCAACATGGTCGATGGTTTTTCCCGGGTGAAAGAAGAATTGCAGGAAGAGCCGGTAGCGATTAGTTTCGCTTTTCCCGGTCCGGCCGATTATCCCAATGGAATTATTGGCGATTTGGTCAATTTGCCCGGTTTCCGTGGCGGTGTAGCACTCGGTCCGTTCCTGGAAGAGAAATTCAATTTGCCCGTCTACATCAACAACGATGGCGACCTGTATGCTTATGGTGAGGCGCTGGGAGGATTTCTTCCCGAAATCAATAAAAGCCTCGAGGATGCCGGTTCACCCAAACGATACCACAATCTCGTTGGAATTACCTTAGGAACCGGTTTGGGTGGCGGTTTGGTACGCGAAGGCAAGCTTATTATTGGCGACAATGCCATGGCGGCCGAGATTTATGCCTACCGGAATAAACTAAATGCCAATTGGTGTGCCGAAGATGGTGTTTCCATTCGTGCGGTGAAACGTCATTACGGTGAGTACAGCGGAGACGCGAATGCTGAAGAACTGACACCGAAAGATATTTTCGAGATTGCGAAAGGTATGCGTCCCGGAAACAGTGACGCAGCGACAAAAGCTTTTGCTTCGGTTGGCGAATCACTGGGAGATGTGCTTACTCAACTGGCCACTACATTCGATGGTTTGATTGTGATTGGCGGAGGACTCTCAGGTGCAGCTGAGTTGATTATGCCTTCTGCTCTGGCTGAAATGAACAGTACCCTGGATTTACCGAACGGGGAAACGATGCCCCGGTTGGTACAGAAAGTGGTGAGTGCCGATACCGAAGAGGGATTAGCAGCCTTGTTTCATCAGAAAGCAGTCGAAATTAAGGTGCCACAGAGCGAAAAAACGGTGGTGTACAACCCGGAGCCAATGTTGGCCGTGGGAATTAGCCGTATCGGAGCAAGCCGTGCCATTTCGCTGGGTGCTTACGCTTTTGCTCTTGACAAGCTTGACGAATAAGAGTCGTTGAATCTTAAGATATATGCCGGTTGATTTATCGACCGGCTTTTTTTGTGGCTAACGGTCACTTGCAAGTTGTCGTTGCGGATTTCGAAGAGCGTCAGTGTCCGGTAGGACATGACGGTCAAGAAAGGAGCAGAGACAACGCACACCACTGCACCCGCAATGCAATTTGCAAATTGTGTGTGCCCAGCATGAGCATGTGCACACTTACTTGTAAGTTCCGGATAAAATTGAAAAATACAAATTTTCCGGATTAAACAATAAGTGTAGC
>NZ_PYGC01000012.1 GCF_003014495.1 Prolixibacter denitrificans | reverse complement strand
CGTCACTGAAATGTCGCCGCCTTTGGATTTTCTTTAGTTCAACTTTCATTTGCTTTTAACCTTTAATTCCGGTCAACCTATTTCAGGGAAGGACACTTCGCTGTTTCTGTTGTTCCTATGGTTATATAGGTTTCTGTTGTTACTATCGTTCCTGTTGTTGGAAAAGTGTTAAGTGTTAAGTTTTAAGTGTTAAGTTTTAAGAAGTGACCGCTGACCATATACCTTACACCTTACTCCGTATACCCTTATCCTATACCCATTCTACTTGCCTATTCTCCCACTTTCATTTTCGGATTACAGGTTCAGTTTTCGAAAACCCGGATCTAACAAAACCTCTGCCATATTGTTATGGTTACCGAAATGATTGAAAAGACAACAACATGAGCAAATCCATCTTAATGACTGGCGCGGTACTAATGGCATTGGCGGTAATACTGGGAGCATTTGGCGCCCACGCCCTGAAAAGCAGATTAGCGACTGACATGATGCAGGTGTACCACACCGGCGTGCAATACCAGTTTTATCACGCCCTGGGAATCCTGATTATTGGCGTTCTGTATCTCCACTATCCTTCCGGGACACTCAGCTGGTCGGCCATTCTCATGACCATCGGCATCGCGTTGTTTTCGGGCAGCTTGTACCTGCTGGCCGTTACCGGCATCAAATGGCTGGGGGCCATTACACCACTGGGCGGAACGAGTTTTATCGTTGCCTGGATACTCTTTTTCATTGCTGTTTGGAAGAAAACGATGTGACAATGAGCAGTGAAAAATGAGAAATGAACAATTAAAATACCAGGTGTAAGGGATAAGGTATAGGGTGTAAGGGTGAACTTCGCGATTGCAGATTATGGAAAGTGGACTTGCAACAAAAAAGTGGACAAAAGGATAAGGGTTATGCAACCAACTGTTTCCCAAATTCCAGTGGCGACATATAGTTCAAACTTGAGTGTTTCCGTCTGGTATTATACCATGTTTCAATATATTCAAACAGGGATATTTCCGCCTGTTTTCTGGTAACATATACCTGATGATTGGTCCACTCGGTTTTTAACGTTTTAAAGAAGCTTTCTGCCACCGCATTGTCCCAGCAATTCCCCTTTCGACTCATACTTTGCTGTACCAGTGCTTGTTGACTAATTGTTTCCCGGAACTCATTACTGGCATATTGTATACCTCTGTCCGAATGAAAAATCAGCGATTTTACTACCGGCCTGACTGAACGAGCCATCTTCCATGCCGGGAGCACTGTGTCATTGGCCGTAAGAGACTTACCCGTAGACCAGCCTATCACCATCCGGTCTGCCAGATCCATGACGATGGTTAAATAGAGCCACCCTTCCATGGTCCGGATGTAGGTAATGTCCGATACCCAGGCCGTGCCCGGTTTCCCGGCCTTAAAGTTCCGGTTTAAAAGATTCTTCGCTACCGGATAATCATGACCAGAATGGGTTGTGGCAATAAACTTCTTCTTACTAATGGCCCGGATATTGGCTTTTCTCATCAGTCGGGCCACCCGGTTACGGGATACATGAACCGACTGGCTTCGAAGCGTAGCCGTAATTCGGGGACTTCCATAACTCTTCTTACTCTCCTGGTGAATCTGTTTTATTTGTTCCAAGAGTTGCCTGTTTTCTATTGCTCGTTTACAGGGCCGCCCTTTTAGCCAGGCATAATAGCCACTGCGGTGCACATTCAACACTTTACACATCTTTTCGATGGGGTACTCCCGGGCATGTTCTGCTATAAACTGGTAGAGTCTCCACCGCTCCTGGAAAAGATGCCTACTGCCTTTTTTAAGATATCACGCTCCATCCGCATATCGGCCAGTTCTTTCTTTAACCGGGCGATCTCCGACTCTTCCTCATTCAAAATGGGCTTACCGTTACCCGGAAAACTACTCCCCTGGTGACTGGCAAATTCACTCCGCCACCGATACAGCAGTGCCGGCCGTATATCCAGTTCCGCTGCCAGCTCTCGCATGTTATCCCGTTGATAACTCAACTCTACGGCTCTAAGTTTAAATTCCCGTGTAAATTGCTTTCGATGTTTTGACATGTTTTCAAGATATAATTATTATTCAATTATACCTTAACCTACTGTCCATTCAAAGGTAGCAACTCCAAAGTGTTAAGTGTTAAGTGTTAAGAAAGAAGACTCCAGAGGAAAGACGTTAGACATGAGACCTTTGACTTTCGCCTCTTTATTATTCACTACTCATTTTTCATTATTCATTGATTTAAGGGTTTCATGTTACATGTTTTGTTGGCTATATCGTATTGAAAATTTCATATTATTTGAGTCTCAATTAACAATAATATGAAATTTGATTCGTTATGTTTAGAGTATTGACCTAAACAGGACACAAACAACAATAACGTTTCATATTAATTCAACAAAAATGAAAAAATCTGCATTCCTCGTCCTTGCTATTATTTTACCTCTTTTTGGCTTTTCCCAATCATTCGATACCTCGAACCTGCGTGTAGGCGGTGGTTTGGTATACGGAACCGATATCGATAATGTTGGTATTGACATCAACGGAGTCTATCAGTTCAACGAACAATGGGAAGGTGGAATTGCCTTTACCCACTTTTTTGAAAAGAATTATGCCAACTGGAATGTTCTCGATTTTGACGGACATTACATCTTTTACAGCGACAACAGCGGTTTGAACGTTTACGGTGCAGCCGGTTTATCAGTTACATTTGCCAAGATTGACATTCCGGGAACAACCTACACCGATCCCAATTTCGGAACCATCACAACTCCGGGTGTAACCGCTTCCGACAGCAACTTAGGTTTGAACATCGGTGCCGGTGTGAACTATGCCCTCACCGACCAGCTGAACCTGGCTCCTGAACTGAAAGTAACCATCGCGAACGGTAGTTATGTCAGAATGTGTGTCAACCTTCAGTACCGTTTTTAATACAAAAGATATTTCGCATAGGTGTCCTTGGGGTTAATATAAAAGGGAATCATACCCAACAAAAGCAACAGGGTGCAGCATTGATTTGCTGCACCCTGTTTTTGTTTTATCAACTGCCCATATATTAATATTAAAATACAAGCCTGAACACTATACCCAATATGATTACTATGGTACCGAGTCCAATAACATAGTTTTCCGTATCATAGGTTCCACCCCACGTTGCATCTAGGTTCCCCCCGATTTCATCTTGTAAGCTGGTTCGGCATCCCTTTAATAACCATCTAATAAACCCGCCTAACCATCGTGCAGTCTCAGGCATAGCTATTATTTTTCCTCTTTTGGCGGAGGGGAATCATGAAGCGTATGGATGTAGACATACCCTTTTACGAAACTCCCTTGTTTTCCCCAATCATCGTAACAGATCACGTGGGCAACGGAAGAATCTATCTCGTAACCCAGAATGTACACACAAGTATCATAAGGCAGTGAAAGGGGCGGAAAGTTAAAGACCGGATTGGGATTTCCTTTCTCTATTCCTTGATAATACTCTACCAATGAATCAATCAACTGTTTTTTCTTTACAAAAAGCACCGGATTGACCGTTCCCCAATATTCCTGGTAGCAGTACATCTTCTTTCTGTTCAGCACTTCTTTCTTATAACTTCTGTTCATGTAACGTCCTCCGACAATCCATAGAACAGCTACAACCAATACGGACAAAACAGTTCTCTGTACTTTCTTATCTCTCACAACCATCTGATTCCTTTTGAATATCGACTAAATCCACACATCCTTTTAGTTGAAATGCTCAGCGCCGTCAGTCGCTTTTTTTACCGAAGCATTGCTAAATCGGCCCGTAGGGGATTTTACCGCTCTTACCGGCCGGGAACCTCCACTTCGCGAGTAGATACAGCTCCGCCACGTGAGTGACACAAAACATATATAAACCATTGGTGATGAGTCGGAATTGGTATAAAAAACAGAAATTATTCCACTTTATGATAGATAAAACTTTTGTCAAACTTAAAATTTGATTTCTCCCAATGCCCATTAATCCATTCACTCATTTTGATATGAATCATTTCATTTCCTGAAACACTTAACCAATAAACTTTTTTCCCTGAGCGATGTATTGAACCTTCGGGATAATTATTGTCATAAATACTACCCTTTTCATTCAGAATTAGCGTGTCATTTTTAAAATGGTAGGTACCGATCAAACTATCCTCCATTTCACAACTATAAAATAGATACGTGCTATCAATCTTAAAATCATAAAAGTCTACACAGCCCTCAGCAATTTTACATTCCCATTTTGTATTTGCTATGGACGGCTCCTTCCATTGGTTTTTAGTTTCGTTCTTTTTATTCACCTCAGTTCTACAAGATGTGAATACACTAACAAACAGCAATATAAAAACAACATATTTCATCATATCAGTAATACCTCCTTCCATAATCAGAACTGCAGGTTCTCTACCTTCGTATCGGTGCTGGTCGAACTACTGGCCGAAGTGCCTGTGCTCACCAGCGTACTGTTTTCACGGAAGTACTTCTTAATCCGCCCGTAGGGGATTTTTCCGCTCTTACCGGCGGTGAACCTCCACTTAGCGAGTAGATACAGCTCCGCCATGTGAGTCACACCCAGAAGCATAAACCGGCCTTAAAACCCAAAATTTTCAACTGGCAGCAAAACTACCAGGCAATAATCCAGTATATTACAATCCGCTGCTTATCGTTCAGGGCCACACCTTTTGAATAACCATGTTTCCACTTTTTGGGCAGACATTCGCAATCCTGTAATTCGCTTGCAGGCAGAAATTTTCCTGATTCTGCACCCAATACGTATAGCCTAAAACCCTCATTCAATCCACAAAAGCTTTTTCCCTTAAATTCATCGACATTGAATAACGGAACCGGAAGACTTTTTGCCTTTGTAATGTTGTGTTCAGCTAATTTCTGCTTTAACGGGGACTCCTGATTATCAAATACCCGACCATCCAATTCAACCACATTACTGTATGGGAAAATCAAAAGCAAAGAGGAATCGTTGGCCTGATATGTGGCCTGGGAAATACGTACAAAATGACTTTTCAATTCATTGTACTTTATTGAATCGTATTTCTTCCATAACATGAGTTCATCAACACCAAATCCCAGCAATTTGATGGTATCCTTTGAGGGAACATTCGTTACAAGACCAACACTATCTGGCAATTCCATTGGAAAATGAGTAACTAAACTACTATCGAAAAAACTGACACTCTGCTTGTAACTTTCCTTGATCTTATTCATGACGCGAGCATTCTGACATCCAGAATAAAATATCAAAACCAGAAGTGCTGATAATATTCTTTTCCTCATTTCAATCAACCAGGCACTATGTTTTTCACAGATTTAGTTCTTTATCAGATCTACTCAATTTTACCGTCTGATTTTATTTGAAAATATTTTACTTGGTGTTCATCCTTTACCGTATCCATTGTTTCAACATCAATTAAGATGTTATGAATTTCCTGTTTGATCTTTCCATCCTGGCTAAATTTCGAATGAACTACTTTACTATATTCTCCATCTCCAAAAGAACCATCCAACATAAAGCTTCCTATTACCTTATCATCGGTTGTCACGGTGGTAATCATTTTTCGATAACATATCCCTCCTGCAGCGCATGTAGAATGATATATTAATCCCAAAATACCTTTTGAAACGACCATAATCGTATCGCTATAATAGGAGTCTTGAAGACCTGCCAAATTTGAGTCCACATGCAAATACTTTTTCATTAGGGATGCCGGAATCTCTTTTCTGTAAAAGAAGCCCAATTCATGCTTTTCTTTGGGTCCCTTAAATAACTCCAAAAAATCACCGAAGGTTGTTGTAACATTCGATGTTTTTGCCTCTTCATTATTCTGTTTTAACATACCATTCACATTTCCGGCAGTTGAATTCCTTTTATCAGATTTTCTGTTTACACATCCAACAAAAAGAATAATAACAATCAGTAGAAAGACATTTTTCATCATAACTTAATATTGATATTTACTTACAAAATCAGACATCTTTAAGCGATCTTTTGCATCCAGTAGTGGTCCTACATTATAATTATCAGTAGTTCTAAAAGTATGCCCTATCCTCATATTGCTGTTCACAGTCCACCATTGTTTTTTAACTTTTCCGGCAGAGAAAGAAGCAGCAACCACCTGAAATTTTGTCACATTACCATTTCTATCCCTTCGTACCATTCCTGTAGCGATCATTGTATGTTTTACATTGATAATATTTCCATTTTTACCTGCAGAAACATTTGAAAAAATTAAATCACCTTTTCCAACCAAATTAAAATCATTATGAAGCAACCCATTAGCAAAAACACCGTTTTTACCCTCAGATTCAAATGCTATAGCCATACCTGTTGCCCCTTGCTTTGCTAAATTAAAGTTTTTCATCAATTTATCCGGGTCAGAATTAAAGGCCTGGCCTGCCAGTCCAGAACAATCTATTCCTATTGAACTTTTCCCAATTATATCTCCATATCCATAACTTTTATAAATCTCATTAACTTTTTCATAATTCCCTGAAGATATAGCGTTAAAAATGGGTTCGGTAATATCATTCCTCATATGAACTAAAAATAATGAATTAGTTCTGTCGGCCATCCCTACTGCTGACACGTTTGGATTTTTACCACCATATTCATATAACGTTCCGATATAAGAAAAAGCCTTACTTAAAACATCATTAGGATCATTTCCATTAGGATCAATCAATAGAATAGGATTGTTTAGGCAATAATCAAATGGAGAAACTCCTGGATATTTATCCGCCATCGGATCCACCCCATACCACATACTAATTCTTGGATCGTAATACCGGGCTCCGTAGTAATACAGTCCTGTTTCCTGGTCGAGTTCTTTGCCGTTGAAGAGATAACTGGTGTATTCCGCGTCCGTCCGCTCTTCCACAAAGGTCTCACCGAATGGGAAATACTCGTCATGCTGGTACACTTCACCGGAAGCATCCGTAATGTAACTGCTGCTCCCCAAGTGGTCCGGATGGTAATAGAACTGCAGGTTCTCCACCTTCGTATCGGTGCTGGTCGAACTACTGGCCGATGTGCCCGTACTTACCAGCGTACTGTTTTCACGGAAGTACTTCTTAATCCGCCCGTAGGGTATTTTCCCGCTCTTACCGGCAGTGAATACCGCCCCATCCAATCCCAGCGCTTCGAAATTGGCAATGAGTTGCTCCTTCTGGTGTTCCTTCTTTTTCTCCCAGTCGATGCCATGGCCCGCTTTTACCGTATCCTTCGGATTGAGCAAATCCTGGTAGGCCCCCATCTCGCCCAACTGGCTGACAATGCGCTGCCCTTCCACATAGAAATGCTTCGTGTATTTCATGTTGCTCACCACCATGTACGGGTTCACATACATGGTATAGCTACCTACTGTTCCTGAGCCGCCCATCGGGAAACCGTTTACATACACTGCCTGGCCGTCGCCCGAGGCTTTGATCACCCGGTCGCCGGAAGCATCGTACATGTAATGGTAGGCCACACCGTTGTCGGCCAGGGCCCGCATCCGGTTCTCCTCGTCCCACAAAATTTCGCGGCGGTTGTTGTTCTTCGTACTCTCCCATCCGGTTGGGTTACCGTTGGCATCGTAATGATACACCCGGTCACCAATCTGGCTGGGGGCGTGCGGCTGTGCACCTTCGTATTTGTATTCCCAGTTATACGTGGTTTTATGTCGCGGCGCCCAGTCGGTATCGTCATACCCGCGGAACTGGTGGAACTGGTTCTTCGATAGAATACGGCCCGTGGGACTGTATGCCATCGCCAGCGTATAAGTATGCTCGTGTGTGGCCCCTTCATAATGCCCATCGGCATTGGTCAACCGGTACAAATCGTCGTAATGGTAATGATAGTCAAACCGTCCGCCTTTCAAGTCCGCAGAAGGAATTGGTGCGGTGCTCTGCAGGCGGGTGATGTTGTTCACATTGTCGTACGTGTAGGTATCGTCCATCATCTTGCGTCCGGCTGAAGTCAGGGCGGTAATGTTGTGCAACCGCCTGCGCTTCGGTTCGTAGGCGTAGGTGGTTTCGGTACCATTACCGTAAGCCAAATATACACGATCTTCGAACTTATCATACCCTAACCGGGTAAGATAATTGTACCGGTGGCCGTTCTTCTCACCATACATTTCGTGCAACGAACCTCCTTTGTTATAGTCATACGTTAGTGTCTCACCATCAGGATACACCATGTGTTTCAGCCGGTTCCAGGTATCGTAGGTCCACTCGGTGTCGAAGGTGTAAATGCCTTCGTCAGGCACAATAATGGTGCGGATGTTCTTCACCACCTCACCCAGCGGCCCGTAGAAGAACTCCTGTGCCCCGGTTCCGTCTTCCTGAACGGTAATGCGTCCGGCCCGGTTAAAGTCGGCACCGGGCTTTCCGTATTCGTACCGCACGTTGTTCACCGTGTTTTCCGGGTACGTAATATGGGTCAGGCGCGTGTAGTCGTAGTCATAATTGATGGCTTCGTTCTTCCCGCGCAGGTTGGCTGTCACTTGTGTCAGCATATTGCCGGCCGGGTCGTAGGTGTAATCCGTCAGGCCGGCATCGGGATGGTTCCGACTGGTGCGGCGCCCCAGCATGTCGTACACCGATGTGGTGGTATTGCCCTCAGCATCGGTAGCCTGCAGCAGTTCGCCGAGTGGATCGTACACAAAACTGGTCCAGACTTTACCGGGTGCTTTCACCGCTGTTTTCCGGTTCCGCACATCGGTATAGCTCTCCGAAATTTTGCCGTTGGCATCGGTTACCTGCGTCATGAATCGCAACTTGCCGTCACGGTCATTTCCAAAACCGTATTTCGTGGTTGTCTCTGCTCCGTCAGGCAGCGTGGTTTTCACGGTCCGGTCAAGCACGTCATACGCCACTTTCGTCGGCTTGATATCATCCACCGAAGTATTGAACGTTTCCGTGTGACCTTTCTTTTCCGTTACCGGATAATACGAAGTCACACTCCGCCCGAAGGCATCGTACGTCACCTTGCCCGAGACAATCATCATCTCCTCGTCGTCGGAATGTTTCGACTGGAAGATGGCAGCATCTTTCTTCGTTTGCAAGGCGCGTCCCAGTCCGTCGATAAACATCGCGGTCTCGATGGGATTATCCGGATGATCGGGATCGTAATGCTGCGTGAAGGCCCAGGGTACCGTTGCATCCGGATGGTATTGGAACTTGATGGTAAACGGCACACCCGCTTCCAGTTCGTACGGACCCGTAATCGTTGTGATACGTCCCACATCATCGATCGCGTATTTGGTCTCCTGCCCATTGATGTCCGTCGTGCTCAGCACCTGCCCGAAACGGTAATCGTAGGTACTGGACGAACTGTAACCGTAAGCATCGCGTACTTTGGTAATGTAGCTGTGCACAGTGTGGTCGTATTCATACGCATAGTGCATCCGCTGCCCTTTGTAATTGGCGGGTTGGATAATCGAATCAAGGTTTCCGTAGGCATCGTAATGCAGGTCGTACACCGCCTGGCCCTTTTTCAGCGCCTGAGTAATTTGGGTGATCTTACCCGTCTGATCGTCCACCTCCGTCGAGCGCTCCCGGTAGGTTTTTCCTTCACCGGTAACCGTAATGGATTTCGGTACGTTCAGAATGTGTTTACCCGTCAGCTCCCAATACTGGATCGATGACGAAATCGAATCGCCGGGTTCGTCCGGCTCGCCGTGATCGGTATACGATACGACATTGCCGTATGCCCCGTAACCAAATGACATGTAGGTACTCTTCTGCGGCGAACTCTCGCCTTCATAGAAGTATTTGTGTGTTTCCACCAGCGCCGGGAAGGCCCGGTAGACCGTTGCCATATCCGCTGTATCGGCAATCGCTTTCAGGTTGTCGGCAGGATCCTTCAGCTGATATTTGTTCACCGTTTCGACATATTTCCGTCCCTTAACATCCTCCAGGGTTTCCGACAACAACAATCCCTTATCGTAGTAATTATCGTTGGCAAATTTCTGAATGGTTGTCCGGTAAACGTCGCCCTGCTCATCCAGCTGATGCGTTTTCACCTCGCCAAAACCATAGAAAGTCCGTTCGCGCCGGTCGCGGTAACCGTCCGAATAGTCGAAAGTGGTTTTCAGGGTATCCACCCCATCGCCCTTGTGACCGTCGAACACCTTCACTTCACTCAACGCCCAGATGGATTGGGGCATATCCGTGGTATTTCCAACCGGTTTATAGTTAAGTTCAATACTTGATTTCAAAGGTCGGTGTATCGTATGTAATAAATTGGTACGCGCAATAGCAGAACTTTTCACCTTGATGTCGCTATCGACGTCTGATTGCAGAAAGTCCGGATAACCATCGCCGTCAATATCCGAGATTTGAATATTTGTGCGATTGATACCAACACTTCCGTTGATAGAAGGGGTAAATACTATTTTCGCCAAAAAGGCTGAAAAACCAAAAGTAAATGAAACATTTGCCGACGCACTCGTCGTAGATGATTTTCCAATATCACTGATTTCATTCCATGCAAACGGCTGCGAAAATCCGGTTCCTGTGTTTAACCGCAGATAAACAACCCCGGTTTTTTTGTACACCAGATCGACCAGGCCATCTCCATTGACGTCGATAAATGAGTATCTCAGATGACTAAACGAAGTCGAAAGCCCAATTCCACCTTCAAAACTATTATTCCACAGACTAAAACCTGTTCCACCATTGATGTCATTACTATGTCCACCACTAATTGAATCAATATTCCAGGTTTCATCATCGGTGTAAGAATATCCCAGGTTGATATCTACTTTTCCGTTCAACCGAATTTTATCAGGTAATCCATCTCCATTTATGTCAGCATAGGTCTGCGTTGTGTAGTTATTTCCGGTTCCTCCACCAACGTTAAAGGTTGACCCCTTACTCTTTACGATGTAAAAATTCCCATTTGCACTATGTGATGGCGTTTTTGAAGTTTCCGTAAATTTTCCATTCATTGAAGGGCCTGCCGCATAAACTGTTGTTTTATTAAGTGCATCGAAGTTCTTTTCGAAGTCTGACAAACTGCCGTCGGGATTAGTGTACTGTATTTTGTCTTTGGTAACAACATCAGGGTAGCGGTCACCGTTCATATCAGTAAAATCAGTTAGCACCCTGTTCCATCCGGTGGTTACACTACCACTTCCAACCTTGCCACCTCCTGAAAAGGAGATATTTAAACTTCTGCTCATTTTATCAATCGCCCTGGCGCCAGTCCCACCGGAAAACGGGTTAAAGGGACTAATGGCATCCTCCCCCATACGGGATGAGCTGACAACTGTGTCTTTGACGTAAGTCAAATCATCATAGCCCACCCAGGCACCTTTTTCAGCATCCGGTGTCATTAATATGAAGATATCCGTTGAAGGGTCGTAGACCTTTGATCCCTTCAACTTAGATGGATCGTCAATTTGGTCAAAATCTGATTTCGAAACATCGGCAATGTTGTCATTGAGCTTAAGCAATTGTTGGTCAATTACCTTTGAATCTCTGCCGTCGTTTGCATTGTAGATAAATTGCCCCCACCCCCCATACAATGGGCCATAAATCTCATCCTCATCCGCAATGGGTGAATAACAGCTCGCCATTAACGTATCAGAAAAACTTTTAATACTGTCCTGAAGAATGAATGAATTACTGTTGATAGCACCATCCTTAGCAAAATCAGGAAGGTAATATCCGAAAAAGACGCTGTCTCCTTTATTTACTTCAATTTGAATGGTATCCTTACTGCTCATTACCCCGTCAGCAATAGTCAGTGTTCTTTTGTCGATAAGTTCATTTCTTCTCTTTGCGGTAAATACGACCTTACCGTTATACCCATTGGTAAAAGATATTCCTGGTATGAGATCTACTTTTGCAGCCTGTGGTGCGACCCAGGGCGAAGAAACCCTGATTGTATTGGCATAAATACTAAATGACGGTGTGGCATAAGCATTTATCGTCGGCTCGCCTTCCGCATCGACTACCGATTGTACGTTTTCATCATCGGATTCGGTATAATACATTCTTGGTTTCCAATGAATATTGGACCAGTTGATATTGGACTGTGACTCAACTTTAAAACTGTACGTCTCCCCCTTTTTTACCGTTCTTTCCTGACTAATATCAACGGATACAGAATCTTTCCATGAAAGATGCTTCGACCAAATGGTATCTTTTGCTCCGTCAAATTCTTTTATGATGGAGACCTTTATATTGTCGCTTGTGACAGGTTTTCTTATTGTCCCCTCAAGTTGAATCTTTCCATCAATTGGAGTGCTAATCGTTTGGTTCCCGGTTAAAACAAAATCATCTCCGGCAATAAACCTGAAATAATATTTCCCGTTCGCATCTTTCAAGTCTGGATTCGAGGCATTGATGTATGTAATAGCCGGATTCCAGGCTACCTGATCATAGGCTCCGTCATACCGCGAATTCAACCTAAAAAATAACCGGTCTCCTCTTTTAATATCAAGACTCTTGATCGATAGCGTTTTTATACTGTAATCATTTTCCGTGATGGTATCAGTCCATAATCTTGTTCCGTTGTATTCCAGTGAAGCTACTACGCCATCTGCTGTAGAATAGCCTTTCCTTTCGGCACTGAAATCTTCAATTAAATGAATCGGAGCTGTAATATCTATTTTTCCCGTAAAAGGAGCCTGCCAGACCCGAATAACATCATGTAATGGATTTTGCTTTTCGGCCTCCTGCAGTTCGGTGGGATCGGGCTTGTAAATATCTGAATCAATACCTCCACTCTGATTTATTGGATTTGGTGTACCTGCACTCGTACCATCAAATTCCGGAACACCATCTTTTAGCCGATTAAAAAGTACCCGTCCGTTATCCACTAAATCAGGCAATCCATCTCCGTTCACATCCGAAAAATATACAGAGGTTTTTGATTTTGAATAAGTCGTATTTGCACCAATAAAGCCACTTAAACTAATATTAATCTGGGCGCCCAACGAATGAGAATTTGTTTTTTCTTTTAGAAATCGACTAATGCTCTCAATCGGGACGGCCCCACCAAAATGAGGTTCCATATCACCAGCTGTTTGTCGTAGCTGAGGGCGAAACCAAACGTGACCTCCTTTTTGAAATAACTTATCAGGCAAACCATCCCCGTTCAGATCGACCAGAAGTACTTTCCCATCACTTTCTGAATGATTAAAACTATAAGAGCCACCAACAGTTCCCTTTTTTGACCACGGATTGGCACCAATGCCGGGACCAACATACAAGCCGGCACCTCCGCTCCACGATGAACTACCACTTAACGCTGAGGAAGCAGGACTAAACTTCGGTAACTTATTGAGTCCGTACAAATCAACCTGAATATCATCCCCTTGAGAATCCCAGGGCACCTCACTATTGAAATATTTGGTTTGATTTCCTTTCGTTACATCGTTGTAGTAGTCAAATTCATGTTCACTAAATACTTTTCCCTGAGAATCCAGCTCATCAACACTTGTCAAAAGGGTCTTAAAAAACGCTCCTTCCTTATAATTCAATTCATATGAACGTATCAGGGAATTATTGAATTTGACCTCAATGGTCTTTAATAAATCGATTGTATGCCTTTTGAATGCCAAACGGGCATCAAACGATTTATCCTTTCGTTCTTCGCCGTTGACCAATTTCGTGCGTTTAAAATATACCGAATAAGCACCTTTCTCGTGACCATACCCGGTATAATTTATCTCCTTCAGGTAAATCTGTTTTGAAGGGTACTTATCGCCAGCTGACTGCCTGATTTCATCAATATCATATTGATAGGTTACACAATTACCAAATACATCCTGCACTTTGGTCAGCGCCCAAAAGGCAATATTCCCCTTGTAGTCTTTTAATACGGCATTTTGATCCACATTACTTCCATCTCCACCATAGTAATATTTTACCCCACTCTTATCCGTCACTTCCCACCAATAGGTAGCAGGGCTTCCTCCATGTCGCTTAATTTCGCTGAAAGCACCCTCCACGCGGGGATAGAACAGTTTTTCTGCGTCTACACTTTTATCACGTGGTTTCCAGGCCGAACGATAAGCCACAGGACTCAACTGTTCTCCTTGCATCGTGTAGGTTTCCGACTCCAGGTTCGGATCATACCGGGGCACCCCCCAACGGGTATCCACGGAAATAGAAGGAACCGAGAGATCCCAACCTAAACCCAACCAACCGTCGCCGCCACCGCTGTTATACCGTAAGGACAACGAAGGCTGCATGCCCTGTCGTCCGGCCGGAACAGCGATCGGGTAGCTCAGATTGGCATTTCCCATGGAATTGGCCGTAGGAGGTGCTATTAAATTGATACCGGTAGCCGGATTCGCCACCTTCACATCTTTCATGGATGTGGGGGTGTACCCTTGTGTTTGGGGCGATTCCGGGACTTTTATGATAGCGTTGATGAAATCGGTAAAGTGGGTGGTTCCCGAGCGGACGGCGTTCAATGCCAGCAGTACAGAATCTCTGTGAAGGGGAACCCAGTGATTGGTTTCTTCGTCGAAATAACAGGTGCGAATGTCTTCTTCGGAGTATCCGTTGGGAATTTTATGGGTATCGTACCCCAACTCCATGGTAACCGGCTTCTGAAATCGGGTCCCGTGTGGCAGAAAACGGTATCCGCTGAATCCGGAGGTCACATTCACCATTCCCGGATCCAGGGCGGGTACATCCCGGGCACGAAGTGCCGTTACCGATAAACGGGTATTCTCTTTCACCGAGCCTGCATCACCTTTCAGCAAGGCATCGCCCAGCTTTAGGGCAAATCCTTTACCGGGTTCGGCTGTCTTCTCCGCGAGATGGATCTCTTTATGAAAGCCGTTCTTTGTATCCCATTTTGCCGGTTGTCTGAACAATACCCGGGTAAGCAGCTCTTCCCCGTCCGGGAAAACCGCCCGTACATTTACCGACCACGTTTTTTCTGAATTTTCCGGCTTCTGTACGATGCTTTCAAATGTCCCGTTCTGAAAGCGGACTTTATCTCCTGCGACGTACACACTTGCCTGCTTGCTCCCACTTCCCGTCACATATCCTTCCAGGTAGCCCAGCTTTCCGTAGTAACATTCGTTGACCGGCTGATTAACAACCAACTTTCTTTGGGAACGTTCCTGTAGCTCTCGGTAAGGCTCCACCTTGATGGAAAGATTTCGGATTTGATATCCGTAACCGGCTCCTTCGGGCAGGGTAAACCGTATCACATTATCTCCTTCTTTCAGGTCGCCCGGATTCAGCAGCTCCTTTTGTCTTCCCCAGGTTTTGTTCTTTCGGACGAAATATCCACCCACCGACAACTGCTCGTTCACACTGTGCGAAATACCGGTATAATCCTGCACTCCTTTCAAATCATAT
Source organism: Prolixibacter denitrificans (assembly GCF_003014495.1). Lineage (GTDB taxonomy): Bacteria > Bacteroidota > Bacteroidia > Bacteroidales > Prolixibacteraceae > Prolixibacter > Prolixibacter denitrificans. The sequence goes on along the minus strand of NZ_PYGC01000012.1, from coordinate 119,570 downwards.
TCCAGCCATACGGTTGCATTCTTTTGAACCGGATGATCGATGTGCACGTGAAAGACATTGTCGACAGGATTATCGACCGGCCTGTTGGCAAAGACTCCGATAAACCCCTCTTTTCGGGTCGCCGGATAATTCACAGAACCGACCTCATCCGGTAAAGCTAAACTGTCAGGGCTTAGCACGTCACCTAACGGAACCGGCCTGGCCACCTTCACCGAATCGACCGGCTGGTTAACATTCTGTGAAGTCGGATCGCCCGATCGAATGGATGTGACGACGAATACGATCACTAACAGACCGAGCAAAATAAAGGAATCTCTGAAAACCCGCTTCCAAAAACGACTGCGAAGCTGTTTAATAGATAGTTCAGTTGATTGTAAGTGTTCCGGTTTTCTGTTAAGCCAATGAAAGTTCATTTTCTTTTTCATGAAGTCGATGCTTGTGCCAACTGTCGTTCGTTAAATCAAATTGACAGCGTGATGATATTTCAGATTATTCATGGTAATGAATAGGCATTACCCACCTGCTTCCGTCTTTAATTCCGATTGATAACCAGCTTGAAAGTTTCTGTTCCCGAAGACGTTTCAATTTTCACCAGGTAAAGGCCTGCCTGATCAAGTTCCCCGTCAAAATGATAATTGAAGGAACCTTCTCCCATCCGCGTGCTTTGTAATGCTCCCTGGATATTGTATATGCGAACCGTTACGGGAATCGCTTTGGTCAATGAGATATCGATATGGTATTGTCCCCGGGAGGGATTCGGATACAGCTGATAATGATACAATATCCCGTCCGGCACCTTGACCGTGATATTCTGACTGGCAGAACATCCATACTGATTAGTTACCGACACCTGATATTCTCCCGGATAGGTTATGGTTGCATCTTTTGTCGTTGCATAGTAGCCATCATCGCCTTCCCATGTATAGAAAGCCGTGCTATCCGAAATATGCGTTCCGGCATCAAGCACCAGCGGGTCACCTAAATTCATGGTGTAAAGGGAATCCAGTCCGAAATTAAAATCCTCTGGGTTGTCAATGGTTATTTTGTCGACAGCTGTTTGTGATTTGCCATCCGTTACAGCAAGCGTATATGCTCCGGAAGCCAGATTATCAACCACCTGAAAACGGGATGTTCCGGTCCAATCCTTTTTGAAACCAAGTGAATCACTAACCAGCTGAAATTGATACGGAGCTTTACCTCCCATCACTTCAACATTCACTGTTCCGGTGGATGCATTGTGACACAACGGATCAGTACATCTAACGCCGTTATCCATTCCGAAAGAGAAGGTAAAACTATCACTTCCTGAACCATCCGGATCCCAGGTCACCTTATCGAACGTGGCAATTCCGTCTGAAGAAAGGGTATCTGCCGGAATGTACTCCACATCTTTTAATGAATAGTCATTGGTTCCGCTACGATCAATCACCAGGTAACACTGTTTCACCTCCTTATCTTTGGCGTATGCCTTCGTATTGAATTTCATTTCTGTCGGGACAGACGAAGCTGTTTTTCCGGTCACCGACATCATCCATTTTCGTTGCAGCACAGGGTAGGTGTAGGGATAAACCTCCTGTTCTGATCTTTCCAATTGGAAAGCTTTATCATTCATTCCCCAAACCAGGAAATCACCTTTGTTGATAGTAGCAGTGTTGTTCTCATTCGAAGCTGCGATTTTATCTGCCCCAATAACAAGCAGTTTGGGATCGTCGGCATACTCCGTCTGTTTTTGGTTTAACAGGAAGCCATCATCGCGACCGATACCGGCGACAGTTTTTGAAAATTCAGGATGCGCTTCATAGTCCCAGACAACCTGCCCCGTGGAGGTTAGATAACTGGAATACTGGAAAGTGGTTCCATATTTTAACGAAAGATAGGACTGTACCAATTGAAGTTCCGGCCCACTCAACAAGCGTTTAAACACTAGCAGTTCTGCCATGTCCCCGGAGAAATTCTGTAAACTGTCCGCTATTGATGCGCCGCTTCCCAACCAAAGGGAAGCCCCGGTAACACCGCTACTGGCCTTTCCCCAATATTCTGCTGTCGTATTGACCATTGGCACGCTGATAGTACCTTCTGAATATTTTGCAATACTTTGCGGCCCGGCCGCCCGCCGTGTACTCAGCATCACAGACTGTTCCGGCTTGACAACGGCACTCCACACCGCCCGCTCCGAAGTAGTATCTTTCGAATGATATACAGCGACGATGGTCAGCTGAGAAGTTTGACTGAGGTTTAAGGGAATTTTAAACTGCTCTTTCTGTCCGTTAAAACTGACTGTTCTATTAAAATTAATCAACCCTTCTCCTTTAAGCATCAGGCTGTCAGAAGGAATCGCATCAAGTTGATTACCGCTGATATCATTCCAGACCGTATTCGTTTCAGTCAGTTGATCGGCCCTAAGCCAAACGTCAGGATGTAACAGATTATTAGCATTTTGACCATTGGCTATAAAAGCCACCGGTAAAAAAATAACGGCTAATATTTTCTTCATAGGAACTAAGTTTAGGTTTAAACTAACTCCGGAACGGTATCCTGAAACACAGATAGAGCATTACCTCACAATAATTGTGATGTAACCCTCCTCCTGGTCATCAGCCACTTTAAACCTCTTATTTTCAATTAATCAAGTTTGTTGTCTGTCTATTTATATAAATGTCTGTTCTGTCGTCAGATTAGGTCTTAACTTAATGTCACCATTTGGGCAAGATGACTTAAGCCAGGCATGTCTCATTAATAGAAACATAATTTGTTATATGATTTAAAAAACGAACCGATATACAGCATTATTATGTAGAGAACTCAATAAAATTCATCTCTATTTGATAATAATATCAGACAGAGAATGTTATAGGAAATGATTTTTCATAAGAATTATTTAGTCCGGTTTCAGATAGCTTCCGAACCCAACTGTGTTCAGATTAGGTAACTAACTACTCGCGAGCCTATAAGACGATAAAACCAAGCGCACAACTGCCATCTGAGCTGAGAACAGGCGGTCAGGCAGTTCGCATATGGAAACAAGTCAATCACCCGCACCGAATTTGCAGGGGATATTCCTTCCGACCTGTTCGTTTTATGCGTAACTTTATGAAATGAAACCTGTTAACCCCTTGCGATATGTCAAACGGTCACATAAATCTCTCTCCGTCCAAACCGCGTGAAGCACTTCTGATTATCGATATGCAGGAAGGCTTTTTTGCCGATCCCAACGAGCCGGTTTACCGCGAAAAAGAATTAATCGACAACGTCAACCGACTGATCGACAGCTTCCGTAAAAGGAACCGTCCCATCGTTTTTATCCGGCACACTGAAGATGGTGATGAAGACCTGAAAGAAGGCAGCAGAGCCTGGCAAGTTCATCACAAGCTCCGACACAAACGGGATGATTATTTTGTGAACAAGGAAACGCCCGACTCCTTTTACCGCACTGAACTAGCAGCCATTCTGCAGGAAAACAAAATCGACACGTTGTATATCACCGGACTGCAGACAGACTACTGCATCGACACTACCTGCCGGAGTGCGTTCGCTAAAAACTACCACACCATCCTGGTACACGACGGCCACAGCACATATGATAATGACTTCATGAAAGCCGAAGCCATTATCCGGTACCATCACAAGATCATTGGCCGTTGGTTTGCGGCGTTGCAAAGCACGGCTGAAATTGTAGCCGGCACGTAGTTCTCGGTTTTGTTAATCTCCGTCAGGATGAGTACATTTAATGGTACGCACCAAAAATCCTGACCTATGAGAACCGGCATCATATACGTTTCGGGAATTACCGGAGGCATCCTCTTAATCTTCCGGGCCATCGGTATCATAGCCGAATTCAATGCCAATGCCTTTTTACTTTACTCCGGCCTGTTCCTGCTGTTTGTCGTTTGTATTCCAACCTATTTATACGATAAACGTCTACGCGACGAAGAGATCAAACAAATCATCGCATCATACAAAGGCAAAAAAAGGGAACCGCTACAGATAAAAAAAGGAACCCCGAATAGTCGGGAGGAAATTGATGAGTGGGGCATTAACAATCCACCGTTTCGTGACCATCATTCCGGTTTAACCTGGGGAGGCGGTAATATTCACGCAGCCGATGCTTCAAGGGGAACACGGCGGAAGTTTTTAAAAAGGAGATAGTAAACAACTTGAAATTTATCACTCTCAAAAAAAGAGGCTTAACTAACAGACTGCCCAATAACATGCACCATCTCCGTAGATGTTTTTCAGTAAGATAATATTTTTACAACCGCCAATAAAATATACCACTATACCTCAACTTTTAACAAATGAAATACTTTCTTCGTCTCCTGCAAGTTAGCTTTTTCCTAATAGCTTGCTCCCACTTTGCCTCCGCGCAAAATCTTCCGAAATTTGGAAAAATTGACATAGAAACGCTCAAAAGCAATACCTGCCCCATTGATTCCAATGCCCACGCCTACTATGTATTTGATTATGGAATAGCTGATTTATCTCTGGGAAGTACAACTATTTATTCCAATCAAAATGCCGGCTTTCATATGGTTTTCAAAAGATACATTCGAGTTAAAATCATTGATAATCAAGGCTTCCGTTATGCAACCATTCAGATTCCTCTATTTCGTGGTCGGGGCAGAGAGGATATAACAAAACTGAAAGCTTATACTTATAATCTCGAAAACGGAGAGATTCAAAAAACCAAGCTCGAACCATCCGACATGTTAACAGAGAAAACCAGTGAACACTTATATACGGTGAAATTTGCGATGCCTGAAGTCAAAGCCGGTTCTGTCCTCGATATAGAATATAATGTTACTTCAAGCTATTTCTACAACTTCCACACCTGGTATTTTCAACGAGATATACCAACACTTCATAGTGAGTTTACCGCTATGATTCCTGAATTTTATTCCTATAATCAGACTGCTGCTGGTTATTTCCCTGTCAGATTCAAGCGACATATTATCAATCGAGGCCTCTCGATTATATTTAACCGAAGACAAAATGGTATGGTAGGAAGTCCCGAATCTTACACCCGAACCGTTAATTTCACGAAAAATGTATTTGAATACAGCGCCGATAGCATACCTGCTTTCCCTGAAGAGCAGTTTCTCAGAACGGCTGAAAACTATATATCAAAAGTCGACTTTGAACTCCAATCCATAAAATTTCCCATGAGCTCTGAAAGAAAATTTTCAACCAGCTGGGAAAGCATTGACAAAGATTTCATCGAGCATCCGTATTTTGGGAAAGAGCTTGGTAGTGCGGGTTATATTCGAAACATTGCTGCCAAATTGAAAACAAATGAAGTAAGCGGAATTGATCTATTACAGAAAGCTTATGAACATATTAAGCAGCACTTTTCCTGGAACGAATTTCAAAGTCCATATGCCAGCAATACATTAGCAAAAAAATACAAAGATGGTGTCGGCAACTCCGCTGACATCAATCTCAATCTAGTGAGACTTTTGAAACAACTGGACTTTGAGTGCTATCCCGTCTTGCTCAGTACCCAAAAACATGGTATAATACACCCGGCGCATCCTTCACTCAGCAGCTTCAACTACGTCATTGCCGCGGTATTTATGAAAAACCATATTTATTTGTTAGATGCGACAGACCACGATGCTGAAATCAATTTGTTACCTACCCGGTGTATTAATGACAGAGGCAGAATTATTGGTGATAGAAGTGAAAAATGGATCAATCTGACAAACTACCAACCTTTTGTTTTGCAATCGACCTTTCTATCAAAAATAGACAGCAGTGCATCAATTACCGGTAACGCAAGACTGAGGTTAAATGGTTATGGTGCATACGAATATCGCAAGGATATAAACAAAAGCAGTTCACCTCTTGAATATTTCCAATCAGTTCTGGATAAGAATATGACGACTGCAAAAATCGAAAACATTAAAATTAAGGATCTAGCCAAAACGTCGAAAAGCCTGGTTGTCTCTTATCACTTTGTCAATTCGGATTCATCCAATCATCCGGCAAATATGCTCTACTATGCTCCCATCGTTAATCCTTATTTTCAAAAAAATCCATTCAAGCTCGAAAAGAGAGAATATCCTGTCGAATTCAATCATCCCTATCAAATACAACAAATTAGTACATTTTCCATCCCAACCAATTACCATATAACACGGGCTCCTGAGCCAATAAGTATCACACTCCCTGACCAAAGTGCCCAGTTCACATATCAGGTCAATGTTTTCGGACAAAATATGAACGTGATCACAACTGTTAGAATTAACAAAAGTATTTTTCTTCCGAAAGAATACAGACAACTGAAGCAATTCTTTCAATTAATGATTGATAAACAAAATGAACTAGTGGTATTAAGAAAAGATGCCTCTTAAAGTCATCATTAATCGACAATTGAAAGGCTGTCCTGTCCAATAACATAATGCCAATTTCTTGTAACGTTGCGATAAGATTTTATCTTTAAGCGTACCAATAAAAATAAACAAATCTGCGATTCCTTTGAAAATGAGACCTGAGGCTTTATCAAACAAACCATCCCTGCAGTTTTTCACCTTCCTTACTTTACCTGAAATGGCAAATGATTCAATTTTACCGAAGTATTTATTTTTTACGGATATAAAAACAGGATAGTATCCTGATATTATTGCCCTTCGACTTACCTGACGAATATCTCGTTGAGATACATCGTGGGTAATTTTTCGGTGCCGGATCAATCACAAAAGTTCTAACTAATAAACAAGAATAATGAAAACTTGCTTCCTCCTATTGTCTGTGCTGTTGTTACTCGTGACTATACCCCAACAGGTCGACGCACAAAAAGAACCCAAAACAGGAAAGGTAGACATCCAGAACCTCGAAGCGACTCAATGTCCTACCGATTCGAACGCTCACGCATACTTCATTTTTGACTATGGAAAGGCCGATTTTGATTACATGGCCAAAAACGTTCGTACCAACGAAGCGGGAAGCAGTCAAACCGGTTTTCAACTTCACTTCAACCGGCATTTCCGAATCAAAATTCTCGACAACGAAGGCTTCGATTATGCCAACATTGAAATTCCATTGTACCAAGGAGATAAAGATGACGAACTATCACAGCTGAAAGCTTATACTTACAATCTTGAAAACGGAAAGGTGGTAAAAGACAAGCTCAGTAACAAAGATGTCATGACAGAAGAAACCAGCGAACACTGGAATACGGTTAAGTTTGCCCTGCCCAACGTAAAAGCAGGTTCCATCATCGAGGTAGACTATACCATTCGTACAACTCATTTTTTTAATCTTCGCACGTGGTATTTTCAGCGGGATATCCCAATCTTAAACAGTGATTTCACTGCGATTATTCCTGAATACTTTCATTATAACAAGACTTTAAGGGGATATTATCCGGTGAAGTTCGATCAGGATAACCGGCAACAGAAGCTTACGATCAATGTTCATCAGCAGGCTCGGGGCCGCCTTGTAGATGAAGCCAGGTACACCAGTTCATTCAATTACACGGAGCATATTTACCACTACACCGCCGATAGCATTCCGGCATTTCCAAAAGAGAAATTCCTTCGGACAGAGGAGAATTATATTTCCAAGGTAGAATTTGAGTTGGAATATGTAAAATTTCCTCAGGAGCCCATACATTATGTAACATCGACCTGGGCAAATGTCGATAAAGATTTAACCGACAATCAATATTTCGGGAAGCAGCTCAACAGCGCTGGTTACATCCGGGATGCCGCAGAAGAGCTAAAACAGAGCGGAGTTGAAGGCATGCAGATGCTGGATTTGGCATTCGAATACATCAAAAGGCACGTCGCCTGGAACGGTACCCGAAGCAAGTACATCAACGCAACGCTGAATAAAGCATTCAAGGAAGGTTCAGGAAACTGTGCCGATGTGAACCTCAATCTTGTCAGGCTGTTACGCGAACTGGGTTTCAAGAGTTATCCGGTCGTACTGAGTACACAAGACAACGGAATTATCCATCCGTCGCATCCCTCCATCAGTAGTTTTAATTATGTGGTTGCCATGGTACTCAGTAATGGTAAAGCCTACCTGATGGACGCCACCGATCGCGATGCTGAAATCAACCTGCTCCCAATCCGCTGTCTGAACGACAAAGGACGAATCATTGGTGATGTTCAGGACAAGTGGATCAACCTGATGAACTATCAGCCCTTCACCATGACCTCCAGCATTCTGATGATGATGGATAGCACAGCAACGATTAGCGGCCAGGCGAATATGAACCTGAAGGGATACGGTGCTTACGAATTCCGGAAAGCCATTCGAAAATATGATTCGCCGGCTGATTTCATCAAAGCAATGGATGATAAAAACAAACTTCAGGATGTAGACGGGATCAAAGTCAAAGGCCTCGATACTCTTTATCACAACCTGAACCTCACCTACAAATTCACAGATAACGAGTTGTCATCCAATCCGGGAGACATGCTCTACTTCAACCCGGTAGTCATACCGTATTTCGAGAATAACCCATTCAAGCTCGACAAAAGGGAGTATCCGGTGGAATTCGATCATCCCTACCATATTCAACAAGTTCAGACTTATAGATTACCGGCCAATTACCAGCTTCAGGAAGCACCGAAGTCGGTAAAAATGGTCCTTCCGAATAATGAAGCACAATTTGTTTTCCAGGTCCAAAACCTCGGAGGCAACCTGATTGTCAGTTCATCTCTGAACATTAACAAAAGTGTATTTCTACCAAGCGAATACGAGTCCCTGAAGAAGTTCTTCCAAATGATGATTGACAAACAGCACGAACTGGTCGTACTAAAACACATTTGATGAAGACATTATTTCTCACTTTTCTCTGCACTTTTTTCTTCAGCATCCCGGTATTTTCGCAAAGCAGCCGGGATGCTGCTTCTATTCCCGACTCCCTGAAAAAGCACGCCGATGCGGTTATCCGGGAATACCAGGTCACATACAACCGGACCGGTGCAGGCAGTTACAGCCGGAAGGTTCATTTGGTAGCCACCATTCTGAACAGCAATGGAAGAGGTGAAGCCAACCTGGTTGTCATGTACGACCACAACTCAAATGTTTCCCAGATTGGCGGAACCGTCTATGACGCGCACGGCAAAACCGTTAAGAGACTTCGGAATAAAGACATCCGGGATTTTGCCTACAACGAAAGCTATACGCTGTTCGGAGACAACCGGGTCAAGTTCTTCAGACCGGCATATAAGCTCTATCCATACACCGTTGAATACTATTACAAAGTAAATTACAACGATTTGGTCGGCTTTGGTAACTGGGTTCCGGCTTCGGGTTATAACACTTCCGTGGAAAAAGCGGAGTTGACGTTCATCACACCGAACAAGTTCCAATTACGACACAAAGACCTAAACAGTGATTTTGCCTTTAGCCAGACGACCGAAAAAAACACGGTAACCTACCACTGGCAACTGTCAGGTTTTAAAGCCCTCGAATGGGAAAGACTCGCACCCGATTTCATGGATGTATTTCCGGTAGTGCTTCTATCACCGGACGACATGTCATACGAAGGAACAACCGGAAATTTCGCAACATGGAAAGGGTATGGTGCCTGGACATACCAACTTATCAGAGACCGGACCTTACTGCCCGAGGAGACCATCTTAAAACTGTTCAGGCTGACTGACAGCATACCGGATAAACGGGACAAGGTAAAAGCAGTATACCGGTATATGCAGAAGAAGACACGCTACGTCAACATTGCGTTGGGCATCGGGGGATTTCAACCGCTCATGGCTGAAGATGTGGACGCGAAAGGATACGGCGATTGCAAAGCACTGAGTAACTACACCCGCTCGTTGTTAAAGGCCATCGGCATCGATTCGTATTACACAGTTATCGGCAGTGGCGATTACAGGCAAATCAAATATCCCGACTTTCCGGGAGCCAGCCAGATGAATCACGCCATCCTGTTCGTTCCCCTCGATCAAGACACCATTTGGCTGGAATGCACCAATCAGCAAATTCCTTTTGGTTACATCAGCCTGGACAATGCCAACCGCTTTGCGCTGCAAATTTCGGCTGAAGGGGGAAAGCTGGTGCGCACACCAAAGTACACAGAAAAAGAGAACCGACGGGATTCCCATATTCAGGTCAACCTGCAAAACAATGGGGCTGCTTCATTCCAGCTGAATTCCGAATTCGAAGAAGGCGAATTTGAAGATGTTTTCGGGGTCCTCCACTTGTCATCAAAAGAACAAAAAGACGCCTTAACCCGCTGGTTGAATGTGCCGGGACTTACGATTCAAAACTTTTCCATGCAGGATATTTCTGCCGACACGGCCAAAGCAAAGCTGAATGTCAAAGGAGAAACGAGTCGCTATGCCATACCTACCGGGAACCGAATGTTTGTATCGACCAACTTTTTAATTGAGAACAGCTTTCCATCGCATCTGTCAACGGATCGTCAGTTGGAGATTTATCAGCGTACGGGCTATACCTACAAGGACACCCTCACCATCACCATCCCTGACGGTTTTAAGGTGGAGTACCTTCCGAAGAAAACGGAACTCTCTTCTTCTTTTGGTGATTACGAAATCAACTACGGGCAGAATGGGAATAATACCATTGAAGTGACCCGAAAAGTCGTCATTCACCAGGGAAAATACAAAGCCGATGACGTCAAATCCATCAACGATTTCCTAACGGGAATTGCTTCGCAGGAACGACAGAAGGTGGTGTTGGTGAAGAAAGTTTAAAACAACATTTTCAGTTAACAAAATCCCACAGAATCTGTGGGATTTCTTTTGGCAACACAACCAACTACCCTTATTATTCCTATACTCTGCGAGAAGTCACGAACTTTTTTCAAAAAAAAAAATTTCCAAAAACCGTAACTTTTCCATTTTCAGACAGTCTATTAGTACAAACAGCGTACACTTCGAACAACTGTCATGAAAAAGCTTCTGATTCTATACATGCTGCTTTTGTTCACCGCCTGCACCGAGAATGGGGCGCTTCATCACGGTCGGAAAACGGTCGACGACAGTTATGTCATTGATGCAGGGACACAGAAACAAGCTGTTTCAGGTCCGGGCCTGGCCATTTCCGTTATTGTTAACCGGGAGATTGCGCTGCACGAAACGACTATTTCAATCGAAGAAGAATTGGGTGGGCGTACTACCACCAATAGAATTGCCTCCGAACTTCCCTAGCCCATCTTGCCAACAAATCGGTTTTCCCAAAAGAAGTCCCGTTTTATAAATTGGGACGATCTCGACCAATTTCCTCCCTAATTTTGCTGACAGAAAAGTAATCGTCATGCAAAAGCTTCTTATTCTTTATACACATTCTTTCCTCACAACTTGTATCCAAAGCGAGTCACTTTACCGGTGTCTCAAACCGACAAAACAAACTCAAGTGACGGGTCTGGAAACTCAAAAACCCCTCCCCGCCACATCGGATTTGACCACCTTCATTATTATAAATAGGAAAATTGGACCGGTTGAACGTCCATCGTCCCTAACTGGACGGAATAGCAACAAAAACTCCACCAATTAATTGATAAACAACAACAAGCACAGATTACGAACACAACATATTCAAGTAAGTTTTAGCCCATTCGCATTCTTTTTCACCCAATAAAATAAGACCGAATGAAAATGGAAGTAACTTGCTCAAGTCACAAAGCAGAATTGAAAATAAAAGATTTTAATATCCGAATTACTCATAATGAATCGAATAAACTCATTTCGGGAAAAGTCAGGATGAAATCATGTGCAAGTCCGTCTTCAAAAAAGAACCAGGTAAGATGGTAGCGATTGCACAGAACACGGATAACCGGGAGTCTCCAATCGAATACTGGATGTTTTTAAATTATCAAAACATTCGCTGGAAATATACTCCCAAATATAATAAATTGAAGAGCGAAAACGGAGAAATAAAATGACTTAACAAATGACTACAAATAGCAATATGGACACCGAAAAAACAACCGAAAAAGTATTATTGGCAGGCGCAACTGGTTACCTTGGACACTACATCGCGGAAGAATTGGTACGGCGAAATATACCGGCAAAAATCATCGGCCGTCGGCCCGAAAAACTCGAATATCTCGAAGGAGGAAACCGGGAAATCATCCGGGCAGAAGTTACACAATTCAAAACTCTCGAAGGATTATGTGAAGGGATTACGACCGTCATATCCTCCATCGGTATCACCCGGCAAAGAGACGGTCTTACCTACATGGACGTCGATTACCAGGCGAATCTGAATTTGCTCAGCGAAGCAAAGAGAGCTGGCGTGCGAAAATTCATCTACGTTTCGGCCATCAATGGAGACAAATACCGCCATCTGAAAATCTTCCAGGCCAAGGAAGCTTTCGTGGATGCGTTAAAATCATCGGGACTCGATTACACTGTGATGCGCCCCAACGGGTTCTTTTCCGACATGCGCGACTTCCTCGATATGGCAAAAGGTGGAAGAGTTTATCTCTTTGGTGATGGTCACTACCAAATGAATCCCATCCATGGTGAGGACTTGGCCAAAGTATGTGTCGATGCCATTACTTCCGCTGAACAGGAAATTGCCGTTGGCGGCCCGGACAACCTATCGCAGAACGAACTGGCGACACTCGCTTTGAAAGCATCGAATAAACCAATCAAAATTACACACCTCCCCGACTGGATTCGCCGGATGACCATCGGACTCGTGAGGACATTCACCTCATCCAAAACCTATGGCCCCATCGAGTTCTTCCTCACACTCATGGCCAATGACCAATTGGCTCCTAACTATGGCAAACATCATCTGGAGCATTTCTTTAAAAAAGAAATGGAAAGAATGAGGCATGGATAATGAACATCTCGGCTCAGACGTTTGGACATAAAAAAAGCCTCACAAACTGTGAGGCTCAAAATCTTAATGAATATGTCATCGTCTAAACTTACTTACGCAAGTTTAACGTTCACTGCATTCAATCCTTTTCTTCCTTCTTGTAAATCGAAGGTTACTTCGTCATTTTCCTGGATTTCATCCACTAATCCGGTTACATGCACAAAATACTCATTGTTTGATTCTTCGTCTTTAATGAAACCAAAACCTTTGGTGTCATTAAAAAATTTTACTGTTCCTTTATTCATTGTTATTTATTTAATACGCCGCAATATACGCATTGTATCCGAATTCCAAACACCATCTTTTATTTTCTCAAAAATAATTTTGAAAAAAAACATTTAAAAACTGATTATCAACCATTTAAAATCACGGAAAAATTTTCGCTGTATTTCTTAATCAATTGTGGGATTGCATGTTAACTATTCCCCTGGAAATCAATAAAACAGCTAGAAAGGGCCGGCGTACTGACGATTTACGACAAAAAGCAGCAAAAATATTCGGCCGCACCGGAATTATTGACACAAATCGACAAAAAACTGGCTATTGAATGATACACATACGCGCGAGAGGAAATCTCCGGACCAATAGGAGAATCGCATACAAAATTCAAGGCCTACCTGAGCGGCTGGTCGGAAGCATAACCAAATCATTCGTTTTTTTGAACAGGAACAGAAGAAACTGATAACACTTGCGTGAACTCGCTTCACTGCATAAACTACAATCTGATTACAACGGTTAATCAAAGCTCAAACTATCCATACTTACAAGCATTGCACCACGAGCATGAAACACAGTCATCATACTATCTTTCATCTGAGCTGATTTCGACAGGATAGCTTCCTTGATGAGCGTCACATCGTAGTTTCTGTTTTGCGCTGCTGCCACGGTCGTATTGATGCAGTGCGCAGCATCCAGCCCGACGATATATAACTTATTAACCTGATGTTGACGAAGCAATTCATCAAGAGATGTTTTCAGAAAGGCATCATTCCGGCTTTTGATCACTTCCATATCGGAAACGAGATTCATCCGTTTGTCAAACCGAGCTCCTATGCCTCCCTTGGCATACGACGCATTCAATAAGTTAATCAGCGGATTGGTGATTTCACTCCGAATATAGATGACGGGTATGTTATGACTATGAAAGCTTTCAGTCAACTGATTGATAGTACGAATCAGACTTTCGGATTCCGCTATGTAATATGAATTGAGCGAAGCCTCACCCGTTGTTGCTCCCTGCACATCGATGACCAGTAGTGCCGGGCGCACAACATCGGAAGTGGCAATAGGTTCTCCTTCCGAAACAACAGATGCTTTCTTTTCGAAAAGCAGCAGGTTACCAATCAGGATAACAATAAACAAAACGATGGTCCCTAAAATTCGAAATATGATTCGCCTTATTGATCGCTGTTTCATGGTTTGTACATTTTTGTGTCAATTCTGCGCTTCACGCGAATAGCATGGCAAGAATAGTGCATTCCTATGTTTAAATATACCCACTTAAGTTGGGAAAAACAGAAATCAACTGATATAAAAGATTTAGCCAAAGGACAGCGTCTCTTTTTGTATCACCCCACACCAACCAAAATTTCCCGTAACTTTAATGAACACTCAAATCACTGATAGCAAAAATGGCATTAGGTGTATTATCATATCCTCAGTTACAGGCGGATGATTATGACCGCATCCAGGAATTCCGAAAGGCAAACGACGAATTATACTATTCCGTTGCTGAGCCACATTTCCCTTTTGTATTCCCGGTTTCCGGAATCGACCAAAAGGCTTTTATTGCCGAAATAGAAAGCAAGTCCCGTGGTGTGAAAGCCATTGACTTCGAAATCAAATGCGCCACCATCAACAAGGATGCCGTTCTCGACTATTTCCATTTGCTACTCGTCCCCGATGAGGGATACAGTAAAATAGTCAGGCTTCACGACAAGCTGTACTCCAATTTGCTTTTTGACGAACTAAGGCTCGACATCGACTACATCCCTCATATAGGCATAGCCAACTCCCAAGACCCACTCAAAGTAAAAGGCTGGGTGGACGAATGGAATCAAAAGGAGTTCTCGATCAAAGGAAAAATCACCACGCTGACCATTGTCGACTATACTGATAACATTCTTACTGACCTGCAGGAAATCGAACTCATATAAACAACGGCAATCAACTGCCCCAGAACAATAACCGAAACCATTTCCTTATTCCGCACGTAATCTCCATCAGCGATACCCAGCAAAAACAGGTATCCAGAAATTCATCAATTTCAAGCATGCTGTATGGACCATCAACTGATTGACAACGAAGAGAAAAAGCAATATGAATTTCATATCGATGATCTCATACCCAGAATCGAATACATCAAAGCACAAGGCACCATCTACCTGACACATACCGAAGTGCCTCCGGAGCTAAAAGGCCATGGAATTGGTATGGAGCTGGTCAGGCAGGCATTGGAAGACGTCAAAGAAAAAGAGCTTACACTTGTTCCGCTCTGTCCGTTTGTGGCCACCTTTATAGCGCGGAATCCCGAATGGAAATCATTGGTATTAAAAGGAGTTAACATTCGCTGATATGGAAAAGGAAATTACAAAAGAATACACCAACGGTGAATTGACCATCGTATGGAAACCCGGACTCTGCATTCATTCGGGAGTATGTGTAAAAACACTGCCCAAAGTCTACCATCCCGGAGAACGGCCTTGGGTAACCATTGACAAAGCCACGACTGCTGAGCTGAAAGACCAGATAGACCGATGTCCTTCCGGAGCATTAAGTTATTATCTGAACAACACACGGGAAGAATAACCTTATCCCCTCTCCAATTAAGTATAAATCTGTCAAGCTATTTTAGGGTAGGTCAAAGATTTTAGGAGAGGTCAACCACGTAACGTCCGGTTTGTGTTGCTACATGTGCAGCATGACCTGCTATAGTTGCGGCGTACGTTGCTTCAGGTCAGTCGAGCATTGCTTCACGTGCGTGACGGGTTGCTACAGGTTCGTTATGCATTTCCTCACGTCCGTCGTGCATTGCTTCGCGTGGTTTACCTATTGCTACAACTGCAAACTGTATTCCCGAAGAAGCAAACGACATCACACAACCAGATTCAATAAAAAAGAGGGCATCACCGACTTCCCGGAAGGGGGTTCATTCTTAAAAAAAGCTTAAAAAGGCTCCAATATGAGAAAATTCATGCCCCTCTCCTCCTTTTCTTTGTAATTTTCTCGTCCAAAACCGGTCAATTGTGGTGAAATCCTTTCCCACAAGGTCAAAACCAGACTGAAAATCCTGCCTAAAACCAATGAATAATAACTCCATTTCAGGAGTTTATGTGCCAGTGGCAAACAATAAGGGTGTCGGTTTGTTTGCATTGTTGCTTATAACCCGAAACCTGGATGACAAGATATTTATTCATTCATCAATGATTTAAAATTCGAAAAGAAGTATGAAACGAATTCTTTATCTCTTTGTGATGGTCTTCCTCTTTACTGCGGAGGCAGCGTTTCCGCAGAAAAGCGCGTTTACCATCGCCGATTTGTACAAAGTACGTCACGTAGGCACTCCCGTAGTTTCGCCCGACGGCATGCGCGTTGCCTTCACGGTAACCGATTACGATATGCCGAAAGGTAAATCGATGACCGACATCTATGTAATGAACGCCGACGGCAGCGACGTCACCCCGGTAACTACCGACCACAAGGGAAATTACAATCCCATTTGGACCAGCGACAGCAAAAACCTCTATTATGTGTCGACTGCATCGGGAGCTCCGCAAATGGTTCACTATTCATTTGCAACCGGGAAATCAAAACAGGTAACCGATTTCTCGATGGGTGTAGACGCCCCGGTATTGTCGCCCAACAACAAACTGATTGCCTTTTCGGCAGAAGTTTATCCCGATTGCGGCGCCAACAGTGAGTGCAATGCTCGCAACGACTCGTTGTCACACAACGGTCCCATCCAGGCCTATGTAGCCGATCACCTGTTGTTCCGTCACTGGACACAATACGCCAAGGGTAAATATTCCCACATCATTGTATTTAACACCGAGACCGGAAAATACACCGATGTTACCCCGGGTAAATTTGTATCGCCCGTGTTTATGCTGGGCGGTGGCGTAGGTTACAACTTCTCGCCCGACAGTAAAGAACTTTGCTACGCGTCGAAACACGTCGAGCACCCCGAGGCATCGACCAACAGCGACCTGTTTGTTGTTCCGGTAACGGGTGGAACAGCCAAAAACATTACCAAAGAGAACAAAGCCTGGGACGGATGGCCCATTTACTCACCCGATGGCAAGTACATTGCTTACCGTACCCAGAGTATTCCGGGCTACGAATCGGCGAAATTCAACATCGCGCTCTATAACCGGGCAACCGGCGAAACGAAGATCATCACCAAGGACTTTGACAACTGGGTGGATGACTTTAAATGGGCTCCCAACTCCAAGTCAATCTTCTTCTCAGCAGAGCAAGAAGGAGGAGAACCGGTTTACATGGTCGATCTGGCGTCGGACGTTATCACTCCTGTTTCGGGACAGCGCTCCATTTACGGTTTCGATGTAGCCAGTAACGGATATCTATACTACCTGGCTACCACCATCGACAAGCCAGCTGAGCTCTTCCGCATGAAAACCAAAGGCGGAACCGAAGAACAGCTGACCAACTTCAACAAAGAGCTGTTGTCGAAAGTAGATTTCCGTCCGGCGGAAAAAATGTGGGTAACCGGTGCCGACAACAAGCAGGTACAGGTATTCATCGTGAAGCCACACAACTTCGACCCGTCGAAAAAATATCCGCTCATCCTGAACGTTCACGGAGGACCACAGGGACAATGGATGGATTCGTTCCGCGGCGACTGGCAGGTATATCCCGGAGCCGGTTACGTGGTGGCATTTGCCAACCCGCACGGTTCAACCGGACGCGGACAGGCTTACACCCGCGAAATTTCGGGTGACTGGGGCGGCAAACCGTTCGAAGACCTGATGAAGGTAACCGATGCACTGGCTAAACTGTCGTATGTCGATTCAACCCGCATGGGCGCCATGGGATGGTCGTACGGAGGTTACATGATGAACTGGTTCCAGGCCAAAACCAAACGTTTCAAGTGTCTGGCTTCGATGATGGGACTCTACGACCTGCGTTCGATGTGGGGAGCAACCGAAGAACTTTGGTTCCCGAACTTCGACCTGAAAGGACAACCATGGAATTCTGACCTGTACAAGAAATTCTCGCCTTCGGAATACGTGAAGAACTTCGCGACACCGACGCTCATCATCACCGGCCAGAAGGATTTCCGTGTACCGTACACTCAGAGCATTCAATATTTCAGTACACTGCAGACACTGGGCATTCCATCGCGTCTGATCATCTTCAAAAACGACGGTCACTGGCCCAACCGCGTGAAATCGATGCCGCTGTACTACGACGCGCACCTCGACTGGTTCCACAAATACCTGGGAGGTCCTGCTGCACCGTACGACGTGCACAAAATGTCGCTCAACCAGAGCTTCGTTAATGACAAGTGATGAAGGAACTGATTTCCGGCTTCGGCCGGAAGTCGTTCCTTAGACCATAAGATAGCACCATAGACGAAAAAGCTGCACCGGCCAATTTCCTTTTTCAGGAATGTCCGGGCAGCTTTTTACTTTGGTGTACAAAATCTATGAAAAAAAAGAAATGTTCTGTTCAACCAGAAAATGCTATCGCATTAACTGGTAGTATTTGATTGCCTCCTGAGGCAATGGTTTAATGAAGCTTCCGAAATATACAATGAACGACTACTTCATTACCTTTCTCCCCCGGCATCGAGACAGACAAGCTCTATTTTTAATGTAACGCATACAAATATCCGTCGGCACTCCCGACATACAACACACCATCCGACACAGCAGGCGTACTCAGCACCGAACCAACGGAATAGAGACCTTTCATCGCTACCTCATGGGTTTGCGCGTTGTAGCCATCTTTGAAAACCCTCCGGTAAAAATCGTTACTGATTTCACCATCAGCCGTCAACACGCTATCGCGATCGGCAACCGAAGCATCCATGCGATACTCCCACATTTTTTCTCCGTTCTTCGCTTTTACAGCATGCACGGTACCATTAAAGCCGCCGAAGTAGATCTGTTTTCCGGTTGTCACTGGCGATGAAAAGATGTATCCGGCCGGGATATCTTTGCTGTAGATGGAATCACCATTGATCGCATTCAACGCAATGAAACGATGTGTATCGGATGTGCCGTAATAAACGGTGCTATCGCGCACCAGCGGCGTGTTGATGACCCATGAATACCGGTTAAACCGTTTCCAGAGAAGCTTTCCTGTCATGCCGTCGAGCGCGTACACATGTGCGTCGCGGCAACCGAAGTAAATCCGGTCGTTCCAAACCACTGGCGACGATTGAATACCCGTCTGATTATAATTTACGGTGTCTTTTCCCGTCTCAAATTTCCAAATCTCGCGGCCTGTTTCCAGGTTAGCCGCATGCAGGAACCGGTCCCACCCGCCAAAGATGACCATGTCGTTGTAGATGGTTGGCGCGTTGTGAATCGCCTCTCCCGTAGCAATGTGCCATTTTTCCATTCCCGTATTCGCGTCCACCGCATAGAAGTTACCGTTACCACTTCCGAAGTACAACACATTATCATGCCACACCGGCGACGAAACATACATGTCCCACGGATCGGCAATTATTTCATCCTTCGGTTGCAGTCCCTGAACACCCGGCGCAGAGAAATGCTTTTCCGGTCCTTCGTTGAAACGCCACTGCAACTTTCCGGATGACCGCTCCAAGGCGTATAGATAACCATCGGAGCTGATAAAATAGACCGACTCTTCCGTCACTGCAGGCGAAGAGGCAACATAACCACTGGTTTTGTAACTCCATTTTTCCCTTCCGGAAGATTTATCGACCGCATAAAAGGTGCTGTCGTTGCTGCCAAAGTAGACATCTTGTCCAAATACAGCCGGAGAGCTGAAAACATAGCCGTTGGTTTTGAATTTCCATTTCACGCCATGGAGCGTATCAATATCCGGTGAAGCAAAATATCCGGAATGCTGTGCGTCGCCGCGAAACATGACGGCCGAACGAGGATGAGTTTGACAAGAAGTAAAGGAAAGTATTAAAACACTGATGATAAAAATTGAGTTGATTAGACGCATAGGTTTGAATTTGGATGATGTTAAAAACAGAAGACAAGTAACTACACAAACACCCTGAATCATTCATCCTATTTTTCATAACTTATTGAATCATTGATAGCACTGTTCAGATTTAGCATTGACTATCCGAAATAAAAGCGTTAAATTAAGATAGTTAACCCAAATACTAACCCGGTTCGTAACCGATTCTCAAAACCGCGAACCATGCTTGATATTCTGCTCATCATCACTTTTGTGATACTCTTTGTGAAATTCTTTTCCTGGCTCTTCACTCCCACTTATCGTTCCGGCTACGGTTCCTGGCCGTCATCCACTTCGGTTACAGTCACGCTTCCCCATCCGGAGAAAACCAATCCGTACCGCTTTTACAAGTACATCGAAGTGACGCCATATATCACACTGAAAGAAGTAAGAAAAGAATTACGGCGGCAAAACATTCTGCTAAAACCTGAGTACGAAAAAGCATTGAATGATAAGATTCGGCGACACGTTTTCCATAATCCTTATACGTTCGAGGAATATTTCCACTGCGAATTCGACATCATCGGTATCCGCTTTCTGCAATGTTCTCCGGATAAGCTCAGCGCCTTTCGAATCGACCTTTGCTACCTGAAAGATGACAAAATAGCCGACCTGGATGACTTCGATTTCATTCCTCCTTATCCTTACAACCACAAACGGAAGTACCTTGAAATCATGGACGAATACTATTTCGATCCACAAAAGATATACGCCTCTGAGTTTGAAGATATCTGGAAATGGCATGACGAGATGAGCACTAGCCTGAACAACAACCTGGTTGCCGTTTGGGATGACGAAATCTTCACCCTCAGGGAACTGTTACGTTACCACGAAATCACCAATTACCACATTCGTTACATCCGTGTCCGGGAAATTGCCCGGGCGCATAACATGCCCGACGAACTGGGCCCGTTACTTAAACACGTGGAAGCCGACTTCGGTCCCGATCGGAATAAAAGCATCCTGGCCGCCATTCTCGCCTTCTCCATCCGCGAAATGGATGTCGATCTGGAGCAACACGTACACATTCTGGAACCCGAGAAAGATCTGTTCTCCGATCTTCTTGCGGAAGAAAAAAAATGAGCCCACGGTCTAAGTCAACAGCGATGCATCCGGTAGCTGCTGATGAAGCGATTCCAGCAATTCTTTTGGTTCCAATGTTTCCAGGTATTTCCCAACCATCACCAGTGAAGGCCCCTGAACCTGCTCGCTTTCCAGGCGTTCCAATACGCTGTCGGTCGTAGCCGCAATGAGCTGCTCCCCTTCCTGGCTGACGCGATCGGCGATCATCAATGGAATATTCCCAATGCCCGCTTTCTCCATCACCTCCAGCAGACAATGCAACTTGGTCAGGCCCATGTACACCACAACCGTTCCGCCTTCTTTAATCACCAACACCAACGGATCACATCCCGGCGTTTCGCCCGAAGATGTATAGCCACTGGTAAACAGCACCATCCGGCTTTTATTCCGCTCAGTCAGGGGCAACGCAAAGGCCGACGAAGCCGCAATCCCTGCACTGATCCCCGGGACTACCTCCCACGGGATACTTTCACTTTCCAGGAAACGAACCTCTTCCATACCTCGCCCAAAAATCATCGGGTCACCAGCTTTCAGGCGAACTACCTGCTTTCCTTTCCGAAAATGCAAAGCCATCTGCCGGTGAATTTCATCCTGTCGTTCCTGTGGATTCTGTCCATCACTGCACTTTTTTCCAGCATATATCTTTACGCAATCCGGCCGGGTTTCCTCCAGAATGCGTTCGTCTATCAGTGCATCGTATAGCAACACGTCAGCCTGCTGTAGTCGCTTCAGGGCTTTCACCGTCAGCAATTCCGGATCGCCGGGCCCGGCCCCGACCAATGACACCGGTACCCGTTCAATCATTCTCCTTCTGTTCATACAAATCCTCCAAAGCCGCTAACGGATTCCGGTAGGTAAACCGAAAACCGGTATCGATTAATTTCTGACTACTGACTGTTTTAAACTTCACATTTTCTCCTACCGGGAAATCGGGCAAACCGATGCCCTGCAGTTCTGCCGCCCGGCTATACAGCTCACTCCGTAAAGGATGTTCCGGCGAGACGATGTTGTAAACAGCACTATCTTTTTCCACTTCCGTGAGATGCAGGATGGCTTCTACCACATCATCGCTGTGCACCAGGTTAACCGGCACGTTTCCCGGACGGGAAGGATGGGCTTTCCGGATGAAATTTCCCGGTAAACGCCCCGGACCAATCAATCCACCGGGCTTCACCACCAGGGTCCGAAACGATTCTTCCTGCAGAAAAAGCTGTTCCGCCTGCCACAGCGCGATTCCTGAGGGTTTCTCCGGCCGACCGGATGTTTCTTCATTTACTTCACCGCCAGTTTCAGGATATACCGATGTGGAAGAGATGAAAACCACCCGGGGAATGCTTCGACGCTTCACTTCAGCAACCACCTGTTCCGCCAGACGGGGATAAACTTCCGTTACCCGCTCATTACGGGCCGGCGGAATACTGACCACCAGCACATCGCAGTTCCAAAAAGCTTCGGCGTTGGAGAAAATACCATTCTCCTCCACATTCACCCGGAAGGGACGAATGCCCTGTGCTGCCAGTGACGGAAAAACCGCCTCATCCCGAACCGAACCGTTCACAATGGCACCTTTTTTCAGCCACGCTTTTGCCAAAGAAGTTCCTAACCAGCCACAGCCCAGTATACTAATGTGTGTTATCTCTCTCATATTTTTAAAATGAAAGGAGCGCCGGCCGGTACTTTCCTACGGCCTCCGACCGGCATTCCAAATCAGTGTCTGAATTCTGCTCCTTCCTTAATTTCTTTCACAATTCCTGCACGAATAACAAAATCACCAAAGCGTTCGCCTTCTTCTCGTTCTTCAGCGTACTGTTTTAACAGCGGACGCAGCGTTTCCAGTATCTCTTCCTCTGTGAGCGTTTCGCGATAGAGGTTGTTCAGGCGTTCGCCGGAAAAGCCACCGCCCAGGTAGAGGTTATAATGTCCCAGCGATTTACCAATCAGGCCTATCTCTGCCAGCGAAGGACGCCCGCAACCGTTCGGGCAACCTGTCATCCGTATCACGATCTCATCCTGAAATAGTCCAACTTCGTCCAATAGTTTCTCAATCTTTGTAATCAGTGAAGGCAGGTAACGTTCTGCTTCGGCGAAAGCCAAGGGACAGGTGTTCAACGCCACACAAGCGATGGAATTGCGTCGCAGCCCGGACAACTCCTCCTGGATAACCCCCCACTGCTGCAAGGTATCGGTTATCTTTTTCTTATCTCCGGCAGCAATATTGCCCAGCACCAGGTTCTGGTTTCCGGTCAGTCGGAAATCGCACAACCCCAGTTTCGCTACCTCCCGCAAGGCTGTTTTCAACTGGTAAGTCCCGGTGTTTTTCACCCGGCCGCCTTCGATGAAGAGCGTGTAGTACCAGCGACCATCATTCTCGTGCCATCCATAGTCGTCGCCGTTACGGGTAAACGTGTACGAGCGTTCGGCCTCCAACTCATAACCGAGTCTTTCGTGTAACTCTTTCACAAACCAATCGAGCCCGTACGAATCGATGGTATATTTCAAACGCGCCCGTTTCCGATCTTCCCGGTTCCCGTTATCGCGCTGAATCAACACAACTTTCTCTACCACGTCCAACACTTGATCGGGGGTGGCAAAGCCAAGCACATTTCCTACCCGCGGGTACGTGTCGTTCCGTCCAAAAGTAGAGCCCATGCCGCCGCCAACAGCGACGTTAAATCCGGCCAGTTTTCCATTCTCTTCGATGGCAATCAGGCCCACATCCTGCGAAAAGATATCGGTGTCGTTGTTCGGCGGAATGGCGATACCAATTTTGAATTTACGCGGGAGGTAACGCTTACCATACAACGGCTCAATTTCCTGCTGTCCGCCAGCCACTAACTTTTTATCCAGCCAGATTTCGTGATAAGCTGGTGTTTGCGGCAGCAGGTGGGCGCTCAACTGACGGGCAATATCCTGTATTTCGCCATGCACTTTCGAACCGTAAGGATTTGGGCTCGCCATCACATTCCGGTTCACGTCTCCACAGGCGGCAATCGTATCCAGCAGCGACCGATTAATGCCCTGAATGGTGGACTTTAGCTTCCGCTTGAATACACCATGCAGCTGAAAGGCCTGACGGGTTGTCAACTTCAAGGTACTGTTGGCATGGGTATCGCTCAGACTGTCCATGGTCAGCCACTGCTCGCCTGTGGCAATACCTCCCGGCAACCGTACCCGGATAAGGAACGACCAGGCCGGTTCCAGCTTTTGTTTCTTGCGTTCCAGCTCCAAGTCACGGTCCTGCTGTTGATAAATGCCATGAAACTTCGATATCTGTTGATCGGCTGCGGCAATGGCACCGGTAATCGGATCGGCTAAACTCTCCGTCAACGTGCCCCGCAGATAGTTACTATCGTATTTTAATTTTTCCAGTTCGGATAAAACATCCCAGTTAATTTGCTCGCTCATTGTTTTTGTTTTGAGGTTAATACACATCCAGCTGGTAACGGCGCTGCTTTTTCAGATCTTTCAGGTACTCTTCGGCTTTTTCGGGCGTCATACCCCCTTCGGTCGCCACAATCTCCAAAAGCGTCTGATGAACATCTTTGGCCATGTGGATTTTATCGCCACACACGTAGAAATAAGCGCCCCGTTGCAACCATTCGTATAACTGACGGCCGTGTTCACGCATCCGGTGCTGCACATACAACTTCTCTTCCTGGTCACGCGAGAAGGCTACCGTAAGCTGTCCCAGCGATCCCTTTTTCAGGAATTTCTGCCACTCGGCCTGGTACAGAAAGTCGGTGAAGAATTGCCGATCGCCAAAGAACAACCACGAATCACCTTTCGCCTTTAGTTTCTGACGGTGTTGCACAAAGCTCCGGTACGGAGCAATTCCAGTTCCGGCTCCCACCATGATAAGTGGCGCTTCATTTTGTTCGGGTAATTTGAAGTTCCGATTCTTCTCGATGAAAATCGGAATCTCTGAACCCGCTTCTACCCGGTCGGACAGGAAGGTCGAACAAGCACCGTGGCGGCGACGGTCATGATTGTCGTAGCGCACGGCCGCAACGGTGAGGTGCAGTTCCTCCGGATGAGCTGCCTGACTCGATGAGATGGAATACATCCGGGGTTGCAGCGATGTCAGTACGGACACCAGTCCTGCAATTTCCAATTCCGCAAGAAAATCAGTCAGCAAATCGACCACATCATGTCCATAGAGATAGGTATCCAGCGCCTGCTCGTCATTCAGCAAATCACCCAGAATCTCATTGCCGGTCAATTCGCGGTAGCTTTCCAATACTGCGCGGTTCAACACCGATAATTCCAGGTGATGGCGTAAAGCGGTTTCCAGCGAATGCGTCCCGTTCTTAATCGTCACCTGCTCATTGCGGTCGAAGCCGGTAATCTCCAATACCTTCTCCACCAGTTCCGGCGGATTGTCGCAGAAAATCCCCACCGTATCGCCCGGCTCATAAGTCAGTCCCGAATCACGAAGCAACAATTCCAGGTGATAAACCTCTTTGCCGGAACCTCTTCCGCTCAGCTTAATCTTTTCAAGCACTTTGGCTTTAAAAGGATTCTGCCGATCGTAAACAACCGCGGGAGTCACGCTATCCGAAGCGGTTACGGACGCATCGGAAACGGTTCCTTTTTGTTGTTTTAGAATTTCGAGCACGCCATCACTCCAATTGCGGGCATCTTCGTGATAATCCACATCACATTTCACCAACTCCAGCAATCGGTTGGCGCCTTTGCCTTCCAACGCCACATCGAAATCGATGCCCGTTTGGCAATACTGCTTATAACTAAGGTCACCCAATCCGAGCACGGCATAATTCAGCCCGGTCAATTCGCGGCAGCGTTCACCCTGCAGGTATTCCAGGAAGTCGAGCGCATTCAGCGGAGGTTCTCCTTCGCCATCCGTACTCACAATCACGAGCAGGTTTACGGCATCGGGTAACTCCTGCACGTCATAATCTTCCATCACGGTCGCTTCCGCATCAATGCCGAGCTCGCGAGCCCTTTCGGCCAACTGATTGGCCAATGCTTCACTGTGACCGGTATGCGTTCCAAATAATATCGTCAGCGGAACCTGCTGCGTTCCGGTTAAAGCTGCGGCGGGCTTTTCGCCGGAACCTTCCCCCAGACCGGCCAGGTAACCGCTCAGCCATAGCAGCTGGTCGCGTTGCAAACCACTGGTCAAATCGCCAACCAGTTGTTGCTGTTTGTCATTCAAAAGTCCTAATAGGTTGCTCATACGTTAATTTCTGAAGTAATTTTTCTCAAGGAATTCTCTGATTAAATCACGAATAGCGATGGCCTCGTATACATTTTTTGAATCCGAGCCCACCGACACGCTAATGTTATCCTTCCGGTAAATAGCTGGCGAAACGAAGCGGCACAAATCGGGTTTGTCGTGCACATTGACCAGTACACGCCGCTCATCGCCATCACGACGAATTCTCTGTTCCATATCCGGGTCATTCAGGCAGACATACACCAGAACATAATCGTCGAGTATAGCCGGAGTGTAAGGCTTTTCGTGGCAAACGACTCCGGTTTCCCGGATTTCGTCACAAACGGTTTCGGCCAACACTTCCACATCGCGGGTAAACCGAAGCAAGATCTTCAGTTTCTTCGCAGCATCCGGGCCACCGCCAATCACCAGGATTTTTCGCCCGGTAATATCGAGGGTAATGGGCAGATAGGTTTTCTCATTTCGACTCATCGCTGTTCGTTTTTAAATTTCGTACTCCGGTTTTTCATCGTGCTTCCCAATCCCAACGCGATTCCACGCTCGCTCATGCAGAAAATAGAGGAACATCTTGGTAAAGACCTCCACACCGCCAATAGAAAGCGCAAACATGATTTTATGGGTAATCAACCAGGAAATCAAAATAGTATCGATTGTTCCCAGGGCCCGCCATGAGACACTCTTCAACAGACTACGGTAGGCTTTCTCTCTCATCGTCGTCGGTTATTTCCGGTTGATAATCATTCCGGCAGCCACTGTTTGGTGCGTATCCGGATCAATCAGAATGATGCTGCCCAATGTCCGGTTTTCCCGGTAGGCAATAGCAGGAATTTCTTCCTCCAGTTGCAGTGAAAGCGTGGCAATATCATTTACCCCGATGGTCTGCTCACCTTTGAGTCGTTCCAGGTTACCGAAGTCTATCTTATCTTCCACCTGGGCAACTACCGCGCTTGTCTCGCCGGTTACGTGAGCAAGAATGTAAGAGTGGTTCTTTTGCAACGGCGTTTCACTAAACCAGCAGGTGTCTACTAACACATGCCGGGTGTACCGAATTTTTGCTTCGGCATCCGCCAGAAGGTGACCACGATTGAACAACTGTACTCCGGACAATTGCAACGAAACCGATTCACCGGGCAAAGCCTCCTGCTTCACTTCCTGGTATAGCTCAATAGCTTCCACCGTAGTTTCTTCACCGGATGGATGCACTCGCACCGTTGTTCCCGGGCGTAATACTCCGCTGCTGATACGCCCGGTGTAGCGACTGTTTCCATTTTGCCCTACACGGCCCTGAATCGGGAAAGTGAACAGTTCACCGGCGTCGGGCACACGAACCTGAATCCCTTCCAGCAACTGAAGCAGCGACGGACCTTTGTACCACGGCAGTTTTTCGGACCGCGAGACCACGTTATCGCCTTTTAAAGCGCTTACAGGAATGAAAGTCACATCTGTATTCAACTCTTTCTTCACCATATCGAAGTCAGCAACAATGCGATTAAAGACGGCTTCGTCATAATCGACCAAATCAATCTTGTTGATGCAGACTACGATGTGTTCAATGCCCAGCAAGTTGGCAATAAAGGTGTGACGGCGGGTTTGCTCCACTACGCCCTGTTTGGCATCGATAAGGATAATGGCCAAATCGGCTGTGGAAGCTCCGGTCACCATGTTCCGGGTATACTGCAAGTGTCCGGGAGTATCGGCAATAATGAATTTGCGTTTAGGCGTGGCAAAATAGCGATATGCCACGTCGATGGTAATGCCCTGCTCCCGTTCGGCGCGAAGGCCATCGGTCAGCAAAGCCAGGTTCAATCCTTCTCCGGTACGGCTGCTCACCTTTTCGAGGTCGGCTACCTGGTCGTCGAAAATGGATTTGGAATCGTACAGCAAGCGCCCTATCAGGGTACTCTTACCATCGTCCACGCTGCCCGCGGTGGTAAAGCGCAGCAGATCCATATCGAGATAACTGTTATGTGTAATAGCTGATGTTGTCATGTGTGATGTGTTGAATTAGAAATACCCGGCTATTTTGCGATCCTCCATGGCCGATTCGGACCGTTTGTCATCGGCCCGACCGCCTCTCTCGGTGACACGGGTGGCTGCTACTTCGGCGATGATTTCGTCAAGCGAAGAAGCGGGTGACACCGTTACCCCGGTACAGGTCATATCGCCAATCGTGCGGCAACGAACCTCTTTTAAAACCGGTCTTTCATCTTCCGTCTTCACGAGATAAGGAGAATCGGCCAGCAAAATTCCATCACGCTCGATGACCGGTCGCTCGTGCGAGAAGTAAAGCGATGGAATGGGAATCTCTTCCCGCAAAATATACTGCCACACATCCATCTCTGTCCAGTTGCTGATGGGAAATACCCGGAAGTGCTCGTCTTCCGCATGATGCGAATTATAGAGGCTCCACAATTCGGGCCGCTGATTCTTGGGATCCCACTGCCCGAAATCGTCACGGTGCGAAAAGAAACGCTCCTTAGCCCGGGCTTTCTCTTCATCTCGCCGACCGCCTCCCAGAGCAGCATCCACCTGTAATTCTTCCAGGGCATCCAGTAAGGTGACGGTCTGCAACTTGTTTCGACTGGCATGAATGCCGGTCTCTTCAACCGCTTTTCCCTGTGCGATAGAATCTTCCACACTTCGCACGATTAATTGGCTGTTGCTTTCCTTCACCAGCCGATCACGATAAGCCAGCGTTTCCGGAAAGTTATGTCCCGTGTCGATATGCAGCAGCGGAAACGGAATCGGTTCGGGCCAGAAAGCCTTCCGGGCCAGGTGAAACATCACGATGGAATCCTTACCTCCTGAGAAGAGCAATACCGGCCTTTTAAAACGCCAGGCCACTTCCCGAATCACGTAGATTCCTTCGGCCTCCAGTTGTTGTAAATGGTTTAAACTCATCTTTTGATTGATTATGATTTGGTTTTTGGTATCTGATGAAAATCCGGATATAGACATAAAAAAAGCCCCTCTGCGATGCAGAAGGGCTTTATCTTTTCCTCAACCTTGTAAAGGCTTATCTTTTATCCTGAGGTCCACTTCCGCATACGAATAGCTCTGCACATACACATCATCATGCTGCACATACACATATTCATATTTGAAGTGAAATTTCTCATTATTCTCGTTTGTTTATGCTCCCAAAATTAGATCATTAATTGAAACCACCTTTTCTTATCTGATAAAAAAATCGTTAGAAAACATAAATCAAAATAAAACCAACTAAAAATCAATACTTAACCATCTTTATTTAGAACACCACAATAAGTTCCTGAAACATAGCTCAACAACAAAGACTTCATATTCTCTTTACCATAAAACACCTTTATGCTCTTTTTTAACAGATAGGAAACAGATATTTAAGCTGTGGCAATTTGGTATTCTGTATGTTATCAATTAATTTAGTTAGCGAGATATTTAAATGTAACTAAATGAGCTACCTGAAAATGAAATCTTCATCTTCCGGACTTTTTCCTTACCTCATTTCGTCCGACACAAAAACCTATTATCACTATCCCTCTGTACTCTCTTCTATCAATAAATTCATAGGCAACGTTACATTTCACCTCCACATTATTCCATTGGATTAACGATAACTCAACGACTCATAAAATCTTTTAAGATATATTATGTGGAGACTGCAACCACTGAAAAAACGGGGCGGAACCGAAAAGCCTTACGAGTAGGACAACCTAAACAACAAATTCTCATGGAAAATCAAGAAACGCAGCAACAGCCGCAGCAACCTCAACAAACACCACAACAAGTTCCACAACCGCCTGTCACGATTTCTGACTGGTTTCTCACCCTCTTCCTGACAGCAATTCCTCTGGTTGGAATTATATTGCTATTTGTGTGGGCATTTGGCAGCAACACCAATCCCAGTAAGGCAAACTGGGCAAAAGCAGCATTGCTTTGGGCAGCTATCGGCATTGTTATCTGGTTACTCTTTATGGCAATATTCGGAGCAGCCATGTTCCACAAATGGAATTAGAGACAGTATGATTGGAGAGTATTCAGACTCCAATAATGGATGCTGATAAACATGCTTTACAAATTTCCCGGACTCACTAACCAGTGACCCGGGATTTTTTTGGGAAGTAAGTATCCAAAACAAAGAGAATATGTTCTCTACATTTCTAAGGAGATAAAAACAACGAGGCCTATTCTTTCCTTTAAATTGTACAACAGATTCCCCAAATTGTGCAAGCATTTCGGTTATATGATGATTAGTTTTGCTAATGAGGATTTTTAAATCATTAGCTATGTATACACAAGATATAAAAACGATGAAAAAAATGGTCGCCGAACGTTTTAGTCCGACCACTTTCAACAATCAACCTGTTAGTGACGAATTGATAAATGACATGCTGGATGTTGCCCGATGGGCTCCCAGTTCGTATAACGAGCAGCCCTGGAAATTTCTGGTTGCCCACAACGGGGAAGAAAACTTCCAAAAAATTTATAATGCACTAATGGAGGGCAACCAAAACTGGGCCGGCGATGCTCCAGTCCTTGTCGTTACGCTGGCCAATAACAACTATGCGCGCAACGGAAAACCTAATCGACACGCCTGGCACGATACCGGTATGGCTATGGGATTCTTTTTAATGGCCGGAGTCGAAGCCGGTGTCCAGGTACACCAGATGGGAGGATTTTTCCCAGAAAAAATCGAAAGAAACATCGAATTGCCCGAAGGTTACCATCCGGTGGCTGTGGCTGCCATCGGCTATACGCAGGAAACGGCTGAACAAGAAAGTCGCACACGGAAACCTGTCCGGGAAATACGATTGTAAAGTAAGACTACCGGAAAAAATAAAAGCTTCCGGAAGAACGCATTGTTCCAATCCGGGAGCTTTTTTTTATTTTTATGAATCCAAGGTAAGCCAACGTGCCTGAACCCAAACAGCATACCGTCACCTGTCCGCACTGCGGAAAAGAGTTTGCCAAAGCCGACTTACGCAAATACTGCAGCAACTGTTTTGCCTGCACTGGCTGTGAACGTTACCTCTGTGCCGCTTGTGACGAAGTGATTGAAATCATTCCAGTCAGACCACCTTCTTTCAAAACAAGTTCGAAAGAGCATCATCCACGTACCGAATGACGCCCCCAGTGTTTGTAATTACGGAAACGAACATCACTGTGATCCAGCACTTTCAGCATCCATACTTTCAATGCATCGGTTACAACCAGTTCAAAAAGAGCCCATCCCCAAATCAAAGCCGCCAGTTTCCAGCCCATGGCGGGCATCAGGAAGCCATTGACGGTTATCAGTGTAGCGACAATTTGTGTACTGATAAAGGCAATCATCAACGCTTTGGAGGGTTTCACCGACCAGAAGTGTCCTTTGGTGCGTGCCATAAATACTGTCAATTGTCCGGCAACCGATAGTTTCAGATAGATAAACGGTTGAAGCACGGCATCGCTCAGATGGAGCATTTCCTTACCTACAAAAAAGAGAGCGAAGGTAAAGAAAACACCAACCACACCCAGAAAAGTAGCAATTCCCAATGTAGTACGCATATTCCACTTATCAGGTGTACGGGAATACTTCACATTATCT
This sequence comes from Prolixibacter denitrificans, assembly GCF_003014495.1. Lineage (GTDB taxonomy): Bacteria > Bacteroidota > Bacteroidia > Bacteroidales > Prolixibacteraceae > Prolixibacter > Prolixibacter denitrificans. Next base: position 87,717 of record NZ_PYGC01000012.1, on the reverse strand, counting down.
ACCGCAATCGTCATAATCGGCGCATCATTCAGCAGAGCCAGCAGAACAATCATCAGAGCCGTAACCGGATAGAAGTTAAACGCTATAATCGATAGCGTGATGAACAGCAGAACCCGAATGGTTTCCGCAATCCGGTAAATGGAATAGTTATTCATTCGCTGGAAAATCTTCCGGCTCTCTTTTATTGCATCAATAATAACCGATAATCCGGGCTTTGTTAGCACGATAGACGCAGCCGATTTGGCAGCATCCGTTGCTCCGGCAACAGCAATTCCCACATCGGCTTTCTTCAACGCGGGAGCATCGTTTACTCCATCCCCCGTCATGCCAACAATGTGGTCGTTATGCTGCAGTATCTCGACAATATGGTACTTGTGTTCCGGGAAAACCTGGGCAAAACCGTTGGCTTCTTCAATCTCTTTCAATGCCATTCGTTCGGAAGGCTGCATAATGGCATCTGTATTTTTGATGTTTCTTTTCAAACCCACCAGATCGGCAGTTTCTTTCGCAATTGCAGTATGATCGCCTGTTACCATTTTCACTTCAACGCCCATTTCCTGAGCGGTTTTGATGGTTTCAGCAGAATCCTCACGAGGCGGATCGTACAACGGTATCATGCCGGCATATTGCCAGTGGCCCTTTTTGTCGGTACGGGCTACCCCAAGCGCGCGATATCCTTTTTCAGCGAAAGCTTCCACCTGATTATCGACTTGTTCTTTCACCTTACCAGGATTATCAATCAATGAAAGAATAGCCTGTGGTGCACCTTTGGCTACCTGATATTCCGAAGTGCCTTCTTTTACTTTCGCCTCGGTATGTTTAATCACCGGATCGAAAGGTTTGAAATCGACAATCTCAATGTCATTCAGACGCTTTTGATTTGCTTCTTCAGCTTTCGTCCGATCAATAATTGCCGTATCGATGGGATCGTGGTCTTCCTCATTAGAAGCCAACGTGGCCAGCGTCAACACGTCGTTAACTTCGAATTGGTCGAAAGGCACCACGTCAGCCAGGGTTAACTCATTTTTGGTGATGGTTCCCGTTTTATCCGAACAAAGAATATCCATTCCAGCCATCTCTTCAATGGAAGCCAGCTTGCTAACAATGGCCTCTTTCCGCGCAAGCGCCGATGCCCCGACAGCCATCGTAACCGAAAGAACTGCCGGCATAGCCGCCGGAATCGCAGCCACCATCAGTACCAACGCGAACTGAATGAAGTGAAGCATACTCTCACCCCGGAAAAGGGAGACGATAAAAATGAGCGAAACCAGCACGAAGGCAAAAACAATCAGGTAGTTCCCGATTTTTATCACCGCCCGCTGGAAGTGACTGGTCGTTTTCGCTTCCTGAACCAATTTAGCTGTTTTTCCGAAGAACGTATTCATTCCGGTAGCTGTCACAATTCCGTTCATTTCGCCTTGTTTGACAACCGAGCCGGAATAAGCCATTTCAGAAGCCTTCTTCTCAACCGGCAACGATTCTCCGGTTAACGAAGATTCATCCAGCTGCAAGTAATCTCCTTTGGTTAATTTCACATCAGCCGGAACCACGTCGCCCAGTCGGAGGCGAATCAAATCACCCGGCACCAACTGCCCGGCGGGAAGCTCGGTCCATTTTCCGTCACGAATAACGCGTGACTTTAGCGCCAGTTTCTTTTTCAGCAGCTCAATAGCATTGTCAGCTTTGTGCTCCTGCCAAAAACCAACAATCGCGTTCAGCACCAGCAAGGCAGAAATAATCCAGAAGTCTTCCCAGTGATGAATAACAGCCGATAAAATCGCTGCAATTTCTATCATCCAGGGAATAGGTCCCCAAAAACTTTTCAGGAATTTGACAATGGGATGCTGTTTGTGTTCATTCAGACTATTGAGCCCGTATTGGCTCAGTCGTTTCGACGCTTCTTCGGAGGACAAGCCTTTTTCGGAAGTTTGAAGTTTTTCTTTTAGTTCATCAATGGTCAGGTCATTAAGTTCCGGTTCCACTGCATTGTTTCCGTTCATAAGGCAATCATTTTAAATCAACAGAAAAACAATTGAGCACAAAGAGTAGTTTGCTTTAACCAGTTTAAAAAACATTAATAGAGTTGAATTATTGTTAAACTAATAAGCAATTATCGGAGGAAAACACCCCTTTCTTATCAGGAATCAAGATGCAATCCATTATCTTTGCCCAACAAAATAGCGATACCATGTTAGTCCATCGTAATTTCATGCCGGAACTGAAATTTAGTGCTTCGCGCAGCAGCGGAGCAGGTGGACAAAATGTGAACAAGGTAAATACCAAAGTCGAACTGCGATTCCACATCGAATCATCCGGGTTATTGTCTGCCGACGAAAAAGCCATATTGATACGCAAGCTGGCGAACCGGATGAACAAGGAAGGCGAACTGATTCTGACCGAACAAAACGATCGCTCGCAACTGAAAAACAAAGAAAAAGTGATTGACCGGTTCTATCGCTTGATCAATCATGCACTTACTCCGAAAAAAAGAAGGAAAGCTACCCGTCCAACATTGGCTTCACGCCGTAGAAGATTGGAAAAGAAAAAGCAACATTCGGAGAAAAAATCACGCCGTCAACGCCCTCGTTTCGACTAAAAAACCGAATATTTCGTGCTCAAGACATCTCAAAGATGGCTTAAACAAAGGAACTGAAGCACTTACTAACAATTGTTCATATCTCCTGTTCGTTTCTCGTTGATTTTGTTTTGCCAAAAACATTTGACATATAACTGATTCGTCGTAATTTGCATTCATCAGGTGAGCGATAAAAGGTCGCGCCGGAAACAAGGAGAAGAAAAAAGTCACTTAATTGAGGCTCGATTCCGATCATCCAGGTTGCAAAACCTGCTTGTTGAAGGAGCTGAAGCCTGGAAAGCGAAAGGAGTAAAATCCAATCGAACTACCAGTCGGTCAAGGATAAACGGCAACGTTCATTCCAAAACTGGATCTCAAGGCTCTGCAGCAGCAACTCCGGTTAACGCTGTAGAAAGAAGATGAAAACAAGGATTCATTTCCCAAGACGTCTTCATCGCCTGTTGGACAGTTCTTCGGAACACGAAAACAGAGATAGCTTGAAAGATGCTTCGTCCGGGAAGGTATTCCTCGTGAATACCGAATGGACAGCTTGAAGACGATGCTGTAACAGGCATTATCTAAAAGCCACAGGTTGCACGAAAGTCTTCGGACAATCATGTAGCCGGCCACAATAACCGTAACCTGACACTGTGAAGTGAAAACTTCAACAGCGAAATGGGAACTATTCCTCCGAATGGTTCCCATTTGTGTTTTATAGCCTCATCCTTCCTCCCCCCTTTGTTTTTACCATCTCTTTTCTCTCCAACACTTCAACCATTTTTTCTATTTTCACGCCAAAATCTTAATCCGGATAGCTGATGCGGCAACTTATCTCTATTCTTCTGCTGATAATATTAGGAATAACATCAAAAGTAAAAGCCCAACAAGTCGATTTGCTTTATTTCACCGATGCTCATCGCATTTTTCCGGTAGAAGACGTTCCCGGAGGACGAGGTGGCGTCGCCCGTCTGAAAACAATAACAGACAGCATCCGCCAGGAAAATCAGAATACCTTCCTGATTCACGGTGGAGATTTGGCCGGAGGTGTTTTATTCGGAGGAATGTACAAAGGCTGGCCGATGATTCGGGCTTTTAATCAAATTCCGCTCGACCTTTGCAATTTTGGTCAGCACGAATTTGATTTTGGTTCCGATCACGCCAACTCGCTCATCCGGCGCTCAACTTTCCAGTGGTTTTCCTCTAATCTTCAGTCTCCTTCCGGAAAACCGTTCGCTGATGTCCCCCGCTACGTTATTCACAATTTCCATGGTATCCGGATTGCTTTTATCGGCTTAACAGACGCGATGAACACCACATTAAATGACGGAGGTGTTGTTCAGGAAAATCTGACAAAAGCCACATCCGAAGTTTTACCAGAGATAAAGTCACAACACCCCGACTGGATTATTGCCGTTACACAAACCGACCTCGAAACCAACAGGAAATTACTCAACGCATTTCCTCAAATTAATTTCGTTTTCACAGAAGAAGAGCATGAATACAACAGCAATGTATTTTACCTGGGAAAGCGCCCGATTATCGCTCCGGCAGGAAATATGAGTTCGGTTGCCCATGTTATCCTCCGGAAAACCGGAAGACCATCTGTCGAAATCATTCCGTTGGACTCAACGGTTTTACCCAGTCCGCAACTTCGCAAGCTCGAAGTATTTTACCGGAATGACATGAATCAAAAGCTTTCGGAACCACTGGCCCGATTGGAAGTTCCTCTTTCCTTCCGGGAAGGAATTACGGGTGAAAGCGCTGCGGGCAACCTGGTTGCTGATGCTTTTCGGGCGGCATATCATTCCGACGTTGCGCTCATTAATGGCGGTGGCATCCGGGCTAACGTTCCCGCAGGAACTTTCACACTGAAGTCAGCCCGCTCGTTATTGCCTTTCGGGAATAAGCTATGCCTGGTAAAAATAACCGGAAACCAATTGGAGAAACTAATCAAAGCCAACGTGAACAGTAAAACAGGGCAACTCTTTCAGGTTTTCGGCATAAAATACACCTACCGACTGGAAAATGATTCCCTTTCAGTTTATCGAAACGGAACTCCCCTTCCTTCCAGTGACTCAATTTCCGTCACAATGAATAACTACATTCTGAATCGGACACCGAATCGATTCCGGAGAATCATCGGTAAAAACAATCCAAAAGCGATGTTGGACTACAAAGCACTCGAGCACTACGCACTGAAAAATAAAGTGTTGCATCCCCAAAAAGAAGGGCGATTGACCATTATTAGCGAATAATTTTTCTCCTTAGCTCTACCGATTGTTGCTGAAGATCCAGCCCCAGCAATCCCAAACAATCAATAGAAACAAGGCCCACAAGCGTTATCAACAATTGTTAATATCTCTTGTTTGTTTTTCGTTGATTTTGTTTTGCCAAAAACACTTGCCTGATAAATAAAACATTGTAATTTGCATATATCAGGTGAGCGATAAAAGGTCGCGCCGGAAACAAGGAGAAGAAAAAAGTCACTTAATTGAGGCTCGATTCCGATCGTTCAGGTTGCAAAACTTGCTTGTTGAAGGAGCTGAAGCCTGGAAAGCGAAAGGAGTAAAATCCAATCGAACTGCCAGTCGGTCTCGGATAAACGGAAACGTTCATTTCAAAACTGAATCTGATGGCTCTGCAGCAGCAACTCCGGTTAATGTTGCAGAAAGAAGCCGGAACAAGGAATTTATTTCCTGTTTCACTTCATCGACTGTCAATCAGTTCTTCGGAACAGATAGACAGAGATAGCCTGAAAGAAGCTTCGTCCGGGAAGGTGTCCTCCCGGGACGCCGAAGGGACAGCTTGAAGATGATGTTGTAACAAATATTGTCCAAGAGCCTGAGGTTGCACGAAAGTCTTCGGACGGTCATGTAGCCGGCCACAATAACCGTAACCTGACACTGTGAAGTGAAAACTTCAACAGCGAAATGGGGACTATTCGTCAAAGAATGGTTCCCATTTGTGTTTTTACACGGTTCAGTTGAAACTACATTAACCCTGCGATTTGAAATAACGTCGGGTCAGCACCTTCTTCAAATCGCGCACGATAATCTGATGTGCCAATACCTCCATCTCATTATAATCGGGCAAATCCAAACCGGCCTGTGTAATTTCCCTTTGCGTAATATCCACTTGGTAAAGCACCGACAAAAGCCGTTGATAATCATTGGCCAGCAGATGACGAATCTGATCGACCAACTGCTCGTGCAATTCGCGGTAAGCTTGGTCCGTATTTCCTGAGAAAGTGATGGTAATACCAAACATGGCAAAATCCTTCATGATCTGCTCGGCAGTTTCCTGAACAACAGCAGCGCTATCGAGAAACCAGGCAACATTATCATTACGTATATCGGGAAGATTCATACAATCGATTACATTTCGTTATTCCGTGGAAGTGAAGTAAACAAAAATATGCCACTTTATCCGTAAAGCTTTCAAAGGATAATTTCCTGAATATTTCCGGCTACCTCCAGACCGGCATTTCGCCCGGTATCCTTAAATACTATCACTCTTCTTTTTCTATCGAATAGCTCCACATCAATGGTCGAAGTCATGCTTTCTTCAATCCGTCCCTCCATAAATCCATGAATAGGTGAAGCCAATTCTGTAGCTTTTTCCCGGTAGGCACGAATCCAAAGCCGGTAGCTCTGATTTTCAATGATCAATTCAACCAATTCCGCTGAGACCGAAGACTTACGCAAAACCGACTTGTTGTATGTCGTAAAACGAATTAACCTCCCGTCCAACCACAAACCGGCTATGAATCCTACAAAAGCTTTTCGTATCCAGGGAATGTTCGCGACAGAAAGCTTCAGAGAAATTCCCGGACGGGAAAAATGGTTGCTTTGCATCCAGATATACGCACTGGGAAACGATAGTCCCCAATCCTTCTCAGTATAACCTCGTCCACCCGAAAAGTCAACAGATCCACCATTCCACTGCAGCTTCCCCTCGATGCTGTGATCCATACTGACGATTCCATGGTAACATTCCATAAAAGGCACGAATGCGTAAGGGCCCATAATTCCGGGCGAATACCAGGGCTTTGGCCAGGGCACCATCCCCGAGAAATGCAATTCACCTGAAAGGACGGGCAATTCCAAATGTATCGTATCGAGTGAAAAATGATTGTCGGCAATCGAGAATTGAAATTTTCGTGCCTGCGGCCGGAACTGTTCCGCATCGAAACGAAAGTATTCGGAAGTATGTTTTCGTCCGTCAAGTACCTGGATAAAGGCCTGCTTTTTTCCGGTTTCATCCATCGCAATACCCGGAATAACAGCAATAGCTTTGGTTTCGCCTGCACTAACCATCTTATAGTACCAGCCCTCGAAATAACGCTTTTTACGACCCCATCCCTGGAACTGTTCCGGATTGAAAAAAGTAATCCACTTATTAATAATTTGCATGAATTTCAACTGGTTAAACTGTTTTACACCTAAAGCAAAAGTCTCTCTTATTACTCCATTCAAATAAAAAAGATAAGAAATGCCATGGAGATAAAAAAGACGACCTCTTTTATGGTTCCCAAGCTATAATGGGCGGCAAGGTCCGGTCGATATAAAAATTTTTCCCGCCATGTAAGGTAGCAGGACTCAATTCGTCTAAACACCAAAAACGAAGACATGAAACTCTATTCCACTTACCACAAATTGGTTGAAGCTATCAGCAAAGCAAAAGCGCTTCCCCTCCTTTTCTTACGTCTAATCCTCGCCTATGGATTTATGGGTCCTGCCAAAATGAAGTGGAGCAACATGGATGGCGTCATCTCCTGGTTTACACAAATGGGAATGCCGATGCCTACCCTGAATGCCTACATGGCAGCTTCCACTGAAGCATTGGGTGTAATTTTGCTGCTCCTGGGATTAGGAACCCGAATAATCACCATTCCACTCATGTTTGTGATGTTTGTTGCTATCAAAACGGTTCACTGGCAACATGGATTCGCTGCAAGTGATAATGGGTTTGAGATTCCGCTATACTACATGCTCATGCTGTTTACGCTGTTCATCCTCGGTCCCGGGAAAATCAGCATCGACTCAATCATTGATTTCTTTCGGAGAAAAAGATAAACAACTCAACAACGGAGCGCAAAACAAGAATGAATCTATTTAATCATCCGCGCGTTGAATACTGCTTCCGGCTGAAATTCTGATTGGAAAATTCGATATATTTGCTCGCTTTTTTCGTATAACCGAATTGAGCTAAACATTGATATCGTTAGGTTCCATGAGGAAATAAGAGATGAACGCCTTAATTAAGTACCGGAACGATCTCGTCGAACGAAATCGTCTGGAATATGGTGTTTTTTACGACCAGCTGAAATGGCTGGGGTATTACGAAGGAATTGAACTGGAAGCCGAACGGGACCAAATCCTCGAACGACTAAAAGACAACATTCAAACCGGATTTAAGGAAACGAAAGTCGACACCAGCAATCTGTCGCCGGGTTGCCGGCTTTGCGGTGCAGGCGAATGGAGCTGTCTTTTCATCAACAACCGTTGCAATGCGCATTGCTTTTACTGTCCTGCTCCACAGGAAACCATTGGCGTACCGGAAACACAAACCATCGATTTTCACACACCGGAAGAGTATGTCGCCTACATAAAAAAGATGGGCTTCAAAGGCGTCAGTTTTAGTGGCGGCGAGCCTTTCCTGACATTCGATCGGGTAAAAACATTTCTGAAAGCGTTGAGAGATTCGTTTGGGAACGAGCTCTACATCTGGATGTATACCAATGGCATTCTTTCGACGCCAAAAAAGTTGCAAGAATTGGCTGAACTGGGGCTGAATGAAATCCGGTTCGACATCGGAGCGACCAACTATAACCTAAAAAAGGTGAAACAAGCGATTGGCATCATTCCGGTAGTAACAGTGGAAGTTCCGGCCGTGCCTGATGAACTCGAGCAATTAAAAAAAGCAGTTAAGGAGTCGGCCGAAGCCGGATTGTCGCATCTGAACCTGCACCAGATGAGATTAACGCCCTACAACCTGCCCAAACTGCTCGACCGAAACTTTCAATTCGCTCATGGTCCGAGAGTAACACTGCCCGATTCGGAGATAACCGCTTTAAAAATTCTGGAGTATACAAAACAGGAACAAATCAATCTGCCGGTGAATTACTGTTCGTATGCCTACAAAAGCCGTTACCAGAAATCGGGATTCCGCAATAAACTGGCTCCGTTTATTGTTAAACCTTTCGAGGAAATAACCGAAAAAGGATATATCCGGAATTTAGCTATCGTGGTTTCCGACTGGCAGCAATTCCGGCAACTGTTTGCTCAACTCCCGGAAAGCGAGCAAAGCAAAATTCAGATTAATGAGCCGCAAGGCAAAGTACTGCTCAAAGCCAAAATGCTGGAACGCTTTCTTCCGGTTACGAAAGAGATATTGGTTTCGTACACCAATATGCGGCTGAGCGAGCAAACCGGCGATATTCCGGATGTGAGCCGCATCTCGTTAACCTCTGCCCGCAACATATACATCGAATCGGGTTTTGTTGTAAATGATTTATCACTGCGTCCCAATTTGTCCAATCTTCTGCTGCAGCTCATCAACGGGAAGAAACCGAAGGAGTGCTTTGAGGATGAACAGCTCTTTATCATCTGGCAACACGAACAAATTGAGGAAGGATTGCCGGAATATTTTTGACAGAACGTCAGATTAAATTGCCATAAATCCCGGGATGGAGTTTTCGGTCTGTTTTGCTACAGAAAGACAAGCTTCATTCCGGTACAACATTGTGGGAACAAAACTACTGTCGGCCCCATTTCTGAGAATATTATCCGCGTTTATTCCGAATGTTTCAGGAAATACCAACCTTTTATTAAATTGCGGAACTGAATCAAGTAAAAGCCGGCCTGTGAAAATCAGATTCACCAACTTTATCCTAATACTGCTTATAGCTGTATTTTCTAGTGTTTCCGCATTTTCTCAACAGAAACAATACAACTTTGCCCAGATAAATAATACAAACGGGTTATCGAATAATCATGTTACATGCATTTTGCGTGACAAGCAAGGCTTTATGTGGTTCGGAACTACATCTGGGTTGAACCGCTATGATGGTTACTCCTTTAAAGTTTTCACACATAATCCGTCCGACAGTACATCGATTGACAACAACATCATCGCGGCAATTAGCGAGGACTGCAATGGGAAACTTTGGGTCAGAACTCAAAACGGCTTCAACGTTTACGACCCAAAAACCGAGACTTTCTCCTTTTCCAATTCTCCTGTTCTGCAAAAACACCCTGAATTCATCAGTCATTTCATCAACCTGTTTACCGACAGTGAAAATAAGAGTTGGCTGATGACCAGTGGTTATGGGGTATTCCGCTTCGACACGCTTCATCAGGATATTGTCCCGGTAGAACATCTCGCCAATAAAAATGGTATAAAAGCAACCTCCGATGTGATTGCCATGGCCGAAGATTCAAAAGGAAACCTGTGGCTCATCCATCAGGATGGTTACCTGGAAATGAAGCCCAAAGGGAGCATGAAAGCGAAGATTCAGGCCAGCTTCTTGCATGACCGGTATCCCGGGGAACAATTGGATTGTCGCATATTTATTGACAAAGATGACGATATCTGGATTTCGACACAGGACCATGCCATCGGCCTCTTTTATTATGAGCCTGCCACCGGAAAACTTGTCCACATCGACCAGGCTTCCAGGCCCACTCATACCAACACCAACATCATTACCGGTATCACACAAGACTCGGATGGCAACATCTGGATAGCCACCGACCACGGAGGCATCAACCTACTCGACAAAAAAGATTTCACCATACGCTACCTGACACACGAAACCTACAACGTCCACAGCATTGCTCACAACAGCGTCACGGCCATGTTCCGCGACAGCGAAGGGATTATCTGGATAGGAACCTATAAAGAGGGAATTAGCTATTATCACAAAAACCTGATCCTGTTCAACACCATCCGGTATACGCCTCAAAATGAAGAAGGGCTGAACTTTGGTGATATTAACTGCTTTGCCGAAGACAAAAAAGGGAATTTGTGGATTGGGACTAATGGCGGCGGACTAAACTACTATAACCGGAAAACCGGAAAATTTACCCATTACGTTCATCATGACGATGACCCGAACAGCCTCTCCAACGATGTAATTGTTTCACTGTTTATCGATCACGAAAACAAACTTTGGATTGGTACTTACTTCGGTGGCCTTAACCGTTTCGACGGGAAAAAATTCACTCACTACACCCACAATCCCAAAGATTCAACCAGTATATCCGATAACAATATCTGGTCGATATTTGAAGATTCATTTAACAATCTCTGGATTGGAACACTGGGCGGCGGACTCGACCGGTTTAACCGTGATACGGAAAGTTTTCAGCATTTTCGTACCGGCGGTGCGAATTCCATCGTTTCCAATGTTATCATTTCTTTGGTCGAAGACAAACAAAACCGCCTGTGGATTGGCACGCCCGATGGCCTGAGCATCTTAAACACAAGAAACCAAAAATTCAGTAAACTGCTTCATAATGACAAAGATACCACGACATTGAGCAGCAATACGGTGAATTGCCTGTTAGCCGATTCGCGCGGATGGATTTGGGTAGGCACACCCGAAGGCCTGAATGTGTACGACGAGCACACCGGCCAGTTCAGGCGTATTTTGAAAAGTAACGGCTTACCGACGAACAACGTTGTTTCTATAGTAGAGGATCAACAACACAATATCTGGCTGGGAACCATTAAGGGACTGGTTCAAATCTTCGTCAAAGGCGACCAGGTATCCGATTTTGCCGTACGCATCAAGCAGTATGACGACGAAGACGGGTTGCAGGCCAAGGAATTCAACGAACGGGCGGCTTATGTCACCCGCAATGGGCAGCTCTTCTTCGGTGGTCCGAACGGCATCAACTTTTTTAGTCCCGAAAACCTTATTGAAAACAAAAACACACCGAAAGTGGTATTCACCAATCTGCAGGTGTTCAACCAAACCATCAGGGTAGGTGAAAAATTTAACCGCCGTGTGTTATTGCCGCAATCCGTAACCGACACCAAAGAAATCACGCTGAAGCACGCCGAAAACTTCTTCTCGGTAGCCTTCTCCACGCTAAGTTATTTCCATCCGGAAAAAAATCAATTTGCTTACAAACTGGAAGGCTTTAATAACAGCTGGATTTACACCGACTGGAAGAACCGCCGGGCCACCTTCACCAACCTCGACCCGGGCGAGTACACATTGCGTGTCAGGGCATCGAACAACAACGGCTACTGGAACCAGGAAGGTGCTACCCTGAAGATTAACATCCTCCCTCCTTTCTGGCAAACGATTTACGCTTATGTCGCCTATGTGCTCATTATCCTGCTCATCATTTGGTTATGGCGCCAGCGGATTATCAGGCGGGAGCACGAAAAATTCGAGATCGAGCGGGAAAAAATCAAGGCACGCCGCCTGCACGACCTCGACATGCTGAAACTCCGTTTCTTCACGAATATCAGTCATGAGTTCCGCACGCCGCTCACGCTAATCATCACACCCATCGAGCAGTTGTTGCAAAAAGCGAAAGACAACGACGAAAAGAAACACCTGCAGCTTATTTACCGAAACAGCCGACGTTTGCTAAGCCTGGTGAACCAATTACTCGATTTCCGGAAGCTGGAATTCCAGGAGATTAAGCTCCGTCCGAGTGAAGGCGAAATTGTCAGTTTCATTCGCGAAACCACCGAATCGTTTTCCGACCTCTCGGAGAAGAAGAATATTCATCTCTATTTCCAGACCGATGTAGAAAATGTCACCGCGTATTTCGACCACGATAAACTGGAAAAAATTCTCCTGAACCTGCTTTCCAATGCTTTCAAATACACCTCCGAAAACGGCGACGTACATGTAGCTGTTCGTTTAGACGAAAAAGAACAGCCCACCATCGAAATCAGCATCAGCGATACCGGTATCGGTATTCCGGAAGAAAAACAACAACGCATTTTCGAGCGCTTCTTCCAGGATGAGACCAACGGCTCCGATTACAACCAGGGAAGCGGCATCGGGCTGGCGCTCGTAAATGAATATGTGAAGTTGCAAAACGGCACCATTACCGTGGAGAGCGAGCCGGGAAAAGGCAGCTGTTTCCGGGTGACATTACCATTGGTATTTGGCAAAGAAACATCGGCAGAAGCGGAACAAGCAAGCTGGAAACGCCAACCGGCAGCTCAGCCTTCGGTTGTGATGGAACCGGAAACGGCAGAAGAAAGTGAAACAACCGGTAAGCCGGCGAAAAGTACCAAACCGGTATTGTTGTTGGTGGAAGACAACGAAGATTTCCGATTTTACCTGAAGGATAATTTCAAACTCACCTTTGAAGTGCTCGAAGCCGGCGACGGACATACCGGCTGGGAAATAGCATCGAAATCGCTGCCCGATTTGATTATCAGCGATGTGATGATGCCGGTGATGGATGGCATCGAACTGTGCCGAAAAGTCAAGACTACGGCCGAGACGTCGCACATCCCCGTCATTCTGCTGACCGCAAAAGTAGCCGACAACCAGAAGATGGAAGGCTTCGATGTGGGCGCTGACGATTACATCACCAAGCCATTCAATTTCAAATTGCTCGAATCGCGCATCAAGAACCTGCTGGCGCAACGCCGGAAGCTGCAGAAAGCCTTCCGTAAGAAGATCGATGTCAGCCCCAGCGAAATCGAAATCACCTCGCTGGACGAAATCTTCATCCAAAAAGCCATTGATTTAGTCGAGAAAAATATTGCCAACAGTCAGTTCTCGGTACAGGAAATGAGCTCGGAGCTGGGCATGAGCCGGGTGAACCTTTACAAGAAAATATCTTCGCTCACCGGACAAACCCCGGTCGAGTTCATTCGTACCATCCGGTTGAAACGCGCAGCCCAATTCCTCAAACAAGGTCAGCTCACCGTTAGCGAAGTGGCGTACCGGGTAGGCTACAACGACCCGAAATATTTTGCCCGGCAGTTTAAAAACGAATTCAGCATCACACCGTCGCAATACGGGAAAAATGGGAACGGGTAAACTTTCTCTCTTTCCTCACTTTTTTGTGACAGATTATGAATATCGATATCCATTGGCCTTTCTGGTAACATTTTTCCCCGTTTACGAAACAAAACACCCCCACTCCCATCAGCGCTAATCCATACCTTCGTCGGTGATAGTTTGGTCGCAACACAACACCCATGCGACATTCAGCCAACTGAATCAAAAAAACAGATGATAAGCGCTAACGAAATCGCTAAAACGAAGAATATGAAGAAAATTATCCTGACCTTATTGCTGGCAAAACTGGCGGTGTGGGCGCATGCCCAATACCAAACCAACCCCAGAACCGTCGGCACCGACTACTTTGTGAACCCCATTTTTGACGGGGATTACCCCGATCCGAGTATTCTGCGCGACGGAGATACTTACTACGTTGTGCATTCGTCGTTCGAATATTACCCTGGACTGATGATCTGGCAATCGAAAGATTTGATTAACTGGACACCGGTGACCAACGCCCTGCACAAATACCTGGGTTCGGTTTGGGCTCCTGATTTTGTGAAATACAAAGGCAAGTATTATATCTATTTCCCGGCTAACAACGAAATTTATGTGGTAACAGCCGACTCGATAGCCGGTCCGTGGAGCGATCCCGTCGATTTGAAAATAAACAATATCGACCCGGGCCATGTGGCCGACCGGAACGGAAAACGTTACCTCTATTCCGCCAATGGCGGTTACGTCCCGTTATCGGATGACGGCCTCCGGGTTACCGGACCAACGCAACATGTGTACGACGGCTGGACGATTCCTCGTGATTGGTCGATTGAATGTTTCTGCATGGAAGGCCCGAAACTGGTCAGACATGGTGATTACTACTACCTGACGGTGGCAGAAGGCGGAACGGCCGGACCGGCTACCGGCCATATGATTATCTCGGCGCGCTCCAGATCTCCGCTGGGACCGTGGGAAAATTCCCCATACAATCCGATTCTCCGGACACAAGATAAGTCGGAAAGGTGGTGGTCAAAGGGGCACGGGACATTGTTCGACGACGTCAACGGCGACTGGTGGCTGATGTTCCATGCATACGAAAAAGGACATTACAACATGGGACGACAAACCATGCTGGAACCGGTGGAATGGACCAAAGACGGCTGGTTTAAAATACCGGAAGGGCTCAAAACCGATGATCCCATCCTCAGGCCTTTTGGAGAGAAATCAAAACCCACCTTCACGTTGAATGATGATTTCACAGGCAAATCATTGAACCTGCAATGGAAGTTCTTCGGCGAGTACGATACCACCCGCTTTCACCTTACGGGAAAATCACTGGAGATTAAAGGCAAGGGAAACTCCATCGGGAATTGCTCTCCGCTGCTGTGTGTTCCGTCCGACCATTCCTACATCGCTCAGGTGGAAATGGATATTGAAGGCGATGCCATGGGTGGCCTGGTTCTTTTCTACAATAACAATTTCAATTCGGGCATGCTGGCCGACAAAGAGAACATCCTGGCCAATCTGCGGGGATGGCAGTTCGTAACGGAAGAAGATGCCATCAACCGACATGTCTTCCTGAGGCTTAGAAGTATGAACAATACGGTCGACATGTATTACAGCACCGATGGAAAGAACTGGAAGAAAATTGAAAATTCGATGGAAGTTTCCAGCCTGAACCATAATGTACTCGGCGGATTCTTAAGCTTGCGAATCGGGCTTTGTTCCATTGGAAAAGGAACCGTGAGGTTCAGGAATTTCAAGTATGAAGCCATTAAATAAACAACAATTGGATTATAACATTGACTACCTTTTACCATCCAATTCGTTCAAATACAAAATCCCTCTCCGGAGGGATTTTTTTTGACGATACAAGCCGCTATGCACATCCGATTGATGACTGCAGGATAATTGCATCACTAATATATTCTCGGCTCATCCGGCATTCTTTTTCACCAAATCATCCTTCACAAAGAAATCATAACGAATCAACTGTTCTGATGACTATTATGAAATGCCCTAATTGGTCATACCATTAACATTTCTCCCCCTTTTATTTACAAATTTCTCCCCCTGTTAACATTTATCACCCCACACAGAAACAAACCAATCCTATACCCGGCAGCGCGAATCAATACATTCGTCAGTAACAATTTTGTCGCAACGGGACATAAATGCGGCAATCAACTAACTGGGTCATATGAAAAATTTTAATCCAAACCTGCATTGGCTGCACGACAACACGAACAGGTATGCACAAGCTTGCCTTGTGGTATCCGGAAATCCCTTCCGGGAAACAGCACCATACTTTGTGCACTACCACTGCCACAGTATCTCATCCGGCAACCGGTATCGCGGTCTATTATTATCCACCGAATCGCTTACATCTACAGGCGGGTACAAAAAATTCTGCAACAAACATTCACAAACGATTATATAGAAACCGGAAACAGTTGAGTTTTCGGTGAGAACTTGTTTTACACCCTTTTTTCAATAAAACAAATAAACCTATGAAGAATGAACAACTCCTAAGAAAGTCGCTGACGCGATTCTTCTTATTTCGGAAACAAATGATTCAAATAGCACGAATCATGGCAATCCTGATGTTGGTATTTCTTGCTGTTCCTGGTTTTGCCCAGAATCAGCTGGCTACCATCAATGGAACCGTAGTGGGTGCTGACGATGGTTCACCCATTCCGGGCGCTACCATTGTAGTGAAAGGCACGTCAACGGGTACCGTATCCGACATCGATGGCCATTTTACGTTGCAGGCCAAACCGAATGACGTTCTGGAAGCATCGTTTATCGGGTACACGACACAAACCATCCCGCTAAACGGAAAAACAACAGTGACCATCACCATGAAACAGGATATCAAAGGCCTGGACGAAGTGGTGGTAATTGGTTACGGTGTTCAAAAAAAGAA
The DNA here is from genome assembly GCF_003014495.1 of Prolixibacter denitrificans. Taxonomy (GTDB): domain Bacteria; phylum Bacteroidota; class Bacteroidia; order Bacteroidales; family Prolixibacteraceae; genus Prolixibacter; species Prolixibacter denitrificans. The sequence goes on along the minus strand of NZ_PYGC01000012.1, from coordinate 71,229 downwards.
GCTGGTAACGGGTGCTACTGCTTCTGTTGATGGTTCGAGCCTTCAGAAAGAGAATACAACAAATGCTTTACAAGCCATGCAGGGAAAAGCTGCCGGTGTAAACATTACCTCAGAATCGGGACAACCCGGAGGAGGTTTCAAAGTAAATATTCGTGGTGTGGGTACCATTGGTAACTCCAGCCCGTTGTATGTTGTCGATGGGGTAATTACCAACGATATCACCTACCTGAACAACTCAGACATTGCAACGATCGACATTCTGAAAGATGCTGCATCATGTGCTATTTACGGGGTAAACGGAGCCAACGGTGTTGTTTTGATTACAACCAAAAGCGGAAGTGCTTCCGGCAAAAAAGGCGGTCAGGTTACCTTCGATGCCTATTACGGTTTGCAAAATGTTCCGCGTAAAGTGGACTTGCTGAATGCACGGGAATATGCAACCATACAAAACGAGGCAGCCATCAACTCTGGCAAAGGACCGCTTTTCACTCCGTCACAAATTGACGCACTGGGAACAGGCACCAACTGGATGAACGAGATGTTCGTTTCGAACGTTCCCACGCAAAACTACAACTTGTCGACCAGTGGCGGAAGTGACATTTCGACTTACTCACTGGGACTTTCGTATACCAGCCAGGGTGGTATTGTCGGTGGTTCGAAATACTCGAATTACGAACGATACAATTTCCGCAGCAATAGCGAACGCAAACTGTACAACAAAAAGCTGACAGTTGGAGAACACCTGACCTTCTCGTTTAAAAAACAGAAAGGGATTAAGGACGGAAATATCTACAACAACAGTTTCCGTGGCGCTTTCACCACATCGCCGCTGCTCGCCATGTACGATTCAGACGGTAATTTCCTGAACAGCCAGAATTCAACTGTTTACAATGGCGGTCCCTGGTACGACGGCGAATCCAATCCCTACGCCTCAATGGTTTTGACCAACAAAAACAATACAAAAACACAAACGCTGGTTGGTGATGTATATGCTGAATTGGAGCCGATTAAAAATCTGAAAATCAAAACGACTTTTGGTTTGAACTACTCGGCATCGGCTTATCACAGCTATTTGCCGGCTTACGGGCACCTTTCACTTTATTCGTATAACGACTACGAAACCATTACCCAGAGTAGTTCACAAGGTTATACCTGGAACTGGGATAATACGGTTAACTACACCTTCAATCTCAACGATCACAAGTTTGACATTTTGGGTGGTACTTCTGTACGCAAATACACCGGAAGCTGGATGAACGGTTCGAACAAGGGAACAACACTGTTCGGCAACTTCGACCGCGCTTACCTGAGTAATTCTGAGGTAACCACCATCACCATGAGTCCGAGTAGTGATCCCGGCGATGCCCAGACCGTTACGCACACCATTTCGTTGACCGGTAATCAGAATGCCGTTTATGCACAGCAATCGTTCTTCGGTCGTTTGAACTACAACTACAAGGAGACCTACCTGGCTTCGCTGGTGTTCCGAGCCGATGGTTCCACTATGTTTGCCAAGGGACATCAGTGGGGTTACTTCCCGTCTGTATCTCTGGGCTGGGTGGCATCCAACGCCTCTTTTATGGAACCACTGAAAAATGTTATCAACTTCCTGAAAATTCGCGGAAGCTGGGGTACCAATGGTAATGATGCTATTACGGCTTTCAACTATCTGTCACTCATTCAGCTGTCCAATGCGCAGTACAACTTTGGAAGCGACAACAGCACGCTGACGCAGGGAGCTTATCCGTCGACAATCGGTGTTACCGATACCAAATGGGAAACCTCATACCAGACCGATCTGGGTTTTGATGCACAGTTTCTGAATAACAGAATGAGTCTGAATGTAGACTTCTACAATAAGAAGACAAAAAACTGGCTGATTGCCGCTCCACTGCTGGCAACTGCAGGAGTAAAGACCAACCCCTATATCAACGGCGGTGACGTAACCAACAAAGGAGTCGAGGTTCAGTTGTCCTTCAACAACGACATTGGTAAAGATTTCCATTATAATGTTAGCGGCTCATTTTCGTACAACAAAAACATTGTCAACAACATTCCAACCGAAGACGGAATTATTCATGGCGGCACCAATATCTTGTTTAACAATGCACCCGAGTTTTTCCGTGCTTCAGCCGGAAACCCGATTGGATATTTCTGGGGCTACAAAACAGATGGCATATTCCAAAATGAGGCTGATGTGCGGAGCTATACCAGCAACGGACAAGTACTTCAACCCGATGCACAACCTGGCGACGTAAAATATGTGGATATGAATGGTGACGGCAAAATTACTGCTGACGACAAAACCAACATTGGTGACCCGAATCCACACGAAGTTTTTGGTCTGAGTTTCTCATGCAACTATAAGAATGTTGATTTCTCGGTAACAACCAATGGCGTAGCCGGAAATAAAATCGTTCAGTCGTACCGGAACGTTGCCAGTGCATATGGAAACTGGACCAGTGAGATTCTGAGCCGCTGGCATGGTGAAGGTACATCGAACACCATGCCCCGTGTAACACAGGATAATGCCAATTGGGCTAAATTCTCAGACTTGTACATCCACGATGGAAGCTACTGGCGTATCTCAAATATTTCACTAGGCTACGATTTTGCCAGGCTGGTTAAATGGAAAAACCTCAGCGAGTTTCACTTCTATGTAGCTGCTCAAAATCTGTTCACCTTCACCAAATACAATGGTATGGATCCGGAAGTAGGGTACTCGGCTAAAGACGCCAACAATGTTTACTCTTTCGGACAAGGAGTTGACCTGGGCTTCTATCCGCGTCCCAGAACACTTATGGTCGGTGTTAATCTTAAATTCTAAACCTTAAAGAAAACATGAATATGAAACGATATAGGATTTTGTTTATTGCACTAATTGCAATGACCGCCTTCAGTTCGTGCAGTGACTTTCTCACGACGGACCTGACGGATCCGAAGAAAACCAATGAATCATATTACCAGACACCTGAAGATGCCTACACGGCACTGGTGGGATGCTATAACGGTCTGGATTTGATTTGGAACGGAGCGACTGCTTTCCCGGTAGCTTCTGAGGTATTTTCTGACAATAGCTTAGGAGGGACAGGAGCATCGGATGGTTACGGATACCAGATGCTTGATGAATTCAATAAATCGATCTCTCCTTCCGATGTATCAATCTTTGGTACTACCTGGAAAAATTACTACCAGGCGATATACCGTTGTAATGTTTTGCTGGGTAAATTGGACCAGGTCTCATGGGGCGACAGCACTTCAGTAAAAACACAATACGAATCGGAAGCCAAGTTCATTCGTGCATTTTGCTATTTCGATATGGTACGTCTTTGGGAGAAAGTTCCGTTGGTCACCACCCCTACCCTGGACAATGTGCCGCAAGCCAGTGCCGACTCAACGTATACATTAATTATGAACGACTTGCGTTATGCTGTTGATCATCTTCCTTCGAACGACTACACCAGCGTTCCGAGTGGTCGGGTGACCAAATGGGCTGCCGAGTCATTGTTGGCACGGGTTTATCTGTTCTACAGCGGATACTACGGCAAAAGCTCAATTGGCGGTGAAACAGCTCAAACAGCCTTGGCTGCGGTTGAAGATGTCATCGCCAACAGCGGCCACAGCCTGGTCAGCGACTACACAACCCTGTGGCCGGCGGCATCGTTAGCGAAAGGTGTTACCTATGCAGGGGAAGATAACCCCGAGGTGGTTTTCTCTATCAAGTACTCGTCAACCGGTGATTACAACGGTAACATTACGGGCAATACATGGATGGTGATGGAAGGAATCAGGGAAGAGTCACATTTCCCTTACCAGTACGGCTGGGGTGCCTGCACAGTAGACCCGAAACTATACAATACATTCAGCGCTGACGATAGTCGCCGGTTCGCCTCCATCATCAATATTTCAGAAGAATTTCCGGATTATTCCAAAGCAGACAAGAACCGGGAATACACTGGCTATTTTATGAAAAAGTATAGTCCGATCTGTGATTCAACAGGAACATCTGTTGTTACAGACTTCCAAATTGGTCAGTACCAGGACTATTTTGCTATCCGCTATTCCGATGTATTGCTGATGGCAGCTGAATTGGGAAGTCCCAATGCTGTTTCGTATTACAACCAGGTTTTGGAAAGAGCTAATCCTTCCGCATCGCCGGCCACTTCGGTTAACGAAGATGTGATCATGGCCCAGCGCCGACTCGAGTTTGTTGGAGAGGGTATCCGTTACTGGGATTTGCTCCGTCAGGGAGTTGATAAAGCAGCCAAAACCATTGCTGATAACACTTCTGTTTCCTATCTGGATAATGGTGGAACGCCTCCAAGTGCTTCTCAGCTGGAAGCGAATATCAAAGCAACCAACGGCTTTCAGCAAATACCGAACGACCAGATTACCTTGTCTTCAGGAACGCTGAAACAAAATGCAGGTTGGTAAGATTAACGGATCAATAAAACAGAAAGCAATGAAAAATAGATTCAAAATTTTATATACGTTATTGGGACTCACCTTGCTTTTCTCGGCTTGTACACCCGATAACTATGAGCTTGGAGCATTACTCTCCAAAAGCGATTTAAATTTCACGATAGAACCATCGAGCGCCAATCCAAATGATATCGTTCTCACAAGTTTGACACCTAATGTAACCCCGCTGTGGACTACTCCATTTGGACGTTCTATCAAGGTCGTCGATACGATTAATGTCGCATTCCCCGGCGATTACACGTTTAAATACGGAGTAGAAAGCGCCGGTGGATATGTACAGGCTGATTCGGTACAGGTGTCAATAAATACACTTGATCAGAATGCTGTAAGCGGAGATATGTGGACCAACATTTCCGGAGGTTATGGCAAAGAAAAAACCTGGTACTTAGACCTGGATGCCAACGGCGTCAGTAAGATATGGGCGGGTCCCATCTACTTTTACGGAACCAACGATAGTTGGCTTTCAGTAACCGACGGAGTTGCTGTTGGTGGTGATTCGTGGAACTGGTCACCTGATTGGTCCGGCAACCAGTGGCTTTGCGCTGCTACCGATTTCGGTTCAATGACTTTTAACTTGAAAGACGGCCCTTACGTACAGGTTGACCACACGTCTACACCGGATGGAATTACGATGGGTGGACAACAGTCTGGAACCTATATGCTGGATACGAAGAATCACACCATTACATTGAACGATGTAACACTGATTCATCCCATCAATTACCATACAACCCTGACCAAATCATGGACAGGGAAGTTCAAGATTATGGCGTTGACAGCAGACAAAATGATGATTGGTGTTCTTCGCGATCCGGTTATTTCCGGACAGGGAGCCTGCATTCAAACATTAAACTTCGTTAGCAAAGCTTATTACGATTCACATTAGTCTCATCACAAGTAGCAGTTTGATCCGGGAAGGGCACTTTGCTCTCCCGGATTATTTCTACTCATAAAACTCTTATTCTCTTCGAAGACAATAAAAACAAGTATGCATTTCCAAAGCATTTTGACCGTAATCGCTAAGGTTTATTAAACAAGTTATAGTATTTTGTACAATAAAACTTCTACTAACTGAATACAATGAAATTAACTTACACCCTTCTTCTGCTGGTTTCACTGTCTTTAATGATGAATGGATGCGATCAGCATCAGTCGCAGAGTGACCGGGCCCGAATCATCCGGGATTTCGACAACAACTGGAAATTCCACCTGGGCGATACAACCAATGCCAGTGGGACTGCATTTAACGACACAAACTGGAGAACCTTAAACGTTCCTCATGACTGGAGCATTGAAGGTAAATTTAGCAAAGACAATCCGGCCGGTGCTGGTGGCGGTGCCCTTCCGGGTGGAATAGGCTGGTACCGCAAAACCTTTTCATTAGAAAAAGAGAATAGAGGAAAAAAAGTCTTCATCGACTTCGATGGTATTTATCACAATTCCGAAGTTTGGATCAATGGCCACTATCTCGGCAAACGCCCGAACGGCTATATATCCTTCCAATACGATTTGACTCCCTACGTGCATTTTGGCGACAGCACCAACCTCATTGCCGTGAAAGTCGACAATTCAAACCAACCCAACTCCCGTTGGTACAGCGGCTCCGGCATTTACCGAAATGTTCGCCTCGAACTGACTTCCCCGATTCATATCTCCCATTGGGGAACACACATCACTACACCTGAAGTGAGTAACGAAAATGCATTGGTGCGGGTTACCACGCAGGTTACGAACGATTCAAAGGAATCGAAAAAAATTACGCTCCGCACGACACTCTTTAATCAAACCGGGACGAAAGTCGGAGAAACTGACAACGAAAAAGAAATTGCTTCGGGAGAAACGGCTTCTGTTGACCAACAATTCCATATTCAGCAACCTGAATTATGGTCAATCGACTCGCCTACTCTTTATAAAAGTGTTTCCCAGGTTATCAGTGACAACAAAATCATCGATGATAAAACCGTACCGTTTGGCATCCGTTATTTCCACTTCGATGCGCAAAAAGGCTTTTCGCTGAACGGCGTTCCCATGAAAATCAATGGTGTTTGTATGCACCACGATTTAGGATGTCTGGGAGCTGCCGTCAACACCCGCGCTATTCAGCGACAGCTGGAAATTTTAAAAGGCGCTGGCGTCAACGCTATCCGGACTTCCCACAATCCTCCGGCTCCGGAATTGCTGCAGCTTTGCGACCAAATGGGCTTCATTGTCATGGACGAAGCCTTTGATATGTGGAAAAAGCAGAAAACGAAATACGACTATTCACACGACTGGGATAAATGGCACAAGCAGGATTTGACCGACCAGATTCTTCGCGACCGCAATCACCCCAGTGTGATGATTTGGAGCATTGGTAACGAAATTCCGGAACAATGGGACTCTACCGGAACCAGTATCGCACGTGAATTGGCCGGCATCGTTCATCAATACGATACAACTCGTCCGATTACATCTGCCTGCAACGATCCGCAACCCGGCAACAGCATCATCAAATCGGGTGCGCTCGACCTGATTGGTTACAATTACCATCATCAGTTGTATGCCAGCTTCCCGGACTCTTTCCCCGGGCAAAAATTCATTGCTACCGAAACGGTGTCTTCGCTGCAAACCCGCGGAAGTTATGACATGCCATCTGATAGCATCAGGCTGTGGCCCAAACGTTGGGATCTTCCAGAGAAGGGAAACCCCGACTACACCTGCTCGTCTTACGATAACTGCCATGCACCATGGGGTTCGACACACGAAGAAACACTCAAACTCATCGAGAAATACGATTTCCTTTCGGGACAATTTATCTGGACCGGCTTCGATTATCTGGGAGAACCGACGCCTTATACATGGCCGGCACGAAGCTCCTACTTCGGCATTGTCGACTTAGCAGGCTTCCCGAAAGATGCGTACTACCTCTATCAAAGTGAATGGACCAACAAACCGGTACTGCACATTTTCCCGCACTGGAACTGGAAAAAAGGGCAAACTATTGATGTTTGGGCTTACACCAACTGCGATGAGGTGGAACTTTTCCTAAACGGGAAATCAATGGGTGTCCGTAAAAAGACGGGTGACAAACTTCATTTGATGTGGCGACTGACTTACGAGCCCGGCACGTTAAAAGCAGTGGGAAAAAAGGATGGAAAAGTTATTCTCACTAAAGAAATTCAAACAGCTGGTAAACCATACAGATTACAGCTTACGGTGGATCGTCCGCAAATCCATGCCGATGGTAAAGACCTGGCTTTTGTGACCGTAAATGTGGTCGACCAAAACGGAACGCTGGTTCCACATGCCGACAACCTGGTTCGTTTTAAAGTAAATGGCGAAGCCACCATTGCCGGCGTGGATAATGGAAGTGAGACCAGCCACGAGCCATTCAAGGCCAACTACCGACACGCTTTTAACGGAAAATGCCTCATCGTTCTTCAGTCAGACGGAAAACCGGGAAACATCTATCTCACAGCTTCAGCAGAAGGACTACCAGATGCGAAGGTGACGCTAACAGCTCAATAAAAAAGGATAAGCAAAGACAAAGTATAAATCATTCAATGAAACAAAGAATAAACAAATGAAAAGGAAAAACCCACAGTTGCTGATTCGTAGGACCTTTACGGTACTGGCTGCTGCGATTTTGACTACATTCAGCCAGCCCATGGCCGCGCAGTCGCTGGAATCACAGAACGGATTACTCAACTCACCGGTGGACATTAGTCCCGATTTCTACAATTTTAAGAATACCTACTTTGTTGCCGACAGCTTGACGAAGTTCGATCCGGCTACCGGAAAAGGTACCGTCGAATGGCAGCGTAATGTTTACAAAACACGCCAGGCTTTCGACAACATGCTGGCATTTCTGCAACCCGCTCCGGGCAATGAGTTTCCGGGCAGGGAATACGAGGCCAACCCGCATCTCCCCTTCCGTATCGATTTTGTATCGGCACGCACCATTCGTATCCGAATGAACACCGGCTTTGTGGCCAAACCGGAAGGTAAATCGCTGATGCTGGTCAACGGTGTAGCTCCCGAAGCCAAACCGGGAATCTGGAAATACACCAAAGTCGACAACGGATACAAGTACACGAGTGCTTATGGTTCCGTAGTTGTTGAAACCCATCCCTGGCACATCAAAATCTACAATGCCAAAGGAAAATTGCTGACGCAAACCGATAGTCCTGCAGATAACAAGGATACTTACACTCCCATAGTCCCATTCTCTTTTGTTCGTCGTTCATCCGACTACTCGCGCAGTGTGGCAGCATCGTTTACGCTTTCGCCGAATGAAAAAATCTTCGGCTGTGGCGAATCGTTCACCAACCTTAACAAGCGTGGTCAGAGGGTTGTGCTGTACACCGACGATGCCAACGGTACCCAGAACGAAGCGGAATACAAACCGATTCCGTTCTTCATGAGTAGCCGGGGTTACGGTATGTTTATGCACACTTCTACGCCCATTACCTGCGATTTCGGCGCTTCGTTCCGTGGTGTAAATACGCTAATGATTGGTGATGATCAACTGGACTTATTCATCTTCCTGGGCGAACCGAAAGACATTCTCGATCAGTACACCGACCTGACCGGAAAAGCACCAATGCCACCGCTCTGGTCATTTGGTCTGTGGATGAGCCGTATCACTTATGACTCAGAGAAACAAGGCTATGAAGTAACCGAACATCTCCGCAAGGATAAAATCCCAGCCGATGTGATTCACTTCGACACCGGGTGGTTCGAAACCGACTGGCGTTGTGACTATAAATTCTCTCCGTCACGTTTTCCTTCTCCTGAAAAGATGATCAGTGACCTGAAAGATGACGGATTCCATATTTGTCTCTGGCAGTTACCTTACTTTGTGCCGAAGAATACGCTCTTCCCGGAAATCGTAAAAAAAGGACTGTATGTGAAAGATGCAAAGGGTAATCTTCCTTTTGAAGATGCGACGCTCGATTTCACCAATCCTGAAACCGTAAAATGGTACCAGGATAAACTGGCAGGCCTGCTGAAAATGGGCGTGAGCGCTATTAAAGTTGACTTTGGCGAAGCTGCTCCATTGAACGGAATTTACCACAACGGTCGTACAGGCTTTTACGAGCACAACCTATATCCGCTGCGTTACAACAAAGCGGCACACGATATCACGAAGAAAATCACCGGTAACGACATCATATGGGCACGCAGTACCTGGGCAGGAAGTCAGCGTTATCCGTTGCACTGGGGCGGCGATGCTGCCAACAGCAACACAGCCATGGCCTCTGAACTTCGTGCTGGTTTGTCATTCGGATTATCAGGATTTGCTTTCTGGAGCCATGATATAGGCGGATTTGTTCAGAAAACACCGGAAGACCTGTACCGCCGCTGGTTGCCTTTCGGTTTGTTGAGCTCGCATAGTCGTTGTCACGGAGCACCGCCGAAAGAGCCCTGGGCCTACGGCAAAGATTTCGAAGATGCTTTCCGCAGAGCGGATAACATGCGCTACCGCCTGATGCCGTACATCTATGCACAGGCGAAAGAGTGCACAGAAAAAGGACTGCCGATGGTTCGGGCACTTTTCGTTGAGTATCCGCACGACGCAGGCTCGTGGTTGGTCGACAACGAGTACCTGTTCGGTTCTGATATGCTGGTTGCTCCGTTGTTTGAAGATGAAAGCGGCCGTGATGTTTATCTGCCGAAAGGCGAATGGATCGATTACCAAACAGGAAAAGCTTATGAAGGTGGATGGCACCACATCGAAGCCGGAAAAATTCCGGTCGTGATGCTGGTCCGCGACGGTGCTGTCATTCCCCACATCAAATTGGCTCAGTCAACCAAAGACATGGACTGGTCGAAGCTGGAGCTGGAAGTATTCGATACGCGCAACACCAAAGCCGACGGTTTGGTATGTCTTCCATCCGACAATCTGCTGCACAAAGTAGAGCTTTCATCAGATGGTAAGAACTATAAGCTCGACAGCAATCCGCTGGAAGGAAAAACAACGTTCAAAGTTGAATCTTACCATTCTTTCATTAAGAAACATCAATAAATAAAAACCAAATCCACCAACTGTGATCCTTTCACGGTTGGTGGTTCTTTTTAGTACAATATCCCTTTACCATTACTTTTCTTTCTATCCCGATAAGAACTGGCTTACTATGAAATCACATCTCATCCAAATGCTTCTGCTCATTGGGACTCTAATGACAGGAACCCAAAAAGCACATGCGCAATACCAATACCCTTTCCAGAATCCCAACCTTCCGGTAGAAAAACGAATTGACAACATTTTATCGCTCATGACACTGGATGAAAAAATCAGCTGTCTGAGTACCGATCCCAGTGTTCCCCGACTGGGAATTAAAGGAGCCACTCACGTAGAAGGCCTGCATGGAGTCTCCATGGGCGGACCGGCAAATTGGGGAAAATATGCCACCCCTACTCCCACTACGACTTTCCCTCAAGCTTACGGTCTGGCCGAAACCTGGGACCCGGCATTACTAAAAAAAGTAGCCGCCGTTGAAGGCTACGAAACCCGATATCTTTTTCAAAACCCAAATTACAAAAGCAAAGGCCTGGTAGTTCGTGCTCCCAATGCCGATTTAGGCCGTGATCCACGCTGGGGACGAACCGAGGAGTGCTACGGAGAAGATCCCTTCTTCAACGGAACCATGGTCACTGCTTTCGTAAAAGGCCTTCAGGGCAACAATCCAAAATACTGGCTGACGGCCTCGCTGATGAAACACTTTCTGGCCAATAGTAACGAAGATGAACGAACCTGGTCATCTTCCAACTTCAACGAACGACTTTTCCGCGAATACTATTCCGTTCCCTTTCGAATGGGAATCGAAGACGGAGGAAGCCAGGCTTACATGGCAGCGTATAACTCGTGGAACGAAATCCCCATGATGGTCAACCCGGTACTGAAAAACGTAACAGTGAAAGAATGGGGACAAAAAGGCATCATCTGCACCGACGGCGGTGCGCTGAAATTGCTGATCAGCGATCACAAGTACTATCCCGATTTGGAAGAAGGAGCTGCCGAAGCCGTAAAAGCGGGCATCAACCAGTTTTTAGACGATTATGCTGATGCCATTCGCGCGGCATTAAAAGACAAACTTCTGACCGAAGCTGATATCGACAGTGTTATCCGGGGTGATTTCCGGGTAATGATCAAACTAGGATTGCTCGATCCACCGAACGATAATCCGTATTCCCAAATCGGTCTGAACAGCGAGCCCGTGCCCTGGAAGAGCCAAAAGAATAAAGACCTGGTCAAACTGGCAACACAAAAGTCCATCGTTTTACTGAAAAACGATAACCAGACGTTGCCACTTCAAACCGGAAAAACCAAGTCGATTGCCGTGATTGGCCGATTTGCCAACGAAGTACTCGGCGATTGGTACGGAGGAACGCCTCCTTACACTATTACGCCGTTGGATGGTATTCGCAGTCGGGTTGGCGACAGCATTCGCGTTAGCTATGCCGAAGACAATTCAAAAAACAAAGCCGTCGATTTGGCCAAAACATCCGACTATGCCATCGTGGTCGTTGGCAACCATCCTACCGGCGATGCTGGCTGGGCGAAAGTAACCAAGCCAAGCTATGGAAAAGAAGCGGTCGACCGCAAATCCATTAATCTCGAGGAAGAAGAATTAATTAAACAAATCTATCGGGTGAACCCGAAAACCATCGTGGTACTTATCAGCAGTTTCCCATATGCTATTAACTGGACGGAGCATAACGTACCGGCCATTCTGCACATGACACATTGCAGTCAGGAAGAAGGAAGCGCATTGGCATCGGTGTTGTTCGGCGATTTCAATCCGGCCGGACGACTGGTACAAACATGGCCGCTGGCAATCTCTCAGGTCCCGCCCCGCCTCGATTATGATATCCGAAAAGGCAGAACCTACATGTATTTCAAGGGAAAACCACTCTATCCTTTTGGATTCGGATTGAGCTACACCACCTTTCAATACAGCAACCTGAAAGTTAGTTCCGATAATATTCAAGCTGGAAAACCGCTGACCATTTCCTTCGACATTACCAATACCGGCAAACGTGCAGGTGATGAAGTGCCCCAACTGTACGTCCGTCATCTGCATTCGGAAGTACAACGCCCCAAAAAGGAGTTAAAAGGCTTTAAAAGAATAACCATCAAGCCCGGAGAAACGAAAAAAGTCAGCTTAAAGCTACACGCAAAAGATTTGGCATACTGGAATGAAGTAAAGAAAGCCTTCACGGTTGAACCGGACCAAATTCAATTGCAAATCGGGAATTCCTCGGACGACATCCGGTTAACGAAAGAAATACAAGTTACAAATTAAGCATAACAGAGGAGAAAGGCGTCGGAGGACGATGACCTGGGATTAAAGAACGCAACATGACTCAATTCAGAAAGCCAAAAGGAATTCAGACACTAAAACTTATTTCATTGATACTTGTGCTCGGGACACTTTCGTCGACAAGCCGGGCAGCAAACGAGAAGAAACAGCAAAAGGAAGAATGGCATATTCCGGCTCACTATCAAAAAGCGCCAGAATGGCTCAAGGACGCCAAATTCGGTATCTATTTCCACTGGGGAGTGCTTTCCGTTCCGGCATACGCCAACGATTGGTACGCGCGCAACATGCACATTAAAGGGACCAACGCTTACAAGCACCAGGTGGCTACTTATGGTCCGTTGAATAAATTTGGCTATCAAGACTTTGTTCCCATGTTCAAAGCGCAGCATTTCAATGCCGATCAGTGGGCCAACCTATTTTTCAAAGCCGGAGCTAAATTTGCCGGTCAGGTAGCTGAACACCACGATGGTTTTTCGATGTGGGCCAGTAAAATCAATCCGTGGAACGTGAAGGATATGGGCCCGCACGAGGATGTGATGGCCAAACTGAGCAAAGCCATTCATGGCCGGGGATTGAAATTCGTCACCACCTTTCACATGGCCCGGAATCTGCAGATTTATGCGAATAGTCCCAAAGCACAATCCGATACCAGCTATTACCCTTACAACAAAAACATGTTCACTTCGTCGACGGATCCGAAGTTGCGTATGCTGTACGGAAATATTCCTGCCAACCAGTTCGACAAAAACTGGCTGGGAAAACTGGAAGAGGTAATCAGCAACTATCATCCTGACCTCATTTATTTCGACGGTTTGCTAACCAAAATTCCACAGAGTTATCGTCAGGATTTCATCAACTATTACCTGAAAAGTGCTGCAAAAAATCACCAGCAGGTAGTTATCACACATAAAGACGAAGATTTGCCCGACCAGGTTAGTGCCCGGGATTTCGAACGGGGCCGTCCCAACAAGCTACTACCTTACACCTGGATGTGCGACGAAACCGTTGGCATTGGTAGCTGGAGTTACGTGAAGGGGCTGGCCATTAAACCCGCTGCCGAAATCATCCACGAACTGCTCGACATCGTCAGTAAAAACGGCGTGATGATGCTGAACATCTCCCCCAGAGCGGATGGTGTTATTCCGGATAACCAACAAAAAGTATTGCTCGATATCGGTAATTGGCTGCATCAATATGGAGAAGCCGTTTATGACACCCGTCCGTGGATTGTTTTCGGTGAAGGCCCGACACGATTGAAAAAAGGGGGAGCATTTCAATCAAAAGTAGAATATACTTCCAGAGATGTTCGCTACACCACCCGTCCAAATACCATTTACGCGACCGTGTTGGGCTGGCCCGGAGCCAATAAAGAAATGGTTCTGACTGCTTTCGCGAAAAGCAAAATGGGAGGAAACCTGAAAATTGAAAGCATTTCTGTCCCGGGAAAAAACGATTCCATTAACTGGAAATGGAAAAAAGACGGCCTCCATATTGTCATGCCGGCTCAAATACCAAATTCCATTGCTACCGTTTTCAAAATCAAAACATCGGGAAAAGCTATATTAAAACACATTATGTAAGTCGCAAATAATGTGACCAGTAAGTTGAATTTCACATTTATTAACACCAAAGCGATTTCGAATGCATTAGGTTATTTTGTAATATTGACAATAAACAGAGCCAAGATGAAAGAATTCTTTCAGTCCCCGTCATGTGCACAATTGCCTTACCCACAATAGATTTTAAATGTGACCACTAAAACAACAGATTTATACATGAAACGAAAATCGATTGCACTTCCTGTGCTGAGTGTGTTGATTTTGGGTGTGCTGTCCTGCTCACAACCCAAGAAAAACAATGCACCCGCTTACGAGAAAAAAATTGACTCCCTGATTAGTCAAATGACTTTGAAGGAGAAAGTAGGAATGATCCATGCGAACTCGTCATTTACTTCTGCCGGGGTTCCTCGCCTGGGTATTCCCGAATGGGTGATGTCAGACGGCCCGCACGGAGTACGCCCCGAACATGGCCGCGGATGGACATTACTGAACAACGGTAAAGATTCATCAACCTATTTGCCAACCGGCATAACCCTGGCTTCGACCTGGAACAAAGAGCTGGGTTACAAATTCGGAACCGTACTTGGTAGTGAGGCGAACGCCCGCGGAAAAGACAACATTCTGGGCCCCGGAGTCTGCATCATCCGTACGCCGTTAAACGGCCGCAACTTCGAATACCTAAGTGAAGATCCTTATCTGGCAGGTCAAATGGCTGTGGGTTACATCAAAGGCGTGCAAAGCCAAGATGTGGCTGCCTGTGTAAAACACTATCTGGCCAACAACCAGGAAACCGAGCGTAACACCATCGACGTGGAGATGAGTGAACGTGCCCTTCGCGAAATCTATCTTCCGGCTTTCAAAGCAGCGGTTGAAGAAGGTAACGTGTACACCCTGATGGGGGCTTACAATAAATTCCGCGGACAGTTTTGTACCGAAAATAAATACCTGGTAAAAGATATTCTGAAAGGTGAATTCGGTTTCAAAGGAGTTGTCATGAGTGACTGGGGCGCTGTCCACAATACGATGGACGCACTGATGAACGGAACAGACCTGGAAATGGGTACTGACTTGACACAAAAGACACCAGATTACGGCAAATTCTTCATGGGTGATACCGTTATCGGACTCGTGAAAAGTGGAAAAGTTCCCGAATCCGTCGTGAACGACAAAGTACACCGCATTTTGCGTGTGATGTACGAAACCCACGTAATGGGTGGCGGCCGCAAGAAAGGCGAAATCAATACTCCCGAACATCAGGCTGTTGCTTTGAAAGTAGCTGAGGAAGGCATTGTGCTGCTGAAAAACCAGGACCACGTGCTCCCACTGAAGGAAGATGGTTTGAAGAGTGTAGCTGTTATCGGCGCCAATGCCGATCGCAAAAATGCCATGGGCGGAGGAAGCTCACAGGTACGTCCACCGTTCGAAATCACGCCGCTGCAGGGTATTCAGCAATATTTAGGCGACAAAGTGAAAGTCAGCTACGCTGAAGGTTATAAAGTAGCCCGCGGCGAAAAAGCCGATCCAAAATTGATTGCTCAGGCAGTAAAAGCAGCCAAATCAGCTGATGCAACGATTTTGGTTGGCGGCTGGATTCACGGCTACGGCGGTCAGTGGTCTGACAACGCTTTCGACTCTGAAGGTATCGACAAACCGAACATGCAACTTCCGTTCGGTCAGAACGAATTGATTCAGGCTGTATTAAAAGCCAATCCCAACACCATCATCGTGATGATGGGCGGTGGCCCAATGGATATGACCAGCTGGGTTGGCAATGCCAAAGGAATTCTCGAAGCCTGGTATCCGGGAATGGAAGGTGGAAAAGCCTTGGCTGAAATCATTTTCGGTAAGGTCAATCCTTCCGGAAAACTGCCGGTAACTTTCCCGAAAAAGCTGGCTGACGTTCCGGCTGAAGCGATGGGCGACTACCCAGGCAAAAACGGAAAAGAAGTCTATAAGGAAGGTATTTATGTTGGCTACCGCTACTACGATTCCTACAATGTAGCTCCAGAGTTTTGCTTTGGTCACGGACTTTCGTACACCACTTTCAAATACGACAGTCTGCAGGTTACGCCTGGCGACAAGCAGGCAACTGTAAAAGTTAAGCTGACCAACACCGGCGATATGGCAGGTGGCGAAGTGGTAGAAGTTTACGTTCACCAGGAAAAGTCGGAATTGAAGCGTCCTGAAAAGGAATTAAAAGCCTTCAGCAAAGTATTCCTGAAGCCCGGCGAATCAAAAGAAGTAGAACTGACACTTCCGTCAAGCGCCTTCGAATACTACAACGACCAGAAACATCAGTGGGTGCTCGAACCCGGCAAGTTCGATATCCTGGTAGGAAGTTCCTCCCGCGATATTCGTCAAACCGGAACAGTGACCTTGTAAATAATCACCATCAAATATTGATGCCAAGGGGAGAATAACTGAATATTCTCCCCTTTTTTATTTCTCCGATTCTAAATTTCTCCTCTACTAAAACACGATCCGGATACTTCCCAAACAGTTGTCATTTCAAGTTAACCAAGCATAATATTTTCTGATATTAGCACTCTTCAATTTCAACAAAATAAATGAATTGAAGAAAAAAATATAAAATGATTAGGGGCATTTTAAAGTCGGCTTGTCTTTAGAGTAGAAAGCGCAAAGCTAGAAACGCTAAATAACTTAAGCCATGAAAACAAAACAGTCAATCATCAGTTTCGAAAACATGAAAGTATGGGTTACCTTACTTCTCTTTGTTTTCATTTCGGGAGCAGCCGCAGCAGCCGACTCGTATCCCCGTAGCCAGCCGGAAGACAATCAAAACTACAAGACCTTCAAAGGTGAGGTTAAAGATAGTGAATCGGGCAATCCGCTGGTTTTTGCCACACTTTCCATTGATGGAACCAACATTGCCACAGTGAGTAACTCCGATGGTGAATTCATTTTGAAGGTACCTGAAGACCAATTGAACAAAAGTATCACCGTTTCTTACATTGGTTACAAGAACAAGCAGGTACCTGTTTCCAGTCTGAAACCCGAGCGGAACAAAATTGAGCTCGATGTTTTAGCCGTATCTCTCAGCGAAATCAAGGTTTTCCCGACAGATCCCGATCTGCTCATTCGGACTGTCATGTATAAGAAAAAGGACAACTATGTTGAAGAACCTTTGGAAATGACAGCTTTCTATCGTGAAACCATAAAAAAAGGATGGAGTTATGTATCGCTTGCCGAGGCCGTAGTTGATGTCTACAAACAGCCTTATTCTTCGGCCAGAGCCGACAAAGTCAGGTTATTCAAAGGTCGGAAAAGCACCGATTACTCGAAACTGGATACACTGGTATTCAAACTCCAGGGAGGTCCGTACACCAACCTGTTGATGGACATCATGAAAAATCCTTACATCATCTTCACCGATGACATGATTGGAAACTATGAGTTCAACCTGGCAAGCGTAACGCGTATCGACGAAAAACTTGTTTACGTTCTCGAATTTAAACCCAGGCCCGGTGCCATCGACGCGCTCTTCTACGGCAAATTATTCATCGATACCGAATCACTTGCCATCACCAGCGCCACGTTCAATATGGATACATCCGACGAACTGAAAGCTGCAGACATTCTCATCAAGAGAAAACCAATCGGGGCAAGAGTATACCCGACTGAAGCAGCTTATATGGTCAACTACCGTGAAAAGAACGGCAAATGGTACTTCGGATATTCCCGCGGCCAGGTAACGTTTAAAATCAATTGGGACAAGAAACTTTTCAACTCCCACTATGTATCGACTATCGAGATGGCCGTTACCGATTGGCAGAAAACTGAGGATAAACCGTTCCGCTCATCCGATCGAATGAAGATGAATGTCATCATGAGCGACGCTGTATCAGGTTTCTCCGACCCTGAATTCTGGGGTAAGTACAACGTCATCGAGCCGGAAAAATCCATCGATCAGGCCATCAGAAAAATACAGCGAAAACTGAGAAGGAATTAATATCAAACAGTAAGCTTAACAAACAATTAACTACTTAATTCCTGTTATTCGATTCCAGTAATACTCCCGTCGGTTTGCGACGGGAGTTTTTTTTGTCCCGTAGCAGTCAAATGAGGGAAAAGCCTGACGGAAGATGTAGAGTTTTCGCGAAAAGTTTGCAATTTTGAGGTGAAAATGACTCATTTCGAATTATGGATTTCACACCCGTCATTATTAAAATCAGAAGGATTGTTCGCTCCATTAACCTGGAGTCGAAGAAAGTGCAGAAGGAATATGGCGTGAGCATCCCCCAACTGCTATGCCTCGAATACCTGAAGGAAGCTCCGAACTATCAGGCGACACAACGTATGATCCGTGACCACCTGCGGCTGAATTCTTCAACGATGACGGGAATTATTAACCGGTTGGAGAAAAAAGGATATGTTGCCCGACTTCCAAAATCGGGCGATAAGCGAGTCACTAATATAGCACTTACTTCCAGCGGTGAACGGATATTGACACACACACCCGACCTGATGCAGAAAAGACTGGATGTAAAGCTGCGCAGTCTTTCCGACGAGGAAATCAATAAAATCAACAGTGCCCTCGACACCCTCATTGATATGCTGGAAATCGAAGACATCGACGCCTCCCCTGTCCTCACCGGAGGAGAGGAAAATGTACGCGATTTCTGACGACAATTCCTCTTCGAACTAACTGTTTACAATTTACAACCTACTCAATTGTCAAAATTGAGTCAAAGACTTAACAGAAATTTTATATATGTTCTGCAGAACCTAATTTGCAGCCTGAATCCCAGACATTTTGGCCCCCTCAAGCAAAAACCACACGCCCACACTGACTTTCAGCTATTTAAAACCAAAAACAGAATCCTAAACAATCGTTAATTCAGACTAATATTTGTTAATCCCCCCCAAAAGGAATACTTTTGTCGCACAGAACATATCTAACACTTCAGTAGTTCTTAGCTGAAGCTGATGCCTTAAAATTTGAAGACATCATTTTAAATCAAACAATTAAATTATGGTTATTAGTAAAAGGAAAATTTTAATTACCGGATTACTATTGTTTTTAATTACCCCCCTATTCTCTCAAAACGAAAAAAAAGAAAAAAGCGTACAGATTGGCGGAGCACTCCGTTTCAACTACCGCTACAAATCCTGGGACAAGGCCAACACCGATGTCGGTGGTGACTGGGTGCTCGACATGTTCAGAATCAACGCCAAAGCACGTTATGGCAAATTATTCCTGAATGCAGAGTACCGCTTCTATCCGTCAGACTTCGGCGGTGGAATGTTGAAACAAGGTTTTGTTGGATACGATTTCTCTAAGAACACTCAACTTCAGGTGGGTGTCAACCAGGTACCTTTTGGCGATTTGCCTTACGCCAGTCACTCATGGTTCTTTAACCTGCCTTACTATATAGGTCTGGAAGATGACTATGATACCGGTATCAAACTGGTTCACTCAACCGACGACTGGGACTTTATGATGGCCTTCTATAAAAATGCAGAAGGCGGAAAAACCTGGAATACCTTTTCCGATGGTTCAAGCGGTTACGGTGTTGACCCTGCCCGTTACTCTTACGATGTAGCCGGCGACGATGAAGAACGTGGTCAATGGAACGGCCGGATTGCCCGTAAATTTGGTCACAGCGAAGTAGGTGTTTCGGCTGAATACGGTCGGTTATTCAACCATGTAACCAAAGGTAACGGAGACCACTACGCCTTTGCCGCTCACTTCGACGGAAATTTCCTTCCGAAACAGCAGCTAAATGTGAAACTGGAAGCACTTACTTACGCGTATAATTCAGATGCAAACACGAACACGGTGACCATGGCCGCATACAACTACACATACCAGGTTGCCAAAGAAGGCCAGGTTTACACGGCCGGTGTTGCGTATACGATTCCAATGAATTGGGGACCGTTTACCAGCATTCAGTTCTACGAAGATTATAACTACATGAATAAAAATGTTGATGGTTTCCTTGATACCCAGATGAACGTAGTTGGATCATTGATTTCGACGAAAGCAGGATTGTACACCTACGTTGATTACGCATCAGGTAAAAACCAGGACTGGTTTGGCCCATGGGGACACGGACTTGGTCGGGGTTCTGACAACGAGTGGCACTCATGGTTCAACATCAACATTGGTTACTACTTTTAATTAGAAGCGTATGACGAAAATTCTCATTGAAGACCTTTACCTGATTTTTGGAAAACACAGGGAAAAGGCTTTGAAACAATCTCGTGAAGGGAAAAGCAAAGCCGAGGTTTTATCGTCTACCGGATGTACTGTGGCGGTTACCAACGCCAGTCTGAACATCGAAGAGGGTGAAATTTTTGTAATCATGGGCCTTTCGGGAAGTGGAAAATCCACGCTCCTTAGGTGCATCAACCGGCTGATCGAACCTACAGCAGGCAAAATACTTGTCAACAACCAGGATATTACCCGGTCGACCGACAAGGAGTTGCTGAATATCAGAAGGAAAGAATTTGCGATGGTATTTCAGCATTTTGGCTTGCTTCCGCACCGGACTGTTCTGAGCAACGTTGCATTTGGCCTTGAAATTCAAGGGATTCCAAAAGAAGAACGCGAACAGAAAGCCCGCGAAACAATCGCATTGGTTGGACTGGAAGGTTATGAGGACATGAAAGTCTCGGAACTCTCCGGTGGGATGCAGCAGCGTGTAGGTCTGGCAAGGGGACTGGCCAACGACCCCGAAGTACTGCTGATGGATGAGGCATTTTCGGCGCTCGATCCCCTGATTCGCAACCAAATGCAGGATGAACTTCTGATCTTGCAGGAGAAAATGCAGAAAACCATCGTGTTCATTACGCACGATCTGGATGAAGCGATCAAACTCGGTGACCGTATTGCCATCATGAAAGACGGCGAGATCGTTCAGGTAGGTACCTCAGAAGATATTCTGACGGCACCGGCCGATGATTACGTTAAATCGTTCGTTGAAAAAGTCGAACGAGGTAAAATTGTAACGGCTTCCTCCGTCATGTTCGAAAAACCCACAGTCGCCCGCCTTAAAAAAGACGGTCCGGAAGTGGTCATTCGCAAAATGCGGGACGCTGGTCTGAAGACTATTCCGGTTATCCGCACCAACCGGACTTTTATCGGCTTTGTTCAATTGGAAGATGTTATCGAAGCGAAGAAAAAAGGCGCCAAGAGCATCGAAGAGATTGTCAATACCGAAGTCCATTCGGTCTATCCCGATACAACTGTGGAAGACATGCTGCCGATATTAACGGAAACCGATCTTCCCATTCCGGTAGTGAACGAGGAGAACTTCCTGTTAGGACTGGTATCGCAAACTTCCATCATTGTGGAAATGACGGGTAAAGATAAAGAGGAAATACAAGGAATCATTCAAAATGCCATTGACTTATGATCGACGTTGGAACCTATATAGAACATTTTATTAATTGGCTGACAGCCAATTTCTCCGGTTTTTTCGACGGCGTTAACTATGGAATGACCAACTTCATTGGCGGAGTTGAAGCCTTCTGGGTATGGATGCCGTTTTATGTCACTATTGCGTTGATGGCTGGCTTAGCCTTCTGGCGTGCCGGAATCGGCAACGGATTCCTGACTCTCCTTGGCCTGCTGTTCATCTACGCGATGGGCTATTGGGACCAAACCATGCAAACTTTTGCACTGGTGCTCTCATCAACTGTCCTGGCACTTGCACTGGGAATTCCCCTTGGAATCTGGTCCGCCAGAAGCCAGACAGCCAATCGGATCATCCGACCGATTCTGGACTTTATGCAGACGATGCCGGCCTTTGTTTACCTGATACCGGCCGTATTGTTTTTCGGTTTGGGAACCGTCCCCGGAGCTTTTGCAACCATCATTTTTGCCATGCCGCCGGTTGTCCGGCTTACCTCTTTAGGTATCCAACAGGTACCCGAAGACATTGTCGAGGCGACGAAAGCATTTGGTGCTACTTCGCGGCAGTTGCTGTTAAAAGTTCAGGTGCCGCTGGCAATGCCATCCATTTTAGCAGGTGTTAACCAAACCATTATGATGGCTCTGTCCATGGTCGTAATTGCCAGCATGATTGGTGCCAAAGGACTGGGCGAAATTGTCCTTCAGGGAATCAGCCAGTTACGCATCGGAATGGGATTCGAAGGTGGTTTGGCCGTTGTACTGCTGGCCATTATCCTCGACCGCATAACACAACATCTTGGAAAATCTAAATAATAAAAGAATATGAATTTATTACGAAAACTTACAATCATTTCAGCTGCTGCATTGATGCTGACTTCCTGCGGTGGTTCAAAGAAGAATAACTCTGAAAAAAGCGCTAAGAAGAAAGTAACCATTGCGATGGTGAACTGGGCAGAATGTATCGCTGATACACACCTGGCCAAAGTAGCTCTGGAAGCACATGGGTACAAAGTTGATTTGATTAACGCCGACGTAGCACCTGTCTTTGCAGCTGTTGCCAAAGGCGATGCCAACGTTTTCATGGAAGTTTGGAGCCCGATTACGCACAAGCCTTACCTCGATAAATTTGGCGATAAAATTGAAAAACTGGGAACCATCTACAAAGATGGTCGTCTGGGATTAGTTGTTCCTGATTACGTTACCATCAATTCCATCGACCAGTTGAATGAATACAAAGACAAATTCGACGGCAAAATTATCGGAATTAACCCGGGTGCTGGTATCATGAAAATAACTCAGAAAGTAATTAAAGATTACAATCTGAATTACGAACTGGTTACTTCGAGTGAAGCCGGAATGCTTGCCTCCTTGAAGAAAGCATACGACCAAAAAGAGTGGATTGTGGTTACCGGCTGGAAGCCTCACACCATGTTTGCCAAATGGAAACTGAAAATATTGAAGGATCCCAAAAAAGTAATGGGTGAAGCAGAAAACATCTCGACGTATGCAACCAAAGGATGGGCTGCTAAAAATCCGGAAGCTGCCACTTTCTTTAGCAACTTCAAGATGAATGACGACCTCCTCGGTTCATTGATGTTAGCCGTTGAAGCCGCTCCCGGTAAGGAAGATCAGGCTGCAAAAAAATGGTACGACGAACATAAGGAACTGGTCGATGGCTGGTTCAAGAAGCAAGCCAACTAAGTTTTTACTCGACGAAACAAACGTTAATAGCCGAAAGACTCTGATGCTTTTTCGGTATATGAATAAACGATACTGAGTAAAGACGAACTCTATTATCATTTTAAATCCTGGACAGGTAGTTGCCAAGCAATCCTGTTCAGGATTTTTTAATAAAAAAGACTATTCACCCAAAATTCGTTCTATTTTTGATGTGGACGTTTTAAAACAATCGCATGGATTACCGCTACCAGGTTTTTCTGGCTGTCGCCAATAATTTGAGTTTTACCAAGGCCGCACAGGAGCTGTACATCAGCCAACCTGCTGTTACCCGTCATATTCGCGAATTGGAAAATACATTGGGCCTCGCGCTCTTCAACCGGAAGGGAAACCGCATTACGTTGACAGCGGCAGGCGAAATCGTGTACCGTTTTGCCCAGAAAACGCACGTCCTCTACGATGAGCTGCAATATGAGCTCGGTAGCCTTAAGCAAACCTTCTCCGGATCGTTGCGATTGGGGGCCAGTTCTACCATCTCGCAATACGTAATACCCGAAGTTATCGCAGCATTCCATACCCGCTACCCCGACATTGAAGTCAGCCTGATTAATGGCAACTCCTTCGAAATGGAGCAAAAGCTACAGGAAAACCGTATCGATTTGGCAATGGTTGAAAATTATTCCAGCAAAACCGATTTGCAGTACGTCGATTTTGCCGATGATGAAATTGTGGTCATCGCCGGACATACCTGCAAATTCGGCCGCAGTGCAAACGGCTCGCTTGCCGAACTTCAGCACATTCCGCTGGTTGTCCGGGAAAGAGGCTCCGGAACACTGGAAGTCATCGAGCAAGACCTGAAAAATGCCGGTTATCCACTCGACCGTCTGAACGTCATTCTTCACCTGGGAAGTACCGAGGCCATCAAAAACTTTCTTCCCCGCTTCAACGGAATCGGACTGGTTTCGGTAAATGCCATTAAGAAAGAGATACAACTGAACACTCTGAAAATTATTCCCGTAAAAGGATTAAATATCAGCCGGAAATTTCGTTTTGCTTATCCCAAAGGTCCCTTAACAGGAAACGTAAAGTACTTTGTCGATTTTACGCAGAATTACACCCCGTCGATGTGAGAAAACAGCTATCTTAATTGAGTTGCAAAATGAATAACCGGTTGACCTCAGAAATCAATTGCAAAGCCATTATTAGTTTAAAGGCCTGACCCTAAAGGCCAGGCCCAAAATGGCATCAACATTCTTCTTCAGTCCATAACGATTTGTTATGATATGGCGTTCTACTCACTCAAGAAACCATGCTACAATACGGATAAATATTTAACCACAAAATGTCCTCCGATAATTAACCATATAAATAGTATAAGCGCCAGCAGGAAGGGTTTGATACCAGCTTCTTTAAACTGTTTAAAGTGTGTTTCCATTCCCAAAGCCGTCATTGCAATGGTCAGTAAAAATGTGTCAATATAATTAATTCCTTTAACCAAATCTTTCGGTAATAAGTTGAAGGAATTGAATCCGATAACAGCCAAAAAACCAAAGGCAAACCAGGGAATGGTAATTTTAGCAGCTTTAGATGAATCACCGTCAGTCCGTTTAAATCTTGCAACGATAAACGCAAATATTAACAATACAGGAGCCAGGAAGATAACACGTATCATTTTTACGATAATAGCAGTTCCTGATATGGCTTTACTCATCGCATTCCCGGCTCCAACCACATGGGCGACTTCATGTACTGTAGCTCCGGTATAAAGCCCCCATTGATCGTTGGTCAGATGTAATATTCCACTTCGATATAACACAGGATACAAAAACATAGCCGTTGTTCCAAAAATAATCACGGTGGATACTGCAATAGCTGTCTTATACGGTTTGTTGTTCAGCACCGACTCCATTCCCAGCACCGCTGCAGCACCACAAATCGCACTACCGGTGCTGGTTAACAGCGTAATTTCCCTGTCTATTTTCATCAACTTGCCCAGCAGTATTCCAAGCCCTAATGTCACAGCAATAATAACAATATCAATAGTAATAGCAGAAATACCGACATCCAGAACATTCTGAAAAGTCAATCTAAAACCGTATAAAATAATTGCCAGACGCAAAATCTTTTTCGAGCTGAAGTTTATACCCGGCAGCCATTCTTCAGGCATATGTTTTTTTAAGGTATTACCATACAACATTCCTAAAATAATACCGATGATAAGAGGACTGAATGACAGGTACCGTATTATTCTAAATTCGGATATATAGAAGGCGGAACAAGCAAACAACACCACAAATAAAACGCCATGAATTATGTGCGTTTTTCTTTTTCTCTGGACCATATTTTTATATTCTTTTTGTTAGACGCCTCAAAAATAGGGTATATCTGTTTATCCTTTTGCTTCCATTTCTTTATGACTAATAACGTCAGGTTATGACACTACTCTACATCCCGCGAAAACCGGAAAATTCAAATGTTTTATCCTCTTTGCCCCCGACAATAACATATCGTTATGACCAATAACATTTAGCTATTTGTTTTCCCTATAGCTTAGGTGTAGATTTGCATTAATTTAGCTTGGTAAAAGAAGTAGTCGCTTTTATCGCGGTATTAACAAAATAAAAGTGATAATCGCATCAACATTCCGTTGTTCATTCCGTTATTTGTAGTAGCCATGACTGTTGCTCATCGTATTCTTCAATGGAGATATACATATAAACCGGTTGGGGTAAAAGTCTTCTGGTGACGTTCTTCTTTATGGAAGCGGAAATTTCTAAAAATGAAATAAAAACCGCGGGATGGCGGCCCGTCCTGATGGAACTGATCTTCCGGATCATTGTTCCCATCGCCCCCATTCCGATTCTCAATTAACCAAAAAATATGGAATGGGTATTCATCGCAATAGTCATACTATTTGCATCAGTACTAAAAGGTTTGACAGGCTTTGGCTTTGCCCTGCTTGCTATGCCTTTCTTGCTCATTTTTTATCCGGCCAAAGTGGTCATTCCGGTACTAACCCTCTTTAACCTGCTTACTTCCACGCAGATTATCTTGAAAATACCGAACCTGAAACTAAACCGGTACACCCTGAAGATCCCAATTTGGGGAGTTATTGGAACTGTTCCCGGTGTGATATTGCTGAATTTCATCGAAGACCGTCCGTTCAAAATATTTGTGGGAGCAATGCTTATCATTGTCTCCGTTGCTTTTTTAAAGGGTTTTCGTTTTAAAATCAAAGACCCTTTGCGCGGTTCTGTAACGGCTGGTTTGACCAGCGGCTTTCTGGGAGGTTTTACGTCCATCAGTGGTCCTCCCCTAGCCCTTTTCCTTACTTCGCTGAATGTTTCCAACGACGATTTTCGGGGGAAATTTGCCTACTTCAACATAGCAACAGCTACACTGGCCATCATCGGATATGCCTTCAGTCATATGCTTACCGTTGAGACATTAAAAATAACAGCCTTTCAGCTTCCCATCATGATTTTCGGAATTCTCATCGGTCAAAAGCTCAGCCGGATTGTTTCCGTCAGTCTGTTTCAGAAAATCTGTATCCTCATTACACTATTTTCGGGATTCATGACCTTGTTCAGCGTTCTGCATCCGCTTTGAAAAACCACCGCCTTTTGTTAAAAAACCTTTCCGAATAAAATATTCCCCTTCCCCATCCGCCTACCGAAAAAGAACAACTCAATGGAGGTAAGCACAAACACTGGCCAACAAAATAACAACCAATATTTCAACGCCAAGCTTGGTTGTCTTACCTGCTTATTGTCATAATGTTGTTAAAAAGTGTTTATGTGAATTCTTACATACTCCGCTAAATATTTAAGATTTAAGAAACATTACTGCGACTTACTTGTATTATTTTTGACCCTTCTAACAATAAGGTCAAAGAGAACAATAGAATGGTTCAGGTAAAGCACACTGGAGGAAATACAGAGAAACTCAACAGAATAACTGAGGCGGCACAACGACGTTTCGGAGTTTACGGACTGGAAAAAACGTCAATGCGTGAAATTGCTTCTGACCTCGGGATTTCCAAAGCTTCGCTATACTATTATTTCCCTGACAAGGAACACCTCTATATTCATGTTGTTGACAAGGAGCACGATGAATTCATCAAAAATCTCCGGCGAAATATGGAACAGTCAGAGTTTCCGGATCAGATGATCCGAAACTTTGTGAAAACCCGCATGGAACTGTTCCGCACCTTTTTAAATCTCAGCCGATTCAAGATGAGCAACATCAGGGAATTCAAGTCACTCATGAATGATTCCTGGATTCGTTCCAAAACCAAGGAAATTCAGATCATGAGCGATGTACTGAAACAGGGCATGGAAAATGGCAGTTTCAAGGAGGACCATCCGGATGAGTTGGCAGAGCTTTTTATCGATATCCTTCGGGGGCTTCGAACCACTTTCATCAAAAACAAGGAATACTTCTTCCTCGACGATGAGGAATATGCTGTTTTGGTGGAAAAGACCAACCGTTTTACCGAAGTTTTTATACGTGGAATTCAGAAATAAAAAAACAATAATAAAATAGATGACAAGCGAGAACAAAAACAGGAAAAAGAAAGTCAGGGTATACCTTCCCCTGGCCATTGTTATTGTTGCCGTCCTGGGTATTGGTTGGCACTATTACAAAGAATATACGCATTACATTAAAACAGATGATGCGTATGTTGATGCCGATAAAGTGGCCGTGAGCGCCAAAATGATGGGCCGCGTTGAGAAAATGTACGTAAAAGAAGGCGACACAGTGGAAAAAGGAACACTGCTTGCTGAGCTGGACAGCACCGATTTGGTTGCCCGTAAAAACCAGACGGAAGCAGCTGTTGAACAGGCACAAACGGCATTGATTCAGGCGCAGGCACAGTACAGCTACAACAAAGAAAATCTGAAAGTACTGAAAGTGAACCTGCAACGAAGCAAAGACGACTTTGAACGGGGGAAAACACAGTTCAAAGGTGGAGTTATTCCGCAGGAACAGTTCGAACACCTGCAAAAAGCATACGAAGCTGCTTCGGCAACTTACCAGGCAGCTCAAAAACAACTACAGGTAGCGCAATCGCAAATTAAAAGTGCAAAAGCTGCCATCAATACAGCCAAATCGCAAGTGGGCGTGATTGAGGCTTCATTGGATAATACAAAACTTTACGCTCCTATCAGTGGAGTGATTGCCAAACGTTGGTTATTGCAAGGAGATATGGCGCAACCCGGTCAATCGGTTGTTACCATCTCGAACAACCACGACTACTGGATTACCGTTTACCTGGAAGAGACCAGCGTAGGTGAAATAAAAGATGGTCAACCGGCCAAATTCACCATCGACGCCTATCCGGGAGTCACCTTCTTTGGTAAGATTTTCTATATCGGTTCGAACACCGCTTCGCAGTTTGCGCTGATTCCGCCGAACAACGCTTCCGGAAACTTCACGAAAGTAACCCAGCGTGTTCCGGTAAAAATATCAATTGACAAAGCTGACAACAACGAAAAAATCAGTCAATTCAATCTGATGGCCGGTATGTCATCAGTCATTAAAATTATTCGACAATGAGCCACCCACGGAAAATAACGCTTGCTCACCGAATCAGGCGGATTCTCCGGACCAGAGACTCATCGTATCATCCCAAGAGCGAATTTTATCGTTGGTGGGTTTTGGGAAATGTCATGATTGGAACCTTTATGGCGGTATTGGATGCCACCATCGTCAATGTGGGGTTACCGAAAATCATGGCTTCGTTCGGAGTGAGCATCGATAAAATAGAATGGGTACTGACAGCTTACATGCTCGCCATGGCCGTCATGCTTCCGACCTCCGGATGGTTTGCCGATCGTTTTGGGCACAAGCGCATGTATTTCTTCGGCCTGTTCCTGTTCACCTTTGGTTCCATGATGTGCGGAATGTCGGGCAATGAGGATATGCTCATTTTTTCCCGGGTTATTCAGGGATTGGGAGCAGGTTCGCTAATGCCTATCGGGATGGCAATTATTACCCGCGAATTTCCGCCGGAACAACGGGGAACAGCCCTCGGATTCTGGGCTATTTCAGCCGCAGCATCCGTTTCTTTCGGTCCGTTGATTGGAGGATACCTGGTTGACAATTTCAGCTGGAAACTCATGTTCGACGTCAACGTGCCAGTCGGAATTATCGGTATGGTTGTCACCATGATTATCCAACAGGAATACGTCAATCACCGGGTGGGAAAGTTCGACTTAATAGGATTCCTGTCCGTCAGTATTTTTCTTCCGGTACTGCTCTACGCTCTGTCAGAAGGAAATGCAGCGACTAATAGTGAAGGCTGGCATGCTCCGTTTATTCTGATTTGTTTTGCTATTTCAGCCATTGCTTTAACCGTCTTTATCATTACTGAGTTAACAGTGGATAAGCCGTTGGTGGACCTGAAACTACTGAAGAACTACAACTTTGCTATCAGCAACCTGATCATGTTCATTTTTGGTATCGGGATGTTCGGTAGTACATTCCTGTTGCCCCTGTTTTTGCAAAACTCCCTTGGGTATACAGCGATTCAGGCGGGAGCCGTTTTCTTGCCTATCGGATTTATCCAGGGAGCAGCATCGCCAATTGCCGGTAGTTTCGCAGACAAATACAACGCAAAAATTCCCGTTGTCCTGGGAATTATCCTGCTGGCTCTTAGCTTCTATCTAAACAGTTTGTTTTCGAGGCTGACAGAGCACAACTACATTATGACTTCACTGTATATCCGTGGGCTGGCGATGGGTATCATCTTTACCCCGCTGAGTGCTATTTCGCTGCTCGAGATTCCGAGGCACCAAATGGCGCAAGCATCCGGTCTGTTCAACGTAATTCGACAGTTGGGAGGTAGTTTCGGTGTAGCAATTCTGGCAACTCTTCTATCTTCCAGGATAAAATTTCACACTACGATCTATGGTGGAGCATTGAATGCAAACTCGGAAACTTTTAAGCAGGTAACTCACGGTCTGACCAACTATATTCAGCATACCACCGGAAGTTCTCTCGGAACCGCTGCCATGCAGGCCAAATCAGTACTGATAGGTCATGTGAGCAGTGAAGCATTTGTCCAGGGAATTGATGATGACTTTTTAATAGCCGCTATCATTACTTTGATAGGAGGAATACCGGTTTTCTGGTTACATACAAGGAAAAAATTGGAAGCAAAAAATCGAGTGAATCATGATTAAGAAAAACCATATATTACCATTGCTCATCGGCATAGTGATGGCATTTTCGCAGCAACTGAGTGCACAGACTGAAACGGTTGCGATGGAAACTTCACCAGCCGACTCACTCTCGCTGGACAGCATTATCAGCAGGGTGGTCAGCAGTTACCCTTCGGTAAAAGAAGCAGAAGAAGCCATCAAAAGAGCCGATACACAGATTGAATTGGCTCGGTCGGGACATTACCCCAACGTAAGTGCCAATGCCAGTTACTCGCATATCGGGCCGGTAACCAAATTCAGCATTCCGGGAATGGGTGAAATTCAGATGAATCCGAGCGATAACTATTCGGCAACCATCGATGTCAGCCAGTCCATCTCCGATTTTGGTAAAACAGCGGCGAATATAGCATTTCAGCAAGAGAGCAAGCAGCTGGGTAAACAAACGTTGGAGCAAGTGAAGCAGCAACTGTCCATCCGGGCAGTGCATACTTACTATAGTTTGCTTTTCCTGCAGGAAGCCATCGACATCAAAAACGAGCAGTTGGCCAATTTGCAACGTCACCTCGATTTCATCAACAAAAAGATGGAAACTGGTTCGGCAACGCAATATGAAGCACTTTCCACGAAAGTGAAAATATCAGGAGTAAAAAGCCAAAAGCTTGATATTCTGGCCTCTATCCGTATCCAACAAGCGGTCTTAAACACACTGTTGGGTGAACCGGAAACCAAACGTCACTTTGTCAAAGAAAAACTAACAGTCGATCATCCTCAGCACCTGGTGGCAGACACCATGATTAATATGGCGGTCCGTAACCGTGACGAGATGAAAATTGCCCGCGAGAAAACGCGCCTGGCCGAGTTGAACCTGAATCTGATCAAGTCGAAGAATACACCGAACCTGCGGGCTTTTGTTTCAGCCGGCGCGAAAGACGGTTATATTCCAAGCCTTTATCAGCTCAAACCCAATTATGCGGTAGGCCTGGATTTGCATATCCCGATTTTTGACGCCAACCGGAATAAAAACCAACAACTACTTGCCAAATCGGGCATACAAAGTTCGGTTTACGAAACGGAGCGAATGCAACGTGAAGTGGCAAGCGATGTAATTAAAAGTTCCGCCAACGTCGAAACTGCGGCTCATAAGGTGCAGCAATTCAAACTTCAGCTGAAGCAGGCAAGAGACGCATTTTCACTGGCTGAAACCAGTTTCAAGGCTGGCTCCATAACCAACCTCGATTTGCTCGACGCCACCACTGCGGTATCGAACAGCCGGTTATTGCTGCTAAAATCAGAAATTGACTATGCACTAAGCATATACGACCTACAGGCATCCATTGGCGATCGCATGTATGAGTAACTTTCCGGAGGAGATTGTCCTCCACCAACGTAAGCGGAACCGTATCCTTCAGGGTACGGTTTTTTATGCGTCCAATTAGCTCGTTGACGACTAAAAAGTTATTTGTGAAAATTCGCGGAAAAACTACCTTTGCACTATATTAATTTAGACCACATTTTAATAAGATGTTTCTCTACAATCGAATTAACAAAGAAGAGCTGAAGAAGCAATTGATGGCGGAAACGTTTAACCGGAAAACCATTTCGTTTTACCGTTATCATTACATCGACAACCCGGGTGAAATCCGTGATCAACTGTATCGTGAATGGTTCCCCCTGGAATGTTTCGGTCGTATTTACGTCGCGCGCGAAGGCATCAACGCACAAATGAGCGTACCTGAACACAACATGGAAGCCTTCCTGAAAACGCTGACCAAATTCGATTTGTTGAAAGACATCCCTATCAAATATGCCATTGAAGACGACGGCAAATCCTTCTACAAACTCACCATCAAGGTGCGCCCGAAGATTGTAGCCGACGGCCTCGACGAACGCACATTTGATGTAACCAATGTAGGTAACCATTTGAGTGCGCTGGAATTCCACGAATTAGCTGGTAAAGACGATACCATCATCGTGGATATGCGCAACTTCTACGAAAGCGAGATTGGTCATTTCGAAGGCGCTATTTGCCCGGAAGCCGACACTTTCCGTGAGGAAATTGAGATGGTAGTTGAGCAATTGCAGGATAAAAAAGACGAGAAGATTCTGCTGTACTGTACCGGAGGCATCCGCTGCGAAAAAGCAAGCGCTTATCTGCGTCATTTTGGTTTCAACGACGTGAATCAGTTGCACGGCGGAATTTTGGAATATGCACGGCAGATCAAAACGGAGAACCTTCCGTCACGTTTTGTCGGAAAGAACTTTGTGTTCGACGAACGTCTGGGCGAAAGTGTCGATGGTCAAATCATTTCGCATTGCCACCAGTGTGGAAAACCGTGCGACACGCATACGAATTGTGCCAATAACGCCTGCCACCTGCTCTTCATTCAGTGCCCTGAATGTGCTGCTCAATACGATGGTTGCTGTTCAGACGAATGTCGTGATGAGAAACATGATCCGGATAAAAATACCGGTGCACGGAAAAAAGAGTATCAATTCGGAAACCGGAAACGAAATCGCGTCAGTCTCGGCTTGAAAAAGAAACTGGAGAGTGAGCAGATAGAACAGGAAACTGTTTCAGAATAAAAAGGAAAACCACCTAGATTTCCAACATATCATAAAAGTTTAGCCCAACTTCCTCATCGGAAGTTGGGCTATTTATTTTTCACCAGCCTTTCGGCTGAATAATCTTCTTCTTATTCCCGAACGCTGGTTGCCAGTTCCACTTTGCGGCTTTTTAAACGAACGGAAAATAAGGTCATCACCAGAATCATCACCGCCAGGTAGAAAAACAAATTCTGATAACCTTTGATACCTTCTTCTGATGCAGTTATTGCCCCAATGATAGCACCGCCCAACATCTGTCCAATACTGATGAAGATGGTTACCAATCCCTGCGTTGTTGCCCGTTCCGCTGCCGAAACTTCATTCAGCATGATGTAACGCAACGAACTACCTGATGGAACGGAAAGTCCTAGTCCAATTAAGGCACCTGCCAAATAGAAGAAGCTACGACTGCCTTCCACTTCGTGCATCAGGTAATAACCCACAATAGCAATGACCAAACCAATCAGTATAACCACACGTGAACCAACGGCATCGAGCATGCGGCCAAACAAAGGCGAGCCAACTGCAATGGCCAGAACAGCCGGTAATAGCATAAAGCTGGCTTTCGCCGAAGTGACTCCGAATACATCGACCACGAAATCGGGAACAAACACAAACGATGCCTGCAAAACGCCTGTACCAAAAGCGATAAGTGCTACCAGGCGAATTTGCCGGCTTCGAAACATGTTCACCCGAACCACCGGATTTTGTGCGTCTTTTTCAATACGAACGAACACAAAAAGCAAGGCTACTGATGCCACTAAAAAGGGCAAAACCCGCATCGAAGCCAAACTACTGAAGAATCCCGATGTGCTAGTACGGTTAATTCCCAACGCAAAGGCGCCGAGTAAAAGCCCCAGCAAAACGATTCCTTTCCAGTCGAGCACCGTCGAGCTTTCGATTCTTTTATTGGGCAAAATGCGGAAACTCCCCCACATAATAAGAGCTGCAATTGGCAGATTGATCAAGAAAAGGTAGTTCCAGGAGAAGAACGACAGCATTGTTCCGGCAATGACCGGCCCTATAATGAACGCCAGTCCGAAAACAGCACCGATAAGGCCGAGAATCCGTCCCCTTTTTTCAGGAGGGAATACATCTCCCACTACGGCCGATGCTACCGGAAAAATACCGCTGGAACCAAATCCCTGCACAGCGCGTCCCACCATCAACATATCGAACGTATGCGAAAGCGCGACAATAAGTGAGCCGACGGCAAACAAGAAGACGGAAAGCATGTAGATGCTTCTTCGTCCAAATCGGTCGGAAAGCTTGGCAAACAGCGAGATTCCAACGAGATTGAACAACACATAGATGGAAAAAATCCATCCCAGTAATCGCTGACTGACAGCAATGTCCTTTGAGATGGACGGTATGGCCGGCCCTACAATCGAAATGTCAAGGGCTCCCATCAGAACACCCACAAAAAGCACTAGCAGTATGTTTCGGTTACTGCGTTTATTTTGCTCCATAATGAAAAATCGTTTTTAAAATATTTTCAAAACTCCGCCAGTTAGGAATGGTCAGCAAACAACTTAGAGAATAACCGTAATGTTGCCCGAATGTTTACGTGCGTTCAGCCAAAAAGCAACAAATGTGAGTTGACCGCAAAGTAACAATATGTTACCAACCCGACAACACTATTTTTCTTAAGAAACACATAAAAAAAGCTGCACTTTTTGATGCAGCTTTCTGTGATATCGTGTAAAACCGATTTACAACATTTCAAAGAAATCGTTTCCTTTATCATCGACGATGATGAACGCCGGGAAGTTTTCAACTCGAATCTTACGAACCGCTTCCATTCCCAGTTCCGGGAAGTCAACCACTTCAACCGATTTAATGTTATCCTTCGCCAGAATAGCGGCTGGTCCACCAATCGATCCCAGGTAGAAACCGCCATGCTTTTTACAGGCATCGGTTACAACTTTCGAACGGTTTCCTTTAGCCAGCATAACCATCGATCCTCCCATGCTTTGGAACAAGTCCACATACGGGTCCATACGGTTCGCTGTGGTCGGACCAAAACTACCAGACGGCATTCCTTCCGGAGTTTTTGCCGGTCCGGCGTAATAAATCGGATGATTCTTGAAATATTCCGGCATCGGCTCACCTTTGTCGACCATCTCTTTGATTTTCGCATGAGCGATATCGCGGGCAACAATCAGTGTTCCTTTCAAATTCAAACGGGTTTTCACCGGATATTTTGTCAGTTCCTTCAGCACATCGGCCATTGGCTGATCCAAGTCTATTTCAACCGGAGGCGCTAGTTCCGGGGCTTTCGCCGGAAGGAAACGAGCCGGATTCTTTTCCAGTTGCTCTACAAAAATACCTTCCTCTGTAATTTTAGCTTTGATGTTGCGGTCGGCACTACAGCTAACGCCCACACCTACCGGACACGAAGCAGCATGACGTGGCAAGCGAATTACCCGAACGTCGTGGGTGAAATATTTACCGCCGAACTGAGCGCCAATGCCAAACTCTTCCGCCATTTTCTGCACTTTCGCTTCCCATTCCAAATCACGGAATGCCTGTCCACCATCATTTCCTTCGGTAGGTAAGTTATCCAAATCACCAGCTGAAGCTAACTTCACGGTTTTCAGGTTTCCTTCCGCAGAAGTACCACCAATCACAATCGCCAGGTGATACGGAGGACATGCTGCCGTTCCCAGTTCGCGAATTTTCTCCTTAATGAATTTGGTCAACGACTCTTCGTTCAGCAACGACTTGGTCTGCTGATACAAATACGTTTTGTTGGCTGAGCCACCTCCTTTGGTAAGGAAAAGAAATTCGTACGAATTACCCGGCTTCGAGTAAACATCAATCTGCGCCGGTAAGTTAGTTCCTGTATTTTTCTCTTCGAACATGGTGTAAGGCACCACCTGCGAGTAGCGAAGGTTCCGGTCGCCGTAGGTATTAAAAATTCCTTTCGACAGGAATTCAGCGTCATCTACACCCGTATAAACATCCTCACCTTTTTTCGCCATTACAATGGCAGTTCCGGTATCCTGGCAAGTCGGTAAATCACCACTAGCCGAAACTTCCGAGTTTTTCAGCAGCGTGTAGGCTACAAAACGGTCGTTATCCGTCGCCTCCGGATCGTCCAGAATTTTAGCCACCTTCTCGAGGTGCGCCGGACGAAGGTAAAACGAAACATCAGCAATTGCTTCCTGTGCGAGCAATTCCAATCCTTTCGGGTCCACTTTCAGAATTTTCCGGCCGTCGAACTCTACGGTCGAAACGTAATCTTTTGTCAGAAGACGGTATTGCGTCTTATCTTCCTTTACAGGAAAAGGTTTTTGGTACTTAAATTCAGCCATGATTTTATCCCAAATATTGTTATTTATCCTGAATGCTTTCGGCTATGCCGGAAGATTCGTATAGTTCATTGTAAAGCGTAACAAATATATACATAATGCAGAGAAGAATGAATCTCAACTAATCGATTCTCACCACATCAGTCGGTGCATGACGCGAGGTCAATCGAACATCATATTTATCTGATATCAAACCAAATGACTCCATTGCCAACTCGGGCGTATTGTTCTCGGCCGAGATATGAGAAAGAAAAATGAGCCCCAGCTCCTCTCCTGCCTGCTCCTGCACCAAATTAAGTGCCTGTACGTTCGATAAGTGACCATTTTTCGAACCCACCCGCTGCTTTAAGTAATACGGATAGGGGCCATTCAACAGCATCGGCTCGTCGTAGTTGGTTTCCAGAAAAACCGCCTGGCATTGCGTGAAATGCTGCTGCAAATTTTCACATGGCTCACCGATGTCGGTAAACACACCAATATGCTTGTTATTTAATTCAATACGGAAACTACAGGGTTCAACGGCATCATGATTTTTCAGAAAGGAATGAACCGTAATGGAGCCAATGGTAACCGATTCGCCGGGTTTGAAAAACCGGGGACTGTTGGGTTGCACTCGTCGCGAAAGTTTCAGGTAAGTCTGCGCCGTAAAATAAACCGGGATGCTATATCGCTTGGAAAACACTCTGACGCCACGCACATGGTCGGCATGTTCATGCGAAACAAAAACGGCTTTAATCTTCTGCAAATTCAGTCCTTTTTCTGCTATTCGCTGCACCGCTTGTTTGGTCGAAATTCCCAAATCAATGAGCACAGCCTCCATCTCGTTTCCTACATAATAGCAGTTTCCGTTGCTTCCCGAAGCAATAGCACATATTTCAATCATCTTACCTTTTCTGAAAATAAGTGCTAAGATAAAACAGCCTGTGCGAATGTGCATGCTGTTGTTGAAAAATCACTTCGTTAAAATCAGTCTGAAAACAAATTTTATCCATATCCTTATATGCGAAGACTGGTTCTGACCGACTAAAATATTCATTTATAAAAACATCAATGAATTTTACTGTGCTATACTTATTTAGTCTGTATTACATTTTCACGGGAACGGAAATATTCTGAAAAAAAAGACGTTAATTTATCATAAACCGACCTCCCAGACCACCCAAAAATCATTTTCCAAAACCTGGACGACAATAGTATGAACCATTAGAATTGTTTGCGACAACAGAACATGAGCTCTGACAAACCGCACCTCTCTTCGATTGTTCAACAAGGATGGCAAAAGCTTCTCCGGCTGACATCCCTGTATATCAACACGTCTATTCATTTAACGGTAACTTCTACGTCTCGCCACATTAAGTTCCCTGAAGACACTCCTGATTATTGCAAAATTCAATGGCCTGACGACTCAACTTTCGGTTACCTGACCATTGAAAGAGCAATCGAGTCCCATGATATTCGTCCGCTGACAGCTCTAAAAGAGATGATTGAGTCTGACTTAACAACCATTTCCGAAGACTCTATTCATTCAATTCCATCTTCCGGCGACTCAGCTCAGGGACTAAAAAAAATGCTGCAAACTTCACTGGAGGCCAATAATGAAGGGGTTTTGCTACTCAATACTGCTGGAGAAATCATCCATTTCAATAGTCAGCTAATCAAGATGTGGAACCTGGAGCCTCTTGTCAAAAAAAATGCTTCAGCGGCCGAATTATCTGATTTCACCAAAAGTCAACTTATCAACTCTTCCCTGACAATAAAAGGATATTCGGAGAAGCCGGAAAGGTTTAGCAAGAACAAAAAAACTGACACACTCTATTTAAAAGACGGAAGAACAATTGAACGCACTTCCCTTCCTGTTATAGAGAAAGAGCAAACCATTGGCCGGGTTTTCAGCTACCGCGATATAACTCCCGAAACACAAACAAGGCAGGAACTACGGGAAAAGACTAATATTCTTGATACCATTTTCGATCAGGCCCCTATTATCATGATGCTGGTGGACGAGAGGGCCCGGATTGAAAAGGTGAACAAGCCCGGAATCCAACACAGCCACTTTGCTCCTGATTCTGAACTTGTGGGCAAATTAGTTGGCGATATTCTTCATTGTGTAAATGCATATCCCAATGTTTGTGGAACTTCTCCCAATTGTGGGCATTGCGCCATTCGGCAAACACTCAATCGCACCATTCAAAGCGGAACAGGCGAACACAAGGTCGAAGGAACCATGCAGATCAAACACGGTAATGCAAACATCACCCGGCATGTGTTGATTTCATCGGCAACCATACAAACTTCGGGAGAGAGAAAGTACCTGCTGAGCATTGACGACATCACGGAGAGGTACATGGCCGAGAAGTCATTAATGGAAAGCGAAAACCGTTTCAGAAATTTATTTGAATATACACCTATTGCCTATCAGTCGCTTGACGAATGTGGCTGCTTTTTGAGTATCAACCAAGAGTGGAGCAAACTCACCGGCTATTCACGGGAAGATATTATCGAACAACCGTTTGGGAAAATATTCAGTTACGAAACAAAAGAATCGTTCCCCAGGCTTTTTCAAAAATTTGCCACCGAAGGCTACATCAATGATCTGGAGCTGACACTGGAACGAAAAGATGGGCAATCGATAACCGTCCTTGTCACTGGACGTGTCCAATACGATAGACAAGGAAACTACCTGCGTTCGCACTGCATTCTACTCAACTTCACAGAGCGAAAACAAATTCAAAAAGAACTGATTCAGTCCAAAGAAAAAGCAGAAGAAGCGACTCGCATCAAAAGCGCCTTTCTGGCCAACATGTCGCACGAAATACGAACCCCGATGAACGCCATCTTGGGCTATGCCGAGATTCTGAGTCAAAGCATCACAGATCCTACGCACCGGGATTATCTTTCTTCGATGCAATCGAGCGGAAAAGTGCTCATGAACTTGATTAATGACGTTCTCGATTTCTCGAAGATTGACGCCGGAAAAATGGACCTAAAAGAGACTCCGGTTGATATTCGTCTTCTCATGAAGGAAATCGTCGATACATTCCGGTTAAAAGCTTCGCAAAAGGGAGTCAGGATGTTGAGTGAGATTTCAGAAAGCACGCCCCGGATACTTCTATTGGACGAACTCCGGCTTCGTCAAATCATGCTCAACCTGATCAGCAACGCTTTGAAATTTACGGACGAGGGACACATCCGGATTGAAGTTTCAACTACAAATCAAAGTGAAACTTCTTCATCCATTCTTCTTCGTGTAGAAGATACAGGGATCGGAATTGCCGATAAGGAACAGGAAAAAATATTCGAAGCTTTTGAGCAGATCGATAACCAGGACAGTAAAATATACGGAGGAACAGGCCTGGGACTCGCCATCACACACCGGCTGGTTAAACTAATGGGCGGCGAAATCAGGCTTGAAAGCAAACTAAATCAGGGAAGCGCTTTCTATGTCACTCTGCCTGATATTGCTGTTGTGAAGGACGCCGATGATACAGACTATCAGCAAAAATCACATATCGACAATCAACTCCTGGCCGGCTCCTGCGTGTTAATCGTTGATGACAATCGCGCTAACCGAAAAGTTACCCGTGGATTTTTCGGCGGAAGCCAGGTAAAAATATCAGAAGCAGAGAACGGAGCTCACGCGCTGGAAATAATGAGAAGGCTGAAACCGCAGCTTATTATCGTTGATTTGAGAATGCCCGGAATGAGTGGTTTCGAGACAGCCCGAAGCATCAAAAGCAATCCTCAATGGCAGGATATTCCGCTTATCGCATACACCGCTTCCGAACTGACAGCCGAAGAAAAAGAGCAATACCCCAATCTGTTCAAAGCGCTGCTTAAGAAACCGATAGAACGAAAGAAATTTCTCCAAACAGTTGCCAATTGCCTACCACCGGTTAACGAAAAAAACAACCACCGTTTACAACATGGCAATGAATCCGCTTCAGTCATTTCAGGGGAAAATGAACACGAACTACTGCAAAAATGGAATAGCATGCAGAGAATAAGGCCGCGAAAGATGATGAAAGAGTTCATCGAAGAAATCTCTGCAAACACAGAAATAATTCACCATCCGGAAATAAAGAGCTATTTACAAGAGTTGGACCATGCGTTTCACACATTCAACATAGAGAAAGAAGAAACGCTCTTCCGCGCATTTCCAGAAATTATTGAAAAGCTAAAAACAGAAAAGCCATGAATAACCATCACGCAAGAATATTAATCGTCGACGACAATCCACGGAACATCCAAATTTTAGCTAAGCTGCTAACGGAACAGGGTTATCAACCCGAATACGCCATGAACGGAGAAGAAGCGCTGGAATGGTGCTCGCTGGAAATTTTCGACCTGATATTGCTGGACGTGATGATGCCGGACATGGACGGTTTCTCCGTTTGTCAGCAAATTAGGGAGTCAAATAACAATGCTGAAACGCCGGTGATATTTCTAACGGCAAAAACCGACATGGAGAGTATAAAAAAAGGGTTTCAAAGTGGCGGAGTCGATTATATCAGCAAGCCGTTTGCCTTCGATGAACTGCTTGCCCGCGTTGAAACACAGGTGGAATTAAGTCTAAGCCGCAAAAAGCTAAAAGAAGTAAATCACTGGCTGGAAGATGAAGTGAGAAACCGGACGGAAGAGCTGGAAAGCCTCAATCAGCAGCTGCTGAAAGCCAACGAAGAGCTGCACCTGTTGGATAAAGCCAAGTCGGAATTCATTCAGCTACTCAGCCACGAAATCCGGACACCACTCAACGGCGTTCTGGGCTCACTCTCATTACTCAAGAGTATACAAATGGTTGGTGAATCGAAGGAACTGGTTGAGATACTGGACCTATCGGTGCAACGGCTCGAACGATTCTCTTTCATGGCTTTGGACGTCTCAAATCTTCGGTCCCGGGGCAAACTGGCGTTGAATCGGGAAGAAGCAGATTTAGATGAAATTGTTGAACTGGCGTTGGCCGAATTGTCTGATAAAATCAGAAGTCATAACCTAAAAGTAATTCTTCACCAGAAACCAAAATTGGAGACGATTCTGACGATCGATAGGAAATACATTAGCAAGGCGCTGATTAACCTGCTGGAAAATGCCATTTCGCATTCACCGGTTAACGGAACCATTTCCATCGATATCTGTAATAAAAATCAGATGCTACAAGTCACCATTAACGATGAAGGTGCCGGTTTCCCGGAAAAAATCATTGAGCATCCGTTCAAACCGTTTTCCGCTTACCAACGTCACGATGCCAATTTTGGACTGGGGCTACATTTGACTGAGTTAATCATGGAATCGCACAACGGGCAATTGCAAATTGGAAATAACGAATCGCACGGTGCTTTCGCCAGACTTATCTTTCATCCCGAGTCAGCCAGGGTAAATGCCTGATACGATTTCATTTATCCAAACTGAGTCACTTCTCTTTATTCCTGAATATTTTTTTCGAAAGAAGGTAGGGTAACTCATGCCTCATTCGGTGTAGGGTTAAAAATCAATAATTAACCAAAACATCAATGACATGAGAAAACTTGTATTAGCAATGGTCGTAATAGCCGGCACCGCATTATTTGGTTGTAGTGAAAAATCGGCTGACCTCGAATCCACACCGGAAATCACTGATGCACAGCTCACCAAATCAGTTTCCGCCATCATCAGCGACGAAAGTACCATAGAAGCCGTTTCAGAAGAAGTAAATTATGAAGTTGATTTCATTTCAACGGCTGAGTCTGCAATCGACGACTACACCAGCACGCTCAAAAGTGCCGATCTGACCGAAGGTCATGGCTTTGGATATTACTATAGTTTCCACAAACGCTACCGCAATGGTGTTTGTCCCAATGTTAATATTGCGGTGGGAGATTCGGCATTCCCAAAAACCATTGTCATCGATTACGGCGATAGCACAGTCCTGGCAAATGGTCGCGTGCTAAGCGGAACTATCACCATTACCATTTCGGCCCCGATGTTTACTGACGGCAGTACCCGAACGGTTACCTTCGAAAACTTCA
This sequence comes from Prolixibacter denitrificans, assembly GCF_003014495.1. Lineage (GTDB taxonomy): Bacteria > Bacteroidota > Bacteroidia > Bacteroidales > Prolixibacteraceae > Prolixibacter > Prolixibacter denitrificans. Next base: position 28,741 of record NZ_PYGC01000012.1, on the reverse strand, counting down.
GCGTCGATTCCATCGGCATTGATGGTACCATTACCCGCGTCTATACTGGCGACGGAACGACTGAGCAAGTATTCAGCTGCACCAGCGACCTGACTTTCACCATGCCTGACGGAACCACCATTCAGCGTATCTCCGACAAAACCCGCACCTGGGTAGCCGGTCTGGATACCGAACTCGATCCGACGGACGACGTAATCGAAATAACCGGTTCTGTTCAGGTGATTGATTCGGATGGAAATGAGTACAGCTACGTTATCACCAGTCCACTGGTTAAAACAGGTGAATGTCGTTTCATCACCGAAGGGGAGATTACCTACTCGCAAAACGGTGAAGTTTTCGCCGTAGTTGATTACGGTGATGGCACCTGTGACAACGTAGTAACGGTAACTACCAGCGATGGAACTACCGACATGACCATCCGGGAATTCTGCCTGTCACAAAAGCTTGGCTAAAAAGTTCATCGTACTAAAAAACCGCCATTTTGGAGTTCAGGCGGACAGCAGAGTTCATTTTTCATGCTCCCGGCGGAAACGCCGGGGGCTTTAAAGAGCAACAATTGAAAAGCGTTTTGTAAATTCGCTTATACTAAATAAGGTTCCTTTGACGCAAGAAGAATTTAAAGAATTATTCGACGCTCATTTTGATGCTATTCGCAATTATGTGTACTATCGTTCGGGCGACCCGGAATTAGCCACCGATATTGCACAGGATACGTTCATGCGGTTATGGGAAAAGAAATACCTGGTAAAGCCAGACAATATCAAAGGTCTGTTGTATAAAATGGCCAGCGACTTGTTTGTCAGCTCGTACCGCCGGCACAAACTGGCAGTCAATTTTTCCATCAAACAACATCATAATTCCCGTAACCGGGAAGAAAGTCCGGAAGCTCAACTCCAGTACAAAGAACTGGAGAAACGTTATGAAACCGCACTTCGGCGAATGCCGGAAAAACAACGAACCGTTTTTCTGATGAGCCGGATGGATGAATTAAAATACCACGAAATAGCCGCTAGCCTCGGCTTAAGTGTCAAAGCAGTTGAGAAAAGAATGAAGAATGCCCTGGCATTCCTGAAAAAGACGATGGAGAATTAAATGAAGAAGAATTTACCATATAACGACAACCAGTTCCACGAGAATTCGCCGGACCAGTATCCAAAAATCGAGTATCCGTATTCGCGCTCGAAAGAGGATGTATGGGAAGCGCTTTCGAAGGAAATGAATGCCGGAAAAGAACCGGAAAAGAAAGTCAGAAGGATGAATCCTTACAGGCTGGCTGCTGCCGCTGTAATCATCGTCTTACTGGCCACCACAGCATTTCTCCGGTTCTATAGCCAAACGGTCAATGCACCGGCAGGCCAACACGTACTGGCACTTCTTCCCGACAGTTCGACGGTCAATCTGAATGCCGGTTCATCCATCACCTACCATCCCTACTGGTGGAAAATCGCCCGCACCGTCAAACTCAATGGTGAAGGTTTCTTTGAAGTACAAAAAGGAAGTCGCTTCGATGTTGTTTCGAAATACGGTGAAGTGACTGTTTTGGGAACCAGTTTCAACATTTATGCCCGCGGCGATGATTACAAAGTGACCTGTTTCACCGGGAAGGTTCGCGTTGAGTCCATCGTTACCCGCGAGAATATTATCCTTCATCCTGACCAGCACGCTTACCTGGAAAAGAACGGAAACCTGAAAGTTGTGCAGCACTACGATGTGAAACAATCGAATGCCTGGATGCACGATATGTTCATCTTTACCGGAACGCCCATTAAACTGGTATTCCAGGAAATTGAACGGCAGTACAATGTTCAAATCAAGGTAAAAAGTAACCTGGATTACACCTACAGCGGAAATTTCACACGAAATATGCCGGTTATTGAAGTACTGCAGTACGTTTGTGAGCCATTTGGGCTTACCTTTGTAAAACAGTCAAAAAACGTATACCAGATCGAACAAAGCCACTAAACCGTGAAGCGAAAAATCGTTGTCGTCATTTTCATTCTTCTTGCTTTTGGAACCTCTGCCTCCGCTCAGAAATACGAAATCAGTGCACAAAATAGGGCGTTGAACCAGGTTCTCATCAGATTACGCGACAAATACAACCTCCACCTTTCATTCAACGACAACGCCTTATCACAATACCACGTATCCGTTTCCGGTTCGTTCAATACACCCGAAGAAACTATTTCAGCACTACTAAAAGGTCTTCCTCTAACCTGGCGAAAGAGGGGGACCGTTTTTATTATCCTTCCGGAAGAAAAAAACCCGGAAGCACCAAAGACATTCTCCCTTTCGGGACAAATGCTCGAAGCCATCACCCACGAGCCACTCGCCTACTCTAACGTCCTGATAAACGACCATGGTCTGGCGACCGATTTGAAAGGCAGCTTCCATTACCTGTCGTCTACGGACAGCGTTTTTCACCTGCGGATTTCTCATCTGGGCCACTACATACTCGACACCATTTGTGCCCCAGGAAACAACTACCGGTTTATTCTCACGCCTTCCAGCATCGGCCTAAAAGAAATTGTGGTAGAAAACAAGGTCATCGAAAAAGCCACGCAAATTGGCAATGCGCCCGGGGTAATGCGTTTGAATCACCAGATTGTGCAATTCCTTCCGGGAAATGATGACAACTCAGTTTTCAATCTTCTTCGTCTTCAACCGGGTGTTCTGGCTGCCGGCGAACAATCTAACGGACTGATTATCTGGGGAAGTTACGAAGGTCACAGCGAGGTACTTTTCGATGGATTCACGTTGTGGGGATTAAAAAACTTCAACGACAACATCAGCGCTGTGAACCCGCTGGTAGTAAAAGATATTCAAGTGATGAAGGGAGGCTACGATGCGCGCTATGGTGAACGGGTCGGTGGCATTGTCAACATTGCCGGGAAAAACGGTTCAACTTACAAGCCGGGGCTCAATCTGGCGCTGAATAATGTTACAGCCAACGGAATGCTGGAAGTTCCGCTTTCAAAAAAATCATCCATTTTATTGGCCTTCCGGCAGACCTATTACAATCTCTACAATCCTGATGACGTAGAATTTACAGGAACGACCACGACCACAACAGGTGGCCAGGGACCGGGCCCCGGAGGTGGGCAGGGACAAAATTCACTCAGTGTCAATGTACGTCCGGACTACACGTTTCATGATGCCAACCTCCGCTTTTCGACACGCGGCGACAATGGCGACCTTTTTTACATCAGTTTACTCGGAGGTGAAGACCAGTTCAAATACACGCTCAACCGAACCAATACTCAATTCGATATCTCGAAATCGACACAGGAAGACAATCGACAGCTAGGCGGCTCCGTTTACTACGGGAAAAACTGGAACAAAGGAAATGCCTCAAGTCTGACCATCGAATATTCCAACCTGGACAATAAAATTCGCAGTGACTACCAAAACCGGTTTGGTCCGGGGAGAGGACTGGCCAGCTGGACCAATTCCAATACCGACAATCAGGTTTCGCAGTTTTCTTTAAAAAACACCAACCGTTTTGCCATCGATAAAATAAACACGTTGGAAACAGGATTCGGTTTAATCGCCGACCAGGTGAAGTTGGTCAACGACACAACCGAAATCAATCTTTCTTCGCAGGAAACGAACCTGCAGCGCCTCAACTTTTATGCGCAGGATCATATTGCCCTTCCGGGAAATGTTCAGCTAAAGGCGGGCTTCCGGTTCGATTTGCCATTCGACCAGCAAAAGTTGTTTATACAGCCGCGGGTTTCAGCCAGTATTCCCGTTAGTCAATCCGTGAAATTCAACGCGGCATGGGGAGTTTATAACCAGTTCATCAGCAAAAGCACCGTAATTGACGCGGTCGGTAATTACCAATATCTGTGGTTCGGCTCCGACGGCACAGATGTCCCGGTCCTGAAAGCGACGCATTACGTGAGTGGCTGGTCGTTTCACGGTAAGAATTTTCTGGCCAGCCTGGAAGGATATTACAAAGACATCGACGGTTTAACACAATTCCGGACCGATACCGAAACCGGGGTTCAAACCCACGTGCATGGAAAAGGACGAAGTTATGGTCTCGATTTGTTCCTGAAAAAGGATTTCCATGGGCATTCCGTTTGGCTTTCCTATTCATTAGGCAAAGCCGAAGAAAAATTCCTAACAGCGGATTACCAACGAGCACCGCAAGATCAGCGACATGAGTTGAAACTGGCCGGCATCATCAATCTCAAACCGTTTTACTTGTCAGCCAACTATGTTTATGGTAGCGGATTCCCTCTTTACACCAACCCGACCGATCCCAATTCGTATACCGAACCCGACTACCAGCGAACAGACGTTGCAGCAACCTACCGCTTTTCAACAGCAAAAATCACCGGTGAAGTGGCCTTTTCTATCCTCAACCTGTTCGACAATTACAACATCAAATATTCCTCTTTCGAAACCGTTCCAATCGACGACACCAACACACTTCAGATTAATACCGAATCGGTTCCCTTCTCTCCGCGACTTTCCGTTAGGTTAACACTGTAGCTCCCATTTTCGCTAACATCTGCGAATCAATCGATTGTAACGCTATTCCCACAGTCAAGTGTTGCAAAATGTTGCTTTTTATCATTTTTCCCTGAACAAGTGTTAAACCGCATCTCCATCAGCTAAAATATCCTAAAAATGAGACCACTAAGCCAACCCATTTCAGGAAACATTGTTTGATAAGCCAAAAAGAAGATAACAATGTCTGGAATCGACAAAAAGACGAACGAAACAAAGTTTCCGGAAGCATTTTTCTCTTCCGGATGACGAAGAGATAAACCTCCGGCTACCTGTCTCAAAAAGACAGGCCCACTACAATCAGTGATTTAAAGGATAAAGATGTTAAACTCAAAATTTCAGGGTCATGAAAAAGTTAATGTTAGCAAGTATGATTGTGTTGGCCTTTACCCTGCAGGCCATTGCACAGCAAGACATGAAAGTACAGGTACCGATGGAGAAACTGGTCATTGACCAAAGCCAGGTACCCCAGGTTGTGAAAACAGCTGTAAGAAAAGATGTAGCAGATGGGCAGCCCGTTCAGTGGCATACATTCCCTTATGTATTTAAAAAATATGGCTGGAATGTCATCAATCCGAAGCTAGTCAAGAAAGACAAGAAACCGGATCAATACGAGGTCTACATTAAAACCAACCATGGTGGCCGCATCGATGCAGTTTACGGAAAAGATGGAAATCTGGTAAGAATGCGGGAAGTTCTGAAAAACATTGAACTACCGATAAAAATTGACGACGCGATTGCGAAAAGCCAGTACAAAGACTGGAACATCTCCAAGGATAAGGAACTGATAACCGTTGGAGAAGAGCACGTGAAACATTATGTGGTCAAACTGTCAAAAGGAGATCAACACAAAACCCTTTTCATCGATGAAAAAGGGAATTTTCTCCCACATGTTTAAATGTGGCTACATATACTTTATTGAAAAAACTGCAGGTTCATTCCGGAATCTGCAGTTTCTTTTTTCCTCCCACCTTTCCCTTTTCTCAGGCCCGATTAACGCTTCACAATGCCGATAAATCTTCCAACTATTCTTATCTTGTAAATAACCTAAGCCTAACTGCATCTCATGAAAGAAGAAACGGTATCCATTCTGGTCATTTTTGAAACGAATAGTAGCCTGGTTGAGCGATTGCGCAGTTTGCTAGAAGTACTTTGTGAAATTGCCCGGGATGAGTATAAATGTCCACGTTTCGAGATCTTTCAAAATACATACACACCTGAAAAGTTTTATTTAATGGAAACCTGGCAAGATCAAAAAACCTGGGAAAAATATATTAGTTCAGCGGAGTTCAATTCGGCTATGGAGGAAATAAATAAAATACTTGTGTACCCTATACAAATAACAATGTTAAACAAGCTTTCACAAGCATGACGGTTCCGGTATTACATACCGAGCGACTGTTTTTGCGGGAAATGCAACCAAAAGACAAAGAGCCTTTTATCAATTTCATGACCAACCGGGCATGTACCCGGTATCTCATGTTCACAGACGAGCAAAAAACCCGTAAGGGTGCCCGCCGATTGTTCGATTACATCCTGAACAGTTACTTATCCAACGAACCGGTATTAGCCCTAACCGTTGCTTTAAAAGACAGAAACGAGATGATTGGATCTGTTGGAGCATCGCCATTGGAAACTCAAGGTGTGTATGAATGTTATTACTCTTTGTTTCCCGGAATGACCGGTCACGGCTACGCGACCGAAGCAACCCGAAGACTGCTTCAATACCTTTTTCAGAATAAAAACGCAGCCGAAATAAGAGCTTATATGCACCCAAAAAACAAGGCAAGTCAACGCGTAGCCCAACGATTAGCCATGGAATATAAAGGCCTCCATAAGCATCCTGTTTTCCAAAACGACGGACTATTGTATGTTAGTTATCCCGATTAGCTAACAGCCTCCTTTCCGGAATTTGTTCATTATTTCTTCCCTGTTTTGATTTTCGTGAAAAGAGTGTAAATTTATAAGACACTGAACACAAGACAGAAATGACTATGGTTTTTCGTTCAGACTAATTTAACCTCACGAAAACTCTCTAACTGTTGCAGCACTATCGCTGCTGCCCGGAAAAAAGCTATCCCACATAAAACTCCGGATGCCTCATAATGAGACCATATATGCACTTATAATTTAAAAATGTAACTTATGAAAAAGACAGCCTTTCATGCTTTCATCCTGCTCCTGGCGGTAGCTATGTTTAGCTGTAAACAAAAACCGGCAGAACCTCAACGCACGGTGAAACAGTATTCCATTGACCAGTTTTACAAGAACAAAAACATTTTTGGCGGACAATTCAATTCCGACGAATCCAAACTACTGATATGCAGCAACGAATCGGGGATTTATAACCTATACGAAATCAACCTCGATGACGGAACGAAAAAGCAAATTACCGATTCCAAAGTCGAGTCCATTTTCCCGGTTGATTACGTTCCCGGAACCGAGCAAATCATCTATTCAGCCGATAAAGGAGGGAACGAAATCAGCCACCTATATCTGCTTTCGCCCGATAGCTCGGTTGTCGATCTAACGCCGGGAGAAAAAGAAAAAGCCAGTTTTGCCGGATGGAATAAAGACAAAACAGCCATGTACTACCTGTCGAACAAGCGTGATCCACGTTTCTTCGATCTGTATAAAATGAAAATCGGCGAGTGGAAGCCGGAAATGCTGTATCAAAACAACGATGGCCTAGAGATTAATGGCATTTCCTGGGATGAGAAATACCTGGCGCTGGCACAAAATATCACCACCAGCGAAACCAAACTTTTCTTGGTCGATTTGAAAACCGGACAGCGTACTGAGATATCACAACCCGATTTCCCCGGAATTTATACGGCTTCCGGATTTAGCAAAGACGGTAACTCCTTCTTCTACCGGACCGATGCCGATTCGGAATTCATGTACCTGGTGAAATACAACATTGCTGACGGCAGTCGTGAGCCGATTTATCAGACCAACTGGGATGTAGCATTCAGTTACAATTCAGAGAATGAGAAATACCGGGTAATTGGCATAAACGAAGACGCCCGGAATAAGATCATCGTTTTGGACAATGCCACCGGGCAGGAAGTAGCCTTCCCCGATATACCTGACGGAAACATCCTGAGCGTTGCCATCTCCGATAACGAAGATAAAATGCGCCTTTCGGTGGGAACTTCGAAAGCACCGACCAACATTTACGTTTATAACTTCGGCACGGAAGAACTGAAAAAACTGACCAACTCGCTGAACCCGGATATCAATCCTGACGATTTGGTAGCTGCTAAAGTGGTTCGATTCAATTCATTCGACAGCCTGAAAATACCGGCTATCTTCTATAAGCCGATTAATGCTTCCGCCGATAACAAAGTGCCAGCCCTGGTGTGGGTTCACGGAGGTCCCGGGGGACAATCCAGAACCGGCTATTTTGCCTTGATTCAGTATCTGGTCAACCACAACTACGCTATCCTTGCGGTGAATAACCGGGGCAGCAGCGGCTATGGCAAAACCTTTTACAAAATGGATGACCAGAATCATGGCGATAAGGATTTAATGGATTGCATCTACGGTAAAAATTACCTGCAAACGCTCGATTACATCGATCCGGATAAAATTGGTATCATCGGTGGTTCCTACGGAGGCTACATGACCATGGCAGCCATGACTTTCCATCCCGATGAATTCAAAGTAGGTGTCGATTTATTTGGCGTAACCAACTGGTTGCGCACGCTAAAATCAATCCCACCTTACTGGGAGTCTTTCCGGAAAGCGCTGTATGCCGAGATGGGCGATCCGTTCACAGCCGATTCAGTCCGTCTTTACAACATTTCGCCGCTGTTCCACGCCGACCAGATTAAAAATCCGGTGATGGTACTGCAAGGAAAAAACGATCCGCGTGTGCTGCAGGTCGAATCCGACGAAATTGTGAATGCGATGAAGCAGAACAACGTGCCCGTAGAATATGTCGTCTTTCCCGACGAAGGACACGGTTTTCGAAAAAAGGAAAACGAAATTAACGGTTATGGAAAAATCCTGACCTTCCTCGATACCTATCTAAAAGGTTCAGGCGAAAATAATACTGAGATGAAACAATAGGTTATTCCGCGCAGGCGGGTTTCATTTCTTTTTTCAACGCTGATTTTAATTCCATGATTTACGGTGACCACCTTCTACTGTAAATCATGGAATTATTCGTATTTTAAGTAAGGAAACATTTTCGGCGCGTTCGCAAAAGCAAGCTTTTCCAAACAGAATCTACTTACTAACGAACCACACGGACTTATGGAAAATAACAGAAAAGAACCGGCACATAAACTTTTCGTGGTTTCGGGAGGTCGCGGAGTTGCAGGTCACACCATGGTTCAGTCGCTCCTCATACAGTATCCTGATAACAAAATTCAGGTTATCATCATACCCAATGTCCAAAGCAATGAAAAAATAAAAGAGGCAGTCTTGCGGGCAAAAAAAGCCAACGCACTGATTACCCATACCATGGTCAATTCCGCGTTACGACACGAACTCTTAAAAGCCTGCCGTGAAGAAGACGTTAAACAGATAGACTTCATGGGACCGCTAGCCAATTACCTGGAAGATAAAATTGGCCTGAAAAGCGTAAATGTGCCCGGACTTTATCGTCGCATCAACGCACAGTACTACGATCGTATCGAAGCCATAGAGTATGCCATGAACCAGGACGATGGCCTAAATCCAAGGCGATTGAAAGATGCGGAGATTGTGTTGACCGGAGTTTCCCGAAGTGGCAAAACGCCGCTTTCCGTATACATGTCGATGTTTGGATGGAAAGTGGCCAATGTTCCGTTGGTGAAGGGCATTGCACCTCCCGAAGAGTTGTTCCACGTCGATCCACGCCGTGTTTTCGGTCTTTCCATTAACCTTACTTACCTGGTCGCGCAACGGCATAAACGGCTTTCGCAGCTGGGCTACGGCGACAATCCAAGCTACACCGACAAACGTAATGTCTCCGATGAATTACACTATGCAAAAATGATTTTCGACCGTGGCGGCTTTACGGTCATCAACGTCACCAACAAACCCATTGAAACCAGTGCCAACGAAATAATCGGACACATCTACGACCGGTTTGGCGAACTGGAACGAAAGCACCAAAAGCCTCCTGAAAATTAGCGCCGACCGGATGCGTCCGAACATCGCTCTCTCCTCAGTTGTTATCAGTACATAGTTCAGGATAGGTTTGACGACCATCCTCGTTAAACGAATACAAAAATCTACGATATGAAAACAAGTGTGCAAATCGATGCGTCCAAACCCGTTTTGGTCACAGGTGGTTCAGGTTATGTGGCTTCCTGGATAGTAAAGCAGTTGCTCGACGACGGCTTCAAGGTAAGAACGACTGTTCGCAATAAATCAAATACGGCCAAATACCAGCACCTGCTGGATATGGCTGAAAATTCGAAAGGGAAACTGGAAGTTTACGAAGCCGACCTACTGAAAGAGGGCTCCTTCCTGGAAGCCATGAAAGGTTGTGAGTTGCTGTTTCACACCGCTTCTCCTTTCAAGATCGCCGGCTTTAAAAGCGCCCAAAAAGATTTGGTCGATCCGGCCGTTCGCGGTACGCGGAATGTATTGCTGTCGGCAAACATTACGCCTTCTCTGAAGCGCATTGTGCTTACGGCCAGCGTGGCTAGCATGTATGGCGATGCTATTGAATCGACCAACACACCCAACGGAGTGTTTACCGATCGTGACTGGAACGAGACCAGCTCGCTGACTCACCAGCCTTACTCCTACTCAAAAACCGTAGCCGAAAAAGAAGCGTGGAAAATGGAAGGCGAGCAAGACCAATGGGAACTGGTGACTGTGCATCCCGGATTCGTGCTCGGACCGTCACTCACACCACGAACCGATTCCACCAGCATCGATTTCATGCTTTCGTTCCTGAACGGAAAATACAAAACCGGCGTTCCCGACCTCACATTCGGCTTTGTTGATGTTCGCGATGTGGCCAAAGTTCACATAGCAGCGGGGATGACTCCTACAGCCAAAGGTCGTTACATTGCCGTTTCCGAGTCGAAAACAGCCTTGGAAGTAGCGCAGATTCTTCGTGAAAAATATAACGGGAACTACCCCATTCCGTCAAAACTTGTTTCCCGTGCGTTGCTTTACCTGGTTGGCCCAATGATGGGATTCAAATGGAAATACCTGAAAAGGAATCTCGGATATGCGGTAAAATTTGACAACTCTCCAAGTATTAACCATTTGGGCATTCAGTACATTCCGCTGAAGCAAACCATCGAAGAGCACGCCGAACAAATCATAAATGAAGGATTGCTGAAAAAATAGGCGAACACAAGATGCTTTAGGAACTTTTGCAAAATGACAAGAACTCCGGAATCAACTGCCTGCCAGTTAGCCGGAGTTTCGTTTTTTCTCTCCAGGAAAGAAAACAAAACAAATCCTTTACAAAAGTTAGGCTTATTTAACACTTAAATTATTTAATTTTCGTTTTCTAATTAAAAATCTGGGCTTATGTCAACCATTCAGAAAATTATCGAACTAAGACATACGTTACACCAACACCCCGAAGTATCGAACCGGGAAAAGCAAACGTCAGCCCGAATCAGCGACTTTGTTCAACAATATCAACCCGATAAAACCATCGACATCAGTCATACCGGAAAAGCCTTCATTTTTGAAGGGAAAAATCCCGGTCCTACCGTGATGTTCCGCGCCGAACTCGATGCTCTGCCCATTTTGGAACACACCAACGTCCCTTATGCCTCCGAAAATTCAGGCGTGGCGCATTCGTGCGGACATGATGGACACATGTCGATGGTAGCCGGTCTCGCTCCTTACATCGCCGAAAATCGCCCGGAGAAAGGAAGAGCCGTCTTGCTATTTCAACCGGCCGAGGAAGTCGAACAAGGCGCCCGTGATGTTGTCGAATCACCGGCTTTCGCCGAAATAGAACCGGATTACATTTTTGCCCTGCACAACATACCGGGCATCCCAAAAGGAAAAATCATACTTCGACGGGGAACTTTTTCGGCTGCATCCAAAGGCATGATCATCCGGTTAACCGGAAAAACTTCGCACGCGGCCGAGCCGGAGAATGGCATCAGTCCGGTCAGAGCCATCGAACAAATTATCCGGGGACTGTCGGAAATTGTTGAAGATAAATCGGCATTTGCCGACCTCGCCCTCCTCACCATCGTGCACATTCGCATGGGCGAAGTCACCTTTGGCACCACGCCGGGTGACGCCGAAGTAATGGTTACCCTTCGTGCGTACGAAAACGATGATATGCAAAAAATGACCGGTCTTGCCGAACAGGTTGTTGAGAAAGCAGCCGAAAACGAACAATTGAAATTTGCCATTTCCTATGTGGAAGATTTTCCGGCGTTGGTCAACAACGACCAGTGTGTCGACCTACTGGAAGAAGCTGTCCGCAAAAACGGATTCGATCATGCGTACCGGGAGCAACCGTTTAAATGGTCGGAAGATTTTTCCTATTACACGCAAAAATACAAAGGTGGCTTCTTCGGATTAGGATCTGGTCCGGACCAGCCACAACTACACAATCCCGATTTTGATTTTCCGGATGATATACTTGGCAACGGTATGGCCATCTTCCAAACTCTTTACGAGAAGTTGTTAATTGAAAACAAATAATTCATGCAGGAAACCTCTGTCATTACGCTAAAAGAAAGCGCCCTCATTAACAATATCCAGTTTTTAAAGAAAAAGCTGGGTAAAAACGTCAAGATTTCATCGGTTGTTAAAGCCAATGCGTATGGTCATGGCATCGAGCAAATGGTTCCCATGCTCGAAAAGGCCGGTATCAACCATTTCTCTTTCTTCAATTTCGACGAAGCTCAACGGGTTTGCCGCAGCCTGACGAAGAAAAGCACTGTTGTCATAATGGGGTACATTGCCCCTGAACATCTGCGTGAAGCAATTGAAAAGAATTTTGAATTTTTTGTTTTCAATCTGGAACGATTGGAGTTAGCGCTGGAAGAAGCCCGCGAACTGAATAAACCAGCCAAGATTCACTTGGAGGTAGAAACCGGCATGAACCGAACCGGACTGAACATGAATGAGCTGATAGAGGCCATCGACGTAATAAAAATGCAGCCGGAGCATTTCCAGGTGCGAGGTTTCTGTACCCATCTCGCTGGTGCGGAAAGCGTTTCCAACCACGTTCGCATACAAAAGCAGTTGAAACGTTACCGGCAGATGAATGCCATCCTGGAAAAGAATGAAATTACTCCCACATATCGTCATGTGGCCAATTCCGCTGCTGCCTTCGTTTATCCAAACGCCCGCCTCGATTTGGTTCGTATCGGTATTATGCAGTACGGCTTCTGGTCGAGTGCCGAAACCTTTATTCATTATATCAATCACAAAAAAAACCGGACCGACCCTTTGCACCGGATTTTGGGCTGGGAAAGCAAAGTCATGTCCATCAAACTAATTAAGACGGGAGAATTCGTTGGATATGGCAACCATTTTCTGGCACAACAAGATACGCTTACTGCGCTTATTCCGGTAGGCTATGCAACAGGCTACAGTCGTTCGCTAAGTAACAAGGGGCGAGTGCTCATTCGGGGCCGTAGTTGCAACGTAATTGGAATCGTGAATATGAATATGGTTGTGGTCGACATCTCTGCCATTCCCGAAGTGAAACTAGGCGATCAGGTGGTCATCATCGGGCGGCAGGGTGATGCAGAAATCAATGTTTCGGCTTTCAGTGATATCAGCAATGCCCTGAACTACGAAGTACTTTCGCGGCTTCCGATGAATATCGAACGGAAAATAATTCCGGCGGAATAATCCCGAAACACAACCTGGCTTCGGTTCAAAAAATCGGGTAAACAGTAAATAATTAAATCCGATGCGCAAAGGATTAGGATCCTATGCTTATAGAATTTTTTTTTATGCCGTGAAAAAAAAATTCTATAAGCATAAAATTCCGGCCTTTTAAAACCCGCTGAAACCAAGCTATTCAGAACATTGAAAAATACTTATCCGTAACAAGAGAATCGAATGTACCAAAGACACAAGGCTACTTCTGATTCACCAGATACAGTCCGGCGATTACCAGCAACGTTCCGGCAATCCGACTTACTGAAATATGCTGTTTGGGCACGCCCAGCAAACCATAGTTATCGATAATGAGCGACAGAATAAGCTGCCCGGCCACTGCGGCTATCAACACGTTGGCCACACCAATTTTCGGGACGAACAGGATAACGCTGGTAACAAATATGGCTCCCAGCAAGCCGCCAATCATCAGGTATGGCGGGACACCTTTGATGACCTGGAAAGACGGAAAACCAACCTGCATTAACATCAGAGCAGCAGCCAACGCGAGCGTTCCTCCAAGAAAGGATATAAACGCGGCCTGCAACGGATGCGACAGCATTTTTCCCAGCTGGGCATTAATGGCTCCCTGCCAGGCAACCAGGCTTCCCACAATCATCACTAAAAAGATTATCAGCAGTTTATTCATTCGTTTAGCAATTATTTCTGAATACTTCAATATATGTTTCAACCATCAAAAACGGCTGGTTAAACCAACCAGATGCAGAATAAATTGTTCAATGGCTATAACTATTCGGTTAAAAATAACAATATGAATCATCTTCTCAGCTTCTCGCTCACCGTATTTATGGGATTTTTTGCCATCATGAATCCCATCACCAACATCCCGATTTTCCTCAGCCTGACGGACGAGGCCGATTTCCCGACCCGGAAACGGATTGCGAAATCAGCAACATTCACGGCACTCATCATCGTGCTGGCTTTTATCATCATCGGGAAATACATTTTCATGGCATTTGGCCTAACGATTCCCGGATTCAAAATTGCCGGCGGCATTCTGGTCTTTTATGTCGGTTTCGAGATGCTGCAGTCCAAAAAATCAACGATCCATCATTCCGATAAGATTGTTATCGACGAAGGGATGGCCATCTCGCCACTGGCGATTCCTATTCTGGCAGGACCGGGAACCATCGTAACCGCCATGAACTACGTCACGCAAAGCAACATCTGGCACATGATCATCACGTCTGTCATTTTTGGTGTGATGATTCTTCTCACCTATCTCGCATTTGTGTACAGTGATTACATCTTACGACTGGTGGGCCACAAAATCATCGTGGTGATGAGTAAAATTATGGGACTAATCCTTGGAATTATCGGGGCCAACATGGTGACAGAAGGAGTCCGGATTGCTTTTCACCTGGGTGGTGCATCCTAAAATTCAAGGCAAAAAAAATCCCGGTTTCCCGGGAATTTATTTTATTTCGAAGAAGATGTCTCTAATTGACGCCCGGCCGGCACGTCTTTGTGCTTGGGCCGTTTGGCAGGCGAAATAATCAACCGCAGCGACTGGTCGTAGAAGATGTAGTTCCACACCCAGTTGATGAAAATAATGAGCCGGTTTTTCACGCCCACAATCGACATCAGGTGGACAATCATCCAAACCAGCCATGCCCAGAATCCTTTGAAGCTAAACTGGGGCAGGTCGACAACGGCTTTGTTGCGGCCAATGGTAGCCATGGTTCCCTTATCGTTATAGCGGAAGGGTTTGAGCTTTTCCCCTTTTTCCAATCGTAAAAGGTTTTTGGCCAGCAACCGTGCCTGCTGAATAGCCACCTGTGCCACCTGCGGATGGCCGTGCGGATAATCCTTCGTTTCCATCGCAGCCAGGTCACCAATGGCAAATTCATGCTCAAATCCCTTAATCCGGCTAAACTCATCAACCATCACGCGATCGCGTTTGTCAATCAGTTCCTCCGGGATACCTTCCACCGGCATGCCTTTTACACCGGCTGCCCAAACCAACGTACTACAGGGCAACTTCTCACCGTTCGACAAGGTCACCTCTTCGCCGTCATACGATTTCACGGCAATGCCGTTATACACTTCGACTTCCAGCGACTTCAGAAAATCCTCAGCAGCCTTGTGCGATTTCTCAGTCATGTGTCCCAGCAATTTACCGGAAGCCTCTACCACCGCAATTTTCACTTTCCGGTGGTCAATCTCATGATAGTCGCGCGGAATAATCCATTTACGCATTTCGGCCAATGCACCGGCCACTTCCACACCTGTGGGACCGCCACCGACAATCACAATCGTTAGCAACTCCTGCCGCTTCTTTTCATCATCGATGCTGGAAGCCCGCTCAAAGTTCATCAGGATGTGGTTACGCAATGCCAGTGATTCCGGTATGCTCTTCAGGCCCCAGGCACGCTTTTGAATCTCTTTATTACCAAAGAAATTACTTCCGGCTCCCATTGCATTCACGAGGTAATCGTAATGAATGGTTCCAACGCTGGTATGCACCACCTTCTCATCGAAGTCAACGCTCTCTATTTCCGCTTTGCGAAAATGAACGTTCTGATTGTCCTGAAAAACCTTCCTTAACGGGAAAGCAATGGCACTGGGTTCCAGACCCGCTGTCGCCACCTGATAGAACAAAGGTTGAAACTGATGATAATTGTGCTTGTTGACCAATACGATCTGTAAATTACTTTTAGCCAGTTTCCGCGCAAGTGTAAGCCCTGCAAAACCACCGCCCAGAATAACCAACCGCTTACCGTCGTAGCTTGGAATATTTGCACTCATATTTTGTCGAATTATTTTTTGTTTTGTGTCTTCACTTAATACCAACAAAGCGAGTGCGAAAATTCCCGAAGACTATCCGATTTTTAAGATGTATTTAACGTTCCCGCGGCTTTATACGGGAAATGAGCAAGGATTGATGTAGTCACGCGATAGAATAAATCTTGCGGAAATGATAACCATAGATAGCAAGAGTAATTGCCTCCGCGAAATTTTCAGGGCAATGAAAAATGGTCCAGACAAAGAGCCTCCAATAATAGAACTGACCTTGTTTCAACACACCCAAAACAAACATGGAACGGATTAACGCCTTTACATTGGCAAAAGTCATCTTCCGGCGGGTGTGCAGCCCTGTCTTATAATTCCTCAAAAAGTGGCGGACCCGTTGATAATAGGGTTTGTAACTGTATATTTCCTTCAGCACCTGACGGTAGCCATCCAACAGAAAATCGAGGTTCATCCGGGGGATAAAATTCATGCTGAAGTCCGTATTGTTTCCTGAACTCACATCCAGCAAGCGCTCCTCATCTTTGAGCCGCTGATATAGTTTGGTTTTCTTTTGCGCGTTCAACAAGCCGACCATGGCCGTCACAATGCCACTTTGCTGAATGAATTCGATTTGCCGCTGAAAAACAGAAGGAGAATCCTGATCGAAACCGACAATAAACCCACCGGAAACCTGCAGTCCGAAACGCTGCATTTTCCGGATATCCTCCACCATGTTCCGCGCGGTATTCTGCATCTTGTTACATCCGGCCAGGCTCTCCTGCTCAGGTGTTTCAATTCCCACGAACACACTTTCAAATCCGGCCTGAACCATTAAGCTCATCAACTCTTCATCATCTGCCAGATTTATACTTGCTTCGGTATTGAAACGGAAAGGATAATTCCGTTCTTTCGTCCATGCAATCAGCTTCGGAAGAAGTTCTCTCTTCAGCTTGGCTTTATTCCCAATAAAGTTATCATCCACGAAAAAAATGTTACCCCGGTAGCCAAGCGAATAAAGGCTTTCGAGTTCTGTCAGGACCTGCTCCGCCGATTTGGTACGTACTTTTCGTCCAAATAGAGCGGTGATGTCGCAGAACTCACAATCAAACGGACAGCCCCGCGAATACTGCAGACTCAGCGTGGCATATTTCTTCAGGTTCAAAAGGTAATAATCGGGAACCGGCGAAAGTGCAAGTGAAGGAAACTCGTCAGTCTGGTACAAATGCTTTGGAGTTCCCTGTTCCCAATCGTTCAGAAACCATGGCAACGTAATTTCAGCTTCGTTCAGCACCAGGAAATCAATCATGTCCCACTCTTCGGGTTCGCTGGTAAAAAGCGGCCCGCCAGCAACCATTTTCTTATTCTGTTTCTGACACATCCGGATGACATGTTTCACCGAATGACGCTGAATATCCATAGCTCCGATAAATACCAAATCGGCCCAACCAACATCGTCTTCCCGCAAGGAAGTACCGTTCATATCCACCACACGCTTCTCCCAGGCCCCGGGTAGCAAGGCTGAAACCGTCAGTAAACCCAAAGGCGGATTGGCCACCTTTCGGGAAATAAACCGGAGCGCATACTTAAAGCTCCAGAATGTGTCGGCACATTGCGGATTGACTAATAGTACTTTCATTGGATAATGGAATTACCTGTCGGGAAATAAAAGGAGATCGAAAACCAACCTCTGTGAAGTTAGGGATAAACGGGAAAGGCTTCAAGTGGGCAGGGACGAATGGCAGGGATAAGTGTCCGGTCTACCGCTTTAGGGATGAACCGGCCTGGAAAAGTTCCGGTTCGTGGAGTTTGCCGTAGATTTCGCGGAAAAGCGGAGCAAACGATCGGGAAACATGCAACTCATCTGCAACCCCGTCCAAATGGATGTGATACCCATGCTGACTGCTTCGCATCCGGGTTACATACTTCATGTTCACAATGCAGGTTCGGTGGCATCGGATGATATGCGGGAATCGCTTCACCTGTTTCATGGCGTTTCCCAACGTGTTTCGCACCATCACCTTCTGTAACTCGTCTCCTTCTTTCCAGTATATCTCAATGTAGTTTTGAGCCGAATGGATCATCACCAAATCCCGGGCGTTCACCTGTGCATTCCCCCTTTTGTATTTCGATGGAAAATTAATCATCACATCCTCTGAGTTCTTCACCCCCTCAGAGAAAGCGTCAACCGAGTGAATGGTCATTTTCAGGCGCCGGTTTTGGTTAATGACAATGAGCAACGACACGGGAATGATCCCGAACAGCAAAATCCGGATAAGCGTGGAAAAGTTCAGTTCATACAAACCGGTTAACCGGGCATAAAAAAAGTAACCTACCGTGATGGTCAGCAACATCCATAGGTTCCAGAGGATCTCATGTTTAAGTTTCCATTTACCCGAAAGGAAAATACCCGGAAAAACAGCCGGTAACACCAGCAGGTTAATGCCCAAGGAGAAGAGTGTCACCAAAGCAAATCCCAACAACAGATATACTTTGTCGTACAGATCGAGAGCCGACAAATCGAGCGGTTTGTACAATAACAGGAAAAGAAATACAACCAGACTAATGCCGAGGATGATGCGCAGGTTATGCTTAAAATCGTCGTTAAACGGATACGGTTTGTTCAGGTAGTCAAGCATAGCAGGGTAATAAATGGCTCATTCAATTAAATATACGACTTTGAGAACGCTTTTGAAAGCGTTTAAAAATCCACTTTTAAACCGTCCATCAACAAAAGGAATTATTTGTTCCTGTTCAGGTAAAAAAGTAACTTTAGCTACGGTAAGCGGATAAACGCTGAAACATGATGAAATGAGGGCAAAATAAGGGGCTGCTAATCAAACAACGACCAACGGATGAGTAAGCATTTTTCCAATTCTCGTATCGGAAAGAAACTCCTGTTTATGACAGGTGTAGCCATTATCGTGAACCTGATTGCCGGAGTGACTGCCTGTGAACTCTGGAAAGTTTTCCCAACCATCGAAATTCATGGTTTGTCGTACATGGCTAACGGCGACCTGGTCACCTACTACTCACTCATCAACCTTCTCAACATTGTACTGATATTAATCCTGGCGCGAAACCTCTATTTCAAGCGACTGCATACGCTCACTCCGTTCTCTGACGGCGTACTGCTAGGGATTATCCTCGTCGTGTTTAGCTGGATTTTCAATATCCTGTACATGGAAGTGAGTCATCCGGATCGTCCTATTCCCGACTTTATCATAGGAAAAAACCAACCGGAAATTGGCATAGTCTGGTTGACGGCCATCATCACTGCCACCATTAGCGGATGGTTGTATCATAAGCGCTGGAAATCGAACCCTCACTTCTGGATGACGACCCTGGCGGTGATAGCCATTCTCAACCTGGTGGCTCATTTGCTCACCATGGCCGGCGTTAACCTTTTCGACATCAAACCATAACAGGAAGAAAAACCAATTGAGGGTGAAAAATTGAGTCCCGAAATATCGGGAGAGAATCGCGCTTCGAGGTTACGGCAAAGGCTGGATTAGCGCCGCCCCGATAGCCATCGTGGGTTCTCTGCGAGCTTTGCGAAAAACCTTGGCGCCCTTGACGTGGAACCTTTTTTCTCTAACCACAAAGTTCACGAAGAGAAAACGACCATCGAAGCCGAACAGTAGTAATTTTCAAGTCAAAAATCTATGGTCAGGTCTCGTCTGTGCAGCCACGATATATCGTGGCCCTACGGCACCGGCGCACACTGAAAACAATTCGTAATGAACAATCGAAAGACCACTCTATATCATCTAAGGTTGAGCAAAGCGAAATCCCGACCGTGCGTCGGGGTCTAATGTCTGGAGTCTGATGTCTTTTTCCAACAACAGGAACAATAGCAACCTCAAAGCTAAACCTGAAACATGTAACCTGAAAAAAAACGTTTTCGTTAAAATATCCATTCTCCTCATCCGTCTATCCCAATAGAAAGCAACAGTAAAAAACAAAGCAACGCGCGTGGCTCAAAAACTGAATATATCTGAAATCGTCAAATCATACAGCAGCCGGCTGACGGGTTTCATCCGGAAGCGGGTGGAAAATGCGGAGGACGCTGAGGATATTCTTCAGGAAGTTTTTTACCAGTTAGCTGAAGCCGACCGGTTGATGAAACCGATCGAACAACTGACAGCATGGTTGTTTACCGTTACCCGGAACCGGATTACCGACCGTTACCGGAAAAAGCAACCGGACCTGTTCGCCGAGTTCTATTCCGACGACGAGGAAGAACAGGTAGTGGAAGAGTTCGGAGCCATACTGGCCGACGATCAGGATTCGCCCGAGAATGAGTACATCCGGACGTTGGTTTGGGAGGAACTGGAAGATGCACTGGAAGATCTTCCACCCGAACAGCGGGATGTGTTCCGGTGGACCGAATTCGAAGGAAAGTCTTTCAAAGAAATTTCCCAAGAAACCGGTGAACCGGTCAATACCTGGATATCGCGGAAACGCTATGCTGTGGTCTATTTGAGAGAACGATTACAAATTTTATACGACGAATTAATAAACGATTAAAAACATACGATCATGATGCCTACCATGTCATACCGAAGAAGAAAGTTCATGTTTGCACCACTCTTTATTGTGATGCTGGCTGTAGTGAGCGCCGTCGCCATGTTACTTTGGAACGCTTTGATGCCCGACATTTTTAATTTACCGGAAATCACTTTCTGGCAGGCTGCCGGACTACAGATTCTCGCCCGTCTGTTCTTTGGCGGATTCCGTCCCCACGGAGGCTGGCCCAGTCACAGTTGGCGTAATAAACTACGGGAAAAGGTGGCTGAGATGACACCCGAAGAACGGGAACGTTATTTCCGCCGGATACACAGCCGTTATCACCACTGGGGGCCCTGCCCCGAAAAAGAAAAGTCATCAGAGAAAGATAAAGCGGAATAGTCACTGTAACATGTCCGGAAATGGAACGAATGATTTTTAGAAAACAATTCAACGCACCGGTCAACGAAGGCGAAACGACGAAACACACCACCATCTTTAGTTTCGCCTTCCTGACCTTTATTCTGACACAGGAAAGCCTGGAAGTCAACTGGTCATTCTTTTTTCTGCCGGTGTAAAACAAAATTTCCTGTCAGCCGTATTCTTATAGATTACATTTCGGTTGTCACCCCTGTTCAGGGCTTAATTTATCGATAAGGAAACGTGAAAACCAGATTTTTAGGTTTCCTTTGCCAACCGAAGAGATTCCTGATATGCGTAAAAGAACAAAACAAGATAAGACGGCTCCCAAAAAGAAAGTCAACCTGTTTGCTTTGCTAAAACCGTACCGGACAATGGTCATTTTTCTGGTACTCTTTGCCCTGCTGGGAAACGGAGCCAACCTGATCATCCCGAAAATCATTTCACACGGTATCGATACGTTCAACAGCGGGCACTACGTCTTCAGAACCATAGCCATCGAGTTTCTGGCTGCCACGCTGGCCATCTTCTTCTTCACCTACCTGCAGGCAGTTGTCCAGACGTACGCTTCGGAAAAGGTAGCACGCGACCTGCGAAAAAAACTCTCCGACAAGATATCGCGGCAGAGTTTTACTTTTATCCGCGAAAGCAATCCGTCAAAGCTGCTCACGAATCTCACATCCGACATGGATTCAGTGAAAACATTCGTGGCTCAGGCTGTGGCTTCCATCGTTTCCTCGGTGTTTGTCATCATCGGAACCTGTGTGCTCCTCCTCACCATCGACTGGAAACTCGCCCTGCCGGTCATTACCATGATTCCCATCATCGGCTTTGCCTTTTACATGGTATTGAAACGGGTACGGGTATTGTTCCGGCGCAGCCGGGAAGTAGTCGACTGGCTCAACAAGGTCATCAATGAAAGCATTCTGGGAGCCGCTATCATTCGCGTGGTGAATGCACAGCAGGCCGAATACCGGAAATTCCTTTCGGCGAATACCGAAGCAAAGGATTTGGGTATCTCCATCCTGACGCTGTTTGCGACCCTTATTCCGGTCATCACTTTCGTGGCGAATTTAGCGACCCTGACCATTCTTGCACTCGGTGGCCACTACGTCATCAACGGAAGTATGACGCTGGGAAATTTTGCCGCCTTTAACAGTTATGTAGCCATTCTCATCTTTCCCATCATCGTGATTGGGTTTATGAGCAATGTGATTGCAAGGGCTACTGCGTCCTACGAACGAATTGACAAAGTGATGAAAGCCCCGGAAACGGTCGACAAGGGAACGATTGAAAAGCCGGTGAAAGGCAATATCGAGCTGCAGAATGTTACCGTATCCTACGAAGGAAAGCCGGCCCTGAAAAATGTTTCGCTAAACATCACAGCCGGTTCGCAGACCGCCATCATCGGCCCGACAGCCGCCGGGAAAACGCAACTGCTGTATCTCCTGACGGGATTGATTCATCCCAACGAAGGGACAGTCTTGTTCGACGATATTCCGTTGGAAGATTACCGGAAAGAAACGTTCCATAACCAAATCGGTTTTGTCTTCCAGGACAGTGTGATGTTCAATCTGAGCTTACGCGAAAACATTGCCTTCAGCGACACCGTGAACGACGAATCGCTGGAGAAAGCCATCGAAACAGCCGAGCTGAAAGAGTTTGTTCAAACGCTACCGAAGAAACTGGATACATTAGTTTCCGAACGGGGAACCAGCCTTTCCGGCGGACAAAAGCAACGCATCATGCTGGCCCGGGCACTGGCGCTGAATCCGAAAATCCTGCTGCTCGACGACTTCACCGCCAGGGTTGACCAGCAAACCGAACAGAAAATCATCGGAAACGTACTGAATAATTACCCCGATTTGACGCTGATTTCGGTTACCCAGAAAATCGCGCCAGTCAAACATTACGAGCAAATCATTCTCCTGATGGAAGGCGAAGTCGTCGCAGCCGGGAAACACGAAACACTACTGGAAACCTCACCGGAGTACATGCAGATATACCAGTCGCAAAAAAGCACCAGCCACTATGAAACAACAACATCATCATAAAACGCTCATTCATGGCGCTGCCGCGACAATAAACTGACGGCCCTGCCCCTCTTTACTCGTAGAGAGGGGAAATCCTGACACCGTCAGGATGGGGTGAGTAAAAGAAAACATACAGAAAAAGACTACATGGATTACAACCTCTATACATCCTCCGACGAAACCGGAAAAAAGAAATCAACGTTTGCCTCGCTGAAGTCGTTGGTGGCTCACATGGTCGAAGAGAAACGCACGCTCATCACCGCGTTCATCGCCATGCAGGTGGCCGCAGCCCTCACCCTGCTGGGACCGCTGCTCATCGGGCACACCATCGACACGTACGTGCAGACGAAGCAGTTTCACGGCGTACTCGTTTTCAGCGGCATTTTGCTGGTCATGTACATCATCTCGCTCTTTGCCGGCTATCTGCAAACCAAGCTAATGGGAACCGTTGGGCAACGCATGCTCTTCACGCTGCGCAACGCCCTCTTCAACAAGATACAGGAACTGCCTTACGATTTCTTCAACCAGAACAAAGCCGGTGATCTCATATCGCGTCTGAACAACGACACCGACAAGGTGAACCAGTTCTTCTCGCAGTCGCTGATGCAATTTGTCCGCTCCATCCTCATCATGATTGGTGCCGGCATTTTCCTGCTCTCCATCAACCTCGAGCTGGGAGCTGCAGCCCTCGCACCGGCAGTTATCATCTGGCTCATCATCCGTTTTGCGTCGCCGTGGGTGAAGAAGCGCAATGCCGTTAACCTGAAAAGCGT
Organism: Prolixibacter denitrificans; assembly: GCF_003014495.1. Taxonomy (GTDB): domain Bacteria; phylum Bacteroidota; class Bacteroidia; order Bacteroidales; family Prolixibacteraceae; genus Prolixibacter; species Prolixibacter denitrificans. The sequence goes on along the minus strand of NZ_PYGC01000012.1, from coordinate 4,920 downwards.
GGGGAACCTTAGCTCCGAAGTGCAGGAAAGTCTCAACAATTTCAAGGTGATTGTGGCCTTCAACCGCCGCGACTATTTCCGGAAACGCTTCGACAAGGCTAACCTGGACAATTACAACACATCTGTGAAGGCAGGTATTGCCAACAACCTGTTCATGCCGGTTTACACCTTCTTCTCCAACATCGGTCAGCTGGTGGTACTCACCTTCGGCATCTACCTGATAGCAACGAATCACTTCACCATCGGTTTGCTCATCAGCTTCCTGGCATACATCACCAACTTCTACAACCCGTTGCGGCAACTCGCTTCGTTGTGGGCCAGCTTCCAGGTGGCACTGGCGGCATGGGACCGTATCCGGAAAATCCTGAACATGGAGAATAACATGCCGCTGCTCGAAGCCGAAACCAACGTTGAATCCAATGCACTCCTCTCCTTCCGGGATGTATCGTTTACTTACCCGAACGGAACCGAAGTACTGCACCACATCAATTTCGATTTGGAGAAGGGGAAAACGTACGCATTTGTGGGACCGACCGGTGGCGGAAAAACCACCACGGCGTCGCTCATTTCGCGCCTCTACGATCCGACCAGTGGAACGGTTTGTCTTGACGGAAAAAACATCGGAGCCTACACACCTGAAGAACGGACCCGGAAAATTGGGTTTATCCTGCAGGAACCCTTCCTCTTCAGCGGTACCATTCGCGATAACATTCTGTATGGCAACGAAGCCTACCGGGAATACAAGGACGATGAACTGACCAGGCTCATCCACGACGCGGGACTGGAATCACTGCTGGAACGCTTCGACCAGGGGCTCGAGACCAAAGTCGACGTTTCCGGTGACGGCATCAGTCTGGGACAAAAGCAGCTCATCGCCTTCATGCGCGCCGTGTTGCGGCAACCCGACCTGCTCATCCTCGACGAAGCCACGGCCAACATCGATACGGTGACCGAACAGCTCCTCGATGAAATCCTGCAAAAGCTGCCGTCACATACCACGAAGGTAATCATCGCGCACCGCTTGAACACCATTGCCAATGCCGACGAGATTTACTTCGTCAACTCCGGGGAAGTCACCCGCGCCGGCTCTCTCGCCGATGCCGTACAAATGCTGAAGGAAGGCAAAATGGCAAGCTGAGCGAAGTTTCAGGTTACGCTGCGCGGTTTCAGGTTTCAGGTTAGGCTTCGCCGTTACTATAGTTTCTGTTGTTTCTGTCGTTTCTGTCGTTTCTGTTGTTCGGCTTCGATGAAATGTGCACTCTTTGTCTTCTCAGCGAGAATCTTTATGGCCTTTGCGTAAAATTAAAAAGTTTCAGGTTGCACCAATGCTGTAGGGCCACGATATATAGTGGCCGCGCTGTATCCAATAGTCAGGTTTGCACTTTGCAGTTACTACATTCGTCAGGCTGAAGGTCTTCCCTAAAATCACATCAAAGCGAATCGGTTAATAAATATTTCGTTGCAACAACACAACACGAACCCACATCACAACCACTGGCCCAAAGTCCCCCGGGTGGGGGATTGAGGGGGCTAAAAGATATACGGGATTATTTCGATACCCATATGATGGCTAAGAATCCAAATTATGGACCTCATTTTACGAAGGCACCACACACACAAACAACCCGATGATAACGGTTCGCCATTCAAAGCCCGAAGGGCTGATATGATTGTAGCCAGGGGTGATAACCCCGGGGCAAGAAATACGCGACAAACCAGAGGCGCACCCACCGGCCATCATTGAAACACCAACGCTCCTGCGCCGCAAATACAAACCCGGATTTGGGTACCAATGCGGTCAGGACATGTCCTGACCCTACACGCCGACGAAATTCTCAACGTCGGCGCCAACAAAAAGATCCGCAATGAACACCACCACCATTGCGCTCGAAACAGACCCACCATTTCAATCAAAACCATCTCGCGAGCGCCTGGCAACCTATCACCTCATTACCCAAGCTTGTCCCGACCAACGTCGTGGGGCGTTGCCATTGGGCTGAAATAAACCGGCCCGTCAGGCTGAAGGCCTGTAATCCCATAGCTTGGGGGAAGGAATCCGCGACGTATGTCGGGATGACGCCGCCCCAAGGGGCAGGATACACGCGACAAACCAGAGGCGCACCCACCGGCCATCATTGAAACACCAACGCTCCTGCGCCGCAAATACAAACCCGGATTTGGGTACCAATGCGGTCAGGACATGTCCTGACCCTACACGCCGACGAAATTCTCAACGTCAGCGCCAACAAAAAGATCTGCAATGAACTCCACCACCATTGCGCTCGAAACAGACCCACCATTTCAATCAAATCTATCTCGCGAGCACTTCATGCGCACACATTCTCATCCCGGGGTGGCGTCGGCCCTCCTTGTCCCGGGCTACTATGATTACACCCCGCTGGGGCTGATTAAACATCCCGTTTAAGAGTAGAAAATCCGTGTCCATCAGTGGAGCAAATCTGTGTGAATCCTTTCTTCAAAGCAACCTCGAAGCACAATTAGCGTAATTAGCTTTAATTCGCGTAATCTGTATCTCAATCCCGCCTCCACAGTACAACATCGCACCGGTCCTCTTTAGTTTCACCAAAAGAACAACCAAAACGTTAAAGAATCAAAACAATCCCTGCCTCATTCAACCTTTCGGCCCTTCCGGCAGTTTACACCAATGAACAGCACCAAAACAGCATTCCACGCTGAAAAGATAACTAACAAAAAAGACGTATCATGAAGTACAACTTATTAGGAAATACCGGATTAAAAGTATCGGAACTGTGCCTCGGCACGATGACCTTTGGCGGACGCGGCATGTGGACAGCCATCGGGACCCTGCCACAGGACCAGGTTAACTCACTGGTGAAGCAGGCCGTCGACGGCGGCATTAACTTCATCGACACAGCCAACGTGTACAGCGAAGGCCTCAGCGAGCAGATGACCGGACAAGCCATCCGCGATTTGGGACTGAACCGCAGCGACCTGGTGGTTGCCACCAAGGTGCGCGGCAAGATGGGCGAAGGTCCCAACGATTCCGGTTTATCCCGGAAACACATCCTGCAGCAGGCCGACGAGAGCCTCCAACGGCTCAACATGGATTACATCGACCTGTACCAGATTCACGGCTTCGACGCATTGACACCGCTCGAAGAAACCCTCGACGCACTTGACTCGCTGGTGAAAGCCGGTAAGGTGCGCCACATCGGGTGCAGCAACCTCGCCGCATGGCAAATCATGAAAGCGTTGGGCATCTCAGCCCGCGAGCACCTCAGCAAGTTTGTTTCGCTGCAGGCCTATTACACCATTGCCGGACGCGACCTCGAGCGCGAACTGGTGCCACTCCTCCTCGACCAGAAACTGGGATTGATGGTCTGGAGTCCGCTGGCCGGAGGTTTGCTGAGCGGTAAATACGGCCGCGATGTGGAATCGGGCGAAGGGCGACGTGCCAGCTTCGATTTCCCGCCGGTGAACAAGGACAAAGCCTTCGACATCATCGATGTGATGCGCGAAATCGCCGCAGCCAAGGATGTGACCGTGGCACAGATTGCCCTTGCCTGGCTGTTACATCAACCCGCCGTCACTACCGTGATTGTGGGCGCCAACAAACCGCAGCAGCTGGCCGACAACCTCGCATCGGTGAACGTACAGCTATCCGACGACGAGCTCGCCCAACTCGACGAAGTGAGCCAGCTGGCACCCGAATATCCCGGCTGGATGCTCGAGCGCCAGGGAGCCGACCGGAAATAACCCGCCGCTTCTGCATAATCGCAATATCCAAACGATTATATATATCTCATCCCCGTCTGGTTCCGCCCGGGCGGGGTTTTATTTGGTTTCGCTTCGCGGTTTATCTCGTTTCGATTGTTTCTATTGTTTCTGTCGTTACTATTGTTCGATTCTTATCGACGTTCACTCTGTTTCGCTCGAAACAACCACACCATTCTTATCAAATCTACCCCGCGAGCACTTTCTCCGATGAACCGATTCCTTTTCTACAATCCTGCCATCCCGTCGGGATTATTTCCGGTTCCCCATTCAAAGCCCGAAGGGCTGATATAATTGTAGCCCGGGGTGATAACCCCGGGGCAGGATACGCGCGACAAAGCAGAGGCGCACATTCAGGCCATCATTGAAACACCAACGCTCCTGCGCCACAAATACAAACCCTGAATTGGGTATAAATAGGGTCAGGACAAATCCTCCTCCGGCCTGTCGGCCACCTCCTCCTGAGGAGGACAGCTTGCCAACGACATTGCACCGAATAAATATCCAAGGCCACCCAACAGCCTTACCAATTAATTGGGTTGAAGAACATTCAATTCTGTAAATAAAATCCTCGCCGCTTTTTTTAAATTTAAATCGCTTAACTAAACAAGACCAAAATGAACAATGCCAAACCTAGTCGGATTGATATTTCATTGCTATTCTTAATTCAATTAATTGGATTCTTGCTGTATAAAACAAGGTTAATGATTGCTCCGGGAGAAATGACTCTTGGAATATTAAACACGATCTCACTATGGATGGTAATTTCATTTGTCCCCGTTACTATTCCCTTAATTGTGAATTCGAAGATCTACAAAATTATCACATTGGTATTTGGAATAATTATCACGCTCGTCAATATATTCCTACCGTTTTTATCAATCATCGACAATACCACGCGGGAACCAATAATATGGGCCATATCAATGATAACTATCTGCGGTATTTCCGGAATAACAGCAATTATCAAAACCATCGGATGGATAAAAAGCTCACAGAATCTGGTTTAATCTGAGACTTATACTCAATCCTCTTCCGGCCTGCGGCCACCTCCTCCAGAGGAGGACACTGTCTTGTCCTGAAATAGGTTTACACAAAAAGTAAACTTATGGCAGGATTTAGTATGTATAGCGAGAGGTTTATAAAACAAGTCGTTAACGAAGT
>NZ_PYGC01000011.1 GCF_003014495.1 Prolixibacter denitrificans | reverse complement strand
AGATCGGGTACACTCAAAAAAAGATGGAAAACCTATTATAAAAAACAAGTAAATTTAAATGTCTAACCTGTAAACTTTTTTCAGGACGATACACACGTCGCGAACAGTACCACTTTTATAAACGAAAGCAGTCGGTTTTCGGTGTCGGAGACAATTTATTCTGCGGTAAAGCTGATTCTTGCAGTGGGTTGGCGTACTGTCCCCCTTTGGAGGGGGAATTAAAGGGGGAGGACAATCAGAGGCAAGTTTTCCACAAGACATAAAAATAGTTGAGACAATCGAAAAAATCCTCCTCCGGCCTGTCGGCCACCTCCTCTAGAGGAGGACACGTCGCGAACAGTACCACTTTTATAAACGAAAGCAGTCGGTTTTCGGTGTCGGAGATAATTTCTTCTGCGGTAAAGTAGATTCCTGCAGCAGGTTGGCGAACTATCCCCCTTTGGAGGGGGAATTAAAGGGGGAGGATAATTACCTGTCAATCTTCCACAAGACATAAAAATAGTTGAGACAATCGAAAAAATCCTCCTCCGCCCTGTCGGCCACCTCCTCCAGAGGAGGACACGTCGCGAACAGTACCACTTTTATAAACGAAAGCAGTCGGTTTTCGGTGTCGGAGATAATTTATTCTGCGGTAAAGCTGATTCTTGCAGTGGGTTGGCGTACTGTCCCCCTTTGGAGGGGGAATTAAAGGGGGAGGATAAATTTTCCATTGCCAATTTTCAATTATTCATCGAAAAACTCCTCCTCCAGAGGAGGACGCGTCGCAATTCATACTGCATAAAAGTTATGTATACCGTAATAGAGCGGATGGATAAAAAAATCCGCCTCACCGGTGCTGATGAGGCGGACGGCTATACAATAGCCCCTTATAAAGACAAACCAACAATGTCGTAACCCAAAGGTAGCTGGCCCGAAGGCCGGTATTATGCAGCCGGTTCCGGCTTTTTGCGGCGTTTCTTCACCTCTTCGTTATTCTCGGCGATAATGGTCGATACCGCCCCCACGAAATCGCCGTACAGCGCTTCATCCACATTGCTCATCGCCCGCAGATGCACCACCAGTTGATTGTTAATGGTACCCACCATTCGTTTCTTAATGGTGGTCGCATTTTCCAGTTTCTCCTCCTTCCCTTTCTCGGTCTGGTACTCCACCCTGAAATCCTCAAAATCATCCTGGGCCGCCTGCAGCTGGGCAATCAGTTCGGCCGTACCGGCCACCGCCGTGATGGATGCCTGCAGCGAATCCTCGCCCAATTCGTCGAGCAGCGACTTCACCAGCGTGGTCTCGGTACCATAGCTATCATCCACCATCGACAGGCCGTATTTATCGAACACAACCATCAGCGTTTCCGCAGCCGCGCGGATAGCCGGATCGGGATGAACGGTCTGTCCTTTTACAAACTGAAAGAGCGAGCGGATTTTATCATCGCGCACGTCATCCTTCTCTTCCAGCTGCGATTCCGCCTTCGAGCGGTCCACCGCTTTGGTGAGTAGATTATTTTCAGCCGACAGCCCGGTCATTAGCTCGTCCAGGTAGCTGTCGGTAGTTAGGTTAGCGTTGTTATACGCCTTGGTCATACGAGTCATAGCCGAACCTACCTCCGTAGAGCGGCTATTAGAACTTATTCTCTTAAGCATGGTAGAAAATTTTTAATTCGACGTAAGAAAAGGTTAACTGAACCATTTCCAAAAAATTTAGTTAGGGTTTCGACTGTCTGGTTGTTTAACTGTTTACTAATTTATGATAATTTTTTATCAATCCATTGATGTTCTATGACATAAATAAGCCAAGAACCACTCCATTCATTTATCTACGTCTTTATCGTTTAGGCGTTCGAATACTCGAAAAGCCAGACTTTTCTTCAGGGAAGCCGTTCGACAACTCGAAAAGCTCTCTTTTTGCCCAGGGAAGCAATTCGAATACTCGAAAACGTTCACTTTTTGCCCGGGCGAGCCATTCGACAATTCGAAAAGCTCCACTTTTTGCCCGGGGACGCCATTCGACAACTCGAAAACCTTCCTTTTTTTCCCCGGCGACGTTTTCGACTACTCGAACGCCTCCAATTTTCCCCCGCGAACGTTTGAACAAGCATTCAAAGCACAATTGATTATGTTGATGATGAAAAAATGAGTATTTTCAATGGTAGCAGGCTGCAATGAGAGATAAACCCACCTAGTAAATCATTATACATAAAATCAATTCAAATTACGAAACATACTAAGAACTTTTATACTATCGTTTGGGATATGTAAAACAACTAGTAATTTTATCAGTGACAATTTTTATATGAATATTAATGTCTAACAAACCATACAAATACTCAAAAAAAGCCGGACGATACGTTTCAAAAACTAAATCAGGAAATAGAAGTTATTATTACAAATTACTACGAGATGTTGTGCCCTCAATTGCTTTTGACCTTCATTCTACATATGGAAAATATATAATGAAATCAATTACTCCTGATTTAAAATCATATAAAAAGCGCAAAGCGGATAGAAAAATTGTGGAGTTCAATCTGAATAATAAAATAGATGAACAGAAGAAGTTAAAACAAGAAATTGAACGCTACACCGCGGAACGTATAACAGAAGAAACAGAGAAAAACACACAAAATTTAATTAAAAGAAACCGACCATTTACCTACTACATATATAAAGGTTCCTTTTTCATCGGTCTTTTTATTGGCTTTTTCCTCTATTCAAAGTCTCCATCAATGCCTTTAGCCATTGGAATATCATTTGGTAGTTGGATTCTCATTAGACATTTAAGCTGGTTACGATTCAGACATTTGAAAGAGGGATATAAGTCACAGGCAAATAAAGAAGCATTAATAAACGGGCCATATTTTAGGGAAGACTTTACTAGAAAAGACATACTATTAAGTATCGAAATTCCCGAAATAAAAAAACAAATGGAAAAGGCTAATACAGAACTTCATGAAATAGAAAATAAAATAATAAACAAGGCAGATAAACTTCTGAAAGACGACTTTTTGACCTTTGTACTATCTGATAATTTCTACAACTCAACAGATTGGGGGAAAGTGAGAAATTGGGCATTAGGTAATCTTGAAAATAGATGCGTGTTTTGTGGTTCAATGGAAAACCTTTCCGTAGATCATATATACCCAAGATCCAAATATCCTGATAAAGCTTTAGATCCCATGAATACACAAATCCTTTGCTCAAAATGCAATAGTTCAAAAGGAAATAGAATAAAACCAAATAACATAAACAAATGACTCTATTAAACACCTTCAACGGCTTCCTGACTCCACTAATTGCTATTATTGCTACTTACATCGCATACCAACAGTATAAAGCAAATAAATCACTAGAGAAAAAAAGGTTGAGTTTGGAAGAATACAAACTAAAGCTTGAATTATATAATAAACGATATAGAATCTTTCAAGAAACCAAAGAGTTACTCTTTAATATTGTTAAAAAGGTATATGTAAATCCAGTTGTGCTTCGCGATTTTCGATTTAACACAAATGAAAGTAAATTTCTTTTTGATGATGATATTATTCAATTTTTGGAAGAGCTAACAGACAAAGCCATTGACTTAAACCAAACGGAAGACGAACTCAAGAATACCGAGCTATATCCAATTGGAACAGAAATACGTGAACAAAAGAATAAGGAGAATGGACAATTAAGACATTGGTTTAACACAAATTACGAAAGCATAGAGAGTAGATTTGACAAATATCTTAATTTTAAAAATTTATAAGGAAAAGATTATACCCAATGACTTGACTAATTTAGATGAGTCACTCACACAAAAAACGTCTTCTAAACCACCCTATGAAAATTCCCTACATCTGGTATGCCAGTTACGGTTCCAACATGCTGGAGAGCCGGTTTCACTGCTACATCCGTGGCGGGCAACCGGAAGGTTCTGTCAAAACGCAGCCGGGCTGTTTCGATACCACCCTCCCCACGGAAAAGGCGAACATCACCATCAACCGGGAGCTGTACTTTGCCCGCAAATCGGGCAGCTGGCAACACGGCGGCGTGGCTTTCACCGGCACCGAACCCAATGAACAGGCCCACACCCTGGGACGCATGTATCTCATCACCGCCGGGCAATTCATCGACGTCATCCGGCAGGAAAACGACTTCTACGGGAACCTGGTCATCGACCTCGAAAAAGCCATCGAAAAGGGTTCGCTCATCATCGACCCCAACTGGTGGTACGGCAACCTGCTCTACCTGGGCGATAAAAACGGCCATCCCATCTTCACCTTCACCCATGCCACCCACCAGCCGGAAGCCATCAACCCGCCCGGCACGAACTACCTGCGCACCATCATCGCCGGCCTGAAAGAAGCCTACCACTTCAGTAACAAGGAAATCTACGCCTACCTGAAGGACAAACCCGGCATCCGTGGCACGAATGTGCTGATTGATTTGTGAAAAGGTTTCAGGTTAGGCTACGCGGTTTCTGTTGTTACTATTGTTTCTATTGTTCGGTTCTTATCCACGTTAACGCTATTCCGCTCGAAACAACCGCACCATTACAATCAAATCTACCTCGCGAGCGCTTTCCCCAATGAGCCGATTCCTTTTCTACAATCCTGCCATCCCTCCGGGATTATTTCCCGGTCAGCATGATGCCTATATATCCTATCGATGAACCTCATTTACCCCAGGTGCCATTCAGATAAACGACCCGATGATACCGGGTCGCCATTCAAAGCCCGAAGGGCTGGCATATGTGTAGCCCCGGGTGTTAACCCGGGGTTGGATTGCCGTGGCAATCAGAGGCGCACATTCTGCCCACCATTGAAACACCAACACTCCTGCGCCACAGATACAAACCCGAAATTGGGTACAAATACGGTCAGGACATGTCCTGACCCTACACGTCGGCATAATTCTCAACGTCAGCGCGAACTAAAACATCCGCGATGCTGCTCTATCACCATTGCGCTCGAAACAACCACACCATTCCCATCAAATCTACCGCACGAGCGCTTTCCCCAATGAGCCGATTCCTTTTCTACAATCCTGCCATCCCTCCGGGATTATTTGGCAACAGTTTCGCCGGTAGGCGACGGGTGCGTAGGCCCGTCAAAGTTGCCCGGGCCAGCGAGAGCGGGAATGATTTTGTGCGGGAATTCTGGCCAGTGGGTCAGAAAAGACAAAATCATGACGCGGGCGGAAGGATCACTTTGACTTGACCTTTTGGTTCTTTTGTGTCAAGACAAAAGGACAAGAACGCCCGTCCGGCTTGAGGACAAAAGAAATAAATGCTACTTCATCACCATTGCGCTCGAAATCAGAAATGTGTTTCAATCTGCGACATCACACGACCGCGGCCCGTCTCAGAAACTTTTATCCCCGGGTTGAAACCCGGGGCTACCAATATGTCATCCCTCCGGGATAATCTATCAGGCTATAGCTGTTTTCCTGGCAGGAATCCTTATTTCGAAATTGAACCATGCATTCCTGCAACGGATTTAGCCCTTCTCTATGTTAGAGAAGGGTTGGGATGAGTAGATGTCGAAAAGAGAATTATCTATAAACATTCTCAAGTGAGACATTGCTTCGTCGTACCTTCTCGCAATGACGTGATAAAGAGCTAACCCGTTTCGATAAATCACGATTATTTGTATCTTTAAATTCGTCTTTTCCTGAACGTTGGAACACCGTTTCTGGAAAAACTGTTTCCGCCAGCTAACAATCATTTACCGAAAAGGTACGGCTCACCCACCCCACCGAAAACGGATGAGCCCAAACCAAACTACTGCATCCTGCATAAGGATTGGCGGCTTCCGGCATGGGAGCCCAACTGTTTCAGACAAACCAAATAATCAATTGAATCGGCAAAACACCAAAAAACCGGACTATGAAAACAAACAATCGTCGTGATTTCCTGAAGAAAAGTATTATGGGCCTCTCCGGAACTGCCCTGCTGGCTTCGGGCACCAGCCTCGATGCCTCCGGAAACGCCATTAACAACACCCCTACACCTTTGCCTACCCGTCCATTGGGCAAAACCGGAGTACACACGCCCCTTATCAGTATGGGAGCCAGTGGCGTCACCTCACCGGGACTAGTGAAGGCTGCCTACGAATCGGGCATCAAGCTGTTTTTCTCGGCCAACTACTATGGCCGCGGGAACAATGAAATCCTCGTGGGCGAAGGATTGAAAGGCCTGCCCCGCGACAGCTTCCTGGTAGGTACCGCCGCCATCCCCAATGAGATGAACAAGGGCGCCGGCACCCTCAACAGCGACTTCACCGCCGAGAAGTACATGAAAAGTGCTGAGGCCAGCCTCAAACGCTTCGGTCTCGAAACCATCGACTTCGTGCTGTTGCCGTTTGCCTCGAAGAAAGAGACCATCCTGAATGAGGACGTCCTGAAAACATTCGAGCAACTAAAGAAACAAGGTAAGGTGAAGTATGTGGGCATTGCCTCGCATGGCGGCACCGTCGAGGCGCTCAACGCAGCAGCCGAATCAGTCGTGTACGACGTGGCGATGATAGGCTACAACTACAAAACCCAGAATTTAGAAGAAATGCACACCGCCATTCATCGTGCAGCGAAAGCCGGAATGGGCATCGTGGCCATGAAGACTACCGCCGGAGCAGCCCGCAGCAAAACCGGTCCGGGCATCAACACCGATGCAGCATTGAAATGGGTGTTGCAGAATGAAAATATCTCGTCCATCGTATCGGGAATGACCTCGGTGGAACTGGTGCAGCAAAACCTGAAAATGATTCAGAACCTGAAAATGACCGAGCAGGAGATGAAGGAGCTGGGCATGACTTCCGGCTACGACGCGCAGGGGTTGTATTGCCAGCAATGTCAGGAATGCATTCCGCAGTGTCCGCACCACCTCGACATCCCGACCATCATGCGCAGTTACATGTATGCCTATGGCTACAAGAACCTGGAGCAGGCCTGGCATACGCTGGCCGAGGTCGACTTGTCGAACAATCTCTGCCACCTGTGTGACGTCTGCAACGTCAATTGTGCTTCCCGCTTCGATGTTCGCAACAAAGTGATGGACATTGCCCGGCTGAAGGATGTACCGATTGATTTGCTGAGTGTATAAGGCATCCATTCGGAATTGGTTACAGGTTAGAAGGGTTTCAGGCTTCAGGTTTCAGGTTGCGCTTCGCGGTTACTATTGTTTCTGTGGTTACTGTGGTTTCTTTTGTTTTGAAGACAGCACTGCAAAAGCATCCTATCTACTCACCCCATCCGAATGGTATTCGGCTAGCCCTTCTCTATGTTAGAGAAGGGTTGGGATGAGTAGATAAACTTATTAAACAACGCTAGTTGCTGTGATTACTCTTCGTCGTACATCCCTTTCGAATACGGCCCTGTCACCATCACCTTGTTCATATCGGGGAAATGAACCACCTCGGCGATACTGGCGGTGTCAAAATCGATGTACACCAGCTTTTCGGTTTCCGAACCATTGCTGATGACGTGCGCACCTTTTTCACCGGTAGGAAAGGTAATGGCATCGCCCGCTTTCACCTTCAGATCACCGTTGATGGTCCGGACAATACCAACTCCGCTGATGATGTAGAATACCTCCTCGTTTACTTCATGGTAATGATAACTGAATGCGCTGTGGCCCCGTTCCACTTCAACGAAATTCACCCGGCACTTGCTAACCTCTTCGGCAGGAATGACCGGTTTGATGGTGAACTCTTTTCCGTTGCGGTTCATTTTCCGACCTTCAATCGCATTTACATTTTTTACTAACAGTTCTTTCATTGTTTTATCCTCCGTTTATTGATTGAGTGTATCTCAAAGTTCAGGAATCAGGCCAATATGAGCAAGAGGGTTCGTTACGCACCCTCTTGGTTAGAATTACTGATTTCCTGTCTTTTACCAAGATTATTTTTTTCAAAAAAATTTCTCGGCATTTCAACTGTAACATCCCAATCCGGATTTACTCTCTAAAAGAGATTTTTTAAATTTGAATAGCGTTAAAACAATGACATGAGAGAACTTGATATCAACTTCCCGACCTGCCCAGTCCGGAATATTCTGAGCCGGATGAGCGACAAATGGTCACTGTTAGTTCTAAGAGCATTGCAAAAAGGTGGCGTCATGCGCTATAAGGATTTGCGCAACGCTATTCCCGACATCTCACAGAAAATGCTTTCCAGTACCCTGAAACGCCTGGAAGAGGACTGTTTGATTAACCGGGAAATGCATAAGGAAATTCCACCCCGGGTGGAATACTCGTTAACCGAAACAGGAAAAGAACTGATGCCGGCCCTCGTGATGATGATTGAATGGGCACGGGAACATTTTGACGTCATTACGGGACAACAAAGCATGCCATAACAGGCTGTTTATAATAACCACCTAACACCAAACCAACATGAACCTGAAAGAACTGGGTTATACTGACCTGATTGAAGAAACCAGAAAAGAGCTGCAACTTGAGCAATTCGGGATTGGCCGGATTGTGGCAGAGCACAAAGAACGGTACGTCGTCCGCGCCGCCGACGGGGAATATGAGGCTGAAATCACCGGCAACATGCGTTTTACAGCCCGGAGCCGCGAGGATTTCCCCGCTGTGGGCGATTGGGTCGCCCTTACGGTTTTCGATGCCGATTTCGCCATTATTCACCAGGTATTGCCCCGCTACTCCGTGTTAAAGCGGCAGGCCGTCTCCCACTCCGGCGAAGTGCAGATGATCGCCGCCAATATCGACTATGCCTTCCTGGTGCAGGCCGTCGACCGTGATTTCAATCTTAACCGCCTCGAGCGCTATTTAACCATTTCTTACTCGTCCAACGTCAGCCCTATTATCGTTCTCACGAAAACCGATCTCATCGATGAGCAACCAATAACTGAAATAACGGAGAGCATTAATCACCGCATCAAAGATGTCCCGGTACTGGCCATCAGTAACGAAACCCGTGACGGATACGAAGCCCTGAACAACGTCATCGAGAAAGGAAAGACCTATTGTCTACTGGGTTCGTCAGGCGTAGGCAAATCGACACTGTTGAACAACCTGTCGGGGCAAAACCGGATGAAAACCGATGCTATCAGCAAAAGCACAAACAAAGGAAGGCATGTGACCAGTCACCGCGAGTTAACCATCCTGGAAAATGGCGGCATTCTGATCGACAATCCAGGTATGCGCGAAGTAGGCATTGCTGACACCACCAGCGGATTGGAAACCACGTTCGACGATATCATGGACCTGGCCCAACAGTGCCGGTTCAAGGATTGCACCCACACTACCGAAGCAGGTTGTGCCGTTCTGACGGCTGTTGAGAAAGGGGAAATCGACCAAAGTGCTTACGAGAATTACATGAAGATGGAACGGGAGAAAAACCATTTCGAATCGACGGTAGCCGAACGCCGCAAAAAGGACAAACAGTTTGGGAAAATCGTGAAGGATTATAAGAAGAAGGATATGAAGAATAAAGGAAGGTAAAATAAACGAGCCCTTCTTAAAAACATGCTTAAAGCACTGAATGCCCAGAATCAAAATTATTAGCTTTCCGGTGAAAACGAATAAACCTATTGGACCAAACAGCAACAAAAAGATAACTGACAAATGAAATCACTTCGTACAATATTCACCTTCCTGATTCTTTTTGTATTCTTTCAGAAATCCTTCGGGACAGCACAAATTCCCGATTTCTTGATTTACAAAGGAGATACTCTGAGTATCCAGGCAAATCCACTTGAAGGCTACTTTGTTAATCATCCCCGACCAGATAGTATATTTGAAAAATATGGCAATCACACCACAGCCTGTTGGCGCAGATACATTGGATACTGGGAATTACGTAATGATAGCTTATTCTTACTGAAGTTACAGGGAGACTCCACTGATTTCGATCTATCCATGATCTTCAAAGACCGGGAAACGGACGGTGAAATATTTGCTGACTGGGTTAATTACTCTATTTTAAACCCTTATGGTAAATTGATGCATTATGAGCATTCTGACTATTGGTCTACCTATGAATTTGAACGAGAATTTATTTTTTCAAACGGCATACTGACCGGAATAAAACACTACGATAATTCTAAATCGAAGCGATCAAAGTTCACAGATAACCTTGCTATGCTGAAAAAGTATATTAAGGAGCACATCGATTACTCAAATATCACGAATGCCCCCTATGAACCGGCAAAGGTTTATGTCGAGATTTCACATGTAACAGACGATGGCATTATTGACAGTGTAACAGTTATGCGTGGCTGGGATAAAGAACGGGACCGGGAAGCCGCAAGGGTAGTTAAGTCTATTCCCGAATGGGAAGTGGTATACCGGCATGGTAAGCGAATTCAACTTCCCTGGATAATACCTGTCGTGTTTGGGAAAAAAGAGGAATAATCCCCCTAAACTCAACTCCAAATCCTAAACAAATAAAAAACAAAAGGACCGCCTTCGAGAAAGCAGTCCTTACATTTGATTTCGAACAATAATCAATGGAAAGCAGCGGGAGGATACAAACGAGTTGCACCGTTCCCGTTGGTCTTTATATTTTTACATCATTCGTGCGTTGAGCGTATACATTACCCAAAGCGTTCCGCCTACGAAGATAAACAACAACAGGGCGGTAAACAGCAGGGCAATCACGTTCCAGCGCTGCGCCGATGAACGGTCGAGGTGCAGGAAGTAGTGCAGGTGTACCACCATCTGGGCAAAGGCTGCAATAAACAATCCCACAATGGTCGCCGTGCGGCTGAACGCTCCGCTCATAGCCATTCCGAATGATACGATGGTAAGCAGCAAGGCCAGGATAAAACCTACTACATAGGCTTTCGTGGTAATCTTAGCTCCCATCTCTTCGTTATGTGCTTGACTCATAATATGTCTTTTTTAATTTTTTACAATCAAATTCGTCAAAGACGTTACACAACGTGCAACAGGTAAACAAAGCTGAATACGCCAATCCAGACAATGTCCAGGAAGTGCCAGAAAAGGCTGAGGCGCATCATACGGGAGCTGATACCTTCGGTAATGCCCGATTTGGCAATCTGCCCAATCATGGTAGCAATCCAGATGAGTCCGAAGGTTACGTGAGCACCGTGGGTTCCAACCAACGTAAAGAAGGCGGAAAGGAAACCACTGCGATCAGGTCCGGCTCCTTCACCAATCATCGAAACGAATTCGTGGATCTCCATCCCGATGAAGCCAAGTCCAAGCAAGGCGGTGACGATTAAGCCAATGATAACCCGTTGTTTTTTGTTGTTGTGCATGGCAATCATCGTAAAGCCGAAAGCCACACTACTCAGCAACAGGAACATGGTTTCGACAAACAGGTAAGGTATGTCGAACAAATCTTTTCCTGTGGGGCCACCGGCGCTGTTGAAACCGATTACCGCATAGGTAGCAAAGAGCACAGAAAACAGAACCAGGTCACTCATGAGGTAAATCCAGAACCCGAAGGTCCGAATCTCAGCATGATTGGGATGTTCCGCGTCTGCTGTATGTACTGCGTTTTGTGAAACGTTATTCATTACTGTCTGATTTTTTAGTTATTCTTCTTTTCTTCCATGGCAGCAGCCAGTTGCTCGAAACGTTCGTCTTCGATACGTTTCACTTCGGCAGCCGGAATAACATATTCCTCATCGTCGTGTGATGAGCCGATAATCACGGTAGCAATAATGCCAATCATGGCAGCAATAGCCAACCACCAGATGTACCAAACCATGGCAAATCCAAAGGCCAGAACCAAACCACCGATAATCGGTCCGCGGGCTACATTCTTCGGCATGTGAATATCGTGATATTCAGCCGGACGCTGATAAGCGGTGCCATTCTCTTTCATGGCCCACCATTCGTCAAGCTCATCTACTTTCGGAATCACTGCAAAGTTATATACCGGGGGTGGCGAAGAACTCATCCACTCCAGTGTACGACCGTTTTCCCAGGAGTCACCGGTCAGGTCGACGTTTTTCTTGCGGTCGCGAATACTGATATAAATCTGAATCAACTGCGATAGGATACCGGCACCGACAATCAGGGCACCGACAGCAGCCACAATCAACCAGGGTTGCCATGCCATGTTATCGTAGTGTGCCATACGACGCGGCATTCCCATGAATCCGAGTACATACAGCGGCATAAATGCTACGAAGAACCCGACAGCCCATCCCCAGAAAGCGCGCTTGCCCCATTTCTCATCGAGACGGAAACCGAATACTTTCGGGAACCAGTAGGCAAATCCGGCGAAGTAGCCGAACAGTGCGCCCGGAATCAGCATATTATGGAAGTGAGCAATCAGGAACAGACTGTTGTGTACGACGAAGTCAGCCGGCGGTATTGCCATTAGCACTCCGGTCATTCCTCCAATCACAAAGAGTGTAAGGAAGCCCAGGACCCAGTACATCGGTGTGGAAAACGTAATACGCCCCCGATACATGGTAAAGAGCCAGTCGTACACTTTTACCCCGGTGGGTATCGCAATCGCCATCGTCGCTATTCCGAAGAAGATATTCACATTCGTATCGTTACCCATGGTAAAGAAGTGGTGTAACCATACGGTGAAAGAAAGAATCATAATGGCTGCAGTCGCCCAAACCAGCGATACGTAGCCAAAGAGTTTTTTACGTGAGAACGTTGCTACCACTTCGGAGAATATACCGAAGGACGGCAGTACCACGATATATACTTCCGGGTGACCCCACATCCAAAACAGGTTGTTCCACATCATCATGTTACCCCCCATTCCGTTGGTGAAGAAGTGCATGCCCAGGTAACGGTCGAGCGTCAGCAGGAACAGTGCACCGGTAATCACCGGAAACGACAGAATCATCAATACGTTTGTGGTCAGGGTTGTCCAGGTGAACAACGGCATTTTCATCCATGTCATGCCCGGTGCGCGCATCTTCACGATGGTCACCAGGAAGTTCACCCCACTTAGGAGCGACCCGACCCCCGCTATCTGGAAGGCCCACATCCAGTAGTCGACCCCCACTCCGGGATTATATGTTTTTTCGAAAAGAGGTGCAATTCCGAACCAGCCGGTATTGGTGAACTCACCCACACCGAGTGAAATCATAATCAATCCGGCACCGGCCACCGTCAACCAGAAACTGACTGAGTTCAACACCGGAAAGGCCACATCGCGTGCACCAATCTGATGAGGAATTACCAGGTTCATCAAACCAATCACAAAAGGCATCGCCACGAAGATGATCATGATGGTACCATGCGAACCGAAAATCTGGTCGTAGTGATGAGGTGTCAGGTAGCCCGGATCAGGTCCGGCCGCCATTGCCTGTTGTCCACGCATCATAATCGCGTCAGCGAAACCGCGCAGCATCATCACCAGCGCCAGAATGATGTACATCACACCAATACGTTTGTGATCGACACTGGTCAGCCATTCGTGCCACAGGTACGGCCACTTTTTAAAGTAGGTTATTAAGCCGATAATTATCAGGGCTAAAAACGTGGAACTGACCACGGCCCCCATGATGATCGGATCGTTGTACGGTATATCCGATAAGGTCAACTTTCCAAACATATTATTTGTCCTCCATTGTTTTAGTATGTACGTGTCCCGAATCGGACTGCATAATCATTTGACCGTGCTCTTCCTGCATTTGTGTAGAATCCTGCATTCCGTTCATATGGTGTGTATCATCCATATCGTCGGTCATTTTCATTGCGTGGTCGGTACCACCCATCCATCCCATGAACTGCATCATCACATGGTCGAACAGCTTGGGTGCAACCGATGAATAAGTCGTTACCGGATAGTCGGTATTGGGTTGGGCGAACTTTTCGTAGGTAGCCATATTCAATACGTCAGGCGATTGTTTGGCTTTTTCCACCCAATCTTCGAATTCTTCCTTCGAAGTGGCCACTGCATCGAAGTGCATGGTAGCATAACCGGTACCACTATACTCGATGTTCTGTCCCAGGTAAGTTCCTTCGTGATCGGCCTGCAGATGCAATTTAGTCCGCATACCAGCCATCACATAAATCTGACTTCCCAACTGCGGAATAAAGAACGAAGTCATTACCGAAGCCGATGTCAGACGGAAATTCACCGGCGTATTGGCCGGGAAGACGAGATGATTAACCACCGCGATGTTGTAATCGGGGTAAATGAACAGCCAGTTCCAGTCGGTGGAAATGACTTCAACACGAACCGGCTTCACATCCGATGCAATCGGTTTGTACGGGTCCAGTTCATGTGTTTTGACCCAGGTCAGATACGAAAGGGCCGCCACAATGGCAATCGGCACCAACCATACCACCAGCTCAATCTTGTGTGAGTGGGCCCAGTTAGGTTTGTAGGTTGCCTTTTTGTTAGAAGCGCGGTACCGCACCGAAAACCAAATGACCATAACAAAAACGGGAAGAACCACGATCAACATCAGAATAAATGCGATCTTGATCAGGAAAGCTTCCTCGCTACCGATTGGTCCCTTTGAATCGAGCACAACCATATTGCTACAACTGCTCAGCAGAACAGTGGCCAGTAACAATACCACTCCCATTAAAGATTTGTAACGATTTTTTTTCATCATTGAGTTCCTCGCAACATTTATAAGAGATTTAATCAATTTCATAGGACTTCTTCCATGTATCAACATTTTCTTCAATTTTGGGAGGGCACAAATAAAAAGAATCAAGCCACTTAGCACCCAAACAAATAAAAGTTGACGTTTTTCTTCAGACGGAAACGTAACTCACCCTCTTCACCTATGGTTTGTTCCCGCCCATCCAATCAAACACTTATCAATCAACTGTTAAAATATATGAACTTTTATTAAATGATTATATCATGCTCTTGTTAAAACACTTACCGCCACTTTTATTCGTCCTTGCACAACATGATTACAGTCATTTAACAATTTTAAATATGAAAAGTTAAATAACCTTCCATATTTTACAAAACAGTCGCAAATTTATTTTTATTTTGACTAAATAATGCAAGAGAAACGCAAAAGATTTGGCAGATTTGCCGAATAAAAAGTTTTAAGAGCAATTTACCTTGAAGAACTTTTTGAGTAACAATTGGTTTTATTGAGACATTTGTATTTACATGAAAAAGCTGAAAAACTTCATTAGCATACTGACTGAACTGAACAAGACTCGAATCACATTTGTGGTTACGCTGACGACGCTGGCAGGTTATGTCCTGGCGAATAAGCACATCGACTCGAATGTCATCTTACCCATGGTGGGAATCTTCATTCTGGCGTGCGGCTCGGCAGCCCTGAACCATTACCAGGATCGAGACAAAGATGCGTTGATGGAACGAACAAAAGACCGTCCGTTACCATCAGGACGAATCTCCGAACGGAATGTTTTGCTGATTTCAGCCATTGAAATATTGGCCGGAACATGGATTATTTATATAGGAAGTAATCTGGAAGCTGCAATTTTAGGCTTCATGGCCTTCATCTGGTACAACGGCATTTACACCCCATTAAAACGCGTGACCGCTTTCGCGGTAATTCCCGGCAGCGTGATTGGTGCTATTCCGCCTGCAGTAGGTTGGGTGGCCGGCGGCGGAGCATTGCTCGATATCCGGCTGGTGGTCCTCACCGTTTTCTTCTTCATCTCACAGGTACCTCACTTTTGGCTGCTCATGCTGAAATATGGTAAAGAATACGAAGTGGCCGGCTTTCCTTCTATTACTTCCGTGATGACGCCGGTGCAAATCAAACGGGCCATCTTTATCTGGACGGTCTCCACAGCCATCATCGGAGCGTTGATTGTCCTTTCCGGGCTGGTGATTACCACGTTCTTTAAAATCATGGTATTCGCCGCAGCAGCATGGCTGATTGCGCTGTTCTCAAGACTGCTGCGCAAAGCCTACTTTGATTTCAACCCGTTCCGGTACTTCATGAGCATCAACTATTTTGTGCTGGTACTCATCATCGCCATGATTGTGGACCCGTTGATGTAAGCCTGCTGAAGTAATCGTCAGAGCTTTTTCAGGGCATAAAAACAATTGACAGGCAATACGACAGGAAAATGCACTTTTAATTGAGTGGGCCCATTGGTTTGCGTATAGAAATCCGTATTTTTCCATATGAGATAAAATCTTATACCAAACGCCGAATCATATACGTGAACGTATGAAATACCTAATCATCGCTATATCGTTGGTTGCACTATTTTCCTGTGGTCAGAATAAGAAAATAAGCTCCACCAACCCTGTTAACTGGGAGGCAAGAACCATTAATCTTCCCACAGAAGACTCATTGCATCATGGAACGACCTATTTACCGGTCTACTCCGAGGTCTATCAATCAAATGAAAACAAAACCTACCCGCTAACCGTAACGGTCAGTATCCGGAACATGAATCCGCAGGATACTATATACATACTAAATGCCCGGTATTTTAACTCTGCAGGCCGTCAGATCCGGAGTTATTTCGATAAGCCCATTTATCTGGCCCCGCTGGAAACCATCGATATTGTTATTGATGAGGGTGATAAAGAAGGCGGAACCGGCGCCAACTTCATTTTTCATTGGGCCATTGAAAACAACGAAGTTGAGCCTCTTTTTGAAGCAGTAATGATTTCGACTACCGGCCAGCAGGGACTTTCATTTATTACCAAAGGCATTAAAATTTCAAAATAAGCAATCAGTCCAAGTACTCGGCAGTATCAAAGAATATCGAATTAAAGAAATACCGGTCAAAAAACTGGTAGGAAAACGCATGACCATGTCGTTTGCAGACAACCAAACCGGAGAACTTTGGAAAAGCTTCATGCCACGGCGGAGGGAAATTACGAATAACGTCAACCAGGACCTTATTTCGATGCAGGTTTATCCATCAGGATTTTTCGCGAATTTCAATCCAACAACGCCATTCGAAAAATGAGCTGCCGTCGAGGTCAACGATTTTAATTCGGTTCCTGAAGGAATGGAAACCTTTGTCCTCCCGGAAGGATTGTACCTGGTATTCATTTACCGCGGCAAGGCAAGCGATGCAACTCCCTTCTTTCAACACATCCTGGGTGAATGGCTTCCGCAAACAGATTACCAGCTGGATGAAAAGCCTCATTTCGAAATATTAGGAGAGAAATACAAAAACGATTCGCCCGACTCGGAAGAAGAAATCTGGATTCCTGTTAAGAAGAAAGATTAACTGCTCTTCAAAAAAATGCTACCGAAAAAACTGGCATCAAACTTGTTTACATATTATTGTAATCGAAAAATCTAACACTATGAAAAAATTACTCTTCACCTCCCTGTTATTCATTTTGTTCTCTCTTGCCGCAACAGCACAAGACAAAAACAAAGCAGACTCTACGACAAAGTTTATCTACTGCGAATTGACCAATACCGATAAATCAGTAGGAACCATGACAACCGTTGAAGCTGATTTCGGTCAGAGGAAAGGAGGATTTCATGACTCACGGTTAAAAGACCCAAAAAGCGGAAAAGTCATCACTTTCAACTCTATCATAGATGCCTTAAACTATATGGGGAATCAGGGATGGGAACTCGTCCAGACCTATCAGACATCTGTAGACAACCAGATGATTCATCATTGGATAATGAAGAAACGAATCGAATAGAGGCCACTTCCTGCCAACTTATTCCTCGTCTATTTTTCGACGAGGTTTTTTCTGCCCAATAACTTATTCCTCATCCATCATCTTTTCAAAGCTTTTCCGTATTTTGAATTTCTAAACCTGACACCGTAGCCAACCATTTTTTTAATTGTTCAAACAGCTAATAACGCCGTGAGGCAACCGTTTTATCAACCCAAAAACGTAAACTATGAAAAAATTTGGATTTCTTTTATTGATTGGACTACTGCTTGCTTCCTGTAATCAAAAACCGAAGCAGGCAAACGAGACGGACGCACAAAAGCCGATGACTGCACAGACTGAAGCTCCGCGCGATGGCGTATTCATTCATATCACCCAGGGCTACGATGACCCGCACCGGGTATTGATGCCGCTGAAAATGGCTGCCATGATGGCCATGGACAAAGACGTAGTAGTTTATATGGATATTCACGCAGTTGAACTCCTGGTGAAAGATGCGAAAGATTTAACCTATGCAGATTTCGAATCGTTTCAGACCTACGTAAAACAGTTGGTCGAAAAAGGTGTCCCGGTGATGGCCTGCCCAACCTGCCTGAAAATTGCCGGTTATACACCCGACGATTTAATGGAAGGCGTTCAAGTCGCTCAGAAAGATAAATTCTTCAATTTCACGGAAGGAAGAATTGTAACGCTGGACTACTAGACAACAGATAGTATAAATTCCCCGGCCCATTGCACAAAACAGCAACTGCCGGGGATTTTTATTTGCTCCAATCAGATTCTTCCAATTCAAATACCTCTTCGATAGTTGTTTCAAAGATGTGGGCGATCTTTAAGGCCAACACAGTAGATGGCACATATTTCCCCGACTCGATAGCATGAATCGTTTGCCGGCTTACCATAATCAGCTTAGCCAAATCAGCCTGCGTAAGATTCTTTTTGGCCCGCTCTACTTTTAGCGTATTTTTCACAACACAGTCTTTTATCAGGTTAAGCAACCATAAATTTCCACTTCTTGTAGTAATTATAAATCACCACATACAGGAACAGTTGGAATTGCAGAATATAAAATCCCTCCAACTCCAACCCTCCGTGAATAATCAGCAATGCCGATGTAATCACCCACGTTATCAGCAACGATTTCGCCAGGCTCATGTAGCGGATGCGTTCGATAAATTCATCTTCTATTTTCTCTTTGGAAAACATATAGAGAAGAAAGCCGGCAAAAGAAAAAGAGAGGCTCACCCACGTAAGCGTTTTCTTCAGTTCCGCTGAAATGATATGATAATTGACTGAATTCTCTTCAACATAAGTTCTGTCTCTCTGTCGAAGTGCTCTCGTAGATCCTTCATGAAACCCTTTAACAACTTCATTAAAATTGGCGATAGTTGACAGGATGATCGCTACAAAAACAAAGGCAATACCAATTCTTCTAAAATAATAAGGCAAATAAGTTTTCATAGGTTAGTTTGTTTTATAAATGAATATCCAAATGTAAACCTTACTTTACATTTTACCAAGTATTCTTTACTAAATATTTTGACAAAAAACTTCTGAAGAGCTTATCTCTCTTGTTATTTTCTTTCGACGATTAATAAGCAGTTGAAAGAATAAGATAAGTTAGGAAATTGAGAAGTGAGTTTCGAGCCTTCGGAACTCACTTCTTTTCATTCTGCAAAAAATCCTATCTTCATTCTGAAGAACGTCAGATGAAAAAAGAGATGTTCTAAATTGTTTCCTATTAACAGAATTCCAAACACGAACCTCGGAAATCAAATGAAGAACAAAAATCAATTAGTTAATGCTACTCAGCATATATCTACTAATTAACAAAATGAAATTCAGATTTTTATGATTTTAGAATTTCGAAACAAACCAACTAACCATGAAACGACTACACCTGATTTTACCCCTTTTACTCATTAGCAGTATTGCTTTTTCTCAGGAAATAAAGGAAAAGAACATTGAGACAAAGGTAAACAAAGTCACTGTTTTTATTGAAGGTGCACAAATTACAAGGGAAAAAACGGTTGATATCCCCCAGGGAACAAGCCTTTTAACATTCGTCAACCTCTCTCCCTTTATCGATGCGAAAAGTGTGCAAGTGAAAGCAAATGGTGAGGTGACCGTTTTATCCGTCAATCATCAACAGAACTACATCGAGAAACTGGAGAAACCAAAAGAAATTGAAGCGATCGAAGCGAAGATTGAATCAACGAAGAACCAGTTGGAACTTGAAAAAGCTTATCTCTCGATTAATCATGAAGAACTGGAGTTTCTGAACAAAAACAGGGCTGTCGGCGGACGTACTACCGAGATGAGTCTGAACAATCTCAAAGAAATATCCGCTTTTTATAACATCAAACTTACCTCACTCAAGTTGGATGAAATTGAGAAGAATAAAAAGATAAGAGAGCTGACTGAGCAGTTAAAAAATCTCGAAGATCAACGAAACACATTGACCAGTAAAAAGGAATATCCCAATGGTGAAGTTGTGGTTAAAGTTGAAGCAAAAACACCGACCAAAGCTGCTTTCGCGTTATCTTATTTGGTTGGAAATGCGGGTTGGTTTCCATCGTACGATATCCGGGCGAAAAGTATCGATGATCCTGTAGAAATAACATACAAGGCGAACTTACGTCAGGATACCAAAATCGATTGGAATAATGTGAACCTTACCTTCTCATCCTCGAATCCCAATAGTTCAGGAGTAGCGCCGGAACTCAAAACATATTACCTTGGATACGGTACCCGTCCCCCTGTCTATACGAAAGAACCTAACTTGGTCTCTGGTCTGGTTTTAGATGATAAAAACCAATCATTGCCGGGGACAACCGTTGTTGTAGCAGGCACGACGATTGGAACAGTTACCGACGTCAATGGAAACTATTCCATCACCCTTCCACCCGGGAAAAATCAACTAACCTATTCCTTTGTGGGATTTGAAACACAAACGTTGCCGGTATCGGGTAAGATAATGAATGTAACCTTGCAGGAGAGTAAGATGGCTCTGGATGAAGTTGTCGTTACCGCTTACGGTATATCAAAGAGTAATAACTTAGCAAGAGCAGTATCAGGCAAAGCCGCTGGAGTTCAAATTAGAGGTACCAACCTCCAGAAACAGGAAAGAGAGAATATACCCGTTCCATTTCAGAAAACAGAAAATCAGACGAACGTTGAATTTGAAATCAAAACTCCTTACACGGTGAAGTCGGATAATAAAAACTTAATCGTGGATATGGACGTTTATCATCTGCCTGCCACATATCAATACTTCTGTATCCCCAAAATTGATAAAGATGCATTTCTGCTGGCCAATATTAACGATTGGGAAAAATACAGTTTGCTGGAAGGCGAAGCCAATATCTTTTTTGAAGACACATACATAGGAAAAACCCTGCTGGACGTACGTTACGCCTCCGATACGTTACAGGTTTCACTGGGAAGAGATAAGAACGTTACCGTGAATAGAATAAAAATAAAAGACCACACAACTAGACAGTTTATTGGCAACAAGAAAGAAGAAACCCGGGCATATACCCTTACGGCGAAGAACAACAAAAGTCAGGCGATCAATATGACGGTAGCTGACCAGGTACCAGTTTCAACCCGGGAAGAAATAGAAGTGGAAACAAATGATATTTCCGGTGGTAAAGTTAACAAGGATAGCGGTGAGGTAAAATGGAACTTCACTTTACTGCCATCACAGAAGAAAGAGTGGCAGCTAATGTATTCGGTGAAATATCCAAAATACAGACAATTGACGATTGAATGACGCAAGCATTTCAACCCGATTCGTTTGAAACGACTGTGATTACATAAAACACTAGACTCGGCATTATGGAAACCATCCAACTGAAAGACCCGAACACTCCTCCATCTGATGAGGTATTGAAAGAAGTACTTGGAACAAGCTTTGATGCCTTCGATGAGTTGATGAAAACGGTCAGAAATGCGCCTTATGATTTGGTTGCCGGATGGAACTATTACATAGACGGCATGGCGTGGCTGTGTAAAGTTCAGTTCAAAAAGAAGACCGTTTTCTGGCTTTCAGTCTGGGATCACTATTTCAAAACAGCTTTCTACTTTACCGAAAAAACAAAGCCGGGTGTATTGGAACTGGAGATCAGCGAACCAGTCAAAACCGACTTCATAGAGAAGAAACCAACTGGGAAATCGATTCCCCTCGTTATCAATGTAACCGGGAAAGAGCAACTCGGGGACGTGCTAAGAATCGTGGAATACAAAAAACGCTTGAAATAAATTGATAATCAGGATATTTTCCGAATATTCACCCGCGACCTATTTAAGCAAATAGTATACCATTTCCTTCATAAGAAAATTCAATTAACTTTGACGACAATCGATCGGGACGTAAGTTCTGTTGGCAGTAGGTTTTGTGATGGAAGGGATTTTCAAACATAAAAAAGGAAACAGAAATCTGTGGGCAGCGCAGTTGTTAGGACTGTTGCTGGTCATCGCTCCTTGCTCCGTTCGAAATTTCTTACAACACGAATTAGGTGTAAAACCAACCAAGACACTTAATCCACCCAAGAGGACGATAGAACAATCAGGTGATTGTTGCACAATATTTAATCAGGCGGAAACCGTAAATGCAGAGAATGTAGGACATCAA
Source organism: Prolixibacter denitrificans (assembly GCF_003014495.1). Lineage (GTDB taxonomy): Bacteria > Bacteroidota > Bacteroidia > Bacteroidales > Prolixibacteraceae > Prolixibacter > Prolixibacter denitrificans. The sequence goes on along the minus strand of NZ_PYGC01000011.1, from coordinate 126,763 downwards.
CTTTCGTTCAAATCGTTTGCTCCACTTGCCGATCAATTCTCAAATGCCCACATCGGTCATTCCTCCTTTTTCAAACTCTTAGCAGAGCAAAATACAACTCATCAAAATATCCCTCTCTACATTTTGTATAAAAGATTGAAGTACATAATCTGATTTTACCGAGATCAGTTAAATCTATTATATAAACACCTTTTTAAAATCGTAAGCAAAACTTAGTGTAGCCATACCATTTCGGCTCGGCTTTTTATGCTGCTATTATCTTTGAACCCGGTGTACCGGCTTTTTTGGTATAGGAAGAATAATGGTATGTACAAAGTTGATATAACTCATTGAAATACATGAGGAGGCACGAATCTGCCATTTCCTTTGGTCGATATCGGTTAAAATCAACTGATATCATCATGTGCAACATGATGTGTTTCAATAAAAACATTAAATAATAATGGAAACAAAAACAATCGAAATAAATAAGAAGTCGGTAACGGTACTCCGAATATTGTTAAGCATGATATTTATTGTGGCAAGTATCATGCATACATTCAAAGTTGAAAAAGTAGTTGACAGAATTAACCATGCCAGATTCAGTGAGCTGGGCTATCTGCTGGGTAAACCTGAAATTTCAGTAATTGCCTCAGGAATTGCGATGTTCATTGCTGGCATTGCGTTATTGATAGGATTTAACACCAAATATGCAGCCATTGTTTTGGCATTGATACTCATCCCGATAACCATTACCATTCAGGTCGGACAAATGTCAACCATTGGACCGTTGTTTAAGAACATCGCCATATTTGGAGGATTGATGTTCTTCGCTTTGAATAACAATTTTAACATCTTCAAAAACACGAAAGCATGAAAACATACATCGTTATGATCGCCGCCATTTTCACGCTCCTGACGGCAGGTAAAAGTGAGGCCAGGGTTCCGGAAAATTCAAACGTTAAAAACTACATCGTTCTCACCCGGAACATAAAACAATTGAAGCCAATTATTCTGGCAGCGAAAGATTTGGCCGCTGAAGACGGAAGTCAATTTGGTAAGTTTAAGGTGATAATTTGCGGTAAAACAATTACCAATGTCACTCAAATGGACAAGATGGCCCCGTACCTGGAAATGGCAGAAAAAAATCACGTTGAATTGTATGCTTGCGGATTGTCTTTAAAGAAATTTAAGATCGCTCCCCAAAGCTTGCCCAAACAAATTCATGTAACAAAAAACGGGCTCCTTTATGACTTTCAATTACAGAAAGAAGGATACATGAGTATCGAACTGTAAACACCACAGTTTATATAAAAAGTGCACAGCAGGCTTTTGTGGAAGCCTGCTGCGCCTGTTTTGTTTCCATTTTTCCCTATCTTCCTGCCCAAAACAAGAATAATCATGCAACGAAAAGTATATTACCTCTCAACCTGCGACACCAGCAAGCGAATCATGAAAGAAGTGGGTGTTGACGACAGCTTTGAACAGCAGGATATCAAGTTCCATCCTGTAACCGAAGAACAGGTAGAGCGTTTCTACCAGCAAACTGGCAGTTATGAGGAATTGATCAACAAACGGGCCCGCAAACTGAAGGATGCCCTGACCGAACATCCGGTGACCAGCGATGCTGACTACAAAAAACTGCTGCTGATAGATTACACTTTCCTGAAACGCCCCATCTTCGAAATCGACGGTCAACTGTTTGTCGGGAACGCGAAAAAGACGGTGGAAGCGATTAAGGAGGCGTTGGGACGATAGACATTTCCATAGTTTCGCCATGTAGAAATTGAGGACCAAGTCATTCAAAACACAAGTCAGAAATAAGCAAAACTATATCAACAGCTTACCTCAACATCAAATACTCAAAGGAAATCTACTTAACAAAATTGCTATTATCAATAAACATCTTAAATCGACCGTGATCTACTTTAAGAGTGATATTTACTTGTAGTTCTGAATTCTCTTTATAGATATTAACTACCTCTCGTATATATTTCAATTTGATCGAATCGGTTAGATTAAATGAAGTGTCATTTAAAATGCTTAATAATCGTGACATAAAAAATCCAAAATTCGATATATCATAGATTTCATAATTCTCTTTCTTTTTGAAAAGAATGTTTATTCCCGAATCTTCAGTGTTTGTTTCAAATTGATATATACCATATTGTTGACTAAAAGTACCATCTGAACTTATCAACTCTCTCACACAGAGCAGAATAACCATCATTTGGAATTTTCATTTTCGTATCCAATCGGCCAGTGTTTGCCGCGAACTGATATAATTCCTTATAAATACCCTTATTTGATTTTTGCGCAAAGCAAGTGCCCAAAAAACAGAATAATATGACAGTGGTTAATGCTGTTCTCATCAATCATTTATTTAGCGAGAGACCTGCAGTTCTCAACGTCAATTCTCTTTAAAACCAAAAAATGTCAACTATAATCTTCTATCTTTTTCACCTTTTATTTTTGCCAAAACAGAATCCATCTTTGCGACATTTCCTTTCGAGAAGCCCTGTTCAAAAAGCCTCAATTTTCCATTGTGGATAATGATGTTGGTAGGCTACAATTCCGGGAATCGTCCTTTTTTCAAGCCAGCTTTCGGGTTCAGTTGAAACAGGTAGTTCATCAGCCGTTTGTTTTCATACATCGGGAAATATTCCGGCTCGTTTTTTTGCAGTTCCACCCATTCCGAGACTTCTTTCTCACTCTCATCGGTGACCGAAAGAAAAAGCGTATGTCCATCTTCGTATTTATCCACGAGCCCATTCAATAAAGGAATTTCCTTCTGGCAGGGGCCACACCAGGTCGCCCACAGATTAATCACCAGGGTTGAGTCATCGGCTTCGTCGCTGAGAAATTCATCTTTTTTAAGTTCCTCCCGAATGGGATCATCAATACTTTTCAATTGACTATAGAAGCGGTAGGTTTTCCATTCGGTTACCTTGTTATTCAATACCAATGCCGTAACAAAAACAAGAACAATAATGATGGGATATTTCAACTTCATACGAACATTCTTTTTTGGATGGAAAGATGGAGAATCAGTAAAAACAACAGCGAATAAGCAGCTATCATCGCTATTTGTGGCGTACCCAGCAGGTTCTCGGAGATCGTTTGTTTAATGGCCTGAAGCGGCAAGAAGTTACCGGCGTCGGACTCCAGCTTACGGTGGATAATATTAACCACCCAACCTTCGAGCAGCCAGTATACCAGAAGGGGTAAAGCCATGACCGGCGAAGGACGCCAAAAAGCAATGGTTAGTGCAATAAAACCAGTTGCTGTGAGATATAAGAACTGCGATATTAACGCGTTATAATCGGTATTCAAAAGTAATTGCAGTGGGTTAGTGCTATAGAAGAAGCTGAGAACAGCGTAACAAATAAAATTCGGCAGCAGAAACGAGAGAGCATACAAACTAACTTGCAGAATACTGTACAAAAACAGTTGGTGGCGCGGCCAGCCATTTACCAGAAGCATTTTGTAGTAGCCCGTGTTAATCAGGTGAACAGTACGTTGTAACACCCAAAACAGAAAGAACAAGGCTGGCAAGGTTGACTGACTGGCCCGTATCGAAACGAATTCGGCCAATGCAGCACCATTTAGTTGCTTGTCTCCGGCTCCAAACCAATACTCAAAAAAAGCCAGGAAAAGTAGTGCCAGCAACAAAACAGCTGCCGGAAGAATCTGCTTTTTATTTTTGAATAGTTTTATCTCGATGCTAATCATTGCTAGTTTTTTAAAAGGTCCATAATCGATTCGTTGAAGTTGGCAGAAGAATCACGATGAACAAGGCCGGCTAAACGTCCTTCTTTCATAACAAATCCGGTTTTGGCGGGCACAGTTATTTCATTCAGCAGGTGTGTTGAAAGAAGAATGGTTTTCTCTTCTTCGGCAAGTTCCCCGATAACCTGGTTCAGTAAGCTGATGCCAAGCGGATCAAGTCCATTGTACGGTTCATCCCAAAGGAAAAACTCCGGATTTCCGGCCATCGACAAAGCAATACTCAGCCTCTTCTTCATTCCCGTTGAAAGGGCTTTAAACGGTTTCTCACGGGCCGTCCATATCTCCCACTGCTTCAACAGTTCTTTCATTTCTTCCTGAGAAACATGCTTTACTTTTCGGACGATTTCCGCAATTTCACTTACCGTTATTGATGGTTCTGTGGTGAACGGTTCGGTGGCAATCCCCATTTGTTTCCGGCGCAAATCGGCATCCGTCTGGTCGTCGAGACTGATTTCACCCTTATTGGGATTGATCAGGCCGGCTATCAGGTTAAACAAGGTGGTTTTTCCGGAACCGTTGTCTCCTACAAACAAGTAAAGTCCGGGCTCTTTGATTTCGAAGCTAAGTTGGTCGACGGCTACAAAGCTCCCGAATTTCTTTGTGATATTATTAGTTGTTAGCATAGTTGGATGAGTTTTCTTTAAACTGAATATCCAGCGATTTTTCCCATTCCATCTCTTTGATGAATTTCTCCTGTACCGGATTTTCTTTTAGAATGTTGTAGGTTTCCCAGAACGTGGGATGATAAGGATATTTTGCTTCGTAAGTATGTTCGTCGCGGGCCAGTTTTTCACGATACCTGATTTTATCCATCTCTTTTTTATCCGTGATTACCTTGGTGACCAGAAGTACATATTCGGCCCATTGTCTTTCCTTTATCTTTCTCTCTTTCTTAGGCGCGTCCGGATTTTCATAAACGGCAGATGTACCATTGGGCGTGGCAAAACCGGTTTTGTATTTTAAATAGTACTTCCCGCTAATTTTCGGGTAGCCTGTTTCCGTTCTCCAGATATAGTTGTCTTTGATAACCATATTCGTAAGAAATCTATCATTCAATACCTTCCACCATCTTTCCATTTTCAAGACTCCCCAGTCTTTCGAGCTGACATAGATATACCCGCCGTCTTCCGAATTTTTATTTTCTGAAGCTCTCTTTCCGTCAGGTTGGAGCTTATCGTAAATGAACTTAATCTTGTATACTTTAACCGAATCGAGCCACTCAAAACCGGCAAATTCGTACTTAAAGGTTTCATAGTCTGTCAAGGGCTTGTACCACCAACTCATACGGTAATATCTTACGCTATTTGCATAGGCCCGATATAAAATATTTCGATGCCCGCCGAACATTTTATCCATCAATGCAAAAGCCAATTTTTCCTTTTTACTTTGAGGAACCAGGTAGCTATTACTTTTCCTTAGTTCCTCAACCTGAATTCGTGTGGTTGACGGCTGGGTATTAATTCCCCGATCCTGGATCAGCAAAGCCGCTTCAATAATCTGAGAGGCTATCGTATCACGGTAGTTGGTGTTGCGGTAGAAAGCTTCCATCTGAGTGGTCGTTCGTGCATAGTTTCGCTTGATATTTTTAACCGCTCGTTTGACAATATCAACTGCCGCGGTACCATTGGGTAACACATACACATCACTTAACAGATAAGGTTTAGGTATCATTTTTACAACGATGCTGCTATCACTGGCATAAGGAATGAAGAGCTGCTGACTTTTATAGCCCAGGAACGAGAACCGAATCAGACTTCCGGCAAAGCGCCCTTGTATTTTAAAATCGAATGCGCCTTCGGTATTGGTAATTGTACCTGCCCCGGCTTTTCCAATCAAAATATTGGCATAGGGCAACAACTCACCAGTTTTTGCGTCGACTACTTTTCCCTGTAAGCGAATGTAAGCCGGTGCTTTCGATGCAACAATTAAATGCGTATCCGTTTGTGTAATTCTCAAATTGGCTGTTTTTTCCAATTCAGTAATACAACTATCAGCATTAGCGCTGAATTGAGTAGTCGTGTTTTCGTTCAGCGCTACCAAATCGGGACTGTAGCTGAGTTCGAGTTTTAGCTTTCCGGAAAGCCCTTTCAGGATGTCCAGATAGGTCGTCGGGGAATGCATTTGTCCCAACGCGGTTCCCGACATCAATGTAAACAGGATGAGTAGATGCAATAATTTTTTCATGGTGTAAGGATAAAGTGGTTAGTTTGTTGTTGGTATGAAAGATTAAGGGTAAGGCAAATGGTTTGTATAATCTTCTGAGCGCCTTCCAGGTCGTTAAATTGCCCGGAATATTTCAGGTCGGCGAAATTCTCATCAGCTAATTCTACAGATATTTTAAAGTGGTCTTCCAATGTTTTTAAAACGTCCGACAACGGTGCGCTCGTAAACGAAAGTCGCCCCGAAATCCATGCGTTGCTGTTCGGATTAGGGTTGTCTTGTTCGGTTAACTGATGATCTTTGGCATTCCAAATTCCAATTTCATTTTTGGTCAAAATCACCTTATGTCGTGCGAATAACGAACCAGTCCGGAATGCTACCCGTCCTTCGTCTACCGAAACGCTCTCCGTATTCTTCAACCCGGATTTCACCAGGAATTTGGTACCCAATACTTTTATTTGAGCATCGGCTGTCTTTATTCGAAATGGTCGTTCGGGATGGTGAGTCACTTCAAAATAGGCTGTTCCGCTCAACCGAACATCGCGCTCATTTTTCGTAAAGGTAGATGGGTAGCTCAAATACGCGTTTTTCGCCAGAATGACTTTGGAGCTGTCGGGCAGATAAACAGTTTGCCGTTGCTGAGCGATAACCTCATTCCAGTTGGCAGTTGATTGTGTTTGTAAAACAACCTGGGTAACCAGCGCCAGGAAAATGACGGCAGCAGTTACCCGCCAGGTGAAACGAATGACTTTCTTCGAATGAATCCGCCGGTGTACTTTCGCTAATGCCTTCCGGGCATCCGGTTCGAAGTCGATGTTCAGTTTTCCGCCGGCAACATACGTTTTTCGCAATTCTTCGTATTGCTGCCGGTTTTCGTCTGATGCCGCCAACCACGTATCAAGCTCCTGCTGCTCTTTTTCTGACAACCCGCTTTCGAATGACTGAATAATAAGATGCATCGGAATGGGTTCCATTGCTTTTTTTAAGAATGAACCTTCCCGAAAATGAATCCCCCAAAGAACGAGTGAAAATTTTAATGAAAAACAATCAACAGTAATGTAGCCGGCAATAAATGAAGGTATGGTTTCAACTCTTCCCGTAGTTTGGAAACGGCTATGGCGACCTGATTCTCGACGGTTTTTACTGAGATATTCAAATACTCAGCAATCTCTTTCTGGGTAAGGCCTTCCAGTTTGTTCAATACAAAAATTTGCCGGCATTTCTCCGGCAGCATATCTATCGCTTTATTCAGTAATGGAAGTACCTGTTGGTATGACTCTGTTTCCTCCTCATCATCATTTTTATTTAAAATATAACTGAGGTGGTATTGTTTTCGAACGTCCTCGCTTCTCCGGTGCTTCAAATATTCGTTATAAACTGCTTTGTAGAGATAGGATTTCCCGTTCTCCGGTTCAATCAACTTCTTGCGATTCTCCCAGATTCTGACAAACATGCGTTGAACAATCTCTTCCGAATGATCGAAATCTTTAGCAAACGTATAGGCAAAACGACATAGTTCCCCGTAATAAACCAGGAACAGCTTATCGAAAGCTTTTTTATCGCCCAGACGAATATCGTTGAAAAGTGTGTTAGTTGGCAATGGGTCAGAATTGTTGCTAACAAACAGGATAAATGCAATTCGCTTTTACAAACAGCAACAGAGAAAAAAATGAGGTTTTAACTATCGGTTCCCAGCAACAGGCGACTTTACTTGGCAAAAAACTTAAACGCCTCATAAACAAGAAAAGCCGGCCAAACAATGGCTTTCAAGAATCCCAGTACGCCCATCCAAAAGCTGGTGGCAACGGATATGAAGTAGATGGCTGCTCCGATGAAACCCAGTCCATACACGGCGCCCCCGGCAGAATTATTGCTTCGACTTTTCTTGCTCATGGTTATTCTTTTTAGTGTTGATACAAGTTTATATTTATTAATATGACAACTATAAGTATTGACAAGTTAGAAAATTATTCAGTAATACATTAACATAAATTGGTAAAATCAATAGTAATCCCTAGTTATGATATGCGGCTATATATCATTGCTGAATTTCCTTTATTTCATCCAATAATTGTCCTTTTGTATAATGCTCTAGTGTCAAATTGATGGTTGTATCATCTTTTGCATACATTATCCCGGTTTGAAGCAATGGAGGAGTGCCCTCTTGATAGAACAGAAGAAATAATTTCTTTTCTCTGGGAATACGCACTTTTCCCCTCCGTATACGATAGTCATAGAGTACCCGGTTCTGTTTAGGAGCTCGTACTAATAGATGCAAATCCTTATTTTCAGGAGGTTTAAACCGTAGCTCGATTCCTTCTTTTCTTGGGAACTCATAATCAGTAAAAATGTACACGTGCTGACTATCGCTCAAAACTTCGGCCAAGTAATTCCTGAAAAGCTCAAAGTCACCGATAATCTCTTGTCCATATTCGTTCGAATAAACAAAGTCAAAATAAGCTTTCCTCTTTGCATATTCTTCTTCCGTTTCATCAAGAAAGAATGAGGAACCCGACTTTCTGTCATTAAACGTGCTATCGAACCTAATAGGAAAAACGAAAGAAATATCAACAAACCTTCCTCGGTGTAACCCCGGCAGCCATTCTTTTAGTCCTTTAACAAAATAAAATGCCATTGAATCACAAGCCGGATTCACTGCTCTCAGGACTCTTGTGTCTTTCAGCTTTCCGTCTTTCCCAAAAGTCGTCGACACATAAACCTTCTTGCCGTAACAATCAAGATCTTCCCAATCTACTTTTGAAAAATAAGTTGACATCTGACCCAAAAAATCTTTAAAAACAGGCAATTTTTCTGACCACCCACCAATTTCAGCCTCATCATCTCGAGGAATGGTATCATACCGAACTTGCGCTGATAGGTTGATAGACAACAATAAAAAAACGAATATTATATTTCTCCTTTGTTTTATCATTTTACTAAAACCAGTGAAGTCTATTGTTTCATCAGTCAGGTTTTCTACTTCTGAAAATAGCAAAATTTTAGCTTCCAAGTGTTTTAGCCCCTTACCTATTTATGAACAGCCCCAGCGAGAACAAGAAATTGGAGTATTTCAATGCATGATATTCCAAAGGAAAATTCCCGACAAATACCATTGTTTCTGTGTTGGTAAAAACTTCTACGTATAAGTTCAGAAACTTCTACTGTTCTTTTTAAAAAATCCTACCTATAAGTGATCCACCTTTCTAAGTAGAAAGACAAAAAAAGAACAGTAGAAAGATTTGAGCTCATCTGTATGCAGCGTAATAGTATACCATTGCGGAGTCATGCCTCTATTACAGCAGATGAATTTGCTCGCACCGTAATACCATCCCGGCGGGATGGTATGTTGTTAGAATAAAACCCCTGGCTCTTTTCCGTACGACCCCGGCCGGGGTCGAATAAACGCTGGCCTTCTGTTGCCTAACAATATATGACTCCCCCGGAGTCATATACATTTCAGGAATATTTTATTCTGAGAGAATGTAATATCTGAGGAGCAATTCCTTTTCTTTTCCATGCCTCATCAAACCAAAATCCGGATAGACCGTTTACCTTTTGCTAACACACGCCGGAACATATTACCCGGTTAACAGGCTCTAAACAAGGTCTGCAATTATAGCTTTTTTACCGGAAATTGCCTGAACGACTATACTAAAACCTTCCGGCATATCCCAGTACTTTCTTAGTAACTGGATCAACATATACAGTAATAGGGCCTAACAGAGCATCAGCATCTGTATTAAATATCACAGAGTAAGCACTTTTATCGTTGTAAGTTGTCATTTCAACTTTCGCCTGTGTCCAGTCAATTATCACCGTCGATTTTTCCTGGTCATCCAGTGAATTCCAGGCTATCTCCCTGATTTGGGCAATCAATTCGGAATCATCTTTTGTGCAATTGGAAAAAACAGGAATTAACACAAATAGTAGAATCATTACTTTTCTCATAGTCTGACAAATTAGGTTCTCATAGTGGTAATAGGATGAGCCGATAAATAAAAAGGTTGCTTTATAATCGGCCATCGATTTTTTCTTTTTCAACAAGCATCAAACCAAATACCGAATCAACCGTTTACCTTTTGCAAACAAACAGTCGGACATAAAAAGAATACAGCAAGATGAAAATATTGATTATCGGTGGAAACGGCACCATTGGCAACAAGGTAACAACGGAATTGAAGAAACGACACGAAGTAGTTGTGGCCGGACGGAAAAGCGGTGATGTCAACGTGGATTTAGCCTCGGAAGGCTCTATCGAGAAGATGTTTCAGGATGTTCCCAACCTGGATGCCGTTATTTCCATTGCCGGCGCCACCAAGTGGGGCAATTTCGAGGACCTGACGGAAGAAGACTTTTACATCAGCATCCGCAATAAACTGATGGGACAGGTCAACCTGGTGCGCATTGGACAGCGCTACCTGAAAGATAACGGCTCGTTTACCCTCACAACCGGTATTCTGGGCGAAGACCCGGTGAAAGGTTCGGTAGGTGCTTCGATGGTGAACGGAGGTATTCACAGCTTTGTAATAGCCACTGCACGGGAACTGAAACGCGGCCTGCGCATCAATGTCGTCGCTCCGGGTTTGGTGGAAGATGCCGCCGAACGACAGGGACACCTCTTCCCCGGCCATCTGCCCGTTACCATGAAACGGACCGTGAGTGGTTATCTTCGTAGTGTAGAAGGATACGTTACGGGAGAAGTTATCCGGTTGTATTAATGATTTTGAAAAGTCAGGACATGGCCTGACCCTACACTGATATTATAAAATAGCCTCGCCGGGAGAATTTCCTGACGAGGCTTTTTTTTCTTATTAATGCGGGTGGGTCATCTCCAGTGGAATGACCCACTGGTCGAATTCCTCTTCCGATACGTATTTCAATTCCAGTGCGGCTTCCCGTAAGGTCTTCCCTTCCGCGTGGGCTTTCTTAGCAATCCGGGCCGCCTTATCGTATCCAATGTGGCGGTTTAGTGCCGTAACCAGCATCAGGTTCTTTTGGATATTCTCGTTAATCCTTGGCAAGTTCGGCTCGATTCCCACCGCGCAATGTTCATTGAACGACCGACAGGCATCCGCGAGCAGCGTGATACTCTCCAATACGTTATGCGCCATCACCGGCTTGTACACATTGAGCTGGAAGTTTCCCTGGCTTCCCGCGAAAGCGACGGTGGCATCGTTACCAAACACCTGGGCACAAACCATGGTCAATGCTTCGCTTTGGGTAGGGTTCACCTTACCGGGCATGATAGATGAACCGGGCTCGTTAGCCGGAATATTGTATTCGCCAATACCACAACGGGGGCCGGAAGCCAGCCAGCGCACATCATTGGCAATTTTCATCAACGCCCCGGCCAGCGTACGCAGTGCTGCCGAAGTCTGCACCAGCGCGTCGTGTGCCGAGAGTGCGAAGAACTTATTGGGTGCATTACGGAAAGGATGCCCCGTAATTTCGGAGATAAAATGCACCGCCCGCATGGCAAACTGCGGATGGGTGTTCAATCCGGTACCCACTGCCGTTCCTCCAATAGCCAGATCATACAATCCGGGAAGCGAAGCGCGAATGCCTTCCATCGCGAAATCGAGCTGGGCTACCCAGCCGCTCATCTCCTGTCCTACCGTTAACGGCGTGGCATCCTGCAAGTGCGTGCGTCCGGTTTTCACAATCGATTGATACAGGTCCGATTTATCAGCCAGTGTTTTTCGCAGCAACTCAACCGAAGTAAAAAGACGCTTGTGCAACTCTTCAACCAACGCAATGTGCATGGCCGTAGGAAACGTGTCGTTCGACGACTGACTGCGGTTGACATGGTCGTTGGGATGAACCGGTTTCTTGCTTCCCCTTTCGCCGCCCATCATTTCGATAGCGCGATTGGAAATCACCTCGTTGGCATTCATGTTCGATTGCGTTCCCGAACCTGTTTGAAAGACCACCAACGGAAACTCACTGTCCATCCGGCCGGTGATCACCTCTTCGGCGGCAGCCATAATATTACCGGCAATGTCAGACGGCAACTCACCGAGTTCCTCATTTGCCTGTGCTGCAGCCTTTTTCACAATCCCCAACGCCCGGATAATCGGTGAAGGCCACTGAAAACGTTGGGTTCCGATTTGAAAATTTTGAAATGAACGTTGGGTTTGCGCTCCCCAGTAATGTTCGGCGGGAACCTGAATTTCGCCCATTGAATCGGTTTCTGTTCTGAACTTTTCCATTTTCTGTATATTTTGCACCGGACTTTTGTTTTCCGGCAAATTTCGTAGATATGAACTTGTATTTACTGAACAAACCGGAATGGCAATCGTTGAATAAACCAGTTGTCAAAAACATTTAAAAAGAATAGAATCATGTCATTTGATGAACGCGCCCGCACCTGGGACGACGACCCGATAAAAACAGAAAGAGCTGCCGCTTTCGCAAAAACAATCATCGAACAGATACACCCAAAACCGAAAATGAGTGCCCTGGAATTCGGAGCCGGAACCGGCTTGCTCAGCTACCAGCTAAAGGAAGCATTCGACACCATTGTATTGGTCGATAGTTCGGAAGGCATGATTGACGTGTTGAAAGAGAAGATAGCGAAAGAAAAACTCTCCCACTTCTTTCCGCTGAACGTCGATTTACTGGAAACATCACCGGATATTGGCCCGTTCGACGCCATTTATACCTTGATGACCATGCACCACATCGATTCGCTGCCGGATATTTTGCAGGTGTTCCATCGGTTGCTGAAACCGGGCGGAAAATTGTGCATTGGTGATTTGGTAAAAGAAGACGGCAGTTTTCACGGTAGTGGATTTACCGGACATAAGGGCTTTGACAAAGATAAACTGTCGGGGCTGTTAAAGGAACACGGAATGAACCCGGTGCATTACGAAATCTTTTACGAGCTGGAGAGAAAACGGGACGGTCATTCACAGAAGTTTCCGCTTTTCTCGTTGACTGCCGAAAAGGTGGGCTAGAATTCCAGGATAGCTAATGATTTGATTTATTTTGAAGGTGTTAGCCGCAAAAAAGCGGTAAATAACCAAACAATTCGCCGTGTTATTTGTCTACCTAGTGAGAAGAAGCAAGATATACGAATAACAACAAAAAATAAAAATTATGGATTTAAAGATTAAAGGAAACTGGAACGAATTGAAAGGAAGACTGAAACAGAAGTATGGCGATTTGACCGAAGACGATTTGACCTTTGTGGAAGGCAAAGAAGATGAACTATTGGGTCGCCTGCAAAGGAAATTAAACAAAACGAAAGAAGAAATAGCAGCCGAAATCAGGAAAGAGATCGAAGGCTTATAGTGCATTTTCTCCGGTTCCCATCCGGAGTTTTTCATACAAATTTTTATATTTGCTCACCGGAACAGCAGGAATCCCACCTACGTCCTGCCTGGTAAATTAGCCGTATTCTGGCTGATATTTCCCCTTGTATATATAAGTGATGAAACCTATACCGGAAACTTCCCTCACGGGAGTAGCTGGTGATTGATTAATCCGGCAAGGTTACCAACCATTTTTAAGATTAAGATCAAAAACAGGAGGATAAAACATGAAACGTATTACCATTTATGCATTGCTGATCCTGATGATTGGCTCGGTATCGGCCTGCAAGCAAAAGCCGAAAAAAGACGATAACAACGATGTGAAACAGGAGATGAAAGATGTTACACAATCGATGAATCAAACCCTGGAACAAAAGAAAGCTGACTTGAAAAGCAAAGCCCAGGAATTGCTCGATCAGACCAATCAGAAGATCGACCAACTTAAAGCCAAGATGGACAACCAATCAGATAAACTATCCGAAGATAAAGAGGAAGCTTTGAAGAAACTGGAAACACAACGCGATAAACTGCAGTCGGATTTAGATCAATTGAACGATCAAACCAAAGAACAATGGGAAGAGTTCAAGACACAGTTTAACCAGGATATGAATAATCTGAACCAAAGCGTCAAGGAATTTTTCGATAACGACAAGTAATTCAGAAAACGCAAACAGCGAAAAAAGCGATCAGTTAGCCGGAATGTAGCCAAGCTCATTCCGGCTTTTCTATGATAGTGCGCGTCTATCGATGGAAATTCTCCTACCGGCTTGGCGAGGGATTTTTCACCTAAAAAAACCGGATGGTTATTTCCACCCGGTTGATTTATATTTTCTGATGAAACATTTTACAGTAAGGCAGATACTTTCTTCTCCAACTTAACGATATCGGCACTAAACTTCCGGATGCCTTCAGCCAGCTTTTCTGTTCCCATCGCATCTTCGTTCAGCATCCAGCGGAAAGATTTCTCGTCCAGCGTTATCTTTTCAATATCGGCATCTTTCGCATCTTCCGGTCGAAGTTTCCGTTCGAGGGTTCCTTCTTTGCTTCCCAGTTCCTTCAGTAACTTAGGAGAAATAGTCAGCAAATCACAACCCGCCAACTCGATAATCTGTTCCGCTTTGCGAAAACTGGCTCCCATGATTTCAGTCGGATACCCAAATTTCTTGAAATACGTAAAAATGTCGGTCACACTCTCTACACCGGGATCTTCCTCTACCGGAATATCATCCACACCCCGGTCCTTTTTATACCAGTCGTAAATCCTTCCCACAAAAGGAGAAACCAGCGTAACACCTGCATCGGCACAGGCAATGGCCTGCGGCATACTGAACAGCAGGGTCAGGTTACAATGAATTCCTTCCTGCTCCAATATGCGGGCTGCTTCAATTCCTTCCCACGTCGATGCAATTTTAATCAGCACCTTTTCTTTGCTAATACCCACCTCGTCGTACAAACGAATCAGTGTGCGGGCTTTCTCAATCGTCGCCGCCGTGTCAAAGGATAAGCGGGCATCCACTTCCGTGGAAACACGACCGGGAACAATCTTCAGGATTTCCCGGCCAAAATTTACCGACAGCTTATCCATGCAGGTGGTCAACTGTTCTTCCTTGCTACCGCCATGCTCTTTTGCATATTTCACGGCATCCTCTATGAGTGAATCGTACTTCGAATCTTCGGTAGCTGCCAGTATCAACGACGGATTGGTCGTTGTATCCTGCGGCTTAAATTCCTTCATCGACTCAAAGTCTCCGGTATCGGCTACTACGGTTGTTACTTTTTTTAATTGTTCCAGTAAATTCATTTGGTATCTATTTTTTTAATACGACAATCTCTCATTTGTGCTCTTCGGCATTTGTAATCTACAACAGATGTAGCCTCCATTGAGTTCGTTCTCCCCCCAATTCAGGATCTCAAAACCACCTGCAACCCGGAATGCCCACAAAAACGCCATCAATCAGCTCGTTTTAAAACTAGTTGATTCATTCTGCAATGAGCATGATTTTTATCGCGTCTGATTCTATCTTCCTGCATTCTATACATAAACTTTTAATAATATGGCATACGAAGCATAAAACTCCGTAACTTATACATCGTCTAACTAAAACTACCATGAAATGAATATTTATGTTGGCAGTCTTCAGTACGATGTAACAGAAGATGAATTACGAAGTGTTTTTGAAGCTTATGGTGCGGTTGACTCCGTGAAGATTATTATGGACAAGTTTTCCGGTCGTAGCAAAGGCTTTGGTTTTATTGAAATGCCTAATGACGAGGAAGGTGAACAGGCCGTCCAATCATTGAATGGCTCTGAGATTAACGGGCGAAAAGTGATTGTCAACCTGGCTACCGAGAAAAAGGCCCGTCCCCGCCGTTCCGGAGGTTATGAACAAAGGGGTAATTTCCGTCCGCGTCACTGAGGTTTCGCTTGGATTCAGTACAATTTTCCTTATATTGGCGCCGAATGCGGGCATTATGGACTTTCCGTTGAACGCATTCAAATTTATTGATTAATAACAAAACGACAGGTTAGAAAACAAAAAGGCTGAACATTCAATTGTTCAGCCTTTTGTGATCTTATTTATCTTCGGTTTACCGGAATAGAAGGCAAACCGGTTTTGGCGCATTAGTTTCGCTGGTATAGGTGAGCATTCCTGTTTCCGGATTACGGCGGAATGCCACAATGTTATCGCTGTTCTGATTGGCAACCAACAGGAATTTACCATCGGGAGACAATGTAAAATTCCGCGGTGTCTTTCCTCTCACCGATTCGGTTCCTTTTTCCGTCAATTTCCCGTTTTCCGGATTAATTGAATAAATAACGATGTTGTCTAATCCGCGATTGGAAGCATAAAGGTATTTTCCGTCAGGCGAAATAGCTATTTCGGCACAGGTATTTTCTCCGTCGTATCCTTTAGGAAGTGTAGAAACCGATTCTTTTACAGCAAAGGTGCCATCCGGTTTCATTGCCACGCGGGTAACCGTACAGCCCATTTCGCTAATCACGTACATATTTTGTCCATTAGGACCAAAAGCAATGTGACGTGGCCCCGCCCCCGGAGCCATCGGAATTTTTGGCGTTTTGCATGGCACCAGTTTCCCTTTATCGGCATCGAGGCGGTAAACATACACGTCGTCAGTTCCCAAATCGGCAGCGAAGATTCGTTTTCCACCGGGCCCGAAATACGAACTGTGCGCATGGGGTCCTTTCTGACGGTTTACATTGGGACCGTGCCCTTCGTGCTGACTAACATCCAGCGCCTTGCTTATCGTTCCGTCTCCATCCAATTGAAAAAGCCCCACGCTTCCGCTGGAATAATTAGCTGTTAACGCAAAACCTTCCGGGTTCACGCTCACAAAACAGGGATCCGCACCGCCGCTGGGTTCTTTATTGATAGCTTCCAGATTGCCGGTAGTTTCATCTACCGCAAAAGATTCGATATAACCCTGGGTATTTCCGACTGCCGTATTTTTTTCCTGAACAGCCAGCAGGTAATTACCATCAGGTGTTAACGTAACGAAAGATGGATTAACTGAAACTCCGGCCAATGCGTAGTTCTCCAGTTGTCCCGTTTTCGGGTCAAGCTCGCAGCGATAAATTCCTTTACTATCGCTCCCGTCAGTGTAAGTTCCGATATAAAACATCATACCTGATTTAGAGTTTTCCTGAGCCACGCCCTTTGCTGGTCCGGCCAACGCAGCCACACCGGCCAGTAACAAGAGAAAGATATTTTTCTTCATGGATTCAGCATTTAAAATTTCGTCTAAAGGTAACGAATTTGTCCGGCTTCTATTCAGTCTGAATAAGGATGAAATTACTTACTGTTGAAAAAAAAAAATGCAGGTTACTAGCCACTCCCTCGACATTCAAAAGAAAAGGACTGTCCCTGTCAAGACAGTCCTTTATCAAGCTTTGGTGATTAGGACAAGCTTTCGCTTGAAAAATAATTATGGCTTTTGGTGAGCACCCCAATTACGGTTAGCCCGGTTGCCCATGACTAGTACCAGTTTGGCGCCGTTCATTAAATCCGAATGATTTAGAACGGGTTCGTCCAATGGTTTTCCATTGAGCGTTGCCGACTGGATATATTTGTTTTCATCGGAAGTATTTTTCGCTTCCAGCTCAAATGTTTTTCCGTTCGCCAGATGAATTTTCACATTGGTAAACAGCGGACTTCCGATGCTGTAGACAGGTTTTCCCGGCGTAACCGGATAAAAGCCCATCGAAGAGAACACAACAAACGAGGATAAACCACCGCCGTCTTCATCGCCGGGAACGCCCATCAAATCGTTTCGAAACCACTCATGCAAAAGAGCACGAACCAATTTTTGCGTTTTCCAGGGCTGTCCGGCATAATTGTACAGGTAGGGAATATGGAGCGATGGCTCGTTGGCCATGGTAAACTGTCCCACATTTCCGGTTTGGTCGGGCAGCTGCGTATAGAATTCCCGTTTTCCTCTGCCCATAGGCGTGGTAAACAAAGCGTCAAGGTTTTGAGCAAACGCCTTTTTCCCGCCCATCAGGTGAATCAAATCAGGAATATTATGTTGAACATCCCAACGATACGTCCAGCCGTTGTTTTCGTCATAATAATCGCGAACTCCAACACCGCCTGAAAAGCGATAATCAAATGGTTCGATGAACTTCCCTTCAGCATCTTTCGGATGGAAAAACTGCGTTTCAGGATTGTACAGATTCCTGTAGTTGAACGAAGCTTTCAGAAAGCGAGTAGCGTCAGCTTCCTTCCCCAGCGTATCGGCCAGTTGCGACAAACACCATTCGTCATAAGCCGTCCCCAACGTAACTGCTACAGCTTGCCGGCGCTCGAACGAATTTACTTCCGGAATCATCTCTTTTTCGCCCGGCTTCAGCGCGGGAATGTAACCATGCTTCTGATAAAAAGCCGATAATGCACCCGCCGGCTTCCCGGACCACGGCGCCAACGTTTTCTCTGTAATTCCTTTTTTACACGCTTCGAAGGCCTTTTCCAAATCAAAACCATGCAGCCCTTTCCGGTAAGCGTCCAAAACTGATGCAACACCATGATTGGAATTCATGCGGCGGCTATCACCGGTAATTTCGGGGAAAGTCGGCATCCACATGTGTGGCATTTGTTCGGCCATCAATACAAATGAATGCAGAATATCATTTTCCCTTTCGGGATTGACCAGAATCCGCAATGGGTGCAACGCCCGGTACGAATCCCAAATCCAGTCATCAGTATAAAACGGCCGTCCGTTATCCGAATGCACCCGGTGATCGAACGCGCTGTAATAACGTCCGTCTTCCGAAATACAAACGGGACGTTCGTAACAACGGTAGAGCGATGTGTAGAAAACAGTCCTCTCATTTTCCGTTCCACCCTGAACTTCAATTTTGCCAAGCGCTTCATTCCAAATTTTTCGTCCTTCCGCCTGAATTTCGGCTACAGTTTTCCCGGCGACCTCGCGCTTCAAGTTCTTCTCGGCCTGTTCGGCACTGATAAACGAAATACCATAGTGCACCTGCAATTCTGTTTTGCCTTTCGGGAAGTTCAATACCAAACAGGCATTTTTCCCCAAGGCGTCGGAAGCAGTAAGCATTTTGCCATCCTTCAGAACCGAAACGTTTTCCGGCTTTTCATTCGGAACGAGATACAGAAAAACGCGCGTATCGTTTCCAATCAGCTGCCAGCCGGAAATGGCTTTCCCGTCCCATTTCATTCCGCCGTTGAGCGAATTCAAAATTATTCCAGGCGCTTCCTGTTGTTCAAACTTCAAAGCATACATGGCCGATTGATGCGACACAGCAAAATCAACATCGATTTGTGCTTCATCGAGATAAACCGAATAGGAATAAGGTGTAATCTTCTCCTGATCGTATGAAAAGGAAATAACCGGCTTTACATCCTTCGGGTTTTCCTGAAAAGGGCTCAGATTAAACGCCGAAACACCACGATGACTCGTTACTTCGAGTGGCAAACCGTGGAGCCGGACACTCGTATAATCGGCCCTCTCAGGATAAACACGCAACAAGCTATTGGGCAAGTGTATGGTAGGATATGTGGGTACCAGCAAATGACTGATGTTTCCCATGTACGGATTGACATAATCAACCGGCGATTTGACTGCAGATCCCTGTTCCTGAACCTGAGCAACACATCCAGCCATTAAAACAAAAATTCCAATAAGCCAGCCTTTCAATATTTTCATCACACTCATTTTAGTAGCTTAAAACAGAAACAGGGCGGTCTTTCGGGGCCGTTCCAAATTTTTTATTCGGCCGTTTCCCCATCACAAATTCGAGTTGACCACCGGAGATGATATCCTGATAAGTAATATAGGAATGCGTATACGGTTTTCCGTTCAACCGGACAGACTGGATATAAATGTTCTGTCCTCCTGCATTTTTTGTAGTCACCGTAAATTGCTTCCCGCTAGCCAGATTGATAGTGGCTTTAGCCAGTTGTGGCGAACCGAAACAGAAAACGCTGTTGGCCGGATTGACCGGATAAAAACCCATCGAACTAAACAGGTACCAGGCCGACATCTGACCACAATCCTCGTTACCAGAATAACCCGATTGCCGGTCGGTGTACAATTCGTTCTGAATTTTGGCGCTGTAAAATTGAGCTTTCCATGGTTCACCGGCAAAGTCGTATAAGTAGACAATGTGGTGACTTGGTTCATTTCCGTGTGCATACTGGCCAATAAAACCTGACGCATTTCCGTTAACATCTCCAGGCTTGGCATTGAGGGTAAAGAAGGTATCGAGCTTGTCAACAAACTTCTTATCACCTCCCATCATATCGATAAACGAATAGACATCCTGGGGAACATACCACAAATACTGCCAGGCATTTCCTTCGGTGAATGGGAAACCTCCATTGCCTCCATATTTCAGCGGATTAAATGGTTCAATCCAGTTGCCTTTGCTGTCTTTTGCCCGGAAGAATCCGATGGATTTATCGAACAGGTTTTTATAATCATGGGAGCGATTCAGGAAAAACTGATAGTCTTTTTCATGTCCGAGTTTCTTTGCCATCTGCGCCACGCACCAGTCATCGTAAGCGATTTCGAGTGTCAGCGAAACGGATTGGGTCTGCAAATCTTCAGGGAAATAACCATACTTATCCAGTATGTTGAACGGCGAATTCCTGTGCGAGGTCGTCGACGATGCCTTCACAGCTTCATAAGCTTTCTGGTAATCAACTCCCGGAATTTCCTTGAAGAAGGCATCGACGATAACCGGAATAGCGTGGTTACCAATCATGCAGTAATTCTCTTGCCCCCATAATTGCCAGATGGGCAAATAGCCATACGTTTCGTACTGGCGCAGCATCGAATTAATAAAAGCTGCAGTCCGTTTCTGCTGAACGATGGTATAAAACGGATGCGCGGCCCGATAGGTATCCCACAGCGAAAAGGTGCTGTAGTGTTTGCCATCAGGCGCATGCCGGATACTATTGTCTGTTGCCAGGTAATCACCCGAAACGTCGGCAATGTTGTTGGGCTGAATGAACAAATGGTACAACCCTGTATAGAAAATACGTTTCTGTTTGGGAGTTCCTTCCACATCAACGCAGGAAAGTTCCTTATTCCAGGTTTCGTTGGTTTGCTCAACAATCCCATCAAAATTGAAATCTTTTATCTCTGCCTTCAGATTCTCGCGGGCTCCTTCGGCTGATACCGACGAAAGTCCCACCTTGACCGATAACGGTTGCGAATTGTCTTTATCAAAATTCAAAACCAACTTCAAGTTGGAATTATTGGCTACCGGAATATTCTCAAAGATATTCCTTCCGGCTTTAAAAGCGTGCGAATCGAACGGACGGGAAAATTCAGCCCGGAAATACACTTTCCGAAGCGGAGCCCAGCCTGAAATAATACGGTATCCTTCGATGGTTTTCGAATCGACCACGCGGGCCTGGGCTTCGATAATTTTGCAATAGCGATACGGACTATTCCGAACCAACGAATGATCGAGGTCAATCATCAGGTGAACCGGATCGGTATTCGAGAAAGTGTAGCGGTGCATTCCGCAATGCTCGGTAGCCGCGAGTTCTGCCTTAATATTGTAATCGTCCAATACGACGCTGTAATAACCGGGATATGCTTTTTCGGTTTCGTGCCGGAAGGCCGAACGAAATCCTTTTGTCTTACCGTCATCGCTCCCGCATTGCCATTGAATGTCCCCCTGGTATGGCATGAACAAAAAGTCGTAAAGATCGGGACAACCAGTTCCACTCAAATGCGTATGGCTAAAACCAACAATGGTTTTGTCGTTATAATCGTAGCCGCTGCAAGGGTCGTCGGGATATTCGCGGGTATCGGGACTAAGCTGCACCAATCCGAAAGGAGCGCAGGCGCCCGGAAAATTACTTCCCGATAGGCTTAAGCTATCAACAGAGCCAGTTCCAATAAATGGATTGACATACTGCGTATATTTTTTTGTTGATGTTGGTGGAACGGATGCAAAGCTCAATCCCTGCCCGATAAAAAGCAAAATTCCAATCGATAGAAATAAATGGATTTTTCTCATGTACATAGGAGAGTGTTTCATGAACTGTTTATTAATCATAGAGAGGTTTTAGGTATGCAGATTATTCCCGGCAATCCACTGAAACTGCATGTTTCAAGTCGCCTGTCTCCTGATACGTAAATACTTCAGATGAGATACAGCTTTTATTCCTCACTGTTCCCGGCAAGGATATCAAAGAATGGGTAGAAAAGAAATAATAACGCACACAACTTCAGTATAAGAGGACCATCCCCTAAAACGGGGTATGATCCTCTTTCTACTTACTGTATTCAATTATTTACTTGCATAACCTGCATTCTGGGTCAAATTCGGATTACGCTGCAATTCGTTCAAGGAAATCGGGAATACCAGGTCGGTTTCTTTAAACGTGGCTCCTGCTGCATTCTGTGCGCCAATCAGGTTAACGTAAGTTACCTCTCCAGGATTGGTTGCTGAGATAACCGGGAACTTCATCGTACGGACACAGTCATCCCATATTTTGAATTCCAACGGGAATTCACGGATTCTTTCTGTCCAGCAAGTTTCGATGAACTCCTGCTTCGACAAGGCAAGTAAACCGGCTTTGATCTGATCTTCAGTTTCACCGTTCATGTTAGCGCGTACTTGTATTTTAGCAAGATAGGTAGCAGCCTCGTCTGTTACACCGTCCGTCTGGGCAATTGATTCGGCGTAGTCGAGATAAGCTTCTGCTAAACGGTAAAAGTTCCAATCCTTCGTTCCTTTTCCAGTATTCAACACAGCATTTTCATCATAATAATACCAGCAGCCTGCTTGTCCGTCGGGAGCTGTCCAGGTTTTACCGTTATTCGGGTTGGTATAATTCCAATGGAAGAACTGGTTGGGTTGAATACGCAGATCATCGGTCGGATAAACATTCAGGAACTGATCAATCGGACCATAAACCCGCTCAAAAATCGAATAAGTTCCGAATACAGCGGTCGCCGAAGATGAAAAGGCATAAGTTGGCCACCAGCTGCTATTGCTGATACTTTCATCATACTCCTGGGCATAAATCACCTCATCCAAATCATCGGTGGAGCGCAGTTGATTGAATGCGCTGCTTCCCGACATGTCAGTATTCGCGGTAAGCGAATGAGGCGAATCGATAACCATTTTCGAATAAGTCTTCGCATTAGCATAATCTCCCTGATGGAAATACACATCGGCAAGAACCATGGCAGCGACATACTTCGTAATCCGATGTCCGTTAGCCGCAAAAGTTTTTGCCGGCAGAGCATCAACAGCAGCTTTCAAATCCGATTCGATCTGCGTATAAACCTGCGCAGATGCTGTCCTTTCGGGATAAAGATTCTCCAGATTGGAAGGTTCTAACAGCAGCGGAACGTCGCCAAATGTTTTCACCAGGTAGAAATAATTAAATGCCCGGAAAAACATGGCTTCTGCTGTCAACTGAGCTGCGGTTCCTGAATCCATGGTAATATTGGGAATACTCGCTATCGCATTATTCGCCACGTTAATGGCATTATAACAGTTGTCCCAAATATCATCCGAAGTATCGGATATCTCATTCGTATGTTGCTGACGGGTCAACAGACGGGAATACTTACACACCACTTCCTGTCCTTCGTAGCTGTTACTGAAATAACCTGTCAACATTCCGGTGATGGAAGCTTTGGGGCCGATATAGGCACTGGAAGCATAAGATATGCGTCTTGGCGCCCCGTTTCGGTATAAGTAATTTACGTTTGCCGTTGCCTGAGCTTCTGTTTTATAGTAATCAACCTCCGTCAGCGCTGACTTGGGACTTTCATCCAGAAAGTCATTACACGAGGTCATAAACAGAAGGCTCACTGATAAACATATTAATATCTTTTTCATAGTAGTCTTCATTTTGGATTTAAATTAGAATGTTACGTTTAGTCCCAGTGTCCATGTTCTGGCCCTCGGATAGGCAAAGAAGGTCATGTTCTGACCGAACTTGGCACTGCCCTGAGAAGTCGACTCCGGATCGTACCCATTGTACTTACTGGAGCAGATCAGGAATGCGTTATTCACATTCGCATATAAACGTAGTTTCGAAATACCAATGGCCTTGCATTGCTTGTCAGAGAAGGTATAACCCAGCTGAATCAGGTTTCCTCTCAAATAGGAACCATCGGCAATCCAACCGGAATCTACCGTTGTATTCTGTCCGGCGTGACCGGAATTCGTCAGGTAAATCGCTTGTTCCATGGTATTGGGATTGGTTCCGTCATACGCATCGTACAAGATATTCGACAAACCGTTGGTGATACCAAAACGGTCGTATGTAGAGTGGTAGAATTGCTGCAATGTTTCTACTCCCCATACAAATTGCAGGTCTACAGTCAAATCAATATTCTTGTACCGGAAAGTATTAATGAAACTACCGGCCCAATCTGGCATTCCTTTACCGATGATTTCCTTCTCATTCGTCCGCTTGGCGCGACCGATCTGGCTCTTTTCGCAGTTGCCTGCTTCGTAATCTTCAATGGTGTAAACACCTAAGCGACGATACCCGTAGAAGCTACTCAGGTTCTCACCAACCCGCAAAATACTTTCGGAACCACCAACCCAATAGTTCATCTCGATATCTTCATCATTTTCTCCCAGGTGAAGAATCTTGTTTTTATTGTAGTTCAGGTTTAGTGTAGCATTCCATTGGAAATCGTTGGTACGAACTGGCGTTGCATCGACCATGATATCAAGTCCCTGGTTTTGTACCGACCCGATATTTTTGTATATCGAACCAAAACCCGAAGACGTTGGCAACGGAGTATTCAGCAACAAATCGGTAGTCTTCTTGTGATAGTAAGAAATATCGAAATTCAGCTTATTCCGGAACAAGCCTAAATTGAAGCCCATGTCCCATTGTGCTGTTTTTTCCCATTTCAAATCCGGGTTCGCCATCGAACTGATATAGGAATAAGGAGCTCTTGAACCATCCAGCAAATTTGTTCCCGAACTGACCGATGCCAGCGAACGATACGGAGAAATTTCAGAGTTACCCGTCAATCCATAGCTGGTATGGAGCTTCAGGGTACTGATGGTTGCATTGTCCTTCAGAAAGTCTTCCTGCGATACAATCCATGCTAAACCTGCCGATGGAAAGAACGCGTATTTGTTGTTCTTTCCGAATTTGGAAGAACCATCATAACGACCGGTCACCGTAGCCGAATACTTATCGTTATAGGTATAAGCAAAGCGCAGAAAGTAGGAGTTCATTGCCCACTTATCGTAGCCGGATGTAGGAGCTGAAGGCGTCGTACCGGCCCCCATATTGTACCACTCAAAGAAGTCATCACTAAATCCTTCGGTGTACGAATTATTATAGTTATAAGTACGCTCTTGCCAGGAAAGGCCGGCCATCGCATTCAGACGGTGCACGCCCAATACTTTCTGGTAGGTCAAATACGTTTCTTCCTGCCAGTAAAATATATTTCCATGGTCAATATAAGCCCAACCATTCGGCATAGATATGTTGTTCAGCGATACAGAAGAATATCCTTTGCTGGTTATATTGTGGCTGTCGATACCAAACTGAGTTTTCAGATCAAGACCGTCCAGCAAATGGAAGGTTAAGGCCGTATTTCCGAAAATCTGCGTATTGTACCTCATCCGCTTCTGTAAATCCAGGATCATCACAGGATTCGACATTCCTTCGAATCCAAATGTATCGGACATCGATGAGCTGGCAGATGTAGTATAATTACCGTTTGCATCGCGCAGAGGTAACCAGGGCAACATTTCAATCATCGTACGACGGGCTTCCTGTCCACCACCTGTTTCCGGAGTATAGCGTCCCCAAGTGTGATTGACTGAAAGATTAAGGGAAGTAGACAACCATTTCGTCGGATCACCGTCGAATGCCAGTTTCGCATTGATACGTTTACTAAAGGTATTGTTAACGATACCTTGTTGATCAGTATAATTCAGGAAAGCTCCTGCTGAAGAATTTTCTCCGGCTTGCTGAATATTCAACTGATGATTTTGAGAAAAAGCGGTCCGGGTGGCTTCTTTCTGCCAGTTGGTATCATACAAAGGATTTCCCTGGGCATCGAAGTAATTCGGGTCGGTAAACCAATCAGTTCTGTCCAACGACCAATTGTAATCCATGTATTTGTTCTCATTTTCAAGACCAATCATGAAAGCGTCGGTCCACTCCTGAGCATTCAGCACATCCATATAACGAGCCATGGTACTAACGCTGGCAGATCCCTGATAGCTTACAGTGGTACCCTTGCCATGCTCTTTTCCACGTTTCGTTGTCACGAGAATAACACCGTTGGCACCACGGGCTCCGTAAATAGCCGCTGAGGAAGCATCTTTCAACACTTCAATACTCTCGATATCATTCGGGTTGATCAATCCAAAATCCTCCATCACAACGCCATCAACCACATACAAAGGAGCCGACGAAGCATCGATGGTAGACAGTCCCCTGATAACAACACGGCTCTGATAAGCTCCGGGCTGTCCTGAGTTCGAGAAAATATTAACACCGGAAACTTTTCCTCTCAAATTATCCAGTGCACTAAAACTTTGGTCTTGCACCAACTCCTCGCCTTTTGCCTGGGAAATGGAACCGGTTACATCCTGCTTACGCATGGTACCATATCCAATGGCTACCACTTCCTGAATTCCATAAGTCTCGCGCATCATGGTAACGTCGATGGTTTCACGCGATTGCACTGCAACGTCCTGCGCCACCATTCCGATAAAAGAGAATACCAGCACATCAGAATCACCAACATTAGATATCGTATAGTGTCCGTTCGTATCGGTAATCGTACCGGAAGTCGTTCCTTTAACGACAATGGTTACTCCCGGAAGCGGGACTCCATCTTCATCCGTTACCGTACCATTAACATTGTGTTTATCTTGTTGTCCGCTCTGTGCTGTTTCTATAGCTCTTTTGGAAATCACAATATTCCGGTCAACGATTTGATATTTGTATTTCGACAAATCCAGTACCTGGGAAAGAATCTGGTCAATGCTGGCATCTTCTATCGAAAGACTATACCGCTTCGTCAAGTCCATCTGATCGGACTTAAAGAAAAAGCCAAATTCAGAAATCTTCTCTATTTGGTCGAAAACCTGAACGATGTTGGCATTTTCAACCTGGAGATTTAAGCGCACTGCCTGTGAGTAGGTCTTTGCCGACAAGGTCATAGCGGAAAGAAGCAACAGGAATCCAGTTAGTTTCATGGTTAGGTACAATTTTTTTAGCCCGGGGCATAAATTGCCCGGGAATCTTCGAAAATTCTTCATAGATTTGAACTGTTTGGTTTACAATAGAGCAGTCTTATTTGCGATTCTCTGATATAGAGACTGCTCGGGATATTAAATTCACATGAACCGGGAAGGGCGCCACCCTCCCGGTTTTTTGTTGATTTAGTTGATAGTTAGTGCATAGGCAATCGTTTAATATTCTTGTTTAGTTACTTTTCTGTTGATATCGTAATAATGTCAGGTTCCATTTTATTCTCCTGAATACTGTAATGCAAATGAGTTGTGATATTTAGCATTTTCAGAACATACGAAATTGAAGTCGTTCGCTTGATGTTCGCCGTATACCGGTAATCTTTAATCACATCGTCAGCAAAGCGGAAACGGACACCGTACCATTTCTCCAGCTCGTCGCAGATATCTGCCAGCTTTTCATTCCGGAAGACAAACTTACCGTCCATCCAGGCAACGATGGTCGACGGGTCAATCTCCTGTATTGACATCCGCTTCTTTGCCTTGTCATATACAGCCAGTTCTCCTGGCTTCAACTCACAGATTCGCTTCAAATTATTACCTGAAAGAATCTCAGCACTTCCTTCGATAAGCGTTGTTTCGGTAACCTCATCACTCGGATAGGCCCGAACGTTAAAACGCGTACCTAAGTCACGGACTACCATGTTTTCTGTCTGAACCGAAAACGGATGCTCTTCGTCATGCGCTACGTCAAAACAGGCCTCCCCCACAAGTTGAACATTTCTCTCTTTCGAAGTCTCGTGATAAACAACTTTACTGCCCGAATTCAGCCAGATTTGTGTTCCATCCGGCAAAGTCATCTGCGAAATGCTGCCAATCGACGAAGCAAACTGCTGGGTAAAATCCACCGGCTGCTTTCCAGGCGACCACAACTGGTGAGCCAACCATCCAACGGAGAGCAGCACCGCAATCATCGCTGCGCGTCCAATCCAAATGCGGGTCAGACTCCGGATTCCGGTTTTTTTCATTCCGCTAACCTTCTCCTTCAGATTTCTGTATTCCTCATCCAGGTTTAGCTTTGTCTCTTTTCTGCCGGCAGTTGCTCTCACCCACAAACTTTTGGTCTGATAAAATTCCTCCTGAAAGGATTCATCAGTGGCCACCTCTTCGTAATAGGCTCTTTTCTCCTCCTCGCTTGCCGTTCCCGACAAAATTTTTGATAATAATTCGTCTGACATCAATTCCTTCTATTTTCTTTCAATACAACAACTTTTCTGAGCCTCTATTCTCGCACTGCTTCTGATGAATCCTTATGCGAAAGCAAATATTTTCACATTCTTTAACTATTAAACAATCAAGCAAAGGACAACCCTAACCGCGATTTCAATTTTTTTCTCAGATTTAATTCAGGAAATTGGTAATCACCAATAAAACAGGAAGGTAATCTTTCAGTTCTTTTCGGAGATGTTTCAACGCTTTTGTCATGTGCGCCTCCACGGTTTTCACTGTAACATTAAGACTGGCAGCGATTTCTTTATTCGATTTATCCTCAAACCGGCTCATGTAAAATACGCGGCGACAATTTTCCGAAAGGCCGGAAATTGCCTCTTCAATCTTTTCCTTTAATTCGGAAAATTCCAGGTATTGATGATCCATCCGGTTGAGTGCCTCATAATTGAAATGCATCTCCAAATATTTCATCCGGTCATGATGCACAGCCAGCACTTCTCTCCGCTTTAAACAGTTCAGGCAGTTATTCTTGGCAATGGTGTAGAGGAAATTACGAATATTCGATTCATTCGAAAGGGACTCACGAATCTCCCAGAGTTTCACAAAGGCATTTTGAGCAACCTCCTTAGCTTCATCTTCATCCTGAAGATATTCTTTCCCCAGGTGAAAAAGCATAGGATAGTACTGGTCAAAAATTGACCGAAACTCTTCGTTGCTAATGTTTTTTAGTTCCCCCGCCATTTCCCGGTTAATAAGTCCAGTTATCCGATGACGTTAAATCATGGCGAGTAAACTTAACAATTATTGCAAAATTTCAAATAAGATTTAATATCAAATATCAGGCAACGAAAGCTTATTGAGTTCCGGGAGATATTATAATCAGACAAATGGAGTCAGATTTCCAAATCAAACCAGCGCGAAATCATATCACATTTTCCATTCCCGTCTTTGTGATCAAATTCGCCGGTGTGCCGGTTGTATATGTAATCTTCCTTCCAGGCATGCGCATTGGCAACCACTTTTTCAAGCGAGTCCATAATGTAGTCCAGCTCAGCATTGGTCATGGTAGGATGCAGTGATAGTCGCACCCATCCGGGTTTCTCTGATAAATCGCCGCTATTAATTTTCTCAGTAATCCGGTGCGACATTTCGCGATCCACGTGCAGTAAATAGTGTCCGTAGGTTCCGGCACAGGAGCAACCTCCGCGTACTTGTATACCAAACCGGTCATTCAGTAAACGAACCACCATGTTATGATGAATTCCCTCCACGTAGAAAGAGATTACCCCCAAACGTTCCCGGGCTTCCTGTGCTAAAATGAATACCCCGTCGATCTTGCTAAAGCCTTTGAAAGCCCGCTTCAGCAGTTCGGTCTCTCTCGCCTTGATTTTATCGACACCCATTTGTTCTTTCAACCGGACACACATGGCGGCACGAATAGCCTGCATAAAACCAGGCGTACCACCATCTTCGCGAATTTCGATATCGTCCACGTATGTGTGCTCTCCCCAGGGATTCGTCCACTTAACCGTACCACCTCCGGGATGATCAGGAATGCGGTTTTTGTAGAGCTTCTTATTAAAGATGAGGACACCAGAACTTCCGGGCCCTCCCAGGAATTTGTGCGGAGAAAAGAAAATGGCATCCAACCGTTGCATCTCATTCTTAGGATGCATGTCAATATCAACATACGGTGCCGACGCAGCAAAATCGACGAAGCAGTAACCATCGTGCTCATGCATTATTTGCGCCAGTTCGTAAAAAGGGGTAATCACACCACTTACGTTGGAACAAGCCGAGAAAGAACCAATCTTCACTTTCCGGTCGGCATATTTCTGTAGTTCGGTACGAAGGTACTGCGGATTGACCATCAGATTCTCATCCGGCTCCAGCACCACCACATCGGCCAGCGATTCCAGCCAGGGAGTCTGGTTGGAATGATGTTCCATATGCGTCAGGAAAACCACAGGGCGATCTTCCCGCGGAATATCACAAAACTTCATCAGCTTTTCCGGAATCTTCAAACCCAGAATACGCTGCAGTTTAGCGAGCCCCGACGTCATTCCAAATCCGGTCGTAAGAATTACATCATCGGCATTGGCATGCACATGTTTCTTGATAATCGCATGGGCCAAATGATAGGCCTGCGTCATCGTGCAACCCGTTTCCGATGCTTCGGAATGCGTGTTACCCACCATCGGACCGAACTGATCCAACAGCTTTTCCTCGATGGGTCGGTAAAGCCGGCCACTGGCAATCCAGTCGGCATACACCAAAGGCTGTTCACCGTAAGGAGATTCAAAAGTCTGGTCGATACCCAGTATATTCTTGCGAAATGAATCGAAGTATTCTTCAAGTTTAGTCTTCGGTTGTGTCAATGTCGTCGTCATAGTCGGTTGTTGAAACTTTCTAAAGATGAAAAAATAACCTTAATCTGTAATCCACTTTTCGGATGTTTTCCAGACCTACCCATTGAAAAAGATGTATTCCGGCTATTATTTATCGCATTTAATTTGAATTCTTCAATAGTTACCAAAATCTCTTTTGTCAATAAAACGGCTTGTTCTTCACCAAATTAATCAACTGTTAAGCAGGCAAATCACAGATTTTTATTGTAGATTTAATAAGGTTTTGGCTTTCGCAGGCACGGCTGAGGAGAGGGCACGCCAATACACTTCTTCAGAGAAAACAATTAACCAATAAAACCAATTGATTATGGCAAAAATTGTCGTGCTGGGTGCCGGTATCTCTGGACATACAGCGTCAACCATCCTGAAAAAGAAATTGGGGAAAAAACATGAAGTGGTGGTGATTGCTCCAAACACCTACTACCACTGGATTCCTTCAAATATCTGGGTTGGCGTTGGGCGGATGACGGTCGACCAGATTCGTTTCCGGCTGGATAAACGCTACAAAAAGGCTGGGATCATTTTCAAACAAGCCAAAGCTGTTTCCATTCACCCGGAAGGAGACAGTGAAATCAGCAAAGGATTTGTAACCGTTGAATACACCGGTCAGGACCGCGTTGGCGAAACGGAAAAGGTAGACTACGACTTTCTGATAAATGCTACCGGTCCGAAGCTCAACTTTGCCGGTACTGAAGGTCTGGGACCTGATAAATTCACTGAATCGGTTTGTACCTATGGCCATGCTGCCCAGGCTTGGGAGAAACTACAGGGCTGCATCCAAAAGATGGAAAATGGCGAAAAGCAAAAGATTCTCATTGGAGTCGGGCACCCGATGTCCACCTGCCAGGGAGCGGCCTTCGAGTACATTCTCAACGTAGCCTTCGAAATCAAGAAGCGGAAACTGTCGCACATGGCCGAAATCAAATGGATTACCAATGAATTCGAGTTGGGCGATTTCGGTATGGGCGGTGCCTACATCAAACGTGGAGGTTATATTACGCAAACACGCACGCTGGCTGAATCGTTCTTCCGCGAACGCAACATTAGCTGGATTAAACGTGCCGGGGTGAAGAAAATCGAAAAAGGCAAAGTACACTACGAATCCCTCGACGGAACGATGGGTGAAGAAACTTTCGATTTTGCCATGCTGATTCCTTCCTTCACCGGACCGGGAATAAAAGCCTTCGCCAAAGACGGCAGCGACATGACCGATACCCTGTTCGCACCAAACGGCTTCATGAAAGTGGATGCTGACTATACACCCAAACCGTTCGAGCAATGGTCGGCCGATGACTGGCCTTCAACCTATCAAAATCCAAGCTACGAAAACATCTTCGCTGCGGGAATCGCTTTTGCACCACCACATGCTATTTCCAAACCGATGACCAGTCCGTCAGGCACAAAAATATTCCCGGCACCACCGCGTACCGGAATGCCTTCGGGCGTAACCGGAAAAGTGGTTGCCCAGAATATTGCCGATTGGATTAAAACCGGCAAACCACAATTGAAGCACAAAGCTTCCATGTCCAAAATGGGAGCTGCCTGTATCGTCTCAGCCGGTTACGGAATGATGAACGGAGCCGCTGCCACCATGACTATTTTCCCCATTGTGCAGGACTGGAAAAAATACCCGGAATACGGTCGCGATATTTCCTATACCATCGGCGAGGCCGGATTAGCCGGACACTGGCTGAAATGGTTCATGCATTACATGTTTCTGCACAAAGCCAAAGGCTATCCTTTCTGGTGGCTGTTACCCGAATAAGAACAATTAAAAACAAAAGATATGGAAGAACAAAGTAACCAAACCATTGCATACTCCGAGGAATCGTATCCACCGGTTCCCACACGGGCAACCCGTTTCTGGAGAGCATTCATTCCCTGGCAACTGTACCGCTGGGTAGTGCTGAACATCAAAATCCTCCGCATCGTCGCCGGAGGACACTCATAGGTTGGATTCGAAAGGCTGTCTGCTATCCCGGGCAGCCTTTTTTTACGATGTTCTGATAGGGAGTGTAACTCAAAAACTTTCCTCACCAACAGAGACAACGTCAGTTACAGCAACCTCTGGCGCAACTTGTAACCTGAACCCCTTCTAACAACAGTAACCACAGGAACAATAGTAACCACAGAAACCCTTTCAACCTGAAACCCGCCCCGTCAATGCCATTTAAAAAACCGCAGTCCCAGCGAGAAGAAGAAAACCCCAATGGCCGATAGAATCACAAACGGCAAAGCAATATCCGTCATACCCAAACCTTCATTAAAGATTCCCCGAATACCATCCGCCAGCATTGTTAGCGGCAGTTTCTGAATCACCGGAATGCTCCAGTCCGGGAAGTTGTGGTAGCTGAAGAAGATGCCCGACAGAACCATCATCGGCATCACCACCAGGTTAATCAAGCCGTTGCCCACTTCGGTATTGGCCGTATGCGACGAAACAAAAATGGCGATTCCGGCAAAAGCCAAGTTACCTGCCATAAAAATCGCCAGTAATCCGGGAATACTTCCCTGAATGGTAATTCCGAAAACCAGCCAGGTAACCAACACCAGCAGCGCCGATTCGATGAAATTCATCACAAAGCGCACCGTAATAAAGGCAATCAGGAAGTTGGTCTTTTTCATCGGGGTAGCCACCATGCGTCGCAGCAACTTCTTCGAGCGTCGGTCGATAATACCGTAACTGATACCCCACATACACGACATCATCGCATTCATAGCAATCAAACCAGGAACCAGGAAATCGATATAACGTGTTCCCGCCAACGTCAGCGGTTTGATTTCGCCGTTGTCTTGTGGGGTATTCACCACTTTCCCGTTCAACATGCCCGACAGCTTGATATAAGTCAGCTGAGCATCCGGATTACGCGGATCGAAATGATATTCCGGCTTTCCGTTTTGCTCGGTCAAAATCACATTTATCTGGCCGCGTTTCAGCAAAACCATCGCCTCCTTCCAATCCGTTTCCCGGAAAAGGAAGGTGGTATTTCCCATCTGCTTATCAGGAATCGTGTAGCTGTAACGAAACGAATCCGCTGCCACTTCCGGATTAGCCTGTGCCTCCGTTAGCAAAAAATGTTGAATAGACGTACTGTCGACCGATGCGTCAATGACCGCGACTTTGCGCACGACATCCGTTTTCTGCGTAAAAGCAATGCCCAGTCCCAACGACATCAGGATAGGAAACACAATGCCCCAGAATAGCACGCCCGGTTCACGAAGTAACTCCCGCGAATACGAAAGCGTTAGTTGCCAAAGCTGATGGTTAGATAGTCGGTTATTCATGTAAATGTCTTCCGGTTAACGTGGTAAATAAATCGTCGAGGGTGGTACGGCGGCACTCCATATCCTGCAAATGAAGCCGGTTCTGTTGCAAATATTCCATGAACTCCGGCAGCTGCGTATTCATATCCTGCACGGTCACCTTTCCACTCCGCTGCATTCCGTTCCATTGCATCTCACCAATTTTGCCATTCGTTGGAGGCAAGGTCTCCGGACCATCTTTCAGCGAAAACTCAATCACCTTCTCCCCTTCTTCGCCCTTCAGCAACTGCTCCAGCGTTCCTTCCCGCAACACTTTTCCGTGGTCGACAATGATAATATAGTCGCACAACTGCTCCGCCTCTTCCATGTAATGCGTGGTCAAAATCATCGACGTTTCGGCCTGTTCTTTCAGCTTGCGCAGAATAGCCCAGATTTCCCGCCGGGCATTCGGGTCGAGGCCGGTGGTCGGCTCATCCAGCAACAACACCTTCGGTTTATTCAATAGCGAGATGCCTAGTGCCAGTCGTTGCCTTTGACCGCCGGATAGGTTTCCCACAAATGCTTTACGCTTCTCTTCCAGCGCCACCAACTCGATAATCTCCTCTACCCGCTCCTTCCCCAATCCGAAAAAGCTGGCAAACAACCGAAGCGTTTCATACACCCGCAGCTTATCCGTAAAACGGGTCTCCTGCAACGACAAACCAATCAGATGTCGCAACTCATCCTCGTGGTGCTTCCACGTCTTCCCCATGATGCGGATTTCGCCCTTGTCGGGATGACGGATACCCTCAATCATCTCCACCAACGTGGTTTTCCCGGCACCGTTCGGTCCCAGCAGCGCCACAAACTCCCCCTTCCCGATGGTCAGGTTAAGTCCCTGCACCGCATGAACCGTCTTGAAGGACTTGTGCACCTGCTTCACCTCAATCACCGGTGTATGCATGTTTTCCATAAGCAAAGCGTTTCGGAGTATAAAGCTAGTCGAAAATTAACAATGAAAAATGGGAAATAAAGAATTCGTTTCTGTTGTTTCTCTCGTTCCTGTAGTTACTATTGTTGCGCCGTGCCTCTACTGTTCAATTTATTAATCCAATTTAAGTTTGCCCAAATTGTTCTTCCCATTCGCACTGCCTGCGAATTGCCTCTCTTTAATTTAGAGAGGGGTTTGGGGTGAGTAAATATTGAAATGGAAAGGCAGCAAGAAATTTCGAAGTCCCAAACTTCGTTGTTCATTTCCACTATTGCCACGCAGGGCCATGATACATCGTAGCCACGCAGCGCACAGTAAAATTAATAACTGCAGAAATGGCAATGGCCGAAAGATCAACAGAGAATTTCCTCAAAGAATCATTCTCAAACTTTTTCTCAAATCAACCAATAAGTAACACTCTTACTCCCTATCCTGACAGGTTTTCGAAACCTGTCAGGATTTGCCCAATAAACGCCCCTGCCGATTATAAGCACCGCCATTCGCGACCGTTATCCTCCCCGTTTGGGGAGGCCGGGTGGGGCTATTAAACCACGCCAACAACAAATATCCTCCGCTGGAGGAGGTGGCCAACGGCCGGAGGAGGATTCTCCCCTTACCGATTTTTCAATAACATAAAACTGACTAACTTAGAAAAACCAATAACTAAGACATTAAGATGAGTCACCATTTTAATTTAGCCGATTATTCCACTTTATTTAATTCGGCCTCAATAATCGCTGGAGGAATATGGGCCTACTTCAAATTCAGAAGGAGAAATGAAATAGCTTCTATTAGCGTAAAACTTCAAAAAGCTGAAATTTATAATGAGGAAAGTAGAAAGCTCATTCATTTAGAAGCATTAATTGAAAATAATGGTAACAGAGAGGTCAACCTTTATTATAATTACCAAACAGGAGATCATCCAGCAAAAAATGAAAAAGAAAATAAACACTATAGGGCGCAGATGGCCATATATAAAGTTGGAGAAAACGAAGAACTAACTTTTGTATCAAAGAAAATAGGATTGACAAGTTCTGAACCTCATT
The DNA here is from genome assembly GCF_003014495.1 of Prolixibacter denitrificans. Taxonomy (GTDB): domain Bacteria; phylum Bacteroidota; class Bacteroidia; order Bacteroidales; family Prolixibacteraceae; genus Prolixibacter; species Prolixibacter denitrificans. The sequence continues at coordinate 90,905 of NZ_PYGC01000011.1, read as the reverse complement.
ACACAGGTCGACTAAGATCTAACACAAGCGTAAGACTTCCATATATATTTGAATTGAATAAACAAGGTCTCTATTTCATCGAGTTTTCAGTTGATATAAATATGAAAAAATATTTTAGCGCATCAGATAATGATGTTCCAATTAAAACATGGAGTGACAGAATGTATTTCGAGGTACCACATTTAATATAGCATATAAAAAATATGACCATCGATAAGAATAATAGATCGTAAAATAGACTTTCATCCCCTAAAAAAATCAAAGATGACTATTCTTAATTTCAATCTTCCGGCCCTGATAAGTGTTATGGGAACAATGTTAGTCATACTAGGAGCTTTGTTAGGTCATTTAACGCAAATGGGTAAAGTTAAAATATATCAAAATTCAGTAAACATTAAGTTTTATGAGAAAAGTGACACTGGAAATTTAAACGAGAAAAACCAATTGACAAAAATTACACATTCTATAATAATTACAATAGAACTAGACTTCTATAATACTTCTCCAGGATTAAATAAGATTGTGAGAAGATTAAAATTCCTAACAAAGTCAAAGGGTCGCAATAACTATTTTGATTTATTAAGCCAAGATTCCCGCAAAGGAAATCATGGCGTAATAAAAGCTGATGAACTAACCACCATAAACCTAGCACCAAATGAATTACTCAATCATTCATTATATTTTACCATTCATAAAGATTTTGAAAATTTTATAGAAAGCGAATGGTTTATTGAGTACAGAGACAACAAAGATAAAATCAGAAGAATAAAAATTGAACGATAAACTAAATGCAGACTAAGTTATCGACTTTTATTTTCAATCCAAATTCCCTATCTTAGTTATCGTTGGTATCAGACAGAGAGAGGAAATCCAAAAACACGGGACAGGAAAGATGATATAATGTGGTAGAAGAGAGAATACCTCATCAGTTGGAAGCATTGGGTGTGCTTGTAAGTAGTTAGCTTTCTCATTTCACCTCTTAGCACACCTTTTTCAGGCCGGCCCGGTAACTCCACATCGGGCCGGCTTTTTTGTGCCTCAATTATGGATAACATTTCAATTTTCCACACTACGCAACCAAAATCAGCTCGGGTGAATCTAATGGAAAAGCCTAACCTTGAAAAACGAATGATGAAAGAAAACCAACTAATTATTCACCATACTAACCTAAAATCCAAATGAAAACACAAATTCTTTCCCTACTCCTGTTAAGTACTGCTTTTTTCCTAACGACAACCACATCACAAGCACAAAAAGTTTTCCGTAAAAGTTATATCATCACCAATCCAAATGACACTCTCCGGGGTGACATCCGTTTGCCTTTAAAATTTGTCGACAAAACAAATTTTAGCTTTCGGAAAAATGACGATGGTGAATTCAAAGCTATATCTCCACAAAATATCAGGGTCATTAGCACCGGGATTCAGTACTTTGTCCCGAAAAAAATTTCGTACGATGACAAGAAAGAGTTGCGATTTCTGGAAGTTCTCTCGACAGGAGCAGTAAGTACTTACCGCCTTGACAAAGAGAATTACTACATCGAGAAAGGCGATAAAATGTATCACCTCACCAACAGTGAACGAAAATACGTTAAGGGCGATGGCTCAACCTACACAGCCTATTCCAAGAGATACATTGGATTACTAGCCAATGCATTCCGGGATGAACCACAGTTGAAGCGCCAAATCCGGAACACGTCCTTCACTTCCCGATCACTGATCAAAATATCGAAAAAATTCAGTGAACTGGCCTGCCCCGGATGTCCCTTCACTGATTACACACAAAACATCAAACATTCGGTGTACTTCGAACCTCAGGCAGGCATTAGCTACGCCTCGCTAACCTTTCAGACTTCAGATGACCATATAACGGACTTATCCCCCTTCGCAGGCATCAACTTCCGCTTTTCCTCTTCTCGCAATCCGAACTGGACCTACATCACGGGACTGAACTACTCATCTTATAAGTTCGAAGATATAATCAGACATTCTGTTAATGGCCCAAATGAAAACAACTATATCAAACTATCCTACTCTGCATTCAGTATCCCGTTAATCGTTGAATATACCTTTGGCAACCACAAACTCCAGCCTTCCATCCGTTTAGGTTACAACAACGTTTTTGTCAACTATTCAGAATATTCAGTAGGCGATCTGCTCATTTTTGACAACTCAGCATTCCCCCGGGATATGCTTTCGAGCCAGAGTACGAACTTCCTAAATTACCAGATCGGATTTTTGGCCGGCACCGGCATCCGGTACCGCCTTAATGAAAACTCGTTCCTCCTTCTTAACGGTAACTTTAGCTTCAGAATACCATCATCCAACGCCCAACATCTGCTGGACAAACAGCAAACCAGTTCAATTGATATCAGTCTAGGCTATTCATTCCGAATTAAATAAAACCCGATAGTTCTTAACTAACAGCAAAACAAAGCCGGCCCGGCAACTCCACAACGGGCCGGCTTTTTTATTCCTCGTCACATTTTCTAATTTTACCGTCCGCCGGAATTCAACACCGGATTTCGGAAACAGAAAAGAATAAGCATGGAGGTTACCTACCGACAAATTGCACCTGATGATAATGCTCCCCTGGCGGAGATGATTCGGAAAGTGTTCCGGGAATTCAAAATCGACCGCCCCGGAACCGTTTACACCGATCCCACCACCGACCACCTGTACGAGCTTTTCCAGGTACCGAAAGCGGAATACTGGATTGCTGAAGCCAGTGGCAAAATCGTGGGCGGATGTGGCATCTATCCATCCAACGGTCTGCCGGAAGGATGCGTCGAGTTGGTGAAGTTCTATGTAGCAGCATCGGTGCGTGGAACCGGCATCGGCAAACAGTTGATGGCGCAATGCATCGATTCAGCACGCGAACAAGGCTATCAGCAACTCTATCTCGAATCGCTTCCTGAGCTGGAAAAGGCGGTAGGTATGTACGAAAAGGCCGGGTTCCATCGTCTTCAGCAACCGGTTGGTGATACGGGACATTACGCCTGCACCGTATGGATGCTAAAGGATTTATAAGCTTTGTTTCCGAAGATTTAAGAGGAGTTTTATTGATTATGATAATATTTTGTTAATTTCAACAGCTTGGAACCCATTTACCCAAGATGGTTATCCATACTGAAAAACTGACCAATAAATATTATCTGACCATGGCTAAAATCAAATTAGAATTCGAAAAGCTCACCATTCTCCGGCCCAAAGAGCGCTGGCAGCTCTACTTCGTTATTGTAGCGGAACATCCCGAAGACCACGATAAGATGGTGCTTACGACGACGCCTGAACCATACATCCGGCTTACTCCCCGCCAGAAAAATGTGTTGAACTTTGTTCCGGAGGCTAGCGATGATGGCGCTGACGGTTTGTTTGTACTCGAACGGGATATGCCCGAAGATCGTCGCATTAAAGTACGGGTGTACCTACGTCATTGCCGGAAGCATACCCGCAGTGCCGGCGAAATGCTTCAACAGGTAAAAGGTCAATTAGGAAAGCACGCCTTCGACATTGTCGGCGATATGTTGGGTGCCGGAGCGCTCCCCTGGCTGGTGATTTCAAAAGAAGCATTGCCATTAATTGGTGGCATTCTACGAAGCATTAAGGACCGCGACTTCGGCTTTGTGTCGATGGACGAAGAGTTTGACGAGGAATTTGAAACACAAACGGAACTCGACCGCATGAACAACTTCTCCACCGGTGATGCGCGCATTGTTTGGAGTTGGTCGGTTGACGAATAGTCGAAAAATAAAAGCTCAGACTTTGACCGCTCGTTTCACTCAACGTAAGCGATCAGAACCTGAGCTTTCTTTATGCTAGAACTTCTTTATTCTTCCTTTTCCACGAAAGTGATACCGTAATCTTCCAGTTCATTCAGCACCGGCTCGTAAATCTCCTTCCGGTTGGGAATATGCACACCTGTCAAAGCTATTTGTCCGGTCATGACCATCTTAGTGGCAATGGCTAAAGGCAATCCCACCGTCTTTGACATCGCTGTATGCACACTATCCTCGCCCAAAACAACCATCGAAGAAGTCATTTTCACCGGATGAGCATCACCGTTTCGATTGTAAAGCAGCTTATGCCACATTACCACCATGTCCTTGTCCTCGGGCTCCATCTTCCATTTCTCCGAAAGGATATGCTCCAGAATTTGTGCGGGAGTAGCTCTTTTCAGGCCAATCTTCTTGTCGCTGAATAACTCCAGAAATTCCAGTTTGTCGATAATATCCGAATCCTGATCGATGTGCATGTAGTGATACAGCTTCAACCGCACCGATGCTTCGGCGTAATAGAGAAATGAATTGATGAACTCCTTGTAGGTCATGTTCTCGGTATTCTCCATGAAGTACGTATCGTCTGTAGCGCCCAGCTGCACGAAAATGTCCCATGCCCGGCAGTATCCCGGTCGCCGTAACGTGCCCCGGTAAACGGTAGGCACTCCCTGCAGGTTGTACTTGTCGATGTACTTCAACGAATCGCGATTGGCGTAGCCTTCAAACTTTCCAAATCCCTCGATATCGATTACTTCGGTGCGCCGGAAAAGACGATTGTACGGAATGTACTTGTATTTTCCTTCCTGAAGAAATTTGGCGGGTCCGCCCTGCCCCGCCACAACAACGTTTCGCGGGTTCCAGGTGAATTTGTAATTCCACGGATTGTTGTCCGATTCAGGTGCTACCAGTCCTCCGGTAAACGATTCAAAATCGGTGATAGCATGCCCCTCGTTCTTTACACGATCAATCAACCGCATGGCCGACATGTGATCGATACCCGGATCAACGCCCATTTCGTTCAGAAAAAGTAAGCCTTTCGCCTTTACCTCGGCATCCAGACCGTTTAATTCGTCGGATACATAAGAAGCCGTTAGCAACGACTTACCAAATTTGAGACAAGCCAACGCCACCACCTGGTGCAACCGGGCCGGCAACATCGATACGACAATATCGGCCTGCTCAATTTCCAGATTTCGCTGCTGTTCATCGAACACGTCGAAGACGAGCGCCCGGGTGGGTGGCGTTATTTTTTCCTTCACCAGGTTAATATCCTGATCACCTACCGTGATTTCCCAGCCATAGGTAGATGCCTGCTCTTCCAGATACCGGATCAGCGTAGCAGAGGAACGCCCGGCACCGATGATGAATATTTTTTTCATACTAAAAGACAATAGATATTAGATTAAAGACTTTAGACCACGGCCTTGCCTGATATAAAATTCTCCCACTCTCCCTTTCACCCTTTCTCATCTTCTCCTAATCTCCCCCATCTCACACGCTCGTCTTCACACAATCACACACTTTTTTCAATTCATGAATTAACCCAATCTTCCAGGTATTTATATCGCTCCGTCAGCTTACCGTTTTCCGTAATTGTAGCCCGTTGAACAATCCCTTCAGAATCATCGCCCAGCAAAGACGGTAATACCCTATTAATAAGGTTTTCGCCAAAATCAACCGAAGCATCACGCGGTAATTCAGTTGGCAGATTATCCACCGACATGACGGTAATGTTCTTCGGATTGGTAAAAGCAACTTCTTCCTGTTCAGTTACCGGATTGTATCCGTAAAACGGCTCATCGATGGTAGTAGCTCGCAACGTAGAAGGAATAGAACCTTTGATGTCGCAGGTAATGTCGGATATCACTTTGATGCGGAATTCCGGACTGCGCATATCGTCCGGAGTAAACAAAACCGGAGCATTTGGGTCCCAGTAAGCTGCCGAAATAAGCAAATCACTCGTCCGGGCAAACCGGAGGAAATTTCCTTCGTAATCCTGTGGATTTTTCACAAAGTGATTGAAATCAAAAGCGCTGCCATCCTTACGTTTGTTGTAGGCGTCCGGCTCAAGCTGCACATACACCGGTTCATCGAAGTGGTCTATAGCGAGATATTCTTCAATACTCACTTTCCGAATCTTCATCTCATCCAACATCTCCATGACGCCGTGAGTAACCCGGCCACCACCAGTGATAGCAATTTTCAACGGCGGAAGTTCCAACCTTCGGGCTTCGGATTTCATCTCAGCCAAATCGTGGCACTCGTAAGCCGGCTTCGGTTCGGGCAACTCATGACGGATGGTTAGTGCACGCAAACCTTTGTAACTGCCAACCAGTCCGGCAAACCGGCCAAAACCAATCACGCGCATTCCATTCGGTTCGGTCAAAACCTCATAATCGATCAAACGAATTCGCTTTCGCAGGATTTCCTGAAGAAGTTTTTTGTTGTACGGTTGCTTTTTGATGGTGTGAGAAAAGAACAGATACGTTTTATCCTCCATCAAGTCGGGGATCGGGACCTCTTTCACTCCCATTAGAATATCGCAATCACTCAAATCGTTATTCATGGAAATGCCAGCGTTCAAATAGTCATCATCCGGAAAACAACGGATCGGACTGGATTGAACTGTCAGTTCCACTTGCGGAAAACGTTGGGCGATTTCGAGACACTGTTCGGGCGAAAAAGGCACACGCCGATCCGGCGGTACTTTACCTTCTTTCAGGATACCTAGCTTCATTCGCAGAAATTTTATTCAGTTAATAAAAAGTTTGAACCGGAATTGGATGAAATAAACAGGCTCTAACAATAGATTTTTGGGAAATCCCCATCAAGATAAGAAAATATGCGTTGCTTATCATATTGAAAGCAACTTTCGATACAACTACACACGTTAGCAAAACCGGAGGCAGTACAGAAAGTCAACTAAACCATTCATCGTACTTTCTGCCTGCCGTCCGGTTGCGACACCAACGAGCTTGTCAAATGTATGAACCTGTCAAAATGCTACACGTTGAACTCGATTCCCTGAGCCAACGGCAATTCCGAACCATAGTTGATGGTATTGGTTTGTCTGCGCATATAAGCTTTCCAAGCGTCAGACCCGGACTCCCGGCCGCCACCGGTATCCTTTTCCCCACCAAAAGCACCACCAATTTCAGCGCCGGAAGTACCAATGTTTATATTGGCAATTCCGCAATCGGAACCTTCATGAGACAGGAACCTTTCGGTTTCCAGCAGGTTGGTTGAAAACATGGCTGATGACAGACCTTGCGGAACGGCATTGTGCAGTTCGATGGCCTCATCCAGCGTGCTATATTTAATCAGGTAAAGCAACGGAGCAAACGTTTCTTCCTGAACGATTTCATAATGATTTTCCACTTCGGCGATACATGGAACCACGTAACATCCCGATTCGCAATTAGGATCCTTGTAAACCTCACCACCAAAAAGAATTTTACCACCTTCAGCCTTCACCTTATCAATGGCTTTGAAGTAAGTATCCGAAGCCCCTTTGTCAATCAGCGGACCTACATGATTCTTCTCGTCCAGCGGATTACCAATCTTCAATCCTTTATACACATTGATGAGTTTGTTCTTGAACTCTTCGTAAATACTCTCGTGAAGTATGATGCGGCGGGTTGAAGTACAGCGCTGGCCGGTTGTTCCAACTGCACCAAACACGATGGCTCGCAGTGCCATATCCTGGCTGGAAGTCGGAGTCACAATTACGGCATTGTTACCTCCCAGTTCCAGAATCGATTTACCCAAACGTTCGCCAACTAAACGGCCAACTTTCTTACCTACGCGGGTAGAACCGGTAAAGGAGATCAGCGGGATGTTCTTATCGCTGAACATGTCATCACCCAGGTATTTCGAGCTGGTAGCCACCAGGTTCAGTACACCTTCCGGGATATCGTTACGCTTCAGTACATCGGCCACAATGTTGTGAACGGCAACCGCACAAAGCAAAACTTTCGACGATGGTTTCCAAACGATCACATCACCGGCTACCAGAGCAATCATTGCATTCCACGACCAAACTGCTACCGGGAAGTTAAAAGCCGAAACCACGCCAACAATTCCCAGCGGATGATACTGATCGTACATCCGGTGCTCGGAACGCTCAGAGTGCATGGTAAAGCCATACAATTGACGAGACTGACCAACGGCGAAATCACAGATGTCAATCATCTCCTGTACTTCACCCAGACCTTCCTGGTAAATTTTTCCCATCTCATAGGAAACCAAACGGCCCAGTGGCTCTTTGTACTTACGCAGTTCCAAACCAATCTGGCGAACAATTTCACCACGTTTCGGGGCAGGCACCTTCTTCCATACCTTGAATGCATCCTTGGCGGTATCAATCACTTTACGGTAATCTTCCAGCGTTGCCTGTTTGATGTCAGCAATCGCCGTCCCATCAGCGGGTGAGTACGAAGTAATTTTATCACCGGTGGTATCAATCCATTTGGTACCGGTGCACACCCCCGGATTCACATCTTTGATGCCTAATGTTTTCAGTACATCTTTCATTTCTTGCATAGTATCTACTTTTATGTTGTTGTATATTCTCAATTCCATTAAATGGTTGTTTCGCTTTCGCGGATCCAATTCACCAGACCGCCTTTATCCAAAACCTGCATCAGTTTATCGGGAAGCGGATTGAAATGGAAAATCTTCGTTCCGATATAAATCACACCGGAAGCCATATCCACTTCCACACTTTCGCCTTTTTGGTAAGCGTTGACCGCTTCGGGCAATACAATAATCGGAAGCCCCTGGTTGATGGCAGAACGGAAGAAAATTCGGGAAACCGATTTTACGATAACCGCACGTACGCCGGCTTTCACCAATCCCACCGATGGATGTTCGCGCGAGCTTCCGCAACCGAAGTTCTCACCACACACAATGATATCGCCCAACTTCACATTTTCAGCAAAGCGGTCATCAAAGCCTTTAAATAAATGTGGGACAATCTTCTCAGGTTCCGAGCTATTAACCTCGTAGGTCAAACTACCGGCAAACATCTGGTCGGTATTCAGGTTATCCACATCCGCGTAGTTCCACACACCACTCTGCCGACGGTCATCTACGGGCTCAATCACCACGGTTGCCGTCTGCTGCTTGTGGTACGGAAACTTATGTGCAGAAGTAGCCTTTTCGGGCGACGTAATTTCACCACGCAAAGCGGAAGCGGCCACCGTTGCCGGCGATGCCAGGTAGATAGAAGCATTCTTGTTGCCCATCCTTCCCAGGAAATTGCGATTGGCCGTCGAAATCACATTGATGCCATCAGCGGGGATCCCCTGTCCTGTTCCCAAACACGGACCACAGGAAGGGGAAAGAACATTTCCACCTGCTTCCAGGAAGATTTCTACCAAACCTTCCTTCATGGCCTGTAGGTATATTTCACGCGAAGCCGGAGTTATCAGCAACTGGAATCCTTCCGGTATTTTATGCCCTTTCAGGATAGCTGCCGCTGCCCGCAAGTCTTCGATACGACCGTTGGTACACGTTCCGATTAAAGCCTGAGCAACCGGCGTTCCGGCTACTTCATCCACGCTCTTTACGTTGTCAACATGGTGCGGACAAGCCGTTACCGGATACAATTCCGACAGATTGATGGTGTACTCTTTCGCATACACAGCATCATCATCGGCCCAAATGGCTTTGAATTTGGCTCCGAAATATTCTTCCAGCCTTTCATCTGCCGGGAAAACAGCGTTCTTGGCCCCCATTTCCGAGGCCAGGTTCGCAATGGTCATCCGGTCGGCAACCGTGAGTGTTTTCACACCTTCGCCATGGTACTCTATGGACATGTAATCAGCCCCTGAAGAACCAATCATGCCGATGATATACAAAGCCAAATCCTTCGCATACACATGCTCCGGCAATTTCCCCGTCAGGGTAATTTTAATGGTTTCAGGAACGCGAAACCAGGTTTCTCCCTGTTTCCATAGTCCGGCTGTTTCGGTCCGGTCGATACCGGCAGCAAAAGCGTTAAAAGCTCCGGCGGTACAAGTATGACTATCGCTCCCGACAACCAGCATTCCAGGCCGTGCATGACCAGCCATCAATTGATGACAGATACCCTGCCCTGCATCGTGAAAACTTGATACGTGTTGGTCTTTTGCGAAATCGCGAATTTGCTGGTAGTCATTCGCCAACTTGGCATTGGTAGGCGGTGCGTTGTGATCGAGCACCAGAAGTAATTTATTGGGATCGGCGACACGGTCACCGCCCATCTTACGGAATATCTTTTCGATACTCGATGAATTATCGTGCGACAGGATGATATCCGGTTTGGCAAACACAATGCTTCCCACCGGTGCACCCAAAATCTTTTCAGCAAACGTTTTTCCTGACATACGCCAAATTTTTAACGTTATACATGAAGCAAATCTCCCTTTCGGTAGATTTCCATTTGAACATCAGAGAACGGCTGAACCATAACGTTTTTACCGTTTTCCCGGTTGGTTATCTTACCGGTTTCAAATTCAACAGTAATCACATTACCATTCTGCAGATCCAGCTCTTCAACCGACTCATAAGTCATAATCGGGAAACCGGCATTGATGGCATTTCGCTCGTAAATAGCTCCGAACGATTCAGCCAAAACAGCCTGCACGCCCAACGACTTGAAACAATCGACTGCTTGTTGACGAGAACTTCCTGCACCAAAGTTTTTCCCGGTGATGACGATATCACCCGGTTTCGCTTTGGTGGCAAAATCTTCCCAGCCTTTCAGGTTGCCAAAGGTGTATTTCCCCATTTCCGACAATTCAGTAATCGCCAAATGCTGGTTATGGAAAATCATGTCGGTATCGATGTTGTCTTCGATGATCAACCAAACCCTTCCTTCAATTACTGACGGCTTTTCTTTTTCATTATCATGATGTGTTACCAGCACAGCTTCCTGCTTGCCATGTCCTTCCTCGAATAGTGAAGGTCGTTCCGGCAAATCATCTTCAGTGGTAATATGACCTGCTACCGCAGAAGCTGCAGCCGTAGCCGGCGAAGCCAGATAGACGTCGCCTTTGCCCTGCTTACCGGCAAAGTTCCTGTTTCCGGTACTAACGGTTTTCTCGCCAGGTCCGTTTTGTCCCACCTGACCCGCAGCACATCCGGCACATCCGGCATTGCTTAGCATAGCGCCGGCATCTTTGAAAATACGAATCAAACCTTCTTCCATGCAGGCATTCCACACCTCATCTGTAGAAGGAACGATTTTCAAGACCACTCCGGGAGCTACTTTCCGACCTTTCAGAATCCGGGCAGCAGCACGCATGTCTTCCATGCGCCCGTTTGTACAACTTCCGATGAACGATGAATCGATTTTGGTGCCTTTCACCTGCTCCACCGGAACCACGTCATGTGGTTTTCCCGGAAGGGAAATAGCCGGAATGAAGGTTGCCATATCCAGTTCGAAGGTTTCCGCATAATTTGCGTCGCCATCAGCAAATACCGGCTCGAAATCTTCACCGGAGCGTTCTTTTGCATATTGAATTACCTCATCCGATGGCGGAAAGAAGACCGCAATAGCTCCCATTTCCGTTCCCATGGAAGAGATGGTGATGCGTTCGTCCAGCGTAAGCTTATCAACTTCTTCGCCGTAAAGCTCAACTGATTTGCCCAGCAAACTACTGGCACCGAAATGCTTCAGCAAATTCAGGACAATATCTTTGGCATAAACACCTTCCGGACATTTTCCGTTGAGAGTAATCTTTACCGACTCCGGCACTTTAAACCAGACAGCCCCACGTGCCCATGCAGCAGCGATATCGCGGTCGCCCATTCCCTGTCCGAAAGCACCAATCGCTCCCAGAATATTGGCATGCGAATCGGTGGAAACTACTGTTGAACCAGGAACTGCAAGCCCCTTATCAATTGCCAGATGCGTTCCAATACCGGAATTGATATCGTACACACGGATATTGAAATCGCGGGCAAAAAGTCGGCACTTTTGCTGATTGGCAGCATATTTCTGATCCGATCCCGTTGGATTGCAGTCGAAAGTAAAGAAAGTCTTGTCGCTGTTCTCAATGACCAGCTGGTTGTCCACCAGATTCTTCACCACATTTGCTCCACCAAAATCGCGGGCCAGACGAACATCGATACTGATATCGACAATCTCACCCGGTTTCACCAACTCTTTTCCGGAATGGTTAGCAATTATTTTCTCAATTATTGTGTGCGATTTACGTTCCATCAACTTCTGTTTTTAAAAGGAAGAAATGTCATAAAATCGGCATGGTGCACGACATACGCCTCAGTAGTGCGCTTCACCATGTCACCTTCACCTGCATGAGCAGCAATTATGTGGCATACTTCCGGCGGCACACCACAGGATTCGGCTAGTGAAACTCCGGAGAACGGATGCCTCAGCAGTTTGCCATATTTTCCCTGAAAGGAATTCCCGTTTTCGTCCAACTCATATTCCAGTAGTTTGCCCACATCAGCCAGGATAGCGCCGGCAATAAGTACATCCATGTTCACCGGCAGCTCACTCTTGAAGAACTCGTTCATCTTCATGCCACTTTCGCGGGCAATGTGAACTACCGCCCGTTTGTGGTCCATGAAACTGACTTTCAGATCCGGTCCACAAAGAAGCGTGAACGGAATACGGTGTAGATCTTCCGACTTCAGCACACTTCTCTCCAGAGCCAGACGCCAGGTTTCTGCAGTCTTGTCGCGAAGTTCTTCATCTTTAATCCAAAGCAACTCCGGCCAAAGATCATATACTTGTTCCAGATTGCTCATCACTTCAGTTTTTCAATGATAGCATCCGCCATCTGTTGCGTCGAAGCAGCGCCTTTTTCAACTACATCGGGCCGTCCCGACATCTTCATCATATCGTATGTACGGACTTTGCCCTCAGCCACCACTTCCGCGATAGCTTTCCGGATTTTGCTGGCTTTATCGTTTTCACCAATATGATCCAACATCATGCAGGCTGATTCAATCATGGCAATCGGATTGACAATCGACACATCGTAATCGGCATACTTCGGTGCAGAACCATGAGTCGGCTCAAAAACGGCCACTTCATCCCCCATATTGGCACTGCAGGCAAATCCTAAACCGCCAATCAATCCGGCAAAACCGTCGGAGACAATATCACCGAACATGTTTCCGGCTACAATCACTCCGTAATCTTCCGGATTCTTGGTCAACCACATCATTTGTGCGTCGATGTTGGTATTCCAGAGAGCGATATCAGAATATTCCTGTTGAATCTCTTTCGCCATTTTGTACATCATTCCCGAAGTTTCGTGAATCACGTTGGGCTTTTCACAGAGTGTTACCGACTTATAACCGTATTTCGCAGCATGGGCAAAGGCGGCGCGAAGAATGCGTTCAGTAGCTTTTTTCGTAAAGATTCGGGTCGAAACCGATAACTCATTCCGGGGAACCGAACCGAAGTTTTTCACGAACTTGGGATGCGTCATCAAAGCGTCGTAAACTTTGTCGTCCGGATTGCTCCATTCCACACCGCCGTAGAGCCCTTCGGTATTCTGACGGAAAATGACCACATCCACTTCAGGCTCTTCAATGCTGTCGCCTTTTCCGCGACGAATGAAGTTGAGCGGATTTCCCTTATACGTATGGCACGGACGCATGCAGATATCGAGATTGAAATGCTGACGAAGACCGACAATCGGGCTTGAGTATACCAGACCTTTCTCTTTCAACTCGGGCGAAAGTTCGTTGAACGCTTCTTCCTTCGGTTTCGAAGTAATCGCTCCAAACAATCCCACTTTGTGTTCTTCCAGAAGTTTGATAGTACGTTCTGGCAGCGGATTTCCCTCTTTACACCAAAACTCCCAGCCAATGTCACCTTCTACGTAATCGGCTTCAAATCCGGCTGCTTCCAGTACCCTGATGGCTTCGGGAAGGACTGTCTTTCCAATGCCGTCGCCCGGCATCGCTACGATGGTTCTTTTTGCCATAGTCAATTGATTTTTTAGCACGCCACTGATTTTTGGCACTCAGAGGCGTTGCGCTCGTTTGTTTTTAAATCGGCTTGGTCGCTAATATTGGTTCAATTTTCTGTTTTCTTTTCTTCGACCTGCCGCACCACGTCAATCACAGTTCCGTCCACCCACTTGATGGCGGCGATAATCTTATCTGTGAACACAGGTTTTTTCGGTTTTCCGCAAATCCGTTCCGCTTCCTCCTTCAACTCTTCAATGGTTCGAATAGGAAGACCGGAATCTTTCGCTTTTTCGATTAAATCCTTCCGCAAAGGATTAATAGCTATGCCCCTTTCAGTCGCAATAACATCGATAAGTTCACCCGGTCCACAAAGCGTGGTTACTTCATCCACAATCACCGGAATGCGGTCACGGAAAAGCGGCACCGGTAAAATGACCGTTTTGGAGAAGAGGCAATTTTGCCATCCCCCAAGTCCGTGTAATAACCTCCCGTCGGAGTGTGTTACCACATTAGCATTGAAATTCACATCCACTTCGGTAGCACCTAAAATCACCACATCCACCAGACCGGCAAAGTTTCCTTTGCTGTGGTAGTTGTAACTGGTAAATGGACTGGTCCAGGTATGATTAGGATTATCGCGCATGGAACGAACACCTTCCAAATCGAACGTCTGTCCGTCGAGTATGTACTCCACCAACCCTTCTTCCAGCATCTCCACCAGGTATTTGTTGCTCCCACCACGGGCAAACCGCGCTTTAATACCTTTCCGGCGCATGATTTCGCCAAAGTAAATGCCGATGGAAAGAGCGGTTCCTCCGGCTCCTGCCTGAAACGAAAAGCCATCGCGGATAATGCCGGTTGCTTCACAGAATTTAGCCGTCATCTCAGCAATCAGCAAGCGGTCGGGGCTTTTGGTAATCTGCGTTGTTCCGGAAACAATTTTTTCCGGGATACCGATTTTCTCCACTTCAACCGTATAATCCACATAGTTTCCCTGAATTTGCCAGGGCACACATGGGAATGGCACCATGTTATCAGTTACCACGACGACTTTGTCGGCATATTGCGAATCGGCCAGAGCAAAGCCCAACAAACCGCTGGCTGATGGACCATTCAGGCCATTGGCATTACCAAACGGATCAGCACAAGCTGCACCAATCACGGCAATATCGATTTTCACTTCACCGTCCTGCACCGCCTGGTAGCGTCCGCCATGCGAGCGCAGAACAGCTGTTTTCTTCATCTTCCCTTCCGAACAGAAGCGTCCAAGCGGCCCGTTCATGCTTCCTTCGATGTGGCTGATAGTACCATCTTCCAGGTATGGAATCAAATGCGCATGGCAAGGGAAAGACGCTGACGGATACCAACGAATATCTTTTACGCCCAGCTCTTTCACCACATCAAAAACCATATTGGCAACCAGGTCACCATCACGAAAGTGGTGATGAGTCGAAATGGTCATACCATCCTTGAGTCCCGCTTTTACTAGTGCTTCTTTCAACGAAGCAACCTGTTTGTTTCCATCAGCCGGATAATCGGCATTGGTGGGAATTACAGATGCATGTTTTGTTCCTTCCGGACGATATTTCCCTACGCCCATAAACGGCACTACCAGTTCGCCGTTTATTTCCGACGGAACAAGCCGTCCGACTGCGTTATATATCAGATCTTCATTCATGATTTTTCTCTCCAATTGGTTGACAGTTTACCCGATTGAATCGCCAGTTCGATGGTGTGAACAGCACGTTTCACCACAGGGGCATCAATCATTTTCGAACCAAGGGCAACAACGCCCAGTCCCTTTTCTCTCGCCTGCTCAAAAGCCTCCACAATGCGTTTAGCCTTCTCAATTTCCTGTTCATCCGGGCTAAAACCTTCGTTGATAACCGGAACCTGACGTGGATGAATACATCCCATTCCGGCAAAACCAAGTGCTTTCGATTCGAGTACATTGTTGCGCAATGCGTCCATGTCATCAATTTCGGAGAAAACCGAATCGATGGGCTGAACACCAGCAGCACGAGCAGCATTCACCACTGCGCTGCGGGCATAAAAGGACTCTCGTCCTTCAGCCGTTCGTTGAGCTCCCAAATCGGCTGTATAATCTTCCAAACCAATAGCTAAAGCTGCTACATTCGGCGAAGCCGATGCAATCTCATAAGCGTTCACCACGCCCAAGGCGTTTTCGATAATCGGCATCAGGTAGATATCGGTGTTTTCCTGTCCGAGGATCTTTTCGATGCGCTCTTCGACTTGTACAATCTGTTGGGCATTTTCGCACTTGGGAATCAAAATCAGGTTCACCTGCTCGGGAATGATATAATCCAAATCTTCGAGCCCGGCAGGCAGTTGATTGATACGAACCATCCGTTCGGCATCTCCAAAATCGACCGCTCGCAAAGCATTGCGAACCAGCAAACGGGCTTCTACCTTTTTGTCCGGAGCTACCGAATCTTCCAAATCGAGAATAATACCGTCACTTCCGTAGATACCGGCATTGAGCATGAGTTTGGGATTATTTCCCGGTAGGTACAAACGGGTTCGCCTCGTTCGATCGCGACGGGTCCGGTGAAGACTTCTTGTTTCAATAGGTAATGAAAAAGACTCTTCCGTTCCTGTGAGTTGGCGAATGGCTGATTCCAGGCGTGCTGCAGTGACAAACGGCAAGGCTCCTTTGTCTTCAATTTCGACAAACACATTCCGTAAATTGTAGTGAACCAACACTTCGTGACAAAGCTCCCGGATGGAATCACCATACAGGCTTTCAACTTTGCTTTGTAACCGGATTTCAGTTGCCTGATGCTCAGTTTTGGTTATCTGAACAAAACAGTCCGAGCGTACGCTGTCTCCACGGTTTCCGGCTGTTGCAGTCATGGGCATTTGGGTTAATGATTGACTAAATAATTATTCAGTACCCTCCTACTGCTACTTTCCGTCTAATGGGTGCTAAAATCGACTGAAAAGTTACCCAATTAAATTCCTGAAAATCCTGATAGTTATCAGGGGTAAGCCCATGTTAAACAGCATGCAGAAGATTGTCGAAGAACATATAATATATCCGAAATAAGATTATCGCGCACGCATTTTTAACAATAAGGTATGCGGATAATTTTCGCAGTTAATTTCGTCCTGTTCTTATCTATCCAGATACACTTCAGCAAGAACTGAAAGGCGTTTTCTATTTAAACCCGTTCTTAACCATAACATCTTTTAGCTTTTCTTCAGGAATATTAAAGCAACCAAATCAACGAATTAGAACATCTTCGCAGTAGAATTCTTTCATTAAAAACCGAACTTCTATTATTTATGAGAGTATTGCTACTCGTTGCTATTTTACTTATCTTAAACACAGGATTGTTTGCCCAAAACAGGCCCGATTCGACCTTCAAGTTCTCCGGTTTTATCTTCGACAAGGACTCCATTCCCGTAGAAGGTGCGTACGTCATCAACTACCGAACGATGCTGGGAATGGTAACGAATAAGGACGGTCACTTTTCTGTAACCTGTGAACCCGGCGACTCACTAATGGTTTCGCACATTTCTTACGAAAGAAAAATCATCAAAATAAAAAAATACGATCTAATTGCCTCACCTCATTTTTATTACATGCATTTTGCCGCTCACGAAATGAGTCCCCTGATTATTCAGCAGAATCCGAACAACATGAAATACTTTGCCAAAAACATCGACCTGATGAATAAGCAGATTAAGAAAATGATACACAGTCTTAGCCCCGCCGGAACCGGTGGCCCCGTCAACATGTCTACCAATCCCGCGCTAGGTGGCGGAGTCGGTATTAATTTCAGTCTGGCCGATGTGGTAACCCTTTTTCAAAAGAAAAAAACACCCGATGACATCCGCAGGGAAAAAGCCATTCATGAAGCGCACCGCACCATGATTCTCGATTCCCTTCTACGCGTTGGTATTTACCGCGAAGGCATGGTCGACAGCATTATGGCCACCCGAAACTGGGATTAACTTCATTAGTTTTTCATTGCCTGTTTTCAGTTCTCTTTCGTAATTTTAATACAGCAACCTGAAAAACAGACTTATGAATACGAATAACGAAGCCATCCAAAACATCGTCACCCAACGAAAAAAAGCACACGAGTTTTACCGCAAGAACTCAAAAGTCTACCAGGCTTTTGTGGAAATGGAACAACGTACCTACCAGGACGGAGCACTTGCTAAAAAGCATAAAGAACTGATTGCAACCGGAATTTCTGTGGTTATTAATTGTGAATCGTGCATGGAATGGCATATCAAACAAGCTATTGATTCCGGTGCTTCACAGGAGGAAATTATCGAAGCCTTCGAGGTAGGAATCGAGATGAGCGGTGGACCCGGCACCGTTTCGGCCCGCTTTGCCATGGATGTTCTTTATTTTTACCTTCATCAGGAAAATGAAAGAACCGATCTTACATAACTTTTTAAAAGTTGTCTCCAAAGATCCGAAATTGTTTAGATTTAGACCTGGATGTACGAATTTAACCTATATGCATATGAAACTGAAGCACCTTTCTACTTTGTATCTGATTGCCTTTTTGCTACTTGGTCTCTCTTCCTGTAAAAACAAACCGGCGGTATCCAACGACAAATCCGGTCAAATTGCAGTGATGGCCTACTATGCCGGCGATGCCAATAAAATTGACCAGTATAACCTTGGCGAGGTCACACATGTCATTTATAGTTTTCTTCATCTGAAAGGAGACGAACTGGCTTACGACTCCCCGGAAGATAGTCTGGGCGTGGCTCATCTGGTCGCACTAAAAGAAAAATATCCGGATTTGAAAGTTATGGTTTCACTTGGTGGCTGGGGCGGTTGTAAAACCTGCTCTGAAGTGTTCTCGACGCAAGAAGGACGTGAAGCATTTGCCCTTTCGGTGAAAAGAATACTCGACAACTCAGGCGCCGATGGACTCGACCTGGACTGGGAATATCCCTCCATCGAAGGTTTCCCGGGACATCAATTTCTTCCGGAAGACAAGGACAACTTTACTGCCCTGGTAACAACTCTGCGAGAAACGCTTGGGAAAAAAGCCATCATTAGTTTTGCAGCTGGTGGTTTCCAAAAATTCCTCGAAAACTCCATCGATTGGAAAGCAGTGATGCCGGAAGTCAACTACGTTAACATCATGTCCTACGATTTGGTCAACGGCTACAGTAAAGTAACCGGCCACCATACGCCGTTGTACTCAAATGCATCGCAAACCGAATCGACGGACAATGCTGTCAAATATCTTGAGAAAGCAGGAGTTCCTTCCAATAAAATTGTGATTGGTGCAGCCTTTTATGCCCGCGTTTGGAAAGGCGTGAAGAATGTAGACAACGGCTTGTACCAGGCTGGTGTTTTCAAACAAGGAGTGGGCTACAACCGGTTTGATTCGATTCTGTCGCCACAACAAGGCTTTAAAGCTCATTGGGACAGTGTAGCACAGGCTCCGTACATGTATAATGAAAAAGACAGTTTGTTTGCTACGTATGATGACCCCAAATCGGTAGCGCTAAAAACAAAATACGCCATTGATCAACATCTAGGAGGTATCATGTTCTGGCAGCTGGCCAACGACAAGAAAAAAGATGGGTTGCTGGATGCTATCTATAACGCCAAAGAAACAGCAGAAAAATAAAATGCTTCAATATATTGAGCTTCGCAACGCATCGATTTTTTTCGATGCGTTTTTTATTTGTCAAATGGGTATTTTCATTTTTTCCTATCCAAAAAATCTGATTGAAAACATGTTATCTGAATACCTGTTTTCGGGCATCCTTTATGTTGAATGCTTTCCGGTTCATTTCACTATTTTTAACATCGCTGGCTGCCTCACAAGGCTTTCCGGCATTAACACGATTCATTAACCGACAAAAAAGTGAACCCGTGAAAAAACAATCGCTTTTCCTCTTGACTATGATCATTCTACTGTTTGCTCCTGCTATGAGTCAGGCACAGGCCGGTAGTCCAATTCCGGCAACAACCGTAAATGACGTCCTTCAGAAACTAACCGAAAAATATGGTGACAGCACTGCCGAACGAATGGAACGCGGTGTGAAGCATGCAGCATCGCTGTGGCGAAAAGATGACGGTTCTGCAAAAGAGTTTACCTCATTTTGCCTCGATAATTACATCAACGATGCGACTCAGCGTGAAGCTTTCTTCAAACGTGTCAGCCAATATTTCGAGGCAATGTATGGCCATTTTGATGAGATAACGCTAGCCTTGCAGAAGAATGTGCAGTTGGCTACCGGCCCAATGCTTCCCATCGACAAAATGTTTGCCGGCTACTCGGTCGGCTCGCATATGCTGTCAGACCTCTATCGGAACAAAATTGCTTTTGCCGTTGCGCTCAACTTTCCCTACTATCCGTTAGCAGATAAGGAGAAATTTGCACCGATGTGGAGTCGCGAAGAATGGGCTTACGCCCGATTGGGTGATGTTTTCTCTGCACGTGTTCCTGCTGAACTGGAGCAGGCTTATGCCGAAGCCAACAGTAATGCCGACCTGTACATTTCGGAATACAACATCGAGATGGGGCATTTGCGCACCGACGACGGCCAGCAACTGTTCCCGGACGATATGGTACTGCTGTCGCACTGGAACCTTCGCGATGAGATTAAGGCAGATTACGCTGATAAAGAACAAGGTCCGAAAAAGCAGGATATGATTTACGAGGTGATGAAACGAATCATCGACCAGGATATTCCCGAGAAGGTAATCAACAACCCGGCTTACGAGTGGAAACCTTTTACCAACAAGCTTTACAGCAACGGTAAAGAAATTGCTTTCAAACCGGAGCCCAATACCCGTTATCAGCAAATCCTGAATAACTTTCATGCGTTGCGCGCCATCGATGCATATTACCCGGACATGGACACGTACATCAAACGGAAATTTTCGGGCGAGATGGAAATTCCGCAGCCGGAAGTGGAAGCGTTGTTCGATACTTATCTTCGTTCTCCGGAGCTGAAGCAAATCGGTGAGCTAATTGCTGAACGACTGGGACGTCCACTACGTCCGTACGACATTTGGTACGATGGTTTCAAAGCACGTAGTTCCATACCTGAGCAAACACTCAACGAAAAGACCGAAGCGTATTATCCCGACCCAAAAGCCTTCAAGGAAGACATGCCGAACCTACTGAAACAGCTGGGCTGGTCGGATGAGCGAGCTAACTTTATTGCTTCGAAAATTGCCGTTGATCCGGCCCGTGGTTCCGGACATGCCTGGGGCGCACAGATGATTGGCGAGAAATCGCATCTGCGTACACGCATTCCTTCTACCGGAATGAATTATAAAGGATACAACATTGCCGTTCACGAATTCGGTCATAACGTCGAGCAGACTATCTCGCTCTACAACATGGACTACTACATGATGCACGGCGTTCCGAACACCGCATTTACCGAAGCACTGGCTTTTATATTCCAGAGTCGTGACTTAAAACTGTTAGGTATTACCGACGATAATCCGCAGGCCAAATACCTGAATGCACTCGATAATGGTTGGTCGCTGATGGAAATTATGGGTGTTGGAATGGTGGATATGAAAGTGTGGAAGTGGCTGTACGCGCACCCCAATGCTGATTCTGCTGAATTGAAAACGGCTGTCATCAATATCTCGAAAGACGTTTGGAATACATACTTCTCGCCGGTTTTTGGGACGAAAGACGAACCGATTCTGGCCATCTATTCTCATATGATTTCCTATCCGTTGTATCTGCCAGCTTATTCGTATGGTCAACTCATCGAATTCCAGCTGGAAGAATACCTGAAAGGAAAGAACTTCTCAGACGAGATCGATCGCATTTATGAACAAGGCCGTCTGACACCACAGCAGTGGATGGAAGAAGCCGTTGGACAAAAAATTTCAGCGCAACCTGTTTTGAATGCAGTGGACGAAGCGCTGAAAGCCATTAAATAGCCTGCTTTTCCTAACAAAAACAGGGCATCTCCGCTGATGAAGGTGCCCTGTTTTATTTTGTCTTTATTGTTTATCCCCTACCTGAATAATGAATTCCGGCGTGTTCCCGAATACTATCCAGTGTTTTCATCAGCTCAAAACTTCGGCTGTAGGGCATCACTTCACTTTCCTTTTTCCCTTCATCCAAACACTTCATCACTTCTACCGCCTCCAGCTTCATACCGCACTCGGCATCTTCCCAGGTATAACGAATCGGATCAGTTCCCCGCGAACGGGTTTCCAACTGTTGATGTAAGATTCCTCTTCGGGTAATACGCAATATGCCTTTTTCACAAAAGATATCGCAACCCGGTCCGGACGCTGTATAGAATGAGGAATACAGCGATGCAAACACACCTTCCGGATAGTCAAACCGCATAGTGAGGCTGGTATCAATGCCACGGTCCGTCAATGCAGCTGACGCAGATATATCCTTCGGAGAACCTAAAAACCAAAGTGCATCGAACACGGCATACAGGCCGATGTCCAACAATGAACCGCCACCCAATTCCGGATTAAAAAGTCGTCCCTGCGGATCGTAAGGAGCAGTATTAAATCCGAACCAGCCATGCATGTACTGAATCTTACCCATCTCTCCCGATTCGATAATCTCTTTCGCTTTGCGATATGAAGGCTGAAACGGAGTAACAAAGGCTTCCATCAGTAATACATTGTTCTTCCGGGCCACCTCAAACATTTCAATCACCTCCTTCAGGTTCAGCGATAGTGCTTTCTCGCACAGCACATGCTTTCCCTGATTCATACACATAATGGCATGCTCAGCGTGATGCGAGTGCGGAGAAGCCACGTACACGACCTCCACATCCGGATCGGCAGCGAGCTCTTCGTAGCTTCCATAGGCTTTCTTCACATTAAAATCGGCTGCAAATAGGTCCGAACGGGCTTGATTACGTGAACCGACCGCAACTATTTCTGCATTATCGAGGGTTTGTAACTCCGTAGCAAATTTTCGGGCAATCCTTCCGGGAGCAAAAATTCCCCATTTCCAGGTTTTCTTCATGGCTAATTTTGTTTTGCATAAAATTAAAAAATCAGTGATGAATCACCAAAGTTAGCTCGGTTGAGACAAACGAACATCATCTTGTTGATTGGTCGCGGTTACCATTCACTAGGGAAATTATTTATACCCTTAATTGAACACAAATTCTCCTCATCCTGTTTTTATAAATGGATTTTATAGTCCATGCCAACCAATTCAATCCTAAACATTAAAAACATTAGCTTATGCAGGAAATATTCAGCGGTGACTTTTGGACCAAAGCCGCCACCACTCTTGTCGACTGGGCGATTAATAATGTTCCGTCCATCATCATCATTATCCTACTTTTTTTGATAAGCATGCGATTACTGCATTTTCTGGTCAGCAAGCTACACGGGCTTATCCTGAAAAGAGCCATGAAAGGTGATAATCAAAGTAATTTAGAAGCCGAAAAACGGACCAACACCCTGATGGGGATTGTTCGCGGTGCCGGAAAAATTATCATATGGATCATCTTCCTGATGATTCTACTAGGCAAATTTGGTGTCGACATTGGTCCCATTTTAGCTAGTGCCGGAATTGTCGGACTGGCTGTTGGTTTTGGTGCCCAGGAACTGGTTCGGGATTTCATTTCCGGTTTTTTTATTTTGCTGGAAGATCAAATCCGTATCGGCGACGTAGCCATTATCAACGGAACCGGCGGTGTCGTCGAAAAGATAGAGCTGCGCACCATTACCCTACGAGACTTTTCGGGCGTGGTGCACATTTTTCAGAACGGCAAGATCAACTCGCTTTCGAACATGACCAAAGAGTGGTCGGCCATGGTTTTTGATATTGGCGTTGCTTATAAAGAAGATGTGGATCAGGTGATGAACATTATGAAGGAAGTAGGTGCCGATATGCAGCAAGACGATGAATTCAAGGACAAAATTCTGGAACCGATTGAGGTTGTCGGGCTCGACCAGTTTGGCGACAGCGCGCTGGTAATTAAAGCCCGGCTGAAAACACAACCGATTCAGCAGTGGGCCGTTGGCCGGGAATACCGTCGAAGACTGAAAATAGCTTTCGATAAGGTCAACATCGAAATCCCGTTCCCACATACCACCATCTATTGGGGCGAGGAAATCAATCCATTGCAATTACAGCTTAATCAGGCCGAAAATCTTTCAGGGGAAGCTGCTCAAAATTGAACGCTACAAAAATTTATTTTGTAAGCAGAAAAAATATTTTTCTAAGCATAAAATAGAAAACGGATGCCTTGCAAATTTTACAGCAAGAGCATCCGTTTTTATGTTTTATCAGATTTCCTTCGGATTAATCGCGAAAACGTTTCAGCAAATCGTCATAGGCGTCAATGCGGCGATCGCGCAGGAACGGCCACCAACGGCGTACTTTTTCCGAACGTTCCAGGTCAATATCAACCAACAAATTGGCTTCCGATTCGTTTGGAGCGGTTGTCAACAGTTCGCCCTGTGGACCAGCCACAAAGCTGTTTCCCCAGAACTGAATTCCCTTGGTTTGACCGGAATGATCAGGCTCATGCCCTACCCGGTTCACCGAAATCACCGGAAGTCCATTCGCCACAGCATGCCCGCGCTGCGAAATCATCCAGGCATCGAGCTGACGTTGCTGTTCATCTTTCGGGTCGGATGATTCCCATCCAATGGCCGTAGGATAAATCAGCACTTCGGCACCAGCCAAAGCCATTAAACGGGCCGCTTCAGGATACCATTGATCCCAGCAAACCAGTACCCCCAGCTTTCCAACTGATGTGTCAATCGGCTCAAAGCCCATATCGCCCGGCGTGAAATAAAACTTTTCGTAGTAAGCCGGGTCATCGGGAATATGCATTTTCCGGTATTTCCCGGCAACGGAACCATCTTTCTCAAAAACCACCGCCGTGTTATGATACAAACCAGGGGCCCGCTTTTCGAACAACGAAGTGACGAGCACAATGCCATGCTTTTTCGCCAATTTACTGTAATGTTCCGTCGACGGACCCGGAATCGGCTCCGCCAAATCAAACTGACAGGTCTCTTCGGTCTGACAGAAATAGAGGCTGTTGTGTAACTCCTGTAATACTACCAATTCGGCACCTTCTTTCGCGCAAATGGCAATATTTTCCGTCAATTTATCGATGTTGCTCTGAATGTTTTCAGAATTCTTCTGCTGAATCAGTCCGGCTTTTATTGTCTTACTCATAACTCTTGATTTTCGAATTCTTACAGCACTCCTTCCGGGAATTGCATCGTCACGCAGTGCAGCGAACCATGCTGTTTGATTAGCGGTAAACAATTGATGCCGATAATCTCCCTTGCGGGGAAAGCGTCCTGCAGTATCTTTTGGGCTTCTTCATCCTTCTCTGTCCCGTAAAACGGAAGGAGAACAGCATTGTTCATGATCAGAAAATTGGCATACGTAGCAGGCAACCGGTCTCCATCATCGTATACCGCATCAGCCATAGGCAATGCCAGCAAACGATATGGTTTTCCATCCAACGTTGTGAACGCTTTCAATTCATCCTCCATTCGCTGCAAAGCATCAAAATGCTCATCTTCCGGATCGGTACATTTCACGTAGG
Source organism: Prolixibacter denitrificans (assembly GCF_003014495.1). GTDB lineage: Bacteria > Bacteroidota > Bacteroidia > Bacteroidales > Prolixibacteraceae > Prolixibacter > Prolixibacter denitrificans. The sequence continues at coordinate 65,653 of NZ_PYGC01000011.1, read as the reverse complement.
CAATGGTTTCGGCATCACAAAAACGGGCCAGCGTGTCCACATGACTGTCGGTGTCGTCGCCGGCCAGATAACCATTGTTCAGCCACAAAACCCGTTTCAAACCGAAAATCTCTTTCAGCAAGTGCTCAATTTCCTTTTTGTTCATGTGTTCGTTCCGGTTGGGCGACAACAAACATTCAGCCGTTGTTAATACGTTTCCTTCGCTATCTGATTCAATCGCTCCGCCTTCCAGCACAAACTCCAGAAAGTTCGCGTATCCGGCATTCGCCGAAAAAGCTTCTTTACTGAATAAACGACGTGTAATCTGATTGTCATGATTCGACGGAAACTTCTGGCCCCAGCCGTTGAAACGGAAATCATATAATATTGGGGCACCATCACGAAAAACCGTAATGGGACCATGATCTCGTGCCCACGTATCATTCGACGGCACTTCATAAAAATGCACGTTGCCAAGATTGATGCCCGCCAGCTTTTCTTTTAACTTAGTTCCGTTCTGGCAAACAATCACCAACTGTTCGCGCCGGGCAATTTCATTCGCTATCGCGATGAAACTCTCCTCTACTTCGTCCAGCATTTCCGACCAATCTGTTCCGGCGTGAGGCCACGTTAGCATCACCCCACTCTGTGGATACCACTCGGCCGGTAAGAAGGTATTTGCACTTGCTTTCATCATGGCTCAAATGTAGAATTTTTCGGTTATTGCTTATCGCTATGAAAAGCGGATAATACTTCTTTCAGGAACGTATTATCACTGAAATGTTCCAACGAAAATCCCAAGCGGACCACCACCAGCTTTTTCGATGGCATAATGAAGATACGTTGTCCCCGGTGACCATCGCAATAAAACATGTCCTCCGGCGCGTCTGGAATTGACTTATCACGATTAAGCCAGAACTGAGCGCCGTAGTTCCCAGTGGAAGCAGGAGCCGGTGTCCGGGTATATTTCACCCACTCCGGAGAAACAATGGTATCGCCCTGCCAGATTCCGTTATTCAGGTATAACAGCCCGAACCGAGCCCAATCGCGTGCAGTAGCATAACCATACGACGACCCGACAAAGTTTCCGGCCGCATCGGTTTCCATCAGCATACTACGCATCCCAATTTTATTGAATATTTCCTTGCGGGGAAAGTTCAGGTACTCATCGTCGTTACCAATGATGTGACGAATCATTCCCGAAAGGATATTAGTCGTGCCGGAAGAATAATACCACTGCGTTCCCGGTTTCACACCGTAAGGTGCTTTTACTGCGGCTTTGTACACATCACCTTTTCGATACAGCATGACCGTTACGTCCGATACATTCCCATAATCTTCATCCCATTTCAACCCGCTGCTCATGTGCATCAGGTTGTTGACGGTGATATTTTTTCGCTGGTCATTCTGCCATTCGGGTATTGGAGCCGGTTCGTTCACATCCAGTTTACCTTCGCGAGTTAACACTCCCAACATCGCATTAATGACACTTTTATCCATCGACCAGCCCCACATCCGGGTTTCCGGCGTAATACCTTCTTTGGTCCAATATTCCTCACCGACCAGCTGATTTTTATAAACCACCACCACAGCGGCAGTCCTTTTCAAATCTTCATCACCGTGATCGAAAGCATCATCCATTGCTTTCTTCAGCCTGGAGTAATTGATTTCAGGAAATATGGTGTCTTTTAGTTGATCTCCCGTTGGCCAGGCTACTTCAAACGGATCGGCTGGTTGCGGTGCCAATTGTTTATGCGATTCTGCTCTTACTTTGCTTTCCGGCATGTCACCAACCAGAGTACAGCCCAGTCCTTCACGATAAACGGCAGTTTGGTGAGCCATTCCCAGGAAGGAAGTCGTAACAGTCTTCTTCTTAAAATCAATCTTGCTGTGTGTATATTTCACGATAGAGTAATCCAGATCCTGTGCAATCACCTGATCTGCATTTCTGTGGGCTACAAAAACTCCGGATGCCAAACATTTAGCTCCGTATCCTGTCGCGATATAAAATCGTGGATACTGCCAGGCAACCAGTGCCACCAGGGCAAGAACAATCACAACAGGAACAATCCGTTTCAACTTCATATGCCAAAATTTTATGTTTCAAACCAAAGATAATGATAAATCCGTGACCGCTTAGTGAGCCATCAAACAACAAATGCATCCCAATATTCTTACTATCGATTTTTTTTTAATTTTGAATTTCAAATTGCCAGGCAAACCAAAGATTACATGAAAAAGGCACAAACCTTCCATTTAACTGAAGTTACCGACGCACCAACCCGCAAAGAATTTCTAACACTTCCGGTGAAGCTTTATGCGCAAGACAAAAACTGGTCGCACCCGCTTGATAACGACATAAGGGAAATATTGGACCCGAACCGGAACAAGTTGTTAGCTCATGGCGAAAGTCAATGCTGGATTTTGAAGGATGACACCGGAGAAACGGTTGGTCGCATTGCTGCCTTTTATGAAAAAGAATCGTCCGACCAGAATGAGCAACCAACCGGCGGTGTGGGTTTTTTCGAATGCATCAATGATAAAGATGCTGCTTTCATGTTGTTCGACACCGGAAAAGAGTGGCTAAAAGAGCGGGGAATGGAAGCGATGGACGGCCCGGTAAGTTTGGGCATGCGCGATTCCTTCTGGGGCTGTTTAGTTGATGGATTTCATGAGCCTGTGTATAACATGCCTTATAATTTCCCCTACTACCGTGAATTATTTGAAGCATACGGCTTTCAGGACTATTTCCAGCAACATACCTATTGGCGGAAATTTGAGCCGGGAGGATTGCACCCGGCCATCAGAAGACGTGCCGATTACCTGCTTAGTCAACCCGAATATCATGTAAAAATGATAGAAAAAGGCGACAAACAATTTGCCTATGACTTCAAGGAAATATATAACAAAGCCTGGGCGGAGTTCAATGGAATCAAAGGATTAACGGATAAGGAAGCCATGGAGTTATTGAAATCCATGGCCCCCATCATGGACGAACGGTTGGTTTATTTCGCCTATCACAACGAGCAGCCCATCGGCTTTTTCGTCATGATGCCGGATATTGGGCAGATTATTCGTCGCTTCAAAGGCAAATGGAATCGGTGGAATAAACTGAGATTCCTCTATCATTTAAAAATGGCCAGATCAATTGACCGTGTCATCGGACGTATCTTTGGTGTCGTTCCCGAATTTCAGGGAAAAGGCGTGGAAGGTGCGATGGTAATTGCCTTTGAGAAAGAAGCCATGAAACCATCATTTCCATACAAAACCCTGGAGTTAAACTGGATTGGCGATTTCAACCCGGTGATGATGAAGGTCGCTGAATTCATCGGTGGCAAAATTTATAAAACGCACATCACCTACCGCTACCTCTTCGACCGGACAAAGGAATTCAAGCGGGCTCCGAAAGTAAACATGCCGAAAAGAAAACCGACAACCACTTCTTCCTGATTTTCCCGTCAACTCTTACTTTTGCAAAGATGAATAGCAAGAGCGTACTTCTGGGGATGAGCGGCGGGGCGGACAGTTCGGTAGCAGCCATGCTATTGAAAGAGCAAGGATATGTAGTGACGGGCGTAACCTTCCGGATGTTTGACAATGATGACCAGGAACCGGAATTCGTTGCGGAAGCAAAAGCATTAGCCAAGAACCTTCAGATTCCCCACTATGTGATGGACATCCGGGAAGAGTTCGAACAAACCGTTATTCATTATTTCGAAAATGAATACCTGGCGGGAAGAACTCCTAATCCTTGTGTATTCTGCAATAATCACATCAAGTGGGAATACCTCGCGCAAAAGGCGGACGAACTTGGCATAGCCCATTTGGCGACCGGTCACTACGCCCGAATCATAAAAACCAACGATAAATTTTTCATTTCGCGGGGAAAAGACCCCGATAAGGAACAATCCTTCTTTCTTTGGGATTTGCCACAAAAATACCTTCAGCGCATTGTTTTCCCGTTAGGAGAATTGAATAAAACAGAAGTGCGCAAGATTGCAGCCGACAGAGGTTTTAAAAAAGTGTCCGGGAAAAAGGACAGTATGGGAATTTGTTTCGTTCCCGGCGATTACCGTCCCTTTCTCGAGAAGAGATTAGTAAGCAAACAGCTTCTTCCCGGTCCCGGAAATTTCGTTTCAACGACGGGAGAAATAATCGGTCGTCACAAAGGATACGTTTATTATACCATCGGGCAACGGCGGGGTTTGGGTATTCATTTGAACAAGGCATTGTACGTAACGGCCATCAGGCCCGAAGCAAATGAAGTTGTCATCGGAAGCCAGGAAGATTTAATGACCGATCGAATTTTGCTGAAAGATTATCATTTAGTTGATTCGGAAATCGCTTTAAACACGGAAATCATTGTCAGGATTCGGTACCGGAAACAAGCCACGCCCGCAACCCTTCACATTCTAAACGAAAAATACCTTGAAGTAAAGCTTTCTGAATCCATTGTCAGGGAAGCTGCCGGTCAAACAGCTACTTTTTATCTGAACGATAAAGTTTTAGGAGGTGGCTGGATTGTTGACGAAATGAACGAAGAATAAAACCTAAACTCCTTTATTCATGATTGTTCCGAGCATTGGAATCAATTCGTGTAACGCCACCTGAGACAATGAATTTCATGGCTTCGGCCGGAGGAATCTCCAATCGTTTTACCCGCTCTACCGGAACAAAAAACAGCTCGCCGGCAAAACTGTATGCTAACGGGAAATACACTGCCACCTTCTCTTCCAAACCGATTTCCTCCAACGACTCCTGGGTGATAAACCCAACTTTCCAAATATCTTCTGACTCACTCATCAAAACCATCACCGGCGAATTGAACTTCTTTTCCTTTCCCACAAAAGCAGAAAACAGGTCTTTGAGCGAAGTGTAAATCAGGTTCAGGAAAGGTGTTCTCTCCAAAATTCCATTGAAAAAATTACGGAAAGGCGTTGCAACAATGCTCTCTCCAACAAAACCTAGAATAACCAGCAAAACAAATATGATGAGAATACCCAGTCCGGGCACACGGAAACCAATCCAGTCATCTAGATAAGTGCTCAACAGACCGTCGGTGATATCGAAAATCTCAAAAACAAAGTATATAGTCAAGGCCAACGGTGCGACCATCAAAAGGCCCTGGAGAAAATAGGTGACCAACTTTTTCATTGCTTCCGGCTTTTACAGTTTTAACGGCTGCAAAGTACTAATTTGCTTCAGTCCAAACACTCTCTTTTCGTTAACAATGCAATAAGTTAATAACAACCATTCCGTCAAAAGTCGATGGTTGTAATGACTAAAAGCGTCACGATGTTTATTTTTTAATCTACTTTCTTTCAGTTACTGAAGATATTTGGCATATTGCATATTGTAATACAACGATTTGTGATGAAGAAGAATGCCCCGGAAAAGTGGATAAAGGCCAAACTGACGGCAGGATTCCTGATTGTATTTGTGATTGCTCTTTTGTTTTTCGGTATCAGCTATGTAAGCGTTGTTCGGGTAATCAAAAACCAGTCATATAACGACAGCTTCCCCCAGAAAATGGTACTTCTCAACAGGGTGCTTTCGCAAATGATTGAAGCGGAGGGATATGGCCGAATTTACGGTATCACAGAAGATCCGAAATTCAAGGAACTCTACCATAACAAGCGCGACTCTATCGAGATATTGGTAAACGATTTGCACCAGTATTTTAACGATTCGTTGGCGTTAAGTCAGATTGACACCATCCAGGGACTGTTTGCCGAGAAAGAACAGTTGATGGAAAGTCTGATTCAAATCAACATCATCAATCAATACCGGAAACAATACGGAGAGCTGATCAGTGTTATTCCCGACACACTGGAATACGAAATCACTACGACCAAATACACCTCCACGTTTGTCGACTCTATGGAGAAAAAAGGAGCTCCGATAAAACGCAACACACTCCAAAAGCTTTCAGATTTCCTTACGGGAAAAAAACCGGAACCGACAAAATATAAAGTTCCGGTCATCGAGCAACGGGTCGATTCATCAAAAGTGAGTCACGTCCGGAAAGATTCCACGTTAATTCAAATCAAGCGGGAACTATCACAATTTCAGGCGCAGCAAGCAAGGTTCAATAGAGCACTGAGTACCCAGGAGCAACAGCTGGTTAAGCTTGACAACCAGATTATGAACAAAATTCGGGAAGTTGTACAATCGCTCGAAGACGAAGCGTTTCACATGTCCGCCGTAAAGAGCCAAGAGATGGAGCAAATGCGGGGGAAAACCTTTAACCAACTGATATATCTGGGTATTTCGGCGTTAATCATCTTTGCCTTATTCATTCTTTGGGTTAACCGTGACATTTTGCGCAGCCGCCGATTGAACGATCAGTTACGCTCGTCGAAAGACAAGGTAGATGAATTGCTGAAAGTAAAAGAGCAATTCCTTGCCAATATGAGCCACGAGATTCGGACACCGCTTACCTCTGTCATTGGCTTCGCGGAATTGCTTTCTGAAGGATTGGCCGACAAACCCCAGGCAAACATGGCTAAAACGCTACTTAGCTCAGCCCGTCACCTTCACCGGATGGTGAATGAGATTCTCGACTTTTCGAGAATAGAAGCAAACATGGTCAACCTGAGCGAAGATGAGATTGAAGCGAACGAGTTGATGAAAGAAGTCTTCGAAGAGATGAAGCTGGCTGCCCAGAACAAAAAAATTGGTTTCAGTTTCGAAGTCGAAGAAGGACTGCCCGATTTCAGCACCGACCGGATGCGATTGAAACAAGTGCTCATCAACCTGGTTGGAAACGCGATTAAGTTTACACAGGAAGGATACGTTAAATTCACCGTCAAACGGGAAGATCATAAACTTTCCTTTGCCGTTACCGATACAGGTATTGGTATTCCGGAAGACCAAAAAGAGGAAATCTTCGAAGAATTCTCACAAGTCGATAACTCGAAAACAAAACAGACCGGAGGTACAGGCTTGGGACTCTCGATCAGTCGCAGACTAATTAAATTAATGGGAGGCGCTATTTGGCTGGAAGGTGAAGAAGGCAAAGGAAGTACGTTCCACTTTACCATTCCGCTGAAAGAAGCTACCGGCAATCAACTGAAGGATGAAGTCATTACGCCCGATTTCCTCGCCGGGAAGAAGGTACTTTGTATTGATGATGACCCATTGGTACACCAGTTGCTGGAAGCGCTCATTCGTGACATGAACGGCGAAAAAACTTCAGCCTACACACCTGTTGAAGCCCTGAATTATCTTAAAAAAGAGACTTTCGACCTGATTGTTTCCGACGTACAAATGCCGGATACTGATGGAATTTCGTTAGCCAGAACCATTCGAAAAGAATTCAGTTCGTACACGCCGGTTTTGATTCTTACTGCCAACCTGAGCGAAAGCCGCATGGAAGAGATTTCTCAGATAGAAAATGTGTGGGCCATGCCAAAACCATTTACCCGTATTTCTCTGGCCCAAAAATTCCATTCCATCCTCAACGGAAAAGATATCGAAGACCTCGAGCGAAAAGAGAGGACACAGGCAAGTTTCAGCCTCGATGAGATCAAAACCTTTTCAGGCGATGACGATGGCCTGCTACGCACTGTAACAGAAACATTCATCCTCAACGCAGACGAAAGTATTGCATCGCTGAAAAAAATGGAGAAAGAAAATGATGTCCCGGGAATCAGGAAAACAGCTCATAAGATGTTGACCGGCTTCCGGCAATTTGCCATTTCGGATGGAGTCGTTATTTTAAAGCATCTGGAAACAGCCGAAGATGATCCATCTAAGCGGGATACCATACGCGCATCCATTATTGCACTAAGTCAGTTATGGAATGATGTCAGGGCACTTATCAACGAAGAAGTATTGTCTTAGAGCTCGATGTCGTACAAATGAAGTTTATTGTACAGCGTTTTTCTGTCGATGCCCAATAATTTGGCTGTCTTGGTTTTGTTGTAACGTGTTTTCTCTAACGCCTGCAAAATTGCCTCTTTCTCGGAAATATTTTTAATCTCTTTCAGATCGTTGACTGGTTGAGCATTTTCCGGCTGGCTTTTCACTGAGTTGTTGCGGTAGATTTCTTCAGGAAGTACTTCGCGGTTGATTTTCTCTTGTTTGCAAAGCAGAACAGCTCGCCGAATAACATTCCTCATTTCGCGCAGGTTACCCGGCCAGTCGTATTGAGTAAAAATACGTTGAACTTCATCGTCAAATCCAATTATCGATTTTCCGAATTCCGCTACTGCATCTTCCAGGAAGAATGCTGCAAACATCATCAGGTCACCGTCTCTTTCATGCAAAGGAGCTAAGGTCAACGTAAACTCATTCAAACGATGGTATAAATCTTCGCGGAAGCGACCTTCGTCGACAGCTTGTTTCAGATTCTCGTTTGTTGCTGCAATTATCCGCGCTTTAATCGGGAACTCACTATTTCCACCGACCTTACGGCCCATTCGTTCCTGAATGGCCCGCAAAAGTTTCATCTGCACATCGTAGGATAGATTTCCAATCTCATCGAGAAAAATAGTTCCCTCTCCCACTGCTTCGAAGTGACCGGTCTTATCGTTCACAGCTCCTGTAAACGACCCTTTCACGTGACCGAATAATTCACTGGCAGCAATATCGGGGTGCAACGCGCCACAATCGACCGCTACAAACGGTGCCTTTTTCCGTTTACTCAACTCGTGAATCCGGCGGGCGACATATTCTTTACCTGTGCCACTATCGCCAATAATCAAAACAGAAATGTCGGTCGGTGCAACTATGCGGATATGCTCTTCAGTTCTTTTGGATTCCTCACTGTTCCCTACCAGGAATTTTCGCCCATTCTGTACAGGTTCTTTTGTCTTCTTTTCCTGTGTTTCACGCTTTTTCAGTCCCTCTTTAATAACGTGAAAAAGTTCGTCGGAATTAACAGGCTTCGTCACATATTCAAATGCCCCCAGCTTAACAGCTTCAACTGCCACACGTATATCTGAATAGGCGGTAATGAGGATAACGACCGTGGAAGGCGCTAATTTCTTGCTTTCTTTTAACACATCAATGCCAGTTCCATCAGGCAAGCGGTAATCGGTTAAAACCAAATCATAAGAATTCTTTGCCAATGATTGACTGGCTTTTTCATAATCATGTGCCGTATCGGCATCAAAGCCTTTTCGCTTTAAAAAACCCTGCAATAACATGCAGAAGGAGGTATCGTCATCAACAATCAGTAATCGGGGCATGTCCATCAATATCAGGCAAAGATTATCGGTAAAAAAATCGGTTCGCGAATAAAGATAAAATTTTTAGGTCGAAACCCTTTTATTCAACGCACAAAAGGTAAATGATATTATACAATTAAAAAATAAAAAAGCGGATTGTTCAAACAACCCGCTTTTATGTGAAAAACTTTAAATCGGTAGGATTCCTGACCTACCTTAGTGAATTCTCTCAAAACCTAATTTATAAGAACGCTTGACGTTACTCTGTTTAAACAATGGGAGCAGAATCGGCAGCCATCCCCCTTTTTTATGGCTGCCTTCATCTTTTCCCGGTCTTTCATGAGCAGTCAATAAACAATTTTGTGCCGTTAGTACCAGGATGAACAACCGGGTAATATCCCACCATTACACCGGAAGTTTTTGTATTCCTGTTATTTCCGACACATCTTGCGATAATAAACCTAAACCTAAATTCTGAATGTGTCGTCAATAGAAGCTGTCCCATAGCGGCCAACCGTGCCAGGAAAACCACCCGGGACCAGCTTTGACTAAACAATACAAGTATGAACGGTATTTAGAAATCTACGATTTAAAGTTTGTTCGTGAACAGTAAATGTCCGTCGTGTCTTCACAATTGGTTTTTTATTTATTATTGGAATTTACTGCTCTAAAGCTTACCGGGTTATGATTCCGGCTCATACTTACTACCATCCTCATTGTACATGGCAGTCATGCTCTCTCCGTTTAACTGGAGAACAACTTTATATACTTTTGATCCATCTTCGGTAGTTGCAACGAACCCCTGACTGATTTTGGCATCTTTGTAGTCACTGGCAACAGCCTTGGTCACCGCTTCGGGCAAATCTGCCACATCAACCGAAATAAATTTGAGGTCAGATTGCATTACAAAAGATGAATTCGTTGTTTTTGAAACTGAATTGGCAGCATCAGCAACATAGCCAGTGCCAAGCGCAAAAACTAAAACCAATGGAATTAATACTTTTTTCATAACTAACTCGTTTTTAATACAATTGTTAATATTTAGAAATTTGCTGGTGATTTGAGTCTTTTATTTAATTGATTTGATACCGTGAGCCATCTGCGTTAAACATGATCGATTCTTCCTGGCCTTCCACGTTCAAAATCACTTTGTACAATTTTGTTCCATCACTCAAATTAGCCACATAAGCCCCGGTAATCGTTGCATCTTTAAACTGTTCACTTACCGATTCCTTAATTGCGTGAGGCAGTTCGTTGACGCTAATTTGTCTGAAGTCGGGCTTTGCCCAAACATTCGTTATTTCCAAACGACCGGAAAAAACCGGGCTGGCATTTACTGCATATATTGTGGCCATCGAGAAAAGTATGGCTACGGTAAAAAATAACTTCTTCATATCCCCTTTTTAAAATCAATCTCCTCCTCAAAAATTATTTTTTCTATTGGCCTCATCAAAAATCAACCGTCCCTACCTGGAATATATTTACTTCCATCTTCCTTGTAGTAATTAACTTTAGTGCTCCCTTCTACATTCAGGAACAGCTTGTAAATAACCATTCCGCAAGGAAGACGACTTTTGTATGCCTGTGATATCGAAACCTGGCGATATTCACTCTTAACGGCCAAACTGACAAACGCCGGGACATCCGATAATTCAATTCGACCAAAATCGATTTTGAACTCCATTGCCATTTGCCTTCCGGCAGAATCTTCCTGCGCAAAAACCGGCTTTCCAGGCATCAGTGAAAAAACAGCAATCAATCCTATCGCGGACAACAATCGCATATTCCTCCTTTTTTATTTAATTCTGCAATTGAGCAACATACCTCTCTCCATCAGCTTTGTAAACTACATTACTGATGCCTGAATTCGACCTGAAGGTCAATCGGTAAACCAGCACTCCGCTTATCGTTCCTGCAATTACCTGGTTTGATAAACGGCATCCGGTCAATTCTTCAGCAACCGATTCCTTCACAGCCATCGGCAAGTCACTCAACTGAATAACCTCAAAAACCACTTGTTCAACAGAAGAGTCATTCATCGAATGCTCATTTTCTATTTGTCCGGTAATACCCGCTGAGGAAACCGGAAGCAAAAGAAACTCTATGGAAGAGTGATTTTTCATGTTAATTCATTTATTAATTCAAAGTATCTGCTTGTCTTCGGTACTACTTATAGAAAAGGTTGTGCCAAAGTCAGAGAGACTGGAACCATAATTTCTATAAAACACATTATACTTGAGGATTACACTGAATACATTTTTTTGAGGAAACAATTATGATAACACAGACTCAAATCAACATGTAGAATCAATTCCACAGTTTGAGTACACAGCTTGTGGAGTTAAAATGGTTTATAGAGGAAGGTAAAGGAAGGATATAGTCAAAATAACAGTAAGAGAATAATACACAGCCTAATGCATGATTAAAATCAGACTTTTATACTGCCGTAAAACAGAAATGTTAAAAAACATCTATACTATTCACTTATAACCAGTTAAACACATATCGTTTTGAAAAACTGTCATTTGAAGGCACTAAATCGGAAACAACACCCGTTACATCAACATATATTGATAACTGGAGCCGTATGCTGTATAACCTGTTTGCTTTTTTCTGTTCAGTGTAACACGTAAATTGGCATTGCAGAATACAAAATAACATGATGATATTACAAATAAAGTAAACCACCAAACAACAAATTCAAACCCAACTAGAATGAGTAGAACTACAGAATTACAGACAGTTAAATCTTTTCAGGAGCAAAAGAGAAGATTTAAGAACAGAATTGTGAAAGAGATCATCAGTAAAGATGAAAGATTGACGGAAATCAGAGATTTCTGGGGAAAGAGTCCAAAGGCGTTGACCGAAATTCTGATTGTCCATGAACTGGATGAGGGAATAACTTTCGACTACACGGATCACTATAAGATTCCACCGTCAGTCGACGCTGAGATTGAAATGATTTTCAAAGAGATCTTCTTATCATAGGCCGGAGTTTTCCGGCTTTTTTTGTGCTTACACCTACTGAATACCTTTCAGTTCCGGGGAAATATGCGTGCATCCATAACCTTATCAAAACAAAAGCCTTATTGCATTGCGGTCGACTACTTCCTTTGCCCGGTGCTCTCAAACGGTTTCGATAAAAGGTGACGTATCGCCACTCCTGGACGATAAAACAACATCCTGGGGCCCGACCAACGCATTACTTCACGAATTTTTTCGCGCATTGCAGGTTTGTAGCAATGGACCAGACATTGTTTGCAAGCAGGCTTTTCGTCACTAAACACACAATTATCCAATCGTTTTTCTGCATAATCGAGCAGTTCTTGGCAATCAGAACAAATTCCTCCCACTCTATGATTTTTTCGACAATACAATTCAACCATGAGGGTCACAATCTGCTTTTCTTTAACGCGTTTTCCGGTCATTGACAAAACTATCTGCTGAAAAGTAAATTCCCACCGAACCAAGTCCGGCGGGAATAAAAACGAATTAACCTCTTAACTACTTCTTGTACTTATAAATTGGTTTTGATCATGGTCAACAGCATTTTAAATGATTCAGTTGCTTCAACGGCATGAGTAATATTGGAAGGAAGAATGATGGCTTCCCCCGTTTCCAACTCTGAATTCTCACCACCAATAGTAATTGTAGCTTTCCCTTCTACAACCTGTACCAGTGCATCGAAAGGTGCAGTATGAGGACTCAGCCCCTGCCCCTTCTCGAAAGCAAATAGCGTAATGGTACCGGTCGGTTCTTTGATGATGGTTTTACTGACCACCGCTCCTTCAGCGTACTCAATGCCGGAAGCAACGTTAAACTGTTTTCCCTTTTCCATAATTTACAAACTCATTTTGATGAGCCCGACCGGCCCCGATTTCTCCGCTATCCAACTCACTATCCATTCCGGGAAACCGATTGAGTCATCATCTTCACTTTTCAATCCAAAAACTGCAGTCCAACCTGCTTTGCTATGCTAAACCAATCAAAAATTGAATATTTCTTTAAAAGGCTTGGTTTTTATAGGCCGGCCGGAGAAAGAATACTCCGACCGGCTTTTATTTGCCAATCAACCTAAACTTAACCCATGAAAACCTCAATATCTTCGTCGACTGTTTTAATTCCTGCAATTCCAAAGTTTTCTACCAGTACATTTGCCACGTTTGGTGAGAGGAATGCCGGAAGTGTCGGGCCGAGATGAATATTCTTTACACCGAGATAGAGCAGCGCCAGCAACACAATCACAGCCTTCTGTTCGTACCACGCTATGTTGTATGCAATCGGCAACTCATTGATGTCATTCAGTTCAAAAACTTCTTTCAGTTTCAACGCGATTACTGCCAATGAATAGGAGTCGTTGCACTGTCCTGCATCCAACACACGAGGAATACCACCGATATCACCCAAAGGCAGCTTGTTATAACGATATTTGGCACAACCGGCAGTCAGAATAACCGTTCCTTCCGGAAGTTTATCGGCAAATTCGGTATAGTAATCGCGACTCTTCATGCGACCATCGCAACCTGCCATTACAAAGAATTTCTTTATAGCACCGGTCTTAACCGCATCAACAACTTTATCAGCCAACTGCATTACTTGGTTATGAGCAAAACCACCTACAATCGTTCCGGTTTCCAACTCTGTCGGTGCAGCACATTTTTTCGCGTGTTCGATAATTTCAGAGAAATCTTTCGATTCACCATTTTTCCGAGGTGCAATATGTTTTACTCCGTCGAAACCAGCTGCTCCCGTAGTATAAACACGGTCTTTGTACGAATCAGCAGGAGGAACCAAACAGTTAGTTGTCAGCAACACCGGCCCGTTAAACGCTTCAAATTCCTCTTTTTGCTTCCACCATGCGTTACCGTAGTTACCGACAAAGTGTTCATACTTCTTGAAAGCCGGATAATAGTTAGCAGGCAACATTTCGCTGTGCGTATAAATATCTACGCCGGTTCCTTCAGTTTGCTTCAGCAATTCTTCAAAATCTTTCAAATCATGACCGCTGACCAAAATACCGGGATTCTTCTGTACACCAAGGTTTACCTCTGTAATTTCAGGGTTACCATAGCTCTCTGTATTTGCTTGGTCGAGCAATGCCATCACGTCCACTCCGTACTTTCCGGTCTCCATCGTCAGGGCAACCAAATCGTCAGCCGAAAGAGTATCATCGGTAGTTGCGGCCAACGCCTTTTGCATGAAAGCATAGAGCTCTTTTTTCTCGTAACCGAGATTAAAAGCGTGCTCAGCATAAGCGGCCATTCCTTTCACACCATAAACAATCAACTCACGCAACGAACGAACATCAGGATTAGCAGTTGAGAGGATTCCCACATTAGCTGCTTTTTCCTCGAAAGCCTCCAGCGTGTCAGCTTCCCATGTTAGTGATTCATGATTCGACGAAAGTTTTCCACCTTCGGCTTCGAAGCGGTTTTTCAATTCAGCGCGTAATTTCAGCCCTTCCCGAATTTTCTCTTCAATCTTCTTCTTGTCGAAATTAGCGTTGGTAATCGTCATGAACAGGGCATCAAATACAAATCGATTCACCGGTTCCCATTCAATTCCCATTTGGCGTGCTTCGTGAGCGTATATCGATAATCCTTTGGTAACAAAGACCAGTAAGTCCTGCAAGTTGGCTACATCATCGGTTTTTCCGCAAACACCTTTGATGGTACAACCTTCGCCTTTAGCGGCTTCCTGACATTGAAAACAAAACATACTCATGATAATTCGTTTTAAAGATTAAGTTTTATGATTAACTGTTGATTTAAAATCACTTTTACGTTCTTCTATACCCACTCTTCTTCGAGAACTTCGCCCCGAATACTTACCGTAATGGCTTTTACCGGAACCTTTCGGCTGGCCCGAAGCGTAGCCATTTGAACCAGCTGCTGTAAACCACCGCAGCAAGGCACCTCCATCATCAGTACAGTGATAGTGTTCACTTTCGCTTCATTAATGAGAGTGATTAACTTCTCCAGATAAATCTCCTTTCCGGAATCCAGTTTGGGACAAGCAATAACCAACGATTTATCTTTCAAATAATTTTGATGGAAATCCCCCAGTGTAAAAGCTGTACAGTCGGCTGCCACCAGTAAATCGGCACCACGGAAATAAGGAGCTAGCGGATTGATAAGATGCATCTGCACCGGCCATTGGCGAAGTTGAGAAGCCAATGAACCATTCTCGCCTTTAGGTGCCAATTTCAACTCTTCCGGATTAAAAACAACGGTCTGAGAGCTCGGACATCCTCCTCCACAACTGCTTCCGTTTGCCGGCTTCGGCTCGGTGTGAACAGCATCCTTCACCGCTTGAACAGAAAAAGGTAAATTCTCCTCGTTTTCCACCAAATATCCCATTCCCTGTTTCAGAAATCCTGTCTCGTTGTGTTCACGCAAATGCTTCAGATGAGCGACCACCGTATTGAAACCTTTGCTTACCATAATCTCTATCACCTTCACCTCATCGTACGGTTGTGCTTCACGGTTTTCAATCGTAATAGCTTCTTCCGGGCAGTGTCCGATACAAGCTCCCAAACCATCGCACATCAAATCGCTGATTAGAACTGCCTTCCCGTCAATAATCTGCAATGCTCCTTCGTGGCAATTAGGAACACAAAGACCACAACCGGTGCATTTCTCTTCGTCTATATTGATGATGTCGCGTTTCATATTTCGTTTTCTTTATTACTGTCGTTTAAATTTTACATTACAAATGTAGATGGGCCCTTACCGGGAAAGTGTAACAGCTGTTACAAATTGGTATATTTGTGTAAAAACTTTCTGTAATGAATACGATTCTAACACAATCGCCCATACTCAAAGGACTTCAACCAACAGAAGTAGAAAATCTGCTGGGCAAAGTTCCACATCAGATACGACACTTCCACAAAGATGATTTACTGGCCGTAGCCGGAGAAGAAGTGAAAGCAGCAATGATTCTTTTGGAAGGAAAACTTCAGGGTGAGATGGTTGATTTTAGTGGAAACAGCTTGAAAATTGAAGAACTACTTCCCCCACAAATGGTCGCAGCCGGTTTCCTTTTCGGGAAAAACAGCCGCTTCCCGGTGAACCTGTCGGCCATGGCTGATGGCAAAATGCTCATCATTCTGAAGCCCAATTTTACGCGACTGCTAAGCCTTGACAATCGAGTATTGAATAACTTCCTAAATATTATTAGCGATAAAGCCCAGTTTCTTTCGAGAAAAATCAGTTTCCTTAATTTTAAAACCATTCGTGAGAAAATCGCCTTCTTCCTGTTACAGCATTATAAACCAGGATTTCGGAATATTTCGTTAAAACAAAATCAGCAAAGCCTCGCCGAGATGTTTGGAGTCGCTCGCCCCTCATTGGCACGAACAATAAGCGAATTGCAACGAGAAGGAATACTGGAGTGGCGACGTGGCGAGGTAGAGGTAAAAAATGCTGAAGCACTAAAAAATCTGTTGTAATGAAACTCCTGCTAATCATTAGTAAATTTACCGATAAATACTATTTATAAGTGTTTTTACCGATAAAAAATATTAGCATATTTACCGATATTTAATATTTATTAGTATATTTACTAATAAATTATTCCTTTAAACAGATGAATTCATTTGTGAAATGAAAAACAGGGCAACTATTTCGTGCGATATTGTTTCCTCAACAGCTTTATCAGCGGAAAGTCGGGATATTCTGGCAACTAAGCTAAGAGGTTTGGTAAAGAAACTTACAAAACATTTTGAAAAAGAAGGCTTCTATGGTCGTATCCTGAAAGGAGATTACATCGAATGCGCTCTGGAAGAACCGGATGCTGCATTGCGTGTAGCCCTCCTTATCAAAACCTTTGTCCGCTCACTCGAACTTCCAAAACCTAAATACGAAAATAAACGACTCAAATACTTTAAAGAACACGGCGTACGAATAGCCATTGCAGTAGCTCCGTTAGAGAATTACCAGCCCGTAAAAGGCGTAATGGACGGAGAAGCCATTTACCTTTCGGGAAGAGCACTAAACCGTAAAGACACCTACGACAAGCAAAAAGTCATTATAAAAAAAACAATGTACTTCCTCTCATCCGACCAGGCACTTGAAGATTTGCATGAAACAATACTCGAAATGCTGGACGTAATTCTCGCACGTTGTTCGGCCAAACAGTGCGAAGTAGTATTTCATAAATTATTGAATAAATCAGAAGTTGAGATC
Source organism: Prolixibacter denitrificans (assembly GCF_003014495.1). Classification (GTDB taxonomy): domain Bacteria; phylum Bacteroidota; class Bacteroidia; order Bacteroidales; family Prolixibacteraceae; genus Prolixibacter; species Prolixibacter denitrificans. The sequence goes on along the minus strand of NZ_PYGC01000011.1, from coordinate 48,315 downwards.
GCCAAAATTCTCAAAAAAAATCAATCAACTATCAATCAGCATTCGACGGCCGCTGGCTGGAATGCTATATACAGAGCTGTTTCATACTTCGAAGAAAACATACACTGACATGATGATTAACCTTCTATTCCTTCAGCTAACGGCACACCTGGTAGCCGATTTCCTTCTTCAAAGCGAACACTGGAGCTTGCAAAAGGAAAAGAAAATAATCAGCAAAATTCATATCTTCCACATTCTCATTGTCTTTGCCTCATCATGGCTCTTTTCACTGCAATTAGCGTTCTGGTCAGCTGCATTAGCCCTGACTGTTTTGCACTTTCTGACAGATGTTATTAAAAGTCTCATCAGAGTAAAATGGAACAAAGATTGGTTCTTTATCGACCAGTTTGCTCACATCATAATCATTACAGCAATCGTTTGGTTCTATGTTGATTCGGGCATGAATCAACTACCAGTTTTCATCACTCCTCGAATAGCTGCCATTATATTTGCTTACACACTTTGCGTAAAACCATCCAACATCATCATCCGGTACATTTTTCGATATTTCTCAGTGAAAGCGCCTGCTGAAACGGAAGAAGAAAACGGAGGAGGTTTACCCAATGCTGGTAAACTAATCGGTATCACCGAACGTCTTCTTGTACTCACACTAGTCTTATTACAGCAGTATTCGGTGGTTGGTTTCATCATTGCCGCCAAATCTATTCTGCGTTTTAGCGATGCTCAAAAGACAGAGTATGTATTAGTTGGAACCTTGCTGAGTTTTGGAATAGCCATTTTAATGGGTGTAATGGTAAGCTATTTTTAGCCTACTTCTACAGTCCATTCAACCAATTCTCAATCATCTGCTGCCCATCAGGTGTCATGATTGATTCCAAATGGAATTGTATTCCCCTGACAGGCCAGGTTCGATGCCGCAAAGCCATAATATTTCCGGTTTCGCCCCGAGCTGTTATTTCCAGTTCTTCTGGAAAACCGGCATCATCTACCGCCCATGAATGATAAAGCCCCGTTTCGAAAACAGTTGGGATATTCTTAAAAAGTATATCCGGAATCAATGTTTCCGTCCGGATGACTGTACCGTGATAAATTGCATCGAGATGTTTCAACCTTCCTCCAAAAGCCTCAGCAATAGCCTGATGACCCAAGCATACACCCAGTATCGGCATTTTCGGTCCCATTTTACGAATAATTTCGCTCATCAACGGGACCTCCCCAGGTAATCCGGGGCCGGGCGAAAAGATGATACCATCGAAGTCAGCTGCCTCATTAAGGGAAATTTCATCATATTTTCGGACAACCACATCAGTTCCGTCCCACTGCTCTACCAACTGCACCAGGTTGTAGGTAAACGAATCGTAGTTATCGAAAATCAGTATCCGCATCGGGAAAAGTATTAGTTTTGATGCGCAAAACTACACCATTCTTTCGCATGAGTGAACACTTCGCAAAAAAAATGAACAGACTCGCTGCACAACATGAACCATTTCTGTTCATACTTGACTTCGACCTCAAAGCTCCCCTAATATTTACACTTGCTGAAGCTGAAAGTCGGGGTATTTTGTTCGAAATTAATGGACAACGCAATTTTCAGCCAGTTTTTCCCACCAAAAAAGCAATACAGTTCGAGAAACAACCAATTTCGTTTTCGGATTACCGAAAAGGCTTCGACAATGTAATGCGTCATATCCGGCATGGTAATTCATTTCTCACCAACCTCACCTTCCCCACTCCAGTGAAAACCAACTTGTCATTCGAAGAAATCTTTCACCGGAGCAGAGCACCGTACAAATTGCTACTTCCAGAAAAATGTGTTGTGTTTTCACCGGAGATTTTCGTAAAAATCACCGACGGAAAAATTTCCTCTTATCCAATGAAAGGAACCATCGATGCGGCCATTCCCAATGCTGCCAGCCAGATTTTGAACGACCGGAAAGAGACGGCTGAACACAACACAATCGTCGATTTAATTCGGAACGACTTATCGATGGTGGCAAAAAAAGTACATGTTTCCCAATTTCGCTACATAGATGAAGTAAAAACCCACGAAAAAACGCTGCTGCAGGTTAGTTCGGAGATTTCAGGTGAACTTCCTTCAGATTATCATTCCAACATTGGAACCATTATAGCCACATTGCTGCCAGCAGGCTCAATTTCCGGGGCACCCAAGCAGAAGACAGTAGAAATCATTAAGGAATCGGAAATCGACCAACGGGGTTATTACACCGGTGTATTTGGCCTATTTGATGGGCAAAATCTCGATTCTGCCGTGATGATTCGCTATATTGAACAAAAAAATAATCAAATGATATTCCGCAGTGGCGGAGGCATCACCGTTTTTAGCGAGCCGGAGAAAGAATACCAGGAAATGATTGACAAAGTATATGTGCCGATTCATTGAAACCATATGCATCCGAAATGGGGAGCCCGAAAGACTTTCATGGCATAATGCCCGGCTGAATCGAACTCGGCGAGAGGTATTGAACATGACCACGCAAATCGATTTAACCAACAATCTGAATATTCCTGCGGAAGCGAAAAATGGCCTGTTCAAATGCCGCGTTACCTACCGGGAAACTATCGAGAAAGTAGAGTTCGAGCCTTATTCAATGCGAGCAGTTCATTCTCTTCGCCTGGTGAATGCCGATGATATTAATTACAGATACAAATATGCTGATCGAGAAAAACTGAAGGATTTGTTTTCTCAGCGCTGTGATGCCGACGGCGTGCTGTTGGTCAAAAATGGCTTCATTACCGACACATCATATGCCAATATCGTTTTCCTGAAAGAAGATAAATGGTTCACTCCTGATACGCCGCTTCTTCCCGGAACACGCAGGGCCTGTTATATAAAAGAAAGTAGGATTGAAGCGATTCCCATCCAGCCGGAAATGTTATCGGAATTTGACGAAGCACGCATCATCAACGCAATGATTTCGATAGAAGAATCGCCCACAATTCCGATAGAAAATATAAAGTGGTAAGTATTTAGCGAAGAATAATTTCACGAATAACCTGCCGTCCCACATGGTTGTTCATCGCATCCACAATCTGATGTCGCATCATAAACAGCTCGTTGCGCACGATAGAAGAACGGAGATGTACATACAACACGCCATTTTTGATATAAATGTTGGTGGTAGCACGCGCAATCGTTTTCCCAATAATGGTTTCCCAGGAATTAACGGCTTCCACTTCGGCTAGCTTGCCATCCATCCGCGATTCCTTCAGGTATTCCTTAATCACACTTCCCAACGATTGTGTTTCACTTCTGCGCATCTCAATTGCTTTTTTTCTTGCAGGTATTCTTTATTTCAAAAGTATAAAGGGAAAATCACATTAGCACTGTCGGTCCCTAATTGTTTTCAACAACTTTTGGTTCACCGCCATTATTATTTCCATTCTCGGTAACGGCACCATCGGTTACCCGGAATATGCGGTAATCAGCCCCTACTCGGGGAATAATCTGGTCGAGATGTTCGCGGTTAGTATCGGTAATAAAAATCTGTCCAAATGTGTTTCCCGAAACCAGTTTGACGATCTTCTCCACTCGTTCGCCATCGAGTTTGTCAAAAATATCATCGAGAAGAAGAATTGGCATAGCTTGATTCACCGAACGAATAAAATCGAATTGTGCGAGCTTCAAAGCGACCAGATACGTTTTTTTCTGGCCTTGAGATCCCATTTTCTTCATAGGAAAATCGCCCAACTTCAGCTCCAAATCGTCTTTATGAATTCCCACGGAAGTGAATTGCAAAACCCTATCGCGCTGAAGTGCTTCCTTAAGTTGCCCTTCAAAATCGCCTTCATTCAACTGCGATTGATATTCGAGAGTCACTTGCTCGTGCCCGTCCGATATGAAGTCATAATATTTCTGGAAAATGGGTTGCAACTCTCCCAGAAATTCCTGCCGACGCTTGTTAATCTTTTCACCTAACATCACCAGTTGCGCATCCCACACTTCCAGGTTATCAGGTTCAAATACGCGATTGGCTGCAAAATATTTCAGCAAGTTATTACGCTGCAACAGTGCCCGGTTGTACCGAATCAACTGATCGAGATACTGGCGATCGTTTTGCGAAATCACACTATCCATGAACTTCCGGCGTTCATCGCTTCCGCCCATAATCAAACTTGTGTCCGATGGAGAAATCATCACCAACGGCAACAGACCAATGTGCTCCGACAGTCGTTTGTATTCTTTCTTATTGCGACGGAATTTTTTCTTCTGCCCCTTCTGAAATCCACAATAAATATTCTCATCCTCATCCAGACGACTGTACTGTCCCTGCAACACAAAAAACTCTTCCTCGTGACGGATATTCTGCGAGTCAACCGAGTTGAAATAGCTTTTGCAGAAGGAAAGATAATAGATCCCATCCAACAGGTTGGTCTTCCCCACACCGTTGTTCCCGATGAAACAATTCAGTTTGTGCGAAAATTCCAACTCTACCTGCTCGAGGTTCTTAAAATTGATGACAGATAATTCCTTTATGTACATGAATGAGTGTGATTGAGGGAAATAATCCGGCTACAAAACTAATAAATAATCGTCCGGAACAGTGGTTTGCCGATTCCGAATTAATATTCAATCTGTTTTTCAATTACTTAGTCAGAAATGTCCCAATAAATTTCTTTTAGCGCCGACATCATATTTTTATGATCAAAAATACCAATGGTTCCTGAAAAAAATTTATTTTTGCCTTCACGTTTACACGACCTGAAAATAAAGACATAATAAATAAGATGAGTAAAGGAAAAAACAAACACACCGGCGAAAACCTACAGGAAGTTGAACACGCGTTGACCTCAACTGAACAATTTTTTGAAAAGAATCAAAAAATCATCACTTACATTTTTGGTGCGGGCGTAGTTGTAGCCATTCTCTTTCTGGCCTTCCACCGGTATTATAAAATTCCGCGTGAGAAAAAGGCACAGTCTCAGATGTTTGTTGCCGAACAATATTTCCAGAAAGATTCATTCAACCTGGCGCTTAACGGCGACGGTAACTATCCCGGATTTCTCGACATTTTAGATGAATACGGAAGTACCTCTTCAGGTCATCTGGCACGCTATTATACCGGAATCTCTTACCTCCATCTTGGAAAATACGAGCAGGCCATTGAATATCTTGATGATTTCAGTACCGATGATCCGCTGATTGGTCCGATTGCCAAAGGAGCTACCGGTGACGCCTATGCCGAATTGGGTAATAACGACAAAGCAGTTAGCCGCTACATGGACGCTGCCAATATGAACGACAATCAATTCACCACACCTATTTACCTCATGAAAGCGGGCAATCTGTATGAAACCATGGGTAAATATGATGATGCATTGAACGTTTACAAAACGGTAAAAGAAAAGTACCCGGAAAGCAACGAGGGACGTCAAATCGACAAATACATTGCCCGCGTTGAAATCCTGGCAAAAAAATAAAACGAATTAGTTTTCGATAAAGCAATCCCCTTCGTTTGGAACGGAGGGGATTTTTTATCTTTGCAAAAATCCTGAAAAAATGGCTACAAAAGATTTATCTGCATACGACATGGAAAAAGTTCCATCGGCCGAAAACATGAAATTCGGTATTGTGGTATCGGAATGGAACTATGAAGTAACCGGGGCATTAGCTCGTGGTGCTGTTGAAACACTGAAAAAGCACGGAGCACAAGACGATAACATCCGTGTTAAACACGTCCCCGGAAGTTTTGAACTAACTCTGGGCGGTCAGCTTTTTGCTGAAAATACCGACGTAGATGCTGTTCTGTTGCTCGGTTGTGTGATACAGGGAGAAACCCGACACTTCGACTTCATTTGTGAAGGTGTTTCGCAGGGAGCAACCCATTTGAACATGAAATTCAATTTACCGGTAATTTTCGGCGTTTTAACCACCGATAATCAGCAACAAGCCTTAGACCGTGCCGGCGGCAAACATGGTAATAAAGGCGACGAAGCAGCCGTTACCGCCATTAAGATGGTTGCCTTGCAGCGTGATTTCGAAAATGGCGAATAATAGAATTACAAAACATATTACACCAAAGCTGCTCAGTACTGGGCAGCTTTTTTTTATGACATATATTCTGCGTAAGCATAAAGAAAAAAGAGCAGCCCTACTGGACTGCTCTTTCAATTTTATTGAGAATATCTTCTATTATTTCTTCGGTGCTTCCATACCACGCTGCCGAGCCATATCTTCCAAGCGCTTTTGGAATTTCGACTTCTTCGCTGGTTTCTTCTGTTTAGCTGTAATCTGCTTGCGAATCTTATCTTCATCGATAGCTTTCTTGAAGATGAACATCTGCAGGAAGGTCAGCAACAGCGACAGGAAGTAATACAAACTCAAACCTGCTGCGTAGTTATTGAAGATGAACAGGAACATTACAGGCATCAAGTACATCATTGTTTTCATTCCCGGCATCTGCTGTGTTCCGGCCGCATTCATCTCGTTATTCATCTTAATGTAGAAGACGTTGGTAACGGTCATCAGCAAACAGAACAAACTTACGTGATCGCCATAAAACGGAATGGTAAACGGCAGGTGCAGAATCGAGTCATACGACGATAAGTCATGCGCCCAGAGGAAACTCTGCTGACGCAACTCGATGGATACCGGGAAGAACCGGAACATCGCAATCAGAATCGGGAACTGGAATAGCATGGGCAAACAACCTCCCATGGGATTCACCCCTGCTTTCTTGTAAAGTGCCATCGTAGCCTGCTGAGATTCCATCGCCTTATCTTTGCCATACTTGGCCTTGATCTCGTCAATTTCCGGTTTCAACGCACGCATCTTCGCCTGCGACAAGTACGACTTATATGTAAACGGAGAAATGATGAGCTTGATGTAAATGGTCAGCAACAGAATGATAATTCCAAAATTGTTGATGTACCTGCGAAGGAAATCAAACGCCGGAATCACAATGAATTTGTTTACCCAACCAATAATTGTCCATCCCAGGTTCATCTCCTGATCGAGCTGAAGCTTGTATTGTTTAAGGACATTGTACTGGTTCGGACCAAAAAACATCTTCATCGGAACGTTCTGCGTCTTGGCATTGTCAACCGGAATGGTTACATCGGCCGAGAAATCTGCGAGGTAGTTCGGATTATCTTCAGTTTTGTTGCTTTTAATTTTTGCACTGGTGAAGCTGTTATCGGCAATCAGAATGGAAGAGAAAAACAGCTGCTTAAATCCGATCCACTTCACACTGGTTGTCAAATCCTTGCTATCAGACTTGGAAGAGCTCAGGCTGTTCACCTCATCCTGATGATACTTGTAATAGATAGTCGTGTAACGATCCTCGCCGTATTTCGATTTCTTCTCCTGACGAGGAACATCGATGGCCCAGTTAAAGCTCATATAAGCATTACCGCCAATCAATTGACTAAGTCCCTGCGAGCGAATATTGAAATCCATCATGTACGAGTTGTACTTGATGGTATAAACATATTCGATGAATTTGCCATTTCCGGCGTTTACCCGCATCGTCAATGTTTTCGAACCTCCCGGATGGTCTTCGTTAAAATTGATACGCCCTTCTTTTCCTTTCGGAACTTTCGGTCCGGTAGCAACCAAGCTATCGGAGCTTACTGAAGGTGTAAAATACAGCTTGTCCGTTTCAATGCTTCTGTTTTGTGAGAAGAAATTCAAACCGAAACGGTTGGCATCACCACTAAACAATACCAATGGTTTGCCGTCGTATCTTTTATAATTTTTTAATTCTACCGAATAAATCCGTCCCCCTTTCGTGGAGACCTTTACTTTCATCAGGTTATTTTCCAGCGTAACGAACTTCTCAGTTCCCACAGCAGCATCGCCAAAGGCGCCATACTCGTCTTTCCGGTTTTCACTTGTCTGTGCAGTCTTTGCTGTTGTTGTTGAATCAGCTTTTTCCTGTGGCTGTTGAGTAGTCGTAGCTTCCTGAGCTTTTTTCTCAGCTATACGTTGTTGTTCGGCCTGAACCTGCTCAACTGAGTCGCGCTTGCGCTTGGCAGCCTCGACTTCTTCCTTCGAAGGTTTATTAAAGTAACTGAATGTAATCAGTATGACAAAAATGAGAACAAGTCCGCTAATGGTATTTCTATCCATAGGAGTCTTTTACAACTATTTAATTATTTACTTCTTATTTTTCAATACAGCTGAAACAAACGCAACAAACAACGGGTGCGGTTTCAGAACCGTACTGCTGTATTCAGGATGGAACTGTACACCAACAAACCATGGATGTTCCGGGATTTCCATAACCTCTACTAAACGGGTTTCCGGATTGGTTCCAACAGCCTTCATACCGGCACTTTCAAAATCTTTCAAATATTTATCATTGAACTCATAGCGGTGACGATGACGTTCATGAACTTTTCCTTTATTATACGCAGCAAAAGCTTTCGAATCTTTTTTCAATTGACAGGAGTAAGCACCGAGTCGCATGGTTCCGCCTTTCTCGATAATGCCTTTCTGCTCTTCCATCAAGTCTATAACCGGATACTTTGTGGAAGGGTTCATTTCACTTGAATCGGCACCACACATATTGAGTACATTCTGTGCAAACTCAATGACCGCGATTTGCATTCCTAAACAAATACCGAAGAATGGAATTTTGTTTTCCCGTGCATACTGTGTGGCCAGTATTTTCCCTTCAATACCACGATGTCCGAATCCCGGTGCCACCAAAATTCCGTCGCATCCTTTTAGTTTACGCTCCAGGTTCTCCTGCGTAACACGCTCAGAGTGAATCCAGGCTATATCAACTTCAGCTTCATTGGCCGCGCCTGCGTGTATTAATGCTTCGGAAATGGATTTATACGCGTCATGCAACTCCACGTATTTTCCGACGAGGCCAATCTTTATTTTTTGCTTCGGATTCTTGCACCGATACAGAAAATCATTCCAGGCTTCCAGCTGAGGAGAGACGCCAAGAGGCAGTCCGAGTTTTTTCAACACGATTTCATCGAGCTGCTCTTCCTTCATCTTTATCGGCACCTCATAAATAGTGGGTACGTCAATCGATTCGATAACAGCCTCTTTTTCAACGTTACAGAAGAGTGCCACCTTACGCTTAATATCTGGTGTCAACTGATGTTCTGTACGCAACACCAGCACATCGGGCTGTACTCCGTTCTCAAGCAGTGTCTTAACTGAATGCTGTGTGGGCTTTGTTTTCAGCTCGCCAGAAGCAGATAAATAAGGAACGAGCGTAAGATGAACGAAAAGCGCATTCTCACCCAACTCCCATTTCAACTGCCGAACAGCTTCGATATAGGGCAGCGATTCAATGTCACCAACCGTTCCACCAATTTCTGAAATCACAACATCAAATTTCCGCTTCGAGCCGAGATATTTGATATAGCGCTTAATTTCGTCAGTAATATGAGGAATAATCTGAACAGTCTTACCCAAATAATCGCCTCTGCGCTCTTTGTTGATTACCGATTGGTAAATACGGCCAGTAGTAACATTATTGGCTTGCGAAGTAGGTGTATTCAAAAAACGTTCATAATGTCCGAGATCCAAATCGGTTTCTGCACCGTCTTCTGTTACAAAACACTCTCCATGCTCGTACGGATTTAATGTTCCGGGATCGACGTTAATGTATGGATCAAGTTTTTGAATGGTTACCTTGTATCCTCTGGATTGCAATAACTTAGCCAAAGAAGAAGCTATAATCCCTTTCCCCAGCGAAGAGGTTACACCGCCGGTCACAAAAATATACTTCGTTGCTGCCACGTTCCTATGATTTTTTGAGCTTTTTGAAAGTATGCAAAGTAACGAATAAAATCTGAAGAGGTGAAGCCTAAAATTAAATTTAGGGTAAATCTGAGCATGAAAAAGCCCGTTGCCATTCAGTAACGGGCTCTCTTATACTTTATGTAAATCTATCGGGACTCTTCTTCCAGTCCATCAATGATTTCAATTTTTGATTTCAGGTAATTGATTTGAGAGGTTATGCGATCAATTTTCGACTGAACATTGTCGGCCAATGATTGAGCGCCTTCCGAATCACCAAAGAAACCAATGTTATTCTGCAGTGTTCCCAAATCACTTTCCAGCTGCTTGATGCGGGAAACGTTACGGTCGCGTTCGTTATTGATGCGACCCCATCCGCGCGGAATGGTCATCCAGTGTACCATCTTGTTCCGGAACTTATACAGGTTACGTTCCTGTTCGTCCATTTCAATTTTATCGAATTGCTCGTTGATGGCGTCCCGGAACTTCGATTCCACATCATCTTTTCTCCGGAAAGGTACGCGGCCTGTCACCTTCCAGCGTTCCTGAAATTCCGCTAATTTAGCAACATCCGCCTCAACATCTCCGGAAGGCTTGAAATTACCAACCTCCTCTAGCAACGCTTTCTTAGCTTTAAGGTGCTCTTCCTGCTCATCCGTCATACCGGAGAAATGCGAACCTTTTTTGTTGAAAAATTCATCACAGGCAGCACGAAACCGCTTCCAAACAATGTCACTCTGTTTTCTTGGTACCGGCCCGATTGCCTTCCACTTTTTCTGCAAAGCAATCAACTTATCAGTTGTGCCCTTCCAATCAGTACTGTCTTTTATTTCCTCTGCCTGTTCACAAATCTCGATTTTCTTCGCCAGGTTCTCGTGAAGTTTTTCCTTGCTCTTGGCCCAGAATTCACGTTTTTTCCTGAAGAAGGTATCGTTGGCAGCACGGAAACGTTCCCAAACTAAGGTGTTATCTTTTCTGGGAGCAAATCCGATGGTTTTCCATTCTTTCTGAAGAGCAATAATTTTCTCAGTCATCTCATTCCACTCACGCGGATTAGTCGAATCGAAAATTGCAAACTCTTCTGCTCTTTCGCAGAGCTCAACCTTCTTCTCCAGATTCTCTTTTTGTTTGCTCCGCTCCTCTTCAAAATATTCCTGGTATCGTTTGTTGATAACAGTCGTTGCTGCTTTGAATCGCTCCCACAATTCCTGCTTATTCTCCCGTGGTACAGGGCCAATCTCACGCCACATCTCGTGCAGCTTCTGCAGTTGACGGAACGTTTTTACCGCATTGGATTCGTCTTCAGCCAATACTTCAGCCTTTTCACATAGTCCAATCTTCTTATCCATGTTCTTTTTCAGGTCAAGATCACGGAGTTCGCGGTTTATCTTAATGTAGTCGTAAAAATTCTCTACATGATGGTGGTAATTCTCCCACAGGTCTTTCACTCTTCCCTGGGGAACCTGGCCCAGCTCACGCCAGCGGGCCTGCAGTGCATTAAATTCCTGAAAAGTCGCATTTATCGACTCTTCCTTATTAATCAACGCTTTCAGCTCTTCTATAATCTCCAATTTCTTCTGATAATTTTCCTCTTTCTGAACCTCTTGTCTGCGATGATATTCGGTTCTAAGGTTTTTAAATTCTTTCAGAAGATCTTTCAGGTCATTCTCATACGGATCGGGCTCAGGATGAAAATCTGATTCATTTCCTCCTTCAGCAATAAAAGCTTTCTTCTGCTCTTCCAATTCGGTATTATGCAGCTTGTAGAAATTGGCTTTGATGGCTTCTACCTGAGGGCGAATATCCTCACTGATACCATTGGGAAGAATTTTTCGGAAAGTATTGATCAGCTGGACCTTGTTATATCCCGAATAATCAACTGAAGCCTTATCGACAGCCTCTTCGTCGCTTTCATCATCCTCTTCGTCTTCATCCACGTCGTCAGGGTCTTTCTCCAGATCCATCGATTCATCCTCGGAACTACCTTCCGGTTTTTCAGTGCTCTCTTCCTCTTTTGAGGTATTTTCTTCCGACTTTTCTACAACAGGCTCTTCATCTTTTTTGACAGCCTCTCCCTCCTCTTTATTTTCGTCGACCTCGTTCGGCTCCTCCTCCAACTCCATGGATTGATTCTCTAAATTATCCGCAAGCTTTTCGGGAGCTTCTTCCTCATTGGGAGCACCTTCATCCGAGATATCTGCAACAGTTTCGTCGTCAGAGGCTTTTTCATCGATCTTTTCCGATGAAGACACAACTTCCTCTTCTGCAAGCTGCTCTTCCGGATCGTCTACCTGCTTCTTCTTTTCGGGTTGCTGTTCATCTGCGTGTTGCTCATTGTCAACCGGCGTTTGTCCCTCTTTCGAGACTTCTTCATTTTCTACCCTCTCGTTCAAATTACGAGATTCGTCGTTGTGCTCTGGCATAGCCGAGTTTTTTAGTTCGTTGGACTCCATCAATAATCGAATTTGACCCAAAACACAAAAGCACTTAAGCCTTTGTTATTCTTACGAAAATATAGAATTGGGGGTTAATCCTCAAAGAAAATAAACATATATTTTGAATTTAGCAAAAAGAAGGGGGCTACGTGATTATTTCGCAGCCCCCATAATTCAAAACCTAACTTGCTATATTACTGTTAACCAATCTTAATTGTCCGGGGTCCCCTATCAATATTCTCTTCGCGTTTCGGCAATCTGATTTCGAGAATACCGTTGCTAAAGCCTGCAGTGATGTTTTCAGTATCAACTGAGTCAGGCATCGAGAAACGGCGGACGAAGTCTCCCGCAACAAACTCGCGGGTGGTATAACGTGCCGCTTCTTGTTCTTTTTTTTCAGATTCGCCTTTAATGGTGAGAATTTCTTTCTCAAGATTTATGTTGATTTGTTCTTTGGTAAAACCAGGAGCCACCAATTCGATGACAAACTGATCTTTTTCTTCTTTCACATTTGCTTTCGGACGACTTGAAGCAAAGCTGTCGTTCCAAACCGAATCGTTAAACAATCTGTCCAACAAATCATTATTTGATTTCATTTTCGAATGTGCGTTCGGGTAAGTCATTAAGTTCAACATGATATTTTCCTCCTTATTACGTTAATTTTTTCAATGCTTTTTCAATTTCTGACCTACTTTATTCAAACGATATACCATTCCATAAATCTTATCAATTTCAAAACAGACAATGCCACATTGACATCTCTGTCGAATTTATTGCGCCATTATGGCACAACTACACAAAATCAAGCAGACAAAAAAGGTAATTGAAAAGGAGTATTGAGATACTCAAAAGGGAAATTCTACATTTGTAGAAATTTTTGAGACAATGCGCATAGATATCATCACCGTTTTGCCTGAATTACTGGAAAGCCCGTTCGGTCATTCTATTCTCAAACGGGCTCAGGACAAAGGATTGGCTGAAATTCATATTCACAACCTGAGAGATTGGTCGACTGATAAACACCGACGGGTAGACGATTACGCCTTCAGCAAAGGAGCCGGCATGGTCATGATGGTAGAGCCCATCGAAAAAGCAATTAACGAATTAAAGAGCCAGCGTGAGTATGATGAGGTCATCTTCACTTCGCCGGATGGCAAACGTTTCGAGCAAAACGACGCCAACCAGCTTTCGCTGAAAAAGAATATCATCATTCTTTGCGGGCACTACAAAGGCGTCGATCAACGGGTGCGGGACAACTTGATTACCCGCGAAATATCGGTTGGCGATTTTGTCCTTACGGGAGGCGAGCTGGCCGCAGCTATTATTGCAGATGCAGTTGTTCGACTAATTCCCGGCGTACTTTCCGACGAAACTTCCGCCTTAACCGATTCTTTTCAGGACGGATTGCTTAGCCCGCCGGTTTATACGAGACCAGCCGATTACAAAGGTTGGAAAGTTCCGGATGTGCTCTTATCAGGAAATGACCAGTTGATTGAAGATTGGAAAATGGAGCAGGCATACGAGAGAACGAAAAAGCTCCGCCCCGATTTACTCGAGAAACACGACGAAGAATAAAGATATTCTCTACAGCATCCCGGTTCAGAAAAATTGGACCGGGATTTTTTTATCCTCGCCGGCAAATATTTTTATACGGACAATAACGGCAGGTCTCTTCCTTCTCTGTCTGAATAAAAGGAATGTTTGTATCGAAGATTTCTTCAAGAAGACCAACTAACTTTTCTTTAAATACATCCTGATGCTCGACATAGTTGACCGGCAAATTCCCCAACTCTTTGCTTGTGACCGTTGGCTGAAAATCTTTTTCAAATATTCTGCGCAAAGCATAAATACCAGTTTGAATAATCCCTTCCGATTTCCTGTTGGCATGAACAACCGAAGCATAAATCAAAGTCTGCAGGGCAGCTTTGTTCCGGTTCGATTTTTCCTGATCGAACAAATCATCCAGCATAGTGAAACTGAGATCGGCCTTTCCTGTTTTGTAATCCAGAATTTCGAGAACTCCATCCCGCTTATCCATCCGGTCGACTTTTCCACCGACGAGAACTGTTCGTTCTCCATCAGTTAAAGGAAAATCAGCTTTCACCTTGTTCTCCAAGCCTTCGATGGTAAATGGCGCTCTCTCTTTATCCAACGCAAGCACCTGCCGCACATATTTCTTCACAATCTCCCCTACCAGCCAGTTGCGTCCACGAAGGACAACGGCCTCGGAATTGCCTCCCCCCTTGAAATAATTTTTTCGAAACGATTGAAGCAGCAAATCCTGAATCTTCAATTCATCGTCTATCAAGCCCTGAATATCATCGGCACTCAATTCCTTTCCGAGAAATGGAGTATACAAGGCCTCCATCGTATCGTGAAACAGATTCCCAAAAATCCGGGCGTCAACTTCTTCGGTTACTTCATCAGGTTCCTCCAAACCCGCACTGTAGCGAAAATAGAACTGCAACGAACATGTCAGATACTTATCGATCGCGCTCGGTGAAAGCACCCTTTCGCCTTTAAGATAAGGCTTCAGTGGAGCCATTACATCTTCTGTCTTCTGAACAACAATCGGCACAGGCGAAAGCGAGGAAACCTCCATCGAAACACTCGTTTCCTTAATATCCAGCGGAGTTTCCATCTGCAACTGGTACAAATATCGGCTCTTCTCACCGACAAAAAGTCCTTCGGTACCTGAATGATAAACAAACGTTACACTCTCGGCCCGCTGAAGCAATCGATAAAAGTAATAAGCATACATGGCATTCATTTCTTCAACGGAAGGCAAACCAAAACCACGCCTCAAATTGTAGGGAATAAAAGAAGCTTTCGCTGAAGTTTTGGGCATAACGCCGTCATTCATCGACAGAATGACCAGGTTGCGAAAGTCCAGCGTTCGCGTTTCCAGGATTCCCATAACCTGAAGTCCCTGAAGCGGTTCCCCCTCGAAAGGCACCGTAATGCCTCCCAGGTATTGTCCCAGAAAACGGAAATAGGTTTCTCTTGTTAAAAAGTTCTCATCCCCGAGAATTTTCTTACCACTGGTTTCCAGCACATCCTTCAGGCGGTTGACAGCCAAATAGAGCTGGAACAAATATTCTTTATGTAACTGATGCCGGTTTTCACTTTCATCGGACGGCATCTTCGTAAAGACAGAACGAAGAATTTCCAGAAAATAATCTGAATAGTCGTCAATCGTTCGCGGAATTTGAAATATTAATCGCAAGAACGGGGATTGCTGTAACCTCTTCGCCGGAAGGTAAACCATGTTTTGCGAAATAATCTCTTCTGTCAACTTCCGGCTTAATTCTGGCTCGATTCCCGAAACCAACTGGTGCCCTAAAAGCGCCAATACATTTTTATAATAGAAAACCGACTCTTCGTGACGACGGATATTTCGCTGCAGTTCGATCAACTGATTTACCAAACTATAGGCCGGACTGGCATTCACCGGGAACCCCATCGTCACGTTCACTTTGCCTATTTGCTCCGGTAGTGCGCCCAGGACCGGCAGAAGCAAACCTTCGTCACACAATACAACCGCTGCATCATCGAACTGCCGGTCAGGTGTCGGCATTTTCATTAACTGGTTCGATGCTACCTGTGCCTGCCCCACCTGAGAAGGAACATTGATGATTTCTATTTTTGGCGGATGTTGCATGAAATCAGACTCGCCGCCTAACGAGGCCGCCTGCGGGAACTTCTTCAGGTTTTTCCGCATAAACAAACCTGCCTCCTGCTGCGGATCATCAAGATAATAGCGGTCGTAGTCCCAAAAAAACTTTGCTTTCCCGGTTTCCCGGAAGAAGGAAAACAAGATCTCCTCGCATCGGTTCAGCGCGTTGAAACCGGCTAGAATAATGTCTCCATCTTGCTTAATCTGCAACTCTTTCTCCTGAATCTGGCGGGCAGTTTCACGGTAAACCATGCCTTCGTAAGCAATTCCCTCGTTCAAAAGCCGCTCTCTGAATTTCTCATAAATCGGGAAAAGCGATTGCCAGATTTGCAAAAATTCCTCCTGATTCGGTGTTTTGTCGCGGTTGCTCAAGCTCCGCCAAAAACCGGAGATATGTTCCCGGCTCTCATCATCAAAGTCCTGAAAAAGCAAGTCAATCTCTTTCAAATCGGAAATATTCTGAAAAAGACCGGCCGCATCGACATTGTACTTGTCAATATCGTCGAAATCGTTCACGAGCATATCGCCCCAGAAATAAAAGTCATCGAATGATTCACTGGAACCAGTAACTTCGCGGTAAATTTCATACAGATGAAACACGAGTGTAAGCGGATCGGCCACGTGCCAATCGGTCTGACTGGCGAAAAAATCGCTGATGGTAACAATCTCCGGACTAAAAATCGGCTCGGAGACCAATCTATTCAGGTAACTATTGAAAAAAATTCCGGCTCTTCGGTTCGGAAAAATGATTGTTTGCTCCGAAATTTTGTCTCCGTAAACCTCATATAAATGGGCAGCCAAACGCGCTAAAAATCCCCGCATAAAATTTTTATCAATTAATTCAGAACTATTTAAATCTTTATTGGTTTTCACTGGGAAAAAAGATGTGGAAGTGTAAAGTTGATACTTTTTTATCAATCCTCACATATCTTTGAAAAATCATCAACGAAAGTTTAAAATTTTACTGAACATATATCGGTACATCTTTGTATTATTTTTATCATCAACTTATGAATAACACTAACATGGACAAATTCTCACAGGTTGGCAACCAAGAGATTGGAGCGATAGAGGACCTATACAAAGCGTACCTTGAAGATCCGGAGAATGTGGATGCAAGCTGGAAAGCATTTTTCAAAGGGTTCGAGTTCGCCCGGCAATCTTGGGCAGAAGCCGAAACACCTGAGGATTGCAAACACCTGGACAAAGAGTTTAAGATTCTGAACCTTATTCACAATTACCGACAACGAGGACACCTGTTTACCCGAACCAATCCTGTACGGACACGCCGGACTTACTCA
Organism: Prolixibacter denitrificans; assembly: GCF_003014495.1. Lineage (GTDB taxonomy): Bacteria > Bacteroidota > Bacteroidia > Bacteroidales > Prolixibacteraceae > Prolixibacter > Prolixibacter denitrificans. Next base: position 31,179 of record NZ_PYGC01000011.1, on the reverse strand, counting down.
CCAACACTAGATATTGAAAATTTTGGGTTAAGTGAAGCTGATCTGGACATTGTTTTCCAGGCGGGAAATGAAATTGGCATTGGGCCGGCATCACTGCGTGATATTGTAGCGCATCTCGAAACAACGTACTGTGAATCAATCGGCGTGGAGTATCTTTTTATGCGGAAACCCGAAGTGGTTAAGTGGCTTCGCGAACGCATGGAAGGCACCAAAAACCAGCAGGAGTTTACCGACGAAAACCGGAAACACATTTTCTACCATCTCAAATTAGCAGTTGGTTTCGAGAACTTCATTCACAAGAAGTTCGTCGGTCAGAAGCGCTTTTCTCTCGAGGGAACCGAAACTTTGATTCCAGCGATGGACGCCATTATTGAGCGCGGTGCAGAGCTGGGAATTGAGGAATTTGTGATTGGGATGTCCCATCGGGGCCGGTTAAATGTACTGGCCAATATTGTTGAAAAGCCTTACAAGAATATTTTCAAGGAATTCTATGGAACCGAATTCGAAGAAGGAATCGCCCTTGGTGATGTGAAATATCACCTGGGTTACGAAAACGAGGTTACCACCGACCAGGGCCATAAGGTAAAGCTGAACCTTCTTCCTAACCCATCGCACCTTGAAGCGGTAGCGCCGTTGGTAGAAGGTGTAGCACGGGCCAAACTGGACCACGAATATGGTAAAGACTTCAAAAAACTGGCTCCTATTGTCATTCACGGAGATGCCGCTATTGCCGGTCAGGGAGTCGTTTACGAAACGGTGCAGATGTCGCAGCTCAAAGGCTACAAAACCGGAGGTACGATTCACATGGTATTAAACAACCAGGTTGGTTTTACGACCAATTACCTTGATGCCCGTTCGAGTACTTACAGCACCGACGTGGCAAAGGTTACGCGTTCTCCTGTTTTCCACGTCAACGGCGATGATGTGGAAGCGCTCATCTTTACCATCAAACTGGCGATGGAATTCCGGCAGCAATTTGAATCCGATATTTTCATCGACATTCTTTCCTACCGGAAATACGGACACAACGAAGGTGATGAACCCCGTTTTACACAGCCTACGCTGTACAAAGCCATTGCCAGTCATCCCAATCCGCGTGATCTCTACGCTGAAAAACTGATACAAAAAGGTATCATGACCAACGAAGAGATCAAAAAGGAAATTGATGATTTCAATCAATCGCTCGAAGTAAAATACGAAGAGAGTCAGCATATTCAAAAGCTTCGTATTGAACGGTTCTTACTGGATGAGTATAAGAATTACCGTTTGCCGGAGCCGTCCGAGTCGGATCACGATACCGACACCGGTTACGATATTGACCAACTGAAGGCTGTCGCCGAAAAGATGAATACCCTTCCGGACGATAAGAGCTTTTTCAGAAAAATTATCAAGCTCCTCAACGACAGGAAAAAAGCAGCATCCGAAAACAGGCTCGACTGGGCCATGGGTGAATTGCTGGCCTATGCTGCGTTGTTGCTCGAAGGACATCCGGTTCGCATGGGCGGACAAGACAGCGAACGCGGTACATTTGCCCACCGTCACGCAGCTCTGGTGATGGAAGCTACAGACGAAAAATACTTCCCACTTAAACACATTGGTGAAAATCAGGCTCCATTCCACATTTATAATTCCCCGCTGAACGAATATGCAGCCATGGGATTCGAATATGGTTATGCCCTCGCCTGTCCAAAAGGATTGACCATTTGGGAAGCGCAATTTGGTGATTTCAGCAACGTAGCACAGGTAATCATCGACCAATACATTTCCTCGGCAGGTGAAAAGTGGGGAATGATGAATGGCTTGGTACTCATGTTACCACACGGTTACGAAGGCCAGGGCCCGGAACACTCCAGCGGTCGTATTGAGCGTATGCTCGCGCAGGCTGCCGGTAATAACATGCAGGTAATGGTCCCAACCACTCCTGCCAGTTTATTTCATATGTTACGACGCCATGTCAAGTGGGATTTCCGTATACCAATGGTAATTTTCACCCCGAAAAGCCTGTTGCGCCATCCGAAAGTCATATCTACTTTCGAAGATTTGGCAAACGGAAGATTCCAGCCGCTTATCCCGGATGAAACGGTTAAACCGGGAAAAGCCTCCAAGCTGGTATTTACTTCCGGAAAGATTTATTACGAATTGCTGGAACGGCGGGAAGAACTGAAGAAAAATGATGTGGCAATTATCCGCATCGAACAACTGTACCCGTTTCCGGCCGAAGCCGTCAGGAGTATTATCTATGAAAATAAAAATGCCAAGAGCAAACTTTGGGTTCAGGATGAACCTGAAAACATGGGAGCCTGGCCATACATTACCCGTAAATATCCGGGCCTGAATCTTGACGTGATTTCCCGTCCGGAAAGCGCCAGTCCGGCCGGAGGATTAATGGAACAACATAAACGACGCCTCGAACGAATCCTGGAAGCCGTTTTTAAATAAAACCCCAAAACAATCACAATTCATCAAAAAAGTACCGAAAGATGATCATCGAAATAAAAGTACCGAGTCCGGGTGAATCCATCACCGAAGTGGAAATAGGAAGTTGGCTTGTTTCTGACGGTGATATAGTAGAAAAGGACCAGGAAATAGCGGAGATTGAATCAGATAAAGCCACCCTGTCTCTCATTGCAAGCGAAGCGGGAGCAGTGAGTATTAAAGCAGAAGAGGGCGATTCCATCGAAGTCGGCGCCGTTGCTTGTACCATTGATACGGACAAAGCAGGAGAAGCTCCGGCTAAACCAAAAGAAGAACCTAAGGCTGAGGAGAAGAAGAAAGCTCCTGCAGAGGAAAAGAAAACCGAAGCAGAAACAAAAAAACCGGAACCACCCAAAACTGAGAAAAAGCCTGAAACGCCGAAGTCTTCCGGAGACGATGTATCTCATGTAAAAACAACTCCGGCAGCCAAAGCTGTGATGGAAGCCGAAGGCTTATCCATAGAAGAAGTTCTCGAAGGTTTGCGTCGTCTTTCCCGTAAGGATGTGGAAACTGCCGCCGATACCTTAAAAAACCATCCGGCAATGCAAAAGCCCGAAGCGAGTCGCGAAGAGGACCGGCAAACCATGAGTTCACTGCGTAAGAAGCTCAGTCAGCGTCTCGTTTCCGTGAAGAACGAAACAGCCATGTTGACCACGTTCAACGAGCTGGACATGACTAACGTGATGCAATTGCGTAAGACTTACCAGGAAAGATTTGTTGAAAAACACGGTTTCAAGCTGGGATTCATGTCTTTCTTCACCAAAGCGGTCAGCGAAGCACTGAAGCAGCATCCAGGCGTCAATTCCATGATTGAAGGCGATGAAATTGTCACACCACGTTACCACGATGTCGGTATTGCTGTGATGACGCCCAAGGGGTTGATGGTTCCAATTGTCCGCAATGTGGAAACCAAATCGATTCCTGAAATTGAACTGGAGATTAAAGAACTGGCTGCCAAAGCCCGTAACCGTAAATTAACCATTGAAGAAATGACCGGTGGAACTTTTACCATTACCAATGGGGGCGTATTTGGTTCACTGATGTCGACTCCGATCATTAATCCGCCGCAAAGCGGAATCCTGGGAATGCATGCCATCAAAGAGCGGCCTATTGCTGTGAATGGCAAAGTGGAAATTCGTCCAATGATGTACATCGCCCTTTCGTATGACCACAGGGTTATCGATGGGAAAGACTCTGTCGGTTTCCTCGTTCACTTAAAGGAATTCATCGAAAATCCGGAGAAATTGCTATTTGGCGGAAGTTCGCCGGAAGAATTACTTCTCGACTTGTAGATATTGCAACCAACATATGACGCAAAAAGCGGAACCATTAAAAAATGGCTCCGCTTTTTTTTATTTACTATATGCTTTCTCTATCGGGTAATCGTAATCGGCACACATCGTTCAGAAACTTTCCCTTCTATCGTTATGGAAGTCAGCCAAACTTCGAAATCGCCTGTTTCATCACCTGTATCGAACGAAACATGAACCTTATTGTCTTTATCAACCGTCAAATCAGAGTTCCAATACAACGTATTTCCCATCATTGGGATATTCGGCGAGCCAGCCCCTTCCACATCCGTTAGGAGATGTAAACTGTCCGCTTGATCGAGCGTTTGAAACTCGAGAAAGAAAGAACTTTCCGGCAAATCAATTCCCGCCAAATCGTCTTGTCGCGATTTCATGCTGATAATTCCTCCATAAATCAAATCACCACGCTGGTAGGTTGCGTTAACTACATCTATGGATTTGATTCGCTCCGGAGGAATGGAGAGAATATTATTCATATCTGACAACGGCACCCGGTCAAGCAACACAAGAGGTGGATAGAGTCTCAAATCGGAATGGTCGCCCGCTACAAAGAACCGGGGCACTCCGTGATGACGAACTACTACAACACTGGGAACCAACTCGTAGAAAACCTCTTCAAGCGTTGGCAGCTTGATGTATTTATCCAGATCAGTATGAAAAACCGGCTTTCCAAAGAAATATTCTTCATTCTTCTTCGCTTTCATTGAATCAGGCTTTGTTCTCAACCTAAAATTACTGGCCAACTGCTGACTGATCATCATCCGCTCCGCCATCTTTCTCTCAGCCGGCGTCAACCGAAATTTCATATTAGGAACTGCCAACCTCCTCTGAATAAAGTCATTGTCAACCAATAATTTACAGGGAACACTGTCTTTTTCGACCGACATAAATAATTCCCGGTTACCATACTCATCTAAAATAGCAAAGTGGAAAGTCCCGTCTGAACGACTGTAGGTTCCATGAAAATTGCCTTCGCCACCTAAAACTGAGAGGTTAATCCGGGCGTAAGCCACAGGTTTTCCAGTATTTCTATTTACAACCCTGCCGTTTACACTCACTCCTCGTGTTTCCGGAATGAAGACAATCGTATCCCCGGTTACTTTATCGTAATCAGGATCGCGAACGTCCATCTGTTGATGATAAGCCACATGACTGCCCTTACGCACGACCGAAACAGTTGTTGTACAAGTTGGATCATTAACATCAGGAAGCAACAAATCAAGCGAAACATTTTGCCTCCTTTTAAATGTTTGATGAGCGGTCGAATCTCTTTCCACCTTCCAATTTCCACTCGCGTCCACCTTCAGGGAATCGTTTCCCGAAACCACTTCTTCGGAATAGGGATTCAGTATTTTCACCATCTTCCAGGCAAATCCTGAAGCAGGAAAATTACGCATCCAACGGGTATAAGCCATTACGTAATAGTACCCTGAAGGAATTACCTCGGGAATGGTTATTCGACCATCTGTTCCATTCTCTCCGAATGTAAACTTCTCGCGAACAACCGGATTGGCGTTACCGTCGATCAACTCCACATACAAAACCTTGCTCCATTCCAATGCCGCCATCTCCAGATTCGACAAATTGCACGCTTTGAAATACAGATTCTCGCCAGCCACATAAAAATCACGATCCGTGACGAAAGCAACCTTTTCATTCTGGGCAGGTTCGTTAGCTGCGCGAAGATACCCGGGAAGAGCAATAACCAAAAGTGCAACGGATATTACCAACTGCTTTATAAAAGTCTTTGTTTTTGTATTCATATTCCCTGTATTTTATTGCCAATAAGAAGGTCTGACATTGGTGCCCCCGCGTTTCAAACAATCAAAACATTGCTGATTCGAGGCCACTTTAACGATTGCTCCCGAAGGAAGAATAAAATTGTACATATATACCGGATAAGAAGAAGATGGATAGGGCATTAAGTCATCCCTGATTGATTTAATGGTATCGGAACTACAAAATATTTCTCTTACTGGATCAGGTGCTGGCCCTACGAAAATTCGTTTCTTGCTGACTCCACTGGCTGAAAAATATCCTAGTACCACCTTACCCGGCTTCGACACGCAGGTTAGATTTCCCCGAATCATATAAGGTTGACTTTCAAAGAGACCACCTGTTTGCTGCGTTTGTTTTTCCAATCCATTCCAAAACTCATAAGCCTCTGCGGATAGAGAGTATTCTCTTACCAGCAGACTATATCTCCACATCAACCGATCCGATTGCGTCGAGACATAGTTCAGCTTATAATTTTTCAATACATCTTCAGCCAAATCGCGTGTCGTAGCAGTGTATATTCCCGGTACTTCCTTTGTCATCCAACAAGTGGTCCGATTGTTCTCAAAATGATAATTCAAATGTAATGTACCATCCCACATGGCTGCGACGGTATAGGGAGAATGATACTCCCAGGTTTCCTGCATACTCCACCGATAATATTGAGTTTTGCCACTGGGATCACTGGTATTCACATAAAATTGATACCCTTTTAAGCCGTCCGGATTTTCCGCCGTACTTTTCGACTGATAACTGGCTGTCAAACTATCAATAGGAGGAGCCGGTTGCAGCGTCTGGTAATCTGACTCATATACATCGCCCTTGTTATCGATCACCCGCAACATATAACTGGTTCCGTATCCCAAATCACCACTGGTTATATTGGCAACATATTTGCCTTCTCCTTTTCCTGTGTAACTAATTATGTTACCCTTATCATCGACAACAGTCACTGAGCATCCATTCTCGGGAACGTAGGTAGAGTCGGTGTAGGGAGTCGTCCTGGAAACAGTAATTGTTTGTGTTCCCGGCTCATCCGTCAACGTCCCACTGATAACCAATAAATCATTGTAATTGGTTACCGGTGGATTAAATGGCTCCACACAACGTTGAATTCCAAAACCAACAATCGTAATAGCCATCAACATCAAATATTTTTTCTTCACAATCATCATCTCTTCATTTGAAACCAGCAAACAGAACTATTCACAAATTATGTTAATCTCAAAATCGTATATCTATATTGCCTTACCATTTTAATCCTCCCAGAAATCAGGTTTCACATTCGTACCACCACGTACTAAACAATCAAAGCAACGCTGATTGGAAGCAACTCTCATTAATCCGCCCGAAGGCAGAATAAAATAATACATGTAAACCGGATAAGATGAAGGCGGATACGGCATCAGGTCCCCGGTTCCTCTTATTGTATCGGAAGAACAAACAATATCTCTGACAGGATAAGGTGAACGTTTAACAAAAATTCGTTTTTTACTAACGCCACTCGTTGAAAAAAAACCTAACGCAGTTTTTTCGGGATTTGAAACGCAGGAAATATTTCCGGTTAGCATATAAGGCTGCGTTTCGTACAATCCTCCGGTTTGTTGTGTTTGTTTTTCCAGCCCACTCCAAAACTCATAGGCTTCGGGCGAAAGTGAATACTCCCGGACTAAAAGACTATACCTGAATTTTAACCGATCGCTTCCGACAGAAACATAATTCAGTTTGATATTTTTCAAAACATTTCCCGCCATGTCGCGGGTCGTCGCAGTATAAATGCCGGGAACTTCCTTGGTCATCCAACAAATCGTCCTGTTTTCCTTGAAATAATAATTATCATGCAAGGCACCATCCCACATCGCTCCGACTTGATAAATTGAGTGATACTCCCAGGTCTCCTGCATACTCCACCGATAGAACTTCATTTCACCACCAGGGGCACTCGCATTCACATAAAACTGACAGCCGAGTAGTCCTTCAGGAAATTCAGGCGTATACTTGGGTCCATAACGATAGGTCACACTGTCAATTTTGGGAGGAGGTAATAACTTCTGATAATCTGATTCGAATACGTCTCCGCTATTGTCTATGACCCTCAGCATATAGGAAGTGCCGGTTTGAAGTTGTTCACTGTTAAAGTTGGCTGCATATCTTCCATTGCCGCCATCACTCAAATCATATATATTTCCTACATCATCCAAAATGGTTACCGTACAACCAATTTCAGGTATAAAGGCTGAATCATTAAGACTCGATGTTCGCGAAACCGTTACCTTTTGAACACCTGGCTCATCCGTCAGTGTAGCATCAATGACAAGCAGATCGCTGTACTTCTCCACTGAGGGATTAAATGGTTCGACACAACGATGCAATCCTCCAATTACCATGAAAATGGCAATTGCTCCTGCTACATATTTTCTTTCGGATTGCTTCACTTACTGTATCTAATTATTATTCTTTCTTGTGTTTATTCTAATCCTCCCAGAAATCAGGTTTAACATTCGTTCCTCCTCTTTCAAGACAATCGAAACAGCGCCTTTCGGAAGCCGCCATCGCATATCCTCCTCCAGGCAATAACGTTCCGGTGAGATATACCGGGTAAGCAGACTCTGGATAATCCTCTATCGGATTTCTCGGGCCGATTTTATCCAGATTGCAAACCATTTCATAAACTGGATCGGGAGCTGGGCCAACAAAAATTCTCTTTTTACTCACTCCACTTACGCAGAAAAATCCCAGGACCACTTCATCAGGCGTGGAAACACAGGAAATATTTCCCTCGATCATGTAAGGTTGCGCTTCATACAAACCTCCGGTTTTCTGAGTTTGCTTTTCCAGTCCATTCCAAAACTCATATGATTCGGCAGATAACGAGTACTCGGTGACCAACAAACTGTATCTCCACTTCAATCGCTCACTCCCGGTGGAAACAAAACTGAGTTTTACATTTGTCAACCTATCCTCAGACATATCTCGTGTCGTCGCGGTATAAATGGCAGGGATATCTGAAGTCTTCCAACAGGTGCTCCTGTTATCAGGAAAAGAAAAGAAATGCAGCGTACCATCCCACATAAACACAACCTCGTAGGGCGCATGATATTCCCAGGTTTCTTCCGCACTCCAGCGATAATAGCGCGTATTATTGGTCGGATCGCTGGTATTTACAAAGAATTGGTACCCCTTCAGCCCTCTCGTATTTTCTGCGGTAACTTTGGTCTCATACCGGGCGGTCACACTGTCAATTGGGGGCGCAGGCTTCAGCACCTGATAGTCCGACTCATAAACATCTCCGCTGCCAGCGATTACACGCAACATATAAGCTCTTCCATACTTCAGGTCACCCTGGTAAAATTCGGCCACATATTTACCATCTCCCTTTCCGTTAAAAGGATAAATGTTTCCCTGGTCATCCAAAATGGTAACCACACATCCATTCTCTGGTAAAAATTCAGCTTCGCTATAGTCGGAGGTTCGGGATACAGTAACAACCTGACTTCCCGGCTCATCTGTAAGGGTGCCGTCAACCACCAATAAATCGGAATACTTCTTAACATGCGGAGTAAATGGTTCAACACAACAAGGCAAGCTCACTATTCCCATGAAAATGGCAATTACTCCTACGACATATTTCCTTTGGGGCTGCTTCACTGCTTTATCTATTCACTAATTGTTATTCATCGTTCAATTTCTTCTAATACACCCAAAAATCAGGTCTGATATTGGTACCTCCTCTTTCAAGACAATCGAAACAACGTCTTTCCGCTGCAGCCATCGTATGTCTTCCCATGGGCAGTGGTATTTTAAAAAGATATACAGGATATGCCGACGCCGGATAATCCTCAATCGGGTTACGGGGTGTAATCGTATCTCCCAAACAAGGCAATTCATAAACATAATCTGATGGAGGATTAACAAAAATCCGCTTCTCACTTACACCCGAAGTCGAGAAAAATCCTAGTGCCTTTACATCAGGATTTGAAATACAGGTAATATTTCCTTTAATCATGTACGGTTGCGATTCATACAAACCACCCGTTTCCTGAGTCTGCTTTTGTAGTCCACTCCAAAATTCATAGGCTTCAGCCGACAACGCATATTCCCGAACCAACAAACTATACCGCCATTTTAACCGATCCGATTGAGTAGACACATAGTTTAGCTTCACATTCTTCAAAACATCTTCCGAAATATCCCGGGTCGTTCCGGTAAATATACCAGGAACATCCATCGTCATCCAGCACGTACTCCGGTCATCCGGGAAGGAAAAATCGTGCAATGCCCCATCCCACATATAAGCTACCGTAAAAGGTGCATGGTATTCCCAGGTTTCTTCCATGCTCCAGCGATAATAACGAGTATTGCCACCGGGATCACTGGTACTCACAAAAAACTGATAACCTTTTAATCCATCAGGGTCCTCCAGGGTAATTCTGGGCTCATATACGGCAGTTACACTATCAATTGGAGGTGCAGGCCTCAAGGTCTGATAATCCGATTCAAAAACTTCTCCATCATTCGCGATTACCCGCAACATATAAGCTCTTCCATATTGCAGATCGCCTTGGTAAAACTCAGCTTCATATTTACCATTACCTTTCCCGGCATAAGAATAGATGTTTCCCTCGTCATCCTGAACCGTGACAGTACATCCATTCTCTGCGATAAACTCAGCATCGTTATAGTTAGAACTACGCGAAACAGTAATTACCTGTGTTCCCACCTCATTGGTCAGGGTGCCGTCGACCACTAATAGATTAGAATACTTTTTAATCTGCGGAGTAAATGGTTCAACACAGCGATGCAGTCCCCCCATTACCATGAAAATGGCAATTACTCCTAATACATATTTTCTTTGGGATTGCTTCACCTCTTACACATCATAAATAATTGTGATTCATCATTTTACTATCAATACACCCAAAAATCAGGTCTAATATTGGTACCTCCTCTTTCAAGACAATCAAAGCAACGTCTTTCTGCCGCTGCCAGCTGATGAATAACACCACCCGTAGGCTGCTGTATTTCGTATAGATATACCGGGAAAGCCGATTCCGGATAATCCTCAATTGGGTTACGGGCATTTATCGTATCCCCAACACAAGGAGGCTCAGAAACATAGTCAGATGGAGGATATACAAAAACACGCTTTTCCGATACACCTGAAGCGGAGAAAAATCCAAGAGCTGTCTCCCCGGGATTTGAAGTACAGGTAATGTTCCCTTTAATCATGTAAGGTTGCAACTCATACAAACCACCGGTTTCCTGGGTCTGCTTTTGTAATCCATTCCAAAATTCATACGCCTCAGCTGACAAAGCATATTCCCGAACCAACAAACTATACCGCCATTTTAATCGATCCGATTGAGTAGACACATAGTTTAACTTTACATTCTTCAAAACATTTTCCGAAATATCACGGGTTGTTGCAGTAAATATGCCCGGGACATCCATCGTTTTCCAGCATCTGCTCCGATCATCGGGGAAAGCAAAATCAAAGTGCCATTCACCATCCCACATAGCATACAAAGTAAAAGGAGCATGATACTCCCATGTTTCTTCCATACTCCAGCGATAATAGCGTGTGTTACCATTGGGATCACTGGTATTCACAAAAAACTGGTAACCTTTTAATCCTTCGGGTTTTTCTGCCGTAGCTTTGGGTTCATAAACTGCAGTTACACTATCTACCGGTGGTGCAGGTGTCAGCGTCTGATAATTCGATTCAAAAACTTCTCCGTTATTAGCGATTACCCGCAACATGTACGCTCTTCCATATCGCAGATCGCCCTGGTAAAACTCGGCTTCATATCTACCTCTGCCTTTTCTCTCAAATGGAAAAATATTTCCCTGATCGTCCTGAACAGTAACGGTACATCCATTTTCCGGGATGAACCGACCACTGGAATAATCAGAGGTTCTGGAAACCGTAATCACCTGTGTTCCCAACTCATCAGTCAATGTACCATCGACGACTAACAAATCGGAGTATTTTTTTATTTCAGGGGTAAACGGCTCCACACATCGTTGAAACAAAGCGCCTACGGCGATTACTACTAGTAACAATACGTATAACTTATTCACTCGCATAGTTACCCAATTTAAAGTTCCAGGTAAGTGTCAGAATCGGCACACCGAAAATAGATTGTTTGTATCCCTGGATATTGCCATCCACATTCTTAAAGTACACTGAGTAGGCATTTTTTCTTCCCGTAAGGTTATACACACCTACCATCCAAGAACTGTGAGCCAGCTTTTTAGCAACCAGATTTCCTTCAATATTCACCGAAAGGTCGACACGGAAATAATCGGGTAACCTGTACTCGTTCCTGAGAGAGTAGTTCAACACTTTTTTTCCGTCGATGTAATAAATAGCACTCGGGTAAGTTATCGGCCGACCGGTGTAATACACCATGTTTCCAGAGAAACTTACGCGACGACTCAAACGGTAATTGGTAACCACATTCACCGAGTGAGGAATGTCGTAATTAGCCGGATATTCTTTTCCTGAATTAATCTGATCTTCAGGAAACTTACTATCTACTTTTACACGGGCATGCGAATAGGTGTAGCTGATCCAGCCATTCAGTTTTCCGGCTGTTTTACGCAGCATCAACTCCAATCCGTAAGCATCCTGTTTTCCCTGAACCACGTCGGTTTCAACCCAGCGGTTTCCAATTAAATCGGCACCGTTTTTATATTCCACCAAATGATTCGCCTTCTTGTAATAGGCCTCGATAGAAGTTTCCAGATGCTTGTCGGGAAAGTTCCGGTAAAAACCGGCACTAAACTGATCTCCAATCTGAGGACTAATGTGCGAATCAGTCAGTTTCCACTGATCGTTCGGAGATAATGCAACCGTATTACTCAGCATGAAAAGATACTGACGCATCCGGTTATAGGACAGCTTCACTGAGCTGTTTTGTCCCACCAAATAATTCAACGCCAGTCGCCATTCCGGGCCGTGATACGATTGAATAATATCACCTGATTTGTAACTTACTGTGTCAACAACCGTGTTCTCATCCAAAGGAGCATCGGGATAATAGTTACGAACTTTATTGGGTCCCAGATAAGCGTAATAGCTGTAACGGATTCCAGCATCCACAGTCAGGTTCGCTCCAATTTTCCATTCATCACTTAGGTAAAGAGCATCCTCTGTTCCGTATTCCCTTCCAAGGTTGGTATAATAACGCAGCGATTCATTTCCATAAGGATTCAATGCCCCCCTGTCGAGATCGTAGTATATAGCAGAAAGACCAAAACGAAGCAAATGGTTCGGAGCCACATTGTAATCAAAATCGCTCTTCAGCTCATAGTGCCCTATCGAATAGTTCTTCGTATAAGCATTCAACGGGTCTTGCTCCTCGGTATTCGCGTAGGAATATTCTCCGAAAGCACCACTGAATGTGCCCGTAAAACGTTCGTTGAAAAGGTGTCTCCAAAGTAGTGAGCCTCCCTTGTTACTGTACTTGAAGTGACTGTTGGTAGAAAGCGTAAACCTATCGTGACTATAATAACCGAAGAGTTGGATATGATTATTCCGATTTGCCTCAAGGCTGAAGTTGGTAGCAATATCGTAAAAACCGGCATTGCTGTTCTTCAAATCCGGATCTTTCAACCTCCTCAGAATCCAGTCCGAATAAGTCGAACGACCACCGATAACAAATGAACCTTTGTTTTTAACCAGCGGTCCTTCCACCGAAAGCCTTCCGGTAATCGGGCTGATTCCGCCACGTGCAGTAAATTTCTTACTGTTACCTTCACGGGTCGAGATATCGAAAATGGAAGCCAGGCGACCGCCGAAACGGGCAGGGATATTACTTTTGTAGAAAGAGAAATCGCGCACAATATCCGGGTTAAACGCAGAGAAAAAACCAAACAGGTGCGAGGTATTAAACACCGGAACCCGGTTAATGTAGAACAGGTTCTGATCGGCAGGACTTCCGCGCACATTCAATCCGGAACTACCTTCACCAACCGATTGAACCCCCGGCAACATACGAGCAACCTCCAGCAAATCGCTTTCGCCCATCACCACCGGAATTTCCTTGATTGCTTTCACATCCAAACGTTGAAATCCCATTTGGGTCCCGCGTACGTTGTGAAATTTATTGGCTTCAATTACCACCTCTTTTAAAGGAATAATGTCCTTCTCGAACTGGAAATTATAATGTGCATTTTGCCAAATCTGCAGGTTATAAACCTGCTTCTGCATTCCCATGCTACCCAGCTGAAGTGTATATTTCCCGGGTGGCACCACCAAACGATAATACCCCTGTGCATCACTGACGACGCCGTCTTTCAATTGTTCCACGTAAAAAGTTGCCCCAACCAATGGTTCTCCACTTTCAGCGTTGGTTACACGTCCGGTAAGATACACCCGCTCGTTTGGCTTTTTAATGTGTTCCCGGCCGAAAACAATTGTCTTATTCTTTTTCTCCTTGCGGCCTTCCAGGTAGCGCTTTTCAACATCCGTAATGCCTCCTTTCCGGCTTTTACCGCCAGAAGCTTCTATCAACTTGTCGGGTAAAGCTGTAACCATGTCCCTACCTTTCATCACATAGATGTCACGGTAGGCATCGATATAAAAACGAAGATCCGTACCCAGAAAAGCACGGTGCAAAACTTCCCTCATCGACAAATCCGAACCCGAAGCATGATCCAGTTGGATTTTCTGCACCCAATCTTTGCGGTAATAGAAGTGAACCTCTTGTTGTGATTCCACTTTGGAAACAAATTGTTCAAACGTTAAGCCGTTGTAATCTCCGGAAAATACGATGTCGTTATCCTGGTTTTGCGCCCTGAGTTCAGGCACCAGCATACACATCATTACGATTCCCCAGATAATGCTGGTAATTCTCATGCGTCTTTCAGGATATTAAGCAGGTTATTAAAGTCTTCGTTAGAAATAGCTGAGAATGATTTCCTGTGTGCACGGAAATACTTCTTCAGCTCTTTTTTCTTATCAGGAAAAAGTTTTTTTATGGCTCTCCGGTTCCGGATATCGAATACCTTACCATCGCGTTCGAAGTAATACTTCCGGTAGGCCTTGGTGTAAGCCCGGTGGTTAGCTTGTGACCCCTGAGGTATTTCCAGAAATTTTGTATACTTAATTAACCAGCGAAATCCCTTTTCACCAATAACCTGATAAAATGATGGATGTAACTGGTCGTTGTCTATCCACTCGAATAAATACCCGCCTTCAAGGGTGAACTGATGAATAAAATTCCGCCGGAGAATAATATGACTCTCACCTCCGAAAGAGTTAATCACCTTCAGCACGAGCTGCTGATTAACAATATCATACTTTAACTCAACCGGAGAGAAATTCTCATTTTTCACCGTAACAGAGCCACGCCGAAATGTATTTTCTCCCATGAACGGGTATCCCGTAGCATTGTAATGCAGGTTGATGTACAAAACTCCGTTGACCAGCAGATCATTTAAGCCATACATCTGGTCATACTGCTCATACTGCTTTTTCAGAGTGTCAACCGAAGCCTTCTGGGCCCTTAAAGTAAACGGCAGACAAAGCAGTAAGAGAGGCAGTACTCTCCTTAAGGAATAGAACAACATTTAGAATCTTTAAATCAGTTAGTTACAATACACACAATATAAATCCTCAGTGGTACAGATTCTCTCCGCTTCCGCTAATTCAATTCTCGCGGGAAAAATCGTTTCTGTGTCTGAAATGCTTTTAATAGGCGCATTTTGGACTTATGAAATTAGTGAAACAATTCGTTTAAACAAAGAATTTTCAAAACATAACTAACATAAAATTAAACATAAGGAAAAGATGGAAAAATGGCCGCATAAACAAAACTTATGCGGCCATCTCCTGTATATCTTCAAACAACTATTTTATTTCCAACGCCCCCTCCTTGTCTTTGTCAATGGCAGGACGACCTGTTTTCATCCATTTCGGTTCTGCGGCTCCTTTCAGGTAATGGTCGAAGAATTGTTTCATCCGGATAGACAAATCCATTCTATCGCCCCAACTGCCGGCTTTCAGGTTATGCGGCTCGTCATTGTAGCTCAGCATCCAAACCGGCTTATTCAATCTACGCAATGCCACAAAATATTCGATTCCCTGGTACCACGGAACTGCTGTATCGTGATCATTGTGCATCATTAACAGCGGCGTTTGAACCCTGTCGGCATAGAACAACGGTGAATTCTCGATGTAGCGCCAAGGTTTATCCCACAAGGTTCCTCCCAAGCGACTCTGCGTATGCTCGTACTGGAACATTCGGCTTAAACCGCTTCCCCAGCGAATACCACCGTAGGCACTGGTCATGTTGGCCACCGGAGCACCCGCCATGGCAGCAGCAAACAGGTTGGTCTGCGTCACCAGGTAGGCTGTCTGATAACCGCCCCAGCTTTGTCCCTGCAAAGCCATATGCTTCGCATCCACAAACGGGTATCTATCCATCAACGCTTCTACCCCACTCATAATGCAGTTGTACGCACTTTGTCCCGGATAACCAACGGTATAAACGATATCGGGAACAAAAACAAGGTAATCGTTGCTGGTGTAAAACGGCTTGTTGATGATGGAACGGCTCGGCCCGGGAGTCCAGTAACGATGGAACGAGTCGGAACTCCGTTCATAGAAATAAATCATCATCGGATATTTCTTCGACGGGTCGAAATTTTCGGGCTTATACAATATTCCCTGCAACTTCACCCCATTCAGATTGGTCCAGCTCACCAGTTCTGCCGAGCCCCACAAATAATTATTCTGCTGCGGCTCCGCGTCTGTTTCTTTCTGGTAATTGGCAAACCGGTCATCTGTTTTCCAAACATCCGGGTAATCGGTGAACGATTCCCTAGTGAATATGATTTGCGGGGCATTTTTTGCTTTCGCAGTTTTCCGGAACACGTAATCATCCAAAACCAGCATATTAGGCACAGCCGCCTTATTCATACGTAAGGAAGCGTAACCAGCCTGCTTTGTTTCTTCCTGGAAAACCGACAGCAATGCCGAAGTCTTCGTCGAAATATATTCTTCCTCCGGATCCAGTTTCACATACCGAAATTTCATTTGATGCTTCCGGCCGTATCCATCGGTGAGATTAACCGGCTGTTCTTTCCCCGATGGATCCAATCGCCAGATATCGTACCGATCGTACACAAAAACATATTTATCATCTTTGGCCCATCCGGCAATCCCATAAGGATAAGCCGGTGTTGGCATGTCGTTCAGTTCATCGTACATCGGCGCCTTTACCGACTTTGTCAGTGCCAGCGTTTCCAATGTTTTCGTATTCACTGAATAATAAGTACTATCCTGGTAATTGTAATAAACAAAGTAGTGCTGCGCCGGCCCCAGGCGTCCCCGCCTAACGCCTTTTACCATAAACTTCCTCTCTCCGTTCGCGATATTGACCAGGTAAAAATCTGCGCACTCCAGGCCAGTCCACGACATCGCTCTTTCGTAAGGTACAGGGTCGATACCGACCGCATACGCTCCTTCTCCAGTTCTTTTTGTCCGAACCGTTTTCAGCTTTTCGTCAGCCAACTGAGTAATTGTCTTTTTCTCGACATCATACACGGCCAGATAGGTCCGTTTTTTTTCGCTCTTCAGCTTAATCTTCTGACGGGGCTGCAATTGCTTATCAGTCCATGACCAGATATCCAGACGGGCCTTTTCGCTTTTCATCAACGTGTCCTTTGGCTCCGGTTCCGGTTTCGGTGCCGAACCAAAATACAGGCGCTTTCCGTCTTTCGAGAAATCGAGCTTCCCATTTTCCGAAGGAGCCCAGCCTTTCGGCAAGGTAGCCGTCAACGTATCGGCTATTACCGATGGCTCCGCATCAACTTCCGACAGGTACAAACTATAAGTTTTATTTTCAACCGTATCTTTCGAGAACAGGAAAGCTCCGCGATCGCCAGCTTCACTGACCGCAATCTTGCCCGGGAATCCTTCCCCCGAAAAGGCAATGCGTCTTTCTCCGCTTTTGGTATCGAAATAATTAACGGACGCCAGGTTTACTGTCGAGTCTTTTTTGCCTGTCGTAAACATCAGCGTATTTCCGTTTTTCGACCAGCTGTACTCTTTTACATGGCGAAAGACCAACGTGTCATTCAGGCCCGGTTTGACGACCACCAGGTTGCCCGACTCCTTCTTGTCCTTTTTCTTCTCTTTGTCGTCACTGGGTTGATCAGCTTTCGTTGAATCAGCGGGACTCTCAATCTTTCCATCCGACAGAAATGCCACCCAACCAGTGCCTTCTTCGGGAATCTTAAACGATTCAGCCTTGGGATACTTTACCACCTGATGGGTTTTAAAGGAATAAATCCCGATGGAATCCTGCGGCTGCTTATCCTTCTTGAACTTCTCCACTTCCGCTTCGCGACGGAGCGTCAGCTGAGGTTTAATTTTGAACGTCACAATGGAACTGTTTCCGGACAGCTTAGCATCGTATCCCCGGGCAATGGTATCAATGCGGCCGCTTGTCATATCCTTCACAACAAGATTGCCATCCCCGTGGCCCGGGTTCAGTTCGTAAACCAGGTACTGCCCATTCTCCGATATTTGCGGCTCACGAATGTGCTTCCAGGTATTAAAGTTATCAGTGGTCAATGGTTTCTTCTCTTGCTGAGCATATACGCCGGCAGCAAACCACGCGAGAAACAGAGAAAGAAGTAATTTTTTCACAAGTAAAGATTTTTTCAGTTTCAAATTCGAATACACACGTTTTCATCCCCGCAAGGGGAACAATAAAAGTATAAAAATTAGCAGAATCAGGCAGCATCACCATACCTACGTTCCACACTGAGCTCCTGATACAACGGAAAAAACATCATTTAGATTGATTATGTTATAAAATACCTCTTCACACCTTAAGTGCCTCAAGTTAAGCAGATATCCCCTTCAACTTCAGATTGAAATCTTTCTTTATGCAAACAAAACATGCTATAAAACGTATAAAACAATGAACATTATGTGACATTACACACTTCTAAGTTTATATAATTCTGTGTAACTTGAAGAGAAAAGGCCTCTCTTCAAACAGGCCGCATAGAGGGATTCACAATAGCATGTAAAACAATACCGAGCTGCAACAGAATTGCATTGTATAAACACTTAACCTGACATAACATGAAAAACTATCTTCTCATATCCATCATGACCCTGGTCGTTTTTGCTGCCTGCAAGCCTGGTCATAAAAAGGAAGCACAGCGAAAAGCTGCCATGGAGACCGACACCGTTATTTCGATTCCGGCCCACACGGTGAATGTATACTACTTTCACGGCGACAAGCCCTGCACAACTTGTCAGACCGTAGGTAACGCGACGAAAGAAACGGTGATGAAATACTTTGCCGATTCAGTAAACGTACATTTCATCGATGTGAATATTAACCGCAGGCCCAACCGGAAACTGGCCCGTTATTACCACATAACGAATACGTCGATCGT
Organism: Prolixibacter denitrificans; assembly: GCF_003014495.1. Taxonomy (GTDB): domain Bacteria; phylum Bacteroidota; class Bacteroidia; order Bacteroidales; family Prolixibacteraceae; genus Prolixibacter; species Prolixibacter denitrificans. The sequence goes on along the minus strand of NZ_PYGC01000011.1, from coordinate 12,193 downwards.
TATTGCCGGCCGCGAAGGCTATGACAACCTGACCAAAGAGGCTTTCGATTACGCAGTTAAAGAGCCCGAAAAATTTCAGGGCCTGTTAAAGGAAACTATTATGCAACGGGAAGAGTATAACAGATAATAATCGTAACCATACCCATTCATTCCCCTGTTGTTTGTTCACAACGAACGGCAGGGGTATTTTTTTGGAGATAGACTACAACCAGCCCTTGCGATGGAAATACCAAAGGGTTAAAACAGAGGATGCCAGCATCAGAACAATGGCAAACGGATAACCAAAACTCCAGCTCAGTTCCGGCATAATCCGGAAGTTCATACCGTACATACTGGCAATTAAAGTTGGCGGCATAAATACCACGGCTACCACCGAGAACATCTTGATGATTTTGTTCTGCTCAATGTCAATCAGTCCCATCAAAGTGTCCTGCAAAAACTCGAGACGTTCGAAGCTGAATGCCGTGTGTTCCAACAGCGACCCCGTATCCTTCAGCATAATACGCAAACGTCCCTCCTTCTTGTTCACAAAACGCTCGCTCTTCAGGATAGCAGACATCACCCGCTGCTTGTCCATGATATTCTCACGCAGCAACATGGTAGCTTCCTGCAACTGGGTAATCTGTAGGATACTTTCTTCGTCCAAATCCCGGTCGATACGGATCTTTTTACTGATTTGATTGATACTTCTTCCCACGGCCTCCAACAGGTCGGCATCATAGTCGATGCGCACATCCAACACGAGCAGAAACAAGTCGTATCCGTCCATATCAGTGACCGATTGTGCCTGAAGACGGCTGTATACGTTCTTGAAAGAGTCGACTCGGTCGTAGTGATAGGAAAAAAGAACCTGGTGTTTGATGATGAAGGAAACCGGCATGTAATCGTAGCGTCCGTTTTCCATTTTCATGTAATTGGAGTTAGCAATAATGGTATCATCCGTTTCGAAGTAGCGGGAACTACTTTCGATCTCTTCGGCTTTTTGCCAACTCAGCAGCTTGATGTTGTATTGATTTTCGACTTGTTTTCGTTCCTCAGGAGTCGGGCTTTCCAGATCAATTCCGATGATCTCTTTATCGCCAAAATCCGAAATCGAATCCCGGACTTTCTCCATATGAACTCTTCCATTTTCCTTATACAGGAATGTAATCATAAGCTGCAGGATTTGTTTGTGAGACAAATACCCCTTTACATGCCGGCCATCAATCTCCGGAAAAAAATGACATCATAGAACATCATTTTACAGATTCACAGCAGGTCTGAACCGGGCTACACAAAATTAATAAATTCGGCGGGGCGAGCACTACCCTGCCACTTCCTTTTTCCGTAACCGGAAAAGGTTTACTCGTTCGTAAACTCGTATAACATCGCGATATCTTCGGCCCAGGCTTCCGTGTTGGGTGTTTCCAGAATGATGGGAATATCGTCGAAACGGTCGTCCTGCATCATTCGGCGGAAAGCCTCCTTCCCGATAAAACCTTTGCCGATAGCGTCATGCCGGTCAACACGGCTACCCAGCTCTTTCTTCGAATCGTTCAGGTGAATGCCTTTCAGGTATTTCAATCCGACAGCCTCGTCCAACTTTCGGAAAGTCTCTTCGTATCCTTCATCGGTAATCAAATCGTATCCGGCAGTAAAGGCGTGGCAGGTATCGATGCAGACACCGACGCGGCTCTTATCTTCTATCTGCTCGATGATTTCCGCCAGTTGTTCAAAAGAAAATCCGAGGTTGGTTCCCTGTCCCGCCGTGTTCTCGATTACCGCCGTCACACCTTTCGTTTTTTCCAACGCCAGGTTAACCGAACCCGCAATCTTCGACAAACATTCTTTCTCCGAAATCTTTTTCAGGTGGCTTCCCGGATGGAAATTCAACAATGACAAGCCCAACTGCTCACAACGTTGCATCTCGTCCAGAAAGGCATCCTGCGACTTTTTCAAACCTTCCTTTTCGGGGTGTCCCAGGTTAATCAGGTAACTATCGTGCGGCAGGATGTGCTTCGGGTCGTAGCCGTACTTCTTACAGTTCGCTTTGAAACCGTCGATGTTTTCCTGCGTTAACGGTTTGGCCACCCACTGCCGCTGGTTTTTGGTAAACAAAGCAAAGGCTTTCGCTCCGATGGCGTGCGCATTCGCCGGTGTATTCTCCACGCCTCCTGCTGCACTCACGTGTGCTCCAATGTATTTCATCAGTTTATCATTTATTTTCAATTGCCTGATGGAACTAGTCCCGACGTTTCGGGACTCGTTTCATATTCTTAATTTTCTCCTTTAACGAAAAACAAAAGACAGCCCACAAGCTATCGTCAAATCTGTTTTTCTTTCATCCTGATAAAGGATTAACAAAATAAAAAGTTCGTTTCTGTTAAACAAAATAATTAACAATGCCTGTAAGGTATTCGCCTGTTGTCTGCTTTGCAAAGGGCGGAGATACTTTCCATTTTGTAAATAAAAAGGAAAACACCATCTTGGCGTCATCAAATGATTATTTGAGCAAACCAAGATGAAAAAGAATCTATTCCTGCTTATCCTGCTGACTGCTATTCCGTTTTGGAGCAGCGCACAGCAAAACAATCAACAAGACAACCAGAAAAAAGAGATAAAAACCGGATGGAACATGGGCGCATTGCCGGCCATTTCGTTCGACAGCGACCTGGGCTTCCAGTACGGAGCGGTCGTTAACTTCTTCAATTACGGTGATGGAAGTAATTACCCCGACTACGACCACTCGTTGTATTTCGAAGTTTCGCATTACACCAAAGGCAGCGGAACCTATCGTTTTTATTATGATTCGGAAGCGTTGATTCCGGGTATCGAGCTGACTACAGACCTGAGTTACCTTCCCGACCAGGCATACGATTTTTACGGCTTCAACGGTTATGAGGCTGTTTACAATAAGGATTGGACCGATGATACCTCACCGGATTACCGTACGCGGATGTTTTACAAGTTCCATCAGAAACTTTTCCGGTTTAAAACCGATATCCAGGGCGACTGGGGCGATTCGAATTTCCGCTGGCTGGTCGGTTTCAACCTACTGAACTTCAACATCAGCTCAGTCGATGTAGATAAACTGAACAAAGGGAAAAAGGAAGCCGATAAACTGCCGCCAGTGAGCGAGCAGCCCGGACTGTACGAAAAATACCAGCAATGGGGCATCATTTCGGCAAAAGAAGCCAACGGTGGTTTTGTCCCAATTGTGAAAGCCGGACTGGTTTACGATACCCGCGACAACAAGCCTAACCCGATGCACGGCATCTGGGCAGAAGCCGAACTGGCCACTGCACAAAAGTTCATGGGTGCCGAAAGCAGTTTTACCAAGCTATCGATTACCCAACGTCAATATTTCACTATCGTGAAAAACGACTTGTCGTTTGCCTACCGCATTCAGTGGCAACAAACCATTGGCGGACACGCGCCCTTTTACTACCAGCCGCAAATCATTGCTTCCGCACTGCGCGGTTCCTCTTCATCGGGATTGGGAGGCGCCAAAACACTGCGGGGTATCCTGCGGAACCGCATTGTGGGTGACGGCTTTGTGATGGGGAACACCGAACTGCGCTGGAAATTTGCCCGGATGGAGAAATTCAAGCAACATTTCTACTGGGGACTGAACGGATTCCTCGACTTCGGCCGCGTCGTGAAGAAGATGGATATCCAGAACAAGATTTCCAACATGAACGAGCCGATGAACCAGTATTTCAATTTTGGTGCCGAGAAAATGCATTACAGCGTCGGTGGCGGACTGCGCCTGGCCATGAACCAAAACTTCATCGCGGCACTGGACTACGGAATTGCCCTAGACAAACAGGATGGTGATTCGGGTATTTACATCGGTTTGAACTACCTGTTTTAGACAAACGCATTTCTACTACGACATACCATGATTGGTTTCGACAACGGATTGTTCAGGGAACTACGGGTTATCTCGGTTCCGGTTACCAGCCTCTCCATTAACCGGGGATATGGGGCTTTTGATTTTTTTGAAGTCATTAACGGAAAACCGTTTTACGGAGAGCGGCACGTCGAGCGCTTCGAACGTTCTCTCCGGTTGTTGAAGCTAACAATTGATTTCCTGCCCCGTCTGCCGAAGACGATAGAGGAGATAATCGGGCACAACCGCATGGAACATGGTTACATCAAAATGTTTGCGTTGCCTCATACACCACGTACTGGAGACTCTTATCAGGCGGCCCTATACATCTTCCCCACGGAAATGCCACAATACGCTCCATCGCTATATGAGCAGGGAGCTCACTTAACACTGAAAGAGTTCAGCCGTTTTCTGCCGGAAGCCAAATCGACCAACTACCTGGCGGGGCAATTCTGGGCGGATGAAGCAACCGACTCCGGAACAGTCGACATTCTGTACCATAATGGTAAAACGGTTCAGGAAACATCGCGCGGAAACATCTTTATAGTGAAAAACGGAATGGTTGTCACACCTAAAGAGAACATTTTAAAAGGAGTAACCCGAAGCATCGTGTTGGACATTCTTACAGATCACCCATTCAATTATCAGGAAGCAGAGATCAGCTTAGAAGATCTAATGACGGCCGATGAAGTATTTCTGGCCAGTACCACCAAACGAATCATGCCCATTGTGCAGATTGACGGAGGAACCATCGGCAACGGACAGCCCGGAGCCATCACCCGGCAAATCATGGAAGACTTTCATCGGATTAGGGAAGATTACTGACCTGACCGACAATGCCGTTTTATGAATACACTGCTATAAGCCGTGCGTTCATGGAGACGCAAAGCATTGCGTCTCTACCCTAAACTGATATCACTAGCCGGCTTTCGGTTGAACCGATAACTTTTTCTGCAAAGACTCATACGCAGCCAGTTTGTGACGGTAGCCCAGATTCAAGGGCAACAAAGCCCGTACAACCGTTCCCGGATGCAAATATCCGGATGCTCTCCCCACCCGCCGGATGATGCGATCGGTTCGGTAAAACTGCTGCTGGACCCAGACCGTCCCGTTATGCAGCTCCCTCACACTCATGTTCAATGGCTGATGCACTACATGGAAAAAATCGTAGTGGCTCCAGTCCCTGTCGAAGATGCGGCCTTCCCTGTCCAGTTGTTCATAGAGCGGCGTACCCGGGAATGGTGTTAAGCGAGTAGCCTGAAGGACCTCGATATTGGCTTCCAACAGAAAATCGAGGGTATCGGCAAATACATCCGGTCCGTCGTTGTCGCTGCCAAAGATGAACCCCGCAAAAACACCAATTCCTGCCCCATGAAGTTTCTTCACCGCTTCAAGGTAGTCCACCCGCTTATTGCCGAATTTTTTCCAGTTTTCCAGGCTCTGCCGCGAAAGCGACTCGAAGCCGATAAACAACCCGCGACAACCGCTCTGAGCGGCCAAACGGAGTAATTCCTCGTCTTCGGCAATGCCGATACCGCATTGACTATGCCACTGCTTTTTCAACGGAATCATGGCTTTAAACAACTCACGGGCATATTCCTTATCAAGCGCAATGTTATCGTCCATGAACAGCACTTCGCGGCCCAGGCCTTTCAACTCCTCCACTACTTCGCCCACCGGACGGATACGCAGCCGGTAATGGTTGAAACGAGCCACCGAACAGAACCCGCACCGGTTAAAACATCCACGTGTGGCTTGCAGGGTATTGGTCGTGATGTAGGCCCGCTGGCGGAGCAGGTTCCGGTCGGGTACCGGCAAGCCTGCCAAATCAACCAGCTGGCTCCGGTAAAATGGCTTCAACCGGCCATTCATGTAATCTTCCATCATGCGGGGAACGCTGCTTTCGGCTTCTCCAATGCAAACAGCATCGGCATGTTGAATCGCTTCATCCGGCATGAAGGTAGGATGATAACCACCGAAAATAACGGTCTTGCCTTTTGCCCGGAACCGATCGGCAATTTCGTAAGCCCGGGGGGCGTTGTAGGTCATAAACGAGATGCCGATGATATCTGCATCATCATCAAAATCGACCGGCTCCACATCCTCGTCAACAATCTTTGTCTCGACATACAGCGGCATGGAAGCAGCCACATACAAACTGGCCAGCATGGAAAATCGGAACACGCCGGAATTAGCCGGACGTTGATGGACGCCAATGCGCCACAACGGAGAGGTGGGATTAATCAGGGTAAACTTTATTTGGGTTCCCCGATGCATGGCTGCAGGTTTCGTTTCTATAAAGTTACGGGACTTTCCGACAGGAACATACGTGGCGTTCATAAATATTCGGGGTTAAACGCTAGCTCTGTTTCATAAATACTACCCAGCGATCGTAAAGACGTAATACGCTACGTCTCTACAACAGCCCGAAATCATCACCCGCCAAATCATGAAGGAATTTCAACAGAGTAGGGAGAATTACTATTGAGTCTTGTTCAAAATTATCGTTCAACAACCAACCATAACCAACTCACTAACAACTCATCAACAACTGAACCACAAAATCCAAATCATTGAGATAGTAAATAATAAAATATTTTTTATATCTTCCCCTTCCCAAGGGAACAGCAGTTCCATGACAGATAAAATAATCAGTTTACAAATTAAGAACATGAATGTCATGTTCGTATTATATGTTGCCTGAAAAACAGGCTTAAAAGAGGACCAGATTAACCTAAGCTATGCCTATGTAAAAATCTAAGCAACACACATCACAACTACACCGGCTTGTACCCAATAGCACATGTCGGAGTATTATCCAATCCACTAGTTGACATTACGATAAAAACGAACCAGACTAAAACGCGATTAATTTTTGGGTAACGGATAAGGAGTGTACCAGGGACTAGTGAAACGATACAGCTAATCCCGATTGGAGTGGTATGCCCTGATTTCTAACCTACACAGAGGTTCATTAACTAAAACTAGTTTTCTATGAAAAAGAAAAGGATTCTTTTCCACATTTTGATTGTGGGTTTAATCGTATTGTCATTTACCGGAAAAACCAAGGCTCAAAACGACGCCATGATGCAAGCCTTCTACTGGAATGTGCCGGTTGACGAAACAAACAAAAATGGTACCTGGTGGGACAACCTGACATCGAAAGCCAGCGAACTGAAAAATGCCGGAATTACCGGAATCTGGATTCCTGCCCCATCCAAAGGTAACTGGGGAATTACCGATATGGGCTACGGAATTTACGACCATTACGATTTGGGGAATTACAATCAAAAAAACACGGTCGAGACGCGCTTTGGATCGCGTGCCGAATTGGAGAACATGATAGCCACCATGCATAATACAGCCGGAGGTGCACCCTACCTGAATATTTATGCTGATGCCGTACTCAACCATGTATATTCAGGCGACGAAAACGACGAAGCCAATCCGGCCGTAAAAGGATATGTGTTCGACGAAGCTTTCCGAAACAGCACTCAATACGTGCCTTACCCTACCAACGAAATTAAATGGGTCATTCCCAATGCGGCTCCCGGTAGTTATTACATCAAAATTAAGGGGTACTATCTCGATTACTCCCTTAGCTACACCGATCGGGGCTATGACTGCGAAATTGATTGGACGGGTACCGGATTTAGCGGCGCGTACAACTGGGAGACCGAGCCCAATAACGGAAACGGCGATACCAATGATTTCGGAGTTTCAGGTTCTACCATGCGTGGATTTATCGGTTACGACGGTGACATTGATGAGTACAAAGTTACCTTGACTTCAACACACGACATCGTCATCAAACTCACCGCCCGCAGTCAGGCTACCGACGGAAGCTGGAACTGGGCCGATCAAACACACGGTTACTATCCATTTGAGATTTGGTATAACGGAACCAATCTGGCGACTTCAACATTGGAAGCTCATACCAATACACATATTACTTATGTGAATCACACCGGAACAGGTGAAGCAAATTATGCCTGGACCTATACCGATTTCCATCCGGTAGATGCCAATGACTTTTTAACCGGTTGGAACTGGAACGGACAAGATGCCTTAATCCCCAATACCAAAGGATTTGGAAACGATTTCAATACTTACAGTGCGACCGTACAAAGCCGCTTGAATGCCTGGGGCTACTGGATGGCCAATCAAATTGGGTTCGATGGATTCCGTCTTGATTTTGTGCGTGGATACCAAATTGATTTCATTTCCTCGTGGATTAACAACCTACCATTGGAAGGTGGTGCCCAGCGTTTTATCGTAGGTGAATATTGGGGAGTTGATTACCAGATTAAGAACTGGGTAGAAGGATTGGCCGCACAAGGTGCCGATGCCGATGCTTTTGACTTTCCGCTGAAAAGCTCATTAACCAGTATGTGTAATGGCGATGCCAGTTTCGATATGCGTTGGCTGAATCATGCCGGAATGGTGCGTAACGATCAGGGAAATGCCTTACCGGGAACTTCGGTCGTTACCTGGCTCGAGAACCACGATACGGGAAAAGAACATGACAAATGGGTAACCAAAGACTGGAAAATGGGCTATGCTTATATCCTTACCCACGAAGGTCGCCCCTGCATTTTTTATCCTCACTACTTTGGTGTTACACTGGTTGACAATAGCAATTCCAGCCTTACAGTTCCGATTCCATCAAGTCTGAAAGACGATATCAACAAACTGCTTTTTGTCCGTAAAACCTATTTGAATGGCGGACTAACAGTGCTGACTGAAACCGGAGATCCATACCCTGCTGGGAATGCAGCCAACGTATACGTGGCTCGTCGTGATGGCAATGGCACAAAGGACGGCGCGATTGTCGTGATAAATAACAACTCTTCCACCGAAGGTGTATGGGTTACAGCTAATGCTACCGGTTTTTCAAACTGGTCGAACACCACCTTAAAGGAAGCTTTTACCGGGGCAACGACTGATGTTTATGCCGACGGCCGCGTTTGGGTTGAAGCGCCCGCCCGTGGTTACGCCATCTACGTACAATCGAACGATTACGAACCCTATACTGCCCCGCTAAAAGCAGCCACCATTCCCCCGTTAGATCAAAACAAGGTAAGCGTCGAAGGCATGGTGGTCTATCCCAATCCCGTGAATGAGATGGCAACCATTTCTTTCACCTCCGGCGAAGACGGAATAGCCAATATTCAAATCTTTGATGCTGGCGGACGTGTGGTTAAATCATGGAATCAATCGGTTTCAGAGGGGAAAGAAAATACCATCCAGTGGAGTGCACAGAAAGAACGATCCGGTTTGTATTTCTGTACGATTTCCGTCAACGGGAAGGTGAACCGGCAAAAAATTATTGTCAGACACTAATACCTTAAAATCCATATCATCTAAAACCTGACAGGTTGGTCAGTATGTCTCCAGACCTGTCAGGTTTGCTTTAACTGCTAATACAGTTAAAAAAATACCACCGCCATGAACGATGTGACAATAGAAACGTAACATGCTACGTTTCTATATACAAGGACATTGGGTTTTTTCATACCTTTCGTTTCCGTATTGACGAATAAAGACTAACACCATTCATGAACCTGTTTCTATGAAAAAGACCTATCGATTTAAGAAGGCGTTTGGTCCGGTGGCCTCCACTTCCGGCGTCATTGTTTTTCTGGCAGGAATCGTGGCCAGCTATTTTTCTCTCACCGGGTTGGCCCTGGTGTTTATTGGCAGCTTCCTCGGGTTCACCAACACCAGCACCACCATCGATTATTACAATCGGAGAGTAAAATTCAGCAACAACCTGTTTGGGCTGATACGCCTGGGAAAATGGCGCGACATTTACTGGGATATGCAACTTCACCTTGTAACATCGCGGGAAGTGTTTACCTCATACAGCCGGGGAAACCGCTCGCTGGATACCGAAGTAAAACAGACTTTTGTCGAGCTGTACGACGCCAAAGGGCATTCCCTCCTTCCGCTGAAAAGCATCGGTAAAAACGAAGACCCGGAAAAGGAACTGGAACGGTTGCGTCTGAGCCTCGGATTAACGACGGAACCGGTGTAAGCCGGAGCGGAAAAACGAACAACCATGGGTAAACCCAATAAAGGAAACGGCGCCCGGACCAAATTCAGGACTTTCCTGAAAAGGTTAGTTTGGCCTATCACCCCGATGACGCTAATAACCGTTGTCGCATTAGTAATTACAGCCTGGGCGTGGATTATCTATTTTATCGACAAACCATCCGAAGCCTTAGTGGTTGCCGTCACTACTGCCCTAACGGTTTTCACACTAACACTTTATGTGGTTGACCGGTCATTAATCAGAATTCTTTCTTACCGTAAACTGACACTGGGCGAAATTGTAGTTGGAATCGTGGCTTTTCTGTTCATTTCATTTCAGAACAGAACCCTCGACATCAACTTTCACACGGATAAAAATTTCATTGTGGTCCTGTTCGATTCGAAAGAAAAGTCCCTTTCCGATTTTCAACGCAGCGGAATTTTCAGCAAAGAGCTAGATGTGTATAACACCCACGTCGTGCACCTCGACAGCTCTCTCGCTTCCATCCCAAACCTTCGTATCAACGAACCGGCCCAGTGGAATGCCTTTAGCCAACAAGAAGGCCGAATCGTAATAGATGGGCAATCGGTTCAATACATTTTAAGCTCAGACAATCGCACCAATCCATATCTGCACAGGAATCCACAACCGTATATTGACAGCTTGCTGAACCTGGTTATTCAGGAACAGAAACCGGCTGGTGAAAAGGATTGACCGGGGCGTGCGCGATGCCTGGTAGAGACGTAGCATGCTACGTCTCTACGGCCGAGCCACCAGCTTTTTCGTACCTTTCCTATTCAATTCCAAAAAATTATGCACCCGGGTGTAATAATCCGCGACGTAAGCCACTAAACAAAGAAAAGAGAAAATTTGAGCAGCGATTTTTATACAGCCTACATTCTTCCCTATTCGGCTTTGATCATCAAGATTTGCCGGGCGTATACCAACACGCAGGAAGATTTTGAAGATTATTACCAGGAGGTATGCCTGCAAATCTGGAGGACGCGGGAAAAGTTCCGCCGGGAGTCGGAATGGAGCACATGGGTCTACCGGATATCGCTGAATGTTTGTTTGACTTTGCTGAAGAAGAAGAAAAACAACACGCAGCATTTTGCCTCCGACTATCTGCCCGAAGAAGAAACAGAAGACAGCCATGCTTTTGCCGACGAAAATCTGAATGTGCTGTACGATGCCATCAGGCGGTTGTCGGAAGTGGACCGGGGTGTTATTTTACTCTACCTGGAGGAAAAATCGTACCAGGAGATCGCAGATATCACGGGTACGAATGCCAACAACATTGGCGTACGCATTAACCGGATTAAAGAACGATTAAAGAAACTGTTAGATGGAAAAGTCAATTGAAACCATTTGGAAAGAAGGCTTTTTAGAAGCGGACGCTTTGGTGGTCCCCAAATTAAACAACCTGTACACGCAGAAATCGATGCACATCGTCGAGAAGTTCAAGCGCATGTTTCAAACCAACTTACGAGCCATTGTGATTGGGGGCGTTGTCATTTTGGGCGCTTCTTTTGTGGTCGGGATACCCGTCATGGGCATCATGGTGTTTTTGATTGCCGGCGCCATTGTGCTGGTCAACCGCACCTTACAGAAAAGGCTTATGGAAATCGAGCCGAATGTGAGCAGCTACGAGTACGTCAAATCGTTTGACCATTGGTTGAAAGAGCAGATTGACGTCAACGCCAGGATGGCCCGGTTTTATTATCCGTTCTTCTTCCTGTCGATGGTTTTGGGCTTTTGGTTCTCCGACTACCTTCCGTTGGTAACGAGACATCTTCCTTCCATTTATTTCGTGAACGGCATCCCGGTATTTTGGTTGTTGGGCGTGTTCATCATCATGGGGATACTCTACGCTGTTGGCGGACGGCTTTACAAATGGGACCTGCAGATTGTGTATGGCCGGGTATTGAAAAAACTGGACGAAATCCTTTCGGATATGGAGAAACTCAGGGTGTCTTATCCTGAAATAGCTTGACGTAAAAATCAAGAAAATGAAAAATGGAAAAGAGACCATGTTGAGCGATCACATGGAAGGATTTCAGGAAAAACCGATTAATTACAATGATTACGAAGTTAGTTTCAGGCGCTGGCTGGTCAGCCAGATAGATGCAGAAAAGATGAGTTTTCAGCAGGCACGCGACCGGTTTGATTTAGGTTCCCAGTACCGGCGCATTGTCAGGAACTGGCAGGAACGTTATTCCGATGATATTCACTTATCTTTACAGGCGATGAGTGGAAAAGAAAGAACAGATGTAAAAGCGCTGGAGAAG
>NZ_PYGC01000010.1 GCF_003014495.1 Prolixibacter denitrificans | reverse complement strand
AGATCGGGTACACTCAAAAAAAGATGGAAAACCTATTATAAAAAACAAGTAAATTTAAATGTCTAACCTGTAAACTTTTTTCAGGACGATACACATCAAGTTGGTCTACGTCTGCCTGCAGCGCCTGAACTGATTCGAGGGTATATCCAAACGGTGCTAGTTTATCGAGCACTTCCTGCATGCCCACCAGGTTACCATAAAAGTTTTTGGCTACCTGCAAGAAGTCGGTGTATTTGGTGATTTTGTCTTCGTAGAGTCCCAATGTATTGGCTTCGGCAGAGGAGGCCGGATAGTAGAATTTCAGTTTTTTCCTGATTTGGGAGAAATCCTTCCGGGTCTTTTTCTGCTGGTTGTTGAACAGTTCGCTGGCCGTTCGCCATTCGGCATTTTCGTTTTCATTTTTCTTAACGAGCGCTACCGTGTCGGCGTAGATTGTTTTGTTGGCGGTGTGTTTGGCCTCATCGTATCCGAAGGGGAGGAGGCGGGCACTGATGACGTCGTCGCTGGAGGCATTGTAAATCTTGATGCGACAGTCTTCCATGAAGTCGTTAATTGATTGGTCTTTCATAGTGGAAAATTTTTTATGTTAGAAAATTTGGTTGTAGGAAGTTATTAAATTTCAATGAATAAAAAAATCGACCAGCTATGTTTATTATTCGATTATGCTTATGAAAATCATTTCATTTTTATCTGATCTCCGGACGTTGTACTGTACTTGAAATTAAGAATGGAGTAATATCGCCTGTTTATAATTTTATATTGTATATTTTATGATTTTGGAAAAATTTTCTCTCATTTTCCGGCTCGGAGGATTTTCTCCTGGCTTTTTTGAGACATCCCCGTTTAAAAAAGTATGTCCCCAGAACATATTTTAGGGTGCGCCGTGGAAAAAAGTATGTCCCCAGAACATGTTTTGGAGTGTGCCGCAAGAAAAAGTATGTATCCAGAACATGTTTTAAGGTGTGCCGTAGTAAAAAGTATGTACCCGGAACATGTTTTGGGGCTGTTCAATGAACTGGAGGTAAAAGATTAAACCCTGCCAAGGCACTCGATTAATTAACTATTGAAAACTAAAGCGTTTTTAAGAAGCAAATCTTATAGCCCGATAGAGTAAAATTATTTTGATTTTAAATTATCTAAATATTCTCGATATTGATACTTACGAAATATAAATTACTTTGAGAAGTAAAATAATTTATTCTTTGATGATTTTTGAAGACGAATTTCCTTTATCAGTCTTTAAAATAATAACGTATATTCCAGTTGCCAAATTCGATAAATCAACTACTTCATTTTGTTGAACATTAACTTTTTCAAAAACTGTTTTTCCTGTAATATCAACAATTTCTATTTTTTGAACTTTATTTCCTGAAAAATCAAACTTTAAGATTCCATTTGTAGGATTTGGATAGATTGTGTTGTCCTCGGCGCCTATTAGGTCATTAACCAAAGTCTCAGCACATTCAGATTCATCATTAACATAAACTGCTGTTTCATCTTTTCTCCAATCAGAAAGATAACTTGCTGTCTTATCATCAACATAGATACAGGTTAAATAAGGATTATGTTCAGCATTAACAAACTCCATATTTGCATTATTTCCATTCCTTACATCCAAACTTGAAATTTGATTATTGGTGCAATATAGATGTGTTAAAGCCGTATTTTGTGATACGTCCAAGTTTGAGAGTTGATTATTAGAGCAATATAGTTTCGTTAAAGCAGTATTTGTGGATATATTCAAGCTTGAAAAGTTGTTATCTGTGATATTCAGAAAAGTTAAAGCCGTATTTTGTGATATATCTAAACTTGGAAGGTGATTATAATAGCAATTAAGTGAAGTTAAAGCCGTATTATTTGATACATCTAGACTTGAAAAGTTATTATTAGTGATATTGAGTGAAGTTAAAGCTGCATTTTGTGATACATCCAAACTTGAAAGGTTATTGCTGGTGCAATTGAGTGAAGTTAAAGCCGTATTTTGTGATACATCCAAACTTAAAAGTTTATTACTAGAGCAATTGAGTGAAGTTAAAGCCTTATTTGCTGATATATCTAAACTGTAAAGGTTATTGTAAAAACAACTCAGTTCAGTTAAAGCCACATTCACCGATAAATCCAAATGTGAAAGTTGAACTTCGTCGCAATGTAGCTTAGTTAAAGCGATGTTTGCTGATAAATCTAAACTTGAAAATTGATTTAATATTATGTTTTCATCTGGATAGGGTGATTCGGATGATACATCTAAGCTAGTCAAAGCAGTATTTGCCGATAAATCTATACTCGAAAGTTTATTATTACGGCAAGAGAATTCTATTAAAGCCTTATTTTGTGATACATCTAAATTTGATATGTAATTATAATCGCAGTTAAGATAAGTCAGAGCTGTATTTGCAGATACATTCAAATTCGAAAGTTCATTATGACCGCAGTTCAAAGAATCTAAGGCAACAAAATCTTGAATGCCTGTTAAATCGGAGATGTATTTATTGCTTACGTTTAAAGAGGTAATTTCATTAATATTGGCCGTTGGCACATAATCGTCTAGGTTGCCGGAGTCATAACCCAAATCTTGTAATGCTTGTTCGAAATTATCATCTGGGACATAGGTTGTTTGTGCTGTTGCACCTATTGTTAATATTGCAAACAATAAAATGAATAGAAGGTAGTTCAATTTTTTCATAATGATTAGGTTAGATAATAATTGTTTAGTTGAAAATAAAGTTACAAAAAAAAACTAGAATTCGTTAGCGAATGGGGACTGGACCGGACATATTTTGCACCGCGGTGTTTTGAACAGCCTGTGTCTAGTAGTTTGATAGATATGTGGGGTAATGATTGGCATTCAAAAGGACAACTTAATCCAGACAAATTTGTAGCTCAGCTGAAACTATTTTATGGATTCCTGACCATTAACATGGTAAGGGGAGGCATAAAAAAAGCCGGCTGGGCGGTTGTCCGCAGCCGGCGTTGCTATTATGGTTTTGTTGGCTTATTTCTTATGAATCTCTGACGGTACGACTGATTGAGGTTCTTGTATTAACTGATTCAAAATTTCTTTGTTATGTCAGTTCTGCAGTAATTGGATTTTATGGCATTACTGAGAATTAAAACTTGTTTAATAGAAGTAGCCAAAGGAATTTTACCAGATGAATTTGTCGTTTTATTCGTGCGGGCTGTTTTATCAAACGATACGCCCATTCCAAATTATTTTTGATCCACCATTGAGGTGCTCGGTCTACATTTCCTACGTACACGTCGAAACTGCCTCCAAGGCCTTGGTAGATAGCCTGATGTTTTTGCTGCATGTCCTGCATTAACAGCTCCTGTTTGGGAGAGCCCATTGCTACGAAGACGATATCTGGCTTTTGGAGTGCAATATCAGCTATAAGCTGCTCCCTTTCATCATTTGACTGAATGTAGCCATTCCGAAAACCAACGATGTTGATGCCTGGGAAATCTTTTTTTAATTGTAGAACGGTTTGTTGGACTATGTCTTCTTTCCCTCCGACCAGGTAAAACTTGTGTGTTTTATAAAAATGTCCGGATATATCAAGCCACAATTCACATCCCGGGATTTTTACAGCGCTTTTGAAGCCTTTCTTTTTTAGCGCCCAAACAGCTCCTATACCATCGGGATAGCCAATGTTTCTGTTGATCAATTCCCGCGTTTGCTTGTTAGCGTGTAATATCTTTTCGGCATTGATTGCGATTAAGATTCCGTTTCTTCCTTTTATATATGACAGCAGAGTTGCTCTATCGGGGAAAGAGAAAACATTAATCCTATTTATTGAGATAATTTTTGTTTTCAAAGCTTTGTTTTTCAATAGTACTCCAATTTTGTGTTGAAGCTTATTACGTAGCTTCTGGTGTAAAATTTTAACTTATTCTCGTTTTTTTATTAGTCTGGCAGGCACTCCACCATAAATACCATAAGGCTCGCAATCTTTTGTGACAACAGCCCCTGCACTGATTACACATCCCTCCCCGATTGTAACACCTGCTAGAATTATCGCATTTGTCCCAATCCAAACGTCAGACCCAATTTTTATTTCTTTTATAGATTCGCCCTGTTCTTTGATCAATCTTTTTGAATTAATGAAGTTATGGTTTATACCAATAATAGATACTCCGGGAGCTATTAGGACATTGTCTCCAATCTTGGCATGGCGCAACTTTACATTTTCATTAATTTCACAACCATTTCCTATAATAATGTTTTTTCCGCTACCGAAGTAAACATTTTTTTGAATTTTACAATTTTCTCCAATGCTAACAAATCTACCTATAGTGAACAGTCTGATTTTTAGAAAGATTTTCCCCAACGGGAATTGGGACGAAGGTAATTTTATGATTAAAAAATAATATAGAAAGGAAAAAAAACTTGATCTCATATCTTTTAGAAGTTAACAAAATTATTGTCTCTTAGTATTGCGGTTGTTTTATGTACCAATGAAATGATATGTTTCTTGTTGATAAATATGTAAAATAAGACAGCTAATGGGGGTAGGATATAGTTTTCGTTAAGTAAATATGAAAGTATTAATATTATTGTTATGCTTAGCTTTGGAAAGCTAAAGATGGTCTTCAATATTTCAGATACGTTATTCTTTTTATTGAGAACCTTATTAGAATGATTTATAACAAAGAACGTATAGGTACTTACTCCTACCAAGACCCCAATTGTAATTAGATGGAAAGTCAAATTTGCCCATGCGACTAAAAGGCCAATTAGAAATACAGATGAGATCCCATATATAGCGTAAAGAATCAATACTCTTTCTTGCTTCTTAGCAATTAAAAATTGTAGATAACCAGATGTATTGTTCAGAATTAGTTGTGCTGCTATTAATATTTTGTAGGTTTCTATGATTGGGGAATATTTGTCGGAATAAGACGCTATAATAGGTATTATGAGTATTGAAGAAAGGCCGATGAGGTCCACAGCAGTGATATATAAGACTCTTATTTTTTTGATGAGTTCTATTGATTTTTCTTGATTTATGCTAGCGAATTGGTTTAAAATTTTAGGGTAAAGTATAAACATTAGAGAACCAGTTATCATCACAATGGCATTACTAAAAGTGTTGGCAAATGAGTAATATCCTAGTTCTGAGGATAAGTAAAATATGCTTACTATCGTGGTTGCCGCGATTGTTATAAATCGAAAGCTAAAATTATAGAGCATTAGATTAAAGCCTCTTATTAAGAGTGTTTGGGCTATGACTTTGTTGTTGCCTAGTTTTAGTGGAAGTGGCATCTTGTTTATCATTATGACTAATACTACCATGTTTGAGAAAACTAAAACTGAAACTATTGTATCTATATTTACGTTTTTCCGTAAAAGCAAAATAACGAGGAAGAGAGCAAACTGTGGTAGAATTTGTTGTATATTTATTTTGTGGAAAATTCCGAATACTCGGTATAATGATACAAATAACAAATTCGTATTAACGAGGATGCCAATAGCGAACACTTTATAAGCAATGGCATGATAATCATATTTAGTGAATAAGTTAGGGAATACGATATTGACTATTATTACAATAGAACCAATTATCACAATAATAGCTATATTTAAAGTCAGTGCAACATACCAAATTTTTTTTATCAATAACTCTCTATTTTTGTATATTGACAATAGCGTATTCAGGGATGCATTCAATCCTATGTTAGAATATGAATAATAAGAAAGTAACAATAAAACGAAACTATAGACACCAAAGTCAAACGAGGAGAGATAATGAAGTAATAGAATAGAATTTATGAATTGTAAAAAATATGTCAAATATCGGATGCTTAGATATCTTATTATTACAGAGTTTAGTAAAGTGTTTATGTTCATTTTTGGGTGCCTCTAATTTAAATTCTTAGTTTCCATTTTTTGATATTAACCCGAGTATTGAAAAACTAATTAAACCAAAAGGATTCATGATAACTGGAGCAAATAGACCGATAATGAATATTGCAATTATTATAAATCTTTTTGTGGTTTTTAGTACATGATTATTGATTAAAGGCTTTTTTCGCCATATTGAGACCAGTAAGATTAAATATAATATTATTCCAATTCCCATTTCAGCGGTAAATGTGAATAGAAAAGCATCGTATATTGGGCCTCTGTGCCCATTATATCCTAATATATTAGGTCCTACACCGTACTTTTCGTAAATAATGGGGTATTGTAACGATAGCTGGGATCCAAAAGTCCCAGGACCGGTCCCAAAGGGAAAGTAATCTTTGATGATCTGTATCGAGTATTCAATTAATTGAAATCTTACGTAATTGTCTGAAAGAGCCACTTCGTTTGCCTTTCTGAAAAACAATATTAAATATAAGCTAATGATAAATAGACCTGCAAATGATGCAAATATGTAATATTTTAATCTATGAGTTTTATTTCTGGTGGATATATATATGCTAAGAAGGTATACAATCGTTAAGGCAAATTCTTTCCTAGAGAAAGACAAGAAGCTTAATAATATTAAGGTATATAATATCCATTTTGGGTAAGGAAAAGCACCTTTTATTGCGTATGTACTCATTAATATGACGAGCGCGATAATGCAGAATTGAGATAGTCCAGTCGATGTTCCGAAAATTGAGGTTAGATAAAATCCACCAATTCCTCTTTGAAAGTGATTGGTTCCTAAAAAGTTGTTTATGATATTTGGATTAATCAATTCAAATAATGCCGCGACCAAAACAAGGTAAAATAGGTAGTAGTAATATTTTGATAAATAGATTAATGTATCAACTTTTGAATTGTAATTTTGTGAGTAAAAATAGGTGTAGAATACGATACATTCAATGTACAATAATGATTGTGTTATGTGGAATATTGGTATTTTACGCAATAGAATTTGGAAAAATGAATAAAATAGAATAGTAATCGCATATAAAATCAATTTTTTTACTTTATAGAATTTAAATATAGTGACTATGAACAGACCGGTAATAAGTAAAACGATAAATTCATTATAATACTTAAATATACTTGAATTAATATTTGATAATAAAAATTTTTCAAATATTGATTGAAATATGATTATGAATAGTAAAAATGCATTTACTTTCTCAATCTTCAATATTGTGTATGAGTTATTTTTTGGCACAATTCATTTATGTTTTTCCTGTAGTTGTCTATAAAATAGCTGCTTTTTTGTGAAAATGCCTCGCTTACTACTGGCATTTTGAAATTCAAATATTCGTCTGGATTTACTACGGTAGCGGAAATGTCTTTGGGTATGTGGGTATTGCTTAAGTTATTGATATTAAGTAGAATATTATGCGTGTTTAAAAAGTGAGCTTCGAGTGCTACCATTGAGTAGATAGTAATATTGAAATCAGAAAACTTCAATATCTTATATATGTCATATTCATCTAACGTAGTTATGTTATCTGTAATATATTTAGTGATATCTTCATTGTATTTTTTACGGAAAATAAATAGATATTTTGGATGACTTTTGGCTAAATGAGTGACGAATTGCATTAATTTGTCGATATAGACACCCTGGGAAGTAACGCAAACTATTTTCTCGTATTTCTTTTTTAGTTTATTTAAATCGCTATTATAGTAATGCTCTTTGATATAGCTTAAATAAAAATTACCAGCAGGAATTATTTTGTTTGTTTCATATATGAAGTCACTAGGTGGATTGTTTAACAGGTCATCACCATAAGAGATCAAATGACTCGGGTAGTATTGTTTTAGTTTGCGAAATCTGGTGCAATAGAACTCGTTGTTTTTATTTATCACTCCGTGCTGCACTTCAAATACAGGAATTTTCTTTTCCCTTGCGGCCAAAATCAACGGCAGTTTTGAGTAGTAGCATATTACAAATATCGTTTTAGGCTTTAAAATATTAAGCAACGTTTTATATATATAATATTCGGAGATTTGTTCTTTTAGCTCTCTTTCTAAATTTATTTCCAATTTGTTTTCATCTAAAATGGTCTTTATTATTTCAAGATTTTTGATCTTGTTAGGATTTATGATTTTGGAAACCAGTAAAGTAATTATTTTAAACGGAAGATCACTTATTACGTTAGTTGAATATACTTTATTCTTTTGTATGTGCACACTGTCCGCAAATTCAATGAATAAAGATTTTTTCTGCCCCAGATTATCAGCGATTGAATCGAAATAAGAATCATAAAATTTATTTTCAATTAAATATCTCTTGTTAGTGTTCGAAAAAAATATAAATGAAAATCTTTTGATTTTTAAAAGGTTTGAAAAGCCATAAAATAAATTCTTAACTAATGCTTTTCTTTTTTTAGTTCTAATGCTAAAATTATTCTTGGTCTCAGAATATAGTTGAGTGAATTTTAATTTTGCCCTTAATAAAAGCCATATATTTATGTGTTTGTATTTGATATCAGTTAAGACATCAACGTGGGTGTTTTCGATTTCAGCAATAGTCATTTAATTAACTAAATTCTATAATAGGTTATTTTGATATCTCTTTATAATAGTTCGTTAGAGAATGGACTTGTTCATCTAGTGTACATAGATTACTATAGTCATTGTCAAGAAAAGCTTTGGTCTGTAAATATAAACCAGGTTTAAAATTTTCGTCATATTGGTAGTCTAGTACTACAAACTCGGTGGCAATACTGCCAATATTTTGAATTTGAAGTTTTTCTAATGGTCTTAATATTAATCGATGGTGTGATGTGAGAAACTCAATGCTCCATCTCCCCGGAGCTTCCCAATTGGCAGAGTAATTGAATAAAGCATTTTGGTTTGTGATACCTGCACCTGCAAATATTGTAGGTTTATGCCAACTTAACTCTCCTGATGTGTAGGAAGACATCTGTTTGGGCTTGCCTCCTATATAAAAGGCTGTGTCTATGACATGACTTGAGTTACCAATAAACCATGATTCCTTAACTCCAGGTGCTTTTTTTAAGTTCTGAATAACGTGACTCCACTCGGTAAATTCAAAATTAAAGGATTTAAGACCACCATCCTCCTGTATGATTTCTTTTGATTTTATTACCGATGAATAGAATCTACGGTTATAGCCGATAAAAACTATTGCATTAAATGTTTTAGCAATGGAATTGAGTTCTATTACCTCATTGATATTTAGCCCTCCGGGCTTTTCCACTAAAATTTTTTTGATGCCAAAGCGAATTAGTAATTCAGTTACAAACTTCAATTTTTCAATTCCTACCGATACTATTGCTGAATTTGGCTTTTCCGGTTTCGAATTTATGAAATTTTCAATTCCACCGGTAATTGGTTTGATATTGGTTTGCTCATAGAAATTAATTGCAGAAGCATTCCCTCTACCTATTACAAGAAAATCTTCTCCGAGCGCTTTAAGTACCTTGGTATACTCAACGGCCATTTGACTAGCACCTACTAGCCATGTTTTATTATTTCCCATTTTATTCTGCTACGTTATTGGACAATGTTTATATGATTTATCAATATTATGTCTTAAGAACTCAATAAATCCATTAATTAATGGAAGGTGTAGTTGAACGGAATCTTCGAAAGTTGTCAGTTCGCATGTATTGTTTGTTAATATTTCATATGCTATCATAGAGGTTAGCTGGCTTTGAAACGGAATCTCGAAATCCAATGTTTCCCATAGATTGTTGTTTTTCTCACTGGTCCAAGTTAGTTTTTTTCGGCTTTCATTAATAATAAATTGACTATAACCATTTGTTAGATAAAATACTGTGTCGACTCCTAAATCTTTTCTAGAGTTAATTGTTAGATGTGATTTGTTTTTAAAATTGAGATTCAATGTTCCAGAAAACTCTATATAGCCGTCCCGTTTGCTTTGAAGTATTTTGGGGTCTAAGAGTTTTGTATTGGTAGTATACTCACTGCAATTTGTCAATTTTGAGAAGATGTCAATATAATGTATTGAATTGCTACCCAATCCCCAATTACTGCCATCGATAATGCCCAATAGCGATGAAGTGTTATCCTTGAGTAAATTGTTTAACATTTGGTATATAGGATAAACACGACGAGGACAGTTGACCCAAGCATTGATTTTGTGTAAATCAAATAAATCTTTTGTTTCTGAATACTCTTCTTTTGTTTGAAAAAGCACTTTTTCAATTATGAGATTGTTTATTTCTCTAATTGAAACTATATTATTTAACAAAGTCGCACGGTTTTTCGAGTTGGTAGCGATAATAGCTAAGTCAATTTTAGTTGGCAGATTTTCAATGTTTTGTGTGAAAAGTATTGACTTGACTTTCGTATTTGGAGGAATTTGCTCATAACGTTCCTTTGCGACTGCTAATGACTCTTCATTTTTATCCAGAACGTAAATTCTTGTCTGTAAGTCTATTTGCTTTATTGACTGTAAATGCCTGCTACCAAGTTGCCCTGATCCTATAATTGCAATGTTATAACAATTCACCATTTGTATTTTCTTTTATTAATAGTTCAGCAATTTTGAAGTCGATGTGGGTGTCTATATCTATAGATGAATAATCCGGCATGACATATTTTATTTTCTTCATATCAAACATATCAACTGCCATAAATTTTTTTAAAGCTATTATGTATATGGCACCATTGAATTCCCAAACCTTAGGAGCATCCTGTCGTCTTCGGATATCAGATTTTTTCGATTTTTCAAGATAACCACTTGAATTTTCCTCGAAAAGATTATAATAAGGATTGCATTGGCTTTCTTTGACGGATACAACCATATCTATATTGTCATTCCATAATTTAAATGCCTCTTTGATATGTGTTCCGGTTCTTAGCGGGCTGGTAGGTTGCAATAAGCATACCTTCGAGTAGTTTCGTCCGAGGTTATTTTGATAATAGTTAATTGCATGTAAAAGCACCTCTCTGGAACTTGCCAGATCAGAGGCTAGCGCCTTCGGTCTCTTAAATGGAACTTTAAGTCCAATTTCTTCTACTTTTTGAATTATTTCCTCATCGTCTGTGCTTACGCAAATATTTTCGTCGGAAGTAACCTTTCTAGCCGCATGGATGCTATAATATATCAGGGGTTGTCCGTTAAGCGGCAGAATATTTTTTCGTGGTAAGCCTTTAGAGCCACCTCTAGCAGGAATTATGAATAAAGTATCGTTAATTGTAACCATTTTCTATGTGTTTAACAATTTCTTGCGCATTTATGTAATCTTGATGTTGTCCTATATCAATCCAATAGCCAACTATAGGGTCATGGATCACCGCCATATCTTCCTTGATTAACTTTTCCATCAAGTCTGTAATGTTGAAATGCGTATTGTGTGGTATTTTTCGAATGCACTCTTTTTTTAAAATATATATGCCAGCATTCGCATAGTTCGTGTAAGTCGGTTTCTCTTTTAAGCCGATGACTCTATTTCGATCAACTTGGAAGATACCGTATGGAACCTTGGTCGTATAAGGAGTTGTCGCGACTCCCATTGATGCATCTTCTTCTAATACGGTTAGATATAGTTCTTCAAAGTTGATATCCGTAAATAAATCACTGTTCATCAATAGGATGTGATTTGACTTGAAGGTATTCACTAATGATAGGGCACCCGCTGTACCAAGTGGTTGTTCTTCCCAAATGTATTCGATACTTATTCCTTTAGAAGAACCATCACCTAAATAATCGACAATTTGTTGCCCTAAATATTTAACAGATATATAGATCTTTTCAATTCCAAAGGATATTAGTCTGTCTATGTTATGTTCTATGATGGGTTTATCGCCCAGCGGCAACAATGGTTTTGGCGTACTGTCCGTAAGCGGGCGGAGGCGTTCACCACGCCCTCCTGCCATAATCATACATTCAACGGGCAATATGCTTTTGCGCTTTTTAAGGTCATAAACTTTGCGAATTTTGCCTGTATTATCCAAGACTGGCAAAAGACGAACTCCTTTTTCACGGGCGTGTTTGAAATCGTGTACCGAGAATCCATTATTTATCTTATGAAAATGGAGCAGCATAAACTTCTCAACATTGTTGTTGAGTGTTAGACCATTGATAAATCCTCGACGGATATCTCCGTCGGTCAGTGTACCAACAAGACGTTGTTGTTCATCCACCACGAAAAGAGTAAGTGAGTCAGGTATTTCATTTAGTTTTTTCATGGCCTCGATGACAGAGGCTGTTTGTGCTATAATATTTTTTGTGAAATCCCGCATGCTAATCTATTTTCTGTTATTGGTCTGTTTTCCAGAGTATGATTGAGAATGTTATTGCTCAATATCTTTATGTTGTTTAACAATCTGGTGTATATTCAATATCAAAAAACTTTTTTTTGATATTTATTCGTTTAGTATTCTTAATAACCTGGAGAATTTTTTCAGATGCATTACCGTTGCCATATGGATGAGAACATTTTTTTTGTTTTAAAAAATTAAGCGCCTGATTAATAGCGTTAGTAATTTCTTCTTTTAACGGTTGACAATTAAAGATAGTGTCCCCCATAAGTCTGCCTTTCTGTCTATCTCCTATATTGACTGTGGGAACATTAAAGGCCGGTACTTCAATTATTCCACTTGAGGAATTTCCGACAACTGCGTCCATATGTTGTATCGCTGATAGGTACCGCAACTGTCCCAGGGAAGTAAAAGACACTGCTTTGTCAGGGTTATTTCTCACATATTCATCTATTAATTGAACAATAACGCGTCCGTCTTTATCGGAGTTAGGTTTTGTAAAAATAAGCAGTGTATTAGTTCGTTCATCCAGAGCTTGAAGTAATTGTTCAAACTGGTCACCAGCTGAATGATTTTCAAGTGTAGTTGGATGAAATGTGATGAGTAAATTCTTTTTTAGAAGTTTTCGGCCAATAGATCGTTCAAAATCAGTCCTATTGAGTAATGGGAGTTTTTTGATATTATCTAAACCAATGGCTCCCACATTAAAAACCGTTTCAGGTTGTTCTCCTAACTGAATTATACGATTACGATATTGCTCTGTTGCAGCAAAGTGCAAATGACTCATTTTGGTAATTGAATGTCTTATCGCGTCATCATATGCTCCTTCAGTCAGTTCACCTCCATGAATGTGGGCAATGGGAATTCCTGCAATTAAAGCTGTCGATGCAGCGGCGAAAGTTTCCGTACGGTCGCCGAGTAATATTACTATCTCCGGTTGTAATTGTTCATATGCCTCTGCAAAGGATATTTGTGCCAATGCATTTGATTTAGAAATACCCACTGCGGTATCTGAAGATAAAAGTATCTCAATTTTACGTGTAATGGGAAAACCATCTTCTTCGATTTGTTTCCATGTAAGTCCAAATTCAGGAGATAAATGCATCCCAGTTACCAACAATTGTAAATCCAGAGACGAATCTTCATGGATTCCTTTGATTAGCCAATACAATAAACCATACTCGGCGCGCGTCCCGGTAACGATACAGATTCTATTCATTACTAATCAAATTTCAATGAGTTCATCTTCTTGAAAATCACGCTTTGCATTGGTTCCAATAATTTCATCCCACCGCATAGGGGTAATGCCATTACCTGGCCTTTTGACAGTCAGATTATCGGTTGTGAATATCTCTCCTTTGTGAATTGCGCAAGCAGCGACGATACTTTTGCGAGCGACTATCATGTTTTTCTTTTCACTGGGACTAGGTTCCTTTATTCCAGAACCAGAGATTGCTTTTTCTATATTCCGGACGGAATCAATCATCGCTTTTAAATCAGATGGTTCTAGGGATGCTTTATGATCCGGCCCTGGTAAGCTACGATTGAGTGTAAAATGTTTTTCAATAACTACAGCACCTAATGCCACTGCCGCAATAGGAACTTCAATACCGTTGGTATGATCGGAGTAACCCACTTTCACCCCCAATTCGTCGCTAATGTTCAACATGGCTTTCAGATTAACATCTTCCATAGGTGTGGGATACTCGGTATTGCAGTGTAATACGGTAATTTGGTCTTTACTCAGACCGTATTTCAATAAAACAGAAAAAGCTGCCTTAATTTCATCCATGTTAGCCATTCCTGTACTCATTATTACCGGTTTACCTTTATCGGCAATGCTCTGAAGATATGGTTTATTAGTAATTTCTCCTGAAGGGATCTTGTATAACGGTATTTTAAGTTTGTTTAAGAAATCAATGCTTTCAAGGTCAAACGCTGTTGAAAGAAATTTGATGCCGCTTTTATTGCAGTGAGAAATCAGTTCATGGTGCATTCTCTCATCCAACTCTAATCTCTTTAACATAGTGTGTTGAGAGTTATCTCCATCAGCCATGTTTTCTTGTTGATACTTTGCCTTTGTTGCAGATTTACTGACAATCTTTTCGGCTTTGAATGTTTGAAACTTGACAAAATCAGCGCCTGCTTTGGCGGCCTCATCTATAAGTTCTTTGGCCATTTCCATGGAACCATTATGATTTACACCTGCTTCGGCAATAATAATTGTATGCATTTTATCTGATTTTCTTTAAAAGGTCACTGCTGTATACACCTGGTACAGTTATGCTTTTAATCACTTGTGAGCCAGCTCCCACAACCGTATTCTCAACTATATCGATATTATTTGAAACTACTGTATTGCTTCCGATAAAAGTCCGGGAGCCAACTTTGGATTGCCCATTAACTATAGAACCTGTTGATATATGGCAAAAATCACCGACAGCAGCTTCATGTTCAATTAATGCTTTTGAATTTATAATACATGCTTTCCCAACCGATGCTTTAGCATTAACCAGAGCCTGATGCATAATAACTGTTCCTTCGTCGATTTTTGCATAAGGACTGACATAGGCATAAGGACTAATAAGTACTGGCAGATTACCGTTGAGTTCTTTTACTCGACTAAAGATATTTTCCCGTATAGCTGGTGATTTGATTTGGCCTACTGTAATATGAAAATTATTACATTCTTTAATCACATTTTTTATATCTTCATCAGTTCCGATAATGGGGATGTTGAGTATCTTGTTTCCTACTTTTTCAGGCAGATCCAAAATACCTTTTATTTCATAAAGTCCAGTTCGCTCTATGACATCAATGACAGAAATACAATGTCCCCCTCCTCCAATCAGAATGATCGGTTGTTTATTCGATGGCACATTCATATCACGCTACTTGGAATATTCACTAAACGTTCCGATAACCATTCTGAATTTGTCAAATTCTGACATTGAGCGTTTCTAAACATCGGTAGACGATTCATTAGTTCCCATGCGGGACGTGTCATTACTCCATTATTGTTAGTGAATTCCAGAAAAGAATTTCTTTCTTCCAAGTTTTGAAATATTATGGCATTTAACCAGTAATTGGATTTGGCCATTTGGGGTTCATCTACAAAGTCAATTTCTTCTTCTTTGAAGAAATCGGCATATCTCTCGGCCAGTTTTCGTTTTACTTTCAGAAATTTATTGATTTGTTCCAATTGTGCAAGGCCTAAAGCTGCATTAATATTGGGCATTCGGTAATTATATCCGATATCGTCATGTCTGAATTCCCATGGATGTGCTACTTTGGCTTGTGTTGTTAAATGTTTAGCTCTATTAGCTAAATCAATGTCATTGAATAACAACATGCCTCCACCACCGGTGGTCATTATTTTGTTACCATTGAAACTTAGTACGCCTATCTTGCCAAAAGTTCCCGTATGTTGATTTTTATAGTAACTTCCAACACTTTCGGCTGCATCTTCAACAACTTCAATATGGTACTTCTGGCATATCGCAACAATTTCATCAATTCTGCAAGGATGTCCGAAGGTGTGCATAGGGACACACGCAGAAATTTTTTTATTGGTCTTTTTATTATAACAACCATCCGATTTTATAACGGTTTCCTGTTCCAGGAAATGTTCTAATGCCTTTGGACTTAGGCCCATTGTATCTTTATCGACATCCAGCAATACCGGATTGGCGCCACAATAGCTGATGGCATTAGCTGTTGCAATGAAGGTAAGCGATTGTGTAATGACTTCATCTCCTCGTTCTACTCCTACCAACATCAAAGCCATATGGAGTGCATTCGTGCCATTCACACAAACAACGGCTTTTGCAGCACCCGTAAAATCCGCCATTTTTTCTTCGAACTGATCGACAAATTTGCCTACACTGGAAACGAAGGTTGAGTCAATACACTCTTCCATGTACTTTTTTTCATTTCCGCTAAATACCGGTGCATGTAATGGAATAAAACCTTCGGGCTGGTTAAAGGTATTCCTGATAAACTGAACGATTTCAGAAAAGTGATTCATTTGAAATTACATTTTAGCGTCGAGGTATTTTCCTTTTTCTATGTAGGCAAAGTTGGGAATCATTTCAAAGAATAGTTCAACGATTTCCTTTTTTGTCCAGGACCCTGCTGATTTCATGGCTTGAATAGCCTTGGAGAAATGTTCAATTTTCTGCCGGTCGTAAACGGCGTTGTTTTTAATTATTCCCAAATTATTGAAACGTTCCATGTCCAATGTTTCATTGTCGGTGAAAAACTCTTCAAAATCTTTTTCACCGGTGGTATCACTAGATGTAAACAAGCAGGGCCATTGTCCTTTTTCTGGTAAAGTATGCACCAGTTCCCTGGCTTCATCTTCGGAGCTGCATAAATAGGCTTCAAAACCTTTGTTTCTTAAATAGCGTATGGCAATATCGGAAAACGTAACCAAATGCAGGTTTTCACTCAATTTTGGGAAAAATATATCGCGGTTTTCACCAAAGATGGTTGACATGAGGCATAACTCTCCAGATTCCTTGGGGATTACAAAATAACGTTTTATATCATTTGGGGCCACAATTGGCTGCCGTTTTTGAATCCGCTGGTTAAAACCATGTAATAAAGAGCCATCGGAGAAAGCTACATTGGCAAAACGGGCCGTGGAGATGTTTATTTGTTCGCTTTTTTGCATCAAGAACATTTCCATGATCCGCTTGGAAGCCCCCATCATATTGGCTGGGTTGGCAGCTTTGTCGGTGGAAACACAGAAGTATTTCTTAACTCCTTTGTCGATGGATTGTTGAATGGTTTTCCCGGTGTTGAAGACATTCACATCAATCATTCGCATGAGCGTGTATGGGTCTTTTTCGCTACGAACATGTTTTAAGGCTGACAAGTTTAGTACGTAATCGTATTTCCCGTCAGCATTCCAAAATGCATTGTATTCAATAGAGCCAACGTCGAGTGCAAAGGTTTGAAAATCGCCATTGATATAACCAAATGAACTACGTATATCTCGTACCAGCTCTACCATGTTGTTTTCGCTGATATCGACCACGTGTAATTTACGTGGATTTCGCTTAAAAATTTCTTTGGTTACCGCCTGGCCAATCGAACCGGCTCCTCCAATGACCAGAAAACGCGAAGAACTTACAATTTCAGAAAGTTCCTTGTCGTGACTAGCAATATCTTCTGTGAAGAGTTCTTTATCGCGACCAATGAGGTTCAGAATATTCTTCATATATAGTGACTAATAAGATTCAATGCTAAAATACGCTATACGAAATGTTTCACGATTCTTCCACAAGCCTTCCCATCCCCATATGGATTGTTAGCCATTGCCATTCCTTCGTATGCCTGCTGTTCACGAATTAGTTCGGTTACTTCGTTAATAATAGCTGATTTGTCGGTACCAACCAGTTTTACCGTACCTGCATCCAGTGCCTCCGGTCGTTCGGTGGTGTCGCGCATAACCAATACGGGTTTTCCCAGGCCTGGAGCTTCTTCCTGGATGCCACCTGAGTCAGTGAGGACCAGGTAGGAGGCGTTCATTAGGTAGACGAAGGGGAGGTAATCCAAAGGCTCAATAAAGTGTGTATTAGTGGAATGGTGGAACGGTGGAACGGTGGAAGCATCCGCGGATTGCCGTTCCGATGTGTCGTCACTCCCCGCAATGAGGGCTTCGCCAAACACCTGGGTGATAGCGTTGCGGACATTGGGATTAAGGTGCATGGGATAAACAAAGTCGACATCCGGGTAGTTTTCTGCCAGTTCCTTGATGGCTTCGCAGATGTTGATGAAGCCCTGTCCGAAATTTTCGCGGCGGTGGCCGGTGATGAGGACGAGCTTGCGATCAGTGAGCAGTGGTGAGTGGTCAGTGGGCGGGGGTACAGATTTTTCATTGTCTGTCTGGTCTACTGTTTCAGTGTTCCACTTGTTCTGTGCACCGTTTTTCCACTCTGTCAGTTTTTCTGCAGGTAAGCCAAATTCAACGAGCTTCTCTGTAATCGTCTGTTCGAGGCTTTTATCTTGTTTCATCTTATCGATGACCCAGTAGAGGGCATCGATAACGGTGTTGCCGGTGACGAAGATGTTTTCCTCTTTGACTCCCTCGTTCAACAGATTTTGCTTGCTCAAAGGGGTCGGTGCGAAATGATATGTGGCGATGCGACCCGTGATTTGCCGGTTCATCTCTTCGGGCCAGGGGCTGTAAATGTTGCCTGTCCGCAAACCTGCTTCTACATGACCGACCGGAATCTGTTGATAGAAAGCAGCCAAAGCAGCGGCAGTGGAAGTGGAGGTGTCGCCGTGAACCAACACCACATCCGGCTGCGCTTCCTTCAATACATCTCGCATTCCCAGGAGTACTCTTGAGGTTACATCGTATAAGTCCTGCCCGGCTTTCATGATGTTTAAATCGAAGTCTGGCGTAATCTCAAACAGCTGCAATACCTGATCGAGCATTTCACGGTGCTGTCCGGTTACGCAAACCAATGTTTCAAAACTATCGGGATGCTTTTCGAATTCTTTTACCAGGGGCGCCATCTTGATGGCTTCGGGGCGCGTTCCGAAAACGAGGAGGATGCGTTTTTTGTGGGTATCTTGCATAATGTTGTTTGTTGTTCTTTTTTGTGAAATGGTGGAAGAGTGAATAGTGGTGAGCGGTCAGTGATCAGAGATCAGTGGTGAGTGATCAGTGGTCAGAGACGCTACTAATCAGCTATATGCTCTTTTTTTGTATTAAATTTTTCTTTTCAAGGCTTGAATCAAGCCGTAAAGCATTTGTCGTATTTCGGTGATTCGACCTGTTAGCTCTTTTTGTGTTTGAAAATATTTCAGCCGATCTGCGATCTCAATCTGCGTATCCAGTTCGCCCAATGAAGCCAACGCAATGTAGAGAAAGTGAATATACTCCTTCGTATTCTTTCTCATGTAGCCTTCTGCAATGTTCGAAGGAATCGAAACGGCTGCTCTTCTCATTTGTGATGTCAATCCAAAGGTTTCGTCATTGGGGAATTGCTTCGTTATTTTGTATACCTCTTCGACGAGTATCATGGATTGTTGCCAAACGGTTAGTTCACGGAAAGAGTTCATGTTGCAGGAATGAGTAAAGAGTGATCAGCGGTCAGTGATATAGTGTGGGCCTACACTGTCCACTGATCACTGACCACTGATCTATTTCCTAAACACTCCACAGAAGTCCAATATCTTTGCATCTTCGCGGTATTTCAATGCTTTGAATTCTTTGTGTGCTACGAGGAAGGCGACAATGTCGGCGGTTTCGTATGCTTTTTTGTAGTCGGTTAATTTGAAGACGTGGTGTTCCTTGACGTTTGGTTCGACTACCATGATGCTGTTGTTGTTGGTGCCTTGCATCACTTTCTGGGTAATGTATTTGGCCGGTGATTCACGTAGGTCGTCGATATCCGGTTTAAAGGCAATCCCCATCATGGCTACTTTGGGCTCCCGGCCGTGCTTCAACTGGAATTCGAGCATAGCATTGTGGATCTTTTCCGATACCCAGAAGGATTTGTAGTTATTGATTTTCCTGGCTTGACCAATCAGGTTGGATTCGGCCGGGAAATCCGATACAATGAACCACGGATCGACAGCAATACAGTGTCCGCCTACGCCGGCTCCGGGTTGCAGGATGTTGACCCGGGGATGTTTATTGGCCAGTTCAATGAGTTCCCAAACGTTAATGTCGGCTTTATCGCATATGAGTGACAGTTCGTTGGCGAAGGCAATTTGTACATCCCGAGAGGAGTTTTCCGTGAGTTTACACATTTCGGCCGTACGAGCGTTGGTGGCGTGCAGTTCTCCTTTCACGAAAGTACGGTAAAATTCCATGGCTTTCTGCGTGGCTATCTCATCAATGCCGCCGATGACCCGGTCGTTGTGAACCAGTTCGTGAATCACATTACCTGGAAGTACTCTTTCCGGGCAGTAGGCCATGTGCAGATTTCCCTTCAGCTCGGGACGCTCTTCGAAGATGAGTTCGGCCATCTTCTCGGTGGTGCCTACGGGTGATGTGGATTCAATGATATACAGATCATCTTTTTTCAGCAAAGGAAGTACCGCGCGGGTAGCAGACTCTACGAAGGATACATCCGGTTCGTGGTCGCCCTTGAAAGGAGTTGGAACCACAATCAGGTAGACATCACTTTCTTCTGGCTGGGTAGCAGCTTTAAGGTTTCCTTTTTCGACCACTTGTTTGACGAGGTCAGCCAGTCCTGGTTCGATGATGTGAATCTCGCCTCTATTGATGGTATCTACCACTTTACTGTTGATATCGACTCCCAGTACGTCTATGCCTTCGCGTGCGGCGATGGTAGCTGTCGGAAGTCCGATGTAACCCAGGCCCATGAAGCAGGCTTTGAGATTTGTGTTGGTCATAGTGTTGTTGAATTTTAGTGAAACGGTGGAAAGGTGAAATAGTGACCAGTGGATAGTGGTCAGTGACGCAAACGTGCGTTTGACCTTTCCGGTTTCGTTTGTTGCTTTTTTATTATTCATGATCAGCGGTCAGTGGACAGTGATCAGTGAAATTGTGTTGTTAATATTTTAGTGGAATGGTGAAAAGGTGGAACAACGGACAGCGACCCGTGGATAGTGGTCTGTGGCACAATTGCGGTTAGGCTTTTCCTATTCCTTTTGTTTATTGTGAAAAAGTGGAACAGTGAAACGGTGCTTTTTTAACCCTTCCCGATTCCTTTTAGTTCGAACCCGATATTTTGCAGTTCTTTCCGATCCAGGATATTCCGTCCGTCGAAGACAAAGGCCGGCTTGCGCATGGCTTCGTAGATTTTTGTCCAGTTGTAGGTGCGGAATTGACTTCGTCGAACTTCGTTTCGTCCCATTCAGTTAAGACGGCTATGGCGTGCGAGTCTTTTAGCGCTTTGTAAGGATCGTTGTGCACGTGGACAAGCTTTCTGATCAAAGATGATTCTAATTTCACGAATTGGGACGAATTACGCGAATCGTCGACTCGTCGATGTTCTTGCAGATATTCAATGTAACCCGCTTTAGAACCATCCATTTGTGTGGCAAGGTTTTGCCTTGCTTGTTTCATGATGCATTATTTATGAATGATGATCCATTTCCCGTTTTTCCTGCCGCCAACTCGTTTTATCCTGTCCATTTTCTTGAGGTCATCTATGTCCCGAAGCACCGTTCTTTGGGTTAATTCTAAGAGCGCTGCGATTTCGCCCGTTGTTATTGACGGATTCGATTCGACGAGTTCAAGTATTTTTGTTATTCTTTTTTCTTTTGTGACATCTTTTGTGACATCTTTTGTGACATCTTTTGTGACATCTTTTATGACATCTGCTTTTTCTTTGAATAGAACAACGCGAAAGCCATTAAAAACTTCTTCGAACAAGGGTTGCTTCATGCCATAATCGGTACAAATATTTATTATGCGCCTAATACCAGAGCCATAGCGTTCGATGAGCCCAGATTCTTTGAATGCTTTCGCAATTAATTTATTCCTGGTTTTCGAACTGTAATTTCCCGAGAGCAAGTCATTAACGGTAATCCCTCCATAGAGACTCCCCGGGTTAAAAAAATCAATCCGGTCGTCAAATATTTTGATGATGCTGGCGCTGCTGTCTCTGTAATCACGGTGTACAACCATATTGATTACGATCTCACGAATGGCGTCCAACGGATAATCGAAGCGTTCAGTACGTTGGGGTTCACCAGTAATGATGTACTCTACCATTAAGTGCTTTTTTATAAACGCGATGATTTCATCCACTTCGGTAAATAAGTCGGTGTTCAGTGAAATACTGTCAATAATGGTCGTAGGTGTTTTAAAGCGCCCAACCTGTACATCGCTGATCGGGCAATATTCTTTTGCAAAGAGAAGATAACCGCCAAACGTCAGTTGCTGGTTACGGATGATTTCCAGTTTTGCCAGAAAGTCCATGTGGGGCATTTCAATTCTTTGTTGCGTTCGTTGTTCAATGCTTTCAACAAAACGCTTCACTTTTTCGGTTGAAATGTGTTCTTTACCATGGTTGGGATCGGGATAAAAGTCCCAACTTGTATTGATGGTTTTAAGGTGTTCATTGGCAATTTCGTCGATGCTCATCAAATGATTTGAATTTGCCACTCGCTTAAAATATTTCCCCCTTATCGCCACTGGCTTGATTGGGTATTCCTGAGTGGAGAAAATGATCACTGTTTTATTTCCATCTTTCACCACTTCCGTGTCGGGAACCAAAGCCGGAGATGTTTTGTTTTTTATTTCATTTACCCAGTTTTGAACCGATTCCGGATTGACTATTACCCCGGAAATTTCATGTTTCTGATTAATGCCGGCAATTACTTTTCCTCCTGACGTGTTGGCAAAAGCCACGAGCGTTTCAATGAGCTCGTTGTTGAAACTGCTTTTGAATTCAAGGCTTTCGCCTTCGCCTTGAGCGAGGATTTGTTGAAGTTCGGCTGCCGTCATTTCACAAATTACCCTTTGCCAATTCCCTTAATGTTGAAACCAATTTCTTTCAATTCCTCTTTATTCAGGATATTCCGCCCATCAAACACAAAGGCCGGTTTACGCATGGCTTCGTAGATTCTTAGCCAGTCGTAGGAGCGGAATTCGTCCCATTCAGTGAGGATGGCGATGGCGTGAGCGTTTTCCAATGCGTTGTAGGGATCGTCGTGGATGTGGACGTGGTCCTTGATAAATGATGATTCTAATTGCACGAATTGAGACGAATTGCACGAATGCGAATTACGCGAATTATCGGAATTACGCGAACTGTTTTCTCGTCTATGTTCCTGTAGGTATTCCAGATCGGCATAGATACGCTCTTTGGAGACCTTGGGGTCGTAGATGTGTATCTCGGCGTGGTCCTGGAGGAGTTCGTCGGCTACATAGATGGCGGCGGACTCGCGGGTATCGTTGGTGTCCTTCTTGAACGCCCAGCCCAGGAAAGCAATCTTCTTCCCGGACACGGTATTGAATAATGTATCG
The DNA here is from genome assembly GCF_003014495.1 of Prolixibacter denitrificans. Lineage (GTDB taxonomy): Bacteria > Bacteroidota > Bacteroidia > Bacteroidales > Prolixibacteraceae > Prolixibacter > Prolixibacter denitrificans. The sequence continues at coordinate 129,933 of NZ_PYGC01000010.1, read as the reverse complement.
ATGATTTGCTTGGCAAAGCGGTGTTTCTGGTAATCGTTGAGTTTCACTACCTGCTCCCAGTAATCGGCTACCTCAGGCAGATTGAAATGGCGGCAGAGGTATACCAGGTTGAGGATGTCCTTCTGAAAGCAGCTTCCGCCGAAACCAACGGAGGATTTCAGGAACTTGGGGCCAATGCGGGTATCGGTTCCTATGGCATGGGCTACTTCGTCGACATCGGCACCTGTTTTCTCACACAAGGCCGACAGGGCATTGATGGACGAGATGCGCTGTGCCAGGAAGGCATTGGCCGTGAGTTTTGATAGCTCGGACGACCAGATGCGGGTGGTGAGGATGCGCTCGCGGGGAACCCAGTTGGCATAGACCTCCACCAGGGCTTCCATGGCGCGTTGTCCGTCTTCGTCTTCTTCGCCTCCGATGAGGACGCGGTCGGGATTGTGCAAATCTTTGACGGCGGTGCCTTCCGCTAAGAATTCCGGGTTGGATAATACGGAGAAGCGGGGAGCGGGAGATGAATCCGGAGAGGGGGAGCCAGGGAGAAGGGGTGAAGAGGAGAGAGGGTGATGGGGAGAACGGGAGGCATCCAATATGGTTCGGATGGATTGGGCGGTACGGACCGGGAGTGTGGATTTTTCCACCACGATTTTATCCTCAGTTGCGACCTCGGCAATTTGCCGGGCGCAGAGCTCCACGTATTTCAGGTCGGCCGCCATGCCTTTGCCTACCCCGTAGGTTTTGGTGGGGGTATTGACCGAGATGAAGATCATCTGTGCTTCGCGAATAGCACTTTCCACGTCAGTGGAGAAGAAGAGGTTGCGACCACGGGCTTCGGCGACCACCTGGTCGAGACCGGGTTCATACACCGGCAACTTCGAGAGGTCGGTGTCGTTCCAGTCGGCAATTCGCTGTTCGTTAATATCTACTACGGTAACTTTGATGTGGGGGCATTTCTGCGCGATAACGGCCATGGTCGGCCCTCCCACGTATCCGGCGCCTATGCAGGCGATGTTTTTGACGTTGTTCGGGATCATGTTACTTTGAAGTTGCGGGTTGTATGTTGATTAAGGATATTCTTGTGAATACTTTTAATTACGCTAATTAAGGCGAATTACGCTAATTAGGCTTCGTTCAGCGGTCTGTTATGTTTGGATTGACACGGATTGTGTTGAAATATATTACGCTAATTAAAGCTAATTGCGCTAATTGTGCTTCGTTCAGCCGTCTGCTATGTTTAGATTCACACGGATTGGGTTCACGGATTTTCGCTGACTGTGTTTCGAAGGCTCCGGCCCAACTCCTTTCCCCCATTTGGGGAGAGGCTGGGAGAGGGGCAATCGCAGCGGCTTTCATATTGTACAACATGAATCCACTACAGTAGACTTGAAGCACGATTCATTCTCCATTTTCAATTCTCAATTCTCAATTTCTTAATCGTCGTTCGTGCAAGTCGTTATTCGCGTATACCGGCACCGCGATGCAATCGAAAATGGTTTGGACCTCGGCTTCTTCCGGTTTGTTGAATAAGCCATTGATGATTGGTTTAATGCTGTCGTTTACCAGTTTTTTCACCCAATAGAAAACAAAGAACTCCACTTTCCATACCTGGTAGAGCATTTTCAACGTCGTCAGGTAAGCCCAGCCGGCGTTTTTGTATGCCTTCCAGAAGCGTAATTTGCTTTCCAGAAGATATTGGTGTTTCTCCAGGTGCGATACAAATAGTCCGATGGTTTTGGAAGCGTTGTGTTCGTACGCCAGCGCCTGGATGATGTAGTTCTGCCGTAGAGCTCGTTTTACCTTTTCACCCAGAATGGTTTCCTCGTAATAGAGGAAGGTTTGGTCGTCGAGATAATTCACCTCCTTAAATACCTCTGTTTTTCCCAGAAAAAACGACCCTGGGATGCAGTCGACCGGAAGTGCTTCTTTTGCCGGATACTGCAGCGGATAATAATACCGTTTCAGGTAGGGGACAGCCAGTCCTTTGATGATTCGTGTAGCTCCTAAAATCTCTTTGCGCTTGTCGGGTAGCCTCCAGGCTGAATTCCGTTTGCTCATCTGCCCACGGACATGCATGACCGGACTGATGAAAGCGGGTGATTCCAGTGTCTGGTACCAACCGACCAACTTGCTCAGCAGTTGGGTATCACTAAATGACACATCGTTATTGGACACCAGGATATAATCAACCGCCTGTTTTTCGAGGTACCGGATGCCCCGGTTATTGGCCCGGGCATAGCCTTCATTCGTTTCATTTTGAATGACCGTTACCTGCTCGTTGGTTGCGAAGTGTCCCTGTAGCTTCCTGTAGCTTTCATTGGGCGAATCATTGTCGATGATGACAATTTCCAGAGAAATGTCTCTCTGCTGCAACAATACGTCCCGCACATACGTGATGGTATCGGAATACGTCACGTAATTCACAATGACGACGCCTATGGAAGGTTCCTTTTGTAGCATTTAATGTTTTAAGGGTGTTAAGAAAATTTCAGGTTTCAAGTTTCAGGTTGCGCTTCGCGGTTTCTGTTGTTACTATGGTTACTATTGTTACTGTTGTTACTGTTGTTAGAGGATTACAAGTTTCAAGTTACAGGTTTCAGGTTGTGGTTCGCGGTTAGGTTTATTGCTGTTGTTGAAAGAGTTTTTAGTGTTATGTGTTAAGTTTTAAGAAAGATTTCCCACAGATGGACACGGATTTGGAATCGCGGATTGACGCTGATTTTCGCTGACTGTGTTTCGAAGGCTCCGGCCAAACTCCTTTCCCCAATTTGGGGAGAGGTTGGGAGAGGGGCAATAGCAGCGGCTTTCATATTTTTTGTTCTTCACGATAAATCAACGAATAACCTCGAAGCGTAACTTAAATCTTGGCAATTAATTTCATCAAACTTCGTTTTCGTTCAGTGCGTGCGGCGCAGGAACAACATCTTTTCAATCTTGTGTATATTGTGCGCCTCTTTTAGATTTTCAATCCCGGGCCTGTCCCGACGAACGTCGTGGAGTGGCGTCGTGACCTCCTTACCCCTGGCTATTAAGATTATACCCCTCCAGGGTAATTTGAGCATCCCGTTGAATCTAAGTCCATCCGCGTAAATCTGGGAATTAAATCTTTATTTACCTTAAGCCTTACTCCTTAGTCCCTTATTCCATTTCAATTTTTCATTGTTCATCACTCATTGTTCATTGCTTCTCTCCCTTTCTCTTTTTCTCCTCCGCTTCCCACAGGAGCAGTGCATTCTTTTCGCTTTTCAGGTACTCCTGTTCTTCCTCCGCGGTGATGCATAGGGTACGTATCTTGCGATCGGTCATCTTTTCGGCACTGGTGGTCAGACGGCCAAGGTAGTTCCGATCGATGTTTTCGCCTACCAGGATGATGTCGATGATGCGGCTCTCGCGACCGGCAGCCATTTCGCCGGTGAGCCAGGCCCGGGACACATGCCCCAGCTTCCGGATCAGGTCATTAACGACCCGGTCGACCCCCACATGTTTCATAAGGATGTTGTGAATGTCGCGGAACAATGGATGTTGTGTGTTCGCCGTGAACATCTTTTTGTTGCCGTCGAAGCTCGATGTGAGCAGTCCGGCCTGTTCAAAACGGTTCAGCTCCACGCGGATGGCATTGGATGACTCGTTGAACTCATCGGCCAGCCCACGCAGGTAAGACGAGGTGCTGCTGTTGAGGAAAAACTTCAGCAACAGCTTAATTCTTGTTTGGGATGTAATGAGGGATTCCAGCACGATCGATTAGGTATTGATATTGGCTATTAATGGTGTTTTTGAGGGGGTGGTTGGGCGATTCATAAATCTTATTTGGATTACGCTAATTATGGCGAATTACGCGAATTAGGCTTCGTTCAACTGTTTGTTTATTTTGATTACGCGAATTATGGCGAATTACGCTAATTACACTTCGTTTAGCTATTTGCTTTGGTGTTGGCGAACCGTTTCCATCGTAGGCTTTTCTCCCCAAAATTGACCAAAAGTCCAACGGGAAGATTGGCAGCTTTGATGTAATTGATAGTTTGCTGTTCGTCTATTTTTAGTAAAAACGTTTTACTCTTGAGCTCCATGATGATTTTATCGAAGCAAAGAAAGTCGGCCTTAAAGAATTTGTTCATCGGCTTTCCTTCGTATTGCACTTCCAGTTTGATTTCACGGAGATGTGGAATGTTTCTGGTCGTTAATTCTTTCTCCAATGCTTCTGAATAAACACTTTCTAAGAATCCCGGTCCTAATGTTCTGTGAACTTTCATACAAGCTCCAATGATCGAGAATACTTCGTCCTTGAATAAAAGCTCTGTCATCAATTCGCGGAATTAGCTATAATTAGCGTAATATGTAACGGGTTATCTATCAGTCGATACCTCATCCGCCTTATCCTCATCGTTCCACCGCTCCTTAAATTGTGCCAGGTACTCCCTGCCGAAGACAACTCCGGTGCCGATGATGCCACCAAGGAAGATCCAGATGATGAGGATCATCGGTCTATTCGGTTTGGATTTTTCCAGGGGAACCGATACCGGCTCGATAATGGTGAAGACCGGCGTATCTTCCTTGACCTGTATTTTGGCCTGTTCCAGTTGTTTGGCCAGCTCGGTATAGACACTCGATAAGAGGTTGTAGTTGCTGTTCAAACGTTCCAGTTCAGTTTGTGCCATGGCGGTGGCTACATTCTTGTTGCGGTCGCGGAAGCGGGCCAGTTCGTCCTGTGCTTTTTCAAACTGCTTTTTTGTTTCGTCGTACCGCTGTTGCACAAATTCCAGATTGGCCTTCGCTTTCTTTACCTTGAAATCGGTGATGTATTGCTGCAGCATTTTTTGGGTGTGTTCTGCCAACTGTGCAGCGGGCAACGCTTCCGGCATGTTGCAGGTGAGGGTGACATAGCCGTCCTTGTCGTTGTAATCGATGGAGACCAAATCGGCCAGTTTCTTTTGAACTGTCCTTTGGTCATCGGTTAGCTGGATGGGACCGTTGTTCCCAGTCGAAGTTCCGTCGTCCGGTTTTCCCTTGATGGCTTTCAGGATGACTCCGGGTAATCCGATGGTAAACTTTTTCACGTAACCCAATACGGTTGGTTTGCTGTATTCGGTGTAGTAATCGAACAGCGATACCGGATGGTCGATTCCCTTGAAAGTGAGTTTTGTTTTCATCAGCTCCAGTTGGAAAGGTACACTGGAGATGATTTGCGGATAGACGGCCGGCGTGATATCGGAGGCTCCCCCGATGTTGAGATTGAAGCCTGCCATGGCTGCGAGACCGGAAAGACCTCCCAGTTTGGATTGGCCATCGGCACCCTGGGGTACCATCGTGGTGGTAGCGGTGTACTGTTTGGCACTGAAGAGGGCTACCAACAGGCCCAGCACCGCAAAGATGGCTACCGTTTTGATGATAGTTTTCCGTCCTTCCCAGAAGGTTTTCGCCAGTTGAATGAGATCGATTTCGTCGTCGGCCTCGGCACCCGGATTATATTTTTTTTCTTCTGTCATTTCTGTAGATGTATTTTTTAATGAAGAAGGATTACGCGAATTTTAGCGAATTACGCGAATTACACTTCGTTCAATAGTATGCTTTCGAGTTGGCAAACCGTTTCCATCGAAGACTTTTTTCACCAAAGTTGACTAAAAGTCCGACGGGAAGATTGGCTGCTTTGATGTAATTGATGGTTTGCTGTTCGTCTATTTTCAATAAAAATGTTTTACTCTTGATTTCCAAGATGATTTTGTCGAAGCAAAGAAAGTCGGCCTTGAAGAATTTATTCATCGGCTCAGCCGTATACCTTGTACCTAATAATTTTACAGTTTATTTACCAATGTAACGATCGTCAACGACATGGCGCTGAGAGCACTCGACAGGCTGATCCACTGGGCGGCGGACATGCCTTCCTTATCCGGGCGGGCCGGGACGATGATTTCACTGCCGGGCGTCACTTTCGGATAGTTCCGGGTGAGGAACAAGAAGGAATGGGTTGTGGCTGTCGTACCGTTGGGGTAGATGACATACACCTTGCCGCGTCGTGCGCGTGGGGCAAAACCTCCGGCTTTATTGATGTAGCTTCTCAGCGATTTGCCCTGTTCGAAGGTCTGTGCCACCGGGTTCATCACGCCACCGGATACCTTGATGGTCTGCATCTCTTTCGGAATGTTTATTTCATCGCCGGGCATGAGCATCAGATCGATCGCGCTGCCGGGATTGTCCATGATTTTGGCTAAATCGATTCCGACCAGCTGCTTTGGCGTGATATCCAGATGTAAGGTCGTATCTTTTGCCATTAATGCTTTGCGGGCATCGATTTCTTCCTGGGTCAGACCTGTGGTTCGGGTGAGTGTAGCTCCTTGCAGGTAAGCATCCCGGGTAAGACCACCGGCCCGGTTAATGATATCGGAAATTCGTTCATTTTTGTGTGCAATGCTGTAACTTCCGGCATACACTACTTCTCCTGTCACTGATACACTTCCCTGGTCGCGGTAGCCCGGTGCCCGCCGAACGTAAACCTGGTCGAAAGGCTGGAGAACGAAACCGGCGTCTTTCGGATTCAGCTTCAGATTCCGGGGAACCTTAAAGGTGAAAATGTGTGACAGCTGGTTGGTAGTTTCCGCTGCTTCGCTGTGACTTAGCCGCCGCGCTACTTCAATGAAGGCCACATCAGCATTTTCCTTGAAGCCACCGGCGCGGAAAATCAGGTCTTCCAGCGTCATTTTATCGTTGTAAGGGAAATGACCGGGATTGAGTACCTCTCCTACGATGTTCACTGTTTGGTCTTCCCGCATATCGAAGATAGAGCGGATGGTGACCACATCGTTGGGCTTGAGAGCTGTATCCCATGTGCCTTTTTCTACATCACCCAGGTTGAAAGCGATGTTTTCCCACTCCCAGTTGGCTTTGCGGCGGGAAAGGATGGCACGGTTGAGGAACGCTTCTTCTTTTGGACCGTCCGCTTTTTTCAGCAGGTCGGAGAGTTTCATCCCCTCTTTCCACTGGTAGGAACCGGGGCGGAAAACTGCTCCGTTGATGGTGACGCGGTTGGTGTACCGGTCGAGCAGGGTGTCGGCTTTCACCATATCGCCATTTTGCATGGTGAACTGGTCGAATTTTGCTTGGTCGACATCCAATATGCTCTTTTCCCGCTGAGTATTCCGGGTCACCGATAGATTTTGCGTATAAGCATTTTCGGCAAAGCCACCGGCATATTTAATCAGATTAGCCAGTGTTTCTCCTTTTTTCACTTCAAAGAGGCCATTGCGTTTGAAAGCGCCTTCCACATCAATGCGGTATTTGTAAGTGGGAATAAAGAGAATGTCCTGATCGCGTAACTGCACATTCGCTTTGGAATTGCCGTTGACCAGGAAATCGTATACATCGATAGTATGTACTACTTTGCCTCCCCGAATCACCTGGATGTTCCTAAATGAACCATTCTCTGTAGGGCCACCGGAAAGGTAGAGTGCATTGAACGCGGAAGCAGTGGCCGGCAGGGTATAGGTTCCCGGGGCGTTGACATCGCCAATCACGTTGACTTTGATGCTGCGGACTGTGCCCATGCTGACTTCGGCATATGTATTGGGATTGGCACCTGAAAGTCCACTGTAGATGCTGATAAGTCGTTTTTGAATCTGTTTGTTGGCTTCTTCGAATGTGCTGCCTGCCACATATACCGGACCGATATCGGGGATGTTGATGGCGCCATTTTGGTCGATAGTTAGCTGGTAAGTGGCCTGAGAGGCTCCCCAAACAGTAATCACCAATTCGTCGCCAATGCCTAATACGTAATCTTTGGGTGTAGGTATATTGACGGACGGCTCGAAAGTGAGATTTTTCGAATTGAACAGGTCGAAGCCGAACATACGGGTATTTTCCTTCGATGGCTTGATGGAAGCTTTCGGTGAGATCGTGTCGATGGTATGCAGTGGTGTTGTTTCCGTCGTTTGGGTGTCAGCTGTCTGACTCATGCCAGTGCCATTCTGCAGTTCCTGAATTCGTGTCATTAACTGGTCAACCTGGGCCTGTGATGCACCTCGTGCCTTGGCCAGGGCAATGGCTTGTTCCTGCGTTAAACCACGATCCTGTATCTCCTTCATGATTTTACGGATCTGGTCGTCGCTTAGCTTACTTACATCCACCTGCGACGGATTGACATTGCTTTGGGTTTGTGCCATTCCCTGTGAAACCGCCAGAGTCAGCGACAGAATCACCAGGGTGAAAATGGTTTTCAACTTCAACATATTCAGAATGTATGGTTATTTGTAGATATTGAACAAATCAAGTAAAAAGTAAGAAGACAAAAGCAAAAGGTTTACGGCGTACGGTGTAAGGTTTAGGGGGTATGGTAAATGGAGACGACGGAAAACCCTTTACAAATTAGTAATGAATAATTGAAATGGGATAAGGAGTAGGGAGCGCTCAACCAGGCCCCCTTCTTAAAACTTAAAACTCTTTCTTCTACTCACCCCAACCCCTCTCTAAGCATAGCGAGGGGCTCAGTCCGTCAGATAAATCAAGTTAATAGAAGTGAAGTGTGGTTATTTCGCTTTTCTTAAAACTTAAATCTTAATACTTAAAACTCTTTTTCCTACTCACCCCAACCCCTCTCTAAGCATAGCGAGGGGCTCTGGCCGGCAGATAAGTCAAGTTGAGAGAAGTGAAGTATTGTTATTTCTTTTTTCTTAAAACTTAACACATAACACTTAAAACTCTTCAACAATAGGAATGAAAGAAACCGCAAAGCGAACCTGAAACAGGGAAGCCTCTTTCCACAGCTTCGCCTCCTCAGTCCCATATCGAATGGGTGAGCAGGCAAAATTATTGGCAGCGGTTGAAAATTGAACTACAATTGTTGTTCATTATTAACCGTCAGTGTGCCAGTGATTCATCTGTTTTAGTCTTTTAAAAATGCTTGTAACCCTACCTTGTGCGGATTACACGGTCAAATGTAATGAATAAAAATATTACTCAAAATCTGAAACGTAAGGGAATTGTTAAAATTGTGGTGAATGGTCAAAAAATGATGGTGAACGTATCAAAATCTTTGATGAACGTGCAAAACTTTTTGATGAAGGGTTAGCGAGTGACCGCCAATTCGGAGATGGGAACTTCTACCATAACGGTGTATCCAACGGGCTGTAAACGAATACCTACCTTGTTTTTTCCTTTGATTTGAACAAGCTCGCCTTTCATGCCCATTAAGGGGCCGGAAAGGATCTCGACCATTTCGCCGGGCTTCAAATCTTCGCGGGTCAGTTCCACTTTGATCTGCTCCTGGTGAAGCATTCTTTTCAGCGATTCGATGTCTTCGTCGCGAACCGGTGCCGCTTTGCCTCCAAAGGTAATGTAGCAAACAACATGTTCTGTTTGAAGTACCCGATCGTAATCCTTTCGGTTGATATGAACAAAGACGTAGCCGGGCATCAGCGGCATTTCTACCAGCTTCTTCCGGTCACTCCACTGACGGAGTTTTTTTTGGATGGGTAAGTAAGCCTCGATATCTTTCTCAGCAAGTGTTTGCAGCACTTTCTTTTCAGAACGGCTTTTTACATATACCGCATACCAGCGCGTCAGAGATTCTTTTGTGGCTTCCATTCCCCGGTGTTTATTGTGCTTCAGGTTTATTTTGAATGCAAATCTATAAAAAGCGATGAAAGTGTGTGGAGTTCATTTGATTTTTTTAAGCAGGTTATGGGGTGTCCTATCGTTTTTTGCATTGTTCGGTTTGGTTGACTGGAGAGTATTATAATAAGAAAGGAAATTAATTGATTCCGAACAGTTACGGCCTAAACTAGTGGGGAAATCTTAAGAGTTAAGTAAACTTTTGATGTTGAAGTGGTCGGGTTTTATGGCGGTTTAAACTGTGTTTTTGACAAGAAGACGGGCGTCTTCCGACTTCTTTTTTTTGAAACTTGCCCCGTTATCGACGCTTTTTGTGAAAAAACGTTAATGGATTTCTGTGTTTGATTTTTGATGTAATGACTTCATATTTAGTCAGTAGAGTTTTGTTCGCGTTGTTCGGATTCATGTGTCGGTAAACTTTTTGGTGTAAAAATTAAATTTTGTAAAAAAATGTTTAAATTGCCACTGCTAATAAACTAACGAAGCTAACTGAACCGAATATTATGAAGTACAATGAAATGCTACATCCATGTGGCTCATTGTGGTCGCATGCATTGAAACTAACTGTAACTTACCCTGATCCGTTTCGGGATCGTTTCTTCATTTTAAAATTTGAAACTAACTAGTAGTTGGATGGCTTTTGCTGTTCAACGCAACTAACAGATACACGCAACAAGTATCCATTTTTTACTAATCTAAATCTATTATCTATGAAAAAATGTAATCTGAGTTCTGTTCCGGATGGAAATTGGACAAGGAAGCTCCTGACCATGCTCCTTCTGTTTGTTTTTATGGCAGGATCAGCCTTTGCGCAAACAAAGACCTTAAGCGGTACAGTAACCGGTGAGGACGGAGTACCTATTCCGGGTGTAACCGTCATGGTGAAAGGTACATCTGTTGGTACAGTTACCGACCTTAATGGTGAGTATACCCTGACTGGTGTTCCTGCGGATGCTGAAACATTAGTGGTTTCCTACATTGGTATGAAAACGCAGGAAATCGAGATAGGGGATCAGACTAATATTAGTGCCACTTTGGCTCCTGATGTTGTGGGAGTAGATGAAGTGGTGGTTGTCGGTTATGGTACCCAACAGAAAAAATCATTGACTGGTTCCGTGGCTAGTGTTTCGGCGGATGAGCTTCGTGCTGTTCCTGCTGCGAACGCTGCTTCCCGTCTGCAAGGACGTGTTGCCGGTGTAACCATTACCAACGACAACTCTCCTGGTGGTGACGCTACCGTTCGTATCCGTGGTTATGGTACCATTAATAATAACAACCCGTTGTTCGTGATTGACGGAGTACCGACAACCGGTGGATTGAGCCGTATTAACCCGAACGATATTGAGTCGATGACCGTGTTGAAAGACGCTTCTTCGGCTGCTATTTACGGGGTGCGTGCTGCAAACGGCGTTGTTATTATCACTACTAAACGTGGTAAAGCAGGTAAACCGAAAGTAAGCTTCGACGCCCGTTATGGTGTTCAGCGTACGACCAATAAACTGGACCTGTTGAACACACAGGAATACGGAGATTTGGTTTGGCAGGTAGCTGCCAACGATAGTTATCTGACCGGTGCTACCGTTGTACCGAACCATCCGCAGTACGGAACCGGAGCTTCTCCACAGATTCCGGACTACATCATTCCGACTTTTGCATTTGAAGGTGATCCCATGACTGATCCTTCTACCTACAACAATGATGATACTGCAGGACCACTCAACCTGATTACCCGGGCGAATAAACAAGGTACCGACTGGTATGACGAAATTTTCAACCCGGCTCCTATTCAGGAATATAACGTGGGCATCTCCGGTGGAACCGAAAAAGGTACCTATGCAGTTAGTATGGGATACCTGAACCAGGAAGGTGTTGTGATACATACCGGTTTTGAACGTTTCTCCATGCGTTCGAATATGGACGCTCAGCTGACCGATTGGTTGAAGATGGGGCAGAGCCTTGGAGTTACCTACACCAAACGTCAGGGGTCGTACGGAACCAATAACGATGAAGGTAACGCCGTGTCGCAGGCTTATCGTATGCAGCCGATCGTTCCGGTTTATGACATTATGGGCAATTTTGCCGGTACCAAAGCAAACGGAACCGGTAACGGAGCCAACCCGGTAGCGAATCTGACCCGTGACAAGGATGACTGGGGAACCGATTTACGTGTTCTGGCCAATGGCTATATGGAAATTAAGCCGATGAAGGATTTGACTTTCAAGACGCTGTTTGGAGTCGATTTGAACAATGGCCGTAGTAAGGATTATACCATTCGTAACATCGAATTCGCTGAAGCGATTGCTACCAACAGTTTGTCAGAATATCATGGTTACACATTACAGTGGAACTGGGCTAACACATTGAACTACAATAAGACCATTAATAATACGCATTACATTAATGTATTGTTGGGTTCCGAAGCTGTTTCCAATAAATATGAAACGTTCACTGCAGGTCGCAGTAAGTTTTTCTCAGACGACATTGATTACCGTTATCTGAATGCCGGTGAGATTAACCAGGTGAATACCGGTTATGCTACTGACTGGAAAACGTTCTCTTATTTTGGGCGTTTGAACTATGACTACATGCACAAATACCTGCTGGAAGCCGTTGTTCGCCGTGATGCATCTTCCCGTTTCGGTGCCGCTAACCGTTGGGGTACTTTCCCGGCCTTCTCAGTCGGATGGCGTATTTCGGAAGAAAGTTTTATGGGCGACGTTCCATGGTTGGACGACCTGAAACTACGTGCCGGTTGGGGACAAAACGGTAACGACCAGATTGGTAACTACGATACTTATGCCACTTATAGTGCTACCAGTTGGATGTCCTTCTATTCCATTTCCGGAGACAATACATCTTCAGCAGCTGGTTTTAACAATACCTCGCTGGCGAACCCGGATGTGAAATGGGAAACTACGACAACTACCGACATCGGTTTGGATATGACCATTCTGGATAACCGGTTGGAGCTTAATTTTGACTGGTATAACAAGAAAACCAGTGATATGCTCTATGGGGTTCAGTTACCGGCAACCTATGGTAATGCCTCCCGTCCTGCAGTGAACATTGGCGATATGAAGAACACAGGATATGATATCATGCTGACGTACCATGGAAAAGTGGGTAAGGATTTCATCTATAACGTACGGGCGAATGCATCTCACTACAAGAATGAGGTGGTTAAGTTGAATGACAATGCCGATGAGGTACTTTGGGGAGCAACGCTTCGTCAGCGTACGTATACCCGTTCAGAAGCCGGACAGCCGATATCTTCTTTCTATGGTTATGAAGTTGTTGGATTTTTCAATAGCTGGGATGAAGCGAATTCCTGGCCAACCTTCGGCGATTACAACAAACCCGGTCGCTTCAAGTACAAAGATCTAAATGGCGACGGTGTTATTGACCCGGATAATGACCGTACTTACATTGGTAGTCCCCACCCGGATTTGACTTATGGTTTGAACATCGACATGACCTATAAGAACTTTGATATGACCATGTTCTTCCAGGGTTCGTATGGAAATGATCTGATTAACTACGTCAACCGCTGGATTGACTTTAACAACTTTGCCGGTAACCGTAGTAAAAAGCGTTTGTATGAGTCATGGACTGCTGACCGTTATGCCAATGGCGATAAAATTTCGTTGCCGATTGCTGAATCGAACGACGAAACCAGCCAGGATCCGAATAGTTTCTTTGTTGAGGATGGTTCTTATCTCCGGATGAAGGATTTCCAGTTGGGGTATACCCTGCCTGCACGTCTGTCTAACCGTTGGGGAATCGATCGCTTGCGTGTTTATTTCCAGGCTACCAATCTGTTTACGGTTACCAAATACAGTGGACTGGATCCGGAAATCCGTGACACTTCTGATCAAGCCGATCAACGTCTCGGTGTTGACGAAGGTGTTTATCCGACAGCACAAACCTTCATGTTTGGTGTGAATCTGAACTTGTAATTAAAAGGAATTTAAAAAGAAATTGATTATGAAAAAGATAATTTTCCTAACCTTATTGGCTGTTGTCGGAACGTTTTACTCTTGCTCCGACAGCTGGTTTGAATTAAAACCAAAGGGGTCAGCATCGATTTCCCAATTCTACAACGAAAAGGGAATTAACGCTCTGTTAATCGGAGCATATGCGGCACTTGATGGTGAGGGCACCGATGCCGGATGGGCTGGTACCTACGCCTGGGCCGGTTCTGTATCGAACTGGGTGTGGGGCTCAGTTGCTTCCGACGATGCTTACAAAGGCTCAGAGGCGGGTGACCAGTCTACTATCAACCCGATTGAGCGTTTTGAAGTTACTTCAACCAACGGTTATGTATCCGATAAATGGCATGCCCTGTACGATGGAATTGCTCGTTGTAACGAGGTATTGGCAGCAATAGCCGAAACCCCGGATGATGTGGTATCAGCTGACAAAAAAGCGTGGTTTGCAGGTCAGGCCCGTTTCCTGCGTGCACATTTCTATTTTGATATGACCCGTACTTACAAGCAAGTGCCTTATATCGATGAGAACACTGAAGCACCGGAATCAGTACCGAATGACCATATGTTATGGCCGGAAATTGAAGCAGACTTCCAGTTTGCCGTGCAAAATCTGAACGAATCTGAGGCTAATGTAGGTTTTGCCACTAAGTGGGCTGCCGAAACGGCGTTGGCACGTGTATATATGTTCGAGGAGAAGTATAGCGAAGCAAAACCTTTGCTGGATGATGTGATTAATAATGGTCCGTTTGTATTGATGGATGATTTCCAGCAAAACTACCTGATTGCCTATAACAATAATGCGGAATCTATTTTTGAGGTGCAGTATTCAGTGAATGATGGTGCTCCGGAATCCTTCAACGGAGGTTATGGTGACGCGTTGAACTTCCCTTATGCACCTGCTATTGGTGTATGTTGTGGATTCCACCAGCCTTCACAGAACCTGGTGAATGCATACAAGGTGGATGCCAATGGTCTTCCATTGTTCAACACCTTTAACGATTCGGACATTCCTAGTCTGGATGCTTCAGGCGAGAATGTAATAACCGACACCTATACCGATCCGGTTGACCCACGTTTGGATTTCACCGTAGGACGTCCTGGTATTCCATATCTTGACTGGGGTATTCAGGGAAATAAAACCTGGGTACGTGACCTGGGTAACGGTGGTCCTTACCTGTACAAGAAGAATATGTTCCTGAAATCAGAAAGAGGAACGTTGTCAACTACTTCCGGTTGGGCAACCGGTGTAAATGCGAACAACTACCGTATGTATCGTCTGGCTCACGTTATTCTGTGGCGTGCTGAAGTAGCTGCTCAGGAAAACGATTTGGGTACAGCGATGGATTTAGTCAACCAGATTCGTAACCGTGCGAAGAATAGTTCTGTCGTTACGTTTGATGATGGTACACCTGCTGCCAACTATGATGTCGAGCCTTATACTTCATTTCCTGACCAGGCGTATGCATTGCGTGCTGTTCAGTGGGAAATGCGCCTCGAGTTTGCCATGGAAGGTATGCGTTTCTTCGATCTGGTACGCTGGGGTATTGCTGCTGACGTAATGAATGCTTACCTGACAGAAGAAGCTACTAAGCGCACTCACCTTACCGGTGCCAGCTTTACGGCTGGAAAGAACGAATACTTCCCGATTCCTCAGCAACAAATCGACCTCTCTGTGGTTGATGGACAAAGTGTATTGCAACAGAATCCGGGTTACTAACAGAACGAAGAATACATGAAATATAAAAGGGGTGGTTTAACCACCCCTTTTTATTTGCTTAGGATTATGATTTCTTACTGTCGAATTCTGAATAGAAAGATTTTTTTATTGAAGAAGTATTGTCGCTGCTGGGATTATTCCAAATAATAAACGAACCCAATGGTGGCATTCAGAGTAGAAAGCGTGTAGTGATTACTCTCCTCGCTAATGACTACTCTGGTGGTGTTTGATCCGGTTCCTTTGTCTACTTCTTTTTCTTCGCGGGAAATTTTGGCGGACGATTGAAAGTAGCTCAGGCCAACCTGCAAATTTGTCCGGGGAGAGACAGCGAAGCGTAAAGCTGTTCCTGCTTTCCACGCAAATGCCAGGTTGTTCCGGTTTGTGGCATGATTAATATAAAACCAGTTATTGTTCGGATTGTCGTAAGTAAGCTGCTGGTCGGGTACCAAATTGACATTTACGCCTCCCAGGGCCTGAAAATCCCAACTGAAGGTGTTGAAATTGATACTGTATCTCGGCCCTACCAAAATACTTCCCCAGAGCCAAGAGTTGGAATTTAGTTTTAGGTAATCCCGCTCAGCTGCGGTGATGTCGTAGTTCTCGTTGAACATGTTTTCCAGCTTGGTGCCAACACCGTCCCGGTTGACAGGATTGTTGCCGAAATTGAGCATTCCGGTGAGCGACAGATTATCCTGGAGTGCGTAATTCGACTCAAGCGTCATGTTGAAGCCTTTTTCAGCATGACCGGCTTTCATATTGTCTGGATTATTGTTTTTGAAGGCATTCACCGGCCAGGCGCCACCCATTGACAACGCAAACGACCAGTTTTCGGATTGCGCTGAAGCATTGACGGTGAATAGCAGAAGCAATGAAAGGACAGATATGTATTTCATATAATTCATTTTTAAGTAAAATCAACCAGATTGCTTAAGCCAAAGTATATTTTTTATTCGTATTAATCAGGCGGAATCCGGAATTTCTTCCCGCCGTTGAACTCTATCTACTTGACGGGAAAAGACGCAATAACGTTTCGTTGTCGGTTGTTAAAACTGACAATTTCGTGAAAATGATTTGACAACCAGTGTTTATCTGTGATGAGAAAGACTTATTTTTTTGTATCTACTCTTCGGATATGTCTTTCGCGAAAAGCATTTATCGAAGAATAATTATGAAAGCTACCCGATTCAGGTAAAGATATGCTCCCGGATTTTTTTAAATTTACGCCTGATTCCGCTCCGGCAGTAACAAATTGTTACCTCATCCGGACCCATCCTGAAATATAAAACGCTTTTTATGGCATTGAATTACATTTGGATTTTCTTTTTTCTTACCGCATTTGTTTTCGGTTTGGTCAAGCTCATATTCTTTGGCGATACCTCGGTTTTTACCGATATGGTAGCATCCACTTTTGATATGGCCAAAACCGGATTCCAGATTTCTCTTGGTTTAACCGGCGTTTTAACCTTATGGATGGGAATCATGAGGATAGGTGAAAAAGGGGGCGTGGTGAAGATTTTTTCCCGTCTTATCGGGCCTTTCTTCAATAAGCTGTTTCCCGATTTGGGGAAAGACCATCCGGCTTATGGTTCTATTATGATGAACCTGGCGGCGAATATGCTGGGACTGGACAATGCAGCTACTCCGATGGGATTGCAGGCTATGAAAGAGATGCAGGCAACCAATCCATCGAAGAAGACTGCCTCGAATCCGCAGATCATGTTCCTGGTACTGAATACGTCGGGGTTAACGCTCATTCCCATATCGGTGATGGTGTACCGGGCACAATTGGGAGCGGCCGATCCTGCGGATATTTTTATTCCCATATTGCTGGCCACTTTTTTTTCTACACTGGCCGGTGTTATCAGCGTTTCCATATACCAGCGCATCAAACTCTATGATAAAGTGATTCTGGCTTATCTTGGCGGATTGACACTTTTGATCGTCGGGATGATTGCCTGGATGTCGACTCTGTCGAAAGACCAGGTGACGCTTTACTCGCAGGTGGGGAGCAATGTGATTCTGTTTTCCACCATCATCGCATTCATCACGTTAGGAGTTGTCAGAAAGATTAACGTGTATCAAACCTTCATCGAGGGGGCAAAGGACGGCTTTTCAACAGCGATTAAGATTATTCCATACCTGGTGGCCATTCTGGTTGCTATTGGCGTGTTCCGGGCTTCCGGGGCACTGGATTTTATCACGAGCGGGATTGCCTGGATATTCCATTCGATGGGAATTAACACCGACTTTGTAGATGCATTGCCCACCGCTTTGATGAAACCGTTGAGTGGTAGCGGCGCACGGGGGATGATGGTGGATGCGATGAAAAACTACGGTCCCGATTCATTCGTCGGACGGGTAGCGTCGACCGTGCAGGGGGCGACTGATACTACTTTTTATATCCTGGCTGTCTACTTTGGTTCGGTTGGTATCAAAAATACCAAGTATGCGGTAACCTGCGGATTGATTGCCGATTTTACAGGCATTGTCGCAGCCATCCTGATTTCCTATATGTTCTTCCATTAAAATAAAAAGCAGGAAAGGGGAGTTGCCCACATTCCTGCTAATCTGTTTATTTCCGGGAAATATCTTTATAGCTGATTAACTGCTTGTCTCAGGATGGTGAGCCTTTTCAGCATGTTTTCCAGTTTGTCGAGGTGGAGCATATTGGCTCCGTCCGATTTGGCACTGGCCGGATCGGGATGTGTTTCGATGAAAAGACCGTCCGCGCCCACCGCAATAGCTCCCCGGGCAATCGTTTCAATCAGCTCGGGCTTTCCTCCCGTAACTCCGGATGATTGGTTGGGTTGCTGCAGTGAATGGGTAATGTCCATCACAACCGGGCACTCATTAGTTTCCTTCATTTCCGGTATACCGCGATAGTCCACTACCAAATCCTGGTACCCAAAGGTGCTTCCCCTTTCGGTGATGACCACATTCGGGTTACCGGATTCTCTCACTTTATCTACAGCAAACTTCATTGCTCCGGCCGAAAGAAATTGTCCCTTTTTAATGTTGACGACTTTGCCGGTTTCGGCAGCTGCTACGAGAATATCGGTTTGGCGGCAGAGGAATGCCGGTATTTGCAGCATGTCGACATATTCGGCTGCCATAGCCGCTTCAGGTGCGCTGTGGAAATCGGTAACGGTGGGTACACCGAACGTTTCATTCACTTTACGCAGAATTTTCAGCGCCTTTTCGTCGCCGATGCCGGTGAAGGAATCGAGGCGCGACCGATTGGCTTTCCGGTAGGAGCCTTTGAAAATATAAGGGATTTTCAAATCGCCGGTGATGCGAACAATGCGTTCGGCAATTTTCAGCGCCATCGTTTCGTCTTCAATAGCGCAGGGACCGGCCAGAAGAAAGAAATTGTCGCTCTCTTTATGCCGGATATGGTCAATTCCGTTAAAAATCATGGTAATGTACTTGTTCTTTGCTTTTCAAACTATCCCGTTATCAAACATTTGTATGCCGAAAACGAGACTGCAATGGTAGTGAAAAACCATTGAATTTTGATTGAATTCTGCTTGTTTTCGTGTCCGGAAGTGGTTCCTGCAAGCTGATTATTTGGTGAAACGTTGTTTCCACCATTGTTTCAGTCGTTCCAGAATTTTCTGCTCTGCCGGGTTGTTTTGCGGATGATAGAACCGCTTCGAGCGAAGTTTCTCCGGAAGGAAATCCTGTTCAGCGAAATTTCCATCGTACGAGTGGGCGTATTTATAACCTTTCTGGTAGCCTAATTCTTTCATTAGTTTGGTCGGGGCGTTGCGCAGATGCAGCGGCACCGGTTGATGACCGGAATTCCGAACCTCTGCCAGGGCACTGTCGATGGCTTCGTAAGCAGAATTGCTTTTAGGCGAAGTGGCCAGGTAAATCGTACATTCCGAAAGGATGATCCGGGCTTCGGGCATGCCTACTTTGTGGACGGCATCGAAAGTGCTTTGGCTCAAAAGTAGTGCATTGGGATTGGCTAACCCAACATCTTCGGATGCCAGAATAACGAGACGCCGGGCAATGAATTTGATATCTTCTCCGCCATCGAGCATGCGGGCGAGGTAGTAAACCGCTGCATCGGGATCGCTGCCACGAACCGACTTGATGAATGCCGAAATTACATCATAGTGCATTTCGCCTTTCTTGTCGTACATCGACAGGTTTTCCTGCAGCCGGTTGGTGACTTTTTCGTTGTTTAAAACAATTTCGTCACCTTCCTCGGAGTTGAGAACGACCTCGAGAATATTCAGCAATTTGCGGGCATCGCCACCGGAATACCGGAACAACGACTCGTGTTCGTCTACTGTTATTTTCTTTTTCGAAAGCTCGGTATCTTCTGTCAACGCGCGATTGAGGAGCGTCATCAGGTCTTCCGCTTCCAGCGATTTTAAGACATATACCTGGCAGCGACTGAGCAGGGGAGAGATGACTTCGAACGAAGGATTCTCCGTTGTTGCACCAATTAGCGTTACGATTCCCTGCTCAACAGCGCCGAGTAATGAATCCTGCTGAGCTTTGCTGAATCGGTGAATCTCATCGATAAAGAGAATTGGGTTGGGTGATGAAAAGAATTGCTGTTTTTGCGCTTTGTCAATCACCTCCCGCACATCCTTTACGCCGGAATTAATAGCGCTCAAGACATAAAAAGGCCTGTGCAAGGTGTTAGCGATGATTTTAGCGAGCGTGGTTTTCCCCACGCCGGGGGGGCCCCATAAAATGATCGAGGAGATATTTCCTGATTCAATCATTTTGCGCAGGACGGCATTCTCACCGACGAGATGTTTCTGCCCGATATAATCATGCAGGTTCTTCGGGCGCAGACGTTCAGCAAGAGGCTGGTTGCTGCTCATAATTCTCCTTTTCTTTTTCGGTATTCCCGGTAGTATTTGTTCGAACGCAGGATAAATGGTGTCAACGGAAAGAGTAGTACGACCAGCAGGACGTTACTCCGACCGGTTGCCAGCAGAAAAACCTCAAGCGCTATGATGAGTCCAACTGCGGCCCAGATAAGTGCGCGCAGTTGATTGATTTTACGCTTTAATTCATCATCTGAAAGATTTTTCAACCGATAGTTGTCCATACATCAATTGCAATATTGTTTGATAATGCTGTAGGCTTCGTCAATTCCCAGCTCACCAGCTTTACTCAAATCCAACGCGCCGCCATCGATATCGTTCAGATAAATCCGGGTCAGCCCCCGGTTGAAATAGGCTTCCGCAAAGTCAGGCTCGAGCTTAATGGCTTTCGAATAGTCATCCAGGGCACTGTAATAATCTTTTTTCTTCACTTTGGTATTGGCCATGTTGAACCATGCAAAGATGAATTTTGGATTCATGTAAATCACCGTTTCGTAATCCTTGATGACTTTTTCGTAGTCGAGTATTTGTTCCTGTGTCTTCGGTTTGTTGTTCTGTGAAGCGGCGTTTTTTCCACCTAGATTGATGGTCTCGGGCTCTGGCAACGTATTCAATGATTGAATATAATCGGTCATTTGCATGCGGGCTGTCGCTCTGCCGAAGTAGGCCAGCAGGTTATGCGAATCCTGAGAAATCACCTTGTCATAATTCTGAATTGCCTCGTTGAATTTGTTATCCAAAGCGTAATAAATCGCCCGGTTCAAATAAGCCCTTTCGTCTTTTGGATTGGTTTGAAGAATGGCAGTTTCCAGTGCTATCCGATCGCGGTATTGCTGCATGCGCCAGTCGTTGTCTCTTGCCGGCTTGTTCGTGATAACCAGGAATGGGTCGTTGTGATTCTTTTGGTTCAATGCATCGATGGTCATGCTGTAATACTGCAGCTTGTCGTAATCAACCGAGTCTTTGTGGAACATCGAGATGGAAAAATCCGGCTCCAGTTTGATGATGACATTCCGGTTTTGAACTTTGCCATCGGTTATTTCCGTTTCTTTCACGTCTCCTTCATCATCCACCACGATGAGGCGGCGGCGGCGTTTTCGGGTGTATGGGCCGGTTGCTTTCGATTTATTGCTGGTTGAGTCAGCTGCAGCCAATGTGTTGCCAGCCTGCACAGAAGATTTAGTTGAAGTCGAATCGACTTTGGCGGCCGTATTTTGCTGTTGTGTGCTTCCTGCTTGTGCTGTCTGTTTTCCTTGTTGTTGACTTTTTTTCTGTGAGGATGAAGAACCAGCCGAAGCATAGTATTGCTGTTGTTGACGACGCTGTTCTTCTTCGTATCTTCTTTCTTGTTCGGCAAAACGTGGGTCGAGCTGTTTTGCCATCGCGTAATCTTGTTTTGCTCCGGGCCTTCCCAGTGTTTCCCGGGCGATCCCCCTGTTCAACCAGGCTACCGCGATATTCGGATTCAGCTTAATGGCCATGTCATAGTCGATAATTGCACCTTCAGGGTCACCCAGTTTGTGTTTGACAATTCCGCGGTTGACAAATGCTTGTGCCATTTTAGAATCCAGTCGGATACAGATGTCGTAATCTTTTAATGCACCGGCATAATCTTCCTTTTCAAATTTGGCAATACCGCGCATCAGCCAGGCGCTGGCAAAGTGAGGACGCAAATGAATAGCCTTGTTACAGTCGGCAATGGCACCGTCCAAATCTCCTTTCATTTGCTTGGCCGAACTTCGGTTCAAATAGGCATTGGCCATTGTCGGATCGAGCTCTATCGCCTTGGTGTAATCTGCAATTCCGGAATCGATGCTGTCCATCGATACTTTGGCAATTCCGCGATTGTTGTATATCGCGGCATTGTCATTATCGAGTTGAATTGCTTTATCGTAATCGGCTATGGCTGCTTTCAAATCACCTAGTTCGTGGTTCGCCATACCGCGCTCCATGTAGGCTTCCGGGTAGAATGGTTTGATGGAAATGGCTTTGTCCAAATCTTCCTTGGCTCCACGATAATCTTCGAGGTAATACTTGGCAACAGCACGATAGAAATAGGGCTCGGGAAGGTAAGGCTTCAGTTTAATAACGATGTTGAAATTTTCGATAGCGCCTACGTAGTTGCCAAAATATATTCGACTCTTGCCGACATAAAAATAGTGGTCGGTGTTGAGCTGGGCCATGGCCGGCAACACGCTCATTACAAGAAATAATAGTGAAATCAGTCTTTTCATCGGCAAGAATCCCGGATTATATGATGAACAAAAATAACATTTTATAGGTGTTTCGTACCTGATGGTTTTTTAATTTTACCTTACAACAAAAAACAAGCCATGATGCACCGATGTTCCTGGAGTACCAACGAAGATATTTATATCCGTTACCACGACGAAGAATGGGGCGTTCCGGTCCATGATGATCGGAAACTGTTCGAATTCCTGATTTTGGAAGGAGCCCAAGCCGGGTTGAGCTGGATAACTATTCTGAAACGGCGTGAAGCCTACCGGGATGCTTTCGACCAGTTCGATCCGGAAAAGGTGGCTCGTTATGATGAAGCCAAAATTGAAGACCTGCTGCAACGTTCCGACCTGATTCGCAACCGGCTGAAAATTAATTCTGCCGTTACCAATGCGCAGGCTTTCCTGAAAGTGCAGGAGGAATTTGGGTCGTTCGATAAATACATCTGGAGCTTTGTTGACGGGAAACCGATTCAGAACAAGTGGAAGAAACTGAATGAAATTCCTGCACAAACTCCGCTATCAGTAAAAATCTCGAAGGATTTAAAAAAGCGCGGATTCAAATTCGTCGGGCCTACTATCGTGTATGCACACATGCAGGCTACCGGTATGGTAAATGACCACCTGGTAGATTGTTTCCGGCACCGCGAGGTTGCCAGGTAGCTCCGTCACAGGTACCGTTTTTTCAGGAAGTTGGCACGCGAAAAATCCAGCAGCCGGTAATGCGGGTGGTAAAGCTTTTCGTAAACCTGGCTGTGATGCCCCACGTAATTTTCTTTTTGCAGCTGGTCTTCGAGCGCTTTTTCGTCTTCGGCAAAATTGTTGAGCGCAGGTGTGATTTCCCTGATAATTTCGAGAATATCATTCCACTCTGCTCTCCACTCCGTTATTTCAGGTGGATTCACGGACTGCGCACTTTCCAGGAAAAGCGGAAAAAAGACCTCGATTGGAATAACATCTTCTTTCAGCAGTTTCAGGTTAACTCTGAAAAACTGCTGGCGGTAACCCAGAGGAAGCAAATCGGGAACATCAAACTGTTTCGCTTCTCTGACCTCTCTTTCCAGGTAGTCATACGCACGGTCGACATCTTCTACCAGATGGCCGGGGCCATAACGGTCCTGGAAGAAGTTTTTATATAGATCCGCTAGCCTTGCTTCCGGATGCCAGCGAAGTTCCAGTTTTAATGCGTCAATGATTTTATTTTTCCTGATAGTGCTATCCATTTTCTTATTTTCTTTTCTGTCTTCGGTGCAAAATA
This sequence comes from Prolixibacter denitrificans, assembly GCF_003014495.1. Lineage (GTDB taxonomy): Bacteria > Bacteroidota > Bacteroidia > Bacteroidales > Prolixibacteraceae > Prolixibacter > Prolixibacter denitrificans. The sequence goes on along the minus strand of NZ_PYGC01000010.1, from coordinate 106,291 downwards.
TGCCAACCATTAAATTAAGAAAATGTTGTGTATTCCCTTAATTTACTAAGGTTTTTTATTGTTTTTTCAAGTTTTATGACGGTTGCTTTCTGTTGAAAACTGTCATTACTTGCTTCGCGGAAGCAACACTTCACTAACCCATTTGAAATCAGGGGCTTCGGTTAGTAGTTCTTTCAATAAATTGTTTGCTTCCTTTTTTCGGTTCTCTTCCAGATATGCGTTGCTCAGCCACGCCCCGACATAATAATAAAACCAGTTTTTTTTCGCATCAGGTTCGGCATTTATCAGTTTCCATGCTTTTTCATAATTCCGGATGGCTGTTTCGCGACTGCCACCAAAAATAGCCGGACGAAAGAAGTAACTGTTTCCCTCTTCAAACCATACACTAGGTTCCTTTGGATCTAGCTTTTTAGCCAGCTCAATGTTTTCCTGACTTTGTGGCCCCAACCAGGGCGCTTTCCATGGTTTTAAACCTATTTGATAACCGATGAGAGCTGCTATTAGGGTATATAATTTTGCCGAATCGGGGTATTGAATAATGGCCTCATCGAGCGTTGCCATTGTCTTTTCGATGCGCTGTTTGGCTTCTTTCTTCTTTTTTTCCGAAAGGAGATATCCAATATAGCCATATTGCGCCTGACAGAGCGTAAATATGAAGTTGAAATCATCCGACTTTGGTTGGCGTTCAAGTTGGGCCATGAGTGACGGCCAGTTGTCCATTTTACTTTGAAGATAGCTGGTTTTTATTTGATGCCGGATGGAATCAAGAGGTGTTTCTTTCGGTTGTTTTTCTTGCGGAAAAGCGTTGGACAGACCGGCAACCAGAAGAAAACACACTGTTAGCCAAAAGGTATTTCCCGATCTTTCCATTTTACGGTTTTTTTGTGTTTCCCCAGAAGGTTCCGGGCGATGATGTTTGTTAAGGCAGCCATTTGTGCCGGATGATAGTAGAGGTTGGTCCAAACTGATTGGCCGCTGTGCAACGAGATGATTATTCTCAAAAGAAGAATTTCACTGATTAATATTAACATCCCTGTTACCGGAAGCATCAGCAGGGCCAACAAAATTCCCGGAATGGTTAGTACCCAGAATAGAAACATAACAGCTGAACTGCCTCCGAAATACTGATGAATGTTCCTCGAGAACCCCTCCACAGCTTCCCGGTAGGTGGAGTACATTCGACAGGAAACGTCACCGAAGTTTGCCAGCACTTCTGTTCGATAACCTGTTTTCTTCATTTTTTTCATAATCAGGATGTCCTCTACATTCTCCTCTTTCACCTGCTGATGCCATCTATTTTCGTGGTAGTTGCCTGCTTCGAATAGCATGAACTGACCATTGGCAGCCGCCAAAGAAGGTTTTCTGGAATACCTGACCAACGGCAAAGGCAGGAGACTAATCAATATCCAGTTCATTAACGGAACGGTTGATTTTTCTCCCTTCGAATACATAACCTGCCGGGGAAAGATGGAGAGAAGCGAAAGTTTTGCCTGAATAGCCCTGCTGATTATGGGAGACAGAAAGTCGCGTTGAATAGTGACATCTGCGTCGAGGAAGAGCAGGTAATTTCCGGTTGCCTTTCCGGCCAACTGATGGCAGGCAAAATTCTTTCCCAGCCATCCAGTGGGAAGTTCTTCACTGGTGAACCATCGAAAATTTCCTGTTTGTTGCGTGAATTTGTCCAATATCTCAGGGGTGCTGTCTGTGGAATGGTCGTCGCATATGATGACTTCGTAATCCGGATAAGTCAACTTGCTGAGGGATTTGAGTAAAGCCGGTAAGTTATGTTCTTCGTTTCGGGCCGGAATCAGAATTGATACCGTCGGATTTTCTTCCGGTAGGGAAACCGTGAAATTTGTTGGGCGGGTGAGGAAGTTCACCAAGGCAATGATAAGCCGTAAACACAGGAATACAAACGATATGATGGCAAATGTGTACATCCTTATTGGTTGGTTTGCTGAGCAATGCAGTCACGGTAAAAGTGGTTGAAGTCGTTCTCTATGTCTGGGTAGGAATAACTTCCGGAAAGTCCTTTATCCTGAAAGTAGAGATACAGTCCAGGGCGGCGGTTGGAAAAATAATCGACCATAGCCACGTAGTAAACAATCCGGAAATTAAGATTGCTCCGGTCTGTCAGGAACCTAATCCCTTTCTCGAAAGAAAAAGAGCGGTTATATATTGACTGGATTTTTCCCTGTGGGTAGATGACCACCATATTACCGGAGTCCTGCAGCAATTCGGCGGTGTAATTCATGGTTTCCAGGATGCTGCGGTTGCCTTTGTTGATGGAGTAAGCGCCGGCTTTGTTCAGAAACATCCGCTGTGTAAGCTCTTTTTCCAGCATCATCACATGAAAGCACTTGTTCCAAAACTTTCGGTTGAGGTGATAAGCGATGAATCCGTCCCACCACGAAAAATGGTTGCCGATTAACAGAATCGGTTCATCTGAAACCGGAGGTTGGTTGACGAATGTTACTTTGCTAAAGTCCCATCGGAGGATGAGCGGAACATAAACGTTGAAGAAATTAGTTTGCCAAAAGAGATGTTTCGCTTTTATCATGGTTATTGCTCTTTTGTTTGATAGAGTCGCCACCAGGGAATACGCGGAAATAGATGATGCTCGTGATGGTAGCCGAAGAAATAGCAGGTAAGCATCGCTTTCACATGGTTGCGTTTCTGTGTTCGGGTCCGGTGAATATCCATGTCTGGCGTGTGTGGTTTCCGGTGAGGAACATAAGTTCCATAATAGAAAAGTTGTAGTGTACCCAGAAAAGCCGGGATGACCCAGAAAGCGAAAATCGCCGGTTGAGGGAAGATAATCGCCAACAGATTGAACAGTACTGCCATGATAATTAGCTGGTACCAGGTGACATAATTTTTCATGAAGCCAAACCACCAGAGCCAGAAGTTCTGATGGCGCTCATTGAAATCGGGGTCTTTTTCCGTACCCGGAAATTGATGATGAAGCATGTGCTTGCGCCGTAGTCGTGGAAACCACATGCCGGCAAACAGAAAAGCTGCGAGCCAGCCCAGGAAATTGTTGATTTTCCGGTTAACGGAAACCGTGCCGTGCATGGCGTCGTGAGCTGTGATAAACAGGCCGGTGTACAGGTAGCCCTGAACCAGCATATGAAACCACATCCACGGGTTGGCGATGGATGTCTGGACATAAAGCAGGGAATAGAGAAGGTGTGCAGTCCAGAAAAGGATGATAATGATGGCCAGCAAAATTCCCATGATTACAATAAAATTCCCAGGAAAAGAAAAAATACGAGCTGTATCGCCATTAGTGGCAAGGCCATATGATTTTTTGTTTTCAAGCGAAACAGATGAAACAGATCGAGCATCACGACTGACGTGATGAACCATGCCAGGTAGTTCTGAAACGGAACTTCACCATTACTCCAGTTCCACATCCCGGTTTTAACGGCTGCCGGTTCCAGTATCAAATCGAACACGACCAAAATCACGGCTCCGACAAGCGCTTTCAGCCATAGCGGAAATGAAAACGGTTCTAATATCGTATAAACACAATAGATTTGAATAAGCCATAAAACACCAATAATAATAGGCGTTTCAAAGAGTTTCGGGCCGAGTGTCGTGCCGTATTCATATACTCCAAAAACATGTCCTGTTTTTACGCCCATAACTTCAACGAAGAAACCGATGGCAAAAACCAGGAACGATGCAATATACAATCCCGGAGTCGGATTTTCCTCGAAGAGATAAAGCAAAACAACGGTTGCAACCAGAAAAATGGGGGTGATGGCCTGGAAAAATGGCCTTGAATCAGGGAAAACCAGCCCGATAAGGCCAACGGCGTAAAACAACATCAACACTCTTCGTAGAGTAACTTGTGAAACGTTTTGTAATGATTTTCGAAGGTTTTTCATGGTCGTTATTCTTTGGGTATCATGTCGGATACAATTTTTGCCGAAGCCAGGCAAAGAGGAATTCCACCTCCCGGATGCACACTCCCTCCGGTAAAATACAGGCCTTTCAGTTGTTTACTGAAATTAGGATGCCGCATAAAAGCGGAGAAAATGTTATTGGAGCTTGAGCCGTACAGGGCCCCGGCTTCAGAGCTGGTACGGCGCTCGATATCTCTTGGAGTTAAACGTTTTTCGACTAAAATATGTTTTTCGATTTCCATGTTGAGTTGTGCTTCCAGTTTGGAGATGATATGCCGACGCGTCCGCTCAATTAAATTGTCCCAGTTTTGACCGCTGTCAGCCGGGGCATTTACCATGACAAACCAGTTCTCCTTGCCAGAGGGGGCATCTGCGGTTTCCATCTTACTGCTGATGTAGAGATAAATGGTCGGGTCGTCGCTGATAGCGGCTTGCGAAAACAACATTCTAAACTCTTCCATGTAGTTGGAACTGAAGAAAATGTTGTGCAGACCCGTTTCGTCGCTTTGGGTGTCCATTCCCCAGAAGAAAATTAACGCCGAGGAAGACAATTCCGGCCGTTCTTTTCTCTGAACTTGCTGGTTTAGAAACTGTCGCTTGAAGTGATGAATGTCGATATCGCTGATGACTATATCGGCCGGGATGTGCTGGTTGCCGGCTTCCACTCCGGTTACTTTTCCATTTGCGGTTGTAAGTGATTCGACCCGTGTGTTGAACTGAAAAGTTATTCCGTGGCGCATAGCGAGTTGATGCAATTCGCTGGCAATTTTGTACATCCCTCCCGAGGGGAAAAATGCGCCTGTATTGTGTTCCAAATGGGAGATGATCTTCAGGGTTGCGGGAGCCCGGAATGGATCGGAGCCGTTGTAAGTGGCATACCGGTCGAATATCTGCTGTGCTTCCCTGGTCTGAAAAGCTCGTCTGTTAGCCTGATGCAGTGACCGAAACGGATCTAGCAAGCCGGGACGCATCAACGTGCCGAACGTTTTCCGGTTACGGAATGTTTTTAATCGATGAAGAGATGAGAAAATAAACAGGTCCGCTGTAAAGTGGTACAATCGTTTTGCCTTTTTCAGGTAGCGCAGTGTATTCTCTTTGGGTTCTCCTAATTTCGACTCAAGTTCATCGCTGAATCTTTCCGGCGATGTCCAGGCACGAATCCTTTTTCCTTCCGGATAAAAATAGCGGCACGATTCTTCCAGTCTTTGAATGGAAAGATAGTCTTCGGCTTTTTCGCCCAGCAGCTCAAATAGCTCTTCTACCAGGTGAGGTAAGGTTAACAACGACGGCCCCGTGTCGAAACGAAAATCTCCGGCCCGGATTTCGGACATCTTTCCGCCGGGTTGTGATTCCTGCTCAATAACAGTGACTTGGTGATTTTTCGCTGCCAAACGAATTGCTGATGCCAATCCTCCTATTCCTGCTCCGATGACGACTACCTTTTTCATGCGAATTATGTGGTGATTATCTTTTTATTTGTGTAAATTATACATAATTTAAGCTGTTGTCCTTGACATACTTGCAGCCTGACTAAATAGAATTTCTAACATTTTAATGAAAATAACCATTGCCCTTTGAACCAAAGGAAAACAATTTTGTTTAACTTTACGAATAAAAAATTAAACAATATTTTGATTTCTTACTGTTTTTAAGGACTCAATTTAATGATTTATAAAGCAAGAATCTTTCTAATCTATTGACGAATGGAAAAATCAGTTATAGTTGTTGGTGCCGGTCTTGGAGGCTTGTCTACCGCACTCCGTTTGTCGTCTGACGGGTATCGGGTGATGGTGGTAGAGAAGAATAACCAGGCCGGAGGCCGGTTAAATCTTTTACAGAAGGATGGTTTTTCCTGGGACCTGGGGCCGACCTTTTTTAGCATGAGTTACGAATTTCGCGAACTCATGGATTATTGCGGGTTGGAGATGCCCTTCCGTTTTGTAGAGTTAGATCCATTATATGCTGTTCATTTTGCTGACGAAAATAAACCACGCTTAATTTACAAGAATCTGAGCCTGCTGGCTAATGAATTCCGGGATGTAGAACCTGATTTTGAATTGAAGATGCGCCGTTTTTTGGATGAAACGGGCCGCTTGTTTCACGATACCGAACAGGTGATCATTCGACGAAATTTTGATTCGATTTTACAGTACGCGTTGCAATTAACGCGGGTTCCGCTGAAGCATGCGCCGAAATTGTTTCGAACGATGTGGAAAGAGCTGGAACGTCATTTTACCTCGTTCGAAGTAAAAGTGATTTTTTCGTTGGTTGGCTTCTTCCTGGGAAATACGCCGTTTAATACACCGGCGGTTTTCACTCTGCTGTCATATACCGAAATGGAACACGACGGCTATTACAACGTGGAAGGTGGCATGTACAAAATTGTCACTACGCTGATGGATGAACTGAAGAAGAGAGGCGTTCAGTTCGCCTTCGATACCGAGATTGTCGACTACCAGGCGGATGGTAAAAAGATAACCGGTTTGGTAGACGGTGAAGGAAAGGTTTGGAATGCCGATGCCTATGTGATAAACGCTGACGCAGCCTGGTTCCGTGGAGCAGTTTTGAAACGACCGGCTTATTCTGAAGCCAAGCTGGATAAGATGAACTGGACCATGGCCCCGTTGACGATTTACCTCGGAATCAAAGGGAAGCTGGATGACATGTATCACCATAACTATTTTCTGAGAAAGAACTTTGAGGAATATGCAGGGGGAATTTTTGAAAACAAAGTGAGCCTCGATCAGCCGTATTATTACGTCAATATTCCTTCGATGCATAATCCGGATTATGCTCCGGAAGGGCACGAAAGTGTTTTTATCCTTTGTCCTGTTCCCGATAGGAGATATAAGCCCTCCTGGGACGATGCCGAAGAAATTGCCGATCGGATTATCGATGACTTTTCCGAACGGACCGGAACGAATTTGAGGGAGCGCATTGTCTCGCGAACGGTTTTCTCACCTGTCGAATGGGAGTCGAAGTTCCGGTTATTCCGCGGAAGCGGATTGGGATTGGGACATAACCTGATGCAGGTTGGGGGATTACGTCCCCGAAATTTCGATGAATATTTCCGCAATGTATTTTATGTTGGAGCTTCGACCACGCCCGGTACGGGTTTGCCAATGACGGTTATCAGCTCCCGGTTAGTTACTGAACGAATAAACCAGGCTTATGGACTTGTATCTGAAAACCAGCATTGACTGTAGTCGTGTTACCACCCGTAACTACAGCACATCGTTCTCGCTGGGGATTTTGATGTTGAAACCCCGTTACCGTGATGCGATTTACTCCATTTATGGTTATGTCCGTTTTGCGGATGAGATTGTCGATACCTTCTTCGAGTATCAGCAGCGGGAGCTTTTGCAGGAGTTCCGGAAGCAAACCTACGAGGCAATTGAGCGGGGCATCAGTATGAACCCGGTGCTGAACAGTTTCCAGTATGTGGTAAACAAATATCATATTGCTCATCAGCTCATCGACGCTTTCCTCGACAGCATGGAGATGGACCTGGATTTTGATGTGTACGATGAAAAGCGGCTCAAGACCTATATTTATGGCTCAGCCGAAGTGGTTGGATTGATGTGTCTCAGGGTTTTCTACCCCGATGATGACAAGACTTACCAGGAATTAGTTCACCCGGCGAGAAAGTTGGGAGAGGTTTTTCAGAAAGTGAATTTCTTGCGCGACATCAAAGATGATTACCAGGGGAAAGGACGCCTTTATTTTCAAGATATCAACTTTTCATGTTTCGATGAGGAAGCCAAGCGAAAAATAGAGGAGGATATTGAAGCTGATTTTAAAGAGGCTTTTCAGGGAATCATCAGGCTACACCGCGACGTTCGTCTTGGAGTTTATCTTGCCTATTTGTATTATCGTAAATTATTCGAAAAAATTAAACATACCAAACCAAATCATATCCTGAAAGCGCGGCTACGTGTTCCGGGATTTCGAAAAATGACATTGCTTTTTACGGCGTATGCCCGTCATGCTTTTGGTTTGATTATTTAATTAAATGGCTACCGGAAAGTATACATATTTTATTCTTTTATTCCTGAGCCTTCTCGGGCCGTTATTGCTTAGTTTCGACAAGAAGGTGCATTACCATAAGCGTTGGAAATTTCTGTTTCCTGCCATCTTGCGGGCAGCGGTCTTATTCATCTTGTGGGATATCATTTTTACCCAGGCCGCTATCTGGGGGTTCAATGAAAAGTACATTGTTGGATGGCAGATTTGGCACCTTCCGGTGGAAGAGTGGCTTTTTTTCCTGATTATCCCGTTCAGCTGTCTGTTTATTTTTGATGTAATTGTTTTTTATTTCCCGGGAGCGGAATTTCGGTCAAAGCGTTTAAATAGAGCAATTTTGGTTGTTTTAGCTGGCCTCTTGTTAGCTTTCTCTCTTTATTTCAGAAGCCGGTACTACACCTTTATTGTGTCACTTCTGACTGCTTCTTATCTCGTTATGATTCTCATTTTCAGACGTCGTATCAATTGGCTGGCCCACTTTCTGATTGCCTACCTGATTGCCTTAATTCCATTCTCGATTGTGAACGGAATCCTCACCAGCCTTCCGGTGGTTCGGTACAACCCGTCCGATAATATCGGCATTCGTTTTATGACGATTCCGCTGGAAGATTTTATCTATTTGTTTTTGCTGCTTTTAATGGTGACTGATTTTTACAAAGTGCTTTTGCGGAAGAATAGTAAGTGACAGGTAATAAGTGTATTTGAAACACGAGAATACCTTTTTCGTTAATTTCCCGTTAACCAATTGTGATCTTAGTCGTTTGTTGCCGTTAATTATTTTCATATTTTCGTTGGCTATGAGTTAATTGTAGTTAACATATAAATCAAATATCTCTAATGAATCGATTTAAGTTTTTTATGCTCCTGGCTGGATTATTAGCATTTACATGGAATGTCTCGGCACAGGACAAGGAGAAGAGTAGCAAAGAAGAAGGCTATCATTTTACGACCGTCAAAGAGTTACCCCATACTTCGGTTAAAGACCAATATCGTTCGGGAACCTGCTGGGCATTTAGTGGACTCTCTTTTCTCGAGTCGGAAATGTTGCGTATGGGCAAGCCGAAGGTTAATCTTTCGGAAATGTTCGTGGTTTACCATTGCTATATCGACAAGGCAATTAAGACTGTACGTTTGCACGGAAACCTGAATTTTGGTCCCGGTGGTGCATTTCACGATGTGACCTACGTGCTGAAAAACTACGGTATTGTTCCGGAAGATGTGTACACCGGTCTTAACTACGGAGAGAAGAAGCACGTTCATGGCGAGATGGACGACGTTTTGAAAGGCATTGTTGACGCAGTGATTGAAAACAAAAACAAGAAGCTTTCTACTGCGTGGGAAGAATCAGTAACCGGAACGCTGGATGCGTATCTTGGTGACTTGCCGACAAAATTTGAATACAAAGGGAAAGAATATACTCCGAAGACTTTTGCCAACGAATATTGCGGTTTGAATCCTGATGATTATGTCGAGATTACATCGTTTACACATCATCCTTTCTACTCTAAGTTCAAGCTCGAAGTGCCTGATAACTGGGAGTGGGACGAAGTGTACAATGTTCCGCTGGACGAGATGATGAAAATTATCGACAATTCGTTGAATAGCGGTTATACCGTTGCCTGGGCTGCTGATGTGAGCGAAAAAGGATTTTCTACTTCGAAAAAAGGAGTGGCAGTTGTTCCGGATGCGGACGTGAAGGATATGACAAACACGGAGCTTTCAAAGTGGGAGAAACTGACTGCAAAAGAGAAAAACGAGCAACTCTACAAACTGGACAAACCCGGAAAAGAGAAGCACATTACCCAGGAAATGCGGCAGGAAGCATTCGACGATTGGCAAACAACCGACGATCACGGAATGCATATTATCGGTTTGGCTAAAGACCAGAACGGTACCATGTACTACAAAGTGAAAAATTCGTGGGGTGACTATAACGCATGGGACGGATACTTCTATGCTTCGAAACCTTACGTTCGTTACAAGACCACTTGTATCATGGTAAATAAAAATGCTATTCCGAAAGCAATTAGGGAAAAGCTGGGACTTTAAGAAGAAGTGCTGAAAAATATAAAGAGGTTGCGGGCTTGATGTCTGCAACCTTTTCTTTTTTAGAAAAATAAAGCCCGACATGATTGCCGGGCTTTTTTGAAGAAAATCGAAAAACTAACTCACTTGTGCTGTATACTTAATCTAAAACCTCTGTATTGAAAATTATTTATTTTACTCCCCAGTATTCATTCGATGTCATCCAGTTTTCCATTGCCAGTTTCTGGTCTGATTCTTTTTCAGGTCCCATCCAGTAGCTGTTGGAGGTCATCCAGTTTTGGATGGTCAGCGGGCTGTCCGATACATTCTCGTTTTCGTTAACTCCCCAGTAGTTTTCATTGCTCATCCAATCTTCTATATTCAACTGGTTGTCTTGTTCGCTGCCGGTCCAGTAGTTGTCGTTGCTCATCCAGTTTTCTACTTCCAGTGAATTATCGACTTCAGCTGTAACGTTCATGTCCGAAAGTGCTTCCAGAGAAGTGCTGGCGAGACTTGCTGCGGGTGAGAGCATGGCGATGAATGCCGAAATTCCCTGAGCATTTGCAATACTGGTTAAACCTAATGTTAAAACTATCATGATGGTAGCGATGACCCTTTTTGTTGATTTTAATGCTTGTGCTTTCATGACTTTATTTTTTTCTTGTTTTTTTGTCCGTTTGCCTGTGTTATAACAGTTTGCGTGCCAAAAAGTGTAAGTTATTCATACCTAGGAAGTAAAGGGACTTCTTGTTTGCTCCCGAGTTGTATCATTTTGAACGAATTAGAACACACTGTGTACGATTCCGAACATTTGGGAGTGAATTTTTTCGGTGGATGGAACAGTTGATTTTGCTGGTAAAATGTGGGAATCAGATCTGGAGCTCTGGGACGATAGCCTTTTAAGTGTAAAAAAAGAGTGCCCGAAAAAAAAAACGGGCACTCTTTCAATACAATTACTCAATAACTGGTGCTGTAATCAAATTCAAAACCAATCTTTTTAAAATATCTTGAAAATCATTTTCCTTAAACTCTGCACTTGGTTTATTACATAAAGTGTGCCATAATTGATTGTTAAGAAGACTTTTTGAGAAAGAGTGACTCAGAAAGAGGTTCTTCTGGCGAAGGTAAAAACCTATGAGCAACAAAAAACCCGGAAGGTTATTCCGGGTTTGGGGTATATTGAATTACAGGAGAGGGCACATCGGATGTTTATTTGCCACTCCAGTAATGATTGTCGTGCATCCACTCTTCAACCTTTAGAGGTTCTTCCTCAATTACTGAAGGGTTAAGTAATGCTTCACATGGTACACCTGTCCAGTAGTAATCACAGTACATCCACAATTCGATGTCCAGTTCATTGTCGGTTTCGAAGCGGTTAAAGACGACAGTCCGCCCGAAATTTTCTTCTGCTTCCGAAGTATTCGTGTTCAACTGAAGATCATTTTCGTATGCCTCGATTGCGGCTGTATAGGTTGCGTTTTCATTCAAAGCCAGTTGTTCATCTGAACTTTGTGAATAAGCCCGAAAGACGAATGTCAGGCTCAGAAGAACTGCCAAAAGGACTGCTGCCAGTTGGAAGTTCACTTGTGCGGTTAATACTTTTGCTTTCATTTTATGGCCCTCCTCATTAAGATTTTTAATCACCTACCCTAAAGCATGATGTGTGCCATAGTATATAATTATCAGTATATTAGTGTTTTATATTTGTTTTAGATGTTTGGTGAAGTCAAAAAAGTGAACGAATTGGTTCGTTCACTTGTGCGAATCCGAACAAAATTTTGATTTATGTTGAGAGACTGGCTTCGTATCAGACAGCATCTGATGGGATTATGTCAAAATGATAGGTCGGATTGGTTAGTGGCAAGCCTATGGCTGCTTAGGGGGAAAGTAAGCGTTGCCTGTCTATTAAATATAACGAATTGCAAAAAGGAGCATTTTCAAAAATAAGCTGCGTTATAGCGGGTAAAATTATGAGGTTATAGATTAGGTCGTATTGCTGTTGTTAATGGAGTGTGTGTGAAATTGAGTCTGGACGGCTCCTGTAATAAACAGCAAAGGGGAGGTAATCGGTTGATTTCCTCCCCTGATTATTTTAGTTCCAGATATTTCTATTCGTATCGAAGTGATTCGGCCGGGTCGGCGTTAATTGTTCTCCACAATTGGCGATAAACAGTAAATATAGCTATTGCGAAAACAGCTGCCGAAACAAACAGGTAATTGGTAATGCTGAGATTGACCTGATAGGCAAATCTCGATAGCCATAACCTGGATATTTGGTAGGCGAGCGGCAGTGCCAGCAAACTGGCTAATACGACTAATTGTAGTGTTTCTTTCGATAGCAGGAAGACCAACTCCCGTGTACCGGCGCCCAACACTTTTCTGATGCCAATCTCTTTGGTTCGGTATACCGTTATCAACGCCATGAGCGAGTATAACCCCATGCAGGCAATGAATATGGCAAAGAACGAAAATGCTACAGCTACCTCACCTGTCGAGCGTTCTTCGGTATACTGTTTTTGCAAATTGTCCGACATGGAAAACTCACTAAACAAGGTGGTTGGGTTTTCCTCTTCCCATATTTTCTTCACTTCTGCAATATCTTTATCGGAAGGCGGAGATTTAAAACGTATGGAGGTGAACCTGCTGAAACGCGGAACTTCCGGTAGAAAAATCAGTGGTTGCACTTCTTCGTGAAATGATTCGAAATGAAAATTACGAACGACTCCTTTTACTGTATACTCAACCTGGTCGCCATTTTGAAGCAAACGGAGAAGATGCTTACCAACCGGGTCTTTAAGTCCCATGTATTGCACCGCTTTTTCATTGAGAATTACAGCGATTGGTTTTGTTTCACTACCTGCTTGAGCCGTTGAATCGTTTAACTGGCTGAACAAATGCTTTGGTTCGGTCGATTTGCCCGGTATTGCTTTAGTCGAATCGATAAAGTGCATACCATAAGTCTTGAGAAAATGATTGTCCGCCCAGTTTACCTGCAGAAGATAGTTCTGGTTGGTCGAATCATTCATTTTATGAAAGGTATACATATCAATTAGCTGACCCGGAACAGCACTTGAATAGGACAGATCCGTAACGCGCGGAAGAGCTTTTATTCGCTCAGCGAATGCGTCACGATTGTCTCCCAAGCCGGTTGAATTGTCCAAAACGAGCAAGTTATTCTTATCGAAGCCAATGCTTTTGGATTGAATGTAATTCAGTTGCCGGTAGATGGTCGATGTTGAATAGATGATCACAATGGAAAACAGGAACTGAAGAATCACTAATACGCCTCGTAAACCTTTGGCGCGTGGACCCAGTTTTTTCTGGTTCTGCAAAATAGTGGCAGGTGTGAACCGGGTAACGTAAAAAGCAGGATACAAGCCCGCAATAATTCCCGTAACCAAAGCAATTCCGAATATTATCGGGGAGAGTTTGAGCAATGACTGCGACAATGACGGACTCGAAAACTGATACATCTTTTCGAGCTGTGGAAAAGCCAGCTCAACAATGACCAGGGCCAGGAATAGCGAAATAAAACTGATGGTAATCGACTCAGCTAAAAACTGGCGGGCCATATCCCTCCGGTGTGAGCCTAACAATTTGCGGATTCCGATTTCACGCGTTCTTCCGGCCAATCGTGCGGTAGACAGGTTAGCGTAGTTGATGGCAGCAATGAGGATAATTAACAGCGAGATGGCTCCAAGAACGATTAGCGTTTCAATATTGGCATTCTTCGACATCTCGTAGTTGAGATGCGAGAAAAGATGAATTCTCCTAATTTGTTGCAGTTTGATAATGAAATTATTCCCCATGTCATGGAATTCCTGGGGAGTCATCTTGGTAGTTCGCTCAATTTCCGGTGTCGCGGCTTTAAGGTATGCCTGCAGCAATTTATATTCAATATCGGTAATGCCGCCAATGGCATTGGGCGGAGCCGGTTTGTCCATATCTACTCCCGGCTTAAAGCGGTAGTAGGTGTAGAGAAAGCTCGATAGCCAGGAGTTGTTGGGTAACTCCAGTGTAGGAAGCGAGGCTAATGCACTGTATTGAATTTGCGTGTTATACGGACAATCTTCAACCACACCGGTAATTGTCCATTTGGTATCGTTCTCCGAGATAATCTTCTTTCCTATGGCTCCCTCCGGGAAATAGGTTTTCGCCATAGACTTGGTAATAACGATGCTTTTTTCTTTCGACAGGCAGGTGGCAGGATTACCTTGCAGAAGTTTAAACCCGAACATATCGAAAAACGTGGAATCGACAAAAAGGAGTGACGGTGCATCCAGGACTTCGTCATTCTTTGTTTTCAGCAGAATTTTTCGTTCGCTTTTGTATATACGACACGCCTGTTCAATCTCGGGAACGCGTTTCTTCAAACCAAAAGCAAATCGGGGAGGGGTAACTGCAAAGTTGGTTCCGATACTTCCCATTTTCGATTCGATAGTGGCCCGATACAACCGGTTGTCATCCGGATGAAAATCATCGAAGTGTGTTTGGGTCCATACATGAAGCATTACCAGTATAGCACAGGCCATACCGATCGCCAATCCGAAAACGTTGATAAAAAAGTAATCCTTGTTTCGGCGGAGGTTCCGGATCGCCAGCTTTATGTAGTTTTTGGTCATCATGATATTGCGACGATTAAATTCCGGTTGGCATCGTGAAATTTTCGGTAACAACGTGTCCGTCGAACAGGTGGATGATACGTTGTGCCCTTTGTGCATGCATTTTTGAGTGGGTGACCATTACAATGGTGGTACCTTCCTCATTTAAACTGGTTAACAGCCGCATGATTTCTTCGCCATGCGTACTATCCAGGTTTCCGGTTGGCTCATCAGCTAAAATAATGCGCGGCCGGCTCACGATCGCTCTGGCTACGGCAACCCTTTGCTGTTGACCTCCCGAGAGTTGCTGGGGAAAATAATCGGAGCGGTGCCCCAGGTTGAAACGGTCAAGTAAATTGTCTACTCTCTTCTTGCGTTCGGTCGAATGTATTTTCTGGTAAATCAGTGGTAATTCAATGTTTTCCCGGACGGTTAATTCGTCAATCAAATTAAAGCTCTGAAAAACGTACGAGAAACTTTCTTTTCTGATATCGGTTCGTTGACGTTCACTTAAGCTCGAAACGATCCGGTTGTCAAAATAATAGGTGCCGGAGCTGGGAGTTTCAATCAGGCCCATAATGTTCAGCAAGGTTGTTTTTCCGCAGCCGGAAGGTCCCATTACACTGACAAATTCTCCTTTATCTATTGTTAGGTTTATATTGGTTAATGCTCTGGTTTCCACTTCTCTTGTTGTGAAAACCTTAGAGATATCCTGTAAATTTATCATAAGTTATGTAGTTCGAATGCTTTTATCCTTTTATGACAAATGCAACCATGAATTGTGCCAACTTGCAATGGTCATATAATCAGGCAAATATAATTTTATCTTTTAATTTTTATGTCCGAATGCGTACAGTTTGTGTTCGAATTCGTACATTTATTTCAGTTCCTGAAAGTACAGAAAATTTATTTTAGTAAATTGCATTTACCGAGTATCTGTTGATAGTTACCCGATTAGGATTAAGAAATAACCGGACTCTGCAGAATGCTCCGAATTGTGGCTTAATACTTGTAAATGCCTGTAAAAAACTACCTATGGAAAAATTTGGGAAGATTCTCGTTGTAGATGACAATGAGGATATTTTGTTTTCTCTCCGCCTTCTTCTGCGACAGCATGTAGAAAAGGTAACTACTGAAAGCGATCCGGGAAATATTCCGGTTTTACTGAAAAAAGAAGAGTTCGATGTCATCCTGCTTGATATGAACTTCACCAAGGATGCTATCAGTGGGCAGGAGGGCTTTTTCTGGTTACAGAAAATACTGGAAATTGATCCATCGGCAGTTGTTCTTTTCATCACGGCTTATGGTGATGTCGAGAAGAGTGTTCGGGCAATAAAGGAAGGTGCCACCGATTTTATTCTGAAACCCTGGCAAAATGAGAAGCTTCTGGCGACTATCAATTCAGCCCTAAACCTTTGTAAATCGAAGAGAGAGCTGGCTCAGCTGCGCATTCGGCAGCAGGCCATCAACCGGGTGATGAACAAGTCTTTCGCCGATTTTGTCGGTAAATCGCCCGAGATGCAGGATGTGTACGATTCGATTAGCAAAGTGGCCGGAACAGATGCCAGTGTTTTGATTCTCGGTGAAAACGGTACCGGAAAAGAGTTGGTTGCCCGTGCTTTACATGCTAATTCCCTTCGGAAGGATGAGACGTTCATCAGTGTCGATTTGGGAGCCATTAGTGAAACGTTGTTCGAAAGTGAACTTTTTGGACACGTGAAGGGCTCGTTTACCGATGCAAAAAACGATCGACCGGGACGATTTGAAATCGCTTCCGGCGGAACCTTGTTTCTGGATGAGATTGGTAACCTGTCGCTTCCCTTGCAGGCTAAATTACTGACCGTTCTGGAACGAAGGGAAGTCTTACGGGTTGGTTCAAATAAACCAAAACCAATTGATGTCCGGTTGATTTGTGCAACCAATATGAACCTGCCGCAGATGATTGTTGAAGGCAAATTCCGGCAGGATTTACTTTACCGGATCAATACCGTGGAGGTTGATTTGCCTCCATTGCGGGAACGCGAAGGCGATATCCCTTTGCTGGCCAACCACTTTTTTGCGGTGTATGCCCGGAAATATAAAAAGGCTGTTCGGGGCATAACGAAGGATGCGATGCAGCGACTCGAAGAATATAAATGGCCGGGAAACGTCAGGGAGCTTCAGCATGTGGTTGAAAGGGCAGTCATCATGAGTGAAGGCGAGTGGATTAATGCTGACGATCTTCAATTGCGTACGGTTTCACAGTCCAGCGAAGGACTTGACCTCGAAAATTATAATCTCGATGAGGTGGAAAAAACGGTTATTCTGAAGGTGATGAAGATGCATCATGGCAATATATCCAAGGCTGCTTCGGAGCTTGGACTGACAAGAACCTCACTTTACCGCAGACTTGAAAAATATGGGCTCTAGAAATTTTCGGCTTTCTGTTGTGTTAAGGGTTTTGGCCCTGCTTGCTACCATTGTATTGATGGTAGTTCTCTTTCTGTTGACGGACTATTATTTAACGAGTCTGTTGGTGTTGGCCGTGTTAATTTATGAGGTTTATTCGCTCATTTCATTTGTCGAAACGACCAATACGTTACTAACCAACTTCCTTGAGTCGCTCCGTTATTCCGATTTTTCCAGGACGTATGAGATTTCCGGTGCCGGCAAATCGTTCGCCCGATTAAGCGAATCGTTTAATCAGGTTATCAGCGATTTTCGGAAGGTGCGGGAAGAAAGGGAACAAAACTATTTCTATCTGCGAACGGTGGTTGAACACATCGGGATTGGTTTAATTGCCTATCGGCAGAATGGTGAGGTTGAGCTAATAAATAATGCCACGAAGAAACTGTTCCAGCTTTCGCAACTGAAAAACCTGAAGGAACTGGAAGCGGTTTCGCCGGAGTTGAAGAACGGTTTGATGAACATCAGCAACGGAGAGAATATTCTGGTTAAGATTCGGGAGAAGGACGAAATTCTGCAGCTGGCAATTTATGCAACCGAGTTCAAGGTGGCCGATAAGAATATTCGTTTGGTTTCCATCAAAGATATTCAAAGCGAGCTGGAGGAGAAGGAGATGGAGAGTTGGCAGAAACTCATCAGGGTGCTGACACACGAAATCATGAACTCCATTACGCCTATTGCCTCGTTGACACAAACGCTTGATTACCTGATTAAAGATGTACGGGAGCGGTATGATAATATTTTCTCAGATGAAGGTGAGGCCGAAGTTGTCGAAGAGGTTGAAATGGCTTTGAAAACGATTCATAAGCGAAGTACCGGATTACTTCACTTTGTGGAATCGTACCGGAATTTGACCCGGATTCCCAAACCCAATTATACGATATTCCAGGTTCAGAAGTTGTTCGACACGATTTCATCCCTGATGAAAGAGGAAATTCACCGGAAAGGAATTACCTGCGATATCTCCGTTGAGCCGCCTAATCTGGAGCTTTCGGCAGACGAGCAACTCATTGAGCAGGTTATTATCAATCTCATTCGCAATTCAATTCAGGCACTGGATAAAACGGATAATCCAAAGCTTTCAATGAAGTCATCACTCGATCAGCGGGGCCGAATCCTGATACAGATTTCCGATAACGGACAGGGAATATTGCCTGATGTGTTGGACAAAATTTTTGTACCTTTCTTCACCACGAAACCGAAGGGGAGCGGTATTGGTTTGAGTTTGTCGAGACAGATTCTGAGACTTCATGGTGGAACGTTAACTGTGCATTCGGAACCTGATGTAGAAACTATTTTTACTCTTCGGTTCTAACCGAAAGAATTTATGATGAGACGTTGGTGGCAGAAAAAATTGAGCAAATGGATAGTCGGGAGTATATTGACGGGTTTTGTTCTGTTGCTCACGGGTTATTTTATTGTGTCCGTTTATTCACATCGATATCTTTATCAGTCGCTCACCGAAATTCCCGCGAATAAATGTGGACTGGTTCTGGGAACGAGCAAGTACGTCTCCGAAGGAACTGAAAACCTGTTTTACCGCTACCGGATTGAAGCAGCTGTTCGCTTGTATAAAAGCAAGAAGGTTCGCTACCTGATCGTGAGTGGCGATAACCGTTACCGGAATTATAACGAGCCGGTAACCATGCAAAAAGATTTGGTGGATGCAGGTGTTCCGGCTGATCGGATTTATTTAGATTATGCCGGTTTTCGAACGTTTGATTCAGTCATCCGCTGTCGTGAGATTTTTGGACAGCAGAAATTTACAATCATTAGCCAGCCTTTTCACAACGAACGGGCTGTGTTTATTGCACGTTTGAAGGGGATTGATGCCATTGGCTACAATGCTCGTGAAGTTTCCGGGATACCGGCCTGGAAGGTCCATCTTCGCGAAGCTGGTGCGAGAATTCGGGGATATTTCGATCTGTTGTTCGGATCTCAACCTCATTTTCTGGGTAAAAAAATAACAATTCCTGAATGAGTCCTTTCCAGGAAGGATAACGACCTTCTGATTTCATAATTCTTGTTAAAAGAGCCTGTGAGCGGCGAAGAATCGCTATTTTTAGCCATTCAACACGTAAAACTTATCCTATGAATTTTCGGAAAGCGCAACTCTCGCTCGTTTTCATTATTGCACTACTGTTTCATTTCAAGGCCTTTGCCGGACAATCGGGAAAGCAGTTCATCGACGCGGCCAATTCGGCTATTCGGTATGTAGGGCGGATTGATTTCTCAGATAAGGAAAATCCTCGTTTCGACTGGGGCGGAGTCTATATTCAGTTTCAGTTTACCGGAAAATCATGTGCAGTGAAAATGAGTGATACCCGGCACGATTATTTTCAGGTAATGGTTGATAATCTTCCCGCAAAGGTGATGAAGGTAACCGGTGATACAATTTTAGTGATTGCCGATAATCTCAAAAATAAACTACATAAGGTAGAGATAGTTAAAAGAACTGAAGGAGAGCAGGGAACAGCCACTTTTAGCGGTATTTACCTGGATGAGGGAGCTGTCATTTCTCCCTGGCCGAATGCACCTAAACATAAAATCCAATTTATCGGTAACTCGATTACCTGTGGTTATGGGGTGGAGGGGAAATCGAAGAATGCTCACTTCAAGCCGGAGACCGAGAATAGCTACAAAAGTTATGCGCCAATTACGGCTCGTGCTTTTGATGCGGACTACCACCTGGTGTCTCATTCGGGATACGGAGTAGTAAGGAATTATGGCTATAAAGGGAAAATATCGCCGGAGCCCATGCCGTCAAAGTGTGACCAGGTGTACGATATGAAGGAGCAGCCTAAATGGAATTTTTCGAATTGGATACCTGATGCCGTGGTGATTAATTTGGGTACTAACGATTTTTCTACTCATCCTTTTCCCGATAAAGCTGTATTTCAGAGAGGTTATGAAAACCTGATTTTGCGGGTACAAAAGAATTATCCGGGAGTGCCGGTGTTTTGCATCGTTGGCCCTATGATTGATGAGCCTTGTTATTCTTACGTGAAAGAGATGGTTGAAGCATTTCGTCAGGTTCATCAGGTGAATAACGTTTATTTTGTTGGTGTTCCTACCTACTTAATGATTCCCGGACACGATCTGGGGGCGGACTCTCATCCCAACTATTCGGGACAGAAAAAAACGGCTGCATTCTTGGTTCCTGTGATGTCCTCCGTTTTGGGGTGGAAATACAACGGAGACGAATTCTTGAATAAATAGCTGAAATAGCCGAAAAATATAGAGAAATAGCAATGAAATAATTGTGCCGATAGCCGGCATTTTTCTTTTGTTCTTCAATTCAAACGAAAAGTGTTGATAAGATGTGTAAGAATATATATCACTGGTATTTGAATCTCTGAAAAAATATGTATTTTTGTGATATGGATTACCGTTTAGGTCTATCTGTTTTTTGGGGATGCTACTTAAAATAGGGGTTTAATTTTACTGAAAGCTATCACGTTCCTGAAATAACACTGGCCTTTACTTATGCATGTGTAAAATTTGTGTGGATAGTTAACGTATTTCGAAAAATTCATAATTTATGGATGAGTTTTTTTCGCCGGATGATGTACGTAATTTTATGAACAGAAGTACGACCGATCGGCAACGGTTAATACTGTTTCTCTTATATAATTACGGAATTACTGTACCTGAAATGATTCAGATAACTTCGGGGCAATTCATGGTAAAACGTGAATTTATTATCTTCAAGTTTATCAGGGAGAAGACAAAGAAGGAACATCACTATAAAATTCAGTTCGAGAATTATCGTCTTTTTTATAGGGTATTAAAAGGTCTTCAGGCTCAGGAGCCTTTGTTACACAAAGATAAAAACCTGCCTGTGTCAGAAGCATTGATTAAGAATGATTTATTCGATGTCGCTGTTACCATGAATCAGAAAATAACGCCCGGAAGTTTATTCGACAGTCATTTGTTTTGGCTGTTTAGAAAGGGAGTAACCTTTCCGCAGGCCGTAGCCGAATATGGTATATCTATGTCGGGAAAACCCTATAAAATATGGGAGAAAGCGATGTTGGCCGGTATGCAGTGGCCGTACCTGCTGGAACCTTAACGATACGAAACAAAGAAAACAGGCTCACATTTCAATTTGTGAGCCTGTTTTTTTATATCGTTTTCTTCGACTTACCAGTTATCGGTCCGAAAGGGCGAAGCCGGTAGATCTGCGCTGTTATACAGATTGACATCATCCGGATTGTCTGCCCACCCGTAACGAACAGCCACCGGGTTCTTCACTTCAGAACTGAAGACAACAACCGTGGTTGGATTGACAACAACCGCTTTTGCCCAGTGGAATTTCTTATCGGCACCGGCTACCGCAAAGCCCTTCAGATAGCCATATTTATCGCGAACCTTGAGTCCGTCGCCCACATGATTGAATGTGAGGAAAACTCTTGATTTATCGATATCCATGTAGTCATACATTGGTCCCGAATATACCAGGTCTTTGTTATAAGCGATTTTGAGTGCCGGCAACGAAAGTCGGTACCCGACGGATTGTTTGTTCTTAGGATGAATATTTCCTCCTTCACCTATATCAATAGCTACAGCCATTCCGGTATTGGGTAACGCCAGCGTTTTGGTTTGAGCTTCGCGCAAACGCGCCCAGTTGCTATCACCTGGTTCTTTAGCCGGAGCCATGTAATTCGCTAGCTGAACGAAAAGGAATGGAAAATCGCCTTCGTTCCAGTGCATGCGCCAGTCTTTGATCAGGTTCGGAAAAATGCGCTGATACTGGGTAGGTCGGTCGGCGTTCGATTCTCCCTGATACCAGATAACTCCTTTTATTCCGTAGCCTGCTATCGGACTGACCATTCCATTATACAACAACGTAGGATAGTCATTCGGTCCCAGAGATATTGCGTTGGTATCTATCTTACCAAACTTAAATTTCCAGTCGCCTGCCAGTGGAATGTTTTTGCCGTCAATCTGCAGGTTCAACTGGTTCGCGCTGCCATATATTCCACCGCCGCCTCCAGTGTCTTCTACTCGTACCGTGATGACATTTTTGCCAGTTTTCAGCAAACCTTCCGGAATATCATAATGCCTGTTTTTGTCATATGCATTCATGGTCTTGCCTACCGGGATTCCGTTTACCCAGGTTTGGTCCGAATCATCAATCTTCTGAAGGTTCAACTTCGCCGCTTTCCCGGCATCTTCGGGCGATATCTCGATGGTTTTCCGGAACCAGGCAATGCCATCGATTGATTCATAGCCACGACTTTCCCACAATCCCGGGAGTTGCATCGACTTCCACGCAGAATCGTCGAAATCTGGTGCAGCCCAAACTGCTTTGCCGTCAACCAAACCTTTATCAACGGTGGGTAAATCGCCCAGTTTCGCTTTGATTGCAGCTTCTTTGCTTTCCTTGTATTTTTTCAGATCCAGTTTTTGCAATGCAGCCAGCATTGGAGCAAAATCAGAATCATTTGCCATCGTTTCGGGACTGGTCCATGATTCAGCTACCGTTCCTCCCCATGATGAACAAATCATTCCAATAGGCACGCCCAGCTTTTTGTATAAATCGCGGGCAAAGAAATAACCAACTGCCGAAAAGTCTCCTACAGTTGCTGACGAACACTCGAGCCATTCGCCATCATCCATGTCCTTTTGTGGCGTTTGGGCAATTTTTCGGGGAACCGTGAAAAGCCTTATTTCGGGATAGTTGTCTGCATCTGCCATTTCCTTTCGATAGTTATTGACTCCACGATAGCTTTGGTCGATGCTATCGACCGGAAACTCCATGTTGGATTGTCCTGAACATACCCAGACTTCACCGACCATAATATTTTCGAAAACAATGGTGTTATTCCCTTTTATTTTCATGGAGTAAGGACCACCGGCATTCATTTCGGGCAGCTTTAGTTGCCATTTTCCGTCGTTGTCCGCCCTGGTTTTAACAGTATTCCCGTCGATGGAAACAGTCACTTTTTCGTGAGGCGAGGCCCAGCCCCAAACGGGAACTTCCATGCCTTCCTGAAGCACCATGCCACAGTTGAATATCCGCGGCATCGTTATCTGCGCCTTTCCTTCCAAAGAAAAAGACAAAAAGACCAACATTACCAGTGTTATCCTGGTAAGATTGCTTAAAAAAATCTTCATAACGTGTGTTTTTGTATAGTAGTTTGAATCGTGTTCTGTTTTTACAATGTGATGGTTCCTTCGAGGAATGTTTTAACCTGGCCGGAAATCAGAACGCGGTCTCCGGAAAGATGACACCGAAGTTTTCCGCCACGCTCACTCAGTTGGAGGGCGTCAAATTCCAGCTGATTCATCCGGTGTGCCCAAAATGGAGTTAACGAGGTATGCGCAGAGCCGGTTACCGGATCCTCATTGACCCCAACGGCGGGAGCAAAGAACCGGGAAACAAAATCGCTTTCATAGCCCGGAGCTGTTACGATGACGCCCCGCGCTTCGACGTTGGCCAGACGGAAAAAGTCCGGAGCCATTTCTTCAATGTCTTCCTGGGCGGGATAATATAGCAGGTAATCAGTTTTCCCTTTCCAGATTTCTTCTGGTTTTTTGCCCAATGCTTCAATCAATCCTTTGGGAGGAAGGGCCGGTTCCAGCTTATCAGCCGGAAAATTCAGCGTTAATAAGCCTTTGTCTTTTTTCACCTGCAATTCACCGCTTTTACGGGTTTTGAAGATGAGCGGATTTTTGGTACTTCCTAAATGATGAAAAAGGACATGTGCTGTAGCCAACGTGGCGTGTCCGCAAAGGGCCACTTCCACCTTGGGTGTAAACCACCGGAGTTCGTAATCGTGGAGATTGCGCACAAAGAAGGCTGTCTCCGATAAGTTGTTCTCCATGGCAATATTCTGAAGGACTTCGTCTTCGGGCCATTCTTCCAGCGGACAAACAGCAGCCGGATTTCCTTCAAATAGCTCGGAAGCAAAGGCGTCGACCTGAAAAACCTGTATTTTCATGTGTTTGTTTTTAACGATTTTCTATTCAACTTTAACAGGAATGAAGGTTAGCGATCGGTCATCAGTTTGGCGGTTTTACTTTTGGAAATGAAAGGCATTTTGTTCCTCAATCCGCCGAAAATCAAAGATAGTAACTTTTGTTTTCGTTCGGATCTTTTCAGTCTGTAGTTCTAACTCCAAACACCCTGAACGGGTGTGTGACAGAATTGGCATTTACCCTCTGTCAGATTGTTTTGCATGATGCGAAATCCCTTTCGTTCAATGACTACCTGATGGCATTTGGGGCATAATGTGTTCGATGCATCGCTTCCCGGTAGGTTACCAATGTACACGAATTTCATTCCTTTCTGCATCGCAATGTTGCGTGCTTTGGTAAGTGTTTCGGCTGGAGTAGCCGGCAGCTGCTGTAGTTTGTATTGCGGGAAGAACCGGCTGAAATGTATCGGAGTTTCTTCAAAGCCATTTTTCGTCAGCCAGCCGCACATCTCTTTTATCATGTCCATATCGTCGGTCCAGCCGGGAATAACCAGGTTGGTAATTTCGAGCCAAACACCTTCCTCTTTTAGGATTTTCAGGGTATGGAGAACAGGTTCCAGCGAGCCGGTGTTCAGCCGTACATAAATATCGTCGCTAAAGGATTTTAAATCGATATTGGCTGCATCGATGACTTTGGCGAGTTTGCGCAGTGGTTCTTCATTGACGTAACCGTTAGAAACGAGGATGTTTTTGATGCCTTCCTGATGTGCTTTCTCCGAAGAATCATACGTGTATTCGTAAAAGACAAGCGGTTCGGCATAGGTATAGGCAATCGATTGGCAGTTATTTCCGATGGACGACGCAACCACTTGTTCAGGAAACAGTTCCTGATTCCGGGTTTCAGCTGGAGTAGCCTGTGAGATTTGCCAGTTTTGGCAATTCAGGCAAACAAGATTACATCCTGCAGTGGCAATGGAAAAGGAACGGCTTCCCGGTAGGAAATGGTACAATGGTTTTTTCTCGACCGGGTCGATATGAATGGCGCACGGGTTTCCGTAAGCTGTTGTGTATAGTTTATTATCGCGGTTGATTCGGGTCCGGCAGTCGCCGGTATCATTCAGGCTGATGTTGCACTTATTCGGGCAAAGTGTACACTTCACTCCGCGACCGGTAACTTTGTAATAACGTGCCTCGCGCTGGTATTTTCTGGGAACCGAATCATTGGCTGCCAATGCCGGAATAAAAGCCATGCCCAGCGTTCCGATGAGCCCGGTTTTGATACATGTTCGTCTCGATATCGAAGGTGCTTTCATGACGAAAATTTTTGGCGTTTGCGTTTTTCAGGTTGAAACCGAAGAAGTTCTGTGTTTCGACACAAAGGTCAGGAGGAGATGCATCATTAAAAGTACGATGAGTGTCAGGTTAATTCCAAGCAACGGAACCAAAAACACCGATACTAACATGGCGCCTCCGGCCGAGCCGTACAGATCAGCTTTGTACACCATCGCCGGAGCTTTCGTTTGTGGCTGGTATTGGCTGGAAATTAGTTGGAACATTCGCCCGGTTAGCCATCCGGTTAGGGCAATCAGCAGCAGTTCCGAGGTAATGTAAATGACCGTTCTTCCGGGAGAAAGCCATCCCGCGATGGCCCACTGCAGTATCAGCAATAACATAAACCAGATATGCTGCCGGTAAATCAGGTGATTGCCCTTGGGGCCTTCGGCTATTTTCCAGCGTGCACCCAGCGTGAGTCCGGCCATGAAGAGCGTGAAAATAACGCCAATCAGGTAATAGGAATATCCGAATGCTGATTGAATCAGTACAAGCGGAACAATCTCCATCGTGGATGCAGTAAATCCGGCAGCAAACATGCTTCTGGAAATGCCGCGTGTGAAACTTATCAGGAAGATGAAAATGACAAAGAGTATGGTCCCGAAAAGAATGTAGGAAAGACCATGCTTTTTCAACCAGAAACCGGTAAAATAGCTGACTGCAATGGGATGATTGGCCGATACCGTTGGTACTCCATCTTTCATCATTTCCGCATATTCGTGGCTCCGGGTAACCAATTCCGATTCGTCGACAAAATAAGCGATGTAATTGGTCATGATGCCCAAATCGTTGACCCTGGTTAAAATGTTGGCGTGCAATTTGCCATTTGAAACCAGCAGAATATCCCGGTTTCCGGGAAGGATAAGCCAATGTTTGAAATAAGGTTGGATAGTTGCGACGACGGATTGATAGAGACGAACCGTGGTTGGATCGAGATAGTTGGCGGTTGACAACAAAGGGATGGCAACGACTCCGCTATCGGAGAGATTTTTCCGGATGCTTCGGAAGAATTCCTGGGTGTAATACCGGCTGGCTGATGGCGTTTCGGGAGGTGGAATGTTTAAAAGTACACCGTCATATCGAGCAGGATGTTGAGCAATCCAGCGCTGAAAATCGGTCCGGTGGCTATGAATAACAGAGTCGTCCGGAATCGTAATGCTTTGTTTTTCCAAATCGAGCAACTTGCCATTTACTTCGAAGTAATCGATACGGTTTGGATGGTATTTCAGACATTCTGATAGAACGCCGGTTAATGCTCCGGAAATTACTGCTATGTGATTGACGCGTGCAAGCTGGGATAAGGCATAATGGACTGGTTCTTCTGCTGCCGAAGGACTTCCCTGGGAGTAGAGCAGTCGACTGTTTTCGAATACATTGGATTGGCTTTCTGCCTTTGTAATTACCAGTTCACCGGAGATGCTTTGAATAATGCTTTGAATTTGCTGCCCCGGGAAAAGTGAAGCTCGTGTTAACTTCTCGGGCGGAAAAATGAACAGGAAGACTAGAAGTATTGTAATGGCTGAGGTTGTGTAAAGAGGAATTTCTTTCATCCTTCTTCGAAGGAAGAGTAATAATGCCAGGCTGATAATGCCGGTGAGCGCCACGGTTTGAATAGGCGAGATGAGAAATACCCACACAAAACTGAATAACATACCTGAAAGCAAACTGCCCGCTGACTCCCACGAGTAAATCAGACCGGTGGTTTCGCCCGGCCGATGCTGGCTTAAAACCGGAAATAGCAATCCGCCGGTGAGACAAAGAGGTGCCAGCGTAAACAGGGCAAAGAAAGCAAAGCTTAACGGACCGGTTTCTGTTCCCGTTTCGAAAAGCCAGCCGTGTGTTACCCGAATAATCAGGATGCTGACAGATGGAAGTACGGTAATTAGTAGTAACATTCGGATTATCGTAGTAACCGAAAAAGCTTTATTCCGGGCCAATTGTGTGCCGAGTCCGGTAAGGATTAACCAAAGGGAAAGCAAAATGCCGACATAGAGGGCATTGCCTCCAAAGATAGCCAGGTAGTCACGAAACAGAACCAGTTGTCCCGTAAGGGTAACAAGTCCCAAAATAAATGGAAAAAGTAGAGGTGTTTTTCGAATGTAGACTTGTTTCTCTTCTGGTGTTTTCGTTGACTTTCGTTCCGTCTCTTTTCCAAACAAGCGTTTAAAGTAGTTGAGGTGCCAAAAAATATGCAACAGGCCGATAATACTCATGGCAATCCCAAAGTCAACATGCACCGGTAAGGCTTCGTCGAGAAAGGCAAACTTCAGGTTATAGTTGGCTTTCAGTGCCAGCAACAGTCCCAGAACGATTGTGAAGAGAAAAGTAATCAGCAGTAGTATATTCCATATTTGCCGGTGGACGTTACGGGAAATCCATTTCCGACGACTCAGTATCCAGGTAATGAAATAAGCGAGCAGGGTACCTGACAAAATGGGTATGATGCTGTAGGGCGTATTCATGTTTATTTTTCATGAAAAACAATGGCTTCATAGGTGTATAGTTCGGCATCTTTCCAGCCGTTCCAACCGATGCCGGCTTTGTCGCGGGCGCAATGGCTGAGCATTTTTTCCCGGTCCCAACCGGTTTGCTCGGCTACCTGCGGTAAATATGTTCCGCCACGGTTCCCTTTTTTGATGTAAATACCTTGTTTCCCAGGAGTGAATTCCTCCACATTTTTGATTTTGTGCAGCGGAGTCAGAACTGAAATTTCGATTTCAATGGATTTCATTTCGGATAGCAGAACCGGCTGAAAACGCGTGTCTTTGGTGGCGGCGGCAATCGCCATATTCCGGACGACTTCCACCAATGGAATCGACGGATTGAATTGCCCGATGCAACCACGTAATTTTCCATCTTCGATCAGTGTGACAAAGGCACCACAATGTTGCTGAAGGCCTTCAGGATAACCTGGGGCAATTTTCTGCACTGTGCCGGATTTTAAATAGGTTTCAATGCTGCTTCTGGCCAGTTTGAGTAAATAGCTTTGGTCATTTTCGGTCAGATGAAATGTCTGCTCGTTGTCTCTTGTTACCGAAATAGCATAGTAACCAACTACCCGGCTGGGATCGCCTGCAGAGCTAACGCTGGAATTCTGATAAATAATTTGATGGTAATGATAGTCAGGTTTTCCCGAGACCATCTCCATGAGTGTGAGCACGCCACTTTCGCCGCAGAGGCGGGTTAACACATTTTCCGGCGGATTGGGGGCTGTTTCTTGACAAACCTTTTGCAATTGCTCCGGTTTCCCGGAAAGAATTGCATCAGCTGTTTCCTTATCTACTTTTTGTGCGGTTGCATTGGCAGGATAGTGCGAAAAATCGGTGCTGATGATGAAGAGATTGTCGCTGGTAAAGTAGGGCAGAAGTGCTTCCGCCAGTTTCCGGGTAGTGGCCGGATTGGAATCACCGGTCAGAATGGGAACAATGCGATATCCCTTTTTCAAATGATATTGCAGAAAAGGCAACTGAACTTCAATAGAGTGTTCACTTTGGTGTGCTTCGGGAACAAAATGGATGAAGCTGTTCTCTGCTATTAGCTTCTCGGCTAATGTGTCGTTTACCTGAATTTTCCCCAACGGCGTAATGTAATTCCCGTGAGGATAAATGGAAACGCCGCTGAAACGAACGCGGTGTGATACGCCAATGACAAACACATTCTTGTATGCTTTCCCGATAGGAATTTGGGCGTATCCGGTGGCGGCTACTTTTCCTGAAAAAATGTAACCGGCATGGGGAACAATCAGGGCGGCAATTGACGAATCAGTTTGAGTACTCGTATTTTGAAAGAGTTGACTCAGCTCTTTTTTCAACGCATCTGCATTTCCCGGATAGAAGGAACCGGCTACGGCAGGCTGCCTGTCTTGTGCTAGCAGCTGTCCAGGGAATAGCAGCAGCAAAACCACGATGACCCGAAACAAAATGTTTGTTCTCATGGCTCAGGTATTATTGGTTTACCTCTAAAATTAAGAAATAGCTTGAATCATCCATCAAGAATTGTCGGAGATTATTGGTTGTGAAATATTCGTATGGTGTTGATTATAATAAGTATAAATAGTACCGGGATAAAATCCCATATCGGTACGGAATTGCCGGATGAATGGCATTCTATTCTGAAAATGACTATTTTCGGGAAAAACTGACGAGCTATGAGACCGTATATTCTTGCTGAAACCAATTGGAAAACCGTTCGTGAAATTGATTATGAACTGGCTATTCTTCCCTGGGGGGCCACCGAGGCTCACAATCTCCACTTACCCTATGCCACCGATGTTTTTGAATCGGAATATTTTGCCTGGGAATCGGCAAAAATCGCATGGGAAAAAGGAGCGAAAGTGATTGTTTTACCGGCTATTGCTTATGGTGTGAATACCGGACAGCCGGATGTGAAACTTGATATGAACCTGAATCCCTCGACGCAGTTGGCGATTCTCGACGATTTGATTACTGTGCTGAATCGTCAGGGAATAAAGAAGCTGGTGATTTTGAATTCGCACGGTGGCAACGACTTTAAAATGCACATCCGGGAATTAAATCTTCGTTTTCCGGAAATGTTGCTGTCGCAGTGCCATTGGTTCAAAATGCCCGGAATAGAGGACTTTTTTGAAGATGTCGGTGAACATGCCGGCGAGATGGAAACCAGCCTGATGCAATTGTTTCGACCCGATTTGGTGCGCTCGCTGGAAGATGCTGGCGAAGGTAAAGCGAAAGTTCCCCGTATTCCGGCTTTACGCGAAGGTTGGGCCTGGTCCGAACGCAAATGGACGCAGGTAACTTCTGACACCGGAATCGGAAATCCGAAAGAGGCTACAAGGGAGAAAGGCGAAGGCTTTTTCCGGCATGTTTCCGAAAAGGTTGGTACCTTTTTTTACGATATGGCTACAACAACTCCGGAAGATATGTACATCGACCCGGATTAGCTCTGATATTCAGGAGATCAGAATGTGAGCACTTTCCAGCCGTCTTTCAGGTAACTGGTTAGCGGTACGCCCATCGGACGCACGTCGATGCCCAGCTGATGGAGTTGATCGGTTATGCCGTACATACTGGCACACGTCGCGCAGGCTTCAACGGTGAGTCCGTTATTCAGCATGTCACGTATCTGGTTTTGTAAACTTTCGTTTTCGGTCAGCAGCTTGGCCGATGGACCCCATACGATTAACCGCACTTCCTGAAACCAATGTTGAAGATGCGCGTTGTGGGTGTACATGAGGCAAACCTTTTCGGCAACATCCGGATCGCCACTTGCCCAAATAACTGCTAAGTGATCGTCATGATCTTTCATATCTCAGGTATTTTGTGATTCTACAAGTGAGTAATTTAACGTGCAATTGCTCTGCTTCCTTAAATTTACAATAAAGCTTCCACGGCGAAAAGAATTTCCTGTTTAATAATGTGAAGAGATGTTACCATTGGTTTTATACTTCTTTCTTTTGAATGATTTCAGCGGCGCTGGAAACCTGCGATTATTTCGTTCGTTCGCGAAAATGATGTTTTTGCACTGTAGGACGATGAATTGAGCTTTGCAAATGAGAGAAAACGAAAACTGGAGTACCTTAAAATAGCCCCAAACGTTACTTTAGATAATTCTTTCCGGGGTATCTTGCCAAGAAGTTAATCAAGTAATGTTTATTATTAAGAATTATTCTTAAAAGCGGCGCGCGACGTAAACCATGGAGCTTTCCCGTTGTTTACTAAAGTGAAAATGTTGCGGGAAAATGGTCATGATATCCCGGAAACAATTTTCGTTAAAAAGCATTTATCAAAATTCTATCAGGTGTTGATTTGGTTGATGATTAAAGTTGCTTGATAAATGCCTTTAACACGGAGAGGATGTTCTGAAAAGGACATCCTCTTTTTTTTTTGCAAAAACGGTTGTAAATATGGTTACCGGGCGGGAGTAAAGCGGATGGCAGCACCTCCGCCGGGGGCTAAGTTCAGGCGTAATGTGGTACGACGGTTAACTTCCTTTTTGGTGATCTCAATGGATACCGGGTTGTTGCTGTAGTTGGCCTGTGGCCCGTCGAGGTACATCTCGGCCGTGTATTTTCTTCCCTTTGCCAGGAAACTTAACGGAACTTCAATCTTTCGCGGGTCTTCATCCGTAATAGCTCCCAGGTACCAATCGCGGCTATTCCGGTCTTTCCGGATAACCGTTACATAATCGCCAATTTCACCATTAATAGCTTTGGAATACTCCCAATCGACGGGAACATCGTGAATGAATTGAAAAGCCGGGTGGCCCTGGTAGTTCTCGGGTAAATCGGGAACCATTTGCAGCGGACTGTAGAGTACAACATAAAGTGCTAATTGCTTGGCCAGCGTTGTATTTACCTGGTTGTTGGGCTTGTCTTTCAGCGTAAGCTCAAAAATACCAGGTGTAAAGTCCATCGGGCCAGCCAGCAAGCGGGTAAAAGGCAGAATGGTTGTGTGTTCCGGCGGGTTGCCGCCATCTTCGCTCCACGCATTATATTCCTGTCCGCGGGCCCCTTCTCCCGACATTAGATTGGGATAGGTTCGTCGCAAACCAGTAGGGATGATGGGCTCATGAACATCGAGCATGATGTGACGTTTGGCTGCTTCCTGAACCACACGCAAATAATGGTTGACCATGAACTGGCCGTGATGCCACTCTTTGCCGTTAACGCGCGAACCAACGTAACCGGTTTTCACATAATGAACACCGTATTTTTGATAGAAGTTAAAAGCTGAGTCGAGTTGCTGTTCGTAATTGGCTACATCAGCGCCGGTCTCATTGTGACCGATTAGCTGCACACCCTTTTTGCGCGCGTAGTCGGTTATTTTTTTGATGTCGAAATCGGGATAAGGCTTGGTGAAACTGAATTTCCAGTCTTCCCAGCCTTGGTTCCAACCTTCGACGAGCACTGCCCCAATGCCGGCCTTCGCGGCAAAGTCGATGTACTTCATCACATTTTGCGTGTTAGCTCCATGTGTGGGAGAGTACTGCCAGGTTTCTTTTCCGAGGTGCAACGACCACCAGATTCCTACAAATTTTGTTGGTTTTATCCAGGAAACATCTCCCAGTTGATTCGGCTCATTCAGGTTGAGGAGCATTCGTGAATTCATCAATCCGGCGGCGGTTGAGGAAACCAGAACGGTCCGCCAGGGAGTAACCCGGGGAGCTGATGTTTTTACTTTCACACCATCGGACCACGGCACCAGATCGCAACGCAGTTTATTATTTCCCGAATGATATAATGACATGGAAGCATAATCGACCAGTGCAGCTTCATGTATACTGATATAGTTTCCGCTTTTGGTTTCCAGCGTAAGCGGTGTACAAACAGTATCTGTTAATTCTGAAAGAGGATGGCTGGTGTAAAGATACTCGTAACGGTTGTCGCCATATGCCGGAATCGACCAGGCAGTGTGGTCGCCGCTGAAGGCGAACCCTGTCACTTCGTTGGATATTTCGAAATCTTTCAGGTTTTCTTGCCCCGGGAACTCGTAACGGAAAGCAAAGCCTTCGTTGTACACTCTGAATATAATGTTCATTTTCCGGTGCAAACCATGCTGTTCTTTCAGTTCAATCTTTAACTCACGGTAGTTGTTCCGAATCTCCTTTTGCTCACCCCAGGGCTGTGTCCAGGTTTGGTCGACCTGATCGCGGTCGAACCGGGTGGCAACGAAATCATCGAGTAGATTGGGAGCGCCTTTTAATTCGAAGCCCAGTTGCGATTTATAGAATAGTGGTTTTTCGCCCAGTTTGGCCGAATAGAAGGGTTTTCCTTCGTGGTCGAGATAGAAGGTCACGTTCAGTGTTTCGTCGGGAGAGACGACTGTTCGGGAAGTGGTTGGGTTTTCCTCGCAGCGACTTAAAATGAATATGGCAGCGATGATTAGAAATACGGTACTGATGGCGGGAAATATGTTTGGGTATTTTTTCATATGTCTGTTAGATTAGGCTACGTTTATTAGTACAAATAATTTACTGAAAAAGTTTGAAACGGCCTCAGTGATTTTGATTTGATACTTTAGTTAAAGCTATCGGAAACGACACGGGGAATGGAATTTGCGCTGGCGTTATGATTCCTGTTCAACGAAAAATGCTTTTCTTTACGCCGGACAGATAGCTTTAGAATTTCCGGGCGAATCCTTACATTTGAACTGCTAAAACCATTGATGCATTGAAAAAGACGACACAACAACATATCATCGGATTATTTGAGAAAACGTTTGGCGAGAAAGTAACGGATATCGAGGTATTGCCACCTTCCGGTTCCTATCGGGAATATTGCCGGTTGGTTTCGGACAAACGTAACGTGATTGGTGCCTGGAATGAAGACGATAAAGAAAACCGGGCGTTTATCGAATTTTCGAAAGCGTTGCGGACAAGTGGTATCAATGCGCCGGAGATATACAGCGAGGAAACCGAAAAGCATATTTATCTGCAGCAGGATTTGGGGAATACCACCTTGTTCCAGTTTCTGAGTGATGTTCGTGAAAAAGATGGTTTTTCGGAGAAGATAGTCGATGTGTACCGCAAGGTGG
Organism: Prolixibacter denitrificans; assembly: GCF_003014495.1. GTDB lineage: Bacteria > Bacteroidota > Bacteroidia > Bacteroidales > Prolixibacteraceae > Prolixibacter > Prolixibacter denitrificans. The sequence continues at coordinate 72,521 of NZ_PYGC01000010.1, read as the reverse complement.
TGTCGCAGTTGCCAAAAGTACAGATTGAGGCCGGGAAGAATATCGATTATAGCTATTGTTATCCGCGCGATGCATTCGATCGGCAATCGATGATGTGGGACCTGAACTACTTCAAGTATTATTTTCTGAAGTTGGCCAAGATTTCGTTCGACGAACAATCGCTGGAGGACGATTTTCAGCGTTTCACCGATTATTTGCTGGAGGTTGAAAGAGACTTTTTCCTCTATCGCGATTTCCAAAGTCGCAACGTGATGTTGATGGACGGCGAACCCTGGTTCATCGATTACCAGGGAGGACGAAAAGGAGCGTTGCAATACGATTTGGCATCATTGCTGTATGATTCGAAAGCCGACATTCCGCAACCGGTTCGAGATGAGTTACTGGAAGCATATCTCGATGAATTAGAAAAATATCATCCGGTTAACCGGAAAGATTTCCGTGAATATTTCTACGGCTACGTTTTGATTCGTATGATGCAGTCGATGGGGGCGTATGGATTCCGTGGATTTTATGAAAAGAAAGAGCACTTCCTGAAGAGTATCCCGTATGCGTTGGAGAACCTGGTGATTGTGCTCGATAAATTTTCGTTCCCAATTGAGTTGCCGGAACTGGAAAAGGTTCTCCGTTCGTTGCCGGAATCAGAAACACTGAAGAAGATTGCGTCGAAGCAGGATGAAATGACGGTTCGGATTACCAGCTTTTCATATAAGAAAGGAGTACCACAAGATCCTTCCGGGAACGGAGGCGGCTATATTTTTGACTGTCGCGCTGTGCACAATCCCGGTAGGTACGATCAATACAAAACCCTGACGGGAAAAGACCCGGAAGTCATTTCTTTCTTTGAAGAAGAATCGGAAATGGAAGATTTTCTCCGGCCTGTTTTCAATTTGGTCGATCAAAGCGTGGAGAAATATATCGAACGCAAGTTTAACCATCTGATGGTGAGTTTTGGGTGTACCGGAGGGCAGCATCGCTCGGTGTACGCGGCGGAACGGCTTACAGAACACCTGAAAAACAAATATCCGGTTCGTGTTGTTACTTTCCACAGAGAGCAGGAAGCTCTGTGATTAGTAGCAAAAAGTAGTTATGTCAAAAACTTTGTGTAAGTCGAAGAAGGAGTACAAACCTCCTGAGAATCCTAAGTACGAGTGCAAGAAATGCGGCAAAGTGACCTTGAAGGAAAAAAAGGTCTGCAAGCCTCGGAAAGTAAAAAGTTAATTTATTCAACAGAATACATGATGTCGGCGGTTTACTCTGTGAACCGCCGATGTTTTTTTATTTTCGTGAAGAAACAAAAAGTCAATTTTTAAATATTGCCGAAACCTATGAAAGCCCTGATTTTTGCAGCGGGTCTGGGAACCCGCCTTCGTCCGCTCACCGATAACAAGCCCAAAGCCTTGGTGGAAGTTGCCGGAAAAACTTTGCTTCAACGAGCCATCGAAAAGGTGAGTAGTGCCGGCTTTGAAGAGATTGTGGTGAACATTCATCATTTCGGCGACCAGATTATTGACTTCCTGGAAAGGAATAACAACTTTGGACTGGATATCCGAATTTCCGATGAGCGCGATGAATTGCTCGATACAGGCGGAGGCATACTGAAGGCCCGGCCGTTGCTGGAAGATTCGGAACCTTTCCTGGTGTACAATGTAGATGTATTGTGCTCCCTCGATTTGAAAAAGTTACTGCAATGGCACAAGGAACGTAAGGCGCTGGCTACATTAGTTGTTCGCAGGCGGGACACTTCTCGTTATTTGTTGTTCGATGAGGATATGCAATTGTCCGGTTGGACCAATATCAAAACCGGTGAAGTGAAAATGGCCCGGCAAACACCGAAAGTCGAAAAGTTCGCTTTTAGCGGCATTCATATCATCGAGCCTTCCGTTTTTCCCTTAATTACTGAAACGGGCAAATTTCCAATTATTCACATGTATTTGCGGTTAGCTGCGCAGAATGCCATTTATGGATTCGAAGATACTTCGGATTTGTGGATGGATTTGGGCAAACTGGAGCAGTTGCAGGTTGCCGAAGAAAGACTCTCAGAATAACGAACATCCCGGTAGGAAAATATTTAGGAGAGGTCAATTGCTACACGTGCGGCATGGGCTGCTACAGGTCAGTGGTGCGTTGCTACACATACGGCGTGGCCTGCTACCTGTCAGTCTTGTGTTGCTACACATACGGCACGGCTTGCTACCAGTCAGTCGTGTGTTGCTTCGTGCGGGGTACTTACTGCTACACGCGGGTATCGGTGGGATGTGGCAGAGACTGAAAGCATTTCGTCCTAAAACGAATTTTCGGATGCAAAAAAGGTGTCCCTGTCGGTTGACTCCAGCGTTTGGAAACTGCAGAGCTACCTCGGGGACACCTTCTTTTTTTATCCTATCGGGAATGCCGGTTATTTGTCTTTTGTTCCTTTTTCAGGAAGCAACGCAACACTTATGTAGTTGTTGAAATCCCAAACCCATTTGGCCGCCTTCTGCAATTCTTTCGGGTTCAATGCATTTACTTCAGTGTTGAACTGGTCGAAAGTAGAGAAATCACCGTCATGATTCAGGTAGTACGATTTCAGTGCGCTCAGCCAGTAGTCGTTCTCGCGAAGATTGGTTTCGCGTTCACGCAGCATTTTCTCCATCGCCTTGTGCACTTCTTCCTGCGACGGACCGTTCTTGAGCAGATCCTTGATTTCATCGAAAACAGCGGCTTTTAACGTGTCAACTTTCTCCGGAGCGGTACCATAATAAATCGTCATGGTATATTCCGGTTCCGGAAGTTTATTGAACGAAGGTTGTGCTCCGATGTAATATACACTGGATTTGTCCTCGCGAATACTTTCCAGCAAACGGGTGGTAAGAATTTTAGCGAGTGCGTCGAGTTCAACGATGTCTTTCGTATCGTAGTTCAGCTTACCGTGGAATTGGATGTACTGAATACTTTTCGGTTCAGTTCCTTTGTACACCTTCTTCTCGACAGCACCTTTCGGCGGACGGATACCCAAATCCTTCCAATGATCGGTTTTGCCCGTTGTTGGCAGCGAAGCCAGGTAGGTTTCTACCAGTGGTTTCATTTTATCGAAGTCGATGTTACCAACAAAGATGAATTTGAAATCGCCTGCATTGGAAAACCGGTCTTTGTCGATGGCTTTGATGCGATCGAAATTCGCCTCCTTCAATGTCTTTTTAGTCAATGGACGAACCCACGGACTGTAATTGCTGGCAACCACGCGGAAGGTATCGGAGAAGGCCGCTTCCGGAGAAGCTTTCCGGTTGTCGAGCTGACTCTCCATCCGGGTCATGAAAGAGTTGAAGGCCGATTGGTCAACGCGTGGATGGGTGAAATAGAGGTTCACCAGTTTCATCAACGTTTCAACATCTTTTTTCGAAGAAGAACCCTGGAACCCTTGAGTAATCTGGCGAATGAACGGTTCGACATTGGCTACTTTGCCTGCCAGTTTTTTGTCCAGTTCGGGAGCCGTAAAGTCAGAAAGTCCGCTCATCTGCATGATGGTTGCTGCAAAATCAGTGGAAACATCGTCCGATGGCGAGTAAACCGAATATCCACCCGGTCCGTAAGCTGAGAAAAGAATTTCGTCATCTTTGAAATCCGTTTTCTTCAGAATGACTTTGGCACCATTGGAAAGTGTCCACTCTTCTGCATTTACTTCCGGAATTTTCTTCTCGCTGACAATCTTACCAGGAGTTGGTTGTTCAGGCATCAGCGGTGCATCGGAAACCTGATCTTTATATGGCTTGATTTTAGCCGTGTCTACTTCCGCCAGAAGCTTTTTGACATCGTCGTTGGTCGGAACCGGAACGCCTTTCACGTCCGGAGCGGTGATAATTACCACGCGGTTATCCGGTGTCAACCACTTTTTCGCCAGTGCATCCACATCAGCGAGTGTAATGGTCGGCATCAATTCCTTATAATATTGATACTCCTTGTCAAGTCCGGGAACGGGCTCTTTCCGCTCCAGAAAGTTGCGGCTGTATTCGTTGGCAATACTGATGGATTGGCGTTTGTCACGATCGTTGTAAGCGGTTTCCATCGAGCTCATCATCGACGCTTTTGCACGCTTCAATTCACTTTCGGTAAAGCCATAATCTTTTACTCGCTGGTTCTCGATAAGCACGGCTTTCAATCCTTCCGGAATTTTTCCCGGATGGGTAACGACCATGGAGGAATAAACATCCACCGGGCCGACCAAGCCGCCATAGCTGGAGCGTGCAAATACAAACGGAGGATTTTCTTTTTGCGCAATTTCCGACAAACGAGCATTGATCATGCTGTTGTACAGGCTGTGCATCATCATTTCGCGGTAGCCACCAACGGTTGTGTCGAGCTCCATGGGATGCTTGATGTACAAATTAGCTGATGAATAGGTTGCTTCCGGGTCGGTGACAACTTTGATGAGGGTACCTTTTTGGAAAGGAACATCGAATGAAGGCTTTTTGCGTTCGTTTTTGTGAATCGGAATTTGAGAGAATTTCTCTTTTACTTCCTGAACCATTTTTTTCTGGTCGAAATCGCCCACAACAATGACAGCTTGCAGATCGGGACGATACCAGTCGTTGCGGAAGCGGCGAACAGCTGACGGAGGACAACTGTCTACGACCGACATTTTCCCGATAGGTAAACGGTCGGCATAATGCGAATCTTTGAAGAACACCGGCAACCACTGTTTCATCATGCGTTGCTGTGCTCCTTGTCCGCCACGCCACTCTTCGTGAATGACACCACGTTCCTTGTTAATTTCGTCGTTCGAATCGGTTACCTGGGAAGCCCAGTCGTAAAGAACCTGCAGGCCTTTGTTCATGTATTTGACACTGTCGAGTGGTACCTTCAACATGTAAACGGTCTGGTCGAAGCCGGTGTAAGCATTGATTTCCGGTCCGAATTCCATACCGATGGATTCGAAGTAATTCACGAGCTCATTTTTCGGGAAATTTTTGGTCCCGTTGAAGCTCATGTGCTCGCAAAAGTGGGCGAGTCCTTGTTGGTCGTCATCTTCTAGAATGGAGCCGGCTGATACAACCAGCATCAATTCTGCACGGTTTTTCGGGGTATGGTTGGCCCGAACATAATAGGTTAGTCCGTTTTTCAATACACCTTTGTCCGTCTTCGGATCGAAAGGAATTTTAGCTTTTAAATCCGGCACCTGGGCATAAGAACCCATCGCCAAAAAAATGGTCAACAGACCAAGGATTAACTTTTTCATAAGCAATTTGTCTTGGAATAATAATTAATATGATTTTTGTGGGTGTTTCACAATTGGTATAGTGTTTGGCTAATTCGTTACAAATGTTGTCGAACAGCATACGAAAATCCGTCTTCATGGTGAGCCCGGCTGTTCCGGTAACGAAACTTCAATTCGTCAGGCGCATTGTCGACAACATACGAGAGCCGGGTGTAATCGAGCAATTCCATATCGTTAAAATCGTTTCCGATACCCAGCGTATTTTCTTTGGGAATGCCTGTTAACTGGCAAACCGCTTCCACACCGTGTGCTTTGGTAACTCCTTCCGGGAAGATTTCCATCCAGGTGAAATCGGGATGCAGCGGCGAAGTGGCCCGTATAACACTAACGTGCGGAAATTGCTTCAGTACTTTTTGCTTGATGACGTCAAAATGTTCTGCGTCGCGCGGAAGAAATATTAAAACCTGGGAAATGGGAAAAGCATCGTTTTCTTTTAATTGAACCGCGTCTCCCAACACCTTGTGGTAATTGAGGTAACGTTCAAATTCTTCACAGGGGCTACTTCTCCACCAGGCAAAATGGTGATTGTCCGGAATTTCGCGCGAAACTTTGAAGTTGAGTTTTTCGGCCATCAGAAACTGAATAATTTCTCCTGTTTCATCGGCCGGAATACTCATGGCCATCAGCAACTTTTGTTGTTTCCAGTTAATCAAACCTGCACCAGAGCTGAAGATGACAAAATCAAACGGCATATCGGGCGTAAGTACCTGTTTTACCTTCATCAGATTTCTTCCGGTGGCTGCTACCCGGCATATTCCCAATTTTCCCAACTCTACCAGTGTTGCGTAGTCTGCTTTACTGATGGAATGATCTGCCTGCAACAGCGTGCCGTCCAGGTCGGTTATCACCATTTTTATTTCTGTCATTTGAAAAAAAATAATCGAAATTATATTAGATAATCAATGGGTTAAGAATTTTGGGCCGGAAAAGTTAAAATTTCCCAAAACCAATAGTCTTTCCGAATGTTTATCTGACGCCAGCCTGCGTCAAGCAGCCAGCAAACAACGTGCCGAAAAAATAATTTTGCCGGCAGAATGGTTGAAGTTACAATTCCTGAAGAAGGTTTAAAAGTGAAACTTTAAAATTTTAACAGAGGTTTGATTATATAACATAATTTGAAAGATTTAGCCGTTAAAGAAGGGGAGTCTTTTAGGGTGAAATATGTTTCCGGGTTGTTAAAAAATTGTTAAATTCGGGCGCCGGAAGAAATTAAGTTACCGTGTTTTATCATTTCTTTGTCGGTGAGCGATCGGGCCGGGGTTACCGTGGCGATGGTATTTGACCGAAGAAGGCTCGGAGCATATAGATTTTAAGGGATGTTGTTCGGTTCGTTGATGACATTACAACCTGTATTTTCTCTTCTTTTTTTTGTCAGGGGAATTGTATCTTTCGAATTCAAATTTTTGGCGTGTAGACAACCAAAATCAATGCATACAACAAATAACTAATAGATATGGACAACAGACTTCAAGAGCTGACTGATAAGATTTATCAGGAAGGAATCTCGAAAGGAAACGAGGAGGCCGAAAAAATTGTGTCCGATGCCCGTGCGGAGGCAGAGAAAATTTTGGCTGAAGCAAAGAAGAAAGCTGAGAATATCGTTTCTGATGCCGAGAAAAAATCAGCCGAATTCGATCAAAACACCAAATCCGAACTCAAGCTGGCTTCCCGCCAGGCAGTTGATGCCCTGAAGCAAGAACTCGTCGGTATCATTAACGGTACCATTACTACTTCCGAAGTAAAAGCAGCGATGGGGGATACCAAGTTTATCCAGAAAGCCATCGAAACTGCTGTGAAAAACTGGGCTGTACATAACGATGAAACCATCGACATGCAGGTTCTCATCCCCAAAGAGGACGAAAAAGCCATCAGCGATTACTTTGCCGGTACTGCAAAAGGCGTGCTCGATAAAGGTTTTTCTATCGAAACAGTAAATGACCTGAAAGCTGGTTTCCAGGTGGCTCCGGCCGACGGAAGCTACAAGGTTAGCTTTACTGATGAGGATTTCATCAACTTCTTCAAAGAGTTCTTGCGTCCGAAAATCGTTGAACTTCTTTTCGAAAAGTAATAAGAACACAGGGTTAGTACCCAGTGCTTTTGGATGAGAACCTTTTACGAATGAGACAACCAACCGGGCCAGGATTCCTGTTCCATACTTTTGCTCAGCAAATCAAGGAATAAAAATCATTTTTACTGAATCCGGCAGGCTGTTTGTTTTGGAAAACCATTTCGAATGAAAAAATATTACTGTCTGGTTGCCGGGCTTCCCGAAATTCGCATAGATGACAACAAACAGAACTTCGATTTGAAGGAGTTCAAGGAGGAGTTGCGTGCCAACTTGTCGGAAGGCGATTTTGAGTTGATCAAACTCTTCTACCGGAAATTCGACAACCTGAACCTGATAGCATACCTGAAAGATGCCGAGGCTAAACTTGACGACCGGGGAAATCTAACTCAGGATGACTTCACTGAAATCCTTCGGATGGTGAAGGAGGAAGAAAATCCGAAAGATGAGCGAATTCCGGTGTACTTTAAAGAGTTTATTCCTGCCTGGCTCGAAGAAAAACCGCTGTTCCCCGATATGGCGTGGGAAGATCAGCTGGCAACGCTCTATTACGACGATGCCCTGAAATGCCGGAATGAATTCTTTAGCAGCTGGTTTGCCTTCAATCTGAATGTGCAGAATATCCTGACCGCTATCAACTGCCGGAACTATGACCTGGATCTGGGGCCGGCTATCGTTGGAAACAGCGAAATCGCCAATACCATTCGCGAAAGCAACTCGAAAGATTTTGGTCTGGCAGCCATCTTCCCTTACCTGGATGACGTGCTGCATATTTCTGAAGAGGCCAATCTTTATGAACGTGAACGTCGCATTGATGCACTCCGTTGGAAGTGGCTCGAAGAAAATGCATTCTTCAAGTATTTCACGGTAGAGAAAGTCTTTGCCTATCTGCTGCAACTCGAAATGATTGAACGATGGGTGAAACTGAGCCAGGAAACCGGCCTGAAGATTTTCCGCGATTTTGTTCAGGAACTGCAACACTCGTTCGAGTTCCCCGAAGAATTTAAATTAAACAAGTAAACAACGAATATGTCTACGCAAGGTAAAGTCAAAGGAATTATTGCCAACCTGGTGACAGTGGAAGCCGATGGTCCGGTAGCGCAGAACGAAATCTGCTACCTCCAGACCCGCGGTACCGACCTGATGGCTGAGGTGATTAAGGTCAATGGAGCCAACGCCTTTGTCCAGGTTTTCGAAAGCACCAGGGGACTGAAAATCGGTGATCCTGTGCGGTTCACCGGACATATGCTCGAAGTAACGCTCGGGCCAGGCATCCTCTCCAAAAACTACGATGGTCTGCAAAACGACCTCGACAAAATGGATGGTGTCTTCCTGAAAAGGGGAGATTATACCAATCCGCTGGATGATGACACTCTCTGGAACTTTAAGCCGCTGGCCAAGGCCGGCGACGAAGTGGAAGCTGCCAGCTGGCTGGGTGAGGTAAACGAGAATGGTAAACCTCACCGAATTATGGTGCCATTTGTGTTTGAAGGTAAATACACCGTTAAATCGGTTGTCGAAGCAGGCGAATATAAAATAAACGACACCATTGCTGTCTTGGTGGATGCCGACGGCAAAGAACACAACGTGACCATGGTACAGAAGTGGCCGGTGAAAAAAGCCATTACTGCCTACCGGGAAAAACCCCGTCCGTTCAAACTGCTCGAAACCGGTGTTCGTACCATCGATACCATTAACCCGATTGTAGAAGGTGGTACAGGATTTATTCCCGGACCTTTCGGTACAGGTAAAACCGTATTGCAGCACGCTATCTCGAAGCAGGCGGAAGCTGATATCGTGGTGATTGCTGCCTGTGGTGAGCGTGCAAACGAGGTAGTGGAAATCTTTACCGAGTTCCCCGAACTGGATGACCCGCACACAGGTCGTAAACTGATGGAGCGTACCATCATCGTGGCCAACACGTCAAACATGCCGGTTGCTGCCCGTGAAGCTTCGGTTTACACCGCGATGACCCTTTCGGAGTATTACCGTTCAATGGGATTGAAGGTGCTGATGATGGCCGACTCTACTTCCCGTTGGGCTCAGGCCTTGCGTGAGATGTCGAACCGTTTGGAAGAGCTGCCCGGACAGGATGCATTCCCGATGGACCTTTCGGCCGTTATTGCCAACTTCTACGCCCGTGCAGGTTTTGTTTACCTGAATAACGGTGAATCAGGTTCTGTAACCTTTATTGGTACGGTATCACCTGCCGGTGGTAACCTGAAAGAGCCGGTAACTGAGTCGACCAAGAAAGTGGCCCGTTGTTTCTACGCGTTGCAGCAGAGCCGCGCCGATGGAAAGCGTTACCCGGCCATCAACCCAATCGAATCGTATTCCAAATACCTGGAATATCCCGAGTTCGAAGAATATATTGCGAAACGTATTGGCGACAAGTGGATCGCTTCCATTAATGAACTGAAAACGATCCTACTTCGTGGACAGGAAGTTAGTGAGCAGATCAATATTCTTGGTGATGATGGTGTACCGGTGGAATATCACATCCGTTTCTGGAAGTCGGAAGTTATCGACTTTGTGATTCTTCAGCAGGATGCATTCGATAAGGTCGATATGAATACTCCGCTCGAACGTCAGGAATATATGTTGAATAAGGTGATGGGCATTTGCCATACCGATTTTCAGTTTGAATCGTTCACTGAAGTGGGGAGCTACTTCAAACGAGTGATCAACAACCTGCGCCAAATGAACTACTCGGAGTTTGAAACTGACGAGTTCAAGAAGTTTGAAGAAGAATTGAATCAGATCATTAACGAAAGAAAAGTAGCATAATGGCAACGAAAGCTTTTCAGAAAATATATACTAAAGTCACACAGATTACGAAAGCAACCTGTACCCTGAGAGCTGAAGGGATTGGCTACGATGAACTGGCCGAGATTAACGGCCGGCTGGCACAGGTAGTGAAAATCATTGGTGACGATGTGACCCTGCAGGTGTTTGGTGGTACAGAAGGTATCCCGACCAATGCAGAGGTAACTTTCCTTGGGAAATCGCCTTCGCTGAAAGTAAGTGACCAGCTTGCCGGACGCTTTTTCAACGCTTTTGGCGACCCGATTGATGGCGGACCTGATATTGAAGGTCAGGAAGTTGCAATTGGCGGACCGTCGGTAAACCCGGTACGTCGTAAGCAACCGTCCGAGTTGATTGGAACCGGTATTGCCGGTATCGACCTGAACAACACGCTGGTATCGGGACAGAAGATTCCGTTCTTCGCCGACCCGGATCAGCCGTTCAACCAGGTAATGGCGATGGTAGCACTTCGTGCAAAAGCCGACAAGATTATTCTTGGTGGTATGGGACTGACGAACGACGACTACCTCTTTTTCCGCAATGTATTCGATAATGCCGGTGCGCTCGACCGTATCGTATCGTTTGTGAATACAACGGAGAATCCACCGGTGGAACGTCTGTTGGTACCTGATATGGCACTGACAGCAGCCGAATATTTCGCGGTAGAAAAAAACGAAAGCGTGCTGGTACTGCTGACCGATATGACGCTGTACGCGGATGCGCTCTCGATTGTATCGAACCGTATGGACCAGATTCCGTCGAAAGACTCGATGCCGGGTTCGCTCTATTCCGACCTTGCTAAGATTTATGAGAAAGCAGTTCAGTTCCCGAGTGGTGGTTCTATTACCATTATCGCGGTAACTACGTTGTCGGGTGGTGATATTACCCACGCTATTCCTGATAACACCGGTTACATTACCGAAGGACAGTTGTTCCTGCGCCGTGATTCGGATGTCGGCAAAGTAATTGTCGATCCGTTCCGTTCGCTGTCGCGACTAAAACAGTTGGTTATCGGGGATAAGACCCGTGAGGATCACCCGCAGGTAATGAACGCAGCCATCCGTCTGTTTGCCGATGCTGCCAGCGCTAAAACGAAACTGGAAAACGGTTTCGACCTGACGGAATATGACCAGCGTACACTGGATTTTGCCAAAGAGTACTCCAATGATTTGCTGGCTATTGACGTCAACATCGGTACGGACGATATGCTGGACACGGGCTGGAAACTTCTCGGCAGACACTTCAAACCTGAAGAGGTAGGTATCAAGCAGGAGCTGATGAATAAGTACTGGCCGAAAGAGGCATAAATAATAAATTGAAAATTGAGAATTGATAATTGAGTATGAATGAAGTAACTGAGGTTGAATACTCTTACTTCCATTATCCGTACTTCAAAAGGTATTGGGAAGTCTTAATTTTCAATTCTCCATTCTCCATTTTCAATTGTAAAGAATATGGCAATAAATTTTCAATACAATAAAACCGCTTTACAGGGACTCGAGAAGCAACTCAAGGTTCGGGTGAAGGCTTTGCCTACCATTAAGAACAAAGAGTCGGCGCTGCGGGTCGAAGTAAAGAGGGCTAAAGATGAGGTGAAAAGGCTGAACAAGCTCCTCGAAGAGACCATCGAAGAATACGATTCGATGATGGCACTTTGGGGCGAGTTCGACGTTTCACTCGTTAGGGTAAAGGATGTGAAGATGTCGGTGAAAAAGATTGCCGGTGTCCAGACACCTATCCTCGACGGTGTGGAATTCGAAATAGCTCAGTTCAGCGTTTTCAGTAAACCCAAATGGTTCCTCGATGGCATCAAAGTAGTGAAGGAATTGGCCGAAATCGGGATCGAGCAGGAGTTTTTCAACCAGAAAATGATACTGTTGGATCATGCCCGTAAGAAGACCACCCAAAAGGTGAATCTCTTCGAAAAGGTACAGATTCCGGGATACGAAGATGCCATTCGAAAAATCAAACGATTCCTGGAAGATAAGGAGAACCTCTCCAAGTCGGCCCAGAAGATTGTGAAATCCCGTCAGGAAACAAGGGAGGTGGAATCATGATTATACGAATGAAAAAATACACCTTTCTGGTATATCACCGGGAGTATGAAATGTTTCTGGACGCTGTCCGGGAGCGGGGATTACTTCACGTGAAAGAACGGAAAGGTGGAGAGGTCGAAGACGCTGCCCTGCGTGAGAAGATGCAGCTGTTGAAGCGCATCCGGGATGCGGTCCAATTTCTGCATCATCGCGAAGCGGAACCGGTAGAAATTACCGGAGACATTGATGCGATGAAAGTGCTTCATGATTTCGAGGCCATGCGCCGCGAACGGGAAGTTGCTGAACAGGAGTTGCAGACGCTGCAAAAAGACGTTCATCAGCTGGAGCCCTGGGGCGATTTCTCCTGGGAGTCCGTTGAACGCTTGGCGGAAGATGGTTGGGAGATTAACTTCTACTCTACATCATCGCGCCGCTGGGAGAAAGACTGGCCCGAGAAATACAACGCCTTTATCATTTCCGAGACCGGTACAATAACCTTTTTCGTAACGGTTACCCCGAAAGGTGAAAAGGTTGATATTGATGCCGACCCGGTTCGCTTGCCGGAACATTCGATGAGTTATGTTCGCGGTGAAATAAGCAAGCTCGGGGAGAAAATCGCGGAAATTGACGCAGCGTACGATGAGTATGCAGCCAAATACATTCCTGCGCTGGAACAGTTGCAACTGAAAGTTCAGCAGGAGTTCGACTTTGATAAGGTGGTACTCAACTCTCCGCGTTCGGCTGAAGACAAAGTCGTTGTGCTGGAGGGATATATTCCTGAAAATGAATCGAAGGATTTCGACCAGTTCCTGGAAACGCAAGGAGTCTACTACGAAGCTACTTATCCTGATTTGAAAGAAAAGGTGCCGGTATTATTGAAAAATAACTGGTTTACCCGGATGTTCGAAACCATTGGTGATCTCTATGCGCTACCTAATTACAAGGAGTTGGATTTAACGCCGTACTATGCACCGTTTTATTGGATCTTCTTCGGATTTTGCCTTGGAGATGCCGGTTATGGTCTGGTGCTGGCTTTGATCGGATTCATCATGGCAGGTCGCGTAAAACCGGATATGAAAGGCCCGATGAAACTGTTGGGAACGCTTGGACTGGCGACCATTATTTTTGGTCTCATCAGTGGAACGGTTTTCGGAATGAGTTTGTACGAAATGAAGTTCTCCTTCTACGGCACATTAGCTGATCGCATGGCTGCCAAAGGAAAAACCATCAACGACGAACTCTTTACCATGGCCCTGGCACTGGGAGCTATCCAAATTTTGTTCGGTATGTTTATCAAAGCGGCCAACGAAAAACACCAGTTCGGATGGAAATATGCCTACGGAACAATTGGCTGGTTGGTATTGATAGTCGGTGGCTTGATCGTGTACCTGATGAGCCAGCTGGGAGTCAATCCATCTGTAGTCAATATCGTGATGTATGTCGTAATCGGAGTCGGTTTTCTCGGTGCATTCCTGTTCAATAACCCCGAAAGGAACGTGTTTATCAATTTCGGAGTTGGCTTGTGGGATGCCTATAATATGGTAACCGGCGTGATGGGTGACTTGTTGTCCTACATCCGTTTGTTTGCCCTGGGAGTTTCCAGTGCGATTCTCGGATACGTATTCAACAGCTTGGCAATGCAGCTGTCACCCGATATTCCGGTGTTGAAGATTGTGGTGATGATCATTATTCTACTCATCGGCCATGGCATCACCATATTCATGTCAACGCTGGGAGCGTTCGTTCACCCGATGCGTTTAACTTTCGTGGAATTTTACAAGAATTCCGGTTTTGCCGGCGGTGGTTTGCGCTACACGCCTTTCAAAAAAAGAATTTCATAAATAAGTAAATAATTAAAGTTATTAACCTGTATAAATAATCAAGAAATGGAACCTATTACATTAGCTTACATTGGAATTGGACTGATGATTGGCCTGTCCGGTATCGGTAGTGCGTTTGGCGTAACCATCGGTGGTAACGCTGCCATTGGTGCAATGAAAAAGAATCCTGATGCATTCGGTAGTTATATGATTCTTTCGGCTCTTCCAGGTACCCAGGGACTTTATGGTTTTGCTGGTTACTTCGTATTTGCCAACTTCGGAACTGCTCTTAGCCCGGACATCACCATGTTGCAGGCGGCCGCTATCTTCGGCGCTGGTTTGGCACTGGGTGTAGTTGGTTTGTTCTCTGCAATCCGTCAGGGACAGGTCGGTGCCAATGGTATTGCTGCCATCGGTGCTGGTTATGACGTATTCGGTAATACACTGATTCTTGCTGTATTCCCCGAACTTTACGCTATTGTAGCGTTTGCGTCTGCCTTCCTTATCAACGGCGCTATTCAATAAGCAAAATATTTGTTGATATATGATGAGCCCGGGCCATTGGTCCGGGCTTTTTTTGTCTGACATCTTCCTGGAAAGATCCGAACCGTGCAATGAAGACGCTACAAGTTAATTATCATAATGTAGTGATTTGTCGGAGAATAAATGTTCTTGAACATCTGTATAAAACAATTTTTGTTTCAATGCTGTTACATCTTGAAGTATAAATAATTACGATTTGTAGGGGAACATTCTGTTAACACTGGCTTAACAAATTATTTTATAAAATCGTTGAGGTCTGTTTAAATAATTACTTATTTAGACCAAATATAAGCCTGACTTAAAATGAAGCAACAGACGAATCCGGATGACCTTCTGTGGAAGGAAATTGTCCGGGATGACAAAAAAGCTTTGGAGTCGTTGTTTAGAAAGTATTTTGCTCCTTTATGCCGTTTTACCGATTCTTTTGTTGAGAATCCTATGACGGCAGAAGAGTTGGTTGCCGATATATTTTTGGGTATTTGGATCAAACGTAAGGAGCTTCTCATTCATACCTCAGTAAGGGCTTACCTTTTTGCTACTGCCCGAAATACTGCCCTCAATCATCTTCGCGGAAATACCAAAGGAAAGATTGTTTACCTGCACGAACAACCTGTCGAACCCGGTTTTGTCGATGGGGTAGATGCCGGCCTTGAATATTACGAGCTGTTGGAACAGGTGGAGGGCATCATCGATAAAATGCCGAAGAAGCGCCAGCAGATTTTCCGGATGCACAAATTGGAAGGTTTGAAGTATAACGAGATTGCCGATCGCCTTTCTATTTCGGTAAATACAGTACAAAATCAGATGAGTGAGGCAAAAAGATTCATGTCTCAGTTTAATGTATTTCTTTGATTACCTGCTAGAAGAGGTTTTTTGTTTTCCACTTAACAAATAATTAACATTAAAGAATAGTAGGTCGACTTGTTGATTCGTGTCTCAGATATGAGAAACACAACCTAATGAGTACGACGGATTTCTATGAACTAGCTATTCGGTGCCTGACGAATGAAGGCACAGACCATGACTGGAAGGAACTGGAGAAGTTCCTTCAGAAACGTGAATACCGTCAGCTTTATCAGAAACTTGCTTCCTCATTTCCTTCCGAAGAAAAAAATTCCCCACAATATAATCTGGAAAGAAGTTTGAATCGACTTCGTAGTGGTATTTCGCTCGATGAAAAAAGGGTTCCTACCAGGAAGAAGGGAAGGATCAAAGTGCTTCTTCGCGGTTTAGTAGCAGCGTCTGTCGCTGCAGTAATTGCCTTGGGAACTGTGAAATATCATTCCGGAAAAGAAGATATCCAATCCAAATCCGAAAAAGTGGCCTGGCTTAAAAAATCAGCGCCGGCCGGACAACAAGTGCGTGTGCTTCTTTCGGATGGAACCCAGGTGATTTTGAACGGAAACAGTCAACTTCGCTATGCATCCAATTACGCTTCTCAATCGGTGCGAAAGGTGTTCCTAAGCGGCGAAGCTTTCTTCACTGTCAAGCATAACGATAAAAAGGAATTTGAAGTAGTGACCGGTCATGTGGTGACACGCGATTTGGGAACCCGCTTTAATGTTGAAGCTTATGCAGAGGATTCGATTATTACCGTGGCATTGGTCGATGGCGCGATTGAAGTAAGTTCGCCGGTAGCCCGACATCTTCAATTAAAACCGCATCAGAAACTTACTTACCACGCGAGTGATAACAGCCAGGAAGTGAATTCCTTCAATGTGGCAGAATTGACCGGCTGGAAAGATCAGCTTCTGATTTTCCACAATAAGCCACTTCCGGTGGTGCTGGAAAAACTATCTCGGCATTACGGAAAGCCCATAGTATTCCACGACAGTGCTTTAAACCAAATCGTTCTGACAACGCAATTCAAACAGAAGTCTTTAGATCAGGTATTAGAAGTGCTCTCGTATGCGGTGGGGGTCAAATTTATCGATAAAGGGGACAGCATATTAGCTGTAAAAAACAATAGTGATAGAAAGAGAAATGAAAACTAAAATGGAATATATGATTTAATCTACTTGTCGGGGATTATCCCGAAAATCACCAACAATTGAACACAAAAAAAAGAGTAAAAATGAAGTTTGGCGACCGTCACTTTTACTCTGGAGAGAATTAGTAATTAATTCAAAACTGTTACAAAATTATGAAAAAAAAATTGTTCCTGACAATTTTCAGGCTGGGATTGTTTGTCCTGCCCAGTCTGTTGTTCTTAAACACGCCGGCTTCGGCCAGTGATTTATCCAAGCGGATAAACATCGATGAAGGCTCATATACTCTTGGTCAGTTTATTAACATGATAACTGATCAGTCGGGGTATGACTTTACCTACCAGGCAGCAGAACTGCCTATGGAAACAAAAGCCAGCATTCCCATGAAGGGTGAAACAGTTGACAAAGCAACGGAAAGACTGGCGAAAACCTTCCAACTAAAAGTAAACATCCTTAACAACAACATTATCCTGAAGCCCGGCGACGCCAAGGGGAAGCAGGATACAAAAACCATTAAAGGAAAAGTGCTGGACGACAAAGGACAGCCACTTCCCGGTGCAACGGTCGTTGTAAAAGGTACGACAACCGGTACCATAACCGGTCCTGATGGTACTTTTTCGCTGACGGCACCGGCCAATGCTACTGCTCTGACTGTTACTTTCATTGGTATGCAGAGCCAGGATATCGCTTTGGATGGACGTGCCAGCTATACCGTTAACATGCGCCCCGAAACAGTCGGACTAGACGAAGTAGTGGCCATTGGTTACGGAACCGTGAAAAAGAAAGATTTAACAGGTGCTGTGGGTATCGTTAAATCGAGCGAAATAGAGAGCCAGCCGACCGAAAGTGTCGACAAGATGTTGCAGGGACGTATGGCCGGAGTTGATGTCGTAGCCGATAATTCGCCGGGTGGCGGTGTAGCTGTTCGTGTGCGTGGTTACAGTACCATTCGTAATAACGAACCGCTTTACATTATCGACGGAGTTCCGGTTTCAGAAGGAATCAATATGGTGAACCCGAACGACATCGCGTCGATTCAGGTGCTGAAGGATGCTTCTTCTGCTTCTATCTATGGTGCACGTGCTGCCAACGGCGTTGTGATTATCACTACCCGCCAGGGAAAATCAAAAGATCCTTCTCTTCGTGTCGATGCGTACGTTGGTTTACAGCAGGCAGCCAATAAGTTAACCATGTTGAATGCACAACAGTATGGAGACATGCTTTGGCAGGCCATTAAAAACGACGGTGCTACACCGGCAAACGAAATTTACGGCAATGGACCAACACCGGTGATTCCACAATACCTTGATGCCGCTCAAATAGAACCATCGGCCAACACCAACTGGGTGGATGAAATTTTCCGTACGGCTCCGGTACAATCCTATAATGTATCCTTTTCGAAAGGAGACGAAAAGTCGAGACAAGCCTGGTCGCTCGGTTATTTCAACCAGGACGGTATTATTAAGTACACCGGTTTCGAGCGTATCTCCGGTCGTTTGAATTCGGAATACAATTTCTTCGACAAGAAACTGAAAGTGGGAGAAAACCTTGGTCTTTCCCATACATGGAGTAATGTAGCCGAAAATAACTCAGCACTGGGTGGCGTTGTCTACGAAGCCTATAAAATGCCGTCGATTGCACCGGTAAAAAACCTGAACGGTGAATATGCCAGTTCTCCGCTGAACGATATTCAGAATCCAATGGGTAAACTGTACCGGAATAAGGATAACAAGGGTAAAACGCTCAAACTGTTTGGTAACGGTTACATTGAATACAAAATTATTGAAGGCCTGACCGCCAAGACAAATTTTGGTATCGATTATACCAACTTCTATGAGCGCAATTACAGTCCCAAATACGTGGAAACATACACTCAGCAGAACCTGAGCTCGTTGACGACTAGTAATAACTGGAAGTTCGACTGGGTTTGGACGAATACATTGAATTACGTCCACCAGTTTGGAAAACACTCGATTAATGTGTTAGCCGGTATGGAAACCTTGAAATCGCAAATGGAAGGATTTACCGGTTTCCGTGAAGGATTTGCTTACGACGATCCCAACTTCCGCTACCTGGACGCCGGAGACGGTGGTTCTCAGAAAAACACAGGTACAGGAACTGAGTGGAGTATGATTTCCTACATCAGTAAAGTAGACTACAGCTATGATAACCGTTACCTTTTGTCGGCGACCTTCCGTCGTGACGGTTCCTCGAAACTGGGTAACAACAAATGGGGAAACTTCCCGGCTATCTCTGCCGGATGGCGCGTCAGTGAAGAGAAATTCTTCAACGTGGATGCCATTACGAACCTGAAGTTACGCTTCGGTTGGGGACAGAACGGTAACCAGGATGTGCCGGCTTACAGTACCATTTCTTCTTACTACAGCAATCCGTACTATTCCAACTATGCCATGGACGGTGCGCAGACTTCGGTATATACCGGTTTTACCCCGAGTAGAAACGGTAACCCCGATTTGAAATGGGAAACTACTACTCAGACGAACTTTGGTGTCGATTTGGGCTTAGTGAAAAACCGCATTGAATTTACCGGTGACTATTTCATCAAGACCACCAAAGACCTGTTGATGGAGCGGCCGCTGCCTCCGACCATTGGTGGTACTACACAAACAGTGTGGACGAATGCCGGTGAAATGCAGAACAAAGGTTTCGAGATCACTCTGAATTACCACAGTAAAAAAGTAAACGACCTGCAATGGAATGTGGGACTGAACCTGTCGCATGTGAAGAATGAGCTGACATCGCTGCCGGAAGATATCGACTATATCGGTTTGCCGGGCTCGTATCTGCACAGTGTGAACTTCGACCAGGAAACATCGCGCTCAGCTGTTGGTGAACCCATTTCATCTTTCTATGGCTACAAGGCGCTGGGCCTCTTTAAAACGCAGGCCGAAGTGGATGCCTGGGGGAAACAACCCAATGCTCAGCCAGGTGA
This sequence comes from Prolixibacter denitrificans, assembly GCF_003014495.1. Classification (GTDB taxonomy): domain Bacteria; phylum Bacteroidota; class Bacteroidia; order Bacteroidales; family Prolixibacteraceae; genus Prolixibacter; species Prolixibacter denitrificans. The sequence continues at coordinate 53,060 of NZ_PYGC01000010.1, read as the reverse complement.
TATCAAGTTTGCCGACCTGAATAACGACGGTGTGATTGATGCTAACGACCGTACTTTCATCGGAAGTCCGCATCCTGATATGTCGTTTGGGCTGAATTTCAGTCTGAACTACCGCAGCTGGGACTTTTCCCTGTTCGCACGAGGAAGTGTGGGTGCCCAGATTTACGACCTGACCCGTTACTACGGCGATTTCTTCGATTTGTCGGCATACAACAAGCAGTCGCGTACGCTGAATGCCTGGACAACCGACAATCCGAATGCAACTGTTCCACGTTTGTCTCTTGACGACCCGAACAATAATATTCGTCCTTCGAGCTACTACGTTCAGGACGCCGATTATGTCCGCTTGCAGAATGTGAAGCTGGGATACACACTCCCGGCAGGAAAACTGCACAGCAAGCGGTTCTACCTCTATGTACAGGCACAAAACCTGTTCACTATTACCAATTACAAAGGTTTGGATCCGGAAGTCGGATTGCAGAACTACAGTTCAGCTCACAAAAACCTGGATATCGGTGTCGACCGCGGTATTTATCCTGCAGCGCGTACCTATACACTGGGTGTGAATCTGGAATTTTAAAAGGTAAAACGGAGTGTATAAAATGAATAGAAAAATGAGACGTATATATTTATTTATTATCATAATCGGCTTTGGCTTTTCTTCCTGTAGCAAAAGCTTTCTCAACGATACTCCCATCGGGGAATTATCGGAAACTCAGGTTCAGACGCCTGATAACCTGGAAGGGCTTGTCGTTTCAGCCTATTCGGTTTTGAACGGTCAGTTCGATGAGGCGTCGAATGCCTTTAACTCTCCGGCTTCGAACTGGAGCTTCGGTGACGTCGTTTCGGACGATGCTTATAAAGGGGGTGGTGGTACCGGTGACCAGAACCAGATTCACCTGATGGAGATTTTCCAAACCAACCCGTCGATTATCGATGTCGATAGAAAATGGCTGGCTCTCTACGAAGGGGTGAAACGCGCCAATCTTGCCATCCGCGAGCTGAACAAATCGGAAACGTTCGATCCGGAGCTGAAAAAGCAGCGTATCGCAGAAATGCGTTTCCTGCGTGGTCACTACTATTTCGAGCTGAAGAAGATTTATAACCACATTCCGTGGATTGACGAGACCGATGAAACCACTGACTCGTACTATAAATCGAATACCGAGTTGACTTCTGACCAGCTCTGGCAGAAAATTCTGGACGATTTCGATGCGGCGTACAAAGTGTTGCCGGCCGATCAGTCAGCAGAGCCGGCCCGCCCGACGAAATGGGCTGCCCGTGCTTACATGGCTAAGTGTTACATCTTCATGCAGGATTGGAATGATGCCATTACCGCCGCGGACGATGTGATCAATTCAGGCAAATACCATCTGATGGACAACTTCCGCGATGTTTTCCTTCCGGATAACGACAATGGCCCGGAAATTATTTTTGCGGTACAGAACTCCATCAACGATGGTTCGCCCAACAACTACAATGGTTCTATCGGCGACCGATTGATGCCGCCCGGAGGCCCTTTTCCTAACTACGGCTTTCTGCGTCCTTCGCAGAACCTGGTCAATTCATTTAAAACCGATGCGGCGGGTATGCCTGTCGAAGATAACGTGAACGTAACGGATGCTGACTACGTCGATCCACGGCTCGATCATACGGTTGGACGCCATGGCATTCCTTACCTCGATATGGGACTTTACAACTGGGAACCACGTGATGCGGTTACCTATGGTGAGTTCATTCAGAAGAAACGTCAGGTTTCGAAAAACTCTCCGGCTTATCTTCAGGTTTGGCCTTATGTTACGTCGATGAACTATTACATCATTCGTTACGCCGACGTACTGTTATGGAGAGCGGAAGCCGCCATTGAGACCGGCGACCTGGAAACCGGACGCACCTACATCAATATGGTTCGCGGACGGGCTAAGAACAGCGAAGTCGTGAAATTCGACGACGGAACACCGGCAGCTAACTACAGCATCGACACCTACAATACGCCGTTCGCCGATAAGGCAGAGGCAACTACGGCTTTGCGTACCGAGCGTCGTCTGGAGTTTGCGCTGGAAGGACACCGTTTCTTCGATTTGGTTCGCTGGGGCATTGCCGATAGTGTGATGAATTCTTATTTCGACGTGGAGAAAACCCGCCGGACACACCTGGCGAATGCGCACTTTACTGCCGGGAAAAACGAATATTTCCCGATTCCGCAGTCCATGGTCGATCTGGGCAAAGGCATGATTACGCAGAACCCTGGCTACTAAGTTCATACATTCTCTATTAGATAACACCAAAGTACCCGGCCCCCTGATTTTCATTGACGGGGGCCGGTTTTTTTCTATTCAACAGAAAATAATTTCAACTTATGAGCAATCGAAAAATAGTATTGTTGGCTGTCCTGGTATTGTTCACCTTAGCGGGAAAAGCACAAACTGCTTCTCCGAAAGTGGATTACCAGCCGGGATACCGATGGACCTTATCAGGCAATTATGTGCAGGATAAAAACTTTTACCTGCTGACTCTGATGGAAAAACTGCCGGCGGTACAAGAGGCGCTGGCAGCCGATCCGGTGTTAAAATCGCTGTTGTCCGAACGGGTGAAAAACATCAAAGAGGCTACCGGTTATGACTTACCGAATCAGTCGATGGAATCGATGCGGGACAAAACTTCCCATTGGGCCGAACTATTCCTGCTAAGCAGTGACGAAATTGAAAAAGTAGGTGATGAGCTGAAGAAAATGTACAAGTTGGATGCAGCATTGCAAACACTGGTAGCTGAACAGATTCGCCCCAGCGGAGCCTACGAACATTTTGCCAAATTAGATGATGCCGCATTGCTGGCGCAAGCCTGGAAGATTTCCGCCAAAGGAATCAACGGAATTATCCGGACCTACGCTTTGGGCGAGAAGCCGCTCTACCCGAAAATCGATTCGGTGAGCTACGATGTGAATTCGCAGTATTACCGGATGCTGGTTAATATGCTGGCCAGCAATGTAGGGGACGATACAAAGAAAATGAGTTTGTTCTTTCAGCCCTCTCTTTCCTTTTCGCTGTGGCTATTGAAGATGAACCATCGCGATGAAGCGGCCCGTTTTGAGCCGATGGTGACCGGTGAAAATGCGAAAGCTTGGGAGCAGGTGCAGAAAACGAACTTCGACGAGTATCCTTATACGGCTATCCTGTTGCCGGGATATGGTCCCGAAAAGAAAGGAGTTGATTTAAGTCCCGCCGGCATGCTTCGCTGCAAACTGGCAGCCGAGCGATATTTTGAGAAAAAGGCACCTTTTATCATCGCTTCCGGCGGCTATGTGCATCCCGACCAGACGCCATTTTGCGAGGCCGTCGAGATGAAAAAAGAATTGATAAAGGAATACGGTGTCCCGGAAAGCGCTATCATCATCGAGCCCCATGCGCGGCATACCACAACGAACTACCGCAATGCAGCCCGGTTGATGATTCATTACGGAATACCCATCCATAAAAAGGCGCTTTGCACTACCACGAAAGGACAGAGTTACTACATCACGAATATGGGATTTGAGAAGCGTTGTGTGGAAGCGTTTGGCTACATGCCCTACGTTCCCGGCAAACGGTTAAGCCGGAACGATACCGAGTTCACACCACGTCTTGAATCGTTGACTATTGATCCAATGGATCCGTTAGATCCGTAATTCGCATAGGTTGGATTAGATAAGCCCGGCCGATAGCAGCCGGGCTTTTTTTATTACCTGGTCAGGGGCTTTTCCATATCTCTGGTTAATATTGTCCTCTTCGAATTGAAGTTGAACATCACGTGGGTGTACTTGAGTTTATTTTTGGGAAATACTTGTTCTTAGCCATTGTTGTAACATCTGAGTCTTTTCCTTTACGTCCCTTGTAATGGCATAAACCGATATGGTAGCACCGGAAATCGCATCGATTCCATGTCCTACGCGAAGATCGTTCTTTCCGCTGTAGCCATCAAACTGTTTCAACCACCCGCGTGCGGTAATTTCCTGTCCGTGTGTAGCCTGGTAATTGAATACTTTGGTTTGAAGGATACTTCCACGGGCATCATACAAGATGAAATAGTCGAAATACTCGTATCCAATTTCACCTGTTATATTACCAGGTGCGGCACATCCTCCTGTACGACAGCTGTTTACCCTGCCAATGTATGCATACCGTACCGGGCTCAGACGATTCTCGTTGCGGGTTTGGAAGAACTTACCATGCATGTTCTTTGTCGGTACAGCATCAGAAAATTGTAGTTCTTCCAGGTCGGAGAGTCCATTCAGATCCTCTTTTTCGATAGCCCGGATGAACGGCTTGCTGGCAAAATCAATTCCCTTATCCGCGTACGTTCCCGCACTTACCAGCAGCCAACTCAAAAGAAGCAGAATTTTCTTCATATTGGTCGGTTAAAACATGATGCCGATACCTGTATTCAATGTTTTTGACCAGGCGTTGTCAGCTTCCGATTTCATAAACTGCATATCGGCTTTAATAACGGCCCCGGGAGTTATCTTCCAGGTTAAACCGGTCGTGATGATTTTTTTCTCATTGTTGCTGTTGCGGGAAATACCGGGTGCTAGTGTATTCTGAGTATTGAGATAAGCGTAACGGGCAAATGGAATCAACTCCCCGTATTTTTTTTCCAATCCACGAAAAACATTGTAGCCGGCTTCTGCATAATACCCCATCAAAGAACTACCCAAATCATTGGGTGTTCCGTCTGTCGCAGTGAAGCGGTTATAGGCCCCGGTATTGGAAAGGCCGGCATAATAGTATTGACCTCTCAACTGCCATCCTCCCGTGGTATAACGGGCATCGACACCTACCATCGATACACCGACAACAGAAGAGTCGGCGTGAGCGATTGCCGTGCGGTCATTCTTGTCAACACCATCGTACAGCGTACTTTGTGTTTTGCCAAAATATCCGGATAAGCCTACGTTCAATCCGCGGACACCGAAGTATTCGATTTTCCCGGTCACATTAGGAGCGCTCATAAACGACTCAGCCCCCTTTTGCCGCCCTTTCCGCAGGCCGTATTTACCACTCAGGGTACCCGAACCATCGAAGCTTTTGAAGCCATTGACGACGTATACCTGGTATTTCAGAGACGCCGGAAGGTATGTTCCGGAGAAACCAGCTCCTACTTCGCGCCAGGTGGTCGGGCTGATGTATTTGTCCACCAACGGGCGTTCTACTCCGTTGAATGTTGTTGGTTCGTGGTATTCGTTGATAATTCCCATTGGGGTTAGCAATAGACCTCCCCGGAAGTTGATGTAGTTGTTGATTTTATATTGCAGGAAGGCCTGTTCGACGGCTACTTCACCAATGTGTTCGAATTCAATCTCGGAGACAAACTGCGTTCGATTGTTGAATTTATAGCCAAACATCAGTACCATTCGGTGTACATCCAGAGAACCGTTATTGCGGATGCCGGAATTTAATGGTTGGTTGTAATGGATTTCTCCGTAGCCTCCGATTGTCAGCCGGCTTGTATTTAGCATTTGATTATCGGCGCTGTTCAAATAAACATTGGATAGGCTGTCGTTTGTCTGGGCATTTACCCCTGTGAAAATGCCCGCCAGAATCAATAAAAGTAGAGTTCGCATTGTGCTATTGTCATTTAGGTTAACTTATTTGGTTGCAAAACTACGGGCTGGAAGGATGGTTTGAAATACCTACTTGTGATGATTTGGAGGTTGCAGGCTCACATGTTGTCGGTATCAAAACGGTTAAAAAAACGTCGGGGCTTCGAGCACTGACAGGGTAGCGGTCCATTCCCCGTCAGTGGTTGTCTAACCCTAAAGGTGGTATAAAACAGCGTCGGGAATGAAAGGATAACGAATCAGAGCATCTTCTAAGCCTGACAGGATTCCAAACCTTGTCAGGGCTTTGCGTATAGGCTGACCAATTTAAATTCATTCAAAGACGCTTGAACCAGGGGCGAATCGTTTAGAACGATATCTTTAAACGAAAGTCATATCTCTGAAAAGAGCTATGGATAAACAAAAGGAAAAATTAGTGAAGAGAAATCATGAGTGTGATTACCAAAAGTAAAATTGCAGACGCCATCGGATTGAAAAATCACCCGGTTGCCGTGTTCCGTTCGACTGTTAGACCCGATAATGCCGCCCAGTTTAAAGAGGGACGGTGGGGATGTGTGGTTTCGTTGTTAAATGCCGCTGCAAAAGGGAGAACAGCGGTATTCGATGAGAAATCGACCCCTTGTATGGGCGGACAGGTTGGTTTGGGAGTGGGTTGTTACAACATGGATTTTATTACACATCTTTTATCGGACGGTTGGCCGGATGGACGGGAAGGTGAATTCTACCTGAAGAATACAGATTTAGCCGAAAAATTCGCTACCGGGCTACCCGAGATTGTAACCGAGAAGTATATGGTGTTCAAACCACTTTCGGAATTGAAAGAAGACGAAACTCCGGAAGTCGTTATTTTCCTGGCCAATGCCGATCAGCTTTCCGCGCTGACGACGCTCGCTAACTACGACAAAGAGACGCAGGACAATGTGAAAATTGACTTTGCCGCAGGATGCCAGCAAACGGTACTGTATCCGCTGTCGGAGGCCGAAAAAGGAGGGTCAACGTGCTTTGTCGGGCTAACAGATATTTCGGTACGAAAACTGGTCGACAAAGACATTCTTTCCTTCGCTTTGCCTTATCAGCGCTTTTTAGAGTTGGAAGAGCAGGTTGAAGAGAGTTTCCTGACCAAAGGAACGTGGCTCAATATTACGCCAAGAATCAATTGATTGGTCGGATCGAAAGTCTGAAATTCCATCATCTCGGTCTGGTACGTCTCTATATTCCGGCCCGTTATTCGGAGCACTTGTTGTTCCTGGGAATGTCTTGTTTATAAAGCGGGAAATAAGGTTTGGGAAAAGAATACTCTCTCGGTTCATCTGTTACCGTGGAATCTCCTTGTCTGTATAACATATATTAACAAGCTCTTAATTTCCATCATTAAAGCATTATGATATTTAGTTATTTAATTCAGTGACGTTCTTGTCCCGGTATTTTTTTGCAAGTTCATTACGACCTTTCGCAAACTCTTTTTTTAGTTGATTTAGGTTGATTTCATCTTCTTGGAATTTGCTCTCAAGCTCTAAAAGAAGCTCTAATTCTTCCAATGATTTCTGATAATAATTGATCGATTTATAGGCGGCTAACTTTCGAAGATTAAGCAAGTAAATATAGATTTCAGTGTGTGTATATTGGGACAAGTTCTTCGAAACGATGTCGTTTGCTATGATGGATTCAAGCAAATCGGGATAGGGGATCGGGTTTTGTTTTTCGATTCTTCTGATTGCTGTCGAATCAACATGAACGGTATCTTTTAAATTTGTAATATAACTATCAAGTTCTCTGGTATAATTGCTTGTTCCTTTGACAATTATGTTCGCTGAGTTAAGGAGCTTTACCGTATCTTCTTTTTCCTTTTTCGCTGCCTCTGAATTCGACAGACTAATTGCTAGCAGTACGCCAATGAGCGTTGCAATTAAAGTCAAGACAAACGATGTTATTTCCGTTTTTGACAGCTTTATAAAATTCAGTTTCAATTTCACAGGTCTTCTATCTTTACAAAGTACTGGACATATTAATTATATCTTCAATCACTGTTCAGATACTGGGAGACATTAATACATCACAGTGCAGTGACTTTTTAATTGTCATTTAATCCTTTCTCAAAAATTTGCCGCATGCATTTTCAATCTTAGCTTGATTTTTTCGGTTCCCCATATATTTAAAAAGTAAGGAAATCAATCAAATTAGTGCCGGACGAAATTACCAAACCGATGATTTGGCAACCAAAAGCTGTTTGAAATAAAATTCGTTTTTCCATGCTATCTCAGTTTTTGTAAAACTTTAATTTTTATGGTTAGGAACTTTGAATTGCCGCTATCAACTTCTCCATCTTTGGACGTTCAAACATCATTTTTGTGGATTTCAACTTTTTATTCTCAAAAACGAGTTGTTCCATAAAAGTCACTGGGGGGACTGGTTTGCTGGTGTGCATATCATAAATGACACAGGCTTCTTTTCCTTCGATAAAAATGGCCTTAATTTCGTTTCTTAAGATACCTGCCTTATTTGAACCTGAATGTTCCTTTAGCATATCAATATATTCGTTCGATGAATTGGTTTGCAATCCGCCATCAAACTTAAAATCGGGGCAAAGGCAGTTTTTGAGTTTGTCATAATCAAACCGGCCAATGGCTGTAACGTAATCAATAACAAGTTTTCGATACTGCTCTGAAAGAGTTTCTCCTGTTTCTTCTGCCTCGTCTTCCGCTTCAGATATTTTGTACAGAGTGTTTGACAACGCGCGCTGTAAAACCGCTATTTGAACTATGTTTTTCGAGTCGATTGTGCCTTGACCACTTTCCAGATCAATATCAACCTGATCTACGCCATCAACTTTTAATAGGCTGTCATGCACCAGTTTTTTACAGCCCTCGCAAGTCATTCCTGTAATTTGATATGATTTTTTCATTTCAACTTTGTTTTAGAGTTTATAAAGGGGCCGCCTTTTATTTTGAAGCGATAATCGATTTCGGGAGAAACTCACTTGCCTAGGTTGCTTGTACTCGTAAATGTGTTTCTAATAGGCAACAACTGGTTTCTCGTGAATATATTCATCTGACTCTACTTGTTCGACTATGAATTTGGACAGATCCTTTCGCGAAATCTTTCTACCTCCCTTTGGGCTGTGGTTCAGATTAGTCCGATATTTTCCCGTTCCTTTCTTTGAAGTCAATCTAGTCGGCCGAATGCAAATCCAATCAATATCGGTGTTCTCTTCCAGCAGTTTTTCCAGCATTTCCATGTCAGTATAGATATTTTTAAATAATTGCCGGACAATCGCTTTCACAATAAATGTGTTTGTTTGCGGATCGGAAGTATCGAATGCCGCAGCAGTCAGGACAATCAGTTTTTTAATCCCAAATTTCTTCATGGCGGCCATCATATTCCGGCCTCCTTCAGAATAGATGTTGGTCGGCTTTCTGTTTGTCCCTGTTCCCAATGTTGAAATCACCACGTCAATATCTGAGAAATGATCCTGAAAGGTGTCTGGTTGCATAACATCGCCTTTCAACACAGTCAGACTTTTTGAATCGGGAAAACTACAACTCTCAGGATTACGCGCCATCGCTTTTACCCGGTAACCGCTTGTCAGCAATTGATCAACTACGCGCAATCCTGTTGGACCGGAAGCGCCAAATAAGAAAACGTTCATGGATGAAGTGATTAATTAATCGTCCAATTCGGAATAGATTTCTCTTTCCATCTTTATATGTAACCGGTTAAGCATTTCCGGTGGGGCAAAATTTATCCGTTTATACTCTTGTTGTACCGCTTCTTTCGCTTTGTCAAGTGCAGCAGAATTCTGCCAGATGGCGACGGTCACATATATAAAGTTTCCTTCTTCATCTGTATGTTCGTAAACGTTGTCTGTGATAAATCCGGGGAGATTCTTAATGAAATGTCTGTTTAACATCATGCGATTGACAAATTCTGATTTTGCTTCTTTGGGAACATAAAATTTGTCAATCAGAACTTGCCTTTCAGTTTTGATGTTATTTGCGATATTTTGATGTGTCGAATTCATGATATTTTTCTTTTTTTCATGTTTATGGTGAATATTGGGTACATCCTCAGTAACCAACGATTGACAAAGGATTAATCCCAGTAATAAAACCGTCTTCATAACCAATGCTTTTAAAATTGACCAGAAATGAAAGTACCTGGCCCTTTTATAGCTCTGCAATTACCTGCATGATATCATTCAGTCCCCAATGGTCGGTGTACTTGCCGTTTTTCACACGTACTATGTCCATTACGCTCATAGTAACTTTTTTACCGGTTGCGGGGTGCCCCATGATTTCTCCCAGGTGAGTTCCGTGGAGTGTTTTTCTGGATGATACCAAATCGTTTTCGCCGATTTGTTCATGAATCTCTACTTTCAAATCGGGGAATCCCTGATGGAGAACCTTTACCAATTGAATCATGCCGTTGATATCGTGTGGCATATTTGCGGGGGCCGTATGATTGATGAAATCATAAGAGATAATCTCTTTTAACACCTCGGTGTTTCCCTTTTCCAGTAATTCCTTATTAAAGCGGAGCACCACCTTTTTATTGTTATCCGTATTCATGTTGAACCTATTCTATTTTGTGTATTTATTCCGGTGAATTGTCTTTCAGCTTATTCATGATGATATTAAAGCGGCCTGAGCTCCAGTCGGCCGTAAGCGATAAATGCACTGATAGCTGCAACTGTCAGCCAATAGATGCTATGACTGTAGTTCGTGTCTCCGGAATAAAAGCTCAATCCGATGTATCCCAACATTTCAACAACAATAATGAGTGCAGCGATGGGGGGGAGGATAGCCAGACGTTTCGTCAATGCCGGAAGGAATAGACCGATGGCACACAGGAATTCAATGATGCCCAGTGTCTGCCAAACTCCGTGAGGTATTGACTGAAGGGAAGATACGGTAGATGCAGGGTTGGTAAATTTCCAAATGGCGCCCATTATCGTATGCAGGGCAAGCAGGATCTGAAGAATCCATAACAAAATATTCATAGCTTATTTTTTTATAGTTGATTGGCGAACCATTTTTGTCTTTTATGGAGAGTTCGTTTCACAATTAGTCTATCCCCTTAAAAAATGTTTTAAGATTATCCGCCCATAATTCCGGCTCTTCCATGGCTGAAAAATGTCCTCCCTTTTCCATTATCGTAATGGATTTGAGATTGACCATTCGCTTTGCCCATTCTTCCGGAAATTGTGCTTCGCCCGGAAATAGTGCGACACCCGTTGGGGTGCTAACGTGTCGATTGTAGAGAGGGCCCTCTTCAGCCATAAAAACTGCACGAGCATTCTCCAGGTACATGCGGATTGATGAGTTAATCGTTTGCGAAACCCAGTAAATCATGATATTGGTTAACAATTCATCTTTTGTGAAACGGGTTTCGATATTGCCCTTGTTGTCGCTCCAGGCATAGAACTTTTCCAGTATCCAGGAGGCAAGTCCTACGGGAGAATCGTTCAATGCATATCCTAATGTTTGTGGTTTCGTTGATTGGATCATATTAAATGCCCCTTCAGCGAACCACCATTGCTGAATAAGCTGTCCAAATTCCTGTTCCGGTTGGGTCATCTGGCTCCAGTCTTCGCTGCCATTGGGATAACCTACATCCGTCAGATGAATGGCTTTAACTGCTTCCGGGTACTGATTGGCTAACGACTTGGTAATCGGGGTGCCCATATCACCCCCGGCTGCGTAAAAGTGAGTGTAACCCAATACATCACCCATGAGTTTGGCCCACAAAATTGCAACCTGGTCGGCGTTCATGGCTTTGTGATCAGAGAAACCGAACCCGGGGATGGACGGAATGATGAGGTCAAAGTCATCCAACATAGGGATTACCTTGTAAAAACGGTAAAACGAATCAGGCCATCCGTGGGTAAGAAGCAGTGGCTTGGGACTATTTCCTTTCCCTTTTATATGGATGAAATGAATCCCAACTCCATCAATCCTGACCCTGAATTGAGGAAACCTATTGAGAAGAGTTTCATGTGTTCGCCAGTTATATTCATTGAGCCAGTATTCAACCAGCTCTCTGAGATAGCCCGGATTTGTCCCGTAATTCCAATTAGCGTTTTCGGGTTCATCGGTCCATCTGGTTTTCACCAGTCGTTCTTTAAGATCGGTAAGAACAGATTCTTCTACTTGAATTTGGAAAGGTTCGGCCTGTTTCATGTTATGAAAATTTAGATTTATCCATTTTAACCAGAGGAAAACTTATTTCTTCTCACATGTTTCTTTTAATAGTTCAAGAGACAGTTGCATGTCTTTTCCCAATGATTTTTTCAACAGACTCTTAAATAGCCTGGCCAGCCATCCTTCCATACTTTCTTCGACGAAAACTTCCGTGTGCTTACCGTTATCAACGAACTTCCAGTTGTGGATGGCCAACATGTTCATTGCTTTACCGGTCCATCCGATAAATTGTGGAGGAAGCACGGTATGTAGCCGGGAATGAATTCGGGTTCCCCCGGCTTTCCAGTCAAAGGTCGTGTTGGGTTCAAGTGGGCCGTTTAATTTCGAATGGCTGACCATCTTCAGCCACGTATTCCAGTTGTCGATGTCTGACAGAATTGACCAGACTTTATCCGGGGGTGCAGCAATTTGTATTTGCCCTGATATCAAAATAGGTGCTTTGGAGTTGACTTCAATCATTCGCTTTGCTTTGGGTGAAGTTGACTCTGTCGTGTCAACTAATTCAATCTGATAACCCAAAGTTCGGGACAATTATCACCGGTACTTTTGATATAGATCAAGAAATAGCTTTAACGCGTACTCTTACGAAGTCGGCTTAATGTTTCAGGAGACATTCCGATCATCGAGGCGAGGTACTGTAGGGGGACCTGGTTGAAGAGTTCAGGATGTTCGTTTAGTAAGTGTTGATAGCGTTCTGCCGCCGGCATCGATAATAGGTTGAACACCCGGTCTTCCATCACAGTAAAATAGCTGGCAATGCAGAGTTTCTCGATTTCGTGCCAGCGTGGCAAGCGGTCAGCCAGACTTTTGTATTCGTCCCGGGTAATCGTATAGAATTCACAGTCTGTCAGGGCCTGCATGTAGTAGGGGGTAGGTTGATTAAAATGAATGCAGCGTAAATCGGTAATAAAAAATCCTTTGTACGAGATCCATTGTGTGATTTTTTTGTCTCCTTTGGGTTGAAATACCCTCATATAACCAGACTTATGGAAGCTAAGCAGGTCGCATATCTGTCCGGGTTTCAGGAAATAACCTCCCTTTTTCAGACTGGTTAGTTTGAACAGGGACGATATCACCGTTAATTCATCAGGGAATACTTTAAAATAGGAATGAATATAATTCTCCAGCTCTGTCATGGAATGGATTTGTATCTTATATAATTGACTCAAGTTGTTCCTGCCTAAATCCTTATAACCCTACATGGCTCTTTTTGTTTAATGCATTTATTGTATTGGGAAATAATCTGAAAAAGGTTTAATGAAGACTGATGCTTTTGGGAAGAATCCTCAATAATTCGCCCATATTGCGTCATTTAATCTAATATTTGCCTTTTGTTTAAATTGATTCTTAACCATATAATGATTAAGTTAGGCTATCATTTTGGTTCAACCGGGTGACCATCCGGCTAGCCACAGACAGAAAACAATAGCATCAGTTTACGGGGGAAAAAAGAAAACAACCGGAATCGACAGGTAATTTCCGGCTGAAAGTGACAAGTATAACCTCAACCCGAGACTGATGAAACGACCGACGAACAACCTTTTGACCCGACAGGGCAACCTCACACCGGAGGTAACCCATTCCCGTGTTTATCCTATCAATGAGAAAAATATCCTGCTCACTCCGGGCAGGAAAGACTAAGCTGATCAATCATTTACCTACCAATCCGATACACATGAAAAAAGACAAGAAAAGCGGCCTGCGAAAGTTGGGCGAAACCTTGCTCAAAAAAGGCCTTCCCCTGTTAGGGAGCATTGTTACCGGCGGAGCATCCGACCGGATCATTAACCTCCTCAAAGGCGCGACCGGCATTCTCGATGATGACCCGGAAGCCATCGAAAAACAGCTGACCGACCATCCCGAACTGCTGGTAAAACTGAAGGAGCTCGAAGCTACCAACAAGGTGCAGTTGCAGGAGTTGTTGCTGCAATCGGCCCGTATCGAACTGGAAGAAACACAATCGTACCTGGGCGATGTACAGGATGCCCGCCGCCGTGAGATACAGGTCACCAATGCTACGGGGCGTCGCGACTGGCTGTTTCTGGCTTTGGCGATTATTGTGGTGGTCGGTTTCTTTACCCTGGTGATGATGGCGGTCATTGGTTCGTTCAACGGGAAAACCTTCTCGACCAACGGAGCCATTAACCAGCTGTTTGGTGCCCTGGTGGCCGGCTTCACCATGGTACTCTCGTACTTCTTCGGTTCCAGTAAAGGCAGCGCCGATAAGACCAACCTGATGGAACAGCGTTTCCGGACGCAGCCGACGGCTATGCCCACGACAAACGAACCCTTTACCAACGCAAAAGGATAGCCCATGGAACTGCAAGTGATACGGTACAGCACCTCCGGCGAATCGGCGCTGGGGATGCTGCTCATCAACGGCACTTTTGCCTGTTATACCCTCGAAGACCGGCCGCGTGACAGGAAACAATACGGTCAGACCGGCATTCCCGCCGGGCGTTACCGCGTGGAGTTATATGAACAGGGCCGTTTGCATACCAAATACCTCGAACGGTATGGTGCCGATTTCCATAGAGGAATGCTGCACATTGTTGGTGTCCCGGGATTCGAAGGTATCCTCATACATACCGGCAATACCGATGACGACACCGACGGTTGCCTGTTGGTGGGCGATACCTCGCAGGTGAACATCGAGCGGGATGGTTTCATTGGAGAAAGCAGGAAAGCTTATCAACGCATCTACCCGATGATAGCCAATGTACTCGAACTGGGCGAGGCGGTATGGATTACCTACCGGGATAGCGTTAATGGAAAATCAGAAACTTCGGAGGCCGACCAACTGGTGGTGGCCGACCAACTCAACTTTCGCGCTTCACCGGGCGGTAACCGGATGGGTGTTTTGTTCGAAAACACCGGTGTCGAAACCATCGAACAACGCGACGGCTGGGCACGCATCCACGTCGAAGGCTGGGTGAGCGGAAAGTATTTGGGGTAAAAATTTTCTAACCTGACAGGTTTCAAAAACCTGTCAGGTTTAAACACAGAACCAATGCAAAAAATCGAACCTATCGTCTCCGACCGTTTTTATCACATCTACAACCGCGGCATCAACGGTGAGAACCTGTTTGCGGGAGAGGATAACTATCTCCATTTTTTGCGGCTGTACGATAAATACATTCATCCTATTGCCGATACGTATGCGTGGGTGTTAATGCCTAACCATTTTCATTTGTTGGTGCGGATAAAGGAGGAAAAGGAGTTTGACGTGGAAATTAACCCTGACAGGGTTTCAAATTTCGCAGAGCCTAACCTGACAGGTTTCCAAAACCTGTCAGGTTTAAAACCACCTTTTCAACATTTTTCCAATTTATTTAATGCATATATCAAGGCCTTCAACAAACGCCACGCCCGCCATGGCGCGCTGTTCGAACGTCCTTTTAAACGGAAGTTGATAACCGATGAACACTACTTGCGGCAGGTGGTGATGTACATTCATAACAACCCGGTGCATCATGGTTTCAGCGACCATCCGTTAGGGTATCCCTGGAGCTCGTACGCTGCGTGTGTGTCGATAAAACCAACCCGATTGCACCGCAAAGACGTAGTTGCTTGGTTTGGCGATCGGACCAACTTCATCGCCATGCACCGGCGCAGCATCGACCGGGAAAAGATTGAACAATGGTTGAAGATAAATGGATAGAGGAGCAGACCACTGTCGGGGTCCACGACCACCGACAGGGATTCGAACGCACCCCGTCAGTGGTTGAAAACCCTGACGGTGGTTAAAGAATAGAACACAGACCTGGCAGCGTGCGAAGCACCTGACAGCGTCGGGAAAAAAGATGTTTGACGCTGACAGGTCTGACGACGCTGTCAGGTCGAACGAAAAGAACAAACCAAAACTGAATCGAACCTTAGAGGAATTTATAAATCATTAAATATGTAGCATATGGCTATTAAATTCAAAGTCATCGAACGGGGAGAACCCGGTGTAGTAGGCGGCGGAGAGAAGAAGTACTATGCTTCTGCCGTTTCATCAGGGGAAACGACCCTGGAGAACATGACCGCTTTGATTGAAGAAGCAAGTACAGTTAGCGGAGCCGACATTCGTGCGGTTTTGTATGCCATGGTTTCTATTGCCGGGCGTTCGTTGGCTGACGGACAAATCGTTCGCTTAGGTGACCTGGGTAGTCTTCGGATGAGCATCAGCAGTAGTGCATCCGAAACGGCTGATAAAGTTACTTCCTCGAACGTCAAAGGGGTAAAAGCAGTATTTACCCCGGGTCCTAAACTGAAAGACACAATGAAACTGATGAAGTACGAAAAGACTTCGTAAAGAGTCATTGTAACTGAAGATGCCTGAAGCCGGTAGTTTTAAAGGTGAAGAGCCAACTCAAACAAACTCCGGCTTTAGGCTTTGGTAAATCATAAGCATGAAATCAAAAAACGATGCGCATCATTTTAAAAATCATAAGCATGAAATTGGAAAATCATAAGCATGAAATTGGAAAATCATAGGCATCAAATTTTTTTTCATAAGCATGATTTTTGAATTTGGTTACCCGTGTGAACTACCGCCTTTCCTGGGCCATGAAGAAAGCCCTGAAAAATGCAGACCTGAAGAAAGTGAAGGGCTGAACCGAACCCAAACTACCTATCATTTACACCTATGAGAATCCACTTAAAAACCGATGCCCGGAATATTCTGATTCCTTTTGAGCACCAACATTTGCTGACCGGGACCATCTATAAATGGTTGGGCTGGAACAACGAACACGGCAAGCTGTCACTCTATTCTTATTCGTGGCTGAAGGGAGGTCGCAAAACCGGCAACGGGTTGCAATTTGATAATGGAGCTTCTTTTTTCTTCAGCTCACACAGTCGCCAATTAATCGGGCGCCTGATATACGGGGTGCAATCCGATCCGGCGATGTTCCGGGGCATGGAAATATCAGAGATTGTCGTGCAGGAAGACCCCGATTTGACTAATCGCGAACGGTTCTTTACGGCCAGCCCGGTTTTTATCAAACGGCGGGTAGGCGACCGGATTGACCACATTTTGTACGACGACCCCAGGGCCAATGCCTGCCTGAAGGAAACCGTAACCACCAAACTGCGGAAAGCCGGAATAGAGGATGCGTCGTTCGATATCCGGTTCGACAGGGAACATCCCCGGGCCGGCACCCGGCTGATTACCTACAAAGGGATTGGGAATAAAGCCAGTTGGTGCCCGGTTTTTATCGAAGGACGTCCCGAAACCAAAGTGTTTATCTGGAATGTAGGATTGGGCAACTCCACCGGGATTGGGTTTGGAGCGATTAAGTAGCCTCCAAACCTGACAGGTTTTCGAAACCTGTCAGGTTAATAAACGAGCCTATTTGCCAAACCACATTTTATTGATAAATTAGTCTGTCCTAACGCTTTGCATTTTTTACATAGAGTCCCTTCAGAATTGTATTGCATTGATATAAAGAATCTAAACTTTAAAGAATTTCACGTTATTGATTATGAAAATTTTTTTATTTGTCGCTGTCATTTTAGTCGCTGGATGTAGCCGAAATTCAACGGAGCCGTCTAAGAAAAGTGCAGAAGATGAGTCTGAGTACAATAGGTTAGTCTGGGAAAAGTACAATGAACCTCTAGTATTACTAGCTATTAAATATGATATTGATACATCAATAGTGAGGCCGGTGTTTACTGAATATTTAAAAAAGCAAGATCCATATTCATATTACGTGTTAACTTATTATACTGTTGGTAATGATACTGCAGCACTTCATGCACCGCGTGAATCTGTTTACAAAACGGTCCATCGGATATCTAACGAGTATTCAATAGATGTAAAAGTTTTATCGAGTTTTCTTTTCGACTTAAGAACATACAACCTGCTAAATGAAATAGATGATACCAGTTCCGATATACTGGATAAACACTATGAAGAAAAACACTAATACTAATTTAATATCTACTCCTGAACACATCACTAAGAGGGGTATAAGAACAATGTATTTACACACTAGTTATAGCAAATTTTAAAAAAGCCGAATCCAAATGACAAAAAAGGGATTTTTGATAATATTCTTATTCATATCGACCACTACTGCCATTGCTCAAAAGATGGGGATTGAATATGTCACGGCATTAGACTCAACAGAGGTTAATCATTACTTGACTTTCAGCAAAAATGAAACTATGACAATCTATTATCCAGTTGGAAGGGGTGTTTTCTGGAATGCGATAATTGAAAAACCCAAAAGCTTTACATATTCAGTGCACAATGACACAATGGAGATTAATATGACGAGTGTGACAAGCACTTCGCCCATTAATTCAACTGAGAGAAGAATATTAAATTCAAAATTTGTGGTAACATCAAAAAACCAATTGTATGATGTTAAAAGTGGCTATTTCTATATTGACAGGAGGCAATCTAACAAATTTAAAAATGGTGTAGTCGTATTTGACAATAACATTTATATAATAAAGAAGAGAGGAAATAGAGCATTGAGAAAAAAATTAAAAGAGATTAATATTGATGACTACAAGACAACAATATTGAGGGGAAAAAGTGCATTAGACAAATATGGAGTTTGGGGAATTAATGGTGTACTTGTAGTCGAAAAAAAATAAAAAAACTTGCTATAACAATGTACATATTGCATCGCGGGGTTCGTGCAGTGTGTTGTCTATGCCCTTTTCTTGACCGTCTTGGTCCTGCGAACGCTCTCCGATTCCAAAACTTCGGAACACTTTGTAACGTACATCAACCGTAAGCAGAAGTTTTTAATAAAACATTGAATAAATGCCACAAGACAGACTTACCAACTCCAACGAATTTCGATTTTTCTATTTTACGAATCGATATGCTGATACAGTATATTTCTACAAACATATTATGCAACTTGAAGAAGTGAGGTCCTGGGATCGCGGTCATGGCAACAGAGGAACCATATTCAAGTTTCCCAAAAGCGAATTCCTGTTAGAAGTTGAAGAAAGCGAAGAAGCACCTTCATTTTATGGAGCCGGCCTTTATATGGAGGTCGATGATGTAGATGATTGGTATCGCAAAGCAGTCGCTCAACGTATGAAAATCAAACAACCGATTTCCGACACTTCCTACGGTCATCGGTCATTCAAGATGGAAGACCCTAACGGCTTAACAATCGGGTTGTTTCAATACATTTAATTGTCCAAAATATGGAGATGATCTCTAACCTGACAGGTTTCGGAAACCTGTCAGGTTTTTTGTTGCCGCATGGCCGACTACCGTCGGGGTCTGCGACCACCGACAGGGTAGTAACCCATTCCCCGTCAGTGGTTGCCAAACCCTGACGGTGGTATACGAACAGCCCGCAGACGCTGTCAGGTTTCTGAAACCCTGCAGAGTTTTTTTCATATAAATACCGGAGTGTTTGCCCTTGTTGAACAGAACAATATATTGGCAAACCAGCTAAGGTTCATTGTAAAAAGGCAGTATCCACTCATAGACAACCATAAAAAACAGAATCCGATGAGAAAAATAATTTCATTTATGCACCTGTCGCTTGACGGGTTTGTGGCAGGACCGAACGGAGAAATGGACTGGATTAACGTTGATGAAGAAATTTTTGACCATGTCGGTAAGCGGATCAGCGAAGGCAATACGGCATTATACGGGCGGGTAACGTACCAGATGATGGAAGATTACTGGCCTACCGCAGGTGATAAGCCGGCAGCTTCCAAACACGACATGGAACATTCGAAGTGGTATAACCAAATACATAAGATTGTTTTATCGAAGTCAATGAAAGACGCGGATTTGCCTGACGCAACCATCATTAGCGATAACCTTCCGGCCAGGATAAATGAAATAAAACAATCGCGCGATGGCGGGGGTAAAGAGATTTTGCTTTTTGGCAGCCCGACAGCAACTCATTCACTTATTCAACTTGACTTAATTGACGGCTACTGGCTGTTTGTTAACCCGATTATCCTTGGGCGTGGCATTCCCTTGTTTGAAGGCATTAAAGACAAAACAAAACTGAACCTGGTGACTACCCGGCCATTTACCAGCGGGGTAACCGAACTGAATTATACCGTGGAAAGACAATGACAACGAATTGCAAACAATGTGTTTGAGTAATGCCGGGACGATTTCTACCCTGTCAGGGTTTTTTAAGGAACAAAAAGAAGCTCCGGACGGACTAAACCGATGGCAAACCGGCCTCCACTTATACCGAAGCCCCCTCTTATTTTATCACGTAAAACCAGATGGAGCAGAGAATCCCGGCGGCCAGAAGGATACCGAAATGGAGGCTCATTCTTCTTTTCACCGTTTTGCTGCTCAGCGAAAGCGCGTATATCATTTTTAGCAGGTTGTTGCTATTAGTGGCATTCAGGATGGCCAGCGCTACCACAAATACATCGAGGGTGCTCTTTTGCTGTAGCAGGTTCATCAGGAACGGGTCGATATCGGTGACGCCCACGACAAAGGCCAGGGTCGTTACACCTGCACTTCCGTAAGCCTGCGAAACGTAATGGGTAATGAGTCCGAACAATACGAACAGGAGTCCGAAGACTAGGGCGGTCCTGAATTCGAGCGGGTTCCGGTTGGTACTTTCAACCTGTTTGCCGGTTATCTCCTGTTTTTCGGCTTTCATCAGAGCGGTGCGCGAGAGCACCATTGAAACCACGAACAACAGGAGGAACGGTATTACCAGCCGGAGGGCCACGGCGGTGTTGAACAGGAACGCCAACAGGAGAATGCGCAAATACATCATGCCGTTGGCCATCATAATAGCCGAGACGGCTTCGGCCCCCAGGCTTTCACTCTTTTCTTTTCTAGCCAGGATCACGGTCGTTGCGGTTGAGCTGTATAAGCCGCCTAAAATTCCGGTAATCGTCAGACTGGATTTCGGGAACACCAGTTTCTTTAGCAGGTAGCTGGCATACGAAATGCCCGAGACCACTACGATGGCGAGCCAGATATGGTATGGCGAAACCGGAATAGAATCCGAAATATTTTCATGCGGCAGCAAGGGAAGAATGATTCCCGCGAAAGCGATAAACTTGGCCAGCGTGATGAATTCATCCTGCGACACCTTTTGCATGATGGTCACAAATTCGTCCTTCATTTCGGTAATGACCAGGATGGCTACCACGAACGACAGCGTCAGCCAGATGGGCTGCGTCATGATAAGCAACGGGATGGAGTAGGTGAGCAGGGCCAGGATAACACTGGTGAGCCCGTATTTTTGCTGTTCTTTTATTTTCAGGTAATAATGAATACCGAGGAGCAACCCCAGGATGACAAAGCCCGTGAGAAAGGGAATGAACGATTTTTCGTTGACGACGATGAGCAGGTAGCCAAGTAAGCCGATGAAGGTAAAGGTGCGGTCGGTGCCGAAGAGCTCGGCGGCCTCCTTGGAGGAGTGGTGACGGCGCTGTTCGAGGCCAATCAGTAATGAGAAAACCAAAACCAGCAGGAAGTGGACAATTTCATCGGGAATGTTGGGTACAAAGTTCATCGGTTCTTTCCTTATCCGTTTACCATGAATAAAGATAGGATTTCGCGTTCATTTTGCATAATTATTTTTCAGGCATCCAAGTATCAGGAATTCCGGGAACTCACTGTTTCTTCAATGTCTTGTCCAGGAAGGTGACCATATACTTAACCGTTTGGTCGAACCAGGGATGTACCTGCCAGAAGGAATGTACGCTGTTGGGAATGGTGTGTACGTTGGTGTAAATATGGTACTTGTCGAGGACTGAGATGACGCTGTCACGTCCGGCATGGAAACGGGGTTGTGCACTGTTGATGAACAGCATGGGCGGTGTATCCTTTCCGGCGTAAATCATTGGAGATGCTTCCACCCATTTGGCCCGGTCCTCTTTCAGTGTGGCACCAAACCAGTATGCGCCTGCCGAGCGTTTGCCGGGAATTTTGTCTTTTGCACTTTCTGCCGGTGTGGTGAAATCGAGGATGCCATCCATGTCGATAATGGCCTGTACTTTCGATGAAACCTGGTTGTTTCCCTCATTGCCTTCAAACTTCTTCATATCGCCGGTCATACCGACCAACGCAGCCAGCTGACCGCCTGCGGAGCTTCCGGAGATAGCGATTCTGTCCGGATCGATATCATACTTTCTCGCGTTCGCCCGCAAATAACGAATAGCCGCTTTGATGTCGTATACCGCTGCCGGATACAGTGCCTCGGGTGATAACCTGTACCCGACTGCTGCGGTGACATAGCCTTTTGCAGCGATTTGCTGGGCCATGGGGACCTGTGCCTCCTTGCTTCCGGAGCGCCAGCCACCGCCAAAAACCAGGATCACTGCGGGGTACTTTCCCTTTTTCTCCGGCCGGAATAAATCCAGGTGCAAATCACGCTTGCCGTAAGGAGTGTTGGGCAGAGTTGCGTAGACCACGTTGTATTCCGCTTTAACACCCTTAGGTAACTCCGGCTTCACGGGGGTAACGTTGGGGTAGTGTTTTTTGATTTTCACCCAGGCCGAGTAAGGTGTGTAAGAAGTGTCGCGCGGAATCGGTTTCGTAGCACAGGTTTGTGCGGAAGCAGTTCCTGTCGCAATTAAAAGCAATAGCAGAAGTCGGATAGCTCGTATCATGGAATTGAGTTTGTAAGGAACAAAACTTATTAAACAAAGTCATTTTGACAAGTACCGTTCCATTTTAATTGTTGTTCTATGGCTATCATATTCGCCCAATAGTGGTTAATGGTTCGTGGTAAGTCGGTAATAATAGGAATGATAGAAACCGAAAAGCTTAACCTGAAACTTGTAGCCTGAAATTTCGAAATCGAAGGTCCGGAGTTTTTCTTCTTAACCCACTTTCTCAAAAGAAAAAGGGGCCACCGCTGTAGCTGCAGGATGGCCCCGGGTTAAAAACCCAACTGTATGAATGATTTGTTTTTATCGTTCCTTTTCAGGAATTGGATTAATATCCATCGTTTTGAGAGCTCTGCGGGTTAACGGAAATCTCCTGTTCCGGAATCGGCAGCAGTACGTTTTTGTCTTTGAACCCGGCACCTGAAATGGACATGTAATCCTCCTGGCCGTTGGTAAACGTTCCTTCCGGAATCATTTTGCCCTGGTCAGCCAGTACGCTCTTCGCATCGCCCCAGCGAACGAGGTCCTGGAAGCGTACACCTTCGAAAGACAGTTCCAGGCGGCGTTCATTTTTGATGTCGGCGAAAAGCTGGTCACCCGATGAAGTGAGGGCAGGCAGATTTACGCGGGCCCGTACCTGGTTGATCAGCGGAAGGGCTTTGCCATCCTGACCACTGCGGTTGTATGCTTCAGCGGCCATCAGCAGGACATCGGCATAGCGCATCAAACGGACGTTGGTGGCATAGTTCAGCTCTTTTACGCTGGTTGCGCTGGTATTAGACTCATCGGCCCATGAACCGTATTTAAGACGAACATAGCCTTCGCATTCCCAGGGATAGGAGTTGCCCTGATCGGCATTCCGCAGTTTTCCGCCGTGCGCGATTAACTGGTCTTCGCTCATCATGGCTGCGTTCCTACGTACGGTATCGTTGGCGGCAGTGTAAGCATTCCATAGCGATTTCTGCGGATAAGCAAATCCCCATCCGGCTACCAATCCGGTATTACCACCGTCAAACCAGCCGTCACCACGCGGACCGCAAAGCTGCCAGTGGATGTTACTTTCGGTGTTACGACCGTTGTTGCCCCACTGGAAGTTGCCCCAGTCGTAGTTTTTCTCGGCTGAGTAGGAAATTTCGAACAACGACTCTTTTCCGAATTCCTGTCCTTTACGGAGGACTTGAGAATAGTCGGAAATCAGTCCGTATTCGCCCGAGTCGATAACTTTCTGGAACTCGGCAGCTGCATCAGCATACTTTTTCTCGTAGAGTAACGATTTACCCAACATAGCCTGGGCCATTCCCTTGGACACGCGCACTTTGTCGGCTGCCGATTGCTGGCTTTTCAGCGGAAGATCAGGGATAGCCTCGTTGAGGTCCTTCTCTATCTGCGCCCAGATGTCGGCTACTTTAGCGCGTGGCTGGTTATACTGATCGGGTGACGATGCCGGTTCGGTTACCAGCGGTACTTGTCCCCACAGGGTAACCAGGTCGAAATACAGCATCGCACGCAACGATTTCGCTTCGGCAATAGCCTGCTTCTTGGCGTCCGATTCGGGTTTGATGTTCGCAATCACCAGGTTGGCGCGGTAAATACCCCAGTATGACATCTGGAACAACCAGGTGATTACCGGGTTGCTGGAACTGTAACGGAACTCATTGATTTCCTCGTAGGGAGGCTGGTCACCGCGGTGTCCTCCACCGGTATAGATTTCGTCGGACAACAGGGTTTTCAGCATCCACATGCTGTCCCAATCGTAGGCGTACATCGATTGAAGTATGTCGTAAACACCCAGCACGGCGCCTTTAGCGTCGGCATCGGTTTTATAGAAGCTATCCACAGGGATGGAGCCTTCGGGCGTGGTGTCCAGGAATGATTGAGAACAGCCCGACAGGAAGAAAATGGCGGATAGTAGCGCCACCTTGAATTTATATTTTTTGATCTGCATGTTCATTGCGTTTTAGTTGATTAGAATGAAATGGAGGTTCCGAACATCACTTTACGGGCGGTAGGATACGTTCCCCGGTCGATACCAATGTTGTTGTTATTGTTGTTGTTGGTACCGGCTTCCGGGTCCATACCGATGTAATTGGTGAAAGTGAAGAAATCATCGAGTGATACATAGAACCGGGCAGATTTCATATGTAAGTTCTGCATCAGTGATTTGGGAAGATTGTATCCCAACTGAATCTGCTTGATGCGCATGAAAGCTCCGTTGAATACCAGGAGGTCACTGTTCCATGCTTTGGGATCAGTTCCTGCACGTGGCTCGGTCGCCGTGGTATTATCAGCCGTCCAGCGGTTTTTGAAGAAATATTCCGGACGATTGATGGTCGGACGGTCGTTACGAATCCAGCCCATCAATACATCGTTACCGGAAGTTCCCTGGAAGTTCACATTGAAATCGAAGTTCTTGTACGATGCGTCGAGACTTCCACCGTAATAGAGGCTCGGAATGGCACTTCCAATGTACTGTTTATCGGCTTCCGTTACATTATTGGTTGGCTGACCACTTTTGTCGAGGAAGATCGGATCGCCGGTTTTTGGGTCGATGCCTTTGGTCTTGTAACCATAGAAGAACCAGAGCGGCTCGCCTTTTTGAACCGCCGTGGCAGTCCATCCCGGTCCCACCTGGGCACCGTAGAGACGGTCGAGTGTCGGGTTGAGGTAGGTTACTTCGTTCTTCAGCGTCGACATATTCAGGTGAATACCGTAATTGAAATCATGGATCTTATTTCGGTATCCCAATTCGAACTCAAAACCCTTATTCGTTACGTCGCCGGCGTTGATGGGCGATGCTGCATTTCCGGCTTCCAGTGCAGGCGTATTTTGCGTGATGAGATCGGTTGTTTTCTTGTTGTAGTAGTCCATGGTGAACGTCAACCGGTCGCGGAAGGCACGAAGATCAAGGCCCACATCTGTCTGCACACTGGTTTCCCAGCGGAGATTCGGGTTTTCGAGCTGTGAGGGTTCGAATACTGTTCCGAATGAACCGTCGGCCATCGGGTATGTCAATGCATATCCATTGCTGGTCGATGAGATGAGTGAAGCATAGCTGTAGTTCCCCAGGTTGGAGAGGCTACCGTTCTGACCCCAGCTGGCACGAAGTTTAGCACTGGTGACGAAGGATTTCGGGAAGAAATCTTCGTTGGAAATTACCCATCCACCCGATACGGCAGGGAAGATTCCCCAACGGCCGCTTTTGGGCAATTGTGACAGGCCGGCTCCATCGCGACGCAAACTACCTTCGAGGAGGTATTTGTCTTTGTAGTTGTATGACAAACGGCTGAAGTAACTTACTTTCCGATTGTCATAAATGCGACCGTTTACCTGGTCGTTTTTCTGTGATGAGATGAAGTCGAGCTGAGCATATGCCGGATTTTCCATAATCATCGGACCACCCTGTGCATTGGTAATGCGGTGTGTGGCTTTTTCGGATGACATACCCAACAGTAACGTCAGGTCATGATCGCCGAACTTGTGGTTATACGAAGCAAAGTTTTCGAACATCCAGTCTTTCCAAAGATCATTGTTATCAATCACCTTGGTTGCACTGTTATTCCGCTCTGCGGTATAGTAATATGTCGGATTCCAGGTATGATAATTCTGGTAAGTCAGGTTCAGGTTGAACCGTGAGGTGATGGTCAATCCCTTCAGCGGCGTCAGCACAGCATACACATTTCCCTGCAGTTGATCCTGCTGGGTCTGGTCTTTGGTGATGGCCTGCGTAACGAATGGATTGACAATTTCTCCGAAGACGTATTTGGAAATACCATAGTAATTTCCGTCCGGCGCTTTCAAAATCGGATTTCCGTTGTTGATGAAAGTCTGAACGTGTGCGGGTACATCGCCGGTATATTCTACCGGGGTAGCCGGGTCAATCATGAGCGCACTACCGATAACTCCACCAAACTCACCACCCGATTCGTTAATGGCGGCACGTTGACTGTTAGAGTAGGCGAATGTATTTCCGACTTTCATCCAGGGCAGAATCTGGTGGTCGGAGTTCAGCCGAACAGTGTAGCGTTTGTATTTGTCCTTCGGACCTACCACGATACCATCCTGATTGAGGTACGACATCGACAGCATGTAGGTGGAACCATCTTTTCCTCCCGAGAAGGAGATATGATGCTTCTGCATGGGAGCGGTTTCGAAGATAGCGCCGAGCCAGTCGGTGTTGTAGGTCTGGTCGACATTCGAAATTAATCCGGCTTCGTTCATGAAGGTGCTGTACTGTGAAGTGTTCATCAGCTTCGGTGTATGCCCTACGCTTTGGATGCCGTATTGGAAATCGTAAGTGATGGTGGGTTTCCCCGATTTTCCTTTTTTCGTGGTGATGATGACGACACCATTACCACCTTCGGCTCCGTAAATGGCAGTGGAGGCTGCGTCTTTCAGTACCTCCATGGAACTGATATCATCCGGATCGAGGTTCGAAATATCGGTGGTTTTGATACCATCGACGATGTAGATCGGATTGGAGTTGTTGTTTGATGAGTATCCCCGAATCCTCACTTTAATAGGGGCTCCCGGAGCTCCGGATGCGTTGATAACCTGTACACCGGAAGTTTTTCCCTGCAGCGCCTGTTGCGCCTGCGAAACCGACGTGTTACCGATATCGCTTGAATTCACACTGGCAATGGCACCGGTGACAACGCTTTTCTTTTGTACACCGTATCCTACGGCTACAACCTCCCCAAGACCAATGCTTTCCTCTTCCATCTTTAAATTGATGGTGCTTTGTCCGGTGTAGGCAACTTCCTTGTTCTTCATTCCCACGAAGGAGTAAAGAAGGGTTACGTTTTCCGGAACATTGGTCAGGTGATAAATGCCGTTGGCATCGGTGATGGTACCTTGGGTAGTACCTTTAATCACTACGGTTACACCGGGAAGAGGTGCCCCGCTTCCGTCTGTCACTTTACCCGAGACTTCGTGTCCCTGGGGTTGAGCATTCCCTGTGGCATCGTCAGTGGTGCGCGACAGAACAATGTGATTGTCGTTGATGCTGTAGTTGACCGGTGTGCCCGCAAACAAGGCATCGAGTACATCCTGCAGGCTGGTTTCCTGTTCATTCAGGCTTACTCTCCGGTTGACATCGATTAATTCGCTGCTGTAGATGAAGGAGTAGCCCGTTTGCTTCTCGATCGTTCTCAGGACATTCCTGACAGTTGTGTTGTTTACGTTCAGCGATAAATTGGCGTTTTGCGCGGTTGTTTTGTTCGCAAATGAGCTGAATGTGGCCAGTAAGACCATGAGTAGTGTCACTCTCATTTTGACAAAGATTTTAGCTCCCCACATTTCCCTGAGGAAAGGAGGTGCCTGTTTAGAGACTTTTTTCATAGATTTGAAACACTTTTGATTAAACTATATTTACGGATATGGTTTTTTCGGCCGGTGAGGTTCTGCCCAATCTCACCGGCCTTTTTCATTTACCTTTGTATTGCATAGATTTTAATTTGTTTTCTGGTATATGTTTGATCGGCCTGCTGCTTTTCTGCCGTAACCTCATAGCGGATTGGCAATGCCTTTTTCAACAGGTTCAATGTTTGCATCAGTTGTTCTTTTTGGAAGGTGGCGGTAATCGGCATTTCTTTCAGCACATCGTTCGCCAGGATGATATTGACATTGTACCACCGGCTCAGCTTTTTCACGGCGATACCCAGTTTTTCATCCACAAAAATTAGTTTGCCATCGCGCCATGCGGCATACTGCATGGGATTGACCTTATTGATGGTAAAGGTTTTATTTTCGAGGTTGAGGCGCGCCTGTTGCCCGGGTTTGATGTCGACTTTCTTGCTAATGTGTTCCGACGTTAGCGAAATGTGGCCCCGGGTCAGTGTTGCTTCAAAATATTTGTCCTGCGAATAGGCGTTCAGGTTGAACTCGGTGCCGGTGACGGTTGTGGTCATCAGCGGATTTTCGACGACGAACGGCCATTTGGCGTTATGTGTAACTTTGAAGTAAGCTTCACCGTCGACGAATACTTTGCGCTCTTTTCGTCCAAATTTCACCGGATACCGGAGCCGGGTTCCGTCATTCAGCCAGACCTGGGTTCCGTCGGCCAGTTCGACTTTGGTAATGCAGCCAGGTTTGGTGAATATTTCCCGGTAGGTGAGTTTCTCCGAGCGCGAAGACTGGTATTGACGAACGGACCACCATCCGGTGAAAACCAGTAGCGGGACGACCAGGATCGCTGCAATTTTGCGGAAGCCATTGATAAAGCGTTGAGAACGCGATTTTTTCCTGACAATCTTTTCGGAATTTTCTTCATCGAGAAGGTCGATGCGGCGGTGAATGGAATGCAACATCGAATCGAAATCGGGAGCCGGACCTTTGATGGCTACGCGGTTCTCCTCCCAAATCTCGGTGAGGTAGCTGCGTACCAATAGCTCATTCTCCGGAAGAGCCATCCACGAAACAACTTCCCGGGCGGCTTGCTTGTCCAGTTTTCCACTTAAATATTGTAAGAGCAAGTCTTTATTCATCAACAGCAAATCGTTTTACACAGATAATACGTAGGGAACCATCTCAACCCCTATCGATGTGTTTTATAACACATTCTTGGGATGGGGGCTCCGTTTTCTTTTCTGAGTAAAGGCTTAGCTGTTCTGGTAGTCTGTTTGGTTTTCGGTGTTACCGAACAAAAAGGAAGAAAAATAACACGCCCAGGATGCCGTATTGTGACAGTTTTTCGCGGAAGGTACGCAAAGTGGCGGTCATCTGATTCTCGACAGTTTTTACCGAAATACTCAACTGCGCGGCAATCTCCTTGTTCGATAATCCTTTTTCCCGGCTTAACAGGAATATTTCTTTTCGTTTTTCCGGCAGTTTTTCCAGAATGTCATGGTATATCTTGTCGATGTTGAAGAACTCGATTTCCAGCTCTGCATTGTTATCGTTTACTGTAAGCTCTTGATTGTTATTGATTTGAATGGAGGCCAGCAGATTTTGTTTTCTCAACTGGGTAATGACATCCCGGTAGGCTATGGTAAACAGGTAAGATTTGAACGAGAATTTTTCTTCGATGGTATTACGCCGTTCCCAAACCTTGACGAATACATTTTGCACGATCTCTTCCGCGTCCGCCGGATTTTTCAGGATGCTTGTCACAAAGGCATACAATCCTTCGGCATATCTTCCGTACAGCGCGTCGAATGCCTCGTGATCTCCTCTTTTCAGGCTGGATATTAGCTTCAGGTCTGTAGTTTCGTTCATCTCTTATGTTAAGATAACCGCACGTGTTAGGTTGCTGAACCTGCGATTTTAATTGGTAAAAGTGAGAAAAAAAAATTACATCTTCAATTAAAGAGGTGACACGAAAATAGCCCGCCATTTTATTGTTGTGACGAATCGGGAGGTGGTAACGTACTTATGTGTTGATTTGGGCGAAGGATTGGTCGCTTTTCCTGACCTTGCGATCCTCGCGGTATTTGCCGGGAGTAATGCCGGTTTCTTTTTGAAATGCGCGGATGAAGGAATTCAACGATCCGAATCCGGACAGATCGCCAATATGTTCCAGCGTATAACCGTCAAACGATTCGGTTTCCAGCATCCACCGGGCTTCCTTCACACGGTGATGGTTGACATACGTGCAAAAATTCATCCCGTAGTGTTTGTTGATGATGCCCGAAACATAGGTTCGGTTACTGTTGATCATTTTCGATACTTCCCAAATTTTCAAGTCTTTGTTGAGGTAAGCCTTTTCCGATGTAAAATATTCTTCCAGCTTGAGCACCACGTTGTTGGGTTCGTTTTCCGGACGCTCTTCCTGGGGGTACATCTCGTCGAGTTTAACAATTTGACTAACGATCTGATCTTGCCGGTTTCCCAGGTATCCGATAACAAACAGTAAGACTGAAAAAATGAACGACGGAATGAGCAATTTCACACTGTTGTCAAGAAAAGTACTACGCCCAAGGGCATTGAAAATGAAGCCTGCCAACGAGGTAAGTAAAAGAAAAATATACATCAGCTGTGCCCAATTGAGATTCAGCTCTTCCGGGTTGGAGTAATATTGAGCGATATTTTCCTTATGAAGTCTGATGAGTCGGATATTTAGCACCAGGTAGGCAAATATCTGAATTCCAAAAATCAATCGGCTCAGGAGGAAGAGCATTTGGTAGGCATCAATCCACGGATTCCCGGAGAGGTAAAAAGAATGTGAGCCATGTTCTAAGTGGTGAATATAAGCCAGCCGGTTGATCGGTCCCATGAAAATAATCAGAAACAAGCTGGCGACTGCCACGATAAGTCCGGGAAGGTAGTGAAGCAGATCTGAAGGCTTTAGCCGGGTTTCCACTGTCAGTAAGCGTATGTAGTGATAATACATCGGAAATACAGCTAAACTGGTGAGCGTGTAAATCCATTCGTACCACGTGAAAATCTGAAAATTACGGGTAAAGTAAAAAGCATGCCCCAGGTAAAGAAAAAATGCCACCATCATGAACACGCCAAGCATAAACTTGGCCCGGTTTATCCGGAGCGTTCCGATGGTAAGCACAATGGCCCAAAAAAGGGTCGCGTAAAGCGGGTTGAGCACAGCCAAATATCGTATCATAAGCTGTTGATGCAGTAAGTCTATTAATTCTTGAATGCGACAAAGTGAGATCAACTACCTAAGGGGGAAGAAAATGTACCAATTGAAAATTGGTTTTTACCTTCTGCAAGATACAAATAATCTTTTTGTCATACTTTCAAATGCATTAAGGTAAATGAATACAGTATTTTTTTGGGTGTTTTTTTGGAGTAGATACACCTGTTTCTCTCTCCTGTCGTTTGTGTCTGTCACAGCTGCAGGTGGCAACTTGGTTCACATTACACATTGAGTTTTGTGCTTAGGTTACATTTCAGGTGAAAGGCAAATGTTTGTGCCATCTGCACATGAAGGGTGTTCCGGTCGGGGCACCCTTCTTCATGTGTGCCATTCGTCACTGTAAGCTTCAAATGATTTTAGGGATAAACGGGAATCGTTATTCTTAATTCAAAACCGTAATCCGGTGTCCAATGTCTTCTCTACCGGACTGGCCAGCATTCGTTTGGGGATTACCTTTAATGCTTCATCCAGTAAGAATTCGATGAGGCGGTCACTCTTTGAAATACGGGTGGTAACCAGGCTGATCTCACGAACTGGTGGCGTTCCGGCTATTTCCTTTATCATCTGTTCTTTTTCAGGACCTACCGAAAGAGTAGCCATCTCGGGAATGAAGGTAATGCCGCCGCTGTTTTCCACCACCCGGCAAAGTGATTCAATGGAGTTGGACAGATAGACGATATTCTGGTACTCGCCGGGTTCTTTCGCATATACACATACCGAATCGACCTGGTTTTGAAAGCAGTTTCCTTCCTGTAGATACCACATCTCTTTTAAATCAACGGCATTTAAATCAATGTTCTCCGATGAATACAACTCATGTTGTCCCGATACATACAGAAAGAATTTTTCATAGAAAAGCGGACGGAAGACCATCCCTGGCGCCGACACCGGAGTAGAGATGAAGCCTGCATCCAACTGACCGTTTTTCAACTGGGCGATAATCTCTTCAGTCTTTAATTCCTTTACCGTTAGCCGGATGTCGGGATATTTTTGAGTAAACTGGGTGAGAAACATGGTAAACCAATAGGGTGCAAGTGTTGAGATGACTCCGACCCGGAGTTCACCTTCCGGCTTTTTCTCCAGCTCGAACGGCAAATCCTTCAACTTATCGGCTAACTGCAACAGTTCCCGAGCCTGACTTGCAAAGATTTCTCCTTCTGCGGTAAGCGTTATCCGGTTGGGTGAGCGCTTGAACAACTGCATCCCCAGCTCTTCCTCCAGCTTGCTGATTTGCAGGCTGAGGGCAGGTTGTGAGATGTGTAATCGTTTCGCTGCCAGTGAGAAAGAATCGTGTTGGCTTAACTCCAGGACATATGATAATTGCAATAGTGTCATCGTATAATCTTTTGCTTATGGATGTATAAATATTTATAAAAATAGAAAATATCACCTTTGAAATATCAAAAACGGAAACAAACAATTTAAATATCGAATCATGGAAACAAAAAGAACAAACAACAACGTAGTAGCGCAATTGAATAATGTACTGGCCGACCTGCAAATCGTTTATCAAAACATGCGGGCGATGCACTGGCTGATTAAAGGCCCCGATTTTTATCAACAACATAAGATGTTTGAAGGATTTTATACTGAGTTGGCTGATGTTGTCGATGACGTAGCGGAGAGAATCCTTACGTTGGGCGGCGTACCGTACCACCAGTTTAGCGAATACCTCGATCAGACCAGTATCGAACCGGTTGTAGAAGTGCCTCGTGGTAAGGAAACGTTGAAAATCACAGTGCAGAATTTTGAGCATTTACTCGGCGAGTATCGCGAAGTGTTGGAATCCGCGTCGAACAATGGTGACGAGGGAACGGTCGCGCTGTTCAGCGAATTAATTGCCTCTACCGAGAAGAAGCTGTGGATGCTGAATGCCACTTTATCCTAAAACCAGAACGTATTACCCAAAAACAATGTATCAAATGGAAAATCTGAATGAAAATCAGGTGGCTTATCCAATGCCACGCATCGGGGATGCGGCGCCCGAATTTCAGGCCGTAACCACTCAGGGAAACATTAACTTTCCAGCGGATTATAAAGGAAACTGGGTCATTCTTTTTAGTCACCCGGCCGATTTCACCCCAGTGTGTACCTCTGAATTCATGACCTTCGCTACGATGGAAGAGAAGTTTGCAGAGGCCAACTGTAAGCTTGTCGGCTTGTCGGTTGACGGTTTGTACAGCCACATTGCCTGGTTGCTGACCATCAAAGAGAAGATTGAGTACCGCGATATGAAAAATGTGGAGGTGAAATTCCCGCTTATCGAGGATATCTCCATGAACGTGGCGAAGAAATACGGTATGATTCAGCCCGGCGAAAGCTCAACGCAGGCGGTGCGTGCCGTGTTCATTATCGACCCGAAGGGCGTTATCCGGACCATCATCTATTATCCGCTGAGTCTGGGACGTAACTTCGACGAGCTGTACCGAGCTTTGGTGGCCCTGCAGGCAGCCGATGCATTTGGTGTAGCCACTCCGGCCGATTGGCGCCCGGGTGACGATGTGATTATTTCTCCTGCCGGTTCATGTGGCAAAGCGAAAGACCGAATGGAAGGTAAAGAGGAAGAGCTCGATTGTAAAGATTGGTTTTTCTGTACGAAGAAAATCAGTAAAGAGGAAGTATTGGAGAAAGTGCTGAAGAAATAAGTTCTGTTCCCATATTCTGATAGTAACAACCCGGAGGGTATCTGCATTGGCAGGTACCCTTTTTATGGTTGCGGCGGCGAACTTTCCAGGGTGTGGTAGGTAATGAAGCGCGTTTCGCCGCTTTGCCCATCCACATCGAACGTTTCGATTGGATTGCCGACGGCAGGATTTAAGTGCAAAGTGAGATGGTTTTGTCCATTGTGAAGAGGAACGCGGATGTAACCTACCTCGTAAGGCAGGGTTTGCCAGTTACGCGTATCGGCTTTTTCGGTGACGGCATTAGCCAGGCTAACCAGCATACCCAATGCATCGTTTTTCTTGCTGGCGGCTGTTTCAATTCCTTTCTTGACGGCCAGACGTAAGATCGCTTTCCCCATTTCGCGTAGTAATCGGTCGTGCAGAGTTTTGTGTGCTATTGCGTCGATGTTTTCCGCTATTTCCAAAGGATAGATTTTCCCGGAAGCAGTTGTGATTGTTGCTGAGTTGTAGGCTGGTTGCCGATCGGAGTAACGGGGCATGGCCACCCGGACGAAACGAAAATCATCGAGACCTGATTTTTCACGGGAAGAAAGGTCACCGATGTAGACCGGAAAAGAGAGACCATACTCGTCATTCACAAAATTGGCCCAGCCTCCCTCGCCCTTCACCATGGCGAAGTTCACAGACCATTCACTCTTTACAGGGCCCAAACCATTAAGCCAAAAGAAAACCGCTGAAGACCCGATGGTGTCGGTTGGCTGATACTGAAAACCAAACTCATCTTCGTATTGATGTTGTTCCTGAGTGAAACCGGTTAGCGCAGCTGTTCGGACTAAATCATGCTTTAGTTGTTCGGGAGCTGTCAATCCGAAATTTTTAGCGTAGCTACTTTGATAAACGTCGTAAGCATTTCGGTAAGAGATAAAGGCGTTGTTATAGTCTTTCAGTGCATCGTAAATCAGGCCGGTGAGAAGATGCGCAAAGGCATCATCCTGATACCGGTTCTTGTGGTCGGGATACTTGTCGTTTATCTCATGTAGCTGAATGTTGATTCTGCGGCATTCCACCAGCGCATCGTCGTATTGCTTCAGGTCGATGTAGTTGAGGGCCTGGTAAAAGTGGATGAGCACTTTCTCGAAGTCTTCCGCCCGGTAAGGGGTAGCCATCGGATTGGTGACCAGAGCCAGCGCTTCAGCGCCGTAATTGGTGCTGTAATCTTCAATCATGTGGTCAGCCTTGCTAAACAGCTTGATGCTTTCGCGGTAATCGCCCAGCATGCGTGTGGTGACTCCGCGATTAAGCAGGTAGAGCAACCGGTCTTTTGGCTTCACCTTTTTCTCCGACTGCTGAATGATTTTCTCTGCATTTTCGATATTACCGCTTTCGAATGCCTGGTAAAATGCCTGATTTTTCTGGTAATAGGTGGCACATCCGGTGAAAAACAACAACGGAAAAACACACAATCCGGTAAGGAAAAATACTTTTTTCATGCCGGGAAAAGGGTTTGACAAGTTTGCAGAAAAAGGAGAACAGCCCCGCGTTTTCCGGTTAACGGAACAGGGCTGTTTTTTTTGATTCGGTTTTTAGTTGCGGATAGCTTTTTTAATTTTCTTTTCGCCCATCCAGACCACCTCATTGGTTTCGAGATTGGTCAGCTCTTCATTTACCTGGTAGTAAACTACTTTTTCTCGTTTATACGAATCGACGATGGAGCTGATATCTCCCTGCATGATGAAGTCAGCACCTAGTTCGCGCGCCCATTGGGCTGCTGTACTAGGCGAGGCATAGGTGTTTTGGTCCTGACGTTCGGCACGGAGTTCATCGCGTTTGGCGCCGGCTTGTACCAGGCGCACCTTTCCACTGTTGATAAACGAGCGCTCGATGTCTTTAATGTATGTGTCAGTGTCGATGTGCTCGTGCGATTTGTTGTAAACCAGTCCCACTACGACAACGGGTTTGCGACCATGTGTGCGTTCAAAATCTTCGAGCCAGCGTTGGTTGAGCACCTGTTCGGTGAGTGCTTGTGCAGTGAGTCGCGAGTCGGTGTCGTTCCAACGACCACTCAGGTCGATAGCCTGGTCGGTGGCTACACGGGTTACTTGTCGTGAACAGGAGCCCAGTATTAGGGCAAAAGCTATCAGGGCAAATAGTCGCATTTGTCTTTTCATGATGATTCCTTTTGGTTACAATCTATTTTCGGTTTTCTCTTTTACAAAATATATACCGTAAGTTAAGGCGATTGTTCGAATTATGCCATGTTATCTGACCACGATTCGTTCAAATTGTCGCAAGGGGAAACTCTGAAGCTAAATAGAAGAAGCTTTTCTTACTTTGTTATCTTTGCCCGAAAAGACTCATGAGCTTCCGGAACATCCTTTTTGATTTAGATGGCACGCTTACCGACCCCAAAGAGGGAATTTTCAACTCCATTCTTTATGCTTTACGCGAAATGAATATTGAAGCGCCTGAAGAAGAGACGCTCCTTTCTTTTATCGGTCCGCCTTTGCACGATTCGTTTAAGCATCATTTTTCCCTTACGGATGAAGAAGCTGACGAAGCGGTTGAACTATATCGTGTGTATTTTCCCGAAAAGGGAATGTATGAAAATGAGTTGTATGAGGGAATTCCCGAATTGCTTGCAGCTGTGAAAGCGGCAGGAAAGAAGATCTATCTCGCCACCAGCAAACCCAAGGTATATGCTACCGAAATTCTGCGTCATTTTGGCTTGCTGCCGTTTTTCGATGGAATTTCCGGCCCGGAACTGGACGGGACTCGCAATCATAAAGCGGAAGTGATTGAATTTGTTATCCAGGTATATGGCATTGTTCCGGAGGAATCATTAATGATTGGCGACCGGTTGCA
Source organism: Prolixibacter denitrificans (assembly GCF_003014495.1). Classification (GTDB taxonomy): domain Bacteria; phylum Bacteroidota; class Bacteroidia; order Bacteroidales; family Prolixibacteraceae; genus Prolixibacter; species Prolixibacter denitrificans. The sequence goes on along the minus strand of NZ_PYGC01000010.1, from coordinate 16,628 downwards.
TGATATGAAAGGAGCGGGCGCAAACAACATAAAAGCGGTTGGCGTTACCTATGGATACGGTTCAGCTGAAGAACTTCAGGAGAACGGAGCCTGGAACCTGGTTGACTCGGTTGAGGAGTTGGGGGATTTAGTGATGGAAAATTAAGGCAAAGGCCCAGGTGAGAGGGCGAAATGGTGAATAGGTGAAAAAGGGAGGCTGAAAATTTTACATGATGAATGTTGTCCCGAAAAATCGGGATTGAATTGATTTCATATCCCTGAGAATTTTCGTTCGACCAAACAATTATCAACGGTCTTTTCTATTTTCAGTTGATTTAAAATGAAACATTTAGAATTCAACATTTCTTCTACCATTCGATGGGTGTTTTCCTATGTTGTTCGAGGTAGGCGTTGGTTTTGCTGAAATGCCGGCAGCCGAAAAAGCCGCGGTCGGCTGAAAAAGGTGATGGGTGTGGCGCTTTTAGCACAAGATGTTTATTTGTATCGATGAATTCGCCTTTACGTTGGGCATAAGCTCCCCACAACAAGAACACGAGATTTTCTTTTTCTTCAGCCAGTTTGCGGACGACCGCATCGGTGAATGTTTCCCAGCCTTTGTTTTGGTGCGAACCGGCCTGGCGGGCCCGGACAGTTAATGTGGCGTTGAGCAGGAAAACTCCCTGATGTGCCCATCGCTCGAGATTACCGCTTTTCGGAGCAGGAATATTCAAATCATTGTTCAGCTCTTTGAAGATGTTCTGCAGCGAAGGCGGAAATGCGATGCCATCCTGAACAGAAAAGCAGAGACCATGCGCTTGTCCGGGGCCGTGATAGGGATCTTGCCCGAGTATCACCACTTTTACTTTATCGAACGGACAGGAATCGAAAGCGTTGAACATTTTCTTCCCGGGAGGATAGATAGTATGTTGGGTATATTCATCTTTGACAAACTTCACCAACGACTCAAAATAGGGTTGATCGAATTCTCCGTTTAATACTTTCTTCCAGCTTTCTTCTATTTTGACATCCATAAAAAGAGATAATAGACGTTAGATATTAGACTTAAGATTTCAGATTTACTTTATTCAGATTTTTTTTCGCCTTTATTGTTCATTTCTCATTATTCACTGTTCATTATCATCACGGTTCCACCGGATAACTGAATTCCTCATTTTTCGGCCGTGGAAGAATCCGCGACAGTAACAGATAGCCCACAACTCCCGCTACGAGCGAACCACCTAAGACACCTAATTTTGCTGCATTCAGCATTGAAAGGTCGAAGTAGGCGAGGTTGGAAATAAAGAGCGACATGGTGAAGCCCAGTCCCCCTAGGATAGCGACCCCGAACATATGCGACCATTTGATATTTTGCGGCAACTCGGCCAATCCAATTTTTACTCCGCCCCATGAAAGTAAGGTAATGCCCAATGCTTTTCCAACAAACAGTGCCAGTGCCACGCTAAGACTCAAATATCCGTAAGGTCCCATGTTGCTTCCATCGAGTACAACACCTGCGTTACCGAGAGCAAATACCGGCATGATGAAATAATTCACCATTTTGTGCATCATGTGTTCGATGCGTTGAGCCGGGCTCTGGACCATCTTTATTTGCCGCTTCAGGTTATCGAGTTTGTGTATTTCCTGGTCGGGAAGGGTGTACGATGTGGCGCAATCGTCGCACATGTTAAATTTGTCAACATGGTCGTTGAATTCGTTGGTCATCAGATTTCGGCGGACCGGAACGGTAAATGCAACCAATACGCCGGCAATGGTGGCGTGGATACCCGATTTCAGGAAAAAATACCAGACAACGGTTCCAATAACGACGTAAACCCATGGCTTGCGCACCCTCATCCAGTTGAGGATAAGCAACAGGGAAATCAGTGCCAATGCCTGCATCAGGTATTCCAGTTGTAGGTTCGACGAGTAAAATATAGCGATGACCATGATAGCTCCAAGGTCGTCGACAATGGCGAGCGCTACCAGGAAAATTTTCAGCGAAAGCGGAACTCGTTTTCCCAACAGACTCAAAATTCCCAGCGAAAAGGCAATATCGGTTGCCATCGGTATTCCCCAGCCTTGTGCACCGTCTTTTCCTATCGTGAGGGCCGAGAATAACAGCGCCGGTAATATCATGCCTCCTAAAGCTCCCAGGGCAGGAAGTGCCGCTTTTCGCATGCTCGACAATTCACCGGCGATCACTTCGCGTTTGATTTCCAGGCCAACTACGAAAAAGAAAATGGCCATCAAGCCATCGTTAACCCAATGCAGCAGGTGCATCCCAACTTCGAAACTGCCCACTTTCAGGGCAATTTCGGTATGCCACAGGTGTTCGTATGTGTAGTGAAAGGCTGAGTTGGCCCAAAGTAGCGCAATGATGGTACAGACGATGAGCAAAATACCTCCCGAGGCGTCATTCTCGAGAAATTGGTGAAATCTCCGGCGTGACGCCTGGATAACTCTTTTAGGAACCATTTCCTGCATAAGGTAAAATTGTCGTCAGGTTAAGAAAATTTTTGACCAAGCGGCCTGAGAAATAACCCTGCTAAGGTACGAAATTCCCCCTCCCGGGAAAATTTCAGGTCAGACTACCTGATACAAGATAACAAAAAATAACCGGTGAAGTTTGACAAAAATGTAGCGGTAACCGGGCAAGCATTGAATCGTTGTATTAGTGTATTTGTATGTAGGGAATTAGCAAAGATTGATAAAGAGCTTTAGCGATGATTCGTCACAATTTTTCTGTTTTGTGCAGATGAATTAAGAGAAGTTCAAGATGTGCAAATAATTCAAAATGTTCAGATTCACTAGTACTTGTTTCGGGTATTGTTGTTAATACAAGAACTTCTGTGTAAACATGCACAACTCTTAAATCTTTTTAAAAAATTTTAACAATGACTTGACTTAAATGTAAAATTATCTTTAATTAGTACCTGCAAATATTGGAAACGCGATAAATGATTCTGATAAGTAAAGAGGAAAGCCGAAGATTGACAGTGAATGGTATCAAGCGCTATCGTCAGCGCATGCAGATACTAAGTTTGTTGTATGAACATCGTTCGCTGTCGGCATCTGATTTAAGTAAGGAGGTTCACATCAGCCTGCCTACGACTAAGACATTGCTCGATGAGTTAATCGCGCTGAAAGCGGTTGAGACTAGTGGTATTGGCGAGTCACGGGGAGGGCGGAAGCCGGCTCTTTACAGTTTAGTGGCTGAAGCTTTTTATATCGTAGCCGTCGATATGGGACGTTATAAAGCTAAAGCTACCGTTTTTAATTGCCACAACGAAGAAGTAACCCCCATCCGGTTTATTGAAACCAATATCGATGATCCCAGGTTGGTCGATAAACTTCATGAAACAGCAACCGAAATGGTTCGTGATGCGGGTATCTCGGAGGATAAGATTGTGGCAGTGGGCGTTGATATGCCCGGATTGATTGATTCGGTGGAAGGAATCAATTATACCATCAAGAATCCCTCTTTACGAAATGTAAAAAAGCGTTTCGGTGCCAAATTTCAAAAGATTGTTTACATCGATAACGATGCCCGAATGCAGGCCTTTGGTGAATTTGTTTTCGGGAAAGCGCAAAATACCACGAACTCGGTTGTGCTGAACTGGAGCTGGGGATTGGGACTCGGCATGATTCTCAATGGTCAGCTTTACAGTGGTTCCAGGGGCTTTGCCGGTGAATTCAGTCATATCAGGCTGGAGGATGAAGGCGAACTGTGTATTTGCGGCAAACGTGGATGTATCGAAACTATGGCATCGGCTCATAAACTACTTAGCCTGGCGAAGAATGGCGTTAAAAATGGTACGATATCACAGCTAACCCGGATCTTCAAAAATAATCCGGAGGAAATGCAAGCGGAAGATGTGGTTAGTGCCGCCCGTGGAGGAGATGAATTCGCCATATCTATTTTAAATCAAGTAGGCAGTGCTTTAGGAAAGGGACTTTCCATTCTGATTCAATTGCTTAACCCGGAATTGATTGTCCTGAGTGGTCCTATTTCACAAGCCAACCAATACATAATGACACCTATCCAACAGTCATTAAACCAGTATTGTCTGGAAAATATCTGCAGTAACGTACGTCTCGAAATTTCTGAGATTGATGAGCACTCGGGTTTGCTCGGAATAGCTGCCATGCTTTTCCAAAAGGTTTTTGGTGACGCAATGGATGAACTTAAATAAGAAAGCAGTATAGCAGTCCTGTCATTTGCTATTGCAAAAACTGTTATTTGTTTTAGTTATATGTTTAATAGTATGGTTTTCTAACCACAAAACACCCAAACTCTATGCGAAAGATTGTTTTGGCTTTTGGTGTGTGCCTTGCACTCATTAGTAGTGCATATGCCCAGCACACGGTTACAGGAACAGTTGTTTCCGAGTCCGACGGTCAACCCATACCCGGGTTAACGGTCGTTGAGAAAGGAGTAAACAACGGTACCATTACGGATGCCGATGGTAATTACTCCATTACTTTACAATCGGGAGATGCTACTTTGGTGTTTTCATTTGTTAGTATGGAAACCCAGGAAATTCCCGTGAATGGTCGTTCGACCATTGATGTTACAATGAAATCCAAGGATGTGGCAGTTGATGAAGTTGTTGTCACAGCGCTTGGTGTTACCCGCGAAAAGAAATCGCTGGGGTATGCTGTTAGTGAAGTCAAGGGTGACGAAGTGTCTACCGTGAAGGATGCTAACCCGATAAACTCACTGTCAGGTCGTGTAGCCGGTGTAACCATTACACAAGGCTCCTTCGGACCGGGTAGTAGTTCCCGGGTGATCATTCGTGGTAACAACTCGCTAACCGGTAATAACCAGCCGCTTTATGTGGTTGATGGAGTGCCGATGGATAACTCAGGTTTCGGTTCGGCTAACGAAGCGAACACCGGAGAATATTCCAAATCGGACTACGGTAGTGGTATCGGTGACATCAACCCCGATGACATTGCTTCGATTTCGGTGTTGAAAGGCCCGAACGCCGCCGCGCTTTATGGTTCGCGTGCAGCTAACGGCGTTATCATGATTACCACCAAGAAAGGATCATCCCGGAAAGGTATTGGTGTAAGTATTACATCAAACACAACTTTCGAGAACCCGATGTTGCTTCCTGATTATCAGAATCAGTATGGGCAGGGAACACAGGGAGCGATTCCTTCTACTGTCGATCTGTTGAAACAGAGTGGTGGTTCATGGGGACCCAGAATGGATGGTTCCAGCCAATTGTATTATACCGGCGAGAATCGTCCGTATAGTCCGCAGCCTGATAACGTGAAGAATTTCTTCGATACCGGTTTTACGACTATCAATACATTGGCTTTGGATGGAGGAAATGATAAAATTAATATGCGTTTCTCTTATACTAATTCGCAGATTAATTCCATCATTCCCAACTCAAAAATCGAGAGGAATAACTTCAACCTGAGAGCTTTTGCCAAACTAACTGATAAGCTGACTGTAGATGCTAAAGCCACTTATTTCAAGCAGTATGGTAAGAACCGTCCGAATCTGGGAACGGAAGGTATCATGGCTTATCTCGTTAATATTCCCAGAAACGTTGACATTAACGACCTGAAGAATTATCAGGATCCGGTAACCCTGAGCTCGATTGGCCCAACTTCGTTGAATTCGAACCCGTACTGGATGGTTTATCACGATCAGAATAAAGACTGGAAAGATCGTTTCCAGGGATTTGTCAAGATTCAGTATGCGTTCACCGATTGGCTTTCTGCCTACGTTCGCGTGGGTACCGATATGACGATGATGGATATCGAGCGGGTGAACCAGTACGGACATTGGTTCTATTCAACTGGTCAGTTCAGTTATAGTGAAAGTCAGACTCAGGAAACCAATGCTGATTTCCTTTTCACGGCTAACAAAGACTTGACTGAAAAGATCAACCTGAACGCTTCATTCGGCGGCAACGCCATGCATCATACCTATCGTGGCCATAGCGTTAGCGGTTCTCAGTTCCGTATCCCAAGTGGACCTCCATTGTTGAGCGCCAATGTTGTGAATCCTGGTTTCACCCCATTACAAGAGAAGAAAATCAATTCACTGTATGGAACGGTTAGCCTGTCGTATGATCGTTGGTTCTATCTGGACGGATCGGCCCGTAATGACTGGTCTTCTACACTTCCTGAATCGAACTGGTCATATTTCTATCCTTCGGTTAGTGCTTCGGTCCTGTTTAACGATCTGTTGAAGCTGGATAATTCAGCGATGACCTACTCCAAACTGCGTGTCAGTTGGGCACAGGTAGGTAACGATACCGATCCTTACCAGTTGTACGATACCTATTCACTGGCAGGTGTAAACGATTCTTATTTGGGTGAAACGACTATGTCACGAAGTTCAACCAAATTTAACCCGAATCTGAAGCCGGAACAGGTAACTTCCCTTGAGTTCGGAGGTGAATTTAGGTTCTTCGATAATCGCTTGCATCTCGACATGTCATACTACGATATTAAATCGAAGAATTTGATCATGCGTGTGCCGATTTCTGCTTCTACTGGTTACAGCACTTTGCTTGAGAATGTCGGAGAGATCGAAAATAAAGGTTTTGAAGCGATGCTGGGGGCAACACCGGTACGCACGCAAAATCTGACCTGGGATGTATCAGTGAATTTTGCTACCAATAAGAACAAGCTGGTTTCATTGATTGCCGGCACCGATAACTATGTGTTCTCTACTACCAATAGTGGAAACATTATTGTACAGGGAACTGTAGGCGGTGGATTTGGTGATATTTATGGTACAACCTGGGCCAGAACAGATGACGGTCGCGTTGAAGTAAATGCTGACGGTTTACCAAAGTCGAGTAGCGACAAGGTTTACCTGGGTAACTATCAACCCGACTGGACCGGTGGTTTGAGTAACACCTTGACGTATAAAAGCTTCCGGTTGAGTGCATTGGTTGATGCACGCTTCGGTGGTAAAGTATTCTCTGGTGCAGATGCCGGAATGGATGGCGCCGGTACCAGTAAGCGTACTTTGCAATATCGTGACGGTGGTGTGGTTGTTGACGGTGTTCTTAATACCGGTACGGTTGATAACCCGGTTTGGGAAACCAATACCAAGCAAATTACTGCACAACAATATTGGGGTGCCGTTAGTGGTATCGCTTCAGAATATGTTTACGATCAGACCAATGTGCGTTTGCGTGAGCTTTCGCTGGTATGGAATCTGCCAAGTAGTTGGTTGAGCAGTACCGTGGTAAAAAGTGCTTCCCTTGGCGTTGTGGGTCGGAACCTCTTCTTCATTTATAAGAAAGTGGACAACTTCGATCCGGAATCAGCTTATAGCACTTCTTCTTTCTCTCAGGGGATTGTGTACTATCCCTTGCCTACGACCCGGAGTCTCGGTTTCAACCTGAATGTGAAGTTCTAATCGTTAATGACTGAATATTATGAAATTAAATAAATTCCTACTAGCAATTGTTGCTGTATTGGGGTTGACTTACTGTACATCCGATTTTGTGGATATCAACAAAAACCCCAATGCAATACTCGGAGACCAGATCTCTGCCAAGTACTTCATTACTCGTACGCAGGTTGATCTTTTTGCTCCGAATCGATATCCCTACTGGCGGGCACAGTTGATTCACGCTGACCGCTATGCCGGTATGTTCTGTTTTGGATTTTCCGGTTCCTGGTGGTCCGACGGATTAGGTTATACCTATAGTGCCGGTTACACCGATGCCGCATGGGATTATTATGAGGGATACAATAGTACCATCAATACATTTCTGCAGCTGACGCAGCCGGGAGGTGATTTGGAAAACCCATTGACCTATGCCACCGCTCTTATCATGAAGAGTATGTATTATCAGAAATTCACGGATACTTTTGGTGAAGTTCCGTATTCTGAAAGTGGAAACCTAGACATCCTTCAGCCGAAATTTGATACACAGGCTGAAATTTACCAGGGGATTATTAATGACCTGGATGAAGCTATGAGCCTGATTGGTGATGCCACCAAAACCGGTGATGGACAGCTGGATTTAGGCTCCAATGACCTGTTCTATAACGGTGATTTGCAGAAGTGGAAAAAACTGGCCAATACGCTGAAGTTAAAAGTGGCGTTGCGCGCCAAGGGTGCTTCCGGTGCGTCGTTTGTCGATCAGGCTATCAACGAGGCTCTTTCTGCTCCGCTATTGTCTGATGAGTCCGATAATGCGTTGTTGCCAAAAGATAATGTTATCAGTCAGTGGAACAGTTCCTGCTATGGTGACGTATGGTATAACTTCGGTACCGGTTCCGACTGGACCGTTAGTCAGCCACTGATTGATTTGCTGCAGAAGAACGGAGACCCACGTTTGTCTAAATATGCTCAACCTGCTGCCGGTGGTGATACGCTTACCATCCCTCATCCGGATTCGGATGATGATGCTATGTATCAGAAACGCAAGGATTTTATTCTCAGTGCGCTGGATGATGCAGGTGCTACCTATACCGAATGGACCAATGGAAATGGTGAAACCGTTATTTCCCTGGAAAAGGATAAGTATTATATTGGCCAACCGGTTCGCTTGAATGGTTTTACTTATGATTACGCCCTTTACCAATTCTTCAGTACACCAGCTCAATACATCATTCAGAAAAAGAACGATGGGAAACCCATTGCTCCGGAAATTGTGCTGACGACAGCTGAATCGTATTTTATGCAGGCACAGGCTGCGCTGGATGGATATGGTTCCGGTGATGCCAACACGCTTTATCGTGAAGGTTTGACTCAGGCGATGCTGGTTTGGGGGGTCGATCAAACTGATATTGATACTTTTCTTGCCAACTCACCAATGGCTAACTTGACTGGTACCGGTGACATGGAAAAAGTTGCTGAACAGCGTTGGTTGGCTAACTATACCGAAGGTTTCGAAGCTTGGGCAGTGGTCCGTAAGCTGGGATATCCTGCATCACTTGCAGCAGGTGTAGACGATCCGGATATTTTTGCCATGGGAGACTTGAACGGAGCATATCCACAGCGTATGCGCTATGGTTCCAGCCCGTACAGTACGAACAACGACAATCTGCAAGCGGCCATTGGTCGCCAGGGTGCCGATGTACAAGCCACGAAGTTGTGGTGGGCGAAATAAACCTAACTTGACCTTTCACTCAGTATCTCAGATACTAGTAGTTTAGATTGCCGGGGGAGCTTCGGCTCCCTCGCTTTAACCATATTAAAAGCGGGACCTTCGGGCCCCGCTTTTTTGGTTGTATCGATATCTTTTTTGTATTAGAAGTCCATTCCGCTTCGGTAGGTGGTCGACTGATCGAGCGGAACTAATTGACCGGCAAACCGGAGTCGGGCGCTGGTTGTAGCAGCGCTTACTTCCGCATCGGCAAAGTTGTTCCCTTTGCTCAGTCTTACGGTTATATCGGCTGTCAAAGCGTTACCGATAACCGACATCTGATAAGTGATGTTTCCGTTCTTATCTTCTGTCATTTTAATCTGAGTCGGTTTTCCTTTCAGTGTAATTCCACCCAGTCCGTTGGGGCCTGTGTAGCCATTAAAAGCCAGCTGCATGTAAGCCGTGTTATTTTCCAGCGAAACGAAGTTGGTTTGATCGCTAACATTGATCAAACGGCCCCATTTGGTGTAAAGACGATTGGCCTCCAGCACCCAGTCGCCGTTTTCAAGCGCCTGTTTGGCCTGTTCAAATTGGGCCATGTTGGCTGCCTCACGTTGTTTTTTCTTCATTGCTCTTTTCTCCTGGCGTGTCATGGTGTCTTGACCATTACCGGAGTTTTGTGCATATGCCTGCGTGATGGTGCCTACTCCGAGCAGGACGCCCATCACCATTGTGAGTATTTTTGTTTTCATGACGTTGAATTTTTTATGTTATATAATTCGTTTGTTCTTTTTCGTTTTGTCATCTTCATCTTTATTAATGCAAAACTCAGACCACGATTTGCTTCTTCTTTTTTGAGTGGATTTTACCATCTGGGAAAGTATCATCTGTTTGGCCAGTGTTTTCGGGGATTTTACCGGTTTGAATACTAGCAAAGCAGTGGCTTCGGTTAATAATTTTTAACCATCGGGTTTATCCGGTTAGCACTTTTTATTAATTACTGACTGAAGGAATGTCGGATTTTGTGAGGTGTTTTTGAGAGAGCGATGGCTGGGGAGCTTAAATAATTTTATGCAGGTAGGAGGTATATCGGGTCTCGCAAAATAAAAGCGGGGTTACTGGCCTCGCTTTTCATTCGTGTGTTTTTTTATTAGAAATCCATTCCACTTCTATAAACCGATGAATCGCTTGCGGGTACCAGTTGGCCGGCAAATTGCAGGCGGGCGCCGCTGGTTATCGCGTTCACTTCGGCACTGGCATAATTGTCGCCATTTCCTAAACGAACAATAATGTCGGCGGTCAGTGCATTGCCAATTACCGACATCTGGTAGTATACGTTACCATTTTTATCGGTGCTCATTTTAATTTGGGTTGGTTTGCCTTTCAGCGTAATTCCGCCCATTCCGTTGGGACCATTGTGTCCGGCAAAAGCCAATTGCATATAAGCTGTACCATTTTCCAGTTCAACAAAATTGGTGTTGCTGTCAACCGGTATGGTATTTCCCCATTTGGTGATGAGCCGGTTGGCTTCCAGAACCCAGTTGCCGTCTTTTAGAGCCGCTTTTGCGTTTTGAAACATAAATTGGTCTGCGGCCATTCTTTCTTTCTTCCGTAGTTCTCTTTTTGCTTTTCGCGACAGGTTCTTTTCAACGTTGGTATGCGTATCCTGTGCATAGCTTCGTGTCATGACTCCAAGTCCGAGCATGATACTCATCATCATAATAATTGCTTTTGTTTTCATGACGTTAATTTTTTATGTTAGACAATACTTTGTTGTTTTTCCAATTCTTTGTTCTTAAGTGCTTTTGGTCTAATACAAAACTTAAACCACGAATCGTTCTTGCCTTTGGCTGATTCGCTGTATTTTTTAGAGTTTTTAGTTGCTAGGTTCTTGTAAGGCAGGTTGTTGTGTATTGGTGTAGTGGTTGGGAGTAGCCCCTGGAGGATTAATGAATTTTAACCGTTTCCTAATTTTTGTATCGGATTTTTTTAACGTTCTTTAGCCAACTGGAAAATTTGTCACGACTTCGTAATCTGTGAATTGACTATTCCGGTAATCGGATTAAAATGAAATATATGAAGATGGGTAATCGATTTCTGTTGATTTTGTTTTTGATGATGATGCTGGGGAATGTCAGCGCAGCTACTAAGTTTCACATGCAGAATAATGGCGTTGCCGGAATAACTGGTGGAAAAATCGGGATACCGGAAAACGCGAAATCTGCCTTGACCACGCAAAACGATATTTACGAATATTGGCAGCAAAAAATGGAGACCGATAGTCTTCAGCAGAACCAGGGTAAAAGCTGTCCTGTTTTTCTCCGGAAAGCCATCCTGCCAACCGGATTGATAGCGGCTGGACTGGTTACCATGGCGGTTCCAAAGCAAACGGTACTCAGCAAGTACCGTATTCATGATACCATGCATGGTTGGAATCCCAATTTTCATACCACGGCTGACAATTATCTGCAATATGCACCGGCTGTCATAACGCTGGGGCTAAGCGCTGCTGGTTTAAAAGGCCGGAACGATCTGCTCAACCAAAGTTTGATTCTTGCCAAAGCGGAATTGTTGATGTCGGTAGTGGTTCAGGGAATAAAAAGAACCTCTAAGGTGGAACGTCCCTATGGTCCGGTATACACGTCGTTTCCTTCCGGACATACGGCACAGGCATTCCTCTCGGCCACTTTTCTTGCCAAAGAATACGGGCACATTTCTCCATGGATTAGCGTGGGAGCATACACTACTGCTATCGGCGTTGGCGTATTGCGCATGATGAATAACAAGCACTGGATTTCCGACGTGCTGGCCGGCGCCGGAATCGGAATTCTTTCTGTCGAATTCGTTTACCTGACGCATCAGCACCGCTGGGGAAAGAAAAACAACCTGGTCTTTGCTCCGACGCTGTATCACAAAGGTGGCGGTGTTTCTCTGGCGATGACCTTCTAAGTAATTTCTCACATATGTTTTAATACACTATTTGTTTGTTGACTTGATTTTCTGAAGTCAGGGAGGGAGTGGTAGGCCATTCAGCGGTTTGGGCCATGACCTGTCATACTTCGAAAACAGAGCGGGTTCACTTAATGAGAGAGAGTCTTCATCGGTGAGCTTCTGGGAATAATGCTCTGCCTACACCTACACATTCAGATTACCTAACCGGGAAGAGTAATAGCATGATTGCGAATTAAATCGGTTAAATATCTGACAATGAAATTAAGAAGAGTAGTGGCTGTATCAGCCGTTATTTATGTTCTGACTATTTCAAAAGCATTTAGTCAGCTGAGTGTTAGCGTAGGATATGGTCTTCAGTGTCCCGGCAGGCAAGACCTGAAGTTCAGGTACTACGAGAATGGCGTTTTGGTTAAAAACCTGAAAACATCGAAAGCCATCTCTTCCTGGTCGCCGGTCAACAATCTTGATTTGACTTACTGGCACAAGAAATCTGGCTTCGCGTTTAGTTATGTTTACTGGAAGAACGACAGCAAGGGCATTACATTCCTGACGACCGAAATTCCACCTTTCAAACACATGGAGCAGTCGAGAAATCTGTATTTACTCGATTATTTGCATAAAACCGGTATTCCTTTTCTTCAAAAGACGAGTGAAAATACCGAAGCATTGTATGGATATTGGGGCGTAGGCGTGGGAGTTGGCGTTACCGAAACAACGCCCGGTTTGGAAAAAAGCATCAAACCGGCTATGCAGCTATTGTATGGGGTAAATTACAAAATCTACAAGCGGTTGAGTCTTTTTGCTGAAGCAAGATACCTGTTAGCTCACGACGCCGATAATGCTCCTCCTGCTACGTTTACCGGGTGGAAGGTCGATTCTTCCGGGCATCCGTTCCCGCTCCGGCCACATCCGCACCTCGATACACGGTTTTACGATCTCCAGGTCGGTTTGCGATTCCGTTTATAACAGCAATGTATCACTATCGTCAAGTTTTTTTTCACAGTTACTTACAATGAAGAAGATTCAACTCATTCTATTGTTTCTGCTCGTGATGGGAAGCAGTGCTTTAGCTCAGTCGCCCCAAATGGCAGAGGATACCGTAGCGTTTAAACCGCACGGTAAAGTTTTTGCGCAGGTTTTCAGCAATTTTACCTATACCCTGACCAACTACAAATGGCAGCCCGCGTTTGAAATTTCCAGGGCTTATCTGGGATATGAATATGCTTTCAGTCAGAAATTCTTCGGAAAAATCAACTTCGATGTTGACAACCCGGGTGTAGGAAGTTTACAAATGACCGCCTACCTGAAAAATGCTTATCTGCGATATGCCGATAAGAATTTTCGGGTTGCTTTCGGATTGATTCCAACGTATCAGTTCCGTTTACAGGAAGCTTTTTGGGGACACCGCTATGTTCTTAAATCATTCTTGGAGCAGTATGTATTCGGTTCCAGTGCCGATTTTGGTGTCTCGCTTCAGTGGCAGGCGCTTCCTAAAGTAAATCTCGATTTCTCTGTTTTGAACGGTGAAGGCTACAGGCACTTGCAAGCCGACAGTACCCTGATGTACACTGCCGGAGTAACCTACCATCCTATTAACTGGCTGTATGCTCGGTTTTACTTCGACTACATGAAAAAAATAGAAGCGCAAATGACCTATGCAGCATTTGTAGGCTACCGTGGAAAGAATTTTACGGCCGGATTCGAATACAATAATCAGCAGGAGCACGGCAATGTTCCGGACCATGACCTGTCGGGAATTTCGCTCTACGGTACCCTGAAAATGAAAAATAACTCAGATGTTTTTTTTCGTTACGACAAGCTCATGTCGAAACACATTGGTGGTGTCCTGGATGGCTGGCATGTGATTGAGGACGGAAGACTTTACACAGCCGGCATGGAATATCAGCCGGTGAAAGGGGTGAGGATTTCGCCCAACATGAGTGGCTGGTATCCGGTGCATGACACGCATCACATTGTCACCCGCTTTAATTTGAATGTCGAATTCAAATTCTGAACGGGAGCCAAACGAAGTAGACACAAAAGAAATATTACCCGGACAAAGGCTGTTTTCCCGGACAGCCTTTTTTATGACAAATTGGACACCTGCAATCGAAATACCGGTCAACTTCAAAATTTCTTTAGAATTGAAAATTACGTTTGAGTCGTAATCAAAATTCAGGAAATTATGAAAACGACTTTTGTATTGCTCGCCTTTTTAGGGATGAGTCTTTGTGCGCATGCACAAAAAGCGGTGTTGCCGAATGCCGTTGCCGATGCTTTCTCGCAGAAATTCCCCAATGCACAAAAAGTACGCTGGAACCAGGAAGAAGCCGATGAATGGGAAGCTGAATTCTATCTGAACGGAACCGAAACTTCCGCTTCATTCAATCCTGCCGGTGCCTGGCTGGAAACCGAAACCGAAATCAGCAGGCGTTCGCTTCCGGCAGCGGTGAAAAATACGTTGGGCAGTCAGTTTGCCGGCTATAAAACAGGAGAAGTCGCCATCATCGATTCGCCCTCTTTTTCCGGGTACGAAATTGAGCTCAGGAAGAAAGAGCAGGCCGTGGAAGTACAGGTGACCAAAGAAGGTGTGCTGAAACATAAACGAATCCTGAAAGACGGAGAGGATAACAATTAATCCGCAGCGCATTATTTCCTGTTGAAACGAACTTGCTTTTCCTGTACAAGTAGCTAACGAAACCGGATAACCCAAACCTAAAGCGATGCCTGTGTTGACGTAACAATCAATCGATGAAACAGACAATGAATTGGAAAAAAGCCCTTCCGGCTTCGGTGGTGGTCTTTATGCTCACCATTTCGGCCGGGTACGGCCAGCTGAGCATCAGTATGGGATATGGATTGCAAATTCCCGGTAGGCAGGATTTAAAATTCAGGTATTACGAAAATGGGGTGCTGATGAAAAATCTGAAGACATCGAAGGCCATATCCTCTTGGTCTCCGGTGTCGAACCTCAGCGTAACCTATTGGCACCACAACATCGGATTTGATGTTAGCTATTTGAAATGGGAAAACAAGAGCCGTGGCGTTCGTTTTCTCACCAACGAAATTCCGCCGTTCAACAAAATGGAGCAGTCGCGGAAATTGTTCTTACTGAGTTTTCTTTCCAAAACAGGAAATCCGTTTCGCAAAAAAGGAGCGAACGATGACGGTAGTTATGGTTACTGGGGCGCGGGAATTGGCGCCGGCGTAACCGAAACAAATCCCGGTATGTTTCGCAGTGTGAAGCTGGCCATGCAGCTGCTGTACGGCGTCTCCTTTAAACTGACTTCCCACGTCCGCTTTTTTACCGAGGCCAAATATCTGCTGGCTCACGATGCCGACAACGCTCCGCCATCTACGTTTACCGGATGGAAAGTAGACACGTCGGGGCACCCGTTCCCGCTTCGTCCGCATCCACACCTCGATACCCGGTTTTATAATCTGCAGTTCGGACTTCGCTTCCGGTTATAATTTCCCTTTTATTTATCTGAATAGTTGACAATGAAAATAATCCGATTTAGCCTGTTCGTGTTGCTTTTGGCCGGAAGTAAAATGGTTATGGCGCAATCACCAAAGCAGGAAAATTTTCGACCGCACGGAAAGGCCGTCGTGCAGGTCTTCAGCAATTTTACCTATCGGCTGAGCAACTTCAAAGGCAAGCCATTGTTCGACCTGTCGCGGGCTTACCTGGGATATGAATATGCCTTCAGCCAGCGGTTTTCGGGCAGGGTGATTTTCGATGCGGGCAGCCCCGATACCAGTGGTATCCAATTGAATGCCGTCCTGAAGAACGCTTATCTGCAGTACAGCGGTAGTAACCTGAAGCTAAGGTTGGGCGTCATCCCGACCAGCCAGTTTCGGCTGCAGGAACAATTCTGGGGACACCGTTATGTAGCACGTACCTTTATGGATGCTTACCACTTTGGACCGGAGGCCGACCTGGGGGCTTCACTTGCGTGGAAATGGTCGCCCTATGTTCAGTTCGATGCGTCGGTGCTGAATGGCGAGGGCTACCAAAAGCTGCAGCAGGACAGCGCCCTGATGTACACCGCCGGGCTCACCATTCAACCGGTGAAGAACCTGTATGCCCGTTTTTACTTCGACCATATGAAGAAAACGGTCTCGCAGAATACCTACTCCGCATTCCTGGGGTATGCCGGCCCGAAGGTAACCGCCGGGCTCGAGTACAATTACCAGTTGGCGCATGCCAATGTGAACGACCAGGACCGTTCGGGGATTTCGCTCTATGCCACCATGCAACTGAAAAAACATTCGAACCTCTTTGTACGCTACGATAAGCTCTGGTCGAAACGAAACGATGGTGCGCTGGATGGCTGGGATGTGTTGACGGACGGACGGTTGTACCTGGCCGGGATTGAATTTCACCCGGCAAAGGGCATCACCATTTCGCCGAATATGAGTGGCTGGTATCCGGTTCACGATACCCATCACATTGTTAGCCGGTTCAACCTGAGTGTGCAATTTAAATTCTGATGTGGCAACCAATCGTCGCGAATAAGCGTAATAATTACTTATCATCCATAAATCCATTTAAAATGATGAATCGAATTGTGTTATTTTTTCTTCTGAGCATGTTCATTGGTCAGGCTCAGGCTTCCA
>NZ_PYGC01000009.1 GCF_003014495.1 Prolixibacter denitrificans | reverse complement strand
GGGTTCCACCTCTTCCCATTCCGAACAGAGAAGTTAAGCCCGTCAGCGCCGATGGTACTGCAGAGATGTGGGAGAGTAGGTCGCCGCTTATTTTATCAAAAGCCCGGTTCCTTTATTGGAGTCGGGCTTTTTTATGTAAAAAGCATGATATCACTCTATACCTTCAGTTCATTATTAACAATAATTAATAAGCTGACGATAGCAGTTTATCTTTGTTAAAGAATAAACTACCAATGAGTTAGTAAGTGGTTGGTTTAACGATAGTTTAATAAATCGGCAAAAACTTATATTAACTGGCATTGCAGAGGATTTGATATGAAACAGACCATATAACATATGATAAAATGGTCGCGAAGTAAGGTCACGACGCCGAAATAGCTATCTTTGCGCAGATGAATTTTCAGAGACAAATAGGACTCTTGTTTATCCTGCTGGCGTTGGCCGGCACGGTGAAGGCTCAACGTGGTATGCCCGAGAATGTGGGCAAGCAACGTCTGTCTGCCAATCCACAAAAGAAGGACTCAAAGGACTCCATCGTTTCGATCATTCATGTATTTAATATGGTGGACGGCTTGTCGCGTCCGCAGCGCGTACAGCTTGATACAGCCCTAACGGATTTTCAGGAGTACAAGCCCTATTACGAGAATAATATTTCGGTGCAAAACCTGGGAAACTTTGGGACGGCTTACCAAAGCAATCAATTCTTTAACCGTAAGCAATATTCGGATTTTATTTTTCTGAACAATCACGGTGCCTATGGTATTTGGCCCAGGACGACCGATTACTACAATACCACTACTCCTTATACCCTATTGCAATACGGACAGTGGTTCAATAACCGGCCCAATGGCGAAACCTGGCTGGATGTTTTGCACACGCAAAATGTATCGCCCGAGTTTAATTTTGGGATTCATTACGGCTCGATTGGTTCGCAGGGGCAATACCTCAATGCGGAAGCCAAAGACAATAACCTGAGTCTGTTTTTGAGTTACAATGGCCCGAAGTATGACCTCTGGTTTACCGTCGGGCACAACAGTTTTAAGAATCAGGAAAGTGGTGGATTGCTTCGCCCAACGGATGTTAAGAATCCGGATTTGAAGCCGGAGAACATGCCGGTTTGGCTCGATGGCGCCAACTCGAAAATGCAGAATCTGTACGCGAGTTTATCGCACCAGTTTAAAGTAGGAAGCTGGAAGGAGGTGAAAGAGGAGAATGAGATGTATCAAAAATTCGTTCCCCGTGTGGCTTTCATGCATACCATCGATTTTGCTAACAGTCAACGCGCATTCACTGAAACGGACCCGAATCCGTATTTTGTGTTCAGTAATCCGGTGGATACAGTTTACTTTTACGGGAATGGACACCAGCCATTGATAAATTCAAAAGTGGGGACCACATCCGATTTGGCTACCAACGATAAAGCTGGTGAAACGCGGGTTACCAATACTTTTCGGATGAAAGTCCTGGAGTCGGCTGACCGGAAGTATTCCTTCGGAAAGCAGGCATTCATCGGGAACGATTTGATTAAAGTTTACTACCCGATGAAAGGTGCGAACGATACCGTCGGGTTGACACAGTCGCATAACATCACGAACACGTATATCGGTGGTGCATTGTACCGTACCGAAGGAAAGTTCTGGAGTTGGAATGCTTTTGGAAAATACTACATACAAGGATATAAATTTGGTGATTTTGACATCAGCGGTTATGTCGAAAAGCCCATTCGTACCAAGCGTGATACGTCGGTGCTTCACATTTACGGAAGAATGCAAAACGAGACGCCGGATTATTTCCTGCAGCATTACTTCTCGAATCACTATAAATGGGATAATAGTTTCGACAGAACCTACAACTTATCAGTGGGCGGATATTACGACAATCCACACTGGCATCTGACCACTGGTGCTGATTATCGTATCGTTAATAACTATATTTATTTTAACGAGAACGCTGTGCCCGAGCAAGCAAGCTCGGAGTTCTCTGTCATGCAGGCTTATCTGGCCAAGGAGTTTGTGGCAGGAGGACTACATTTTTATAACAAGTTTGTTTATCAATGGACTACTACTGATAAATATCTTCATCTACCGGAGATCATGTTCCGGAACCGTACTTATTATCAAACGCTGGTTTCGCAAGTTTTGCATGTGCAAATCGGGTTTGATTTTCATTACGAATCCAGTTATTATGCCGATAATTATAATCCGGCAACTGGAGTATTTTATGTTCAGAATACCGAAAAAATCGGTAACTACCCTTGGCTCGATGCCTTTATCAATCTTAAACTTAAGCGTACCCGGTTCTATTTGAAATATTCGAACCTGGGTGAAAAGTTTATGAACGGGGGCTATTTTAGAACCCCAACTTATCCCGAACAGATTGCAACTATGTGCTTTGGCGTAGCCTGGTCGTTCTACAACTAGACCGGCCGGCATTTGGCACGTTTGCAATTATTCCCTTACATTTAGCTTATGAGAACCAGAAGATACATATTTCTTCTCTTCACTGTTTTCTCTATACTGGTCATTTCATGTGAGCGGGCGACGGCTCCAACACGTGTCGAGGATGACCATTTCCCAAAACAAACGAACGAATTGGACAAAGTCCTGAAGGACGGGAAACTGAAAGCAGTTGTAGATTATAACTCCACAAACTATTTCGTCTACCGTGGTCGTCCTATGGGATTTCAGTATGAATTGCTGAAAGCCCTGGCCAAACACATGGGAGTAACACTGGAAATCAATGTACGGAATAACCTGAAGGAGACATTTAATGATTTGAATGCCGGCCGGGTTGACCTTGTGGCCAAAAACCTGACGATAACGAAAGAGCGCAATCAGATTGTTTCGTTTACTTACCCATTGGGACAAACCCGTCAGGTACTGGTGCAGCGGAAACCCAAGAACTGGCGTCAAATGACCGAAGAGGAGATCAATCAACATTTGATCCGTAATCAGCTCGACCTTGCCGGGAAGACAATTTATGTGCAGAAGAATACCGCTTACGCGGAAAGGATGCGCAGTCTGTCCGACGAGATTGGAGCTGAAATCCACTTAAAAGAAGACTCGGTTTACGGCGTGGAACAGTTGGTAGCGATGGTCGCCGAAGGAAAAATCGATTACACCGTTTGCGACGAGAACGTTGGAAAAGTCAACGAAGGCTACTACCCCAACCTCGATGTGAAAACTCCGGTCAGTTTTCCTCAGTACCTGGCTTGGGCAGTTCGTAAAGATTCGCCTTCGCTGAAGCAATACATCGATGAGTGGATTAAGAATTTCCGCAAGTCGGACCAGTACCGGAAACTGTACAATAAGTATTTTCGTAATCCGCGCACTGCTTCTATCGTGCAGAGCAATTATCACTCGCTCAATGGGAACCATCTTTCGCGCTACGATTCTATCATTAAGAAAGATAGTAAGGAAATTCACTGGGACTGGCGTTTGGTGGCTTCAATCATTTACCAGGAATCGCGCTTCGATCCCCATGCCGAATCGTGGGCAGGAGCCGTTGGCTTGATGCAGTTAATGCCCGAAACGGCCGATTGGTTCAATGTAAACGATCTGTTCGATCCGAAACAGAATATTTATGGCGGAACACAGATGCTCTCGTGGCTCGACAATTATTTTTCCGACGATATTCCAGATAAGACTGAACGGTTGAAATTCGTACTGGCTGCTTACAATGTTGGATTGGGACACGTGCTCGATGCCCGTCGTTTGGCCCGGAAATACGGAAAAGATCCGAATATTTGGGATGGTAATGTCGATTACTTCCTGCTGCACAAATCAGTGGCGAAGTATTACAAGGATCCGCTAGTGAAGTGGGGATATTGTCGCGGAGAAGAACCTTACAACTACGTGAAAGAGGTTTGGGACCGGTACCTGCATTACCGCAACTTGTTTAAGGCGTCCTGACAGGCATCTGTTTCAGAACTTCCCGGAATTCGGAGAAAATCATTGCGGTAGCACCCCAGATAATATGACCGTTGAAGTGGAAACAGGGAACTTCCCTGGCACCGTTTCGCGTTTCAATCTGCGTGGTTTGGATGGCATTCGGGGCCAGTAATTCGTTGACCGGAACTAAAATCAAATCATCCACTTCGGTGTGATTGATCTGAAAATCCGGCTTTGAGTCGCTCCAGCCAACTACCGGCGAGATAAAGAAGTTGCTGACCGGCACGTATAACGGGCTCAGTCTCCCCAAAATATCGATGTTGGAAGGAATCACGCCGACTTCTTCCTGCGATTCCCGCAAGGCGGTAGCAATCAAATCGGGGTCCTGTTCTTCCTGTCTTCCTCCCGGGAAAGAAATTTGGCCGGCATGATTTTTCATGGTTTCCGGCCGCCGAATGAAGCAGGTGTAAAGTTCCTTATTGTCGGGGAACAATGTCAGCAAAACACCGCTTTGATTGACAGACAAATCACTGGTAACCGGCTTTAGTTTTCGCCCGACGGGAAGCAGCAAGCGATGTGCTTTTTCTCCCGGAAGGGAATGCGAAAGCGCAAACCGGAGATAGGATTGTATTTGATAAAAGTCTGTCATAAATGACTCTGAATTTACAAATTTCCGTTTTATGTTTTATCAATCGAACCGGATGGCTTTGTCCGGGGTGATGCGGGAAATATACCATGAAGGAATCACCAGCATCGACACGGTAATTACCAGCGTTCCGACATTCAACAGAACAAAGTGAAGCAGCTTAAGGTTGATGGGAACGGTGTTGACGTAGTATGAAGTTGGATCGAGTTTGATGATACCAAACTGTGCCTGTAGGAAACAAATAAGCAAACCAATGATGTTGCCCCACAGCATACCTTTCCCGATAAGGAAAGTAGACAGGTAAAGAAACACTTTCCGCACACTCAGATTTTCAGTTCCCAGCGCTTTCAAAATACCAATCATGTTGGTGCGTTCCAGGATCAGAATCAGCAGGCCGGATACCATGTTGAATCCTGCGACCATTAAAATCAGAGCCAGAATAACCCAGACGTTCATATCGAGGAGGTTCAGCCAATCGAAAATCTGCGGATACTTAAATTTGATACTCACGGTTCGCAAAACCGGCAGGTTTTTCTGATCCTCGTATCGAAGTGTGAGGTTACGAACCTCCTGCGTCATGTGATCTATCTCGTCGTAATTATTCAGCGCAACTTCAAATCCGCTTACCTGGTTATTCGTCCAGTTATTCAAACGCTGAATGTGCTTGATGTCGGCAAGAATGAACAACTTGTCAAACTCTTCGAGATTGGTTTTGTATATCCCGGTTATTTTAAAACGACGCATGCGCGGAGCACTCGAAGCATCGTTCAGGAAATACATGAACAGCGGATCGCCCAACTTCAGTTTCAACAAGTCTGACAGCTGCTGCGAGATGATGACGTCGTCGGTACGAAGCGAATCATTCACATGAAAGATTTTGCCCTCGACCATGTTTTTGCGGAAAAAGCTCCAGTCAAAATCGGGGCCGACTCCTTTCAGCACAACTCCCTGAATTTCTTTTTTTGTTTTGATGATACCGGGTTTGGTGGCAAACATTTCCACGTGCCTGACATCGGGCATGCCCCGCAGCGAGTCGAGCCACGGTTGTTGTTTTGGAATGGGCTTGGTTTCGTATGACGAATTGGAATCGTAGTTCACTATCTGAATATCGGAACCGAAACCAATCACTTTCTTGCGAATTTGCGACTTGAAACCGGTGACGATTGCCACGGAGAGAATCATCACGATGAGTCCCAAGGCTATTCCGATAATGGCGAATGAAACAATGGAACGCGAAAATCGCTTTTTCCCCTCGCGGGTGGAAAAAATCCTACGTGCTATATAGAGTTCTGTGTTGATTCGGGACACCTTGGTAATGATTTTGCGTAAAGGTAGCGAAAAATTCTCCGGTGCTAAGCCCGGCGACGGTTAATGAATGGCAATGCCCAAAGGGAAATCAAACCGACGATAAGCATCATGGACGTTTGAGCCGCATGCACCAAAAAGGCGAAAATAACGCCGTTACTCTTCGCCACTCCGTAAAGGGCCAAACCTTCGATGGTCATCACGTGCCAGGCGCCAATTCCTCCCTGAACAGGGGCAACCATCCCGTAGCTTCCCAGCACAAAAACAGTCATGCCGGCCAGAATAGGTAAGCCGCTGGTGAATCCAAAAGCCTGGAAGGAAACGTAGCTCATCAGGAAATACATAGCCCAGATAAAGACCGTATGGAAAACAAACGCCAGCTTATTATCCATGGTTTTGAATGAGCGGAACCCTTCTCCAAAATTGCTGAGTACTTCGTTGAATTTTTTAGCTGCCGGCAGATGGCCGTATTTCTTTCGGAAGATAATGAGGGCTGCAATTCCGAAAATTACAGCTCCAATTAGTACCGGCGAAGTGAGAACAGCAAGCACTTTGTCTTCAACTTCCGGGTTGTGATGCAGGAAGAGCAACATCTTGTCGAACTGTGTAACAAACACAAACAAGGTAAGCAGCAGGAGCATGATGACGTCGACAAAGCGTTCGAGTACCACGGTACCCAGCAATTTCGACATGGAAATATTTTCGTACTTCGACAGGGCGCCGCAACGCGAAACTTCGCCCAAACGCGGAAGGGCCAAATTCATTAAGTAGCCAATCATTACGGCAAAAAAAGTGTTGAGTTTGCGGGGCTTTTTTCCTAAAGGTTTGATAAGGATGACCCAGCGCAAGGTGCGACTGATATGACTTAGCAGGCCAAGAAACAGTGAAAACCAAATCCAGCGATAATTGACGTCATTTTTCAACACCGATTTAATGCGGTCGATATCCTGACCACGGTAAACCAGCCAGAAGAGAAATATGCCTAATGCCAAAAAAATTAGTGCCTTGGCTATATCGAGTATTTTTTTCTTCAAAACGATTCGGGTTTTTGGATTGGTAAATTACCAGGGCAATCTACTATCGTCTTCGGGCGAAAGCCACTGAATTTTTGTACTTTTGGACTTCTTTTAAGTTGAGCAAATTTAGCTTTTTTCGGGAAACACAACACATTTAGTCTAAGTCTTGATAACTCGGATATGACAGTAAGGGCAAAGAAAAACCTGGGACAGCATTTTCTAACGGACAAAAATATTGCCCGCAAGATTGTGGAGAGCCTGCAGAAGAAGGATATTAAACAAGTGCTGGAAGTTGGGCCGGGTATGGGCGTGTTAACGCAATTTCTGCTGGAAGAGAAGGACTTGCAAACGTATGTAGTTGAGATTGACCGGGAATCGGTTGCTTATTTGCACGAGCATTTCCCTGAACTTGGGGACCGCGTAATTTCGGGTGATTTTCTGAAGATGAATTTGTCGGAACGCCTTTCCGAACCTTTTGCTTTGATTGGAAACTTCCCTTATAATATCTCGTCCCAGATTTTTTTCAGGGTACTGGAATACCGTAATCATATTCCCGAAGTGGTGGGAATGATCCAGAAAGAGGTCGCTGAGCGTATCGCGGCCGGACCTGGAAGTAAAACCTACGGAATTCTGAGTGTGCTGCTGCAGACCTGGTACGATATCGAGTATCTATTTACAGTACACGAACACGTTTTCTCACCGCCACCGAAAGTAAAATCGGCTGTTATCCGGTTAACCCGAAACAAGGTGGAATCGTTGGAATGCGACGAGAAATTGTTATTCACTATCGTGAAGCAATCCTTTAATCAACGACGCAAAACGTTGCGAAACAGTTTGAAGGGACTGGTTCCGGAAATCGACGAACTCGATCCTGTCTGGTTGAAAAAACGTCCGGAGCAATTGTCTGTTCAGGAGTTTATTGAGTTGACCCGTGAAATAGAAAAGGTACGTTCGTCCGGAAATTAAACCGTATTGATCGCTTCTACCGGGTCGAGGCCGGATGCTTTTCGTGCCGGTAACATCCCGGCTACTACTCCGATGGTGGCCGAAATAAAAATTCCGGTGAGAATGTTTCCCAGCGTTAGCGAGATCTGGAAGGACGAAACGAGACTGACGAAAACGGCCCCTCCATATACGATCAATAGACCAATTAATCCTCCCATAACCGAAAGTACGACCGATTCGAAAAGGAATTCCAGCATGATGAAGTAATTTTTTGCGCCGAGCGATTTCTGGATACCGATTATTTTAGTACGTTCTCTCACCGAAACGAACATGATGTTGGCAATGCCGAAACCTCCCACAAGGATGGCAAATCCTCCGATGATCCATCCTGCCAGGTTGAAAATCCGGAAGAAATTATCGAGCTGGCCCGAAATCAGGCTCACTTCGTTCAGTGCAAAATCATTCTCTTCGCTGGGTTTAAGTCGCCGGATCGAACGCATTACTCCTTCCAAATCATCGTGAAGCCGCTGTGCCGATACGCCGTCTTTCCCTTTTACAATAATGCTTTGCCCCATATCGCTGCGGATATCGACCAGGCGGGCCGCAAATTTGATAGGAATCAGCACCCGCTTGTCCATGCTGGTACCGAACATATCTTCTCCCATTTTGGTGAAGACGCCGATGATATAAATCTTATATCCTTGTATTTTGATGGTTTTCCCAACCGGGTCTTCATTTGGGAAAAGTTGTGATGCGACATCGGCTCCCAGCATGCCGAGGTTTCGGGCTGAATTCATCTCAATTTCAGAGAATGACCTTCCGCGTGCTACATCCAGCGACCAGATGTGAATTAGTCCCGGCGAGGTTCCCACGATTTCCACATTCTCGGCTCTACTCTTACCTACCTGTACAGTGCGCCGGTAAAAAACGTTGAAAGAAGCCTCGCGCGTGAGTTGAGAGCGCCGCATGATATCTTCGGCTTCCTGTAGTTTGGGAACCGGGCGGTTCATGTATTTCCACCAGGGATATTCCGTTTCCCCTTCCGGCGGTGCCCAGGGCCATTTCTGAATATAAATTACATTAGTACCCAACGACTCCATACTGTTGCGAATGGCCCGTTCCAGCGAATCAATCACAGTTAAAACCGATATGATACAGAAAATGCCGATCGTAATTCCCAAAAGCGAAAGAAATGTTCGCAATTTGTTTACGATTAAAGCATTGTATGCAAAACGGAAACTTTCGAGTATGAGTTTGAGTAGAAGCATAGCGTTTAATGGTTGTTTAAAGGTAGGAAAAATAAAAAAAAGGGACCTTGGCTCGCTTTTGTTTTTATGTTTATTGAAAATATTATAAATCAATTTATAAAAGGCCTGAAAACTTACGGCTTTTTATTAACTTTGCGGGTAAAAGTTAAATAATTATAAATGAGCGGCTTAAAGAAGATAAAATCAGCGTTGATTTCTGTTTATCACAAAGATAAACTGGATCTCATTGTTCAAAAACTGAATGAGCTGGGGGTAACGATCTATTCGACCGGGGGCACACAAAAGTTTATAAGTGAATTGAATGTGCCGGTATCAGCAGTTGAAGATTTAACCACGTATCCTTCCATTTTAGGCGGACGAGTAAAGACGCTTCACCCGAAGGTGTTTGGTGGAATCCTCGCTCGCAGGGAGAATGAAGGAGATAAGGAACAGCTGAAACAGTACGAGATTCCTGAAATCGATTTGGTAATTGTCGACCTTTACCCCTTTGAGGAAACGGTTGCCACAGGAGCTTCGGAAGCTGATATTATTGAGAAAATTGATATTGGTGGAATTGCGCTGATTAGGGGAGCCGCCAAGAATTTTAATGATGTACTGATTGTTTCCCACCGCGGTCAGTACGAAGCGTTGCAGGCTTTGCTAGATGAAAAAGGAGGCGAAACTTCGCTGGACGATAGGAAAGCTTTCGCCGGAGAAGCCTTTGCAACTTCTTCGCATTACGATACTGCTATTTATAATTATTTTGCTGGCGAATGGCCGGAAAGTTTCCGTGCCAGCCAGAATGAGTCGAAGTCGTTGCGCTACGGCGAAAACCCTCATCAGAAAGGTGTTTTCTTCGGCAAGTTTGACGAAATGTTCGAGCAACTTCACGGCAAGGAGATTTCATACAACAATTTGCTGGATATCGATGCAGCCGTCAGTTTGATTGACGAGTATGACGACACGACTTTTGCTATCCTGAAACACAACAACGCCTGCGGATGTGCCAGCCGCGAGAATCTTGTAGAAGCATGGAAAGATGCATTGGCCGGTGATCCGGTATCTGCTTTTGGTGGAATTTTAATTACCAACCGGGAAGTAGATGCAGCTACCGCTGCCGAAGCGAATAAGATTTTCTTTGAGGTAATTATTGCTCCTTCATATTCAGCGGAAGCACTCGAAGTTTTGGAGAGTAAGAAGAACCGTATCATCCTGATAAGGAAAGATGCGAAGACGTCGGATGTACAGTTCCGGAGTGTGCTGAATGGAGTGATTGTGCAGGAAAAAGACAGGAAGCAGGAAGTAGCCGAAGAGCTGAAGCCGGTAACCAAAAAAGTACCTACAGCAGAACAGGTGGAAGATTTATTGTTTGCAAATCGCTTGGTTAAACAATCAAAATCGAATACGATCGTTCTAGCTAAGGGAAAACAACTGCTGGCGAGTGGCGTTGGCGAAACTTCCCGGGTGGATGCACTGAAGCATGCCATTGAAAAAGCAAAATCGTTTGGTTTTGATTTGAAGGGCGCTGTGATGTCATCTGATGCGTTCTTTCCATTTGCCGATTCGGTAGAAATTGCACATAACGAGGGGATCGATTGTGTGATTCAGCCGGGGGGATCAATCCGGGATAAAGACTCCATCGAATTCTGCGATGCGCATGATATGGCGATGGTCGTAACCGGAATCCGGCATTTTAAACATTGAGAAGTATTAACAATAAATGAACTAAGACACGTATGGGCCTATTCTCGTTTCTTACCCAGGAAATTGCCATCGACCTTGGTACGGCCAATACCATCATTATTCATAATGATAAAATTGTTGTTGATGAACCATCGATCGTGACCATCGATATGAAAACCGAAAAAATGGTCGCCATCGGGGAGAAGGCAAGGCAGATGCAGGGGAAAACACACGCGAATCTGAAAACCATCCGTCCGTTGCGCGACGGGGTGATTGCTGATTTTAACGCGGCTGAACAGATGATCAGAGGGATGATTAAAATGATTCATCCGAAAAGCCGTTTGTTTTCACCGGCATTAAAAATGGTAGTTTGTATCCCGTCCGGCTCAACTGAGGTGGAGATCAGGGCAGTACGCGACTCGTCGGAGCATGCCGGCGGCCGCGAAGTTTATATGATTTACGAACCGATGGCGGCAGCTATTGGTATCGGCCTCGATGTAGAAGCACCCGAGGGAAATATGATTGTCGATATCGGTGGTGGTACTACCGAGATTGCTGTTATTTCGCTTGGTGGAATTGTGACCAACAAGTCCATCCGTATCGCGGGTGACGACCTGACCGGCGACATCATGGAATACATGCGCCACCAGCACAATATCAAGATTGGTGAGCGTACAGCGGAGGAGATTAAAATCAACGTAGGTGCTGCATTGTCTGAGTTAGAGGACGCACCATCGGATTTTATCATCCAGGGACCGAACCAAATGACGGCATTGCCTATCGAAGTTCCGGTATCTTATCAGGAAATCGCGCATTGCCTGGAAAAATCGATTTCGAAGATTGAAACAGCTATATTGAGTGCATTGGAGCAAACTCCGCCGGAGTTGTATGCCGATATCGTGAACCGCGGTATCTGGCTGGCAGGTGGTGGTGCATTGCTGCGCGGGCTCGACAAACGCCTGTCCGATAAGATTAATATTCCGTTCCACATTGCTGAAGACCCGTTGCGGGCTGTGGCCAGAGGAACCGGAATTGCACTGAAGAATGTGGACAAATTCTCATTCCTTCTTCGTTAACATGAAATAATATTAACGCAGACCAGGGAGGAGTATATTCCTCCCTTTTTTGCCTATGAGGAATTTACTACGTTTTCTGGCTAAGTACCACGCCGTATTTTTATTTGTATTTCTGGAAGTGTTGTCCATCACGATGATCGTGAAGTACAATAATTATCAGCGTGTGAAATTTTTGAATTCCAGTAATCAGTTAACCGGAAGCATTTATGACGGTTATTGGGGGATTGCGCAGTATTTTTCCTTGAAACAGCTCAATGACGAACTGGCTGAAGAAAATGCCAAGTTGCGCTCGGAGTTGATGCGCGAAGAGCTTTCGAAGATAGGGAACGATGCTCCGCAACAAGATTCACTGTATCAGCAAAACTTTTTCTTCCTCACTGCCAAGGTGATTAATAATTCTGTGAACCGGGTTCATAATTATATTTTACTGAATAAAGGCTCGCGGCATGGAATAAAACCCGATATGGGAGTGGTTTCCAGCAATGGTGTGGTAGGTGTGGTAACGAACGTGTCGAAAAATTACTGTACCGTTATTTCGCTCCTGAACAACCGGTTGAAGATTAGCGCAAAGATCAAGCGTAACAATTATTTTGGTTCGCTTACGTGGAATGGCGACGATTATCGCAAGGCCGAACTCGATGAAATTCCGTTTCATGTAGATGTGGCCAAAGGCGATACTATTGTAACCAGCGGTTATTCGGCCATCTTCCCGGAAGGATTGATGTTGGGAACCGTTTCTGATTATTCACTCCAGGGAGGTAGCAATTTTTACAAAATCACGGTAGACCTTTCGGTCGATTTCAAGAACCTGGTGTATGTAGATGTCATTCAGAACAAAACACGCGACGAAATACTGAAGCTCGAATCAACGGACGAAAATGATCAATGATATTCTGAAATACGGCATTATGTATGTTGTGCTGGTCCTGGTTCAGGTCCTGCTCATCAACAATGTGCAATTGGGGGGAATGTATTCTCCATTCATCTATATTCTTTTCATTCTATTGCTGCCGTTCGATACGCCCCGTTATCTGTTGCTGATACTCGGATTTTTACTGGGATTGACAATCGACATTTTCTCCAATACGCCGGGAATTCATGCCTCAGCTACGGTATTCACAGCTTTTTTACGGCCCGGAGTTTTGATGTTGATCTCTTCCAGGGACACGTATGAACCGGGAAGCGCACCGCGAATTAGTACATACGGTTTCGAGTGGTTCCTGAAGTACGCTGTTATCCTGGTGTTGGCGCACAACCTGTTTCTCTTTTTCGTGGAAGCATTTACCCTGCACGGGTTATTTCATACGTTGCTTAAAGCAATCATCAACGCCTTTTTATCGATAATTTTAATAGTTTTGAGCCAGTATCTGGTATTCCGGAAATAGCACGGTTCGAAATTAATAGTGGTGGATTCCAACGCAAAACGTACATATCTTATTGCAGCCATATTTTTAGTGGTAGCTGTGATGTATTTAATTCGCCTGTTTACGCTGCAGGTGGTTGATACATCGTACAAACTTTCAGCTACCAACAACGTGGTGCGCCGTATTGTGAATTACCCGGCGAGAGGATTGGTTTACGATAGGAAGGGGACACTGTTGGTGTACAATCAGGCTGCTTACGATGTGCTGGTTACACCTCGCGAATTGCAGCCTTTCGATACCCTGAATTTCTGCAATATTACCGGTGTAACGAAAGAAGAGCTGAAGGAGCAACTGCAAAAAGCAAAGGATTACTCTTACTTTAAACCTTCCGTAATCATCAAGCAGTTGTCGGCTCAGCGATATGCCATTCTGCAGGAACAGTTGTACAAATTTTCCGGTTTCTTCGTGCAAACACGTACGCTTCGGGAATATCCGCAGAAGATCGCATCGCACGTGCTGGGCTACGTTGGCGAAGTGAACCAGCAGATGATTAAAAAGGATCCGTATTACGAAACGGGTGATTATGCTGGTATTACCGGACTCGAAAAATCATACGAGAAGGAGCTTCGAGGTAAAAAGGGAGTCAACTACCTGATGGTGGATGTACACAACCGGATAAAAGGCTCTTTCCAGAACGGGCGTTATGATACAACCGCAGTGATTGGGGAGAATGTTGTGACTTCGCTGGACGCCGATTTGCAACGGTACGGCGAAAAGCTGATGCAGGGAAAAGCCGGAAGTATTGTAGCCATCGAACCTTCGACAGGTGAGGTGCTGACATTGGTCAGTTCGCCGACCTACGATCCCAATTTGTTGGTCGGTCGTGATCGGGGTGAACATTACCTGGCGCTGGCACGTGATACGTTGAACCCTTTGTTCAACCGCGCACTTATGGCGCAATATCCGCCGGGCTCGACTTTTAAAATGGTGAATGCCCTGATTGGACTGCAGGAAGGAGTCCTAACACCCTATACTCGTTATGCCTGTCATTATGGTTATACAGTTGGTAATTATCATATGGGGTGCCATCACGATACCGTTTTTACATTAAGTGGTTCTATTGCCGAATCCTGTAACGCATACTATGCCCAGGAGTTTCGCAGTATACTGGAGAATCCCAAATACCCGGATGTTCGACAGGCCTATGATACCTGGCGGAAATACGTAATGAGTTTTGGTTTTGGCCGTACGCTGGGAACCGATTTCCCAAATGAGCTGAAAGGATTTGTACCTTCTTCCAATTTTTATGAGAAGTACGTGTTTAAAGGGTCCCGTTGGCGGGCTTTGCCGATTATTTCGCTGGCCATTGGGCAGGGCGAGCTGGGAATTACTCCTTTGCAGCTGGCTAATTATGCGGCAACATTGGCAAACCGGGGCTATTATTATATTCCTCATATAGTAAAGAAAATTCAGAATGAAAATATTCCCACGCGGTTTACAGAGCGGCATTATACTGATATCGACACTACTCAGTTCCCGAAAATTATTGAAGGAATGGAGGAAGTGCTAAAGCCCGGTGGAACCGCGGCAATGTCCCGGATTCCAGGGATTACGATGTGTGGAAAAACCGGAACGGCACAGAACCCTCATGGGGCCGATCACTCGGTTTTCATGGCATTTGCTCCGGCTGATCATCCGAAGATTGCCATTTCTGTTTATGTAGAGAATGGAGTCTGGGGTGCCCGGTATGCTGCACCGATTGCCAGTTTGATGATTGAAAAATACCTGACGGATTCGATTTCTTCCGGAAGGAAATGGCTGGAGAAACGCATGATGGAAGCCAATTTGCTGGAACCGAAAAAGCCTAAAAAGAAGGCTCCGGCAGAAACGGAAACAACCGTCAGCAGCACGACAAATAAAACTCCCGAAAGGGATACGGTACCTCCTAAAGAGATAGCGGTAAAAAGAGATTCACTGGTTATACAAGAAGATACAATCAACTGATACGCAGGAATAACATATGGTATAATCTCGATTGGATCACGGTCCTACTTTACGTGATTTTGGTGTTCATGGGGTGGCTGAATATTTACGCCGCCGTGTACAACGAAGACCACCAGAGCATCATGGACATGACCCAACGCTATGGTAAACAGCTGATTTGGATCTTAATGGCTTCGTTTATTGCCATTACCGTGCTGATTATCGATAGTAAATTTTATGTGGCGTTTGCCTATGTTTTTTATGCTGTGGTTATTGTGCTGCTTGTTGCAGTCCTATTCTTCGGAAAGGAGGTGAACGGTGCGCGTGCCTGGTTCGAGATTGGTGGCTTTGCTTTGCAGCCCGCTGAACTCGGGAAGTTTGTTACGAACCTGGCGGTAGCCAAGTATATCAGTCAGTACAATTTCAAGATGCACCGGTTTAAATCGCTGGCGGTGTTGGGGATGTTAATCGGTATTCCCGCACTGCTGATTATCGCTCAGAACGATACCGGTTCGGCGTTGGTTTATGCCGTATTCATTCTGGTTTTCTACCGCGAAGGCTTGTCCGGGATGTTCCTGTTCTGGGGATTTGCTGCGGCGGTATTGTTTGTTCTCACACTCATTTGGAATGAAGTTCGTTTGGTCGGATTCCTCATATTTGCGTCGATACTGGCATATGGAATTGTTCGCCAAAAAATGAAGGAGGTCGTTAAGATAGTCGTCATTTTTGCGGCTATCCTGGGTGTTGTGTACTTGTTTAGTCACATGGTTCGTCCCGGATGGTCGACGGCTATGATTTTATATGTTGCAACAGGAATTTCGATTTTCATTTTCATTATTTACGGTATCCGGAAAAGAATTCAGCCAGTGTTTTGGGTCGTGTTGTTCTTTGTGAGCTCACTGGCACTCAGCCGTTCTGTTTCATTTGTGTATGAGGACGTGTTGGTTGCTCACCAGCGCGACCGGATTGATGAGGTACTGGGCATTCGTTCCGATCCGTTGGGCGTAGGTTACAATGTGAATCAATCGAAAATTGCCATTGGTTCGGGGGGCGTTACGGGAAAAGGTTTCCTGAAAGGAACCCAAACAAAGTTCAACTTTGTGCCCGAGCAGAGTACCGACTTTATCTTCTGTACGGTAGGCGAAGAGTGGGGCTTTCTTGGGACTTCGACAGTGATTATCCTATTCATGATATTGTTGATACGCTTGTTGTTCCTTGCCGAACGACAGCGCTCCCGGTTTAGTCGGGTATATGGATATGGTGTGGCCGGAATTCTATTTTTTCACTTCGCTATTAATATCGGTATGACTATCGGTCTGGTGCCGGTGATTGGTATTCCACTTCCGTTCTTCAGCTATGGCGGGTCATCGCTGTGGTCGTTCACATTCCTGTTGTTTATCTTTTTGCGCCTCGATGCTAGTCGCATGGAAATCCTTAGATAATAGCACGATAGCATTCCGATTTGATAAATAACCTTTATTTTACTACCTTTAGGAGCCAATAAAATGAAGCTTCCGCCTAACACGCTGTATGATAGGTAAATATATGCCTTCCTGAAAACGGCTTCATTATCCTTGTTTGGCATCAATTTTATTTTGGGGTTATTTTTAATTTTTCTAGGGTATGATGAAGTATCGTTCTTATTCTTTGTCCAATTTTCGTTCGATTCCGCAAATCGATCTACTTTCTGAGGAACAAAAATTTACTATCGAAGTGGTAGGCACAGTCTTGCCATTCAAGGTCAGTAACTATGTTATTGATGAGCTGATTGACTGGGACCATTTCGAGCATGATCCGTTTTTTATTCTCACCTTCCCGCAAAGGGGAATGTTATCAGACGAACATTTTAATGAAGTAGCTGATTTATTGCGATCAGATGCTGAAAAATCCGAAGTCAAACAGGTGGCTGACCGTATCCGTTTGCAGTTGAATCCCAATCCTGCCGGACAGGAACACAACGTGCCGGTTTTTAATGGGGAACGTTTGGCCGGTATTCAGCATAAGTACCGCGAAACCATGTTGTTTTTCCCCAGCCAGGGACAAACCTGTCATGCTTATTGCACATTCTGTTTCCGGTGGTCGCAGTTCGCCTTGCAGGATACAAAATTCGCCATGAAAGAAGCCGATTTGATGGTGAGGTATCTCAGGGCTCATCCCGAGATATCGGATGTGTTGTTTACCGGCGGCGATCCGGCAGTGATGAAAACCAAGTTTTTCAGGCATTACCTGGAAGCTATTATCGATGCAGATCTTCCCGGTGTTAAAACTATTCGAATCGGAACCAAAGCATTAACCTACTGGCCTTATCGTTTTACCACGGACGATGATGCGGACGAATTGATGGATTTATTCCGCAAGGTGATTGACAGTGGAATCAACCTCAGTATCATGGCTCATTTCAACCATCCGAGAGCGCTGGAAACAGAGGCTGTTCAGGATGCAATTGCTAATATTCTTTCTACCGGAGCTCAGATTCGCTCGCAGTCGCCGTTGATGAAGCACATCAACGATCATCCGTTTTTGTGGTCAAAAATGTGGCGCAAACAGGTCGATTTGGGTGTTATTCCATATTACATGTTTATTGCTCGCGATACCGGCGCACAGGATTATTTCGCGGTAACGCTGGACAATGCCTGGACGATTTTCCGCAAGGCTTATCAGCAGGTGAGTGGTGTATGTCGCACCGTTCGAGGTCCGAGTATGTCGAGCGAGCCGGGTAAAATACGCATTGTGGGCGTGTCGGAAATTAATGGTGAGAAAGTGTTCGTGTTAAACTTCATTCAGGGGCGGAACCCCGATTGGACCAACCGGCCGTTCTTCGCCAAATACGATCCGGATGCTATCTGGATAAATGATTTAAAACCGGCTTTCGATGAAGAAGAGTTTTTCTTCGAAGAGGAGTTGGTTTCAATGAGTGATTAAAAATATTCAGCCCCGCTTCAGTCGGGGCATTTTTATTTCTACGCCGGCCTCTTCTATTGCAAACTGAATGATTTCCGGAAAGAAACGGGCAAAGGCCTCGTCGAACTGTGCATATTCTTCCGTCAGTGTTTTCATCGCAAAAGGAGTTTCCTCAGGAAGCGAAGTACGGCGGCTTAAAATGCTCAGCGACTCCTCGATTCCTTTGAATTGGGCATATGATTCCAGGCGTTTATGCTGAATGAGAAACGGTGTAAATAGCTTGACGCGGGCAGGTAATATTCTGTAATTGGACATTAGGATGCCATGAAAACGGCGGGTGGCATTCTTCAACGAATGATTCGAATAGCGTTGCCAGTTGGCAGCTAGAAAATGGTCGAAGAAAATATCGGTCACTACCCCTGCATATTTCCGGTAACCCGGACGAAGCAGTTGGTTACAGGCCCGCACAGCTTCGTGGCGATCGGTGAATTCGTCGATTTTGCGGTGTAGCAAAATTCCTCTTTCCACTTCCGTAGGAAAATCACGGTGCTGCTTCCCTTTCACGTAGTCACCGATAAAATTTCCCAGCATCAATTCTTCCGACTCTCCCGATAAGTATATGTGCGCAAGATAGTTCATTCCATCCCTCCTAATCTGGCGGCAAAGTGCTATTTATTCCGGTAATATCCAAATCGGACGTTTTCATCCGTTGATGAGGTGAGAAAATTCATGTTCTGGACGTATTGTTTTGGTTAACTTAAAAGAATCGTTTAAACCTCTCACATCTAAATCATTTCAACTATGGCACGCCGTAATGTTCTTATCATCGGGGCTGCTGGCCGCGATTTTCACAACTTTAACACCTTTTTCAGGGACAATCCCGATTACCGGGTTGTTGCATTTACAGCCACCCAAATTCCCGACATCGACGGGAGAAAGTATCCGCCGGAACTGGCCGGAGCCAATCTTTATCCGGATGGCATTCCGGTTTACGAGCAAAACGATTTGGCGAAGCTGATTCGGGAGTTGGAAGTGCAGGATTGTTTCTTCTCGTATAGCGATGTAGCATACAAAAAAGTGATGAGTTTAGCTTCCGTTGTGCAGGCCGCCGGAGCCAACTTCATGTTGCTCGGTCCCGGGGAAACCATGCTGCGAAGTACCAAGCCGCTTATCTCGGTGACCGCTACCCGAACCGGATGTGGAAAAAGCCAGACTTCCCGGAAGGTGGTTGAACTGCTGACCCAAATGGGATTGAAAGTGGTGGCTATCCGGCACCCCATGCCTTACGGCGACCTGAACGCGCAAAAAGTGCAGCGATTTGCCGAGATCGCTGATTTGAAAAAACACAAATGTACCATCGAGGAGATGGAAGAATATGAACCGCACATTGTTCGCGGAAACGTGATTTACGCCGGCGTAGACTACGAAGCCATTCTGCGCGCCGCGGAAAATGACCCCAATGGTTGTGATGTCATTCTCTGGGATGGCGGGAACAACGATATGTCGTTCTACCATTCTGATTTGTCGATTGTGGTGGCCGACCCGCACCGCGCGGGAGCGGAAGGAAATTACTATCCGAGCGAAGTGAATGTACGCCTGGCCGATGTAGTTATCATTAACAAGATCGATACCTCGGAGCCCGAAAAAATTCAGGCCGTTCGTGATAACATTGCCCGCATTAACCCGAAAGCGGTGATTGTAGAGGGCGCTTCTCCCGTAAGGGTGGAAGATCCGGAATTGATTCGCGGTAAGCGAATTCTGGCTGTTGAAGACGGTCCAACCCTGACGCACGGAGAAATGAAAATCGGGGCAGCTATTGTGGCGGCTCAGAAATTAGGAGCGAGCGAAATTGTCGATCCACGTCCGTGGCTGGCTGGCAAGCTTGAAGAGACTTTCCGGATTTATCCGAACATCGGTACGTTGTTGCCGGCAATGGGTTACGGAGACGAGCAGGTGAAAGACCTGGAAAAAACCATCAACAAGGTCGATTGTGACGCGGTGATCGTGGGAACGCCGATCGATTTGCGCCGAGTGGTGAAAATTAAAAAACCGTCGACCCGGGTATATTACGATCTGGAAGAGATTGGGGAGCCCAAACTGACGGGTATACTGGATGAATTCGTTAAAAAACATCTTCCCGGAAGGGTATAAGAACAGGAAAGCGGCTTCGGTCGCTTTTTTTTATTTTATATAAACATTACCTTCACGTGAAACTTGATGGCAACGGTTGGTTGCTCCAAAATTTTACTTCGTACATGACATATAATATCATCGCATTTGGGGAGTTGTTATGGGATTTGTTGCCTGAAGGCAAGGCATTGGGAGGCGCTCCGGCGAACTTCATATTTCGGGTGAACCACTTTGGAAATAACGGTCGGCTGATTACCCGCCTGGGAAACGACGAGCTGGGTAAAGAGGCTATGGAACGCGTGAAGGAAATCGGCTTGCCGACAGGATATGTGCAGGTGGATGAAAACGTTCCGACCGGAACAGTGGATGTGTTTCTGGACAAACAGGGAATTCCCGATTTTACCATCAATACCGGTGTAGCGTTTGACGAGATTGAATTTACTTCCGACATAAAGGAACTGGCTTCCGAAGCGCACTGCATTTATTACGGAACGTTGGTTCAAAGAGGTGATAAATCCCGTGAATCGCTTTTCAAATTGATCGATGCGGCACCCAAGGCGTTGAAATTTTGCGATATCAATTTACGGAAAGACTGTTATACACCTGAAACTTTGCACGAATCGCTTCAACGAGCCGATGTGGTCAAGATCAATGATGACGAGATCATGGAACTCGGGAAAATTTTTACGCTCATTGGTACCGATCCTCGAAGTTATGGCGAGGATTTGATGATGCGTTACGATCTCGGTATCCTGTTGGTGACCATGGGCCCCAAAGGAGCTTTGTGTATCACGCAGGACGGCGAATTCTTTTACGATTCAGGGTACGAAGTGAAGGTGAAAGATACGGTGGGCTCCGGAGATGCCTTTTCGGCCGGATTTATCCACATTCTGCTCAAAACCGGAGATGTGCACCATGCGCTGAACTTCGGTAACGCATTGGGCGCTTTAGCTGCAACAACAGCCGGTGCGACGGTTCCTATCAGCGAATCGGAAGTGATGGCCTTTATGCGAAAATATTACGTTTGATTTAACGAAACGAAATCACCTTACGGTTGATATATTCTTCTGCCCGGAATTATTTTTCCGGGCTTTTTTATTCCGGTACTGTTCCGGCAACTTCGCTACAGCGATTATAATCACACCGGCAATGGAGAGCAAACCGCCAAAAATCTGGTAGCCCTGTGGCAGTTGTCCGAAGTAAATCAGCACGCCTCCCATTACGAACAATCCTTTCAATGCCTGAATAATGGACGAACGCGAAGCTTCGATGTGCTCAAAGCTCTTGTAGAGGAGAAGCACCGCCAGGAATGGCCCGAAGAAAGCGCCCAGTCCGGTATTTAGTAGCGCCCTTCCGGGAACATTCAATGAATCGCCCGAAACAAGAATCCAACCAATGGAAAACAGGAAGAGCCAGAAAGTGCGGTTGAAGTTGAGCAGCTCTGGCGGAAAGTCTTTCACCTTCACTTTCACCAGGATGGTGGTGGTCGACGCAAACAGCGCATTTAGCACCACGATTCCCGTACCCGGAATGAAAAAATCGGCAAGTTTGGCTGAGCCGGAATAGCTGGTGATAAAAGCTCCTACTAAAACAACCACAATGCCCACCGTTTCGAGCCGGGTAAAGCGTTCTTTTAGCAGCATGACCCCCATCAATGTCACAAAGAGCGGAAACAGGTTGCCCAGGAAACTCGTCACGGCCGGGTTTTCGATGACTTTAATGGACGCGAAAAACAGGGTGGTGGTGGCTATTTCCATGGCACCCAAAGTGGGTAATACCCATCGAGACTTTTTCGGGATATTTCGTAACACCGACAACTTGCCGCGAAAGAGCACAACCGACAGGTTCAGACTGAAAGCAATCAGGAACCAGTAAAACCAGAACTGCGACATGCTCATGTCGTTCATGGCTGCTTTGCTGAAGATGTACACGTTGCTGAACGAAATGGTGGCCAGCACCGTGTAAATGTAGCCGCGCGGGCGGTTAGCCTGTGTTGTCATACGGTTGGTATTTGGATGCAAAGATAGTCGTTTGGAAAAAAGTTTTAAGTGTTAAGTTTTAAGAAGAAGGACAGAGGTGAAGGAACTGAAAGTGCAGACTGAAATATGCTTCGTCATTTCGATACGGGCTTGTAGAGTCAGGACATGTCGTGACCCTACCCACCCATGGACATACTCTTTTCTTAAAACTTATTACCTAACACTTAACACTTAACACTTTTGGGAAAAACTTATCAACCACTTCATATTATGTGTAGTAGTGGCGAACGTTCGATTTTTAATGGTGAACGTGCAAAAATCTGTGGCGAATGACACACTGTACGAAAAAGTACACCCGGATGGACGCAGTTATGAACAATAAGCGGACGAGGCGTTTTAGGTTTCTTCTTTCTAATCGATTAATTTAGAGACTGTAGTTCAGTATGAATAATGATTGCTGAGATGTTACAACTGAGTGAGACAAGACAAAAACAAGCAATAAAGATTTTCCAGATAATCCTTTTTCGACCCGGGGCACGGGTAATTTAGATCAATACGCTTTTAATGGTTTAGAAGGAAAGCTCCGGTAACCTTACATTTTCCACCAAAGGTACCGGGGCTTCATTTTGTCTTTGAACCTTCCGTCTCTGTCAATGGTTTCATGAACCATAACCAACTCATCCTTATAAATGAACCAATACATCGCTATTCTTCGTGGCATCAACGTGGGCGGCAACCGGAAAATCAAGATGGCCGACCTGAAAGAGCTGTTTGCCGGTATGAGCTTCACGGAGATTTCAGCCTACATACAAAGCGGTAATGTCCTGTTTTCTTCCGCGAAAGAAGAGGATAGCGTAGCATTGGGTGATAAACTGGAGCAAGCCATTGCCGATACGTTTGGCTTCGCTGTGCCGGTGATTGTCCGCACCGTTGAAGAACTGCAACAAGCTATTGCTACCAACCCGTTTTACGCTTCGCCCGACTCCGATATCGAACGATTGCACCTCACCTTTCTGAAAACAGCACCGGCACCTGCTCAATTGGCTGTCATTAACCAAATCAACCACTTACCCGACAAATTCAACATCATCGGTAACCATGCATTTGTTTATTGCTCGGGTCGATACAGCGAATCAAAGCTCACCAACTCTTTCTTTGAAAAGAAGCTAAAAGTGCCGGCTACTACGCGAAACTGGAAAACGGTGCTGAAGCTGGTGGACCTTTCTTTGGGAAAATGAGAGGGGGAGAAATGGCGAATAGGCGATAGGGAGTGTCATTTTCGGATTAAACTGCCTTTTCAGGGCGAAGGTATTTTTGTGACGGACCCGAAATCCCAAGGCGTTGCCGTTGGGCTGAAGTAAGCTGTCTCTTCAAGACGAAAAGCACATGAAATATTTCGAGGTGAGATTCCAATGCTATGATTTTCGGGCTGCAGGCCCGGTTTAATTTAGCCCAACGGCAACGCCTTGGGGTTGAAAAGCAACAAATTTGTTATCGCCCTGAAAGGCAACTTACCACCGATTTTTCATGTTAATATTTGGTTATGAGGGAGAACTTCTTTATCGAAATTTGAACAAGATACCACTTTGGTTAGTTTTATGTAGTTAAAGACTAATAGGATAGAGGTATCCTGCCGGGCCGGCTAACCAGACAGCTAATCCGCCAAACGAATGAAACAAGATGAATGACTAACTTAAAAATGAAAGTGCTATGAGGAAGAGAATTTTTGCATGGAACGGTATGCTGGCAATTATTTTGTTGATTGTTACACAGTCTTGCGCTCCTAAATCAGGACAACAGAACAATACAGGAATGGAGAAATCAGCCACTCCGGAGGTAACGAAAGCGGTGTGCGTCCTTCAACCAACAGAGGGGAATCACGTCACCGGAACGGTTACCTTCACCAAAGTGGATGGCGGCGTTCAGGTGGTAGCCGACTTGGAAGGTCTGGCACCGGGGAAACACGGTTTCCATGTGCATCAGTATGGTGATATCTCGGCAGCGGATGGTACCTCGACCGGCGGACACTTTAATCCGGAAAATGTGAATCATGGTGGACCGGACGCGGATGTTCGTCACGTAGGTGATCTGGGGAATATTGTTGCCGCGGCCGATAGTACCGGTCATTATCAGCGGATAGACAAAATGGTGAAACTGAACGGACCACACTCTGTCATCGGCCGTGCCATCATCGTGCACGCCGGTGAGGATGACCTGACATCGCAACCAACGGGAGCTGCCGGCTCACGCGTGGCTGAAGGGGTGATTGGCATTGCCAAACCTTGATGGAATAAATTGATTGATTAGATAAAGAAAGGGATTTCACCTGATGGGTGGAGTCCCTTTTTTGTATTGAAAGGTTATCAATGCAGTGTTTCGTAGGGACACGACATGTCGTGTCTCTTGTATAAGTCCTTCAGTCCTTTTAACGGAAACATCCTGACAGGTTTCAAAAACCTGACAGGATTGGCATCGTGAGCCAAACCACCGACAGGGTTTTCAACCACTGTCGGGGTCAAACGAAAAAAGCTGCCCAAATGAGCAGCTTTTGTATTCTTGTTGCAACCTGTAAATGGCTTACAGGCGCGATTTGATTTGCTTGGTTTCCTCTTCGAAGCCGGGTTTTTCGAGCAGGGCGAACATGTTCTTTTTGTACGCTTCTACTCCGGGCTGATCGAATGGATTCACCTCGAGAGCATAACCGCTCATTCCGCAGGCAATCTCGAAGAAGTAAATCAACTGTCCGATGTTGTATTCGTCAAGTTTTGGAACTTCCACGCGGATGTTGGGAACACCACCGTCCATGTGTGCCAGGGCGGTTCCCAGTTCGGCCATTTTGTTTACCTCATCGACACGTTTGCCGGCCAGGTAATTCAGCTTGTCGAGGTTATCCTTGTCTTCCGGGATACGAACCTCATAATCGGGTGTATTGACAGAAATAACGGTTTCGAACAGGATACGTTCGCCTTCCTGGATGTACTGTCCCATGGAGTGCAGGTCGGAAGTGAAATCGACGCTGGCCGGGTAAATTCCTTTGCCCTCTTTTCCTTCACTTTCGCCGTACAGCTGTTTCCACCATTCTGAGAAGTAGTGCAGTTTTGGGGTGAAATTGACCAGGATTTCGATTTTCTTACCTGATTTATACAGGCTGTTACGAACAGCGGCGTACTGTGCTGCCAGGTTGTCTTCGAACGGAACGTTCACATCGCTGGCTTTTTCCATGTCGCGGGCACCCTGTACAAGCGCACGAACATCGAATCCGGCAACAGCAATCGGTACCAAACCCACCGGAGTCAGTACAGAGTAACGTCCACCGACATCATCAGGAATGACATAAGTTTTGTAACCTTCCGCGTCAGCGAGAGTACGCAGGGCACCTTTGCTTTCGTCGGTGATGGCAACAATACGCTGACGGGCTTCTTCTACGCCATATTTATCTTCAATATCCTGACGAAGCAGACGGAAAGCGAGAGCCGGCTCGGTAGTCGTTCCCGATTTGGAAATAACCGCCATCGCGTACTCTTTGCCTTTCAGCAGTTCGCGCAGTTCGTGCAGGTAATCTTCACCGATGTTCTGTCCGGCAAAGAGAATATGCGGTGCATCGCTTCCTTTCAGGTGAGCGAATGAATCAGACAATGCATCCACCACAGCTTTGGCGCCGAGGTAGGAGCCACCGATTCCGATGACCACAAAAATGTCGAGTTTCTTGCTTCTGAGGCGGGCTGCTGTTTCTTCCACATCACTTAAATGCTCTTCAGTGATAGCGTTTGGAAGGTTCACCCAACCCAAAAAATCGTTTCCTTTTCCGGTTTTTTCGTGGAGAGCTACATTGTTCTTTTCCATCGTTTCCTTCCACGCGAATACTTCGTCGCGGGAAACAAAGGAAAAGGCTTTCTCCATATCCAGCTTGATATTGTTCATGATAGCGAGATTAAAATATGATTTATCGAAGATGTTCTGTTAAAATCCTCAGTTCAATGGCCGGTGAGATGTTCTCGTAAAGTATATTGTAAACAGCGTCGGTGATGGGCATGTTCACGTTGTACCGGCTATTTATTTCCCGAATACACTTCGTAGCGAAGTAACCCTCTGCAATCATGTGCATTTCGAGCATGGCGGTACGTACTGTATAGCCTTTACCAATCATGGTTCCGAACGTCCGGTTACGGGAATATTGCGAATAACCGGTCACCAGCAGGTCGCCCAGGTAGGCGCTCGACTTAATGTCGCGGGTAATGGGATGCACCGTGTCGACAAACCGTTTGATTTCCTGGATGGCATTCGACATCAGCACAGCCTGGAAGTTATCGCCGTAGCGCAATCCATGCGAAATACCGGCCGCAATCGCCATGATATTTTTGAGAACGGAAGAATACTCGGTTCCCC
Source organism: Prolixibacter denitrificans (assembly GCF_003014495.1). Lineage (GTDB taxonomy): Bacteria > Bacteroidota > Bacteroidia > Bacteroidales > Prolixibacteraceae > Prolixibacter > Prolixibacter denitrificans. Next base: position 137,192 of record NZ_PYGC01000009.1, on the reverse strand, counting down.
AGATATCGTCGGAAATATGAGTCCGGATATAAGGACTTTCGAGAAGGAACGCAAACTGCCGGGCTCTTTTTACATCCGGACTGGCAATGGTGAGGTACGACAACAGTTCGCGCGCTACCTCTTCGGCGTGACACGGGCCGGCAATGACGCCCACCTGATCGTACTCCACATTGTAATATTCGTGAAAAAACTGTCCGACCACCAGGTTATCGTCGGGGACAATCCCTTTGATGGCAGATACCACAAACTTCTGACTGATATCGACGGTCAGGTTCTTCAGCGCATCTTTCAGGAAAGCTGAAGGAATAGCAAAGACCAGGATATCCGACTGCTCGGCAATTTCGTTGATGTCGGAATAAAAATGAATCCGGTTGACATCAAATTCCACCGCTTGCAAGTAGTTGGGATTATGGTGAAATCTCCGGAACAGATCAATGGTTTCTTCCTTGCGGAAATACCAGTTGAGTTCCGGCACATTATTCATAAACATCTTGGCAAGAGCTGTAGCCCAGCTCCCGCTTCCGATGATGGCAAGTCGTAATTTCTCGCTTATTTCAGACATTCAATGAAAGTCTAGTTTACCCACTGCTTGACCTCATCCGCCGAGGGATTGGTCAAACCCAGTTTGTTTTTCTTATTATACCCGCAGAGGTCGTTAAATAACTTACCGGGTTTAATCTCTTTGAGTTGCTCTACTTTGGTGAACCCCATTTTACGAATGACACCTACCCAATCGGTCGGGATACCCAGCTCTTCGAATTTACCGTCACTGTCGCCTTCCGATTTCTTCTCTGGTTTCATTTGCGGGAAGAGCAGTACATCCTGGATCGACAGGTTGTCGGTCATCAACATGGTAAGGCGGTCGATACCGATTCCCATTCCAGATGTAGGAGGCATGGCGTATTCGAGCGAGCGCACAAAGTCCATATCGATGTACATCGCTTCGTCATCTCCTTTTTCCGAAAGCTTGAGCTGTTCCTGGAAACGCTCCAGCTGATCAATCGGATCGTTCAGCTCGGAATAAGCGTTACACAACTCTTTGCCGTTCACCATGAGCTCAAAACGCTCGGTCAAATCCGGATTGTTGCGGTGCTTTTTACACAGCGGCGACATCTCTTTTGGATAATCGATGATGAAGGTTGGCTGAATGTAGTTGCCTTCGCACTTCTCGCCGAAAATCTCGTCGATGAGTTTGCCTTTTCCCATGGTCGGGTCAACCTCGATATCGAGGTCCTTGCAAACTCCGCGAAGTTGTTCTTCATCCATGCCGGAAATATCGATGCCGGTGTATTCCTGGATGGCATCATACATGGTAACCCGTTTGAACGGGCGTTTGAAATCAATTTCCTTATCGCCCAGTTGTACCTTGGTGGTGCCATGCAGGGCCAGCGCGACGCGTTCGATCATCTCCTCAGTGAAATCCATCATCCAGTGGTAGTCTTTGTAGGCTACATAGATTTCCATCACCGTGAATTCCGGATTGTGCGTTCGGTCCATTCCCTCGTTACGGAAGTCCTTGGCAAACTCGTACACACCATCAAAGCCGCCGACGATCAGTCTTTTCAGATAAAGCTCGTTAGCGATACGCAGATACAGCGGAATGTTCAACGCGTTGTGATGTGTGGTGAACGGACGGGCGGCTGCTCCACCCGGAATGGGTTGCAGAATCGGGGTTTCAACCTCGAGGTAGCCGCGTTCGTTAAACAGTTCGCGCATGGTGTTGATAATCTTCGTGCGGTTCACGAAAACATCCTTAACCTGCGGATTCACAATCAGGTCGACATATCGTTGGCGATAACGTTGTTCGGGATCGGTGAAAGCGTCGAATACTTTCCCGTCTTTTTCTTTTACCACCGGCAGCGGGCGAATGGATTTGCTCAACACAGTGAGCTCTTTCACATGAATGGATATTTCGCCCATTTGGGTGACAAACACGAAGCCTTTCACTCCGATGATGTCGCCGATATCGAGTAATTTCTTAAATACTTCGTTGTAAAGGGTCTTGTCTTCACCCGGACAGATTTCGTCGCGGTTGACATATATCTGGATGCGTCCGGTGCTATCCTGTAATCCGGCAAACGAGGCCTTACCCATGATTCGCCGACTCATGATGCGACCGGCAAAAGTCACGTCCTGAAAGTTTCCTTTTTCGGAATCGAACTGTTCCTTTATCTCTTTCGCGGTAGCATTGACGTTGTACATTTCGGCAGGATAGGGATTAATGCCCAATTCCCGTAGCCGATTCAGCGAATTTCGGCGGATAATTTCCTGTTCACTCAGCTCTATGTTACTCATTTTTAAACGTTATCCAGTTCTACGTTCGAGAAAATTACCTGCAAAGATAACAAAGAAATCTTATTTGTGTTTCGATGTTTGGTCGACAAAGCATTTTATAACCAAAGGATTATCTTTCTGTGGCCTTGAAAAAAGAGGCAATGGTCAGAGTGACGGGGAAATAACCACGCTGTGCCGGCAACTTTATTTTCTCCTTAATGTTTTGTTAACAAAACCTGACGAATGTTAGATTTTTGTTTTTGCTCCGTCCCGGCATTTTGTATCTTTGGGAGATTTATAAATTAAGCAGAAAAGCGAGTTAGGAGACCATAGGGTATGCAGAAAATATGGAACTTAAAACAGCCGGCCGACATGAATGAGGTGAAGCACTTATCGGCAGCCTTGAATGTTGACATGGCGATTGCAAACCTACTGGTTCAGCGCGACATCAAAACCTACCAGGATGCGCGCTCTTTTTTTCGTCCCCGGCTAACCGATTTACACGACCCGTTTTTGATGAAGGACATGGACAAGGCGGTGAAACGTCTGGTTGAGGCCATTCAAAGCGACGAAAAGGTGTTGGTGTACGGCGACTACGATGTGGACGGAACCACCTCCGTTGCGCTCATGTATTCCTTCCTGCAGAATAAGCTGACGAATGTGGATTACTACATTCCCGACCGGTACATGGAAGGTTATGGTATTTCGAAGCGGGGAATTGAATATGCCGCCGAGAATGAGTATTCGCTGGTAGTGGTGCTCGACTGCGGTATTAAGGCGATTGATAAGATTGCCCAGGCCAAAGAAATGGGCCTCGATTTTATCATCTGCGATCACCATAATCCCGACGACGAAATTCCGGATGCTGTAGCGGTACTCGATCCGAAACAACCGGATTGCAACTATCCTTACAAAGAGCTATCCGGGTGTGGTGTTGGATTCAAATTTCTGCAGGCTTTTTGTCGTGATCAGGGTATCCCCGAAGATGTAATTTATGAGCTGCTTGATTTAGTTGTGGTGAGTATTGCCTCGGATATCGTTCCGCTGACCGGTGAGAACCGCGTGCTGGCTTACTACGGTCTGCGCAAATTGAATTCCAATCCTTCGGTCGGCCTGAAGACCCTCATCAAATATGCGGGAATGCAAGGCGAGATTCGCGTGAATGACATTGTTTTCAGGATCGGCCCGCGATTGAATGCTTCGGGACGTATTGAGCATGGAAAGAAATCGGTGGCCATTTTGATGGCACAGGACGAAGAAGAGGCGGAAGCACTGGGCTCGGAAATCAATTCTTACAACGAAATACGCAAAACACTCGACCAAAATATTACCCAGGAAGCGCTGGAGATGATTCAGCAAAACGATGGCTGGGAAAAGCTAAATTCGACGGTGCTTTATAACCGCGACTGGCACAAAGGTGTCGTGGGAATTGTCGCGTCGAGGTTGACTGAGCACTATTACCGTCCGACGGTTATTCTGACCGAATCAAACGGGATGGCTACGGGATCGGCACGTTCGGTAGGAGAATTCGATCTCTATGAAGCTATTGGCGCCTGCTCTGATTTGCTGGAGTCTTACGGAGGGCACATGTATGCCGCCGGTATGTCGATGAAAATAGAAAATGTCCCGGAATTCCGTCGTCGCTTTGAAGAGATAGTGACGGAATCGGTAAAGAAGGTAAAACTGGTCCCGACGATTGACATTGATGCGAAGGTGAGCCTTTCGGATTTGAATCCGAAATTTCTTCGTGTACTGAACCAGTTTGAACCATTCGGTCCGCATAACATGATGCCGGTATTCCTTACGGAGGATGTGATGGATTACGGAACCAGCCGGTTGGTGGGGCGGGGAAGCGAGCACATCAAACTCGATTTGATTGAGGCGAATCGTTCGTCTTCTGTTTTCTCGGGAATCGCCTTTTCACAGGCGCATCATTACGAGATGATCAAACAGTCGCTGCCGTTCGATATCTGCTATTCGGTTACCGAAAATGAATACAGGGGAAAAGTGTATATGCAGTTGAATGTGCGGGATATGCGCTCCCGATTGTCGGAAAATAATGACAACGCTTAATCATATATTCTAAACACAAAACACCTGATCAATGACTTCAAACAATTTGCACCAGCAATTAACTGGCTGGAAAAGGACTGTACTGGGGATTCAGTTCCTTTTTGTCGCTTTTGGTGCCACTGTACTGGTTCCACTTCTCGTAGGAATTGACCCGGCTGTCGCGCTTTTTACTGCCGGAGTAGGTACCCTCATCTTTCACCTTATCACCCGGGGAGTCGTTCCTGTTTTTCTGGGGAGTAGCTTCGCTTTCATTGCGCCGATTATTGCCTCTTCCGAAATGTACGGCATGGCCGGAACACTTGGAGGATTGATGGCTGTCGGATTGGTTTACGCCGGTATGTCCGCGCTGATAAAACTGAGGGGAGTTCGCTTCATCGAGCGTCTGTTTCCTTCGGTAGTTGTCGGCCCGGTAATCATTGTTATCGGGCTTTCTCTTGCGCCAACGGCTATCAATATGATACAATCGCCAAGTGCTGAAATTCTGCAAACCACGTCTTTTGGCTTACGTTGGCTGGTCGCTGCAGTGGTCCTGGGAACGGCCATCCTGATTGTTACCTTTGGCAAGGGGATGATGAAACTGATTCCGATTTTTATCGGAATGGCAGTTGGTTATTTTCTCTCTGTTATGCTGGGGATTGTCGATTACTCCGCCGTACTGGCAGCCGATTGGTTTTCGTTGCCTGAATTTACCCGGCCCGAGTTTAGCTGGGGAGCCATATTGTTCATGATTCCGGTGGCCGTTGCACCTATCATTGAGCATGTGGGCGATATGTATGCCATTGGAGGAGTCGTAAACAAAAACTTCATCGAGAAACCCGGCTTGCACCGGACATTGCTGGGAGATGGTATCGCCACTTTCTTCGCCGGCGTTATGGGAGGACCGCCCAACACAACTTACTCAGAGGTAACGGGTGCGGTTTCGTTAACCAAAGTGGGTGATCCTAAGGTGCTGCGTATTGCCGCTATTACCGCGATCGTTTTCTCACTTGTAGGTAAAATTTCCAGATTCCTGAAAACCATTCCAGAGCCAGTTTTGGGGGGCATCATGCTGCTCTTGTTCGGAATGATTGCATCAGTGGGTATTAAAACCTTAATCGATTCGAAAACCAACATGAACATTACCCGTAACCAGGTGATCGTTTCGGTCGTGCTTACATTGGGCGTGGGCGGTGCGACCCTGCAGTGGGGTAGCTTCTCGCTGGCCGGAATTGGCCTGGCATCTGTGGTAGGTGTTGTGCTGAATCTGATTTTGCCCGGGCACTCACTTCGTGTTCAGGAGAGCAAAGAAGATGATATAGTTATATAAGCTTTCGCTGAAAGGCAAACAAATAAAAGGCTGCACCGACGGTGCAGCCTTTCTTATGAAAAAACTTTGCGTAATGTAATTTAACTAAACCTAACTATGAATTATTTGCGTTGGAAATTTCTTGTTATTTCATTCCCCAGTATTCGTTGGAAGTCATCCAGCTTTCGATAGCCAGATTGTCGTCTTTTTCCTGTTGTCCACCGGTCCAGTAGCTATCGGATGACATCCAGTTTTCGACGGTCAGCGGACTGTCTGAGAAATTAGCTTGTTCTTTTACGCCCCAGTAATTTTCGCTGCTCATCCAATCTTCTACCTCGAGTTGTTCATCTTGCTCACTTACTCTCCAGTAGTTATCGTTGCTCATCCAGTCTTCTACTTTCAATTCGTCGTCGTTCAGTTCTTCGTTGACCAAGACCGCCATCTTTTCAACTGTTGTACTGTTCATTGCGTTTACGGGTGAAAGCATGGCTACAAAGCCAGAGATTCCCTGAGCGTTGGCGATGTTCATTACACTTACTGTCAGAACTATCATGAAGGTTACCATGACCTTTTTTGCTGAGTTGTTTGCTTGTGTTTTCATGACGTTATCTCCTATTTTTTAATCTTTTTGTTTTTTGTCCGTTCGACCAGCTTATAACAGGAAATGTGCCAAAAAATGTATTGTGTTGTGGTATAGTTAGTTGTTGGGTGTGTTTTGGTTTTTATGAAGAGGGGGAGGTCAAAAAAATGAACGCTAAAGAACAACGTGTGTTCGATTTCGTACAATAAAAAAGGCTGCCCCGTTTGAGGCAACCTTTTATTTTGGATTCTTGATGTCAAGCTTGTTATTGTTTCTCGAGGAGCCGAAGCACATCATCTACTTCCAGATTGCGCTTATCCCGGATGATGAGTGAGGCTTTTTCGTAAAATGGCGCTCTTTTTTGCAGGTTCTCATCAATGAAGCGGGTGAGTTCCTCGCGTGATTTTCCTTTAATCAACGGGCGTTCATTTTTCGATTTCAGCAATCGTTCAACCAGAATCTCTGTTGGTGGAGCGATGTAGATCGTGGCACCTGTCCGGTTCATCAATTCCATGTTTTCGAAAAAGCAGGGAGCTCCACCACCAGTGGCTACCACCAGGTTTTCAAAATCGGCAATCTCCTCCAGAGCCTTTTTCTCACACAAACGAAAACCTTCTTCCCCTTCCTCGGCAAATATGGTGGGAATCGTCCGGAAGTTCCGCTCTTCAATGTATTTATCCAGATCGATAAAACAGAGATTCAGACGCTGAGCCAGTTTCCGACCCATGGTCGATTTTCCGCATCCCATATATCCGATCAGGTAAATTTTCACAGGCAAACTCCGGTTTTCCGTATTATTTGTCGAATGATATATCTAATTGGTTTTCGTCGTCTTCATCGTCATCCGGCCGGTTGATTTCCATCGGAACATCATCGTCATCTTCCGCTTCGTGTTCATCCTCATCCTTGATGACGGGTTCAATCTCTTTGATATTCGATACCGTGAAATTGGTCAGACGTTTTCCTTTTGCCTTGAACGATTTTACGCCAATGAATTCGGCTACTTCGATGATTTCGTCATCCCGTTCCTTACTGTCGCCGCCAAATTTTAATTCCAGCCGTGGGTACGTAACCCAGGTGATACTGACCAGCTTATTTTCCGGGTTATCACCAATAAAACGGCATTGCTTGTTGCTGCTGTCATCGATTTCGAACCGCTTCACATAGTAGTAATTCTGGTCGGCGTCCCAGTAAACCACCGAGGCTACTTTGCCTTCATGGTATTTTTCGATGGACAGAATATTGTTCTCGAAGTGATTGGTTAAATCGTAAGAATAAAGCTGGAAATAACCTTCTTTGGAAATTACCAGAATCTTGTCCTCTCCGCTGAATTCGCCCAGATATTTTCCGCGTCCGTCAGCATTCAAACGAAGTACATCGCTATCGAACCAGATTTTCCGTCCGCCCAGCGTTGAAGTGCCTTTTTCCTTCAGGCTGACCTTGTGAATGTCGTGCTTGGTGACCAGGTTACCCATGGCGCTCCGCCCTTTGATAGCCAGTTCGCCCATGTCGATTTCCAGCGTCAGCTTCTTCAAACGGGGCCTTGGCTTGAGCATTACTTTCAATACCTCCGCTTCGCCGTTTGGATTGGCGCTGAAATACAGGATTCGGGTGCCGGCTGTTCCTTTGGTCATGTTGTATTCTTTGTCGCGGGTCACCCCGGTAACGAAGAAACGTTTCATGTAGGTGTTGCCGGCCCGGCCATCGCGGTATACCAGGTTGTAAATGGTCCGTTTGTCGTTTTTCTTGAAAACGGCCAGGTGCAGGATATCTTTCCCGATGAATGCTTTTTCCGAAACACGGGTGATATAATAGCTACCGTCGCGGCGGAAGATAATGACATCATCGAGGTCGGAGCAGTCGCAAACATATTCTGCCTTTTTCAAGCCGGTTCCCAGGAAACCTTCTTCGCGGTCAATGTATAGCTTTTCGTTAGCAACGACCACTTTCGAGGCTTCGATATTTTCGAAGCTGCGGATTTCGGTCCGGCGCTCCCGTCCTTTTCCGTACTTGGTCTTCAGTCGCTTGAACCAGTCGACGGTGTAATCGACGATGTGTTCGATGTTGTTAACTACCTTGGCAATTTCTTCTTCGATGGAAAGCAGGTGATCGTTTGCCTTGTCGGAATTGAATTTCAGAATGCGGGCCATCCGGATTTCCATCAGCTTGAGGATATCGTCGCGTGTAATGTCCCTTTTGAGCTTCGGCTTCCACGGATCCAACCGTTTGTCGATGTGCTTCACGGCTACATCCATCGACGAAGCTTCCTCGAACTCTTTATCCTTGTAAATTCGTTCTTCGATGAAAATCTTTTCCAGCGAGGCAAAATGCCACTGCTCTTCCAGCTCGCCCTTCTTGATTTCGAGTTCCCGTTTCAACAACTCGAGGGTTGAGTTGGCCGAACGTTGCAGAATGTCAGTAACCGTCAGGAATTCCGGCTTGTCATCGTGGATGATGCAGGCATTCGGCGAGATGGAAATCTCACAATCGGTAAAGGCATACAGGGCATCGATGGTCTTATCGGAACTGATTCCGGAAGCCAGATGGACGAGAATTTCCACGCGATCGGCGGTGTTGTCGTCAATCTTCTTGATTTTAATCTTGCCCTTGTCGTTGGCTTTGATGATCGATTCGATGACCGATGTGGTCGTTTTCCCGTAAGGAATTTCGGTAATCACCAGGGTCCGGCTATCCTGTTTCTCAATCTTCGCCCGAATCCGGACAGCACCTCCGCGCAAGCCATCGTTGTAACGCGATGTGTCCATGTAGCCGCCCGATGGGAAATCGGGGTACAGCTCAAACTCTTTGCCGCGCAGGTAAGCAATGGAAGCATCGAGCAGTTCCACAAAGTTGTGGGGTAATATTTTCGAGGCGAGTCCCACGGCAATTCCTTCTACGCCCTGTGCCAGCAGCAAAGGGAATTTCACCGGAAGGGTAACGGGTTCGCGGTTACGACCGTCATATGACAATTGCCAGTTGGTGGTTTTGGGATTGAAAAGTACCTCGAGGGCGAATTTCGACAGGCGCGCCTCGATGTAACGCGGGGCAGCGGCGCCGTCGCCTGTGAGCGTGTTTCCCCAGTTTCCCTGGGTGTCAATCAACAAATCCTTTTGTCCGAGCTGTACCAGCGCATCACCAATCGAAGCATCACCGTGCGGGTGGTACATCATGGTTTGCCCGATGATGTTCGCTACCTTGTTGTAACGGCCGTCATCCATCTGGCGCATGGCATGCAAAATACGGCGCTGCACGGGTTTCAGCCCGTCATCGACGTACGGCACAGCCCTTTCCAAAATCACATACGAAGCATAATCGAGGAACCAGTTTTCGTACATCCCCGACAAATACTTGACATGGTGTATATCTTTTTTGGAATCTTTTGCGCTGTCATCTTCCGGCTCACCGGTTGGCAACTTATCTTCCTCTATACTCATCTATGGTCTAAATCGTTTAGGGTTGAATTAATTGTCCGTTTTGCTTCTACGTTAAACTTCTACTTCTATCTCGTCCTTTTCAACATAGAGGTTGTCGATGATGAACTCCTGTCGTTCGGGCGTGTTTTTCCCCATGTAGAAAGAAAGCATGTCGGAAATCGATTCGTGTTTGTTTAGTATCACCGGTTCAAGGCGAATGTCGTCGCCGATAAAGTTCTTGAACTCATCCGGCGAAATCTCACCTAAACCTTTGAAGCGGGTGATTTCCGCTGTATTTTTTAGCTTCTTAATCGCAGCTTCTCTCTCCTGGTCCGAGTAGCAATAATACGTAACTTTTTTATTCCGTACCCGGAAAAGGGGTGTTTGCAGAATATACAAGTGTCCTTTCTTAATCAACTCCGGGAAGAATTGCAGGAAGAAGGTAATCAGCAACAGCCGGATGTGCATTCCGTCCACGTCGGCATCTGTTGCGATGATGACCTTGTTGTAACGCAGTTCATCAATTCCCTCTTCAATATTCAGTGCTGCCTGCAGTAGGTTGAACTCCTCGTTTTCGTATACCACTTTTTTGGTTAACCCGAATGAGTTGAGAGGTTTTCCGCGTAAGCTGAAGACCGCCTGCGTATTCACATCGCGCGATTTGGTGATGGAACCACTGGCCGAATCACCCTCCGTAATGAAGATGGAGGTCTCGTTCTTCCGATCGTCGTTCGAGTTATAATGAATGCGACAGTCGCGCAGCTTCTTGTTATGGAGGCTCGCTTTCTTCGCCCGTTGCTTGGCCAGCTTCTTCACGCCCGAAATGGCTTTTCGCTCCCGCTCCGACTCCTGGATGCGGCGAAGCAATACCTCGGCTGTCTCTGAGTTTTTATGGAGATAATTGTCCAGCTCCTTCTGAACGAAATTCATGATAAAGTTCCGCACCGAAGGTCCGTTCGGGCCAATGTCTTTCGAACCCAGTTTGGTTTTCGTTTGCGATTCGAAAACCGGTTCCTCTACCTTGATGCTGATGGCTGCCACAATGGAGGCGCGTATATCGGAGGCGTCAAAATCTTTTTTGTAAAAATCACGAACGGTCTTCACGATGGATTCCCGGAAGGCAGCCAAATGCGTTCCGCCCTGCGTGGTATGTTGTCCGTTCACAAAAGAGTAATAATCTTCGCCGTACTGGTTTCCGTGCGTGATCGCCAGTTCGATGTCTTCATCCTTCAGGTGAATGATGGGATAAAGCGACGGCTGATCGAGGTTCTCCTCCAACAGGTCGAGCAATCCGTTTTTGGAAAGGTATTTCTCGCCATTGAAGTTAATGGTCAGGCCGGCATTGAGGAAGACGTAGTTCTTGAGCATGCTGATGACGAAGTCTTCAATGAAATGGAATTCCTTGAAGATAGTTCCGTCCGGCACAAAGCTCGTTAGTGTACCGTTGGGCTCGTCGGTCGAAGCGATGTCAATCTCTTCGACTAACTCTCCCTTTTCAAAAACAACCTGTTTTCCTTTTCCGTCGCGGAAAGCGCTGATGGTAAAGTTGGTTGCCAGCGCGTTTACTGCCTTGATACCGACTCCATTCAATCCGACCGATTTCTTGAATACTTTGGAGTCGTACTTGGCACCAGTGTTCATTTTGGAAGCCACTTCCACCAGTTTTCCCAACGGAATCCCGCGTCCGAAGTCTCGCACGGAAACAAGCTCGTCACTTACTTCCACGTCGATTTTCTTTCCAAAACCCATCATGAACTCATCGATGGAGTTATCGATGACTTCCTTCAAAAGCACATAAATCCCGTCATCGGGAGATGAGCCGTCGCCCAGCTTCCCGATATACATCCCTGGTCGTTTGCGGATGTGCTCTTTCCAGTCCAGTGTACGGATGGAATCTTCTGAATACGTTGGTGTCATTTTCGATCGATTTTGGACAAATATAACGAAATTAAGGTGCGATTAAGAAACTCCGATTCGCTTGAAATAAACAATCTGTGGTTAATAAACGGTTTATATCCGCTTTTTTTTATGATGATTTCAAACAGATATTCAGCCCGATAGGAATCGATTGGCAGGACTGTTAATATTATGTTTTAAGAGGATTCTTCTCCGGTTTGCCAGGGTGCGGTATCGGTAGGGTCAGGACATGTCCTGATCGGCTACGTTTTAATTAACGATAAAAAGCACTAATTTCAGTGGCGGGAAGGCAGGAAATCAGAAGTGAACACCTAACAATTCAACACGATGGCAACCAAACAGGAATTTGTGGATTTCGTCATTGACCAGATGGAGAAGGCCGGAGAAATAAAGGCCCGGAAAATGTTTGGCGAATACGGCATTTACGCCGATGGAAAATTCTTCGGCGTAATCTGCGATAATAAGCTATTCATCAAACCGACCAACGCAGGGCGCGAATTTATTGGCAATGTGGTGGAAGCTCCACCCTACGAGGGCGCAAAGCCGAGTTTCCTGATTGAAGATAAACTTGAGGACCGGGAATGGCTGAGCGAATTGGTTCGAGTCACGGTAAAGGAATTACCTATGCCCAAACCAAAAAAGAAGAAGAAATAGACTTATCACCTGAAATCAATTTTACCTCAATGTTTGCTGCAATAGTTGTAGTGTTATTCTAAGCACACAATACATTCTATTACGGGCAGATAATAGTTGTTGGTGTATGCTGGTTGAAGACATTCCCCGCTACACCTGTAGGATTGAATTTTGTTGCTGGAAATGAATTGCAGAAAATCATACTATTTTGATTGAAAAATTCAGATAATATTGATTTGACGATTTTTGGGGATGCTACTGAATAGAAACACGTTTAAAAAATTTTCGGCTGTCTTGCTGAGCTTGGTTTCAGGCTTCTCGGTTTTCTATTTTCTCTATTTCTTTGGTGCGTATGGCATTCAACAAGGAATGTCATATTCAGGGCATTCTCATCTTTTTAGGAGCATCAGTTTTGGGGTATTAACTTTCACTTACCTATTGGTTTTTGAATCCTGGGTGAAGCCAAAGCTGAAAATTAAAGGAATTAAGCGTTCCATTTTGTGGTATATGGCTTTGGTCTTGTTGGGTAACCAACTCATATTTCTTCTGTTTAACTTTTTCTGGAATTGGCAGGAATGGAATATCGAAGCCTGGGCACTGATACAAAAGGAATTTCCTTTGATAATGATATTCCCATTGTTTTTTTATCTGTCCATCATGGCAGTACTGAAGCAGAAGGTTCAGGAAGTTGATTATCTGTTATTTCAATCTGACAACGGGAAAGATCGATTGAAAATCAAACTGAAAGACTTTCTGTATGCCAGTTCTTCAGAGAATTATGTCTCGATTACATACATCTCAGGTCATCAGAACAGACAGCATCTCATCCGAAAAACCCTAAAAAACCTGGAAGGGGAGTTGAAAACACATCCAGAAATTGTCAGAATCCACAGAAGTTATTTGGTGAACAGAGCCCATGTTCAAAATATAAAACAAACCAAGGGGAAAGTTTTCATTGAAATTGGCACCGCCAGCTTACCAGTTTCAAAGAATTATCAAAACGACTTTCTCAACTGAAAATCATTTCGTCCCTCATCGCTGAATTTCGTCACAAACCCACTTTCTGATTGGTTAGTCGGGCATTTTTGCTTTGATATTTGCAAAAACGCTATGCCTATGAAAAAGACAAAGAATCGGTTGTTAGGGGTATTGATCTTATTCTTGTTAGCAGGATGTCTGCCTAAGGAAAACCGAACGACTCAGGACACTCATCTCCAGGTTGGAAAAATTGATTCACTGTTTACGAGTCGTTATCAGCAAGACCTCTTTCATGGGGGAGTTGTCATCAGTCATAATGGCAAGGTTATTTATGAAAACTACCTGGGAATTGCCGACAGGAGTTGGAATATTCCGGTTACAAAAGACGTGAAGTTTGATATTGCTTCCCTGAATAAATCAATGATATCGGCGTTGGTTTTAAAAGCGGTGGAAGAAGGAAAACTCAGTTTGAACGACAAACTGTTCGATTTACTGAAAGACTTTTCATACGAAGGGATTTTTGATCCTAAAATCACACTAAGCAACATGCTCAGTCACACTTCCGGGCTGCCCGATTATGACCAGATACCGGAAGAGTTGCGAAGGAATCAGTTCCGGAAGTTTAAGCGGATGAGATTTACCAATGAAGAATATGTCAATTTCATCAGTAAAATAAAGCCTGTCAATGAGCCGGGGAAGCAATTCTATTACAGCAATTTTGCCTACCATTTAGTGGCAATCATTCTGGAAGAAACCTATCATATGCCTTTTTCTCAAATCTTAAAAGAAAAACTGACGCGCCCACTGGGTTTGAAACATGCGGTTTCGGTAAGCAAAAACGATCAAATCATAAAGCATCTGGCGAAAGGGTATAACTATGATGAGAAAACCGGGAAATGGCTTCAGAACCCGTTTATCGATCTAAGTCTGGGGAGGAGAATATTTTCAACAGCTTCCGATTTAAACCGATGGGCCCAGGTAATGGATAATCCCGGTTATTTAAACAAGCATTCTCTGGAACTGATGAAAACCAATCACCTGGTGGGCATTTCAAAACACGTCAGCTATGGATACGGATGGGTAGTTGTCGACGCGGATAACAAAAGCGAAATGGGTAATCTGGGAATTGAAAAGCCTTACATTATTCATGGCGGAAGTACGGATGGTTACAGAGCAATGCTCATTAACATCAATCGCGGAGAATATGTCATCAGCTTTTTAAGTAACGTGGGAGACAGAACCGGGGAAATGGAATTGGCAAAACAAATTGTAAACCTATTAACAAAATAAACTATGAGACTTTCAATTCAATCACTAATGGCAATCATGCTATTGCTTTTCTCTTCAAATATTTATGCTCAGAAAAGCAAGATTACAGGTTTTTGGGCAATTGAAACGGTATCGGTCGGAAACCAAAATATGACCCCTGTAGCCAAATGGACCAAAATAAATGCGGACGGTTCCTTCCAATCGGGAAACGGATGGCTGCAAAATTCCCAGGGTAGCTGGAGTTATGATGCAGAAAACAAGATTTTCACAGCAGTTGACCCGTTAGGCATCAAAGATGAGTTCGGGGGTTTTACCGTGTCCTTCGACAATGAAAAGATGTACTGGCAAAGAGAGGAAGAAGGTATGCCGGTAAAGGTTACACTTAGCCCTATACAGAAACTCCCCATGGCTCCGGCGGATTATTTGGTTGGTCTTTGGGATTTGACAGAGATTACAAAAGATCATCAATCCATATTAAAAGAATTCGATAGTGGGAATAAGCACAGGCTATTCATCAGATGGGATAGAAGGTATATCAACTTCAGCCCGCAAGGCAAAAAGTTAACCGGATACTGGCATATGAACGCTCACAAACCGGAACTCACTTTTCTGCCCCATCAGGAAGGAGAAAAACCTGAAAGCTGGCGTATTGAAGTCAACAAGAACGAGCTCGTGATGACCGGTATTTCTGATAGTAACAGGGGTATTGAACGAAAATATATGAGAAGGAATGCATTTTGAAAATATCATACGGATTTCCAAATTATGTTCTTATCCGTTTGCTGAGGAGCAATACAATGCGGCAGACAACTCCGAATCGTATTTTTTTTAGTTTTTATTGGATTTTAACACTTTAACTTGCCGGAAACATCTATTTTCGCAGGCAGATTTTGCGTCGTACGGTGTTCAGGAAGAGTGAGGAAGCGCGTACCGCAATGGAATAAAATGAGAAGAGGAGAATGCTGGGTTCGGTTTTGTTATACCAAATGAGCTTTTTTGTAGCCGCTATTCCGGTGGCGTCCGTTCTGTACGGAGTAACCAAGGGAAAATTCAAGTACAAGGTTATACACGAAAAAATTCGTTTTAAGAATCTTCCGGAATCGTTTCGGGGATTGAAGATTGTCCAGATATCGGATATGCACCTGGGGAGTTTCCGCCGGAAATACGAGCAAATTACCAAGGCGGTTGAAATGATTAATGAGCAGGAGCCCGATCTGATTTTCTTCACCGGCGATTTGGTTAACAACTTTGCCGAAGAAACCGATGGCTGGGCACCTGTGCTGGCTAAAATGAAAGCCAAATACGGTAAATATTCCGTTTTGGGTAACCACGATTACGGCGACTACTCCGAATGGGAAACCCCCGCGGCCAAAGAGAAAAACCTGAACTCCATCAAGAATTTCCATAAGAAAATTGGTTTCCGGCTATTGCTGAACGAGTCCGAAAACCTGACCATCAATGACGAAGAAATCGCGTTGGTTGGTGTCGAAAACTGGGGCAAACCTCCATTCCCTCAGCATGGCGATCTGAACAAGGCGCTGGCGAACGTTGCTCCGGAACAGTTTAAGATGTTGTTGAGCCATGACCCGTCACACTGGGACGAAGAGGTGCTGACCGGCACCGATATCGACATCACTTTCGCGGGACATACCCACGGAATGCAGTTTGGCATCGAGCGGGCCGGCATCAAATGGAGCCCGATACAGTACAAGTATCCTCGCTGGGGCGGACTGTACCGTCACAATAAGCAATACCTGTATGTCAACCGCGGATTTGGCTACCACGGCTTCCCGGGTCGCATCGGCATGCCCCCCGAAATCACCGTGATAGAGCTGGCATAAACTCAAATCCCCTTTCCGGGAATAATCCCCATCTGCCGCATCAGGAAAGTGGCTACGTAAAAATCACAATACTTTTTGTGCGCCCCCTAAATCCCCCATCCGGGGGACTTTAAGCCGCTAACTTTATTTGACGCTCCGGCTCAACACCTCTCACCAATTTGGGGAGAGGCTGGGTGTGGGGCTAAAAATGCCCACCTTTTGATGAACGATAAAAACTGCTGAACGTATTTTTGCCACACGTCCTGAAACGGTGAGACTGTTTCTGTAGTTGGGACGACTAGCTTTATAAATAGTCACAAGTAATATAACCGTAAATCATTTTCGTATATATTAGCGTTGAATTGGTGAGTTGGTTGTACTTGATCAAAACTTTTGTTCTATTTACACCACCGGCGGGAATATCAAAGAGGTTTTCCATAGACCGTTTTTGATATCGCCTTTACCCAAAAATACTTCGTATGAAAAGAATTAAAATTTCCCTTCTTATTGCATCCATTTTGCTTATTTCCGGAAATCTCCCGGCTAAAAATATAAAGACAGAATCAAACCAGGACTCGCTTAAAAATCTTTCGTTAAGCGGACTATCCTTCAGAAGTATCGGACCGGCCATAACAGGAGGCCGTGTGGTAGCCCTCGCCGTAAATCCTTTCAATCATAGCGAATATTTTGTGGGGGCCGGTCATGGATCATTGTGGAAAACAACCAATAACGGAATCACTTTCACCCCGGTATTTGATCATCAAAAATCGTACGCAATAGGTGCTGTAACCATTGATCCGACGAATCCTAACACGATATGGGTTGGAACAGGCGAAAATAACAATCAGAATAATGTTATTTACGGCGATGGAGTTTATAAAAGTGAAGATGGCGGACAAAGCTGGAAAAACATGGGGCTTAAAAATTCCTATCACATCGGAGGAATTGTTGTTGACCCGAAAGATCCGAATACCGTCTATGTCGCTGCTTACGGATCGTTGAGAAAAGCAAATGATGAGCGGGGAATATTCAAAACTACGGACGGCGGAAAAACCTGGAAAAAGGTTTTGTTTATCAGTAAATATACCGGTTGCTATGAGATTCACATGGACCCCAGACATACCAATATTCTGTACGCCGTGGCACACCAGAGAATGAGAAAACTATTTACCGGGGTCTCCGGCGGACCGGAAAGCGGAATATACCGAAGTACCGACAGCGGAAAAACCTGGACGAAAATGACCGAGGGGCTTCCAACGGGGGATGTCGGAAGAATCGGAATCGCTATTTCTCCGGTAAATCCGGATGTCTTGTTTGCCATTGTTGAGGCCAAAAAAGGCGGAGGTGTATACCGAAGTACAGACCGCGGAATTAGCTGGGAAAAACGGAGTAGTTATGTTTCTTCTTATCCGTTCTATTTCCAGAAAATTTACTGCGATACCAAAAATGTCGATCGGGTCTATAGCATGGATGTATTTATGAAGGTAAGCATCGATGGAGGCAAAACATGGAATAATTTAGGCGAAGCTAAAAAGCACGTCGATAATCATGTGTTGTGGATTGATCCATCGAACAACAAACACCTGATTGACGGGTGTGACGGTGGTGTTTACGAAACGTATGATGAGGGGAAAAACTGGGGCTTCAAATCGAATATCCCAATCGCTGAAATCTATAAAGTAACAACCGATAACGCAAAGCCATTTTATAATGTCTACGCTGGCTCGCAGGACAACAACAGCTTTGGAGGTCCTTCCAGAACTATCAATTCCAGTGGCATTACCAACCGCGATTGGTTTTTTACAACCAGCGGTGATGGTTTTCAATCGCAGGTGGACTGGAAAGATCCGAACATCGTTTACGCAGAGTCGCAAAATGGCGGTCTGGTTCGGTATGATAAAAAAACGGGTGAACAATTATTCATTAAACCGTATGACTTTGCTGATACGGCCTATCGGTTCGACTGGGATGCTGCCTTATTAATTTCCAAATTCGATCATAAAAGATTGTATTTCGGGGCCAACAAATTATTCCGGACCAACGATATGGGAAGCACCTGGGATGTAATCAGTCCTGATTTGACCCGCGGTGTGCCGAATGAAATGCAAAACCTGATGGATCGGAGCTGGAGCGTTGACGAACTGGTCAGAAAGGGTTCGATGGGACAAATAAGTGCAATTGCCGAGTCACCAATCGATGAGAATCTGCTATTCACGGGTTCCGGTGACGGATTGATTTATTATACAACCGATGGAGGGAAAAACTGGAATAAATCTTCAACACCCGGATTGCCAAAATATGCAAGAATCTCTCAAATAATCGGGTCACACTTCGACAAAAACGTGGCTTACGCTGCCTGCGAAAATTTTCTTGATGGTGATTTCAAACCTTACCTTTTCAAAACAACGGATGGCGGAAAATCGTGGTTCCTGTTCAACGGAAATCTACCGGAAAAGGGAAGCACTTACACCATTGCAGAAGATGATAAGGACAAAAGTCTTCTTTTTGTTGGAACGCAATTTGGCGTCTTCTTTACAAATGACGGCGGACATGAATGGGTTCAGTTAAAAAACGGAATTCCTACCGAGTGTGTCAAGAGCCTTGTTTTACAGCGAAGAGAACACGATCTGGTGGTATCAACATTTGGTCGCGGAATTTACATTCTTGATAATTATACCCCGTTGAGAAAGTTAAGTCCTGAAACACTGAAAAAGAAAGCTTACATTTTCCCGATTAAGGATGCAAAAATGTTTGTTCAGGCAAATCCGCTTGGATTCAAAGGCGTAGGGTTTCAGGGAGCAAGCTTTTATAGCGCACCCAATCCGCCTGTTGGAGCAGTGTTTACCTATTATCTGAAAGATGATATCAAATCGCTGAAAGAGCAACGAAGAGACGAAGAAAAAGCCAAGCAGAAGAAAAACGAAGAGGTGAAATTTCCCACCTACGACAGGTTGCATGAAGAAAAGGAAGAACCAACAGCCTATTTGCTTTTTACCATCACCGATGAAAATGGAAACGTCATCCGGAAAATTAAGACGTCACCCAAAAAGGGAGTGAACCGGATTACCTGGAATTTCAGGTATAATCCATTTACACCTGTTTCAATAAAGCCGGTTGATACTTCTGTACCATGGTATTCGCCTGATGTAGGCTATATGGTTGTCCCCGGAAAATACAAAGTCTCGCTTTCAAAATTTGTCGATGGAAAATTTACTCAATTGGTACCACCGCAGGATTTTGTCTGTGAACCGCTAAATACTACCACGCTTGCTGCTGATGAAAGACTTGCTCTTGATCAATTCAATAAAAAAGTGGCTTCATTGACCCGGGCAATTTCCGGGGCAGATGCCTACCGAAAATCACTCGTTAATAAAATTGCCTATCTCGAAAAGGCCGTGATTGATGGAGCGAATGTTCCTGACAGCATTTACAACTCCATTTTATCCATTAAACAGGAGCTCGATGAGTTGAACGAAGAACTGAACGGAGACCGATTGAAAGCCGATTACGAAGGTGCTTCACCCACTTCCGTGAAAGAAAGAGTCGATTTAATTACCGGCGCACTGTGGACGACAACGGCAGCTCCAACGACCACATTTAAGCAGTCATACGATGCTGCCGCCAGTAAATTTGGAGACTTATTGACGAAACTAAAATCGATCGATAGTGAAATAAAATCGGTTGAATCAAAACTGGAAAAGTATGGTGCCCCATACACGCCCGGGAGATTCCCTGAATGGAACGAAGGTAGCAAGTAAAGACTATCAATGAAATAGATAAATTCAATTACCGTCTCTGGAATGATTCCCATCTCCTGCATCCGAACAGCTTGGATGCAGGAGATGAAATTGGATTTAATTGGAAGGTGTCCGAAAAGTACCAGGGCAAAATTTAAAATTGACAAATTGTAATTGGCGTTCCGTTTTTACCCCTCCCTCCGAAGTCTCGGAGCTCCCCTAAAGGGGCAGCTCCAAGTCCCCTTTAGGGGATTTAGGGGTGAATAACTTGTCGAGAATGCACCTGATTTCCCAACTTTTGATTAACGATAAAAAACGCTAATTTCATTGGCGTGAAGCTCTTCGTGGAAGAAACTTCGAAATTAAAACCCATTACTGCTTACTTCTTGATGCAACATAGTAGGTACACAATACATCCCCATATGCAGGTATAAGCACAAGTTGTATACCGATTAAGAAAAATAAGAACAATGCACATACACACTAGTTGTGTGTGATTTAAATCCCTGATAAAGAATGTACTTAGGAGAACCCAAAAAAGGATTAGAGTTTTACAAATTACTTAACGAGTCAGAAGAATTTACCTCAGAATTGGGGAGAGTTACATTAGCATCAGGTAAGCTCGAAGCCGAATTAATTATCCTCTTAAAGAACCATAATGTAAAAGGTAAATTCAATAGAGCGACATTAGGTTCATTAATTGATCTTGCTGAGACCAATCACATTCTGAGTAAAAATACGATAATGATACTCAAAGATATTTCCAGGCAGAGAAATTATATAACTCATAATATATATGCTCTTTTTGTTGATCTATTAGATGAAACGATTTTAGAGAAAAATAATCTTATGGATACAGATGTTCTTCTTTATATCGAAAGAGCGTGGCAGTTAACTGAAAATATTGACGGACTAGCAGACATCATTAGAAAAGAAAATAATAAACTAAAAAAGTAGAAACAACACACAACCGTTTGGAATAATAAGTATTGGGATAAAATATGGAGAAGAACAACAAGAAGAGACCTAGGTTATGAAAAAATTTGCTTCGCTATTAGCTTCTTTGGGGTTTGCAATTTGTCTTATGGGATTTTTATTACTTGAGGATTTGAATTCGTCGAACCCACTACTGTATGGAGGAATAATTCTTATAGGAATTATATCGCTTGTTTCCCTAATTATTTTGATAGTTAATTACAAGGTTGAGGGTGTGGAATTGTTTTCTAAGACTTTAGGTAAAATTTACATAGCAATAGTGTTGACGTTTGTAGTCTTTTATATAGCATTCAGCATTTATAAAGCAAGGACGGGGTATAAGACGAAAAAAGAGATTATGATTGAAAACTACAATAGATTAATTGAACAAAATATTAGATCTGAAAACAGTGACAGTACTATGGTAAGTGATACTATTAGATAATTGCGCTTACCAATATTTTGTATAACGCGGGGCTATGCTTTGATACGATGAATATGAACGCAAGTTGCTTTTCTGCCTATTGCTGGGCAATTAAAGTGTGGTGCTAAGTCTCGATATCATTTGGTACTTTTCCCCTATTCCACCTCCCGCATACCCAAACAACCATCCCTGCCAAGAAAACGACCATCCAATCCCGGCAATCAAGAAAACACGATAAACTTTGTAGTAACGAGAGTAAGTTAACTAACAAGAACGAGCAGAGGAATAATAAGAACGGGTAGCAATACAATAAGCACGTATGGAAATCATAGAAGAACGAAGGAAAATGTAAGATACACGGTAGGTTGAAAAAGATACGCGAGAAGTAAAGTCATAAAAATGAATAGCAGAACAGAAAGAAGTGTTTTATTTTTTTAATAAGCGGTAAATCGCCTAACTTGTGTAGGTTATTCAAACCCAAACCTATGCTAATCTACAACTTCGAACGGATTTTTAAGGCAAGAGGCATTGCCCGGCCTTTCACTTACCTGAAAAATGCGGGCTTCTCCGATAATTTTGCCACACGGGTTAAAAAGAACAAGGTGGCCCGGCTCAACCTTCGCGAAATCGAACGGCTCTGCGTGCTCCTGCGCTGCACGCCCAACGACTTCTATGAGTGGACGCCCGACAAAAACACGCAGGTCGATGCGGAGCATCCGCTCAATAAAATAAAACGCTCCGATAAAGTCATCGACCTCACCCGGATGCTCAATTCCATCCCGCTCGAACAACTCGACGAGGTGGAGCAACTAATCAAGGAAAAAATAGAGAAGGGCGAGGCGTAGTCGTCTCGCTTTTATGACTGGCCGTTGCCGGGAATAATCCCCATCTGCCGCATCAGGAAAGTGGCGTTCATCGTACGGGTCACACCCTCGTATAGCTTGTAGTCGAAGGTGAGTCCTTCGGAAGAAAGGTTCACCTCGAAGCATTGGTTGCGCAACGTTTTTGGGTGCTTTTCGTGCAGCTCGGTCAGCTTCAAGTCGTGGGTGGCAATAATCCCCATGCCGCCTTCCAGGATCAGTTGTTCCAGGTATTGGATGGAGCCGCTGAGTTTATCTTCCGAGTTGGTGCCCCGCAGGATTTCATCCAGAATGATGAAGATTTTCCCTTTCTCTTTCAGGGCTTCCAGGATAACTTTCAGTTTTTTCAGCTCGGCAAAGAAGTACGATTCGTGCCGTCCCAGGTCATCGTCGGTGCGCATGTGGCTGTAGAGCGGCATGGGCGTAAAGCGGAACTCTTTCGCGCAAACCGGCGCTCCGGCCATCGCTAGCACCAGGTTCACGCCCACGGTGCGCAGGAAGGTGCTCTTCCCGGCCATGTTGGCCCCGGTAATGATGACGAACTCACCGTTTCCGTCAATCTGAAAATCATTGTCGATTCGCTCGGTTTCCGGAATCAACGGGTGACCGACCAATGTTGCATTTAATGCATGGCCGTCATTCTCCGGGACAGGGAAATTCGTTGACGGTCGGTTGTACGCAAAGTTCGCCAGGCTGTTCAGTGCATCGAACTGCTCAGCTGCCTGGAGCCACTGTGGCAGCAACGTGGCATTTCGCCGGTGCCATTTCAACAACGCCAGGCTGCAGTTGATGTCCCACATGAAAATGGAGTTAAACACAAATACGGTGATCATGTTGAGCCGTGCTTCGAAAAGCTTGATAGTCTTATTCAGGCTTTTTATTTCAGTGCTTGCCTTTCGCGGCGAAATAAGCAACTGGCGGATGGCTTGGGTTTCTGCGGCAGCGAATGTTTCGTTCTCGATTAAATCGAAGAGTTTCCGGTACTTATTTAAGAGCGCTGAGTTCTTTCCAAAGTTGTCGAAGAAAAACGCTAGCACTTTACTGCGAATTCCAAACAGGATCCATTGCAGGTAAAAAGTAAGCATGTACTGGCCGAAGGTAATCTCACCGGCAATGAGCAGCCCAATGGCAACCAGGGTGAGCAAGGGAACAACGATGCCGGCTATCCGGAAAAACGTTTCGCCCGGGAACTTTACCTCAATATCCTTCCAGTTTTTAATGGTCTCGATGTGCGCATCATCTTCGTGATAGAGCATGGCACTGGCCGAAAAGGTTTGTCGCCACGAAAGTTTCTCTGTCAGCTCCCTGACCGCGTCCTGCCGGGCTTTGATTTTTTCCGGCGAAAGCATCATGTTCTGCAGCCAGCTGGCCAGCCGCCGGCTTCCCACCGAAGTGGTCGTCCGGTTCAACATCCGGAAGAGGGAAAATTCACCGAAGAGGTCCAGATCGAAGGAATAGGGATGCTCTGATTGTTTGTACTCGTTTCCCGGCCCAAACGGCGAAAAATCGAAACCAAGCGCTTTCAATTCGTTGTGGTTGACTTCGATGTAATTCTCCTGCATTTGCCTGACCTCCGAAAGTTCGGAGTATCGTTTCATCAGGAAAAGAAAGGTAGCGATCAACACGATGGCCAGCCCTACGATGAGCAATGGCGACGCCATCCGGAGCTGGTAGAGCAGAATCAAACCGCCCATAAAAACAATCAGACGAAGAAACGACAACAACCGCAACCATTTGTTGGTTACGGTCAGTTCCTGTTCAAACTTTTGTTGTCTCTCCTGGTAAATCTTTTCGGCGGGTTGACTCATTAGGCGAACATGTGGTGTTTGAGGAAAAAGTTAACAACCAGCATCGAGAATCCAATCACCACAAAGGCAGCCAGTATGATGTTGTACACCCGTTTGTTCTCGAGGGGAATAATGAATTCCGGTTTACGCGGCCGCATAAATACTTCCAAAAATAACAGCAGTCGGTACATTCCCCAGCCAATGAGGCTACCCAGAATCATCCCGCCCAAAATATCGCCGGGATAATGAACGCCCAGGTAAATGCGGGTGGAAGCAATGAGGAGTGACCATGTAATCATAAAAAAGGAGAAGAGCCGGTTGCGGAACAACAGGACAGAGAAGATAGCGAAGCCAAAGGAATTGGCGGCATGCGCCGATACAAATCCGTACAAACCTCCCTTTTTAAAGAAGTTGTGGGCCAATGGTGCCACGTAGGGATCGTGTGACGGCCTTAGTCGCTCGATGCCGTGCTTCAAAATCCCGGACCCCTGGTCGGCCAGAATAATCAACAGCGTGATGACCAAAAAAACCAGCAGTGACTTTCTTTTGTATTTCCGGATGATGGTGATAAATATGACCAGGTAAAAAAGCAGCCACATTTCCGTCCGGGTAAAAAGGGTCATGGTGTAATCCCAAAAGCTGTTGTGAAAGCTGTTGAGGTAGAGGAATAACTCCGTGTCCCATTGATTAAGCGTTTCAATAATACCCATGTGAATTTCTTTGTAACATTCGTTATAAAGGGGGATTTTTTATTTAGAACTGCTCCAAAATACGAAGAATCGCGGTTTATGCAATGCTTGTATTCCGACTTAATAACCGTTTAGCGTTTTCCAGATCTGGTCTTTCAGCTCCATAATGCCCATTCCGGTTACCGAAGAGATGAAGAGGTGTGGGATTCCCTCCAGCTCATGGCCAATCTCTTCCATCAACTGCTCGTCGAGCATATCGCTCTTGGAAATGACCAGGAAACGTTCCTTATCCAGTAATTCGGGATTGTATTTTTCCAGTTCGTTCAGCAAAATGCCATATTCCTTCCGGTGATCATCACTGTCGGCAGGAACCATGAACAGCAGCATGGAATTCCGTTCGATATGGCGCAGGAAGCGTAAACCGAGGCCTTTCCCTTCGTGGGCTCCTTCGATGATTCCAGGAATATCAGCCATCACAAACGATTGGTTATCGCGGTAGCCGACAATCCCCAGGTTGGGAACCAGCGTGGTAAACGGGTACTCGGCGATTTCTGGCTTGGCAGCCGAAACCACTGAAAGCAGCGTTGATTTACCTGCACTGGGGAATCCAACCAGACCAACGTCGGCCAGCACTTTTAGCTCCAGGATGCGCCAGTGTTCTTCGTAATCTTCTCCGGGTTGAGAATACCTCGGCGTTTGGTTGGTCGACGATTTGAAATGCACGTTTCCCAATCCGCCGCGACCACCTTTAGCCAGAAAGCCCGTTTCGCCGTCTTTGGTAATTTCAAACAGGGTTTCGCCGGTTTCGGCATCCTTCGCAACCGTTCCCAGCGGCACTTCGATGATGACATCTTCACCGTCTTTGCCCGTACTGGTTTGTCTGCCGCCCGATTCGCCGTGGCCGGCAAAAATATGTTTCTGGAACTTCAGGTGCAGCAAGGTCCACATCTGGGCGTTGCCACGCACAATCACGTGACCGCCACGGCCACCATCGCCACCATCGGGCCCGCCTTTGGGCACAAATTTCTCCCGCCGCATGTGACTGGAACCAGCACCGCCTTTCCCTGAGCGGCAAAATATTTTAACGTAATCTACGAAGTTCGATCCTGCCATATTCTATCTCTGTTGAGGGCACAAAATTACACCCTTAATTTGACAATGCGAAAAGCATTTACGCTTTGTATCACGAGAAAGGAAAAATGTTTTCCGGAAAGCAAAAAAAGGCCGCCTTCCTTTTCGAAAGCGGCCTTCCTTATTGGTGTTTTTTCGTTAAAGCGCTTCAACTGACTTTGCCAGCCGGTCGGCAATTTGCTCAATCGTTCCCATGCCTTCTACCGGAACATATTTGTCCTGTGCTTTGTAGTATTCAATCAGCGGTGCTGTTTTGTGTTCATACACAGAAATCCGGTTTTCGATGATCGACCGATCCTGATCGTCAGAGCGACCGGAGGTCAAGCCTCTGTTCAGCAGCCGGTCAATCAGTTCCTGGTTTTCTACCTGGAGGCAGAGCATCGCAGACAAGTCGGTGCCATGCTCTTCCAAAAGCCGGTCGAGTGCCTTTGCCTGTGCGACAGTCCGGGGGAAGCCGTCAAATATAAATCCGTGTGCCGCAGGATGGGCATTAAGCTTTGCTTTAATCATGTCGACAACCACAGAATCGGGCACCAATTCTCCCTTGTCGATGTTTTTCTTTGCTTCGATGCCGAGTTCGGTTTTGGCAGCAATTTCAGAGCGCAACAGATCTCCCGTGGAAATGTGAATCAGGTTGAAGTTTTTTTCCAGAAATTCAGCCTGCGTACCTTTTCCCGCTCCGGGGGGTCCAAAAAGAACTAAGTTAAGCATATCCTTTTTATCTAATTGATGTTTTGGTTTCCGGAAGTCAGGTCCATCGGCTTACAAGTTACTATTTTTTAGTCAGGTACTAATGTGTAAATGTCTTTTAGGTTACGGCCGCGCCCGTCGTAATCAAGACCATAACCTACGATGAAGTCGTTGGGGATTTCCAGCCCGACGTAATCCAGTTTTGCTTCGGTTTTCAGCGCGTCCGGTTTAAAGAGCAATGTAGCCACTTTTACATCAGCAGCTCCTTTCTCTTTTACCTGGCGCACTACATCGGTAATGGTAAAACCACTATCAACAATGTCCTCAAGTATCACTACGTTGCGGCCTTGCAAATCTTCATTCAGCCCAATCAATTCTTTCAAATTGCCCGTTGATTGAGTGCCTGAATAAGAGGCCAGCTTGAGGAACGTGATTTGAGCGTCCAACAATTCCAGTTTTTTCATCAGGTCAGCTGAGAAAATAAAGGAGCCGTTCAGAATACAGAGGAAAACTACTTCTTTCCCTTCCAGTTCGCTTTTCATTTGGTCGGCCATTTTTTGGATGGCCTCTTGAATTTTCCCCTCAGGTATGGAAATTTCAAATTCTTTGTCCCAGAGCTTAATCCGTTTCATTCTTCTTACAGTTAACCTTTTAAGGTATCAGGATTTCCCCATTGTTCCATCCGATTTGCTTTTTGATTAGGCGGTTGATGAGTTGAATTTGAAAAAAATAAGACAAGTCATTCTTCCAAAAACCGGCCGGAAAAAACAGAACCCGGGCAAATCGCCAGGGCCGGATAAACAAACCTCAGAACTCCTTAATACAAGCTTGAAATTTCCGGACAAAGATAATCAATTCTTTTCGTTCGTAACGGATATTTGCTGCGAGTAAGTGAGAGATTTTTAATGCATTTCTATTTTTTGGTGTTATTTTTATCCGGTCAATTTCTGAATTGTATTAATCAACCAATAAATAGTAAAATGATGGAACCAAAGGTTAGTATCATTATGGGTAGTACCTCCGATTTGCCAGTAATGGAAGGGGCTGCCAAGATTCTGGATGAATTCGGAATTCCTTTTGAAATGAACGCGCTTTCGGCTCACCGTACGCCGGAAGAAGTGGAAAAATTTGCTACCAATGCCGCCGATCGGGGAATTAAAGTAATTATTGCTGCTGCCGGAATGGCTGCCCATTTGCCGGGTGTTATCGCTGCGATGACTACGTTACCCGTTATCGGGGTACCGATTAAAGCCAGCCTCGACGGTTGGGATTCCATTCTGTCTATCGTGCAAATGCCTCCCGGTATTCCCGTGGCAACAGTAGCAGTGAACGGAGCCCGCAATGCTGCGATTCTGGCTGTTCAGATCATGGCTACCGGCGATGCTGAACTGGCGGAAAGTTTCAAAGCGTTTAAAAACGATTTGAAGAAAAAAATTGTGAAAGCAAATGAGGAACTGGCTACCGTGAAGTACCAGTACAAAACGAATTAAATATTAGGTTTCATTCCTCTTTTTTTCGTAACTTATTTATAGTTTTTCAGGGGGCCGATGGTTGTTATGCAACCACCGGCCTTTTTTTCACCCGTTTTTGTTGACAAAAATTGGAATGCATCAAACCACAAACCTGACATTTAACCTTTTTGTTTGCTTCTTTCTTCTCTCGACCACACCATTGTTCGCTCAGACCGATCTTTTGGACTCAGACAGTTATTCCATTTCAGTTGGTGGCGCCTCTGTCACTTTAGAAACTCCCTTTGCAGCATTTTACAACCAGGCCGGATTAGCGGAATTGGAAAGCGTATCGGCAGCGGTGCATTATCAGCAACTTTATTTGACGAACGATTTTACCGAAATGTCGGGTGCGGTTTGTTTGCCTCTCAAAACAAGTACGTTCGCATTGAGCGTTTGGCAGACAGGAATGACCGGCTACCACGAAAGCCGGTTTGGTTTGGCATTTGCTAAAAAATTGGGGCCACGGTTATCGAGCGGGTTGCAATTCAGTTATTACATGATGGATTTTCCGGAAAACGGAACTATCAGAGGAACTTTCCTTTTCGAGATGGGGGCCCGTTATGAATTTCCGGGAAAGCAAACGTTGGGCATTCATTTGTTCAATCCGTTTGGTGCCGGCATACAGTCCAACTTCAACCAACGTTCCATACCTGTTGCACTCAAAGTTGGAGCTGGATTTCCGTTGGGTGATAAGCTGAAAACTTACCTGGGAACTTCCGGCGATATGGAAGGGAATTACAAACTACACGGTGGTTTCGATTATCAACCTCACGAGCATTTCTCGCTGCGGGGGGGACTTTCCGGCAAACCGGTGCGTTATGCTGCCGGGTTCGGTTACCGGTGGAATTTTCTGCAAACCGATCTGGCCGTGTCACACCATGCTCTGTTAGGATATTCACCGTCTGTGTCACTCACGTTTAATCTGTAGCTGATGATCAAGGAGAAATGGCATATTGTCTTGCTGATACTTTTTATTCCGCTGGTTCCAATCGAATCGGTTGGGCAGGAGCGTTCGCGGGAACAGGAGATTGAGCAGATCATCGAATCGATTCGGGAATCGGCTGAAGATGAAACGGAATCGGCTTTGATTTTGGAAGATTTGACTCACCTGGCAGAGCAACCGCTGAATATCAATTCGGCAACAGCAACGGATTTGGAGAAACTGCATTTTCTGAATTTCTCACAGATTGCCACGATTATTAACTACCGTGAAAAACATGGCGAGATTTTGTCGTCGTACGAGTTAAATACCTTACCCGGATTTACTCCCGACATTGTGGCGCGAATCAGGCCGTTCATCTCTTTCGCACAGCCATCAGCTGAAGCCAGGAAATATAGAAGACGAGGAAGAAGTTACCTACTTTTAAAAGGGCAACGACTGTTTCCCAAAAGCCGGGGATATGGAAGTGCATCCATTTCGGAACCTCCCAAATATCCGGGTACGCCGGAACGGTTTTATACCCGCTACCATTATGAAAAAGCGGAAAGCTGGTCGGCGGGCTTTACCGCAGAAAAAGATGCCGGCGAGGAATTCTTCTCCGGAGATAATTCCAACGGATTTGACTTTTATTCGGCTTTCGCTGCAGTTCAGGGAAGAGGCTTTATCAAGCAGGTCAATATTGGGGATTTCTATATCCGAACAGGGCAGGGCCTTAATTATTGGTCGGGCATGGGAGCGGGCAAGTCTGCCGATGTGCTGAATACAATGAAGTCCGGGCAAGGCATTCGTGCTTATACATCGACGGATGAGAATCGCTTTTTTCGCGGGGGTGCATTAACCTTAGGGCGTGGACCATTTGAGATGTTTTTGTTCTTTTCGGATAAAAACCGGGACGCTAACAAAGTGTCGGAGGAGCCTGCTGTTTTTACTTCACTCCAAACTTCCGGACTGCACCGGACCGAAGGAGAACGGGCGGATAAATTGTCGTTGAATGAAAGAGTGTTTGGCGGATACGCGCAGTTAAAAACCAACCATTTTCGGATGGGCATCACATACAGTCGGCAAATGTTCGACGGTGAAATACAGCCGGGAGACGATTTGTATAAGCAGTATTATTTTCGGGGCAGCACCAACCAGCAAGCGGGAATTGACTACCAACTGGCATTTCCATCTGTTCAACTGTTCGGCGAGGTGGCTGCCCGTGAGAATGAGACGTTGGCTGGAATTCAGGGAATTGTCTGGCGTCCTCATCCGCAAATCGGAATTTCGGCGGTATACCGGAATTACTCTCGTTCATTTCATTCTTTCTATGGAAATGCATTTGGCGAAAGTTCGGGAGTGAGGAATGAGGCCGGGTTCTATTTGGGTAGCGAAATACTTTTGGCTCCTAAATTAAGAATGGATTTTTATGCAGATGCCTATCATTTCCCATGGGTACGTTCGTATACGTCGTCACCGGGTTCGGGCACCGAATTGTTTTCTCAGCTTACGTGGTCGCCGTTATCTACGTTTGAATGTTATCTGCGCGGAAAGACAGAAACGCGGCCGGACAAAATTTCGGATGGTGGGACCGTTTTAACGGATGTCGATGAGACAACTACTCGTGTTAGGCTACATACCGATTGGGATTTGTCGGAAACTGTCACGTTTCGGAACCGGGTTGAGTATGCGGGATATAAAAAAGCTGATGTGACGGAAACCGGTTGGCTGGCTTTTCAGGACCTCGTCTTTCATTTGGAGAAAGCGAAGACAGAGTGTTGGATTCGCTATGCGTGGTACAATACCGATGGGTACAATTCCCGGATTTATGCTTACGAAAATGATGTTTTGTATCATTTTTCCATTCCAGCGTTTTATGGCCAGGGGCACCGGATGTATCTGAATTTGAAGTGGGCTCCAGGTAGGTGGTTAACCGTTTATTTGAAAGGTGGATATAGTTTGCGTCCCGGTTTGGAAACCTGGGGCTCGGGAAACGATGAAACGGAAGGCGAGTCTCGTGTTGATATTCGGGCACTTCTGCGCCTGAGATGGTAAATCCTGCTGGAGTCAGATGTTGCAGAGCAATCTGTTCATGGCGCATTCGGGTAATTTTTTACCTTTGCAAGACTGCTCGGAAATTTAAACTATTCTT
Source organism: Prolixibacter denitrificans (assembly GCF_003014495.1). Taxonomy (GTDB): domain Bacteria; phylum Bacteroidota; class Bacteroidia; order Bacteroidales; family Prolixibacteraceae; genus Prolixibacter; species Prolixibacter denitrificans. The sequence continues at coordinate 106,075 of NZ_PYGC01000009.1, read as the reverse complement.
GGAATACAATGCAGTCCGAAAAAAAATTTGATGAAATCAGGCCTTACAGAGACGACGAAGTTGCGGAAGTGATGAAGCGACTGGTCGCTGATCCCATTTTTGATGAGGTGCTGATGACGCTCTATCAAACCCGAGAGCGTGTAGAGGAGATCAAAGCTGCTCTCCTGTTGACGTATAACGTTGACGATTTTCAGACACGCTTTATGTTGCCGTATCTGGATAAAATCATTGAAAACAGTACCGAAGGAATTAGCATTGGCGGGCTGGAAAATATCGACCCGAACAAAAGCTATGTTTTCATTTCCAATCACCGCGACATCATTCTCGATGCGGCTTTGATGAATGTGGAGATTAAAAAAGCCGGCTTGAATACCACGGAAATTGCGATTGGCAGCAACCTGCTGATCTATCAGTGGATTACTGATATGGTAAAGCTGAACCGGGCTTTTGTGGTGAAACGGAATATTCCGGTGAAGCAGATGTTGATGGCTTCCAAAACATTGTCGGAATATATTCGCCATTCGATACAAAACCGCGGCGATTCAGTCTGGATTGCGCAGCGTGAAGGACGGACCAAAGATGGAAACGACCTGACGCAGGTTTCGGTCCTGAAGATGATGAACATGTCCAATGGGGCCGATTTTGAAACGGGTTTCAGGGAACTGAACCTGGTGCCACTTTCAATTTCTTATGAGATAGAACCGTGCGGGAATGAGAAGGTGGCCGAGTTGCTGAAGAGGCAAAACGATCCTGACTTCTCGAAAACAGAGAAAGACGACTTGTGGAGTATGGTGAGTGGCTTAAAGAATCAAAAGGGCCACGTGCATTTCGAATTTGGTAAACCCGTTGTGGAGCCGCTGGCCGACATTGCTAAGATTGGCAATACCAATAAGGCATTAAAGGCACTTTCCGAATATATCGATGTGGAAATTTACCGGAACTTCAAGCTTTGGCCGAATAATTACATCGCCTACGATATTTTCTACAAGACGCAGAAATATTCTGACCAGTACACTGCAGAGGAAAAAGAAAAATTTCTCGATTTGACGCACCAGCGACTCAAACTGGTGAACGAGGATCGCGATGATGCCATGCAACTTTGGCTGGGGATGTATGCCGTGCCTGTTTTCAACTTCGAGAACTGTAAATGCCAACGGAAATAGATGAAGTTTTCGACCGTCATCTGGGATTGGAACGGGACTTTGCTTGATGATCTGCATTTGTCGGTCCGAATCATCAACCAGCTATTGGCGAAGCGGGCACTGCCTGCACTTTCAACGGAGCGCTACCGCGAAGTATTCACCTTTCCTGTAAAAGATTATTACCGCAGAATCGGGTTTGATTTTGAAAGCGAGCCTTTTGAAATTCCGGCCCGGGAGTTTATCGATATCTACAACCGGGACGTTCCGGATTGCGGATTACAGAATGGCGCAACGGATGTTCTCCAAATACTTCAATCAAAGAACGTACGGCAGTTGATTCTTTCGGCAATGGAGCAGGAGCCGCTTATCGAAAATGTGAAGCAAAACGACATCTTTCCTTTCTTCGAAATGATTTGCGGGCTGGACAATCACTACGCGGCTTCAAAGATTGACAATGGAAAACAATTACTCAAAGATGTAGCGGTTTCTCCGAATCAGGTTCTCCTGATTGGTGACACGATTCACGATTTTGAAGTAGCGGAAGCCATCGGATGTCATTGTCTCCTGGTTGCCAATGGTCACCAGTCCCACGAAAGACTTTCCGAAACCGGCTGTGAAGTTCTCGACTCGCTTAGTGAGATACCTGCCCGTTTCTCCTAATTCAAATTTCTTTGTATTTTCTATATTATTATTGCTAAAACTAAATATTTATAGCTTGAAATATTTCTTACTTTCAATTTGTAAGTAAATTTTTCGTTACCTCCTTTTTCGAATCCTTTTTTCCTTTGATTAATTTGTAGTTTTGTTTTTGAAAAATTGCAACAGGTTAAACCGTTAAAGGAGATTGACCAATGAAAGTCTTGAAATTTGGAGGAACCTCGGTCGGTTCCGTTGAAAACATGCGCGCGGTGATGAAGATTATTGCCGACGGTGAGCGCAAAGTCGTTGTCTTGTCAGCTATGTCGGGAACAACCAACAGCCTGGTAGAAATTTCGGATTATTTATATAAACGGAATAAAGAGGCTGCGTTGGGTGTGATCAGTGGACTGGAAAAAAAGTATTACAACGTAGTGTATGACCTGTTCGAAAAAAATGAGAATAAGGAGAAAGGGAAAAAGATACTTGAGACGCATTTCGAGACCTTAAAATCGTTTGCAGTTGGTGATTTTAGCGAAGTCGGCGAGCGGACTATTCTGGCTCAGGGTGAGCTGCTGTCTACCAACCTGTTCACTGTGCTGATGCGGGAGAATGGTTACAATGCCTACTGCCTGCCGGCACTCGATTTCATGAAGATTGACAAGGACAAATCTCCGGATAGTGCCTATATCCGAACGCATCTGGCCGAGCTGATGGAGAATTCTCCCAAGGCCGATTATTACATTACACAAGGGTTTATTTGCCGAAATCCGGAAGGAGAGATTGACAATCTGCAACGAGGTGGTTCCGATTACTCGGCTACGTTGATTGGCGCTGCCATTAAAAGTGAAGAGGTGCAAATTTGGACGGATATTGACGGATTTCATAATAACGATCCGCGTGTTGTCGATAAAACGCACCGCGTTGATTTCTTATCGTTTAACGAGGCTGCTGAGTTGGCCTATTTCGGAGCAAAAATTTTGCATCCGCAGACCATTCATCCGGCCAAGATTAACAACATTCCGGTTCGCCTGAAAAATACCATGGCACCCGATAGCCAGGGAACATTAATCACGGCAGAGTCGAGTGGTCCAGGAATTAAAGCCGTGGCGGCCAAGGATGGCATTACGGCAATTAAAATTCGCTCGGGACGAATGCTGAACGCCTACGGTTTCCTGAAGAACGTTTTTGAGATCTTTGAGTTTTTCAAGACGCCGATCGATATGATTACTACTTCAGAGGTAGCCGTTTCGCTGACCATTGATAACGATCATCATCTGCCGGAAATTCTAAAGGAGTTGAGAGAGTACGGCGAAGTGATTGTCGACGAGAAACAAACCATAGTTTGTATTGTTGGAGACATTGTGGCTGGCGAAAAGGGATATGCAGCACGCTTGTTTAATGCGCTGGAGGGAATTCCTGTCAGGATGATTTCGTACGGTGGAAGCCGCCATAATATTTCGGTGCTTGTCAATACCCGCGACAAACAAGCGACTTTGGAAGCACTTAGTTATAAAGTATTAAATGCATAATATTCGATGATAGATAACCGGTTTATTGAGAAATTCAAGGCACTTGAAACGCCTTTCTATTTTTATGATTTTGATTTGTTGCGCCGGACCCTCGACGAAGTAAAACAGGAGAGCAGTAAGTATGGATACATCGTGCATTATGCTGTGAAAGCGAATGCTAACGATGCGTTACTGAAAGTAATCCGCGATGCAGGCATGGGAGCCGATTGTGTGAGTGGCAACGAGGTTGCCAAAGCAATCGAAATCGGTATTCCCCGCGAGAAAGTTGCTTTTGCCGGTGTTGGTAAAAGTGATAAGGAGATTCGTACTGCACTCGAAAACGATATTTTTAGCTTCAACTGCGAATCAATTCCCGAAATTGAGGTGATTGATGAGTTGGCTGGAGAAGCCGGCAAAGTAGCGCCGGTGGCCATCCGCATCAACCCCGATGTGGACCCGCAAACGCACGAGTACATTACAACCGGATTGAAAGACAATAAATTTGGGATAAACCACTGGGATTTCGATGAAGTGGGGCGCCGGCTTCGTTCGTTAAAAAATATCCGGTTAACCGGGATACATTTCCATATCGGTTCGCAAATTACCGATATCTCGGTGTTCGAGCAGCTTTCGCTGAAAGTGAATAAAATTCAGGAGTGGTTTGTCGAAAACGGATTTCACCTGGAGCACATCAATGTTGGTGGCGGATTGGGCATCAATTATGAAAAACCCGAGGAAGAACCGATTCCTGATTTCAAATCGTACTTCAAGGCATTTCACGATAACCTGGAGTTACAGCCTGGGCAGCAACTTCATTTCGAGTTGGGGCGGTCGCTGGTAGCACAATGTGGACATTTGATTTCAAGGGTACTGTACGTGAAAAAAGGGCTTGAAACCCAGTTTATGATTCTGGATGCCGGAATGACAGAATTGATTCGTCCGGCTCTTTACAAGGCAAACCATAAAGCCACAAACTTGTCTTCGAATGGAGAGTTGGTGAAGTACGATGTAGTTGGTCCGATTTGTGAGTCTTCTGATACGTTTTCGCGAGGAACGCTCATGCCGGTGGCAAAAAGAGGCGATTTAGTAGCATTGCATTCTGCCGGAGCATACGGAGAATCGATGGCTTCGACCTACAACATGCGCGACATGGTGAGAAGCTACAATTCCGATGAATTATTGAAATAAGGAACTGACAAGGATAAAAAAAGCCGGCTTTGCTAACAAGGCCGGCTTTTTATTTTGAGCAACGATATCATTAATTCAGAATTTTGTCTCCGAGAAATGATGAGTACATCCAAACCAATTTTTCCTGCTCGCGAATGTAATCACTCATCAAAGCGTTGGTACCTTCGTCGCTGGCTTCGTCCGAGTCAGCGAGAATTTCCCGTTGCAATTCGATAATTACTTTAAAAGCGTTCAGAATCTCAGCAACACATTGATTTCCGTCGGAAATATCGGTCACCTCTTTTACTGTGCTGTTTTTCAGAAAGTCAGTGTAGCTATGAAACGGAGTATTCCCGAGTGTCAGAATCCGCTCTGCGATTTCATCGTTCTTCAGTTGTAAGTCATTATACAATTCTTCAAACTTAATGTGAAGTTCGAAAAATTTGTCGCCTTTGATGTTCCAGTGAAATCCTCTGACATTGATATAAAATACCTGGTAGTTAGCCAGAAGTTGATTCAGTTTCGCTGAAAGATTTTCGGCTTTCTCTACGTCTAATCCAATTGCATTCAGGTTCATATTCATAATGTTTTCGATTTAAATGATTAATAATAAGATTTTCCTCTGGTTAGTCACGAAGGTGTCTGAAAGGTTGATTCTTCTTACGTATGATGCATCCAGGCATTGAGGCCCTGCATAATCATATCGATTGAAATTGTTCCGATGACCAATGCAGTTATTCTACCGGAAATATCAAAATACCGTTCGATCAGTTCCTCGTTCTTGGGTTGAATGTAATCGTGCAGTCTCTTTAGCAAAATCATGATGGAAACCGAAACGGCAATAGCAATGGCGATGGATAAAATGGAGTCGATTCTGTCCAGATGTTCACCAATAACCACGCTGTAACTGATGGTTCCCGGACCAATCAGGATGGGCATCGCGATAGCACCGGCTACATATTTCGACTCTCCCCGCAGACCTTCGATGGCTGTTCCACCTTTGAACACAAACTGCAGTCCAATGAGCAGAAAGACGATCCCGCCAAATATCTGGAATGATGCAAAGTTGGCATGAATGACATCCGAGAAAATGACGTCTCCAAGCAGTGCAAATACGATGAAAACAAATGTGCTGATGATACCTGCCCGAATCAATACATTTCGGAAACGAGCCATGGATAGTTTTCGCATGATGTCTATTAAATAGACAATTACCAAGAAAGGGTTCAGCAGGATGAGCAGAAATGTTGAGTACTTAAGAATCTCAGTCATTGGAATAGTGAATCTTTTAAAATTTACTGATGAACAACCGACAAGAGATTGGGGATTTTGGTTCCCCGGCCGGCTAAATATGTAGTCTCTATTTAAACATACAATCTCATCTCATAATTGTTTTGTTTAATTGAAGGCAAAGTTCAGGATGGAGGTAATGCTAAGAAATTGTTAATTTGGAATTTATACTTCACTCTTTGTTATTTTAAATTTGTCTAATTAATAATAAGCTTTAATTTTGTCCGCCGATAACATGATGAGGTAATGAATCTCTATATCCCTCCCGAGCTGATTAAGTGGGTAGTTGTCGTAGCTAGTTGTTTAACAGACTGGTTTTGGAGGGAGTAGTTTCGCCACAAGAGATGACATTAGTCTAATAATCGTAAGTCAAAAAGCCCTTCGCCAGAGGGCTTTTTTTATGCCCTTTTTCGAACGGAAACAGGAGGATTGCGTAAATTACCATTCCATAAATCAGTTCACTGTAATATCATGAACAGCAAAAAAGAGAATATCCTTTTCGGTTGGATGGTTGCCGGTTTTGCCTTGACAACTGTCGTTATCCATTTGTTGACCGCTTATAATTACGAGTTACATCGTGACGGGATGCTGTACTTTGCGATGGGCGATCATCCGGCAACCGGATACATTTCTACGCCGCCACTTATCGGTATGGTCTCTTTCATCATACGACACACCGCGGGATATTCTGTTTTTGCGATTAAGCTGGTCCCGGCTTTGTTAGGGGCTGCTTCGTTGGTGACTATCGGATTCCTGGTTCGCGAAATGGGCGGACGACTACTGGCTGTGTTCATTGCCGAAATGGCTTACCTCACGTCATTGGCTTTTCTTCGTTCGAACGCACTGTTTCAACCGGTTTCTTTCGACGAATATTTCTGGCTGCTGACTTCTTATCTGTTCATTCGGTTAATCAATCGCAACGACGAGCAGTTGTGGCCATGGATTGGATTTGTTATCGGAATTGGTTTTCTGGCTAAATACTCCATCTCGTTTCTGGTACTTGCCTGGGGAATCTCTCTTTTGTTAAGCCCGTATCGAAAACTGCTTTGGAGCAAACAGCTGATATTGGGAATTCTAATTGGCTTTGTGATGATACTTCCCAACCTTATCTGGCAGTACGAGCACGACTGGCCGGTTGTTCATCATATGGTCGAACTGCAGCGCACACAGTTAGTGAATGTGACGCTGTCGGGATTTTTATCGTCGCAGTTGTTGTTTCATTTCACGTCATTCTGGGTATGGATAGTTGGATTCCTGGTTTTGTTAATTGCCCGGAAAGAGAAGAAGTTTCGTCCTATTGCCGTTACCTTTTTGTTGGTATTGCTTATCCTGATTTTGTCACGCGGAAAGTCGTATTATACGCTGGGAGCTTATCCGATGCTTTTCGCAGCTGGCGGTTATGTGATGGAAAAATATCTGACGGGAAAATGGAAATGGATAAATTATGCGTTGCCTGTTTTGTCTGTTCTGCTGCTGATTCCGATTCTGCCATTGGCGCTTCCCGTTCTCCCGATTAATAAGATGGCGGCCTATTGTCAATCGGCGATTAAGGTGGCAGGCCCGGGTATTATCATCTGGGAGGATGGCAAAGTGCATAATATTCCGCAAGACTATGCGGACATGACCTGCTGGAGCGAGCTGGCCCGGCTGACTGCTAAGGCTTATCATGAACTGACTCCCGAGCAACAAGCTAATTGTCATATTTTTGCGGAAAATTATGGCGAGGCGGGTGCTGTTCATTTTTACGGACATGCTTATGACCTCCCTGAACCGATTAGTTTCGATGATAGTTACTTGTTGTGGGCTCCTGATTCTCTCGGAAACGGAGCGTTTATTTATATCAATGACGAAGTGGGTGATATCGATAAGTTATTCAATTCGTACCGGGAAATTGGCGAAATCGATGATGTCAACTTCCGTGAAAACGGCCTGAAGGTTTTTTTATGTACCGATCCGAAACCGGGAGCTCAATCTTTTTATGCCGCTAAAGCTGAAGAACTAAAAAGTATGTATCGTCGTTGAGTGAATTTGTGTTACAATAACGGAGCAATCAGGCGGGCCATTGATCCAATCAGCTTTTGAGCAATAGGCCGGTCTTCCCATTCGGCAAGCGATAACCGGTAGGAGTCTTTTAAATCGTTCTCAAAGTCGGCTTTTATTTTTCCTGCCACTTCCTCGTCCATAATGATAGCGTTGACTTCGGCATTGGAATCGAAACTGCGGTAATCCATGTTGGCGGTTCCAACTGAGGCCACTTCTCCATCGATGACGATGGTTTTGGCATGAAGCATTCCTTTCTGGTACAGATGAATTTCCACATCGCTTTCAATAAGCTCGCCCAGGTAAGTGTAGCTTGCCGCCGAAACAATAAATGAGTCACTTTCCTGAGGTAGCATAAGTACTACCCGTATTCCCGATTTGGCGGTTGTTTTTAGTGCGGTGATGATGCTTTCGTTCGGGATAAAATATGGCGTCGCAATGAATAACTCTTTCTGCGCAAGTGAGATAAGTTGGAAGTAGGTCTCCATGATGTTGGGACTGTCCGAATCCGGTTCGCTGCCCACAATCAGGGTCGGCGATGTGCCTTCGTTATTTTCGCGCGGAAAGTATGGGGGACCTATATTCAGGGCGATGTTGCTAACAAAATACCAGTCGAGAAAGAAAAGAAGCTGCAGAGAATAGCAGGCATCGCCCTCAATCATGCAGTGAACATCACGCCACATCTTTGGGCGTTTCGGCCATTTCCGCTTACCATTTACATAATTGTCTGCGAGGTTGATGCCACCGGTGAAAGCGGTTTTCCCATCGATGACTACTATTTTCCGGTGAGTACGGAAATTCAGCCGATTGGCAAAGCGTGGAAACAGTACCGAGTTGTATTCGCCGGTTTGAACGCCCGCTTTTGCAAGGCGTCTGAGGGTTTTGTTTTTTAGCTTCCGGCTGCCGTAGCCATCGTAAATCAACCGGACTTCCACCCCTTCGCGGGCTTTCTGTTCCAGAATCTCGCAAACGCGATTAAATATTTTTCCCTCGGTAATGATATAATATTCAATGTGAATATGGTGCTTTGCCGTCTGCAATTTTTCAAACAGTACAGGATATTTTTCTTCGCCGTTGTTCAGAATGGTGATGGTGTTCTGCAGGAAGAGGGGAGCAAAACTGTTTCGCCATGACAGGAAAGGAATCCTCCACTTGTCCTGGAGCAATTCAACCAGGTCGGATTTACTTTTCGACAGGAAATCGGCGTAATACCTACTCCATGCCTGCAACAGTTTCTGGTCGGCAATTGCTTTGCGCGAAAAGAGTTTTCGTTTTCGGGTATCGACACCGAAAAACAGATAAATGATAATGCCTAAAACGGGTAGCAAAACCAGCACAAGTAAGTACGACTGAGTCTTCAGCGGATGCTTATTTCTCAGCAGAATCGAAAAGAAGAAGACGATAACGATTAAATAGTACAGAATCGTTAGATATGGTAATACTCCCGTCATTCAAGTGTTTGATATTGGTCGTCTCCATAAAGATAACAGGAAATGGCTCAGGATAGATTCGTTTCTGTTAAAGAAATCGGTGTAAAAAATGACTTGCAGATAAAAATGCTGTTTTCGGAAATAAAAATGCCGCATTGAATGACGCGGCATGAACTATCGGGTATTTGATTATCTTTTATTTAACCAGATTTGAAATGGTCTTGAACTCGGGAGCTTTAGCGGTAGTTGTCAGCTCGAACAAGATGGATTCGTACGAAGTCATCATAATGCCCTCGTGGCGGAAGCGTTCCATAGCCAGTTGTTTGTTGGCTTCGGTACGCGAATCGGTGCAATCCATCACTACAATAGGGTGGTAACCAGAATGTTTCAGGTCGATAGCGGTTTGGAGAACGCAAACATGCGATTCGATTCCGGCAATGATGACATTCTCATAATTTTTCTGTTCCAGGAAAAGTTGGTATTCCGGTACATGATAGCTGCTGAAGTCCGACTTTTCGAAGTACGAAAAACCGGGAACCAGACTGGAAATCTCGTCCAGCGTTTTTCCCAAACCACGGGTATATTGCTGCGTAAAAACAGTGGAAATTCCCAGGACCTGCAAGCCTTTTACCAGTATTTGAGCATTTTTGAGTAGGGTCTCCTTGTTGCTCATTGCAGGGAACAAACGTTCCTGAATGTCAATGATTAATCCGGTTGTGTTTTCTCTTGTGATACGCATGATTCTTTTGGTTTATGATTTTTCTTTTGCCAGCCGTTCCATTCCTTTGGCCAGCCGGCGCGATTTGTGACCCAGATAACCACCGTGATGACGTTTGGCATATTCTTCGCTCGAAAACTCAATTCGGCGCATCATCAGGTTAACCAATATGTCTCCAATAACAGTCATAACAGTTGTAGATGTCGATGGAGTCAAGCCCAGCGGACAGAGTTCTTTGGGGTTTCCGGTAGGAAGAACCACATCAGCTGTCAAAGCCAGGTGACTCTCTTCGTTACTTGTTATTACGATGAGCGGAAGATTGGGATACAAATTTTCTGCTAAATCAATCAGTTCCAGTATTTCACGGGTTTTCCCCGAGTTTGAAATGAGCAGCAATACATCGTTCGGTTGCAAGACTCCCAAATCTCCGTGCTGTGCTTCACTCGGATGTAGGAAGATGGACGGCGTTCCGGTTGAGCTAAAAGTGGTAGCAATGTTCAGCGCAATTTGCCCGGCTTTACCCATTCCACTGGTTACCAACTTGCCATGTTGCTGATGAATCCTTTCATACAGAATTTCAACAGCAGCTTCGTAACCTTCCTTGACCGGAATCGTTGAAATAGCATCGGCTTCGCGCCGTAAAAGATCGTTAATTAGTTCGTTCATTTGCGATAATTGAATTCCTCCGGGGAAATTCTTTGTCTGTTCCGGACAATGATTAGAAAGCTTGATGCTGTCATTTTATTTCCCCCTCAAAACAAAGCCGCAAAGCTACATTTATTTTTATTTCAGAACAATGATTCGTCTTGAAACCTGAAAGCGAGTGTATTTCCACTTGTTTACGGACCCGGATGAAGAGATCTTACGGCATGTTTGATGAAATTCGATATTTTCTCATGCGGGTTTGATTGATGAAAAGGTGATTTACCGGGATGAGGATGATGATAATGGCAATAACAATCCATTGCGATGGAATCGGATTGGTTCCGTTTTCGATAACCAACACATCGTTAGTTAACCTGAAGACAATGCTGACGGCCCAGTGAAGCCCAATCGTATACCAGAGATTTCCTGTCATTATTAATGGAGAGACCAGCATGATGCCCAGCAGAAATAAATAGACGAGTGTCGTCAGGCCGCTTTCGAATTGGTAAATTTGGTTTCCGGTACTAACAATAGCCGAAAAGATGATGAAGGTTTCGGGTGTTGTGCGGCGGTGCAAAAAGCGGTATAAATATCCCATCGACAGAATATCGAAAGCGATTACAGGAAGAATAGTCACTAAGGCAAAAAGCAAGGCTTGCTTCCAAAACACTTTGGGTTCGGGCAGGTAGTTAATCTGAACAATATTATATTGGACTGAAAGGAGAAAAGCTGCCGAAAAAAAGAGCAGGCCAATGACTAATCCGGACAACAAGCGGCTACGACTTTTCAACAGATTGGTCAAGCCATACGCTTTTAGTCCGCTGAAACCCTGCCAGCGGGCAACCAGCCAGGCTACAACCAGAAAAACAACCAGTAGCAACAAAAAGAGTTCGGTCCTGCGAAGATAATGCAAGACAGCCAGGGGAATCTGGTAGGCAACGAAAAGAATACCAAATCCCAGGAGGACCTTAAATACTGACGGACCGGTCTTTTTCATTCAGTTAAAATGGAAACACATGCTTCTTAAATTTAGCATATTCCTTTGGAGTTCAAATCACAAATCTGAACTTTATTTGCGGCGGTCGAATGAAAATGATGATTGAAAGGTGTTTTTAACGTTAGGGTTTCCAGTTGAGCTCACTGAATTTTCTTTTTCCCCTGGCATAGTAATTCCAGACCAGACTTCCACGGTAGATTTGCAGGTGTTTCTCAGTGGTAACCTGGCTGAGCAGTTGCTTCCGTTGTTTCCGAAGATGGGAAAGATGACGGTAAAAAGCGACATGTGCCATGAATACCTTCCGGAAAGCTGCTACCTGACCGGTAACTAAAAACTGAAGTGCAGCGACTCCGTCGAGCATCATCCGGCTGAACAGCACCGGAAACAATAAAACAGACGGCAAATTTTTGTACAGAAGAAACAGGTTGTTGCGGAAGTTGAGGTAGATCTTCCGCGGATTTCCGTACGAAAGACTTCCACCACCCACATGGTGTACAGTCGATTGGTGATTGTAATATATCTTATAGCCGCGGTTTTTCATGCGCCAGCACAGGTCAATCTCTTCCATGTGTGCCCAGAAATGTGCATCCAGTCCTTCCAGCTCTTTCCATACCGATGAGCGAACCATCAGGCAGGCGCCGGTTCCCCAAAAGATCTCGGTGCTTTCGTTGTACTGTCCTTCATCTTTTTCGACCACATCGAGCAAGCGACCGCGACAAAACGGGTAACCAAACCGGTCGATAAAACCACCGGCTGCTCCGGCATATTCGAAATATTCCGGCTTTTCCGTTTGTAAAATCTTAGGTTGGCAAGCGCCAATCGACGGATCGGCATCCATCATTTCGACGAGCGGCTCAAGCCAGTTTTCGGTTACTTCTACATCCGAATTGAGCAATAGGTAATATTCAGCTTCGATTTGTTTGAGAGCCTGGTTGTAACCTTCAGCAAAGCCATAGTTTTCGTGCAGTTGCAAATAACGAACAGATGGAAACTCTTTCTCTACCACTTCGCGACTGCTGTCGGTGGAACCGTTGTCGGCAACTACCACTTCCACTTCGGGTAAGTTGCTGTATTTTACCAATGGCGGCAGGTATTGGCGCAAAAAATCCTGTCCGTTCCAATTCAATATGACAACTGATACTTTCATTTGCCAGTGCTCTCCGTATTTTCAGGTTCGCGTTTGTGTTTCCAGCGGCGGTGAGACCAAAGCCAGTAAGCCGGTTCATCTTTGATGATTTGTTCGAGGAAACGGGTATGTTTTTCAGTGATCTCGTATTGAGCCGTTTCTTTGGGTTTATCGGTAATCAGGTGAAAAGTCAGCGTATAATGGCCCCGCTTCTGTTTTTGCATGTGAGCACCAAGTACTACGGCATCGACTTTTTTTGCAATTTTTTCTGTTCCTAACAGAATAGGTGTTTCCTGGTTGAGGAAAGTGGTCCAGTACTGGATTTCGTTTTTCTTCGGCGTCTGGTCATTCAGAAAACCGGCAGCGGCGACTTTATTTTCATTTTTATCGCTAACCAGCTGCCTGAAAGTTTTGTTTTTTTCAAGAGGGATGGCATTGAAACGACTTCGGAGTTTATAGTAAAATCGATCGATGCTTTTGTTGTGCAATGGTTTGTATACGACGTAGAACTCTGTCTTTGTGTGCAAACCCCAACTGCACATCCATTCCCAGTTGTTGTGGTGTCCCATCGAAACAATTACCTGACGGCCTTCATCCAGGTATTTTTCTGCCAGTTCAGGATTGAGAAACTTCATTCGTTTCTTAATCCTGGAAGGTGAAATTTGTGAGAAATAAAGTGTTTCAATAAAGCTATCACAGAAATGGCGGTAGAACTGTCGTTCGATTTTTTTTCGCTCCTGCTCCGTCTTTTCAGGAAAAGCATTTGCGAGGTTGGTTTGGACAACTTTCCGGCGATAGCCGAAAACACGATATACAAGAAAAAAAAGGAAATCAGAAAAAGCATAATGCACACGCAGTGGAAGAAAATGGTTTAGCCATGTAAATCCTCTGAGAATGTGATATAACAGATAAGTCATAAAGAAATAAACGTTCGATTAAGATTGTTGGAATAATTGCAACAGAATGGCAACCAACGTTTCTTTGTTTTTGCTGTCGATGAATGTTCCCAGCGCCTTGTCGCGTTCTTTGGCGTTCATTTCCAGGATCTTCTCTAACTCTTTTTGTTCGCGGCCTGTTAGCTCGTTGCTAAATGCGTCCAGCAGCGGTTGATGTGTTTCGCTGGTTTTCTGCGGTAACCCGAAGATTTCCAGTTCGTGGATGGCGGCGTCGAGAATCTCACGAGCCTGGACGCGAATTGGGTCAGTTAGTTTGATACCGCCGGATGTGTCCCGCAGGTTCCAGCTGGAATAATCGTACTTGAGGTTGTTGATGAGCCGGGCATGTTCGCTGCCTTCGCCGAAGATGCGGGAGATGTAAATCAGCGTATGTGCTTTCCAGGCTTCCAGATCGAAACGCTTCTCTTCGAGGCGGGCAATCTGTTCTTTTAGAATGTCTATTTCTCTCATGGTCAATATTCAGTTGCCGAGATGTTGATGTACAATGTCGTAAAATTCCTTGAAATATGCATCGTTTGCCGCCACGATTTCTCCACCGAACAGGAAATTGTCGCCGCCGTTGAAGTCGGTTACCTGTCCGCCTGCTTGCTTGATAATCAATACTCCGGCTGCTACATCCCAGGCGTGAAGCGCATGTTCCCAGAAGGCTTCGAAACGTCCGGCTGCCACGTACGCCAGATCAGTGGCCGCCGAACCTAACCGGCGCAGGCCATGCGAATGTTGCATGAAGTGGCTCATGGCATCGATATATCCATCGAGCCGATCGAAATTGTAGTAAGGAAAGCCGGTGGCAATGAGCGAATCCTGCGTGGTGGCCGCATCGCTAACGCGAATAACGTTGCCATTGAGGTAGGCTGCACTGTCTTTCCAGGCATAAAAACATTCGTCCTGCGTAATCTCGTACACTACCCCCACGACGAGTTCGTTGCCTTGCAGCAGGGCGACGCTTACTGCGAACGGAGGAATACCGTGAATGAAATTGGTGGTCCCGTCGAGCGGATCGATGATCCATTTAAACTCTTCCCCGTCGTTGCCTGCCGTATTTTCTTCGGTGATAAATCCGGCTTCGGGCAGCAGCTGATGAAGCTTCTCGACGAGTTGCTTCTCGGCGCTCTTATCGACGTACGACACAAAATCCGATTTACCTTTCCTTTCAACGGCATCCAGCTGAAAAGTTTTCCGTTCGCCGGCAATGAATTGACCGGTTTCTTTTACAATTCTGATAACTTCGGTGCAGAGTTTTTCCAGATTCATCACAAAAAAAATTTCTACAAAAGTAAGGATTAATCGCCTTGGTTGGCATTTTCCTTACCAGGATGAAAGGCCTGTCGTTTTTATAAAAATAAAATATCCCGCCGGAAAATCCTGACGGGATGTATGTTGACGTGTTTTTCAGTTTTGCTTAATCAACCAGTACGGCCATGTTGCCGGTTGGATTGATGCCTGACAGTTTCACTTCCCTGATTTGGTTCACCAGATCGTCATGGAAGTCGGTTTCTACCTTGATGTAGTTTTCGGTCCATCCGGTAATTCGTGTCTTCGAACGGCTTTTCTCGAACAGCACCCGGTGGTTCTGTCCATCGTGTTTCCGGTAGAAATTCTTCAGCTTTTGGTCAGACAATTCTTTCAGTTTTTCCACTCTCCGTTTGCGTTCCGACATTGGAACCACGCCTTCAATCTTCAGGGCACTGGTTTTCGAACGCTCGGAATAAGGGAATACGTGCAATTGCGAAATGTCCAGACTTTCGATGAACCGGTACGACTCTTCAAACAGTTCATCCGATTCGCCATTCATGCCGGCAATTACGTCTACGCCAATGAAGGCATGGGGCAGCAATTCCTTGATCTTCTCCACGCGGTGGGCAAACAGTTCCCGGTTGTACTTACGCCCCATGAGTTGCAGCACATCGTTGGTGCCAGCCTGCAACGGTATATGAAAATGCGGTGCAATCCGCTTCGAGCGGGCCACAAATTCGATGATATCGTCGTTCAGCAAATTCGGCTCAATGGACGAAATGCGTATACGGTCGATGCTTTCGACTTCATCCAACGCCTGTACCAAATCGTAAAATGTTTCGCCGGTGCTTTGTCCGAAGTCGCCAATGTTCACTCCCGTGAGAATAATCTCGCGAATGCCTTGTTTGCCGGCCCGTGTTGCTTCTTCCACCAGGCTGGCAATGCTCGGGTTCCGGCTTTTTCCGCGCGCCATTGGAATGGTGCAGTACGTACAGAAATAGTTGCAGCCGTCCTGTACTTTCAGGAAACTGCGGGTACGATCGCCATATGAATACGCATGGTCGAACTTATTGATACGGGTGAACGAGCAGTTGTGCACCTCGCCTCCCTTGTGTTTCTCGAGTCCGTCGAGATATTTGGTGATGTTGAATTTGTCGTTGGCTCCCAACACCAGGTCAACCCCTTCGATAGATGCCACTTCGTCGGGCTTTAGCTGGGCATAACATCCCACCACCACAATAAATGCAGCGGGGTTCTGCCTAACGGCCTGACGGATGATGGCGCGGCTTTTCTTGTCGGCGGTGTCCGTCACCGAGCAGGTGTTGATAACGTAAACATCGGCCTTGTCCCTGAACCCGGTCCGGTTGAAGCCCATCTCCTCGAATGAGCGGGCAATGGTGGACGTTTCCGAGAAGTTCAGTTTACATCCCAGCGTGGTAAAAGCTACTTTTTTTCCGTTGTAATTCATTCCTCTCTCGCTTCAAGTCTGCCCGGAGGCAGTCAACGTTTTCCCATACTTTATACCTGAAAAACAGTGAAAAAGTTTTCAGGATAAAATCGTCTTTTATTGACGGCGCAAAACTACAAAAATAATTTTGAAGGAGGCGGAATGGGGTGGGATTCATTTATTTTCAACGGCGATAAAATAGCAGGGGGACGGAGCTTCTGCAAAATTTCAATGACAATAATTCGTCAGAAATGGGGCTATTGAAAATTTCAACGGCCAGAAATGTTCATAAAAGGGTGAATTTAAAATTTCAGCAGCCTGAAATGTTTAGAAAAGGATAAATTGAAAATTTCAATAGCGAGAATCAGTCAGGAGTGAACGGATTGAAAATTTCAACAGCCTGAAATGACCAGGAAATAAGCTTCTTCCCGAATAAGCTTTCATAGAAATGCAAAGACCAGAGTTGATGCTCTGGCCTTTGCTAGTCAAATTATAGGTAAAAGGAGTTCGAAGAAATCAAAGTAAATCGCTGGCCAACTCGGCAAGGTAGCTGCGTTCGCCTTTCACCAGGTTGATGTGTGCAAACAGATCTTGTCCCTTCATCTTATCGGTGAGGAAAGCCAATCCGTTCGACTGCATATCGAGGTAAGGCGAATCGATTTGCATGATGTCGCCGGTGAATACCATCTTGGTTCCTTCGCCTGCACGGGTGATAATTGTTTTCACTTCATGAGGAGTGAGGTTTTGTGCTTCATCAATGATGAAGAAGCAGTTGGAAAGACTTCGCCCCCTGATGAAGGCGAGTGCCGAGATAACCAACCGCTCATCCTTCTGCAGCTCTTCAATAAGCTGAACTTCGGTGCTGCGTGGGTTAAAGCTTTTCTTAATTACTGCCAGGTTATCGAAAAGTGGTTGCATGTAGGGCGAAACCTTTTCTTCGGCATCTCCCGGAAGGAAACCCAAATCGCGGTTACTTAGCGCTACAATCGGACGCGCCAGCAAGGTCGTGTCATAAACCTTATGCTGAGCAATGGCAGCTGCCAGGGCCAGCAGGGTTTTTCCGGTTCCCGCTTTCCCGGTAAGGGCAATCAGTTTGATTTCCGGATTCAACAGGGCGTCCAGCGAAAAGGTTTGCTCTGCATTGCGCGGTTTTATACCGTAAGCGTTGTGTTTGTCGACTCGCTTGATGGTTCTGGTAAATGGATCGAAATGAGCCAGCGCACTGGAACGGTTGCCTTTCAAAATTAGGTATTCGTTGGCAAAAGGTGAGTCTCCGATTCCGGCTTCTTCCAGCGTAAGCGATTTGTTGTCGTATAACTTGGCGATCAGTTCGTCGTTGTACTCATTCATTTCCCGGATGCCTTCGTAAAGTACGTTGACATCGGAAATTTTATCGTTTTTGTAATCTTCCGACTCAATGTGCAGCGATTTGGCCTTCATTCGGAGATTGACATCCTTGGTCACAAAGATGGTTTTCCTTTCGGGATATTTATCCCGGACAGCTTCGGCAATGGCCAGAATACGGTGGTCGGGAATGTCGTCGCGGAAGGATTCTCTCATCTGTTTGGAAAAAGGCTTTCCGGTTTCGATAATCAGTTTGCCTTTTTTGGGGCCGAGAGATAATCCTCCGTTGAATAAATCGTCGCCTACAATTTCGTCCAGAATGCGTACAAACTGACGGGCCTGAAAGTTAATCTGATCACTGCCTCGCTTGAACTTATCCAGCTCTTCCAATACCGTGATCGGGATTACTACATCGTTGTCTTCGAAATTGTAAATACACTTGTGATCATGCAAGATGACGTTAGTGTCGAGGACGAATACTTTTGCTTGAGTCATATTCGTAGGGTTTCAAGGGTTTGCTTTTAAAGGTAGTATTTTTTGTATCTGGTGTACGGCAGGTCGAAATGATTTTACGAACTTTAACCCGTTGATAAATTCTTTTCACATTATGGACAGATTTGAAGCGACACTGAGATATTTATACGAGCAATTGCCTTTTTATCAAAGGAAAGGGCCGGCTGCGTATAAAAATAACCTGGATAATACGCTGGCGCTGGACGAACTTTACGGCCATCCGCACCGATTATTCCGTAGCGTTCATGTGGCAGGAACGAACGGAAAGGGTTCGGTTTCGCATATGCTGGCCAGTGTGCTCCAGGAAGCCGGTTACCGGGTCGGGTTATACACTTCGCCGCATCTGAAGGATTTCAGGGAACGCATTCGCGTGAATGGCGTGAAAATTCCGAAAGAAGAGGTAGTGCGCTTTGTCGATGATTTCATGGCCCGAAACCAGCTGAATAAGATGGAACCATCATTTTTCGAGCTGACGGTAGCCATGGCTTTCGACTATTTTGCCCGTGAAAGAATAGATATTGCAGTGGTGGAAGTTGGTTTGGGGGGCCGACTCGATTCCACGAATATCATCACTCCGGAAGTATCGGTTATCACGAATATCAGTCTCGACCATGTGGCCTTATTGGGAAATTCATTAACCGAAATTGCCGGTGAGAAGGCCGGTATTATGAAAAAGGGAATTCCGACAGTGGTAGGCGAGACGGCTGAAGAAACGGCTCCGGTTTTCACCGAAAGGGCAGAAGAGTTAGGTATTCCGTTGCAATTTGCTGATCAGCTTTATCAGACAGGTTATTCAATGGCTTCGCCCGAAGGAAAGCAATTGTTCAATGTGCGCTACAACAATACCCTGCGTTTCGAACAGCTTCCGCTGGATTTGCTGGGACAATACCAGGGGCGTAATCTTTGCACTGCCCTGGCGACCGTCGACGTGTTGAAAGAGCGGGGCTGGAGTATCTCTGATGAAGCGATGTACCGGGGAATGGAACATTTGGTGAAAAATACCGGTTTGCTAGGACGCTGGCAGGTTTTGGGCGCTAATCCACGCATCGTTTGCGATACAGGGCACAACGAGGCCGGCGTTCGTGAGGTGGTGCACCAGATTCATCAAACGCCCTACAAAAAGCTTCATTTTGTGTTGGGGATGGTAAATGATAAGGATGTGATGAGCGTGTTGCGGCTCTTGCCGAAGGACGCCGATTACTATTTTACCAAAGCTTCTATTCCAAGAGCGATGTCGGAGAATATGCTGGAGTTGAAAGCTTCCGATGCCGGACTGAGGGGGAAGAAATATCCGACCGTTGTTGAGGCACTGACGGCAGCCAAAGAAAATGCCGGACCAGATGATATGATTTTCGTTGGCGGAAGTACTTTCGTGGTAGCTGAAGTAATCTGATTTATTCTTCCCGAAAGGGCATAAAAAAAGGATTCCACAAACGTGAAATCCTTTGAGTGGGAACTGCTGGATTCGAACCAGCGACCCTCTGCTTGTAAGGCAGATGCTCTGAACCAACTGAGCTAAGCTCCCGAAAGAAATAAAATCCTAATTATGAACGTGTGGGAACTGCTGGATTCGAACCAGCGACCCTCTGCTTGTAAGGCAGATGCTCTGAACCAACTGAGCTAAGCTCCCGAAAAAAAATAAAATCCTAATTATGAACGGTGGGAACTGCTGGATTCGAACCAGCGACCCTCTGCTTGTAAGGCAGATGCTCTGAACCAACTGAGCTAAGCTCCCGCTTTCGTTAAAAGCGTTGCAAATATAGATTTTTTTTGTTTCCTGCAAAAACAGAAGACAAACTTTTTAGCCGATTTATTGCGATGCCCGGTTTCCGAAACGCCTTATTCTGCCTACTTCTTTCGCAAGATTCTCACTGGAAAGAAATTGGAGAAGGTGACTGTTTGATTCCGGTTAAAAATCGGATGGTAATTCTTTGATATGTTTTAACCTGATGTTGCGGACGAACAGCTCGCCACCTTCCGATTGTAACTGGATTTTGCCTTGTACCAGGGGAAGTAATTCCTGGTTCACCCATTTACGCGAGTCGTAACTCACCATGTTTACCTTGCCGTTGATAACATGAACCGAAGTGCTGCCGAAGCAATACAGATCGATGGTGTTCCATTCGCCCAGCGGTTTTTCGTAGTCAGCACTTTTCGAACAAATTTTGGCTATTTCGTCGTTGCCGAAAGCGACCCGGGCTTCTCCGGTCTGGTAGGTGTATTGGTCTCCATTCTTCACCGCGGGAATTTTACTGTAGGTGGCGCCCATGCAATACAGATCGCCTAAATTGCCATGCTTCATTTGCAATTCATGTGAGTTCATCCATACATTGAGGGCTGCGCCAAACGGACCGTAGCTGTGATAAAGCAATCCGGAGTTACGTTGAGAGAAAACAAGCTTTCCCCATTTAAACTCGAGATGGAGATGGTAATTTTCATAGGAATTCCGGGTGGCCAGTGAGGCGTTAACCTCTCCCGATATTCTGATGGCCGGTTGCCCGTCTTCTTTTACTACCGAGAAAATCTTCATCGGATCTTTTCTAATACCTAACGGAGTTCCTCCTTTTTCCAGCGGGCCTACATAGGTTTCCCAACCTTTCAGGTTTTTGCCATTGAACAGTGAGCGCCAGCCGGCATTCGATTGTGCTTCAGCCTGCGTGAAACAACCAGCGATTAGAACGAAAATCAGAAATATTTTTGTCATGATGATCAAGGTTAGTCTGTCAGGGAAGGTACAAAAAAAAACTGCCTCAGTTTTGAGGCAGTTAATAGATTTTTTTCTTCTTAATGTTTCTATACTTCGTGCTGATGAAGAATTTCTTCCGCTTTTTCGAGAATGGTTGTATCATCTAAGAGTACGACACCACCATTGGGACCTTGTTCAAGGTGAATTCCAACTGCTTTTCCTTTTTCGTAGTTTGCTCCGCCGAAATAGTTCCTGACGGTCTCAACCTCAATGCCTAATTCTTCGGCAATGTGGTGGATGGCACCGTCAGGCAAACTGTCTTTAATTTTTCTCAGCTCGTTGAAGGTTATTTTCTTTGTCATAGCGGTAGGATTTTATCTTGTTAATAATAAGATTTTGGAAGTAAAATATGTATCACCTTAAAAATAAAATTAAATATTTAATAACCCAATGGTAACGTGAAATCCTATTCTACTTTTAAGTGAAATTCACATTTCTTAACAAAGAAAAATCGTGTCCTGCTGCAAGCAAATTGCAGAAAATCAGAATGGTGGATTTTGCACAGGCGGATAGCCACCCTCTTCTTCCTGCGAATGTTTTAAAACATGTTTCTCTTCGTCGTATTCGTTTTTCAATCCTCGCTTAAGCGCATCATAAACAGCCTGATGAAGACGGGGACGTAGGTTTAGCTCGTAGAGCTTCCGATCGTTCCGTGTTGGGTAAACCCGATTGGAAAAGAACATGAAAAGGAGGCCGTTTTCCGGGTCGGCCCATGCAAATGTTCCGGTAAATCCGCTATGTCCAAAACTCTCTGCACTGGATGAAGGAGCCGGGTAAGCTTCGTCAATGGTTTTCTCGCTGTTGTCAATCAACGGTTTGTCAAATCCGAGGCCTCGCCGGTTGTCGTTGTCGGGGAACTGGCAGCGGGTCCATTCCTTCATCGTTGCTTCGCTGATATAACGCTTCCCGCCGTATTCGCCATAGTTCAGGTACATCTGAATGATTTTGGCCGCATCGTTGATGTCGCCAAAAAGCCCTGCATTACCCGATACGCCGCCCATCATGGCCGCACCTTCGTCGTGTACAAATCCCTGAATCTGGCGGTGTCGGAAGAACGTGTCATCTTCGGTTGGTATCATCCGGTTGATGGGGTATTTCAGGTATGGATTGTAAGTCACTGTAGACGCACCCAGCGGTCCGTAGAAGTTTTCATGTATGTACTTCTGGTAATTTTCTCCGGTCAGGTTCGAGATGATTTTCGGGTAGAGATAAAAGGTCAACCCGGAATACACATACGCCTTTTTAGGCAATAGTGGCGATTTATCGATATCGGAATAAATGGTGTCAATGAAGCTGTGATTCAGGTACATGTTGTCGCTTATGCGAAGCGAATATTTCCGCGTGGGACGATGCCGGATGTAGCCATGCT
This sequence comes from Prolixibacter denitrificans, assembly GCF_003014495.1. Lineage (GTDB taxonomy): Bacteria > Bacteroidota > Bacteroidia > Bacteroidales > Prolixibacteraceae > Prolixibacter > Prolixibacter denitrificans. The sequence continues at coordinate 83,762 of NZ_PYGC01000009.1, read as the reverse complement.
TGAAGCGGCCATTGGGTTTAACAATACTTCTCCAATAGGGAATCCATGCTTCCAGTTGTCCCTGGTGAGCCAGAATATCGCGTATCCCGATATTGGCTTTGTTGGTATTATCCCACTCAGGCCAGTACTTCGAGAATTTATCGTCGACATTGAATTTTCCCTCGTCAGCCAGTTTCATCAGTGCCGGTAAAGGGCCTGTTATTTTGGTCAAAGAAGCAAAATCGTAAATGTCAGTCGGTTTTACCGGAACCTGATTTTTGTATGTTCTGTAACCATAGCATTTGTGGAAGAAAACCTTTCCGTTTTTCGCCAGTAATATCTGACAACCGGGGTATGCTTTCTGCGTAAGCCCGATGTTCACCAGCGAATCAATCCGCTGGTCGAGGTAATGCGAATCGATTCCAATAGCTTCGGGAATGGTGTAAGAGAAACGCCCAAGAGCTTTGGTCTGAATCCCGGTTCCGGCCGGGAAAAACTTGTTCAATGTAACCGGCAGTTTTCCTTTGGCAGGAATTCCTCCAAAAATCAGTTGAGCCGCCAGACTTTCCGCATCATCTGTTTCCTGGTAAGCCATAATGATCGAACGGGCGTCGTTGAGGTCGCGGAATGCGTTGGCAGCGTATGCATTTCCAAACAATACCACGACAGAATTGTCCATCTTGCTGATGATGTTTGTCACATCGAGCTGAACCTGGGTGAGATGGAAGTTGTTTTCCGGAGTCATCCAGAAATTATTGACAGCCGCAATCACCAGGTTGTAGTTTTTTAGCTGAGGCAAGAGTTTTTGAAGTGATTTCAGCGAGGCACTTTTGTCGATGTGAAAATTGTCGACCTGGAGGTATTGCCCCACCGCTTTTTGAAAAGCCGTGTCGTAATCGCGGCCGATGCTCACAGTTGCAATATGCAATGTGTCGAGGTTCTGAAGCGGAAGGAGATTGCCTTTGTTTTGTAATAGCGTGAGGCTTTCTTTGGTCAGTTCACGTGACGTCAGTCGGTAAAGCGGATTTGTTAAATCCTCATATAAACTGTCCATTTGTACCGGGAGCCAGTCGTTCAGTTCGGTCCAGCGTTTCACCATCAATACCTTCCGGCACTTTTGGTCAATTTCTTCTTTGGTGAGTATCCCTTTTCTCACGGCCTTTTTAATGGCTTTGATGGCGGCTTTCGGATCGGTGACAAATTCCAGCACATCATTGCCCGCAGCTAAAGCCATTACATCTGCGGTTCCGGGAGGACCTTTTACACTGGCACCTTTCATGTTCATTGCATCGGTCACGGTGAGGCCCTGAAATTCCAGTTCATCGTGAAGCAACTTGCCGGTGATAGGTTTCGAAAGCGACGCCGGAGTTCCTGTTGAGTCCAACGCCGGTACATCAAGATGTCCTACCATGACGCCGCCAATTCCTGCATAAATCAGCCGGTGGAAAGGCATTATTTCCAATGTGTCAAGACGTTCTTTGCCAAAGGGGATGACCGGAAGTGTTTTGTGTGAATCTTTTTCGGTATCTCCGTGGCCGGGAAAGTGTTTGGCGGTCGGAAGAATGTTTTCTTCTTGCATGCCCAGCGCATACATCATCGCTTTGCGCGTGACATTTTCCACGTTCTGTCCGTACGAACGGTAACCAATGATGGGATTTTCAGGATTGTTGTTTACATCGGCTACGGGGGCAAAGTTCACCTGCATGCCTATGCGTTTACACTGCTGACCAATGTCTTTTCCCATTTGATAAACCAATGAATCATCCTGAACAGCTCCAACGGCCATCGCTACCGGGTAGTTGATGCAACTGTCGAGCCGCATTCCCAGCCCGTTTTCAGCGTCGATACCGATCAATAACGGAACCTTTGATGCCTGTTGGAATTTATTTGTTAGCTCTGCCTGCCGAATGGGGCCTCCCTGGAAAAAGACCAGTCCTCCAATTTTATTTTCGGTAATTTGTTTCAAAATCTCCTGGGTGTGCGCCTCATCTTTGTTTGAATAGGCCGCAACCGTTATCAGCTGACCAATCTTTTCCTCAAAACTGAGAGAGTTAAAGACCGAGTCGACCCACGCATCATTTTCGTATGCGTAGAATGGCGGTCGGACTGGATTGGCGGCTTGATTCATAACAGGATGGATGAGGATAATAATGAGGGTGATTAATCCAAGCAGGTTTCTTTGGCACTTCATGATGTCATCAGTTGTTGTAATGGACAATTTCGATTTTCGTAAAATTAGTAAATGGATTGTACTGTATCAGCTTATCCGGTATCAGAAATAGTTATTTTTACTTCAAGGTTCATGTTAAATTTGTATTTTAGTCGGAAGTAATATGTATGACAAATTTAAAATCTTAATCGATTAATCCTAACAATTTTCTGAATCAATCATAAAAACTGGGACTGTGAAAAATCATATCGTGCTCTTCTTTGTCGTTTTTCTTTTATTCTCTTGCGGAAATGCGAAAGAAAAACAGATCGTCACTGGTGCAGAACAAACCGGAAAATACCTGCCATTACTGAAAGGCAAAAATGTAGCGTTGGTCGTGAACCAGACTTCAGTTGTCAGAGGGCAGCACCTGGTTGATTTCCTGCTTGAAAAACATATTCCGGTGAAAGAGGTTTTTGCTCCGGAGCATGGCTTTAGGGGAAAGGCCGATGCCGGAGAGGAATTGGAGAATACGATTGATAAACAAACCGGTTTGCCGGTCATATCAATATACGGAAAAACGAAAAAGCCGAACCAGGAGCAGTTAAAAGGAATCGATTGGGTGGTCTTCGATATACAGGATGTGGGTTGCCGTTTTTACACGTTTATCAGCACCATGCACTATGTGATGGAGGCTTGCGCCGAAAACGGTGTGAAGATGATGATTCTCGATCGTCCGAATCCTAACGGTGATTATGTTGCCGGTCCCATTTTGAAACCTGAATTCCGATCGTTTGTGGGGATGGACCCGATTCCAGTCGTGCACGGTTGTACAGTTGGCGAGTTGGCGCTGATGATTAATGGTGAGGGCTGGCTGACAAACCACGAAAAAGTCGATTTGACGGTGATTCCGGTGAAAAACTACAATCATCAAGCCCGGTATTCCTTACCGGTGAAACCATCGCCCAATCTGCCAAACGATTTGTCCATCCGGTTGTATCCTTCGCTTTGTTTCTTCGAATCCACCAGCGTGAGTGTTGGTCGGGGAACGCATTTTCCTTTTCAGGTATTGGGGTATCCCGATCCGAAATTTGGCTCCTTTTCTTTCACACCCGAAAGTATTGTCGGAATGGCCAAGTCGCCTCTCCATATGGGCCAGAAATGTTATGGTGAGGATTTCAGAGGAATGAAGGACACCCCCCGGTTTACGCTGAAATATTTCCTGAATTGGTATCACCGTTTTTCCAACGAAAAAGATTTCCTGACCCGTGAACGCTGGTTTAATCTGCTGATGGGAACCGACACCGTGATCAAGCAAATCCGCGAAGGAAAGACCGAGCAGGAGATTCGTGCCTCATGGCAACCCGAGCTTAATAATTACAGACAGATTCGTAAAAAATATCTTCTTTATCCCGATAACGACCAAAATTAAATTATGAATCCATTTATTGTGCTGGCCGTCATCGGCGGTTATTTTCTCCTACTAATACTTATTTCGCGGCTTACGGCGAAAGGGGCAAACTCTGATACTTTTTTCACGGCCAACCGGAAATCTCCCTGGTATGTGGTGGCGTTCGGGATGATTGGAGCCACACTTTCGGGGGTAACTTTTATTTCCGTACCCGGAGAAGTTGGGAATTCGGCCTTTTCCTATTTTCAGTTTGTATTGGGGAATTTGGTGGGATACTGGATTGTTGCTGGTGTGCTTTTGCCCATGTACTATCGGATGAACTTGGTTTCTATTTACGGTTACCTCGAAGAACGGTTCGGACCGTCAGCCTATAAAACAGGTTCCTTCTTTTTCCTTCTTTCCAGGACTATCGGAGCGGCATTTCGTCTTTACCTGGTGGCGGGCGTTTTGCAGCTTGCCTTTTTCGATGCATTCGGAGTCCCCTTCTGGATTACGGTGATGATAAGTATTTTGCTGATTTGGGTGTACACCTATCGCGGAGGCATTAAAACGATTGTCTGGACGGATACGTTGCAGACGACTTTCCTGATTTTAGCCGTAGTTCTGACAATCCACTATATCCTGAACCACTTTGGATGGTCGATAGGAGAGGCTTTTCAACATATTACCGATCATCCCGATTCCAAAATCTTTCATTGGGGATGGCGGTCAGGCAACAATTTCTTCAAGCAGTTTTTTGCCGGCATGTTTGTCACGGTAGTGATGGTGGGGCTCGACCAGGATATGATGCAGAAAAATCTGACCTGCCGGAATGTTGGGGAAGCCCGGAAAAATATGATTTGGTTTAGCGCCAGCTTCGTCATCGCTGTTGCGCTGTTCCTGGGACTGGGTGTGTTGCTCTACATTTTTGCTGCGAAGACAGGAACGCCTGTTCCTGAGAGAACTGACGATTTGTATCCATTGTTGGCTCTGACAAAAATGAACCTGTCCATCGGCATTGCTTTTCTGCTGGGTATTACGGCTGCGGCTTATTCCAGTGCTGACTCAGCCCTGGCTTCATTAACCACGGCTTTCTGTGTTGACTTTCTGAAATTCCAGAAACGAACGGATGTGAAGAAGGAGAAGGAGCGGAAATTGGTGCATATGGGATTTTCGGTGATTCTGTTTTTTGTTATCGTCATTTTCCGGGTTATCAACGATGAAAGTGTGGTTGTGGCGCTCTTCAAGGTGGCTGGATACACCTATGGTCCGCTGCTGGGATTGTTCGCTTTCGGGATGTTTACAAAGTACAAGGTAGACGATCGCGCCGTTCCCTATCTGGCAGTTGCAGCTCCGCTCATTAGTTGGGCGGTTGATACTTGGTCCGAACAACTTCTTTTTGGTTACCGGTTTGGATTTGAGATCTTGATATTAAATGGTGGACTAATGTTTTTGGGGCTTCTTCTATTTCGTAAAAAATATTTCGAAAGTTAAAAAATGTTAAAGGAAATTAATAATTATTACTATATTTGAATGGGGAAGGTCGCTCCTTCCTGACCATGATATTGAGGGCGCTTATTTAAAACTATGAGGGGATTATTTAAAATATTGATTGTGATGTCGTTGGTGTACCTTTTTGCTTCCTGTGAAAAGGAAAACATCAATTCATCTAATGATGCCCTTTTACGTTTTTCGACTGACACAGTTGCCTTCGATACTATTTTCACCTCCATCGGGTCGCCTACCCACAACGTCCGTGTCGTTAATCCAACGAACAGTACCCTCATCATCTCCTCAATTAAGTTGGCGGGCGGCAATAAAAGTGGTTTCCGTTTGAATGTAAATGGAGAGGTGGCCAATGATGTTTATGATGTGGAAATCCCTCCTAATGACAGCATCTTTATCTTCGTGGAAGTAACGCTCGGCGAGAACGGGGGAAATATTCCGATGGTCGCTGAAGATTCCATTGTTTTTAGTGTAAACGGCGTTGTACAGGATGTAAATTTAATTGCCTGGGGACAGGATTTTAAACGAATCAATTCCAAAGTAATTGGAACGACGACCTGGACAAATGAGAAGCCCTACCTCGTCTATAATTATGCCTATGTCGATTCTGGCGCCGTTCTTACGATTGAGCCGGGAACGATTATTTATTTTCATGATGGTGCCGGCTTTTATGTGAAAGGGACACTTGATGTTCAGGGAACGGAAAGCGAGCCGGTCGTCTTTCAGGGCGATCGCCTTGAATCGATGTACAGTGATTTGCCCGATCAATGGAACGGCATCATACTCTTTTCCGGAAGTCACAATAACCGGTTTGAGCATGCCGTAATAAAAAACGCAAACATTGGATTGCAGGTGGGAACCATCGAGCACGAAGGATTCGCATCAGTTGAACTTGCCGATACCCGGATTGAGAACATGAGCTGGGCCGGGATATGGGCTATGAAGTCGAAAATTCTTGCCAGCAACTGTGTGGTGTCCAATGTGCGGTATTATAATACTGCGTTATTACTGGGCGGTGATTATCAGTTCTATCATTCCACTTTTGCCAATTACTACAATGCGCTTTCAACGGGTATCCGGAATACCGAAACACTGATTGTTTCGAATTACCTTGTCGACAGCAAAACCGATATGCGTTATGTGGGCGATATGACCGAAGCGACCTTCGGAAATTGTATTGTAACGGGTAACCGCTCCAATGAAGTTTTGGTGCGGATGGACAAGAAGGGGGAAAGCAACTACCTGTTTGATAACTGTATGCTGCAACTTAGTGATACAATTAATATTGACGATAACCCGCATTACCTGGGCATTCTTCGTAATGTCGATCCTCGTTTTATCGATCCGTATAAGGGCAATTTCCAGCTTGACACACTTTCTGCAGTGAAGGATGTCGGAAAGCTGAGCTATGCTAAGATGTTTCCCAACGATTTCCTGGGGGAAAGCCGTTTAGATGACGCAGGACCTGATCTGGGAGCCTTTGAACGGATTGAAAAGGATCCGGAAAAAACGGCTGAATCGAAATAATTGCATATGTCATTGCCGCTACTGGCTATTTTATTCATGGTTAATCTTCTCTCTCCGGAATCTCAATCCAAATCGAAAAATGATTTCACCATTGTTTTCTACAATGTGGAAAACCTGTTTGATGTAAAGAATGATCCGGAAACAAGAGATGATGATTTTACTCCTGCCGGCCAAAACCACTGGACTTATCACCGTTTGGACGCCAAAATACAGCACATTTACAAAGCTTTGATTGCTGCCGGGAAAGGAGAATTCCCGGATGTGATTGGTTTAGCTGAGATTGAAAACCGATGGGTGGTCCGGCGGTTAATCGACAGCACACCTTTAAGTCGCGTTCCCTATGGTATTATTCACAAGGACTCGCCTGATCCGCGGGGCATCGATGTGGCGCTGCTCTACCGAAAAGACCGGGTAAAACCGGTCGATTTTGATTTTTTACGTGTGGTGAAAGAAGGAAAACGGCAGTTCGAGTCACGTGACATTCTTTACTTTTCAGGAAACTTAGATGGCGACACGGTTCATTTCTTCGTTAATCACTGGCCCAGCAGGTACGGAGGCTACATGGCTACAAAGAAGAAACGTAACTTCGCAGCCCGCATTTTACGACAGCGCATTGATTCAATCCTGGCGGATGAACCGGCTGCACATATTTTAATGATGGGCGACTTCAACGCGACCATGAACGAAGGGTGTTTACGAGATGTTTTGCACGCCGCTCAGTATAGTAATGTTAAGGGATATGATTCGTTGATTAATCTTACCGGTATTTGGAAAGATGGAGCCATTGGTACGTTATGGAACAAGGGAGAATGGGCTGTATTCGACCAGTTTATTTGTACGCCTTCGTTACTCAATGGAGCCCAGCTCAAACTCAATATTTCACGCACCTACATTTGCCGCGAAGCTTTTCTGCTGGAAGCAGACGAAAAATACCTGGGCATTAAACCGAACCGAACTTATCTTGGTCCGGCTTATCACGGAGGCTTCAGCGATCATCTTCCGATTGTTACGGTGCTTGGCTCTGAATAGCTTATTTCACCGGTTTTAATCCCATTTCTTCAGCCTTTTCAATCATAAACTGAAAAGCTTCCTCGTAGTTGTTGTGAATAATTCCGTCCAGAATGGCTTCTTTGATAGCGGCTTTCAGTTCGCCGACTTCCCGACTCGGACTCAAACCGAATGTTTCCATGATAACTTCTCCAGAAACAGGAGGCTGAAAATTGCGAATGGCATCACGCTCTTCCAGGTCCTGCAATTTTTGTCGGACAATTCGGAAGTTGTGCATGTACCGCTTAACCTTGTCAGCATTTTTCGAAGTAATATCAGCTTCACACAAAGTCATCAGGTCTTCAATGTCGTCGCCGGCATCAAATAGTAGTCGCCTGACAGCCGAGTCGGTTACCTCTTCTTCGGACAGAACAATTGGACGCATGTGCAGCAAAACCATCTTTTGCACATACTTCATCTTTTCATTCAGCGGAAGCTTTAGCCTTTTAAAAAGGGCGGGGATCATTTTCGAGCCAATGAAATTGTGGGCATGAAATGTCCAGCCCTGGCCATCGACAAAGCGTTTAGTCGCCGGCTTGGCAATGTCGTGTAGAATGGCTGACCAACGAAGCCACAGATTGTCGGTGTTGGGGCAGATGCGGTCGAGGACTTCAAGAGTGTGGTAGAAGTTGTCTTTGTGACTGATGCCTTTCTTTGTCTCGCGGCCTTTCAGTTTGACAAACTCCGGGAAAATAATGGGCAACAAGCCGGTTTTATCCAATAATTTGAAACCGACGGATGGTTTGGCTGACAGAATGATTTTGTTCAGCTCGTCCACAATTCGCTCCATCGACACGATTTCAATCCGGTCGGCCTGCTCGGTAATTGCCTCCAGTGTTTTTTCCTCGATATGGAATCCCAGCTGGGTGGCGAAACGAATAGCCCTCATCATGCGAAGCGGATCGTCGGAAAAAGTGATTCCCGGCTCCAGCGGTGTGCGGATGATTTTGTTGTCGAGATCATCCAACCCGCCAAACGGATCGAGTAGTTCTCCGAAGCGGTCCTTATTCAGCGAAAGCGCCAAAGCGTTAATGGTAAAATCGCGTCGTTTCTGGTCGTCTTCCAGAGTGCCGTCTTCCACTATGGGTTTGCGGCTGTCGCTTCGGTATGACTCTTTCCGGGCACCGACAAATTCAAAATCAATATTATCGAATTTGAACATGGCGGTTCCGAAATTCTTGAATACTGAAACATTGAGCTTGGGATTGATCGCTTTCGCCACGTCGCGTGCCAGCGAAATGCCACTGCCTACCGTGACAATATCTATATCGTAGTTTTCCCGTTTCCGGTCGAGCAACAAGTCTCTCACGAAACCTCCAATGACGTAGGTTTCCAGGTTTTGCTCGTCCGAAATTTCGGCAATGCTACTAAATACTCTGTGCGTTAGTTTTGATTTAAAATTCTGCCGATCAGGCATATGGAGCTATTTATGATTAATTGCTAATTCTCAAATTGTTGACAAAAATAGTAGTTTTCGCCGAACTTGCCTTTCTTTGTCCCGGAAGGGAACAATGAGAGATATTCATTTGTTGACCTTTTGAATAACTTATCATGAAAATTGTAATCTATGCTTGAACATTTAACTAAAGACACATTCAAAGCGAAAGTATTCAACTTTGAAGAAAATCAAGAATGGAAATATGAAGGCGATACTCCCTGTATTATTGATTTTTACGCAGACTGGTGTCAGCCATGTAAGATTGTTGCACCTATACTGGAAGAGCTTCAGGAAGAGTACGGCGACAAGTTGGTGATATATAAAATTGATACTGAAGCAGAACAGGAACTGGCTGGAATGTTTGGTATTCAGAGTATTCCGTCCTTGCTTTTCGTTCCGGTAAACGAACAACCGCAAATGGCGATGGGAGCATTGCCAAAAGACACTTTCAAGCAGGCCATTTCGGATGTATTGAAAGTAGAGAATTAATATTCCTGATATTGACAATTTTATTGAAGGCGGGTTGAATTTGATTCGGCCCGCCTATAATTTTTCTACCAACGATTCCAATTTCATTCCCCGGGAACCTTTTATCAGCAGGTAAAAGCCTGAAGGTTTTGTCGTCTCCAAATAGCTCTTGGCTTCTTCCGTTGTTCGAAAAGATTGGAACGAGTCAGGCAACTGGCATTTGGAAAATTCCGGTCCGACCAAAAGAACAAAATCGGGTTCATTCGCGGCTATCCTGTCGACCACCTTTTGGTGTTCTTCTGCTGAAGTTGTTCCCAGTTCCAGCATGTCGCCCAGAATAACTCCCTTGGGACTATTATTAATATGCTGAAAAGTGTCGAGTGCTACCTGCATGCTCGACGGATTGGCGTTGTATGCGTCGAGTTGGAGCTTGTTGCTATTGCTTTCGATGAATTGTGACCGGTTGTTGGCCGGAACATAACTCTCCAGTGCTTCTTTAATTTTCAGTGGATCAATTCCGAAGAAACTACCAACAGTGGCAGCTGCCAGCGCATTCTCGAGGTTGTAACCACCGATGAGCTTGGTTTTGATATAGAGCCATCCTTTCGGGAATTTAATTTTACAGACCATAAACGGGTTGGCTTCGACTAATTCGCCTTGCAGGCCGGGTAGGTCTTTATTTGTCGTATATGGAATATTCGGTGTTTCCCGGGCCATTTCCCTGAGATGGGGATTGGCTTGATTGATGAATATCTTTCCGCCGGTCCGCTCGACAAAACGGTAGAGCTCAGCCTTGGTTTTTTTTACCCCTTCGAACGAGCCGAATCCTTCGATGTGAGCTTTTCCTACGTTCGTGATCAGGCCATAATTCGGAAGAGCGATTTCAGAAAGTATCGCAATTTCGCCCGGATGATTGGCTCCCATTTCCACAATCCCGAGTTCCGTTTCCCTGGTCATCGAGAGCAGGGTTAATGGTACTCCGATGTGGTTGTTCAGGTTGCCTTGCGTGAATATGAGATTAAATTTCTTTGAGAGTACAGCAGCGGTTAATTCCTTGGTTGTGGTTTTACCGTTCGAGCCGGTGATGGCCAAAATTGGCAAATTCAAGAGTTGACGATGATGACGCGCTAACTCCTGAAGGCTTTCCAGCACATTTGCTACGTAGACGATACGCGAATCTGTCACATATTCTTTTTCGTCAACAATGGCGTAGGCCGCGCCTTGTTCAATTGCGTTGCCTGCAAATTGGTTGCCGTTGAAGTTGTCTCCTTTTAGGGCAAAAAAAAGGCATCCTTCTTTGATATTCCGACTATCAGTCGAAACGTTTGGATGCGATAGAAATAGCTGATAAAGTTCTTCTTTAGTCATGGCCTAAAAATAAAAAAACCTCAGACAAAAATGCTGAGGTTTTCAATTGGTAATATTTTAAAATTAATCTCCGTTGCTAGGACTCCCTACGTGTGTCATCGCACAGCGGAAACCAATATCATCAGTCGATTTATTCTGATCCATATAACGGCGGGCTCCCGGGCTCAACCAATAAGGACGATCCTTCCAGCTTCCTCCTTTATAAACTCTGACTTTGTCCGTAATACGCGGTGCAAATTGTCCGGCATTCGCTTCATACATGTCTTTCGAAGTGCTGTCAGCTTTATTAGCCTCTGAGTTCCAATCTTCCGAATCATCGATTCTCGATTGGTAATCACCGTCTCTAAAGTTCCTGGCATCAGCAACCGTATCGACCTCGAGCCGGCCGTATTGGTCACGAATCAGGTTGCCATCGGCGTCTCGTTTATATTTTGTGTACACATTTCCACGGAATGGCTGGAATTCGGCTTCGTCTTCCGTGCCATAAGGACGGTATACATCCTGAACCCATTCATTCACATTTCCAGCCATGCAGTAAAGACCATAATCATTCGGCCAAAATGCAGTTACCGGTGCGGTAATGTCATAAGCATCATTAAGTGCTCCGGCCATACCCATCATATCACCTCTGCCCCGCACACTGTTAGCCATCATTTCTCCGCGGTGTTTTTTCTGGGTGTTTCTAATCTGATTTCCATTCCACGGATAAATTCTACGGTCGGTTAACAACTCGCCATCTTCATTTCCAATCAAGCCAAGTGCAGCGTACTCCCACTCAGCTTCGGTGGGAAGACGGTAGTTTGGAAGAAGCAAGCCATCTGATTGTTTTACACGACGGGTGGCTCCATCTTTTGAATAATCCTTCATAGGATTGTCACCTTCCACCCCCTGATACAGTCCGTTCAAATAGGACTCGGTGGTAAATACGTTCTGACCTTTTTGAGACAAGTCATCTGTCAATACCCCTTCGTTAATAAGGATACGCTCATTAACGCGGTCAGTTCTCCATTTACAATAGGCAGTCGCCTGTACCCAGCTTACTCCTACTACCGGATAGTTGCTGTATGCCGGATGACGGAAATAGTTCTCCAGATAAGGCTCGTTGTAAGCCAGCTCGTTTCTCCATACCAATGAATCGGGAAGAGCTTTGTTGTATTTCGCTTTGTCATCGGGATATACCCTTTTTATCCAGTACAAATATTCGCGCCAGTCAATATTCCTTACTTCTGTTTCGTCCATGTAAAACGAAGCAACTGTTACTCTTCTTGGTGAATTATTCCAATCATACATAACATCCTGCTCAACACGCCCCATGGTGAAGGTTCCTCCTTTGATGAAGACCAATCCCGGACCTGTTGCTTGATGGTATCCCGCTTGGTATTCAAAACCACCGTTATCCGGGTCGTTATACGCCCAGCCTGTAGTGGAAGAAACTCCTTTGTCCTTGCTTTTTATGAGACTACAGGAGCCAAGTAATAGAAGACTAATCGCCAATAACGGAATTAATTTCAATCTCATGATGTGTATAATCGTTAGTGATTTTTCCTTGGTGAACACAAATATAACTGAAAACCCGCCTCACTTATTGTCTGTCGGGAATAACTTTTTTACTAGTCGTATGATATTGCGACAAATATATATGTAAAATGTTATGATTGAAGAAAATTGCGTTCTTTTGTCTTGTTATAAATATTTGATTTTCCAAAAAAACGTTGATATTGTAATTGATTTCTGTTTTTCAGTCAGTTTTGGAATTCAGGGAGCCTAATTAAATACCTGTTTGCCCGACCACAATGTATAAAATATTCTTTTTCATATCAATTTTTCTGGTCAGCTGTCATGTCTATGGTGAGCAGCTGGATGTAACGTTGGCATGGCATAAGAAGAGTGATGCTGTTTTACCAACGTTTGCAGGAGCAAAATTTGATGATGTGCAGCCCGATATTCCTTTTTGGGCGGAAATGATACCGGTGAATGCCACGAATGTGAAAGCCGAAATCGTGGTGGAAAAATGGAATTCTGTCCCGGATACGGGAGCGATAAATCAATATACCTTCCCCGACACATTGTCTTTTTCGGGTAAAGTTGTGATTGCTTCCGGAAAGAAATTTCTTCAATTACGGTTGTCGCCTTTCGTCAGGGAACCAGGAAACATTCAGTATGTTTCTCAATTTCGTGTGAAATATTCTGCCTCGCCGGAATTAAAAGCAGCGAGTTTGTCGGAAAGTGTAGCCGCTCATTCCGTGTTGGCTTCGGGTACGTGGAGAAAGGTGAAAGCGACAGGGAAGGGAATACATAGCATTACTTATGCCGCATTGAGGAGCATGGGATTTCAGACGCCAGCCAATGTGAAGATATACGGAAATTTGTCTTACATGCTGGACCGAGTCAACCGTCCCGACTCTCCTGATGATTTGGTTCCGGTTCCGTTTTACGTGGGAAAAAATACGGCCGGGGATGATTGTCTGTTTTTTTATGCGCCGGGCTCAGTGAAATGGACCTACGATGCATCCACTGGCTTGTATCAGCATCATCTGAATTCTTTTGCCCCCGATTATTCGTTTTTTTACCTAACGGAAAATGCGCAAGCAGCTCCTCAAATACCAACCGAAACAGTAGCCGGTAAAACTGCCGACACTATCGTGACACAATACGATTATCACGATTTCTCAGAAAAAGAAGAAAATAATTTGATAGAGTCGGGACGTGAGTGGTTTGGGCCGGCGATGACCGGAACAGTCTCTCAAAGTCTGAGTTTTGCCATTCCTAACCGGGTGGCCTCGGAGCCTGTGTCATTCCAAATGGTTGCTGCAGCCAGAACAAAAGACGGCTCTTCCTTATCCGTGCAGGTTAATGGCATAACGCTCGCCGATTTTCAGTTTAGCGTATATCAGACCTACGAAAGTGCTGACTATGCTGATCTGCAGGAAAAGCAATTTACATATAATGGCACTGGCACACAGTTGAATGTGGCTCTGCGATCTTCTGCCGGAGGAACCGACCAAACCTGGCTGAACTACGTCCGCATGCAGGGGCGGGCGAATTTGGTCCTTTCGGGAAGTGAGCTGATTTTCCGGGACAGCCGTTCGGTAAAAGCAGGTCGAACCGCTGAATTCAGCCTATCGGGAGCCGATTCCCAAACCAAGGTATGGGATGTGAGTTCCCCGTTGAACCCGAAAGCAATGCAAACAACCTTTGACGGAACTCATCTGAATTTTCTGGCTTCGACCGATAGTTTGCGAGAATTTGTTGCTTTCAATCCTTCTTCTGATTATCCGGGAGTTGAGTTTGTTGAAGACATTGCCAATCAGGATTTGCATGGAATGGACGCAGGTGAAATGCTCATCATTACTCCGGAGGTATTTCTATCGCAAGCCAATGAGCTGGCCAACTTTCACAGGCAACAGGACGGAATGAGCGTTTCGGTTGTTCCGGTAGAAAAAATTTACGATGAGTTCTCAGCCGGAATAAAAGATGTTACTGCCATCCGGAATTTTATCCGGACGTGTTACCGGAAAAGCTCCGGCACTCCATTGAAGTATGTGCTGCTTTTCGGAAAAGGGACGTATGACAATATACACGATGTGTCGGATGAAAATCCGGATTATATTCCTACCTGGCAGTCGGAAAATTCAATCAATCCTGCCTTGTCGTTTGTGTCGGACGATTATTTCGGATTGCTCGATGATGGAGAAGGAGAATATAATGGTGCGGTAGATGTAGGCGTTGGTCGGATTCCTTGTATCTCGCAAGCTGAGGCAACAGCTGCGGTTGATAAAATTATCCATTATGCATCGACAGCAGGTTTGGGTGAATGGCGCAATGTATTATGCTTTATTGCTGATGATGAAGATGGAAATCTGCACATGCGCGATGCTGAGCGTTTGGCAGATCAAGTGAACACCGATTATCCCTCGTTTTACACTGATAAGATCTATTTTGATGCGTATCCACAGGAAACAACACCTGACGAACGTTACCCCGGAGTTACCGCTGCGATTAACGATCGCGTCAAGCGTGGCGTTTTGATTATGAACTATACGGGGCATGCGAATGAGGAGGGACTGGCTCATGAGAAAGTATTGATGAAACCAGACATCGATGCCTGGACCAATTACAATAAACTTCCGGTTTTTGTTACCGCTACCTGTGAATTCAGTCGTTGGGATTATACGAATAAGCAGTCGGCAGGAGAACATGTGCTCTTTAATCCGAATGGTGGTGGTGTGGCATTGTTTTCAACCACGCGTCTGGTTTATTCTTCAGCCAATTATCAGATCAATAAGAGCTTTTTCAATCACGTATTTGAGCAGGATCAAAACGGGAAAAATCTGCGAATGGGCGATGTTATCCGCTTGTCGAAAATCGATAATGGCGGGACTATCAATTCGCGAAAGTTTGCGTTGCTCGGTGACCCTGCACTACGGCTTACCTATCCGCAATATCACGTTGCAACCACGGAGATAAACGGACAGCCGGCTAGTGAGTTGACCGATACGGTTCATGCGCTGGACGTCATTAAAGTAGCTGGCCAGGTGCAAGACATAAGAGGAAACCGGCTAACTAACTTTAAAGGCGATCTATATCCAATAGTTTATGATAAGCAAACGACCGAGCAGACATTGGGCAATGCAGGACAAACGCCGTTTGATTATGTTGTTCAGAATAATGTGCTATACAAAGGAAAAGTCTCGGTGACTGATGGTGGTTTTACTTTTTCGTTTGTCGTGCCAAAGGATATCAATTATCGTATCGATAAGGGAATGATACGCTATTATGCTACCAACGGAACCATCGATGGTCACGGGTATTACAACCAATTTGATATAGGTGGTGCTTCCACCGGAACGATAACTGACGCCTCCGGACCGGATATCGAGGTTTATCTCGATAATGAACAATTTCGTTCGGGTGATGAAACGGGAAGGAATCCGTTGCTGATTGTCAAGCTCGCGGACGAAATGGGAATCAACACTTCAGGAACGGGTATCGGACACGACTTAACCGCGACGCTTGATGGTGATGAGCAGAACTTGATCGTACTCAACGATCTATTTCAGGCCGACCTGAATTCATATAACAGTGGAACCATCAACTACCAGTTCAGCGACTTGTCAAGTGGTGTTCATACTTTGAAAATAAAGGCCTGGGATGTTTTAAATAATTCCTCTGAGAAGGAGGTGGAATTTAAGGTGAACACCGGATTAAAGATAAGCCGAGTATATAATTATCCGAACCCCGTGAAGGATGAAACGCACTTTGTTTTTGAACATAACCAATACGGTGATTTGTTTGATGTTACCGTTTCCATTTACGATTTGCAGGGACGTTTGGTCGACCGGATGGATAAATCGGTATTATCCGATGGATTGTCGAGTAATCCAATTACCTGGAATCCTTCTTCGCGCGGTATTTTCCTGCCTAAAGGGATCTACATTTATCAACTTTCAGCTACTTCCGCAGAAGGATTTTCAGCTTCCCGGAGTGGAAAAATGTTGATTTTGCATTAGAAACATAAGTTTTAAGATAATTTTTTATTATGAAAAGCGTTCCAGTATAGGAATGCATTTTGAAAACAAAAGCTTATTTTTGTGGACATTAATGTTTTTACTTTACCTTTTTCTATGAGAAAACTGCTTGTTAGCCTAATTGTTATTGTCGCGTTGCTGGAAACAGCGAAAGTATCAGCGCAGGAAACCATAACCGGTCAGGATGTTAAGGCAAATCCGATTACAACGGCCGTACCCTTTCTGACGATCGCGCCCGATTCGAGGCATGGTGCCATGGGGGATGCCGGGGTGGCGACCTCTCCCGATGTAAATGCTCAGCACTGGAATGCTTCGCAGTATGCATTCATGGAAAGCTCATTCGGAATCGGAGTTTCTTATACACCATGGCTGCGCGATTTGGCTGACGACATCAACCTGGCTTATGTGGCTGGTTACTATCGTTTGGATAATTTGCAGACTGTTAGTGCTTCACTGCGGTATTTCTCATTAGGTAGCATTCAGCTCACCGATGCTCAGGGGCAACCTATGGGCAGCCAAAATCCAAATGAATTTGCTTTCGATGCCGGTTACTCGAGAAAGCTTTCCGATAACTGGTCGGGTGCTGTTGTGTTGAGGTATATCCGTTCCGACCTGTCAGGCGGTGTGGGCGATGAAACGTATTCTCCGGGGAACGCATTTGCAACTGATGTGTCGTTCTATTATCATACAGCATGGAAAGACAGTCGTCAGCGGAGAGAAATTTCTGCTGGTATCGATATTTCTAACGTTGGCTCGAAAATTTCGTATGATCAGGGAGAAACGAAAGAGTTTCTTCCGGCCAACCTTCGTTTAGGTACCGCTTTCTCTATGGATCTGGATGAGTACAACTCATTGACGCTGACAGCTGATATCAATAAGTTGCTGGTTCCGACTCCTGCCGATACGGTTTCGGCAACTGATTCCGGGAACGGAACAATTATAGTTACGCCGGGGTATGGTTCGGATAAATCCGTTATCAGTGCTGTATTTTCCTCATTTGGTGATGCACCCGGTGGTTTTAAGGAAGAACTGCAGGAGGTCATGGTATCACTGGGAGCAGAATATTGGTACAATAAGCAGTTCGCTTTGCGTGCCGGATATTTTTACGAGAACCAGAATAAAGGTAACCGAAAATATTTCACGGCAGGTGCAGGTCTGAAAATGAATGTGTTTGCCCTGGATTTCTCTTACCTTCTTCCGACTGAACGAAACAATCCGTTACAAAATACGTTACGTTTCACATTGTCATTTGATTTGGATGCGTTCCAAAAAACTCAACGGTAGTTGTTTATGGATTATCGTGTTGGACTCGGCTACGACGTTCATCGGCTAGCTGAAGGAGAGGAGCTATGGCTTGGCGGAGTTCGGATTCCTCATAACAAAGGAACAGTGGCTCACTCTGATGGCGACGTTTTGTTACATGCCATTAGTGATGCCATGTTAGGAGCCGCCCGTTTGCGTGATATTGGTTTTCATTTTCCCGATACATCGGAAAAGTATAAGAATGCTGACAGCAAAGTGCTGATGGCGGAAGCATACCGGTTGGTGAGGGAAAAGGGATACGAAATTGTCAATATCGATTCAACTATTGCTGCCCAGAAGCCGAAGTTGATGCCTTTCATCCCTTCGATGGAAAAGAAAATTGCAGAGGTCCTGGAAATCGATGAAGACAATGTCGCTGTGAAAGCGACAACCACGGAAGGTCTTGGACCTGAGGGACGCGAAGAAAGCATTTCGGTGCAGGCTGTAGTGTTGTTACAAAAACAAATTTCATAAACTTGGGAACAGGAATGTTCCCTTTAGCATTATTACGATCTTATGCATTTTGAAGAATTGGTGGAAACCGAAGCACTGGTATTATTGTATTTTACCGGCCCCAACTGCTCGGTTTGTCATGTGCTGAGGCCGAAAGTTGAGGCCATGGTACAGAGTGAGTTCCCGAAAGTTGCTTTTCGGGTAGTGAGTTTGGATCAGGAACCTGAATTAGCTGCGGCTTTTTCTGTTTTCACCGTTCCGACGGTAGTCTTCTTTGCCGAGGGAAAAGAAACTTTTAGAAAAGTTCGTGCTTTTTCTCTCGATGAACTAAAAGGTGATATGGCCAGAATTTACCGGTTCTTTGAGGATTAATAACCGGTAAATATCGTTTCGTATGGTGGTTCATATTTTAATTAATGTTTTTTTATCTCAGTAATTTTTTTTAATTTGTTTATCTAAACCCAAAGTTCTGATACCAATTTTAAAACCCGCTTAACCAACCGTGCCCAGAGGTAAGTTAGTTTATATAACCCTATTATTGGGATTGGTCTGTATGCCCCTAATTTTGAGCGCCAAACCCAGTGTCGAAGAAGTTGACAGTCTTGTGCAAAAGCTTTCTTCCGTTTCGGAGAAAAACAAAGCAGAGCTGCTCAACAAAATTTCTTTTGCCTACCTCTATATTGACTCCAAGAAAGCCCAGAATTATGCAGAACAAGCTCTTCAGCTGGCCATTAAACGAAAGGACCGGAAAGAGGAAGGTACTGCTTATGTGGCAATGGGAAGTAATTACTTTCTGAAAGGAGAATTCGAAGCATGTCTGCCGCTTTTGAAGCAAGGGTTGATGATTGGAAAGGACCTGAACGATAAAAAGCTTATTACAAACTCCCTTAATTCACTTGGCTCCTACTACAACAAAATTGGCGATTTTAAGAAGGCGATGGATACGTATGACGAGGCTTTAACCTATTTAAAGTCTCCCAAAGACGATTTGGAAATCGCAACAATCGATTCGAACCTCGCTGGTTTGTATTCCACTTCCGGAAACTATGTTAAGGGGATGGAGCTTTTTATGAAGGCCCTGAAAATTTTTGAAACGAAGGGGACAAAAGAACAGGTCGCGCGGATCAAGAACAACATTGCTGTAGCCTACCACGATTGGGGAAACCTTGACAAAGCACTCAAGTATTACAATGAAGCGCTGGACGTGTATCGCGACTTAAACCAACTCTCGAACGAGGCCATTCCGTTGAACAACATTGGTGAGATTTACAAGGATCGCGGAGATTACGAGAAGGCGATTGATTATTACCGGCAGTGTTATGGTATTGGTATCATGCTTGACAATAAGCAATTTGAAAGCATCGGTATTTTGGGAATGGGGGAAGCATTGATTAAGCTGAACCGAATTGATGAAGGAGAGCAAAAAATTCTCGAAGCGAAAGCCAAGTTCGAAAGCATGAATTACGTCGAAGGACTGGCGCACGTTTATTATAATATGGGATTGATTGCCGATGCACGAAATCAGTCAGATCAAGCCAGAGCTGATTTTCAGCAAAGTATCGATTACGCTCAGAAGCTGCATATTATTGACCTGTTGGAGAAAAATTATGCTGCACTTTCGCGGCTGGTTGCATTGTCCGGAGACTATCGTCGTGCTTTTGAACTCTACAATACCTATTCAACGATTCGTGATTCGGCTTTCAATGAAAGCAAAGCCAAGTTAATAACGGAGATCCAGAGTCGTTACGAATTGGATCAAAAACAGAGTGAGATTGAGATTCTCACCCGTGATAACGCTATTAAGGATTTGGAGTTGGGGCGAAAGCGCATCCGTTTCAATATCATGCTTGGAATCATTTTGGTTCTGGCAGTATTTTCGGCGTTGGTTGCAACACTCTACACTACCAAACGGAAATCCAACTTGTTACTTGAATCAAGTAACGAACAAATTATGCAGCAAAAGGATGAGTTGGAGAAGCTTAATGTCACCAAGGATAAGTTGTTGTCAATTATTGGACACGACCTGCGCGGATCGATAGGGGCATCGAAAAGTATGCTCCACCAGTTGATTAAAGAACCCGATGTTTTTCCGCCGGAAGAGCAGGAGCAAATTAAAGAGGAATTGTACCGGCTTTCGGAGAATACTTACGAGTTGCTCGAAAACCTTCTTTCCTGGGCGAAAAGCCAGCGTGGCCTGAAAATCTTCAAGGATGCCAATTCCATTCGTCGATTGGTTGATTCTAATCTCGAACAGCAACGCTTTTTTGCTGATAAGAAGAATATTGAACTGACTTCGCAGCTGACGGAAGACTGCATGGTATATTGCGACCGGAACATGATTAATATGGTCATCCGGAACCTGTTATCGAACGCCGTCAAGTTTACTCCTGAAAAAGGAAAAATCACCATATTCGGACATCGTGCCGGAAACAACTATCGCGTGTCTATTAAAGATAATGGCGTGGGTATTCCGGCCGAAAATATCTCCCGTATTTTTGATTCCCGTGAGTTCTTTACTACCTATGGTACCAACAGTGAAAAAGGTTCCGGGCTTGGGTTGATTCTTTGTAAAGAATTTGTCGAGAAGAATGGTGGAGAAATCAGCGTTGAATCTGACTTGGGACGAGGAACTACCTTTTCATTTACATTGGTTGTAGCTACCGGCGTCAATAGTTCCTCAGTGGAAATAACCCCGGAAAACGATAAACCGGGCCGCGGAAATCCCTCAATCGGATAAAAAAACTGACCGGACATTCATCCGGACAGCTCTTCTTTCAAAATTCCTTTTATCCTTATTTATTTCTTGAATTGCTTTTCGATAAGGTTATCGTCTGCAATATTGGGCAGTGTCACTTTTAGGTTGGGATTTTGCTCCATGGCGCGCTTGATGGCGAAAATAGCGGGTTCATTTCGGGCCCACGAACGGCGCGAAATTCCGTTATTCACATCCCAGTGAAGCATCTGTGTTAGTCGGCGATCGCACTCTTCCGAGCCATCGAGCAGCATACCGAATCCGCCATTGATTACTTCGCCCCAACCAACGCCGCCGCCATTGTGCAATGAAACCCAGGTTGCACCGCGGAATGCATCGCCGATGACATTTTGAACGGCCATGTCGGCTGTAAAGCTGGAACCGTCATAAATATTTGATGTTTCGCGGAAAGGTGAATCGGTTCCCGATACATCGTGATGATCGCGGCCCAGCACAATCGGAGCGGAAATTTCACCGTTACGGATGGCTTTGTTAAAGGCGGCTGCGATTTGTGTGCGACCATCACAGTCGGCGTAAAGAATACGCGCCTGCGAACCGACTACCAGCTTGTTTTCTCCTGCTTCCCGAATCCAATGCAGGTTGTCTTCCATCTGCGATTTGATTTCTTTTGGCGCTTCCGCAGAAAGACGCTCCAGTACTTCGGCAGCAATGGCATCCGATTTTTCCAAATCTTCCGGTTTACCGGAAGTGCAAATCCACCGGAAGGGACCAAATCCATAGTCGAAGAAAAGCGGGCCCATGATGTCTTCCACGTAGGATGGATAGCGGAAACGTGTATCGTCTTTCATCACATCTGCTCCGGCACGTGAAGCTTCCAGCAGAAAGGCATTCCCGTAATCCCAGAAATACATGCCATTGGCAGTCATTTGATTGATGGCAGCCACATGGCGGCGCAGTGTTTTTTGAACTTCCTCTTTGAATTTCTCCGGATTTTCGGCCATCATTTTGTTTGACTCTTCCAATGTCATTCCTACCGGATAATAACCTCCGGCGTATGGATTGTGCAACGAAGTTTGGTCAGAGCCAAGTTCAACGGGCACTCCGTCTTTGGCCAGGCGTTCCCATAAATCAACGACGTTTCCCTGGTAGGCGATGGAGACGGCATCTTTGTTGCGGCTGGCTTGAAGCATCCGGGGAATCAATTTGTCCAGATCGGTAAATACTTCGTCGACCCAGCCTTGCTCGTGCCGCACCTGTACCGCTTTGGGATTGATTTCGGCGACAACACCTACGCATCCGGCAATAACGGCAGCTTTGGGTTGGGCCCCCGACATACCGCCCAGACCCGATGATATAAATATTTTACCGGCAATTCCTCCTTCGGAATGCATGCGGGCCGCATTCATTAAGGTAATTGTTGTTCCGTGCACAATTCCCTGCGGACCAATGTACATGAACGAACCAGCCGTCATCTGTCCGTATTGGGTAACGCCAAGTGCATTCATACGTTCGTAGTCGTCTTTCGACGAATAGTTCGGGATAACCATTCCGTTTGTCACAACGACTCTCGGTGCTTCTTTGTGTGATGGGAATAAGCCCATCGGGTGACCGGAATAGAGCACCAGCGTTTGTTCATCCGTCATTTCCGAAAGGTACTTCATGGTCAGACGGTATTGTGCCCAGTTTTGGAATACCGCTCCGTTCCCTCCGTAGGTGATCAACTCGTGCGGATGTTGTGCCACAGCTTTATCCAGGTTGTTCTGAATCATCAGCATGATGGCAGCGGCCTGTTTCGACTTGGCCGGATAATCATCAATGGAATGTGCATGCATTTTTATATCCGGCCGAAAACGGTGCATATAGATTCGTCCGTAGTTTTCCAGCTCCTGTGCAAATTCCGGAGCAAGCACTTCATGATGTTTTTTTGGAAAATATCGCAATGCATTGCGAAGAGCTAGCTGTTTTTCTTCGTTGGTTAAGATTTGTTTCCGCCTTGGAGCATGGTTGATATTTGGATCGTGCGTTTTGGGTTCCGGCAGGATATCCGGAATTCCTTCGGTTATGGATTTCACAAATGTATCGTTGGTCATAGTTTTCGATTTAATTTTCTGACAATAAAATTACAATGTGGGGGAACATTAAAAAATGAGGAAGGGCATGTTTAATAAACGCCTTGGAAAGGGGCTGTTTTGATAGATGTGCCAATTCGGCAGGTGATGGACTGTTCGGAAGGTGCTCATTATTATGTTGTTTGTGGATTGCGCCTGACATCAATTAGTACGGACTGGATTTTGTGTTAACTTGTAGGAAATTATTCAACTAATATTTGATCCACACAGAATGAGAGAACTTCTTAACCTGAATGATGCTCACTTGTGGTCATTCCGGCACCTGTCGGTAGTAATTGATAAACATAAGAAATTATACGCATGAAAAGAGTTGGAATTATTGTTCTGGTTGTTATTGTCGTCATCTTCTTTGGAGTTTTTAAATGGGGAGTAAGTGTCAATAACCGGATGGTAGAGAAACAGGAAGCTGTTTCGTCTCAATGGTCACAAGTTGAAAATGTTTACCAGCGCAGGGCTGACCTGATTCCTAACCTGGTGAATACCGTAAAAGGATATGCCGAACATGAAAAGGAGACGCTTACTTCGGTAATTGAAGCGCGTGCCAAGGCTACATCGGTCAGTGTAAATGCAGACAATCTCGATCAGGCTTCGCTGCAAAAGTTCCAGGAAGCGCAACAGGGACTTTCTTCTGCCCTGAGCCGACTGATGGTTACCGTTGAGCGGTATCCCAATTTAAAGGCCGACCAAAACTTCCTTGGGTTGCAGGCACAGCTGGAGGGAACTGAAAACCGGATTGCTGTGGAACGCCGCCGGTTCAATGAGGTTGCCCGCGATTACAATACCTACATTCGCAAATTCCCGCAAAGCATCATTGCTAATTTCCAGGGATTTGATAAAAAAGCTTATTTCCAGGCTGACAAAGGAGCCGATCAGGCACCGAAAGTCCAATTTTAAAAAAGGAGTTTCATGAAAATTGAAGAATTTTTCAGCAAGGAAGAACAGGCTAATATTTTGGAGGCCATTCAGGAAGCTGAGCACAATACCAGTGGCGAAATCCGCGTGCACATCGATGACAAGTGCCCCGGAGAAGTTCTGGACCGGGGCGCCCATGTTTTCAAAGTGTTGGACATGCACAAAACCAAAGAGCGGAACGGCGTTTTGTTTTACCTGGCTGTGGGGAACCGCAAATTTGCCATTCTGGGAGACGCCGGCATTAATAAGGTGGTTCCGGAGAATTTTTGGGATGAGATCAAGAACAAAATGCTGGAGTATTTCAAAGAAGGTGATTTTGCCATTGGCCTCGCGGAAGGAATTTCGATGGCTGGTCACCAGCTCAGTGAACATTTCCCTTATCAGGAGGATGACGTAAACGAATTGTCAGACGAAATCTCATTCGGAAAATAATGAAGCAAATAAAACATATTTCTATGAGGATGAAGGGGATGCTTCTGTTGCTGGCGTTGCTGCTTAGTTTCAATGCTTTCGCAGAAAATAGTGATTTCCCGGATCGTCCACAACCAGCCAGACTGGTCAACGATCTAGCCCATGTTTTGCCACAGCAAAAAGCGATGATGTTGAACGAGAAGCTGGCCGAATTTGCCCGGCAAACCTCGACGCAGATTGCTGTTGTAACCGTGAATAATTTGCATGGGTACGACAAGGCGGATTACGCCGTTCGGTTGGCACAAAGATGGGGAATCGGACAGAAAGGTAGTGATAACGGTATCCTGATTTTGGTAAAACCGAAAACCAGCGAATCGATGGGACAAGTTTTTATTGCCGTTGGTTATGGTTTGGAGGGTGTCGTTCCCGATGTGGTGGCGAAACAAACCATTATCGAGAATGAGATGATTCCCTGGTTCAAGAAGGGTGACTATTTCATCGGAATCGATCGGGCTACCAACGTGCTGATGGGACTGACGAAGAAGGAATTTACAGCCGACCAATATATTCAGGCCACACGCGAACAAAGTAAAAGAGGTAGAGGTACCGGAGGAGTTGGCGTTGTCATTTTCTTCATTGTCCTGTTCTTCATCTTTGGACGCAGGCGCAGACGCTTTGGTGCCGTTGGTCGTGGTCCTTCATTCCTGGAGGCTTTGTTACTGATGAACCTTTTCGGGGGAAGCCACAGAGGAACCTGGGATGACTTTTCCGGCGGAGGAGGAAGCTTTGGCGGTGGTGGAGGAGGATTCTCCGACTTTGGCGGTTTTGGCGGCGGAAGTTTCGGCGGCGGTGGAGCCGGTGGTACCTGGTAACAAGACGGACGAACGATATGATACAAAAAGAAACCCGATCCTTTTCCGGACCGGGTTTTTTATGTTGTAGCAATTGTTTTGCTTACTTGCTCTTGCTTTCTGTCTCTTCAGAAAGAGGTGTCATGATATCCTGGTCAACGAGGATACGACCACAATACTCACAAACGATTACCTTTTTGCGTGAAGCAATATCCAGTTGACGCTGCGGCGGGATTTTATTGAAGCAACCTCCACAGGCATCACGTTGTACGGTTACAACAGCCAGTCCGTTACGCGCATTCTTGCGGATACGTTTGAAAGCTGTCAGCAGACGATCTTCGATATTGGTTTCAATCGCTTCAGATTTATCGATCAGCTTTTGCTCTTCCACTGAAGTTTCAGAAGTAATTTCTTCCAGCTCTTTGCGTTTACGCACTAAATCTTCTTCGTGATCTTTCAGGTCAACCTGAGCTTTGTCGATTTCCTCTTTCTTCACCTTGGCTTCAGCGGTAAACTCTTTGATACGCTTTTCTGCCAGCTCGATTTCCAGCGTCTGAAATTCAATTTCTTTCGACAGCGAATCGTACTCACGGTTATTGCGTACATTATTCTGCTGCTCGGTGTATTTTTCAATCAGCGACTTGCTTTCTTTTATTTCGGCCTTCTTGTTAGTAACCGCAGTATTCAAGCTCTTTACCTCATCGTCGTATTTCTCGATGCGGGTTTTCAAACCGGCGATTTCATCTTCCAAATCCTGCACCTCCAGCGGCAACTCTCCCCGCAATGTGTGGATTTTATCGATTTCGGAAACAACTGTTTGAAGCTCGTAAAGCATTCTCAGCTTCTCTTCTGCAGGAACCTCATTCCCACCAGCCGGCTTGTTGAATTCTGTCGTCATATCCTGTTTGTTATTTATTGTGTTTCTTAAGTATTTACAGGTAATTTACCGGGTTGGTTTTCACCTCCGATAAGCGAATGGCAAAGTTAGGGAAATTTTTGGTAAGTATTTCATAAAAAACCTCTTTAGTAAACTGTTCGCTTTCGTAGTGCCCGATATCGGCAATCACCAGTTTATCTTCGGCATCGAAAAACTGGTGGTATTTGAAATCGCCGGTGATGAAAACATCGGCTCCCGAAGCTTTGGCTTCGTTCAACAGGAAACTGCCTGAACCACCGCAAAGGGCTACTTTTTCAACCGGTTTGTTGAGCAGGCGGGTGTGGCGAACAGCTCCACAGGCAAACGTTTCTTTAACCTTTAGCAGGAAGGTTTTTTCGTCCATCGCTTCCGGAAGACTACCAACCATTCCCATACCGGTTTCGAACCACTCGTTTTCCAACGGATAAAAATCGTACGCCACTTCTTCGTACGGGTGACTTTCCAGAAGCGCCCGCAAAACCTTACTTTTCCGGTAACGGGGAAGAACGGTTTCCACACGGACTTCCTTTTCTGTATGTTGCTTGCCACGCTCGCCGACGAATGGATTGGTGTTTTCGCTTCCGCGGAAAGTGCCCTCTCCCGGAAGGTTAAAGCTGCATTGATCGTAATTGCCAATGTGGCCTGCTCCGGCAGCAAAAATGGCTTCACGTACTTTTTCAGCGTGCTCAACAGGGACGAAAGTTACCAGCTTCAACAGCTGTCCTTTCATTGGTGAGAGGATTTGACAATCCTGTAAGCCCAGTTTTTCACACATCTTGGTGTTTACCCCGCCTGGAACACTGTCGAGATTGGTGTGAGAGGCGTATATGGCCACATCATTTTTGATGGCTTTGATCACACAACGCTCCACATAGTTTTTACCGTTGAACTGCTTCAATCCTTTGAAAACGATGGGGTGGTGGGCGATTATCAGGTTGGCTCCCGTGGAGATAGCTTCGTCAATTACCTCTTCAGTTACATCCAAAGTCAATAAAACGGCGTCTACTTCGTCGTTCGGGTGACCGACAATCAAGCCGGCGTTATCGTACGATTCCTGAAATGAGGGAGGAGCCAGCGCTTCCAGTTTGCTGGTAATGTCACGTATCTTGAGTTTCATGCTCGCGGTTTTTAGGCGGGTAATCAGGATAAAAAAAGAAGAACCTGTTACAGCTCTTCTTTAATCTCCAGTAAAAAGTTCTTTATGTCCTGCAGTTTCTTCACTACTTCGTAAGTATCCTGAGTTCCCTGCCGGTTTTCTTTTATCTTTTTGTGCGCACCTTTGAGTGTCATTCCCCGTTCCTTCACCAGGTGATAAATCAGACCGAGGTGGTCGATATCTTCTTTGGTAAAAAAACGGTTGCCCTTTTTGTTTTTGTGCGGTTTGAGAGAATCGAATTCTTTCTCCCAGAAACGAATGGTTGACGGCCGGAGATCGAACATCTCGGCTACCTCGCCAATCGAGTAATATAGTTTTTCCGCTTTGGGCTGTTTAAATGGCACAGTGTTGTTTTTTTAGTCAAAGCTTTGTCCCATGTTGGACGAAATTTCAATCATCTTTTCATACTCCTGCGGCGACAAATCGAGGAAGTAGTAGTTCTGGGGGTTCACCTTTTTACCATTCTTATGTACTTCGTAGTGAAGGTGTGGTGCTGTTGATGTTCCGGTGCTTCCCACGAAACCAATTACATCCCCCCGCTTCACTTTTTGTCCCGGTTTTACATTGAATGCGCTCAGGTGAGCATACTCCGTTTCGAAGCCGTATCCATGGCTGATCAAGATGTGGTTTCCATAACCAATCTTGGAACGGCGAATCCACTTTACTACACCACTCCCCGTTGCGAATACCTCGGTTCCGGTAGGTGCAGAGAAATCCATTCCGTAGTGAAACTTACGAATTTTATAAATCGGGTGGATGCGGTATCCCCATCCGGATGCGGTGCGTTTTAAATCCTTGTTCGAAACCGGCATGATGGACGGCAGGCTGGCTAACATCTTTTCCTTGTTTAGAGCCATCTTCATCACATCATCGTACGATTTGGACTGAATGTAAATCTGCTTCGTTAAAACGTCCAGCTTGCGAGCCGTCGAGATAACCAAATCAGCATTATCCATACTTTCCAACTGTGAGTAGCGGTTTATTCCACCGAAGCCCGCTTTCCGAACGGATGCCGGAATGGGTTCAGCTTCAAAAATAACCCGGTAAATATTGTCGTCACGATACTGAATATCCTTCAATACCTTACTCATGTTGTCCAGATCCTTGTTCATTAAGGTATATTGCGTGAGCAACCTTTCGTTCTCACGTTTCATCCGGCGAAGTTTGGGGGAATCAAAAAACTGGAGAAAAATCATAGAAATGATAACCGCCAGTACTATACTCGTGGAAAGGTAGCCAAGCAATCTCTTGACAAGAGACTTAACATTTCGTTCAATCTTGTCGTAACTGAGCGTTTCAGGGTTAAATCTGTAGTTGGTTTTACCCATGCTGGTCCTTTATTTTACAATATGTGTTAACAAATTTAACGAAATAATCTAAATTTGCAAGGATCAATAAAACAGACCCTTCAAACGGTTGCAAATCTAAAATTTTTTTCGAGTTTCGCAGGAGAAAACCCGATGAAGCGGGTCAATTTTAACATTTATTCGAATTAAGCTTCTTGATTATGAATTCAAAAGAGATACGTCAAACATTTCTCGACTTTTTTGCATCGAAACAACATCAGATTGTTGCCTCAGCACCGATGGTGGTGAAAAATGATCCAACGCTGATGTTTACCAACGCGGGGATGAACCAGTTCAAGGATATCTTCCTGGGGAATTCGCCGGTAAAATCGCCGAGGATAGCGGATACACAGAAATGTTTGCGTGTTTCGGGTAAGCATAACGACCTGGAAGAAGTGGGACACGATACGTACCACCATACGATGTTTGAGATGTTGGGTAACTGGTCGTTTGGCGATTACTTCAAAAAAGAAGCGGTCAACTGGGCGTGGGAATTGCTCGTTGGCGAATTCAAGATTTCTCCCGAACGTTTGTATGCTACCGTATTTGAAGGCGATGAAACAGATGGCGTTGCAGCTGACGAAGAAGCCCGTGGTTACTGGAAACAGTACTTGGCGGACGATCATATTCTGAACGGAAACAAGAAAGACAACTTCTGGGAAATGGGCGATACCGGACCGTGTGGCCCCTGTTCCGAGGTTCATGTTGACTTGCGTGACGAACACGAACGTGTCAAAAAAGACGGACGTTTGCTGGTCAATAAAGATCATCCGCAGGTGATTGAAATCTGGAACCTGGTGTTCATACAGTATAACCGGAAAGCTTCAGGTAAACTGGAAGAGCTGCCGGCGAAACATGTCGATACCGGAATGGGATTCGAGCGCCTTTGTATGGTATTGCAGGGCAAGCAGTCGAATTACGATACCGACGTTTTCCAACCGATCATTAAAGAGTTGGGCAACCTGGCCGGTGTAAAGTATGGCGACGACGATAAGACGGACATTGCCATGCGTGTGGTGGCCGACCATTTGCGTGCGATTGCTTTCTCCATCACCGATGGACAGCTGCCGTCGAATAATAAAGCGGGTTACGTTATCCGCCGGATTCTTCGCCGTGCGGTGCGTTATGGTTACACCTTCCTGAATTTCCGGAAGCCGTTTATTTTCCAGTTGGTCCCGGTTCTTATTCAGAATATGGGAGAAGCTTTCCCGGAACTGAAGAAGCAAGAGGAGCTGGTGACCAAGGTGATTCACGAAGAGGAGGAATCATTCCTGCGCACGTTGGAAACCGGAATTCGTATGCTGGACAACATCATCGAAGAGACTAAAAAGAACGAATATAAAGTGGTTAGTGGTAAGCTGGCTTTTGAATTGTACGATACGTTTGGTTTCCCGCTCGACCTGACTGAGTTGATTCTCCGTGAAAACGATTTGGTTGTTAACCGGAAGGAATTCAACGAGGCGATGGAAGCCCAGAAGAATCGTTCGCGGAATGCCACTCATCAGGAGACCGGCGACTGGATTCAACTGCAGGCCGACGATGAAGAGGAGTTCATCGGGTACGAGCACCTGGAGGCTAAAGTGAAAATTACCAGGTATCGCAAGGTAAAAGTGAAGAACAAAGAATCGTATCAACTGGTCTTCAACTTCACTCCTTTTTACGCTGAGTCAGGTGGTCAGGTTGGTGATACCGGCTACATCGAAGTAGACGGCAAGAAAATAAGTATTCTGGATACCCAGAAGGAAAATAACCTCATCATTCATTACGCGAAAGAGTTACCGGCCGATCCATCGGCAACGTTTGTCGCGCATGTCGATAGCCGCAAACGGCAGTTGACGGCCAATAACCACTCGGCAACACACTTATTGGACCACGTTCTGAGAGAAGTGCTGGGTGAGCATGTGGAGCAGAAAGGTTCGTTGGTGAATGAAGATTACCTGCGTTTTGACTTTTCGCATTTTCAGAAGGTAACCGATGAAGAGTTGGACGAAATTCAACGTCGGGTAAACCAGATGATTCGCAGGAACCTGAAGCGCGAAGAGTTCCGGGCTGTGCCAATGCAGGAAGCGATGGACATGGGAGCGATTGCGTTGTTTGGTGAAAAATACGGCGACTTGGTTCGTGTGATACGTTTCGGCGATTCAACCGAATTGTGTGGAGGAACGCACGTGGAAGCTACCGGTGAAATCGGTTTGTTTACCATCGTTTCCGAAGGTTCCGTTTCGGCAGGCGTTCGACGGATTGAAGCCATTACGGCTGACCGTGCAGAGCAGATGATGGTACAAAACCACAAAGTGCTGAAAGAGGTTTCGGGTATGCTGAATAATCCGAAGAATCTAAAAGTTTCGGTCGACGAATTCCTGAAACGCAACAACGAACTGACGAAGCAAATCGAGGCTTTCGAGAAGGAAGCGGTTGGTATTATGAAGCGCGATTTGCTGCGTGAAGTGCAAGACATTAATGGTGTGAGCTTTATCGCCCGTCAACTGGAAGTAAACAACTCAGCGATGCTGAAGGATTTGGCTTTCCAGCTGAAAGGAGAAATTGATAATCTGTTCCTGGTACTGGCTGCTGAAATCGATGGTAAGGCGAATCTTCATATCATGATTTCAGATGCTTTGGTGAAAGAACGTGGTTTCAATGCCGGCAAATTAATTCGCGATTTAGCGAAGCATGTGAAAGGCGGCGGTGGTGGACAGCCATTCTACGCAACAGCCGGAGGAAAAGAACCTGCAGGAATTCCAACTGTATTGGAGGAAGCATCCAATTTGGTGAATCAGTAAATAAGATTAGTAAAGATATCAATTGAAAGGCTGCCTGTTATGGGCAGCTTTTTCTGTATGAAGGGGGAAGTTTTAAGAAAAAGAAAATTATTTCAGCCGAAACGGTATCTATCTTATGTCCTTAAATACAGACACTTTTAGTTATTTATATATGTTTTAAATTTGGAGCATGTCGCAAAATCTCATATTTCATACTGAGATAAAACCGCGCAGATGCTATTTTTGTCAGATGCAGAGACCTGCCTTTTGTAAATTGAACTAAACCAGTAAGGATAATGAAAGTGACCAGAACATTTGATCTGCTCGATCGGATGGCCGCCAACTTTGATAAAGAGGTAATCATTGCCGGCAAACAGGATGGAAAGTGGAAGACGTACAGCACCCGGCAATACATCGAAAAAGTAAATCATTTTAGTTATGGCTTGTTGGCTTTGGGAATAAAACCCGGCGACAAAATTGTCACAGTTTCCAATAGTCGTCCCGAATGGAATATCATGGATATGGGGATGGCGCAGGTTGGAGCCGTTCATGTAGCCCTTTATCCTAACCTGACGGAAGAAGAATATACTTACCTGCTTTCCCATTCCGATTGTCGTGCTGTGGTGGTGGGAAACCGTACTATGTACAACCGTCTGAAGAAAGTAGCCGATGCATCTGAAAATGTGGAATTCTTTTTCACGATCGATGATATCGACAGTGAGCGTAGCCTGTCAGAAATATGCGTGTTGGGAGAGAAGCATCAGGACGAATACAAAGAAGAGGTTGAACGAATTAAGAGTGGCATTACCGAAGAAGATTTACTGTCCATTATTTATACTTCAGGAACTACCGGAACCGCGAAAGGCGTTATGCTGGCTCACCGAAGTGTCGTGACGAATGCTGTTGCCACTTCTTCCCGAAATAAGGTTGATGAAAACGATAAAGCCATTAGTTTCCTTCCGCTATGCCACATCTACGAACGCATGATCAATTACCACTACCAGTACAAAGGCGTTAGCATTTATTATGCGCAAAACCTGGGAACGGTAGTAAATGATTTACGCGACGTGCAGGCCGATACGTTCACTACCGTTCCTCGGTTCCTGGAAAAGGTTTACGACAACATCATCGCCAAAGGGAAGGACCTGACTGGTATTAAGAAGTCAATATTTTTCTGGGCGGTAAGACTCGGAGAGAAATTTGACCCTTCGAAGAATTACGGACCTTTTTACCGCTTCAAACTGAAGATGGCCCGCAAACTGATTTTCGACAAATGGCGTGCAGCCCTTGGCGGGAAGATTCGTGTCATTATTACTGGTGGAGCGGCCATGCAGGAACGATTGGGCCGTATTTTCTCTGCAACGGGAATCAGCATTCAGGAAGGTTACGGACTGACCGAAACCGGACCTGTGATTGCTGTTAATGGCTGGGAAAAAGAAGAGAAGATGGTAGGCACTGTTGGACCTGTTCTGGAAGGTGTAGATTGTAGGATTGCTGAAGACGGCGAGATTTTGTGCAAAGGTCCCAATGTGATGTTGGGTTATTACAAAGATCCGGAATATACCGCAGAGGTGGTCGATAAAGATGGTTGGTTCCACACCGGTGATATCGGAACATTGATTGATGGCAAGTTTTTGAAGATTACCGACCGGAAAAAATCGATTTTTAAGCTTTCGGCCGGAAAATATATTGCTCCACAGGTGATTGAGAACAAACTGAAAGCTTCCGGTTTTATCGAACAGGCTTTGGTGGTGGGAATGAACGAGAAGTTCGCTGCTACTTTAATTTCTCCATCCTTTGATTACCTGCATTTCTGGGCAGCGAAGCACAAGATAAACTATCGTGATAACGAAGAGCTGATACAGAATCCGGCGACGATTGACCGGATTCAAAAAGAGGTGACTTTGATAAATCAAACGTTAGCTCCTCACGAGCAAATCAAAAAGATAAAAGTGGTGGCCGATGAGTGGACCCCGGCAACAGGAGAGTTGTCGCAGACGCTGAAAGTGAAGAGGGATGTGTTGATTGAAAAATACCAGGCTGAGCTGGAAGAAATATTCGGTCATCCGCACAACGCCCGCCAATAATTCGATAACGATTTCAGAACTACAATAAATGAGTGCAGTAACACGTACATTCGATCTCCTCGATCACTGTTTGAAAAACTTTCCGCGCGAAGATGCTCTTTGCCGGAAAGAGGGAAACGAATGGAAAAAGTACAGTACAGAAGAATATGCCCGTCATGCTTATTTGATTGCCTACGGTTTAATGGCTTTGGGTCTGAGACGAGGCGACAAGGTAGCCACCGTAAGCAGCAACCGTCCCGAGTGGAGTTTCCTCGACATGGGACTGTCGTTGTCAGGCGGCGTGCATGTTCCCATTTACCCAACGATTAGTGAAGAAGAGTACCGGTATATTCTGGCACATTCCGAGGCCCGTTTCCTGTTTGTCTCCGATGCGAAGATGTATGAAAAATTGAAGCCACTGGCTGATGAGCTGGAGTCAATCGAAGAGATATTCTCGTTTAACGAAGTGGAAGGGGCGCGACACATCAGTGAAATTTATTCGCTGGGCGAAACCAATGAGAGCCATTTTCGAGGAGTAGTTGGCGAGCTGAAAAACAGCATGAGTGAGGATGAAATCGCTACACTCATTTATACTTCCGGTACAACCGGAAAACCAAAAGGTGTGATGCTGTCGCACAAGAATCTGGTGTCCAATTTTAAGGCGCATGCGCAGAATCACGAATTGGGAGATCAACACCGGGTCATTTCATTTTTGCCACTTTGCCATGTGTACGAGCGGTCGATGAACTACCATTTTCAGTACAAGGGAATGGGAGTTTATTACGTCGAAAGCATTGCTCAGATTATGCCGGCGGTGAAAGAGGTGAAGCCTCATCTCTTCAACACGGTGCCTCGTTTGCTGGAGCGTATTTATGACGGGATTATCGGAAAAGGAGAACAACTGACCGGAATCAAACGCAAAATATTTTTCTGGGCACTTGGCCTGACCGAACGATTTGATTATCAAGTGAAGTTTGGCCCGGGATATCGTCTGAAGCTCGCTATTGCCGACAAACTGGTTTTCTCGAAGTGGAGAGCGGCACTTGGTGGAAATGTGCATTACATTGTTTCGGGCGGGGCAGCTTTGCAGGAAAGAATTGCCCGTGTGTTTGGCGCAGCGAAAATCTGCACGCTCGAAGGTTACGGTTTGACGGAAACCTCACCGGTCATCGCGGTAGCGAACCCGGCTACCGGCGAACTGAAAATTGGCACCAATGGTCCGGTTCTTCCCGGTGTTGAGGTGCGGATTGCCGATGACGGAGAAATCCTCGTGAAGGGACCGAATGTGATGCAGGGATATTACAAGGAACCGGAGATGACCCGGGAGGTAATCGACGACGAAGGATGGTTCCACACCGGCGATGTGGGAACATTAGTTGAAGGAAAATACCTGAAAATTACCGATCGAAAGAAGGAAATTTTTAAATTGTCGGGCGGAAAATACATCGCACCCCAGATGATTGAGAATAAATTCAAGGAATCTCTCTTCATCGAGCAGATGATGGTGATTGGTGAAAACCAGAAATTTGCCAGTGCGCTGATTTCACCTAATTTTGATTTTCTGCACGACTGGTGTGCCGAACGGAAGATTCACTTTCATGATAATAAAGAGTTGGTTCGGACACCGGAAGTGATGAATCAATACCGGAAAGTGGTTCGCGAAATCAATAAGGTTTTGGGACAGCACGAGGAAATCAAACGTTTCCGGTTGGTTTGTGAAGCCTGGTCGCCCCAGTCGGGCGAGTTGTCACAAACACTGAAGCTGCGGCGTAAATTCGTGGCGCAGAAGTACAAGAAGTTGATTGACGATATTTACAATAACCCGGTGTAGTAGCCGGTGACTAAATCCAACCTATCATTTATTCTGAAGGGAAGATTCATTATCCGGATCTTCCCTTCTGTATGTGTAAAACTTTTAAAGGCGGTTGGAGTTGAATAGTATAGGAGTGGTAGTTTTCAGAAAAACAGCATCTTTTTTTCTGATTATGTAAAAATCAATCTTTATTAACGATCGGGTTTTACAGCTAATCCATTACTTTTGTCAGGTTAAAGAGAGTTACTTTCATCGTACTTGCTTTACCGAATAATCCAGTATGCAATGGAGAAAATTTTAATAACCGGTGCCACGGGGAATGTAGGGTTGGCAACGCTGAAGTATTTAGGCGAAAAAAATCTGCCCGGAGTAGAATTGCTTGCTGCCGTTCGGGATGAGGAACGTGCACACCATGATATTGGTGCAGGGAATTGCCAGTTTATCCCATTCGAGTTTGACGAACCTTCGACTTATGCAGCTGCACTCGAGGGCGTGACGAAAATTTTGCTGGTCAGGCCACATCAACTTTCTGATGTGTCGAAATATATTTACCCGTTTTTAGATGAAGCGGCCCGTCGCGGGGTGAAGCAAATCGTTTTCTTATCGGTCATTGGGGCTGAGCGGAATAAATTGCTTCCTCATTACAAGATTGAGAACTACCTGCTGAACCTGGGAATCAGCTACACATTTGTGCGGCCCTGCTTCTTTATGCAAAATCTCACGACCATTCACCGGAAGGAGATTCTGGAAAATAACAAGGTGTATATCCCAGCCGGAAATACGCCGGTCAACTACATCGATGTGCGTGACGTGGCTGAAGTGATGGGACGGGTACTTACCGAACCGGGCCACGAAAATATGACGTATGAGATTACCGGCTCGCAAACCATGACTTACTATGAGTTGGTGGGAATTCTGTCTTCGGTTCTCGATAGGGAAATTCGTTATCCCCGCCCCAGCACGCTGATGTTTATGCGGCAGAAAATCAGGGAGAAAAAACCGTTGGCTTTCGTGAAGGTGATGGGATTGTTGTACAGCGGTGCCAGGAACGGTAAGATGAATGTGGTAACCGAGGATTTTAAACGGCTTACCGGTCGCGACCCGATTGATTTCAAAACGTTCGCTAACGCGTATAAGCACAAGTGGATAAAAAAGGAAAAGAAATAAAATCAGATAAATCGAAGCCGGTCAGTGAACCGGCTTTTTTTTGTGCTACAACTTTTCCAAAGTTTCGAACTTTGGAAAAGTTGTTTACAGCATATTTTGTAAATAACTTTAAGACTTCGTGGTATAATTCTCTTCATCCCGGCAGGGATGACATGTTGTTAGCAAGGTGGCGTTGATGTATCCATGGGACTCCGGCCGGAGTCGTATCACGTTTTTCGTTTTGCAGCTCTAACAATATATGACTCCTCCGGAGTCTTTTCGATAAGTCAGCTGCCGGATTTTTTAATTCCCCTGAATCTTCTTCATACAGCAATGTTTGTATTTTTTCCCTGAACCGCAGGGACATAAATCGTTTCGGCCCACATTACTGGTAATGCCGGCCAACATAGGTTTTTCCGTTTCGAAAAGAGGAGCGAGCTGCTGGTAATGGTTTTTCCACTCACCGCGCTGCAGATAGTAACTGTTCGGGTGCTTTTCCCCCTTTTTCAAAACCTCCAGCGCATAAGCTATTTCCACCCGGATGCGGTTTTCTTCGGTTCCCGTCTGCGTGTGCTGTTCGTACTCTTCGTAAAAGGCTTGCAATGCTGGTTCGCATTCAGTCATGCCAGCTTCTGCTGCCTGTACAGCGAGCAATTCCCTCCACTTTGTCTTCTTATCTTTCAGCAAAGCAGAAACTTTCTTAGCATGTGTGTTATCGGCGAAAGCCAGACATTCGTACAGAAAAAGGTACGGCGTTTCGTGTTCTTCCTTTACTTCCTTGGCGATAGCATCCAGGAAGGTATCAATCACTTCCGGGAACTTTTCGGCCAGCAATCCCACCAGGTAAAGTCCCTGCTCATTCAAAATGTCCCAGTCGGGCGCATCGGGTGTAGTGAAGAGTTTGACAACCGCATCGGCCATTTTCCGGGTGGCGTGGGCTTCCGCCAGAATGGCGTACCAAAGCGGCAGATTGGAAAACTGACCATTCTTTTTCAGCATCAACGCTTCGTCGTACGCATGCTCCAGGTGGAAAATGATCTTCTCTTCCAGCTCTTTGCCGGTAGGTTGTCGGTACAGAAAATCCAGTGCATCAAACGGAATTCCGTCTTGTGTTTTATGCAGAATGGCCAGCGCCTCTTGGGTTGTCATATGATATATGGTTTGATGGGGGCAAAGATAAAGGAATAAAAAGAGTTTGCCAGTTTTGCCATTCTTGCAACTCTATATTCTCACCTTATCTCCATTTCATCCCGTCACCTTTTCTCCCGCTCACTAAAAACGACTTCGAACCATACTTTATGTTTCAAAAGAGCCTATGTTGGTTTCTAATTATCGACAAAGTGTTGTCAGACTGTTAAATTGAAAGTTGCAATCCTGCTGGATAACATGTTTATGGTCCAATTTTTTGATGAACGGTTCAAATTCTTCCATGAATGATGCGATCTTTTCCGTAAACGTCACTTTCAATTTTTACTGGTGCCTCAATGTGAGTGCTTTGGGGGCGTGTTGATTTGGCTTTCTGGTTAACATCATTTAATTTAACAAAACAAGCAGATAAAATCGATCAAACTTCGCGGGGAAAGAAAAGTGCTGCACATCGACCGGAAAAACCGGCATGGAAACTCCATGCTCATTTATAACCTCAAACAAACTAATCATGGCACAAAATGATTTGATCAAAGTGGAATTTACACCCGAACAACTGGATGCAATGAAACAGGGACTGCAGCAGGTAACTAACGTGATTGACCCGATTGCTCCCGTATTGTCGAACGACGACCGCCGTAACTATGGCTCGGTTGCCGAGCAAAACAAGCTCCTGATTAATAGCTCGAAAAGCTACATGGAGCAGTTTCCGGATTTGAAACCGGCTTTTGTGGACAAGGCAGAGTTCGACCGCGATTTTGCCGCCCGAAAAGAGATCGAGGCGCTTCTGATTGTGATGTCGGATTTGCAGCGGAAGCTCACCGATATGAAAATCCTCCTCGATCATGACAATTACCAGGATGCCTTGATGTTTTACCGTGGCATTCGTTACATGGCCCGTGAGAGGGTAGCCGGAGCGGTGACCATCTATAACGACCTGAAGCAGTACTTCCCGCGCAGCACGAAAGCCGAAAATGTTGATTAATGCCATATCCCTGACAGGGTTCCGAACCCTGTCAGGGTTTTTCGTTCGTTGAAATCATTACGGGATATAATTGGTTAAAGCCTGAATGAAACGTGCATAAGTAGGCACGATATATCGTGCCCCTACAATGCACCTTTGTTCTGCGCTTCCGCCCTTGTAGGGCCACGACATGTCGTGGCCGGGTATCAAAATCGAATATTACCCCGACGTTCACAACCTGACAGCGTCGAAAGACCTGTCAGCGTTAGGAGAACAGCCCGCTTTAGGTTATTTATCGCAGTGATCCATCATCAGAACCTTTGTATGCTGAAAATCATCACTCCTAATGGTTCTTTTTACATTTCCTTCCGGTGAAATAACCTTTACTATCATTAAATCATCGGAGTTATTGACAGGATTGGCCTTTCGGGATGGTAAAACGAAGGTTCACAACATTGAATTTGAGATTCGAGGCTCAAAAAGAAGGATGCACTTCGATAAAACAATGATTCGAAATTCAAAACAACCGGATAACAGGGCTACCGAAATGGATAAAGTGGGTAGTCAGCCCAATCGAAAGGCAATTCCACCTAATTCATTGGCCGAAAGACTGATTATTTTAGGTTCGGGACCTGATGGATTACGTTAAATACAACAAAAGGAGAAAAAGTTATTCAATATTGGAATAAAGGAAATGCAAGCAGAAAAAAAATAGGATATCGATTTAAAATTTGAACTTGTGTACGTAATGGCAGTATTTGTTATTGTGTATTGCTCTTGTACAGGTAATATCGTTAGTTATAAATTTTGGCTGGTGCTTAATTTATTCTTTTAGAATTGAAGGAATTTTATCCATATTTATTGTGTCTAACTTAAAATATGAAGTAATGTCTGATTATCAATTTTCAATATTCTTTGTGGCTTTTGTCGCGATTATTTTTACAATTTTTATTT
Organism: Prolixibacter denitrificans; assembly: GCF_003014495.1. Lineage (GTDB taxonomy): Bacteria > Bacteroidota > Bacteroidia > Bacteroidales > Prolixibacteraceae > Prolixibacter > Prolixibacter denitrificans. The sequence continues at coordinate 44,322 of NZ_PYGC01000009.1, read as the reverse complement.
CATGGATTGATGGGCGTATTGAAATTAATCAAAAAAGAAGTAATATAGTTTACTATTATGTTTTAGGATTGATATTTTCATTACTGCCAATATATTATATCGTTCACCCATCTTTATATGTTTTCTATTACTCATTAAGAAGTGCACGAGATATTGAACCCAATGATGTCATTGATTTAATAAGTTATGTTGTTTCTTTTTTGGGATATGTTATTATTGGTTATGTTCTTAACAGAAGACGCCATTATATTAAGCATAAAATAGAGGAGGATCAGAAAAAATCTTTGAGATATCTGCTGCTGCCTTTTACCATGATTGGATGGTATCTAATGTCTTATTATGGTGTAAAATTATTTGTAAAGCTGACGATGATTGCGTTTGAAATGCTTCCTGGAGGTATAGCCTTAATGATTATTTTTGGCTTTTTATCTATGCTGGCATTTGTATTTATATATTTTATCGCAGTAGGACTTCCGACTTTGTTAGATAAGTTAATTAGGAGTTTGTATGGCATGAAGTGGTTCTCAGTTATAGCACATTGTTTTATGGGATTTTTGGGAATATATTCCATATTGTCAGAATATGCCCATCATCCTCCTCAAATGATGGATGCGCAGGATAATATGCAGGTTATGTTTTTAAGGTATATGTGGGAAACTGCACCAATAAGAACAATACTTGTAGTTTTGCCGTTTTTGGCGTTGTTAATTTACTTCATGTATATAACAAATATCTATTTATTCATTTTGAAAAAAAATAAAAATCTGTAGCTATTAAATAATGTTTGGTGTACTAAAGTTCGGAGGATGTCGCCTTGAAAGGGCTTAAGGACGGAGAAAAGTCGCAACAATAGAGGTCTTTCGGAATTTGGCTAAAGCCAATATATTCTTTCCCATTCTGTCCCCCGACTAAAGTCGGGGGCAATTGGAACGATGAATTATAGTAGCCCCACCTCATTGCGCTGGAATTTACAGTTGCCCATGGCTTCAGCCATGGGATGGAAAGCTATACAATGATGGGCTTTAGCCTAAATTACTTCTAGTCGGGTATCCCTTTGTTTTGGAACAAAAAAAAGAGGCCGCCCAATATCCGGGCGGCCTCTCTTTCAGTAAAAATATAATAATGTAGATTAAGCTTCGGATGCTCTTTCCAGCCTTTTCAGAATCATGAAAATAAAGGCGGCTGAGACCAAACACATCACCACCAGGATGAGGAAGAATTGCCATAATTCCAGCGTATCCCAGAATTTTCCAATCAATCCGGCCATCAGGTTACCAATGGCGGTAGCTCCGAGCCAACCTCCCTGGGCCAGACCTTTGTACTTGGGCGGTGCCACTTTCGATACAAACGAAATACCGATAGGACTCAGGAACAACTCGGCAATGGTGAGCGTGAAGTAGGTGCTGATTAGCCAGTACGGCGATACCAGTGAATCTGAAACGTTTCCGTGTAGTGCCCCGGGCGACATCAGGTTGTCTGATGCCAGGATGAGCAACGTAAAACCAAGTGCCGTCAGGATCATCCCGATACCAATCTTCTTCGGTGATGAAGGTTCTTTGCCAATTTTGCGCAGCATGGTGAAGAATCCTACAATCAGCGGTGTCAGGAACACGATGAAAATCGGGTTGAAATGCTGGAACAACTGCGGAGAGATCATCATGGTGTCATCGTAACTGTTGTACACCATTCCGGTAATAATTGAGCCTACAACGAAGACTCCAAAGCCGATCGCCCGGAATTTGGAGGCCAGTTTCCGGCTAAACGTCATAATCAATCCGATGATAGCAAACAGCAATGGCAGGAATGCACTTAAGTCGAAGAACATAAATGTGAACCGGCTTACCTTGCTAACAGTATAATCGCGCGCGAACACAGTCATGGTAAATCCATTCTGGTGGAAGGCCATCCAGAAGAACATGACAACGAAGAACACCAGCAACAAAGCCACCAGACGCTTGCGGGTTGCTTCCGGTGTCATGTGCACCATCTTGTCTTTCAGGTTCACATCCATTGATTTTTGTTTCTCGGTCACGTCAGCAGCTTTGTAATACTTGCGGAATCCGATAAAAATCAGGAGTGAAACAACCATACTAATGGCTGCCAAAGCAAAACCAGCGTTGTATGACTGAGATAGCGTGTCGAGGTACAAGTGGCTGAAGTGGGTTAAATCAGTGAATTTATCACCCATTTGCTCGTGAGCCAGTTTCATCAATTCGGTTGTGTCTTTCAGCTTTCCATCGAGATAGAGATGAGCCATGTTTGGAATCTGGGCGTTGTAAAACAATCCGGCCTTTTTCAGGATCATGTTGCTGATACCGGTCGCTGCCGAAGGAGCGAAAAACGCACCGATATTGATTCCCATGTAGAAAATGTTGAAAGCATTATCGCGGTTGGCGCTGTATCTCGGGTCATCGTACATGTTACCCACCAGGGCCTGCAGGTTTCCTTTAAAGAAACCGGTTCCCAGTGATATAACGGCAAGCGCCGCTACCATTAACAGTAGTCCTTGTCCTGGTATGGCCAGCATGAGATAGCCGAGGAACATGACAATGGTTCCGATAGTAATGGTTTTTCCGTAACCCCACACTTTGTCGGCCATAATACCACCAATGAGGGGAAGGAAATAAATTCCAAACAGGAAACCACCGTAATAGTCACCCGCTGTAGCTGTTGAGAAGCCAAATTTTGCCTGGAGATAGAGGGTAAAAATAGCGAGCATGGTATAGTACCCGAAGCGTTCACCCATGTTGGCAAAAAACGCGACATATAGTCCTTTAGGATGTCCTTTAAGCATAAATTATGATTTTGATAGATTAGTTCGAAAATTCGCAATCGGACAAATATAATTAACTTTTTTTTCCATAAAGGAGAGCCAGGTCATACATCAACATGTTGTATGAAAGAAAATGACCAGCATCCGAAGGTCTGAATATGGAAAAGCGGCCGTGATTTTGTAAATTCGTTCAACATGCAGGTATTGCAGGATATCACAAAGCGAATGGGAATTCATAAAGCTGTCCAGTTGGGTGCGACAGGGATAAATATCACCCCTAAATCCCCTAGAGGGGACTTAAGCCGCCCCTTTAGGGGAGGTTTGGAGGGGTGAAAACAGGTTTGTTCTCAATTGGTTTAAGGCTGTAGTAATTCTGCTTCTACTTTGTTATACAACATCTTTCAGAACAAAAAACGATCATCTATGAAACTTTTTGCCACCAGCCAGATTGCCGGTATTGATAAATATACCATTGAGCATGAACCCATTTCTGATATCGATTTGATGGAGCGGGCAGCATCCACTTTGGTCGACTGGATTCTGCATCACGCCGAACCGGACCAGCATCTGATATTCTTTGTGGGACCGGGTAACAATGGTGGCGATGCGTTAGCTGCTGCCCGAATGCTGGCATGGGCACTTTCCGGTATCGATGTTTATATCATGGATTTGGGAAAGGGAATGTCCGAATCAGCCAATACCAACCTGGAGCGTTTGCAGCAGCAGAACCGCACACAAATCGTTTATTTAAATGCTGATGCTCCGATGCCGGAAATCAAACCGTCCGACTGGGTGGTTGACGGCTTGTTTGGGGCAGGCTTGTCACGTCCGTTGAAAGGTTTGCCGGCGAAAATCGTGAAACACATCAACGCCTCCGGTGCACAAGTCATCGCCATTGATATTCCTTCCGGCCTGATGGGAGAAGATAACCGACAAAACGATCGCGATTCCATTATACGCGCCGATGTGACGCTTACGTTTCAGTTTCCGAAAATCAGTTTTCTCCTGCCGGAAAACGATCCGTTCACCGGCCATTGGATAGTTCTGGATATTGGTTTACACCCGGATGGAATCGGGCAAACGGAGACCCCTTTCTTCTATACCGACCATCAGGTAGCCAAAAGTCTCTTGAAAGACCGGAGAACCTTCGCCCACAAGGGGAACTTTGGGCACGCGTTGTTGATTGCCGGAAGCTACGGAAAAATGGGCGCTGCTGTTCTGGCATCGCGTGGTTGTCTTCGTTCGGGAGTCGGTTTACTCACCACCCATGTTCCCCGTCTCGGATACAACATCCTGCAAAACAGTATTCCGGAAGCCATGGCCAGCATCGACCAGTCGGATTTGATGTTCACCCAGAATCCGGATTTGGCCTCTTTCGATGCGATTGGTATCGGGCCTGGTTTGGATACGAAGTGCAATACCGGGCGCGGTGTTCAGCGCATGCTGGAAGAAGAATTGAAAAAGCCGATGGTTATCGATGCAGATGGATTGAACCTGTTGGCGAAAAATCCGGAGTGGTTGAAGTTGCTTCCCCCTGAAACCATTCTGACACCGCATCCGGGAGAGTTTGCCCGGTTGACGCACCCGGTGGAATGTGGATACGAACGATTGCAACTGGCCAAAGAATATGCGCGGGATAATGGTGTTGTGCTGGTATTGAAGGGTGCTTACACGGCTATTGCCTGCCCCGACGGAACCTGCTGGTTTAATAGTACAGGTAATCCGGGAATGGCTACGGCTGGAAGCGGTGATGTGCTCACAGGAATTCTGCTGGGCTTGCTGGCACAGGGATATACGGCTAAAGAGGCAGCTATTTTGGGCGTTTTCCTTCATGGGTTGGCTGCTGATTTCGCTGTTGAGGAAGGTTCGCACGAAGCACTGCTGGCAGGCGACATAACTCAGCACCTCGGATTGGCATTTGCCACACTTAAAGATTCTTAAAGATTTTGTGAAAGCAAAAAAAACTATCAAATTTGGGGATATTTGTTTCTGTTAATCTCTCTTTTTCACTGAGAGAAACTGAGAAAAGAATTTGCTGGTGTATGAGGTAGCAGAAACAAGCAGACTTAAGACAATGAGGCAAAGCGGTATGAAATCTTCCCGATAAGGGTGTTTTTGCGACTTGCCGTTTTTATGTGGTTGAATGAATAATTAAAGAAAAATGAAAAGTATATATCTTACTTTACTGGGCGTACTGTTTGTTGCCGGACAGGTGATGGCATCGCCCAAAGATGACAAGCGCAAAGATGGAGAACAGGTTCCTTTTACAGGAAGCGTTGTTTATTCTTTGCCGGAGACGGGGATTAGGGTAACCGTTGAAGCGGAACAGGTGAAATTTGTTCACGGTCCGTATTACCAGTACGCCGAAAAATATCTCGGAATTCCGAATGCACCTTCTACCGACCGGGAAACCTGGAAAATTACCAATGTGAGCCTGGAGACCTATGGTGAACCGGACCCGAATGAAGTGCATAAAGCATCAGGTCCTTATGCTTCGGCTTTAAGCCTGACAGCAGACGGAGTGTTGATTGGCATCAACAGCGATGTGAAATCGGGGAAAGAGGATGTGAGCAGTTCCGTTTATACACCGGATGTGGCGGTGCCGGATGAGCCCTGGCCCGATCGATCGATGCATTCGTTCTTGAATGAGGTGGATACGATTTCGCCGGAGATGTACACTGCCAAAACGTTGCAGCAGAAAGCGCTGGAAACCGCACACGATATTACCAAAATCAGAAAGCGGAAATTCAAATCGCTTGTTTTCGGATACGATAAAGCTTTACCCGATGGTGAGGCATACAATACCATGGTGGCTCAGCTCGATAAACTCGAAAAGAAATATGTGGGGCTTTTTATTGGAAAGTCATACAAGGCAAAGCATACGTATGTTTTCAATATAGTTCCCGGAGCGAAGAATGGTAAGAGCCAGATCGTGTTCCGGTTCTCTACTTCGAAAGGCGTGGTTCCGACCACCGATCTTTCCGGGAAACCAGTGATGCTGGAGCTTGACCCGAATACCAGCCTGGAGAAAAGCAATGGCCAGATGGCGGCGGTGCAGCCAACCACAACTCCTGAAACAAGCAACAGCGGTTTGTTTTACCGGATTCCCGGAAATGCAGAAGTGCGTTTGTTGGACGGGACGCAAACTTTGCTGGAGTCGCACCTGACGCTGGCACAGTTCGGCAAAGTGGCTCCCATTCCCGAAGGCCTGCTCAACGGGAATTATTCCATACGCTTGCATCCGGCTACCGGCGCGATTCAACGCATTAAGGAGAAAAATAAAGAAGAAATTCAATAGTTGATGAATGCGGACTACGGTCCGCATTTTTTTGTTGCTATCGGCTTTTCCTGATGTTTCCCAACATCTTTGAAGCAACGCATGGCTCTCCCAAACCTCCGGTTTTAAAGGGTTTTGATTTTTAACATCGTATTTTTTTTGTCAAAATATGACGTAAATCGCCTTTGTTGAGCAGAATATCTTCCGGTTTTTATTGTATTTTGGGCTGCCAATAGGAAAAAATCATTTGTAAGTAAATAGATAATTATGACTGAAGCAATTCGAAAATCGTTGAGGGAATCACCAAAAGCAAGGTGGACGGCGATGGTTGTCGTATCACTTTCGATGTTTGGTGCATATTACTTTAACTATGCTTTGTCGCCTGTAAAGCCAATTCTTGAAAGTGCTTTAGGGTGGACAAGTTCTGATTTTGGTGTCTACACCTCTGCCTATGCCTGGTTTAACGTCTACTTTTTGATGTTGATTTTCAGCGGTATTATACTTGACCGTCTGGGGATTAAGATTACCGGTTTAGGTGCTACCGTTTTAATGGTACTGGGTACAGGTGTTAACTATTGGGCTATTACGGCACCTTTCCCCGCCGGCGCTCATGTTACTCTTCCGCTGGTTGGTGATATCAAAACGGAAGTACTTCTTTCATCCATTGGATTTGCCATTTTTGGTGTAGGAAGTGAGGCGACCGGAATTACCGTTTCGAAGGCGATTGTGAAATGGTTCAAGGGTAAAGAGATGGCGTTGGCAATGGGATTGCAGATGTCGATTGCCCGTTTGGGAACTGCTTTAGCGTTGGCGATTTCGCTGCCATTGGCTCTTCATTTTACTTACAGGGCTCCTGTAGCGTTTGCCTTCATCCTGATGTTGTTGGGAGTCATCGCGTTTATCACCTATATCGTACTGGATACCAAACTCGATAAGTCGGAAGAGCACATCGAAGTTGAAGAAGAGGAGCCGTTCCGTTTGAGGGATATCGTGATGATTATTTCGAACAAAGCGTTTTGGTACATCGCCATCCTTTGTGTTCTCTTCTATGGTGCGGTTTTCCCGTTCTTATTCTACGCAACCGACTTCATTATCAACAAATATCATGTATCACCTTCGCTGGCAGGGTTGATTCCTAGCTTGTTGCCTTTCGGAACCATCTTCCTGACTCCTTTCTTTGGTGGTATTTACGATAAGAAAGGAAAAGGTGCGACCATCATGATCATTGGTGCTGTCATGTTGATTGTGGTGCATGGATTCCTTTCTATTCCGACCCTTGATAACTGGATTTTTGCCGCCGCCATGGTAGTCATTCTTGGTATTGCTTTCTCGCTGGTGCCGTCAGCCATGTGGCCATCAGTACCGAAAATTATTCCTGAAAAGCAATTGGGAACAGCTTATGCTGTTATCTTCTTCATCCAGAACATTGGTCTGATGTTGATTCCGCTTTTGTTGGGTGTTGTACTGAACTCGACCAACCCGAATGTGGCACCGAACAAGACCATTATCCGGAAAGCTGTTGAGATGAGTTACACGCAGGCGCTGAAGAAGGAGAACATTACCCTGGACGCTAAAGCGCTGAATATTGCCATTGAGAAAACAACCAGTGGTGTGGTCGATTCAATTGTTGAGTCGGCTTCTTATGTGCCTACACCGCAGAGCGAAATCAATCCGGAGAAAGTTGAAAATTCAATAGTTTCCAGTAACCTGAACATGTTGGGAAGTCCGGAGATGGGAGTAACCCAGGAAAAAGTGCTGGACAAAATGGGCTCTACTTTCAAGAAAGCTACTTTCGAAGTGGTGACCAAAGAGAAGCTGAACATCCGGTATGATTACCAGTACGACATTCTGATGTTTACATTGCTGGGAATTTTGGCCCTGTTGTTTGCCTTCCTGTTGAAGCGCGAAGATTTCAAGAAAGGATATGGTCTCGAGAAACCAAATATCGAGAGCTAACACCTAAGAATACTGATAAATTCAAAGGGCTGACCGTTTTCCGGTCGGCCCTTTTTGTTATTCCCTCTCGGGGAAATCATGAGTTTTGACAGGGCAAACCTCCTTCTGATTTGTTATTTTTAAGGATTCAAAAGAAAACTTCCATTAATCATTCGCTGTTCAGGACATTAGAAAATTTGTTTTAAACATTATTATAATCGAAAATTATGAGTAAAGAGATTACCAATCTGGAGCCCAAAGCACTTTGGGAAAATTTCTATCAACTGACTCAAATTCCACGTCCATCCAAAAAGGAGGCAAGAATTCAGGAGTTTATCGAGAACTTCGGAAAATCGCTGGGACTGGAAACCATCAAGGATGAAACCGGTAACATTATCATTCGCAAACCGGCTACCCCGGGAATGGAAAACCGGAAAGGTGTTGTTTTGCAGGGCCACCTCGATATGGTTCCGCAGAAGAATAACGATACAAAGCACGATTTTGAAAATGATCCGATTGATGCATACGTTGATGGCGACTGGGTAACCGCTAAGGGAACGACCCTGGGAGCTGATAACGGTATCGGTGTGGCAGCTGCCATGACCGTGCTGGCTGATAAAAATATGCAGCACGGACCGGTTGAAGCCCTTTTTACCTGTGACGAAGAGACGGGGATGACAGGCGCTTTTGGGTTGAAGAACGATGTCCTGAAAGGTGATATTCTTTTGAATATGGATTCGGAAGACGAAGGTGAATTGTATGTTGGTTGCGCCGGTGGTGTTGACGCCAACATCGAGTTCGAATTCGACCAGGTGGTTGTTCCTTCCGGCGTGAAAGCTTTTGATTTGGTTATTTCCGGATTGAAAGGTGGACACTCAGGAATGGACATTATTCTGGGTCTGGGAAATGCCAACAAATTGCTGGTTCGTTTTCTGAAATATGCGGTAACTGAACTGGATGTTCGTCTGGCCGGAATCAACGCTGGTGGGTTGCGTAACGCAATTCCCCGTGAAGGTACAGCTAACATCGTTGTCCCTGAAGAGAATGTTGATGCGTTGAAGAAAGCGGTTGCGAAATACGAGGAGGTATACAAAGCGGAATTGAGCAGTCGCGAACCGAACCTGAGTTTTGTAGCCAAAGAAGCTGATATGCCGAAATCGTTGATTGACGAGGCGGTTCAGGATGGTTTGATTGATTCGGTGAATGCCTGCCCGAACGGTGTTATCCGCATGAGCGACGATATGCCCGGACTGGTAGAGACTTCAACAAACCTTGCTTCGATTAAATCGGAGAATGGAACCATCGCCATTCAGTGTCTGTTGCGTAGTTCGGTTGATACAGCCAAAGATTATCTGGCTGATCGTATCGACAGTGTGTTCTCTCTGGCCGGAGCTACTGTTGTATTTACAGGTGGATATCCCGGATGGAAGCCGAACATGGCTTCACCGATTCTGAAGCAGATGCAGCAGATTTATAATGATAAATTCGGTAAGATACCGGAGATTAAGGCGATTCATGCCGGGTTGGAATGTGGTTTGCTCGGAGCCGTTTATCCCAAATGGGATATGATTTCGTTTGGTCCGACCATTCGTTCTCCTCACTCTCCTGATGAGAAAGTACACATTGAATCAGTGAACAAATTCTGGGAATTCCTGGTTGAGACACTGAAAAATGTAGAAGAAAAATAAAGGATTAATTCCTTACAAGCATTAAAAAAAGCTTTCCTCTAACGGGAAAGCTTTTTTCTTGTTATCTGTTTTGTAGTATTTTATCAGTGCCGGGGCATGGTTTCGATAATCTCGCCTTCATCCGTCAGGTAATAACCCATTGCGTGCGCTGTCAGGCAGGCATGGACCGGGAGAATTTCGACGAGGTCGCCAATTTTGAATTTGTTGAATTCCTGCGGCGAAACCTTCAATATTCCATGTTCCTGCGACAAATCGTGCAGGTAATTCATTTCGTTCAAAAGAATGCGTTTGTTGCCATCTCTCCTGACGATGCGTCCGTACAGTTTTTTACCATCGATATTCATGATGTAATCTTTCGAAAAATGAACGGCTCCACCATGGATGACCACTTCATTTCGTGATTGATTTTTGGATACGACAGGGCAAACCATCCGAATGGCAATTTGGTCGTATTCACATGCGCTGAGTTGCTGTTGCATCAAATCGTAGAATACAAAATTGCCGGGCCGGATTTCGTCAACGCCACGGAAATCATCGCTAATGCTGCACGAAGGAGTATCACCGATGGAAATTTCCAAATCGGGGAATACCGGGGAAAATTTTGTTTTCAGACGGTTCAGTTTCATCAGCGCATCGAAGTGGATATTGTATATGGTATGGCGGGCTTTGGTTTTGTAGGTATGACCTGAATGAGAGAGAAATCCCTTGAATTTTACATTTTCCTTATACAGCAGAGCATATTCCAGCAGATTTTCGATTTGCCCTTCGCGGTCGGCTTCAATACCTGTACGACCGTGCCCGGTGTCAATTTTCACATAAAAATCGACCACGGATGTCAGCTTATTATTGAGGAATTTCAGAATTTCATGAGTCTCGACAACAAGATTGAGCTTAATCTTTTGTGCTAATGCATTGATGTTGTCAATTTCAAGCGGATTGACAGGAAAGGCAATGGTGATATCATCCCATCCCTGTTCTGCAAAATATTCAGCCATTTGCACAGAGGATACCGTAATGGCAGTGACTCCATATTCCCGAAACCAGGAGCCTATTTCTGCAGAAACATGGGTTTTAAAATGTGGCCTGAAGCGGAGTTTATGCTTTTCGGCCTTGTTGGCCATAAATTCGATGTTCGACAGGCATTTCTTTTTGTCCAATACTAAAGTCGGGCGAATGATTTCCATTAATTCGGTTTTATTTCGGTCTGACAGAGTTTGCTATCCACTTTTTTCATCAACTCGCATCTTAAATTATACAAGTTTTTCGAAATTCCAACTTTGTAGATGTGTGCTTTGATAAAACGCTTGTGTTCTGAAGGTAATAATGCTGCACGAGTCATCAGGTAGTCACGGATTTCCATTAGCGAAGGCAGTTCTTCAGTTGGTTCACCATTTTCGTAAACAACGTGCTGCAGCTTCTCTCTTCTCAGATGTGATACCTGTGTATATTTTTCAGGATGATGCGGATGATAAATGTATTCAGCTTCATTCGGATTTTCATCAGCCAGTAAAATCCCATCGCGGTAGAAAAAGCCTTCCTCATCGTAGTAACGATAGACTTCTTTCTTTCCCGGAAGGGTTACTTTTTCAATGTTTTCCGAAATTTTCATTCGCGGAGTACCGTTGCACTCAGCCAGTTTGTATACGCCATCGAGGGCAGCTTCCGGCTTTCCGGTCACCATTTCGGTTCCAATCCCAAAGGCGTCTATGGGCGCTTCCTGTTCTTCCAGACTTTTAACTACGTGCTCGTTGAGCTGGTTGGAGGCGAATATCTGAAGGTATTCAAGTCCGGCTGCATCCAGTTGTTTTCGGGCTCGTTTGCTCAGGTAAGCAAGGTCACCACTGTCGAGCCGGATACCTATCATTTTCTCTCCGCGTGCTTCCATCTCCTTCGCCACTTTGATGGCATTCGGGACACCACTTTTTAGCGTATCGTAGGTGTCAACCAGCAGAACGGTATTTTTAGGATGGATGTCGGCAAATGTGCGGAACGCTTCCAGTTCGTCTTCGAAACTTTGAATCCAGCTGTGGGCCAGCGTTCCGGAAACCGGAATATTGAATGCTTTGCCAGCGAATACGTTGGAGGTAGCTGATGCTCCGCCGATGACAGCGGCCCGGGATGCGTGGATACCTCCCAGTCCATGAGCCCGGCGCAGACCAAAATCGACAAATGTTTTCGCTTTGCTAACATGTTTGATCCGGAAAGCTTTCGTTGCTACCAGCGACTGAAAATTCAGCAGATTCAGCAGCATCGTTTCAATAAGCTGTGCTTCGATAATATTTCCTTCAACACGTAGTATCGGTTCGCCCGGAAAGACGATTTCCCCTTCCTTCATGGAGATAATTCGTCCATTGAATTGGAAATCTCTCAAGTACTCGATGAAATCAGGATGAAGTCCGGTTTCCTTCAGGTATTCAATATCTGAATCGGAATAATTGAAATGTTTCAGCAATCTTAAAACTTCACCTAAGCCGGCATAAACCAGGTAACCTCCTTCGTAAGGATTGGTCCGGAAGAAATAGTCGAACGTAACCTGTTCGTCCTTCTTTCCGGAAAGAAAATAGCCCTGGGCCATGGTGAGTTCGTAAAAGTCGGTATATAGTCCCAAATGGTCGTTCAATGTCTGCATAATATGTCGTGGAGGATGTTAAACCTTAAATATACTGATAAATTGACTAAACAAGCTAATTATGTAGATTTTTCCAAGGGTTGAAGGCAGAGAAGGAGAAGTGTTGTCTTATAGGTTTTTAGTTACCATAATTTTATGGTAATGTAAATGCATTCCAGATTATGAAATATTGAAAGAAGGATATAGAAAATCCCGGCCAAATGACCGGGATTTGTGGGGATTAAAAGATTTTAAACGATTTCTCGAATAACGGTTGCAGCTCTGTTTGGCCCCACCGATACGATGCGGATGGGAACGCCCACCTGTTCCTCGATGAAGCTGATGTATGATTTCAGCTCATCCGGGAACTGATCTTCCTGGGTAAGATGACTGATTTCGGTATGCCATCCCGGCAATTCGGTGAAAACCGGTTCGACATGTTCATCCAGTTCGTATGGGAATTCATCCGTTTCTTTTCCATCGATACGGTAAGCGGTACAAACTTTGATGGTTTCAAACTCATCCAACACATCGGCTTTCATCATAATCAATTCGGTTACACCGTTGATCATGATGGCATATTTTAGTGCTACCAGGTCGAGCCATCCGCAGCGACGCGGACGACCGGTGGTTGAACCGTATTCATTTCCTTTGTCGCGGAGTTGCTGGCCTTCGTCATTGAACAATTCCGTCGGGAATGGTCCCATTCCTACACGGGTGCAATACGCTTTGAAAATACCGAACACATCACCGATTTTGTTGGGAGCGATGCCCAGTCCGGTACACGCTCCGGCACAAACCGTGTTGGACGAAGTTACAAACGGATAGGAGCCAAAGTCGATATCCAGCAACGTTCCCTGCGCTCCTTCAGCAATCACAGTCTTTCCGGTTGCCAACAGATTGTTGACGTAGTTTTCACTGTCAATCAGCTGGAACTGCTTCAGGGTTTCGATGCCTTCGAACCATACTTTTTCGTATTCGGCCAGTTCGGCTTCGTAGTCGTAGTGATAATAGTTGCTCAGTAAGTCCGTGTGCTGTTTGACACGTTCTTTGTATTTTTCTTCAAAATTACTGAGAATGTCACCTACCCGAAGTCCTTCCCGACCAATCTTATCACGATAGGTCGGTCCGATTCCTTTTAGAGTGGAACCAATTTTCCCTTCACCTTTGGCTGCCTCCGAAGCTGCATCCAACAGTCGGTGTGTCGGCAAAATTAGATGTGCCTTTTTGGAAATGAATAAATTTCCGGTGATATCAAATCCTATTTCCTTCAGGGAATCAATCTCTTTCTTAAAAATACAGGGGTCAATAACTACACCATTACCGATGATGTTAATCTTGTCGCCACGAAATATTCCGGAAGGAATGGTGTGTAAAACGTGTTTGATGTCGTTAAATTCGAGGGTGTGACCTGCGTTGGGACCTCCCTGAAAACGAGTGATTACATCGTAACGGGGGGTGAGTACATCCACAACTTTTCCTTTACCTTCGTCACCCCATTGAAGGCCTAGAAGTACGTCTACTTTCATTTTCAAAAATGTTAAGTATTCAGGCTCTGATTAGCGGAACCGGTTTTGATTTAAGATTCTATGTAATTAACTCAGAACCACTTGCTACTGTGATTGTAGCTGGCCGGTACGGCCTGTCGACGGCTGGAAAATTACGGCTAAAATTACAACTTTTTTCCGAGGGGGCATAAAAAATCCCGCCGAATGGCGGGACCGGGTATTGATAATAAAACTATTTGCGTCAATATATTCAGTCGTTATCGATACGCTCCCCGTACAGGTAAAGTGAGTGGTGAGACAACTTGAAATTGTTATTTTTGCAAGCTTCTTCAATTATCTCACGTATTCGCGGATCGTAAAATTCCAGAACTTCGCCTGTTTTCAAATCAATCAAATGGTCATGTTGCGAAGAGGCAAACGTTTTCTCGAATTGTGCTATGTTTTTACCAAACTGGTGTTTCACCACCAATTTACAATCGAGAAGCAATTCGATCGTATTGTAGAGCGTTGCACGACTCACCCGGTAGTTCTTATTCTTCATCGAGATGTATAACGACTCGATGTCAAAGTGTCCTTCCCGGGAGTAAATCTCGTCTAAAATTGCGAACCTCTCAGGCGTTTTACGGTGACCCTTTTTCTCAAGGTATTCCGTAAAAATATTTTTTACTGTTTCTTTGGTTTTCTGCGGATTATTCATACTTAAACCAAGTTTAAATAGAGAGGTAAAAATATAAAATTTAATTCAAATAAGTATAAATTTCTGGAGTCATTTTTCAAATCAAAGCTCCTTTCTTTCAACCGAGTCAATTCCCTTTATCTCTTTTAGCTTAGAAAGCAGGTTATCCAGGTCCTCTGTATGATGGACGTAAAGATAAAGGTTCCCTTCAAAAACACCATCATGTGTGTCAAAATTTATGGAGCGCATATTGATTCCATATTCATTGGAAATCACATTGGTAATCTGGTTCACCATTCCCTGGCGGTCGAATCCCCTGATGTAAATGTGGGAAAGATAGGACAGAACTTTAAAACGGGTCCATTTAGCCTCAAGAATATTGTCTCCCTGGCTCGACATCAGTTTTATCGCTTCCGGACAGGTTTTTTTATGAATTAGAATATTTCCGCTGTCGGCAATGTAGCCAACCACATCATCACCGGGAATCGGGTTGCAGTCGGTTGCCAGGATGTAATTATTCTGCTCCGGATTTTCTTCCAGAAGGAAGGGTTTCTTTTTATCGATAACCGGACCTGATGATTTTTTCTTTGACGAAAAGGTTAGTTTCCAGAATTTGACAAACTTATTTTCCGACTTCTTTTGCAGAATCTCTTCCAGCTTTTCGAGCTTCAAAAGCCCCATCCCGATTTCTGCATACAGCTGTTCTTTGGTGTGCAGGCCAAAGTGATTAATCAGCTTTTTCAAGGTATTGGCCGAGGGTAGCACGTTTAATTTTCCCAGCTCTTCGCGCAAAATCTCTTGTCCGTTCTCGATGTGTTTGCGTTGCTCTTGTTTGAAGGAGTCACGGATTTTGGACTTGGCTCGCGCGGTAACGGCAATTTCCAACCACGATGGTTTCGGGTTTTGCTTATCGGAAGTAAGGATTTCGACCTGGTCGCCACTACTAAGCACATGACTCATAGGAACCAATTGGTGATTTACCTTGGCCCCAATGCATTTGTTTCCCAGTTCGGTATGGATGTCGTATGCAAAATCGAGAACGGTTGCATCCTTGGGCATCATTTTCATATCGCCTTTCGGCGTGAAGATGATGATTTCCTGCGAATACAAATTGAGCTTGAACTCATCGAGAAAGTCGAGCGCATCGGATTCCGGGTTCTGAAGCAGCTCCCGGATTTTTTCGAGCCATCGGTCTATCTCACTTTCCGCGGAATTATCGCCCTTGTATTTGTAGTGGGCAGCAAAACCACGTTCGGCAATTTCATCCATCCGTTCGGTCCGTATTTGTACCTCTACCCATTGACCTTCCGGCCCCATCACGGTGACGTGAAGTGCTTCGTAACCGTTTGCCTTGGGAATGGTAATCCAGTCGCGAATACGGTCGGGCTTGGGCTTGTAAATGTCGGTAATGAGGGAGAGGATATCGAAACACTGCCGTTTCTCTGACAGGCCGGGTTTGGGTTTAAAGACGATGCGGATTGCGAGGAGGTCGTAGATTTCGGAGAAGGAGACTTTCTTGTTTTGCATCTTATTCCAAATGGAATAGATGGATTTCGGTCGCCCGCTGATGGTGAAATCGAAATGTTCCTCGTATAATTTCTTTTGAATGGGTTTGGCAAACACATGCACCAGGTAATTAATGCGCTCTTCCTGGTTGTGCAGCTGCAAATCGATTTGCTGGTAAGCTTCCGGATGTTTGTATCGGAGACTCAGATCTTCCAGCTCTGTTTTGATGGAGTAAAGTCCCAAACGATGAGCCAGCGGAGCAAATACGTACAAGGTTTCACCGGCAATTTTCAGCTGCTTGTTCCGGGGCATCGAATCGAGGGTGCGCATGTTGTGCAACCGGTCGGCCAGTTTGATCAGAATTACGCGTACGTCATCCGAAAGCGTGAGTAGCATCTTCCGGAAGTTAACGGCCTGTTTGGAATCGAAGGTTCCCGATAGCTTGGTCAAACCGTCAACGAGGTTCGCTACTTTCTCACCAAACATATTTTCGATATCTTGAAGCGAGTAGTCGGTGTCTTCCACTACATCGTGGAGAATCGCGGCTGTAGCTGATTTGGCGCCGAGGCCGATTTCGCTGGTAACAATTTTCGCTACCGCGATGGGATGAACGATATAGGGTTCACCAGACTTTCTGCGCACACCCAAATGAGCCTTGTTGGCGAAGTTGAAGGCTTTTACAATAAGCGCCTTCGCTTCGTCGGTCAGCGGACGGTTGAACGATTTCAGCAAATCGTCGAAGATGTCCTGGATGTATCGTTTTTCGGCTTCGGTCTGTAAACCCATTCAATTGCTGTTTAAAATGTTTTGTAATCAGCTATTTCGAATTGGTAAAAATAATTTTTTACCGGTTAAATATTTCATCCCTGTGAAATATAATTCAATCTTCTTTCGCAATAGGCGAAGGACTGAATCAGGAATGCACAATTGTTTTGCCAAAATGTCAAATCCGGGTGGTTGCCGAATGGTTGTTTTCGTTGAAACGTTGCGAAAGTTCGTTTTGTTTCTGACTTCAGGTTGTGGGATCGTGAATTTTGGGTTATTCGCCACTTTCCAATCGGCGGAAATCATTCTGTGCCTGCTCGTAGGTTTCCGGTATCCCGATATCGAGAAAATATCCGTTAGCCGGGAAAGCTCCGCAGGAAATCTGCCCGATTTGCTTTTCGAGGAAATCTTTTTCAAAGGAAAATTTGGCTGGATAACTTCCTTTTTGCAGGATATCTTTTTCCATCAGGTAAACACCTCCGTTGATAAATCCCTGCGCTACTTTTTCCTTTTCGTGAAACGCCTGAATCTTCCCCTCTGTAATTTCGACACGACCATAACGATCGAAGTCGGTCAATTCTTTCACGGCCAGGGTTAAATCGAAATTTTTCTTCAGATGGAAATTCTCCATTTCAGCCAGAGGTACTTTGAATAACGTATCTCCATTGAAAAGGAAAACACGCTCACTGGTTACCTGTTCCAGGGCCAGCTTGATGCCTCCTCCGGTTCCCAGCGGCTCCGGCTCAACGGCATATACTATCTCCATCCCAGCGTGCCGATGACCGAAATATGCTTCAATCATTTTGTATTTGTACCCTACCGATAAAATAACCCGCTCGATGCCTTGTGTCGAAAGTTCATTTAAAAGATAGGAAAGGAAAGGTTTGCCGTTTATAGCGGCCATGGGTTTGGGCATGTCATAAACAACATCCTGGAGACGGGTACCCAGCCCGCCGGCTAATATAATGGCTTCAACGGTTTTCATTTCTTAGTTTGGTGTAACGGTTATACATTATTTTAACGCATAACACATGGCTTAATTGTCTGGTTGACCAAACAGGTTACTTTCTACAATTTCGCAGAAAATGTGTCCCATCAGGATGTGAGCTTCCTGGATGCGGGGCGTATCGGTTGATGGAACATTGAGCAGTATATCGGCCAGCGTTTTCAGTTTTCCACCTGTTTCACCGGTCATCGCAACGGTATGCATCCCTTTGTTTCGGGCAGTTTCCATCGCTTTCACAATGTTGCCTGAGTTTCCACTCGTTGAAATACCAACCAGCACGTCTCCTTTTCTTCCGGTTGCTTTGATATAACGGGCATAGCCGGTTTCAAAATCATAATCGTTGGCAACTGCTGTAAGAAACGATGTGTTGACGTGACAGGCTTCGGCGTCGAGAGGGTCTCTGTCGAGGTAGAAACGACCGGAAAGTTCTGCAGCCAAATGTTGCGCATCAGCAGCACTTCCACCGTTTCCGCAGAAAAGAACTTTTCCTCCTTCCCGGTAGGTGCGTGTAATCAATGCTGCTACGAGCTCAATCTTCGCAATTAAATCGTCGTTTTCCAGAATGCGACGTTTTACGTCCAGCGCTTCGGTTATGCGTTCTCTTATCATGGTTTTATTTGCGTACAGTTTAACTGGTCCAGGTGCTCAGGCCGTGTTTGGTAAATCCGTACCGTTTGACCTGACCGCCAAATTTCAGCAGGCTTTCCACCACCGGATAGCGGGTGTTTCCCGGACAATAAAAAAACATAAATCCACCACCGCCGGCGCCTGAAATTTTTCCTCCGGTGGCTCCGGCTTTTAATGCGGTGTCGTAAATTTCGTCAATTTGCGGATTGGAAATCCCTTCCGCCATCTTTTTCTTGTTCTGCCATCCAAAATCGAGAATCGTTCCCACCTGGTCCAATTCTCCCTTCAACAAAGCTTCTTTCATCAAAATAGCTTGCCGCTTGATGTTGTGCATGGCTTCTATGGAAGAAGTATTCTTTTTAGTGACATTTTCCCGCTGTTGCTCGATGATGGTCGAGGAGAGGCGACTGGTTTCGGTGTAATAAAGAACCAGGTTGAAAGCCAGTTCGTCCAGAACGCGTTGGCTGATGCGCAGCGGATTCACGATCACCTTATCTTCTTTGTAAAACTCCATGAAGTTTACTCCGCCAAAAGTCGCAGCATATTGGTCCTGTTTTCCACCGGCCTGAGCTAAATCGACCCGTTCGATGGCGTAAGCCAGTTGTGCGATATCGTATTCGCCCAGCGGAAGTTTCAGCCATTCGGCGAAAGCACCAAGAATTGCCGCTACCAATGTTGAGGAAGAGCCCAGTCCCGATCCGGGGGGCGCGTCCACGTATGTAGTCAGTGTGAATGACAGCGGCTTCTGTGTAAAATCGCGAACAATCCGGTTGTAAATGCCTTTCAGCAAATCGAGCTGACCATCGATGGGAAGTTGCCCGGCAGAGGCTAATGTGAGATGCTCGCCTTTGTCGACTGCATTCAGGATGATTTTACCATCGGTTCGCGGTTCGATCGTAGCATAAGCATACATGCTGATGGTGGCATTCAGAATGGCGCCGCCAAACAGGTCAGAATACGGCGAAACGTCGGAGCCGCCGCCGGCCAGTCCAATTCGTAACGGAGCTTTACTTCGGATGATCATACATTAGACGATTTGTTGTACACTTCGCTGATGGTCTCTACCATCCGCTGCCATGAATATTTTTTCTTTTCTTCTTTTACCTGTTCTTCAAATTCAGCCTGACGTTTATTTTCATAAAAGTCAACCAACGCGTCAGCAATCGCTTTTACATTCGGTTGTACCACGTAACCTACCTTCTGGTCGGGAATGATTTCCGACAAACCACCAACATCGGTTACCAACATGGGCTTCTCGAAGTGGTAGCCGATTTGCGTTACGCCGCTTTGTGTCGCCGATTTATAGGGTTGAACAACCATGTCAGCCACGCTGAAATATTTTGTCACCTCGCTGTCGGCAATAAAATCTGTTTGGAGAATAAGATTGTCGCCCAGCTCAAGTTTTTTAATGAGTTGAAGATAGTTGTCTGGCGGAGCATAAAACTCGCCGGCTACCAGCAATTTGACCGGATATTTTCGAAGGCGTTCATCTGCGAAAGCTTCCAAAAGCCAGTCGAGACCTTTGTAGTCGCGTATAAAGCCGAAGAAAAGGAGATAACGAAAATTCGGATCCAGATCCAACGCTTTGGCGGCTTCTTCCCGCGGAAGCGGAGCCCCAAAATTGTCGAAAAGCGGATGAGGGCATAAGCCACGTGGTTTGTTTTGGTCGAATTTGGCAATGTCGTTGAATACGCTTTTCGACATAGCTACAAATCCGTCGACAGCTTTGGTGAAAAAGCGGGTAAAGGGTTTATCTCCCGGACGTGGTTCGTGCGGAATGATGTTGTCAGCAATGGCAATTACCTTCGTTTTTTTGTTCTTCCGGACGCGTCGTGCAATGGTGCCGAAGCAGGGCGCCATGAACGGTAGCCAGTATTTGAAAATGACGATGTCCGGTGCTTCTTTCCGGATACGGTTACCGATTTTTCTCCAATTGAGCGGATTGATGGAATTGACCGTGGCCCGGATGTCGAGATCGTTCGGTGCTTCCCAATCGGCATACTGGGTTTTTCCCGGGAAAAGAAAGTTGGGATACTGCAGGGTAAATGTTTCGATACGAACTTTATAGCCTGACGCCTGAAATTCGCGGGCCAGGCGCTCATTGTATGCGGCCAGTCCTCCCCTGAAAGGCCATGCAGTTCCGATAATGACTACTTCTTTCTTCAATACATGAAAATTTACAAACAAAAGTACGATTTTCGGTATGATGCCAAAACCGAAATGCAATTCAACCGATAATTCCTGGAAATCACCCGCCATGTCATGAGCCTCATTTGAAATTAACTGCATAAGAATCATACAACTTTTTCATCCGGATGATAGTTGTTCGGCGTGAACGATTATCTTTGTTTTCTTGTTGAAAAATGGAAAAATTCGGAAAATGAACGAACGACCACTCATATTGCTCACCAACGATGATGGTGTTTATGCCAAAGGATTAAAGGAAGTAACTGAAGTAATGCGCCTATTTGGCGACATTGTCGTTGTGGCTCCTGATAGTCCTCGCTCCGGCATGTCGCATGCCATTACGGTCGATCGGCCGCTGCGCGTGAATAAACTGGAGGAAGAAGAGGGTCTCACAATTTACTCATGTACCGGAACACCGGTTGATTGCGTGAAACTGGCTTGTAACCAGTTGCTCGAGCGGTTACCCGATTTTGTGATCTCCGGAATTAATCACGGAGCCAATAGTTCGGTTTCCATTTTGTATTCCGGAACGATGGGCGGTGCTATCGAAGGTTGTATTCACGGCATTCCTTCCATCGGTTTTTCATTGAATGACTACGACACCGATGCCGACTTTGCCCGTTCCAAAGTGGCCGTTGCCCGTATTTTCCAGGTAGTGGCCGAACATGGTTTGCCCGATGGCGTTTGCCTGAATGTGAATATCCCGAAAGGAGAGGTGAAAGGCATTAATTTCTGTCGACAAACACGCGGTAAGTGGGAAGAGGAGTTCGAACACCGGACCGATCCTCATGGCCAAAGTTACTACTGGTTAACCGGCTATTTCAATAACGCTGAAGCGGAAGCCCGCGATACTGACGATTTTGCCCTGAAGAACAGCTATGTTTCAGTTGTTCCTGTCACCATCGATTTGACAGCTTACCAGGCGTTCCAACACATGAAAACCTGGAAGTTTTAACCATGGAGAATCAGGAACAACAAAAGCAGCCTGTGAAGCTGAATAATATTTGGCTGGGTGTGTTAGCCGGAGCCTTGATGCCGGTAGTATTCTTTGTGTTATACTATTTATTCCGGTTTGGATACATGCCATTTTCAGCATTTATTCATCGCTTAGTGGAAACGAATACGATTATTCACGTGTTAAGCCTGGCGGTTTTTCCTAATCTCGGACTATTCATGCTGTTTGTTCGTGGAAATCGGTTGCGTTCGGGAAGAGGCGTATTATTGGCAACGATTTTATATGCCGTGGTGGCTTTTATCGTGAAATTGTCCTAGGCGATTTTGACTTTCTATCGGAATTTAATTCGATTCATCTAATTATAAATCTTGCTACGCGTGAAGTATTTTATCATTGCCGGTGAAGCATCGGGCGATTTACACGCCTCGCATTTGATGCGCGAACTGAAAGAGGAAGATCCGCAGGCCGAGTTTCTTTATTTCGGGGGCGATTTGATGGAAGCCGAAGGTGGTAGATTGCTGAAACACTACCGTGAAATGGCTTACATGGGCTTCATCACGGTAGTGAGAAATCTGGATAAGATTAAGGCCAACTTCAAGCTGGCAGAAAAGGAGTTGCTTGCCTGGCAGCCTGACGTACTGATTCTCGTAGACTATCCTGGTTTTAACCTGCGCATGGCGAAATTTGCCAGGGAACACGGTATTCGGACATTCTATTATATCTCCCCGAAAATCTGGGCATGGAAAACCAAACGCGTGAAGAAGGTGAAGCAATTCATCGATGAGATGTTCACGATCTTTCCCTTCGAAACTGAATTTTACGCCAAATACGATTATCCCGTCCGTTATGTGGGAAATCCCACTGTCGATGAGTTGGCGGTGCGGCCTAATCAGGATGAGACATTCGATACATTTGTGTCGCGTAACCAACTATCGGGAAAAC
Source organism: Prolixibacter denitrificans (assembly GCF_003014495.1). Lineage (GTDB taxonomy): Bacteria > Bacteroidota > Bacteroidia > Bacteroidales > Prolixibacteraceae > Prolixibacter > Prolixibacter denitrificans. The sequence goes on along the minus strand of NZ_PYGC01000009.1, from coordinate 21,869 downwards.
CGCTGATCGCTTTGCTGGCAGGTAGCCGGAAACAGGAAATCAGCAACATTCTCCCGGTAATGGCTGAAGCGGCATCGCGTTTCCCGGAATATGAATTTGTGTTGGCCGGTGCACCTTCGCAGACAGAGGAATTTTATCGTCAGGTTTTGAAGGGCAAAGATATTCCGGTTGTCTTTAATCAAACCTACGAATTGCTTCAACAGTCAACGGCGGCGTTGGTGACCTCCGGAACGGCGACCCTTGAAACTGCAGTCATGAATATTCCCCAGGTGGTTTGTTATAAAATGGAGCTTGGGAAAATTGCCCGATGGGGAAGGCCGTTTTTGCTGAAGATTCCTTATTTTTCGCTGGTCAACCTGATTGTGAACCGCGAAATTGTGAAGGAATTGTTCCAGGACCGTTGCACTGTTGATACGGTGAGCGCTGAATTGAAGCAGGTTCTGGGAGATGAAGCCTACCGGGAAAAAATGCTGAGCGGTTACGACGAAATGCGCCAGCGGTTAGGGGAACCCGGATGTGCTGCGCGGGCTGCCAAACAGATGGTTGAGCTGCTGAAATAATTCAATAGAAAAATATTGCCGTTTATGTACAGTCTGTTCAGAAAGGAAATCAACCAGTTCTTCGGTTCGCTGATCGGTTACCTGGTGATTGTCGTTTTTTTACTCTCCACCGGTTTATTTCTTTGGGTCTTTAATGGAAATTATAATATTCCGGACAATGGATATGCCACTTTGGACGGACTGTTTTCCATGGCTCCGTGGGTTTACCTCTTCCTTATTCCGGCTGTTACCATGCGGATGTTCGCTGATGAAAAGCGTACCGGAACCATGGAGTTACTGCTCACCCGTCCGCTTTCCACATTTCAGTTAGTGCTGGCTAAGTACTTAGCGGCACTGGTTGTAGTTGCTCTGTCGTTGGCGCCCACTTTGCTTTATTTCTTTTCGGTTTACCATTTGGGTAATCCGGTGGGAAGCATTGATACGGGGGCGACCTGGGGAAGTTACCTGGGGCTTTTCTTTTTGGCGGCTATCTACCTTTCCATTGGTTTATTCGCCTCCTCATTAACGGATAACCAGATTGTCGCTTTTATCCTGGCGCTGTTTCTGTCATTTTTCTGGTACACGGGGTTTGATTTTGTTGCGGGCTTGCCGGTTCCGTCCGGTGTAGCCGAAACTCTTTCTTCATTGGGAATTAACCAGCATTACGAGTCGGTGAGCCGGGGTGTGCTCGATTCGCGTGATTTGTACTACTTCCTGGTGATGGTTGGCTTGTTTTTGCTCCTCACGCAGATTTCCCTTTTCTGGAAGCGTTTTCCTAAAAAGCGCGCAGTTCTCCGATTGGGAATTTACATTGCGGCTACGGCACTGGCAGCTGTTTTAATGACCAATCATTTCTTCCGGATTGACTTTACAGCGGAAAAACGCTTTACGCTGGCCGATCAGACACGCGAAATTATGAAAGAGGTTGACCAACCAGCCGTTGTCAATGTTTATCTGAAAGGCGATATGTTACCAGCTGGATTCCGAAAGCTGGCCAAGGCAGTCAAAGAGAAGTTGATTGATATGAATGTGTATGCCGGTGCGCCGGTTCACGTGCAATTCATCGATCCTTACCAGGAAGTAAAGCCTTCGCAGCGCAAAGGTTATTTCGATTCGTTGGTTGACGAAGGATTGAAGCCAACCGATCTGCGCATCAAAACCGATCAGGGAACGTCTACGCGGCTTGTTTTTCCTTCGGCTGTTGTTCGGTTGCATGGTCACCAAACGGTGGTCAACTTCCTGCAAAACGATCCTTCTTTACCAGCTGAAGAGAATTTAAACCGTTCGGTGGAATTGCTGGAATACCAGTTTGCCCGGGCTTTTCGTGTTTTGATGCAGAAGAAAAAGCCAAAAGTAGCTTTCCTGACCGGACATCATGAGTTGGACCAGTGGCAGGTAAAAGATTTTTCCAATGCATTGAGTGAGAATTACGATGTTGTCCGAATCACGCCTGATGATTTGCTGGCAGCGCCCGATAGTTTCCGTGCGGTGATTGTTGCCGATCCGGAAAAGGCTTTCCCCGAAAGAGACAAGTTCGCCCTCGACCAGTATGCCATGAAAGGTGGTCGTCTGATGTGGCTGATCGATCCGGTGCAGGTGAGCATGGACAGCCTCTCCGAAGGAATGATGACACTGGCGTTTCCGCGAAAATTGAATTTGCAGGATCAGTTGTTCCATTACGGTGTTCGTCTCAATCACGACTTGGTTCAGGATGTGCAGTGCCGGATGATTCCGGTGAATACGGCACTAACCGGACAGCCTCCAAAATTTACGCCGGCACCGTGGTATTTTTCGCCGTTGCTGATGCCCTCACAGAATTCGCCGGTAGGAAAGAACCTGAATCGCCTGATGGCTGATTTTGTTAGCTCACTCGAACTGGTTGGCGAAAACCAGGATGTGAAAAAAACTGTTCTTCTCACTTCTTCGGCGTATGCCCGGACAACCGAAACGCCGATGGAGGTGAGCCTGGATATGATTAACGAACCACCGGCCCGCGAGCTTTTCACGCAACATCACATCCCGGTAGGAGTTTTGCTCGAAGGAAGATTTTCGTCGGTATTCAAAAACCGGATGTTGACCGAATTGCATTTGCCAAATGGAATGGAACCGAAGTACGAGAGTCCGCACACCAAGATGATGGTCTTCTCGGACGGAAATTTAATTGCGAATAAGGTGCATAAAGGCCCCAAAGGAGTTCAGATTTTACCGCTCGGGTATGATCGGTACGCGAAACAAACTTTTGGGAACAAAGCATTTTTTGTGAATGCAGTACAGTATTTGTGTGACGATTCGGGGCTGATGGAACTTCGTACCCGAACGGTGAAATTGCGCTTGTTGGATAAGGTCCGACTCCGCGAAGAAAAATTGAAATGGCAATTGCTGAACCTCCTTGTTCCGGTGCTGTTTATCTTATTGTTCGGTGTCGTTTTCAACTTCATTCGACGAAAACGTTATGCACATTAAGTTAATAAATTCAAAGAAAAACGTATATTGCGAGGTAGGCAAAGTAGGTGAATGTTTGTATCTTCGTAATGTACCTGCCTTGTCAGGACCGAGTGCCTTATATGAGGGCTAATTAATTGAGAATCGTTTAAAAACTAAGAATAACTACCCATGAGATTTGTCGTTTCGAGTACCGAATTACTGAGGCATCTTAATGCAATCAGCAGGGTCATCAGCAATAAAAATACCTTGCCTATCCTCGATAATTTCCTTTTTCAACTCGAGGGCAATACCCTAACGGTTACTGCTTCCGATTTGGAAACAACGCTTATTACAACGCTTTCGCTGGAAAATACAGAGGGAGACGGAAGTATTGCTATCCCGGCTAAGATTTTGATTGATACCCTGAAAGAGTTCCCAGAGCAACCGCTGACCTTCAATATTGACATGGATACCATGGCAGTGGAAATTCTTTCCGAAAACGGTAAATTCTCGATTGTCGGGCAAAATGGTACTGATTTTCCGCAACTTCCTGAGTTGGGAGACGGAGCTACCAGCCTCAGCATGCCCCACGATGTGCTGCTGAGCGGAATCAATAAAACGCTGTTTGCTACCGCTGACGACGAGTTGCGTCCGGTGATGAATGGTGTTTATATCGAATTGTCGGAAGATGACCTGACGTTTGTGGCATCCGATGCGCACAAGCTGGTTCGCTACAAACGAAGCGATGCCCGTGCTGATGTTCAGTCGTCGTTTATTCTTCCGAAAAAGCCGGCTTCGTTGTTGAAAAATTTGCTGCCACGCGAAGATTTTGATGTGAAGCTGGCGTTCGATGATAAGAATGCTTTCTTCAGTTTGACCGGTTTCAAAGTAGTTTGCCGCCTGGTGGAAGGAAATTATCCGGCCTACAATTCAGTTATTCCGGTGAATAATCCGAACCGACTGACAGTTGATAGGGTTGAATTTTACAATACACTGAAACGGGTTTCGGTCTTTTCGAATCAGGCTAGTAACCTGGTGAAATTAGCTTTGACATCTACCGAAATGGTAGTTTCAGCACAGGATGTCGACTTTGCCATTTCGGCCGTCGAGCGCATCAAATGTCAGTACGAAGGACAGGAGATGGAGATTGGCTTTAAATCGACCTTCCTGCTCGAAATTCTTTCCAATTTGTCTTCTACGGAAGTGATGGTGGAACTTTCCGATCCAACAAGAGCCGGAATTTTACTTCCTGCAGAGAAAGAAATCGAAGAAGAAGATGTATTAATGCTTCTGATGCCGATGATGATCAATGCGTAGAAAAGAATTTTTATTAAAATAATCATAGCTAAACCTGACAGAATCCCGCTTCTGTTAGGTTTTTTGTTACTTGTATTTTTATGGAACTGAATTTGAAAAATCCACTGGTGTTTCTTGATTTGGAAACTACCGGTATCAATATTGTCACCGACCGGATCGTTGAAATCGCATTGCTTAAAATCTTTCCTGGCGGAAAACAGGACGAGAAACTGATGTTGATCAATCCGGAAATGCCCATTCCGGCTCAGTCTTCGGCAATTCATGGAATCAAAGATGAAGACGTGAAGGATGCGCCCACGTTTAAGGAAGTAGCGAAAACGCTGGCAAGTTTCCTGGAAGGTTGCGATTTAGCCGGGTTCAACTCCAACCGGTTCGATATTCCGTTGCTTTCGGAAGAATTCCTGCGGGCAGAAGTGGACATCGATTTGAAAAAGAGGAAGTTTATTGATGTGCAGACTATTTTCCACAAGATGGAGAAACGCACGTTGGGTGCAGCCTACGAGTTCTACTGCAACAAGGAGCTGGAGAATGCTCACAGCGCTATGGTCGATACAGTGGCGACTTATGAGGTTCTGAAATCGCAGCTCGATCGCTACTCTGCAGAAGAAGCTGAGGCCAGAGGAAAGAAATTCAATCCGCTGGTGAATGATGTGGATAAATTGTCGGAATTCTCTTCCTTCGATAGGAATGTGGACTTCGCCGGTCGTATCGTTTATAACAGCGATGGCGTTGAGGTCTTCAATTTTGGCAAGCACAAGGGAAAACCGGTTGAGCAGGTGTTGAAAGAAGAGCCGGGGTATTACGGTTGGATGTTGAATGGAGAGTTTCCGTTGTATACGAAGAAAGTATTGACAGCTATTCGTTTGCGTGCATTCAGCAACAATGGTTGATCTCAGAATTAGCTAAATCGATAAAGACATATGAAAATCATTTGCATTGGCCGGAATTATTCGGAACACGCCAAAGAACTGAAGAATGAAGTTCCTACCGAACCGGTCTATTTCATGAAACCGGATTCAGCACTTTTGCTTCGGAACCGACCGTTTTATATCCCTGATTTTTCCAACGAAATACACCATGAAGTAGAGTTGGTGGTGAAAATAGGACGGCTGGGAAAGAACATCCAGGAGAAATTCGCTCATCGTTATTACGATGAAATTGGCTTGGGTGTGGATTTCACGGCCCGTGATATTCAGCGCGAATGTAAAGCGAAAGGTTTGCCATGGGAAAAGGCCAAAGGCTTTGATTCGTCGGCAGTGCTGAGCAATGAGTTTATTGCTAAATCAGAGTTAGGTGATGTGAACAATATTGCTTTTTCGATGAAGAAGAATGGCGAAGTGGTTCAGGATGGGAATTCATCGGACATGCTGTTCAATATTGACAAGATTATCGCCTACGTTTCCCAATTCATGACTTTGAAAATGGGGGATTTGATTTATACCGGAACCCCCTCAGGAGTTGGTCCCGTAGCTATCGGCGATCGACTGGAAGGTTTCATTGGCGACAAGCAGATGTTTGATTTTCAGATTAAATAACTGTATTGGCAGTAAAAAAGAGCCGGAATTCAAATCGATTCCGGCTTTTTTATGGTTATCTGAAAAGGAGGCCGATTCGTAACGATAGCCTGTTGATATCCCTGTTCTTTTTGTAGTAGTTGGTGTCGCCTTCTTCTCCCTGTTGGTAGGTGAGTCGTTGGAAACGATAGCCGCAACTGAAAATCCAGCCCATGTCATTGTTCATCATGCGCATGATGGAAAACTCCGGGTTGAGACTGATTCCTCCTCTTGTTTTCAGCTTTAGGGGAGCGTAGTAAGAGTTTGGGGTATAAAAATCAGAATAGTAAGGGGTGTAGGTCGCTACGTCTTTTTCACGCGCCAGCGGAACACTCCAGCCGCCTTTTAAGGTAATGATTGGGGTAAACTGTTCGGTTGAAAAGAAGAAACTGGCTGTCGCATGCAAAGGCATAACACCGTCATCGAAGAAATCGATTCCTGTCTCAAATCCCGGAGCAAACCAGGAATTTAACCTGTACCCTTGCAAAATGCTAAAGCTAAAAGGAGCTTCGTGTTCTTCGTCTCTGTTTCCCAATAGAATTCCGGCTTGCACGGTGCCAAAGTAGCCTTTTTGGAAACTGGATATTTCAGGCCGGCTGATCTCGGCTAGCTCGATTTGTGAACCATCTTTATTCTTCAATACCAGGCTGCTTCCCGGGAGCCACGATTTTCCGTCTTTCGAAATCAGGTAGAATTTATTTTCGCCGTCGGCGATTCGCAACACACGACCTTTTCTAACTTTCATCACCCTTCCGTTCAGGGTATCAAGCGTAATTCCTTCGGAAACGATTTTTACGTTTTGCGCTGTCAGGTGGGAGATAAAAAAGCAAGCGATTAATAGGAGGCCAATTCTTTTCATTGCTAGTTAGGTTTGTCATTTACTGGATAGACGGAGGCTATCCTACATAAGGTTGCGTCCCCTTTTCAACGCAACCAAAAATCTGTTTCGTGCATCTTTCAGACAGAAAAAACCTAACCGCTATGAAAAAAATAATCTTTCCCTTAATCATCCTCTTTGCTTTGATTTCGGATGGATGTAAGGATAAATTCGCGGTGGAATACACCGTGCTCGAACCGGAATATATGTCCTACGAAGATTTGCGTTCGGCAGTCGTAAATGAAACACCTGTTCCGCTGAAACACCCCGGGAAAATTTATTTTAAGGATAACTACATTTTCGTGAACGAATACATGGAGGGAATTCATGTTTTTGATAATAGTGATCCTGCAAATCCGGAGGAAGTCACTTTTATTGAGATTCCGGGAACTATCGATATGGCGATTCGAAACCAGACATTATTTGCCGATAGTTATACCGACCTGGTGGCTATCGATATTGCCGATTTGCAGAATGTGAAAGAACTGAGCCGCCTGACGGCTGTTTTTCCCTATACTATTCCATCTTACGAAGAGGGGGCAAGAATTGGTTCGGTTGATCAAACCAAAGGTGTGGTGGTCGGCTGGAAGAAGAAAACGATTCACGAAGAAATACCGGAAACATCGAACTATTATCCGGTTCACCCATCCTGGTATGAACTGACCAACGGTGATTATGCTGCCGCTACAAATAGTGGAATAACGGGAGGTTCCGCCAATGGCGCTGCGACTTTTGGTGTAGCTGGTTCGTTGGCTTGTTTTGGCCTGTATGGTGATTATCTGTATGCGCTTTCTGATTATAAACTGAAGCATTTTGATGTGTCGGACAATACAGCGATGCAGGACCTCGGCGCTTACTCAATTCCCGATCCGGAAACGGTGAGTATTTACAATGATTTGCTTTTTGTCGGAGGAAACCGTAGCGTGACCATTTATCAGATAAATGAAGCGGGTGACTTGACGGAGATGGGATTATTCGAACATGTTACCAGCTGCGACCCGGTGGTTATTCAAGGGGATTATGCTTTTTATACCCTGAGAGGAGGCACGCGTTGCGGAAGCGAAGTAAATGAGTTACATGTTCTGGATATATCTGATATTACCAATCCGACCAGAATTTCGATTGTAGAAATGACTGAACCATATGGTTTGGGAATTGATGATGATATGTTGTTTGTATGCGACGGTTCGGATGGACTGAAAATCTATGACGCGGCCAATAAGAAACACATTGGATTAAATCAGATTGGCCACTTCAAGGATATTCAGGCGCGGGATGCCATTCCGGTAAACGGATATTTGTTTGTGATAGGTAACGATGGTTTTAGCCAGTACGATTACAGCGATCCTGCCAATATTCATCGGGTTAGTTTGATTCCGGTTCAGGAAGAATAATGAGTAACACAATAGCCGAAATGTAAAAAGCGCAATCGTTTTTCTTAGGAAAGAGATTGCGCTTTTGTTTTTAATGAAGTATTGTGTCTTATTTTTTCCGGACAACGTGCAATTGACCGGCCTGGTATTGGATTACTTTAACTTTTTCTCCCCGTTCGATAAAGCCGGATTCGGCACGGGCATCGTAAATATCGTTTTCTACCTGAACCTTACCGGCAGGCCGCAGAACCGTGACAGCTACCCCAGTTTTGCCAATCATCAGACCGGTGCCGGCATCGACTCCCACAAAACCTTCGTCTCTGTTCTCAGCCGTATTTAATGCCAGGTTTCTGAACGGACCACCATGAGCAGCAAAAATGATTTTGGTCGCGTAAAGCGCAAAGAAGAAAACGACGATAAAGGCTCCCAGCACTGTTACTACGGCTCGTGTTAACGCTTCCGCAGAAACTCCTTCGAAATTGAGTTTATCGTTGCCAACCATGCTGAGGATTAATCCGCCCATGGCAAAAATAATCCCCAGAATCCCGGCTACACCGAAGCCGGGTATGATAAATATTTCGACGGCAATGAGAATCAAGCCGATAATGAACAGGAGAATTTCCCAGTTGGCGGCCAGGCCTTCCAGGTAAAGCGGTGCGAAATATAGAAGGGCTGCAAAAACAGCAACTCCGAGCGGAAATCCAATTCCGGGAGTCTGCAATTCGAAGTAGATACCTCCGAGAATCGCCAAAATCAAAATTCCGGAGACCATCGGATGTACCAGGAAACCAATGAACTCTTCCAGAACGGTAGGCTTATATTCTTTGATGACATAGTTTCCCAGATGGGCTTTATCAATCACTTGTTGAATATTGCTCACCATGCCTTCGCAGAAACCGTATTTAATGGCCTCGGTAGGAGTCATCGTCAGTACTTTTCCGGTATCGATTATGCCCGGAATGTAAAGGCTCTGGTCGACCATGGCTTCAGCGATTTTGGGATCGCGCCGCCATTTAACGATGGTATCCTGACCTGAAATGATTGTGTCTTTACCGTGCGCTTCGGCGGTTGCCCGCATAATGGAGCGCATGTAACTCTGGTATTTGTCGGGCATGGCCTGGCCGGTCTGGTTGACCACGGTGGCTGCTCCCATGTTCGCACCTTCGCGCATGTATACACTATCGCACGAAAGTGCAATAAGCGCACCTGCTGATGCAGCATTGTTATCGACAAATGCATAAACCGGTATCTTGGAATTCAGAATTTTGGTCCGGATCGAATCGGCATCCAAAACTGTTCCGCCGTATGTATTCAGGTGTATGACAATCAGGCTGGCATCAAGCGAATCCGCTTCGGCGAAAGCCTGTTTGGTTTTACGCCAGACCGCCGGAGCGATATTCTCATCGATATTAAACCTCAGTACCACTTTGGGACTGTTGGTTGACAATGAGTCGGCGTCGTCAGCTTTCGACGGGAAATAAGCCAGCAATAGTATCAGCAAGGTAAGGAGTCTGATTTTCATCTGCAGTATTCATTAGTTTACACGAAAACCGCTTTGCCTTCTTACTTTTCTGTATCAGGAAATGGCAGGAATTCGTTTACCTAAGATTCCAATTTTTCGGCATAATTCCAAAATAATTCCAGTCCCTTTCGCTTGGATTCATCCAACGGATAACTGATATCGCGGCTGTAATATTCCGCCAGGTTATAATCCGGATATTGAGGGGCAATTTCCTGAATGACATCGGGCATGTTGTCGATGCCGACTGCCAGTGCTTCATTGAGAGCTTTTTTGAATTCCTCGGGAAGCGGCTTGTTGGCTGTCCAGCAGGCAAATACAAAATCGAGTCCGGTGTAATTGGCCCATTCCTGGCTTAAATCGTAAACGTGCGGATAGTGCCCGTCAATTTCAAAAACCCGGTCGCCTATAACCACGCCGGCCGTTTTCCCTTTGATGTCGCGGATATGATATCCCGGCTCACCTTTCAGCCATTTTACCTCTTTCTTCCAGAAGAACCGGGCCAATACACGCGCCAGCATCACAGAGGTTCTCGATTGGTAATCGAGGATGATGGTATCAACATCTTCCAGCGGAACTTCGCTTACCAGGACAACTGTGCGAACAGGTCCGCGGGCACCAATACAGTAGTTTGAAATAATTTCAGCTCCCTGAATTTTCGGAATAACGGCTACCGGTACCAAACCTACATCGACTTTGTCCTCGATGAGCTTGGACGCACAAAGAGAAGGCATGTCCAGCGAAAGCTCAATTTCGTTGACAAACCCCGAGTGTTCCAGTCCGTAAATAAAAGGTTTAGTGTTTAGGTAGGAGACGGCGGATATTTTGACTTTTTTCATTGTTGTAGTTCTCCAAAATTGCTGCTAAAAATATGAAAAATATTGGGATCGATTCCTGATATTTTACCATTCCGGATGATATTATCTGATTTACTTTGGCTGGTCGATTTATCATTAACTCAAATTTAATGCTTGCTGTTTTCCTTACTTGAATAGTTTAGGTCGCTGTGAGTTTGGTATTTGAGAATGGAGATGGTGATTCAGTTGAAAAAAAGAACATTAATAAAGGATGAGGAAGATTGTTAATGTAGTCGTTTCCATTAGGCTAAGGCGGAATTTATTAATTTTGCATCGGTTATTAATCTGAATTTAAATCGCTTTATGGATCTGCAAACACTTACCGCTATTTCACCTATCGACGGTCGTTACCGTGGAAAAGTTGAGGAATTGGACGAATACTTTTCGGAGTTTGCCTTGATTAAATACCGGGTCTTCGTGGAAGTTGAATATTTTATTTCACTGACCGAAATTCCGTTACCACAATTGAAATCGTTCGATGGTTCGCTGAAAGAAAAGTTGCGTGCCATTTATGAGGATTTTTCGTTGGAAGATGCGCAGCACATTAAAGACACCGAAAAGGTGACGAATCATGATGTGAAGGCGGTGGAGTATTTTGTGAAAGAGAAGTTCGACGAACTTGGCCTGGAGGTGTTCAAAGAGTTTATTCATTTCGGATTGACATCGCAGGATATCAATAATACCGCTGTTCCGTGTTCCATCCGCGATGCGATTCAGAATGTGTACATCCCAATTTTTGATGAGGTGGTGTCGAAGCTCGAAGAGTTGTCACTGGCGTGGGAGGAAATCCCAATGCTGGCCCGCACACACGGACAGCCTGCTTCGCCAACCCGTTTGGGAAAAGAGCTGAAAGTTTTCATCGAGCGGTTAAATGTGCAGGTGGAGTTGCTGAAAGGAATCCCCTGCTATGCTAAGTTCGGTGGGGCTACAGGTAATTTCAATGCACATTTTGTAGCTTACCCCGAGATTGAATGGGCGGATTTTGCCAACAACTTTGTGCAAAATTCGCTGGGACTTGAGCGGTCGCAGGTAACCACCCAGATTGCTCACTACGATAATTACGGTGCGATTTTCGATAACCTGAAACGCATCAATACCATTCTTCTGGATTTGGATCGCGATATGTGGACTTATATCTCCATGAACTATTTCAAGCAGAAGATCAAAAAAGGAGAGGTTGGTTCTTCGGCTATGCCGCATAAAGTGAACCCCATCGACTTTGAAAATTCAGAAGGAAACTTGGGAATTGCGAACGCTGTCTTCGAGCATCTTTCAGCAAAGCTACCGATTTCTCGCTTGCAGCGTGACCTGACCGACTCGACGGTTTTACGGAATATTGGTGTTCCGATTGCTCACACGGTTATCGCTCTTAAATCGACTTTAAAAGGGCTCGATAAATTGCTGATCAATATGGAAGCGATTGAGGACGATCTGGAAGAAAACTGGGCGGTGGTTGCTGAAGCAATTCAAACGATTTTGCGTCGTGAGGGATATCCGAATCCGTATGAAGCATTGAAAGAATTGACGCGTGTGAACCAGAAAATCAATCGCGAATCGATTCACGAATTTGTCGAAACATTGAACGTTGATGAGAAAGTGAAGGCTGAGCTGAAGCAAATTACGCCGCAGAACTATACCGGAATTCTCATCTGATAAAATATTTTCACTTAAGCGAAAGGATACCTCCACAGGTGTCCTTTCTTAATTTTTAATCTGAATTCCTGTTCCTGAAAGTTTTGCTACTTTTGGAGCGCAAAGTCCGGGCATATTACAGGCGGATTGTGGTTTTTATTTATGTAGTGAGAAACAGGTGAGCGGCATAAAATAGATTGTTTGTATCGAGAAAAGTGTCGTTCTGTTTCGGAACTGAAATCATTTAGCAATGAAAGGTCTTTTTAAACTTCTTGGTCGATATATTCCTCCTTACAAGGTTTACGTGATTTTGAATGTGGTTTTCAACTTGTTGGGGGCAATTTTTGGAGCGTTTTCTTTTGCGGCTATCAGTCCGGTACTGGGCGTGTTGTTTGGTACTCAAAAGATGGTGAATCATCCGGTTGAGTGGGCGTTTACCCTCGATAGTATCAAGCAGAACTTCTTTTATCATATCAGCAAAGTTATCGAAATGCATGGTCGGGATTCGGCGCTGGTTTACATCGGCGGGTTCATGGTGATTGCCGTGTTGCTGAAGGTTGGTTTTACTTATCTCGCCAGTTTCATGATGGTGCCGATTCGTAACGGTGTTGTTCGCGATATCCGGAATCAGATATATCACAAAATACTTTCTCTTCCTATCGGCTTCTTTACCGAGGAACGAAAGGGAGATATTATCGCGCGTATGACCGGTGATGTGCAGGAGATTGAGAATTCTATCATGAACTCCCTGGAAATGTTGTTCAAGAATCCCATTCTGATCGTCATTTCTCTGATTGTGATGATTACCATGTCGTGGTCGCTGACCATTTTTGTCTTTTTGCTGCTGCCGGTAGTTGGTTATTTTATTGGCCGTGTTGGAAAAAGCCTGAAAAAGCCGTCGATGAGCGGGCAGAACAAGATGGGCGAGTTGCTATCGACGATTGAAGAATCGCTGTCCGGATTACGTATCATCAAAGCTTTTAATGCTGAGAAAAAGGTGTCTCAGCGTTTCGAAGGTGAAAACCACCAGTATTACAGTATCATGAATAAACTGATGTGGCGTCGCTACCTCGCTCATCCCATGAGTGAGTTTCTTGGAACGCTCGTTATTGTCATTGTTCTGTGGTACGGCGGTCGTTTGGTACTTCATCATCAGGGCGGATTGAGTGCCCAGGGATTTATCACTTACCTGGTGTTCTTCTATAGTATCATCAATCCTGCAAAGGCCTTTTCTACAGCGCTTTATTCGGTTCAAAAAGGACTTGCTTCTATGGAGCGGGTGGATATGGTATTGAACGCACAAAATAGTATCCGTAACCGGGAAGACGCTAAGCGAGTGTCAGAATTCAAAGATCGAATTGCTTATCAGGACGTGACTTTCCGCTACAAAGAGGACAATGTGCTGAAGAAGGTGAATCTGGAAATTGAAAAAGGAAAAACGGTTGCACTGGTCGGACAATCGGGTTCAGGAAAATCAACTTTCGTCGATCTTCTTCCACGTTTCTACGACGTGAAAGAGGGACAGATCAAAGTTGACGGAATCGATATTCGTGATTTGGATATTACCGATTTACGAAGCCTGATGGGAAATGTGAACCAGGAACCGATTCTTTTCAACGATAGTTTCTTCAATAACATCGCTTTTGGCGTGGACAATGCGACTGAAGAGGATGTAATGAACGCCGCAAAAGTGGCGAACGCGCATGATTTCATCATGAATACTCCGGATGGGTATCAATCGAATATTGGCGATCGGGGAGGAAAACTTTCAGGCGGACAGCGTCAACGTATTTCCATAGCACGGGCCGTTTTGAAGAATCCGCCAATCATGATTTTGGATGAAGCCACATCAGCTTTGGATACCGAATCAGAAAAACTCGTTCAGGAGGCCTTGGATAACTTGATGAAAAACAGGACATCCATCGTTGTTGCTCACCGCTTATCGACCATCAAGAATGCCGATTTGATTTGTGTGTTCCAAAATGGCGAAATTGTGGAGCGTGGTACGCATGACGAGCTGATTGCTGCTGATGGTATCTATAAAAAGTTGCATGCTATGCAGAATTTTTAATATTCCTGTCTGCAAAGAAAAAGCCGCATAACTTCTGAGGATATGCGGCTTTTTTATTTTTTTACATCGAACAGTTAGTTGACGATCGGCAAAAAACTGTGATGTTTGGAGTAATCAAGCATCTGTTTTGCAAAGTTTTCCGGGTACGAAATTCTGATGTCTTTAATTTCACCATCTTCTTCAATTACCTCGTAATCCGGATTCAGGAAACCGGCGTAAGGAGCGAGATTTAGCTTCTTGTAGCGTTCCAGCACTTCGTCGTGCAAATCACGAATAACTTTTACGCCATAGTTTTCAACCAATGCTTTTCCCGCTTCGTAATCGCCTTCTGATTTGATGCGCTGAACCTCCTTCAGCAATTCACCGAAAAGTTCGCGCAAGCGCTGGTAATCATTGATAACAAAGAAGGTTTTATCGTTACGCTCTTTGCGTTCAATCACATTTTCCGAGCTTCCCTTATCGTACACCCATCGGGCAATCAGCTGGCGGTTACGCATATGCGATTCTTCCAGGTCTTTGCCAGTTTCGATTCTAACCAGCTGAGTCAGAAGCCCGTTTCGGATGTAGCCATCGTATTCGGCTTTTGCGGTTTCATCCGATTCAGTCAATCCTAGTTCCACCAATTTGGGATCCATAATAAAATAGAGCGCAAACAGATCGGCGCGGGTTTCTTCGAGCGTTGAATAGTAGTTCTTTAGCGCGTCCACAGTCACACCCTTTTTCATCCGGCCGGAACCGTGTCCAAGGCATTCGTGCAAATCGGTGTGGAGATTGTTCCCGAGATATCCGTGTTTACGGGCACGCTCGATTTCTTCTTTATCCCAGCAAAACTCTTCCAACATTCCATCTCCTAACGACGCCTGATGATAAGCGTAGGTAATATTTTCGATGGTTACCGACTTAGAACCGTATTGCTCCCGAATCCATTCAGCATTAGGGAGATTGATTCCAATTGGAGTAGCCGGATGACAATCGCCTCCCAACATCGCAACCGTAATTACTTTGGCGGAAACGCCTGTCACCTTTTCTTTCTTGAACTCAGTGGAAACCGGAGAATGATCTTCAAACCATTGTGCGTTGTTGCTGATAATCTCAGTACGTCGGGTAGCTTCTTCGTCTTTGAAATTCACGATGGACTCCCAGCTTCCTTTTATTCCCAGCGCATCGCCGTATACTTCAATGAAACCGTTCACGAAATCGACCTGGCTCTCAATATCCTTTACCCATTCGATGCTGTGTTCGTCAAAACTCTTCAAATCACCGGTTTGGTAAAAGATGATGAGCTTGGCGATGCTTCGTTTTTGGGCCGGTGATTCTGCAACTTCCTGTGCCTTTTGTAACCATTTGACAATCTCCTGGATGGCTTCGGAATACAACCCGTTCTCTTTCCACTTTTTCTCGACGAGCTCGCCGTTCTCCATCACCAGTTTCGAGTTTAATCCGAACGACGGCGGATTTTCACTTGCATTGCTGTTCAGCTGAGCATAAAAGAGTTCAGCTTCGGCCTGTGTCACATCTTTGTAGAAGTTATTGGCCGATTCCAAAAGCAAATCTTTCGATGAATCGAGCGAAACCCGCTTGCTTTCCAGTCCCGGGTCGAAAATGATCGGGAGTAATTCGTGTATCAGTTTCTGAGGATGTTCAAAATCAGACCAGTTGGAGCGCCCAATGAGATGGAGAAAATATTTTTGTGAGAAATCGGGTAGGATTTTGTCCATCGAATAATGATGGTGCATTCCGTTGGAAAACCAAATCCGTTTTAAGTAGACTTCGAACTGTTTGAATTCTTTGGTTTTACGGTCTCCATCGAATGTTTGATAAATGGTTTCAAGTACTTTACGCAGGCGCAGATTGTACTCGTTGTTCTGATCCCACAAAATATCGCGGCCAGCCAAAGCTGCGCGACTGAGATAATATATTAGTCTTTTCTGTTCCAGAGTCAGTTGCTCGAATCCGTCGACCTGGTAGCGAAGGATTTTTAAGTCAGCAAACTTTTCGCTGAAAAACTTGAAATTGTCACTCATGACCATAAAATTTCTTTTAAAATCGGGATGATATCCTCGTTAATAGGGTACTTATGCATGGAAAACATATAGCAATGTAAAATGTTCTCCACGGTTGCATTCGGCTGACTGATAGCCTGAACGGTGTGTGCTATTGTTTGGAACTAAGTACGTGAAGTCGCTTGATAAGCGGGTCGCGGTACGACTTACCAAAGGGCAGTGAGTGCGTACCATCTTTTGTTTCCACCTCGAGTGTATTTCCGCGAATGCGCTTAATCTGTTTCACATTCACAATGTACGAACGGTGAATCCGGATAAATAATTTGTTGGGGAGTTTCTCATCGAGGAGTTTTAAGGTGTAGTGCACTGTATACTTATCGTCGAAAGTGATAAACTGTGCGTAGTTCTCGATGGATTCGATGTAAATAATATCTTCGGGATTGACCGGATCAAGTTTCGAGTTGTTTTTGATCCATAAGGTTCCTTTTCCCCATTCGTCTTCAGAGAAAATATCTTCCCGGTCATCCTGATTAGCCTTTGCATCTTTCTGAATGTTAGCAATGGCCCGATTGACAGAACGCATAAAACGAGGAAAAGTAACCGGCTTTAACAGGTAATCGGTGACGTCGTACTCAAACGCGTTTAAGGCATATTTTTCCCGGGAGGAGACAATGATAACCTGCGGAGTATGATCCATCACACTCAGTAATTCCATACCATTCATCTCCGGCATTTCGATGTCGAGAAAAAGAATATCAATTTTGTCCTTGCCTTCTTGCAGGAGTTTCAGTGCGTCTATAGCACTTTCCAAAGAAAAATATTTTTCAAAGAGTTTTGTCCTATCGATGTATTTCTCCAATACGGTCCTGCAAACCCGGTCGTCATCTACGATTAAACAGTTCATAAGCCCATTAATCTTGTTTCAAAGATAGAAAAAATACGAGCAAATGATTTCGAGAGAGTTATCAAAAACTAAAAGTTATTTAATCAGTAGGTTAGAGGGCACTGCTTTTATCTTCGAAGAATTTTTTCTCGATCAGTGCCGAGCTTTTGATGGTTTTTCGTAGCCAGGCCAGACGCATTTCGTCTTTTTCTTCTTCTGTGAACAGGTAATCGATGTCGCTCTGCCGCAGGCGCAAATTCAGGTGGTGTAGTACAATGGCCGCAGAAACAGAGATATTGAAACTTTCGGTAAAACCGAACATGGGAATTTTTAGAAATTCGTCAGCATTCTTTTCTACGACTTCCGAAATTCCGGTTAGTTCTGTTCCGAAAATCAGTGCGGTTTTCCCCTTCTCCAAATCGAAATCCTCGAGATCCGTATCGTTTGCATGCGGCGAAGTGGCTACAATCCGGTAGCCTTTCTCTCGTAATTGATGAATGCAGTCCAGCGTATTCTGCTTCTGGTCGCGATAGTGATGAAGATTAAGCCACTTGGTCGATCCCAGTGTTACATTCGGATTGACCTGGAAACGGTTGTTGTTTTCTATAATATGTACGTCCTGAATTCCGAAGCAGTCGCAGGAGCGTAACACGGCACTGGCGTTTTGTGGTTGGTAAATATCTTCCAGAACGACGGTAAGGTAACGGGTTCTGGAACTTAGGACTTTTTCAAAAAGTTCTTTACGCTCAGGCGTAATGTATTCCGAAAGGTAGTTTATCAGTTCTTTGCTCATGGATGTCAATAAAAAAAGGGAGCCTGAGCTCCCTTTACAATAATCTCTTCAGCCATTATTTACTGAACGCTGTCAGTCAATTCGCTACCAGCTTTGAATTTTACAATCTTCTTGGCAGGAATGTTAATTGTCGCACCAGTTTGAGGATTACGACCCTGACGTGCAGGACGTTCGGTGGTTGCAAATGAACCAAAACCTATCAGAGCAACACGATCACTTTTCTTCAGTGCATCAGTTGTGGTTTTAACGAAAGCATCAAGAGCTTTCTTAGCATCTGCTTTAGTCAGGCCAGCTTCAGCAGCAATGGCATCAATTAATTGAGCTTTGTTCATAGTACAGAAAGTTTAGAAACAACAGGTTAAATAAAATTCGTTTAATACTTTTTTTAACGCTAGTGCCTAATATAAAGAGTTTTAATTATTTTTCACAGCAAACCATGTTAAATGTGTTGTTTAACATATGATTCCCCGCAAATTTGTCTCAAATACCAGTAAAATCAGCTTGTATAAGCCTAATTATTTTGGTTTCACTAAATTGAAAAGATTGAGACGAAAAACAAAATTTTTTTTATCTTTTTTTCTTCATAATGCTCTTAATTTTTTGGGCAGAAACTTTTGCCAGAAAGAAAAAACTTCTACTTTTGCAATCGCTCGGAGAGATGGCAGAGTGGTCGAATGCGGCGGTCTTGAAAACCGTTGTACCGCGAGGTACCGGGGGTTCGAATCCCTCTCTCTCCGCCACCCACGGGTGTAGCTCAGTTGGTAGAGCACTGGTCTCCAAAACCAGGTGTCGGGCGTTCGAGTCGCTCCTCCCGTGCAAAAAGCCGGTTCAGTTTTGAGCCGGCTTTTTTGTTTTTGTAGCTAACCAGTTGATTGTCCCTCTTTTACTGTTTTATGTCACCTAATAAATTTCTTTCTCAGTAGCCGGAAATACTCATTTTTCCGGCTGGGGTGAAATGGCTCCGTATATATAATGGTATATTTGGACAAAAATTTTCCCATGGAAGTCGACTTGTTTATTCCTTGTTTCATCGATCAGTTATATCCGAAAACTGTATGGAACACTATTCGTGTTTTGGAGCGGGCAGGTTGCAAAGTGCACTACAACCCCGAGCAAACCTGTTGCGGACAGCCGGCGTATAACAGCGGTTATTTTGATGAAGCACGGACATTGGCAAGGAAATTTCTGAAAGACTTTCGTGGAAAACGTCCGGTGGTTAGTCCCGGAGCCTCTTGTTCGGGTTATGTGCGTGACGGATTTGCCGATCTGTTTGATGAAATGTCCGGAGAGCACCAGGAGTATATTCACCGTAAGGAAAACGTAATTGAACTGACCGATTTTCTGGTCAATCACTTGGGAGTCGTCGATTTTGGAGCGTCTTTTTCCCATAAAGTGACTTACCATGATGCCTGTTCCGCTTTGCGCGGATATGGAATTCATGAAGAGCCTCGTAAGCTTTTACAAAACGTCGATGGACTGGAGCTTGTCGAGATGGAAGAAACGCACGAGTGCTGCGGGTTTGGTGGTACGTTTGCCGTGAAACACAAGGCTATCTCTTCAGTGATGACGCAAAATAAGGTGGAGAATGCTTTGAAAACAGGAGCCGAATTCATTGTTTCAACCGAAGCTTCCTGTCTGATGAATATATCGGGGTATATCAAGCGTCAAAAGCTGCCCGTTAAAGTGCTTCACATCGCCGACGTACTGGCCGCTTTCTAACAAAAACATCTTCCCATTCTTTCCTGATTTGTCATTTTGAACGGAGTCATTCTGTCAATTCGTCAGCGAATGTCGGTTGGCACAGCCTTTGATTTTCCGGGTGATGGTAAATCGAAAAATTATCAACTTAAAAGAATATTACAATGGAAGGAAGAATTGGTGTTACCAGTGAAAACCTGTTTCCGATTATTAAGAAATTTCTCTATTCCGATCACGACATTTTCCTTCGGGAGATTGTTTCGAACGCTGTGGATGCGACTCAAAAACTGAAGACGCTTGCCTCAGTAGGTAGTTACAGTGGCAATGCCGAAGATTTGAAGGTGCGGGTCAAGCTCGATAAAGACGCCGGAACCATTACCGTTTCTGATAACGGTATTGGAATGACCGAAGAGGAGGTAAACAAGTACATCAATCAGATTGCCTTCTCAGGAGCGAATGAATTCCTCGAAAAATATAAGAACGATGCCAATGCCATTATTGGTCACTTCGGTTTGGGATTCTATTCTTCGTTCATGGTTTCCGATAAGGTGGAAGTCATCACTAAATCGCACCAGGATGGAGCCAAAGCAGTGAAATGGAGCTGTAACGGAAGTCCGGAATATACCATGGAAGAAGTTGATAAGGACGAAGTCGGTACTGACATTGTGATGTACATCAACGAAGATTCCAAGGAATTTCTGGATGAGAATCGTATTTCAGAGCTGTTGAACAAGTACTGTAAATTCCTTCCGATTCCGGTCATTTTCGGTAAGAAAAAAGAATGGAAAGGCGAAGAGTACGTCGAGACTGACGAGAATAACCAGATAAACGATGTGTCTCCGGCCTGGACCCGTATGCCCGCTGACCTGGAGGAAGAAGATTATCACAATTTTTACCATCAGTTGTACCCCATGGCGGATGAGCCACTGTTCAACATTCACCTGAACGTGGATTATCCTTTCAATCTGACCGGTATTCTATATTTCCCGAAAATCAAGAACACTATTGAGGTACAGAAGAACAAGATTCAGCTGTACAGCAACCAGGTATTCGTGACAGATTCGGTGGAAGGGATTGTTCCTGAATTCCTGACACTCTTGCATGGTGTACTCGATTCTCCGGATATTCCGCTGAACGTTTCCCGTTCGTATCTGCAGAGCGACTCGAACGTGAAGAAGATCAGCAGTCACATTACGAAGAAAGTAGCCGATCGTTTACAGGAAATCTTCAAGGAAAATCGTGAAGAATTTGAACAGAAGTGGGATGATCTGAAGCTCTTCATCGAGTACGGTATGCTCACCGATGAGAAATTCTATGAGCGTGCGCTGAAATTCTTCCTGTTAGGAAATACCGAAGGCAAGAAGTTTACCTGGGAAGAATATGAAAACCTCATTAAGGAAAACCAGACCGACAAGGACAACAAAATGGTTTACCTGTATGCTAATCATCACGAGGATCAGTTCAGTTTTATTGAAGCAGCGAAAGAAAAAGGCTACGATGTGTTGCTGATGGAAGATCCGTTGTCAACCCACTTGCTGAATGCATTGGAGCAAAAGTATCCTGAAAAGCGTTTTGTTCGCGTGGACGCTGATGTGGTGGAAAAACTGATTCCGAAAGCTGATGATGATAAAGAAAAGCTCAGTCTGGAAGAAAAGAACGAGCTGAGTCCGGTTTTCCAGGCCATCGTTCCTAACGGGAAAGGTAATTTCATTGTCGATTTCGAAGATTTAGGCGAAACGGCAAACCCAATGGTGATTACCCAGAATGAGTTTATGCGCCGTATGAAAGATATGTCGCAAATGCAGGCCGGAATGAGCATGTACGGCGAATTACCCGACAGCTACAATCTGGTTGTGAATGTTGGTCATCCGCTGGTGAAGAAAGTGTTGGCAGATAAAGACGATGTACTGGCTTCAGAACTGGAAAAGATAAACAACGAGATAGCTGATCAGCAAAAAGAGAAAGAGGCATTGGATAAGCTGAAAGAAGGCCGGAAAGATGAAGAAGTTCCTCAGGAAGAAAAAGACAAGCTGAAGGAGCTGGATGATAAGATTACCTCTCTTGAAGCGGACAAGCGAACAAAACTAGAAGCTTTTGGACGAGATAATCAACTGGCCAATCAATTGGTCGACCTGGCCCTGCTAGCCAACAACATGCTGCGAGGTAGTGATTTGAATAATTTTGTAAAACGCAGTATCGAGTTGATAAAATAAGCATTGCAATAGATTGCAAATGAAGAGGCTGTCCAAAAAGTAAAATTGGACAGCCTTTGTTTTTGTTGTCGCTTTAAGGTTTGTATCTTAAAGGTGCTAATGACAACACGATCAAAC
>NZ_PYGC01000008.1 GCF_003014495.1 Prolixibacter denitrificans | reverse complement strand
GCATGCTTCAGGAAATTATGTGGCAACTCCGTCTTTTTCGCTCAACTTCGTTGGAGTTGTTTTCTATTCAGGTTGCCAATCCTCCGGCTTCGCCGAAGGTGATGAACATCTTTCCCTGGCGGGAAATTCTTTAACCGGCCAGCCCGCTTTTCGCCTGACGGCGATATCAAGGACGAGGCTTGTCTGGAAACCTTTCCCTTATCGGAAAAGAAACTACAGAAACCGCCAAGTGCAATCTGGAACCACCTGTACAAACAGCAACGTCAACATGTGGTATCTCTTTTTCCAACACCAATTTAAGACAAAAGCATCCTCATTTAATATACAGATAACGTTATTTAGTTGATGTCGTCAACTACTTCGGCGTACTTTTGCATATCAATCCAGTCGGAATTCTATGAAAACAGAAAAACCCATCTGCCAACTGCTTGGACAAGTCACACGGCTTTATAAAAATAAGCTGTTTGCCAGGTTTAAGAAAAAAGATGTTGATATCACATTTGAACAGTTTGCCATTCTGAGTTCACTGAATTCGGGGAAAGAATTCACACAACAAGACCTGGCCAACCAAATGCACAAAGACAAATCTATTATACTTCGACAAATCAATGTATTAATCGACAAAAACTATATAAAAAGAACCCAAAATGAACAGGACAAACGTAAGAAAACGCTGATTCTAACCGACGAAGGATTCAAAACGTTGGAGCAAGCCCAAAATCTTGTACAGAACGTACTTGACGAACTTCTCGTAGGAATCAGCGAGGATGAGCTATCCGTCTTCAGACATGTACTGGAGAAGATACAGGAAAACAGTGAACCGAATGATAGCAATTGCCAATGCTAATCGTCATATTCCAAAAAACAACAGACACTCAAAAAAGCAAAATGAAAAAAAATAACCTATTCAAATTTCTCAGTTTCATTGCGATACTGGCAACCACCATCTCATGCTCAAACTCACAAAAGGGAGGGCAAGCGGGAATGGCCGGTCGAGTCGGAGAATACAATGTGATGAAAGTTGAACCGCAATCAACCACTCTTTACGAGGAATATCCCACTAATTTACAAGGAATTCAAACGGTGGAAATTCGCCCGAAAATTGCCGGATACATTCAGAATATTCTGGTAGATGAAGGCTCTTTTGTCAAAAAGGGACAAGTTCTTTTCCGCATTAACGATAACGACATCCGGGCAACCGTACGCTCGGCACAGGCTCAGGTAAAAGTTGCCGAAGCCGATATTGTTGCTGCGAAGATTAACCTGGATAAAACCAAACCATTGGTCGAAAAAGGGATCGTCAGCAAATTCGATCTGGAATCATCCGAGTCGACATTAAAAGCAAAAGAGGCACAACTGGCTCAGGCGAAAGCCAACCTGGCCAATGCACAGGCCAATCTTCAGTATGCTACCATCACTAGTCCAACTAATGGTTTTATCGGCAACTTCCCCTATCGTGTCGGAAGTTTGGTCAGCAGTACCATTAGCCAGCCACTCACCACTATATCGAATACAACGGAGATGTATGCTTATTTCTCGATGAACGAGAAAGAGTTTCTAACGATGGTGAAAGGCTTGAAAGGACAAAACATGCAGGAAAAAATGAGTCACCTGCCTGATGTTTCCCTGATTTTGGCTGATAATTCGGTTTACAAGGAAAAAGGCCGGATACAAACAGCCAGTGGCTTAGTCGATCCGCAGACCGGTGCCGTGAACATCAGGGCAACATTTCCGAACAAGGAAGGAATTCTTCGTAGTGGAGGAAGCGGTTCCGTACGCATCCCACAGCATGTTGATTCGGTGATTATCGTTCCGCAAAATGCCACCTACGAACTGCAGGGCAAACATTTCATTTATACTGTAGACAAGGATAACAAGGTTCATCCGACCGAAATTGATATACTGGTTGGTAACCTGAAAACCAATTATGTAGTCACCAGTGGTTTGAAACCCGGCGATGAAATCGTGGTCGAAGGAATTGCCTCATTGCGCAACAACATGCCTATTAAACCGAAATTAGTAACCGATAGCGGCACTGACAATAAACAAGCTCAATCTTCGGCCGACCAGGTTAATAAATAAATGCTTAACAAACTATGTTCAAAAGATTCATTGAAAGACCGGTTCTGTCATCGGTCATATCCATCATAATTGTCATACTGGGATTGCTGAGCATGTT
Source organism: Prolixibacter denitrificans (assembly GCF_003014495.1). Taxonomy (GTDB): domain Bacteria; phylum Bacteroidota; class Bacteroidia; order Bacteroidales; family Prolixibacteraceae; genus Prolixibacter; species Prolixibacter denitrificans. The sequence goes on along the minus strand of NZ_PYGC01000008.1, from coordinate 244,932 downwards.
CAGTCTTCCCATTGAACAATACCCTGACATTGCTCCGCCTACCGTTCAGGTATCCGCGCACTACACCGGTGCCGATGCTGAAACGGTATTGAAAAGTGTTATCACACCGCTGGAGGAACAGATCAACGGGGTTGAGAACATGACCTACATGACCTCAACCGCCAGCAACAATGGTTCGGCAACAATCCAGGTTTATTTCAAACAGGGAGTTGATCCCGATCTGGCAGCCATCAACGTGCAAAACCGTGTGGCGAGGGCTACCAGTCTGTTGCCTTCCGAAGTTACACGAGCCGGTGTGATTACGGCTAAGCGGCAAAACAGCATGCTAATGGTCTTTTCGCTTTACAGCGATGACAGTAAATACGACGAGACCTTTCTGCAGAACTACAGTAAAATCAACGTGCTTCCGCAGATACAGCGTGTCAACGGAGTAGGTGAAGCACTGGTTTTCAGCTCAAAAGATTACTCCATGCGTATCTGGCTCAAGCCGGATGTAATGAAAGCATACGATTTGATGCCTTCGGATGTAATCGCCGCCCTGAACCAGCAAAGTCTGGAAGCTGCACCCGGTAGATTCGGTGAGCAAAACGGACAGTCATTCGAATATGTGCTGAAATACAAAGGAAAATTCAGCAAGGCATCGCAATTTGAGAATATCGTCATCAAAGCAGACAAAGATGGAAATGTACTTCGTTTGAAAGACGTGGCCAAAGTGGAATTGGGAGCGTTGAACTATTCAACAACCACTTCGGTGATGAATAAACCGGGAATTGCCATGGCAATTTTCCAGTCACCCGGTTCCAACGCCCGTGAGACGATTATCAATGCGAAGAAAGTACTGGAGGAAGCATCAAAGTCCTTCCCGGAAGGAGTGAAATATCATATCATTATTGATGCCAACCGATTCCTGGATAATTCTATCAGTAAAGTGCTGCACACCTTGCTGGAAGCTTTCATTCTGGTATTTATAGTCGTGTTTGTTTTCCTGCAGAATTTCAGGGCGACACTTATTCCTGCGATAGCAGTTCCAGTAGCCATTATCGGTACCTTTTTCTTTCTCAACTTGTTTGGCTTTACCATCAACCTGCTAACCTTGTTTGCTTTGGTACTGGCCATTGGAATTGTGGTGGATGATGCCATTGTGATCGTGGAGGCGGTTCACGCCAAACTCGAGCAAGGGGCGAAGAATTCGCAGGAAGCTGCGATTGCCGCCATGAGCGAAATATCAACAGCTATTATCTCCATTACTTTGGTGATGGCCGCCGTATTTATCCCGGTTACTTTTATCAAAGGAACAACGGGGGTTTTCTATAAGCAATTCGGAATTACGCTGGCTGTTGCGATTGTTCTTTCAGCCGTGAATGCCTTGACCTTGAGTCCCGCCCTTTGTGCTGTATTCCTGAAACCGGAAGATGAGAATGCGAAACACAAGAAAGGTTTCATGCAGCGATTCTATGGCGCTTTCAACACGTCTTTCGATGTGATGACCAAGAAGTACCAGCGTGTGACCAACTATTTCCTGCGGCGCAAATGGATTCCCGCTTCGATAATCGTGGTATTTACGATCGGGTTGTACTTCCTGCTAAGAACAACGCCGACCGGATTTGTTCCCAAGGAAGATGTAGGTATCATGATGCTCAATGTGAGCCTTCCACCTGCTACTTCGCTGGAAGAAACCAAGAAAGTGATGGAGAAAGTCGACGCCATTCTGGCTCACACACCCGAAATCAACGGACGGGCGATGGTGGTCGGGCGTTCACTCATTAGTGGACAGGGAAGTTCATACGGTATGATATTCTGTGACCTGAAGCCTTTTGATGAACGAAAAGGAAAAGGGCATGATGTGAACAGTGTGATTGGAAGGCTTTACGGAGCTACCTCACAAATCAAGGACGCCCAGATTATCATTTTCACACCACCGATGGTGCCCGGATTCAGTATTTCGGGCGGAGTCGAGTTCCAGCTCGAGGACCGGACCGGTGGTGACATCAATAAGTTTGAACAGGTTTCGCAGCGTTTTCTTGGTGCGCTAAACCAGCGCCCGGAAATTCAATACGCGATGACCTCGTTTAACACCAATTTTCCGCAGTACCTGGTCGATGTCAATGCTTTTCGGGCCAAACAATCCGGTATCGATGTCAGTACCATACTGGCAGCATTGCAGGGTTACATCGGCGGATTTTATGCATCGGATTTCAACCGGTTCGGGAAACAGTACCGTATCATGGTTCAAGCCAGTCCGAAGTATCGTGGAAATCCCGATGATCTGAATAACATGTACGTCAGGACCGGTTCGGGCGAGATGGCTCCCATTACCGAGTTTATTTCTCTGAAACGAGTGTATGGTCCGGAGAACATCAACCGGTTTAACATGTACACCTCGATTGCCGTGAATAGTGCGCCACAGTTTGGATACAGTTCGGGAGATGCCATCGAAGCAGTAAAACAGGTAGCAGCAGAAACGTTGCCTCCAGGATATAGCTATGAATTCTCGGGTTTAACCCGGGAAGAGATCGCATCGGGAAACCAGTCGCTTTTGATCTTCCTGCTAAGTGTCATTTTCGTTTACTTCCTGCTGGCAGCACAGTACGAAAGTTTCATCACACCACTTTCCATTCTGCTTTCGTTGCCGATTGGAGTGGCCGGAGCCTTCATATTTGCTCATATTATGGGAGTTAACAACAACATCTACCTGCAGATATCGCTCATCATGCTGATTGGCTTGCTGGCCAAGAACGCCATTCTGATTGTTGAGTTCGCCCTGCAACGACGACACCGGGGAGAGACGATTTTGCAATCGGCGATTGATGGAGCAACAGCCCGTCTCCGACCGATTCTGATGACTTCCTTCGCCTTGATTTTCGGTCTGATGCCGCTTATCGTTGGAGGTGGAGTTGGAGCCAACGGAAACCGCTCGATTGGTGTAGGTGCTGTCGGAGGTATGCTGGTAGGAACTTTCATTGGCATCCTGGTTATCCCGGCCATGTATGTTATCTTCCAGACAATCGAGGAGAAAATTAAAAAACCGAAGCAAGGTGAAATCTCAGGCCTCAACAGTCTCGAATAATCAATGCCTGAAAACAAAATAACGAAATGAGAAAATCATCATATAAAATTATATTACTGACTATCGGACTCGCGGGTATGCTGGCTTCGTGTAATACGTCGCGGCATTTCAATCGCGACAGTGTAGACACGAAGGGTATTTTCGGCTTCGAACCCACCGATTCGGTGACCATGGCCGAAACGCCCTGGCAAGAGCTGTTTACCGATACGTTGTTGCAAAATTACATACAGGAAGGTCTGGCCAATAACCCGGATTTACAGATTGCGATTCAAAGAATGGCAGAAGCCGAAGCTTACTTTTCTCAAAGCAAAGCATCTCTGTTTCCGTCTATTTCGGCAAAAGCAACCGATAATTATACCCGGAATCCTAAATCTATTTATCCGGATGGACCACGTGAAGTAAATAATTATCAGCTTGGCGCCGAAGCCAGTTGGGAGGTTGATATTTGGGGAAAACTACGCAGCTCGAAACGTGCGGCCTATGCCGATTTACTGGCAAGCGATGCCGGGAAAAAAGCGGTACAAACCCGTTTAATTGCAAACATTGCCAATGCCTATTACAACCTTGTTTCTCTTGACGCCAAATTGGCGATTACCCGTCAGACGGTGAAAAACAACAAGGAACTGGTAGAAACAATGAAAGCGCTAAAGGAAAGCGGGATAGTCACTGGAGCTGCCGTGGTGCAAACCGAAGCAGCCCGTTATGCTGCCGAAGTCATCATTCCTGACCTGAACCAACAAATCAGGGAAACCGAAAACGCTATGTGCGTTCTGCTGGGAAGCACTCCCGGGACCATACAACGTGATTCGTTGCTGGCATTGCCCAACAAACCGATGATGCAAGCCGGTGTTCCTTCGCAGTTGCTCGATAATCGTCCCGACGTGATGCAGGCAGAGTACAACGTGATGAGCGCTTACGAGATGACCAACAACGCACGGGCCTATTTCTACCCGTCGTTAACATTGACGGCATCAACCGGCTTTGCTGCGACCGCGCTTGACAAGTTGCTTGACCCGGCCTCTTTTGCAGCCAATGTGGTGGGAGGACTTACCGAACCGTTATTCAATAAAAGGGCCAACGTAACACGCCTGAAAGTAGCCAAAGCACAGCAGACCGAAGCGTTGCTGAATTTACGGAATACATTGCTGAATGCCGGACAGGAAGTAAACAATGCGCTTTACTCTTACGAGACTTCAGAGCAGAAAATTGTATTACGCCAGCAACAACTCGATGCATTAAAGAAATCGGTTTCATACACCGAACAGCTTTTAAATTACGGTTCAGCCACCTACACCGAAGTGCTGAATGCGCAACAAAGTTTGTTATCGGCTCAGCTGAATGATGTCAACGACCGATTGCAGAAACTTTCTGCAGTTATCTCGCTTTACCGTGCCTTAGGCGGTGGCTGGAAATAATGAATTGAATATTCATCAAAATAAAAAGGACAGTGCGGCATGCATTGTCCTTTTTTTGTCCGACTTATCTTCTTCTAAATCGCGTACAGCGCCGCTGTCTTCTCAAACGCTGCACGATTCATCCATCGTTGCTCAATGGCTTCGTCGACGACTCGATTAATGCGGGGTGCCAACTGAGTGATGAGTCCATGTTCTTCGATAAACTGCAAGGCCTCTTCGAAAGCTTTGAGCATTGCCCGATAAAACGCCTCCTGGGTAACCGGACGTTCGCCGCAAAATGTCTGAGCCACTTCCACATTATAAAGCATCAGATCGGCTACCACCGGCGCATCTACTCCCAACCGGACGAAATTCCGGATATGCTTCTGCGCCACCGAACGCCGCATCTTGGGTTTCCTCCGGTTAACCGGGAAATATTCTTTGGAGATTTGCCATTTCGCTTCCTCCAGCAATTTATTTTCCTGCGGATTAAAAGCAAAATCGTAAAAGGTTTTCACTTCTTTAAAACGTCCGTATAAATCGAGGATTTGCTCTTCGAGCTGCTCCTTGGTCAGTTCTTTCAGGTATTGTTTTAATTCGCGTTTACTCATGAAAATTGTTTATCGGTCATCCACCGGCGGATGGTTTCCGGAGAAACGTGGCGGAAATCGGTAATAAAATGATGAGCGGCAGAAATATCATGTTGTACGACTCCTTCGGGCTGAAAAGCAATACAAGCCATGCCGGCATCAACGGCCGCACGTATGCCATTCATCGAATCTTCGAAGACCAGACAATTGGCCGGTTCATGCTCTAATTTTTTCGCTGCATAAAGATAAACATCCGGCGCCGGTTTACTTTTTCCGGCCTGAACCGTGGTAACCACTGCATCGAAATAAGAACGGATTCCACATTGTTCCAGGATAATGTCGACAATGCCCGGAACCGAGGAGGTGGCCACCGCCATCGGAATGTTGGCATCGCTCAATCCCGATAGCAATTTCTTTACACCCGGGTTGGGCTGCAAATTCCCAAGGTCTTTGAAAAAGCCCACCCGAAATTCCTCATCGTACCGCACCAACTCTTCCAGCGATTGTTTCAGGCCATAACGCTGCTTCAGGTCCGACCACATCAAATCGGCTGCCGTGCCCAAGTAGAGTTGATGCACTTTATCCGGCACGTCGATGCCCAATTCGGCATAAATCAACTCTTCTACTTTATAATGCCACGGCTCGCTGTCGACCAGCACGCCATCCATGTCAAATATCACCGCCAATTGCTCTGCCATCCTATCTCTGTAAAATTATTGAGGGGTCCAGTAAGGTTGTTTATTCGGTATAAACTTAATGGGAAGTCCCGAAATAAAACCACCAAGCCACTCGGCACAATAATCCATTCCCGCCTGTTCGGAAAGCACATGTCCCATCATGATGAAAGCTTTGCTTCTTCCCTGCTGCGTTGCATCGAGCGCATATTCGGGCGTTTCCCACTCCCGCGCTTCGCCGGTAATCACTACCTGTACATCATCGCGGTTAAGTAATTGTCGTTGGCGGTCTGCACCGGGAGCTCCGACTGCCAATGCCACGCCGGTAAGTTTCATCCCGGGATCTCCCACAACACGAATAACTCCTTGCGGGAATTTTTGTTTCAGGTGCTCAGCCAAATCCTTCAGTGTTGTTTCCGGAAATTCGAAAACCATATAACTGTCGCCTTTCCGGTATTTGGCCCATCCAAGCTTCCGCACCATTCCCACATAAATTCCATCAGGACTAGTACGGTGCCAGTGGTCATGAAAACGCCAAACCACCAGGTGATGATCATTAATGTATTTCAGCTTTTCGAGATAAACCGGATCGTTCTTCTGGAAATCGGTTTCATCGAGGTGATTATAGAAAAGCGGCTCATGGGCAATAATAAAATTGCAGTTTTGCTTTACTGCCTCACGTAGCACATCCATTGTCGCAAACATAGTGGTCACTATACCCGTAACTTTTTCATCCGGGTTACCCGCTTTAAAAGTGTCGACGGTCTTTCCTTCATTCCACGAACAGGTAACATGCTGCTTGATTTGCTCCACCACTTCGCGGCAGGTTAAGGAATCATCTTTACTCAAAACGTCCGATGCTTTTGCCGGAACGATCCCAACGACCATCACATGCAATAAAAGCGAAAATGGTAATAATCTTTTCATAGCCAAGGCAGGTAAGTTTTCGTCAGCAAGTTAGTAAAAACCGTTTCCGGGAAAAAGAAAAGAGAGCGGTTAAACTCTCTCTTCCCTTGCATTAAAGTGTATAAAGGTTCAATCAATAAAAATATATTAAGGTTTAAAATAATTCTTCGGAACAAAAACGGTATTATACGCTTTGTGGTCGTTAAAAACGGCCGATGGATTTTGAGATGACTTCACCAGCTGCTCTTGTCCATCCTGATATGCAGTAACTGTAACAATAGGCTCTTCATCCTTCCGGGTGATATCGAGCGTTGCTGCCGGCGCCGAATTCACTTCACTTTTCTCCGCGAAAGCGGCTCCCTTCAGATTTCCCAGCTTTTGCAAATACCCTGCAACTTTGGCTGAGTCGGCCGTTACACCGTTCACCTTCCACTGGCCATCCTCATTCACCAGCGTAAACGATTTACCACTGGCATACGAGAAAGCCAACTTCGTCATGTCGCTGGTCACCATGTGCACAATTCGATGATCGCGATATTCGTCTACCTTCCGGTTGAAAAGCATCGGCAAATAACCTTCCACTGCAAACACATCGTTTCCGGGCATTAACCGGACATACGTGGTCAGATTGTGTGGTTCCGAATAAGTGAATTTGCCCAAAACCAGGTCGGCCAATTTTTCTTTCCCTTCATAAACCACAACGTGCGTTCCCGACGAATCTCCGACGCCGAAGTCGTTCAATTTCTTCTCGGATGAAGAAACCAAACTTCTTGCTTTCAAATCGCTAATGGCTGACAGCATCCGGACAACGACATTATTGTCAGCGCTCAGAATCTTCCCGCCAAGGACAATGTTCCAATGGTTATTATGCTTTTCGAAACGCAGCATTTTCTCGGCCCCCTGCTTCGGGGTCAGTTCTATCGCTGTCACTTTATTCGTCGAAAAACTGGTAAGCTGGCTGTTGAAGGTCCGGTCGCCTTTCCGGCTATCGTCTATTTTCACCAGCACAACCGCCACCAAAAGTACGGTAAACGCTACGGCCAATGAGCGTATTCCGATTCTCCTAAACATAGTCGTCCTCCATTCTTTTGATACGAATCCACCTTTTCCGCTGCGCGCGGAATACACCGTAAATAATGATGAGCAAAGTGGGCAACAGGAAGTTGAAGTATTTCAGGAAGGATTTCTTTCCATCCTGAATCTTCGCCAATGGCCGCGATGAAATTCCCTTGGTACGCAAATCAATCAAACCGGTATCATCCGAAAGCCAATCGACAGCATTCACAAAGAAGTTGATGTTATCACCCGGCAGTTGTCGGGCTGACTGTCCTGAACCATTCACTGCAAAATCGCCGTCGGTAATGACAATCATTCGGGCATTGGCCGGTCCTGTAATTTTTCCCTCGAGTAAGCCAGCGACAACCTCGTTGGATAACGGAAAGTCTTTGTCGGTCCAGTGATGTTCAATATCGAAATAAACCGGCGTGTGTTGCTTGCCCGACATGCGGGATGTTTTCGCCAAAGGAATAAACGTCAAAGTTGAATCGCCGGTATATTTCATCGGACTGGCGAATTGCAGAGACACTGCTTCCAACCCTTTCGTCACGGGATGATTGGCAAACGTGGTGATAATTGGCAAGTACGGAAATTGCAACTGTGTGGAGAAACTAAACAACCCCGATTGCTGACGAAGCGAAATCGTTGAACAACTGGCATCCGTCACAAAACTGGATTCTACCTGGATTCCTTTATCCGCCAACCAGGTCTCCAGTCCGGTATTAATTGCCACGCCTCTCGAACGTTCCAACTGGCCATCTACCCGGTCAAAAGCAACCAACAGGTTTCCTCCCTGCGCCAGGTAATTATTCAACAGTTTCAGTTGCTCCGGAGGAATACTGTCCTTCGGGCCATCCAGAATCAATGTTTTATATTTTCCCAGGTAAACTGAATCATTCAGAGTCACATTCCTGACATTGTACAACACATTCAGTTCCTGCATTACCTGCGGGAATTCGTATTTGGCCGGCTCACCGTTTCCCTGAATCAAACCAATCTCCGGTTTGTTTTTCACTGTAAGTTTACGAATAGCTGATGCCAAAGCATACTCCATTCCGGAGCCCGGCTGCAAAAATGGTATCACCTGGGATTTGCCTTCGTAATGAATCACAGCCCCGAGGTATGCCTTCTTCTGAACCGCCTGATCTTTTTCCCGCACATTGATAACCACCGGTTGAATACCTGCATCGACTGCTTGTTGCTCTGTATCGGAATTATCGTTTGGAGCAACAAACTCATAATTCACTTTTCCATGCGAAACACTATGGAATTCCTGAAGAAGGTTCTTAAAATCGGTCCGCACACGGCTGACATCCGGTGGTAAATCCTGCGAAAAATAAGCCGTAACCGTAACCGGATCATCAAGGTGATTAATGATTTGATGCGTGGCATCACTCAATGTATAGCGCTGATCGTCGGTAAAGTCAATCCGAAAGAAAAAACGGTTGGCTAAAACATTCAAAAGAATCAGCACACCACCCAACAAAAGAAAATATGGTAATAGTAGTTTTTTGCTCTTCATGATATGCTTTTTCAATTCAGATTACGCTTTGCCAGAGATGCCTCGGAGCCCATCAGCCCCATAACGACAATGGAAAGGAAATAGATGATATCTCTCGAATCGATTACACCGCGTGAGATGGCACTAAAATGCGTCGACATACTGAGATAATCGAACACCGAGCCCGCAGCACCCGTGAGCGATGAAGCGAGAACTCCGAATATGACGTGAAAGAAAATGCCGATAATCAGCGCCAGCAGAAAAGCAACAATCTGGTTGTTCGTTACGCTACTGGCAAACAAGCCGATGCTAATGTAGGCCGAACTCATCAAAATCAATCCAACATATCCCAGGATAACCGCTCCGTGATCGATGGGACCTAAACTCCATACGGTGAAATAATACGGGAAGGTTAGAAACAGAGCGATGACAATCAAAATGAGAGTGGAAAGGAATTTCCCAAAAACAATCTGCCAGTCGGAAATGGGTTTCGTTAATAACATCTCCAGCGTTCCGGTTTTATTCTCCTCGGCCAGTTGCCTCATAGTAAGTGCCGGAATGAACAGAAAAAGCGTCCAGTAAGCAATGCTGAAGAACGATTGCAAACTGGCCTGTCCAATAAAAAAGATGTCATTTCCTGAAATCCAGGTAAAGAATCCGCTGAATCCGAGGAATGCCACCAGCATAATGTAAGCCGTAAGGGAATCAAAAAACGACTGTAGCTCTCTCCTGACAATGGTCCATGTTTTACTCATTGTACCATTTTTTGAATGAATCTTGCTTTTCAAGTCAACTAATTCATGGTTACTTCGCGGAAAATATCTTCCAACCGGGTTTCTACCGGTGTCAACTCTTCGATGTACCAATTATTTTCGGCACACATCTCGAAAATAGGACGCGCCGAGTTTTCATTCTCGTGACTATGAACTTCGAAATACTCTGGAGAATTGTCCATGATAGCGATGGAACGAACAGTTTCCAGATCTTCCAAAGCAATAAAAATATCCTCCGGTTCTCCGCCACCAATCTTCACCTTTAGAATCTCGTCGCCGTGAGCCCGCATCCGCAATTCGGCCGGAGTACCATTTGCCACGATGCGACCATTGCTGATGATCAGAATCCGGTCGCAAGTAGCTTCCACTTCGGCCAGAATATGAGAACTGAGGATGACCGTCTTTTCCTTTCCTATTTTGCGGATCAGGTCACGAATTTCGGCAATCTGGTTTGGATCGAGGCCGGTCGTCGGTTCGTCCAGAACAAGTACCTCCGGATCGTGAATCAACGCCTGAGCCAAACCAACCCGCTGCTTGTATCCTTTCGAGAGCTCACGGATGTTCTTGGATTTCTCGCCGCTCAACCCACAAATCTTTATCATTTCACGAATGCGTCCAGGGATTTGTTCTTTCGGTACCCCTTGCAATTCGGCAACAAATGCCAGATAATCGACCACCTGCATTTCCTGGTAAAGCGGATTACTCTCAGGCAAATAGCCAATCAGGCTCTTCACCTTCTCCGGATTTTCTCTAACCGACAATCCGCCAACGGTAATATCTCCTTCGTTGGGCGCCAGAAAACAGGTAATCGCTTTCATGGTCGTCGTCTTTCCGGCACCATTGGGTCCCAAAAAGCCGAGTACCTCACCGGTATTTACCTTAAAAGAGATGTTGTCGACCGCCTTTTGCGCACCATATAACTTGGTCACCTTTTCAACGATAATGTCCATAACTTGATGCAGTATTTAAAACTTGCAAATCCGAAATTATAAAATTTCGATACCTGAAAAACATAACGTAACTTGGTTTAACAATATTTAACAGCACTTAAAACAAGGGATTCAGAGGAGTGTTGTAGATTAGATAACGCCTGTTAACCTATCAGCCCCGAAAAGATTGATTACACGTTATACCAAATATTGTCGAAAGCAAATCTTACGGTTTGGAGCAGTGGTCATCATCATTTCATCGACAGCTATCCAAATCGTAACTGCCTCTGTACCTTTTTCAAATACACATGCACTAACTACAACAAATCAAAAACGATCAGAATCGTTAATAATTAATAAAAAGGACAAAAACGACCGCAGAGATTCGGTTCCCGAAAAAAATTTACACCGGCGTTTCGAGCAACTAAAAGTATCGGCTGACACACTGATTAAGCCACTTCCCATAAAAACCAGAAAAGATATTGTTAAGTCGGCAGAAGTACAATCTGAGAAATCAGATACCCTCACCCGCGACAGCCTTTCCCGTTCTACAGAAACGAAAGCTTTTTATGATTCACTCAGGGTGCGCTCCGAAAGGAGTTTCTGGGCCAGGTATCTTTACGGATGGATGATTGCATCGCCACAGAGCGCCAAATCGCAGCTCGAAGTAAACAGCGAACAGTACTTTAAGCTTTTTGCCGGAAAACGAATTGGGCACATCCGCATTCAACAACTCGATGTGTTTGGTCCGTCGATACAAGACACCTCCATCGTTCTTGACAACTGGCTGGCAAAAGTTGGAAATGGCATTCATGTGAAAACCCGAGACTGGGTACTGCGAAAAAACCTGCTGTTTAAAACAGGCGACATTGTTGATCCAAGAACAATGGCAGAAGACGAAAAGCTTATTCGTGATCTTCCCTATATTAAAGATGTATCCATTATTCTGATTCCGGATCAATTGAATTCCCAGATAGTCGACGTGCTCATTGTAACCAAGGACAATTTCTCCTGGGGATTTCTTCTGGATATTAACGGTAGTAAATCAGCGAGATTTGATTTGTTTAATCAAAACATGTTTGGCCTCGGTCATGAGTTCTCTATCGGAACGGTTTATCATTCCCATGAATCCCCAACCGTCGGCTTTCATGGCTTCTATGGCGTCAACAACATTGGCGGGAAATTCATCAACGGAGCATTCCGAATAGAAGATACCTACCGGAAGAATGCTGTTTCAGTCATGCTGGAAAAGCGTTTTCTAACGTCAAAAACCAGGAATGCCGGCGGAATTTCATTCAATCGGGTATTCCGCTTCGACTATTTGACAGATGACCGGATCATGCGATTGGATACCACTGTCAGCTTCCTGGATATGGATGCATGGTATGGTCATTCGTTCGAACGCAAAAAGGAAACGCAGGCAGCCGGTAATTTCATTGTTGCAGGGCGTCTTTCCAGTCGAAAATTTTTCGACCGTCCAACGGTATCTTCGCAAAGAAATCAATTGTTTCACGACCACCATCTAATTTTGGGTTCGGTGGCCTACAGCAAACGATTTCTGCAAAAGAACAACCTGGTTTACGGCTACGGAATCACGGAAGATATTCCTTACGGCGATTACCTCGAGTTGACTTCCGGATATGACTTCGGGGAATTTTACAATCGGAGCTATCTTCACCTATACTATTCAAAAGGAATGGTTTTGCCCGATTTCAGCTACCTGCGCTTTGGACTGGGAGCCGGAAGTTTTTTTCACCACAACCAGCTCGAGCAAAGCACGATTCTGGGAGAAGGAAACTTCTTTTCGCGGCTGTATAACATCAACGGACATCGACTCCGGCAATTTATCAATGTCCGGTACATCATCGGATTCAATCATTTTAATCAGGAATATCTTACGTTGAATGATGAGTGGGGAATTCGAGGGTTCAAGACCGACTATGTCAGAGGAACACAAAAACTCACAGTAAATATGGAAGCGGTAACCTTTCTCCGTTCGCAATTCTATGGTTTTCGATTTGCTCCTTACTGCTTTTCCGATTTAGGCTTCATCGGTGACAACACGAAGTTCATCCTGAACCAGGATTTCTATGCCGGCGTTGGCTTAGGGTTCCGCATTCGTAACGAATCGCTGGTCATTAATACTTTCGAATTCCGCCTGACATGGTTTCCCGTTACTCCGCCTGACATCCATCCCTGGAGCTTCAGGGCTCTGGGCCAACCCAAATCGGAATTCAATGATTTTCTTGGTCGCCGCCCCGAAATTCTACCTTACCATTAATCGGTTGGAAAATGTCTTCACCTCAGAACATAAAAAAAGCCCGGCTGGGAACCGGGCTAAACCTGTTAATTAATCTCCTCAATATTTAATAGTAGTTGTAATGTGCAAAGGAAAGTATCCATAATCGACATGCATTATCGACTTGCAAGGAACGGTAGGAAACATGAGCAAATTATGGATACAAGGATTGTAAACTTACGTTTACTAAGGAACATAATTTGAATAACCTTAAAAAATTAAAAAAGAACGCTTTGTTGTTTAACCTAAGAAATAAAAGTAGTTGTTGTGTTGTTTAACCAAAATTCTAAAAAACCTAATTTAAAACCCTGTTGTAATATTTTTTACACTGATTGTTTTCGATGATAATTCCTTTCGGAAGAGTGGGAGGAGAATACCTCCCGACTCTGTGATTATTTTTTAATCAAGTTTCTTGATAATATCCGTCGCTTTCGAGGCATAGTATCCATCGCTGGATGCGATTTCCTTGAATACCTTCAGCGCTTTATCCTTCTCTTCCCGTTGCAGGTAACATAGTCCGATATACCACTGAGCCTGTTCGGTGAAGAGGTTATCGTTATGCTTCACAACTTTTGTGTAAGATTGGATAGCTTTCGCGTATTCTTTCTCTTCCTGGTAAGCAACGCCGACGTAGAAGTTTGCTGCCGGATTATTTTCATTCTTCGTGAGTACCTGATGGAACAAGTTCAATGCCTGATCGTAGTTCGATTCATTAAACTGCTTCAACGCATCGGTCATCAGATTATCTGCTGAGTTGTCAGCCGACCGGAAAATTCCCACTTTATAAGTCTGGTAGTAATCTCGATAGATTTCCTGGTTGGAATACGACTGATTCCTTACAAAGCTTGCGATTCCGAGAATGAGCACGATAGATGCCGCGACCGTATACCACAATATTCGTTGTGTTTTGGGCGGTCGAATACCCCGCACCTCTCGATTCTTCTCGTTTTCTTCTGCTTTCCTGATATTCTGCAGCGAAGCACGCAGCTCCATAACATCTTTCTCACCGACAGCTTCATCCACTTCGCGGAAGAGTTTGACATCCGCTGCCAGATCCGGATTCATGGCCATCTCGTCCTCGAACGAAGCAACACTCGCTTCATCCATTTCGTCGGACAGGAAGCTTTCGATTTCTTCGTATTGACGAGCATGTGAACTTTCGTTTTCACTGATAATGTTCAGTGCGGCACGCAGCTCCATGACATCTTCTTCGCCGATCGCTTCGTTGACTTCGTGGAACAGTTGGATATCGTTAGCCAGATCCATATTACTTTCGGCATCCAGCTCGATGGCTTCCATCTCCTTATCGGATAGATCTCCGGAAACGTATTCTTCAATTTCTTCCACCGTGCGGTTATGAGCAGGCATATGTTTGGCTATCGTTTCGATATTAGCCCTCAGCTCCATAATATCTTTTTCCATAACGGCATCCTCGATTTCCTGGAACAGCAATTCGTCTGCTTCAGTGAATTCGCCGGATTCGTTATCACTAACCGGTTCGGCTTCGTCTTTATAAACTTGATGAACAGTCTCTTTGGAGGCTTTCTTGTGATTCTGCAAATGCAGTTTCTGGAGTGAGTTACTGTAGGAGTTAAGTTCCTCGTCATCCAGGTCGAGGTCAGAAATATCTTCGATTTCTTCAGCCAGTCCGAAGTAGGCTTCTGAAATTTCCGGGGAGAAGTTTTCGTCTAAATCGAAGGAGTTAGTTATTTCTTGCAGATTACCTCTCAGTTCCATCACGTCTTTTTCGCTCATCGCCTCTTCGATCTCCTGGCTCAGCTTGAGGATCTCAGCCAGTTCTGGATCGTCGACCAGACGCGTCCGGAACGCATTGAGTTGGTCTCCCGTCAATTCACCACCCAGGTACATCTCGACCAACTCATATTTATTTACTTCAGGTATCATCTTCAATCAGTTTTTTATAATTCAAATCCTGCTTGATACTGGTGATCAAGTACTCCTTGCACTTAAACTTGCGCTTTTTGGCGTACTTCTCACTCTTATATCCCATCATTTGTGAGATTTGACGTAACGGTATTTTATCAAAGAATAGCTGTAACAGCTTTTGACAGTCGGATCCGAGCATTTGGAAATGCTTCTGATACAACCGGTACCGTTCGTTCTTGTCAGCTACTTCTACGATGTTATAGTCGTACTCCTCGTCTGATAGGCCGGCGTTATCAAGCACCATATCCCTTTCAGCTTTCTTCTTACTAAGTTGCTTAAGCCAGAGGATTTTGCATACCGAGTAGAGGTACGTTTCGAAAGAAGCATTGTTTAAAACCAGGTCATTGGCTTTAAGCTTACGGTATATGACGATGATGGCCTCTTGAAAAATATCACTGGCATCTTCATCATTACCACTGTTCTTCTTTACGTAGAAGTTAACCTTGTAGTAAAAGTTCTTGTAAATGTATTGCAGGATTACATTGTCGTTCCTCAGAATTCCATTCAGGAGTTCTTCGTTCGTGTAATTTATCATTTTCACTAGTTAATACGTTTTCAACTCAAAAGGTAACCCGGTAAACTCAATTTTTTTTCAATTTTTTTTCGTTTCCCTTGAAAAATAAGCCAAAAGAGACGACAAAAAATAGGAAGATTTAGTTTTCTCACTTCATGCTTACAACAATTTTAGAGAAAAAAATTCAATCTACAAACCGACAAATCAGGGTCAGCTCAAAGTAAAAACGGAACTTTCTCTATTTTTATGTGCCAAAATGAAAATTTTTTATTCTTCATATTTCATATAAAAACATATCTCTGATGCAGAAAACTTTAAAACTTCTTGTGGCCTTTATGTTTATAGGCGCCACAGCCTTTGCGCAAACCCGGCAATTAACGCTAAAAGATGCCATTATTGGTCGGTACGGTCAATACAATCCGGAACGACTTCACCAACTTGCCTGGGTAAAGAATAGTAAGGATACATATTCTTATGTTGAAAAACATAAGTTGATTGGAAAAAATATAAAAGGAAAAGAGGTTGAATATGCCTCAACAATCCAAATTAACAATGCTTTGAGGGCCGCGGGTCAGGATACACTGAAGCGTTTTCCCTCAATCAGCTGGATAAATCCGGACGAAATACTTTTCAGAAATGGTAACCATTTCAACCTTTACCAGCTCAACTCCCAACACATTGCCAAAACAATTTCCATTAAACCGGAGGGAAAATTCGCCGATTTCAATGCGAAAGCACAAAAGGTGGCGTTTACGTTAGATAATAACCTGTGGGTGGCCGATGAAAACGGGATGACTGCTATAACTGATGACCAGAATACAGGAATCGTTAATGGCCAATACGTTCATCGTCGTGAATTCGGTATCACAAAAGGTACCTTCTGGTCTCCCAAAGGCGATTTGCTGGCTTTCTACCGCAAAGATGAAACCATGGTGCGCGATTACCCCATCGTTGATTTTATGACACGGGAAGCGGAGCTAAAACCCGTGAAATACCCGATGGCAGGAATGAAAAGCCACCATGTAACCCTCGGGGTATATAATTGTAAGACTCAGAAGACCGTGTTCCTGAAAACCGGTAAACCGCTGGACCATTACCTCACAAACATTGCCTGGGGGCCTGCTGAAAAGTACATCTACATTGCGGAATTAAACCGGGATCAAGATGACATGAAGCTTAACCAGTACGACGCTACTACTGGTGATTTCGTGAAAACATTATATGAAGAAACCAGCAAAACCTATGTTGAACCTCTTCACCCAATCGTCTTCTCAAAAACAAATCCCAACCACTTTTACCGCTGGTCGCGTAAGGATGGTTATTTCCACGTTTACCTCTACGACACCTCAGGAAAGATGCTGAAACAAATCACAAAGGGCCCATGGGAAGTGACCGATATTCTGGGATTTGACCCAGCTGAAAAATACATGTATTTCGTATCCACCAAGGAGAGCCCGATTGACAGAAATATCTACAAAGTTCAAATCAGCAACGGGAAAATAACCCGGCTAGACAAAGCCGACGGAACGCATCAGGCCTTGTTGAGCGACGATGGAAAATACCTGCTCGATACGTATCAAAGTAAAAGTGTTCCAAGGGTAACCAACCTGATTACCAACAAAGGTAAAGTTGTTAGTAATCTTTTAACAGCTGCAAATACGCTGAAAGACTTCAAATTTGGGAAGAATACCATTTTCACGATCAAAGCAGCCGATGGAAAAACGGACCTTTATTGCCGGATGATCTTACCTGCGGATTTCGATTCAACAAAAAAATACCCAGTCATTGTGTATGTATACGGTGGACCCCATGCGCAGCTCGTCAGAAATACCTGGCACAACAACGCCCGTTTCTGGCAATATTATATGGCACAGAAGGGATACATCGCCTTTACCGTCGACAACAGAGGTTCGGAGAATCGCGGAGCGGCCTTCGAAAACATTATTCATCGTCACCTGGGAATTAATGAAACTGCCGATCAAATGAAAGGCATCGACTACCTGGAATCACTTCCCTATGTCGACAAAAACAGAATTGGCGTGCATGGCTGGAGTTTCGGCGGGTTCATGACGCTGAACCTGATGTTGCGCCATCCCGAAGTTTTCAAAGTTGGCGTTGCCGGTGGTCCGGTAGTCGACTGGAAGATGTATGAAGTAATGTACGGAGAGCGCTACATGGATACTCCCCAGGAAAATCCTGAGGGTTACAAAGAGTGCAACATGCTGAACCATGTTTCTTCTCTGAAAGGGAAGTTAATGTTGATTCACGGAGCCGAAGACCAAACTGTCGTAATGCAACAAAGCATGCAATTCCTGCGGGAGTGTATTAAACAACAGAAACAAGTTGATTTCTTTGTTTATCCTACGTCAGAGCACAATGTCCATGGCATTGACCGCATCCATTTGATGAGAAAGGTTAGTGATTATTTCCTGCAAAATCTATAGTAACAGAAAGCCCCGCTACAAACGGGGCTTTTTTTATCTTTTCATTCTTCTTTTTCTTCTGCGCTCTACCCAGAATCGTTCTCCAATCACCACGAACAAAAGGATGATGATTAATCCAATGAAATAGGGAACTTTGGTACTGAATAGTGGTGTTTGATCGCCAACCAGTACATACCCCAACCAATAATAAGGATGCGCTTTCAACGGATCGGCATTGGCCAAATGATCGAGCTTCGCCTTGCGCAACGCCTCATCCTTCGAGTACCCCTTCAGCAAATATTTATAGAAGTTAATCATCAGCTTGGCGCTGGAAACGTCCTCTACATTCCAAAGTGTCATCACAATACTGGGGCAGCCGGCATACAAGAATCCACGGGCTAAACTGACAACACCTTCACCTTTTCGCAATTTACCGGAACCCGTATTACATGCACTCAGAACTGCCAGGCGAGCCTTCAGTTTCATATTGTAAACCTCATACGTATTCAGCCAGCCATCATTTATCGTGTCGCTTTCCGGTGAAAATACCAGTTTAGAATACATTGGCAAACTATCATTCAAAACCGTATGCATCGCCAGGTGTAGAATATCATAGTTGCCTGCATCTTTTTTGAAATTGCTCTCCGTAGCTTTTGAATTATCAAAAACATCCCCCGAAATCAACTTCGTTATTCCTTTTACCTCCTCTTTGGCTCCCGGCAACGGCGATAAATTCTCCCTTACTCCATCACGAATGGCATTAATATCCACCGTGGCTCCTTTTGAATAGTCAGGTGCAAAAGCAATTAAATTATGAGGTGCCGTGGCATCGCTTTTAAAATACTGGTACAATAACGTTGCTGAGTATGAGTACGAAATCGGAAAGTCCTTAATCAGATAATGCAGCTTACGGAAGTCCATGTGAGTCGTGTCTGGCATGGAACTAATCATCCCATCGAAGGGTAAATAAGCCAGTTTATTATCCGGAATAAAAATCAGCCGGTAGCCCTGAATTTCAGACGCGAAAGGCTGCACTAAAAGCTTGTACAGGCTGTACGCAGAACGGGCATAAGCATTGTAGCTTTTTCGGTTGGTATTCAATACATCCGGATTCCGCAGGAAACCAAGAAAAGTATTAATGTCTTTGTTGTAACCGTCATTGAGCACCTGCCGTTTCACCTCACATTTCTGACTGGTAACAAAAAAAGTTATTAGTTCGCCGGGCTTTCCTTTTTCAGGCTCATTCACAGCATACTCAATCAAGGCATCGCGGTGTTTCAGGTAATTCTGAAGCTTATCTACAGTCACCACATCATCCGAATATTTCAGGTTGTAGTAGTTCGGATAATTTTGCTCAAACAGATGAATCAGGTCAGAGTAGTTTTGCTCCAATTCATAAACCTTCGACTGCCAACGCCCCAGCTTAACGGAGTCGGGCTTTTCTTTATTATTCTCATTGAAAATAAATGCCTTGTAAGCAGCAATCTCACTCTTCAGCGTCTCTTCCTGGTTACGTAGTGAATCCGGAATCCCTCCAAACTTTTGTGCTTTTAAATCTCGTAAAGCTGATAAGAATGTCGCGGATTTGCCTCTTTCCGAAACTTCGAACGCCTGTTCCAGGTAATGCCGTTCACCCGTCTTCTCATACAGCTTCGTAGCAACATCAACCGTCTCAAAATAGGTCGACTGTTCATTCTCCGCCAGCGCCAACTTGCTCTCCTGATTCAAATACCCATTCCTTAAAAGGTGAATTACTTCGATAGCTTGCTCATACGTACTCAACGAATTTTTGAGATATTTCATTGCTGACTCTTGATCTCCTGAATTTGTCTCTACCTCCGCCAGTTGGCGCAATGCATCTGCCTTTCGCTTTAGATTTTCCAACAGCTGACCATTACTATATGAATTCTGAATATCCGGATTTCTTGACCAGTCTTTTTCGTCAAAATCAGGAGAAATTGCTATCAAAGCCTGTTGAAAATAATCCAACGATTTCAGGATTAGGTTTCTCTTTTCCACCAAAAATTTACTCAAATCACTTGCCTTTGCCGACTTTCGAATATAAACGACACCAATATTACCTAGTATGACAGAAGAAGCTTCATTCTTTTCACCGAACTTCTTTTTAGCCAATAACAATGATTTATTAAAATATAATAGTGCGTTATTATACTGATCTTCATTTAAATATGCGGTTCCAATATTGCTCAATATAACTTCTTCGTGATAAAAGTCTTCACCTAGCTTCTCTTTCCCGTATTCATACGCTGAAAAAAGATTTTCCAGAGCTTCCGGGTACTTTTCCATCTTGCTATATACATATCCAGTAGATTCATAATAACTAAGCAATGCATAGGCATTTTTATCCCTACCTTTAAGCTCATTAACAACACTAAAAGCATCAGGATACCTCTTCAACATTGTATAAGCAGTCGTAAGATTCAATAGTAAGGTCAGATAATTTGGACTGTCCAATCGCCTGATCCTTTCAAATATGCTTTTCGAATTTTCCAGATAGGTCAGTGCTGTATTAAAATCACCATTTTGAATATAGAGAAATCCGATATTATTGTACAGACTTGCCAGGTTGGGCAAAGCTTTTTTTCCTACCTGCAAATATATTTTTTCCGCTTCGGAATAATTGTCAATGGCCTCCTTGTCGCGCCCAACCTGCTTGAGTATAATTCCAATATTGGAATACACATTCCCCACCTCTATGGACATTTCACCATACTGCTCCACTCTATCGTCAATTGCAAGTTTGAACTTAGCCAATGCGTCCTCAAAATTGAAATTGCGAAATTCACTCACTGCCTCTGAATAATGATCTTCTTTTTGAATTGAATCAACTTCTCCCCAAGCAGGAATTGTCAAGAGTATAAAAATCCCTAAAATGAGAACCTTTCCACTCCAATGAAAAAACAGATTATAAAGTCTCATAGACCTTCCAAATAAAGTATCATCCACAAAAATAGGTTTTATTATCGAAAATAACGCGACTGATATACCCCTGATTTTTGAACACTTAGATGTTAACTAAATAATTTTTTTGAGTTTTTTCTGATTTAGGGGGTAACCTTTTTAGCTTTTCCGGTATTAACAAATGCAAGGAAACAAATAAGGAACATGTTTAACCATTAAAAGCATTTGTTATGAATTCTCTCAATTTGGAAATTTTGTCTACAGAAGAATTATCAACCTTAAAGGGCGGACAATATGGAACCGTTATAGCTCCGGGCGGTACAATTCTTCAGTAATCTACGATCTAATTTTTCTTTTAGTTCTATAGTTGTTATTTAACCATTTAAATACTCTGTTATGAAATCTATCTCAACCTTCGAAATTCTCTCTAACGAAGAATTATCAACCGTTAAAGGCGGACAAGTAGGGACCGTTTTAGCTCCAGGCGGAACAATTTTGCAATAAGCTAAAACAGCCAAACTGTAATTAAACTGAAAAGATATTAATGGTATTGCCTCGATGGATACATTGAACTAGTGTATTTATCATTTTCAAAGCGTTCTTTACAGTTCTTGTAATATCCTGGCAATAGAATTCAATATCAGAATCAGTAGTTTTTCAGATCTGGTCATTTGACATTATGTATCTGTTCTAGCTTTTTATAATCACCACTCGGCTCTCAAGAAATAAGTTTTTAAATAGATCGTTATCTGCATTTATTCGACAAACGTTACACTGTTTCGTGATTGAAGAAAAGTCTCTCAATTCAAATTTGATCTGAGAGCAGACCTGAAAATGGCAACTAATTAACTCGCTGCAAACCACCTCACAAAAACCCTACATCTTCAGAAACTTATCGTAATAATAAGTTCTATTAATCAAATGAGATTCTTTATTATTGACAACGTCATTCCATCCCTCTCTGTTGCATACCTATTATGTCTGGACAGGGCAAGATTATTCCTCCAATTTTTTACTTTGGTCTACAAAACACTATAGACTTCTCGTCGATTCCATCAAAAAACGATTCCCTACAATAGACTTACAATAAGCACCATACAAACATCACGAACTTTTTTTTTGATTTTTTTCTGATTTAGGGGGTAACCTTTTCCGGTTTTCCGGTATTAACAAATGCAAGGAAATAAATAAGGAACATGTTTAACCATTAAAAGCATTTGTTATGAATTCTCTCAATTTGGAAATTCTGTCTACAGAAGAGTTGTCTACTGTTAAAGGTGGTCAGGACGGAACTGTTATACCTCCGGGTGGTACAATTCTTCAGTAATCTACGATCTAATTTTTCTTTTAGTTCTATAGTTGTTGTTTAACCATTTAAATACTCTGTTATGAAATCTATCTCAACCTTCGAAATTCTCTCTAACGAAGAATTATCAACCGTTAAAGGCGGACAAGTAGGGACCGTTTTAGCTCCAGGCGGAACAATTTTGCAATAAGCTGAAAGAGCCAAACCGTAATTAAACTGAAAAGATATTAAGCGTATTGCCTCGATGGATACATTGAACTAGTGTATTTATCATTTTCAAAGCGTTCTTTACAGTTCTTGTAATATCCTGGCAATAGAATTCAATATCAAAAGCAGTTTGAAGCACTTGGAAGAAATTGAATTACACATTAGTCTCTTTTTGAAGACTTCTTAGAGCCTTGATAAAGCTGATAGCATCGGTAGCTGCATTCTAAAGCACCGTTGTAGAGCGTCATCTTTTCTGCAGGCCGTAAACCAACACTTTTCAAGCCATCTTTCGAGCTGGAAATCATCCAGGCTTCAAAGCCCGGAAAATTGTTTTTAAGGCTATCGCCTATCATCTGATAGAGTGCACGCAATGAAAATGGCTTCAAGCGTTCTCCGTAAGGCGGATTAGTAACAATAATTCCATTTTCGAATGGCGGTTGAAGCTGAGCAAAATCCATCGTATCCACTTCAATATATTTCGACAATCCCGCATTTTTAATATTGGCACGTGCAATTGCCACGTTACGGGTAGAAATATCAGAACCTACAATTTGCCCATCGAAATCTTTTTCATAGTCGGCATTGTAGATTTCTTCGAACAACTCCTCATCGAAATCCAGCCAACGCTCGAAACTAAACGATTTACGATACATCCCCGGAGGAATTCCCAAGGCAATCATGGCTGCCTCAATCAAAAGTGTTCCTGATCCACACATTGGATCGAGGAAATTCTTTTTTCCATCCCATCCGGATAACAAAATCATTCCAGCACCCAATACTTCATTAATAGGCGCTTCGGTTTGTGCCACACGGTAACCACGCTTATGGAGCGATTCACCAGAGCTGTCAAGAGAAACCGTACATTTATTTCCGGTTAAATGAACATTGATCCGGATATCCGGATCTTCAGTATTGACGGAAGGACGTTTGCGGGTCTTTTCCCTAAACTGATCGACAATCGCATCTTTCACCTTCAGAGAAACAAACATGGAGTTGATGAAAAGCTCAGAACTGACTACACTGTCAACGGCGATGGTTTTTCCAAGCTCGATAAATTGGGACCAGTCGATTTCTTTTGCACCGGCGTACAAATCTTCCCGATCGTTCACATGGAATTCTGCAACGGGTTTTAAAATACGGAGCGCTGTTCTCAGACAAAAGTTGGCTTTGTAAAGAGTTTCTTTTGTACCTTCGAAGGTTACAGCACGTCTTCCTTCATTAATATTTTCAGCCCCCAGTATTTCGAGCTCACTGGCCAAAACGCCCTCTAAACCGGCGAACGTTTTGGCAACCATCTGAAACTTTTCCATCAATGCAGTCATTTATCCATTAATTTGCCCGGCAAAGTTAACCGAATCGCGGATAAATCAAACCGCAAGCCTAAATTCCACTCCCATCCACAAATTCAGCTTGTCGGCTCTTCACCTGAACAACCTTGGAGTGAGGAGGCAAACTATTGGTAACCCACACGTTACCACCAATAACTGAATCGTGTCCAATGGTAATTCGCCCCAAAACGGTCGCGTTGGAATAAACCACCACATTGTCTTCCACAACCGGATGACGAGGAATTCCCTTAATCGGATTACCATTTTCGTCAAGCGGAAAGCTTTTCGCGCCAAGCGTAACCCCCTGGTAAAGTTTCACATTTTTACCAATCACACTGGTTGAACCGATGACGACACCTGTTCCGTGGTCAATACTGAAATATTCTCCGATCTCAGCGCGGGGATGGATATCGATCCCGGTTTCAGAGTGAGCCATCTCTGTAATAATACGCGGAATGAGTGGGACTCCGAGTTTCAACAGATGGTGGGCAATACGATAATTGGAAATAGCCCGGGTGGCCGGATAACAGAAAATAACTTCTCCGATTCCGTTAGCAGCCGGGTCGCCCAAGTAGGCAGCATTCACATCAGTGGTCATAACCCGCCTGATCTCTGGCAAACCTTCAATAAATTTAGTGGCAATCTGAGAAGCATCTTTCTCCAGCTGCAGCATCTCCGGACGTTCGTTGTCACTGCATGAGAAACATAACCCAGCCAGAATCTGCTCTGAAATCAGCTCAAATACTTCATCAATCATCACCCCAATGTAATACTCAATAGTCCCGAGGTTTAAGTTGATGTCGCCAAAATATCCTGGAAAAATGATCTGTCTGATTTTATCGACCATTTTTGCCAGTTTATCAATCGACGGCATGGGCTCTCCCAAGCGATGTTCGTGACATACCAAATCATAGGACTTGGGATCCGACAACTCCCTGATGGCTTTTGTCAAACGGTTGTCTATATCTTTCTGATTAATCTTTCTCATGATGATTACTGAATAATGGGGTGCTTAAATATCGTTCTCCTGTATCGCAAATAATGGTTACAATTCGCTTGTTCTTGTTTTCCGGCCGCCTGGCAATTTCGATTGCTGCATAAACATTCGCGCCCGATGAAATTCCACAAAAAATTCCTTCTTCCTTACTCAGTCTTCTGGCTGTTTCGTATGCGTGGTCATTCGAAACGCAACAGACTTCATCGTAACTCGAGGTATTCAACACTTCCGGAATAAATCCGGGCCCAATTCCCTGAATTTTATGTCCTCCCGGCTCTTTCCCTGATAATATGGCCGAATCTTCCGGCTCTACAACCATGGTCCGGATTTTCGGATTCAGTTTTTTCAGTTCCTCGGAAACTCCCGTTATGGTTCCTCCTGTTCCAGCTCCGGCTACAAAGATATCCACCGTACCATCGGTATCGTTCCATATCTCATAGGCAGTCGTTTTCCGGTGCATTTCGGGATTCGCAGGATTGGTAAACTGCATGGGAATGAAACTATCCAGGATTTCAGCTTGCAATTGTTCGGCCTTGGCAATAGAACCCTTCATTCCTTCCTTTCCGGGAGTTAGAATGACTTCCGCTCCGTACGCCTCGATAATCATACGGCGTTCTACCGTTGCTGTTTCAGGCATGACAATCTTCAATGCATAACCTTTCGATGCACAAACCATGGCCAGACCAACACCGGTATTTCCGCTTGTCGGTTCAATGATGGTTGTATGTTCGTTGATTAATCCATCCCGCTCAGCGGCCTGAATTAGGGCCAGTCCCAACCGATCCTTCACCGAGCCTCCTGGGTTAAATGACTCTAGCTTCACCAAAACTTCGGCTTCTATGCCCTTGGTCAATTTGTTTAACCGGACCAAAGGAGTTTGGCCAATCAATTCCGTAATGTTTTGTGCAATCTTCATGTGGATTCTTTTCAGCGCCAACGGCGAGGGTTTCGACAACGAAGTACATGTCCGAAAAACGCCATCTGACAATACAGGCAAAACTAAAAGGTAAACAAGTGAGACCTGTTAAGTCAGTCTCAAAAAATGTTACCCCTATTTAAAGTTACCGATATTTTGTATGTGATGCTAACAAAAGTGACCGGTTATGGTTTCATAATTTTTCGTAAAGAAACTTCAGGGCATTGTTCAAACGGGCCTCACCGGTACCTGAAACAATCGCATAAGGAAATCCGAAAGACTCTATTTCGCGGCAATACATATCCATTAGTTCATCGCGCTTTTCCCCACCATTCTCACGAACAGAATCCGGAATCCAGGGCAAATCGGTATCGCAAACCAAAAACAGATCAATGTGGGATTGACTAATGTGCTCCTTTATCCAGTCCGGACATTCACCGTACACCACTTCAAACCAAATTTTTGTAATGATCAACCAGGTATCAAAAAACAGAAATCCATTTTGGGCTTTCGCCTGAAATTCTTTTTCCTGCAAAAGCTGATGTCGGGCAATGGTCTCGACATCGTCCCGGGTATAAGGCCTTCCAAGATTTTCCACATAGTTTCGGGCGTACTCCGGAACCCAGGTTGTTTGATAATGCTCAGCCAATCCCCGGGCCAGTTCTGTTTTTCCGGTAGATTCTGGACCTGTTATGACGATATGTTTTATTTTCTCTGCCATAAATTACCGGTTGTTTGCTAAATCTTTTCGCCACTCAATAAAACCAACTACGGCCATGACGGTATAAACGAAGAATAAAACGGTTGTGGCATACAAACCTTTATAAATATACAATCCCAACGAAACAGCATCAATAACTACCCAAAGCAACCAATGCTCAATTTTTTTACGGGCCAACATCCAGGTAGCAACAATACTCAGGGCTGTCGTAAACGAATCCCAGTAAGGAACCGGAGAATCCGTGAAATTGATCAGTATATATACAATTCCGACATACAACAGCAGATTAACAATAAACAGCTTTACCCAAAGGACAAGTGAGGTTCGGGAGACCTTCAACTCACCATGATTGTTGCTATTGCCGTTTCCGTGAAGCCAGGCGTACCATCCGTAAATACTAATGACGACGTAGTAAACCTGCAAGCCCATATCGGCGTAAAACTTCGATACAAAAAAAACATACACGTAGAGTGCTGAAGAGAGCAACCCCAGCGGCCAGGTCCAAATGCTTTGCCGAATAGAAAAATAGAGATAAGCCAGACCTGAAATGGTTCCGCTTACTTCCACCCAATGCTCCTGTAACCAGGATAATATTTCAGTCATTGCTGCACATAAAAGAAGTCCGGCTGAGATGGCCGGACTGTTATTGTCTTCTCACTATGACGACTTACCGCCCGAGATATTTATCGTATAATTTGCTGTCTGAAAGTACCTCAATAGCTTTCTTTATGGCCTTATCATCCTCATTCATAATCTGGAAATAAGTGCCATTATCATACAAATCGCGGGCAATTAGCGCCTTGATCTGTTGCTTCAGCAGATTCTCCGAAACTTCCGGATTTTCTTTCTCCGGCTTAATTCCTTCCTCATCTCCTTTCGCCACCAGCTTCTGATACATCGCATCACTTACAGCGTAATCCTTGTTAAATGCGTCGAATGTTTTGTACTGTTTCAGCAGTTCTCCACGATTTTTGTCCATGTATCCGACTACAAACGGGAACAATACATTCTTTCGAACCAACTCGTTGTAGTAACGATAATTCACCGAGGTATCCATTGGAACAAAAATATCGGGCATAATGCCACCTCCGCCGTACACTTTCCGCTTGGTAACCAACGTGTGCGTCAGCAGTGAATCGGGCAAATTGATGCTGTCGCGACTGAAGAATTCGCCATGCTCGAACCGTTCCAGATAATCGTTCCGGTATTCCTTTATTCCTTTCGAATAAGGTTTCTGAATATTTCTGCCGGAAGGCGTATAATAGTGAGCCGTTGTCAGACGAATCATCGAGCCATCACTTAGCATAAAAGGCTGCTGAACCAATCCTTTTCCAAATGTCCGGCGACCAATTACCACGCCGCGGTCCCAATCCTGAATAGCACCTGTGACAATCTCACTGGCCGAAGCCGAACCTTCGTCAACCAGAATAACCACCTTACCGTTTTCAAAGTCACCACTTCCGGTAGCAAAATATTCCCGCTTGGGCGAATGGATTCCTTTTGTGTAAACAACCAGACGATGATTGGGCAGGAACTGGTCGGCCAAATCAATAGCCGCACGCAGGTAGCCTCCTCCGTTACCACGAAGATCGAGTACCAAGCCTTCCACTTTGTTTTTATTTTGAAGGTTATCCATCGCCTTCAGAAACTCGTCGGGAGTGGTAGCGGCAAAACGGTTCAACTTGACGTAAGCAATATTCTTGTCCAGCATGTAAGCTGCATCGAGACTGTGAATCGGGATTTTATCGCGAACGATGGTGAAATCCAGTAGATTCTTCTCTCCTTTTCGTTTGATCTGAAGATTCACTTTCGTCCCCTTGTCACCGCGAAGCATATCGAATACGTTCTGATTCGTCAACCCGATGCCCGCAATATTCTTACCATCGACCGTTACAATGCGGTCGCCGGGACGAAGGCCAACTTTCTCCGAAGGTCCTCCGGGAATCGTCGTCAACACCATCAACGTATCCTGGTGAATATTGAATGAAATGCCAATCCCTTCGAAATTTCCCTGCAACGGCTCGTTCATCTCCTCCACCTCTTTTGCAGATATGTAAACCGAGTGTGGGTCTAAATCGGAAAGCACTTTCCTGATGGCATCTTCGGTGAGCGATTTCAGGTTGGTTGTATCGACGTAAAATGTCTGGATCAGACGAAGCACCCGCCCAAATTTAATAGCCTGCGACTGCACATCGTTTTCCTGCGCCTGCACCGGAGAAGGAACCAGCAGAGCCGTGAATACAAAAAGTAATAGGGATAATTTCAAATATCTCATAGTCATCAAATTTTCAACGGGCTACAACTTAATCTGACAGCCATCGGTTTTCACAAAAATAACACAATTTCACCCGAAAATAACCTGATTCTTTCAAACAGGCTTTCAGATTAACATTAAATAACCTTTTGGCGAGGATTTTTCTCTCCAACATGCTATTGATTAGTAAACTGTTTTCGGGTTAGTAAAGTTTTAATCTTCAATCGAAAAAATCTCCCGGATGAGCGCATCGTATTTTTGATGCAACACCTTGCGCTTCAATTTCAACGTTTGCGAGAGTTCGCCCGTACCCTGCGACCAGGTATCAGCTACCAGCTTGAAGCGTTTAACCTGCTCGTTATTTCCCAGCTTTTTATTCGCCTGACGAACTTCTTTCCGCAACAGCGCGTCAATTTCGGGATGCTGAATCATCTCCTCCCGGTTACTGAATTCCAGCTTTTTCTCTGCGGCAAATTTTTCCAATGCCTCAAAAGCAGGAACAACAATCGCACTGGCAAACTTCTGATTTTCGCCAACAACGAGCACCTGTTCAATAAAATGTGAGCCTTTCAGGATATTTTCAACAGCTTGCGGAGCTACATATTTACCCGATTTCAGTTTGAAGATCTCTTTCTTCCGGTCGGTGATGCGCAGGAATTTACCTTCGTCGAGCACACCAATATCGCCGGTATGAAACCAACCTTCGTCGTCAATCACTTCGCGGGTCATCTCTTCTTCCTTAAAATAGCCCATCATCAGTCCGGGCCCTTTGGCCAGTATTTCGCCGTCTTCGGCAATTCTGGTTTCCGTACCATTATCCAAGGCCGGACCAACCGTTCCCAACTTGACACGAGAATCATCCATCGGGTCGTTCACAAAAATCACCGGCGAGGTTTCAGTCAGACCATAACCTTCGTAAACGCGCATACTGGCCATCCAGAAAAACTGGTGCAGGTTGATTTGCAATGCCGAGCCTCCAGAAACCATGTAGTTGATGCGACCACCCAAAGCTTCGCGCCATTTCGAGTAGATAAGCTTATCGAAGAAATTGAATTTCAATTGGTCGACGGGATTGAATTTGATGCCGACATAGAATTTCCGGGTGAATTTTATCGCTTCGTCGAAAATCCACTTCTTCACGCCAGTCAAATCCTTACCTACTTCCATCACGCGTTCGTGTACTTTCTCCAGCAGACGCGGAACCGTGTTAAAGACATGCGGACGAATTTCTTTGATATCGCGGGCAATCGTTGCCAAACTTTCGGCATAGTAAACCGACAAACCGTTGATCTGGAAATTGTAGTTCATCATGCGCTCGTAAACATGACAGAGCGGCAAAAACGAAAGCGCTACATGCGACTGTCCCATGGCACGCGGTCCATGCCCCAGTTTGTATGCAGTCGCCTTGGAATTACTCATCAGGTTTTTGTGCGAAAGCATTACTCCTTTGGGCGTTCCGGTGGTTCCGGAAGTATAAATCAGCGTCAGCAAATCATTTTCATCGATGCTGCCTTTTATCTCCTCTACCTTTTCTTTCATCTCCGGCAGCAGCTCTTCACCCTTTGCCACAAATTCATTCCACGAACGGGCATTGTCAACTTCGTTGAAGGAATAAATTCCTTCAAGTGACGGTGTAGCTGACTGCAATTCATCCAGTTTTGCCTGAATGCTGCGGTCGCCCACAAACAGGTATTTCACGCCGGCATGGCGGAGAATATATTTTTGTTCATCGAGGCTGAGCGTTGGATAAACCGGTACGTGAACAATTCCGGCCTGCGCCGCTCCCATGTCGAGCACGTTCCATTCCGGACGGTTACCTGAAATCGTAGCGACCTTGTCGCCTTTCTCCAGTCCCAGGTTAAGCAGTGCACAGGCTACGGCATCCGATCGACGCACATAGTCGGCGGCCGACCAGGGCTGCCATTTTCCATTCTCTTTCCGGGCGAAAGCCACTTCCTTCTGGCTGTACTCTCCCCGGTAAAGATCGAGGATATCAAAAAGTCTTGTTAAGTTTTGCATGGTTTTCAAATTTCAACCCCAAAAATAGCTTTTATCAGGCATATTTCCTTTTCGGAATATAAAACGAAAAAGTGAGAGGTATTGAGCATCAAAAGAATGCCAAAACATTTTCATTAACAACTATTCTTACTAGCAAACTATCAGCCACTTCCTTTTGAATCTGATCAAATACAATCAACTAATTCCGCAACGTCGCTTTCAACCGAAGCGGGTTGATCAACAATTCCAGGGCGTCGGTAATGTGCCGGCAAACCACATCGGCACTCAGCAGTGTTTTTATAGCAGCTCCTTCGGCCTGCAGCAAAACAATCCCCAGTTCGGCACTCGCCAGCATCAGCGCATCATTCAAGCCGTTCCCGATGGCCACCACATTTTCTTTTCCCAAACTCGTCACAAATTGTTCTTTCTGCTTATCCTGCTCTTCCTGTTGGATAACCGAAACCTGGCAGTTAACTCCGGCCAATTCCTTTTCCACGGTTCCGAATGTATCAGCTGTCAGCACAAAAATTTCGAGTTGCTCACTCAATTGATTCAGCAGCGGTTCGAGGCCCGCTATCAATTTTCCGTCAATCGCCAGGGTGCCATTGTAATCAAGCACCAAACATTTCACCAGTATTTCCCGGCTTCCGGGAATATCAATCGTCATCATATCAACTTTTTTCTACGAACAAATATTCTTTATTGCTTCACCACAAAAAGGCCCAGTATCGCTCCGATGATTAAAAAGAAAACAAATGCCGCCAATCCCGAACGGATAGCCAGCTTACGGGGATACTCCTTTTCGGCAAAATGCTTCACCAACTCACTGTACGTAATCAAGTACGTTATAATGCCGGCGATTACTCCGAAGGACACACCAAACAATAGAAAAAATCTGATGAACTGATTCCACATTTTTCAGAGTTTGAGAAAAAAACATCACTCGGGGAGGGGCAGCAACTTCAGAAATAACAAATCTCGCAGCTGTTTCGTTCTGACAAAAGCGTATTAAACTTAACGTAAAATTACCGCTAAAAAGAGCAATCCAATCGAAAAGTATCCGCAAATTGCGTTTAGTATAAACTTCTCCTACCACAGATGCGTTTTAATGCGGATTATCTGGATAACGATTCCGGTAGGATGAAGCAACCAGGACTTTCACTGTAGAATCATCGTTTTATAGATTCCGGGCAACCGGATTTTACACAAGAGATTGTAAATCGTGACGATACGCGACAAAAAAGCAATATACAGCAGGCTGTCAATCCTCCTGCTCCTATTATTCCTCACCGGAACTGTTCAGGCACAAACCACCGAGGTTAGGGGAACCATTACCGATGCCGGCACCAACGAACCGGTACCGTATGCCAACATTGTGTTTAAAGGCACCACCATAGGCGCCATCTCGGACACAACAGGGCATTACCGGCTGTCGTCCAAGTTGTCCCTTTCGGTGATACAGGTATCTGCCGTAGGATACAAAATGCAGGAGATCAGCCTTAAGCCCGGCGCTCAGGTTATCAATATCCGACTGGTGAGCGAAACTTACAATATCGACCAGGTAGACGTTACTCCACCGGTGAATCCGGCCCATGCGCTGCTGCGAAAAATCATCGCCCGGAAGGACATCAACGACCCGAAGAAATTTCCCGATTACCAGTGTAAAGTCTACACCAAGATGGAAATCGATCTGAAGAATGTCAAGAAGCCGAAGAAAGGCTCCAAACTGTGGGACCAATTTGCCTTTGTATTCGCACACCTCGATACCCTGAAATCGGATGGAAAGACTTACCTGCCGGTGTTTATGACTGAAACCTTTTCGGATTACTATCACCAGCACGATGGTGCCGACCACGAACGGGTATTGGCGACCAAAGCCTCGGGAATGACCACGAGCATGATTACCGAATTCACCGGAAAAATGTACCAGGACTTCGATATTTATGCCAACTACCTTCACGTATCGGATATTGGACTGGTATCGCCGCTGAACAATCACGGGCTGTTGTTTTACCAGTATTACCTACTCGACAGCGCCATGGTAGATGGCCACAAAGTGTACGAGGTATCGTTCAAACCCAAGCAGATTCAGAGTCCGACCTTTACGGGAAAATTCTGGGTCGCCGATTCGACCTACGCCATTACCAAAGTGGCCTGGAAACTGTCGAAGAAAGCGAATATCAACTTCGTCAACACGCTCGACATCGACAAGGAGTTCAGATACAGCGACGGCCGGTGGCTACCCCGCAAGGACATGATTTTTGCAGACATTAACCTGCAGAAGAATAAAGAAGCCAAGATGATTGGCATCATGGGGCGCAAAACTACCTTGTACGATTCATTGCAGTTCACCCCGCCGCCGAAGGATTTAAAAAAGATGAAACGGGAAATCAGCGTGGCCAGTGACGCTTTGGAAAAAGATTCAACTTTCTGGACGGATAACCGCCCCGAAAAACTCAGCAAAAGCGAATCGCAAATTTATTCGATGGTCGACTCCATTAAAAATGTGCCGTTGTTTAAAACCGTTGCTGACTACATTCATATGTTTTACTACGGGTACAAAGATTTAGGCCCGGTGGAACTCGGCCCGTACTACTACATGTACAGCTACAACCAGGTGGAAGGGCAGCGCTTCCGGTTGGGCGGGCGCACTACCATCGATTTCAGCAAAAACTGGCGATTCAATGGCTTTGGCGCTTACGGTCTAAAAGATAAAGATTTCAAATACGGCGGCGGCGCTGAATACTTCTTCAAAAAAGATCCCGAATTCTCGCTAAACGCCCAGTATAAGCATGACTATCAACTGTTGGGGAAAAGCAGCAACGCGTTTATGGAGGACAACATCATGACCTCGCTGCTAAGCAAGAACCCGACCACCAGGCTGAACATGATGAATCAGTTCAACTTTACCGTGACCAAAGAGTGGGTGGGCGGATGGAAAAACCAATTGCAGTATAGCTATAACAAGATGTACTCCGGACCATATGTGCCTTTCGTGGATCAAAACGGGAATCCGATTGACCACTTCGAGTCGGGAGAACTTACGCTGAAAACGCGGTATGCACCGGGCCAGCATTACATGCAGGACGATTTTGAGAAGATTTATCTCGATACGAAGAATCCTATTTTCAACCTAAACCTGACCGTTGGCCGGAAAGAACTGGGCGGAGATTACAACTATTACAAGGCCTATTTCGATATGTACGATAAGCTTCCCGTCAGTCCGTTCGGCTACACCACTTACCTTCTGCGTGCCGGGAAAACATGGGGAACCGTTCCTTTTCCTTTGCTGAAAATCCATGAAGGAAACGAAACGTACGCATACGATATTTACGCCTACAACCTGATGAACTACCAGGAGTTTGCCAGCGACCAGTGGGCCAGTTTGTCGCTGGAGCAACATTTCAATGGATTCTTCCTGAACAAAATTCCGCTGATGCGGAAGTTAAAGTGGCGTACCGTAGCCGGACTAAAAGTGCTGGAAGGTCGCCTCAACAATGACACGCAAAACGAGATGCAGCTACTTCCCGGCATGACCGGACTGGGGAAAAAGCCTTACATGGAAACGTCTGTGGGAATTGAGAATATATTAAAACTCCTGCGTGTTGATGCCGTTTGGCGGATGAATTACCACAATCCGGATGTCACGAATTTGGGGATATTCTTTTCGCTACAGTTTTCATTATAAATTGAAAATTGAGGATTGCGGATTAAAGATGTTCACATACTTGCGGTCGAAACAACATTCATTTTTCAATCCAAACAATCGCGCGACCGCGGGGGGGTGCCGCATCAACGCATCCCAGGGTTGAAGCCATGGGCAATTCATCTTCATGGTTTCAGTTGCCTTCGGCTTTAGCCGGAGGTTGATGAGTTCAGATATTTTCCGGCTTTAGCCAAATCTACTGAAGTTTGTCTGAAATGCCGATGTTGATTTAAGGATGTCATCCCTCGAAGGGATGACATCCTTATAGCCTCGTTTTAGGTTTATAAAAACACGGGCCATCCGAATCAGACAGCCCGCTGAATATTAATTGAACAAATGCAATGCTACTATTCCTGATTTTTGATCACCTTGAAAGGTGTACTGCCAGGCTGACCAAGAAGTTCTCCGTTGTACCACACTTTGGTGATACAAAAATTACCTGACTGGCTTTCCCACTCGGTTTTGATGGTATCAGTAACAGCATCGCTTAATTGTAAATAAGCAATAGACACTCCAATCTTATTACCATCTTTTTCACCAATTACGCCTTCCACCGTATCCGTAGAGAAGCCAATCCATAAACGCTTAGGTGTCGCCTTGATAAGCCTGAGATCCCGCGGAGCATCCATATGCGGATCATAAACTTCAACTTTCTTATCATGCTTCAGATAATAAAGTCTCATATCATCAAACGCAAAGGAGCCGGGCGTCAACGTATCGAGTAAATCTTCATGGTTTTGATTGAGGAAACTTATTTCCGCTACTGCTCCAATGTGGGTCCCCGATTGGGGTACATTGTCTCTTGAACAGCTCATAAAAGCAGATAGGATGAAAAAGAGAGGCAACAATTTCTTCATAATGTAGATATTTTTTGGATTTGGGTATTGATGCGTTATGTGGAACATAATGCAAGTTAAAATAATTATGCTTCTATAAAACTACACAACAAATATCTACCCCCTTCATTTTCAGCATTTTTTGATGAACGTACGGATCTGGTATGTGAACGGTCGATTCTGTGTGGTGAATGGAAATTATTATGAAAAATAGAAAACAAAAACGGGCCATCCGAAGTGGACAGCCCGCTGACAATATATTTTCAAGGTGATTATTCCCATTCGATGGTGGCCGGCGGTTTGGAACTGATGTCGTACACCACGCGGTTAATGCCACGCACTTTGTTAATGATATCGTTGGAAACTTTGGCCAGGAAATCGTACGGAAGATGAACCCAGTCGGCCGTCATACCGTCTGTAGAGGCAACTGCCCGGAGCGCCACCACGTTTTCGTACGTCCGTTCATCGCCCATTACGCCTACAGACTGTACCGGCAGCAGCATCACACCTGCCTGCCATACATCGTCGTAAAGCCCCCACTCTTTCATGGTATTGATAAAAATCGCATCAGCTTCCTGAAGGATGCGCACTTTCTCAGGAGTAATATCGCTAAGAATACGGATACCCAAACCCGGTCCCGGGAACGGATGACGTCCCAGCAACGAAGCTTTAATATCGAGCGCCTTTCCCACACGCCGTACCTCATCTTTGAAAAGCAGCTTCAGCGGCTCCACCACCTTCAGGTGCATCTTCTCAGGCAATCCGCCAACGTTGTGGTGTGACTTGATGGTAGCTGAAGGGCCATTCACCGAAACCGATTCGATGACATCGGGATAAATGGTACCCTGAGCCAGCCACTTCACATCCTGTATTTTGTGTGCTTCCACATCGAACACTTCGATGAAATCGCGGCCAATGATTTTGCGCTTCTGCTCCGGATCGGTCACGCCCTTCAGGTCGTTCCAGAATTTCTCCTTCGCATCCACACCAATCACATTCAATCCCATGTCCTTGTAGGATTCCAGCACATCTTCAAATTCATTCTTTCGTAACAACCCGTTATCCACGAAAATGCAGGTCAGGTTCTTCCCGATGGCTTTGTGCAGGAGCACACCGGCCACACTCGAATCGACACCGCCCGACAAACCGAGCACCACTTTGTCGTTACCAAGCTGGTCGCGTAACTCCTTCACGGTCGTTTCGATGAACGATGCAGGTGTCCAGTCCTGTTTGCAACCACAGATGTCAACCACGTAGTTTTTCAGCAATTCGCGGCCTTCGGTGGTGTGATACACTTCCGGGTGAAACTGAATCGCGTACGTTGTTTCGCCTTCAATTTTGTAAGCAGCATTCTCCACATCCGAAGTGGAGGCAATCACCTGGTAATTCTCCGGCATCCGAACGATGGTATCGCCATGTGACATCCAAACCTGCGTATCCAGGTTGATACCTTTAAACAGGTCGTTGCTCTGGTCTATGTATTTCAGGTTGGCCCGGCCATACTCACGACTGTCTGAAGGAGCGACTTCGCCGCCAAAGAAATGCGCCATGTACTGCGCGCCGTAGCAAACGCCTAAAAGCGGCATCTTTCCTTTTATCTCCTCCAAATCGATGCGCGGCGCCTGTTCATCGCGAACCGAGAACGGGCTTCCCGAAAGGATGACACCTTTCACTGACTCATCGATTTCCGGAAAATGGTTGAAGGGATGAATTTCACAATAGACGTTCAGTTCGCGAACACGCCGCCCGATCAGCTGAGTGTACTGGGAACCAAAGTCGAGAATCAAAATTTTCTCCTGCATGGTGTGGAATTAAGAGGGTTGTGAATTTTGCCGCAAAGATATGGATATTTTACTGATGCTGAAAAAGAGGGGGTGCACCCGAAAAAATCTTTGCAATTTCTTCACACGGTCTGCCATTTTGAAATTACTTCAGCTTTAATACCGGCCATTTTCACGTCTTCACGAAAGTGAACAAAAAGAAAAAAGGGTCCTTCGGCAACAACCGAAAGACCCTTCCTAAAGAATCTATGTAAAATAACTTAATTAAAAAGCAGCTCCTGCAGCAGCGCCAATCGTCACCGCAATAATGACCAACACATACAGGCCAATAATTACGATGGTCATGATACCCATAAATTTGAAAGTCCGGCGAAGATTCGCAAACGCCTGCGTCAGGATTTCCTCATCGTTTCCGATCAACGCTTTGCGGGTTTCCGTCGAAAACTTATACAGGAACCAGCTGGGAATAAAATAAATTCCTCCCATGATAACGTATATCACCGAAACCGCCATATAAGGAATGCGCGGCATGGGTGCCGTTCCTCCTCCCATCTCTCTGAAAACGGACATAAACGAGCCCATAAACAATCCGGCTACGACAATCAGCGCCGTAACAACAAAGCCAATGATAGCCAGGAACTGTGCCCATTTTGCCGTCTGGCTAATCTGACGAAGAGCATCCTCTGACAAAGTAATGCCCTTGTTTTCTATCAATTCCATAGAACTAATTAATTGAGGTTAAACAATATTGATGTTTATAATTTTCTTATCCAGATATTCCGGTAGCTCACCGGGTTGCCATGGTCTTGTAAAATTACCGAACCATTTCCGTGCGCTTTGTATTGCGGAATACCAATGTATTCGGTCGGACCCAGCAACTGAACATTGTTCTGCACCAACACGCCGTTTTGCAAAACGGTAAAACGTGCCGGAGTGAATAATGTTCCGTCTTCTTTAAAGCGCGGAGCCGTGTAAATGATATCATAAGTTTGCCACTCGCCCGGCTTCTTGCAAACGTTCACCAACGGCGCATATTGTTTGTAAATAGAACCCGCCTGTCCGTTGCGATAGGTTCGATTGTTATAATTATCGAGCACCTGGAGTTCATAACGCTCCTGCAGAAAGATACCCGAATTTCCACGGCCCTGGCTTTTACCAACGACTTCGGCTGGTGTGCGCCATTCGATATGCAATTGAACGTCGCCAAATTTCTCCTTGGTTTGAATCACACCGGTTCCGCGAACGACGGTTACACAACCGTCAGCCACGTTCCATTTCGGGGCATTACCATCTTGTCCCACCCAATTGGCGGCCAAACTACCGGGCGTTCCGTCAAACAAAACAGTAGCGTCGCAAGGAGCATCGGAAGGTTCGTCTCCCGGAGTCACCACGGTTACCTCCGGGTCCCAGAATTCAGTCATTTCCGGTTTCATTTTCATCGGCTCCTGGGCCATTACCTGCGACACACAGAACATGCCCACAGTCAGCGCTATCAGGTTAGTTGTTTTCATGAGTTGATTATTTAGTTTATTAACGAGTTTGCTCTCTCCACCATAAGGAAAGATGCATTTTGATTAGGTTCCTGCGCTTGAAAATAAAATTTGTTTAACGTAAAAGTAAAAAAATATCGCGCAAATCGATTGCTAACTAGCTTTCTAAATAAGTACCTCGACATGTATACTTTTTCGCTCCGGCATGTAATGAAATCCTTTTTCAGGATACTATTAAATAACCAAAGAATCAATCAACTATCAAACCCACAAACCTTTGAACATGCATACAGATCAATCTTCACCGTCCCACCCATCCGGTATTTGGAAACACGGGCTGAGTATTTTGCTCATGTCGGTAACATTTATTGCACTGGAGATTTTATGGACACGCATCTTCTCCGCCGAATTCTTTTACACGTTCGCTTTTCTTATTCTCTCGCTGGCCATCCTCGGCCTGGGACTCGGTGGTTTAAGCATTCGGTTTTTCCGGAAATTAAACAATTCTTCGCTTATCTGGCTTTATCTTACCCTTTCGGGAATACTCGCATTGATTGGCCCCGCACTGGTTTTGCGCCTCGATTTAAATTTCACCCACCTGTTTTCAAGTGGTTGGATGCTGCTCAAATTTATTCTGACCATCGTCATTCTCAGTTCTTCATTTTTCTGGGGAGGAATGGCGTTAACGCTACTCTTCAAACTTGAAAACAAGAAAATATCAACGCTGTACATGGCCGATCTGATCGGTGCCGGTCTCGGAGTGGTTATCGCAGTTGTGCTGATGAATACCATCCAAACACAAAGAACAACACTGCTGATATGTCTTCCGGTTTTATTGGCCGCACTCATACAAGCTCCCAAATGGTGGCGAACCGTTCCGGCCGTACTCTCGCTGATTGTTCTCTTTCTTCTCCCGCAAGCAGAAACCTTGATTCACAAGGAACGAAAAGAGCGTTTCCCGGTCATTTTCTCGCAATGGGATGCCATGGCGAACATCAAAGTAGCAAAGGCTGGTGACGATTTTTATTATTGTATCATCGATAATGCAGCGCATGCTCCAACCTTTCAGTTCGATGGCGACCTCGACAAGCCGGATTCGCTGAAACGGGTGTCGGGTTATCCGCTGAAATACCTGATTGGCAGAACCGACTCGTGCACGTTCCTATCGCTGGGTGCCGGCGGCGGCGCTGATGTATTAAATGCGCTGTACGAAGGTGCGACAGAAATTCACGCCGTTGAAGTAGTTCCTTACCTGAACTACATGATGACCGATGGTTTTCTGAAAGATTTTACGGGAAATATGTACCACAACAAACGGGTTAAAGTGGTCACTGAAGACGGGCGCGCATATGTGAGACAATTCCGGAATAAGTTCGATATTATCTATTCAGGAAGCACCAATACCTTTGCCGCACTGGCTTCCGGTTCGTTTGCCCTGGCCGAGAATTACCTGTTCACCCGCGAAGCGTTCGAAGATTACTACCGCGCCATGAGCGACAGCGGCATCATGCTACTCGACCATCAATTTTATATTCCGCGTTTGGTGAATGACGCCATCGACGCCATGAAAAAGTTGAATGTTCCCAATCCGGCCAGACACCTGGCGGTTTATGATTTTCCCGGAAGGGGCAGAATGGTGATGCTGATGAGTAAACAACCGATGGAGAAAGCCACATGGGAAAATGCGCTGTATGATCTCTCCTCCGAGAATTATCCGCAGTTCCGGATTGTTTATCCGAGTCCCGATTCTATCAAAAACAATCTCATTAACCAAATTGTGGAAAACGGCTGGAGAACCGCCCAGGAAAACAGCGCCACCGACCTGTCGCCATCAACGGATAACCGTCCGTTTGCGGCGCAGATGGGCATGTGGAAGAATTTCCATGTCTCGGAATTGGAAACTGTCCAACCCTGGGAGTTCAAAGGATTTCCACTGGCGAAGCTACTCATTACCATCATCCTGTTGGTCATCGGCTTGCTGATTATCCCAATTAACCTGATTCCATTCCTGAAAAAGGGCGAAAAACTGAATGTACGCGGTTGGCTTTATTTTTTCCTTATCGGAATAGCGTTTA
This sequence comes from Prolixibacter denitrificans, assembly GCF_003014495.1. Taxonomy (GTDB): domain Bacteria; phylum Bacteroidota; class Bacteroidia; order Bacteroidales; family Prolixibacteraceae; genus Prolixibacter; species Prolixibacter denitrificans. The sequence continues at coordinate 204,322 of NZ_PYGC01000008.1, read as the reverse complement.
TGACGGTCGAAGTGATTCTAATCCAGAAATACACATTGTTCATCGGTTCCAGCTCTTACGCCTTTATGACCATCCTTTTCTCGTTATTGCTGGCATCGGGAATCGGCAGTTTCTTCTCATCACGATTCGCGTCAACCACCCCATTTCTGGGAATTATTGCCTGGATTGTATTAGACGTCCTGTTATTCGGATTCCTGACTGAGAAACTGGTCCTTCTTCCCATTTCAGGTAGAATATTAGTCACAATGGTGTTGATACTGCCACTCGGCTTTTTCATGGGAATGCCTTTCCCGAAAGGAACGCTGCGCGTGGGTTCGTTGGTTGACTGGGGATTTGCAGTCAACGGCGCTGCATCGGTACTGGGATCTACGGCGATCATGCTGGTAGCCTTTAATTATGGCTACCGGGTTGCTTTGGTTACCGGCGCTTTTGCCTATTTCCTGGCGATGTTGCTGATGCGCTCCGAACGGGTGTGGATAAAAGAGTAAATTCATTTTACCCATAAGAAAACGGCCTCCCGTCATTGGAAGGCCGTTTTTATTTTTCTATTCGATTCAATGATTACAAGCCCATATCGGCCATCACTTTATCGACTTTTTCATTCGCTTCGGCATCCAATTGATCGAATTGCTCGCGCGACTTTAGTTCACCTTTTACTTCGATGTAGAATTTAATCTTCGGCTCTGTACCAGATGGACGAACCGAAACTTTCGAACCATCTTCGGTGAAGAACTGCAGCACGTTCGAGGTCTCTTTCTGGTCGATATCAGTTTCTGAACCATCCAGCAGGTTTTTCACCTTCAGGGTACTGTAATCTTTCACAACAGCCACTTTGGAACCGGCCAGTTCCTTCGGCGGATTTTCACGGAAGTTGACCATCATTTGCTGAATCTCCTCTGCACCTGCTTTTCCTTTCCGTACCACATATTTCATGCGCTCTTTCGAGAAACCGTATTCCAGGTAAATGTCCTGCAATAGTTCGTACAGCGATTTGCCGTTGTCTTTTGCCCAGGCAGCAACCTCAGCCATCAGCGCACAAGACGAAACCGCATCTTTATCACGAACGAAGTCGGCCGGGAGGAAACCGAAACTTTCTTCTCCACCGCCGATGTATTTCTTCACGCCTTCGTTTTCACGAATGACGTCGGCAATGTATTTGAAACCAGTGTAGCAATCGTAATATTCCACATCATTACGACGGGCGATTTCGGCGACCAATTCAGAAGTCACAATGGTTTTCACCACGAACTCATTCCCGACAAGGTCTCCCGATTCTTTCCGCTTGGTGATGATGTAATAGAGGAAAAGTAACACGGTTTGGTTACCGTTCACGATGAAGAACTCGCCTTTATCGTTTTTCACGGCCACACCAATGCGGTCAGCATCCGGGTCGGTAGCCATCACGATGTCGGCGTCCACTTCAGCCGCTTTCTCCATCGCCAGTTTCATGGCAGCCGGCTCTTCCGGGTTCGGAGAAACCACCGTTGGAAAATCACCGCTCACCACATCCTGTTCCGGAATGTGAATAACGTTGGTAAAGCCCATGCGATTAAGTGCCATGGGTACCAGTTTCACACCGGTTCCGTGAATGGGCGTATAAACAATCTTCAGATCTTTCTGCCTTTCCACTGCATCCGGCGAAAGCGAAACAGTCACCACTTTACTGAGGAATTTCTCATCGATATCAGCGCCCATGATGGTAATGTTCTCTTCGCTTCCGTCAAAACGAATATCGTCGACTTTCACTTTCTCCACTTCGCGGATAATGTTCACGTCGTGCGGAGCAACAACCTGCGAACCATCGTTCCAGTAAGCCTTGTAGCCGTTATATTCTTTCGGGTTGTGTGAAGCGGTCAGGATAATTCCGCTCTGGCAACCCAGTTCACGAATGGCATATGAAAGTTCCGGAGTCGGACGCAAATCTTCGAAGAGATAGACTTTGAAACCGTTCGCCGAGAAAATCTTCGCCGCTGTTTCAGCAAACAAACGACTGTTGTTGCGGCAATCGTGCCCAATCGCCACCTTGATTTGCTCCAAATCCGCGAAAGCGATTTTCAGGTAATTACTCAATCCCTGAGTGGCAGCTCCCACCGTATAAATGTTCATTCGGTTCGAACCCGCTCCCATGACACCGCGCAATCCGCCGGTACCAAACTCAAGGTCTTTGTAAAAAGCATCGATTAACTCGGTGGTATCGTCATTTTCGAGCAAGCGCTTTATTTCCGCTTTGGTCTCTTCGTCGTAATTCCCGGTCAGCCATTCATTTGCTTTGGCTTTGACCATCTCCAGAACGTCATTTTGCTTCATCCGGATATTATTTAAGTTTTGTTATACACTCCTTCAGGCTCTCCCGCCAATGGGGAATTGACAGGCCGAAGGTTGATTTTATTTTCGTTTTATTCAGAACAGAATAATGAGGACGTGGCGCTTTGGTCGGGAATTCTTCCGAACCTACCGGGAAGACTTGACAATCAATTCCTCCGTGCAATTCGTGAATCGCCAACGTGAAATCGTACCAGCTGGCCACTCCTTCGTTGGAGAAATGATAAATGCCGCGTTTAAAATCAGCAGGATCATTCATCAGTTTATCCGCTATCGCGATAACAGCTTTCGCGAGATCGCGAGCGTAGGTCGGCGTTCCAATCTGATCGAAAACCACATTTAGTTCGTCACGTTCTTTGCCCAGTTTGATCATCGTTTTCACGAAATTGTTCCCAAACGATGAATACAACCACGAGGTCCGAATCACAATACCTTTGATTCCAGCCAGCAACAGTTCCCCTTCACCTTCCATCTTCGTCCGTCCGTAAACCGAAACCGGGTTCACTGGATCATTCTCTACGTAAGGTCGGAAATTTTTTCCGTCGAACACATAATCGGTTGAAATATGGATAAAACGCGAGCCGGACGCATGGCATGCATAGGCCAGATTCCGGACGGCGTCACGATTAATGAGACCCGCTTTCTCCGGTTCGTCCTCTGCTTTATCAACAGCGGTGTAGGCCGCACAGTTTACCACCAGCCCCGGATTTTCTTTGGAAAAATATTCTGCTAAAGCATCCGGATTGGTAATATCCAGTTCATCTACATCAGTAAATAGAAACTGATGTTGTGGCGTTTCCTTATCCAACTCCTTGAACTCACTTCCCAATTGACCAGAGGCCCCTGTTATAAGAATCTTCATAACGACAATTACTTCTTTTCCGACAGAAAACCGGCACAGCGAAATGTTTTACAATCCGCTCGGCACAAATCTTTCGGAACGATTGGTTACTCTATTTTAGATTTGATTTTCAGCAAAGATAAAATTCATTTCGGCATCGTGGAAACGCGGACTTTTTTTGTCTTTATCCGAAATGATGAACTCCTCGTGAGAGATTTTCCAGTCGATTTGAAGCTCTGGATCGTCCAGTGCAATTCCTCTTTCCGACTCCGGATGATACAATTCGTTGCATTTATAAGCCAGCACAGCAGTTTCGCTCAGCACCGAAAAACCATGAGCAAATCCTTCGGGGATGTACAACTGTTTTTTGTTTTCAGCGGAAAGCTCTGCACCAAACCATTTTCCGAAAGTGGGTGAATCTTTTCGGATATCTACTGCCACATCGAAAACTGTTCCCTCGAGCACGCGAACCAGTTTCGCCTGTGCATGAGGCTTCAACTGATAATGCAACCCACGAACCACGCCCCGTACCGAACGCGATTCATTATCCTGAACAAAAACCGTTTCAATTCCTGCCTCTTTATACTTCTGCTCATTGTAACTTTCGTAGAAATAACCACGCTCGTCGCGGAAAATTCTCGGATGAACAATCAGCAATCCCGGCAGATCTGTCTTCTCTATCTCCATACTCTTCTAAAAAGTTGCTTTCTTTTGATTAGCCAACTGTATTAAATACTGGCCGTATTGGTTTTTCTTCAGCGGTTCAGCCAGTGTGAGTAATTGCTCCCGGCCAATCCAGCCTTTGTTATAGGCAATCTCCTCAAGGCAGGCCACTTTCAATCCCTGCCGGTGCTCGATAGTAGCAATGAAATTCGACGCCTCAATTAAACTCTCGTGTGTTCCGGTATCGAGCCAGGCCATCCCTCGCCCCAACAACTTAACGCGCAATTTACCCTCTTCGAGATAGAGACGGTTCAGATCGGTAATCTCCAATTCACCCCGAGCCGATGGCTTCAATGTTTTTGCTTTTCCCACCACATCATTCGGATAGAAATACAGGCCGGTTACCGCATAATTGGATTTGGGTTCCGTCGGTTTTTCTTCCAGACTGAGCACTTTGCCATTTTCGGCAAATTCAACCACGCCGTAACGTTCCGGATCATTCACGAAATAACCAAAAACAACCGCGCCTGCCCGATAGGCTGCAGCGTCTTCCAGCATCTGACTAAAACCGTAACCGTGAAAAATATTGTCACCCAAAATCAGGCAAACATCATCGTTTCCGATAAATTCCTCACCAATAATAAAGGCCTGTGCCAGTCCATCGGGCGATGGCTGTTCGGCATACGAAATCTGCAGGCCCAGCTGACTGCCATCTTCCAGCAGGTTCTGAAAATAATTTTTGTCGGACGGAGTGGTAATGATAAGCACCTCACGAATACCCGCCAGCATCAGCACCGACAACGGATAATACACCATCGGCTTGTCGTAGATGGGCAGCAATTGTTTCGAAATACTTTTCGTAATTGGATACAGACGTGTACCAGAACCGCCTGCGAGGATAATTCCCTTCATATGCCTTCTAATTTTGGGTCAAAAAAAATTCGCCGGCTTTTTTCGGCGAGAACTAAATGCCGTCGTTTGCTTCACAACACAATGGTTTCATCAGGCTAAAGGTACAAGTATTTAAAAAAGTTCACAGGAAGAGTATTCTGAAACATGCCATTTCAGTATAAATAATCAAAGCTTCAATTCTCCGCGTTGAAGCATGCTGTCAAAATAAGCTACCGTTTTCTCCAATCCTTCCCTGAGCTGAACTTTTGGTTCCCAGCCATTCAGTTTCTCTTTCGCCAAAGAAATATCGGGTTGACGTTGCTCGGGATCATCCTGTGGGGCGGGAAGATGAACAATTTTGGAAGACGAACCGGTTATGTCCAAAACTTCGTTCGCCAGTTCCAGCATTGAAAACTGGTTGGGATTTCCAACATTCACCGGCCCCATGAAATCATCCGGCGTATTCATCATCCGAATCATTGCTTCAATCAGGTCATCTACATACTGAAAACTTCTTGTTTGGAGGCCATCGCCATAAACGGTTATGTCTTTTCCGGTCAACGCCTGAACGACAAAATTGGAGACCACCCGCCCGTCGAGCGGATTCATATGCGGGCCATAAGTATTGAAAATACGGATGATTTTGATGCGAACATCATTTTGCAAGTTGTAATTCATCATCAACGATTCGGCACAACGCTTTCCCTCGTCGTAACACGAGCGCGGTCCGATGGGATTGACATGCCCCCAGTAATCTTCTGTTTGCGGATGAATTTGTGGATCGCCGTACACTTCGCTCGTGGAAGCCTGTAAAATCTTCGCTTTAATCCGTTTGGCCAAGCCACACATATTGATCGCCCCCATCACCGAAGTTTTGATGGTTTTGATGGGATTGACCTGGTAATGAATCGGCGACGCCGGACAAGCCAGGTTATATATCTCATCTACTTCGATAAAATAAGGCATCGTCACGTCGTGACGAACCAGTTCGAAGTAAGGATTATCGAGCAAGGGAAGTACATTTCGTTTCGAGCCGGTGAAGTAGTTATCGAGACAAATCACCTCGTTGCCTTCATCGAGCAGCCTGCTGCACAAGTGCGAACCGAGAAATCCGGCTCCTCCGGTTACCAGAATTTTTTTCACAAAACCATCAATTTTAGTAAACCATCGCGTCGGCCACCTTGTTGCATGCAATAAAGGGATTTAGCCAAGGCAGTCGCGGAGTAGCAAAGTTACAAAATAAAGATACATTACGTAAAGCGACGCATGACCAGGACACGAAAGGAAGACTACCGCACGACAATCTCTTAAATATCTCTGCAAACCTCCGACTTTCAGCAAAAAAGAGACCCAAAGATTTGATTTATTGGGTTTATGTTCTAATTTTGCGGCGCATTCAAAATAATGTCTAATTTATAAAAAGTTACAAGCTTAACATTACATGAGCGAAAACAAAGAAAATCTCGAACAAACAGAAGCAGTAAACCAAGCTGCTGAAGAAGCTAAAGCCGAGAAGGTGGAAGCTAAAAAAGTTACCTCGAAAGAGGCTGACGAAGATTTTGACTGGGATGCCTTTGAAGGTACTTCCCTGGAAGCCACTGGCGAGAAAAAAGATGAAATGACCGCTCTGTACAACGATACTCTTTCTGTATTGCAGGAAAAAGAAGTTGTTGACGGAAAAGTAATTTCACTGAACAAACGTGAAGTAGTTGTTGACATCGGCTACAAATCGGATGGTATCGTTTCACTGAACGAATTCCGCTACAATCCTGACCTGAAAGTGGGCGACACTGTAGAGGTATATGTTGAAAGCCTCGAAGATCAAAAAGGTCAGTTAGTCCTCTCTCACAAAAAAGCCCGCGCACTGCGCAGCTGGGATCGCGTAAATGCCGCATTGGAAAAAGACGAAGTAATCACCGGTTACATCAAGTGCCGCACCAAAGGCGGTATGATTGTCGACGTATTCGGTATCGAAGCCTTCCTTCCCGGTTCGCAAATCGACGTGAAGCCCATCCGTGACTACGACATTTATGTTGGAAAAACCATGGAATTCAAAGTGGTTAAAATCAACCAGGAATTCCGTAACGTGGTTGTTTCACACAAGGCACTTATCGAAGCTGAACTCGAGCAGCAGAAGAAAGAAATTATCTCGAAACTCGAAAAAGGTCAGGTTCTCGAAGGAACTGTCAAAAACATTACCTCTTACGGTGTATTCATCGACCTGGGTGGCGTAGACGGTTTGATTCACATTACCGACCTGAGCTGGGGCCGCGTTTCGCATCCGAGCGAAATCGTACAGCTCGATCAGAAAATCAACGTGGTTATTCTCGACTTCGATGATGACAAGAAACGTATTGCACTTGGTCTGAAACAGCTGACTCCACATCCGTGGGATAACCTAAGCGCCGAGCTGAAAGTAGGCGACATCGTAAAAGGTAAAGTAGTTGTTCTGGCTGATTACGGAGCATTTGTTGAAATCGCTGCCGGCGTTGAAGGTCTGATTCACGTATCAGAGATGAGCTGGTCACAGCACCTGCGCTCTGCTCAGGACTTCCTGAAAGTAGGTGACGAAGTGGAAGCCATGATTTTGACTCTTGACCGTGAAGATCGCAAAATGTCTCTCGGTATCAAGCAGCTGAAACCGGATCCATGGGAGAAAATCGACGAGAAATACTCCGTTGGTTCGAAACATACCGCACGCGTTCGCAACTTCACCAATTTCGGTGTATTTGTTGAAATCGAAGAAGGTGTTGACGGCCTGATCCACATCAGCGACCTGAGCTGGACCAAGAAAATCAAACACCCGTCAGAATTCACTTCTATCGGTGCTGACATCGAAGTAGTAGTTCTCGACATCGACAAAGACAATCGTCGTTTGAGCCTTGGTCACAAGCAACTCGAAGAAAACCCATGGGATGTATTCGAAACCATCTTTACGGTTGATTCTATCCACGAAGGTACCGTTATCGACATCTTCGATAAAGGAGCGGTAATTTCACTGCCTTACGGTGTTGAAGGTTTCGCTACTCCTCGTCACCTGGTTAAAGAAGACGGTTCGCAGGTGAAACTCGACGAAAAACTGGAATTCAAAGTAATCGAGTTCTCCAAATCAGCTAAGCGCATCATCCTGTCTCACTCACGTGTGTACGAAGATGTGAAGAAAGCTGAAGACAATGCCAAGAAGAGAACTGCTACCAAGCAGACTCAAAAAGGTATGAAAACCGTTAAGGATAACCTGGAGAAAACCACTCTTGGTGATATCAGCGATTTGGCTGCTCTGAAATCCAAGATGGAGAAAGACGAAAAAAAAGACAATGAATAAGAAATTGTAATTCATCATAATTTCTTATCTTGCATCTATGAACTTTGGTACGCAGAATAAAGAAGGCTACGCCGTCATTCAGGTGCACAACGAAAGGCTCGATAGTCTTATAGCACCCGATTTGAAATCGGAACTGGTATTGGCAACGGAAAACGGACAGAAGAACATTGTCCTCGATATCAGTGAGTGTACATATTGTGACTCGTCGGGTCTGAGCGCCCTGTTAGTAGGCAATCGGCTTTGTGAAAATGTTTCGGGACAATTCGTCTTGTGCGGATTGACACCGATGGTTGACAAGCTGATAAAACTGGCAATGCTCGACACGGTTTTGACCATCACAACCGATGAAAAGGAAGCCAGTAAACTGCTCAATAAAGATGCATAAGTCTTTTCAGATATAAAGAAAAAGCCCGGTTTGAACAAGCCGGGCTTTCTTTTTATATTTGGTCAAAACCAATGTATGATCCCGTTTACGGTTACCATTCTCGGAAGCAGTTCGGCGCTGCCGACCTCCCAACGCTTCCCTACCTCCCAGGTTGTTTCCCTCAACAACCAGCCCTATTTGATCGACTGCGGCGAAGGCACACAGATTCAACTCCGGAGATACAAAGCCAGAATCGGAAAGCTTAACCACATTTTCATTTCACATCTTCATGGCGATCACATTTTCGGGTTGCCCGGTTTACTTTCCACCATGTCGTTGCTCGGACGGAAAAACGATTTGCACATCTATGCGCATTCACCTTTACAGGAAATTCTCGACTGCCACACCACTTTCTTCCGCAGCGAAATGGATTTTCGGGTTGTCTTTCATCCGCTCAACTTCAAGCGCCCGCAGGTAATTTTCGAGAACAAGAAAATAAAAGTCGAATCGTTCCCGCTGAAACACCGGGTTCCCTGTTGCGGATTCCGCTTTAGCGAACAACCGAAACTTCCACATCTCCGGAAGGATAAGCTGGAGGAATTTGATATTCCGCTGAAAGAGCGGGTAAAGATTAAAGAAGGCAGCGATTTTATGCTTCCCGATGGACGGGTGATTCCGAATGCCGAGTTGATCCTGCCGGCTGAAAAACCGCGCTCCTATGCCTTTTGCACCGACACCATTTACCACGAACCTGCCCTGAAATCCATCAGCGGAGTCGATTTGCTTTACCACGAAGCCACTTTTGCCAACGATCTGGAAGATTGGGCTCACAAAACGTATCATTCCACGGCCGGCGAAGCAGCTAAGATGGCACAACAAGCCAACGCCAGAAAACTGATTCTGGGACACTTTTCCGCCCGTTACAACGACATTCAGCCACTCGTCGATGATGCGCGAACCATTTTCCCAGAGAGTTATCCCGCTGAAGACGGGGCAACATTTGAAATACTCTGAGCATTTTCTTTCGTCAGAAATCTCTATTTTTAGAACCTTTAAAAATAACGCTCTGTCGAACAAGTCATAATGTTTCGCTCTTAGCGGCTCATTCTGACCTGTTGCAGAAAAACAATAATCAAATACAAACTTGCATGAAAAGAATTATTCTTTTGGCAGCTGTTTTGCTGGCCTCGGCCAATTTGTTCGCCCAGGACCGCGACAAAGGCAAAATGGTTGAAATCCCGCAAGGGAAAGGGTACTACTACCAAACCATCATGAAAGATGTAAACGCGGTAAACGACTCACTCGCTAAGGAACCGTCTTACTATCGTTTCCAGATGGACCAATCGGGAATGAAGCTTCCCAACAAAGTAGACCTTTACAAACGTTATTGGGCCAATCCGCCTATTTCGCAAGGGAACACCGGTACCTGCTGGGATTTCTCTACCCTTTCGTTTTACGAATCGGAAATTTACCGCATGACCGGCAAAAAAGTGAAGTTGTCGGAAATGTATATGGTTTATTGGGAATATGTTGCAAAAGCCCGCCGCTATGTCGAGAAACGGGGCAACTCTCTGTTCGACGAAGGTTCGGAAGGAAATGCAGATGCCCGTTTGGCAAAACAGTACGGTTTGATGCCTGAATCGGCCTATACAGGTCTGATTGACGGTCACAAATTTCATTCGCACGCCAAGATGTTTGCCGAGATGAAAAACTACCTCGAATCGGTGAAAAAGAACAACGCCTGGAATGAAGAACAAGTACTGGCAACCATCAAAGACATCATGAACCACTACATGGGTGTTCCTCCAACGCATTTCATGGTCGATGGAAAAGATATGACACCTACTGCATACATGAAGGACTACCTGAAATTCGATCCGAATGATTTCGTGGAAATTCTTTCGTACAAGCAAAAGCCTTACTGGCAGAAAGTAGAATACGAAGTACCGGACAACTGGTGGCACAACAAAGATTACTACAATGTTCCGCTCGATGTCTTCATGAAAATCATACATGACGCGATTCGCGAAGGTTACACCATGAGTATTGGCGGCGATGTTTCGGAGGCAGGTTTTTCACGCGAAACACAGTGCGCGATTGTACCCGATTTCGATATTCCGTCGGCTTACATCAACGACGATGCCCGTGAATTCCGTTTTGCCAACGAAAGTACTACCGACGATCATGGTATGCACCTGGTGGGTTACCTCGCCAATTTTAATGGTGACGGCAAAGACTGGTACCTGATTAAAGATTCCAGCTCGGGCTCGCGTAACAACGACCCGAACGCACCGGAATTTGGCTACTACTTCTTCAGCCAGGATTATGTGAAGCTGAAAATGATGGGCTTCACCATCAACCGTGCTGCGGTAAAAGATATTCTGAAGAAATTCGACGAAAAGAAATAAAACAAGGAACGGGAGCTTTTTTAAGTTCCCGTTTTTCTTTTCCTGGAAAACAACTCCGCTTGGAACCTCCTTTGCCACCAGAAATCCCCAAACCAATTTGTAAAGCCCGGGATTTGTCCGGATTATGGCTAAGCATTTTTGTTTGGCATTCAATTTAACTCAGAATACCCCTAAACACGTTTGCTCACCGCCCTCCTAAATAGAATAAAGCCGAAACACATTTGCTCAGTCACATTCTGGTTAGAAATAATCCCATGCATTTTTGCTCAGCTTTCTCCTAAATAAAATGAAGCCGAAACACGTTTGCTCAGCAATAATCTATTTATAAAAAAGTCCAAACATTTTTGCTCAGCAATATTCTATTTATAAAAAACCCCAAAACATATTCGTTCAGGGTTAATTGCACGCGAAGAATCCTTAAACAGGAATGCAAGGAAGAAAATCCGCTGTTTTATTCTCCAAAAAATTCTTTCCGGAAGTTAACCAGGTAAAGTCGTTCGGTTGGGCGTGTAAAAGCGGTATACATCCAACGCAGGTATTCACGGTCAATCATCTCTTCTGTCAAATAACCATGATCGACAAAAACAGCCTTCCATTGCCCCCCCTGCGCTTTGTGGCAAGTCACCGCGTAGGCAAACTTCACCTGCAGCGCGTTGAAATATTCGTTTTCGCGAATTTTTTCCCATCGTTGCCGTTTATTCCGGATATCGAGATAATCCTCCGAAACTGCTTCGAACAAGCGTTTATTTTCGGCCGATGTGAAGGAGGCGCCATCGTGCATCAGCGTATCCAAAAAGATTTTACAATCGATCTCCACGTCTTTATAATCGATAAACCGTAAAGAGACATTCGCAAAGCGGAAACCGTACATTTCTTCATATTTGCGTATCCGGATGACCTCGGCAATGTCACCATTGGCAATAAAATCCAGTTCTTCTATTTCCTTGGGCCAGTAATAATTATTCTTCACCACCATCAACAAATCGCCGGTGGAGAGTTCTTCTTCGCGGTAGAGAACGGTTCGGCGAATGCCTTCGTTGAATTTGTTAGCCCGCTTGTTGGAGCGTGTAACAATCATGGTCTCTTCCATCCCGTATTTACTGTAACAGGAAGAAATTTCCTCAATCAACTCTTCTCCGCTCAAGCGGATAATATCATCAAAGTCTTCAGTTTCAATGGGCCAGTAACCAAACGACGTTTCCTCTTCCAACATCGTTCTGATTTGCGTAGCGTTGTGCAGGATACCGGAATTAGCCTCCTGCCTCACCACATCGGAGAGTTCGCTCATCAGCACTTCGAGGTTGTAATATTCGAGTTCCTGCGGATAGAGCGCCGGACTGATATCCAAGCCCACCGGAGGCAACTGGGCCACGTCGCCCACCAGGATTAGCCGGCAGTTGATCCCGGAATAGACATACTCGACCAGGTCGTCGAGCAAATGGCCCGACCCGAAAATCGAGTTCTCCTGGCCCAGGTTGGAAATCATGGACGCTTCGTCGACAATAAAAACGGTATCCTTATATAAGTTCCGATCGAGTGAAAACCGGCCGGTACCATCGGCAGTCGATTTTTGCCGATAAATTTTCTTGTGAATCGTTAATGCAGTTGTTTGCGCATAATGCGACAGTACCTTGGCAGCCCTTCCGGTAGGAGCAAGCAAAACTGTCCGAATCTTCATTCCGGCTAAAACCTTCACCAAAGAACTCACTACAGAAGTCTTCCCGGTACCCGCGTATCCCTTCAGCAGGAAAACCAAATCGGCATGGGGGGAGGTGATGTAACCAGCAAGCAAGTCAATCATTTCTTTCTGACTTTCAGTTGGTTCAAATCCCAATACTTCGTATATTGAATTCTTAACGTGGTTTTTTAACATATCACAGAAATTAAGCGAGTTCCGCAGCCCAAGATTTATTTTTTTTTTTAAATTTGCAGGCAAACCAACAAATTCATTCAGAAAAAAAATGAAGAAAATATTACTACAAGTTGTTCTTATCATCGCAGCAGTCGTGCTGACATATGAGATATACGACACTGTTCGGAGGCCGATCGATTTTCAGAAAGAGAAAAAAGTACGCTACGACGCGGTCGTGAATAGACTGAAAGATATTCGTAAGGCAGAGCTGGCTTACAAGGATGTGAATGGAAAATTCACTGGTAGTTGGGATACGCTGCTCACCTTTGTAAAGACTGACTCGTTGCCGTTGGTACGTAAAATTGGTTCTGTGACTGACTCGATGATTGACGCCGGCTGGACAGAAGAAAAAGCGCTGAGAGAAGGTAAGATCATCCGTGATACGATCAAAGTTGCTGTATTGGACTCGGTTTTTGGCAAGAATTATCCAATCAACAAATTGCCGATCATCCCTTACTCCGGTGGCAAGAAATTTTTCCTGGGTGCTACCCGCGTGAAAACTGGTTCGGGTGTTGACGTTGCTGTATTCGAAGCTCGTGCACACAACAATATCATTCTAAGCCAGTTGGAAGATGAGTACGGACAGGAAATTATTAATCTGAATGAGAAAAGCAGGGTTGACGGAAAATATCCCGGCTTGAAAGTTGGTTCACTTACCGAAGCAAATAACAATGCAGGAAACTGGGAATAATGTTTAGCTAATGCGAGATATTCGTTTTATTGACAAAACATTTGATAGTACCCAATCTTTACTATATCATTTATCCATCCAGATTAGTCTGGATGGATTTTCTTTTTGTATACTCGATATTCCGAAGGGGAAATACGTCCTGCTGCGGAACCACCCTGTTTTTTTGAAAAGGCCGCGTCTGTTGCTCAACCGGTTGAGAGATGTAATTGAAGAAGAGGAGCTTTTCAACCTCGAATACAAAAGTGTCGACATTATCTACTCCACGCGGAAATCGACGCTGGTACCGGAAGCCATGTACTCAAGAGGAACAGCCGAAAAGTTTTTCGCTTTCAACCATCCGCTGGAAAAGAATTTCACCATCGAGAAAACACATCTCAACAAGGCTGAAGCCTGGTCGCTTTATGAAATTCCGGTCAACTTCCGCGAATTCCTTCTCGCCAAGTTTCCAAAAGCAACGTTGCGGCACCATATATACCCGATTGTTGAAAGCGCATTAAAACGCAACAAATCGCAGACAGAACGGGTAGAGGTACATTTAAATTTCTTCCGGCACAATTTTGATTTGATTGCCATAGAAGGCCCAAAACTCAAATTATACAACAACTTTACCTACCGGGACGAAAATGATGTGCTGTATTATGTGATGTACATTTTCGAGCAATTAAAACTCAATCCCGAAAAAGTAAATGTGATTATTTCCGGATCGATTTCCCGGATGGCACCACACTATTACCTTCTGAAAAAATACATCCGAAAGGTTTCGTTTGCCAAACTCGATAAAACGTACCAATACAGCTACACCTTTAACGAGATTCCCGAACACTACTACGCACCCCTGTTAAGTTTATATCGATGCGAATAATCGGCGGAGAATTCAAAGGAAGGCATTTCAGTCCGGGCAACAGCTTCAAAGCAAGACCCACTACTGATTTTGCCAGGGAAAATCTTTTCAATATTCTGATTCACCGGATAGATTTGAACGAAATTTCCGTGCTCGACCTATTCGGGGGAACCGGAAGCATTACGTTGGAATTTGTTTCACGCGGATGCGAAAAGGTCACTTGCGTGGAAAAAAACTATCGCCACTTTTCCTTTATTCAGGAAACGATAAAAAAGCTGGGAGTTGAGAAAGCAGTTCACCTGATTAAAGGTGATGTTTTCCGATTTATCGAAAAAAGTGCAGGAAAATACGATTTGGTATTCGCCGATCCGCCGTATGACCTCCCCAATCTGGAAACCTTGCCAGAGCTTATCTTTCAGAACGACTTGTTAAATCCGGGCGGCATTTTCATCCTCGAGCACGGAAAAACAAACAATTTTAGCTCACACCCCCGCTTCAGCGAATTGCGCAAATACGGAAGTGTTCATTTTTCCATCTTCTCACAAGAAAAAGATTAAGTATATTCGCGAAAGCGTTTCCGGTTTCGTTTACTGAAAAATTGGTAAAAAAATTGGGGTATAGATTTGCAGTTAAAGAAACAAGCTATATATTTGCATCGCCTTTAAAAATAAGGCAGGGCGCAAGGCCCGGTTCTTTCATATTTTGTGAACGTTTTCCTGAAAAACACATGGTCTGGTAGTTCAGTTGGTTAGAATACA
The DNA here is from genome assembly GCF_003014495.1 of Prolixibacter denitrificans. Lineage (GTDB taxonomy): Bacteria > Bacteroidota > Bacteroidia > Bacteroidales > Prolixibacteraceae > Prolixibacter > Prolixibacter denitrificans. The sequence goes on along the minus strand of NZ_PYGC01000008.1, from coordinate 189,309 downwards.
TGCCTGTCACGCATGGGGTCGCGGGTTCGAGTCCCGTCCAGACCGCCAATAAAATATTAAGGAAAACGATTTTGGTCCGGTAGTTCAGTTGGTTAGAATACATGCCTGTCACGCATGGGGTCGCGGGTTCGAGTCCCGTCCGGACCGCCAAAAAATATTGAGAAAACCATTTTGGTCTGGTAGTTCAGTTGGTTAGAATACATGCCTGTCACGCATGGGGTCGCGGGTTCGAGTCCCGTCCAGACCGCGAAAGCCTCGGAGTTATTCCGGGGCTTTTGTGTTTTAACAGGTCGCTGTTTAAAATCAGCAATATTTTGAGGGGAATAACGGAAAGAAGCCTGAGCGAAGCATCAATCAATCCTTTACAGAAATCAGATGTTCCTCGGTTAATGTCTTCTCCCCTTTCCAGCGATAAGCCATCAATTTTCCAGTCGTTGCCACGCAACTGTCCACGCAACATAAATTGGACTGCGGAATAGCACAACATCCGGAAAGGCAGTAGTGCCCGAAAAATACAGGTGGTTGGTCTTCAGAATACGGTTCGAATCGCGGAACGATTTCCTGCGGAACGGAATAATCGGGCAACACAAACTTATTTCCAAACGAAAGGCTTCGGAATGTTTTCCCGGAAGGTGATTCCCACCAGTTCATCCGGAAGGTTCTCCGCGTCATTCCCCTGGTGTCCTTCACAATCAAATCGGCCGGCGTGCGGTATTCCAGCCCTTTTAACAGGTGATAGACCACCTCTGAAGCAGGATGTCCGTTTTCATGTATTTCGCGAAGAAAACGCTTCTTCAGTTTGTCTGCAGGCATAATCTCTTTCAGATAATCAATCTCAGCATCGTTCCAATAGGCATGAGCCACTCGTATCTCGCCCAAATCGAGAAACAATGGCAGCGTTCGCAACCACCTGAGATAGTCTTTCCAAAGCTCTTTTTCGTTTTTAAACTGGCTCAGTGTCTTACTAATTTGGTTCCGGTTACCCGAAATATGTCTGCCGAGATAGGTTCCTCCTGAATCTTTGATGTGATACAAAATGGCAGCGTACTCATGGTTTCCCAGAATAGCATATGCGGTTCCGGCTTCCACCATTCCTCTCACAATTTCCAGGGTTTCCCTGATTTGAGGCCCCCGGTTAATGAAGTCACCCACAAAAACAGCTTTGCGCTTCTTGTGCTGCCAAACCCCGTCTTTCAGCTCATAGTTGAGCTTTTTGAGCAGTTTCTTCAGCAATTCTGCGTGGCCATGCACATCGCCAATGATATCATAGAATGGAGTATTTTCCTTCATGGGCAGTAAATTTAAAAATTATTGAAATCGGAAATAAAAAAAGCAGCCCCGAAATACGAGGCTGCTCACATTTATCCTGTAATTTGGTTTACTACCACCAAACGGTGTAGAAAACTATCAGAATGAGACTAATAATGATTGCCCCAATATTAAATCCTTTCGATGTTCTGAAATAATCTTTCTTCATGATCAAGCCATTCGGATCGTCTGCTTTTGATTCCAGCAGACTCACCACAATTAAAATAGTTGCCAGGATCAGGAAGACAATTCCCATCCGGTTCATGAAAGGCAGATTCGGCATCAAAGCCTTGAACGCAAACCCCAGCGGGATGGTCAAAATGGCGGTAAGCAAAGCACCGTTAGCATGCGCTTTCTTCCAGAACATTCCCAGTCCGAAAATGGCCAGTACTCCCGGCGTAATCATTCCGGTAAAATCCTGAATAAACTGGAACGCCTGATCAAGGCCACCCAGTAGCGGACGTGCCACGAAAACGGCAATCACCAGCGCCGTGAAAGAAGTTAAACGACCGATGGTTACCAGGTGCGTTTGCGAAGCTTCAGGCCGGATGTGTTTTTTGTAAATATCCATCGTAAAAATCGTGGAAGTGGAATTCAGCATCGAAGCCAGCGACGAAACAATCGCAGCCGCCAGTGCAGCAAAAGTCAATCCCTTCACTCCAGTGGGAATAAACGTATGCAACAACCACGGGTACGCTTTATCGGAAGGATCGATAACCACATCGGTATTGCGTGTAAGCACAAAAGCGGCAATACCCGGAAGAACCACGATAAGCGGTGTTAAAATCTTGAGGAAACCAGCGAAGATCATTCCTTTCTGAGCTTCATCGACACTTTTAGCTGCCAATCCACGCTGAATGATGTACTGGTTAAAACCGAAGTAAGCCAGGTTGGCCACCCATAATCCACCGACCAATACCGATATTCCGGGAAGGTCTTGAAATGCGTCACGTGTGCCACCGTTCGTTCCGTTGGGAACCAGTAATTCACCCTTGTGAATAATCATATTGAATTTTTCCGGTGCCTGCTTCATCAATTCAACAAAGCCGTTGAGCGGTCCATTCACGCCAAATTTATCAGCCACAGCATCCAGTGCCAGCCAGGTAGTAATCAAACCACCGGCCACGAGGAAAATTACCTGAATCACATCCGTCCAGGCAACGGCTTTCAATCCACCATATATTGAATAAAGAGCAGCAAAGAGCGCCAATGCAATAATACCGTAGATTAACGGCACTCCCATAATGGTCTCCAAAGCCAACGCACCAAGGTACATCACGGAAGTAAGGTTAACGAATACATACACCAACAACCAGAAAATGGCCAAAGCCAAACGCACGCGTCCATCGTAACGAACTTCGAGGAACTGCGGCATGGTGTAAATTCCCTTGTCGAGGAAGATAGGCAGGAAGAATTTACCAACAATGATCAGCGTAGCGGCTCCCATCCACTCGTAGGAAGCAATTCCCAGCCCAATGGCAAAGCCGGAACCGGACATACCAATGAATTGCTCAGCCGAAATATTGGCCGCAATTACCGACGCACCAATAGCCCACCAAGGTAGTCCTTTGCTTGCCAGGAAGTAATCCTCTGCATTTTTCTTATGGCCTTTCTTTTCTCTCGAAACCCATAGCCCTACGCCCAAAATCACGACGGCGTAGAGTACGAAAGCCATATAATCCCAAAATGTAAACATATGAATTGGATTTAGTATCGATTTATGATTTCTTATCTCTGTTTATAGTGAACGGTTGAAAGCGACCGTAAACGCTCTGCACTCGTTTCTGCCGTGATATCGCGCTGCGGAGTAGCCAGCATCTCATAGCCTACCATAAACTTCTTCACGGTAGCAGAACGTAACAACGGCGGGTAAAAATGCATATGGAAATGCCATTCCGGATGCGGTTCATCATCGGTTGGACTTTGATGAATACCGGCCGAATAAGGAAACGAAACCTCAAACAGGTTATCGTACATCACCGTCAAACGTTTGTATATGTCGGCCAAAGCCATTTTCTCCTCACTCGTAAACTGCCCAAGATGTTGAATAGCCCGCCGGCTGATAACCATGCTTTCGAACGGCCAAATGGCCCAGTATGGAACTAACACCACGAAATGCTCATTCTCAATTAGAATCCGTTCTTTCTTCTCCAGTTCACTTTTCAGGTAATCGCCCAGCAATGTCCGCCGGTGATTATTGTAATACTGAAGTTGTGCCATTTGTTCTTTGGCGGGTTCATTCGGAATGGAACTTGACGACCAGATTTGTCCGTGCGGATGCGGATTGGAACATCCCATCACACTTCCTTTGTTTTCAAAAATCTGAACATAGTTGATAAAATCCTTTGCCCCCAACTCTTTATATTCACTTTGCCAAACATCGACCACTTTGGCAATTTCCCCGACCTCCATTTCAGGAATCGTCAAATCGTGTCGCGGGCTGAAACAAATCACTTTGCAAACTCCGCGTTCACTCTCGGCCCTGAACAATTCTCCTTCTTCCAAGAGTCCCTCCGGCGTATCTTCCAGTAATGCACTGAAATCGTTTCGGAATACATAAGTGGATTGATAATCCGGATTTTTCTCACCACCTGCACGCTCGTTACCTGCACACAAATAACAGGTTGGATCATATGGCGGGCGTTTCTCTTCCTGAATTTTCTCCACCTGTCCCTGCCACGGACGTTTTGCCCTATGCGGTGAAACCAATGCCCACTCACCGGTTAGCGCATTGTATCGCCGGTGCGGATGATCGGTCAAATTAAAATCAGACATATCATTTGGACTTTTACGATTAGCAAACCTTGTGACTTCCCTCTCCAACTTCGGCTACGTAGAACTCCGGCTTCAGCCCCGTGCGAGCTTCATAATTCCGGCCTACCTGTTCGATGAACGCATCAACCGCTTCGTCTTTCACCAACGAAACCGTGCTGCCACCAAATCCACCACCAGTCATGCGGGAACCAATCACGCCATCAATTTTTCGGGCTTCTTCCACCATGGTATCCAACTCGTTGCCGGTTACTTCATAGTCATCCCGGAGCGAGTCGTGCGAGCCGTTCATCAACTGGCCGAATTTTTCCAGCTTTCCGGCTTTGAGAGCATCCACTGCATCGCGGGTACGCTTAATTTCAGAAATTACGTGGCGGGCACGCTTGCGAACCGTTTCGTCTTCAATTTTATCCTGAACTTCCAGAAAATCTTCCCATGATAATTCTCCCAGTTGTTTAATGGATTTAAAAGGTTGAATCGCTTTAACGGCAGCCTTACATTCCGCTACGCGCTTATTGTACATTCCCGAATCGAGCTTATGCGGACTGTTAGTATTTCCGATGACAATCTTCACTCCGTCCAGCTTAACCGGAACCTGCTCGTAGTCCAGCGTATCGCAATTCAGAAAAAGAGCATGATCCTTATGAGCCATTCCGGAAGCAAATTGATCCATGATTCCACAATGAACGCCGGCAAATTCGTGCTCGGCCATCTGTCCCATTTTCACCAGCTCAACCCGCTCCTCAGCGTACCCGTATATATCATTAATCGCCACTCCGGTTACCATTTCCAACGCTGCAGACGATGAAAGTCCGGCACCATTAGGCACATTTCCCCAGAAAAGAAGGTCAGCGCCGATATCAGGAGTTTTTCCCTTTTTCACAAACTGGGCAATCACGCCCAACGGATAATTGAACCACTCGTTTCCTACGGGTTCTGTCAATTGATCAATAGTGATATCCGCTTCGTTTTCCACATTCAACGAAGCAAAGTGAAAGCTCTTTTTGTCGTTTTTCCTGATGAGGCAATAAGTACCAAAGGTAAGTGCACAGGGAAATACAAATCCGCCGTTGTAGTCGGTATGCTCTCCAATCAGGTTAACACGCCCCGGCGAGAAATACACAGATACTTCACCTTTACCGTATTTATTGACAAACTGCTGCTTTAATTCTTCAATATTCATTCGAGTTTGATTTCTTTAATTCATACTGGTAGGTACTGGTTGGTAAAAATATCCAATATTCCTCAATTGGCAAAATGTTTTCACCTGAGATTCCCTTCTGAAATATCTTACAATGAATTCCGCCGAATGAGAGCCGACGGATTGCGCAGTTTCCCTGATGTCTTTCGTTCAACAAGCTCAGCCAACGTTTCCCCCATCAGTTTAAAATCAGTTGAAATGGTGGTAATCCCCCCGGCTACAACTTCTTTCAAAACCGTATCGTTAAACGAAACCAGTCCTAAATCTTTACCCAGCGTTAGATTTTCCTCTGCAGCTTTTTTAACCATCCTTACGAGGTTCCGGTCCGACATGACGAAGTAAGCTTCACCTTTTTTCACTTTCCGGCTGCTGAGCGAGTAAATGACCTCATGCTCGATCCCATTTTCTTCACAGAAACGTTTGAATCCCTCAACCCTTCCTTCCGGTTCTTTTCCTCCCGGGAAATGCATCACCAACTTGTCGTACTTCTCCAGCAAATCTTTTCCGTCGGTTAAAGCATCGATAACATCCTGCTCAAAATCCTGGAAGATGACCGGATAGTCTTCTAAATCGGCTTTTTCACGGTCGAGAACATAAACCTTGTCATTGGGGAGATGGCGAATCACCTGGCTCGTATTGTCAAAGGTGGCCGGCATAATTACATATGCGCTGTATTTTCCGGCCGCTTCAGTTACCAGCTTTTCAAACAGATTGAAATTGAAGTGGTGAAAGTAAATATCAACACTGGTTTTATTGTCCAACTGGCTCGTAAACGCGTTGTACAAGTCTTCTTTGAACACATTCAGCTCATCGAACAGAACAAATATCCGCTTCTCATAATCAAGCACGGTGCTATCGATGTAGTAACCTTTTCCGGGTACGGAAGAAACCACTCCTCTCGCTTTCAACTCATTCAATGCCACCATCACGGTATCACGCGATAAGTCGAATGACTGACAAATCTCATTCAGTGATGGAATCTTGTCGCCTTTTTTCAGGTTCCCTTGCTCAATCGCTTTGTAAACCGAACTGATGATTTGTCTGTATTTGGGAATTCCAGCCGTTTCATCAATCTGAAATATGTGGTTCAATTTCACTTGATTCATGGAGTAAACAGATAAATTTATAAATTACAAAGTTGAAAAAAATCATCTAAAATACTACCAGTCCCTACTGGTATGTTTACTTTTATATAGAATTTCAAAAAATCCGGAAATCTATGGAATTAAAAAGAGAAGTATTTGGAACCACTCCCAAAGGAGAAAAAGTCTTTCTATACAAGTTAAGGAATGATAATGGCGTCACCGTTAAAATCACCAATTACGGTGGCATTATTACCTCAATTGAAACGCCCGACAAAACCGACAAAACCGATAACATTGCGCTGGGCTTTTCGGAGTTGGAAGATTACGTCAGCGAGGAATACTTGGCCGGATGTCCGTATTTTGGTTGCATCGCCGGACGTTACGCCAACCGCATCGCTAACGGAAAATTCACCCTTGACGGACGGGAATACAAACTCGCGGTCAATAATGGCCCCAATCACCTGCACGGAGGATTAACCGGCTTCGATAAAGTAGTGTGGGCTCCCCACAAAATCGAAAAACCAGACATGATTGGCGTTGAATTGAAATACCGGAGCATTCACATGGAAGAAGGTTATCCAGGCAACCTGGATGTGACGGTTACCTATACGCTCAACCACAAAAACGAGCTCGGCATTGAGTACAAAGCTGAAACCGACCACACAACGGTCGTTAACCTCACCAATCATACCTACTTCAATCTAACGGGAAACCGCGAAAATATTCTGCAGCACAATCTGAAACTTTACTCAGATCGCTACACCGAAACCGATGCAACGCTTATTCCTACCGGGAAAATCAATGATGTAGTAGGAACACCATTCGACTTTACCGAAGAGCATGAGTTGGGAACAAAAATCAACGAACTGAAAGACGGATACGATTTGAATTTTGTTTTGGGTGATGATACGGATAAGCTGAAAAAGGCAGCGCTCCTTTCAGAAGATTCATCGGGTCGAACAATCGAGGTCCTGACCACCGAGCCGGGAATTCAGCTCTACACAGGGTACTACATTCCGGAAATGACTGGGAGTAACGGCAAACAACTGGGGCGTTACGCTGGTGTCGCGCTCGAAACGCAGCACTATCCCGACTCTCCCAATCACCCCGATTTTCCTTCGACGAGGTTGCAACCCGGAGAGCAGTTTCACTCAAAAACCGTTTACCGCTTCGGATTGAAATAGATAACACACTAGCCAACAAATACCTGAACAGAATCTGTTCGGGTATTTTTATGCCTTTTTCAGGCTTTAAAACATTTTTCTGATTAACGGAAATTTCCATAGTTTTGAATCTTGCTTAACAAAAATCCTAAACTACGGTATTCGCCGACGGAAAAAGAGACATCTATGAAGACACTTATTGAGCTTTTTGAACAAAGCGTCGCTAAATTTCCTGACAATCCTCTTCTTTGGGAAAAAACAAAAGACCAATACGAGCCATCCACTTATCGTGAAATTCACGAACAGGTTCATCAGTTCGGTGCTGGTTTGTTGTCGGCCGGGCTGGAAATGGGAGACCGTGTTGGCTTGCTATCCGAAGGACGCAATGCATGGTTAATTAGCGAATTGGGAATTTTATACTGCGAGGCTATCAATGTTCCCCTGTCGGTGAAACTGGAACCGTACGAACTTAAATTCAGGTTAGAACATTCCGGGGCAAAAATGCTCATCGTATCCGGACAACAGGCTGAAAAGATTGAAAGTATCCGCAAAGAATTGCCTGCGTTGGAAAAAGTAATTTACATCGATGAAAAGGAAAATCCGGGAACGAACGATCTCAATTTTGACGATCTGCTTGAGCAAGGAAAGACCTTCCTGGCAGACCCGGAAAAGAAAGCCAGTTTTGACGCCATTTGGCAAGGCATTCAACCCGACGATTTGGCTAACATCTCCTATACATCGGGAACCACTGCTGACCCGAAAGGAATTATGCTTTCTCACCTCAACTATGCAGCTAACGTGGCTCAGTCCAATTCATTGATGGAGATCGATGAAAACTTCCGGACACTGGCAATTCTGCCTTGGGATCACTCATTTGCGCACACCGCCTGCTTATACAGCTTCATGGTAAATGGTGCCAGTATTGGTTCCGTACAAATAGGCCGTTCACCGATGGAAACATTGCGCAATGTCCCGAACAACATCAAAGAGCTGAAGCCAAACATTTTGATGAGTGTGCCGGCTCTTTCGAAGAACTTCCGGAAAAACATCGAGAAAAATATTCAGGCCAAAGGAAAAACCGCGGAGAGACTTTTCAAACAAGGACTAAAAGTCGGCTACGCCTATAACGGCAATGGCTGGAATAAAGGAAAAGGCTGGCGTGCGTTGATGAGGCCCGCGGTTGCTTTCTACGATAAAATTCTGTTCTCCAAAATCAGGGAAGCGTTTGGTGGCGAACTGAAATTCTTTGTGGGCGGAGGCGCCCTGCTCGACATCGAGCTTCAGCGCTTTTTTGCAGCCATTGGCGTACCGGTTTGCCAGGGCTACGGACTTTCCGAGGCTTCGCCCGTCATTTCTTCCAACGCACTCCACGCCATCAAATTCGGTTCATCGGGACGTTTAGTGAAAGACCTTGATTTGAGAATTTGCGACGAGGAGGGAAAAGATTTGCCAGTTGGCGAAAAAGGTGAAATCATCATCAAAGGCGACAACGTGATGGTGGGTTACTGGAAAAACCCGAAAGCATCAGCCGAAACCTTAAAAGATGGCTGGCTGCACACAGGCGACATGGGATACATGAGCAAGGATGGATTTTTGTATGTTCTCGGACGTTTCAAGAGCCTGTTGATTGGAAACGATGGTGAAAAGTTCAGCCCGGAAGGTATCGAGGAAGCGTTAGTCGACCAGTCGGAGTTCATCGATCAAGCTATGCTTTATAATAACCAGAATCCTTATACTTCCGGAATGCTGGTACCTAATATTGGCGCTATTAACCGGAAATTGCAGAAGCTGGGCATTGAGCCGGGAACCGAAGAAGGCAACCAAAAATCGTTGGAAATTCTCAAACAGGAAGTCGATGCTTACCGCAAAGGCGGAAAGTACGAAGGCATGTTTCCCGAGCGCTGGCTACCAACTACCATTGTTGTACTTCCGGAAGCCTTCACCGAACAAAACCATTTGATGAACAGTACCATGAAAATGGTTCGTGGAAAAATCACCGAATATTTCGCCAAAGAACTGGAGTTCCTTTATACAGCTGAAGCCCGTAACATCATCAACCCGATGAACATGGAGGCTATTGCCAAATGGAACGGAACGCTCTAAACAGCTAATTTGTATCCGGAATATGTCAATGGAAAATTGAACTATTCCGGATATTTTTTGTACAATGAACCGGAAACAGCGATAGAATCATGATACGAAAAGCCGTTATACCTGCAGCCGGATTTGGCACCCGCTTCCTCCCCATCACCAAAGCGCAGCCCAAAGAGATGATTCCGATAGTCGACACTCCGGTCATTCAATATGTGGTGGAAGAAGCCGTTGCCTCCGGAATTACCGATATTCTGATGATTATTGGCCGCGGGAAACGAGCTGTGGAAGAATATTTCGACCGCTCTTTTGAGCTGGAATACCTGCTGAAAGAAAAGAGAAAGTTCAGGGAACTGGATACTATTCGCCGCATTACCGATATGGCCAACATCCATTTCGTGTGGCAGAAAGAAATGAACGGCTTGGGCGATGCTATTCTGCATGCCCGTGATCATGTAGGCAATGAACCATTTGCCGTACTATTGGGCGATACCATTTTCAGGAGTGAAATTCCGGTTACCCGACAACTTGTTGAAGTAGCGGAAAAATACAATAGCTCGGTGGTTGGACTAGAAGAGGTCCCGAAAGACATGGTGAGCCGTTACGGCATTTTCGACGGTGCTCTTTTGCACGACAACATCCTTCAGGCAAAAAGGCTGGTTGAAAAGCCAACTATCCACGAAGCTCCGTCGAACCTGTCCATTGCCAGCCGTTACGTCTTCACGCCGGAAATTTTCAGTTTCCTTGAAAAAACACCTCCCGGGAAAAACAATGAGATTCAAATTACTGATGCGATGCAGGCCCTTCTGCAAAACGAAAAAATCTACGGTGTAAAACTGAAAGGAGAACTCTTCGACATTGGCGACAAGCTGGAGTTTATTAAAACCAATATCCTGTTTGGAATGGAACAGGAAGACATCGGCGAAAGCCTGAAAAACTGGTTAAAAGAGCTGGCCCAAAAACTATAAAGAAACTTCCATCCTCCTGAAAAAAAAGAGGAGTCCATTTCTGAACTCCTCTCACTACTTCTATGAATCAATCTATCATCTGTTTGCTAGTATCCAAAAACGTGAGGTAACCACAAGCTCAGTTCCGGAACGTAAGTAACAAGTAATAACGTGATAATCATCACCACAAACATAGGTAACAGTGGCTCGATGACATGTTGTATTTTCGTGTTCGCCACACTACAACCGATAAACAAAACCGAGCCCACAGGCGGCGTACAAAGTCCTACCGAAAGGTTCATTACCATGATAATACCAAAATGAATCGGGTCCATCCCCAACTGCGATGTAACCACCGGAAGGAAAATCGGCGTGAAAATCAGCACAGCCGGCGTCATATCCATGAACACGCCCACGAACAGCAGGATGAAGTTGATGATCAGCAAAACAATAACAGGATTGCCGGACACGCTCAACAAAGCGTCACTCACTCCCTGGGGGATGTTCTGATACGACATTACCCACGAAAGTCCCATGGATGTTGCCACCAGCAAAAGCACAATGGCTGTCGTTCCTACAGATTTCAGAAGAATTCCGGGCAAATCGCTTAACTTAATTTCTTTATAAGCCATTGCCAAAACGAAACAGTACAAAACTGCTACAGCCGAGGCTTCCGTTGCGGTAAAAATTCCAGCGATAATTCCACCAATCACCACTAAAAGCAATAATAAACTGGGGATAGCCTGAATAAAGATTTTCACACTCTGGCGAAGTGTATATTTCTCGCAAAGCGGATATTTTTTTCTAACAGCGAAAACAGCACCAACAATCATCAGCGATAAGCCAGTGAGAATTCCGGGGATATATCCTGCCAGGAAAAGTGCAGCAATCGAAGCACCTCCTGAAGCCAGCGAGTATACAATCAAAATGTTACTCGGCGGGATGCTCAATCCCGTCGTCGCACTGGTAATATTAATAGCCGCGCTAAAATTTTTGTTATAGCCCGATTTCTCCATTTCAGGTCCCATGATACTGCCAATAGCCGAAGCCGACGCAGCCGCAGAACCAGAAATGGCACCAAAAAGCATGTTGGCAAGTACGTTCACAAAAGCCAGTCCTCCGGGAAGCCGTCCGACCAATACTTTCGCAAACGAGATCAACCGGATGGCGATTCCGCCCCGGTTCATGAGTTGCCCCGCTAATATGAAAAAGGGTATGGCGAGTAGCGCAAAACTATCAAGTCCGGTAGCCATCTGCTGAGCCAGCGTAGTAAATGCCGGCAACATTCCTACACTTAAAAGAAGTGTCAGCAAGGCTGCCAATCCAATGCTGAAGGCAATGGGCACACCAATGGCCAGAAAAATGATGAACGAAATAACCAGAACAAATATTCCTAATGTTTCCATGAATCAAATCTTTTCAGCGTTTGGATTTTTAGTCAACCGGGCAATCTCGTCGATACTATAAAATATGATGAGAAAGCCGCTTAGCGGAACAACAAGGTATACATAGCCGAGAGGAATCTGCATGGCAGCTGATATCTGCCCCAGATAGAAACGGGTATATACCAGCCAAATTCCACCGACGACCATCACCGCAAGAGCGAATAACATCACCAGAATATTGACGAGAACATCAAGGTATTTCCGGCGTTCGGGTGACAGTTTCTGCGACAGCAAATCGATCGCAAGGTGTTGCTTCATTCCTGCAGCCCAGGCAGCTCCCAGCAATCCTACCCAAATCAGGAGGAATCCGGCCAACTCATCGGTAAAGGAGCTCGGGTCCTGGAAGATATATCGGCTGGCTACCTGCCAGAGGACATCGAGGACCAGTGCGCCCATGAGAATGACTACGGCCCGCTCCAGTATTTTATCTACAATGTTTCGGAGTTTCATTTTAAAGACGTTTAGTGATGAATTTTCAGTTCCCGGAGAAATCACTCCCCACCCTTGTCACCGGAAAGTTTCAGTGTATCAACCGCCTGAATTCGCTTAATCAGCGAATAGAGGGTCGAATCATTTTTATATTGCTCATACATTCCCTTCACCTTGTCTCTAAAAGGCTCCTTATCTGGATGAATAATTTTCACTCCGGCTTTCTTCACAGCTGCCAGGCTCTCTTTTTCCGATTCCGCCCATAGCTTGCGCTGAACGGGAACCGATTCGTTAGCTGCTTCCTGAAGCCATTTCTGCTGCTGCGGGGTCAGCTTATTCCATACAATGGTACTGATGAGCAACACATCGGGAACCATCGTATGCTCATCCAACGAGTAATATTTACATACTTCGTAATGATGAGACAGATAGAAACTCGGCGGGTTATTTTCCGCACCATCGACCACGCCGCCTTGCAAGGCTGTGTACAACTCTCCAAATGAAATCGGGGTGGGAGAACCACCTAACAATTTCACCATTTCCACAGCGGTCTTACTCTTCATCACCCTGATTTTTAATCCATTCAAATCATCCGGAGAATTAATCGGAGTGTCTTTTGTATAAAAGGAGCGGCTTCCGGCGTCGTAATAACACAGTCCACGCAACCAGAATTTCTGAGCTTGCTTTAACATTCCCTGTCCAATGGGACCGTCAAGCACTTTGAAGGCGTGTGCTTTATCTTTAAAAATATAAGGAAGACTGAGTACCTGAAACTCCGGAGCGAAACCTTCGAGTGCAGCAGCCGAAACTTTTGTCATCGCCAACGAACCGATTTGGAGCAGCTCCAGGCATTGACTCTCACCACCTAACTGACTGGAAGGATAAATCTCTAGTTTCATGGTACCACCTGACAACTTCTCCAGCCGCTTGCCCATGTACACCATGGCTTTATGCACCGAATTCGTCGGTGCCAGGCTGTGGCCCAGTTTCAGTACCGTCACTTTCTGATGTTGCTGGCAGGACGAAAAAATGAAAAATCCCATCAGCAGCAGAAAGGACATTATCGGTTTGGATTTTATCATGTCTTTTGGTTTTCAAAAAGAAAAAAGCTGGTTCCTCACCCTCTGATTTCTTCCAGTATTTCAAATACCTGCTTTACCTTATTCGTTAAATCCGAATAATTTCCTTTATGAACAATCTCTTTTGTTATCAGCTGCGATCCCATTCCCACGCAAGTGACACCGGCACCAAACCAGGCTCTCAGGCTTTCTTCAGTCGGTTCAACTCCGCCTGTCGGCATCAGGCTTGTCCACGGGCACGGGCCTTTTATCGCCTTCACAAACGATGGTCCGCCCACCTGTGCTCCCGGGAAAATCTTACAGATTTCAGCTCCGTACTCTTCAGCCTGATTAATTTCGGTTAACGAACCGCAACCGGGCGACCAGAGAATTTTCCGGCGGTTACAAACTTTCGCCATATCCGGGTTCAGAACCGGAGAAACGATGAAGTTGGCTCCCAGTTGGATGTATAACGAAGCCGTACCCGCATCCACAACAGAGCCTACTCCCAGCATCATATCGGGCATCTCGGCAGCAGCCCAATGATTCAGTTCAGCAAATACTTCGTGTGCAAAATCACCGCGGTTGGTAAATTCAAAAACCCGTACACCTCCGTCATAACAAGCCTTCAGCACATGTTTACACACGCCTGCATCCGAATGGAAGAAAACCGGAATAATTCCAGTTTCTTTCATTTTCAGTGCAACTTCAATCCTTGAAAATCTAGCCATTTCTATTTTTTAGTTTCCTTGTATTTCTAATTCCTACCGGGATACACGACCTGAGGCATCGCCCGACATCAGCTTCATCACCTCCTCAACGGTCACCTGGTTGTAATCGCCATAAATCGTATGCTTCAGGCAAGAAGCAGCTACCGCGAAATTCAATGCTTTTTGCTCGTCTTCCGGCCAGGTCAGCAAGCCATAAATCAAACCGCCCATGAACGAATCACCGCCGCCAACACGGTCGACAATGTGTGTTATCTGATAGGTAGGCGCTTCAAACAGCTCTTTTCCGTTCCAAAGTACGCCCGACCAACTATTGTGATTAGCGCTGACAGAACCACGAAGCGTTGTGATCACTTTCTTCACACGCGGGAATTTTGCCATGATTTGTTTGGACACCGATTCGTATGCAGCCCCGGAAACATGACCTCCTGTTACATCAACTCCTTCGGGTTTGATACCCAAAACCATCTCGGCATCTTCTTCATTTCCGAGAACGACATCCGTACCGGCGACTAAGTCCGGCATCACTTCTCCGGCTGTTTTTCCGTATTTCCAGAGATTTTTCCGGTAGTTTAAATCACACGAAACGGTTACGCCCATTTCGTTGGCTTTCGCAATTCCTTCGGCCAGTACATCGGCAGCTCCCTGCGAAATAGCCGGTGTAATTCCGGTCCAGTGAAACCATTGCGCATCTTTCAGCACTTCTTCCCAGTTGATCATTCCCGGCTCAATTTCGGAAATGGCTGAATGTGCCCGGTCATAAACCACCTTCGACGCACGGCTAACGGCACCTGTTTCCAGGAAGTAAATTCCGAGACGTTCTCCGCCCCAAATCATCTTATCGACACCGACACCGTATTTCTGCAAATCCATCAGGCACGATTTCCCGATATCATTCTTCGGCAACCGGCTGACAAAATCAACCGGTACGCCGTAGTTTGCCAGCGAAACAGCGACGTTTGCCTCGCCCCCTCCAAAGGTGGCCGTAAACTCCTTCGCCTGGCTAAACCGCTGATATCCGGGAGTAGCCAATCTCAACATGATCTCACCAAAAGTGACCACTTTTTTATCCATCGTTAAGCAACTTTTATTCTTGTATTGGTTAATATTCTTTGGTTTGTTTCTCCTTTCTAAAAGTGGAAATAATTCTCCGCGTTGTTGAAACTGATGTTCTCAACCATCTGTCCCAGCAGTTCCATGTCAGCCGGCATTTCACCGTTTTCGACGTCATTCCCGAGGAGGTTGCACAAGATGCGACGGAAATATTCGTGACGGCTATACGACAAAAAGCTTCTGGAATCGGTCAGCATACCAACGAAACGGCTTAGCAATCCGAGATTCGACAGGGCATTCATTTGTTTGGTCATGCCGTCTTTTTGGTCAAGAAACCACCAGCCCGAACCAAACTGGAATTTTCCGGGTACGGAACCGTCCTGAAAGTTTCCGAGCATGGTAGCTATCACCTCGTTGTCGCGCGGGTTCAGGTTATACAGAATGGTTTGTGTCAGTTTTTCTTCATAATCGAGACGGTCGAAGAAACGCGACATAGCAGTAGCCTGCGAATAATCGCCAATGGAATCGAAGCCGGTATCCGGTCCCAACGTTTCGAACAAACGGCGGTTATTGTTTCGCATGGCTCCCAGGTGGTACTGCTGCGTCCAGCCCCGCTTGTGATCCATTACGGAGAACTCGTACAGCATGGCCGAACGGAACTTCAACAACTCTTCCTGGTTAACTTTTCCACCGCCGCGCACCTTGCTGAAAATCGCTGCAATTTCTGCGTTCGTGTACGGTTCAGCGTAGAGCGTTTCCAGGCCGTGGTCAGACAATCGACAGCCATTTTCATGGAAGAAAGCATGACGCCTATCCAGTGCTTCCATCAACTGGTCGAAAGTTGAGATATCCATTCCGGCTACAGCCGAAAGTTGATCGATATAAGCATTAAAAGCTTCTGTATTTTCGATTGCCATGGCCTTGTCAGGGCGCCAGGCCGGCAACACGTTCACCTCGAAACCATCTTCTTTGATTTGCCGGTGATATTCCAGCGAATCAACCGGATCGTCCGTCGTACAAATGGTGTGCACATTGGCTTTCCGGATAATACCACGACAGGAGAAGTCGGGCGTATTCAGTTTTTCATTCGCTTCTTCCCAAATTTCCTTCGCCGTCTTTTCATTCAGAATTTTATTGAACCCAAAAGGCTTTTTCAATTCCAGATGCGTCCAGTGATACAAAGGATTTCTCAATGTATGAGGTACGGTTTCCGCCCACTTCATGAACTTCTCCTCATCCGTAGCGTCACCGGTACAATAGCGTTCGTCCACGCCATTGGTACGCATCGCTCTCCATTTATAATGATCACCGTAAAGCCAAATTTCCGTTAGGTTACGGAATGATTTGTTCTCGGCAATTTCTTTCGGAGAGATGTGACAGTGATAGTCGAAGATGGGCATTTTAGCCGCATGCTCGTGATATAATTGACGCGCCGTATCGGTTTCCAACAAAAAATCTTCTCCCAAAAAAGGTTTCATCTATCTATCCTTTTACAAATTAAACAGTCTCTTCAGGTGGCGGTCAAACAGGTTTTCCTCCACACAACTTCCAACCAGCTCTTTATTCTTTTCAATCAGCGAAGTATATGTTTCGCCATATTCAGCGGCAATTTTGTACCCAACATGAATTAACTGACGGAAACCTGGATTGTATTCCGGATGACCGGGAATATGACGCAACGCATTCGCAAACTGCTCGCTCGTCCAGCTATCAACATCAGAAACCGACGGCAGCAATTGGTCGTCAATATCAATCACATCGGCATATGGCGCACACAGTTCGTCTTTCCGCTTCAGCGCCTTTTTATAAATATTCCTGGCCAGTTCCAGTGCTTCGCCGCCAGCCAGCGCCAGGCCAATCACCTCTTCGAGCCAGGTAGTACCAGCCGTTTTTACGTGAAGGCCTTTATCATGTTTACGAATAATTTCGGCCATCACCGGATAAATGGAGAACTTATCCGATCCGGAATGCACGCTCAACTTCAACGTTTCCGGAAGACCGAATTCTTTCACAGCAAAATCGATAACGAGAATGTCTTCTTCAAACTCGCGGGCAAACTGCTTCACATCGCCGACATAATCGACACCTTTATTAAAACGCCCGGTGAACTTAGGGGCAATCGTTTGCACAGGAATACCCTCGTCAGCAATCATTTTCAGGATGAAGAACATCTCGATAGGTGTCTGCGGAGCTTCCACCTCATCCATCGAAACTTCGGTAATGAAGTCGTTATCCTTTTTCCGTGCCTTGATGAACCGGTAAATATTTCCTGCTTCAGCGATGGCTGCAAGGAAACGATCGGCCATTTCCCTCAAAAACTCTTCATCCACTTTGAACGGAGAATCGATACCGGGAATTTGCCATTCACCTTTGTACTTTTCGCAGGCATCCAGGAAATCATCCACATCATCGGCGGAAGAGGCCTTGCCAATAAAAGCAGCCACATCCAGCGTGAAAAAGTTGGACGACTCAAGAAATCCCTCAACGTTTCCCAAGCCAATATGGTCGGCATCGACAAAATAGGCTCCCTGATACCCCAAAGCTGCCACAGCTGCATCAGCTTCGTTCCGGGTATCTTCCGGTTTCGAATTAACGATGGTATGTTCGCGGTTGGACTTGTTCCAAACCGGACTGATATCGATGCCTGCTTTTTGAGCTTTCATGATGGCCCGAAGCTGTGCCTCACCTTCTCTGGCGAACCGATCACCGATACCAAAGCTATATTTTCCAAGTTTCATAATCAGCTTATTTTCAACAGAATTTACTCACACACGTTTTCCGTGTTCGTTCACGAAAGTAGTAACTTTTTCCTGAACACAAAACTTAAAAACCCAATAGATCGCTCTTTTATGTTTTAAAATAGTTTTTTGCCGTTATCGTACACGACAAATCTTTTTTTTCATAGATTTGTTTGTTGAACTGAACATTGAACCTTAAAAATTTTGCCTTATCAAACAGGAACGAAAAATAATCCGTATAAAAGACATCGCGGAAAAAGCAGGTGTATCGATCGGTACAGTTGACCGGGTGTTACACAACCGTGGTGAAGTTTCGGCCGCGACCAAAGAAAAAATACTGTCCATCATTAATGATCTGGACTACCGCCCCAATTTTTTGGCCAGTTCATTAGCTTCCAAAAAAGAAACCTCATTCGCTGTGCTGCTCCCCAAAGCGCCAACCAAAGAATCCTATTGGACCCGTCCGCTCTCCGGAATTGACCGGGCAGCAGAAGAGCTGGCCCAATTTGGTGTAAAATTGGATCTTTACCTGTTTGATACCGATGGTTCCGCTTCATTCAATGAAAAGACGGTTGATATTCTGGAGAATCCGCCGGCCGGGGTTTTACTGGCTCCGTGGATCAGCCGGGAGGCAAAATTATTCACTTCAACATTGGATGCATTAGACATTCCTTATGTTTATATCGATTCCAATCTGAAAGAGACGCATCCCGTGAGTTACATCGGGCAGAACTCTTTCCAGAGCGGATACCTGGCGGCTAAACTATTAAATTACGGTCTGCCGGAAGAACGCGTTTTTCTGTTGATTCATATCGGTCGTGAACTGGATAATCAAAACCACCTCCATCAGCGCGAACAAGGATTCTTTGACTATTTCAAAGAGAAATCCATTCAGCAGAAAGTCATTAAGATGGAAATTCAGGAAAGTGAAGCCGAACTGAAACAGCAGATAGCTGCCAAAGGATTGGCTCCGGAAAAAATCGACTGCGTTTATGTAACCAATTCACGGGTTCACATTGTGGCTGAGTATTTTTCAAAACTGGGGCTTCATCCGCGAATTTTAGGCTACGACCTCATTCCGCCCAACGTGAAAATGCTGAAGAAAGATGCCATCGATTTTCTCATCTGTCAGAATCCGGAGGAACAGGGCTACAACGCGCTAAATGCGTTGTTCGATCACGTTCTCAGGAAACAGCCGGTGGAAAAAGAACACTTCACATCCATCGATATTATCACCCGGGAAAATCTGGATTACTACAGTGCCAAATAATCTGAAACAGAAAAACTGAATCTACAAGACATTAGATCCATGAAAGACTTTACGTTCGACGACCTTAACGGGAAAGTATGTGTTGTAACCGGTGGAGCCGGAGTTATTGGAAAAGCTATTGTATCAGCCCTGGCAACCGTCGGGGCAAAAGTTGCAATTGTTTCACGTGGTGAAGAAAAAGGGAAACAGGTTGCTGAAGAGATTTCCCGGGAAACCGGAGGAACAGTCATCTGGATCAAAGGCGACGTGCTGGACAAAGCCCAGTTGGAACAAGCTCATCAATCGATTAAAGAGCAACTCGGCCCGATCGATATTCTCGTCAACAATGCAGGAGGAAACTCGCCGAAAGCAACGACCGGCGTAGAACAAATGCAGGAGTCTGATTTGGACGACCTTCAGTCGACTTTCTACGGACTGGAAATGGAAGGATTCGACAATGTTTTCGACCTCAATTTCAAAGGAACGGTGTTACCGACCATGGTTTTCACCCGCGACATGCTGAAGAAGAAAACAGGTGTGGTCCTGAACGTTTCTTCCATGAATGCCTACCATCCATTAACGAAGATACCGGCCTATTCTGCAGCTAAAGCTTCGATTAATAATTTCACTGAATGGCTGGCGGTGCACATGGCCAAAGTCGGTATACGCGTAAACGCTGTCGCTCCGGGCTTTTTTATCACCGAGCAAAACCGCTTCCTGGTGTTGGACGAAAAAACCGGCAATTACTCCAAGCGAGGGCAGAAAATTGTGGACAACACTCCGATGGGGAAATTCGGTGAACCGGAAGATTTGCAGGGAACTGTATTACTTCTGCTCTCTAACCTCTCGTCATTTGTCACGGGCGTTGTCATCCCGGTTGACGGAGGTTTCAACGCCTACAGCGGAGTTTAAGGAAAACTAAACCCAGTTCAGGAAAATCAGTAAAAAGAAATAGTAAAATGGATCTTCAACTCAAACAAAATTGTCAATATTCACTGTTGGTACCCACCAGCATGGGCGTGCGCATTACGCCGGTGAACGGACAACCGGTGCACAGCAGTAACCTTTTCGAGATGCAGGCGACGAGCGCCGAAACCAATGTGGCTAGTATTGCCTCTTTTCTCGGAATGCCGGTCAAAGTTCTAACCACTTTCGTGAAGGGAAGTCCGGTGGCAAAGTTCATCAAAAGCAATCTGAAAAGCCGCCACATGGATTACGAAGGACCGGAAGTTCCGCAAGGCGATCCATGGGGTTACCGTCACCAGTTCAATATTGCCGACAGCGGTTTCGGTTCTCGCGGGCCACGCGTGCAAAACGACCGTGCAGGTGAAGTGGGCCGGACTCTCAACGTAAAAGATTTTGATTTGGAACGTATTTTCGGTAAAGAAGGCGTCCAAATCGTTCACCTATCGGGACTGATTGCCGCACTTTCTCCTGAAACCAGCACTTTCTGTCTCGAGATTGCCCGCGCCGCCAAAAAGCATGGCACACGCATCTCTTTCGATTTGAACTACCGTGCTTCCTTCTGGAAAGGCCGCGCCGAAGAGTTGCGGAAAAACTTTACTGAAATAGCATCGGTTGCCGATATCCTTATTGGGAATGAAGAAGATTTTCAGCTATGCTTTGGGATTGAAGGTCCTGAAGCCGGAGGAAAAGGCATCGAAGCCGATATTGAAGGTTTCAGAGGCCTCATCACAAACGTGAAGAAATCATTCCCCAATGCGTCGGTATTTGCCACAACATTACGGCAAGTGGTCAGTACCAACGAGCACCTGTGGGGAGCTGTCATGCTCGCCGGTGCTGAATGGCAAGTCATCGAGCCCCGTAAAATCAACGTACTCGACCGCATCGGCGGTGGTGATGGTTTTGTTGGCGGTCTTTTATATGGTATCCTGAAAGGTTGGGAAGCTGAAAAATGGCCGCAGTTTGGCTGGGCTACCGGTGCACTGGCTACTACGTTCCTGACAGACTACGCTCAGCCTGCCGACGAAGAGATGGTTTGGAGCATCTGGGAAGGAAATGCGCGTGTAAAGAGATAAGATAAAAAAAGGCAAAGGCAAAGGCACAGGCGAAGGCAAAAGAAAAGAATCATGGCAAATCGATTTTACCAAATATGAGATGAGCTATAGAGACAAGAAATACAACGATTTCAGAGACATGCCCGTGTGGCAGAAAGCCTTTACCTTGTTGGTTGAAGTTTACCAAATAATCAAGCGTTTTCCGGCAGATGAGCGATTTGCTTTGACGGATGATTTAAAACGGGCCGCCAATTCTGTGGTTCACAATTTAGCTGAAGGTTACGGACGTTACGAACCCAAAGATAAAACCCGTTTTTACAAGATTGCCAGAGGAAGTGCCTACGAATCGATGAGTCAAATATGGTCGCCCAATCTCAGGAATATTTGAATTCCGAAATATCAGAAGATTTGATTAAACGTTACAAAGAAGCAATCGAAGAAATTAATGCTTTGATCTACTCCCTTGAAAAATAATCTGCTCAGGTCGAGACAAAGGGCTCCTTTCTGTGCCTTTGCCTGTTCCTGAGCCTTATTAAAAGAAATATGATTTACTACGAAACAGGATCGCCCGAACAGGAGCTAAGTGCAGTCGACTTGCAGGAAGGCCTGTTTACGGCGCTCGATAAACTCGGAGATGTCGGTAAAGTGCTGGCCATTCCGCCGGACTATACCCGATACCCGTCACACGCCGGTGAGTTGACCGAATTTGCCTGGCAATATTATGGCGACAAACTCACCGATATACTTCCGGCTTTGGGAACGCATAGTCCCATGACGGAAGAACAGATACATCACATGTTCGGACAGACTCCAATGGAACTATTTCGCGAGCACGACTGGCGGAACGACGTGGTTACCTTAGGCGAAGTTCCCGGTGAATATGTCAAGGAAGTTTCCAAAGGTGCCATCGACTATCCATGGCCGGTACAAGTCAACAAACTGTTGCGCGACGGCGGCCACGATTTGATTCTCTCCGTTGGACAGGTCGTTCCTCATGAAGTAGTCGGTATGGCCAACTACAACAAGAATATTTTTGTTGGAACTGGAGGAGCAGAAGGAATCAACAAGAGCCATTTCCTCGGGGCTGTTTACGGCATGGAAAAAATGATGGGCCGCTCCGACACACCGGTACGTCGCGTGTTTAATTATGCCAGCGAAAAAGTCGCATCCGAATTGCCCATCCTCTATGTTCTCACGGTAGTGGAAGCCGGCGGTGATGGCAAACTGAAAGTTCGCGGCCTGTTCATTGGTGACGACTTTGAAGCGTTCGACAAGGCGGCTGCCCTTTCGGTGAAAGTGAATTTTGAAATGGTGAAGAAGCCCATAAAAAAGGCGGTCGTTTATCTCGATCCCACAGAGTTCAAATCGACCTGGCTGGGCAACAAAGCCATTTACCGTACCCGGATGGCACTGGCCGACAATGCTGAACTGATTATTCTGGCTCCGGCTTTGAAGGAGTTTGGAGAAGACCCGGAAATCGACAAACTGATCCGAAAATACGGCTACCATGGAACGCCACATACGCTGGAAATGGTAGAGAAAAACGCTGAACTGAGGAATAACCTGAGCGCCGCAGCACACCTCATTCACGGTAGTTCCGAAGGACGCTTCACGATTACCTACTGCCCGGGCACCAATGAAGAAAACCTTACGCAGGAAGAGATTGAAAGCGTAGGATTTCAATACAAAGCCCTCGACGAAGTAATGCAGACATACGATCCGCATCAGTTGAAAGACGGATGGAACCAATTGCCTAACGGCGAAGAGATATTTTACGTCCCCAATCCGGCGTTGGGCCTGTGGGCTCACAAAGACCGGTTCAAGGATTAATCATAAATTGGCACACAAAAATTTTTCATTTTCATGGAAGAAATCAGGTGGGGAATCATTGGATGCGGAAAAGTGACCGAAGTAAAAAGCGGTCCGGCACTACAAAAAATTGAGCACTCGAAGTTGGTAGCAGTGATGCGCCGTTCGGCTGAAAAAGCGGAGGATTATGCCCGTCGCCACAATGTTTCCAAGTGGTACAGCGATGCCGACCAACTCATCAACGATCCGGAAGTGAATGCCATTTATGTGGCAACTCCGCCCGAAACACACGCAAAATATGCCATTCAGGCGATGAAAGCCGGCAAACCGGTGTACGTGGAAAAACCCATGGCCCTCAACTTCCGCGAATGCGAAGAGATGAACCGCGTTTCGAAGGAAACCGGCATGCCACTATTTGTAGCATATTATCGTCGCCGCTTACCCGGATTTCTGAAAGTGAAAGAACTGCTCGAAGCCAAAGCCATTGGCGACGTACGGTTGGTTAACATTCGTTTCTACCGGACTTTCAACGAAGAAGAGTATAACGAGGGAAATCTTCCGTGGCGCGTCATTCCGGAAATTGCCGGCGGAGGTTTGTTCTTCGATTTAGCAGCTCATCAACTTGATATTCTCGACGCTTGGTTCGGTCCCATCCGCGATGTACGCGGACAAGCCTTCAACCAGGCCGGAGCGTATCCTGCCGAAGACATGGTGCTGGGTAATTGGTTACATGAAACGGGCGTTGCCGGAACCGGAACGTGGTGTTTCACGACTTCGGAACAGAATAATCTAGATGAAATCGAAATCATCGGCAGTACCGGGAATATCCGGCTTTCGACGTTCGAGTTTACGCCTGTCATTCTCGAAACGGCAGCCGGGAAACAGGAATTCCCTTTCCCCGCTCCGGATCACGTTCAGCAAAACTTGCTGCAAACCATCGTCGATGAACTTCGCGGTAATGGAAAAGCAGCATCCACAGGCGAAAGTGCTGCCCGCACCAGCCGTGTAATGGACGAAATGGTCAGTAACTTTTATTCCGGGAAATAACCAGCGAACCCCTAACCCGATTAACCTGTTATTCACACGAAAGTGAAGCAACGATGAAAATTATTATCGACGACAAAATACCTTACATCAAAGGGGCACTGGAACCGTTTGCCGAAGTGGTTTACCTACCGGGAAGCCAGACAACGCCCGAAGTGGTGAAAAATGCCGATGCGCTGATTACCCGCACGCGAACCAGGTGCAACCGGAAACTGCTGGAAGGTTCCAACGTTAAATTCATTGCCACCGCCACCATCGGATTCGATCACATCGACACCGAATACTGTAGCGAGGCCGGTATTGAATGGACCAATGCACCGGGCTGTAATTCGGGCTCGGTAGAGCAATACATTGCATCGGCACTGGCGGTGTTGAGTGAAAAGCATAACTTTTCGCTTAGCGGAAAGACCATTGGCATTGTTGGGGTCGGAAATGTTGGCAAGAAAGTAGCCCGGATTGCCAAAGCATACGGCATGAAGGTTCTGCTGAACGACCCGCCCCGCGAACGAGCGGAAGGAAAAGGCGACTTCGTTTCGCTGGACGAAATTCTGGATCAAAGCGATATCATCACGCTGCATGTACCGCTGAACATGGCTGGTGAGGACAAAACCTTTCACATGGCCAAAAAAGCCTTCTTCGCGAAAGCGGGAAAAAAACCATTCGTCATCAACTCATGCCGCGGCGAAGTGGTGGAGACCGAAGCGCTGAAAAAAGCATTAAACACCAACCAAATTGCTGGTGCCGTAATCGACTGCTGGGAAAATGAACCCGACATCGACCGTGAATTGCTCGATAGAGTCGACATCGCCACACCACATATCGCCGGTTATTCCAAAGATGGAAAAGCCAACGGGACCGCCATGAGTGTACAGGCTGTCAGTCGGTTTTTCGGTTTGGGAGTTGACAACTGGACCTGCCAGAATGTGGAACTTCCGGCATCGACCGAAATCACCTCGGACGAAACCGGTAAAAGCACCGAAGAAATTTTGAAAAGAGCAGTTCTCGATACCTATGACATTCGGGAAGATGATAAGCGGTTGCGCCTTTCGCCGGAAAGCTTCGAAAAACAACGGGGCGACTATCCGGTCCGCCGCGAATTCCCGGTGTACCATATAACGCTTCTTAACAGTTCGTCGGAAACAATGAAACGACTTAAAACGTTCGGTTTTAAAACAACATAAATAAAAGCACATTAATCGTATTCAAAACATAAGAACACATGAAAGAAAAAGCAGACATTGGCCTCATCGGCCTCGCAGTAATGGGTGAAAACCTCGTGCTCAACATGGAAAGCAAGGGTTTTACTGTTGCTGTATATAATCGTACCACCGAAAAAGTAGACAAATTCATCAACGGTCGCGGCGCCGGGAAAAATTTCATCGGTTGCCACACCATCGAAGAGTTGACAGTCAACCTGGAGCGCCCACGCAAAGTGATGATGCTGGTGAAAGCCGGGCAACCGGTGGATGACCTCATCGAAAAAATCATCCCGCACCTCGAAGAAGGTGACATCATCATTGATGGCGGAAACTCCCACTTTCCCGATACGATTCGTCGTACCGAATACGTGGAAAGTAAAGGACTGCGATACATCGGAACTGGTGTTTCGGGTGGTGAAGAAGGTGCCCTGCACGGCCCGTCGATGATGCCCGGAGGTAGTCCCGAAGCATGGCCTTTTGTAAAAGATATTTTCCAGTCCATCGCTGCTAAAGTAGAAGACGGAACTCCTTGCTGTGACTGGGTTGGTGAGAACGGTGCCGGCCACTTCGTGAAAATGGTACACAACGGTATCGAGTATGGCGACATGCAGATCATCACCGAAGCTTATCAGATCATGAAAGATCTGCTCGGCATGAGCTACGACGAAATGCACGACGTGTTTGCCGAATGGAACAAAGGTGATCTGGACAGCTACCTCATCGAAATTACCCGCGATATTCTCGGCTACCGCGATGAAGAGGGTGACCCGTTGGTAGAAAAAATTCTCGATACCGCCGGACAGAAAGGTACCGGAAAATGGACCGGAATTTCGGCACTCGATTTAGGCATTCCGTTGACTTTGATTGGCGAAGCTGTATTTGCCCGCTGCCTCTCAGCACAGAAGGATTTGCGTGTCACCGCATCGAAAGCGCTGAGCGGACCGAAAGCCAATTTTGACGGCGATCGCGAACAGTTCCTGAAAGATTTGAAAGATGCCCTGTATGGAGCCAAAATCATCTCCTACGCACAGGGTTACGACCTGATGCGCGAGGCAGCCAAAGAGCACAACTGGAACCTCAACTACGGAGGTATTGCCCTGATGTGGCGAGGTGGATGTATCATCCGCTCGAAATTCCTCGGCGACATCAAAAAGGCCTACGACAAGAATGGCGATTTGGAGAACCTCCTGCTCGACGATTTCTTTAAAGGAAAAATTGAAGCCGCCCAGGAAGGATGGCGTCGTGTGGTAGCAACCGCTGTGATGAACGGCGTATCGGCTCCGGCTATGACCACTGCCCTGAACTATTTCGATGGTTTCCGCAGTGAGCGTCTGCCCGCCAACCTGTTGCAGGCACAGCGCGACTACTTCGGAGCGCATACCTACGAGCGGGTTGACAAACCGCGTGGCGAGTTTTTCCACACCAACTGGACCGGCCACGGTGGCGATACCGCCTCGTCGACTTACAACGTGTAACGAACAGTTTTCAGATAAGTCCATCCCGGGAAGAGCTCTCTTTCCGGGATTTTTTTGTAGGAAGATGTTATATGAGAGAGATTAGACTGGTTTCAGGTTAGGCTTTGCCGTTACTGTTGTTTCTATCGTTAAAAGAGTTCCTGTTGTTGTCCCCTAATGAATCACAACGCTATTGCGGTCGAAACGACCTCACCATTTCAATCCAAACCATTTCTCGACCACATTATGGCATGATATCATTTCAATGCCCAAGGCATTGTCATTGGGCTGAATTAAACCGGACCTTCAGACTGGATAAGTTGCTTAATTGCACACCGTCAGCGACCGCTCTCCTCCCCGATTGGGGAGGCCGGGAGGGGCAAACAACTTGACGAAAGAGGGAAATCTCACCACTGTCATGAACATTTTGGCGCCCAATAACATTACAAGGGCATCACAGTTACCCTGATTTTTCAACTAATATTACTCATCAGTCATTCTTATGAAAAAAATGTACCTGGTTGCAGTATTTCTGCTTATCGGTATTGCAACTACACAGGCTCAAACCCAACCTGACACCATTGCCATTGAAGAAGTTCTCGTCGTCTCCCAGCAAAACCTGAAGGGAACCGATATCGACTTAAAATCCATCCAGATTGAAAGTCCTCATGACGTAGGAGCCATTTTCAGAAACCAGAGTGGTTTTGGCATTATCAAAAAGGGGAACTACGGAACAGAGCCGATTCTTAGAGGCTTCAAATACAGTCAGCTCAATGTGCAATTCGATGGCGGAGTGAAGTCGGCGAACGCCTGCCCTAACCGTATGGACCCGGCGATTTCTCAAATCTCACCCGAGGATATCGAGAAAATAGAAATCGTGAAAGGCCCTTACGACATGAGGTACCAGTCGTTCGGGGGACTGATCAACATTGTCAGCAAGCGACCGGTATACCATCCCAATAATCCGGTTGATACAAAAATCGACCTTGGCTACCAGTCGAACGGGAACAATTACTACGGAAATATCAATTCGCTGTATGCCGGGAAGAAATTCGACTTCCTGCTGAATGCCGGGTATAAAGACTACGGTAGTTATAAAAGTGGCAACGGAACCGTGATTCCGTCATCGTTTAGCCGATGGGACTATACCTTGAAGACAGGCTGGAACTTCAGCGCCAAACAACGGCTGCAACTAACCTTCCGGCAAGGCAAAGCCAGCGATGTGCTGTATGCCGGCTTGCCCATGGACGCCGATTTCGACAAAAGCACCATCGGCTCGCTGGATTATGCGCTGTCCGATGTATCGAAAGTCGTTAGAAACATCAAAATAAAACTGTATACTTCTCTGGTCGACCACCAAATGTCGACCAGAAGACGCCCTTCCTGGAAAATGGTAGAAGCCGTGTCACCACTTAAGGCTCAGGTGTACGGAGGAAGAACCGAGTTTAAGCTGGCAACCGGAAGCCGGAATACGCTCTATGCCGGGGCCGACTTCAAAGAAATTGCCAAGCAAGGCAACCGGAACCGCAAGGTGATCATCAATCCGTGTACCGGAGTTACGTTACCGTCGCCGATGAATGTTGTTGATAAAATCTGGCAGAACAGCAAACGGGACAATATTGGCCTGTTTGCTGAAAACCGACTGGAAGTCAGCAAAAAAGTTTCGTGGACAGCTGGTTTGCGTGCCGACAGGACTTCCTACCAAATCAACGATCCGGCCGACGATTTTAAAGCGCAATACAACAATAATATTCAGCCCGAAGCCAAAATACTTCCATCGGTCAGCAGCCGGCTTAACTGGTACATCAACCGTGACTGGAGCCTGCAGTGGGCCATCGCCATCGCACAGCGGGCACCCGATTTGAGCGAAGTATTCATCAACCACCTCAGCATTGGAACCGATGCCTATGAATACCTTGGGAATCCCGGATTGAAGGCGGAAACCAACCACCAAAGCGATGTGCGTATTGAATACAACAGCGATAACCTGAAGGTGTACGGCGACGCCTTTTATTCGTACCTGACCAACTACATCAGCGCCAGACTCGACACGTCCATTCACAAGAAGTTTATGGCCTGCAACCCGCCATACGGGACCAAAGTGTTTACCAATATTGATAAGGCTTTTATGACCGGTTTCGAAGCCGGGGCCGAAGTAAAGTTCCTGAACAATTTTACCTATTCGCTTTCAGCTGCCTATACGTATGCTCAGAACAGTACGCTTAATGAGCCGCTTCCGGAAATCCCCCCATTCACGGTCAACAGCTTTATCGCTTTCAAAAATAAAAAAGTACAAACGCGCATTCATGGTCGCTTTGCAGCCGACCAGAACCGGGTTTCAAAAGCATTTGCTGAAAGCACAACACCTGGATTTTCGGTTTTCGACTGGGATTTTTCGTACAGTCCGGCAAAAGCGGTCAGCATCAATGCATCGGTCACCAATATTTTCAATGTAAACTATGTGGAGCATCTGAGCCGTGCCTACAAAAACAGCGGTGCCGAAACCGGAAGTCTTTACTACGAACCGGGAAGGAGCTTCCATATCGGACTTCGAGTCACCCTATAAAGGATTAATCCACTACAATTGTGAGATTTTACCAGTGCTGATTGAAGGATGTCATCCTCCGGAGGGATGACATCCTTACAGCCCACGGTGGGACTCAACCAGCATCTGATGAAACGCCTGGCTTCCCGGGAGGTATCCGTTGCTGCGTGACGAACATCTTCCGGGAACGGAGGCACCTCGTTGCAGCGAGAAAAATATCTCCCCGAAACTGAGGCAACCCGTTGCAGCGTGACGAGTATCTCCCCGAAACTGAAGCACTCCATGCAGCATGCATGAACATCCTCCCGAAACTGACACACTTCATGCAGCGTGCATGAACATCTTCCCGAAACTGACACACTCCATGCAGCGTGCATGAGCATCTTCCCGAAACAGACACACTTCATGCAGCGTGCATGAACATCTTCCCGAAACTGAGGGACCTCATACGCAGGTGATAAAATGCTTTCGGTTGCTGAAGGTGCCTCATCACAACCTGATGAACGACTCTTAATCATTCAGAGTGCTCCGCCAGATGCCGGTGAAATCATCTAAGTGGGTAAAAGTGCCTCGTCAGACGCAAACGGGATGGAATGAATACCTGATGACACATCTTCACATGCCAATGGAATAAGCTCAATGCCTCCGGGTGATTCGTTGCGTGTTGTTTCTGTAATGAAAACGGCACTTCACAAAACATCCGGGAACATCAAATTGTAAATAGCTGAAACATACTCCATGTTGTAAAATTGTTGAATCCATCACTAAACCTGCAATTCGGCGATTTTTAATTTCTCAACTACCCAAACACTCTATCATTGTCACAAAACATAAATAGAATTGACAATGAAAAAACTAATCACACTTTCATTAACGCTGTTTCTTTTGCAGGCAGCGTTTGGACAAAACAACACAAGCACAGCAGACAGTTTGAAGAGAGAAGGGCTTTTAATGCCCTCTTTAATGAAATATGGCGAAACCATGGTACAGCATCCTTCTGCTGAAATATCGTATAAAATTGCTTCCACCACTGCACTTTTATGGACTACCCAAATGAGAGACACCACTTTCTATTTCCTGAACATCGCACTTCAAAACGACTCCACGCTGGAACCATTATACAACCCGGACTTTCTAAGCATTATCGATGATCCGAGGTGGAAAAAAGTGGAAGATGCTCAATTTGAAAAATATGAAGCGAAACATGGCCCGATAAAAAACAAACCGTTTGCCCGGGAATTGTTCCGGATGATCATCAAAGACCAGGGGATGATGTATGCTGGGAATATTGAAAGAAAGAAATACATGAAAAACGGGGGGTATTTTAGTACGCCGGCCATCTTTCCTGTTCTCGCGATGGAAGAAAAAAACAAAAAGGAAAACGAAGAGCGACTACCGGAACTGCTGAGCCAATATGGCTGGCCAACAGCATCAGCGGTGACAGAGGTTGCCGCGGCAGGAGCAGCATTGATCATCAATCATGCCAGTCATGAACTCAGGGCCAAATACTTTCCGATGCTGGAAAAGGCCTTCAAAAATGGAGAAGCACAACCGCTCAGATATGCCAAAATGTGCGACCGGTTGCTGGTAGAGGAAGGCAAGGAACAGTTATATGGAACACAAGTCAGATTCGACCATATGGTACGGGTACCTTATCCCATTAAGGAACCTGAAAATGTCGACAAGCGCAGAGCCGAAATTGGATTAGGTCCTTTGAAACCCTACCTAAAGGCACGGTTTAATATCGATTGGCCGGTTGCTGAAAAGGAGTAGACAGAAGAAAACGACTACCAATCAGGCTCCGATGGACTAAGTCGAATGCACCGGCTGATTCATTGGAGCCTGTTTTTGTGATAAAACGTGGTGTTCACCGACAAGCCTGACATGTAATTTGGAGTATAATTAAAATGACCAGCATATCCGCTACACACAATAAAAAGACAATGAACTACCTAAGAAAAACACTATATATACTTATTCTTCTCTCTGGATTGTCAACTACAGTTCATGCTCAAAAACTCGAAAAACAGTTTGATGAAATGCTTGAGAAGGCATTCCAGCCATCTTGGCCCGGAGCAACGGCATTAGTAGCAATTAATGGGAAAGTCATCTATCACAAGGCCTTTGGGATGGCTAATCTGGAATTAGATGTTAAAACGGAGCCCGATATGGTGTATGAAATCGGGTCAATAACGAAACAGTTTACCGCTGTTTCCATATTAATGTTGATGGAGCAGGGAAAACTGAATCTGGATGATGACATTACTAAATTCATCAAGGACTACCCTACTCAGGGTTATCACATTAGTATTCATCATTTACTAACGCACACCTCCGGAATAAAAAGTTATACATCGATGAAGAACTGGTTTTCAGTTTGGAGAAAAGACTTTAAACCAAAAGAGTTCATCGATTTTTTCAAGAATGAGCCCATGGATTTTGCTCCCGGGGAGGAATGGAGATATAATAATTCCGCCTACTTTATTCTTGGTTACATTATTGAAAAGGTATCAGGGCAAACCTATGAACAATTTGTCAAATCAAATATTTTCGAACCCCTTGGAATGCACCATACTTTCTACGGCAGTCATTCCAAAATAATTAAAAACAGAGCTTATGGGTACCAAAAAAGAGGAGACTATGTTAATACCGAATACCTGAGCTTTACACAACCATATTCTGCTGGCGCCCTGATGTCAACGGTTGAAGATCTCTTTATTTGGAACCGGGCAATTCGCTCCAACAAACTGGTCAAAAAGGAATCGATAGATTTAGCGTTCACCAATTATCGATTAAACAACGGTAAGAAAATAAATTATGGTTATGGCTGGAGCCTGAATGATATCAATGGAAGTCCAACCATTGAACATAGTGGTGGGATTTTTGGCTACGTTACCAACTCAATCTATCTTCCAAATGAAGATGTATTCGTTGCAGTCTTTTCAAACTGTGATTGTCATGATCCCGGGCAGGTTTCAACCCGAATGGCTGCACTTGCCATTAATAAACCATACCCCACACAGGAAGATGCAATAGCTGTTGACAATGAATATCTTAAAAAATTAGTTGGTGTATATGAGTTTGAAGACCACACAACCAGAATAATAACGCTACATAATAATAATTTGTACAGTCAAAGAACCGGAAGTAGCAAAAAGAGATTATATCCAATAAAGGGAAATGCCTTTTTCTTCGAAAATAGTTTGTCTAAAATTCAATTTCAGGAAGAAGGAAATAGGATGGAAGCAAGTTTCTCCAATCGAATAAACAAAACAAAGGGAATAAAAACGGATAAACCGATTCCGTTACACAATGAGATACAAGTAAGTCCGGAGATAATGAAGCGGTACATTGGTGTTTACGAAATACGACCTGGATTTAATATCAATGTAACTTTTGAGGATGGAAAATTAATGACACAAGCCACAGGACGCCAGAAATTTCAGGTTTTCCCGGAATCAGAAACAAAATTCTTTCCTAAAGTTTTTGATGCTGAAATGGAGTTTATTGAAAATGATAGTGGCAACATTGATTCATTTATCATATACAAAGGCGGTCAGAAGATTGTAGGGAAAAAGAAAAACGAGACACCTTGATAGACTATCTGTCAAAGAAAACAACTACTAATCCATTTTAAGTGAATAATTATGTAACGGTTTTGCATTTCTCCCATCAACTTACAAATTCAGACTTTTTGGTTCTCAATTATAATCCCGAACTTTTACGCAGAACATTGCTGTTACTTTTGCTTCAACGAAAAACACAATTATTAAAGGAAGCAAAACCAGAATTAGTACTCTTCTAAGGTTTCGCGAATATTTTTAAATAATAAAAACCTGAAAGATGGGATTACAAACAGATGGTTTTCAAAAATATGACCTTCGAAAAAAAATATACTTTACCCTGTTTTTTTTCGGTATTGCACTATTTGCTCATGCGCAAAATTTAAACCCAAAAATAACAGCACATAAAACAAACCTTACAATAAATATTGATGGCATATTAAACGAACCCGTCTGGCAACAAACACCCCTTACCAACCAATTGTACGATGAAAATGGCGAATACAATAACACAACGGCCTGTTTTGCCTATGATGCAGATAATCTTTATGCCGCCTTTAAATGTAAGGTAAACAGTACTTCTGAATTGAACAGAACACGTCTGGACAAGGACGACCAGTTCATGTTGAGTAATGATTGGGTAGCCTTTTGTGTCGACACGTATCATGATGGAATTAATGCCTATGCCTTTCTTGCTGATGCTGCCGGCAATGAATTGGATGGTTCTTTAAATCCGCCAACCAGGGATTTGTCCTTTTCTTTTTCTTCAAAATGGACTTCTGCCGTTAAAAGAAATCAGGATGGATACACGGTAGAAATGAAAATTCCATTGGAGAACCTGCCCGTAAGATGGAACAAGGACAGTATGACAATGGCCATACAAATCATCCGGAACGATAAGCAAAACAACAGAATGGTTCAATGGCCGGCCACCAAGAATATAGGAAAGTTTCAAACCGTAGTGCTGCATGAAATAAATCAAACCCATCCCCAAAATTTATCCGGAGTAAATATTAAAGATCGATTGGCTTATAAAAAGTCAAAAATTGATGTTAGCACTATGTTGGGCAGGTGCCAGGGAGGAGATGCTTCCGTAATGGACTATTTAATATTTAAGAAGAGGGATATTAGTGGGGCTGAACATCCCAGGATGCTTCAATACAGTATGCGACCAGAAAGGGTTAAGAGAATTTTTGAAAATACCTCGTATTTCAAAAATCTACATACAAATATCGATTTCGAAACCATGCTGGAAAGATCGCAAACCACAGCATTTATTGTATTGCGAAATGACACCATTCTATATGAAAACTATTTTAATGGCTTTAATAAAGACTCAACATTTACCTCATTTTCGGTGGCTAAATCATTTGTCTGTACCCTGGTAGGATTGGCTATTTCGGATGGGTTGATTAAAAGCGAAGAGGATAAAATAACCAAGTATCTGCCTGAGTTGATGAAAAAGGATGCCCGTTTTTCAGAAATTACCATCAGGGATTTGTTAAGTATGAGTTCAGGACTTGCCTATTCGCATGATGGATTTCCTTCCGATGATGAGTTTACTTATCAATCTCCCGATTTACGAAGTGCGGTCTTAGAACATGTCAGAATCTCGGACCACCCAGGCAAACATTGGCTTTACAATAACTATAACCCCCTATTGCTCGGTATGATTCTGGAACGAACAACCGGCAAGTCGGTTGCTAAATATGCATCAGAAAGACTATGGCAAAAAATGGGAGGAGGTAATGCCAGTTGGAGCCTTGACGAGCATGGTTTTGAGAAAATGGAAAGCGGTATCAACTGCCATGCTCACGATTATGCACGATTCGCTTTGCTTTTTTTAAATAAAGGCAAATACAATGGCATACAAGTAATACCTGAAAGCTGGGTACAAGAAGCAACGCAACCACAAGAAAGACCAAAGGGATATTATGATTATCTTTTAAAAAATAATACCTATTATAACTATCTCTGGTGGGGGAAATTTCGTAGCGGGCAGAAAAATGCCAATGACTTTTTTGGCATGGGAAACAAGGGCGAATATGTGTATATCTGTCCGCAGAAGAAGCTTACTATCATCAGACTTGGATTTGAATATGGCTTCACTCCTGCATCAATGTCATGGCCGGAAATGTTTTATGAATTTGCAACAGATTTTGAATAAAGGGATATTCCATCAAAGATTAAAAACGATAACTAGCGACGACCAACGAGGTAGGCAGCTCTGCCATATACCAATACATTCAACCGACTAAAAGGGCCTCATTAGGTCCAAATATGATGAAAGCCAAGGCACACAAAGCAGCACTTAAGTTTTTCTAAAGAAAATTTCTAATTTGGCAAAATGAAAGCGACTGAGTGGAGCGATACCATCTGTAAAACAAACGGAATTCACATTCACTACACGAGAACCGGCGGAAAAAAGCCCCCTTTGATTTTGCTTCACGGATTAATGACGAACGGGCTCTGCTGGACTGATTTGGCCCGCGCCTTTGAAAACGATTATGATGTCATCATGCCGGATGCCCGGGGACACGGAGAATCGAGCACTCCTGACTTTGGCTACCGTTACGGGGACCATGCAAACGATGTTGTCGGTTTAATAAAGGCACTGAACCTTTCCCCTCCGGTTTTGCTCGGACATTCCATGGGAGGGATGACAGCAACCGTAGTCGCCAGCCAAAATCCCGGGCTACTTGGTGGCCTTATCCTGGCCGATCCGACTTTCCTGAGTCCAAAAGTTCAGCGCGAAGTTCGCGATAGCGATGTGGCAGACCGGCATCGACAAGTTCTGAACATGCCTTTGGAAGAAGTTATTGCGGAAGCGCGTGGCAGACAACCGAACCGAACATCCCAGACGCTTGAGCTATTTGCCCGGGCGAGACTTCAAACCAGCATGGCCGCCTTCGATGTTCTTACGCCACCCAATCCCGATTATCAACAATTGGTGAAGACGATTAATGTTCCAACCCTGCTCGTATTTGGCGATAAAGGTGTGGTTTCGCCTATTGTTGCCGAAGAGCTACAACATCTGAATCCGAAAATTCAGATCGCACAAATTCCGGAAGCCGGCCACGCACTCCACATGGATCAGCCGGAACGCTTTGCAAACAGTGTCAAATCATTCCTGCGATCAATGGACACAATATGAACCGCATATACAGATAGAATTCACCAATGACCGGGGAGAGATTGTTGGATTAGCCACAAATGGCATAATTTACTGATAAGGGACACAGCAAATTTGCCGCTATTTGTTAAAATCGTTATTAAAACTGAATACATGGACCACGACAAGAACATCAATCTTTTGGAAGTAAGAATTCAGAAACTCATTGAAACAATGCGCCCTTCAGTTCACATGAGAGACGAATTGGACATTGGATACTCCTTCCGGAATAACACGCTTGAGCTTTTTGAAATCAGACCGCGATGGGACAAAAAGGATAAAAAAATCAATTCCCCATTTGCAAAAACGAAATTTATTAAGAGTCGCGGAATCTGGCAGATATATTGGCTGCGGGCAAATGGGAAATGGGTATCCTACAACCCAAATCCGGAGGTAAATGATATCGTTGGATTCTTTGAGATTGTTAAGGAAGACAAACACAGCTGCTTTTTCGGCTAGTCTCCTTCTCTCAACTTTTCCAACGTTCCGATTTTCCAAAAGCATTATCTTAGCGGTGAAAAACTTGTCATTATGGAATGGACCTGGCTCTTTGTTGGATGTATGGCGATTGCCATCCTTTATCTGCGTTTCGCACCGCGACCGTTGCCGCCCAAAACACGGGTCGACCGGTTTATGAATTTCGTGCTGCGCTGGTTCCATTCGCTTACCTGGTTCTTTTTCGCCCTGTTTTGCCTCGTACGCATGGCAGCACTCCCGTCGCTTTATGAATTGGGATTCATCTTCGCCATTGTGGGCGGGTTGATATATTTTCTATTTTTAGGAGTATTTCTGTTTAGCCGTTTTTCCAAGCGTCGGTAACAGAAAGCGATTCACAATCCGATAAACCAAAATCT
Source organism: Prolixibacter denitrificans (assembly GCF_003014495.1). Taxonomy (GTDB): domain Bacteria; phylum Bacteroidota; class Bacteroidia; order Bacteroidales; family Prolixibacteraceae; genus Prolixibacter; species Prolixibacter denitrificans. The sequence goes on along the minus strand of NZ_PYGC01000008.1, from coordinate 152,384 downwards.
ATGAGCCAGTTGATGCTTCTGGCGATTGTCATCTCGGCGGTTGCCTTACTGTTGTTACTTGTCCTCCGATTCAAAATCAATGCGTTCATCGCGCTCATCGTTACGAGCATGTATGTCGGTCTGGCCACCGGCATGAAACCCGACAAAGTGCTGGAAAGTATCCAGAACGGGATGGGCGGAACACTCGGTTTTGTCGCAACTGTTGTTGGCCTTGGCGCCATTTTCGGAGCATTGCTGGAACACAGCGGAGGGGCCCGTTCACTGGCCCATTACCTGGTCGGTAAATTTGGATACGAACGTGCTTCATGGGCTATGGTGCTAACCGGCTTCATCGTTGCCATCCCGGTTTTCTTCGATGTCGGTTTCATCATTCTGGTCCCCATCGTTTACGCGCTTTCGCGGGATACAGGGCGACCTGTATTGTATTACGGAATTCCTCTTTTAGCGGGTCTGGCGGTTACACACAGCTTTATTCCGCCTACTCCGGGCCCGGTGGCTGTGGCCGAGATTGTTGGTGCCAACCTGGGCTGGGTCATCCTGCTTGGTTTCATAGTTGGGTTGCCTACCGCTATCATTGCCGGACCAGTGTTCGGAAAATTCATCAGTAAACGAATCACGGCCTCTCCTCCCGCTTTTTTGCAGGAAGATGAGAAGCATACTGATACCAGCCAGTTGCCCAACTTTGGCATCATTGCCGCGCTGATTGGCGTTCCATTGTTACTCATTCTGGTCAACACCATCTCCGGTGTTTTAGTCAGCAAAAAAATCATCGCTGCCAGCACAACAACCGATATTATCAGTTTCCTGGGACATCCTTTCACCGCATTAACCCTGGCAACGTTGCTCTCACTCTATTTTCTGGGAACGAAAAGAGGCGTTTCCGGAAAAGAGTTGCTCGACATCAGTACCAAAGCGCTTGGCCCCGCCGGCATCATCATCCTGATTACCGGAGCAGGCGGAGTATTCAAGCAAGTGCTCATCGACTCCGGGATTGGAAAAATGCTGGCCCATTCCATCGCCAACTCGGCTCTTCCGCCATTGCTCCTAGCCTGGTTGCTGGCAGCAGTTGTTCGCGTGACACAGGGAAGCTCAACCGTTGCGATGATCACGGCAGCCGGTATCATGGCACCTGTGCTGGAAGTTTTCGACCTTTCGGCTCCACATCGTGCACTCATTGTGCTTTCCATTGCAGCGGGAGCCACCATCCTGTCCCATGTCAACGATAGCGGTTTTTGGCTGGTAGGAAAATACTTCGGCATCGACGAAAAACAGACGCTCCGGTCATGGACCGTGATGGAAACCATCATCTCGGTTTCGGGATTAGTCCTCAGCCTTGGATTGAGTTTCTTCGTGTAGGTAAAAAAATTCTTAAGGATGGATATTTATCCGAATAATCACTTAAATGATTCCATTCTTTTTATGACCTTTGTCATTCCACAGTAAAATACGTCCCACAAAACACCACGCAACATGTACAAAATTCAGACACTGAACAAGATTGACGAAAAAGGGTTAAAACTCTTTCCGGCTGACGCTTACGAAGTAGGCGGCGAAGTAACCGAACCGGAAGGCATCGTGCTCCGCAGTTTCAAAATGCACGATATGGAGCTTCCATCATCCCTGAAAGCCATTGCCCGTGCCGGAGCCGGAGTAAATAACATCCCGATTGATAAATGCACCGACAAAGGCATTGTTGTATTCAATACCCCGGGTGCCAACGCCAACGCGGTAAAAGAACTGGTAATTGCCGGTATGCTGCTTTCGTCCCGGAACATTGCCGGTGGAATTGAGTGGGCCAAGACCTTGAAGGGAGAAGGCAATAATGTCGCTCCCATGGTCGAAAAAGGAAAATCGAACTTCGCCGGTAACGAAATCAAAGGAAAAACACTGGCGATCATCGGATTGGGGGCAATCGGTGTTATGGTAGCAAATGCTGCTGAAGCACTGGACATGAACGTGATTGGTTTTGACCCGTATATCTCTGTTGAGCATGCATGGGAGTTGAACCAGAACATTGCGCGTGCCGAAAGTATTGAAGCGCTGTTGGCGCAAGCCGATTACGTAACGCTGCAGATTCCGTTGATGGACAAAACCAAAAACTTCATCGATGCCGAAAAAATCGCCATGATGAAGGACGGTGTACGCATCCTGAACTTCGCCCGTGGCGGACTGGTTTCCAACGCCGATCTGAAACCGGCACTCGAAAGCGGAAAAGTAGGTTGGTATGTAACCGACTTCCCGGATGCCGACGTTCTGAACATGAAGAATGTAATTGCCATTCCTCACCTGGGTGCTTCTACGCAGGAATCGGAAACCAACTGCGCGGTAATGGCCGTGCGTGAAGTTCGCGACTACCTCGAAAACGGGAACATCCGCAACTCGGTGAACTTCCCCGATGTAGCGATGAACCGCAACGGAGGCGCCCGCATTCTCATCGCCAACAAGAACGTTCCGAATATGGTGAGCCAGATCTCAACATTGCTGGCAGGTTACGGCGTGAACATTGCCGATATGATGAACCGCAACCGCAACGGCATTGCCTACAACATCATCGATATCGACCGGAATGAGCTGGATCCTGAAGTGAGTGACAAACTTCGCGAGATTGAAGGCATCTTCCTGGTTCGCGTTCTTCCCGGACAGAAATAACAATCTTTAATATTTAGATAAAAAAACACTCCAAACCTTACTGGTTCTGGGGTGTTTCTTTTTATACAAACTCAGATGTAAATCAGTTTGCAGAAGGTAAATAATGAAAGTGTATTTTTTACACCTATTGTTGCCGTTTTACTAATCAAAAATTTCTATTTTTACGTCGAAAATATTTTAATCACAACCAGATGAAGAACAATTTAACCAATAAAGCAGCAGACAACATTCGGATTTTATCGGCCGCCATGGTCGACAAAGCAAATTCAGGTCACCCTGGCGGTGCTATGGGCGGAGCTGATTATGCAAATATTTTGTATTCTGAATTCTTAAAATACAATCCGGACGACATGAGCTGGCCGTTCCGCGATCGTTTCTTCCTCGATCCCGGTCACATGTCTCCCATGCTTTATTCTGTTCTGGCCCTCTCGGGAAAATTCTCCATGGAAGATCTGAAGAACTTCCGTCAGTGGGGTTCAGTTACTCCGGGTCACCCGGAACTGGATACTGAGCGGGGGGTGGAAAACACTTCCGGACCGCTGGGACAGGGACACACCATGGCCGTTGGAGCTGCTATTGCAGAACGATTCCTCTCCGCAAGGTTTGGCGAATGGATGTCACATAAAACTTTTTCTTTCATCTCTGATGGTGGTATCCAGGAAGAAGTTTCGCAGGGAGCAGGTCGTCTGGCCGGTTTCCTCGGATTGAGCAACCTGATTATGTTCTACGATTCGAACGATATTCAGCTCTCTTCCGAAACCGATGAAGTAACAACTGAAGATACAGCAAAAAAATACGAAGCCTGGGGATGGAAAGTACTGACCATCGAAGGAAACGACACAGAAGCCATCCGCGGTGCGTTGAAAATTGCCACCGAAGAAAAAGAAAAGCCCACGCTCATCATTGGTAAAACCATTATGGGTAAAGGTGCTGTAACCGATGGCGGCGATAGTTTCGAGCGCAAAGTTTCTACTCACGGGCAACCGCTTTCGGCAGCCGGTGCTTCGCTCGACAAAACCATCGAAAACCTGGGTGGCGATCCGAAGGAGCCATTCCAAATTTTCCCCGAAGTAGAAGAGCTTTATAAAAAACGTCAGGAGGAATTGCGCCAATGGGTAAAAGAGTTCGAAGCAGAGAAAGAAAAATGGGAAAAAGCCAATCCTGAATTAGCCGAGAAACTGGAAAGCTTCCTTTCCGGTGACATTCCTGAATTCGATTTTGCCGCACTGGAACAAAAAGCCAACACGGCAACCCGTGCTGCATCAGGTACTGTTTTGGCCGCTTTCGCTGATCAGGTTGAAAACATGATTGTGGCTTCGGCTGACTTGTCGAACTCCGACAAAACCGATGGCTTCCTGAAAAAGACCCATCCGTTTGCCAAGAACGACTTCACCGGAGCGTTCCTGCAGGCAGGTGTTTCCGAATTGACCATGGCTTGTGTAATGAACGGTCTGGCACTTCACGGTGGTGTGATTCCGGTGTGCGGAACCTTCTTCGTGTTCTCCGACTACATGAAGCCCGCCGTTCGTTTGGCTGCGCTGATGGAACTTCCGGTCAAATATGTTTGGACACACGACGCATTCCGCGTAGGCGAAGACGGTCCTACTCACCAGCCGGTGGAACAGGAAGCTCAAATTCGTCTGCTCGAGCAGTTGAAAAATCACCACGGCGACAACTCGATGTTGGTTCTTCGTCCCGCCGATGGTCCCGAAACAACGGTATCATGGAAAATGGCCCTCGAGAATACAGATACACCGACTGCATTGATTTTGTCTCGTCAGAATATAAAAGACCTGCCGGCCAACAGCGACCGTTACACAGACGCGCTGCAGGCTGAAAAAGGTGCATACATTGTTGAGAACGACGCCAACCCGGATGTTATCCTGCTGGCTTCAGGTTCCGAAGTTGCGACACTAGTCGACGGTGCCGCTCTGCTGCGTGAGCGCGACGGTTTGAAAGTTCGTGTGGTTTCCGTACCTTCCGAAGGTCTTTTCCGCAATCAGGAGAAAGCTTACCAGGAAGAAGTACTTCCGGTTAACGTACCGAAATTCGGTATGACGGCTGGTTTGCCGGTTACCCTGAAAGGACTGGTTGGAGACGCCGGTGCAGTTTGGGGACTCAACTCGTTTGGATTCTCGGCGCCTTACACGGTGCTCGACGAAGAGTTGGGCTTCAACGGAGAGAACGTATACAAACAAGTAAAAATATTCCTTGGAAAATAACTTGCACTTGTTACCAATGGAAATCCCCGGTCGTTTTGGCCGGGGATTTTTTATTTCAGGAAATATTGTATCATCCTTGTTCCATCCCAAATACCGATTTCAGCCACGCGGCAGCCATCAAATGACAACCAGCCACGGAAGGATGCACACCGTCAGCCGTCCAGTACTTCGGCCCCACCCGCTTCGATGCTTCATCGAAAACCGATTGGTACGGAATGAAAATCGCGTCGAACTCTTTGGCCAGTTTGCGGGCCACTTTCCGGTAGGCATCAAAAGCCGGAAACCAGCTATCGTCAACGGCACTACCGCCCAAAACTGCGAAAGGCTCACCAATCACCAGCTTCACATCCGGTAAAGCAGCTTTGGTTCGTTTCAGCAAAGCACGATAATCATTCTCGTAAGTTTCGATTGTACCGTCGTATTTTCCATTGTGCATGTGCCAGTAATCGTTCACGCCGATGAGAATCGAGAGTAACCTCGGGTTCAGTTCCAGACAGTCTTTTTCCCACCGGTCGGCCAGTTGGAAAACTTTGTTCCCGCTAATTCCCCGGTTGTAAATAGTCAGGTGTTTTTCGGCAAAATGATCGAGCAAGGTGGATGCAGCCAGGAAAACATATCCCGGGCCAAATCCCAAGGGATCATTCGGGCGTTGATCTTTTTTGTCCCTCCAAAAATCCGTAATCGAATCGCCTTGAAAGACGATCACATCATTCTTCTTCAGAAAGACTTCCGATAAAATTTCAGTTTCGACCTGCGCATCTGTAGATTTGACGGTTGCCCCGATAATTCCCGGAATGGCTGCCAGTGCTCCGGCACTCAAAGCTGTTTTCTTCAAAAATTCCCGGCGATCAGTTCGTTTCATACGCTGTATTTTTGTAGTTAAGTATCTCGAATAGTAACTGGAACTCATCATTCAGAACGTGTAGCAACATAATCCAATACAAATTGCAGTCGCTCCTCAACCGCCACTTTCGGGAGTTCGACCAAGCGATAGCCGTTTTCCCGGTAGGCTTTTACAACACATTCGTGAATGCGGAAAGCCTCGTAAAAAGTCTCTTTTCGAACGGCATCCGTCTGATAAATTTCCTTCCAGGGAGGCGCAATAAAAACAGTTGTGGCATACCGATGTTTTTTAATGGCAAACGTCAACGAGTCGGAAACCGCCTTTCCTTTGTAGTACGAAAATGCTGCCTGATCCAGTAACCCCCTGTCGGCAAAAGCAATCTCCTCTTCCGGGGTCTCTTCCAGGAACCGAATACGCGCTTCCATCACCCGACGTTCGAATTCCAAGGAATTCCGCCAGGGTAATATCTCTCCATTACGCTTCTGCTCTTCTTCTATCAATGCCCGTGCTGTTTCGTGCCCAATCCGGTAACCTCTTTCTGCCAGCTTTTCAGCCAACAAGGTTTTTCCAAACCCGGGACCACCTGTCAAAACATAAACCATTTCGTCTGATTTCTACTCCTAATTTAGAAATAATATGCTTCCGCTTAACGAATTAGCCCTTTATCGGGCACAACTAGATTAACTTATCATTAATTGTTGTTCACAAATATTTGATATACAGAAAAATACAATCGATCGAAAAATTTTAATGACGAACCAATAACATAAATTCATACTTTAGCGCCCGAATCCGTGTGCGAACACGGATTTTTTAAAACGACATTCCGTGTACGAACACGAGATCAATAAATCAAGAAGAAAATGAAGACACTGAACCGCAGTAATGTAACCAATCTTCCAGCTTATCCCGAAAGGATCTTACAATTTGGAGAAGGCAATTTCCTTCGCTCCTTCACCGATTGGATGGTGAACCGAATGAACAAAACCGTCGGTTTCAACTCCGGAATTACAGTTGTTCAACCCATCGAGCGCGGCATGGTTGACATGCTGAACGCCCAGGATGGCCTGTATCATGTCTGCCTGAAAGGAATGAAAAACGGTCAGCCGGTAAAAGAAGCCGAGCTAATTGACTGCATCAACCGGGGCATCAACCCATATACCGATTTCGATTCCTACCGGGAAGTGATTGATAATCCCGAACTCCGTTTCGTTATTTCCAACACAACCGAGGCGGGCATTGTATTCGATGAAAACGACCAGCTGGACATGCAGCCGCAGAAATCCTTCCCGGGAAAAATGACGGCGCTGCTCTACCAGCGTTTTAAAACATTCGAAGGCGATCCGTCAAAAGGATTAATCATCATCGCCTGCGAGCTGATTGACCGCAATGCCGATTTCCTCAAGAAATACGTGTTACAGCACGCCGAAAACTGGAAACTGGAAGTCGAATTCATCGACTGGGTGGAAACTTCATGTGCTTTCTGCAATTCACTGGTCGACCGCATCGTTCCCGGATTTCCGAAGGAAAACATCAAGGAAATTCAGGAAGAGCTGGGCTACGAAGATAATCTGGTAACCGAAGCCGAATATTTTCACCTATGGGTCATCGAAGGACCGGAATGGGTGCAAAAAGAATTTCCGGCACAGGAAGCTGGTCTTGAGGTGAAATTCGTGAAAGACATGACCCGCTACCGCGAACAGAAGGTACGTGTGCTGAACGGCTGCCACACCGGAAGCTTTGCAACGTCGTTGCTGTATGGACTGCCAACCGTTCGCGAAAGCATCGAAAATCTCGAAATCGGCCGGTTCATGAAAGAAATGGTTTACGAGGAGATTCTCACCGGTATTCCTGGAAACCGAAATGAACTGGAAGCGTTTGCCACCAAAATTCTGGAACGTTTCTATAATCCGTATATCCGCCACGAATGGAAAAGCATTGCGCTCAACGCCATGTCAAAATGGGAAACCCGCAACCTGCCTTCACTGCTCGACTATTTCGAAAAAGAGGGTCGTTTGCCGCAAAAACTGGTTTTCTCGCTGGCAGCCTCCATCGCATACTACAAAGGCAGTGTCGATGGCGTTGCTTACACGCTGAACGACGACCAATGGATTCTGGATTTCTACCGCGAAGTGTGGGACGCATATGACGGTACGCCAGAAGGAATGCACCAGCTAACGAGCAAAGTGCTCAATCTGAAACAACTCTGGAAACAGGATTTGAACCAGGTTTCCGGCCTCACCGAAGCCGTAGCCGGTTACCTCTACCTGATTGAAAAGGCCGGCATGAAGCAGGCGGTGAAATCGGTTTTGGGAAAGAAAAATCCCGAAAAGAAAGTTGCTTAAGCGTACACCTGAATTTTATTGTGATGAATGAAAGGCCGGGAGCAATTCCGGCTTTAGCCAAAAGAGAGATGGAAAAATTTATTCGCATATCGCCCAAAGACAATGTTGTTGTTTGCCTGAATCCGTTGACCTCCGGTGAGCAGCTGGAAGTTGACGGCCAACTGATAACTACGTTGCAGGAAATTCCGGCCGGTCACAAAATCGCAGTCCGGAAAATCGAACCCGACGAATGGATTCTGAAGTATGGCGAACCCATTGGACACGCCACCGCTACGATTGAAGCCGGCGAACATATTCACTCGCATAACCTTAAAACCAACCTGTCGGGAAACCTGGAATACGAGTACTATCCCAATTTCAGGAGAGTTGCAGAAGGCGATTCGTCCCGCACGTTTAAAGGCTACCTGCGGAAAAACGGCAAAGCCGGTATCCGAAACGAACTCTGGATCATCCCGACGGTTGGCTGCGTGAATGGGCAGGCTCAGCAGATTCTGGACATCTTCAAATCGGAAGTTCAGCCGGATGATATCGATGCGGTCCAGGTTTTCAAGCACAACTACGGTTGTTCTCAGTTGGGCGACGACCATGCCAATACGCGTAAGGTATTGGGGAATATGGCCAAACACCCGAATGCCGGTGGTGTGTTGGTTCTCAGCCTGGGTTGCGAAAATTTGCAGATGGAAGAATTCCGGGAGTCGCTGGGCGATTTCGATGAAGAGCGTGTTCGTTTCCTGAAAGCACAGGCGGTCGAGGATGAAATCGAAGAAGGAGTAAAAATCCTGAAGGAGCTCTATGAAATCATGCGCCATGATCAACGAGAAGAAGTTCCCGTTTCTGAACTAAACATCGGCCTGAAATGTGGCGGCTCCGATGGTTTTTCCGGCATCACCGCGAACCCGTTGTTGGGCGCTTTCTCCGATTTCCTGACCGCTTCCGGCGGAACTACTATTCTCACGGAAGTACCGGAAATGTTTGGCGCCGAAAAGCAATTGATGGAGCGGGCTGAAAACAGTATTATATTCGATAAGACCGTCAGTTTAATCAACGATTTCAAAGATTACTTCACATCGCATAATCAGCCGGTTTATGAAAATCCTTCTCCCGGAAATAAAGCCGGCGGAATAACAACGCTGGAAGAAAAATCGCTGGGGTGTACCCAAAAAGGTGGGAATGCAACCATTGCAGATGTGCTGAAATACGGCGAACCGTTGAGCAAGAAAGGTCTCAACCTCTTATCTGCGCCAGGAAACGATTTGGTGGCGACGTCGGCACTTGGTTTTAGCGGATGTCAGATGGTGTTGTTTACCACCGGACGCGGAACTCCTTTCGGGAGTTTCATTCCGACCATGAAAATCTCGACCAATACGCCCATTTACGAGAAGAAAAAGCATTGGATCGATTTCAATGCGGGTGAGCTGGTCAACGGGAAACCAATGGACGAACTTCTGGAAGATTTTGTACAATATATCATCAACGTGGCCAGCGGCGAAAAGCTGAATCACGAGAAAAGCGGTTTCCGCGAAATGGCCATTTTCAAATCAGGTATAACATTGTAAGTACACCGCATCTGAAGAGCAAAAGAAAGGCTGTCCTCAATTCGAAGACAGCCTTTTCGTTTATATCTGAATAAAGATTATTCTCTCAACTTGTCAGCCATGGCATTGGCCAGGTCGATGCACATCTGAAATTTATCAGCTTTCAACGCGCCTTTTTCTTCCACCGGATCGTACACCAAATTCCACTTGATGTTCTCAGCGAACTTCATGAGATTTTTCACGCCACCACCATTCCACGAAAAGGAACCAAAAACACCCAGCAGGTGCTCTTTGATACCCATGTGCTCAATTTTGGAAACGAGCGCCTCCACCGACGGGAACATCTCGTTGTTGTAGGCAGCACTACCAACAATAAATCCCTTGTATTTGAAAATATCGCTGATAATGTAAGACTGATGCGTTTTGGAAGCATCGTAAACACGAATGTTTTTCACGCCGCGCTCGGCCAGTTGCCGGGCAATCACATCAGCCATTTTTTCGGTATTCCCGTACATACTTCCGTACACAATCACAACTCCCTCTTCCGTTTCGTAGCGGCTCCACTTATCGTATCGCGAAAGCACAAAATCGGTATGCGAACGCCAGATAGGACCATGAAGTGCAGCAATCATTTTAATGTCCAGGCCACTCAGCTTTTTCATGGCACGTTGCGTATGCGGACTATACTTTCCAACAATATTGGTAAAGTAGCGCATCATTTCCTCTTCGTAGAAACTGAGATTCAGTTCATCATCGAAAATTCCACCATCGAGCGTACCAAAGGCTCCAAATGCATCAGCTGAGAACAGTATGCCATTCGTTTTTTCGAAACTAACCATCGTTTCGGGCCAGTGCACCATCGGAATCGTGTAAAACTCTAGTGTATTTTTTCCCAACGGAAGTTCATCACCATCGCCTACTTCCAACGTGTTTTCCTTAATCTGGTAAAAATTCTCCAGCATCGGGAACGTCTTCTTATTCCCGACAAGGGTAATATCTGGATATTCGGCCACGATGCTGCGAATCGCTCCGGAATGATCGGGCTCCATGTGGTTGATCACCAAATAATCAACCTTCCGGTCGCCCAGTATATTTTTAATATTCGAAAGATACTCGTCGATAAACGCGCGCTCCACCGTGTCCATCAAGGCTACTTTCTCATCAACAATCAAATACGAGTTGTAAGCCATTCCGTGCGGCAGCGGCCAGTAATTTTCAAAAAGATGGGTTTTTCGGTCGTTTACTCCTACATAATAAATTTCATCTGCAAGTTTTACCTGATGCATAAGATTGTCCTCCAAACAGTTAACGATTTTTCGGTTTTATAATTCAGGCACGAAAATATAAAATATTTAGGTGTAAACCGTTGAATAATTGTCAATAAAACATAAATAGATGAGCAAGATATTCCATCTGGTGAGTTAAACTGAATTTACTATTTTTACGACCAAGAAAGACTAAGTATGGGAATTGAGCGTAGAAACAGACTAATGGTTTTCCCCAGATTGGGAAAATGGGTCATTATATTGGTAGCCATCGGTTTTATTGTGGTTGGCATTCGTGCTTTTCAGCTGTATGGGTACATTTTCGAAAATAATGTGAAACATACTGGCTTTGTTTATATCCCCAATGGTGCTACTTACGACCAGGTGATTGATTCGCTGAAGGCGGGTGATTTTTTGGTCAATTATAAGTCCATCAATTGGGTGGCCAACAAAAAAAAGTATCCGGATTTAATCAAACCCGGTGCCTACAAGCTCGAAAAAAACTGGAGCAACAACAAACTGATTGATATGTTACGCTCCGGAGCTCAAACGCCCATTAAAGTAACGTTCAACAATATCCGTTTCCGGAAAGATTTGGCGGGCCGACTAGCTCACTACATGGAGGCGGATTCGACTGCTTTTTTAAAAATGCTAACCGACACCGCCGAAGCAAAGAAGTACGGCTTTACTTACGCTGCTTTCCCGGCCATGTTTATTCCCAATACCTACGAATTGTACTGGACAACAACTCCCGCGGAATTTGTGGATCGCATGCACCAGGAATATGATCGTTTTTGGACAGACGAACGGAAAAAGAAAGCTGAAGCGGCGGGAATGACTCCCGTTCAGGCGACAACGTTGGCATCAATCGTTCAGGAAGAAACCGTGAAACCGGATGAAATGCATAAAATTGCCGGCGTTTACATCAACCGACTGAAACGTGGCTGGCGGTTGCAGGCCGACCCAACTGTAAAATTTGCTGTTGGTGATTTTAGCATCAAACGCGTTCTCAATCAACACCTCGAAATTGATTCGCCTTACAATACATACAAATACAAAGGATTACCTCCCGGCCCCATCAATTTCCCGAATCCGAAAAGCATTGAGGCGGTACTGAACTACGAGAAAAGTAAATATCTGTATTTCTGTGCGAAGGAAGATTTTTCGGGTTACCACAATTTCTCGAGAACCTTGCGGGAACACAACCGGAATGCAGCACGTTACCAACGAGCATTGAATAAAAACCGCATTTTTAAATAATTCGGGAAAGTAGTTTATCCGATGACGTTCACTTCCCGTTCGAGCTGAATCGCAAATTTATTTTCTACATCGATCCGGATTTGTTCCGACAGGTCGAAGATTTCCTGTCCGGTGGCACCACCATGATTAACCAGTACCAGCGCCTGGCGGTCGTGCACGCCGGCCTGGCCAACGCGTTTTCCTTTCCAGCCGGCCTTTTCAATCAACCAGGCGGCGGCTATTTTCACTTTTCCGGCACCAGCCGGATAGAGCGGAATCTCGGGATATTTTGCCTTTAATGCATTGGCTGTTTCTTCCTCGACCACAGGATTCTTGAAAAAACTACCAGCATTACCAATAATTTCAGGATCCGGCAACTTTCGTTCCCGAATAGCGATAACCGCCCGTCGAATAGTCGAGTGAGATACTTTTCCGAGACGCTCCACTTCGGCTGCAACATCGCCATAATCTATTCTGAATTCAGGTTTTTTGCTCAATTCAAACACTACCGAAGTGACCGCAAAGCGCCCTTTCCATTCCTGCTTGAATATGCTATTCCGATAAGAAAACTGACACATTTCGCGGGTAAAACTCTTTTGCTGCAACGTTTGCAGATCGACACCGCGAACCTCACGAATGACAGAGCCCACTTCAACACCATACGCTCCGATGTTCTGAACAGGAGCCGCTCCAACCTTTCCGGGAATCAGTGAAAGATTTTCAACTCCTCCCCAACGGTTACCCACACAAAATGCCACGAACTCGTCCCAATCAATACCTGCACCGGCTTCTACCCAAACCGATTCCTTGTCCTCTTTCAAAATCTCAATACCGGAAATATCGGATGATAAAACCAGCTCATCCACGTCGTGCAAAAACAACATGTTGCTTCCTCCACCCACAATCAAATATTCCATATCACGGTATTCCGGATTCGATTGGTAAAACTGGATCAGTCCCTGAGCATCAGAAAATGACAGAAAAGATTTAGCTTTAACATCGATGCCAAATGTGTTCCTGGTCAGCAAGGAATAATCGTGGTAGAGGATGAACATACCTTAAATTTTTGATGGCAAAGATAATAGAAGCAGGGATATTTACGTTTCCTTTTTAACTGCGTATCTTTACAACTAGAATTTGACAAACGTGCGAAAAATACTCCTGGCAGCAACCAATGATCTCGTAACAGATCACCGCGTACATAAAGTTGCCTCATCGCTGCAAAAGATGGGCTTCGAAGTAACACTTTTGGGACGGCGCTTCAAAAAAAGCGGTTCCCTGTCGAGACCTTACCAGACACGAAGGTTTCGGTTACTTTTCAACAAAGGTCCGTTATTTTATGCCTTCTTTAATTTACGACTCTTTTTCCATGTTCTTTTCGGAAAATACAACGTACTGGTTGCAAATGATCTGGATACCCTTCCGGGAATAACAGCGGCAGCGACCTTGCGTAAGTTGCCGGTTATTTACGACAGCCACGAATTGTTTACTGAAGTCCCGGAAGTCATCAAGCGCCCGTTGGTAAAAAGGATGTGGCAAAGGCTCGAGAAGCTTTCGCTCTCTCATGTGCATTCGGCGTACACCGTTAGTCAATCTATTTCGGAGTGCCTTTCTTCGGTTTACCGGAAAGAGTTTACCGTTATCCGGAATATGCCGCGATTCTCGCCGGTGACTTTTATTCCGGGCGACCGCCAGATGGATTTCGGCGACCAACAAATCATTCTTTACCAGGGAGCGTTGAATATGGGGCGCGGTCTGGAGATGATTATTCAGGCTATGAAATATATTCCCAAAAGTATTCTGCTGTTGGCCGGCGACGGAGATAAAAAGAATGAACTTCAGGAACTGGTCATTCGGGAAGACCTGGGAGGGAAAGTTGTCTTTCTCGGAAGATTATCTCTTTCCGAGCTCCACTTCCTGACACCGCAAGCCGATTTAGGCATTTCGCTGGAAGAAGACCTGGGATTAAGCTATCACTTTGCATTACCCAACAAACTGTTCGATTACATCCATGCGGGAATTCCAGTGCTTGTATCCGATTTACCGGAAATGCGCAACTTAGTCGAAAATTACAAAGTTGGAGAAGTACTAAGAGAGCGCACACCCGAAGCCGTCGCCCAACAAATCAACGCATTGTTCTCAGCTAAAGATTACCGAAAGATATGGGAAGAAAATGCTTCGCTGGCAGCCCGTGAACTGTGCTGGGAGAACGAAGAAAAGAAGCTGGCTGCTATTTACGCGCCCTTCCTGGAAGAATCAGGACAACTCGTCGTCGAGTAACGATTCGAAATCAATAATTTCCTCTTCTTCACCCACTTCACGAACACCTCCATCTTCACAGGCCACTTTTCGGGCCGGGAATTTCCGGATTAACGGGTAATCATGCGTGGCGATAACAACGGTTTTTCCCTCTTTATTAATCGCCTTCAAAACATTGAGAAGAGACTCCGACGTTTCCGGGTCCAGGTTTCCGGTAGGCTCATCGGCCAGAATAATCTCCGGATTATTCAGCAAAGCCCGCGCAATGACAATACGTTGCTGCTCACCTCCCGACAACTGGTGCGGCATCTTCGAGCCGGAATGCGGCATGTCGACAATTTCGAGCACTTCCCGGATGCGGTCCTTGATAGCGCGCTCCTGTTTCCAGCCGGTTGCCTTCAGTACAAATTCCAGATTTTTATATACACTTCGATCGATCAGCAATTGGAAATCCTGAAAAACGATTCCTAATTTCCTTCGCAGTAGCGGAATATGTTTCCGTTTGATGGCTTGCAACTTGTAACCAACTACTTCTCCTTCGCCTTCAATCAGGGGCAATTCGACATAGAAGGTTTTCAGAAGGCTGGACTTACCACTTCCCACTTTCCCGATAATGTACAGAAATTCGCCCTTTTCTACCTGAAGACTAACGTCTTTCAGAATCAGATTCTCCCGTTGATAAATATCTGCACCTTTTAGTTCAATGATTGCTTCCACCAGTAATCGAAAGTTTAAGTGAAAATTATATTTTTGTATGAGGCCGCTTCAGACAAAACTAAGTTTTTTTTGCGGAACAATTTGTGGATTCTCTTCTTTAAACCAAAACGAACAGTGTTTAACCTGATTACACCCTGTAAAATCAGATTAGAAAAAAATCACATGAAATTCATAGCTAGATCGTTTTTTACGCTTGGATTGATACTGCTTGTTACCTTGGCAACTTATGCGCAACCGGTAACCAGTCCAACCGGTATTGACGAAACTTACCGTACAGCACTGGAGCTTTTCCAGACACGAAAATTCAGCTCGGCTTACCACGAGTTCAATAAAATCATCAAACAGAGCGAGCCTTCATCGGGGATGTTTGCCGAAGCGACCTACTACAAAGCAGTTTGTGCTTTGGTGATGGGAAACCGGAATGGAAAAGAAGAGCTGGAAGATTTCATAGACAAATATCCCAACTCGCCACAAATTTCGATGGCGCATTTCCGTCTGGCGAACGTGGAGTTTGGCAACAAACGCTACCGGCAAGCCATGCGCGATTATGAAAAAGTAGACGCCTACCTGCTTCCAAAAGCAGAAAGCGACGAATACAAATTCAAATTGGGGTATTGCTACCTGGACAACGGAGAGAACGAAAAGGCCAAAACCTATTTCTATGATTTGAAAAACAAACGGGGCAGGTTTTCCCGTGCAGCCGCATACTACTGGGCGCACATCAACTACCTCGAAGGAAACTACGAAACGGCGCTGTTAGAATTCCAGAAACTGAAGGACGATCCGCAATACTCCGGAATTGTACCGTTCTATACGGCACAAATCTATTTCATGCAGAAAAAATATGATGAGGTAATCAAAATGGCCCCGCCATTACTGAAAGCCGCATCGCCCGAACGAAAAATTGATATCTCCAAGATCATCGGAAATTCCTGGTTTCAAAAGGAGCAATACAGCAAAGCTCTTCCGTATTTGAATGATTACATGAAGAACACGGAAAAACCGACCACGGATGATTATTACATCATCGGGATGTGTCAATACGAGACCGGCGATTACAAACAAGCCATCGCCAATCTCGAACGGGCCACACGCGATAAAGATGCTGTAGCACAGAATGCCTATTATCATCTGGCAGGTGCCTACCTGAAAGATGGTCAGAAGCAAAAAGCAATGATGGCTTTCTCCAATGCATCGGAAATGAGTTTCGACCCGAAAATTAAGGAAGATGCGTTGTTCCAGTATGCCAAAATCACTTACGAGCTGGATTATTCCCCCTTTAACGAAGCCATCAAGGCGTTCGACAAATACATTACGCTATATCCCAACTCCGAACGGAACGATGTCGCTTACGATTACCTTGTGAAGGTTTTCATGACGACCCGTAACTACAAGGATGCACTGGCATCGCTGGATAAAATCAAAGTGAAAAGTCCGGCTATCAAGAAAGCGTATCAGCGGGTAGCCTACTATCGCGCGCTGGAATTTTTCCGCGATACAAAACTAAAGCAGGCCATTGAATTATTCAATAAGTCATTACAATACAGCCAATACAACGACGAATTGAAAGCGCTGTCTTATTACTGGAAAGGGGAAGCGGAATACCGCCTCAACGATAAGGAAGCCGCTATTCTCGATTACCGTCGCTTCCAGTCGACGGCCGGTTCATACCGAATGAAGAAGGAATATGCACTTTCCAACTACAACATCGGTTACGCCTATTTCGACCAGGAGAAATTTGGCCAGGCTGCCAGTTGGTTCCGGAAGTTTCTCACCTTCCCGCACGACAAAGATCCTAAGCAGGTGGCCGATGCATACAACCGGTTAGGCGATTGCGCGTATGTTCAGCGCAGTTTCCAGGATGCGATTGCTCAGTATCAGAAGGCGTACCACATGAACACCTACGATGCAGACTATGCACTGTTTCAAACGGCTTTCTGCTATGGTCTGCTGCATAAGCAACAGCAAAAAATTAACGACCTGAACAAGTTGCAAGTTCAGTTCCCCGATTCGCGCTATCGCGATGATGCCATTTTCGAAACCGGTCGTGCCTGGGAGCGGGCCCATAACGATGACAACGCGAAGAAGAGCTTCAAGAATTTGCTGGTCAATTACCCAAACAGCCCATATCAGCCGAAAGCGCTGTTGCAATTGGGACTCATCAGTTTCAACGAAAACGACTACAACAACTCGCTTTCGTACTACAAACAGGTAGTTGAGAAATACGCGAATACACCGGAAGCCAAAGCAGCATTGACAGGAATCCGGAACAATTATGTGGAGATGAACCAAGTGGAAGATTACTTCACGTATGCCCAAAGTTTGGGAAAAACAGCGACACCCTCTCAATCGGAACAGGATTCGTTGCTGTACACTTCGGCTGAAAATCTCTACATGAAGCAAAGTCCCAAAGCGATGGATGCGCTGACCAGTTATCTCAGTCGCTTCCCGGACGGAGCGTTTGCCATCAATGCACATTTCTACCGCGGCGAGCTGTACTACAATCAACAAAACCTTCAGCAGGCTGCTGTCGATTATGATTATGTGCTGAGTCGTGGTGATAACATTTTCTCTGAACCGGCATTATTAAAAGCATCCGAAATCGCCTACCGGGAAAAAGACTACAACAAAGCGCTTGCACTGTACACGCGCCTTGAAAAACAGTCCAACAATTCGAAAGACAATCTGACTGCCCTCACGGGAATACTGCGAAGCAATTACGAACTGAAAAATTATCAAGCGGTAACCGAAGCAGGCTGGCAAATCCGGAATACGGAAAAAGTACCGGAAGAAATTTCGCGTGAAGCGGAATACAAAGCAGCCAAGGCTTACCTCGCGCTCAACGAGCCAACAAAAGCGTATACGCTATTCCGCAAGTTATCGAAGGATACCAAAACGGCCGAAGGTGCCGAAGCGAAATACCAGGTGTGTAAGTACTATTACGACCATAACCAGTTGAAAGCAGCCGAGGATGAGGTGATGAGTTTCATCGACAAGAACACCCCGCACCAATATTGGCTGGCCAAAAGCTTCATTCTGCTGGCTCATGTTTATGAAAAAGAGGGTGACCTGTTCCAGGCAACACATACGCTCCAGAGTATCATCGATAATTACGGAGAGCCCGACGATGGAATCATTAAGGAGTCGGAACTGTATCTGAAAGATTTGGAAGCAAAACAGAAAGCACAATCCGCTGCACAAAGTCAGCAGGATTCTGTGACAACTTCCACAACTGATTCCATTAGCTCCAACCAATAATCTGAAAGCATCATGAAACATCAGAATATTTCACTCAGCATATTATTTACCCTGGCTATGGGACTGGGAAGTACAGCTACAGCATTGGCCCAAAAGCAGGACACGACCATCAACAAGCAGGTGGAAGTGGTGAAAGCTTATCGCCCGAGCGTATCGGATGCGTACAAAATCAGTCCGATGCCGGAAATTGACGACACAACCCGTTTCACGCCGCAGTTCGACTACCACATCGACGCCGAGCCGATCATGACCGGATTCAAAACTGTTCCCGTATCGGCTGCAACCATCAACCTGCACGAATCGACAGAGAACGGTTATGGTTATCTGAAAGTGGGGCTGGGAACTTACAATACGCCTTACGGGGAATTCTTTTTCAACCAGCCCAAAGGCAAGAACTCCATTTTCGGAGTTCACTACCGGCATCTCTCGTCCGCGGGAAGTGTGAAATTAAATAGTACCGGCAAAAAAGTCGATGCTCCATACAGCCACAATAACCTGGAGGTTTTCGGGAAGTACTTTTTCAGGAAATCGGTGTTTTCGGTCAACCTGAATTACGACCGGAACGTAGTGAAGTTTTACGGTTACCCGGATTCCATTCCGGCCTACGTGAAGAATAATGGCTATGGCTATTTCAACGACAAACAACGCTTGCAAAACTGGCGGGTCAATGTAGGCTTGAAAAGCAGTGAGAACTCCCGCAGTGAGTTGCAATACAACGCAGGTTTGCATTATTCCAATTTCAACGCAAAAACCGGGCAAACCGAGAATAACGCCGGAATGATTGCTGAGTTTGACAACGATTTCGGCAACCTGCACGGCCTGCTTCAGTCGTCCCTCGATTACTATTCGACCGACAGCATTGACAATTTCGATAATCCGAACTCAAACAAACGCAACAGCATCTGGTTCAAGCTGAATCCATCAGTGCTGCTGTGCGGCGATGCATGGAAAATTCGTGCCGGTCTGAATACCTGGTCGGTATCAGACGATGACCGGAATGCCATTTTCAAGGTGTATCCCAAACTCGATTTGGAACTAACCCCCGTGGAAAATATCATGACGCTGTATGCCGGCGCCGATGGCTACCTGCAGAACAACAACTATTCCGCGATAGCTAAAGAAAATCCTTGGGCTAACCCACGGCACGATATCCGGAACACCGATTACAAATACATTGTCTTCGGCGGTTTCAAAGGAAAAATCAGCCCGCAAATCAGTTACAAAGCCGGTGTGAAATACAGCAAGGCGCACAACATGCATTTCTTTGTCACGAATGCAGCCCCCAGGGTACTCAGTCCAATGTACCCAATTTCCACGAACGAGTGGTTGTACAAGAATGACTTTGATGTTGAATATGATAACGCCGGCATCCTCAATCTGAATGCCGAAATTTCCTATTTCAGCGGAAGCGACTACTACCTGCAAATCAAAGCAAACTATTACAGCTACTCGCTTGACAGTCTGGATGTCGCTTCGTACAAGCCCAATTTCGATGCAACGGTTTCGTCGGGCGTAAGGTTTACCCAGCGGCTAACCGGTTTTATCGATGTGAATATTACCGGAAACCGGAAGGCTATTGTTCTATATCATTACGATCCACTCAGTTCAGCAAGGCCTTCTCCCTACCGGGACATCGTTTCACTCGATCCAATTGTGAATATGAATATCGGTGCGGAATACGAGCTGCCCTACCGTTTGAAGCTTTTCAGCCGCCTCGATAACGTATTCAACCAACACTATGACAGGTGGTTGGGTTACACCTCGCAAGGCATGCGATTTATGGTCGGTGCAAGCTGGTCATTTTAAGCAAATTAAGATATTTTAGTCTCATTTTACCCCGAAGCTTTTTCGGGGTTTATTTTTATCTGATAATCTGACACTTAACACACATTGATTTGTTGATAAAAACCCGGTTTTGAGGGTCCAAAATATCAGGTTAACCGGGATTATTTTGCTATATTTGCCTACCATGAAAAAAGACCTGAAAATGCGGAACTTAAACTGTCTTTTCACCGGCAGTTGCTAAAGTATTGTCCGCAACCACTTTTGCTCTTTGGTTATCAGGTCGGGGTTGGAATGCGAAGGATTCCGGCGAGATTGAGAATTTAAATAATTCATAGAATGAGTGAATTTGAAAATAACGGATTGAACAACAACTCCGATTATTCAGCCGACAGTATTCAGGTACTGGAAGGTTTAGAGGCTGTACGTAAGCGTCCCGCGATGTACATCGGTGATGTAAACGTTAAAGGTTTGCACCATTTGGTATACGAGGTAGTTGACAACTCCATCGACGAAGCGCTGGCAGGCTACTGTAAGAACATCGAAGTTATCATCAACGAAGATAACTCCATCTCAGTAAAAGACGACGGACGTGGTATCCCGACGGAGCGCCACTCCAAGGAAAATAAATCGGCTCTGGAAGTGGTAATGACCGTTCTCCACGCCGGTGGTAAGTTTAACAAAGACTCATATAAGGTTTCCGGTGGTTTGCACGGTGTTGGTGTTTCGTGTGTTAACGCACTTTCATCTCACCTTCGTGCGGAAATTCACCGCGATGGAAAAATCTGGGAGCAGGAGTACCAGCGAGGCGTTCCTATCAGTGAAACCAAAATTATTGGTGAAACGGACAAAAGCGGTACCATCGTTACCTTCCGCCCAGATGATTCCATCTTCAGTACAACCACGTATAAATACGACATTCTCTCGGCTCGTCTGCGGGAACTGGCGTTCCTGAACAGTGGTATCCGACTGGTTATTATTGACAAACGGGAACAGGACGAAAACGGTGAATTCAAAAGAGAAGAATTCTTTTCAGAAGCCGGATTGTCCGAATTTGTCGATTACCTGGACGGCACCCGTGAGCGACTGATTGACGAAACGATTCACATCACAACAGAGAAAAATGGTGTTCCGGTAGAAATCGCGATGACTTACAACTCTTCGTTTACCGAGAACATTCACTCATACGTTAATAACATTAACACCATTGAAGGAGGTACACACCTCACCGGTTTCCGGCGTGGTTTAACCCGTACCCTGAAGAATTATGCGGAAACCAGCGGCATGCTGGCCAAGTTGAAATTCGACATCAGTGGGGATGACTTTCGTGAAGGATTGACGGCCGTTGTTTCGGTAAAGGTAGCTGAGCCACAGTTTGAGGGACAGACCAAAACCAAGCTCGGAAACTCCGAAATCAGCGCCTCAGTTGACCAGGCAGTTAGTGAAATGCTTTCGTACTACCTGGAAGAGCATCCGAAAGATGCGAAAACCATTGTAAACAAAGTTATTCTTGCTGCTCAGGCACGTCATGCAGCCCGCAAAGCAAGGGAACTGGTTCAGCGAAAAACGGTATTATCAGGTGGTGGTCTACCGGGAAAACTGGCCGATTGCTCGGAAAAAGATCCGGAACAATGCGAAGTTTTCCTCGTCGAGGGTGATTCGGCAGGCGGAACTGCAAAACAAGGCCGCGATCGTCGCTTTCAGGCCATTCTCCCGTTAAGGGGAAAAATCCTGAACGTGGAAAAAGCCATGTCGCACAAGGTTTTCGAAAGTGAAGAAATTCGCAACATCTACACTGCTTTAGGTATCACGGTAGGAACCGAAGAAGACCAGAAAGCATTGAACATCGATAAGCTGCGGTATCACAAGATAGTAATCATGACCGATGCCGACGTCGACGGTTCTCACATCGCGACGCTTATCATGACTTTCTTTTTCCGCTACATGCAGGATTTGATTCGTAACGGATATGTATACATTGCCACACCACCGCTTTATTTGGTGCGCAAAGGCAAGAAAGAAACCTACTGCTGGACGGAACAACAACGTATCGCCCTTATCAACGAATGGGGAGGTGGAAGTGAAAGCAACCTGCATATTCAGCGATACAAAGGTTTGGGTGAGATGAACGCCGAGCAGCTTTGGGAAACGACCATGAACCCGGAACAACGTACGCTAAGGCAGGTGACTATTGAGAATGCTGCTGAAGCCGACCACATCTTCTCCATGCTCATGGGTGATGATGTGCCGCCCCGGAAAAAGTTCATTGAGGACAACGCAACATACGCGAATATCGATGTATAAAGCCTGAAGGCTGGCCCTGGGCCAGCCTTTTTTAATGTATTACAATAAAATTTCTGAGTCGTGAATATTTGTGTTTTCTGCTCTTCGAGCAATGCCATTGCTGATGTCTATTTTGAAGAAGCCAAATTGCTGGGAACATTGATTGGTGACAACCACCACAACATTGTTTACGGTGGTTCGAATGTTGGGTTGATGCACGCCTGTGCCGATGCTGCTCGTCAGGCAGGAGCTGTTTCGCTGGGCATTATTCCGCAGTCAATCCACGACCGGAACCTGGCTTCGGAGCACGACGATGAATTGATTGTGACACCGAACATGCGGGAACGCAAATACCTGATGCGGAAACGTTCGGATGCATTCATTGCCCTTCCGGGAGGATTTGGAACACTGGAAGAGATTCTCGAGGTGATTACGCTCAAACAACTTCACTACCACAACAAACCCATCGTATTTATCAATACCAACGGATTTTATGATGCGCTTCTTCAACAATTTCAGCGCTCATACGATGAAATATTTGCGCGCGAAGAATATAAGAAAATGTACTACGTAGCGAAAGATGCCAGCGATGCGATGGAGTATGTCGAAAATTACCAGCCAGAAGAACTGGAAAGCAAATGGTTCGATGTTCCCGGTAAAAAATAGGGATTAGCGGGCATCAATCTAACGGGATGGTAAAATAGAAAACAGAACCTTTGCCAAATTCCGACTCAACCCCCAATTCACCTCCCAGCAGTTCGACCAATCCTTTGCAGATGGATAAGCCCAGTCCTGCTCCGCCAAAACTCCGGTTATAGGCCGGTTCTGCCTGACGGAAACGTTCGAAGATAAGCTGCTGATTCTTCTTCTCGATCCCGATACCAGAGTCTTCCACCCGAAAAACCACAAAATTACCTTCCAACAGGTATTTCACTGCAATGTGCCCTTCCGAAGTAAACTTGAAGGCATTTGATAGAAGATTACTCAAAATCTGTCTTACCCTGACAACGTCCGAAGTTATTTTTAGTGCATCCGGAAGATTAGACTGAAAACTCATCTCCACTTTACCGTCTCTCTCTTCGGCCACCATTTTCTGATACAGGCGAATCAAATCGATGAGCGATTTATTCACCGAAAAAGGTTCTTTGGCTAACGCCAGTTGTCCGGCCTCAATCTTCGAGAAATCGATGATATCGTCAATCAGGTGTAGCAGCGTATCACCACTCTTCTGTATGTATTTGATGTACAATTCCTGTTCGACAGGCGTGATATCCGAATCTCCCAGTAACTCCGAAAAGCCGAAGATAGCATTCATGGGGGTTCGTATCTCGTGCGACATATTCGCCAAAAAAGCAGATTTCAATTGGTCGGCTTCTTTTGCTTTATGCAGTGCACTTTTCAGTTGTATTTCCCGGTTTCGCTCGTCAGTGATATTCCGGTAGATGTGGAGCATCTGGTTCTTGCCTTCGTTGCTGCTCAGCACTGTAAAAATGGCTGACACCAACAATTTCTGACCTGTTCTCGTGTAACGGACAAGCTCACGCTCAACGCTGGTATGACTACCATCCGTCCCAATATTCTTCACCGAAATCCATTCGGAATTATCCTTACAGATTAGAGAACTCAACGACATGCCGACTACTTCTTTCTGAGAATATTCAAAAAGCTCTTCAAATGCATGATTCGCCATTTCAATCTGATCCTCGTCGACAACCACGATCATCGCAACCGGAGCCACGTTAAAAAGATGCTTGAGCGCCTTCTGGTTGAAAATCAACTCATCTTCGATTTGCAAACGAGTAGCCATCATTTGATTGGCTGATTCACCCAAAGAGCGTATTTCCTTAAAATGAATTTTTTCTGTTGGAATAAAATGCCCTTTGGGATGCTTGAAATAGGTAATAAACCAATTGATATCAGCATAAAAACGCCGGAAATAATAATTCAGAAAAACGAAAAAGATAAGTGAGAAAAGGGCAAGTACAACCAGCGTAGTTACAATGGCTTTATAATATCGGCGTTTTAATTGTTGACCTTCACTTTCGGCCTTTTTCCGGGCGTCCGACAAATAAGCGACCCCGCCAACAATCCAATTCCACTCGGGAACCGAACGGACATACACCATAATGCTGTCGGAAGTCTGGCTAACATGATTATACCAGTTACAACGGAAAAAGCCCCCCTGCTGATTTTGCTTCACCAAATTTAGCTCTTGCTGAAAAACCGTGGTCTTGCTTTGAGGAGCATTCGTCACCAAATTCATATTACCGCTGTATGGAACTCCGTCCATAATCACAGGTGTTCCGTCAAATTTATTGATGAAGATGACATCCCCCGTATTCTTCCACTGCTCCGTCAACTTATGGACAATACTTTGCTGAATGTCAGACTTAAAATCCCCGGGATAAACACGATGCCCGATATACCAGCCCAAATCATCAACCCTCTGTATATAAGCTATTTTATCCAACTCATGATTGTCTGAGTTGTAATATTCAAGAAAGCCGCTGTCTTTTTTCCGAAGCAGATTCAACTCTTTTCGTACCACATAATTCCCCAATGAATCCTGAAAACTTTTCAGACTAATTCCTTTACCAACACCTTTGCCGGGAAAAATCAAGCTTTTTCCGTCAAGCGTGTTGACAAAGAGTTTTCCTTTCATCCCGGGTCCAATATAAGCTGACAATGAAGTGAGAATCATTTCCCGAACCCGATGCTCAGGATATACATTTTTATACTTACTCCACATCGATTCGGCCATACTGGAAGCCGATTCCACACTTCGGGAAAGAGAAGATTTCAGATTATCGATGTATTCTTCGCGGCGGTACGTAATATATTTTATCTCGCCGTCAACTCGTGATTCGAGATTGGATTCTTCCTGATTAAAAATCTGATTAATCCGGTGCTCCCGGTTTACCCGGAAACTATGCCATTCTGAGAAATTGTAAACGATGAAAACCAATAGGAAGGTAACCAGGAAAGTAATGAAGAAGGCACGTCCAAAGAACCCGGGCATCGACACCGATTTGAAAAACTTCAGACGTTCCCACATTTTTTCTTTCATCGAAAATTTAGGATAAAAGGATTAATCGATTGCTATTGTTCCATCAAAAACAAAAGTGGCGGGACCTTTTAACCAAATCTCGGTAAATTGATTTCCTGAACGTTTGAAAGAAACTTCCAGTTGTCCGCCTTTCGCTTCTACCGGAAAATATCCTTCCTCTTTCCCTGTTCTGATGGCTGCGCACAAAGCCGATGCTGTAATACCCGTTCCACAAGCCAGGGTTTCGTCCTCTACGCCACGTTCGTAGGTATACACTTTAATTCCGTTATCACAAAGCTGAACAAAGTTGACATTAGTTCCTTCCGCGGCAAAGCGTTCTGAGTTTCTCACCTGTCTTCCTTCGTTCACTACATCAATCGAATCGATGTCATCAGCAAACCGAACGTAATGGGGCGAACCGGTGTCCAAAAAGAAAAAGTCTCCATTGTTTTCGACCTTGGAAACATTTTGCATTTTCAGGTTAACCAGACCATTCGCGTCTATAACCGCTTCGTGTACACCATCAACGGCCAGAAAGGTTGTTTTATTGCCTATAACGCCCAGTTTCCTGGCAAAAGCCACGATACAGCGACCTCCGTTTCCACACATACTGGCTTCACGTCCATCCGCATTGAAATACCGCATAACGAAATCATGTTCGGGATGCGACTGAAGCAACATCAACCCGTCTGCTCCGACACCAAATCGTCGATCACAAATAGAAGCAATCAACTCCACATTGTCTCCATCAAAGTGTTCATCGCGGTTATCGACGATCACAAAGTCGTTTCCGGCTCCCTGGTATTTGTAAAACTTTGTCTCCATGACTTCTAACATCTCCAAAAGTTAGTTAAAATATGTTAATCAGTACGATACAACGGCTACCTAAATTGTTTGTTTCAATAAATTTGCTCTGCAATGGTACACAAATTGCCGGCAAAATCTGCAGAAAATATAGTTAATCTCTAAAAATACGGAGTATGAATAAGTTTAAGAAAGTAACAACAAATCTACTCATTGCTTTTGCGGGTGCAGTTATCGCGGTAGCTGTTTATTCTGCAACAATTGGAAAAACAAAAGTGGTAACCATTCAGGAGCCTTCTCAACCGGTTCAATTAACCAGTTTGCCAAGTGCACCTCAGGGCGGAGTACCCGATTTGACTTACGCTGCTGAAAAATCGGTACACGCGGTGGTACACATTCAAACGATGATTAAAAACCAGGCGTATGGAGGCGGTAGTGGAAATCCCTTCTTCGATTTCTTCTTCGGCGACCGGGGAGGACAATACCAGCAACAGCAACCCCAGTATACCCGTGCGTCAGGGTCGGGTGTGATTATCAGTCCCGATGGTTACATCGTTACTAACAATCATGTAATCGACGATGCATCGAACATTGAAGTCATTCTCAACGACGATCAAAAATATCCCGCCAAGGTGATCGGACGCGATCCAAACACGGATATCGCCCTGGTAAAAATCGATGCAAAAAATCTTCCATACCTCACCTGGGGTAACTCGGATGCGCTGAAATTAGGCGAATGGGTACTAGCTGTAGGAAACCCGTTCAACCTGACTTCAACCGTTACTGCCGGTATCGTCAGTGCCAAGGGACGTGCTATCGGTATCAACGCAGGTAAAATGCCACTGGAATCGTTTATTCAGACCGATGCAGCTGTAAATCCGGGTAACAGCGGAGGCGCCCTGGTTAATACACGCGGCGAACTGGTAGGTATCAACACCGCCATTGCATCACGCACCGGTTCTTACTCTGGTTATTCATTTGCCGTTCCGGCCGCCATTGCCCAAAAAGTAGTCAGTGACCTGAAGGAATATGGCGAAGTTCAACGTGCTATGCTGGGTGTAACCATTCAGAAGGTAACCTCGCAAGTGGCCAAAGAGCACGACATCGACAAAATTGAAGGTATTTATGTAAACAGCGTTACAGATGACGGTGCAGCCAAACACGCAGGAATAAAACCCGGCGACGTAATTCTGAAGATTGATAATACAACCGTAAATACCAACCCGGAATTGATGGAACAGCTTGGTAAACGTCGTCCCGGCGACAAGGTAACATTAACCATCAAAAGGGACGGTAAACTGAAACAATACGAGGTAACCCTTCGTAACACACGAGGAGACACAAGCATTTTAAAAGAGTCCTTCTCAGTCCTTGGAGCAAAATTTGGTGCGGTATCCGATCAGGATATGCAACGCCTGCAACTTAACAGTGGAATTCAGGTAGATGAATTGAGCAAAGGCAAACTAAAAGATTTAGGTGTAAAAGAAGGATTTATCATTACTGAGATAAACAAAAAGCCCGTTTCCTCGGTTGATGATGTAAAACGTGCCCTTAACCAAACAGAGGAAGGCCGTCCGATTCTAATCGAAGGAGTCTATCCGAATGGACAGTGGGCCTACTATGTTTTTAGAGTAGAATAAGTTGAATTGTCGAAGTCCGCTTCATTCTGATGACTGATAATTTGCATGACAATTCATTCTTTCGTAAATTTGCGGACTTTTAATCGGAGAGCATGAGACAACTTAAGATTACAAAATCTATTACGAACCGCGAGAGTGCTTCTCTCGACAAGTATCTTCAGGAAATTGGTAAAGAAGAACTCATTACCGTTGAGGAAGAAGTCGAACTGGCGCAACGCATTAAAAAAGGCGACCAGGCAGCACTCGAGAAACTGACACGAGCCAATCTTCGTTTCGTAGTTTCCGTGGCAAAGCAATATCAAAACCAGGGATTAAGTTTACCTGACTTGATTAACGAAGGTAACCTGGGATTGATAAAAGCCGCAGAAAAATTCGACGAAACACGAGGATTCAAGTTCATCTCGTATGCGGTGTGGTGGATTCGTCAGTCTATTCTCCAGGCTCTGGCCGAACAATCGAGAATTGTCCGTTTACCCTTGAACCAGGTTGGTTCGCTGAACAAAATCAACAAGGCATTCTCGAAGTTTGAACAGGAACATCAGCGCAAACCCTCACCCGAGGAGTTGGCAAAAGAGCTCGATCTTCCGGCTGATAAGGTAGCCGACACACTGCGTGTTTCCGGCCGCCACGTTTCAGTTGACGCTCCGTTCGTTGACGGTGAAGACAATAGTCTGCTCGACGTTTTGGTGAACAACGATTCGCCCAACGCCGACCGCTCACTCATCGACGAATCGCTGGCAAGGGAAATTGACCGTTCTCTGGCAACTCTCACCGAAAGGGAAGCCGATATCATTCGTATGTTCTTCGGAATTGGTTGTCAGGAAATGACCCTCGAAGAGATAGGAGAGCGTTTCGGTTTGACACGCGAGCGTGTTCGCCAGATCAAGGAGAAAGCAATCCGCCGCCTGAGACACACCTCTCGCAGCAAGTTGTTAAAAACCTACCTTGGATAAGGCAATCCGAAAGCACATTCAAGACAACAATCTTATACAGATAAGATTAGCCCCGCCAAATGAGCGGGGCTTTTTTATATCTGAATGTTAACTTTTCAGATCTTATACTGGAATTGTTATCGCTTGCTTTTCTCGCCCGAACGCTCTTTCAGCAATCCCTGAAGGCGGTACATCTCATCACGCAACTGGGCAGCTTCGATGAAGTCCAGCTCTTTGGCTGCTTTCTCCATTTCTTTCTTCGTATTGGCGATAGCTTTTTCCAGGGCATCCACCGTCATGTACTGCACAACCGGATCGGCAGCCACATCGGCTGGAGGCGGCCCTGCGTAAGCTTTCGGTGAACCAGTCGTTTCTTTCTCTTTCCGATACTCGTATCCGATAATTTCGCGGGTCGCTTTGATGATCTGCTGCGGCGTAATATTGTTCTCTTCGTTGTAAGCCATCTGCTTCGCACGGCGGCGGTTGGTCGAATCAATGGTTTTTTGCATTGATTGCGTAATCTTATCGGCGTACATAATGACCAGGCC
The DNA here is from genome assembly GCF_003014495.1 of Prolixibacter denitrificans. GTDB lineage: Bacteria > Bacteroidota > Bacteroidia > Bacteroidales > Prolixibacteraceae > Prolixibacter > Prolixibacter denitrificans. The sequence goes on along the minus strand of NZ_PYGC01000008.1, from coordinate 123,016 downwards.
ATTCAGGTTTCGTGCAGCCCGACCAGCCGTCTGCGTTAGCGAACGCTCCGAACGCAGGAAACCTTCCTTGTCCGCATCCAGAATCGCTACCAAGGAAACTTCCGGCAAGTCCAGTCCTTCACGAAGCAAGTTAATTCCGACCAATACGTCGAATTCTCCTTTTCGCAGATCTTCCATAATCTGAACACGCTCCAACGTGTCCACATCGGAGTGAATGTAACGGGTCTGAATATCCATCCGGGTGAAATAGCTGGTGAGCTCTTCCGCCATTCGCTTGGTTAGTGTCGTTACCAGTATCCGCTCGTTCCGCTGCACACGCTGATGAATTTCTTCCATCAAATCGTCAATCTGATTGGTGCTGGGACGCACCTCGATTTTGGGATCGAGCAATCCAGTTGGGCGAATAATCTGTTCTACGACGACACCTTCACTTTTCTCCAACTCATATTCCGCAGGCGTCGCGCTGACGTATACAATTTGGTTGATAATATCCTCAAACTCCTCAAACTTCAACGGCCGGTTATCGATAGCTGCCGGCAGACGAAAACCGTATTCCACCAAATTTACCTTTCGTGCCCGGTCGCCTCCGTACATCGCCCTGATTTGCGGAATCGTCACGTGACTCTCATCGATCACCATCAGAAAATCATCCGGAAAATAGTCGAGTAAACAGAACGGACGGGTTCCCGCCTTACGACCATCAAAATAACGGGAATAGTTCTCAATGCCCGGACAATATCCCAATTCCCGAATCATCTCCAGGTCATAATTTACCCGGTCATCAATTCGTTTGGCTTCCGCCCGTTTTCCTTCGTTTTCGAAAAATTCGATCTGTTTCACCAAATCATCCTGGATTTGCCGGATGGCTGACTGCGTCCGCTCTTTCGTGGTAACGAAAATGGTAGCCGGATAAATAATAATATTGTCGTGGTCATCTATCGCCTGCCCGGTTTCCGGATCAAACGAAATCAGCTCTTCAATTTCATCACCCCAGAAAACAATCCGGTAAGCATAATCCGCGTAAGCCGGATACACATCCACCGTATCGCCCTTTACCCGAAAAGTTCCCCGGTTAAAACTCACTTCGTTGCGCGAGTACATCGCATCGACGAGTTGGCGCAGGAAAGCATTCCGGCTAACGGTATCTCCCACTTTCAACGTCGAAACATTCTGATGAAAATCTTCCGGGTTACCGATACCATACAGGCACGAAACCGACGAAACGACAATCACATCGCGACGCCCCGAAAGTAGAGCTGAAGTCGCACTTAACCGCAACTTCTCAATCTCGTCGTTAATCGATAAATCCTTTTCAATATATGTATCCGTTACCGGAAGATAAGCTTCGGGCTGGTAGTAATCATAGTACGAAACAAAATATTCCACCGCATTATCCGGGAAGAATTGCTTCATCTCGCCATACAACTGCGCTGCCAGTGTTTTGTTATGACTCAGAATGAGTGTCGGCCGCTCCACCTTCTCAATTACATTCGCCATCGTGAAGGTTTTCCCCGAGCCGGTCACCCCCAACAAGGTCTGGTGTTTGGCTCCCTCGTTGATCCCCTGGGCCAATTGATTAATCGCTTCCGGTTGGTCGCCGGTAGGTTGATATTCTGAAACAATTTTAAACTTCATAGCAAACGGTTATTCGTTTAAACCGAACACGTCACCAATAACAACTGGCAGATCGTTTTCCCTGTTTGTCAACTGGGTTTCCGCCTCCACTGATTGAGCTTCGAACAGGGAAAAAAGCCCTTCCGCCTTCACCGAACAAGCTTCCGCCTGTTAAGGTAAGGCTTCGAACTGTTCAGGTTGATTTTCGAACTTGCAGCAACACTCCTACCGGTGCAGGATAAAATAGACCGGGAAATGATCGCTGATACCACCGTAATAATTCGGTCCGCCATAAGTGCGGTTCGGTGCCATCACTCCATTTTTGTTGCGGTATTCCATCCATTTTTCATGAAATACCTTCCCTGATGCAGGAACTGTCGTCCAACCACGTTTTGCCGTCAGCAAATCATGTGACACAACCAGATTGTCGAGCATATTCCAGTTGCCACGGAAATAATAGGTTCCTTTTCCCTTCATCGAAGCCTGGTAAAGCAAACTGTGCAATGTGCCATCCGTACCCGGAATTGCCTGCAATACCTTGAAAAGACTTTTGTTTTCCGGTTCATCGTTCATATCACCCATGATAATTATCTTCGCATCAGGGTTCAATCGGGTAATCGAATCTACCTGGGCACGGAGCACCGAAGCGACAAACACCCGTTTGGGTTGCGACTTTTCAAGCCCTCCACGGCGCGAAGGCCAGTGGTTGACGAACACGTGAATGGTGTCATTCTTACCGGAAAGTAACTTAGCGTAGAGAATATCACGCGTATGATAATCCGGATCGTCTTTAAAATGAATGCCGATGACCGTATGCGTTATCTCTTTGAAGATATCGGGGCGATAAAGCAGCGCCACGTCGATACCGCGGTAATCCGGACTCTCTTCGTGGATAATCTGGTAATGCACAGGGGCCATACGCTTCGTCCGGACCAAATCATTCAACACCGATTGATTCTCGATTTCGGCCATCCCAATCAATCCGGGCTTTCCAACCGTATCCACGTCCATCAATACATGCGCAATATCATTCAGCTTTTTGGTATATCGCTCGGTATTCCATTTTTTAGGAGATTCAGGACTGAACTCAAAATCACGTTCGCCTTGATTGTTAATGGTATCGAACAAGTTTTCCACATTGTAAAAAACAACCGAGGTAGCTTTCACTTTCGGCTCACTCTTTCTCGGCGTACTACACGAATTGATGAGCAGCAGGCTTCCTGCCAGCACCATCGATAGAAAAAAACGGTTATACTTCACGGCCAATGGTAACTTCATAGTATTTGGTAACATCAGTTGCAATCATACCGGCAGATTCCGCTGCCTGTAAGCCCAGTTTTCCATCCTCGAAAACCTGGCAATCGGTTGGGCTAATATGTATTAAACTAGCTGCTGTCAAAAAAGTTTCGGGGTCAGGTTTATGTTTTTTTACGTCTTCTGCTGATACCAGGTGTTCGAAACAATCTTTTACACCAGCCTTTTCCAACGCCATCCAGGCTAATCTTTTATAACCACCGGTTCCGCAGGCCATGGGCAGTTTTCCGTGGTATTCGTGAATAAGTTCAACAACCGGCTCTACTGGCTTTACTTTATGAATGTTCTCCTCATAACGCAACTCCTTGATTCGGGTAAACTCTTCCGGGTCAAAATCCTTATTGAATTTTTCCTTTAACAGCTGGCAGGTTTCCAGTGCCGGCATTCCTGTTACCGATTCAAACAACGGAATCGTGAAATCAATGCCATACTCTTTTGCCGTGTCTCTCCATGCAATATAATGCACCGGCATTGTATCGCAAATCGTCCCGTCGATATCAAAAATAAGTCCGCGAGCGCGCGGATCAACTTCTAACTTGTTATTCATAAAGAAATAAAAATAGACGTAAAAATAACGAATCCTTTGCTATCTGCCTATTACCTGGCAATTAGTTTAAGAAAACTTAAAATGGCTGACTTAACTGCTGAAAATTCCCTATTTTTCGCCAATACAATCAATCAAAAACCTCATGAGTAATAATCCGTTTTACTTATACACCATCATCCCGCAGTGGGGAATTTTTCTGGGAATTGGGCTGGTCATTTTTGGCTATGTAGAAAAGAAAGGAAAACTCAATTTAGCCGGATGGTTCACGATGGTAGCGACAGGACTTTTCGCCCTCGGTGTGAATCTTTTTGCCGACTTGAATCCTCATCCGTTACCTGACGGGAGTATGCCGATGGATTTCCAGGTAATATCGCTCGGCTGGCAGGCCGGAATTGGAGGAGTACTGGCCCTGTTTACCATTCTTCTGCGGCAGCGAAAAAGCAAAAGATACGCTATACTTGCCATCTTGACCGTCGCCTATTCTGTTGCCATCTTCTTCCAATACAATTATTTCATCAGAAGCGGAAAGGAAAAACCGGCGGTAACCCAGGAAGCACCGATGAAAGACTCTACCAAGTAAATCATCATGATTGCCCAAACACCTGAACCGACCTATTATGCTGTGATTTTCACTTCGGTAAGAACAGAAGGAGACAACGGCTATGCTGCCGCTTCAGAAAGGATGGTCGAACTGGCCAGACAGCAGGACGGATTTTTGGGCGTTGAAAGTGCGCGTGAGGAATTAGGTATCACGGTATCTTATTGGCGCGACCTGGATTCCATCAAAAGATGGAAAGAAAATGCTGAACACGCAGCAGTCAGAGAAAAAGGAAGGCGCGACTGGTACCGGAGTTTTAAAACCCGGATTGCCAAAGTGGAACACGACTATGGATTCGAAAAATAGCAACCCACAATAAAAAAAGAGGAGGGCTTTCGGCCTTCCTCTTTTCATATAATATTAGTTCAATTTCTATACTAGTTTGTTCAATGCATCTTTGATGCGGGAAATCGCCTCACGCAATTCAGCTTCCGAAGCAGCATATGAAACCCGCAGACAGTTCGGGTCACCAAAAGCGGCACCTGTCACCACACCAACATGAGCTTCGTTCAACAGATACATGCTCAAATCGGTTGCATCCTTAATTTCAATATCTCCCACCTTCTTACCAAAATAGTAAGTCACATCGGGAAATACGTAGAAAGCTCCTTCCGGCTTACTGGTTTTCAGTCCCGGAATTTCCGCCATCAGTTCCATCACCATGTCACGGCGTTTCTGAAACTGAGCAACCATTTTATACACCTCAGCATTATCGGAGTTAATGGCAGCAGCCGAAGCCATCTGAGCCACTGAGTTCGGGCCTGATGTATATTGTCCCTGTAATTTATTACACCCTTTGGCAATCCAGGTTGGCGCAGCGATGTAACCAATCCGGTAGCCGGTCATGGCGTATGCTTTCGAAACTCCGTTCACAACGATTACCTGCTCCTTGATTTCATCAAACTGAGCAATAGATTCATGCTTTCCACCATAGGTGATGTATTCATAAATTTCATCAGAAATAACGATGATATTGGGGTGTTTGGCGAAAATATCGGCGAAAACTTTCAACTCATCACGGGTATACAATTTCCCGGTAGGATTACTCGGGCTACTAAACAAGAATGCCCGGGTTTTGGGCGTGATGGCTGCTTCGAGCTGTTCCGGGGTAATTTTAAAACCGGAGTCAACCGAAGTTTTAATCACTACGTTCTTGCCTCCCGAAAGCTTAACCAGCTCAACGTAAGTAACCCAGTAAGGGGCCGGTACAATCACCTCATCGCCCTCTTCAACCACCACTTGCAGCACATTGGCAAGTGAATGCTTGGCACCATTGGAAACCACAATCTGGTCAGGGGTATAATCCAGACCGTTGTCTCGTTTCAACTTATTGACGATGGCATTCCGCAGCACCGGATATCCGGGAACGGGAGAATAATGTGAAAAATTATCATCCACTGCTTTCTTGGCAGCTTCCTTGATGAATTCGGGCGTGTCGAAATCGGGTTCGCCCACTCCCAAACTAATTACGTCAATTCCCTGTTCTTTTAATTCACGGCTTTTTTGGGCCATGGCCAGGGTTTGTGAAACGGATAGACGTGCAATCCTGTCGGCAACTTTTTCCATAATAGTCTGAATCAGAAAATTTGTTCATTTACCGGCCAAACTATGTTCCGGTGAATTTTCGGTAAATTTCTTTATAATTGTTATAGTTTCCGAGGACAAAATAGAAAATTTTACTGGACCTCGACTCTTATAAATGGACAATTGACAAAAAAGTTCATCATATTTTAACAGATTAACAGTTTTTGTCACGAAAAATTTAAAATTTTCTCAAATGGACGGCAATATCAACAGTTTTTATGAAATTCTAAAAATTACATTACCGGCCCTGGTTGTATTCCTCACCGCCTATTTTTTATTCCGCGATATGCTGGAAAATAGTCAGCGGCAAAGGGAATTTGAATTCAGGGTCGAAAACCAGGGACAAGTCACGCCCGTCAGGCTTCAGGCCTACGAACGGTTGACGCTCTTCCTGGAAAGAATTTCACCGCAATCGCTTCTCAACCGCACCTTAGCTGCTGACACTTCGGCCGTTCAGTTTCATTACGAGTTACTCAAACAAATCAGGCAGGAGTACGAGCACAATCTGTCACAACAAATTTATGTATCGGTTACGGCGTGGGAAGCATTGAGAGGAGCCAAAGAATCTTTGGTCATGCTTATCAACAAGGCCGCTGATGAAGTGAAAAAAGATGAGCCGGCCATCTCGCTCAGCAATAAAATTTTCCAGATGTACATGGAGCAGGACGATCAGCCGGTGACCATCGCACTGGCAGAATTGAAAAAAGAGGTTCGCATGTTCTTTTAATGAAAGATGTGAAATAACCTGCAGAAAGTCTGACCAATCGTTATTTTTTCACATTTTTTATGAGGATAATCTAAACAATTTCCCCCTACTATCGTGTTATCAACACAGAAACCACCGAACCATAAATCATGAAAACAGTAACGGTCAACCGAAAAGAACTTTTCGATACCCGGACACCTATCCTCAACACAGGAACTGCCGAAGAAATGCGGCAACGGATATTGACCTATTTTCACCAGACATTCGACATTGATGAACATCTTTTTGAAGTATTTGCTGATGAATCGGCACTGTACGAGCGGGCTGATCCACTGCGCCATCCGTTGATCTTCTATTTTGGTCATACGGCTGTATTTTTCATCAATAAACTCATCCTATCCAAGATCATCGATGAGCGCATCAACCCGAAATTCGAATCGATGTTTGCTGTTGGTGTCGATGAAATGTCGTGGGATGATTTGGATATGAACCATTACAACTGGCCTCCGGTTGACGAAGTTCGCGCTTACCGGAAGCAGGTTCGCAACCGCGTCGATCAGGTGATCAAGGAACTTCCGCTCTCCATGCCTGTCGACTGGAAAAGCCCGTTTTGGGTCATCATGATGGGCATTGAGCACGCACGAATTCACCTCGAAACCTCATCGGTACTTATCCGTCAGCTTCCGCTGAAATACCTTCAACCAATCGAAGGCTGGAATCTCTCCACCGAAAATGGTGACGCTCCGGCCAATTCATTACTCCCAGTAGAAGCTGGAACCGTAAAAATGGGGAAAGACCGCCAGCATCCCTTGTATGGCTGGGATAACGAATACGGTCAACACGAAGTAGAACTGAAACCGTTCAAAGCATCGAAGTTTCTCTGTTCAAACGGCGAGTTTCTCGAGTTCATAGAAGCAGGCGGCTACCACGAAGAGAAATACTGGACCGAAGAAGGCTGGGCCTGGAAGAGTTACAAAGAAGCCGAACATCCTTTATTCTGGAGAAAAGACGGCAATGACTGGAAACTCCGGCTGGTATACAACGAAACCGACATGCCATGGTCATGGCCGGTAGAGGTCAACTACCTGGAGGCGAAAGCCTTTTGCAACTGGAAATCGGAAGTAACCGGCCGTTCCATCCGGTTAGCCACCGAAGAAGAGTGGTACCGGTTGCACGATTTGGCACAAATTCCCGACCAGCCATACTGGGACAAAGCGCCCGGCAACATCAACATGGAACGCTATCAAAGTCCTTGCCCTGTGAACGAATTTGTATTCGGCGACTTCTACGATATTATCGGTAATGTTTGGCAGTGGACTGAAACCCCCATTACCGGTTTTGGCGGCTTCAAGGTGCACCCGTTTTACGACGATTTTTCGACGCCAACGTTCGATTTAAAACACAACCTTATCAAAGGTGGTTCCTGGATTTCCACCGGGAACGAAGCCACCCGCGATGCACGATATGCCTTCCGCAGGCACTTCTATCAACATGCCGGCTTCCGTTATGTGGAATCGGAAAATCCGATCGTCATTCAACGTGATGTATACGAAACCGATCCGGAAGTGGTCCATTACAGCCATGCTCAATACGGTCCGGGCTTGCATGGATTTCCGAACTACCATAAGGTCATTGCCGAAAGATGTATCGAAAAAATGCAGGGCAACACTGGTCGGGCACTTGATTTGGGGTGTAAAACCGGACGTTCAACCTGGGAATTGGCCCGTTCGTTCGACGAAGTGACTGGTTTGGATTTCACCGCAAGGAATATTCGCCTGGCTATCGAACTTCAGGAAAACGGTAACATGCAGTACATCTTCCCGGAAGAAGGCGAGTTGGTTTCCTACCATCAAATCAACCTAAAGGATTTGGATATGGAAGCATTAACCGGGAAAGTTGCCTTTTACCAGGCCGATGCTTCGAATCTGAAAGACCTTTACACAGGTTACGACTTGATTTTAGTGAACGACATTCTGGACGAAATGTACAATCCGGCCAGGTTCCTGAACCAGGTACACGACCGACTGAATGCTGGCGGACTGTTGGTTATCGCATCTTCCTATAGTTGGGATGAAGAGCGAACTGACAAAAACAACTGGCTGGGTGGCTACCGCGAAGATGGTGAACCGGTTTGGACCCGCGATGCCTTAACGCAGCTACTCTCCGAGCACTTCGAGCCAGCAGGCGACGACGAACACCTTCAGTCGGTATTGCCTTATTCCAAACGGAAATACGAAGTGAAAGATGTGGAAGTTTCCTTCTGGAAGAAACGTTAAACTTTGAATTAAATAAGCGCATAGTCCCTTGTCATTCAGCATGGCAAGGGATTTTTTTTGTTTTTTCAACATCTGACGCTTCAGGAAAATATATTTCAGTTCATTTCTCCAAATTGACGGTTCGGTCCATTTTCTCCCATTCACTCTTCCCTTCACCGTAATTTTGCACCAAATCAAAATGTGAAATAACAATGAGAACCTCAGCGAAAGGATTTCTGACAACAGGTTTATTGATGGCGATAATCCTGTTTTTCAGCGCATGCCAGGAAAAAAAGACAGAGCAAGTAACCATGCAAACGGTAAAAATAGATACTGTAATGCAGGGCCAGCAAGTACAATCCGTTCAATATCCCGGAAAAATCAAACCGGCCACCGAAGTTAATTTGGCTTTCCGCGTTGCCGGACCGATTCTTCGTTTTCCGGTTCAGGAAGGTCAGTTTGTGAAGAAAGGTCAGCTGATTTCCCAAATCGATCCGCGCGATTACAAAATTCAGCTGGCGGCCAGCCAGGCCAAGTACGACCAGGTTAAAGCGCAGGCCGACCGGGTGAAGGAGTTGTACAAACGCAACAGTGTAACGCCGAACGACTACGACAAAGCGATTTCCGGTCTAAAACAAATCACAGCAAAGCTAAATGCCGATCGCAATGCATTGAAAGATACACGGCTCGTTGCTCCTTTCGATGGGTATGTGCAAAAGAAATTCTACGATAATCACGAAACAGTCGACGCCGGATACCCGATTGTTTCCTTCCTCAACACCTCACATTTTGAAGTAGATGCCGATATTCCGGCAACCGACTATATCCGGCAGAATCAATTTGCCGGCTTTTCCTGTACGGTGGATGTATATCCCAATCAGCCCATTCCGCTGAAATTGCTGGAGATTGTCCCCAAATCGAATATGAACCAGTTGTACCAGGCCCGTTTCCGTTTGGAACCGCCCAAAGACCTTCACGTTGCGGCAGGAATGAATGTCAATATAACCATCAACTACCTGACAGGAAACCAGGATTTGGTATTCGTTCCGGTAACCGCAGTGTTCGACCGGAATGGAAAATCGATGGTCTGGATTTATTCGCCGAAAACAAATCAGATCGAACCCCGCGAGGTAACCACACAGTCTGTTCGCAGCAATGGAACGATGGAGATCTCTTCCGGATTAAAAGCGGGTGAATTAATTGTCACAGCTGGCGTGCATTCGCTGAAAGAGGGACAGAAAGTAAAACCATTGGCACCGGTTAGCAAAACAAATGTAGGAGGGCTGTTATAATGAATTTGACTGAAAGCGCATTTAAAAATAAGCCACTGGTTTATTTTCTGCTTTTCGTCCTGATTGCCGGAGGGGCTTACTCATTTTTCAAAATGAGCAAGCTGGAAGACCCGGAAATCAAAGTAAAGCAGGCCCTGGTGGTAACCGTTTACCCGGGAGCATCGGCCCATGAAGTTGAACTTCAGGTTACCGATAAACTGGAGAAGGCCATTCGCTCGATGGGAGACATCAAAAGTATCGACTCCCGGTCGCTGGACAACTATTCAGAGATAAAAGTCGAGCTGAAAAGCACGACAAAAGCAAATGAGCTGGAAGAAAAATGGAATATCCTTCGCCGTAAGGTCCACGATGCCCAGGCTTCTCTACCTAGTGAAGCGCAGCAATCCATCGTTGTTGATGATTTCGGCGACGTGTATGGCATGTTCTACGCCATGACTGCCGATGGCTACAGCTATGAGAAAATGTCGGACTATGCCGATCTCGTAAAACGCGAGGTACAGGATATTCCGGGTGTCAGCCGGGTACAAATTTACGGAGAACGGAATCCTTGTATCAATGTAGAGTTCAAAGAGAACCGGATGGCCAACCTGGGCGTTCATCCCGCCGAGATTCTGAACACGCTGAACAGCCAGAATAAAACTGTTTACGCCGGCGAGTTCAATGCCGGAAGCAAACGCCTCCGGGTTGCCGTTAATGATACGTACAAGAGTATTGACGATATTAAAAATCTGCTGATCCAAGGCCACGAATCCGATCAAATCCGGTTGAAAGATGTGGCTACGGTGACCCGTGGGTACCAGGAACCGTACCGGCAACTGATGCGTTACGACGGACAGAAAGCGCTGGGAATCGCCTTTTCGATGGAGAAAGGTGGAAATATCATCAGTCTTGGAAAAAAAATCGATGCCAAGCTGGCCGAACTGCAGCAATCACGCATTCCGGCCGGCATCAGCTTTCACAAAGTTTTCTTCCAGCCCGATAAGGTAGAAGATGCCATCAAAGGCTTCATGGTCAACCTGCTCGAATCGGTACTGATCGTTATTGTCATCCTTATGATTACCATGGGACTGCGAAGCGGTATCCTAATTGGTAGCGGCCTCATCATTACCATCCTGGGCTCATTCCTGTTTCTGAACTTCTTCAACGGGACGTTGCAACGTGTGTCGCTGGCATCGCTGATTGTTGCCATGGGAATGCTGGTCGACAACGCCATTGTGATTGTTGATGGCATCCTGGTAGACCTGCAAAACGGCGTCAAGAAGTCGAAGGCGTTGCGAAATACGGCAAAGAAAACGGCACTCCCCTTACTGGGAGCCACACTGATTGCCATCATTGCGTTTCTGCCCATCTTCCTGTCGCCCGATACCTCCGGTGAATATGTCCGCGACCTGTTCATCGTACTGGCTGTATCGCTGTTGCTGAGTTGGGTTCTCGCACTAACACATATCCCGATCATCGCTGATAAGCGGTTCAAGAAGTCGAAAATCAAAAGCAACGGCAAAGGTGCACATGAAGGTAAGATCTATGACTTTTTCAGGAAGACTTTGAACTTCCTGCTGTATCACCGTGCACTGACCATTGGAGCAACTGCTGTTTTGCTACTTATCACCGGATTTTCATATAGGTACGTGAAACAGGGATTCTTCCCCGACCTGAGCTACAACCAGTTGTACATCGAATATCGCGCTCATGGTGGAACCCGTATCGAGCAGGTGAACAGTGACCTGAAAAGCATGGAAGAGTACCTGATGAAGCAACCAGAGGTAACGCATGTAACCACCAGTTTGGGTGGAACACCTGCCCGTTATAACCTGGTCCGCTCCATCGCTCAACCATCACAGAATTACGGAGAGCTCATCGTCGATTTCACCAGCCCTGATGTGCTGAAAGAGAAGATGGATACGTTGCAGAAATATCTGACAGCACATTATCCTCAGGCTTACGTCCGCATGAAGCGGTACAACCTGATGTACAAGGAATTTCCAATTGAAGCGCTGTTCACCGGTCCGGACCCGGCTGTTTTGAAAAAGCTGGCGAAGAAAGCGGAAGATATCATGAAAGCAGAACCAACGGCTACGCTGGTGACCAACAATTGGGAGCCGGAAACACCGTACCTGAAGGTCGATTATTATCAGCCGCTGGCCCGTCAGGCAGGTTTATCCCGAAGCGATGTCAGCCTGGCACTGCTCGCTGCAACTGATGGTTTGCCGGTCGGAAATTATCACGAAGGAACGCACACGCTTCCCATCTACCTGAAAAGCACAAATGCGGAAGGAAAACCAGTTCAGAAACTTGATAATATTCCGGTTTGGAGCCTGACTCCTACGACCGGGAATATCAGTCCGCAGGAGCTGCGGGGCTTGTTGACCGGTCAGACAACGAAAGCCGACCTGCTGGAGAAAGCACTGGGTAGCAAACCACTCAACCAGGCGACCAAAGGGATTTCTCCACAGTGGGAAGAACCGGTCGTTCGAAGACACAATGGCGAGCGGGCTATCAAGGCACAATGCAATAACGTACCCGGACATTCGCCGGAAGAGGTGCGCCAAAATATCAAAGGTAAAATCGAAGCCATCAAGCTGCCCGAAGGCTACCACCTGAAATGGCAAGGGGAATATGAGGCCAGCAGCGAATCTCAGAAATACCTATTCATGCACCTGCCCATGGCGATTATCCTGATGATTGGTATCCTGATTGCCCTGTTCAGAGATTTCAAAAAACCAGCCATTATCCTGCTCAGTCTGCCGTTGGCTACCATTGGGATTGTTTCTGGTATGCTCCTTTCAGGAAAAGAATTTGGCTTTGTTGCCATCGTCGGTGCGTTGGGATTGATAGGGATGATGATTAAAAACGGTGTGGTGCTCATTGAGGAGATAGGCCTGCAAATCGAATCGGGAAAAGACCGCTATCAGGCGATCATCGATTCATCAGCTTCCAGGCTTCGTCCGGTTATGATGGCCTCCTTAACCACCATTCTGGGTATGATTCCGCTCCTACCCGATGATATGTTCGGCTCGTTGGCAGTCACCATCATGGCCGGATTGCTGGTGGGAACACTCATCACATTGATTTTTATACCGGTGCTCTATTCACTTTTCTTTAAGATTCATCATCCCAAACGGGAAGCATCTAAAAAGTAATCAACCATGATACAACGAATTCATATATTCATTCTCATATTCCTTGCATCTGCAACGGTTGCTCATGCGCAGCTATCCCTTAACCGGGACAAATGCCGTGAAATGGCCCTGGAGTATAGCAAACAGATCAGCAAGGCCAACACACAGAAAGAGAAAGCCACGTATGACAGAAAGGCTTACCGGGCCAATTATTTCCCGAAATTATCGGCTACCGGAACCTTCCTCTATACGCCCAAGACCATTGATTACACCATCAACGGCGGCTATCTACCGACCTATACGCCCGATGCCAACGGGCAATTGCAGCCCAATGTGATGGTTAATCCGTCCACAGGGCAGCCGGTCATGGGGTCCGACGGGAACCCGGTTTTCAACATGTATGCCTTCATGCCCGACGTCAACCTGGAAATCGGTCTCAAAGGCGTGGCATTGGCCGGTGTGAAACTGGAACAACCCATTTACATGGGAGGGAAAATCCGCAAGGCCAACGAGATGGCTGGTCTGGCAGAAGAAATGGCTGACGCGAATATCCGGTTGCAGCAGTCAAACGTCATCTACGAAAGTGACCAGGCTTACTGGACCTATCTCACGCTGAAGGATAAGGTGAAGGCCGCCAAAGAGTACAAAAAGATGCTCGACGAACTGGTCAAAATCTTGCAAAACAGTTACGATACCGGAATGAGTTCACGCAACGACTTGTTGAAAGCCGAAGTAAAACGAAACGAAGCGGTACTGATGGTTCAGAAAGCAGAAAACGGCCGGGAACTGGCGCGCATGAACCTTTGCCGCATCATTGGTTTGCCATTGAATACTTCCGTGACAGCAGCCGACAGTCTGACTATCGGAGTTATTCCCTCCACCAACCCGGAAGATGAGAATCCGCAAAACCGCCCCGCCTGGCAGATCGTGAAGAAGCAGGTGGAACTGAAACAGCAACAAGTCGGTCTGACGCGTGCTGATTTTCTCCCGCAGCTGGGCGCCTCGGCGGGCTACAATTACCTGGAGGGTCCGAAAATAAACGGCTCAACCTATGCCGGTACCGCTTTCACGGCCATGGCTTCGCTTAAGATCCCTATTTTCAACTGGGGCGAAGGACGCAACAAAATTAAGGCAGCAGAGGCCGAGCAGGAAATGCAAAAAACCGATCTGCAGGACGTCACCGAAAAGATGACACTCCAAATTGCGAAAGCCCGGTTCAATCTGAAAGATGCATTGACACGTCTAAACCTCACTGAAAAGGCACTGGAACAAGCCAAAGAGAACCTGAAAGAGAGCAAGGACAATTACGAAGTGGGCATGGAAACACTGGCCAATTACCTCGAAGGACAAGCGCAATGGGAAAAGGCCTTAAGCGATAATATCGATGCCAAATCGAATGTAAAACTGAGCGTTACGCAGTACCTGAAAACCATTGGCAAACTGGTACCGGCAAATGATACAGCCAAAAAGAAAGAGTAGATTTTTGTAACCTGAGATGAGAAATTGTCAGGCTGGAGGGAATCGTATCCAATCATTTTAGTGATGTAAAGAATTATGCTATATTTCGGGATAGGAGATAAAAAGGAAGGCATCATGTCGAACAAATTTCGCTTCACACTAATCCGTCTGGGCATCGTGTCCCTGTTGGCCCTCCTGACCCTTCAGTTTGTCAATTTCATTTTAACTCCCACGCAAAACCCGCTCAACGATTCGTATCCGTATATTCTGGCCATTATCGGATTCAACTTATTGAGTGAAGGAAATATCCAGATCAACCGGTATTTGGACAAGAAAACGCCCTGGTTCTTCCGTATTGTGCCACGGGTTTTCAAGCAGGTTTCGCTAAGTTTATTGTGGACCGCCATCGTTGGTATTGCCTTATTCCAAGCTATTCCAAAAGACACCTGCGATCCGGGAGTGCACTTCCGTGGAATCATCCTGACCTATGTTTTCGGTGCTATTTTCGTACTCATTTTCAATAGCATTTTATTCCTACGAAGCTTTTTCTCTAACTGGCGGAATTCGTTGATAGAAAATGAAAAACTAAAACAGGAGAAGCTGAAATCGGAATACCGTGTCCTCCAGAACCAGATGAACCCGCACTTCCTGTTTAACAGCCTGAGTGTACTGATTTCGGAGATTCAATATAACCCGGATAAAGCGCAGGAGTTTGCCCGGAAAATGGCCGATGTATACCGTTATGTACTGCAACGCCGCGACGATGAAACGGTTTCGCTGGAAAAGGAACTTCAGTTTACCGAAAAATTCATCTTCCTACATAAAATACGGTTAGGAGAAGCTATTTCACTGGACAATCAGGTGGAACCGGAACTGCTCAAATCGCGTATTCCTCCATTGACTTTACAGATTCTGGTGGAAAACGCCATCAAACATAACCGGGCAACCGAAAAAGAGCCGTTACACATTTGGCTCAAAACTGATGCTGCAACAATGACACTGGAGGTTCGGAATAACCGGCAGGAGAAAACAACAACATTCAGTTCGGGTACGGGCCTGAATAACCTGTCGGACCGCTACCGGCTATTGTCCGGGAAAACCATTAAAATAACGGAAACGGAGACGGAATTCACTGTGCAAATCCCGCTTCTCGATTAAATTTGCAAGGTCATGAATGTCTTGATTATTGAAGATGAATTACCCACGCAGCGGATGATGACTGATTTGATCAGCAACATCAGGCCCGACTGGCAAATTCTTGCCTGTCTGGACAGCGTACGCGATTCGGTTGATTGGCTAAAAACGCATCCCAATCCCGACCTCATTTTCTCCGATATTCAACTCTCCGACGGCATCTGTTTCGAGATATTTGACGCGATTCAGCCACAATCCTTTGTCATCTTCGTTACCTCTTACGATGAATACGCCATTCAGGCGTTCCGGGTCAACAGCGTTGACTACCTGCTGAAACCCATTGAGCCGGCCATGCTCGAAAAGAGCATCGAGAAGCTGGATGCCATGCAAAAACAGGTAAAAGCAACCGAGCTACTGGGCTCCGACTACAAAGAACTGGCGGAAGCACTACTCAGCGGACAGAAGAAATACCGTACCCGGATGGCCGTTCCCACCGCTGACGGATTTGTGAAGATCAATGTGAACGACATTGCTTTTTTCTACAGCTCGCAAAAAACCACCACAGCGATCACTTTTCAGCAAGTAAATCACGTAGTCGACCATCCGCTGGACAAACTGGAAAAGCAACTAGACCCTGAGCAATTTTTCCGGGCTAACCGGCAATTCATCATCAACATCGATGCGGTGAGCAGGGTAAACAACTGGTTCAACGGGAAACTAGTCGTAAAAACCAAACCCGAATCGGAAGAGAAAATCATCGTCAGCCGCGAACGCGCCCGCTTCTTCCGCAACTGGCTGGACCGGTAAAAACAAAAACGCGCCAAACAGACAAATGCTGCGGCGCGTTTTCAATTTGCCCCAAATGCTAAAAAAAGACAAGTCCTACTTCTCAGAAAATGCGTTCGATGAAAAACTAACTAGCTATTATTTATCACGCTGCATTTTAAAAGCACTGAAAAGCAGATATATCAAAGCCAACAGAAGAACAAACATCGCTCCTGTTTGACTTGAATAATCAGCTACAACCCCCATGATTGGAGGTAAAACGGCTCCACCGGCAACCCCCATGATCAATAGTCCGGAAACTTCGTTCGCTCTTTGTGGCTCTTTCTTTAATGCGGCCGAGAAAATGATCGGAAACACGTTGGCAATTGCCAGGCCTAACAGAAATACCATGACAAGGATACCCCAGATATTGGAAAGAATGAGTAACACGAACATAGCGACAGTTCCCAAGATCATACTCCCGATATAAAATTTCCGTCCAGACACTTTCATTAGCAGAATTGCTCCTACAAAGGTTCCAATCGTACGAGCCGCAAAGTAGAGACTTGTAGCAAGTCCGGCTTTCTCGATTGGAATATCACTTCGCTCCATTAGAAACTTCGGCAAGGCTGTATTCAGACCTACATCAATCCCCACTAACAAAACGATTCCTATGAAAAGCATTAGAATTACCGGATCTTTCAACAAACTGAAACTCTCAACAAATCCGGAGGTGGCTACTTCCTGCTTTTCTTTTGGTATCGGCGTCAGGACCAACCACAAACCAGAAATCAAAGTGACCGCAGCAAATATTGGAAAAATTAATTTCCAGTTGCCAAAACTACCAAATGCCAAGCCAGTGATAATTGGGCCCGAGAAAGAAGCTATTGCTTTTACAAACTGGCCTAAAGTGAGACTACTCGTAAGCTTCTCATTGCTCACCACATTGGTTAGCAACGGATTCAGTGAAACCTGGGTAATCGTATTACCGATTCCCAATAACGCAAATGCAAACAGTATTATGGAGAATCGATAGGCAATAAGTGGAATGATTAAAGCAATAAACGTGATAGCCAGACTAAGTAAAACCGTCTTCTTTCTTCCTATTGAATTCATCAATAAACCAGTAGGAACGGAAAAAACAGCAAACCACAGGAAAACCATCATGGGAAGAAGGTTCGCCAGCGAATCGCTTAAATGAAAATCTTGTTTTACATAGCTGGTTGAAATACCTACCACATCAGCGAATCCCATTATGAAAAACCCGAATAGGACAGGAAGTACTGCTAAATTTGATTTATTATTTTTCATAGAACTATTGTCTTTTGACGGGTTAGATATTGGGGATTAGATGTTTTATGTCAGTCCAGTAAGCTTCATCTGCCAGGCGACCACTACCAGCCATCGCCGCTGTTTCCATCAAACCTGAAATAGCGATTTCAATATTCAGCCCGCTGCTCTTCAAAGCTTTTTCGAAGGAAGGACCAAACAAATTATAAGCACCGGAGATGTTTCCTCCAATCACCAGACAATCCGCATTAAATGATTCCAGTAACGGACTCAAAAAATTCCCCAGGCTATTACCAAAGTCAGAAAAGAGTTTTTCCGCTTCGACTTCATTGTTCGCTTTGTCAGCAATCTCTTTGACTCCTGAACACTTAACACCAGTTCGTTTTTGATACTCATCAATGAACCATCGGGTGGAAAAATAATCATCAGCAATTCCATTTTCATATGAAATATGATACACATACCCCATTTTAGGTACGCTTTTACCTTCGATTACCGGAATACCATTCGACAAAAAAGCAGAGCCGAAGCCCGTACCTAATGTAATAGCAACTACATTTTCATAGGCCGATGCTTCACCCATCCAACATTCACCCACACCAAACGACATGGCATCGTTCAGGTATCTCAATGGGACTGATTGATTCAACTGGAGCCTGTCTCTTAATTCATTTGTAACATTTACGCCGTACAACGCCTCATATTTATCGACCCCCTGAATCTGCGAGATTCCATTCTCATAATCGAATGGCCCTGGCATAGCAAATCCAATGCCCAGCAGGTTTTCCGGTTCAATACTGTTGAGCGTTTTCCTGATCGCTGCGCTCCAATTATCAAGGATTTCCTCCGAGGTCGCTTTATTATCGACCTTTTGCTCGGCATAACTATCCGGAATAATCGCCTTACTCTCAATATCAACCAAGACAGAACTGATGTGGCTACCACCAACATCTACTCCTATAGCATATTTTCTATTCATTACCATTCCATCTTATTTCATAAATGCAACTACAACGGTCGCTTCCTTATCGGAATTGTTTTTTATCGTATAACTAACGGCCGCTGCAGGAACAACAAACGTTTCAGCGAATTTAAATATTTGTTTGCTCCCGTTTTCCGTTTCAACTTCAATGGTTGAACCTTCCACCAAACTGAGTACATTAAATTTCCCTTCAGTCTGAATTGTGATTTCCGTGTCGAAATGATATCGGTTTACCCGGTACGAATGCTCTTCGTGAGTCGGTAGTTCATACTGCTTCCAATCACTACCTTCGTTTACCAACTGTGGCTGAGAGATCAATTCGCTTTTCACCCTTTCACCTTTTCGCTCGAAATCAAGGTTTTTCATGCCATGCTCAATATTGAGCGGACGTGGCTTCCCATTCAAATCGGGCCTAACCCAATCATACATTTTAAATGTAAAGATGTAAGGAGTTGTACTGATTTCAAGCACCAAATTGTCAATACCGGAGCCATGGATTGTTCCCGGAGGAATAAGAAACAGGTCGTGTTTTTGGGCACTGTGCTTTTGCACGTACCGGGTTATGTCAAGTTCCTTGTTCGTATTAAAACTATCCCACAACGCCATTCTGAACTCTTCGGGTTGTATATCTTCCTGAAATCCTAAATAAACAGAAGCATCCTCTTTCTTATCCAGAATATAGTAGGTTTCCTCTTGCGTTATCTGCTCTCCAAAATGCTCTTTCGCGTATTCCAGGTACGGATGACATTGAATGGAGAGATTTCCCCCGTCAAAAGTGTCCAGAAAATCAAAGCGAATTGGAAACTCATCACCGTAAACTTCTCTGTGTTTACCCATGACAGCATCGCCTTCCTGGTACATCAAAAAATCAAAGGAAACTTCAAGCAGATTCTTATTACTTTCGAAAACAATCCCATTTTCAGGAGTAATTAGTTCAAAGGACCAGGCATAGTTAGGGACATCCGGATTTACACCCTTTATATTCTCTTTCATCCAACTACCACCCCAAACACCCGGTTCAAACCAAGGCCTCACACGAAAAAGTGATTTGCCCATCTCATTTAAACCAGTCCTCAGGTCGTCACCCTCCATCCAGGTAATGTGCTCTTCTCCCTGACCATCGACAATAACATCAATCTGTTTCAGGATTTGCTTCTTATGCCTGTTCAATACAACCCAGTCGACAAAATAGAATCTTTTATAAGTGGTTCTCATGTCAAATACCTGACTAGTTCCCAGATTTCTGGCAAAATTTGCCCTGGCCCTGAACTGAAGCTCATTTTTGGGAAGATCAATATAAACCAACGTGCCTTTCAAGCCAACTAATTGCGCACCTGCGCCGTAGACAATATTGATATCAGCGTTTGAACTGATTTTTATGTCATTGAGTTTTGATTGGTCGAAATAGTCAGACAATTCAATCGTTGCCCGGCTACCAAAAATGGAGTCGCTCTCTCCCATGAAAGGTTCGATAAGCTGGTCAATTTCGCTCTCGGACTTAAATAAATCTTCCGTATTAACCCAGTTAATCTTCAGACCCATTTCCTGCAATTCGCTTTCCAGTCTTTTCCTTATGAATGCGAAGTCGACTCCTGCATAACCGTCTATGAGCGAAATGCTATCTGATGAGATTCTTTTGGCTAGCGATTTGAAATCTGTATGAATTTTGTCGGAGCCGAGTTTGTACGATGGATAAATATCATATCCATCAGAAACATGATCCGACAAATGATAGGGCATTAAAAACTGTGTTGTATTCCTCTTCTGTTCCATATTCTAAATCCCTCAACTAGTTAATACAATTGCACTCACTAAGATTTTCAAGTATCACAAAGGATGCATGTTCACAATTCCGGTCGATAAATTCAAAAGTGAACAATTGGTTCATTCACATTCTCCCCACATTGAGGACATGCTGCATACTTAAGAGTGCCAAATGATGTATAGCTGCGCAACAAACCAGTGAAGGTCTGCTACCAGTACAACCGATATACTTCTTTTTTAACTTATTACTTTTTAGTTCTATTGTTTAATATCTTATCCATTGGCACCCGAATAAATCGAGGCCGATAGTTATTTACGTTCTTAAAAACCTTCGATATTTTGAGCGAGTTAACATTATAACTGACCAGCAATTCGCCATCACGAATGTACTGTGGATGAGCCATCGCATTGTAAGTAATAATATCCTTGTCTCTTTCTGATTCTCTTGCTTTGTAGATTAGCTGCTTATTTCCCCAGGGACCTACCGGCGTATTTGAAGTGTAGGTGAATATATCACCAGTCCCTATACCCCTGTCCTGTGACAAGAGAATATATTTGTCCTTATAATGAAATACAGAGAATTGTTCGGATATCTGTGATGTGGTACCTTTCATGGGAGCTATACTCACTGGATTCTTTGACCATCCATGCCCATCAAAAAACTCCACATCATTCAAATCAAGAGACTTACTGCTATCCACATGCGTGCGGCAGGCAAAGGCTTTTGACACTTTATTGGAATCGGGTTTACAGCCATAAATGTAAATGTATTTGCCCGCATCGAGTATGGCGTGTCCCCAATGTACATGGTTGATTGAAGTATACTTAAATGGCTCAACAGACAATGGTTTGAAGTCAGGCCATGAGTATCTGAAATAATCGGTATTCACAAATTCAAATCCCCACATACCTTTACCTGACATATAAAAACGGGACGCAAAAAAGTGAAAGACACTATCCCTAACAAAACCATTTGCGGGCCAATAGAATTTGCCCGGGTCGTTTTTGGGAATCACAAATGCTTCCGGATCCTGATATGTTCCCTGGTATAAAGTACGGGTACCTGTTTGTGTTGGGTTGACAACAACAAAGGTATTGTGAATCATCTTAGTAGTGGTATCTCTTTTATTGTCTACCACTTTACCCAAAAAACTGTCCCCCATCATGAATACGGAACTACCATCGGGCATGGGCACCGAAATTGTACCATCGGCTCCTGTTAACCCGCCTGAATCCTGATGAAAGAGTTTATTGAATGTACTATCCTTGGTTACAGCAGAGCTTTTCGGTGCATTCGGTTTGGGTGAATGACATCCCATAGCACCGAGTAAAATCACCAATAAAAAATACTTATTGATTGCCTTCATTACAAATTAGTTTGGTTTAAAAATATACTTTGTCTAAGCCAAAGGTTCGCCCATCTGTGACCCCGCTTCTTTTATCCGTTCTAAATGGACGAAGCGGAAGATGATTAGTATTGTAAATGTTCAGTTTACCAGGATTCTCGGACCAGGCATACCGCACATCAACAGGCTTCTTCACTTTATCACTATGAACAATGATTTGCTTACCTCGTAAACGAGCCTTCGCCCAATGAAATTCCTGCCCTTTGGCTGCAACAGCAAAACCATTTACATAGCCATATTTGTTCGTACAGATTAAGCTATCTCCATAAGTTTCAATGTTGATAATAATGGAATCACCCTTTATCTCCATACTCTTGAATGAAGGGCTCTGAGCAACCACGTTTTGATGGTATGTCTTTTTCAAAGCCTGGAGAGCAAGCCTTCTGCCTACTTCCATTTTATTGGTCGGATGAATATTATCTGCCTCGCCTATATCAATTGCCACGGCCATACCTGTATTAGGCAGCTTTAAAGCTGCTTCCTGCGATTCGCGCAGTTCAGCCCATTCGTCATTAACCGGTTTGCTGGCTTCTTTGGTAAAGTTGGCAAGCTGAACGAAGTAAAACGGGAAATCGCCTTCATTAAATACCCTTCTCCAGCACTTGATCATTGCCGGGAATATCGCTTTATATTCCTGTGCTCTACCTGCATTAGATTCTCCCTGATACCAAATTGCTCCAGTGAAACTGACATTCAAGAGAGGGTGTATCATGGCATTATAAATAGCTGTCGGATAACCATAGGGGCTCTTATTGACAATCCTTGGTTTCGGCACGGTGTCCGGATCAATTGTCAGTCCTTTTTTGCAAACCCATTTTCCTTTCAGAATAGGAGTTGCCCAAAGTGGACTGAAATTCATACCTCCATAGCCACCAATATTATAAACTCTTACGACGAGGGAATTACCTTTGGGCTTCAGGATGGAGCGAGGTGCCCAATAGTGCCGCCAGTTTTGGTCTCCGAAAGTCTCACCTAGTTTAACGCCGTTTACCCAAACAATGTCATAGTCCTTAATGAGATTCAGATCGATAAAATAGGTTGAGTCCTTAAAGTTTTTAGGCAGGTCAAAAGTCGTCCGAAACCATACTACACCATCGTGATGATCCAAACCTATGCCTGCATTTTCCCACCAGGTTGGTAATTTGATGGGAGTCCAGGAGCTATAATCAGTTGAAGGTTCATACCACTTTTCTTTCATCCCAATTCCTTTGTAGTAATACCTGGGTCCCCACTCGGTTTTCAGGTATTTCTGGAACTCTTTCTCTATTTGAGCATGCGGTTTCGGATCATCCTGCAAATAGTCAAGAACCTCCTTGTATTCAGGAAAAGGTTTAAGAGATTCAATATCCATCCAGGGTTCAATAGCAGTGCCACTCCAGGCAGAGGTTATTAAACCAATTGGGACACCTACTTTGGGCTGCAAATTTTTGGCAAACCAATACGATACCGCAGAAAGGTTTTTTATATTCTGACCTGTTGCCGTTTTCCACTCAACAGTTTTGGGTAAATCATTTCCGGGAACTTCATCAATCCTATTGGGTATGTCGATAAAGCGAATATTAGGATTGGAAGCCTTTTTCATTTCCTCTTTCCCCCACGGGAAGGAAATAACAGCATGTTCCATATTGGACTGCCCGCTACAGAGCCAAACGTCTCCAAACAGCACGTCATCAATCTTAAGTGTATCCTTTTTATCTGCTATAACGATTGAGTAAGGACCACCGGCAGGAAAAGGAGGCAGTTGTGTACTCCAGGCTCCTTCTTTATCCGCTCTCGTTTTTGAGGTATGGCCATCGATGGATACCGTGATCCAGTCTTTTGCTTTCGCCTGGCCCCAAATTTTATTCTCCTTTTTGCGCTGTAAAATCATGTGGTCATTAAAGTATGACGCCACAGTCAATTGGGCATAAGTGTTTTCAACGGAAAAGCCCAGAGCGATAAAAAGAATAACTTTGACTATATATTTCATGATATGTATCGTTAGTTTACTACTCCCCATTTCTTATTTGGCTGGTCACCCAATATCAGTTTCAACGTGCCACCTTTCTCAAACAGCTCATGACTAAACCAGGGTTTATTCCAGGCTTTTCCGTTTAAGAAAGCTTTTTGGATATACATGTTTTCCCTGGAGTTATTCTCAGTTGTGATAACAAAGGATTTCCCTTTATAATATTTCGGATTGAGCCTGATTGTGACTTTGTCGAAAATTGGAGAGGTGATGTCATATACCGGATCTGCATTTACATTACCCTGAATATTGAATAATCCGATAGCCATTAGAACGCTCAAGCCCCCCATTTGTCCCTGGTCTTCATCCTGACCACCGTATCCAAGGTCGGGTGTTGTTCCACCGTAAGCCTTTTCCTTTACCTTCCGAACCCAGTACTGGGTTAACCATGGCTTTCCGGCATAATTAAAGACATGTGCATCAGACAGACCTGGTTGGTTAGCATAACTGATGTATCCCTTATTGTATGCAAAAACAAAATCAGAGGGTTCTGCCATTTCGAAAGCATGATTCAGCTTAGCACACAATGTATCATTACCTCCCATCAATTTGGCTAATCCGGGAATATCCTGAGATACCCCCCAGGTAGCCTGCCATGAATTGGCTTCCACCCATCCTGCACCAGATAAGGGATCGTGAGAAGTGAAGTTGCCATCTTTATCTTTAGGGAATAGCAATTTCTGCCTGGGGTCGAATAGTTTTTTCCATCCTTCTGATCGATGAATAAAGAAATTATAATCTTTCTTCTTACCTAGTTTTTTAGCCATCTGAGCGATAGCAAAATCCTGGAACGTAGCTTCAACTGTAATACCAGCATTATTGGGCCAGTAACCGTTTTTTGTATAGAATTTAATATCGTCTTTACTTCCCAACATTCCGCCCGGAAGGGCATTTTGTTTCACCATTTTATAGGCCAAATTGGCATCTACTTTGGTGAGTAAGCCTTTCATGTAAGTACTAACAATCAGGTTAGTTGCAGGACAACTCGTCATGATGTAGGAATAGCCTCCCCCACAGGGCCCCCGGGGAATTAAATACCCATTTTCGGCATATTGAATCATCGAAGCTGACAAATCATCCATGATTTCCGGCCAGGCCAGGCCCCATAGTATATTTACATTCCATTGTGTCAACCAGAGTGCATCGGTGTTGTACATATTGTATTTCAAATGCCCATTGGAATCTTTCGGGAGCGTCCTTATTTTCAGAACTGCATCAGTAAAATTCCCATCCCGAACCCCGGTTGTTCTATCGGGATAATCGCCATTTACATCATTAATTTTCTGACGACCTAATAGAACATGCCACAAGTCGGTGTAAAACTTTATACGTTGTTTGTTTGTACCACCTTCGACCTGAATTCGACCTAAAAGATTGTTCCATATGGTTCTCGTTTCGTTACGTACCTGGTCAAAATTCCATGTGGTACACTCCGCTTCGAGATTTTTACGAGCATTTTCAATACTGGTATAGGAAACAGCTATCTTCATTTGCAGCTGGTCGCCGGCTTTCACATCAAAAACAGGCGAAACACCAGCACTATCACCTTTTATTTCTGTGATATCGCTGTAGTTCTTTTTCCCTTGCCAGCCGTCCAATTGTTCAAATGGCTTATCGAACCGTGCGACAAAATAGACCTGAACATTTTTTGGTCCGCCCCAAAGCCGGTCTGTTGAAGTGAAAGATCCCTCAAATTCCTTTTTACTGACCTCTTTTACGGATGCATTCACCATTCTGCTGTTACCAACATACCCGCCGAGGCTCGTGAGTATCTTCGCTTTCATATCCTTCGTAAACCGGAACCGGTGAAAGGTTACCCGATCGGTTGCAGTAAGCTCAACCCACGTGTGATATTTTCTCAAATAGACCCTCTGATAACCTGGCTGAACAATTTCATCGTCATGTGAAAATTTTGATTTCCACCCCTGCTCACCAAGGGTCGGGTCTATATCACTGGATGTTGGCATAATATCAATGCCTGAGATCATCCATGTATGAATCTGGGGGAATCCCAGTATTTCTGTCTCATTGTAATTGTAACCACCACCGCTTTGATTTTTATTCCGGGTCATAGGTGCTGCACCGACCATACCAAATGGGCGGGCTCCGGTAATAAAGAAGAAATAGCGTCCACGGTCAGTTTCAATATATGGGTCGACTGTAGATACATAATCTTTATATTGCTCCGGAGAAGGGAATACCTCTATTTCTGACAGCCCCAGATTTTTGCCTGTACCATCAGTGACAATGAATTTTATCCATTTTGTCTTCTTTGCCTTAAACGAAACGGCTTTAGCAGTACCATCATTCGGGATCTGATTTACCCAAACCACACTACCATCACTAAACAAAAGTTTGCCTCCGGCGATATGCTCCTTTTCTGATGGCCTATCATACAAAACCACTTTGCCGACCATCTGTGGCTTATCCCAGGTTAATTGTATCCATGGGAAACGAACATATCCCCAATAAGCGGTTTTCCCTTTGCAGGCCCACTCACCGTTTCCCGCAACTCCGATAATACCATCTGTCACATTATCCGCATTGTAATGCTGATCCAAAACGGAGGATGCTGTTACTTTTGCCTTCCCCGCAATATTATCTGGTCCGGCAAACGCAGCAAAGCTCAGCAAACAGAATAATATGAGAAAATTAAACTTCAATGTCATGGTTTCGATTTTGATATTTTGCACTCCAATTATAAGACGTATTCCGATTTATCTATCCGACAACCAATCGGGTTTATTGACATCCGAACCTCTCGGCCAACACCAGAGGTCCGGATGTGTTTTCATCCTATGATTCGAATCGATGGCACCTAACAATTACCTGGGGCCAGCGTCATAGACATAAAGAAATTTCTCATCTGTTCCGCCGCCAAATACTGACAGGTCAACAGTTTGTTCAATAGCGAATTGTTGTACCGTGAGCGTTCGAACCACAAACGTGTCAGTCACCTCAACATCCGGAGTAAACAAACCATGAGAAGTGCGAATAAAATACTGATCGTCAGGAGTGAGCTCCCAGCTATCATATACTGTAAGACCATCATATGCACAGTTACCGGAGCCAGTGTCTGTTCCGTAATCTACCGACATCGTTCCATCGGCATTCAACAACATCGAATTATCCTTTTCACAATCGCTGATAGACTCCTGGTTAGGATGATCCGGATTAGTCACCCACAATACCGACTTAAGGTTCCACCTTTTACGGGGTAAGTTATCGCGGGGAGAAAGAGTGACGACAAGTGTCAAATCACTCTCTGACACACTCCCGTCATTATTGACTGCTGTGAAAGTAAAACCGACTAACTGATCCACATCCTGAGTAGACGGAATATAAGTGAATGAATAGTCGAAGTCTTTTCCTTTATCTGAATTGAAAACGGTCATTACCCCATTATCTCCAAAAGAAGGATCTGCATTAAGATTCAACGTTTTGGTGATTTTAAACTCTTTCAAATTACTGGAAGAGCTTATTTTAACCGGAACGGTAATATCATAACCGGATTCTACCTGAACCTTATATTGTGCGTGTCCGGGTGCAGTAGGCACGGATAGCGTAATCTTTGGATTATCAGAAATGTTCTCTGTATAGTTTTCTTCGCACTGGTACAAGCTTAGCGCAAACAACAGTACAAGCAAGTATTTTATATATTTCGTTATTGATTTCATTCCTGTCAGTATTAAGTTTTTTATTCAATGAGTTGGTTTAGAACCCCGGATTTTGAGGGAGGTTCGGATTTAAATCCCGCTCCCTGAGTGGTATTGGGAACAGCTTATATTCATCACCCGGAGTGATTCCTTTTGCAGCCTGTACTTTATCAATCAGTTTTTGTGTTCTAACCAGGTCGAACCAACGTTGTCCTTCGCAGGCAAATTCTTTTCTTCTTTCTGAGAGCACCTCACTGATGAATGCATCTTTTGAGGTAATATCAACATCCGAAAGATTGGCCCGGTTACGAACCATATTCAAATAGGTGTTTGCCGGCGCGAAGTTCCCCAGCTGAGCATTCGCCTCTGCATCCATCAACAACACATCTGAATAACGCAATACCGGGAAGTCATTTTTCGAACCGCCGGCAGTTGGATCTGCTTCTTTATCCCAATACTTTTGAAAATAAATCTTATCCAGATTTACTGTGGAGCCATCCGGTTTATTAAACTGGGTCATGAAAGTCACATCTTTCCGGCTGTCAGCCGAACTATAGGAATCATAAAGGTTTTGAGTAGCAACCTGCCACCCTTGTGTATTCGATATTTCAGGAATATCACGCGATAACTCAGCTGGTAGCAATCGAACGTTAAACTGGCCTACTTCCCAGAATGAGATCGCTCCGTCCGCATCGCCAAACCCTACAGAAAAAATAGCCTCTTTGCCGTTTCTGCTTGAAAGCTTAAACACATCACTATAGTTGCTCCAGAGCTGATATCTACCCGAATTAATTACCTCCTGCGCCATATCAGCACACTTTTGGTATTCTCCTCTCGTTAGATATACTTTCGCCAGCAATGATTTCGCAGCGCCTGAAGTTGCTCTCCCCAGTCCATTTCCAACAGGATAACTGTCGGGAAGATTCTCTGCGTCTGTTAAATCATTAATAATCTGCGTGTAAATTTCATCTACAGTTGATACCTCAGGAGTTAATGGTTCATTCTCATTAACCAACAATGGAACCTGGCCGAACATCCTAACGAGATTAAAATAGAGAAGCCCCCGAAGAAACTTTGCCTCATTAACCAATCTGGAACGTAATGTCGGATCCATATCGATTTTGGGGATGCGATCGATGGCAATATTAGCCACGTAAATAGCTTTGTAGTGCATCTTCCAGATTTCCAGAATCGCTCCATTCTCTGAATTATAACTAAAAGTAGCTAACTGGTCGAGGTCCGGAGCTCCCAATTGATTATTGTTCATTTCATCGGAAGCCAACCCCTGGGTGATCCAGAAGGTGCTATGATATATACCTGCTGTATTTCCATAGGCAAAATCATATGACCCCAACCATGCATAGATGGAATTTACTGCAGAAATTGCATCTTTTTCATTCTGATAATAATTGGTTTGTGCCACGACATTTTGAGGGTCCTCTTTCAGAAAATCGCTGCACGAACTCATCAGTAGAGCGACGACTACCAGCCACCATTTAACTTGTATATTGTTTTTTATTGAATTTTTCATTTTTACGCGTCTTTTGATGTGAAGTACTATGATTAGAAGCCGACCTGAACACCAAAGGTGTATGATTTTGTCTGCGGGTAATTACCATTGTCGACGCCAACTATATTCGTTGTATTTCCATAGGCATTACCTTCCGGATCGTAGCCCTTATAACCGGTAACCGTCCAAAGATTTGTTCCGGTTGCATAAAGCCGCAACTTGGTTACTCCAATCCTGTTCAGGATGTGATTCGGCAAGCTATAACTCAGAGTGACGTTCTTGAGACGGAAGTAGGAAGCGTCTTCTACAAATCGCGAAGAGAAAACGTTGTCAAGACTTCCGGTGGCAAGAGCCCTTGGATATTTATTACTGTGATTTTCGGGAGTCCAACGATTTAAGCCCGCTTCAGCCAGCACATTCTGCTGTCCATTGAAGTTTTCCAGGTTCGAAAGGTTCATATTGATCATATCGTTCCCCTTAGAACCCTGGAAAAAGAATGTCAGGCGGAAGTTTTTATAGGACAATTCGTTGTTAATTCCGTAAATAAAATCAGGTTGTGCCGAGCCAATTAGCGTGCGGTCGCTTTCATCAATGACACCATCACCATTTAAATCTTTGTACTTCCGATCTCCTGCTTTTGCTCTGGAAAGAGGATTCGGACCTGTTGGTTCCTGTCCCTTCAGAACAGGGCTACTGGCCGCTTCTTCATCTGATTGAAAGATACCATCAAAAACGTATCCGTAGAAAGTTCCAATAGGCTGACCTTCACGCAAAATATTACCATAGCCAAGATTGATATCGTTTTGTCCCGCCAGGTTGGTTATTTTATTCCTGTTAATTGAGAAGTTTATTGATGTATTCCACGAGAATTTTCCCTGAAAGTTGATAGTGCGAAAATCAAGGTCAAGACCTTTATTCTGGACATTTCCAACATTCAAAAGAGTTGCCATAAAACCGGTTGTATAAGGTATTGGCGTGTTCAGCAACAAATCTGAGGTCTTCTTCAAATAAACGTCTGCTGAGAGTGTTATCTTATTGTCCAGTGCCCCAAAATCAATACCGACATTAGCTTGCTCAGTTGTTTCCCATTTCAGATTTTTATTGGGATATGAAAGAGGCTCGTTTCCGGTAAAAACTTCGGAACCTGATGCGCTGTTAAATACTCCCTGACCAACAGGTCCAATCAATGCCAGAGACTGATACGGATTGATTGACTGATTTCCGATAAACCCATAACTCGTTCTGACCTTCAAATTGGAAAGCCATTCGACGTTCTTCAGAAACTTCTCCTGCGATGCTCTCCATGCAAAAGCACCGGAAGGAAAGAATCCATACTTATTACCCTCTGCGAATTTTGAAGAACCATCAATACGTCCAGAGAAAGTGAGTAAGTACTTTTCCTTCAGGTTGTAGTTGATTCTTCCCAGATAGGAGAGCATACTCCATTTCGACTCGTTATTAACCGGGTTTTGCGGATTTAGCGCGACGCTTAGGTTATGATACCCGGTCCTGTTGTCGGGAAAGTCAAAAGCACTTGCCGATAAACTCTCATTTTTAAACTGCTGCATGGTAAAACCCAGTAGTACATCAATCCGGTTATTCTTATCAAATTGATGATTAAAGGTTAGGGTATTCTCATTTAACCAGGTGAGTGCCTGCAAGTCATTAATCCAGGCTTCCCCCTTACTGTTGGCAGTTCGCTTCAAGTAATTTGGACCGAACGACCTCGATTTGGATGTTAATCCATCTATTCCGAAGCTCGTTTTAAGTTCGAGTCCTTTACTTAACTGAAACATCAGGTAGGTATTACCAATCAGTCGATAAGTGTTTGTAAGTGATTTATATTCCTTTGCCTCTGCTACCGGATTACCAATTGCGTCTTTCCTATCACTCTCATAGGTATAACCACCAGGCTGAGTTGCATCATAAATCGGAAGAATTGGATTCATCTGCAGTGCGTTTGAGACAACTCCACCAACAATGGCTCCAGGACCAGTTTCAACGCGGTTGGCTCCGATACCCGAAAATGATATGTTCGTACCTAGTTTCACATAAGGATTAATTTCCTGATCCAAATTGACCCTGAACGAATACCTATCGAAATTAGATCCGACTACAATCCCGTCCTGTGTAAAATAAGCTCCGGAAACAGCATATTTCGTTTTCTTTGTTCCGCCGGAAAATGACAGCTGGTAGTTAGCAATAGGAGCTATTCTGAAAAGAGCTTCCTGCCAATCGGTTCCCTTTCCTAAATTCTTCGGATTCACGTATTCCGGTACTTGCCCTGCGTTTATTGCAGCATCATTCACCAAATTGGCAAATTGAGCAGCATTTAACAAGTCGAGCTTGTGAGCGACCTGTTGCACTCCATAGTAACAATCGATATCAATTTTACCTTTTCCTTCCTTACCACGTTTGGTGGTGATCAAAATAACACCATTTGCACCGCGCGAACCATAAATAGCTGCGGCTGAAGCGTCTTTCAACACCTCAATCGATTCAATATCATCCGGATTTATTGACGCCAGCGGACCAATATTGGGGCCGCGACCACCCACTGAAACTTCTCCGGCATCGCTGTTTACCAACATACCGTCGATGACATAGAGTGGTTCGCTACTAGCGTTTACAGAACTCGTTCCCCGAATCCGTATATTCGTTGCTCCCCCGGGAACACCACTCGACTGTACAACCTGAACACCAGCTGCTCTTCCCTGTAAAGCCTGGTCAAAAGTTGTAGCCGGAACCGCTTTTAAATCTTCAGCTTTCACCGAAGAAACAGAGCCGGTCAAGTCAGATTTTTTGACAGCTCCGTAACCAATAACTACAACATCAGAAATTTTCTCTGTCGAGGTTTTTAAAACAACGTCAACAACAGACTTATCTGTGATCGTTATTTCCTGAGATTTGTAACCAATAAAAGAAAATACCAATACTGTCTCCCTGGCAGGAACCTTGATTGAGTACTCACCATTAACGTTCGTGATTGTTCCGTTTGTAGTCCCTTTAATGACCACATTAACTCCGGGTAAAGCTTCTCCCTGCTCAGAAGTCACCTTACCACTAACAACCTTTTCTTGCTGAATTGAAACGTTTTGTAAGTTATTTCCCTTGCGATTCTCTGCAGAAACATCAATGAAAAGCAAGATTAAGACAAAAGCAAAAAGTGCTTTTAAATGTAAGTTATGTTTCATGATAGCAGGTTTAATTTTGCAAATTAAGATTTTATTTGTTCATACATTACTGGAATGGATTCTTATACCTCAACACATTTTTGTCAAACAAACACCAACGCCATCACCCATCAAACCAAATACAATACTAAATACCAACAGAATAAACATCAATCGAATAATAGCATCATCATAATAGGAGGAAACGATATTTGTTCATACAATTATGTATTTGTGCAAACATATATTCTTTTTTTAGAAAAAAAAAGCGCAAAGAGATGTTTTTGATCATCCGCATCTTTTTTCAGCACCTACAATATCAACGACACTAAAAATCTACACATGAACCCGGAAGGGAAAAGGTAAATCGCCACATATGAGCTCAATTCAGTTTAATTACACCTGAATTTCAACACTCAAAATCAGCTCTTAACGTTATAAGGGAAATAAATACAGCCGTAGTGAATAACATCAAACAATCCCAATTGACATGTTCGTTTTACTTTACTGCAAATGCAGACTAGGCATTCAAGTCTCCATCTCATCCTCACAGCACATTTAGGATTCATTTACAATCATTTGCAATCTCTACTAAAATATTTATTTTCAAATTTCGGGAATCGATGTATATTTGTATGAACATTTACAGCAAAAATGTACACAATTGAGATTACAATTCATTTTAAACCTGTTTTCTACATCATATGAAATTAAAAATCGACCACAATAGCTCTACCCCTCTCCACTCACAGGCGGAAAAGTTACTCCGGGAACTGATTAATCGGGAAGAATATCAGAAAGGAAAGTTGTTGCCCAGTGAGGTTGAACTTTCGAAACAATTAAATATTTCAAGAAATACACTGCGACATTCGATCAATAAGCTGGTAACCGAAGGTTTGTTGATCAGAAGGAAAGGGTATGGGACCAAAGTTGCCACCCGGGGAATCTCAGGAAGAGCAAAAAACTGGCTCAGCTTTACACAAGAGATGAAAGCGATGGGACTAGTTGCCCACAATTTTGAGTTGCACCTAAGTTGGCAAGTACCGGAAGAAGAAGTTTTATCATTCTTTGACCTAAAACCAGAATCAAGGTTACTATCGTTAGAGAGACTTAGAGGTAAAGAGGATTTTCCATTCGTCTATTTCATATCATATTTCAATCCCGAGATTGGTTTAACAGGAAATGAAGATTTCAGCCGGCCACTTTATGAAATGCTGGAAGAAACATACCATGTTAAAGCCTCTCTCTCTTATGAAGAGATTAGCGCAATTAAAGCAACACCTTTTCTTTGTAAGAAGCTTGATTTAACCGTTGGTGAACCGGTACTGTTTCGTAAGCGATTCGTATTTGACGAAAATAAACGCCCGATTGAGTACAACTATGGTTACTACAGGGGAGACAGCTTTGTCTACACGGTTGAGAGTGAGCGAAAAAAATAGCATCCATGGAGATTATCCTCGTTTAAAGCTGAAACGACTTTAGCGAGAACAAAGTCAATTCAGACATTGCACTCTATTCGGTAAGAAACAAAAACGCGCCAAACAGACAAATGCTGCGGCGCGTTTTCAATTTGACCCAAACTATAATAAAAAAAGCTGTTTCTTACTTTGCAATGGCGTAATCTACCACCACATTATTCACCAATAATTTGTTTCCATGGTATTGTGGCGTTCCGTTAGCCGGAACCAAAACAAGCATCGCTACGTCATTCGGTTCCAGCGTAAACTCGGTTTTTCCGGTTACGTTTTTACGAATAAAGCTATGCGTTAACACATTATACAAATCCACCGGAGCTGTTCCACAATTCAACTTAACAGCTTTTGCTTCCGGGTAAGGATTGCTGTACAGGTAAGTAGGATACGCTTTATCACGATAGAAATCGCAAGCCAGCAGGTTGAGCTGAAGAACTCCTTTCACGTTAGTAGTATCGATAATGCTACCAAAAACACCCGCCTGGGCACTTCCGTAAACGCTGAACTGACTCACCCAGGGATTCTTACCTTTCACCCAATTGGGGCCGTCACCCTGCGCTACCGGAGCTTTGATATCTGCAAACTGCTCATAAGCTGATTTTTTTGTCAAACCTTCGTAAGCAATAACGCCTTTGGTCACTGATTTCAACTGAGGAATCGTCTGATGATCATCCGGGATTTCATACGGATAAAACAGATGAGCAGCATTCGCTGCATTCAACATCCACTTGCCAACAACTTTCGACCAGGAAGGATCGTAGCGAACCATGGGAACCAGCGCCCAGGCTACATCGAAGGTGTTCATCAGGAAGGCATAACCACCGTTATCGTAAGTACTGCCAACCAATCCCGAAACGTCGAAACCATTCCAGTTATCAGCTAAAACGCCCCAACCTCTGCGGCATTTGGCATCGCCGTTAAAGGTCCATTTCATGATTTTGGTGAAATCATAATGAGTGCCTTCTTCAGCATTCAAACGGGCTGCCACATAGGCTCCGAAAGGCATCAAAATCTCGTAGAACGTATTGTCCTTTTGACTTAGCAATGCATCCAAAGCCGATTTGGCACCTTCGAGGTAACGCTTGTCACCGAACTTTTTATACGCCGCATATAATACGTACGCATGTCCAGCCGCAGCATCCTGTTGAGGGCATATCTGGCTGTCTTCCGGTTCCAGTTTTCCATAGTTAAAAAACGAATGATGATAGTTACCGTTCAACACTGAATCGGCGGCCAAGAATTTATCAGCGATGGACCGAAGCAGCGGAGTAGCATTTTCCTCATTCGGATAGAAATTCATGATTCCGTAATAGATGACATTCGGAAAAACATCGTACCACCAGTCGCGGCCGTAACCGCCTCCCAACAAAGCCACTTCGGGACAGGTATTGTTCATCATGATATCCCAACCGGTATCCTTGTTGAAATAATTCCGAAGCATGTTCACATAATCCTTACCATCCTGATTTGATTTGTCAATGCCCATCAGGGTCGCTCCGAGAACTGCTCCCATCGTCGTGAGTGACTCATGGAAAATTCCGTTGTGATGATCCGGTCCCTGGCGAACGTCGCCAATGGCGGTATAAATTCCGAATGTTTTCTGCGGAAAGTTTTTCTGCGAATTATCGGTCCAGATGAGCGGCCAGTAATCACCGGTTTGAGTAGAATCAAAAACCAGTTTGTCAAACCCTCTGGCTTTCGCTTTCCAGTCAAGCATTTTATAAGGAGAAGGCAAATCGGGCATTTGACCGATCCGCTCCAGCATTTTTTGCTGCACCTTATCCTGATGACGCAACTCCTGCTTTGGGGCACAAGATGCCAACATCAGAATAATGGCTGCTAACAATGATATTTTCTTCATGGTTTAGTATTTTGATTTGATGATATTCTGTGCAACGAAAATGGACAATAACTGCAACAAACCGATAATCACCAGCGCATATTTCAACGCAAAATCTTCACCGATGTAGGTTGCCATCAGAATGAAAAGTCCACATCCGATCAAACGTCCTACATACAATCCCAACTCGTGATTCAGAATATACGTAAATTGGTTTCGTTTTTCAATAGCTGCTACCGTATCGATTACCTTCAACTGAATCGGGAAATAGGCCACATCCAACAATGGGCGAGCCATTACCAGACACAACATGAAAAGTATCACACCCAGCGAGGAATAAAGTCCTGCATTAATGAAACTTCCGGTAGCAAATAACAGCAACCCAAACGAAAATATATAAATACGGTGCTTCGGTTTCGCCATTCGTCCGATAAGATAGAGGACAATCGCAGAAAAAATGGCTCCAATAGCCTGCACGGTTCCCAATACGTCTTCGTTCCCAACCAGCTTCATGATTAACATAGCCGGAGCTGTAACAATGTACCCCTGCGCTAATCCTTTCAGTGACGCCAGCCCCAGCATTTTTCGCCAGAGAACGTGAAACCGGAAATAGAGAAAACGTTCTTGTTTTGGGTTAACAAAGTTACCCCGGTGAACCACAATGGAAGAGATAATCGTCAACAGGAAGACCGACGCCGTAACGATCCGGTACGCCATGTTGGTATTCCCTCCAAACCAGTGATGTTCATCGGTGGCCCCAATAAATACACCAACTACATAAGGTACAATCACCCCAGTCAGCGTATAGAAAAATGATTCAAGCCCGTAGTAGTAGTTACGGTTATTATCGTCGGTTGTCTCCAGCGCCAGAAAATCACGGTTGGCCCAGAAGAAACCGTAGGATAGTCCCATGATCAATCCAGCGACACCAATACCGGTCGCATCCAGCTCATGGAGCATCATCATGGCCGACATAGAAACGCCGCTTAGCAGCATTCCAAATGAATAAAGCCATGCGATTTTTATCTTCCGGAGAAGAAATCCGTTGATGGCAAAGGTTAACGGAATACCGGAATAAAGTGCCAGCTGAAAGATAACCACCAGCTTGGCTTCGTGCGAATTTCGCATGATATAGGCACCGATAAACATCTCGATAATCGGCAGTACCAGCGAATAGATTAAATTCGTAATCAGTAGTATCCGCATGCCCTTGGGATAGTTATTAAACACGCGGTATTCGTTAACCAGTTTATTCAGCATAATTCCTCAGTTGAGATCATTCGTTTTTCTAATGCAGTGATTTCAAAATCTCTTTGACAGAGAATTTTGCACCGCAAATCACTTCATCGGCCGCACCGTAATACATGGTAATTTCATCACCATCTACCAGATGGCCGTTGGTAAAAATGACATTGCCGAAAAATCCGGTCTTTTCATATTCTTCTGCCGGCATCATGATGGGCTCTTCGGAACGGGCCAGCACTTTCGACGGATCGTCAATATCCAGCAACAAAGCACCCAGGCAATACTGGTTGTCCTCGTTGGCTCCATGATAGATTTCCAGCCAGCCTTCGTCCGTGCGAATGGGAGCGGCACCTGCACCAATGCGCACACTGTCCCACTTTCCTTTCCGTGTTTGTGCAATACACTGATGATTTCCCCAGTGATCACCATCCGGCGAACTGGCTAACCAGATATAGTTTCCTCCTAATTCAGGACTGCTGGGACGATGAAACGCATAATAACGACCGTTAATCTTTTCTTCGAAAATGGCACTGTCCTTATTGTGCGCAGGAAATATCATCCCGTGATGTTCGAATTCTCTCCAGTCTTTGGTTGTCCTGAGCCCTACTCCTACACCCAAATGTGAAACGGCAGTGTAAGTCAAATGGTAGGTGTCGTCTATTTGCGATACCCGACAGTCTTCAATTCCGTAAGATTCGTGAATTCCCTTTCCGGTGAGCAAAGGATATCCTTCTGGTTCATGAAAATGGACGCCATCGTCACTGCAAACCAGGCGCAAGTGCGAAATCGTTGTCAGATAATCTTGTCCCTGATAGCTGATAACCCGGGGATCGGACAAATCGAGATCCGGGTCATCATTCTTGAACTCCATAATCTGCAGCTCACCATCTTCACTGTAAACAGGGAAAGTAGTGAATCCTTCCTTCTGCTCAGGACGTTCGGCTACCCGAAGCAACATCCATATCTTTCCATCGTACCGGAACACTCCCGGATTGAGCAAGCATTCAATTTTCAATCCTTCCCTGCTCGGTTTCAGATCACCGGGGCGCAAGATCGGGTTCCCGGCGAATCTCTTTGCCATATCCATAACTAGCTTTTTGTCTTTTTCTTAGCGGAATTTGAAAACAAGGATGCCCCGAATATCCGACATAAACTATGGGGCATCCTGTTTCCTTTATCTATTATCTGTTAAGCATTAATAACCCGGGTTCTGGGTAATAGTACCACCTGATTTATCAATTTCACGCTGTGGAATTGGATAGAGATAGTTATTATCCTGGAAGTTTTGACCCTGTGCATCCAGTACATCTTTGGCAATTCCCCAACGTTTCAAGTCATTGAAGCGCTGTGATTCAAAGCCAAGCTCCACACGGCGCTCGTGACGCAACCAACCCATAATCTGAGCCTTGTCAGTTGAATTCACATCGCGATCAGGCAAGGTACCTGCCGGAGGTGTAGTTCCGTCGATAGCAACAGAATTCCGTGCCCGTGCCCTGACTTGATTGATGATACCAATGGCTTCGGAGTAGTTTCCCAGATTGATATCGGCTTCCGCTTTCCAAAGCATTACATCAGCATACCGGATGTAAATCTTGTTACTGGGCGAATCGTCATTTCCTTTGTTATCCGTATTGGTTTCACCCATCAATTTGTAAACGGCCTGATTGTCTACGTCGACCGTATAGAGTAGACGCGGATCGTTCGGCTCAAATTCATCAATAAAGTTCTGTTCAGGTGCTACAAAGCCCCATCCCAGTAATGCACACAAACCGTTACCTGATCTCGGAACTGTATTACTTTCATGGTCGTAAGCAAAGATCACCTCGTTGTCAGTGAACTCTTTCTCAACCTGGAAGTTGTCGAAGTAATTATCATCGAGCGAATAGAAACCAAGGCCATCCAACTGATTGACGTAATCCAGCACTTTCTGCCAATTTTCGGTATACAGCTCTACTTTTGCCTGCATGGCAATAGCAGCACCTTTTGACGCACGCCATGGCTGACTATCATCAGAATATTTGCTGTTAGGCAGCAATGTAACAGCCTGAGCCAGGTCAGCACGAATTTGGTCCATCACCTGAGCTTTCGGTGTACGAACGGCTACATCATACGCTTCAGAGAAACTTTCCAGCGGCTTCAGCAACAGCGGAACGTCTCCGAAATTATTAACCAAATCGAAGTAGTAGAAAGCTCTCAGGAAGTAAACCTCACCCAGCAAACGGTTTTTCAGGTTACTGTCCATAGTCAGTTTACTCATCAACTCATCATTGGTCAGGTAACTGATAGCCCGATTGGCACGGGAAATACCGTCATAATCATAAGCCCACTGCCCGTTAAAACCACCATTGTCTGAAGTAAAATTGAAATGATCAATTTGATCCATCCAGGCCTGGTCACCATCCGGATTCCATTTCTTCTGCATGTCATCCGAAGCGATATCACTCAGGATAAAATCGTTGCGAAGAACAGTTCCGTCATCCCAGCCCCATTGCCCAATAATATTCAGGGTACTGGAAAGCAATTGGTACGAAGTAAAGACTGAATATTCCACCGCACTTTCGGTTGGTGAGGTATCTACCTGGTCGGGTGTTATCAACCCGATGGGTTCCTTGTAGAGATATTTGTCGCAACCGGTGAACAACAGTAAAGTTGATGCAACCAGTATCATATATATTTTTCTCATTTTACTGAATTTTTTTAGCTGGGACATTAAAATTTCACATCAACACCAAGAATGAAAGCTCTTGATTGCGGGTAAGTTCCCATGTCAATCAAATCGGTCGATTCCGGATCGAGACCGGTGTAATCGGTAATGGTGAATACATTCTGAGCAGAGACGTAAGCACGCAGGTTTTTGAAGGTATTCGAACGCTGCATCAACTGTTTGAATGTGTAACCCAGTTCCACGTTTTTCAGACGGAAATAAGAAGCATCCTCAACGAATACACTGGAAATTTTGCTACTACCGTTATCTGTGAAGCTTACACGCGGAATGGTATTGCTGGTACCTTCGCCGTGCCATGCACTCAATACGCGGGTCGTGTAGTTGAACGGACGGGTATCGTAGTCGACAATCTTCTTACCATCATTGTAACGGTCAACACCGTGCACTCCCTGGAACAACAGAGACAAGTCGAAGCCTTTGTATTCACCAGTCAGGTTCATTCCATAAGTCAGTTTCGGAATGGAGTTTCCGATGAACGTCCGGTCTTTATCGTTGATAATACCATCGCCATTCAAATCCTTGAACCGGATATCACCCGGCTGCGCTGTAGGATTAGCTGTTCCGTAAAGTTGATCCTGAATTTCCTGTGTGTTCTGATAGATTCCCTCCATCACGTAACCGTAGTATGAATTCAGCGGCTGACCAACAACGGTACGCGCTACACCTTTACTGGCTGCGTTGATAATCATCGGCAGGTTCGGGTGCAGTTTCGTTACCTCATTTTTGAGGGTCGCCACATTCAGGTTTATGTTGTATTTGAACTGATGTTCGCTGTTACGAAGTGTCAAAGCAAACTCAAAACCTTTGTTGGTAACGGCACCTGCATTCACGTAGGTTGGAGATACATCACCTGCAATTGACGGCAATGTAATCGGCAACAAAATATCAGTTGTATTCTTGATGAAGTAGTCCGCGGTGAAATAGATTTTGTTGGACAGAAGTCCCAAATCCAAACCGTAGTTGTACTGCGTAGTAGTTTCCCACTTCAGGTCCGGGTTTCCGTAACGCGAAATCAGGTAGCTGTCACCACTTTTTCTCAACAGCGTCAGATAAGCATAGTTATCAATTTCCTGGTTACCCAACTGTCCAACACTGGCTCTCAGTTTCAAATCCGACAACCAGGTTAAATCCTTCATGAAATTCTCATTCGACAATTTCCATCCGGCTGAAACTGACGGGAAATAACCCCAACGGTTGTTTTCCGCAAAGCGCGAAGAAGCATCAGCACGGAAGTTGGCGGTTACCATATACTTGCTATCATATGAATACGTTGCCGATCCAAATAATGAGAACAGTGCCCATTCAGCTGCAGAACCTCCGTTCCATACGTCATACTGCGAACCTCCGAAATCGAGATAGCGGAAGTTTTTACCGGTATAATCGTAACGTGCACGTGAACCACTGATGGAAGATGAGTGATTGGTAATGAACTCGCTACCGACCAATGCGTTGATAGAATTCTTACCCAGGTCTTTCACGTAGTTCAACGTATTGTCCCAGGTGAAAGTAATTTCTTCACCTCGGTCTTCATTCAGTGTGCTCGGGCGGTTTTCACGTCCCAATCCCTGATCGAGAGCGCTACCACTACCATCGTCGTCACCAAAGTTTTGGTTAAACTGCTTATTGTGAGAGAAGGTCAGATCAATACCTAAATTTGTTTTGAATTTCAGCGACTTATCACCGAGGAAAGCATACTCTGCATACAGGTTACCAAATGTTTTGTAGTAACTCCGCACATCGTCGGTGAAGTAAGCCAACGCAATAGGGTTCTGTGACCATTCGTACTTATTGCTTTCAAACGAATCCTTGTTCTTGTAGAACGGCAGGTCAGTAAATGGATCCTGAGCTGACCAAGTAGGATCGCTCGGGTCCTTGTAAATTGGGATAATCGGAGGACGAATCATCGCGTGACGAATGATTCCCGGCTCATCACCTTTCGATGACAAAGCATCCTGTGTAACGTACGAAAGTAACAGGTTACTACCCATTTTCAACCGTTCAGTCAGATTAACGTTGATATTCGAACGGAAGTTGATACGTTGATACTTATCGTTGTTGTACACCACGATTCCATCCTGCCCATAGTAGTTAGCAGACAACAGGTACTGCACTTTCTGGTTACCACCGGTAGCTGTCACCTGTGCATTCTGCGAATGTCCCAGTTCGAACAGTGCATCGAGCCAGTTGGTATTGGCAAAATCGCTGCGTCCTTTATCGGCAGTGTAAGGATTGGTTCCTGAATAACCAGCGTTATTCCAGGCCTCTTCCACTACATTCATGTACTGCGTTGCGTTCAGCATATGGGGAAGGTGAGCCACCTTCTGAATTCCAGTGTAATAACTGACATCCAGGCTACTTTTCCCTTTTACACCTTCTTTAGTTGTGATCACGATAACACCACCCGCTGCACGAGCACCATAAATAGCAGCGGCCGAAGCATCTTTCAATACCGTCATCGATTTAATATCCGAAGGATTGAGGAAACTGATATCCCGTGAAGGAACACCATCGATGACATAAAGTGGATTATTGTTGCCGATAGTTCCTTCACCACGGATACGGATATTCACTTTATCACCGGGAGCACCCGTACTGGAAGTCACTTGTACACCGGCAATTTGTCCCTGCAATGCCTGTGACAGATCTCCAACTTTCCGTTTGTCAATATCGGAGACATTAACAGGAGAAACCGCACCGGTAAGAGTGGCTTTCTTCTGTGCAGAATAACCAACAACAACCACTTCGTCGATTTGCTTCTTCTCCTCTTTCATCGTGACATTGAGAACAGTCTTTCCGTCAAGCGGAACAGTCTGTTTCTGGTATCCCACAAAAGAGAAATCGAGGGATACGTTGGTATTTTCGACCTGAAGGGTATACTTACCATTCATATCGGTAATGCTACCATTGGTCGTTCCTGAAACCACTACAGTTACTCCGGGAAGCGTCGTTCCGCTTTCATCTGTAACCGTACCGGTCACGTTGACCTGGCCGAACACGGCCCCTGTCATAAAAAGAAATACAAGCCCAAGTATTTCCCTTCTAAATCTTGTGATAAAAAAGATTTTCATAGAAGTTAGCTTTAAAAATTTAATTGATTGAGCATCATTAATTACATCCAATTATTTATAGTCGGGATCCATATCAGGAGTGCGTAGTCCCGCGACTTCGTCAGCCATCAGGATGAACACGTTCCAACTGAGTCCCCTTGTTGAAAGCCACCATTCATCGGTATTTTTCCAATGGGTTGGAATAAATTCCTTGCTAAAAGGCCATTTTGGGTTCAGATTGATTTCCGCCCAAGCCCGGTTTTCCATCATTTCCTTTGCCTTGGGCCAGCCATGTTTCAAGCCTACCACATAGGCGCAGTACTCTGCCCGCATCCAGCTTCCGCCGTTGTAATAAAAACCATCGCGGGAGTGGTCTGCATAATTTGCTTTTCCAAATTCGCCGAAAGGCTGATAATCGGAAGTCATATAGGAATAACCTTTTGCATCATGTGTGAGGCGCACCAAAATGGGTGCAGTCGTGCCCATCTCCGGATGCGGAGAATTGGGAACTTTATTCAGATACGGCATCTCGTTCAACTGGTTGTTCACCATCTCATCCGTTAACATGGGGTGATCGAACAGCCAGAGCGATAAAAACTCAGGCACCAAATCCGTCAGCGAGATCAAATCGGGATATTCCCGGTCGAATAGCAAATGTTTCCGTTTTGGGTCGTAGAATTTCCGGTATTCCGATTCCGCCTTGTTCAGGTATTCATCTGAAATATCATATCCCATAGCCTTAATCGTGTGCAATGCTACCGCGAACATTCCCTGGTTCACCGCCAAACGATCAGTTTTCGGCACATAGTCACACACGTCAATCTGGCTCATCGAGAAATGCGATTCACAAATACCATCACGGTTCTTATCAAACGAGTTGAGCACAAACGACACGGCTTTGTCAATTTTATCTTTTGGAAGCTGAACTCCGTACCGACGTTGATTCACCAGCGCCCAAACCAACCACTCGATAGTCGCTTCATTGTCCTTGGCTTCCACCGAGCCCATGTAGGGCGTAATGATAGTTCCGATAGCACCATCGGGAGTTTGCGTTTTAGCCCACTGATTCCAGATAGCCAGGTTCAGTTTTTTATTATGAGTCGCCACAGTCGTCCAGAACGAATCCCGGTTGTACATGTCGGGCGAATAATTCATATTCGGCACACTGAACGGAGTAAAATCATGCACGGAAGTAATCCAGGTCAGCATGTTGGCATTCGCATACAACATCTTTTCAATCAACGAGCCTTTGAAGCCTTTTCCTTCCGCTAGCCTCGATTGCGAATCAATCATGAAATTGCGATGAGATTTCCACGGTTCGACAAAAATGTAGGTGGTTTTCGTTTCCTTTTTCCCCAGCGGAAGAATGTTATAGGGCTGAATAGCCGGATGATTTTCGGCAATCGCCAAATCCTTGATTTGCATCGTCCCGGCTTTTCCGGACGTGTTTCCGATGAACATTGAAACACTATCACCTTCGATGTAAGGAACCAAGATGCTTCCTTTGAATTCTGTCCACTCGTCCGTCTTCGACGGAAATGCATCGATGTACTTAACTCCGTGTTCGAGCTCTGGTCCTTGCTGACCATTTTTCATC
The DNA here is from genome assembly GCF_003014495.1 of Prolixibacter denitrificans. GTDB lineage: Bacteria > Bacteroidota > Bacteroidia > Bacteroidales > Prolixibacteraceae > Prolixibacter > Prolixibacter denitrificans. Next base: position 78,915 of record NZ_PYGC01000008.1, on the reverse strand, counting down.
CGGTAGAGTTTGAGCGCCACCGGCAAATTACCTTTCACCTTGAAGGAGATAGTATACACTTTTTGTCCGGCAATCGGCGTCATCGTTTGGATACCAGCCTTACCACCGGCCTGACAATTCAGTACAATCAAACTATCCTTCCGGGAAACCGAAAGCTTACCCTCCCGAACATATTTCTGCGGAAGCGGTAAGACGGTTTCGGTTCCGGCATTCAGATTGAACATCTCACCAAAAGTCAAACGTACATAGTCTTTCCCCTGAGCCCGCTCTTCAGGTGTAGCCGTAGAAAACAGTCTTGGATCGGGAAGCTGGCGCATCCCGACAAAACCGCCACCACGTCCACTGAACCGGCGTCGTGTTGTACGTGTAAACTGATTTTTATATCCTGCATCGGTCAGAAAGCCGACGGTCATGTTATCAGCGGTGACAAATCCGGCCGATGGAAAAAGTTCGTGAATGAATCCTCCCGGAAAATTGTCCTGCTCGAATGTCACGTATTTTTTCGGCTGTTGCGCAGGAACGTTGTTTTCCCGGAGGGTATAATACATGGAAAGCATGCTGGGCTGGAAAAGCTCAACTGTCTTCTTTACGATGTGCGGATTAACAATTTGGTAGGTGACTTTAACAGTCAGTTTCGAATCGAGCGCTTTCATGTAAGTTTCCTTCTGCAGCTCGACAACACTGTCATTTCCGGTCCAGGAAGTACCTCGCCAGTTATAGAGCGTGGTATCGGAAGTTAAATCCAGATTAGACAGATGCAGTGTAAAAGCTCCTGAATCAGCCAGCAACTTTTTAGCTCCATCGTACAACGCGACGCCATAACCAGATTCAGGAGAACCTTCAACCTTCAATTTCAGGTTTTGTCCCGAGACAGTCGCTGTAATCATCAATAGGAACAACAAGAAAAGCACGGTCACACCGGACCTGGATTTTGTTTGGAACATTGGTTTAATTTTACAGTTGTTTCAGGTTGATTCGAGGTGTGGATTATTGGTACCTCAAAGTTGGAGCAGGAACGAAGCAAATGCTGTACACTATGTCTTCAAAAGTGTATACAATCAGGAAAACATTCAGATTTACAATAAATTGCAATAGGGACGAAATATCTATTTCCGATATTTCAATTGGTATTGCTTAGGTGGAATACCAAACATTTTTTGAAATTCGCGGTAGAAATAGGAGCGGTTGTTAAATCCCGACTGGTAGAAAACCTCGGTTACCGTTTGCGAAGAAGTTTTTAAAAGTTGTGCAGCATGTTTCAAACGCATCGACCGAATCATATCGCCGGGAGACATACCGGAAACCTGTTTCAACTTCCGGTAAAACTGCGAGCTGCTCATGCCCATCTCATTTTCAAGAAAAGTAGCCTGTAATTTTTCGTCGTCGATGTGCTGCCGAATAATTTCCATTACTTTATCGATGAACTGCTGGTCTTCTTCCGCAACCGACAACTGAATATGATTTTCCAATCCGTTACCTTGCTGAAAATAACGGGCAATTCGATCTCGCTCTTCCAACAGCTTCTCAATTCGTACTTCCAGGTGTTGGGGATGAAATGGCTTTGGGATGTACGAATTGGCACCGCTCTCCAGGCCCTCAATCCGATGCGCAACCGAACTTTTGGCTGTCAGAAGAATAATGGGAATATGGCAGGTCTTCAGATCCGTTTTCAGCTGTTTGCAGAGTTCTGTTCCGTCCATTTGCGGCATCATCACGTCGCTAATAATCAGGTCCGGCATCTCTGTTTCCATCACTTTCAACGCTTCCACACCGTTGTAAGCTGTTAGCAGCCGGTACTTATCCTTCAGCATGCCATCCAGTAACTGGTGAATATCCGGTTCATCCTCCACAATCAAAAGCGTCTTCTGCTTTTTCTCCAGCGTTTCCAGGGTGCGCACCTTTTCCTGTCCGTCATCAGGCTGCGACTTTGACTCTGTCAGAATGTGATGCAGCTGCCGGGAAAGAACGACTTCATCAACCGGCTCCTGCTCATCGATATTCTCGCTTTTGGGTTGACAACAAGGCATCAACACAGAAAAAGTCGTGAGCTTGTTTTCCACACTTTCCACATCAATGGTACCGCCCATGGCTGTCACCAAACTACGGGTATAAGCCAGGCCAATCCCTGTCCGGAATTTATCCGGATCAGAAGAGACTCCTTCATCGGTTATGAAAAATCGCTCAAACAGGCGGGGAATTTTTTCCTTTGGAATTCCTTTCCCGGAGTTCATCACCTCGATGCGTACCTGTTTGTCCGACTCAGCAATCTGCATCTTCAGTTTGATATTTCCGCCCCGCGGTGTATACTTAAAGGCATTCGACAACAGGTTGAAGATGATCTTTTCAATCTTATCCTGATCATACCAGCCGGGAATTTCCGGTGGCGATTCAATCTTGTAATCAATTTTGTTCCGAATGGCCCAGTCGTCGAACAGTTCGGCTATCTGCTCCACAAGGTTCACCAAGTTAAAATACATGGTCTGCATTTCCAGATGCCCATTCTCCGCTTTGCGAAATTCCAGCAACTGCTGGATAAGGAACAACAGCCTGTTCGTATTCCGCTGAATCATGTGTACGAACTTCTTTCCTTCATGATCGATGCCGGGGTCGTCCGCCAGCTTTTGCGACGGTCCAACAATCAATGTCAACGGTGTTTGCAGCTCGTGAGCGATATTCGTGAAGAAGGTCAGCTTGTTCTGGTGCAGCGCCTCTTCCCGCTTCCGAAGCTCGATATTCTGTTTCAGCAACTGCTGCTTCTTCCAGTAATTTTGTACGAACAGTAGGAAGAACAAAGTCAGCAGTACGTAGATACCAATAGCCCAGGCCGATTCCCAGAAAATCGGTTTGATACGAAAATCGACCGCATGAACCGGCGGACTCCAGATACCGTCGCTGTTCGACCACTTCAGCCACAGCGTATAATTTCCGGGCGGAACGTTCGTGAACGAAATCACACGCCGGTTCTGAATGTTGTTCCATTGCTTGTCAAAATTCTCCAAATAGTATGAATACTGGCACTTTTCACTGTTGATGAAGCTTAGCGCTGCCAGTGTAATATCGAAGAAGTTTTGATCATATTTCAGGTTAACATGAGGAGGATTTCTCAACTGAGGCGTCACCACAAACGAATGATAATAGGGCTTATCGTCATTCTGTCCTTTGATATCACTAATCGCGATATTCGGGATATAAGTGTATTCGCCGATTTCGGATGAGCGGAAATAGTTAAAGCCGCTGTTACCACCCATAAAAATATATCCGGTTTGGTCATCCCGAAAGAATGCACCATCGGCAAACTCGTTGTTCTGCAAACCGTCCTCTTCAGTGAAATTACGAAAGCGGTGATTTTCGACGTTGAATTGAGAAAGTCCGAGATTCGTGCTCACCCACAAGTTTCCGGCATGATCGCAAACCATACCGTGAATGGTATTATTGGGCAACCCATCGTTTGTGGTAAAACCGTGAAAAGCGGGATGATCGGTCAATTTTTCCGTTTCAAGGTAATTTAATCCCAAACTGGTGCCAATCCACAACCGCTTTTGGGCATCCTTGTACAGGCAAAGAATATCATCGTTGCTCAGACTTAACGAATCGCCTGGCGTCTTTCTGAAAACCCGGAATGATTCCGTTTTCTTATTAAACAAATTCAGTCCGCCCAATCGCGTGCCAATCCACAACTCCTGTCCATTCTCCGGAATGATGGAAAAAATAATATTACTACTCAGCTTTCCGGCCAGGTTCTCATTCGCTACGTACTGCTTAAAATCGGTTACCCGTAGCTTGCGTCCGTTTCTTTCCAGCCGCAGCCGCAGCATTCCATAACCATTCGTTCCCAACCAAATAACTCCCTCTTCATCCTGATAAATGGCATACACCGAACGAAAAGCTATACAGTTTTCAGAGCCCTCAATATCTGCCCAATCAATCAGACGGTGATACCGGAAATCATAAACCGAAAGTCCGTCACCGTCCGTCCCGATAAACATCAGGCTGTCTCTACCACAAAAGAGCGAAAAGACCGAATTGTTGAGTGGTGAATTGGCGGAATAGTAATTCTCTTCCGGAATTTTCTCCTCAGAGTTTTTTTGGTAAAAATGTGCCGGAAATCGGAACAGTCCCTGTCCCTTGGTTCCAACCCACAAAGCACTATCGGGAGCCAGACAGAACGCCCGCACGTTGCCACCCCGCAAGGCCGGAATCTGCGCCTGTGTAACCGAATGAAACAGCTTGTGACGAGGAAACAGCTTATAAATTCCGTCTCCATCGGTTCCAATCCAGACCACACCTTCATTCCCTTCAAAAACCGTCGACAATTTCCTGCTGTTGATGTGACTAAGCCACGAATTTTGCTCCACCGTTCCATCCGGTTTCAGGATGAAATGCTTTTTCGAGTCAGCAATCAACACGCCTCTACGCGTTTTCCCAATGAGCTTCTGAATACCACTAAAACGGGTTGTTTCTATTTTACCATCGGTAAAAGAATAGGTCGCCAACCGCCCGTCGGTTGTCAACAGCAGAATCTTATCCTTCGATTCATTCAAAAAATCACGAACATGTTGAGCAATTTTTTTCAGCCCCACCACCGTCACAGCACCATCACTGTCGCGATGCAGGCGAACTTCCAGCAAATCGCCATTAGCGTATTGAATCAGTAGCGTGTTTACCGGAGAAAAACGAATCTCCCGCACGGCCTGTGCCGGTAAATCGCCGGATGAAAGTCGCCGGATGGAATCGTTGGCGTAATACCCCAATCCCCATTCCTTCGCTTCAAAAAAAATGTTTCGTTGTTGGTCAACCGCCAGATGGAACTCAGACTCGGTGAGAGGTGCTTTGTCTTCACGACCGAAAAAGTATCGCTTGATTTGCCGGGTATTCGGATTCAATCGGTTAATGCCGTGCATAGTCAAGACCCAGAGATAACCATCCTTACCCTCCTCAATCTTCAAAATCACCTGGTTACTTAAACTGTTGGGATTATCGGGCTCGGGCCGAAAGATTTGGATGGCATGTCCGTCATAACGATCCAAACCGTCCCATGTACCAATCCATAATACATGGTTCGAATCCTGAAAAATATCATTCACCGAGCTGTTCGACAATCCGTTGGAGTTAGTCAGTGTACGGATTTCAAACTGACGCTCGCTGGCCATCGAACGGCCGAAGAAATTCAGGAAAAGAAAGACGATGAAAAAGCAAGTAACTTTATGGCTCATTATTCCCCTTAATACAAAAGCACACCCCGAAGATACGTTTATTTTCAGTGTTAAAGGGGACAAAAAGTATCCGTCCTATATCCCTAAACCGCAAAATATCTTAATGTCAATCATACAATTTCCTTCTAAATTCAAACGATTTACCGACATTATCATTATTTTCGGAGAGCTAAATCAAATCACACAAAACTACCCTGACAAATCTTCGCCACGACAACACTCAAACGTTCATCACACAATATCAACGTAACACATATAAACGATGAAAAAACTAACAACGCTCCTTCTACTGGTTTTCTTCAGCATGCAGCTGTTTGCTCAAAAAACGGAAACATTGGCAGCCACTCCTCCGATGGGCTGGAACAGCTGGAACAAGTTTGGCTGTAACGTTAGCGAGAAACTCATCAAAGAGATGGCCGATGCCATGGTGAACAGCGGCATGGCCGATGCCGGTTATCAATACATTGTGATTGACGACTGCTGGCAGGTAGGCCGTGATAGTGCCGGAAACATCATTCCCGATCCGAAACGTTTCCCTGACGGGATGAAAGCCCTGGCCGATTACATTCATTCCAAGGGATTGAAATTCGGGATTTACTCCTGTGCCGGTTCGATGACCTGCCAGAAACGACCGGGAAGCCGCGGATACCAATTCCAGGATGCTCGTCAATACGCAGCCTGGGGAGTCGATTACCTGAAATACGATTGGTGTTACAACGAAGGACAAAATGCCGAAGCCGCCTACAAAACCATGAGTGATGCACTGAAAGCTACCGGCCGTCCCATCGTGTTCAGCATTTGCGAGTGGGGTTCCAACAAGCCGTGGGAATGGGGCAAAGGCATTGGCAACCTATGGCGCACCACCGGCGACATTTTCGATTCGTTCAAAGGAGAAATTAACTGGGGAGCCAAAGGCGTCCTCCAAATCATCGACCTCAATGCCGACCTTTGGAAATACGCTGGTCCCGGCCACTGGAACGACCCCGATATGCTGGAAGTAGGTAATGGTGGGATGACTGACGAGGAGTACAAAACACACTTCAGTATGTGGTGTATGTTAGCTGCTCCATTGATGGCCGGCAACGATCTCCGCAGCATGGACGACGAAACCAAGAAGATACTCACCAATGAGGAGGTTATTCAGGTTGACCAGGATGCACTGGGCGAACAGGGATTCCGCTTCATCGACTATGGAGACCAAGAAATATGGGTGAAATTCCTTGACAATGATGAACTAGCCGTTTGCTTCCTCAACCGGGCAGACACACCCTGGAAGCTGGATTACAACTGGCAGAAAACCGGCATCAGTCACGCGAAACATTATGTATCCTTCAGCGATAAAAAATATGACTTGCGCGACCTGTGGCAACACAAAGCTATCGGCAACACAAGCAAAAATCTTACCGCCGACATCCCCGCCCATGGCGTGTTAATGTTGCGGCTAACACCGGAAAAGAAATAAAAAGAAGACTTTATATATGGAATGAAAAATGCCTCAGTGATGGGGCATTTTTTTATGAATTCCCCTAATTGCCCATGGCTTCAGCCATGGGATAACCAAGTCTAAACACTAAATGGGCTTTAGCCCAATTTCTTCTTTGGCTAAAGCCAATCTAAATTCTTGCATCCGATTCCCGACTGAAGTCGGGGGCAATTAAAACTGCTTCATCCAAAAATAATCAATCCAAAACCTGCTCGCATCCTGTCTTCTTCAATTGCCCATGGCTTCAGCCATGGGGTTAAAATGCCCACAACAATGGGCTTTAGCCCAACTATTTCAATCCTCCAGACACCTCCTTTGTGCTTCATTTTTACTATCTTCAATATCCATCACCTAAATACTAGACCAGATGCCTTTTGTTAAAACACATATCCATTTTGTATGGAGCACCAAAAACCGAGAACCATTATTATTCTCAACTGAGTTCAGAAAACAAGTCTGGCAACATATCCGGGAGCATGCGGGTTCCAAAGAGATATTCATAGAACACATCAATGGTTTCAAGGACCATTGCCATTGTCTAATATCTCTGGGCACAAATCAGACACTGCAGAAGACTGTTCAACTCATCAAAGGAGAATCATCTTTCTGGATTAATCGACACCCGGAGTTTCAGCAATCCTTAAGAGGGCGAAAATTCGCATGGCAAAATGACTATTTTGCTGTTTCTGTCTCGGAATCGATGTTAGACCGTGTTAGTGGCTACATTAAACATCAGGAAGAACATCACCGGCACAAAACTTTTCAGGAGGAGTATGATGAATTTATTCAGAAATACAATTTTCAAAAACTTAAAGGAAGTTAGATTGGGCTAAAGCCCTTTTTCTCTTTGGTTCCTTTCTCCCCCGACTGAAGTCAGGGGCAATTCAATACCTCATTCAGGAATAATCTCTCTTTTAATCAGCATCTACCTGGATGTCCATTCTTCCCCATGGCTTGAGCCTAATCAACTCTTCCCCTATTTTCCTAATTATTCATTAAAAAAAACCTCTTAACTTTAATCGGCACCATTAACTGCCGCTCATACAGAAACATCAAACCTATATATTCTATGAAAACAAAAACTTCTTTGTTACTGATTGCCCTGTTGCTGGGCACCTCCCTCGTTAGTTTCGGACAGATGAAAGCAGTAATTGTTGGGCAGGAAATGCCAGAATTCAAAGCCCAGATATACCAGGGCGGCGAGTTCGACCTCAACGATTACAAAGGCAAGAATGTGATGCTGATATTCAACCGCGGCCTGGTTGTCCCCAACCACTGGTGCAACATCTGTCAGTACAACTACATGGAGATGATCGACTTCGATAAACTCAATCAGTTGGAAGAAAAGCACAATCTGAAAGTGGCTTTTGTGCTTCCCTACAGTAAGGACACCGTTGCCCAGTGGATTGCCACCATTCCGCAACAGATGAAAGTGGTAGAACAGTGGAAATACCCTGCCGACACAACCAAGCTTTCGGAAGGACGGAAACGCTGGATGCACACAGCCCGGAAAATGTTTCCGAAGGACCACACCATCAAGCCTGAAGATGTGAAAACGCCTATCACCATCATCGCTGACGCCGACCATAAACTCACCGATTCGCTTGGACTTTACGACCCAAAATTTGACGGTGGCAACGCTCCGCAAGCGATTCCCTGCGTATTCATTATCGATAAAAACGGCGTGGTACAATTCAAATATCTTAGTCAAAATACCATCGATCGTCCGAGTTACAGTTACCTGGAAAAGGTACTCGACGACATGATTGACAACCAATAGTAAAATATCACCTGGCTGCGTAGTCAAAGGCAGCCAGGTTTTTTCTGCTCTCATAGAATCGTTTCAGGAAAGAACTTTTTTGCGAAAGCAGAAGGAAAGCCTTAATTTTAAAGAGATTCAAGCCTTCCATTCCTGTCGTAACCATAAAAACCCGCTACGATGAGTAAAGAGAAAACCAAAAAGAAGCATCACAAATCACCGGATCACATCGAACCCGAAAAAAAGGACAAGCGCCGCTTAGGAAAAAAGATTTACAACAAGGAGCTGCGCAAGATGCAAATCGAGCTGGTGAAGTTGCAGGAATGGATCAGACAGGAACAGCTAAAAGTGGTGGTTATTTTCGAAGGCCGTGATGCTGCAGGAAAAGGTGGCGTTATCAAACGCATTATGGAGCCACTTAATCCTCGTATATGTCGCGTTGTAGCACTCGGCACACCAACAGAACGCCAACGGACGCAATGGTATTTTCAACGCTATGTCACCGAACTGCCTGCCGGCGGAGAGATGGTTCTCTTCGACCGTAGCTGGTACAACCGTGCCGGCGTAGAGCATGTAATGGGTTTTTGTACTGACGAGGAATACGACGAATTTATGCGCAGCTGTCCGGAATTCGAGCGCATGCTGGTTCGTTCCGGCATCATCCTTATCAAATACTGGTTTTCGGTTTCTGACGAAGAGCAGGAGCTGCGTTTTCAGGCCCGACTCGATGATCCGACCAAGCGCTGGAAACTCAGCCCCATGGATTTGGCTTCACGCGAAAAGTGGGTGGAATACTCTCGTGCCAAAGACGAAATGTTCCGGTACACCGATATCAAACAAGCCCCGTGGTATGTAGTTCCGGCTGATAACAAACGACGGGCCCGACTCAATTGCATTCATCACCTGCTGAGCAAAGTTCCGTACAAGGATCTGACGCCCGAACCGATGGAACTACCACCACGCATTGAAAAGGACAACTACGTACGTCCTCCTATTACCGACCAGACTTTCGTCCCCGAAGTTTACTAAGCTCCCGGATTTAGCTCAAAGCTAATGCAATGGAAACTCCGATAAAGGTCCCAATGACATAACCGAGAATTCCCACCAGAATACCCGGAGTAATCAATTTCTTTTGTCCGAGCGAAGCGGCCATCGGTGCTGCCACTGACGGCCCCATCACGTTGGCGGCCGATGATATCATGACTTCATAGATATCGAGCTTGAAAATTTTTGCCAGTGCCACCAAAAAGATGAGGTGGAAGAACAGAATAATGAGGTAAAATCCGAGTATGGCCGGACCGATGTGCAAAATGTCGGCCATGTTGGTTGCTGCACCAATGGCAGCCAGAAAGATATACATCATCCACAGTCCGACTGAAAAGGCTGTATCTTCGAGCGGCTTGAGACGTTTGGGAAAGAGATTCGCTACCAGCACCGAAATGAGCGTAATGATGAGAATACTCAAATCCATTTGAGTGTGAAAAACCGATTGCAGCCAATCACCTAACCAGGCACCTGATGCCGCAATGGCTACTGCGATGACCAGCGTCAGTCCCATGCGCTCCATCGTAATGGGCTGGGATTTTTCGTGTTCCTGTACCACTGCCTCTATCTTGTTTTCGGCTTTGGGCTTGGCAAAAAAGCGCGCCAGGAACTTAATCCCGGGAAGCATAAAAAGCAGAAGAATAAACAGGCTGGCGGCAAAGTTGTCGACAGCAATGGTAGCAGAAAACAGCGGATGGGTAGTAATTTGCAGAGCTTCTCCGGTAGCAACAAAGTTCATACTTCCGCCAATCAGCGTCGAGGTAATCACACCAGCCATTTTTCCGGAGTCTGGCCCCAAATTAATCAGTGAGAAAGCCAGAAAACTACCCAACACCACACCGATAGCCCCAATAATATAAGCAATCAACAGTTTGCCGCCTTCGCGAATGGTACGCATGATGTTCGACCCCATCAGCATCATCGGGATGGAAATCGGCACAAAATAAGTAAAGATCAGGTCGTAAACAGGTACGTGTACTCTCGTACTCGATGCCGGCGGAACGACATTTAACATCGACAAGAGAGACATCAGCAAAACAGTAACCAGAATTCCGGATACCTTACCAAACCACTTTTTGTGTTCCGACCACATCCCTAAGGCTGCAGCCCCGGTTATAAGGGAAAACAAGACCAGATGATCTCCGGGGGCTATTAACGACATAATGTATCAGTTTTAGATTACAAGAGAGCAAATATACTTTTAATAGAACGATTCTAAAGAATTTCTTTTCGTAAACCCTTCAAGTGGCGTTTCGGTTTATTGGATCATAAAAATCTAACGAGGAAAATACTTCCTGCCAAAGAGTTCATTAAAATTCCTCACTTGGCTTGCTGGTTTTCTATGTTCTTTCTGAAAAAACAATTAGTTTTACCGGTAACGCAAACGGGCATCTTTTTTTGCTGTTGAAAGTTCCGAACAAGGCTCGAAATAAACCAATAATATTCACACTATGAAAAAGTTAACATTGCTGCTTTGCCTGATTTGGGTCGGACAGGTACACGCTCAAACTGTCATCACCAATATCCCCGGCCGCAACACATTTACCCTTAACGGGAAATGGCATTACATCATCGATCCGTACGAGACCGGATATTACGATTATCGATACAAACCTTACGATGCGAATCCGCATCCATACGGAGGTTTTTTTCTCGACCAGCATCAAACGAACAAAACACAACTAATAGAATATAATTTCGACAAAAGTCCGACGCTTTGGGTTCCGGGGGACTGGAATTCACAGGATGAGAAATTGCTCTACTACGAAGGCTCTATCTGGTATCGCAAGTTGTTCGACTACAAGAAGAGCAATCCCAACGACCGTGTCTTCATTCATTTCGGAGCAGTTAATTACGAATCCGATGTTTACCTGAACGGGAAAAAATTAGGTAAGCACATTGGTGGCTTCACTCCGTTCAATTACGAGATTACTGATTTACTGAAAAAAGACGGAAAGAACTCGCTGGTGCTTAAGGTCGATAACAAGCGTCATAAAGAGGGCGTCCCCACGCTGAACACCGACTGGTGGAATTATGGCGGCATTACCCGCGATGTAGACGTAGTGGAAGTTCCGCAAACCTTTATTTCCGATTACTATATTCAGCTTAAAAAAGGTTCTCAAAAAGATGTGGCCGGCTATGTGAAGCTAAACGGTCCGAATGCTGCCAATCAAACGGTTCAGGTCAGCATCCCCGAACTGAAAATCAATAAAACCTTCACGACCGACGAAAACGGGAAAGCTGCTGTTGATTTTCAGTTGAAGAAAGCGGAACTCTGGTCACCGAAGCATCCAAAACTCTATAAGGTTACCGTTTCCAATGCAGGTCAAAGTGTGTCCGAGCCCATCGGTTTCCGAAGCATCGAAACCAAAGGAACAGACATTCTGCTCAACGGAAAATCAATGTTCCTACGAGGTATTTGCATTCACGAAGAGATGCCGATGAGAGGCGGACGGGCGTATACCGAATCGGATGCACGAACGCTACTCAACTGGGCGAAAGAACTGGGTTGCAACTATGTCCGTCTGGCGCATTATCCACATGCCGAGAATATGATTAGGCTGGCCGATAAGATGGGCATCCTGGTTTGGGAAGAAAATCCGGTTTACTGGACCATCGACTGGAGCAATCCCGGCACTTATAAAAACGCCGAACATCAGCTCACCGACCTGATCACCCGTGATAAAAACCGGGCTTCCGTTATCATTTGGTCGATGGCCAACGAAACGCCGGTTAGCGATGCGCGGACGAACTTCCTCCGCAAACTGACACAACATGCCCGAAGCATGGACAGCACCCGGTTGATATCGGCCGCGCTGGAGGTTCACGGGAACAACAATCGTTACGACCGGATTGTGGAAGATCCTTTCGCGCAATATGTCGACATTATCAACTTCAACGAATATGTGGGCTGGTACGATGGCCTGCCCGAAAAATGCGATAGTATCAACTGGATTATCAAATACAACAAACCGGTAATGGTCAGTGAATTTGGTGGTGGAGCATTGCAGGGATTACACGGCGACTCACTCACCCGCTGGTCGGAAGAATACCAGGAAAGCATTTACAAACATACACTTCCGATGTTGATGAAAATACCACAGTTCCGTGGCGTCACTCCGTGGATTTTGTGTGATTTCCGTTCGCCAAAACGTGTTCTTCCGGTTACTCAGGACGGATGGAACCGCAAAGGTCTGATTGGCCAAAACGGCACCAAGAAGAAAGCCTTCTTCGTCCTTCAGAAATTTTATAAAAAGATGGAAGAGAAAGACAAATAACAGCTCTCGAAAAAGACAAAATAAAAACAGGCTGCTTTCCGGATAACCGGGGCAGCCTGTTCTGTTATGGCATTAAAATATCATTCAAATCAAAAACATGCCTATTGAATCATATCGTCAAACATTTTCCTTACCCTTGAACTGTTCCAATCGGCGGCTCCTTTTTTTCGTAACACCAATTTATCATCGGGCGATATAATATACGACGCCGGAATGCTACGCGTCTGGAAGACACCCGGAACCTGCCCCGGAACGATATATACCGGAAAGGTATAGCCATTATCGCTGATAAACTGTTTGACTTTAGCCGGAGCTTCATGCGTAGCTATAACGAAAGCCACTTTATCTCCATAATCATCGTATAACTTCTGGATGGTGGGCAATTCCGCCACACACGGAGGACACCAGGTTGCCCATTGGTTAAAAAATACCGGCTTACCTTTAAACTCAGCAAAACTGTGTTCCACTCCATTCAGGTCATATATCCCGAACTGGTAGTCTTCATTCGTTAACTTGATGCTGTGATCGTCTTTCCCCGGCGCCATCAGCGTGGTGCGAATCAGCAACGATGCTACCGGCTTCCGCGTAGGCGGGAATACCAGTCCAATCAGAATCACCAGGATAACGACATCGAATATTTTTCCAAGGAGCGATTGTTTTTTAAACTGCTCCCATTGTCTTTTCAGATACTTCTTCATGTGGGTAAAATAACGAAATTTCCGTATCCGGGAAAGTGACTTCCTTCACACAAGTCGCTGCTGCATTACCTTGAATTTTGGCCATTCCCCGAAATTCCTATCTTTGATCCTGAACCAAATCAACCACTTCCTTTGGAAAATATCGGACAATTCATCATCAAATTCAGCAACATTGCCTGGGGCACACCCCTGCTCATCCTTTTGCTCGGCGGTGGAAGCTGGTTTCTCATCTATTCACGTTTTATCCCTTTTCGTTATCTGCGTCATGCTGTCAACATTTTGACAGGGCGTTACGATAACCCCGACGAACCGGGACAGTTAAACCATTATCAGGCCTTGTCAACAGCGCTCGCATCCACCATTGGAATGGGAAATATTAGTGGTGTGGCGGTGGCCATCGTTACCGGAGGGCCGGGCGCCATTTTCTGGATGTGGGTTTCCGCTCTGATTGGCGTCGCCACCAAATTTTTCACCAATACACTGGCGATTATGTACCGTGGCCGGGACGACCGGGGACAAATACAGGGAGGTCCCATGTATTTTATTACGGAAGGTTTGGGAAAAAACTGGAAACCGTTGGCCGTATTTTACAGCGTGGTTTGCCTAATCGGGGTGAGTCCTTTGTTCCAGACGAACCAGCTAACCCAGGTTATCCGCGATGTCATTCTGATTCCCAATGGAGTGAGAACCGGATTTCTCACCAACCTCAGCACAGGTTTGGTCATTGCCGGAATTGTAGCTTTAGTTGTTATTGGTGGTGTCAAAAGAATCGGACGGGCAGCGGGCCGGCTGGTACCACTCATGGTGGTAGTTTACCTGGTTGCCGTTTTCTACATTCTTTTCAGGCATCCGGGAAATATTCTATCAGGCTTTCAGCTAATCATTTCCGATGCCTTTTCGGGGAAAGCTGTTGCCGGAGGAGCGATGGGAGCTGTTTTGATAACCGGTGTACGACGGGCGGCTTTCTCCAATGAAGCCGGACTGGGAACGGCACCGCTGGCTCACGGAGCTGCCAAAACGAGCGAGCCGGTCAGGGAAGGCCTCGTAGCGATGCTTGGACCGATTATCGATACCATAGTAGTTTGTAGTCTGACAGCACTAACCATTATCGTAACCGGAATGTGGCAACACCCCGATGTGAACGGAATTACGCTGACCGCGGAAGCATTCGAGAAAGGGATTCCGGTGTACGGCCCCTACATTCTTATTGTCAGCATCCTGATTTTTGCAATCACCAGTTTGTTTGCATTCCCGTATTACGGAGGAAAATGTGTCACTTATCTGTTCGGTACGCGTTGGGCAAAAGTCTATCACGTGATTTATACCGCTTCCATCCTGGTCGGGGCCACTTCCACTTTGACGGTTATCATTAGCCTCATTGACGGAGCGTTTGCGCTAATGGCTATTCCCACAATGGTGTCCGCTCTTCTACTTTCGCCGAAAGTGATGAAAGAAGCCAAACGTTATTTCGCCCGCTTAAAGGAAGAAACGGCTTAGCAACTATTCGCTCAACCAAACTTTCAGGGTATCGATGGCTTGCTGACGTAAGTTGTCTGGTAAATTCATGATGCGGGTACGGTGACTGCCTTCCGGTTTCACGATTTTCATCACTCCCTTGTTTTTGCCTGCCTCAGCCGCCGAAGCCGACCATGGATCCCATCCGCCATAAATCAGCAAAATGTGCCTGGCATCGGAGCGAAGATATTTGTCCACCTTCTCACTCATTGCCGATGAGAAAGGAAAACGGGCCTCTTTGGGCAACCAAATCCGGGTAAGATAACCTTCCGTGCTTTTGATAGTCATCAAATCGGCAAAAGGCTTCATGTCATATGCATAATATCCCAACTGACGGGCAGCCTGCACGAAGAAAGGAAGAAATCCTTTGCTGCCTTCGATACTGAAATATTCGGGTGAGCTGACCTGAACAAAGTGATCGAAAATTTCCTGGTCCGGAGCATCCGGTGCGGGAATTTCATCAATGTCGTGTCCCCATTGCCAGAACGAAAACGAGTATTCCAGTACGCAGTAATCATAAACTGCCTCCAAGGGAATTCGGAAGGTATATTTCTTCTCGTCACAAAGTGTCTGAAACATTGGAAACAGCTGGTCCCGCCGCTCCAGCACCTGACGTTGGAAAGCCGCTACTTTCTCCCGTCCTTCTTTCGTTCCGGTAATGTGCTCGATAAAAGCCGGCTCACGGCGCTCTTCCCGGGAGAAGTTCAACGGAGCCACATAAGGAACCGAAATATCGACATCTTTCGGATAAAGTGCCCGATGATACAAACACGTCTCACCGCCTTTACTAATTCCCGTACTTATCCATTTGTCATGATAAATCTTCTTGAACATCTGCACCAATTGATGATCATCGGCTGCAGCATTTTCTACCGTAAGGTATTTCCATTTGGTATCAATCGAATCAGGAACTGACTTACCGAAAAAGCGGTGCTCTACAAAAATCTGGTTGGCATCGAGGACCAAACTCAGTTCGTTCAAATACTTTGGAGTGGCAGCATAATCGCCGGCATAGCCTTCTGTAATAAAAACCACCGGTTTATCGTAACCGAGATGAGATACAATCACTCGTTGCGTAAAAAAGCCTTTATCGGGATGCTGATGGTCGAGTGGCTGCGCCACCATAACCACCCACGCTTGCTTGAAGAACTCATTGCTCTCCATCGGCTTCACCGAATAGACATCGGGAAGCGCTTTCAGTCGTTGTTCGAGTGTTAATGTTTGAGCCTGTACCGCCTGAAAAACGAGCAGTAAACTGAGAAGTAAGAGCGAACGTAAACGAATCATATCAACCAAATTGGGAGGTTAGAAACCTGTTTATCTAATTAAAAATCCTTCTTTCAACGGGTCATCCGGATCAATCAAAAAGCGATGCTGTCCTGTAAAAAATGCGGTCCCGGCTACTTTGGGAATAACGGCAGAATAAGGCCCGAATGAAGTAACATCGGCTATTTCCACATCCATCGTTGTATCAATCAAGCTTTCGATAACCAGCCTTTTTCCCGTTTCCAAACCATCTTTCACAGCATGAAGTGCAGCCCGGGCGCTCACACCTGAACCGGTAGCCGAACGATCGACTTCACCATTAGCAAAAACGCAAACATTCCGGCTGTGATGTTTTCCATCTTTAGGTTTCCCCGTGAATATGGTTCCATACAAAAAGCTAAGATCTGCCTCAAACGGATGGAGAATGTCAAAATTCCGGACCACCGCTTTTTTTATCTTTCTGCCCAGATCAATTATCCGGCTAATTTGCTGCGGTACCAATTCCAAGCCAATTTCATCGGCATCAACAAATGCATAAAATGTTCCGCCGTAAGCCACATCGAACCGGATATTGCCAAAACCCGGAACATCTACTGTCTTATCCTGCAACAAGACAAACGAAGGAACGTTGTGAAATGACGATTTCACGACCTTGTTGCCTTTCATTTCCGCGAAAGCGTCAATCCGTCCGGGCGGTGCATCGATCCGAATCAACCCATCTTTCGGATACTGTACCAAACCGGTTTCGAGGGCAAATTTCACCAACGCTATAATGGCATGGCCACACATAGTGGAATACCCTTCGTTGTGCATAAAGAATACCCCGAAATGGCCGTCAGGCGTCACCGGAGGCGTCAAAACAGCTCCGTACATATCGGCATGCCCACGTGGTTCCCACATCAAGGCCTTCCGGATATGATCCAAATGTTTTCGGAAATAACGACGTTTTTCCAGGACAGTTTGTCCGGGAATTTCAGGAAGCCCATCGACAATAATTCGCAAAGGTTCTCCTCCTGTATGCATATCAATGGTATCGACCTGCAACCAGTTCTCAGGCGGCTGCCACCGCACCTTACTCAGCCCTTCATTCATCCGGTAAACAATAAGTAGTCAGTATCACATGCAAGATGTCGAAAGATACAATGCTAACGTGAAGTTTGCAATCAAATTGCCACAAAGGCAGACGAAATTTTCTTCCCCAAAAAAACTAGCTGGTAACTTCCGAATGTTCCGTCCGGCGGATAATTTCATCCTGCAGATCTTTTCCCAGGTCGTTGAAATAATCGCTGTATCCGGCCACGCGAACAATCAAATCACGGTAGTCTTCCGGAGTTTCCTGTGCTTTTCGCAGTGTATCTGCCGACACCACATTGAATTGTATGTGATGACCGTCGAGACGGAAATAAGTACGAACCAACGCGGCAACCTTCGCAATAGCGGTGTCATCAGCGAAGAAATCGGGCGAGAACTTCTGGTTTAGCAATGTACCTCCCGTTCGCAGATGATCAATTTTTGCCACCGATTTCACCACAGCCGTCGGCCCATGAACATCAGCTCCCTGTACCGGCGATATTCCTTCTGAAAGGGGCAATCCGGCTTGTCTCCCATCCGGCATCGCTCCCATCACACTTCCAAAATAAACATGGCTGGTAGTCGGCAGTAAATTAATGCGATGAACGCCTCCACGAGTATTTGGCTTACCGTCAACTGTTTTAAAGAATCGTTCGAACACCTGCACTGCCTGTTCGTCTGCAACATCGTCATCATTCCCGAACTTCGGAGTTTCATAAAGCAAACGGTAGCGCAAATCTTCGTATCCCTCGAAGTTACGTCTCATTGCTTCCAACAACTGCTCCATGGCAATATCCTTTTTCTCAAAAACGTGCGTTCGGAGCGCTGTCAGTGAATCGGTGATAGACCCCAGACCAACTCCCTGAATGTAACTGGTATTGTACCGGGCGCCGCCCGCGACGTAATCGATACCTCTTGCGACACAATCATCAATGATGAGAGACAAAAAAGGCACCGGCATGTGAATGGCGTAAATGCGTTCAATCGTATTATTTCCCCTGATTTTTAAATCGATAAAATAAGTCAGCTGTCGCTGGAATGCTTCCAACAAATCCTCGTAAGCATTAAACTGGCCGGGGTCGCCGGTCTGCAGGCCCAGTTGTCTTCCTGAGTGGGGATCGCGACCGTTATGCAATGTCAGCTCCAATATTTTGGGAAGATTGAAATATCCGGTCAGAAAATAAGCTTCTGTTCCAAATGCTCCTGTTTCCACACAGCCGCTCGCGCCACCATTTCGCGCATCGACAAGCGATTTTCCTTGTCGAACCAATTCCTGAATAATCGCGTCGGTATTGAAAAGCGAAGGCTGACCAAAACCGGTTTTCACAATGTTGACGGCTCTTCGCAAAAATCTTTCCGGATTCTTTTTGCTGACCTGCA
This sequence comes from Prolixibacter denitrificans, assembly GCF_003014495.1. Lineage (GTDB taxonomy): Bacteria > Bacteroidota > Bacteroidia > Bacteroidales > Prolixibacteraceae > Prolixibacter > Prolixibacter denitrificans. The sequence goes on along the minus strand of NZ_PYGC01000008.1, from coordinate 60,208 downwards.
CCATGGAACTAGGCTGAAGAATCCGCATCTCTTCAATCACATCGAGCAGCAAATAAGAAAGTTCGTTCACCGCATCCGAACCATCGGGCTTCACTCCTCCCAGGTTAATCAAAGCAAAATCGGTGTAGGTGTTGCTTTCCAAAGCTGTAACCCCCACCTTGGGCGGCGACGGGTGATTATTAAACTTTACCCAGAAAGACTGCAATATTTCAGTGGCTTTCTCTTTTGTAAGCGCTCCTTCGTCAATTTCCTTCCGGAAGAAAGGATACAAATGCTGATCGAGGCGACCGGGATTGAACGAGTCCCACGGATTCAACTCCGTAATCACTCCCACATGCACAAACCAATAATGTTGCAACGCTTCATGAAAGGTTTGCGGCGCATGAGCCGGAACCCGACGGCAAATCTCAGCCATTTGATGCAATTCAGATTTCCGGACTAAATCTGTTTCCATCTGAGCCATTCGGTCAAGCTTTACTGCATACCGTTCGGCAAAATCAATCAAAGCCCGGGCAGCAATTTCCATGGCACGCAACTCCTCGCGCTTATCATAGGCTGCCGGATCGTTCATGAAATCCAGTTCCTTCTTAGCCAGATAAATGTCATCGATAATATCGAGCATGCCTTTGCGGAAAATCTTCTCACCGGCAACCGTATGCCCCGGAGCCCGTTGTTCCTGAAACTCCGTAAATATACCAGCATCGTATGCAGCCAGCCATTCCGGAGTCATGTTGCCAAAAATCCGTTCACGATTGGTTTTCCCGCTCCAAAACGGAATCACTTTTTCCGAATAAACCTTTCGAAACTCTTCGTCTACCTGAAAAGAAACCTTTTCCCGGGAATGCAGGATTTCCAGGTCCTTCATCGAATGCAAATTGATTTCGGGATAAGTAGGAGTTGCTTTCGGAGCCGGTCCCCGTTCACCCACAATCAATTCGTCGGGATTGACACATATAAATTTGTTGGACAAAATGTAGCGGAAAGCCATCGCTCGCATCAGCGGCGAAGAAACACCATGGGCTGCGTCGCTCTTATAAAATTCGGTAATCAGCAAAGCCCGTTCTGCCGAAAGGCAATTAGGCGCATCAAGCGATGCCTGACGAAGTCGTTTGATTCGTTCGTTCATTTTTGAATAGAAACTCTTGTTGTTGATTTAATTCCAACACCTCTTATCCTCCAACTGACACTTTCGCCCCCATAATCCGAAATACCTCGGCCAAATCATATAACTCCTCCTTCTTCATGGTCGGAATTCCATTCATTCGGTTTTCCATCTGCAGTGCCTTATATTTATGACTTCCGGTTGCATGATACGGCAAAAAATCGATTCCTTCTATTTTTTCCAACCGGGGCGCTATTAACTCTTTCAGTTTATCAACTTGTTCCGGATGATTATTTATTCCGGGAATCACCGGAACCCGAATCTGCACCTTCTTACCGGCTTCCAGTAGCCGATCAAGGTTATGAAGAATAGGCTCCAGTGGCACGTTGGTATAGTGCATATGCAAGGTCGGATCGGGGTGTTTAATGTCGAAATAATACAAATCGGTCAACGGCATGGAATCATCTAACACCTTTTCCGATGCCACGCCGGAAGTATCCAAAACCGTATGCATTCCAGCTTCATGGCAAAGCTTCATTACCTCGAACAGAAACTCGGGTTGGTACAACGGCTCACCTCCGGAGAAGGTCACGCCACCATTCGATTCGTTCATAAAAACTTCGTCACGCTGAATTTCAAGGAACAGTTCGGCTGAATCGATTTCGTAGCCGGATTTTTTTGATTGCTGAAAGATTTTTCCACTAACGGCTACATGTTTTTGCCAGGTGGAACAAACCAGGGATTGACTCTCCGGATTATGGCACCACCAGCAACGAAGCGGACATCCCTGCAAAAAAACGGTCGTTCGAATGCCGGGACCATCGTGCACAGCAAAGCGCTTGATATCGAAAATAATGCCTTTCAAGGTCTTCAGTTTGGTTGTGGTTAGTTTCTCTCAAGATATTAATTTTTTGCGCATTAAGGCATGAGTTTTTGGAAATGAGTGCACTTTATATTCATTCCAGTTGAATGATTACTCCAACGATTTGGTAAATCTCGAATTCACAAACAGGATATCTCCGGGATTTTCATACCCCTGGAATAAATCGTCATCGTGTTTAATTTGCGATGATTCAAAGCCAATCATTGTTAACCCGGCATCGTGCGACCGATCGGCTACCAACTTTCGAAGTCCGGTATCTTTATCATGTGGGATAATTTCGATGTTAAACGGGGAAATAGGCAAACGACCTTCTTTCAAGAGCTTTTCGAGGGTATTCCTGACTTCCACCATTTCATCCTTCGGACTAATGGTAAATATTTTGATGGGCGATTTACTCCACGATGGATGGCTGGTGATAATGTAACTCAGCAGGATCATCAGGTTGGCATTCTCCACATCAGTCGTCTGTATCCAGACATGAATTCCCCCCTTGTAGTTCGGCGGCATATGATTCGTCGTCAGCACAAGAATATCAAAGCCACCGGCTCTGACAAGGTTAAAATTGTCACGGATGAGCTTCAACTCGGCCGGATCTTTCCGGTCATATTCAAATACAAACGTATTGTTTTCCATTCCGGAAACACCGGGAAGTTGCACCACCTGGGCCACCGCCGAAGTATAGGAAGGCGACACCATGGTATACAGATAAACCAGGTTAGGAATTTGCGTGGTCATCTGAATCAGCTCTTCCTGTTTTTTCTGTGCTTCCGCTGTTGTTTCTTTGGAGTAATATCCATCAACCAGATGAATATAAGTACCAAAGCCAAACCGGTAGGAAATCCAACTGACCAATTGGAATGTGCGCAACTGGGTAAATGAAGTGCGCGAAACACTAATTACTGAAGGACGCCACAGTTCCGTCCGAACCGGTCTCCGCGACTTTTGCAGAAAAACCTGCAACCTTCTGTTCAACTGAAAAAATGCATTCCGGAAAAGAAAAGCCATTCCCCTGCGCTTTCGCTGATAACGCTGTATCGCCTGGTACAGTATAAAAATGACCAGGATAGCCACAAACGCATAAACCGAACTCATTTTGAACATCAGCCAGAGGCTCATCAAAAATCCCAGTAACGAGATGTACCAACGCGAGCGGAACGTGGGACGATACGACGGATCGGCGCCAAAATGGTTCAGGAACGAAATCAGGTTAAGTGAACCGTAGGTTACCATGAAGAACATCGAAATAATCTGTGCAACGATATTCACATTACCCAGCGCAACAAAAACCAAAGCAATAACGACCGTCACGATCGAAGCATTGGCCGGTTCGTGCCGGGCATCGTTTCGCGAAAGAAAACGGTTAATCTTCCCGGAAGGGAAAGAGTGGTCCTGCGCAATTGCCTGCAATGTTCTGGGCGCCACGAGCACAGAGCCGAGTGCCGAAGACAATGTCGACGCCGCCAGTCCGATGGGCACAACCAATGCACCTCCCAAGGCAATTTTTCCCATTACCAGCTGGTCGTTCAATAGTAAATCAGGGCTGGCTGACACGTACAATTTCCAGGCAATGAATACATATACAATCATGCCCAAAACCGTCGCCGTCAGTGTGCCTATCGGGATAGACTTTTTGGGATTTCTCAAATCACCCGAGAGTCCAACTCCCGCCGTCATTCCGGTAAATGCCGGAAAAATAATAGCAAAGACGATGTAGAACTGATTGACGTTCTTAATCGACATCGGAATCTGATGAAAAACACCGGTGGAAAAATATTCCGTTTTCCCGGCAAAGAAAAGGCCTATGGCAATGAAGAGAATGGCTGCGACCACATAGAGCGCTTTCATACCAATATTGGCGCCTTTTTTTATGATAACCATCCCCAGAATAGCCATTACTGGCAGACTAATAGCCTGGCGGGGTAATACCCACCCAAAGTGATTTTGCCACCAATCGAAAAACGGCGAAAAAGCCTCGGTGAAAGCAATAACATAGAAGGCCACAGAAATGGCCTGTGATGAGTAAAGTGCCAGTCCAATGGTTGCACCGATATTGAGCCCGAAACTTCTTGAAATGATAAAATACTCACCTCCTCCTTCTACTTTCCGGTTGGTCGCAATCTCGGATAAAGAGAGCGCCGTAGGAATGGTTACCAGGTGCCCGATAATGATAATACCGATAACACCGAAAAAACCAACCGTTCCGACGGCATACCCAAAACGGAGAAACAGAATAGCTCCCAGAATGGTACAAATAGCCGTAATAAAAACAGGAGCTGTACCGAAGCCTTTCCTGTTGGCTGATTGAGAATTTGGAGTCGAGCTCATACAAGGATAAAATTTAGTTTGCCTTAACCAATGCCATCTCCTTTTCAACAAAAGAAATGCGATGAAAGAAGATTTTTCCGGCTAAGCCGAATATCTTAATTTTACGCCCAATTTGGTCAGTCATGGAAAAGCAAGATATTGAATCGGGAGATGTTTACAAAGAACTTTGTGAAAAGTTTGAACAGGGAAAATCGAAGCGGAATGCGGAGGTTCTAAGGTCTTTTCTGAACGATGACCGCATCATCGATTTTCGCGGACAGCACGCTGAATATCTTCATTTGCGATCACTTCGTGCGGAAGCATTCACCCTATTTGGACACTACCTGAAAGCTTCGCGGGAATACCAACTGGCTGTGCCCTATGCCTCGCAAGCCCGAAAATGGAAATTCCTTCTCCAACAGGGCTCCATGCTGCTGTGGCATTTATTCACTACTCCATCAGCCGAAGCATCAGATGTCTTTCTGAAATGTGAGAAAACGCTGGACAAGGCGATGGAGAATATTCCGGCGGGAAAAGACAAAATCTTTCAGCAAATAACCGTAGCAGGACTGAACGCTTTTCTGAAAGGCCTGAATCAACAAACCAGCGAAGGCGTCAGCCTATTGAAGAAGATGAATTTTCTGCCGGTTCCGATTCCTCAGTACAACGATAAAAATGAGTTGGTAATTCTATTCCGGTATTTTTTCATGGGCATGGCCGTTGCCATTGAGGCAAAGGATCGCCAGTTGCTCCTTCAAATGCTGAAAGTAATTTCGATAGATGACCAGACACTGTATGGGGAGAAAAATCTGTTCCGGTTACTTTGGGAAACCATGAACCAAGCGTTTGATATGAGGCCGGAGTTTGCCGAAGGTTTCAACCAGCTGTTCAACCAGCGGAATCATTTATCGCCGGCATATCCAAATCTTCGGTATTTTCTGGATAATGTGGGAGCCGGCATGCATACAGCACTCGACCTTTTCTTCAGCGAATTCAAATAAGGGGAGGATTTTACAGCGCAATCACACCTTTGATCTCAGCTGCTTTTTCGTACACGTCGATGATGGAATCGGCGTCGGGCATCACTTCCTTGCTGCTGATGGCAATGTAGCGGATATCGCGACTCGTTCTAAATGACAGGTTGTCTTTAGTAGGTAGAAGCTCCTTTACTTGCTCGATTTTATCCGAATCGTTCGGCACGATAAACTTGAAGAAGTAAAGCAAAGGCCACTTTTCCTGCTCCAGCAAAGTTGTTTTCAGTTTCCGAAATTTTTCATCCATGATTGCATGCTGTTTGGGTACAAAATTAACGTCAAAGTCTGTTTTATCAAGTTGTGTCGATATTCTTAACCCAAACCTTTTTCACGGCAGGATGAACAAACACCTTTCAAATAGTAATGGTACTCATCAACGGAAAATCCGTTTAAAGGTATCTCCGGTAACTGGTCACGATCCAACGAAAAATCAAATACACCATCGCAAACCCGACATTTAAAATGGCCGTGTGTGGCCGTGTCGGCATCGTACCTGATTTCGTTGTCTTCAATATTCAAAGCCACCGCGACACGTTTGCTCGTAAACAATTTCAACGTGTTGTAAACGGTCGTCTTCGACAATCCCGGGATTTCGTGCAACAGCTCGGAATAAATCATATCCACGGTCGGATGGTTATGCTTCTCGATGAGATATTGCATAATCTTCACCCGTTTGGGTAGCGGACTGATTCCGTTTTGCCCCAGGAAAGATTTTATTTTCGTGTCGTCAATCATAATTTCTGAAATAATTACAAATTTAAATATTTTTGTTTACATCCTATCACCCCTATCTTTCTCGACAACAGAAGAAAAAACAATCACCAGCTTAATCCCGACAAATATGCTGATTTCTACATATAAATTATCTCTATTACCCCATCAATATTATTCATAAAAATCTCCTTTCAAATTTAAAATTTATACATAATTTTGTAATCGTTACAAATTTTGAAAAACAGTTTATACACATAAAAAAACGAACATTATGAGTTTAGTAGGAAAAAAAGCACCTGCATTCAATGCAAAAGCCGTAGTAAACGGAAATGACATTGTAGAAAACTTCTCACTGGAGCAATTCATTGGTAAGAAAGACGTTGTGTTTTTCTTCTATCCACTCGACTTCACCTTTGTTTGCCCGACAGAGCTTCATGCTTTCCAGGCTAAAATCGATGAATTCAAAAAACGCGACGTTGAAGTAGTTGCCTGCTCTATCGATTCAGAGTTTTCACACTGGGCATGGTTGAACACCGAAAAGAACAACGGTGGTATTAAAGGTGTAAAATATCCTATCGTAGCCGACTTGTCAAAAACCATTTCTGAAGCATATGGTGTACTGGCCGGAGAATACGACCTGGATGAAGAAGGAAATTCAGTATTCAAAGGCGAGCCGGTAGCTTACCGCGGACTGTTCCTGATTGACAAGGAAGGAGTTGTTCGTCACGAAGTAATTAACGACATGCCGCTTGGCCGTAACGTAGACGAAACACTGCGTATGGTTGATGCATTGCACCACTTCCAGCAATACGGCGAAGTATGCCCGGCTAACTGGACCGAAGGTCAGGATGCAATGAAAGAATCAGCCGACAGCGTTGCTTCTTACCTGTCAAATCACTAATTGGGGGAATACCAAATAAGACGTTATTGCAGCTCTTGAGCTTTATCAACCAAATCAACATCAATCTGCAAACAACAATCGTTGTTTAACGCAAACGTCAAGAACTCCATATTTTCGATGAAAGCTGTTCCCATTTTTGAGGGCAGCTTTTTTTATTTCCGCAGCGCTCTTTTTAGCAGAATTTTGTATTTCGGACCGCTTTATTGCTGTTTTTAACAATGCACCTCATAATAATCCTAATTCCTTAATATTCTTTAACCTCCATTAGTTCGGCTTAACCAAAATCCGCTGCATATTTGTAGTGTAACAAGAGCAAGTTTTTTTTCATAGAATTAGGTTAGTTAGGTTAAGCAGGAAAAGGATGCACGCACCATGCATCCTTTTTTTCTTTTTGAAACACAATCAGGCAAGATAGTCCGGAAACTATCTATTAAACTTATTTAACCTCGGTTAAAACGAGTTCACACAAAAACGCGCGACCTTTACAAGTGAAAAGCAGAAACAATTTTTTTCATAAATGTAGGTTTGGTTAGATTGAATCGTAAAGAGGAAGGATGTCAGTTTTGGCATCCTTTCTCATTTTTATTTCACGGTTACCGGAAAGGAAAAAAGAGCGCCGGAAATGGTTTTAGTTTTTATTAGCACACCTTACAACGAGTTAACGCTATCGGTTGCTATCTTGCAAACAACAGGGACAATTTCATAGGATTAGTTGGATTAGTGAAAACAGGGAAAAGAGGCAGTTTGAAAAAAGCTGTCTCTTTTTTTATTCTCCCCACCGAAGGCACAAAATCCGACGATTTCAACTTCCTTAACTTCGGTTATAATAAGCTAACACAATAATGACGCACCTTTGCAGGCGAGATAAGAGTTGTTTTTTCATAGGAATGATTGATTAGGTTAGGTAAAGCTGAAAGGGAGAATCCGATGATTCTCCCTTTTTTTAATGGCCCTACGGGCAAAATAATTTAGTGTGCGGTTCTGTTCAAAAAAGTTCTAAAACTCCGCCTTTTTATACTTTTTAACGCACATTGGTTAGAATAAAATAGAATATTAAAACTCTTTAACCTCGCTTAAAACGAGCTAACACAATTTCGATGCATCTTTGTAATGAAAACAAGGAGCAAGTTTTTTTCATAGGACTAGTTAGTTAGATTAGGTTAGGTTAAGCAGGTTAAAGGATGTCCGCCCGGACATCCTTTTTCTTTGTTACTGTTTCGTGTCCATCGGGTGTTTGGCCTGCTCGTAGAACTTGTTCTGCATCTCGAGAATCGTGTTATCGGCCTTCACTTGCTTCAGCATGGTAACCAATTCATCCACTTGCGCATTCAGAATCTTTTCACCCAGCTCTTTTGTAGCCAGCGAGCCATCGCCGCAATAATGATTCGGATACTTGGCGTACCACCAAATTCCTTCGTAGTCGGAGTCGATTCCTTTAATCCGATCCTGGTCTTTCCCCGATTGAGAAGTCGCTTTGTCCATGTGCACCAAATCGGGACGATGAGCCAACATTACCGATGTTTCCGACTGTCCTGCATGTCCCGAACCACCGGGAACCAGTTCCTTGTTTATTTCTTTATACGCCTCTGCATTTCTGCTGGGCTGGAATAACACGACAGCATAATCCTTTTTCGATGCCAACTGGCTTTGGCAGAAAAACGGAAGAAAACTGCTGTTGCCTCCATGTCCGCTTACCAGCACAATTTTCTTAATGCCGTTGCGACCTAATTCGTCGCAAGTTTCCTGCAGCATATTCCAAATCAGCTTCTGACTGTACGCAATGGTTCCCGGCTGATGCCGTGCCTCAAAAATCTGGGAAAAATAATAAGGAGGAAAAACAATCGCGTACTCTTTCGCGGCAGCACGCAAAACCACTTCCCGCACATCAATCAAATCCGTTCCCAATGGAAGGTGCGGACCGTGTTTTTCCAACACGCCTATCGGGATAATACAGGTAGCATTCGACTGATCAACCGCATTAACATACTGGGGAGCAGTCATCTCTTCCATTTTCACCGGAAGGTTTTGAGCATACAATGAGAAAGTCAAGGCGCAGAGAAGCACCATCAAAAAAACCTTTTTCATGGTTCAGTTATTTAGTTAGTTTACGGGAATGAAAATACCAATTATTTTGAATAACGCCATGAACATAAAGGGAATAAAAACCCCGACCATCCAAGGCCGGGGCTAGCTAAAACAATCCTATGAAAAAATCTATCTTTTGATAAACTGCCCGGCAAACCGTTTATCCCCCACCTGAATCGAGAGGAAATAAACACCGGAGGCAAAATCACTAAGATTCAATTGCAAAGGTCTGCCCAACGATTCGGTATTGAATCGTCTCAACAGACGGCCATTCATATCGTGAATGCTAAGAATAGAAGCGCCATAGCTTTCCTGAGGCAGTTGAACCGATAAAATATCTTTTACCGGATTGGGAAATAACGTAAGCCGATGACTTTTCAGGTCGGTAATGCCTGTTGTGATGTCTTCGCTGGTCAGTTCTACCGGCTTCAGCCAAAATTTACCTGCACCAACAGTTCCCAGCACTCCATAGTTAAAATAAAGGCGCATTCCCTTAATCTGGTCGAGCTTAAAGATATTATCCGGATTCTGACCAAAAATATGGGCATGAATGTGATACGCACCATCGTCATTGGGTGAATCAATCTTCAGCAAGTCGGCTGTATTCACGTTGCCGTTAACATCCACCAATTCGAAACGCATGTTTGAAGGCGCATTTCCCGCCTCGGTTTTCAACTCCAGTACAGCCGTCGATGAGGTTGTCAAATCGTAAATTCCATCGAACGGATAATAGATCGCCGGCGATGCACTCGGATTCTGCACGTCATAGTCCACTTCCAAATCCTCGCCTGCCATCGAAAGCGATATCGTATTGTTGTTGGTCTGGACAACCTGCCAGTTGACATTTCCGCCAACCGTGTGCGGAACATACCACGGATCGCTGGGGGGTAGTTTAACGACAGCCACATTCAGCTTATTCGAATCGTACGTTCCGCAACTAGTCGTTACCGAAACAGAAACGTCTCCCGAAGTATTTCCCCACTGAACAGAGATGCTGTTTGTTCCGTCACCGGAAACAATCGTTGCATCTGCGGGAATCGTCCAGGTATAAGTTGCATTGGGAATATTCTGAGTCGAAAATTGAACGGTATCATCCGCTGTAGCGGTTGACGGCCCCGTAACCGTTGGATTGGGTGGCGTCCCGCTGTACACCCGAACATAATCGACCTCCATAGTTTGCGGGAAAACAGTCGTCGCGTCGGGATTACCCGGCCAGTTACCTCCCACAGCAATATTCAGAATAATAAAAAACGGATTATGGAAGGCTGACAACGAGGCGGGTGTAATATCCAGCGTACAATACAAATTATCATCGAAGTACCACTTAATCGACTGGCTGTCCCATTCGATAGCGTAAACGTGGAAAGCATTAGCCAGTTTATCCGGATTGGTATACGACAAACCGTAATCGGCATTACCATTGTTATACCAGTGTGCCGTTCCGTAAACTGTATTGTCATTGTCACCGCCACCAATCATCTCCATGATGTCCAACTCACCGCAGGCTGGCCACGAAGTACCCTCGAAGAAACTCTTGCCCAGCATCCAGAATGCAGGCCAGATTCCCTGTCCGTAAGGCAATTTCATCCGCGCTTCAATACGTCCGTATGTCCAATATCCACCAGTGTCATAGGTAATCAGTCGGGCCGATGTATAATCGCTCCCCTGATAGCTCTCTTTCCGGGCAGTAATGACCAGATTGCCATCCTTCACCTCAGCATTGGAAAGCCGGTCGGTGTAATACTGGAGTTCGTTATTTCCCCATCCACCGGCACCGGTTTCAAAGCTCCACTTTTGCTGGTCTGGAGTACCGGTATAGTTGAATTCGTCACTCCAAATCAACTGCTCACAACCCTGAGCTGCAACATGAGCTGGAAACCACGCTAATAAAACGATTAAGCCGAACAGGTACTTCATCATCGCTATTCTCTCTGTTATTTACTTTTCTGATAGACTCTCACATAGTCTACATCCATCGATTGTGGGAATACCGAATCGTCGATTCCGTATTTTCCGCCCCAGTCACCACCAACCGCGACATTCAAAATAAGATGAAACGGCTGATCAAACGGCCAGGCTTCGAAGCCGGTATGTTCGTTATTAAAGGTAAAGTATTTCTGATCATCAACAAACATGCTCATCTTTTCATTATCCCATTCGAGGGCATAAACATGGAACTTTTCATGGCAATCGGGCACTGAAATGGTTTTCCCGACCTGCGTTCCGATGACGTGATTATACGCTTTGGTATGAACGGTGCCGTGAATGGAATCCGGATCATAACCCACATTTTCCATGATATCAATCTCACCACTTTCGGGCCAGCCTCCATATTTCCAATCGGTAGATAACATCCAGATTGCAGGCCACAAACCTTTACCTTTCGGCAGACGAGCTTTCACTTCGATGCGGCCACCTAACCAGTCACCTTTGTGAATGGTCCTAATACGGGCCGAAGTGTACTTCTTCCCACCGAAATCTTCCTTCCGGGCGGTGATGGTCAACATTCCGTTGGCCACCTGCGCATTCGCCAATCGTTTATCAGTATAAAATTCCGCTTCGTGGTTTCCCCAGCCACTCTCATTTCCCTGTGTATCGAAACTCCATTTCGTCGAATCGGGTAAACCGTCGTAATTAAATTCATCATCCCAAACCAGATTCCAGTCACCTTTCTTTTGCGGAATAACATCCGCTTTGGTTTCAGCTTTTTTAGTTGTTGTTTGACAGGCTACAACCACTAACAGCAAGAGAATTCCTGAAAAAATCCTTTTCATTTTCCTTTATAATATAATATCGTTTAACGATCGAATGTTTGTGTATTCTTCACTGAAAACGGCACCGTCAGATTTGCTACCGAAGCGACAAATTTTCCTTCCTCCACCACATATTTCAACTGATGATTAACAAAAGCCAAATCACGGGTATTCAGATGGAAAGTAACCGTTTTCGCTTCTCCTGGTCTCAGGTCCACTTTTTCGAATCCGCGTAAGCGTTTTACGTCAGGCGTAATCGAGGCATACAAGTCGGAAATGTATAGCTGAACCGCTTCCTTTCCTTCCCGGTCGCCTGTATTCTTTACGGTTACCGAAATGGTAAAATCGTCCTTTCCATCCAGCTCGGACTTGTTAATCTTCAAATCTGAGTAAGTGAAATCCGTATAACTTAAGCCGGCACCAAATGGGAATTGCGAACCAACATCGCCTTCGTAGTTATACATTCCTTCCATTTTCTTCTGTGCCTCGGAAGGTTTGTGATTGTACACCACCAGAGAGTTCGGATAGCGAGGATAGGTGTAAGGCAATTTCCCGCTGGGATTTACCTTTCCGTACAGTACATCGGCCAGTGCATCGCCACCAAAATTTCCCGGAAGGTAAATCTGCAGGATAGCCTGCATTTGGTCGGCAAATTTGCTAATCAACCGCGGACGACCTTCATTCAGCACCAGAATCACCGGTTTCCCTGTAGCAGACAGGGCTTTTGCCAAAGCAGTCTGGTTATCCGAAATGTACAAATCGTTCAGGTCACCAGGCTTTTCGGTGTATGTATTTTCGCCCAAACAAAGAACAACCGCATCAACGTTAGCAGCTGCTTTCACTGCTGCATCGATATCCACATTTTGCTCTTCATTATAAGTACCATCCATTTTGTATTCCACACCGGGGACATAAGTAACATTCTTATCGCCTGCATGATTCCGGATAGCCTCGAGAATGGTGTTGTATTTACCGGCAAACTCTTCCACTTTTTCGCCCTGCCAGCTGTAAGTCCAGCCGCCATTCAGGGTACGCATCGAGTTCGCATTTGGGCCAGTCACCAAAATTTTCGCATGCGCGGAAAGCGGAAGCACATGGTTATTATTGCGCAACAAGGTGATGGCTTCGGCAGCAGCCTCATACGCATCATTTTCAAATTTCTTTGAAGCAAAATCGGGATAATCGGCCATTCGGGTAACCGGCGTTTTGAAGAGTCCCAACTCGTATTTCACACGCAAAATACGACGTACAGCATCGTCGATACGCGACATGGGAACTTCACCTTCTTTCACCAACTCGGTCAGGTAGTCGCAGAAATCGAAGTTGTAAGGAACCATCGACATGTCGATTCCGGCATTAATGGCCATTTTAACGGCTTCTTTTTGCGTTTTGGCAACTTTGTCCCGGTTGTGCAGGTTTTCGATATCGGCCCAGTCAGTAACAACCAGTCCGTTAAAGCCTAATTCCTGTTTCAGCAGTTTGGTGATAATATCATAGCTGGCATGCACCGGAACACCGTTGATGATGCCCGAATTAATCATGACCGTGTGAGCACCTGCATTGATCGCTTTCTTAAACGAAACCAGGTGACGCTCCCGCAAATCGATTTCCGGAAGCCAGGCCGGTGTGCGATCCTTTCCTGATTTGGCTGCTGAGTAGCCCAGGAAATGCTTCATACACGAAGCCACATGCACCGGATTATCAATATCGTTGTTTTCTCCTTCATAACCTTTAATCATTTGGTATCCCATCTGGGCTACCAGGTATGGATCTTCGCCAAAAGTTTCCCACATGCGGGGCCAGCGGGGATCGATGCCTAAGTCGAGGACCGGAGAAAAAGTCCACGGGATACCGCATGCGCGGGTTTCGTAGGCACTTACTTCAGCTTCTTTACGCACGAGCGTGCGGTTACGGGTAGCCGCCATGGCAATTTCCTGAGGAAAAATAGTTGCTCCGGCGGTATACGTAGCTCCATGAATTCCATCAATCCCGTAAATGATTGGAATACCCAGGCGGGTTTCTTTGGTAGCTACCTTTTGCAGTTGAGAGATAATTTCGTTCCACTTTTGTGGAGTGCGGGCGCGGTTGTTTGCCGTATTTAAAATGGAACCGACTTTGTAATCGACCAATGCTTTACGAACCAGGCTTGTGTCCAGTTGCAAAGGTTCGTCGGACGAAAACTGATTGGGACCTTTGGTGATGACGTCGAGTGTAACCTGACACATCTGCCCCACTTTTTCCTCCAGGGTCATTTTCGACAACAACTTGTCGACTTTAGCCTCCACTTTCGGATCTATTTTCTGCGCAACAGGTACATATTGCTGTGCCTGAATTGAATTCAGCCCACTAAACACAAACAACAAAATCACCAACAACCACTTAAATCTCATAGCCAATATCCTTAAAAATTTAAACCACTTAAAAATTGCTTACGAAAAGGTCCCAAAATTTTAGAAATCCGGAGATGTACGATGACACCTCCGGATATTATTAATCACAAATCCAAATGTTAAAACTGTGCAGATTTAATTCCCTCTACTGACGGACCTTGCAGTTCATCGAAATAGAAATCGAAATCACCGGCGTCATTTCCCGGGTTCAGCATAATACGAACAACGTTATAATAATCGTTGCTGTAACGATCGTCAGTAGTTACGTCACTAGACATCAATGGAGCCAATCCCGGATCCCAAGACAGGTCAGCTGTCGCAGCACCAGCGAAATCGAAGGTAGCTATCTCCCAGGTATTATCACTCTGGATAGTATAGTGAAGTTCAACTCCTGTTTGCCAGGCGTTTCCACCCATATCGGTATTCTCCAACTTCAGCAACACATCTTGCCCTGCTTTTCCATAAACCATAATCTGGAAAGTATGAACAGTACGTAAGTCGAATCGATACCCTGCAGGTAACTGCATGTAGGCATTGGCCCATTGCTGATTGGATTTACTGTAGTGTGCTACATAAGCAGATTTATTCGGGTAGATTTTCGATGGGTTGGGAACAATCTCAACCGAGCAATCCTGTCCCAGAACCGGTTCCATCTGTACTTCGCTGAAATCGTTGTACATCACCATCACATTCGGCTGGAACGGCACATAATCCGGAGAATTCTGCGCCACTTCGACGGTACTGGTTTTCACCTGCTCTTCGTTTGCTTCGAGCGTAGCTGTCACCGTATACGTTCCTTGCCGCATATAGGTATGAGATACCGACTGTGTATAGTCACTTACAGTAACCGGATCACTTCCGTCGCCAAAATCATAGGTTACTTGGCTGATGCTGATTCCTGAAGGTATATCCACGTTAGCCAGAGAAATATCAAATGTATTGGCATCAGCTCCGGCTGCCACATTTAAATCCCACTTAACGGTTGGTTTTACATAGCCTTTGGGGATCAACAGGTAGTGCCAAGCATTACCATCGGCTCCGGTAGTAACCAGCTCGAGTTTATTCTCTGAAATGTCCAGAATTTCATACTTCCCGTCTACCGCACCTACGTCGAAGGTTGGGAAAATAGGAGTCGGACCGTTCATGATCAGGTACTGCTTTCCATTCTCGGTAGAAATAGACCAGCTACCCGGCTCGGGAGTGTAGTCAACTGTCAAATCGCCACCCGCATCAACAGGGTTTGAATAGAATGAGACGCCCGACTGATAGCTTTTAACAAAGGACTTTCCATGGTTGGTATAAGTAACCACAAATCCGTTGAGTTTGAAATTCAGCTCATCGTCATAAGCACCAAAACCGCTTTTATCCATAGGAGCTGCACTCCACCATGTCGTTCCGTCAGAACCTGCCGGACCAACACCGTAGTGCCCCTGAGCCAATGAATCGGCCACCCAGGTTTTGCCGTTCAGGTTATCAACACCACCGGAAAGGGCTATGATAGCCGGATCCTGGAAGTAAGCATAATCGGTTGTTTCCTGTGTATATTCTTTTGTTACAGATGCAGAACCGCCCGAAGTATAAAGCGTCAAAGTAACCGTGTATTTTCCAGATAACGGATAATACGGAGTAACAGACTCTCCTGTTCCCTTATTTCCATTACCAAAATCCCATTTGGCAATTCCGGTAATATTGGAAGTATTGGTAATTACCGGATGAAAGTCATCCGCTCCCTGAGCAATTGTGAAAGACAACTGATCAGCCGAGGGCTTGGGCCCGAGTTGCGGACCGTCTACAACCTGAGGGTCGCATGACGTAAATGCCAGTGCAATAGCTCCCAGGATGAATATATAATTGAATATCTTATTGATTTTCATTTCAAATCAGTATTAATATTTCAAATAAGAATCGATAAATCAGAACACTGCTTAGTAGCCCGGATTCTGTTCCAGGGTTCTATTGGTGTTGTCAATTTCAGACTGCGGAATAGGCAAGTACTCGTTACGGCCCGATTGCCAGTTACGATCACCCAGTACAGATGATGCACGTCCGGTACGAACCAGATCCCAGTAACGCTGACCTTCGAACGCCAGTTCGAAGCGACGCTCTTTCCAGATAGCCTGTACCAAATCAGTTCCGGTTGCTGTTACAGCAGGGAGTCCAACGCGGTCACGAACCTCGTTCAGGTAAGTCTGAGCTTTGCCGTCGTTACCACTGCGGGCATAAGCTTCTGCTCCCATCAGCAGTACATCCGAGTACCGAATGACGCGAACGTTGTTTGGGTAGTTGATCATCGGTTCACCGTCAGGAGCTACATTTTCCTTCAGCGGCGCATTTTTCCGGACAAAGTACCCGGTGTTCTGATAACCCGGCTTGTACTTAATCTGCTCACCACCGTCAAGCGTTGCGTTCATCATACCGGTTTCATCCATGGTACCGTCCGATACATCGATGATAGAGTATTGGAAACGCGGGTCGCCTTTCATATCGTTAGCCAGTTTTTCGGTTACAGGAGAGAATCCCCAACCAGCCTGGAAAGTAGGTCCGTTATAGTCGCGCATACCAATCATTACAGTAGCGATGTTTCCTTCGCCGCCTGGCAGCCACCCCCAGTCTCCCCACTTGGAGTTGTATGAGTGCTGAATTTCAAATACTGACTCAATATTGTTACGTCCTGCGTTGGTAAAGATCTGGCCATAATCCGGTACCAAATCGTATACGCCAGAGTTCACAACATCGTCAATCAGGTTAGCCACTTCCCCCATGCGGGCATCATCGTTTTCGAATAAGATAACGCGGGCCAGCAACGATTCAGCGGCACCTTTGGTGATACGTCCTTTCTCGCTATCCGATACCGTTAAAGGAAGATCAGGAATCGCTTCAGTCAAATCTTTTTCAATCTGAGCATAAATATCTGCGGGCGCGCTCTGCGGATAGTCATATTCCGATGGCTTCAGCGTTTTCAGAATCAATGGAAGATTTCCGAACCAACGCTCCAGCTGGAAGTAATAGAAAGCTCTCAGGAACTTAACCTCAGCAGTCGAACGCTTGGCAAAATCGTCAGAAACGGTTGCTCCGGGAAGCTTTTCCATGAACAGGTTAGCACGATAAATACCACTGTAATAGCGTCCCCAGATACTTGCCTGCGGCCCTAATGTTGGGGTCAGGCTGAAATTATCCAACGCCACCCAGGCAGGCTGGTCACCGGCGTTGGCACCGCCGGCATACGCGTCGTCAGAAGCAACATTTGCGAGTGTTTCTTCAGGGATATACCCCTGATAACCGCCCCATTGCAATACGTCGTATACAGCGACCATTGCATCATACATGTCCTGTTGATTCTGGTAAAAGTTCTCTTCAACCCGTGTGTTGAGCGGCTTCATGTCCAGGTAATCGGAACATGACGTAGAGAACAGGATCACCAGGGAGAAAAGGGCAACTTTGAGAATATTTTGAATTTTCATCTTTCTTGTCATTTTCCTGTTAAGCATTAGAAAGTAAGGTTTACACCCATCATGTAGGTACGCGGCTGCGGATAAATACCGCGGTCAATACCTCCGTTGATTTCCGGGTCAAAACCTTTGTAGCCTGTAATGGTGTAGAGGTTCTGTGCTGAACCATAGATTCTCAGTCTTGAGATATGCAACCAGTTGGTAGCTCCCTTCGGCAAGGAGTATCCAATCTGCAGGTTCTTGATACGCACATAGTTTCCGCTATGAACGTACAGATCTGAAGAACGGTAGTTACGGTTCGTATCGTTCAGGGTAACACGAGCGTGGGTTGTAGAAGTTCCCTCGCCGGTCCAACGATCCAGTACTTCAGTAGTGTAATTGGCGTTGGCCAGGTCATAACGGTGAGAAGCATCGTAGATATCGTTTCCGGTGACGCCCTGCAAGAAGAGGTTGAAATCCCACTGGCGATAATTAAGTCCAACGTTCAGTCCATATGTCCAACTTGGAGTCGGGTCACCAATCATGGTGCGGTCCAAATCGCTGATAGTTCCGTCGTTGTTGACGTCAACAAAACGAACATCGCCCGGGACAGCACTTTGGCCATAGGTTGAGTTATAAGCATCAGCTTCTGCCTGGTTTTGCAGGATACCGTTTGTTTTGTAGCCGTAGAAATAGTTCATTGGCTTACCTTCTTCGATGCGGGTAATCTGCATACCTTCCGGTCCCCAGGTTGCACCAGTAATATAACCAGATTCGTTACCGATTTTCTGAACCTCATTCTTCAGGTATGAAACTGTCAGTCGGGTGTCCAGACTCACTTCACCAATCTTGGCTTTGTAGCTGAATTCACCGTCAAAACCAGTGTTCAACATATCGCCCAGGTTAGTCAGCGGAGCAGCATTACCTACAAGTGCAGGAATCGGTGCAGTCACCAACATATCGCGGGTTAACTTGTGATAATAGTCGAGTGCAAAACGGAATTTATTTTTCAGCAAACCGATATCCATACCAATGTCAGTCTGCTCAACCGTTTCCCATTTCAGGTCGGGGTTCGAAATCTTCGTAGGACTTGCCCCTGGAGTCAGTGTCTGATCAACACCGAAAGTGTAACGACTACCGCTACCAATCAACGAAGTATACGCATAATCGTCGATCTGCTGGTTACCGTTTTGTCCCCAGCTGGCACGAATCTTCAGGAAATTCACAACGCTGCTTCCAGCCATGAAATCTTCCTGCGAAAGCACCCACCCAGCAGAGAATGAAGGGAATATTGCATAGCGATTGTTCGGTCCGAACTTTGATGAACCGTCCATACGAACCGTACCGGTAAACAGGTACTTATCTTTGTAGCTGTAGTTCATACGGCCAAAGTACGACAGCAAAGATGAGTGCCATGCATAACCGTACAGATTTTCACTCTCTTCGTTCTGTGCATAGTCGAAATAGTTCATCGACGGATCGTAGAAGGGCATTCCCTGTTTTGAACCGCCCATGGTGTTTCCTTCGGCTTTGTAAATGGTATTACCCAACAGGAAAGTGAAATCGTGCGTATCATTCCACAGGTTATGGTAAGTAATCGTGTTCTCCCAGTTAAAGTTCAACGCCTTACTGGTTTCACGGGTCATACTATTATAATCCTGGTAATTGGTTGCATTCAGATAATGAACCGGTGATGAACCATCATTTCCCCAGAATGCAATATCAGCACCAAAGGTCGAACGCAATTTGATATTCTTCAGAATCGTCAATTCAGCGTACAGGTTTCCTACGAATTTGTCGGTGTAATATTTATGATGCAGAATAGCCAGTGCAGCTACCGGGTTCACAATCTCGGAAGTCACATAAGGAGAAATTCCGTAAGGTTGTCCTTTGGCATTGGTTACCGCATTAGGATAGTTCGACAGCAATGCTGCAGCGGCAGTTGAATCAGTTACTACGACCGGAGTAATCGGGTCCATGTTCAATGCACGTCCCAGCGGAGAACCCCATTCCGTGTTTTCATCAACGCCTTCGCTTTTGCTACGAGAGTAACCAAAGTTGTGACCAAACTTGAAAATCTTGGAAACATTGTGATCAGCATTGAAACGAAGGGTCATGCGCTCATAATTTGAATGTCCCTTGGCAACAATACCCTGCTGATTGAAGTACGAAATAGAAGTCAGATACTTCGACTTCTCGTTTCCACCCGAAATGGTTACCTGGTGATTCTGAATCGGTGCATCATAGTTAAACACCTCATCTTGCCAGTCAGTTCCTTTTCCATAAGAATATGGGTCAGAGAAAATCGGTTGGCCACCACCATTCACAGAAGCTTCATTCATGATGACTGCATACTGCGTTGCATCCAAAACAGACAATTTTTTCCAAGGATTCTGGATACCGTAATAGCCATCGTATGAGACGGTCATTTTGCCGGCTTTACCATTCTTGGTGGTGATCAGCACAACACCATTCGCACCACGAGAACCGTAGATAGCAGCAGAAGCAGCATCTTTCAGCACTTCGATGGATGCGATATCACCGGGGTTCAGGTAGTCAATTCCACCGTCAACCGGAACACCGTCGACAACATACAACGGCTGTGTACCCGAGTTGATAGAAGAGGTACCGCGAACTTTCACGTCCAGTCCTGCACCGGGCTGACCAGAGTTGCTGGTGATAGTGACACCGGCGGTACGTCCCTGAAGTGCTTGTTCGGTCCGAAGATTAGCTGTTTTATTGATATCCGAAGAGTTTACCTTGGCAATGGAACCGGTTACAACACTTTTCTTTTGTGTACCGTAACCAACAACCACTACTTCATCAACGCCCATGGTCTCGCTTTGCATGCTGACGTTGATTTGCGATTGTCCCTGAACCGGAACTTCCTGCGTTTTCAATCCAATAAACGAAAACACCAGGGTGGCGTTATCGCCCACCTTAATTAAATAGTTACCGTTAACATCGGTAATGGTTCCTGTTGTGGTACCTTTTACCGAAATACTAACGCCCGGAATCGGCGAACCATCTTCAGCGCTGGTTACCGTTCCTTGTACATTCCGTTCCTGAGCAAATCCCAGTGTTGCCACCAGAACCAGAAACGTTAAAATGAAGACTTTTTTCATAGAGTAGGATCAAAGTTTAAAACAACATCGATTTAACATTGACTTTACAAATACAGTCACAAAAGAAGTCTTCATATAGTGTTCAGAAGAATTTCACCACCCAACAAAAACTCATCAAACACTTTTTAACAATACATCATTTTTTCATCATTCAATTTTTAATTAATTTATTTTCAGGATTATGTAATTTGAAAAACTAAAAAATTGCCATATCTCACACTGATTTTGACTACATCAAATTAAAAAATGGGGAAGGTTGACAGAGGTATGACCAATATTAAGCAAATGTGAACTACCAGGATTGTAGGAAACGCTGGCTTTTTGTTCAAAACACAAGTAAGATTCTCTCCAACAGCTAATCCGGATAAAGCGTATAGAGTAGGAAAGAAATGTATTGTCTTACAGTGAGAAAGAAATAAAAAGAAAGAGGCAGATTTTTCTGGTACGATTCTAAAAACGAAGAATAAAGTCAGTGAGATTATCGTGACGTTGCAGGCCTAGTTTTTTACGCAACCGGTATCGACTTATTTCAACTCCTCTGACAGAGATATTCATCAAGGCAGCTATTTCCTTGCTGGAAATATTCATCCGCAGATAGGCACACAATTTCAATTCTTTGGGAGAAAGCTCAGGAAACTGCTCCTTTATCCGTGTCAGAAAATCTTCATGGACAGTTTCGAAATGTGTTTCGAATATCTGCCATTGCTTTTCGTTGTCTACCTGGCGGTCGATTCGTCTCAGAATGCTCCTCAGCCGGGCCTGTAAACTTTCGTCAGTTATATTCTCCGTCGCTTTCTTGAGATCGTTTTTGATTTTGTTGAGCATCTTGTTCTTCTGGATCATCTCCATCGAAGCATTTGCCAACTCTTTCTCTTTATGAACCATCTCATTGCGCAACTTATCGTTCCGTAAACGAATAATTTCTTTATCAGCTTCCAACTGTTTTCGTCCCAGTTCTTCTTCCCGCCGGGCATAGAGTTCCCGTTGCCGGTTAGCTTCCTTCTCTTTGGAACGCTTCATTTTCCAGCGAATGAAATAATAAATTCCCCACACGAGCAGTAAGAACAAAAAGCCATAAACAAGATATGCCCACACACTCCGGTACCAAGGAGGCAATATGGTAAACCGATAGGTAGCCGGAGCACTCTCAACTCCGTAACGGTTGATTCCTCTTACCATGAAGGTATAGTCCCCCTCCGGCAGGTTGGTATAATCACGCATGGTACGCCCCGACCAATTATTCCAGTCGTCATCAAATCCCTCTAACTTCAATTGGTAAGTCACGTGCCCGATGTTTTCCATATCGGCAGCAGCAAAATAAAAACGAAGGTCGTTTTCCCGGTAAGGAATAGATGAAACCTGCTTTTGCAGGCCGTTGCCGTAAAAAATCACCGAATCAGTTTTAATCACCGACACTTTACTGATCAACGTGTAAAACTTGTTATTCCACGATTTAATGAAAGTCGGGTCATAATGAGCCACGCCGTCGTCATAACCGATAAAAACATCCTGCTCATCGACGGGCAAAACAAATTCGAAAGTAGGAAGAAACCTTCCCGACAAACTCCTAAAAGGCATCTCAACACTACGGTACGTTCCATCGGGTTGCTTCTGCATCACTCCGGCCTGATTATTCCGGAAATACCAGATATTACCTCTTTTGTCTTCCCTGATATAGCTTAATCCCTTCAATTTCCCGAACAGCTCGGAATAGGTCTGACTTTTACGGAAACTATTGGTACTTGGGAAATATTGGTATACGCCATCGGTAGTCAGAAAAACCAGTCTGTCTTTTAAGCGGTAAATTCCCACATTCATGGCCTGAGGCAAACCTTCTTTCTTTCCGTATAGTTCGGTGCGAATGACATGCGTATAATCTTCACTGATTTCTATCCGGAAAACCCCGCGATAACCGTGTTCCATCCAGATATTTCCTTTGTCGTCAAACTCGAACTGCCGTGATGACTCTTTGAACCCTTCAATTTCGCGCACATATTTCCAGCCTTGCGGACCTCTCTTGAAAAGCGACAAACCATTATAGTGTCCTCCAATCAACAGGTCAGGATGTCCCGGAACTTGCCTGAACCCCCAATATCCGATAACAGAAGAAATCTGCTGAGGCTTTCCGTTAATTATTTGAAACGCACCGGCATTGTGTCCAACAAGCAAAATATTGTCAAATACTTCCAACGACCAGGCTTGGCCACGAGTCGCGTTCAGCATGGTAAATCGTCCCAAACGCTTAATTTTCTTGTCTGGATCCCAGCTGTGGTACACCACTCCCTGGTTAGTAGCAAGATATATTTTCCCTTTATAAATTGCCGCAGAATAAGTCGCCCCGACACCATTATTAAACCCGATGAGCGAAAGCGGAGAGTTTATTTTTATCTGTGAAATACCATTATCGAGTCCAAGCCAGAGATTGTGATCATTATCGACGAAAACCGACAGAACCGTATTGTTTTGCAATCCTTCTTCACGACTAATATTCTGAACAACATTGCCTTTCGAATCGGTAATAACAACTCCGTGAGAAATGGTTCCAAACGCATAATGGTCACCATCAATCTGAGCAATCCCCATCACACGATTTGCTTTCAAAAGCTGGTCAGCTTCATTATCCCATGCCACCATCTCTTTGCCATCATACAGAAATACGCCTTTGTTCTGTGTCGCAATCATAAACCGGTTTCCCGGAAACGGTAATATTCCCCAGATTTCCTGTCCACGTATTTTCTCCGTACCCGGAAGAGTAACCAGTCTCCCGTTAACCAGCTCCTGTAATCCCTCAGCGCGATTGTCTATCCACAGTCGGTCATTCACTTTAAATGAAAAATGAAACAGCTCATCTTTCTCAGGATGCAAAATCCGGAACGTTTTTCCATCCCACAGCATTAGGCTGGTATATGACTGAAAAACCAGTTGCCCTTTAAATTTGTAAATACGCCAAATCTCACCGAAGTTTTTTTCGTCGTCCGGAAGATGAGAAGACAGAGAATGATAGACCATACGTCCCTGTTGGTCGGGATCGAAATAACCAAATTCGTTGAATCCACCAACGTAGATCCGGTTTTCATCGCCCACCAACAACGAACGTACAATGGATGAATTAGGTAGTGGGTAGGTGTTCCAATTGACGCCATCGAACTGTAAGAGTCCGTTATTATTGGCAAAATACAGTTTGTCATCCCTCCCCTGAGCGATAGCCCAGCTTTGCGTGCCGGCGCTATAATCTTGCTTGGTGAAATTTTTGATGACGGGCAGACCAATGCTCTTTATCGCTCCCTGAAGCGATTCACCTAAAAATAAAAGTAATATAAAAAAAACGGATACTATCTTTCTATCCATCATAAGCCTCCCATCATTCCCGCTTCTGCAAACGGGTTCTTCAAGCTGGTTATTCGAAAAGTCCTTCATCTCTCACCAGCATTAAAATTGCTGAGTGCGGAAGAATCACGTACTTTTCCTGGTTAAATTCGATTTCGTAACCTGATTGACTAAGGTAAATGGCCAAATCACCGGCTTGCGCCTGAAGCGGAACATACTTCACCTCTTCATGCTTATCCTTCCACGGTTCATCTTCATCCGTCATGGCCGGAATAGGAAATCCCGGACCAACCTTAATAACATAGCCGGTCTGTACTTTTTCTTTCTCTACTGCTGCGGGGGGAAGATATAACCCGGATTTCGTCTGTGTATTCGGATTTTTGGGCTTTACCAATACCCGATCTCCCACCAGGATAAATTTGGCAATATCCTTTTTATCAATATCCAGTGTCATGTCAAGTTAAATCGTTTATCAGCACAAATATAGCATTTTGCCAAAAAACTATATTCTGAGTATTCTTTTCAGTACAACAGGGATGGAATATAGGAAGAGTTTAAACAGCCGCTCTTAAAACAAGAAAGCCCCGCATAAATGCGAGGCTTATTTCGGTAATCAATGCGGAGAGTGAGGGATTCGAACCCCCGGTACCCCGAAGGGTACAACAGATTTCGAGTCTGCCCCGTTCGACCACTCCGGCAACTCTCCAAAAGCGGTGGCAAAGTTAAAAATATTCGACAATAACAGACAAATTCATCTCAAAAAATCGGCATCTTTCATCTGGTTGCTTTTCGCTCTGTCCATCGATGAAATTTAGGCCCGCTGAACGAAACCAGTTTGCTGAAATAGCATAAAAAAAAGAGGTAACTTTCATGATTGATATCCGGAAAAACCGTTATTTCGCAACAAATATTTCCTCAAATGGAGTCCATCAAAGAAATTTTCCGAATTGGTAACGGCCCGTCGTCCAGTCACACGATGGGACCGAAGAAAGCGGCCGAACGTTTTCTGGCTCAAACCCCCAATGCATCGAGCTATCGGGTCACGTTATACGGGAGTCTCGCTGCCACGGGCAGAGGCCACTTAACCGACGTCGCCATTCAAAATACATTAGGCCCAGACCGTGTCACCATATTGTGGGAGCGGGAAACGTTTTTAAAACGCCATCCAAACGCGCTAAAGCTGGAAGCTCTCGACAGTGACGGAAAAGTCACCGCCAGCTGGACGGTATACTCGGTTGGCGGCGGTGCCATTGTAGATGACCAAACTGAGCTGGAAACCGTTTCCGTTTACCCCGATTCCACCATGGACAGCATTCTCGGGTGGTGTTACGAAAACGGGAAAAGCATTTGGGAATATGTGGAAGTAAACGAAGGCCCCGAAATCTGGAATTACCTGGCAAACGTGTGGCATGTAATGGAAGCCGCTGTTAAACGAGGGCTCGATACAGAAGGAACACTTCCCGGTGTGCTGAAGTATCCGCGAAAAGCCGCCGGTTATTACGCAAAAGCGAGAAATTTCAAACCAGCTATCAAGAAACGTTCGTTGCTGTATGCTTATGCCTTAGCTGTTTCGGAAGAGAATGCTGCCGGCGGAGAGATTGTCACCGCTCCGACGTGCGGCGCCAGTGGTGTTTTGCCGGCCGTTCTTTATTACATGAAGAAATACCACAAAAGTTCGGAGCAAAAAATTCTGCACGCGTTGGCAACCGCCGGATTAATCGGCACGCTGGTGAAAACCAACGCCTCCATTTCAGGTGCTGAAGTGGGTTGCCAGGGCGAAGTGGGAACAGCCTGCGCCATGGCATCGGCTGCTGTGACACAACTGAGCGGTGGTAGCATTTTCCAGATTGAATATGCAGCAGAAATGGGACTGGAACATCATCTCGGCCTCACATGCGATCCGATTGCCGGCCTGGTACAGGTTCCCTGCATCGAGCGAAACGCTTTCGCGGCTGCCCGTGCACTAAACCACAAAAACTACGCACTGCTTTCCGACGGACGTCATCTCATCAGTTTTGATAAGGTGGTGCAGACGATGAAACAAACCGGCCACGATTTGCCTCATCTCTACAAAGAGACATCGGAAGGAGGATTAGCTCACTTTCACGGCTTGAAGATGTAACAAATCGTCATCTAAAAACAAGCACACATAATATCTATATATTTCGATTTATATAATTCAAAATCAATCGCTTCTTTAAATTGATTTTGAATTAGTGCCGTAACATAGATTTATATGTTATAAAACATACAAGCCTGAGAAAAAGTATATTTTTGCCGCCGAAATCAAACTTTAATCAGGCTTTAATCAATGGCATACGTCAATAATACCATGATCGTCAGGCGGGAGCTCCTTTCCCGATTGGCGGGACTCATCAAAGAAGACCAGTTAGAAAACCAGATTGACCGGATCCCGGTAGAAATGTCCCCACGGGAACGAGGTGCCCAGCGTCGTTGCTGTATCTATAAAGAACGGGCCGTTCTGAAATACAAACTGATGCCGATCCTGGGGCTCCTTCCGGAAGAAGAAACTGATGAACTGATGCCACTCGCCGATTATGCGAACGAGGCACGTCAACGCACAGCTCCCCGCAAGGAAATCCTCACGGTAGTGGACGAAGCATGTACCGCCTGTGTCAAAGTCAATTACGTGGTTTCCAATCTTTGTCGTGGTTGTGTGGCCAGTCCGTGTAAAATGAATTGCCCGAAGAATGCCATCACCTTCAACTGCAACGGACAGGCTCAGATTGATCCGAAAAAATGTGTCAACTGTGGTATTTGTAAGAATGCCTGCCCGTATCACTCCATCGTACACGTGCCCGTTCCGTGCGAAGAAGCCTGCCCGGTTGGCGCCATTTCCAAAGACGAACAAGGTGTTGAGCACATTGACGACGCAAAATGCATCTACTGCGGAAAATGCCTGAATGCCTGCCCGTTTGGTTCTATTTTCGAAATTTCACACATCATCGATATTTTCAAAGCCATTCAGGCCGGTGAACAGGTAATTGCCCTGCCGGCTCCATCCATACTGGGACAGTACAATTACGAAGCAGGAAAAGTATTTGCTGCCATTAAAGAACTGGGCTTTTATGACGTAATGGAAGTAGCGCAGGGTGCGATGATTACGACCACCAACGAAGCAGCTGAGCTAAAAGAAAAGCTGGAAAGCGGCCAGTCGTTTATGACCACCTCTTGCTGTCCGGGGTACGTACAAGCCGTCGAGAAGCATGTTTCGAACATGAAATCATACGTTTCGCATACCAAAACACCGATGTACTATGCGGCAGAATTGGCCCGGAAAAAGTATCCTGATGCCAAACTCGTGTTCATTGGCCCGTGTATCGCTAAGCGGAAAGAAGCAATGATTGATCCGAACGTTGATTATGTGATGACGTTTGAAGAACTGGATTCATTCTTCAAAGGGTTTGAAATTGATATTGAAAATTGTGAGCCGGTCAAACTGACCTACAGCACGCCTGAAAGTCGTGGATTTGCGCAATCTGGAGGTGTAGTTGAAGCGGTGAAAGCAGAAGGCCTCGCCGTTGATGTTCGGGCCATCGAAGTAAATGGCATCAACAAGAAATCAATTGGTTTGCTGAAAGCATACAGCAGAGGAAAAGCGCCGGGTAACTTTATGGAGGTGATGGCTTGCGAGGGCGGATGTATCGCCGGACCGAGTGCACATGTCGATACCGGCCAGGGAAAAAAACAACTGAAAGCGACATTAGAATCGCTTCAGGCATAACGAAAACGAATCAAACTACAGCCAAAACAATCACGAGCCGGAATCTTGACAGGAATTCCGGCTCTTTTGTTATCTCTTATCAACTCGTCAATCAATAAATTTGGCTTCCACCAATACGGGAAGATGATCGGAAGGATAGCGTTGCTCCTTTGAATCGGAGAGAACACCATAGCGCAACACCCTCAACTTATCGTTGACAAAAATGTAATCAATCCTGTTTTTCAAAGGTGAGTTGAAATCAAATCCCTCGAACGTACCAACCGGTCCGTAAGGTGGAGAAAGCGTTGCCAACCGTGAATCTTTCCACTGACTACGAATCAAAGCAATCGCATTGGCTTCCGGCGTCAGGTTTAAATCACCCGTCAGGAAAACCGGCAGACGATCACCTCCTAATTCCTGCACTTTTTTATAAATCAGTTTTGCCGACTCTTCGCGGGCTTTTACCCCAACATGATCAAAGTGGGTCGTAAAAACGAAGAACGATTGATTGTTCTCCTGGTCTCTCAACTTCGCCCACGAGCAAATTCGCACACAGGCTGCGTCCCAACCTAAACCGGGCTTATTGGGAGTTTCCGACAACCAGAAGTGCCCCTGCTCTTGTAAACGATATCGGCGTGTATCATAAAAAATAGCAGAATATTCACCTGCCTGTTTGCCGTTATCGCGACCAACTCCCACATAATCAAACGTCCGCATTCCCTCTTTCAAATCGACAATCTGGTCGTGCAAAGCCTCCTGCACACAAAAAACGTCCGCTTTATGGAATTTCAAAAGAGCGATAACATCTGCTTTGCGGTTGGGCCAGGCATTCACTCCGTCATCAGGATTGTTATACCGGATATTGTAAGTGATGATGTTCATGTTTTCCTGCCCGAAAACCGGTATGGTCAGTAAAAGTAAAAAAAAGTAAGTCAGGAGTTTTCGCATGATAAAATGGATTTTTGTTAGGAAACCATACAATGATCGCAGTTTTCATCCATTTTTCATAATGCTTTAAAAACTAAAATCAATATCGCTGTAAAGCAAAAAAGGAAGAACCACCATCCGGCAATTCTCCCTCTCTCAACATCTCAATTTTCTACTTGTGGACTAATCAAGTTTTCTTTTTATACTACATCCAACGGGTGGTGTTTCATTTTTTGCCACCATTTTTCCGGCAGCCAATTGCGAAATAGCATTCTTAAGGTATGGACTCTTCACATTATCAGCACTTTGATAACTGTCATCAATTGCACCTTTATACACTAACGTGAAATCTTTGTCAAAAAGAAAGACATGCGGTGTGGTCTTCGCATCGAAGGCATTGGCCAAGCGGCTATTTTTATCCACCACGTAAGGCATGGTGTAATTATGCTCCTTTGCGTGTTCCTTCATGGCTTCAAAGGAATCAACACCATCCCTCTTTTGGTAATTGGAATTCACCAACACCATTCCAACCTGGTGTTCATCCGCCCATTTTTTAATTTCAGGATATCTTCCTTCCCACATTTTCACAAACGGGCAGGTATTACAAGAGAAAATAACGACCAAACCATTGGCCTTTTTCAGATCATTCAGGCTATATTCTTTACCGGAAACATCTTTCATTTTTACGTCGGTCATCACGGCTTTTCCGCCGAGCTTAAAATCCGGCAAATGAACCTGAGCCGCTGCATACAATGATGCAGTAAAAATCAGGGTTACAAGCAAAATCATTCTCTTCATAAGCATCAATTAAGAATTTATACTACAAGCGTTTACGGGCCGCCATATAAAATGTTTCCGGATGAAGAAACAAAAAAAAGCAGCCTCCGTTTCCGAGAGACTGCCTGGCTTATGCTTTGATGTTTGTCTGCCTAATTGTCGCAAAAATCATAAAGGGAATCACCCTTTTTGTACTTCGGACTCTTGTCGATGGTATGAATCTGCGCCTTTTTACCCAGAATGATATAGTTGTAAGCAAAATCGACAATATCATCCACCGATTGGGTCATCGGTAATCCCGACATTTCGTGACCAGCGCCGCAGCGGGTTTCCAGCCAATAAGTTTTTCCCAGTTTGCGCAAGCGGTTCGCAATCGTGTACGAGCCATCCAACATCATGTAGCCCGGACTGTCGATGCTGCAATAGTGGTGAGGCGCCGTGGCATAAGGCACCAGGTTGTCAGCCGTTCCATGAAACATCATCGTAGGAATGGCTGTTTCAGCCGTAATATTGGCTGCATTGACCATGGCGCCTGCAAAAGAAATCACTCCCGCATAACGGAATCCGGTAGGCAATTCCTGCTTTCCTTCCACCCATTGCGTTACCGGACGGTAAGCCGCATTCAAAACTGTTTCGGCACCTGCACTACTTCCCGAAATAATAATACGGCTGCTATCAATGCCAAACTCTGTATGATTCTTCAGCATGAAGGCCGTAGCACTGCGCAAATCACTCACCGCCTTCCGGAAAGTCTCCATCTTCACATCAGCAGGCACATCACATCCGAACCCCGTTCCTTTCCGGGTTAACCGGTACGAAATTGAGGCAGTCACATAACCTTTCTTTGCCAGATGGGTACACAGGTTGACATCGGCTTTGGAATCACGGCTTCCACCGGCAAATCCGCCACCGTGAACATGAATCCAGGCTGCCCGGTCGGTCGCTTTATCGCCTGCCGGGAAATAGATATCCAGCTTCAGTTGCTGACTGTCTTTCACGGCATACGTGTAAGTTTTCTTGACAAAACCACTGGCGATATCGTCTTTGTAGCGAGTTTGTGCCGATACACCAACAGCGACGAACAACGTCAGCAATAGTGTAAATACTTTTCTCTTCATGCTTCGATACTTTATCTGATTTATGATTGTATTCAACGTTTTTCGATACGGATGCCACTAAGCAGCGTTTTTCCATGCTCAGGCAGAAATTGAACTGAAAGACCTTCGCCTTTTTTCACATTCACCATAAAAGTCTTCTTTACTGCCCGCAAAGCACCGTAATCGCGCGCCAGGTTGAAATGCCCGACTTCATGTTCTCCGTTCATCGAAATCCCAAAACTCCTGAGGTTAGCCTTTTGCTCATTCTCTTCGTTGCTCAGGTTATAAATCAACTGCGGTTGTCCTGCTTTCGAGTTGGGTTCGGCAAACAACAATGTCACCTTGTAACAGCCATCCGGCACATCGAACCGATAGCTTTCCAGTCCTTCGCGCATGGTTTGATAAAGCGGATCGTCATCCGTTCCTTTGATGTTGGATTGTGTACTCAACGCTTTCCACGAAACAGAATGATAAATATCGCCGCCGACATACCCAAAACTTCCCGGCTGATATGGCTGGTCAGGAATCCAGTTTTCACCGGTCAACTCATTATGGAAATTGCAATTACTGCCCACGTTGACGCGGATGGTATGAAATTCTCCGGCTGTCAGCTTTCGCGGAATCATTTTTACATTAACCACCAGCGAATCTTCCGCCATATCAGTCACCGCCAAAAGTTTATTGGGCCCTGAAACGAAAGGAACCTGCATCTTCACAATGCCGTCAACCG
The DNA here is from genome assembly GCF_003014495.1 of Prolixibacter denitrificans. Classification (GTDB taxonomy): domain Bacteria; phylum Bacteroidota; class Bacteroidia; order Bacteroidales; family Prolixibacteraceae; genus Prolixibacter; species Prolixibacter denitrificans. The sequence goes on along the minus strand of NZ_PYGC01000008.1, from coordinate 28,907 downwards.
GTTTTTGAGAATTGATCCACTCGCCGTTTCGATATAGGGTCACTTGCCCTGAATTGGTGAACATCCAAACCTGATGCTTCGACTTTCCGTTTTCATCTGCCACATAAGTCCGGTTGGTATAATTCGTTCCGGCAATGGCTACCCGCGGCAACTTATCGTTCATCACCTGGTAATAGTGATAAACATCCTTGGGCGTGCGGTTATACTTTACCAAACCTTTCTGGTTGATGTGCGGAATCGCATCAGCGCGGCCTTCCGAACCAAAGTCGGCAAAAATCCACGCAGCCATTCCCATTACATAGGGACGCTCGTCCACCTGGAAACGATAGCTGGCATGTGAAAGGAACTGATATTCTTCGGAGTAATCCCACACTTCCGGATGATCGGTATGCAACCGGACATCGCTTCCGGGACCGTACTCCGAAAGCATGATACAGCGGTTCGGATGTTCCGCGTGCTGTTTGTCGAGAAAAGTTCCCAAATCGGTGTATTTACCGCCGTACCAACCCATATACAGGTTCCATCCAATTACCTGCGGAATATCGGCAATTCCTGTTTTATTGTAGATGGGATTCTGATGCAAGGCCATCACGGTTAACCGGCCGGGCGCCTCGCTTCGGGTTAACGAATCCAGTTCTCGCGCCAGTTTCAGCGTATTTTTGATTTTCCAGTTACGAACGCTGTCGGAAAGTTGTTTTGCGTATGCCAGACGGATAAATACTTCATTCATGTAACCATACATCACCACCGAAGGATGGTTGTAGGTTTGATGAATCTGTTCCCGCTGCATATTCAAACAGTTCTCGGTAAATTCCTTCGATTCGGTAATTTCATTCACCACCGGGATTTCACTCCACACAAGCAGTCCCAGCCGGTCGCATTCGCGATACACTTCCGGAGCCTGTGGGTAGTGCGCCAGCCGGACAAAGTTGGCTCCCATCTTTTTTATCAGCTCAAAATCCTTTTTATGCAAATCATTGGGCAAGGCATTTCCCAACCCGGCGAAATCCTGGTGCCGGTTCAGTCCGTGCAGTTTCAATGGTTTTCCATTCAGGAAAAAGCCCAAATTCGGATCAGCTTTAAACCACCGGAAGCCCAACGGACTCTCCACCCCGTCGAGAATACTGTCGCTATGGTAAAGCTGCACCGTGGTTTTTACGGTGTATAAGTTAGGAGCATCGGGCGACCAAAGCTGCGGTTTATTTAACGGTTTCGAAACCATCTCAAAATCGCGATCGCTATTTCGTCTTACGGTAAACACCTTGTTCAGCACCTCCACGAGCTTCCCTTCCGGGGAAAAAATCTCAGAACGAACAAGCAGACGATTTGTTTTTCCGGTCTCATTTCGAACGGTTCCCCGAACCTTCACCTGAGCAGATTCAGCAGAAACCTGCGGCGTATTGACATAAACCGCGGGCGTCGCATATTTCGAGAAAGCGAAATGAATGGGGTTATCCACTTTGAGCCACACGTCGCGATAAATGCCTCCGTAAAAAGTGAAATCAGCTTCCAGCGGAGGAATTTGCGGGTCAGGTGCATTGCTCACTTCCACGCGCAAATCATTGTCAGAACCGTAATGCACGTAAGGAGAGATATCGAAACTGAAAGCCGTGTAACCGCCCTTGTGTTCGCCTACTTTCTGCTCATTGATAAAAACAGTTGCTGTTTTGTTGACTCCTTCAAAATCGAGAAAAAGCTTCTGTCCTTTCCAGCCCGCATCCACATATAAATTGCGCCGGTACCAACCCGTTCCGCGATAATATCCAGGCTGATCGTCAAATGCATCTTTCGCGTTCCAGGTATGAGGAACATTGACCGGTTCCCATTTTGTACTGTCGGGATGATCAGTTTGTTGGAAAAACCAGCCACTGTTCAAGCTGGTTTTGATGACGGGAGCAGCCCAAATTGAAGCGCTCAGAAACAGGGAAAAAGCTAGACCTAGCAGTCGTCGGCTCATGATGTAAGTTGATTTTATTGAAGGTCTGAATTTAACAAGAACGGGGTTTCCCGGCAAAAAAATTCCCCCGGAATACGTTCCATGGGGGAATTAAAATTGAAGGCGCTAACGCAACTATCAGGTGTCATTTATCACTGTTCGTAAAGGTCACCTCTACAAAAACCGGAAAATGGTCTGACGGAAATCGGTGATCCCGGCTATCGCGTAATACAGCATATTTCTTCACAGCAATGGGCGCCCCTTTCCGGATAAAGATGTAATCAATGCGGTTGGTCGGTTTTACATCCCATTGAAAACCATTAAAGGTGGCTGCAGGACCAAACGGCTTGATTTCGCTGAGCGACTTGGACTGGTTGAAGCTCTTGTCGATTTCCTGAATGACATCACTTTCCGGAGTTGAATTCAGGTCGCCCATTAATATCACCGGCAGGTTGGCAGTATTGATTTCGTTTATCTTTTTCAACACCAGGGCCACACCGTTTTTACGGGCTAGCTCCCCTCTGTTGTCCAAATGGGTATTGAAAACCCAGAACGATTCATGCGTCAACTTATCGTAGAAAAGGCCATACGTGCAAATTCGCAGATAAGCAGCATCCCAGCCTTTCGAAACTTTATCGGGGGTTTCCGACAACCAGAACGTGTGATGCACCAATACCTTAAAGCGGTTGGCATTGTAAAAAACAGCAACATGTTCTCCTTTGCTGCCGCCTTCGCGCCCCTGACCAATCGACTGATAATCTTTCAGTTCTTTATTCAAGTAATCTATTTGATTCGGTAATCCTTCCTGCGTACCAAATATATCGGGTGCATAAAAATTGAGCTGATCGACCATAAAATCCTTCCGGTTTTCCCAGGAATTCAATCCATCGGACGCCAGTGCCAACCGGAGATTGTAGGTCATTAATTTTAGGTTTTGAGCCTGTGCTACCTGGATAGAACCTATCACCAGAATCAGAAAAAACAGCTTTTTCATTTTGATATCTTATTCTCTGTTAACTATTTCAGTTTTTCTTCCATCCGGATATCACTTCTGATATACTTTCACCCAGTCAACGACCATGTCAGTCGGAAAACATTTATTATCGACTTTCGAACCTCCCATATTACCACCAATCGCGATATTGAAGATCAGGTAAAAAGGTTTATCGAAAGGCCAGTTCTTAATATTTTTTTGCTCAGGCTGATAGTGATAGATCTTTTTGCCGTCCACGTAAAAAGTGATAAAATCTTTCGTCCATTCCATACTGTAGATATGAAATTGAGTGTAAGGATTTTTTATTTCCACGATTCCCGTATAGGGTGTTGCTCCGTAACCCGACGGATTGTGTATAGAAGAATGAATGAAGCCTGGTTGTTTGCCAACATGCTCCATGATATCAAGTTCCCCGCAAGCCGGCCAACCTACTTCCTTAACATCTGCTCCCAACATCCACAATGCGGGCCATGTGCCCACACCTGCCGGCAATTTCGCTCTCATTTTAACAATACCATAAGTGAATTCGCGCTTGCCTTTGGTATTGATTCTTCCGGAAGTGTATTCGTTATTTTCATGCCGGGCTTCGATAATTAGCTTCCCATCTTTCACTTCTACGTTTTTACCATCGGTGTAACGCTGCAACTCGTTGTTCACCGTTCCCGGTTTCATTACCCGATTGTTCCAAGATGTGGTGTCAAGCGAATTTCCGTCGAAATTGTCTTGCCAAACCAATTTGTAGCCTTCAGTAGACTGTGAAAATGCACTGAAAGAAACAAGACATAAAATGACTGAAAAGAATATTATTTTGTGTTTCATAGCTTTTGGTGTTTTATTTTACCCGATATACCAAAATGTCATCCGGGCAATGATTTATACATACCGTAAAAAAATGGGGGAGGCTTAGCTCTCCCCCATTTTATTCACATTTTTACTAATTAAGCTCACCCTTTACTTCAAATACCACGGAACCTGATTGATTCCATCATATCCATTATACTGTTCGTCAATAGCTTTTTGATAATTGACCGGATTTTTGGTTTGTTCATCCGTTGGGTACATCCAGCGCTTAGGATATACGGTCGGATCTTCCGGGTTCAGACTGGTCGAAGGATTCAGCGGGTAAACCGGGTAGCCTGTACGCAGGAATTGCTGGTAGTTTCCTCCATTACCCTGGAAGAAATCAATCAACCAGCGTTGTGTCCATATTTGATGCAAGCGATCCTCTTTTGTTCCGCTGGTGGCATAAGCTGCAGCACCCGTAAAGTAGTTATCAATGTAGTTTTGATCGATAGCCATTCCGTGCACATAATCAGCTGTGTGAGGAAGGTTCATGTAATATTCCAGCTGGGCTTTCACTCCATTTTGATAATACTGCTGAGCATCACCCGAAACCCAACCTTCTTCAATGGCTTCCGCAATAATGAAACACTGTTCGGAGTAAGTGAAATAGAGCATCGGATCATTATCCATGAAAGCGACGTAACGTTTATTCAGCAAAGAATAGTCACCGTCTGCATTGTTCAACGCAAGCTGCTCGGCAGCCATGGATGAAGGAGCTCCCACATAGGCATCCCAATCCGACTCGGTAAGTCCACCGTCAATTTGTGCCTGTGCCGGTTCTGCAAAATAGAACAAGCGGCGATCATTGAAATTCTTCAGCGCATTAACAACCAACTGTGTTACACCCGTATTCTGTCTGCGCTCCTCGCCGTTATACATCGGATATGTTGCATTCGGATTATCAGAGTAGACCAGCTTAAAGTTATCGTCGTTACCGGTCATTAAATTTCCGGCGTTAACGATGGCAGCAAACCTTGCTTTCTGTTCCGAAGTTGCCTGCTTGCTCATGGTTTGAATAACTTTCAACTGCATGGCATTACAAAGCTTTCTCCACTTGGTAACATCGCCACCGTACATGATGTCGCCATCGAAATTCGTGCCTTGTGCAAAATCAGCCTCTGCTTTCTGCAAGTCACTCAGGATTTCAGCAAATACATCGGCCTGTTTATCATATTTGGGTTGGGTGATACCTTCCGTCGCCATTCCGGCTTCCGAGTAGGGCACATCACCCATATCCAATGTAGCCGAGAATCCAAACCAGGCTTTCATGAACAACTGCAATCCTTTATAGGATGATTCAAATTTTGAACCTTCTGCATATTGGGTCATATACTGAAGATCCGTCAGTCTGGAATAGGCACCAAAACTGCCGTAAGGCCAATATGAATAATAATATTGGCCAGGGTTGGGATTGGTTTCCAGCATGGCAACGTGTTTATTAAACAAGTTACCGGAAGTAAAATCAGAAGGGTTCGGGTTCCAAAACCGGTACGTATCTTTCAATACCTGCGTAGCAAGCATCGAGGATGTTACCTGATTCGTTTTATTTGGGTCTGTATTGATTTCCTCGAAGTTACTGCAGGAAACCGCAGTAAAGAGAGAAAAAATCAATAGAAATATATATGTTAGATTTTTCATAGTTCTGTTTTATTAGAATGTAAGTTTAACATTACCTCCAAGATATCTCACTGACGGGTCAGAAAAGTCTTCATTACCGCCATCCGGATCAGAATATTTAAAATCCTTGGCCCAGAACAATACATTTTGTCCGACAAAACCAATCGATGCCCCTTTAATAATTCCTCGTCCCCAATTATTCAGGAATCTATCCGGAACAGTGTAAGTCAGCGACACCTCGCGAAGTTTCAGGAAGGTTCTGGCATATATATCATTAGGATTGGGGCTACCACCCCATGCGCTGGAGTTATGGAAATCCTGTACTGCCTGCTTGTATGTTTCAGGTACATCATTGGGAGCGTATTGGCGGTTATCGGTAAGAATATTACCATTGGGATCATAAGTAACCGACCCGGATATGACCTGAACGCCATCTCCGATGTAGTGTCCCGTACTCGGATCCTCAACATCCAATTTGCGTGCTTCGGTTACCGAATTGGGATGCACTCCGGCTTGCCACATATAACTTTCGGTCCGGGTAGGCATTAAACCACCGACAACCCCATCAAACGACATATACAAGCTGACGTTCTTGTACCGCAAAGTGGAGTTCAAACCCCAAATCCAGTCCGGGTCGCTGTAACCGTACAAGGTAGTATAGCTGCTCCTAACAACACGGCCGCTGGTATTGTAAATCAGCTGTCCGGCATACGGTCCATCAGGAACGCGGAGGTAATCTTTCGTTGTAAAAGCGTCTGTGCGTTCTCCAACCTTCACCCAGGGTTTTCCGTAGTTGGATGTATAGGTTGAATCGAGCTTCGTATAAACTTGTTTATAGGTCGACCAGTTGGCACCGATGTCCCACTGCCAGTCCTTTGTCTTCAGCGGTGTAGCCGTAACAGCGACTTCCCATCCGCGGTTGGAGCGTTGTTCATCCGTATTCAAATAAATACCGGTATATCCGGTAGCTGATGACAACGGACCCAGCTTCAGGATATCAAAAATATGCTTCGCATAATAAGTCACATCCACCGTAAAACGCTTCTTGAACGTCATCGCCTGAAAACCAACTTCTGTTGTGGTGTAAGAGTTCGGGCTGTATGTATTCAGATATAACGAACTCGGTGCTGTTGCTCCGTTCAAAGCATTCCACGTGCCCGGATTAACCGAGAAAACACTGTTAATGGCATACGGATTCGGTGGGGTTTTTGCTTGTGTCCAGGAACCTCTGAATTTCATCAGGTCCAACCAGCTTTTGGTAGACGGCAGAAGCTCAGATACGACAAAGCTACCGGAAATGGACGGATAGAAATAAGAGCGGTCCGCTTTCGGTACATTCGGATTGGCCAACATGGAAACCCAGTCATTACGACCGGTAACATCCACAAAGAGCATTTTCTTCCACGAAAGTGCGACCCGACCAAACAGTGAATTGACTTGTCGCTGCGAAGTGCTTTCACCAACAGCTGCCGGATTTACAGAAGCATTCAGTGAGAAATACTCCGGTATTGAGATACCACCGACGGTCTCAGCGTTGATGTTGTCGCTACGGTCGTAGAACATGGTCCCCCCTGCCAAATAATCCACATCGAAATTATCCAGGAAAGTCCGGCTACCGGTCAACAGGAAATCACTGTTGATACTATAGCCCTGCGTCCGACCAGTCAGGTAAGCTCCGGTCCGGCTACCATTCCAGGTATAAGGATTTCCGGGAATACCCGTGTTACCTGAAGAAGTATATGATCCCTGCGATATCCTCAACTGCCCACGGTTAATAAAGAAATCGAGACCTCCACGAAGTGTGGCAGTCAACCACGGGGCAATATCATAACTTGTCGTCAGATCGGCGTTGAAAATATCACGCGATTGCTCATTGGTACGTTGATACCGGTCAAAATACGGATCGTTCTGATTTTTACCACTGTAGGTATTGGTATCAAAATGGTATCCGAACTGGTTGTTCTGAAGCTGGCCCGGTATCAGCCAGTAGTTGTTTTTATAGTCGAGAATGTTGAAATCGGCAGAAGACCAGATAAGCAGCGTGTACATAGGGTCGTATGAAGTATAACCATTGGAACCCATGTTAGGCGTTTCCCGTTTGGTATACGACATATTCGATGAAAACTTGAACTTATCCAGCGTAATATCGCCGCCTAATGTATAGGTGTATTTGTTCAACATCGAATTAGGATACTGTCCCTTGTTCTGGGTCCAGTTCAACGAACTCCTCAACGCTATTTTGTCTGTTTTAAAAGCGACACTTACGTTGTTATTGGTAACATAACCTGGCTCCAGGAAGTTTTTAAAATTATTTTTTCCAACAGGCAGGTATGGGTAATCCCGGAATTCCTTTGCAATCGGATCCCATTGCGTTCTAACGGTTCCGTCCATAAAGGTTCCCCAGGACTGATCGGAGTTGATATTATAAACATATGCCGTACCTCGACCATACACACTCTGCTTTTCGGGAATGGCCAGAAAGCCAGCGCTAAACATCGTATTCGAGGAGACATCAACGGATACTCCCAATTTATTGGTACTACCATTTTTGGTCGTAATCAGAATCGCACCATTTTCTCCACGGAAACCGTAAAGAGCGGAAGCGGTTGCCCCTTTCAGAACGCTCATTGACTGAATATCATCTGCAGCGATATCGTTCAGGGATTTATTGGCGTATGCAACCCCGTCGATAACAATCAACGGACTTTCACCGCGGACTGAGATGGTAGGTGCTACGTTAAAGTCGGTTGAGTTTTGAACCAAAACCCCGGCTACTTTACCGGTCAATGATGTTCCTACATCGACACCGGAAACTTTTTGCAGGCTCTGCCCCTGGACAGTCTGAACTGAATATCCCAGTGCTTTCTCTTCACGCTTGATACCAAGTGCTGTTACAACGACTTCACCCACACCAATCGATTCTTCTACCATTGTAACATTGATATTGCTCCTGCCTTGAACGCTGATTTCCTGTGGTTTCATACCAACGAAGGAAAAAACAAGCGTTGCATTGGCCGGAACATCATCCATCTCGTAGTTACCATCCGCATCGGTGATGGTACCTTTCGATGTACCTTTAATCACAATGGTCACACCGGGCAGCGGCCCACCCGTCTTGTCGACTACGTGACCTTTTATGCTCATATCTTGCTGAACGCCGGAGGTTGTTGCCGGACTTAATACAATGTGCCGGTCTTTAATGGTATAATTAATTTTCTCCCCATTGAACAGCTGGTTCAAAACCCGATCGATACGCTCATTGCTGGCTGAAATACTTACCCTTCTGTTGACATTAATCAAATCGCTGTTGTACAGGAAATAAAACTCACTCTGCGATTCAATTTCTGACAATACCTGCTTAACAGTAGCATTGTTCATGTCAAGAGAGAGACGGGCTGACTGTGCGTAACCTTCAAGAGCAAAGGTCTGCAACGTTGTAAGCAATAGTATTACTGCTGTAAGCCTCATGATAACAAGAAGTTTTTTGCAGCTGTGATACCACAACGGCAAGTTGTTAGCTTTTTTTTTCATAGATTTGAATCCTTTAGATTATTACTTTTCAATAATTTAACCCTTAACCGGGTATGAAAGGGAGTGTTGGCGCACTTCCTTTCTTCTTTACAAGTTGTTTCTCATTGGCAAAATCTATTTTGTTTTCTTTTTGATATAGACGATTGATTTTGAATATGTTTTTTTACCTCCCTCATCATAATGAGCAGGTTGATAGTCAATTTCAATAGGCGAAGAGAGCTTCAGCAACTCAAGCACCTGGTAAAGCGATTCATTCTCGAACGTGGTGGAAAAATGGTAATTAAGAATTTCCGGATCTTCAATAACGACCTTTACCCCATACCATAACTCCAACTGTCGGGCGACTTCCTTCATCGGCGTTTCATCAAATACCAGGCGACCGTTATGCCAGGCGATGTATTTTTCAATATTTCCTTCTGAAAGTTGAATATCGCCCTGCTGACGATCGACAACAGCGCGTTCACCCGGATGTAGAATTACGGACTTCGACGAAGTATGCTCCTGATTTTCCGCCGTCAAACTAATTTTACCGCGGGCCAACACTACCCCAACCTTTTCCCTGTCCGGGTAGGCGTTCACATCAAACCGGGTTCCCAGAACTTTTACCTGGACATTGTCAGCCTTTACGATGAAAGGAACTTCGGGGTTTTTCTGCACACTGAAAAATGCTTGTCCAATCAGCGAAACATTTCGTGTTTTTCTGGAAAATGGTATCGGAAAGCGAATGGTACTCTCGGCATTAAGCCACACTTTACTACCGTCGGGGAGAATAATTTGAGAACGGGTTCCGGGCGGACTCGTTATCTGTTGCATTGAAATCTGGTCACCGGAAATTCCTCCCTGCGAAAAATAATATTGCCAAAGGGCAAATAACAGTACGGGGAGAAACAAAATTGCAGCAGCTTTGCTCAGGTACCCAACATAAAGTCTCCACTTGCTGTCTCCCGGCAACCGGTTGTTAACCTTGACAAAAGCACCTGAAACATCGACATGATCTACCAGGTCGATAACATTGACCGCCTCAGACACCTGCTCCAGCGTATCCATACGCTCACGCTCTTCTAGCAAGGCAACAACTTCTTTCTTTTTATCTTCTATATGCATACGAATGCGATTCCCTCTTCTTGTATCGTTTATATCAAATACAATCAACTCTGGGGGCACACGTAATAAAAGACAAAAAAAGTTTACGAGGATTATTGAAACTAAAGTCTAAAACCAAGTAGAATGAGCAAAGGCAGGTAATCCTTGAGCTTTACGCGGAGGGTTTTTAGCGCATGACTGATATGCGTCTCAACTGTCCTTTTGGATAGATTTAACTTTTCAGCAATCTCATCATTCTTCAGTTGCTCCAGGCGACTCAAAACAAAGACTTCACGGCACCGTTCCGGTAGTTCGTCAATAGCCTGGCGAATAATGTCCTGAAGTTCCGATGCGATGTAAAGGTTGGGTTGGTAAAGCAGGTTCTTCTCCGACATCTCGTACAGCTGCCCGATGTATTTGCTCTCGACCTTTTGATGTTTCAACGAATTCAGACAACTGTTCCGCACGGATGTAAAAAAATAACCTTTCAACGAATCAACCAATTGCACACGCTGACGCTTTTCCCAAAGCTTTACAAACATATTCTGCACAATATCTTCGGCTTGCCCCCTGTCAACAGCAAACTGAGTGGCATAGATAACCAGACCCGGATAATAAAACTGAAACAACAGTTCAAAAGCGGTTCGGTCTCCGCTCCGCAACCGTTCTATAATATATTTCTCTCGTATGCCCTTAATCAGCTGCATAAAACCAAAAATATTATTTTAGAAATAGAAAAATTTCCTCTTCACAGAAATAAAAGTAAATACACATGCTTCCCCAATAAGCAGATGAATTTCAGCAAAAATAAATTACTACTCGCTTTTTGCAGCACATTGGTCGCATTCGATGTTGTAAAACATAAACATAACGAAAAAGAAGAAAAAATACAGCCCAAAAACAAAGCCCGCCGGAAAACCAGCGGGCTTGCATATTTTGTGAGCGTATTATTTTACCAGATTTTGACCCGCAAACTATCAGGCCTCCACATCGCATCGCCTTTTTTTACATCGAAAGTTTTGTAAAAAGCCGTCATGTCCGACAACGGGCCATTCACCCTGAACTTGGCCGGGGAGTGCACATCGCTGCGCACCTGGTTGGCAATTGCTTCGGGACGCATGTTCAGCATCCAGGCCATGGCATATCCCAGGAAGAAACGCTGGTCAGGCGTTAAGCCGGCAATCTTTTTATTGTCCTTATATTGTTTGGTCTGCTGAAAAGCCTGGTATCCCATCATGATACCGCCCAGGTCGGCAATATTCTCGCCCTGCGTCATCGAACCGTTGATGTGCAAACTGTCAACAGCTACATAGCCATCGAACTGCTTCACAATCATCCGGGTTTTGGCGTAGAATTTTACGCTGTCTTCAGGAGTCCACCAGTTGTTCAGGTTGCCTTTTGCGTCGTACTTGCTCCCCTGATCATCGAAGCCGTGCGTCATCTCATGGCCAAAAGTAGAACCACCGATGATAGCATACAGAATCGCATCGTCAGCCATTTTGCGCTCGTATCCCGGAACCATGATGTTACAACCCGGAACCACAATCTCGTTGTTCGATGGATTATAATATGCGTTATAGGTTTGTGGCTCCATGCCCCACTCTGTCCGATCGACCGGCTTACCATATTTCGAGATCATGTAATTCGTGTACCACTTGTTGGCGTTAATCACATTCTGCACATAGGAAGTGCGGTCGACATGCAATGAGCTCAAATCTTTCCACTTATCCGGATACCCCACTTTCATAATCATCACGTCCAGCTTGTGCAGCGCTTTCTTTTTAGTGCCTTCCGTCATCCAGTCCAGATTTTTTATGCGCTCAGCATACACCTTCTTGATAGCGTGACCAATTTCCAGCAGTTTCTCTTTGGTTCCGGCAGGCAGGTAATCCTTCACGTACACCTGCCCCACCAGGTCACCCAGGGCGCTATTAGTATGGCCAACCACTCGTTTCCAGCGCGGACGCGGTTCCTGAATTCCCCGTAAGGTTTTCGAGTAAAAGTTGAAAGCCGTCATATAAGTATGGTCATCCAAAGAAGAAGCCAGTCCATTCAGCAAGTGGAACTTCAGATAATCTTTCCAAACGCTCATCGGGAAACTCTTCAGATAGCCGTTCAATGCGGTCAGGAATTCCGGCTGACCAACAATCACCGAATCGACCTTCGCCAGGCCCATATCTTCCGTGAAAACGGGCCAGTCAATATTGGGTGTATCCTGGTTAAGCTGCGCAAACGACATTTTATTGTAATTCTTCAACGGGTCACGGGTATCTTCCCGCTTCCGCGAAGATTTGGCCAGTGCGGTTTCCAGCTTCATCGTATTATCGGCTGCTTTCGCCGCTTCTGCTTTATCGTACCCCATGATGGTGTACATACTGTCGAGATAGGCGACGAATTTTTTACGAATCATCTTTGCCCGGTCATCGGTAGCAAAATAGTAGTCGCGATCAGGCAAACTCAATCCGCCCTGCGAAATAAAGATGGCATTCTTGCTACTGTTTTTATCGTCCTGGCCAACGTAAAAACCGAACATCGGTGAGCCCGCCACCGTTTGGATATATGCCAGTTCTTTAAACAAATCTTTGCCGGTGCCAATCTTGTCGATTCGCTCGAAATCAGCTTTCAGCGGCTTCACACCATTCTTATTCAGCGACACGCTATCCATTCCTGAATAAAAGAAATCGCCGATTTTTTGGCGGTTGCTTCCTTTCTCTACATTGGTCATCGCCGCAGACGATTCACAGACATCACGAACCTGAGCACTCACGGTATCCTGAATAATCTGAAAAATACCGTTGTATTGTTCGCTGGCCGGAATGGGGTGCTCTTTGAACCATTTTCCGTTGGCAAACATAAAAAAGTCATCGCCCGGCTTCACGGTCGAGTCGATGTGCGATACCAGGGCATCGGGAGCCTGTGTCGTATTGGAGTTATTGCAACAAGAGGCCATGAACGCCACAGATGCAATAAGCAAAGCAGGAATCAAAAATTTCTTCATAAACTGTATGATTAAATTGAAGTCGATTTCACGTAGTATGTGAGCATTTCATCGTAAAAATTACAGAGGAGTAGCCAGATTCCATTACCATGAATTCTTATTCCATTAATTCTGGCAAAGGTCTCGTCAGGCGAACTTCTCGTAATCAGAGGATTAGAACACGACCTTTCGCAACTTGTTCAAATCCTCCAATTCTAAAGCGTAAAAAAAACCGGCTGACATAACGCCAACCGGTTCGGTGTTTAGTAGTCTATGATATTAAATCCAACCTATTTCACTAACGTAAAAGCGGTTTCTTTCACATCGTCCGAAGCACCGCCGACAAATACCTTGAAGTCGCCGGGCTCGGTACCCCAGGTCATATCCTTACGGTGGAAAGAAAGATCGTTCATCGTCAAATCGAAATGGACCGTTTTGCTTTCACCCTTTTTCAGGAATATTCTCCGGAAACCCTTCAGTTCTTTAACAGGACGAGTGACACTGCCCACCATGTCGCGAATATACAACTGAGCCACTTCGGTTCCGTCGTAGTTACCGGTGTTGGTAATCGTAGCACTCACATGAAGCGTATCGCCCATTTCCAGTTTCGTTGTACTCAACTTCGGTGCCGAATAACTAAACGTCGTATAGCTCAATCCGTGACCGAAAGCGAACTCTGGCGTATTCGGTGTAAACAGGTAGCGCGAGCGGTATTTCTGTTCTTTACCTGTTTTGGTATAAGGACGACCGGTATTTTTCGCGCTGTAATAAATCGGAATCTGACCGGTAATCCGCGGGAAAGTCATCGGCAGTTTACCCGACGGGTTATATTTTCCCGAAAGGACATCGGCCAAAGCAGGCGCTCCTTCTGTTCCCGGGAACCAGGCTTCCAGCATCGCGTCGGTCATGGGCACCTCTTTGTCGAGCGCCAGCGGACGACCGCTCATCAGCACGACCACTACAGGCTTGCCGGTTTTGTGGATCGCTTCCAGCAATTCGGACTGAATATGCGGCAGATTGATGTGCGCGCGACTCGCCGCTTCGCCGCTCCATTCGGCCGATTCGCCCAATACCATCACCACCACGTCGGAATGACGGGCAGCCGAAACCGCAGCTGCAAATCCGGAACGGTTATCGCCACGCAGTTCACACCCCTTGGCATACCGGATATTCTGCCTGCCAAACTGGTCTTCCATGGCTTCCTTCACGGTCTTGTTGATTTTCCAGTCGCCGGCTGCATGCCACGAGCCCAGCAGGTCGCGCTGTGAATTAGCCAACGGGCCAATCAACGCAATTCGCTGACCTTTTTTCAACGGAAGTGTTTCCTTATCATTCTTCAGCAATACCATTGACTCACGGGCCATCTGGCGGGCCAGCGACATATGATATTTCGAATAAGTCAGCTTCTTCTCACGCTTGTTGCTGAAATATTTATACGGGTCGGCGAACAATCCCAAACGGAATTTAATCCGAAGGACACGACGAACGGCATTGTCAATTTCCTGCTGCGTCACGCGGCCTTCCTTCAGCAATTCTTTCAGGTATTTGGAATAAGTTCCGCCTTGCATATCCATGTCTACACCGGCGTTCATCGCCAAGGCAGCTGCATCTTTCTCATTTTTGGCAATGCCGTGAGGCACCAGCTCGTTAATCGCCGTATAGTCTGTTACCACGAAGCCATTAAAGCCCCACTCCTTGCGCAGGATATCGGTCATCAGGAAATGATTGGCCGTCGCCGGAACACCGTTCAAATCATTAAACGAAGTCATCACTGTACCGGCACCGGCATCAACTGCGGCCTTGTAAGGAGGCAGATAAACATCCCGGAGTTTCCGTTCCGACATATCAACGGTATTGTAATCGCGACCGGCTTCCGGGGCACCATAAGCCGCAAAGTGCTTCACGCAAGCCACAACGGTTGTATCCGACGCCAAATCAGTTCCCTGGAAACCATGCACACGCGCGGCAGCAATTTTACTTCCGAGGTACGGATCTTCACCAGCACCTTCGGATACGCGTCCCCAGCGAGGGTCACGAGCAATGTCACACATCGGGGCATAAGTCCACTGAATACCGGCAGCAGCAGCTTCGGCGGCAGCGGCAGATGCCGTTTTCTGAATCGATTTTAAATCCCACGAAGCCGCTTCACCCAACGGAATCGGGAAGATGGTTTTCTGTCCGTGGATAACATCGTAACCAAACAGCAACGGAATTTTCATCCGTGTCTGTTCCATCGCAATCTTCTGCAATTTCCGGTTGTAATCCGGCGAAAAAGCGTTAAAGATATTTCCGCATTTTCCGGCTTTTATGTCATTAATGTAATTCTCGTTCATGCTCGGCCCGGTTTTGTCCCAACCGCTGGAGTACAGCGTTAGCTGTCCGATCTTCTCGTCCAGCGTCATCATCGATAGTACCGAGTCGACCTTGTGCGTAATCACCGGCTCGTCGAAATACTTCGATGCTTCGTCTTTTTTCGCAACCTTATTATTAACAGGCTGCTGACAGGACGACAGGAACAGAACCGCTCCCGCAGTCAGTAACATCGTCAGTTTTTGTGTCATCTTTTTCACTACTATTCTAATTTCAGGTTCATAATGTATCGTTGTCTACTTACCAGGAATATCACGGCTTCTTCAGTGTAAAACCGGCCGAATTGGTCACTTCGGAACTGCTTCCTACCATCACGTCGAATGTACCCGGTTCGGTCTTCCACTTCATATCTTTATCCAGAATTGCCAAATCTTTTCGCGTTAGCCGGAAAGTAATTTCCTTCACTTCTCCGGGGACCAACCAAACACGTTGAAATGCCCGCAATTGCTTCACCGGAAGACTGACATCGGCCACCTGTTGATGCGTATACAGCTGTACCACTTCCGTTCCTGCCCGTTCTCCGGTATTGATAACAGAAACCGATACTTTAAGCGTATCATTCCAATTCAGGTTTTGTGTATTCAGTTTTACCGGCGAAATAGAAAAATTCGTATAACTCAATCCGTAACCAAACGGATAAAGCGGTGTATTGGGCATGTCCACGTAACGAGTCGTGTATTTATCATTCGGATTGAACGGCCGTCCGGTATTCAGATGACTGTAAAAGATGGGCACCTGCCCGACACTTCTCGGAAAAGTAACCGGCAATTTCCCTGACGGATTGTAATCGCCAAACAGCACGTCAGCAATCGCATTTCCGCCTTCGGTACCCGGAAACCAGGTTTCCAGAATGCCCGGCACGTGGTCATTCAGCCAGTTTACAGCCAATGGCCTTCCATTCACCAATACTGCCACCACTGGTTTTCCGGTCTTCACGACAGCTTTCACCAAATCGAGCTGGTTACCGGGCAAGTGTAACGAAGCCCGGCTGTCGCCTTCTCCGCACATGCTGTTGTTTTCGCCAATTACCATCACGACCACATCAGCGTTTCGGGCTGCCCGAACAGCTTCCTGGAAACCGCTTTCCGAACTGGTATTGTAATCAGTTCCTTTCGCATAAATTACTTTCGTCCATGGCGAAACGGCCTTTTTAATTCCCTGCAGCACGGTCACCACATCTTCCGGCCGGGCCAGTGCATGAACCGGCCCTAATAAGTTATCCTGAGTATCAGCAGCGGGACCAATCACAGCAATAGACTGAAGTTTCTTGCTTAGCGGTAAAATATTTTTTTCGTTTTTCAGCAATACAAATGTCTTGCAAGCCACTTTCCTCGCTGCTTCGCGATGGCTTGCCGGCAGAACATTATTGGCCACCAATGTGGAGTCGCTATAGCGGAACGGATTATCGAACAATCCCAGTTTGAACTTCATGGTCAGCACTTTTCGCACCGCATTGTCCAACACCGATTCCGGTATTTTACCTTCCTTTACGAGTTTGGGTAAATTCTCGAGGTACGAACCACTGTGTAAATCCATATCGACACCCGCTTTCATCGCCAGTTCGTCGGCTTGTGCCGCAGAAGACGCTACCCCATGTTCCTGGAGTTCGGTCACTGCGTCAAAGTCCGAAACCACAATTCCGTTAAAGTCTAGTTCCTTTCGGAGAATATCCTGCAGCAAAAAGTGGTTGGCCGTTACCGGAACACCATTAAAGGCCACAAAAGCGGGCATCACAGCCCCGATTCCAGCTTTAACAGCCGCCTCGAACGGAGGCAGGTAAACTTCCCGAAGCTCGCGTTCCGGCATATTCACCGTATTATAGTCGCGACCGGCCTGGACAGCACCGTAGCCTACAAAATGTTTCGCAGTAGCCATCATGGTGTGCGACGATGCAAGGCTCTCGCCCTGGTATCCTTTCACTGCAGCCGCAGCCATTAACGAACCGAGATACGGATCTTCGCCGGCGCCCTCTACGATTCTGCCCCAACGCGGATCGCGGGCTATGTCAATCATCGGGTTAAACGTCCAGCTCACACCGGATGCTGTTGCCTCAACGGCCGAAATGCTGTCGGTTTTTCGGGTTAAGTCGGGGTCCCACGAAGCAGCCAACGCCAACGGAACCGGAAAACCTGTCTGGAAACCGTGAATGACATCACCCATAAACAACAGCGGAATTTTCAGCCGCGATTGCATCGCCAGTGTTTGCATCTGGCGGGTGTATTGTCCAACATTCCTGCCGGGAAGAACTCCGTTAGTTCCACCCAGTTTACCTTCCTTAATCAGCTGTTTCAGGTTCGGATGATCCGCTCCCAAAATACAGAGTTCACCAGCCTTCTCTTCCAGCGTCATCAATGACAAAATGGAATCCACTTTGTGCGCAATCACCGGATTGGTGAAGTACCGGCTCTCCGATTGCGCCGTTTTCGACTCCTGCTTCCCGGAAGGCTGGCAACCGACCATCGCCAACATGATTACCGCTAAAGCAGCAATCGCCCGCACTCCGATTCTTCGACTCTTCCCCGGTTTACTTGGTTTCATTTACTTGAATGGGTTTATTATCAATGGTAAAATCCAAACGTTTCAACCCTCTCAGCACATCTTCATTTTTCATGAATGAGTTCCAGACCAAGCCTGAACGGTAATTTTCGATCATCACCACAATCGGCCCCTGATCGATGGCCAGGTAGGTTTTGCGCACGTGGTCTTCCGGCTTATTTCCAACCGAAAGATTAATTCCATCGTAGAAGCCGAACGGGCCAAACAGATACTTTCCGTAATTCCGGTAGAGGTTTTTCAATACTTTCATCGATTCGTTCGGAGTGTACGGCATTGATGACAGTGCTGCCGTTGGTGTGATTGTTCCCAAATCGCGTTGGAAACCCGGAGCGTGCGCCGTGTATCCATCCGGGACTTTATCGCCGGCTGTGAGTCCCCAGAAATCAGGGCCGTAGCCTTTCCATCCGTATGGGTTATCGATGCAGTACGCACGATTAATCAATGTCTGCCGCCGGTTTTGCTGCCAATAATTGGCATACCGGTCGCGCAAGCCTTTTGGATTCAATCCCATGTACGAATAGTGAGCAAAGAACAACGGACCGCCCATCCATTTGCGGTTTCCCAATGGAAGCATCATGCCGTAATAAGTGGAATTATTGGCGAATGTGTCCCAGTTGTTCCCGGCCCAGCCTTTGTGATAAACGTCCGGAGAAATGGCATGGTCGGGTGACGAAGCCGCCAGAATATAGGTAATCAGACATTCGTTGTACCCATGAATGGGATGATTCATTTTCCAGCCATAATCGGGAGACCAGTGCCAGTACAGAACATCCTGACCACGGGTATAGAAGTCCCAATCCATCGATTTCCACAGATCGGTAATTTGTTGTTGCAGAAATTTCTCTTTGGGAGTCGGATGGTTAAAAAACTGACGGGCTGCCAGCAAGCCTTCCATCATAAAGGAAGATTCGACAATATCGCCACCGTCATCGTATTTACTAAAATGATAAGCTTTCTGTGTATCGGCATTGTACCAGTGTGCCCACATTCCATGAAAACGGTCGGTTGTTTTGAGAAATTTGGTGAGGTTCAACAACCGGTCGACCGCCTGTTCGCGGGTAATCCAGCCGTGTTTCACTCCCACCATCAAGGCCATTACGCCAAACCCGGAGCCGCCGATGGTAACGATATCGCCATCCGGATGATTATCGCGTTCGCGGGCCATTCCCAAATCGGCCCGGCCAAAGTTCCAGAAATAGCGGAAGGTATATTTTTGCACCATGTTCATGAGCTCTTCATCGGTAAAATCATGAATCGATGCGTTGGCCTCCACCGTTTCGGAAGTCAGTTCTTTTCCTTTCCGGTTAACCGGAACCAACTTATATTTTAAAGAGATGTTGCGCCCCAAATCCGTTACAAAATCGAGGTAGTAATTATTCTTCGTTTCAGTTCGCAACTGGTAAGCACTGTCGGTTGCTGCATACAAACGGTAGGATACAGCATTTTTCAAATCGGGCCAGCGTAGCTCTACGTGGCTGTCATATCCTTTGGCTGTAAAATGGTCAGGTTTGGTAAGGTATTGGTTGAGATGATCCTGTGCTGAAACACTTTTCACCAGCAGGAGAATAATAATGATACTGAAGAATTTTTTCATTAGATGAACACTTTTTCTGCCCAAAAGGCGATCACGTCAATGATAAAGAAGCCGATTGCCGGCTAAAAATTTTGTTGGTTTTTCTAATTGTTTGTTTTCTCAAATCCCAGCTTGCTAAACATGGTCTGAATGTCCGGATCCTGCATAAAATTATCCCATAAAATTCCGCTGCGATGGTTTTCAATCATTGCAATAATAGGGCCCTCGTCTATCGCCAGGTAAGAGGGAGCGTACCAGTTCTCATGAATATTAAAGGCGTCTTTAAAACCATACTTTCCCCAGAGTCCCTTCGAACCGTATGTATCGTAGAGATAATGCATGGCTGCCAACGATTCGGTAGGCGTGTAGACAATTGATGAAATTGCGGCTGTAGGAGTAATCGTTCCGTTATCGTTGGCTGTGGTTGGCTCGTGTGCCATGTAACCGTTTACCGGATCATCCGAAGCCGTCAGTCCCCAGCAATTCTTGTTGTAGTATGAATACACCGATGCACGGTCGATGCACCATTGCCGGTTTAGCAACGTTTGTTCTTTATTGCGATCGAAATAAGAAGCAAACTTAGATGCCCGAATGTATTTATCCGAAAAGTGCGGATCCATTCCCAAATAAGAATAGTGTGTAAAAAATAACGGACCGCCGTAATATCCATATTGGTCAACGATGAGTGTCGCGTTATAATTATTTCCGGCCCAACCCGTATCGTAAAGCGACGGAGCAATCGGATGCGTGGGTGACGCAACGGCCAGTAAATAAGTAATCATCGTCTCATTGAAACCACGTATGGGCATGTTCATCGCCCAACCATAGTCTGGCGACCAGTGCCAGTACAGATAGTTCTGTCCATTGGTATACCACTTCCAGTCAACATCTTGCCACAGCCCGGTAATAATATCCCGCAACTGGGTCTCATCAGCTGATGAACCATCAAAAAACTGCCTTGCCGTCAACAGTCCCTGAATCATATAAGCTGTTTCCACCAGGTCACTACCGTCGTCCTTTTGCGAGAAAGGTATCGTTTCCCCCGTCGAACCGTTGAGCCAGTGTGACCAGGCTCCATGGTAACGAGTGGTTTTATCGCGCAGAAAAGTGACCATTTTCAATAACCTTGTCACCGCTTCCTGGCGGATAATATAGCCTCGTTTAACGCCGACAATAATGGCCATCACACCAAATCCGGAACCTCCAATTGTGACGATATCGTTGTTCCCATTGCTTCGTTCCCGGATAAGACCGGAAACCGGATGAGCGAAATCCCAGAAATACCTGAAAGTTGCTTGCTGAACAGTATCCATCAGCTCATCATCCGTCAAAGTGGGTGGGGGCTTCGGCAGCGTTCCTCCTCCATCCGGCGGCACATAATTATCGCCTTTCTTTGAACAGGAAACTAAAGTCAAAGCTACCCAGAAGGATATGAAAAAAAGATACTTGTTCATCCGGATTGTATGAGTATGGCAAACAGGAAGAAACTTCCCGGAAGGTAAATTTACACCATACCGGGAAGTTCATCCTAACATCTATGAATAATTTTAGTATCCTGGATTTTGAGTCAATGCACCGCCACTCAGCTCGATCTGACGTTGCGGAATGGGGAACAACTCGTTCTTACCAGCCACAAATCCTTCTTTGGCCAGCACGGTTGCTGCCCGTCCCTGACGAATCAGGTCGAATGTCCGGTCGCCTTCGAATGCCAATTCCACGCGACGTTCGTGGTAAATCTTCAGCCGTAGATTGTCCTGATTGGTTTCGGTGTAATCCGGCAAGCCGGCCCGCTCGCGAACCTGGTTTAATGCCGCCAGTGCAGTACCCGGGTCGCCCATTTCATTAGCCGCTTCAGCTTTCATCAACAACACTTCGGCGTAACGGAATATCCGGACATTTTTGCTGGATTCCCAGGAGTTTCCGTCATATGTTTCCTGCGTACGACTCAGGTAAGCTTTCTGGTTGTACATCGGGTTCGGTGTGTTGGAATTAATTACCGTACCGTCCCACATGGTTTCTCCCGGATAGATAATCGTTGCATCTTTCCGGAGGTCACCAGGCTCGTAGGTGTCAGCCAAATCCTGCGAAGGAACATTGAAGCCCCATCCGAACTGACCTCTTACTCCCTGAACGTCGACATATCCCTGAACTCCTTTGTTCGGTGTTTGACCACGTCCCTGGATTTCGAAAATAGACTCGGAATTGTTCTCTCCGATTTCACGCCAAATGGTTGAGTAATCACTAACCAGCGCATATTCACCGGAATTGATCACCTCATTGGTCAGGCGCAATACTTCCGACCAGTTCTTTTGATACAGATTTACCTTTGCCAGGAAGGTTTGTGCAGCTCCTTTGGTCGCGCGACCTAAATCTTTTGCCGCGTATTCGCTCTTCTTCGGAAGATGATTAATAGCAAACTGCAGATCCGTTTTAATAAACGCATAAATAGAATCCTTTGCTACACGGGTATTTCCCATAGCCACATCAGCCGGATTGGTTGGATCGGGCACTCTGTCCACCAACGGCACTGCACCGAACGTCCGAACCAGATTCCAGTAGAAATAAGCGCGGAGGAACCGGGTTTCCCCTTCCAGGCGGTTCTTCAGTGTATCATTAATGGTCACTTCCCCCAGCACTTTCAGAGCCTGATTGGCACGAGCAACTCCTTCGTAGTTTCCCTGCCATACATCGTTGAACGACAAAGCATCGGCTCCAAACGTGAAGTTATCCAGCAAATTTTTGTCCGTTCCGGTATCACCCGGAGAACTACCTTTATCGGCATCGTCGGAAGTGATGCTGGAAATACCAATCCATGAGAAGGAGCTTTCGTTCCAGTCGAGCAGCTTGTTATACACTGCATTTACCACTTCAGTCGGATGATCAGAATAATAATCTTTTGGCGTCATATTCCCCTCCGGCGGAACGTCCAGATAATTGCTCGAACATCCCGAGAAGGTTAGCAGAGCTGCAGCGAACGCAGCCCCCATATATAATAATTTCATCTTTCTGGTTTTCATATCCAATACAAATTAGAAAGTTATGTTGAGACCCAAGAGGTAAGAAGCCGTTTCAGGATAAGAGCTCAACTCGATTCCGGAATCAAGTGTACCTGAACCTGTCTGTCCGGGTAACTCGGGGTTATATCCACTATAACCTGTCAACGTAATGGCATTTTGAGCTGAGACGTAGAAACGGCAACGGCTTACCGATACTTTCTCCGTCAATGTTTTGGGAAGCGCGTATCCCAGAGTCATGTTATTGAAGCGGAAAAAGTCGCCTGACTCGAGATAATAGTCAGAAGCCACCGGTACAGCATCGGAAGCTCTTGGGATATTGGTATTCTGATTTTGAGGCGTCCAACGGTTGGCCAACGATGCTTCGATGTTTTCACCACCCCAGCGCTGTGCTTTCTTACCATTGTAAATTTTACCACCAAAGTTACCATAAGAATCTACAGAGAAATCCCAGTTCTTATAGTTCACTCCGAGGTTCAACCCAATCATAAGCGTGGGATTGTACGAGCCAGCATAATAACGGTCTTTATCGTCGATAACGCCATCGTGATTCCGGTCGACAAGTTTCAGGTCACCCGGCTTAGCGTTTGGCATCAAAGGCTGGCCGTTGCTATTCACGTAAGCATCCAATTCCGATTGATTGTGGAAAATACCATCGGTTTGGTATACCCAGAAAGAACCAATCGGCTGTCCCTCTGCCGTCTGTGTTGTTATCTGACCATTGCCTAAACTACCGCTGTTGATTGGCAAACCACCGCCTACTTTTTCGATGCGGTTTTTGTTGGTCGTCACATTCAATCCAATATTGTAGCTGAAATCGGAGGTGACTTTATCGCGCCAGTTGGCCGAGAATTCAAAACCAGTATTTCGGATATCAGCTTTGTTGGTCAGGAATTTTCCATCGTTATCTCCAAATATTCCGGCAATCGGAGCGAAAATCAACGCATCCGAGGTCAGTTTGTTGTAATAGTCAAACTCACCGGAAAGGCGATTGTCGAACAATCCGTATTCCAGCCCAAGGTCCGTTTCAGTGGTTACCTCCCACTTCAGATTCGGGTCTTTGATATCCGTTATCGTACCACCATTGGTATAAGCCTGGTCGGGACCAAACACATACGCCAAATCAGAGTTGATGAGATAAGTAAACGCATCAGCAGGTATATTATCGTTACCGATTTTACCCCAGCTGGCACGCAATTTCAGGTTAGTCAGCCATGCATTGTCTTTCAGGAAGTTCTCCTGGGTTAATACCCAGCCAAGTCCAACAGAAGGGAACGTTGCCCAACGGTTATTGGATGGAAACATCGACGAACCATCGTAACGAATCGTACCGGTAAACAGATACTTGTTGGCGAAGCTGTAGTTGACACGCCCCAGGTAGGAGTTACGGGTATTCTTTGTGCCATTGCTTCCGTTGGTTGCAGATGCTGCATCGCCCAAATCGAGATACCAGTAATTCTTTTGCGAAGGTACATTCTGGCGGGCAGCATCAATGTATTGCGTACGGTATTTTTCAGCTGTTGTACCTCCCATCAGTTTCAACCGGCTATTTCCCCAACGGTTGTTGTAGGTAAAGTAATTATCCCAAATCCAGTGTGCATTGGTATTTTGATGCAGACTCAATTTGGAGATCTCATTCTTTTGAGTTGCTGAAACGGTGTAAACCGGGTTGTATATACGCCCGTGATCTTCCGATAAGTCAACTCCCATATTCGATTTAAACTGGAGATGTTTGGTGAAATCAACTTTGGCGTAAACCGAACCTTGAATACGAGTTCCCCAGCTTTTATCATGGGTGTAATCAAGTGTAGCTTTCGGGTTACCCACGTTGTTGATGTCAGTGAAACCATAATTTCCGTTTTTATCCTTCACCGGCACAGTCGGTGCCTGACGATAAGCTGCGGTGAAAGCCGAATAAGGCTTGTTGTCCGAATTATATCGAGACAGGCCAATGTTGTCACCCACTTCGAGGAACTTGGTCACCTTATACGTATTATTTGAGCGGAGTGTCAAACGATCGTAATTGTTTCCGTCCAGGATTCCCTGATCGCTTTTATACCCCATGCTGAAATAATAGGTTGCCTTATCATTTCCACCACTTACCGAAAGGTTATGATTCTGGCTAATTCCCTTCCGGGTAATTGCGTCGAACCAATCGGTATTGTACGGAGGCAGGTTGTTCAAATCAAATGCCGGAGCTTTTCCATCGTAGCCCAAAGCTTCGTTGGTATATTCAGCGTACAATTTCGAGTCTGCCATTTTTACCTTATGGGCTGCTACATTAGTGCCAACATAGCCGTCGTACGAAATTTTCATTTTACCTTTCTCGCCGGCACGAGTCGTAATAATGATCACACCATTTGCACCACGAACACCGTAAATAGCGGCAGCCGAAGCATCTTTCAGCACATCTACCGAGACAATATCCGAGTTATTGATATTGCGAATATCGTCGGTAATGACTCCATCGACAACATAGAGCGGCTTAGCTCCACCAAGAATGGTTCCTGTACCCCGAATACGAACCTGTGGATCGGCCCCGGGAGCCCCGGAGTTCACAACTTGTACACCGGCCACTTTTCCCTGAATAGCCTGGGTAGCTGTCAAGGCCGGTTGTTTAATCAAATCTGCTCCTTTCACCCCGGCAATGGAACCAGTGATGTCCTGCTTCCGCTGAACACCATAACCCACCACCTGAACTTCACCAAGATCTTTAGTAGAAGTTGAAAGGGTCACATTAATTTCTTTCTGTCCGTTCACCGGTTGCTCTACTGTCTTCATTCCCAAAAACGAGAATACCAGCGTACCGTCAGCCGGAACTTTTAACGAGTAGTTACCATCAAAATCGGTAATTGTACCGTTTGTGGTACCTTTCACTAAAATACTGGCACCCGGTATGGGTTTTCCATCATCCGCGCCAGTTACCTTCCCTTTAACGGTGATGTTTTGTGCCATCACTACTGTAAAGCCAAGAAGGACCACCAAAAGGGTTAATAAACTCTTTTTCATTCGTTCAGTCTTTTTTTGACAATTTGAATATGTTACAAAAGAACCCCCTGGTGGAGTAAAAAGGAAAAATGCCACCCCTACCTACCTACATCATGTTAAAAAACATCCAATTTTTGACTTTCACATCACTACATCACGAAAGGAACACATCTTCATACCAAACTAATTATCAGTCAGAATAAAAAGTTATGCTTTCTAAAACTTAGATTAAATAAATGCAAAATGAGACTAAGGAATGATAAGATTATACAAGGAATGTTTAACGTTCAGGAGATGGAAAAGAACCCAAACAGCAAAGATCTTATTTTTAAACGGGGTTAAAATGTCATCAAAACGTCATAAAGCGACGTATTAAAATTCCAAAAGCAGTTTAAAACTCCATCATGAACTCAACCAGATTTTTTTCCTGGGGCAGCTCCAGTTTCTTGCGCAAACGGTATCGCCGAATCTCCACTCCCCGAACTGAAATATTGAGCAGCGGCGCAATTTCTTTCGTTGCGAGATTCAACCTGAGGTAGGCACACAATTTCAAATCGCTCGGAGTGAGGGAAGGATATTCATTTTTTAATCGCCGGAAGAAGTTTTCATGAGCCTGATCGAAATGTGATTCGAAAACCAGCCAGTCATCTTCATTCGTCAAATTCTTGTTTACCAATCCAACCAGCTTCTCGTACATGTTTTTAGGATAGCGGGTTCCCAACTGGGTTTTCTGCTTCTCAATCTCCTTCTTGATTTCAATGAGCGACTCATTTTTCCGGATAATGGACATGGTCGAATTGGCCAGCTCAATGTCTTTGTGCGAAAGCTCGGCCTGTAGTTTTTCGTTCCGCAGCTTGATAATTTCATTCTCAGCATGCTCCCGCTCTTCCTGCCTTCTCCGCTCCAACTCTGCATGTCTCTCCTGGCGGGCTTTTTCTTCTCGTCGTTTTAATCGTCGGTACAACAACAACTGGGCAAGAATGATAAAAAGCACACCGATAATGACGTAAAAAAAATAGGCCATAGACGAGGCATACCAATGGGGCTTGATGGTAAATGGGTAAGTTATTTCAGAAAAGGGATGGCCAAATGCATCAATATTTCGGACGTGAAAAACATAATTGCCTGCCGTCAGGCGATCATAAACCGCAACTCCTTCCGGAGAAGTCGATTTCCAGTGTTCATCAGGCTTCAAGCCTTCTAAATAATATTGATATGACTTGCCGTCGGGAGAATAATTCAACGAGGCGAACCGGAACTTGATACTCCGCTCCCAGGGCTGCAACTGAATTGTCTGGTAAGAATTGGCTGTTGAAAGAGGTAACCGTCGTTTTTCACCTTTCCGTCCCGATGCCACTACATCCCGGAAAAATATTTTCTGTGCCACGGTATCTTTCAGGTCTTTTCTCAAATCAATTAAAGCATAGCCCTCATCGAGGCACACCATCTGAATGCGGTTATTCAGTGAAACAATATTTTCGTATCGTTCCACCATCGAGAAACCATAAAGAGCAGGGTCCATCTTTCTGACCAACATGGCTCCGCTATCGCGAATATCAACCATTCCAAGCATATTCCGACTAATCAACCAGTATCGGTTATCGTCGACCCGAATGATGCGACGGGCCGCGGAAAGCTCTCCCAGCCTCTGATTCAAATCATCCATCGGAACAACCTTCTCATGCAGGTCATCATACGTATACAGTCCTTCCGGAGATGTCAGAACAATCCGGTTGGCAAGCTTAAATACATGTACATCGAAATCGGCCGGCAGTCCCGATACGCGTCCAAAATAACGCGTATCAACCACCTTTCGATAGTTGGCATCCAACTTCAACCGGTAAACTCCCTTCTGTTGATGGCTTACCCAAACATATCCGAAGGGTCCTATTTCGACAAACCGGCAAGGCTCGTTGAATCCGGTGACCTGATGATCGTATCGCCACTCGCCATTCTCCAGGCGATAAATAACCAGATGAGTATACGTGCTCTGGATCATGTATTTTTTTCCACCACGCTCGTAAGGTTTGACCATGTATCCGCCGGACACGTTACTGATGTGACGAAGCCGGCCATTTTTGTAAGTAAAGGTTCCACGGTTGTGCCCGATAATTAATGAACCCGCATGCACCTGCAAATCCCAAACCTGGCCTTGTGTTCCATCCAAAAACTGAAAATTGCCGACGGGTTTCCTCGGATCTCCATTGAGTAACTCACGATAGTAAACGCCCCGGTTCGAACCGATAAACAATTTCCCCTCAAAAATAACTGCAGAGGTCAAAGCCCCAATTCGCTGGTCCTTATCGCGATAAATCGACATTGGAGAATTAATTTCCACATAGTCAATTCCTTTGTTCATCGCGACCCACAAGCCGCCTTTTTGATCTTGCTTCAGCGCGAGAACCGTATTATTCTGAAGTCCACTATCCGTATTAATCCGTGTTTTGATATTTCCGTGCCGATCGGTAATAACCACACCGTTCAAAATAGTCCCGAAAGCAAATCCGTTTTTCAACGGAATAGCGACATTTAATTCGTTCTGCTTCGAGAATTCCTGAATATCACCTCCCCACGGAGAAAATTTTCCGGAAGTCAGCTGGTATATTCCCTGCGACGAAGTACAAACAAGCAACGTATCTTTTCCTCCCGGAATAATACTTTTCACTTGCGTGGAAGCCAAAAAATCCGAGCCGGGAATATGGACCGGTCGATCATTCACCAACTCCACCAAGCCGCCGCCGTCTTCCTGCGTAATCAACCGATCGCCAACCTGCGACATTAAAATGACATTCGATGGCAGAGGAATCTGATGAACGGTATCGCCATCATAAGAAAAAAGCGCCCCAAAGGACTGAAAATAAACTTTATCATGCGAAAAAAGGATACGCCAAAACTCCCAGTTGTGGAGCTTCAAACCGGGATAGGAATGTGAAATGGAAGTGTATTTTAATTGTCCGGTTTTGTCGGGCTGCCAGTAACCGAACTCTTCGAAAGCGCCGGTATAAATTTTACCATCCGGGCTTACACCAACCGAGCGTACAATATTGCGGTCGGGAAGCGAGTAGAGTTTCCAGTTGGTGCCGTCAAACTGCAGGAGGCCGTCACTGTTTCCAATGTACATCAATCCCTGCTTATCCTGTGCAATCGACCAGTTCTGGTTTCCACCTTTATAATCTCCTTTAGAATAATGAAGAACCAGCGGTTGGGCCACGGCCATGACCGGCAGAAACCCTATCAACACCAACCCCCTTTTCAGAATCGTCATCAACCCACAAACACTTTTCATATACCAACCGAATATTGGGGCATAAAGATAACGATACACGGGGTATAAAAAAGAGGCTGTCCAAAAAGGGCGGCCTCATTTTTTAAGCAGCTAACCTGATTGTTCCGAACATTTTCCTGATTTTTGGTAGGCATTGTTG
>NZ_PYGC01000007.1 GCF_003014495.1 Prolixibacter denitrificans | reverse complement strand
TCTAAAAGCAAGAAAATCCTTCGGGTTTAGGATGACCCGAAGGATTCTGTGATAAAATATAATAGCGAAAAAATTGGTTTACAACATAGAAGGGGTTTGGGGTGAGTTGTGAGTTAGAAGCTACATGTTATTCCCTTCGACTAATAAAAAAATTGCAATTACACTTACTACTTATGTTTCTGTGAAAAACGGGGAGTTATTGAATTAGCGTGGAAGGTTGAACTCATCCTCCACATGACATCGTACGCGAAGGATGAGATGTTTGATTATATGCCAATGGGCTGCACGATCTTACGCAGCTCAGATATGTCAAAGATTTGGTATTGTTTATTTTCCGGGTTGTTGAATGCTGCCCGATTGTAATTCCAGCTGGAAATGTTTTGATTAATCGCTTTCAGGAAACTGTTATATGAAATTTCCTTCTTAAGATCCTCCAGCGTTGCATAACCGTTCAGGTAACGGTTGTAGGTATCGAGAGACAAATATCCGAGATATTTATTCAGATTATACACCAGTCCGTTAGCTTCATATATCTCGTTCAGATTGATGTCTCCTACCATTGTCGTTTCGAGCAATTCGAAATCGGTTTTGTCTTCCGAAGTATAGAAGCCCATGTACATGTGACCGGGGATGAGAACGAGAAAAGGTTTGATGTCGATTTTCATTAATACCGAAGCCAGAAAGACACTTCCGTCAACACAATTGGCCTGGGAGTTCTGATAGACTTCATCGAATGATCGGACATATTGCGAAAACACTTTTTGCGATGGATTACTCGTAGCGGTAATGGAACTGTATTTTACATTTCGGAGTTGAAGCGTATTCCAGATGGCAAACACCTGTTTCATGACCTCTTCCTTACTTACCTGGTATCCGGTGAATGCATCGACTACGTGATGATAAAGCGCTTCTTGCAGGAAGTTGTCGATAGCCGGGTTATTCTCGTTTACGTAGGCTGCAAACATCCAGCCGAGGTCGATGTAGTTGCCATCATCGTCGATAAAACCATAAACGCATTCGTTTACCGAGCGGTAATTTAACCGCAGACTTTTATTATCGGTTTCCTCACCGTTGATGTAACAGGCAAATGATAAATCAACGGTACCTGGCTGCTTCAGGCTTTTCAGGTTCTCGTAGTTCCAGTTGATCATCGGAGAGAAAGCTCTCTCTTTATCCACGGTGTCGAGATGCGCATGAAAAGCGGATTCGTTGTTAATGAGCGACGGCTGCAGCTCAACTTTTACCTCTGTATGTTCAGTCGGGTTGACCATACTGTATTTGAATAAATCAAAACTTTCACCGCTACGGGCTGAGTAATTGGCTAATCCCAGTATCAATGACGGATAAACCGAATTTTCAAAGGCTTCGTCATAGGCTACCTGAAAGTTGACCTGATTTGAATAGATAGGTTGGTCCAATGGTGCGCTGTCTTTCTCGCAACTATTAAGAAAGAGGAGGCCGAACAGCATAAAAAGATAAAGTGACGATTTGAAGATTAATTTCTTTTTCATTGAAAACTTATAAGTTAATTGATTAATAGAATGGGTATTTGAAAAGTCATTTTAGCAAGTCGTTTGAATAGGTTTGTCATACGGATTTATGAGTAACTCTTCGGGTTGACTCTCCCGGATATTTCTAATTCATTAATGTATCAATAGTATTACTGTCGTTAGGTTAACCGGGCGGCGAAAATAATTTCTACTTTTCATAATGCAAAATTCAGAAAAGAGACAGCCCCACTAGTAGATAAGTTTTGGCAATGGTACTTTTCCGTTCATCACGGATTTTTGAACGTTCACCACACAAAATGATACGTTCACCATCAATTTGGACTAAAACCGAAAGTTATCAACAGCTCAGAAATTAGAACGATTCTAATCTGACGGAGGAAGGAAAAGGGCATAAAATAAGCCAAGTTGAGGAGCCCCGGGGTGTTTTTATGGATGTCATCCCTCTTCATAGTTCAAAAAGGGATGACATCCGTTTGCCTGCATTGGGCTGTGACTATTATCAGTCGGAAAAAAGATTGGGCGCACCACCATTGTGATACGCCCAATCCAGAACAGTATATTTTAAGTCTTTTATGCTAATGCGTCGTACATGACTTCGATAGGGTGAATGGCTTTCCGGCCCGTGCCGTCTTTGATGTGGTGGCGGCAACTGGTTCCGGGAGCAGAGATAATGGTTTCACCGGCTGATTTCCGGACTTCCGGGAAGAGCACCATTTCACCAATCTGCATTGATAACTCGTAGTGTTCTTTTTCGTAACCGAACGAACCGGCCATTCCGCAGCACCCCGATTTGATTTCGCTCACCTGGTAATTGGGCGGCAGCGAAAGCATTTGTTTGGTCGGCGTCGTTGAGGCCACCGCTTTCTGCTGGCAGTGTCCGTGCAGTTTAATGTCCCGTTGTGCAGTGGTAAACTGCTCTGCCGTGATGTTACCTTTTTCCATTTCGCGCACGAAGAACTCTTCGAACAGCAGGGCATTCTCTCCTAATGATACGGCAGCCCCGCGCAATGACTCGTCTACCAGTTCGGGATATTCGTCCCGGAAGGTTAGAATGGTCGACGGCTCGATGCCAATCATTGGCGTTTCCTCCGAAATTTTATCCTTCAGCATGCGCACGTTGTCGTTGGCAATTTTCTTCGACTCGCGCATAAATCCTTTCGACAGGAAGGTACGGCCGCTCTCGCGATGCTTGGGGATCTCTACCGAGTAGCCCAGTTTCGTCAGCAACAAAATGGTTTTAATACCGATATCCGATTCCTGGTAATTGGTAAACTCATCGGCGAACAGGTAAACTTTACCTTTCGAACCTTCCGGTTGCCGGTTTTTATTGGCCCAGCCTTTTAATGTTTTGCTGGTAAATGCCGGCATCGACCGTTTCGGATGGAAACCGATAAGCCTTTTGGTGAGCCCCATGTTCATGTTCCAGTTGGCCAGTGGCGCAACAGCCGAAGCCAATCCACTCATGCGGGGCAACCAGGCAATCAGTTTCGAGCGAAGCGGTGCTCCGTGCTCGTCGTAATAATATTGTAGAAACTCGGCTTTGAATTTCGCCATGTCAATGTTCGACGGACATTCTGCTTTACAGGCCTTACAAGAAATACACAAGTCGAGCACCTGGTAAATCTCCGGATGGTCGAGCGGTTTATCGTTCTCGGAATGGTGCAGGAATTCCCTCAGAATGTTGGCGCGTCCACGCGTCGATTTGTCTTCGTCGCGGGTCGCCATGAACGTAGGACACATGGTTCCGCCCACGACTTCCGATTTACGGCAATCACCCGAACCGTTACATTTCTCCACAGCTCGCAGGAAGCCTTTTGTTGAAGAAAAGTCACTCACGGTTTCCACCTCCGGATAATGGTTGTTGAGGTTGTACCGGAGATTTTGGGTAATGGGCGGTACATCCGTAATTTTTCCCGGGTTGAGGATATTCCACGGATCCCAGGTTTTCTTCAGTTCCTTGAAGAGCCCGTAAATTTCGTCACCGAACATGAATGGGATAAACGAACCGCGCAGGCGGCCGTCGCCATGTTCCCCCGAAAGGGAACCCCTGTATTTCTTCACGAGTCCGGCTACATCTTGTGCCAGTGTGGAATACAGCTCCTGATCGTTTTTGTCTTTTAAGTTGAGCAACGGACGCAGATGGATTTCACCGGTAGCGATGTGCGCGTAGAAAACACATTGCAATCCGTGACCATCGAGCACCTGCTGGAACTCGGCCATGTATTCCGGTAGTTTGTCGGGACTAACCGCTGTGTCTTCAATGACGGTCGTACTTTTCCGGTCGCCCGGAATATTGGAAAGCAATCCGAGACCGGCTGTACGCAGGTTCCAGACCCGCTGAATCTGCTCGTCGCCAAAAATGAGCGGGAAGTGGTAACCGTAACCGGCCTCTTCCATATCTTTCACCAGCGCCTTGTGAATGGCTTCAATCTCTTCTTTGGTTTCCCGCGCAAATTCAATTACCAGCACCGCTTTCGGTTCGCCTTGCAGGAAGAACCGGTTTTTGCGCTGTTCAATGTTCTCTTTGGTGCACTCAATAATAATGTCATCCATCATCTCGATAGCACCCGGATTGTGTTTCAGCGCTACAATATTTCCCCGGAAAGCATCTTCCAGCGAAGAAAAGTGAGCGGCGATCACGCCTTTTACTTTCGGCGGAAGCGGAATTAAATTCAGCTTGATAGAGGTTGAGAACGCAAGTGTTCCTTCGGAGCCGGCCAGCAACTTGGCTATATTAAATGGTACGCCGTTACCGATGAATGGGTCGGTATCCATCAGAATATCGATGGCGTAGCCCATGTTTCGGCGGGTGACGCTCTTTTCCGGGTACACCTCTTCGATTTTCTTGCGGGTATCTTCATTCTCCAGCATCTCTTTCAGCTGGAGATAAATCTTCGTTTCCAGTTGTTCCGGGTCACCGGCACACTTGGCTTCAAATTCTTCTTTGCTCAGCGGCCCGAAAGTGACTTCCGAGCCATCGGCCAGGAAAGCTTCGACTTCGAGGATATGGTCGCGCACACTTCCGTAGATGAGCGAGTGGAGACCACAGGAGTTGTTGCCTAGCATACCACCGATACGGCAGCGATTGGCCGTTGAAGTCTCCGGTCCGAATTGCAACCCGTAAGGTTTCAGGTATAGATTCAATTCCGCCAGGTTAACGCCCGGCTCCACGCGCACCCGCTTTTCCTCCTGATTGAATTCGAGGATGCGGTCCATGTGTTTTGAAATGTCCATCACGATGCCGCTACCCACGACTTGGCCAGCCAGTGAAGTTCCGGCAGCGCGGGGAATGACCGAGAGTTGATTCTCCCGGGCATATTTCAAAATTCGACTGATATCGGATTTATTTTTGGGTATGGTGACAGCCATCGGCTTTTCCCGATAGGAGGAAGCATCGGTTGCATAAATGATACGATGTACCTGATCGGTAAATAGTTCGCCCTCCAATTCACGGGCCAGTGATTCGAATGGTTCGGTACTTGACATGTTTTAATGATTTGGTGAAGCTAAGATACAAAAGATCGGACACGCGTGGTTTAAATTATTTATACTCATTAAACGCTTTGAAAATTAGGGAGGAGAGTGTGATTTTGGTAGTTTTGTTTGATAATTAAAGTTGTCATACAACCTACCAAAACGTCGTAAAATTGAATATTTAACGAGACCATTTCTAAAACATGACGAACAAACCTGACGATGTGAAAAAAACGAAGTAGCTTGAATCAAATGAGAATGAGATGGTAAAAACCCAACATTCGTTTGAATAAGTTACCATTCATTAACGAAAACATGACTTTGTTACATTTTAAGGACAGGCTATTTTCTGTAATTTTGCAGTAATTTTTGAAGATTGAAGTCAAAAGTTTTAAACTACATATAGTAAATGGAATTATTGAATCAGATTAAAGAGCAGGCCCGGAAGTTGAACCGGACAATTGTCCTGCCGGAAGGAGAGGAGATTAGAACGCTAAAAGCCACGGACATTATCCTGAAAGAAGGAATTGCCAAAATCGTGTTGTTGGGCGATCCGGGTAAGATTGCACACGAGGCGGAAAAGTGTGGCGCGAAAATCGAAGGAGCGGAAGTCATCAATCCGAAGACGAGCGGCAAACGCGATACTTATGCCGATATGATGGTGGAAATCCGGAAGAAGAAAGGTTTGACCAGGGAAGAGGCGTTGGAAATGCTGAATGATCCGTTGGTGTATGGTCCGATGATGATCAAAGCAGGCGATGCCGACGGCGAGATTGCCGGTGCTATTAATGCGACCGGCGACGTGTTACGCCCGGCTTTTCAGTTTGTAAAAACCATGCCCGGTGTGAGTGTGGTTTCCGGAGCTTTCATGATGTTTTTAAAAGACAAATCATTTGGTCACGATGGCGTGCTGGTATTTGCCGATTGCGCCGTAATGCCTGATCCGGATGCGCAACAGCTAGCTGAAATTGCGGTAACTACTGCTAAAACAGCCAACGCGATTGTTGGCATGGACCCGAAAGTAGCCATGCTTTCATTCTCGACCAAAGGAAGCGCTAAACATGACCTGGTGTACAAAGTTGCTCAGGCGACCAAGTTGGCTAAGTCGATGGCACCCGAGCTGAAAATCGATGGCGAGATGCAGCTGGATGCTGCCCTGGTGAAAGAAGTAGGCGAACTGAAAGCTCCGGGAAGCGAAGTGGCCGGTCAGGCTAATGTGCTGGTATTCCCGGGACTGGAAGCCGGAAACATTGGTTACAAGCTGGTGCAGCGTTTGGCTGGTGCCGAAGCGGTTGGACCGGTATTGCAGGGAATGGCTGCTCCCATCAACGATTTGTCACGCGGTTGTTCGGTAAGCGATATTGTGAACATGGTGGCCATAACTGCTAATCAGGCACAATAATTAAGTAGTAGTTCGGATTTCCCGGAAGGGAAAAGTCTACATAGATATTTCATATTTGATTTCGATATAAAATGGCAGAAATTCAGGTCGAGCCCATTGAACTTTATGGACTCAGTCAAAAACAGCAGATTAAGACACTGTTTTCGAAAATTGGAATTGTTGGATGCGGCAGTGTAGGGCAGAACATTGCCCGGATTGCCAGTGTGTACGGCATTGAAGTAGTTTTCATCGAGCTTTCGGAAGAAAAGATTCGGGAAGCGTATGATCAGATGAGCAAGGTGCTCGATCAGCGTATCAATAACTGGGGGATGACCCAAGGCGAGAAGAAGGCAATCATGGCTCGCATCAAGGGAACCCTGGATTACAAAGAATTGGCTGATTGTGACTTTGTCATCGAAGCGATTCGTTCTCAGTCTCATGAGGAACGTAAAGTGGATGAGCGCAAAGAAGTTTTCCGTCGCATCGAGGAAGTGGTGAGTCCGGAGTGTATCATTGGTACCAACTCGACGACCATTATTATTACCGAGCTTTCCTCGGAACTGAAATACCGCGAGCGTTGTGTGAGTCTTCACTTCTTTGTGCAGTCGCCTGAAGCCCGTGTATGTGAGGTGGTAAAAGGATTATACACGTCGGAAGATGTGTATGAGAAAGTGAAGAAGTTCGTGACGATGGTGAATCGACTGGTGATTCCGGTAGAAGAAGCTGCCGGCTTGATTTCGATTCGTCTCTTTTCATCTTTGTTGAACGAAGCTTGTGAGGTACTGATGGAAGGCGTCGGAGAACTTCCCGACATTGACAAGGTGATGAAAATTGGTTTTGGAATGCGGTTCGGTCCGTTCGAACTGGCCGATATTCTCGGACTGGATAAGATGGTTCGCTGGATGGACAACCTGTACAGCGAATTTGGCAGGGCCAAATACAAACCTTCTCCCATTTTGAAACGATTGGTTCGTGCCAAGCGCATGGGGCGTGAAGTCGGTGCAGGATTCTATACCTACGATGAGGATGGGAATATTATCGATAACGGGCATTTCAAAACATTCAATGTTTAATTCGCTGTGGCGGAGTTTTACCGGCAACCGGGCATGAAGCTCATGCTGCCGGAACAAAAAGAAAACAATCAAATGAAGATATTAGTACTTAATTGCGGAAGTTCATCCATCAAATACCAGCTCTTCAACATGGCTGATCAACTTGTGCTGGCCAAAGGTGTTGTGGAAAAGATTGGTATGCAGGGCTCCTTCCTGAAACACGAGAAAGAGTCGGGCGACAAAGTGAAGTTCGAAGGTGAAATTCTCGATCACAAAATCGGGATTGAATATGTGTTGGGCGTACTGACCAGTCAAAAGCATGGTTGTATTGCCGGCCTCGAGGAAATCAATGCTGTTGGCCACCGCGTGGTTCACGGAGGTGAAGCCTTCAAAGGCAGTGTTTTTATCAACGATGAGGTGATTGAAGAGATGGAGCGATGCGTAGAGCTGGCTCCGTTGCACAATCCGCCGAACCTGAAAGGTATTTATGCAATGCAGGCGCTGTTGCCCGAAGTTCCCCAGGTGGGCGTATTCGATACGGCTTTCCATCAAACCATGCCGCAGCACGCTTACATGTACGGAATTCCTTATGCGTTGTACACTAAATATGGTATTCGTCGTTACGGTTTCCACGGAACAAGTCACCGCTACGTGGCACGCCGGGCTGCTGAGATTTTAGGTCTCGATCAGGAGAACTCGAAGATTATCAGCTGTCACCTTGGAAACGGAGCATCGGTTTGTGCCGTGAAAAACGGTGAATCAGTCGATACTTCGATGGGATTCACGCCGGTTGAAGGTTTGATCATGGGAACCCGAAGCGGAGATATCGATTTGGGAGCCGTCACCTTCATCATGGACAAAGAGAAAATCGGCACCAAGTCAGCATCCACGCTGTTCAATAAACATGCAGGAATGTTGGGAATCAGCGGCGTTTCGTCCGACGCCCGCGATATCGAAATTGCTGCATTGGAAAATGGTAATGAACGTGCCCAGCTGGCCATGAAGATGTATGATTACCGTATCCGGAAGTACATCGGTTCGTATGCAGCTGCCATGGGAGGCGTTGATGCTCTGGTGTTCACCGGAGGAATTGGTGAAAATGCCGATATCACCCGTGCAGGAGTTTGTGAAGATTTGGAATTCCTCGGCATCGAAATCGATGAAAACCTGAACAACGGACTTCGCGGAAAAGAACAGGTCATCAGCAAAGAAGGCTCACGTGTAAAAGTGATTGTCGTCCCAACCAACGAAGAGCTTGTCATTGCTATGGATACCGAAACCATCGTCAAGAATCATTGATGAACCTAAATATGAAAGCGTCGGTTTAAAAATGCCGGCGCTTTTTTCAAACCAATAAATCAAACCAAAATGAACATCCTTGTCCTGAACTGTGGAAGTTCGTCTATCAAATACCAGCTGCTTTCAGTTCGCGGAAGCGACAACTTGCTGGCCAAAGGCATTGTCGACCGCATTGGTATTGAAGGAAGCTGTTTGTTGCATAAGGTTCCGAATCAGGAAGATTACCTGGTGAAGACCGAAATCAAAAATCACAAAACGGGTATTGGGCTTATCCTGAAGACGCTTACCGATCCGGAGGTAGGTGTTTTGAATAAGCTGGAAGATATTGAAGCAGTAGGGCATCGTGTTGCGCACGGGGGAGAAACATTTACCGAAGCGCGCATCATCGATGAAGATGTCAAGAAAGGTATCCGCGACTGTTTCGAACTGGCTCCGTTGCACAACCCCGGCAATTACGATGGCATCAAGGCCATGGAGGAATTGCTTCCCGGAGTTCCGCAGGTAGCTGTTTTCGACACGGCGTTCCACCAAACCATGACACCGGATGTTTACCTCTATTCGTTACCTTACGACTATTACGAGCGGTTGCGCGTGCGTCGTTATGGCTTTCACGGAACCAGTCATAAATACGTGGCAGAGAAAGCCTGTAAATTTCTGAACCGCGATATCAGAAATCAGAAAATTATTACCTGCCATTTAGGGAACGGAGCTTCTATCACAGCTATCAACGGAGGCAAGTCGGTTGATACCTCCATGGGATTTACTCCCAACGAAGGGTTGATGATGGGAACACGAAGTGGTTCCATCGACCCGGGCGCGCTTTTGTATATCGGCTGCCGCGAAGGAATGGACAGCAACGAGTTGAATGACATGCTGAACAAGGAGAGTGGCGTGAAAGGCGTTTCGCAACTTTCGTCCGACATGCGCGACTTGGCTACAGCTGCCCGCGAAGGAAACGAACGGGCGCGACTTGCATTGAAAATGTATGCCAACCGGGTGAAGCAGTACATTGGTGCATATGCTGCCGAGTTAAACGGTCTCGATATTCTGGTATTTACCGGGGGAATTGGCGAGAACAACGATTACGTCAGGGATTTGGTCTGCCGGGATATGCAATACCTTGGGGTTATCTTTGATGAGGAAAAGAATATCGGGCTGCATGGACAGGATGAAATCATTTCCATTCCGGGTTCTCATGTGACGGTGATGACCGTGACCACAAACGAAGAACTGGTGATTGCCCGGGAAACATACAACCTTGTTAATGTAGAATGATTTTAAATTAAAGATATTTCCTTTCGAGATTTTCAACGAAAGTTTTGAATTGTAAAGCCCTGCCACGGCATAAGAGAAATTTTCTTATCCGGACGGGGCTTTTCTATCATCCTGAAAGAAATAGTTTAACAGCATGTCGGGTCAGGCGAAATCCTAACATTTCATAGGTTTTGAGATGTTTTCATTTCGTAATTTCAACATGTGTAAACGGATAGATAAGTTCTGAAGTCATTTTGTGTAGTTGATTGTTATGATACGTAGGAGATAATGACAAAAGCTGTCGCCGTTTCGATGCGAACTCGTTTAATGAAATTTGCTAAACAGATTATTCTATGGGAATTAATCGACTGGAAGATCTTTTTGAGGCCGTAAAAGGCCGTCCACGGCGCAAGTTAATTGCGGCTTACGCCAATGACGAACACACGATTGTCGCCATCAGTAAAGCCATCGATTTAGGATTGATTGACGGCATTTTGGTGGGAGACAAGGAAGTTATTCAAGAAGTTTGTCGTCACGAAAATATTGACCCGGCCAAGTTTACCATCGTTCATCAACCCAACGATCAGCTGGCAGCTACTGAGTCGGTGGCGATGATTAATAACGGTGAAGGCGATATTATCATGAAAGGCCTGGTGAGTACTGATAAATTCATGCGCGCCATTCTCAATAAGGAAAACGGCTTGTTGCCTCCGGGTGCGGTTTTGAGCCACGTAACCGCGATGGAAATTCCTAATTATCACAAATTGCTTATTGCCAGTGATGTGGCGATTATTCCCGAGCCGGATTTGAAGCAGAAGGTGCAGATGATTAACTACATGGTACAAACGGCTGTAGCCTTGGGAATTGAGAATCCGAAAGTAGCGGCTGTCGCGCCCACCGAGTTGGTATTACCCGGTTTGCAATCCTGCTCCGAAGCAGCACTTCTTTCGAAAATGAATGAACGCGGCCAGATAAAAGGTTGTGTAGTTGACGGTCCGTTGGCTTTGGATGCAGCTGTTGATGAGGAAGCAGCGCAAATAAAAGGAATCAAAAGTCCCGTTGCCGGGAAGGCTGATTGTCTTCTGTTCCCCGACCTGAATTCCGGTAACGTATTCTATAAAACCAATACCAAACTGGCTGGCGCCGAATCGGCTGCTTCATTAGTTGGTGCAAAAGTGCCCGCTGTGTTGGCTTCCCGCGGCGATTCCATCGAAACTAAGTTATATTCCATTGCGTTGGCAGCCATGTTGGCTAAGTAAATTATACAGAACATGAGAGATATAAATATTTTGGTCATTAATCCCGGTTCAACCTCTACTAAAATTGCGGTGTACGAGGACGTCCGGTGTATTTTCCTGAAAACACTTCGTCATTCAAAAGAAGAGCTCGACCAGTATAAAACGGTAACCGAACAGTACGAATTCCGGAAGAACGCTATTCTGGAAGAGCTGAAAGCTGACCGCATTGACTTGAACAATATGGCAGCGATTATTGGTCGGGGAGGACTGACCTATCCGCTGGAGTCCGGCGTGTACGAAATTAACGAACGGATGGTGGAGCATTGCAAAGTCGGCATTAGCGGAATGCACGCTTCGAACCTGGGTTCGATGATTGCCTACGAGTTGGCGCAGGAAATTCCGAATGCCATGGCACTCACGGCCGATCCGGTAGTGACTGACGAGATGAATGACATTGCGCGGGTAAGTGGACATCCCAACTTCGAGCGTCGGTCCATATTTCATGCCTTGAACCAGAAAGCGGTTGCTCGTCAGCATGCGGCCAAGCTGGGCAGACTTTACAGCGACATGAATCTTATTGTGGTTCATTTGGGCGGAGGTGTTTCTATCGGTGCGCATAACAATGGCCGCGTCATCGATGCCAACAATGCGCTCGACGGTGAAGGACCGTTTTCTCCGGAAAGAAGTGGCACGTTGCCGGCCGGTCAGCTGGTCGATATGTGCTTCAGCAATAAGTACACGAAGGACGAGATCAAGAAGATGATTACCGGAGAAGCCGGCTTTGTGGCTTACCTTGGAACCAACGACGCCCGTGATGTGGAAATGGCGGTGAATGAAGGTGACGAGCGCGCCATTTTCTACCACAATGCGATGGCTTACCAGGTTTCGAAAGCGATTGGAGAAATGGCCACGGTACTGAAAGGTCGTGTGGATGGTATCCTGATCACCGGCGGAATGGCTTACGATAAAACCCTGATGTCGTTGATTCGTGAGCGCGTTGACTTCATTAGCCAGGTATACATCTATCCGGGACAGGATGAAATGAAGGCATTAGCCATGAATGCGCTGAACGTGGTACGGGGTGAAGCAAAAGTAAGGGTTTACTCCCGCTAGGTTAAGCAAATCCTACGATACATTAAAAAAAGGTTGTCGCTGCGTTAATAGGTGACAACCTTTTTTATATTTAATGGTTTCATATTATTTTAGAACCAAACGATATTTTTGCCAACATGGATACCTATCATCTTATCATAGTCATTTGTCTGATTGTTATTACCTCATTCATTTTTAATGTATTGAGTAATAGAACCAATATTCCCAGTGTTTTGATGCTGATTGGACTGGGAATGGTGATGAAATATTTCTTCGACTTGTCTGATTTTCAGGAATCATTCATGCCGACGCTGGAACTATTGGGTGTCGTCGGTTTGATTATGATTGTGTTGGAAGCGGCATTGGATTTAAAGCTTTCGCCGGAACGATGGCCGGTTATCTGGAAATCGACCTTAGTGGCTTTCCTCACATTGAATATTACCACTTTCGGCTTTGCCGGAATGATGATGTTTGTTATTCAGGGACTTGAGCTCACCGTGGCCCTTTTGTATTCGCTTCCGTTGGCTATTATTAGCTCTGCCATTGTTATTCCCAGTGTGCATAAAATGACGCGTACACGAAGGGAATTCATGATATATGAAAGTACGCTTTCCGATATTTTCGGAATCATGGCTTTTTATATTCTACTGGAAAATGCCAATGCGAATGGTTTCTGGGAAATCGTTGGAAATGTGACGGCAAATCTTAGCCTGACGGTGTTGATTGCATTCATCGGAAGTTTTATCCTGCTCTATATTTTTCAGAAGTTGGTGGTTATCAAAACGAAATTCTTTCTGTTTTTGTCGCTGCTGATTCTTCTGTATGCCGAAGGAAAAATCTTTCACCTTTCTTCGTTGCTCATTATTCTGGTATTCGGTTTGGTATTGCGTAATCAGTTTCTGTTTATCCGAGGAAAACTTTCCAAATATTTCGACCACCAGGCCATTGGTGTCCTGTTCGACAGTTTTAAGATGATCACGGAAGAAACCTCCTTCCTGGTTCGGTCATTCTTCTTTGTGGTGTTCGGTATGGCTATTTCCATTGGCGATGTGCTGAGCTGGCAAGTGCTGTTGCTTAGTTTTGCCTTCCTGTTCATCCTCTACATGATTCGTTTTGTTATATTCCGGACCGTTGTCGGAAAAAATATTCTTCCCGAAGTTTTTATCGCTCCCCGTGGATTGATTTCCATCCTTCTTTTCTTCGATATCCCGGAAGAATTCAAAGTACATGAAATCGAAAGCGGAATCCTGGGAATAGCCATTCTGGTTACCAGCCTGGTGATGGGCTGGGCATTGGCACAATGGCGCACCCGGATGAGCACGAGCACCGAAGATTAAATCCCGCTTATTGAAGATAATTTATTGTTTGGTTGGTGATTAGCGACTCTTTTTCTAAATTGGTTGCTGAAAAGAACGAGACAATACAGTTATGAGGTGCTTTTATCGGACCCAACATCCCGGGTCGGATATCTATACACCCATATACAGGAATTTAAAAATGACGCGTTTAGCGGAAGAAATTTTCGCATGTGAACTCATTCTGCATGAAGATGATAAGGCATGTGAGAGACTGGGAGGAGTGAATTCAAAGTTTATTTCGTTCGTTTAGCAGGAGTGACAGGTAGAAGCCAACAGACCATTTTTGAAGGTCACAAAGACCGGAAATTGAGACAATAATTCAGATATTTTTCAGGTTATTATACTAAATAAGTATTATATCGTATGAGGAGAATATTCTTGCTTTACCTGGCAATTGCTGTGTTTTCGCTGACAAGCTGCCACCACCATCGCGAACCCGCTGTGAAAGTTACCGGGCAGTTAAAACAATGGCATACTGTTACTTTAATGGTCACAGGACCGTTAGTTGCTGAGTTTTCAGCCGACAATCCATTCCTGGATTACCGTCTGGAAGCCACTTTTACCAATGGAAACAAAACGTATGTAGTACCCGGTTTTTTTGCAGCCGACGGGAATGCTGCCGAATCCGGAGCGGTATATGGGAACAAATGGGAAGTTCGGTTTTGCCCGGATAAAACCGGAACATGGAACTACAAAATTTCGTTTGTAAAAGGCAGAAATGTCGCCATTGCCGATAAAGCGGATGTGAAAGGTGAAACGGTCAGTCCCAACGGGTTTGAAGGTAGTTTTGAAGTTGCCCCGACAGATAAGACCGGTCGCGACTTCCGGGCACAGGGACGTCTTGAATACACCGGCGGACATTACCTTCGTTTTGCTGGTTCAGGCAAATACTTTCTGAAAGCCGGAGCCGATAGTCCTGAAAATTTTCTGGCATACGCAGGATTTGACGATACCTACAAGCCTGGACAGAAAGAGACCAAGGCGGGAGAAGCGGACTCCGGTTCGGCGTTGCATGAGTATAAACCACACATTGAAGACTGGCATGCAGGCGATCCGGTTTGGCACGGCGATAAAGGAAAAGGAATTATTGGTGCGTTGAATTATCTCGCTTCGCAGGGAATGAATTCTGTCTATTTCCTGACCATGAATGTGCAGGATGACGGCGATGACGTGTGGCCCTGGTCGCGCAGAAACGAACGTTACCGCTTCGATTGCTCCAAACTCGATCAGTGGGAAATCGTTTTCAATCACATGGATTCGCTGGGAATTTCGCAACATCTGGTGACACAGGAAACAGAGAACGAGACCTTGCTCGATAATGGAAATACCGATGCGCAACGAAAATTATACTACCGTGAACTGGTTGCACGGTTTGGTCATCATCCGGCTTTGATTTGGAATTTAGGCGAGGAAAACGGTCCGGCAGACTGGACACCGAACGGTCAAAATGATGCGCAGCGTAAGGCAATGGCGTCCTACCTGGCTCAAATTGATCCCTATCACCATCCGATTGTGATTCATACCCATTCCGATAATACGAACCGGGACAAAGTACTGGTTCCGATGCTTGGTCTCAAATCACTTGACGGCGTTTCGCTCCAAGTGGGCAATCCTTACGATGTTCACCAAGTAACGAAGAAATGGTGGCAGAATTCCGACACCACCCAACACAAGTGGGTGCTTACTATGGATGAAGTCGGACCCGCCTGGAAAGGTGCGTTACCTGATCGCAACGACGCACAGCATGATACCTTACGCCACCAATGTTTGTGGGGCAGTTTAATGGCCGGTGGAGCAGGAGTAGAGTGGTACTTCGGGTACAAGTTTCCGAATAATGACTTAAACTGCGAAAACTGGCGTTCGCGTGAGAACTTGTGGAAACAGACGAAAATCGCTATGGACTTTTTCCAGCAATATGTTCCGTTCCAGAACATGCAGCCAGCCGATAA
Source organism: Prolixibacter denitrificans (assembly GCF_003014495.1). GTDB lineage: Bacteria > Bacteroidota > Bacteroidia > Bacteroidales > Prolixibacteraceae > Prolixibacter > Prolixibacter denitrificans. The sequence goes on along the minus strand of NZ_PYGC01000007.1, from coordinate 234,080 downwards.
CCTGATTATTACCAACGACCGGGAGCAATCCTATTGTCTGGCTGATGCCGGAAAAACATACGTGATTTACCTCGGCGAAGGAACAACCTGGTCACGCTTTAAAGTGAGCCATCCGGGAGAAATTTACACCGTTTCGTGGTTCAATCCGCGTACCGGTGGCGCCTTGCAAAAGGGAACAATGGAGACAACCACCGGAGATGGATGGATTGATTTCGGACGTGCACCTTCCGATCACGATAAAGATTGGGTCGTTCTGCTTCGAAGGAAAAGTTGATCTTATAACGTAGCCCAGATGCGAGCCAGAGAGTGACCGGGGGCTTTGATATCCAAATCGAGGAAGTAGCCGAAAGGTGTTTGCGCTGTTTTGTATTCAGCATTCTGCAGACGTTTTTCGGCTGCGTCGAAAATGGCCTTGGTAAATTCGGGCGAAGCCTTGGATTCCGACAAGTGGGCGAATGAGTGCAGAACAATATACTGTGTGTCATTTTTGCGGGCGGTCCATTTCAAGTGGTTTACCAGTTTTTTCTCCCGGCTGGCCACGGTTTTCTCTTCGTCACCTTCTTCCATCTGGATGAAAGCAACAATGCAATTTTCGTGGGCTGCACCTTTTTCAATGGTTTCCACTTCTTCTAAATTTTTAATGGCAGGTTCATAAGCGAACCGGTCTGCATAAATAACCAAGACTTTCATAATAAATAATTTGTGCTTTTTACTACCGGTGAAGAAATATCACCAGCAAGTACGATTTGGTGGATAAAATTAACGATTCCGGTAAACAAAATAGCTATGTGCGTGAAAAGCGACCGTTTTTGATTAACGAAGTTTCTTATATTTACTTTTATAAATACTTTCCCTTCTATGAACAGGCATGTGATTCTCATTTTACTGGCTTTTGGATTGGCTCTTTCCCCGGAGGTCGTTACGGCACAGATTTCCTATGGAGGTCAGCCCGCTTCCTTTTCTTTAAAAGAAAAAGCGGCTGCGGTGGTTCCGGTGGTTCAGATGGAATATGTTTCCAACCAGCAATTGATGAGAGCGGAACCCAAAAGTGGACTGAGACTGAAGCCTTACAAATTTGCTCATACCTTCAACGTCGATATCACTCCAAAAAATTCCGGAACGTGGACGGTTGCGAGTGACGGCACAAAAATCTGGAGGGTAAAGATCCTATCACAGGGAGCTTATTCATTGAACCTCATATTTGACCGGTTTAAATTGCCCGATCATGCTAAACTCTTTATCTATAGTCCCAATCATCAAAAAGTGTTGGGGGCCTTTACGGCGAACAATGAGTCGGGATACGGAACGTTTGCTGTTCGTCCGTTGGCCGGCGATGAAATGGTGGTAGAGTATGATGAGCCGGCTGATGCTGAATTTCCGGGTCAGTTGCGTATCACCAAGGTCAATCACGATTACAAGAATGCATTTGGCGATCGGCCGCTGGGACAAGCAGGTTTGTGTAATGTCGATGTTTATTGTACTCCAGGCGAGGATTTGGCCGTGCAAAAACAATCTGAAGTACGTTTAATTATTGCCGGAAGTGAGCTATGCTCCGGAACGATGGTGAACAATGTTACTCAAGATAAAACTCCGTATCTGATAACGGCGGGCCATTGCATTGGCTCAAAATCCGATGCCGAGCAAACCGTATTCTATTTCAACTATGAAAGTCCCGATTGTGGTCAAAACCTGGGAAGCATTGACGGGTATGTCGATCAAACCGTTTCTGGTTCTATACTAAGAGCACGCTCTGATTCGCTGGACTTTGCTTTGGTTGAAATGCAGACCATGCCCCCGGCCAATTACCGGCCCTATTTTTCAGGCTGGAACAACAGCGCTGCCGTTCCTTCTTCCACATTTGCCATTCATCATCCCAACGCAGATGTGAAGAAGATATCGCGAGACTACGATGCTCCGGGCGTCGGTTCCTTTTCGACCAAATACATTTCCAATGCTTTTTGGGTCATTCATCGATGGGACGTGGGAACGACCGAGGCCGGTTCCTCCGGAAGTGGCTTAATAAGTAATAGCTTTCAGTTGATAGGAACTCTGACAGGAGGTGCAGCTACCTGTGCTGATCCGGTAAACGATTACTTCGCTATGTTGAACAAGCAATGGAGTTATTACAGTGCCGACACCATGCGACTGGCTACCTGGCTGGACCCGAACAATACCGGTAAAACGTTTGTCGATGGTTTGGACCCTTATGCAACAAATCCCGTTCCGTGCGGGCTGTTTTCCAATGTTCAATACGGCGAAAAGTATGTAAAACAAAAACTGTCAGACAACTCGGGGTATATAACCGGGAAAAATTCATTGGGGATTACCGCTTACGCTGAAAAGTTCGATCAATCGACTCAGGCGGAATTGCAGGCTGTGGCTATTGCTTTCAGTCAGACAGCTACCAGCCCGATATCCTCGGGACGATATTTCAATCTGAATGTGTACGATGCCGATCTGGTGACAGGCTTACCCAATCATATCATTGCAACACAATCGGTGGCGATCAACTCGTTGCAGGATTCCTCGATGAATTACATTCCGTTGACGACCCCGATAACAACTACCGGTACGTTCTATGTTGGTTACGATCTCGACTACAATAATCTTCAGGATAGCATCGCCGTTTTCAATGCGCCTGCCCGGGATGCAGCTACCAATCCGGTAAACACTGCCTACGCTTTTTATAACAACGGCTGGGTTCCGTTTGATCAAATACCTGATATTGGAATTAAAACGTCGCTGCTAATAAAAGCACATGCTTGCAATGTTTTGGGGATGGATGTCGTGGATACGAATCTTCAAGATAAACAGTTCGAGGTTTATTACCCGACCGGTGGATTGAATAATTATGTGTATTTGCAGAACAACGGACCGGAAGGAAATGCGGTGGTATCGATTATGGACATGATGGGAAGAACGTTGCATCAGGAAGTACACTACCTGACGAATGAACCGGTAAAGGTTTCCATTGGAAATCACAATTCAGGAATCTACTTTATCGCTGTAAAAACCGATAAGGTCAGAGAAGTGATGAAAGTCCGGTTAAGAACCGGACGATGATTTTTCGTTAACGAAAGTTAGGCTTACCTTTGGGAAAATTTTCACCGGATGGTTCGTAAACTCTTATTCCTGGCCTTATCCATTTCACTTTTATTGTTTGGATGCAAATCGAAAAAACACCCCTCACCGGAAGGGAAAAGTGCATTTGTATCTACGTCAGCGAAATATGCCCGGGGGTTTACGATTAAGGATTTTAAGACCTACGAAAAACTGACGGTTTTGAATCCCTGGCAGAAGTCGTCCGGTGTTTCCTACAGTTATTATCTGGTACCCCGAAATCAAAAAATACCGGCTTCCTTGCAAGGCAAGAACATTGTTCGCACGCCCGTTCGACGGGTTGTGTGTCTTTCTACTACGCAGCTGGGCTTTCTCGAAGCGCTGAACGAAACTTCCTCGCTGGTCGGAATTCCCGATATTAACCTGGTTTCCGATTCGTCTATCATTCAACGATATCACAATAAGCAGTTATCGGAAGTTGGCTATGCGCAGGGATTAAACTACGAGCTATTATTGAGCCTGAAGCCCGATTTGGTTTTAACCTACGGCGTCGACGGAGAGGTGAGTGCACAATTGAATAAGCTGAAAGACCTCGGCGTTCCGGTGATGTTGGTGGGCGAGTACCTGGAAAGGACGCCGCTGGCCAAATGCGAGTGGATTAAATTTTTTGGCGCGATATACGGAAAAGAGACGGAGGCAGATAAGTGGTTCAACCGGATTGACAAGAATTATCAACAGATCAAGAAGAAAGTGGCTGAGGTGGATTATCGTCCGAAGGTGTTGACTGGTTTGCCCTGGAAAGACAACTGGTGGATGGCCGGAGGAAAATCCAATTTGACCAATCTGATTCACGATGCTGGTGGTGAATATCTTTGGCACGAAAATACTTCCCGTAATGCTTTTGTGGTATCCATCGAAGATGTGTTCATGAAAGCCAAGTCTGCTGATTTCTGGATTAACAGCGGTACTGCAGGTTCGATTAAGGATTTGCTATCAGTCGATAGCCGCTTTTCGTCGTTACCACCGGTAAAAAAACACAAGGTTTATAACAACAATGCCCGAATGAGTGCCGGAGGCGGAAACGATTATTGGGAAAAAGGTGTTGTCAGGCCCGATTTGATTCTGAAAGATTTGGTCCGCATCTTTCATCCCGACAAAGAGACCGACGGAAAATTGTATTTTTACCGGCAATTAAACTAACTGATGGAGCAAGCAAACGCGACAAAGATGAAACGGAGTTTTCGCCCGGAAGGAAGCCTTTTTCTTCTGGCTGTTCTGGTGATTGTATTCTTTGTGCTCGATCTCTTCATCGGTTCGTATCATATTTCCCTAAGTAATATAATAAAGGCGCTTTTTGCACCCGGTCAGGTCGATTCGCAACTGGTGACTATTGTCCGGCAGTTTCGCCTTCCCAAAGCGTTGACCGCACTCTTGGCCGGAGCGGCTTTGTCGGTAGCAGGTTTACAAATGCAGACGGTCTTTCGGAATCCATTGGCCGGACCGTATGTATTGGGCATCAGCTCCGGAGCGAGTTTAGGTGTCGCTTTGCTGGTGTTGGGAGCCGGAAGCTTGTTTGCAACCGGAGCTTTTAGTGTTATGGGAGCGTGGTCGGTTGCCGGTGCAGCGTGGATTGGTGCAGCTGTGATACTCATGCTGATTCTGGCTGTCTCAGCCCGGGTAAAAGACATTATGACCATCCTGATATTGGGAATTCTTTTCTCTGCGGCGACTTCGGCTATCGTGAACATCATGCAGTATTTCAGTAGCGAATCGATGTTGAAATCATTCGTGGTTTGGACCATGGGAAGTTTGGGTAGCGTAACCAATGCACAGCTTCAGGTATTGTTACCCGGAGTTCTGCTGGGACTGTTTTTAGCCATTATTTCTGCCAAGTTACTCGATGCTTTTTTGCTGGGCGAAGATTATGCCCGCAGCATGGGAATGAACGTGCAACTGGCCCGCGTGTTGATTTTTATTTCGACTTGTATTCTGGCCGGAAGTATCACGGCTTTCTGTGGCCCCATTGGCTTCATCGGTATCGCCGTGCCGCATATCGTGCGTATGGCTTTAAAAACGGCTCGCCACCAACGCTTGATTCCGGGTACGATTTTGCTCGGTTCAGCAACCATGCTTTTCAGCGATATCGTCTCGCAACTTCCCGGTTCCGAATCGACATTGCCCATCAATTCAGTTACGGCACTGCTTGGAATTCCGGTAGTCATCTGGATTATCTTAAGAAATAAAACAGTAGGAGCCCTGAGTTAATGAGTGATAGCAAGACCATAAAACTGAATCAGGTATCGGTTGGTTACCGCGATTCGCGTGGGAAGGAGCGTATTGTCAAAAGCAACATTTCGCTTGGCGCGGAAAAGGGGGAACTGGTGGCACTCATTGGGGGAAACGGGATTGGTAAGAGTACGTTGCTAAGAACATTAGCCGGTTTCCAGCCGCCTATCAACGGTGATATTATAGTTTCCGGAAAATCCATCGCGTCCTACCGGGAAAAGGAACTGGCCACGACGCTGAGTTTCGTTTCCACTGAAATCATTCGTGTTGCCAATCTTTCCGTTTTCGAAATGGTAGCTCTGGGAAGATTTCCACACACCAACTGGTTTGGCAAGCTGACGGATGAAGATCGCCGGATCGTTAATGAGTCTATTGGAATGGTCGGCCTCAATGGATACCAGTCGCGGCCTATCAATCAGATTTCCGACGGCGAACGACAACGGGCCATGATTGCCCGGACCCTGGCTCAGGACACCGACATCATTGTGCTCGATGAGCCAACAGCTTTCCTGGATGTACCCAATAAATACGAAGTTGTGAGCATCCTTCATCATCTGGCAAGGGAGAAAAACAAGACCATCATTTTCTCAACTCACGATTTGAACATCGCTGTCAGTGAGGTTGATATGATTTGGTTGATGCTGCAGGATGATGTGGTTCAGGGAGCGCCGGAAGATTTGATTTTGAATGGACAATTTCCTTTGCTGTTCCAGAAGTCGGATTTGGTTTTCGACATGGAAAAAGGCGATTTTCGTATCAAACGACGCCCGAAGCTTACAGCCCGGCTGACGGGAGCCGGTTCAGAGTTGTTGTGGACGCAAAAAGCGCTGGAAAGAAACGGACTAGAAATGAACAACGAAGCGGATACCGAAATAGAAATCACCGTCCGGTCAGAACCACCTTGCTGGCAGGTTCGAACAACGAACGGTGAAAAAACATTCTATTCGGTTTATCATTTATGCCGTTATCTGCGTGAACTGTAGTTGGTTCACTTCTGGGCCAGCAATGGGGCAGTTGCTTCCAGCGGTTGGTCCTGCAAATTGGATGCATGTTCCATCAACAACAGCACGCCATGTTTCTCCCATCTCAAACGCAGATATTCCAATTGCCGTAAGTCGGTAGCATAGTATGCTCCCTGACGGAAATCAACCTTTTCGAATGGAACATTCGTCTCTTCGTCGAGCGCTGTTGTCCAGTCACCGGCAATGTGCCGGAGAAAGTCTGAACGGCGAAACATTGTCTGCAATGTTCCGTCGTTGTAGCAGCGTCGTGTATCGAGGAATCGTACTTCATCCGGCTGTGAACCGTATCCGTATTCCATCCGAAGGAACGAAGCCATCAGCAATTGCTGACCGTCGATGAGATACGATTGTTTCATCATACCTCCCTCTTCGGAGCTGCACTCCTCAATGAGGAATAACTTATCGTGGTAATACCAGGCCGTAATGTAACCTTCGGTTTCACCAATCAGCCAGTGCTTAACCAATCGCTGGGTGGCAGGGCTGTTTTTAAGGGATGTCTCGATTTCGATCAGCTTTTCAGGGGAATTTTGGGGGGAAGAATAATCATCCACAACACCGGCTTTCCCGGGGTAAGCAAAAAGAAATATAAAGACCATCATCCCGGTTATGGCTCTTTTCTTCATCATTGGGGTTTTAAAAGATGCCCGTTAGAATGATTGGCTTGAACGAGTATAGCCACTTAGTTTTCTTAGGTTTGAAAAAAGTTACGGCAAAAAGGAGGCACAATGCCAGAAAATCATTTAACAGTTATTAACAATTTCGGCAATTGTTAGAAATATATTGTTCAATTATAAGGAAATCAAGTGATAGCGGCGAGGCGATTGTTAATTACTTTTCGGAGTTGGAAGACGAATATTGCATTATTATGTCAATAAATTGACTCGGATTGAAGCGTCCGGTCTGTCGGAACTTCTCCCATCCGTCCATGCCCACAATGACATAAGTCGACTTATTTGGCTCTGTTTTAAAGCGTTTCCGGAGGGTTTCGAGTGCTTCGGGAGTAAGTTGGGCATGCAACTTTCCTGAATTTTTTCCCGTTAAGTCAATAAATACCAGTTTGTCCTGTTTGAATCGCTGAAAATTTTTGTCGATAGTTTGCTGAAAAGCCGGTTCTTCTTTCACCGGATCGGCCTTTAATTGATAGAGCACTACCACATTCGTCCACAGGTAGGGTTTCAAAGGATTGGAAGCGTCAGTTGTAACTGGGCGAAAAATGAAGAACACAGTAAAGGCAAGGAATAAAAGGAAAGGCTTATTCGGCATAACAGGTGTTGTTCAATTATTTTGAAAAGATACTAAATTCGGCAGATATTGTATCTGATGAATGTGTATTTTAACGATTGAAACGGAATTGTCATCATATCGCCGTAGTTGTTTGATATGGCGAACTTTTTCAACGAAAGAATCAATCAACCTCTAAACTAAGCCTATGTCTAACCGATTGTTTGTCCTCTCATTCATTGTTTTGATGTTCGTTTTGGGATGTCATCAACGGAAGAATACTACTAATTCCGAAAGCAAATCTCCAACAGTCAAAAGAGAATTGAAGCAGCCAGTACGCCAGTCCAAAGCCGATACATCCGGTATGGTTCACTTTGTTGGCGGAACGTTTATGATGGGCTCGGAAAAGGGCTTGTCGAATGAAAAGCCCGTTCATCAGGTAACGGTCAAATCATTTTATATCGATAAAACACCAGTGACAGTCGCTGAATTCAGGCGGTTTATAAAAAGCACCGGTTACATGACCGATGCTCAGAATTTTGGAGATGCGGGAGTGTTCAGTTTTCAGAAGAGACAATGGGAATTGGTTCCGGGGGCTACCTGGAAATATCCTTTTGGCCCCGATGGCCCGAAGGCTCCGGACAATCATCCGGTGACACAGGTCAGTTGGAACGATGCTTCGGCTTATGCCGAATGGGCCGGAAAACGATTGCCGTCGGAAGCGGAATGGGAATATGCAGCACGCTGTGGCGGAGAAAATAAATCGACGTACAGCTGGGGTGACAAATTGATTGTTGATGGTAAGTATCAGGCCAATGTATGGCAGGGCAACCAAATAACTGACCGACAGGGAGCTGATGGTTTCGTTTATACTTCACCGGTAGGTTATTATGGTGAAACTGCTTGCGGCCTGACTGACATGGGCGGTAATGTATGGAACTGGTGTGCCGATGTTTATGAAGCTTATCCAGGCGGTGAGTATACCGTTCAGCCCAATCAGAATGTGCGCGTCATTCGGGGTGGTTCATTCTTTTTCGATGCCAATGGCGCTTACAGCTATACCGTTTCGGCCCGGTCGATGAATTCGATTGAAACTTCGTTATTCAATATGGGTTTTCGGTGCGCAAGGAGCGGCGAATGAGAGCTAGCTGAATAAGAGAGCGAATTATCTATACATCTTGTCTTATAGAAACATGTCTTTTGAAGCATATAACTTATTAAAATCCTTGTACAGTTCCGGCTATATTCCTATCTTGCCCTTGGTGTGAAAAGGGAAAGCTACCTGATAATCAGGCGAGCTTTCCTTTTTGTGTTTGTTAGAGGTAATATTTAAACAATTGATCGTCCGATAGTTTAAAGTTACTTTATAATTCAAATTATTGTTGTATAAATAGTATTAGACTCAGATCCAAAAAAACAATCGACCATGAAGATTCAACGAGTAACACCACGCGAGTTATTATTTTTTCTGGCAGGAGTGCTGATTGTATTCCTGTTGGTGATTGCGTGGGAATGGAATGACATCAAGGATGTGATATCCAGTAAAGGAACGACCGATATCGAAAATATTCATTACAGAGAGTAATTTTTCATTTAGAGAACATCTTTCCCCCAAAAAAAACTGGCAGCAAGTTGCCTGGAAGTTTGGATACGTTCTATATATAGTTCTCCCGTACGTATTCTTCCTGATATAATACCTCTTTGTTTTCTAAAGAAGTACCCAATTATCTTGTAGGTACATCAATGGATTTTTGTTAGGTGTGGAGACAAATGATAAAGTCGGGATGCCGTCCGTCAGTGCCGGGAGGAAAATATTTGTTCTTCCGGTAAACAATCGTTATTTTCCATTTATAATCAATAGATGTAGTGCTTTCAGAAATCATTGAACGTGGCTGAATGGAAAAAATTCTGTTTGTAATGAATCCTGTTTCCGGAGGAATTGATAAGGATGAAACCATCCTTCGCATTCACTGGCTTTCGGTGAGGGAGAAATTTGACTTCAAGTTTCGGTACACAACCGGCGAGAATGATGATGAAACGTTGCAAGCCGAAATCGACTGGTACCGTCCCGACAGAGTTGTTGCCTGTGGTGGTGACGGTACGGTTTTGCTGGTTGCCAGAAACCTGATAAACACGGACATTCCGATAGGTATTTTGCCGTTAGGTTCGGCTAACGGATTGGCGACCGAGTTGACGATTCCTGAAATTCTTCCTGAAGCGTTGGAACTGGCCGTAAAGGGGCAGGTTTCACGACCGATTGATCTCCTTCGCTTTAATGAAAAATATCTGGGAATTCACCTGGGGGATATTGGTGTTAATGCGCTCATTGTGAAAAATTATGCCCAGTCAGGCGACCGCCGGATGGTCGGATATGCCAGGCATCTTTTCCGGGCTTTTCAGGAGAGCGAGCAGATGCAGTATACTATCAAAACGCCCGGGGAAACCTACAGGAAAGAAGGCTACATGCTGGCGTTTGCCAATGCCCGGAGGTTTGGAACCGGTGTTTATTTGTCGCTGAATGGCTCGATGTCTGATGGGCGCTTCGAAATATGTAATTTTCAGGAAATACAGCTCGAGGAGCTGATCAATCTCGGACTAACCAAGTTTGAGCTGTTTCTCGATGAAGAGATGTATTCTGATGTAATCAGCTGCAAGGAAGCAGAAATTGAAATCAATCGGGAGGTAGACTTTCAGATTGATGGAGAATACATAGGGAAAGTGGAACACTTAACCATATCGACGATAGAGTCAGCTGTCAGGATAATCGTACCAGGAGGTGAAGATGAGGAAGAAGAAACCGGTATTGCTTAGTTTTCATGCCATTTCAAACGGTAGCACGACCCTTGTGTTCGGGCAACTTATTTACAGTTATTACCGGAAGTTTTCGTTTACGGACTATTCCCGGATGGAAACCTTTCGCCGAATTGCTGCATTGTACCTGGCTAACCGTTGTCAACAGTGCAGGGTACAATTGGTGTTCGATTCGGCCACAATTGAAATGAAAACAGACCGGAATGGACTTTTCTTTGGTAAACGGAAATTCAGGAAAACACCAACATGCCTGAAGGAGGTCCACATTCTGGGACATACCGAAGTACATATTCCTGAGAATTTATTCACCCGGCAGGTTCGTCATCTCGATACACATATCCTGGTGATTTCAGACATCGACGATACCTTGATTCATTCCTTTATTTCGAAAAAGCTTTTGAAATTTAAGACGTTAATGCTGACCAGGGTCGAAAAGCGGAAAACCGTGGACAACGTGGTTCGATTGATCAACCGTTTGCACGAAGATGGGGCAGCACTGTTTTACCTATCGAATAGCGAACAGAATCTGTATCCGTTGATTTACCGTTTTCTGCGGCAGAATAACTTGCCACCCGGTCCCGTTTTTCTGAAACATTTCCGGAAAATGCGTCACGTATTAACCGGAAGAAAACTGCCACGAAAGGATTTGCATAAGCTGGAAATTCTGGAGGAGATCATTCAGCTTTTTCCGGCAAAGAAATTCATCCTGGTAGGGGACAACACGCAAAACGATTTAAGCATTTATATGCAGGCCGCCACCGATTACCCAAAGCAAATCAACGAGATCATAATTCGCAGGGCGGTGGAAAGTGAGCGAAATCAGCGAATTGTCTACCGGGTAAGTAAAGAATTAAAAGCGCGGGGAATTGGCTTACATTATGCCGGAAGCTTTCCCGAAAACCTGTTGCAGTAAACCCACACGCCAATGAATTGTATTAATTTCCTATCTTTCACAGGCCATTGATGAATGGCAGCCTTAACAGAAACTGAACCGGCACTCTCCTTGCCAGCGATGCGTGCCAAATTTTCTCGGGTATGCGAAAATTATTCCTTTTCCTTTTATTGATGAGCTTCATTTCCGGTTGCGAAAGAGAAGAGGAGTTTTCACTTGAGTGGACGCCCGGTGCATTTACAGTAAATCCCGATGCTTCGCCTGAGGCAAAACAGTTGCTGCAGCTGTTATACGATGTTAGTGGAAAATATACGTTGACGGGACAACACAATCACCCGGTGTTTATTTCCGGACGAACAGAGGAAGCCAAAATGCTGACCGGTTATTATCCGGCCGTGTGGGGACAGGAATTTGGCCAGAGTCTTCCCAATTCACTCGATGGCATTAATTTCCGGCAGCGAAACATGGAAGAAGCCATTCGTAAATATCACGAAGGTTTCGTGATTACCCTGATGTGGCATGCCATCCGACCGATTGATGATGAACCCGGAACTTTCGACGATAATGTGATGGCAAAAATGACCGATACACAATGGAACAAGCTGTTAACGCCCGGAACCAGGCTGCACAAGCGCTGGTGCCACCAGGTCGATGTCATTGCTGGTTATCTGGCAGAACTGCGCGACGCCGGTGTCCCGGTTTTATGGCGACCGTATCATGAGCCCAACGGTGACTGGTTTTGGTGGTGTGGCAATCCCGAAAGGTATAAAAAGCTTTACCGTATGCTGTTCGACCGCTTCGTCAATGTACATCATTTGAATAACCTGATTTGGGTCTTCAACGGAACAGAAATCCGGAACAACGTCAAGCCATATGCTGATTTTTATCCGGGTGATGATGTGGTAGATGTATTGGCAACCGATGTGTACAGTGAAAATTTCCAGCGTTCTGATTACGATGACTTACTGAAGCTGGCGAACGGAAAACCGATTGGTTTGGGCGAAGTGGGGAAGTTGCCACCGCCTGATACATTGGCTAAGCAGCCGAAGTACTGTTGGTTTATGTGCTGGAGTGGTTACCTGGCCGAAAAGAATAAAGCGGCCGACATCGATGCGGTGTACGATGCTCCCAACACGCTAACGTTGACCGAATGGAAAGAATTTGTCCGGGAGCATTCTACCCAGAACTAACCTTGTTCTTTCTTAACGATACTGAGTCCCAGCCGGATTTTATGGTAAGGAATTTCACCGTTTAATTGCTCATAAACTGGTTTCAATTCATGTTTCAAGCCAGGCGTGAGCAAGGCTTCTTCAATCTGCTGCAACTCCTTCCTGTCGAGAAACTCATGCAACGAAATATCGTAATCGCTTTCGTACAAATAGGCCAGATGGGAGCAAACCGTTACAATATTCAGGTTTAATCGTTCGGCTATTTCTTCCGGGGTATATCCCTTTTGCAGGAAGTCATACGTTTTTTGATAACGGTTGGTCGACTGCTTTTCATTGGTTTCGCCAAACTGGTTGAAATCCATGATGGCGCGAATGAAGATGAGTCCAAACTGTTCGTACTTGAACTCACCAACACCCGAAATCTGCCGCATGGCAAATTCAGTAGTCGGTTTGGAAGTCGCCATTTGTTTCAACGTAGCGTCGGAGAAAATGATGTAGGGTGGAACATTTCTTTCGGCAGCCAACTCTTTCCGGACGGTCCGTAAATGCTCGAACAATGCATTGTCCAGCTCTTCCACTTTGGTCTGAACCTGTTGTTTTTCCTGCTGCTGTTGCCAGCGGTTTTCCGCTTCTTCGGGTGAAACGAGGTTGATTTTCTTTCCGTCGAAAAGAACATCGCGGCTCAGCAGCGTTAATTTCAATTTGTTACTGTCGTTGTAAGCTACCTCGAACAAGCCCATGTTGAGCATCTGAAGCAGGTATTCCTGCCAGTCCCGGTAGGAGATATCACGGCCGGCGCCATATGTTTTGATTTCAGCCCAGCCGTTTTCAATCAATTCTTTTCGGGCTGACCCCCGAAGAATATCAATTAACAAGCCGGAGGAGACTTGCTCTTTTACCCTGGCAATGGCGGAAAGTGCTTTCTGTGCAATGACGGTACCGTCGAAAACAGCAGGCGGATTCTGACACACATCGCAATTGCCACAGTCCTTATCATACGCTTCATTGAAATAATTAAGCAGAACTCTTCGCCGACAGGTTCGTGCATCGGCAAACTGTTGCATGCGCTCCAGTTTTTGCGTTAGCAAATCCTTTTGCTTGCTCTCCTCGATGAACTGTTTCAGCGTAAGCACATCCCGGTAGGAGTAGAACAACAACGTATCCGCCGGAAGCCCATCGCGTCCTGCGCGTCCGATTTCCTGGTAATAGCTTTCGAGGTTTTTCGGGAGATTGTAATGAATTACCCAGCGAACATTCGGTTTGTCGATACCCATGCCGAAGGCCACGGTGGCGCAGACAATCTGCACCCGGTCGTTGATGAAATCATCCTGGGCTGTTTGTCGCGCTGTGTCAGGCATGCCGGCGTGATAGCTCACCGCATTCAACCCTTCACCATTGAGTTTGTTAGCCAGCTGCTCCGTTTGTTTCCGGCTCAGACAGTAAATAATGCCGGCTTGGTTCTTTCGTTGTGAAATGAACCGTTTGATGTTGGCAAATTTGTCCCTTCCGGGAAGAACTGAAATGCTCAGGTTCTCGCGGTCGAACGAACTAATGAATGTTTCCGGGTTTCGCAGGCCGAGTTGCTGCACAATGTCGCTTCGAGTGATGCGATCAGCGGTGGCAGTTAAGGCAATGATGGGCGCTTTGAATTCACGCGAAAGAAAGCTTAGCTGCGTATATTCCGGACGAAAATCGTGTCCCCACTGTGAAATACAATGCGCTTCGTCGACAGCAAACAGGCTGATGTCGATGGTTTTGATTTGGCGATAAAAATCCTGCGAAAGCAGTTTTTCCGGCGAAACATACAGTAACTTGATTTTCCCGGAAATCACATCCTTGAAGATTTGAACCGATTCAGCAGCCGAAATCGTTGAGTTCAGGTATGCTGCTCCAATACCATTGGCGCGCAGAGCGTCTACCTGGTCCTTCATCAGGGAGATGAGTGGTGAAACGACGATAGCTGTTCCTTTTTTAACCAGTGCCGGCAGCTGGAAGCAGAGCGATTTTCCACCGCCGGTTGGCATAATGGCAAGGCAATCGCGACCACCGAGCAACGACTGAATAATCTCTTCCTGTAAAGGCCTGAAGGTTTCGTAGCCAAAGTATTTCCTGAGGGTTTCGTATATCATGGATGTGAAAAATTCCCAAAGATACAATTCCTGATCTGTCTGGAAATGCCTTCGCCTTTTTTCTCGAAAGTGAATTTTGTTAATCGTCGTAACGTCCGGCAGAGAAATCAATCATCGCCTTCATTACGCCGTCTTCGTAATTAGCAACGGTGGCGTAAGCTTTGTCGGTTTCTTCAAACGGAAAATGATGAGTAACCATCGGTGTAACATCCATGGTACTATCGGCAATCAGGTCGAGTGCCGGGCGTGTGAAACCATTTTGTCGGCGAACATTTTGAATGGTGATTTCCTTCCGGCGAAGCTCGTCGACGGGGAAGGACCAGTGACTGAATTCCGGGATGCCAACAATCAGCAATGTTCCTCCGGGCTTCAAAAGCTGAATTGCCTGGTCAACCGCCTCCTGCTTTCCGCAACATTCAAAGACGTAGTCCAGCTGCAGCGGTTCCAGTCGGTTGATTTCGAGCACAATATTTGTTTCGTCCGGATTCCCCGTCCAGTTGGCACCGGTTTCATGGGCAATTTTCAGTCGGTGTTCCAGTTTGTCGGTCACATATACTTTTGCTGGTTCCTGAACCTGAGCTGGTAGCAATACACTCATCCCGATAGGTCCAAAGCCCAGAATTCCAATGGACTTTCCTCTCAAATCGCCGGCTAATTTGGTTGCGTAGTAACCGATAGCCAGCGGCTCGGAAATAACGGCTTCATCGAATCCCAGGCGGTTGTTGATGGGAAAACACGAGCCTTCAGGAATGACGATATATTCAGACAGGCAACCTTCAGCCTGACCGGGATTGCCCAAAAATTTAAGATTGCGGCAGGTATGCGGTCGTCCGGCTTCACACTGATCACAATGTCCGCATGGCATAGCCGGGTCGATAGCAACCCGATCGCCAACAGCAACATGCTTCACACCTTTGCCAACGGCAGCAATAATACCAGCTCCCTCGTGACCGGGGGTAAACGGATAGGAGATAACCTGACTTCCGATACCACCTTCTTTGTAATAATGCATATCGGAACCACAAACTCCCACGCGTATCATTCGTATCAAAACGTCTGTATCATTGGCTATTTCCGGCATTGGCCGTTCCTGTATTTCCATCTTTTCCTTACCGGTCAAAGCAAAGGTTTTCATGTATTTATTCATGGCGATCATTTTTCTGGTTCTCACTGTTGCCTTTCGTTGAAAAGATACTTTTCCCAGAGCTGAAATCAGAGATAAAAACTCAACCTACCGGAATCAGCAGGAAAATATATTTCTCGAAAAAGGCGTCTTGATGTATTTGGTACCTGTCAATCTTAATCGTTATCGATTAGGATAAGGTATGAAAAAAGACGCAATATCAAAGCATACGGCCTTGAAAATTGCGTCTTGAAATATTATCTGTTATAGGAATCAGGAAGAAACTCGCTTGCCAATGGTTTCCATTTCCAGTTCTTCCAGCGATTTGCCTTTGGTTTCGATTAACGCGAAGTGATAGAACAGGAGGCTCAGCAACGTAGCGGCAAAGAAGAAGGCGAACACCCATCCGACGCCAATTTTGGCAGATACAACCGGGAAAAGCAGGGCAATCACAAAGTTGAAGAACCAGTGTGAGAAAGAGCCGATAGCTGCGCCCCGTGAACGTACATTGTTCGGGAACATTTCCGATAGGATAACCCAGATAACAGCTCCCTGTGAAAAGGCAAAAAAGGCAATGTATCCAACCAGGTACGCCAGCAATTGGTATCCTGCATAATTGCCGGTAATGTATGACCAGGCAAATAATCCGAGGAATACCGACATGCCCGTTGCTCCGACATAAAGCAAAAACTTACGTCCGAAACGATCGATGAATATCATCGCGATGATGGTAAATGCCAGGTTCGTGACCCCAATCAGTACCGACTGGAACATTGCGGACTCACCGGAGAAACCGGCCACCCGAAAAATATCCGTCGAGTAGTACATGATGACATTGATTCCGGCCATTTGGTTAAACATCCCAACGGCAATTCCAATCAGGACCAACTTCAGGTACGGAGGTTTAAACATGAAAGAGTATTTCTTCATTACCTCCTGATTCAGCGAATCCTTGATCTGGTGCATCAGGGTTTCTGCATTTTCATGCGGATTAACCCTCCGTATAACGTGAAGTGCTTCTTCAACACGTTCCATTTTGACCAGCCAGCGGGGACTTCTTTCAATAAAGAACAGCAACAGGAAGTAAACACCTGACGGAATCGTTCCGGCCAGGAACATCCAGCGCCAATTGGCAGCTCCTATGCTATCGATGATGTAATTGGAGAAGAACGCCAACAAAATTCCGGATACGATAGCCAGCTGGTTGGTGGCCACCAAACGACCGCGCAATTTGGGTGGTGCAATTTCCGAAATGTACATGGGAGTCAGTACCGATGCACCTCCAACGGCAATTCCCCCGATTAAGCGGGCCGTAATGAAGACCGTGAGATTGGTTGCCAGGCCGGCTCCAATCATCGATAGCAGGAACATCACAGCCATCAGTTTCATCATCTGGCGCCGGCCGAAAATATCGCCCGGTTTTCCGATGAACAGCGCGCCAATGATACAGCCAACAAGCGCCGTACTGACGACCACGCCTTTCATCGCTTCGGAAAAACCAAAGAACTGCTGTACGTAAAATATGGTTCCGTTAATGACGGCAGTTTCAAATCCAAACATTAGTCCGCCCAGGGCCGCCACAAAGGTGACGAAGTACAAATGATTTCTCATGATTTGGGTAAGTCTATTGATTAAGCGCCTCAAGATAATGATTTTCGGAACAAGGAGCAGAACACTTTGGAAGATATGATTTTCAGTAAGATGAATATTTTTAAAATAAAAAACCTGCTTTCAGTGAAAACAGGTTTTAGTGCATGCGTAAGAACAATTATTTTATTGAGGGTACTCTTTGACTTCTTCGTCACAATGCCATTCCTCGGGACAAAATCTTTCGGTTTCCGAAAAGAAAAAGGCAGCTTCTTTCATCGCATTATCGTCACTGTCGGAGCCATGAACTGCATTGTGCGAAAGCGACTCGGCAAATAATTTCCGGATGGTACCTTCGTCAGCTTTTTCGGGATCGGTATTGCCGATGAGCTCCCGGAATTCGGTTACAGCGTTATCTTTTCTGAGAATGGCAGCCACAATCGGGCCTGATGACATATAGGTAACCAGTCCGTCGTAAAAAGGCTTTCCGCGGTGAACTTTGTAAAATTTGGCGGCCTGCCGAGCCGACAATTTCGTTAGTTTAAGTGCTTCCACCTTGAAACCGTGTTCAGTAATCATACCTAGGATGGGACCAATTAAATTCCGGCGAACGGCCCCCGGCTTAATCATCGTTAGCGTAGTATTTCCAGCCATGTAGATAAATTTAGTTGCGAATAGAAACATCCGTATCACCGATGAGTTCACCGGACACATTTATTTAGAACGGATGACAAGCGATATTTTTGCGAGAAAATCACTCCGATTTCTCTTCAATCAAAATTAGGAAATTGCGGAAACTGACCGTCAATAATGAGTTGCTGTTAAACATAGTATCGATATGTTGAAGAAATGATTTTATCCGAATTTTTAAAGGTCAATCCGGAGAACGTCCACTGAAATATTTCAAAATGTGCAGGTACGAAACAACCAATATTCCTATCTTTGCGTCTTACGTTTAAAAAGAGGTCAATTTTGAAGAGATTATCCCCTGAAACAATAGCGAAAGTTAAGGAAGTGTTGAGTGAAAATGTCCGGGACATCGTGATTATTCCACATGTAAATCCGGACGGTGATGCTGTTGGTTCCAGTTTGGGATTGTGGCGTGTTTTAAAGAACGCGGGTTACGCTCCAACGGTCATTTCTCCGACTGATTATCCTGCCTTTTTGAAGTGGGTGAGTGGCACCGGTGACGTAAAAGTATATGAGCACGAACCGGATGTGAGTCAGCAGATTCTGGAAAAAGCTGATTTGGTGTTTTTGCTCGATTTCAATGCTCCCGACCGGGCCGGAAAACTGGGACCACTCATTGAGAAAGTGACCAGCCCGATTGTGTTGATTGACCATCATCCCGCTCCGGCTGATGTGACGGAGTTGATGTTCTCGCATACCGAAGCCAGTTCGACCGCCGAGTTGGTTTACCGTTTTGTCGAAAGTCTCGATTTGTGTGAATACCTCGATAAAGATGCAGCGGAAGCACTGTTCACCGGTTTGTCTACCGATACCGGCTCTTTCAGCTATAACGCTTCGTCACCTGATATGTACGAAGTGGTGAGCCGCTTGCTGGAAAAAGGAGTGGATAAGGACCGGATTCACGATTTGATATACAATAATTTCTCGGCCGACCGGATGAGACTTTTGGGGTACAGCCTGGACCAGAAAATGAAAGTATTCCCGGAATACCATGCGGCCTATATTTCGTTGAGCATGGAAGAGCTGGAGCGATACAATTTTGTGCCCGGCGATACAGAAGGATTTGTCAATTATCCGTTGTCGATTAAGGGTGTTATTTTCACCGCATTGTTCACCGAAAAGGAAGACTTGGTGAAAATCTCGTTCCGTTCGAAAGGAGGTTTTCCCACCAACGAATTTTCCAACCTGCACTTTAACGGTGGGGGGCATATGAACGCCTCAGGAGGAGAATCAAAGTTGTCGCTGGCTGAAACCATTCAGAAATTCGAAGAGTTGTTGCCCGAATTTTCTGCTAAATTGAAAGATGAGCACAGGAAACTGGGAAATTGAAATCGGGGAAAGGAAATAGGCGAGATGCGCCGAATTTTAATAAATTAGCGCTGAATTTTTAAATCGGTCGGAAAGGAAATTAGAAAGACCGTAAAGCGGAAGTTTGAATAGTTAACGAATGAAATATATGAAACGTAGGGGTTTAAAGTTTTTATTGCTGGCTGTTGTATTGGGTGTAGGGTTTGTTTCCTGTAGCAAGACAAGCCGCCAGAAAGCCAGGGAACTGGAATTGGAATTGCGGGATAAGTACGTAGCCAAGTATTATCCGGATGCACAGCCTACTCCCTCGGGACTTTATGTCATCAAAGAGCAGGATGCTCCTGCCGGGGCGGATTCCATCGCTGTCGGTGACCAGGTAAAAGTATTCTATACCGGAAATTTGATTGAGAGTACCGATTCTACCGGAGTTCAGGACGGATACGTGTTTGACTCTTCAGGCAATTACGAACCATTTACTTTCACGGTAGGTGCCGGATCGGTAATTACTGGTTGGGAAGAAGCCATCCTGCAAATGAAAGAAGGTGAGAAGGCGGTATGGATTATTCCATCCACACTGGGCTACGGAGGAACGCCTCAATCGGGTGTCCCCGCTTATTCGACGCTCGTTTTCCATGTCACGGTCTACAAAGTGATAAAGAGCGACTCCAATCCGGTGATAATCGAAAGACAATTTTAAACACTGACCGCGGAACTTCACCGCGGTTTTTTTCAATCCATAAACTGACGACGTGACGCGCACGGATCTCATTAAAAAATTGCTGCCGGGTTTCATTCCGCTTTTTGTTTTTATCCTTGCGGATGAAATCTGGGGAACGAAAATCGGTATTGCGGTAGCGGTAGGCGTTGGACTAATCGAGTTAGTCGTAACCGGAATCAAGGAGCGCCGTCTCGAAAAGTTTGTGCTGATTGACACTGCTTTGCTGGTAGTGCTTTCGCTGATCTCCATTCTTCTCGATAACGACATCTTTTTCAAGTTGAAGCCGGCTTTGATTGAATTGATTCTTTGTGCGGTGTTGGGTGTTTCGGCTTTTGGCAAACTGAACATTGTGCAGATGATGGCTGGCCGTTACATGAAGGATGTCTCTTTCAATGAACAACAACAGGCGCAGTTTCAGCGGAATCTCCGGAACATGTTTTGGATTTTCCTGGTACATACCGGTCTGATTATTTTCTCGGCCTTTTACATGAGCGAAGCAGCCTGGGCGTTTATTAGCGGCGGGTTGTTTTACATTATTTTCGCCGTCTATTTTGTGATTGAATGGTTTCGAAACAAGCGGCAGCAGAGAAAAATGCCGGTTATTGCTGACGACGAAGAGTGGTTGCCGGTAGTGGACAAAGAAGGGAAAGTCATAGGGAAAGCGCCCCGATCTACTTGTCATAACGGTCAGAAGATTTTGCATCCGGTCGTGCATCTTCATGTTTTCAATCCTAAAGGACATATTTATTTGCAGAAGCGCCCGGAAGATAAACTGGTACAGCCCGGCAAATGGGATACAGCCGTTGGCGGACATATTTCGTTTGGCGAATCGGTTGAAACGGCTTTGAAGCGCGAAGCATACGAGGAAATTGGTTTGACTGATTTCCAGGCACGCCCGATGGCTAGTTACAAGTGGGAGACAGATGTGGAAGCCGAATTGGTGTACAGTTATACATCATACGATTACAAGAAAATCCGATTACACTCCGATGAAGTTACAGAGGGGAAATTCTGGAGCCGCTCACAAATTGAGAAGAATCTGGGCAAAGATGTATTTACACCTAACTTCGAATTCGAGTTTAAGATGATGGAACAATTGCGCGACCAGAACAGCGCATTAGCTTGATTCTATTGTTTTTGTGCAGAAAATGCTTTTTGACAGAAGGAAATAACTTCTTGTCTGCTATCCAGCAGCGACTTTTGTTTCTCTTTTGATAATCCAAACCGCAAACGAAGCCGGTTTCGAAACACCTTCCAACTGCGGATTAACCGGTAAGTAAAAACTCCGCTCAGTGGCATCGCGATAAGATAATGCACTTTCCACCATCCGGGAAACAGTCGTCCCAAAGTCAATAATTCAACCACATACATGGCCGAAAATGCCAGCATTCCCAACACGAAGTAGAAAGAACTGCGCATCTGCGAATCTTCAATTTTGTTGTTTACGTGATTTTTTAGAAGATAATGGGGAAGTGCATGATGCAGCCATCCAAACGCAATCATCGGAGATGCCAGTAGAAAGCCTGCACCAGTTAGAAATGCCTGGGCTGGTGTGAGCGGCTTTTTCTCCAGTGCATCTTCCTTTATTTTTTGTTCGTGCTTTAACCCTTCGTATTTCTGTACTTTATCCGTAAGTAACTGAAGAAAAGAATCGTCTTCTTTCGCAGCTATTTCCAGTTTCTGAATGGTCAGTTGGTCCGACCGAAAATGATTTTCCCAAGGGTGAGGTGAAAGATTTTCTTCTTTCAACATGGTTGCCCGGTACAAACGACGAATCGTTTCATAGAGTTCGTAATGTTCGGCATCCCGGATATCAATCATCAATGGCGACAATTTAGCCTGCAAAGCGTCCCGAAGTTCCAGTTGGGCCCGTTGCGGATTTCCCCGGTAGGAAGCCAGAAACTCACTTACCTGTAACGGTTTTCCGTAGTTGATTTGAAGAATGGATTGAGGCTCCAGGTAATCGCTGTAATAAATACCTACCGGGATGATGACCAAATCTTTTCCTAATCCACCGCTCTCTTCTGCCTGAAAGGCGATGCGGGGAACCGCTTTCTTGAGAGGCAGCAAAGTCCGCTTATCGGTGTGTCGTGCTTCGGGAAAAAGGCAGAGAGGCGTGTTGTGTTGTAGAATCTCGATGGTTTGCCGGAATGTTTTTTCATTCCTGCCCAGGTTTTCCACACCGTCACGAATCCGGTAAACCGGGATTATTTTCAGAAAACGTAAGAAAGGCCGATTAATTGCACTTTTGAAAATATCCGCCCTTGCGAGATAAACAATTTGCGAGGGAAGCGTACAAACCAATGCCAGCGGGTCCATTAATGCATTCTGATGGTTCGGGGCAAAAATGACGGGTTTGTCTTTAGGGATATTTTCTCTTCCGGTTACGATAACCTTTCGGTAGAAGAGCCGATGCGCCGTTTTGACAAATCCTCTGACAATATCATAACCGATGGAATAGCGATAAATCTTTCCCATAATTTCCTTATTTCCCTTCCGCGTGGCTGTGATGGTGAACATTCACCAATGGTTCTGCTTCGGCTTCGTCGTCTGTGACCGGTTTACGCGACCAGAACCACGACAGGCTCAAACCGGAGACAATGTGCCAGATGCCCCACCAGGCCGCAATGATGGCCATACCGCCGAGTTCCATGTCGGGCGGGAATATTTTGGGATTAAAGATGAGTGCCAGTCCCAGTCCGGAATTCTGGATACCGGTTTCGATGGCAATGGTTCGCCGGTCGGTCTGCGGCAGTTTCATCAGGCTGCTGGCGCTGTATCCGGTGACAAGGGCCAGTGCATTATGAATAAGCACGATAATGAAAATGAGATGAATAAACTGAATGAAGAATTCAAAATTCTTGGCCAGCGCAATCACCACAAAGGCAATGAAAATACCAACACTCAGCTTCCGGATGGGGCCTCTTATTTTAACCGTTAAACGAGGAAAACGGCGCGCGAAAATGAGTCCCAGCACCAACGGAATACCCAATAGAATGAATACTGTCTGGAACATCTGTCCCGAGTCGATATGCAACGGACGCAGCAACGCCTCGGCATCGTTACGGTTGTAGAAATGGGTATAAAGACTTCCCCAGAAGGCAAAGTTTAATGGCGTCATAAAAGTAGCTGAAAGGGTCGCAATAGCTGATAAACCGATGGACAGCGTCGTATTTCCCTTAGCCAGCGAGGAAATGAAATTGGAAATGTTTCCACCAGGGCAGGATGCTACGAGAATCATACCCAGGGCCACGGTTGGCGTCGGACGCAAAAAGAGAACCAGCAAATAGGTAAGTGCAGGCAACAGCAAAAACTGAGAAACAATTCCTGTTAAGGTCGACTTCGGTCGGGTAATAATTTTGCGAAAATCGGAAATATGAATATCCAGCGCAATACCAAACATGATAAAGGCCAGTGCGATATTTAGTGCCAGAATGCCGGCCGGACTAAAATGCAATCGCACGTGATCCAGAACTTCCAGAGAATCTTCAAACATTGGCTTAGACTTTCAGTGCCCAAATATATTGATTTGTGGCCAAAATCAAACGGCTGTTGTTAAGCAGGTATAGCCATTCAGTTTGAAATCAATCTTTATGAAGCAAAAAAATTGCCGGTCGCTTGTGCAGTTCAGGCAATCCTTTTCTCCATTGTGCCACCGTCTGCGTTTTGATGTATTCACTTTCCAGTGTGATGTCGGCGGCAATGCAGAGCCGCGTCTCGTCGTGACAAGCCTGTAAAATATCTTCCAGCAGCTTCGTATTCCGGTAAGGCGCTTCGATGAAAATCTGCGTTTGGTGCTCGGTGGCCGAACGGCGCTCCAAATCTTTGATAGCCCGCTGCCGTTCTCCTTTCGGGATGGGAAGGTAGCCCACAAAAGCAAAGTTCTGTCCGTTCATTCCCGATGCCATCAGCGAAAGCAAAATCGATGATGGTCCAACCATCGGAATTACCCGGATATCTTTTTCGTGAGCCAGTTTCACCACGTCAGCGCCCGGATCGGCTACACCGGGACAACCAGCTTCGGAGATAATGCCGGTATCGTTTCCGTTTAAGACGGGATGCAGAAAACGTTCCAGTTGTTTGCGGTCGGTATGTTTGTTCAGCTCCATGAACTCTAACGCGTCGATGTCGATATCGCGATCCAGCTTCTTCAGGTAGCGACGTGCGGTGCGCACATTCTCCACGATAAAAAAGCGGAGTGAACGCACCGTTTCAACTATATTGGCAGGTACTACGTTGCCTGGCTCGGTATCGCCAAGCGTAGTTGGTATAAGGTACAGATTAGCCATTTTCTTCATGGGCGCAAAGGTAGCGAAAAACAATATTTTCGCCGGCTTGTTTGTATGGATTGAAGTCGGTAACCGAATTTATGAAATACGTTCTCCGCTTTTTGTTTCTCCGCAATACCCAATTTTCTCTCGCAGTTATTGTCGGCTTACTCGCTCCGGCGGGTGCGGAAACATTACGCCCGTTGGTTTTACCGCTTTTGGCCATTGTGCTGGCTTTTTCCCTTACGGGGATAACCCTCAAGGAATTTTTCCCGCTGCGCAATCTCATTCGTCCCATGCTGTTTGGTATCTCAGCCAGTTATTTGGTGTTGGGAACGCTCATTATTTTGCTGGCCTGGTTGTTTACTCCTGAGAAGGAACTTTTCTGGGGATTTGTGATCATTGCAGCTGCACCGGCCGGAACGGGCGTCATTCCGTTTGCTTTTATCTTACGTGGTGACGTGGCTTTTGCGGTGTTTGGTGTATTGGGCAGCTACCTGGCATCGTTTATCCTGATTCCGGTAATGTTGATGGTTTTTGCTCCGGGCGTTTCTGTTTCTCCCGAAATTATTGGTCGTATTTTGGTCATCCTGCTCGTTATTCCCATGGTGGCTTCCCGCTTCCTGCTGGCGAAACCCATTCAAAAGCTGGTGTTTTACCTTCGCGGGAAGGTTGTCAACTTGGGATTTGCGTTGGTGATTTATACCGTCATTGGCTCCAATCAGGATGTTTTTTTGACCGACCCAATGTTGCTTTTGCCGGTAGCCGCCGTCACTTTTTTTGCTACTTTTGGAATCAGCCTTGCGGCAGATTGGGCTTTAAAGCGCTGGGCAAAGAAGCTGAACGGACCGAAGCAAATCAGTGGAATGTTGCTGGCTTCGCTGAAGAATAACGGATTTGCCATTGCTGTTAGCCTCACCTTACTGCCGCCGAGGGGCGGAATTCCTCCGGCCGTTATGGGGATGATGATGGTGCCTTACCTGATGTACCTGTCATTCCGCTACCGCGAAAAGTCGGGAGGATCGTAAAAAGTAAAATTCAACATGAAAATAACATTACTGGGAACAGGAACTTCGCAGGGAGTGCCGGTAATCGCCTGCAATTGCGAAGTTTGTCGTTCGATTGATTCGCGCGATAAACGCTTACGAAGTTCGATAATGATTGAAGACAACGGCACCCGCGTAGTGGTGGATGCCGGCCCCGATTTTCGTCAGCAGATGTTGCGGGAAAAGGTGCAAAATATCGATGCTATTTTACTGACCCACGAACATGCCGATCACATCTTTGGCTTGGATGACATCCGCAGTTTTAACTGGATTCGGAAAGCCCCCATCGACATTTACTGCGAAGCCCGGGTTGATAAGAACCTGCGCACCATCTTCGACTATGTTTTCTCGGAAGAAAAATATCCCGGCACGCCGCAGATGAACCTGGTGCCTATCAATGGCTCCGTTCTGAAGATTGGTTCGCTCGACATCATTCCCATTCGGGTGATGCACCACCGGTTGCCGGTTTACGGTTTCCGGGTAGGGAAATTTGCCTACCTCACCGATTTCAGTACGATTGCTGACGAAGAGTTGGAGAAGCTGCAAGGGGTAGAGGTGGTAGTGATTGACGCCTTACGGAAAGAATCGCATATTTCGCACCTGAGCCTGAGCGAAGCCATCGAGATCGTTGGGAAAATTCGTCCGCGCAAAGCGTACATCACACACATCAGTCACCAAATGGGCCTGCATGCTGAAGTATCAAAAGAGTTGCCCGAAGGCGTGGAGCTGGGATTCGATGGCGA
The DNA here is from genome assembly GCF_003014495.1 of Prolixibacter denitrificans. Taxonomy (GTDB): domain Bacteria; phylum Bacteroidota; class Bacteroidia; order Bacteroidales; family Prolixibacteraceae; genus Prolixibacter; species Prolixibacter denitrificans. The sequence continues at coordinate 208,007 of NZ_PYGC01000007.1, read as the reverse complement.
GATACTGGAAATTGCTTGAGGTTACCGATTATTTGTTCGCTTTATGCGGATACGGTTTTGCAGGAACGGTAGCAGAACGACAAATCCGGCGGTGAAGAAGACCATGCCGGCAATTGCCAACGCGGAACCCAAAGAGAACTGGTCGGTGTACCAACCCAGGAACGGTCCGACGCCCGCAAAAATGATTCGGATGATAAAACTCCGTACAGACAACACAGTGGCCCGGTTAGCCGATGTGGTATACTGAATAATGTAATTCTTCAGAATGGGCGTGGCAATTCCCCTCACAAAGTAGAAGACCACCAGAATAGCGATACCCCAGGCCGTCATGTTCTGACTGATGGCGATGTACGAACCGGTAATAAATATCAGGATGAGGAATACCGTGTTTTTCCGCCCCAGCGCATTTTCAAACTTGTAAGCAATCATAGAAACCAGTCCGGCCAATAGGTTCAGTACGGTCCAAAGCACACCAAACATCGAGAGAGGAAGCGATATTTCCTTAAAGAAAGGTTGCACAAACCAGGCCATGGTGAGGGTAGCGGTGCCAATAACCGATGAATAAAGAATGGCTGTACGCAATTGTTTGTTTTCAATCAGCGAATGATTCACCACCTGGAAAATATCTTTCCATCCGGGTTTCACGTGACGGTCGTCGCGGGGAGGTTCTCTGAGCGAAATGGCCGCCGGAACGCCTACAAAAGCTACCAGTGTTTGTGCGTAATAGGGGTAACGCAAACTCAGCGTGGCCAGCAATCCGCCCAACACGCCGGCAATGGCTTCGGCAAAATTTCCGATGGAGGTTACGCGTCCTTCCAGTTTCAGGTATTCCGATTCCCGTTTTTCGGCTTTGAGTGAGTCATACAGCAAAGCCGAATCAGAGCCCGAGATAAGGCTTTGTCCGACGCCCAGCACCATTTCGGCCACTAAAAATTCGCCAAACCGGTACGAGAAGCTGTAAATGCCAAAGCCAATGGCCCCCATCACTGTACCGGCTACCAGCGTGGTTTTTCGTCCCCACACATCGGCAAAGTAACCGGAAGGTATTTCGAGCAGAACGATGGCAACGGAATAAATGGCCCGCAGGAAAAACACGTCGTGCATGCTGAGGCCGTTGCTTTGGTAAAAGGGGACGACAATGGGCATCACCAGCATGAACCATTTGGCGCACTTGATGATGTAAAGCCGGAAGATATTTTGGCTGTACGAGCTCCCCATGACGCGTGCAAAAATAACGAAGCTTCCGGTATGGCCAATTAAATTAGTATGATCATTACAGCGATAGGTTGTCGATGCTCATTCTGGTAGCGACGAGGGATATTACTGGCCACAGACGAACCATTCAAATTTCACGGCCTGCCTGGCTTCCGCCGGACAACTCGTTTGCGTTGAATGAAGTGACTGGCTGGCCGCAGACTATCCATTTGAATTAAATGGAGCATCTGGCTGCCGCTAGGTCGCTCATTTGAATTAAATGGAGTATCTGGCTGTCGCCAGGTTGTTCATTTGAATTGAGTGGAGTATCTGGCTGTCGCCAGGTCGCTCATTTAAATTAAACGGGGCACCTGGCTGACCACAGGCCATTCATTTGGGTTGGATGTAATACTTGGCTGGCGGGGAGCAATTCATTCACGCTGCATGAAGTACCCCTATTTGTATAGGTAATCCGCACACGCTGCACGGAATGCTCATATTGGCAGAGGCAGGCCATACCAGCTGCGTCGGGCAATTGTATTCCCGCGGATAAGGTAATACAACGTAGGTGGTAAGAAAGAGAGACGCCAGGCATGGCGTCTCTACGTGCGGTATGGTGGTCAACCAGAATTTATTTCTCTGTTTTCCAGCCCACATGTTTTTCAATGGCGGCAATCATTTTACCTGCAATGTCCTTGTTGGTTGCCGATTCGATGCCTTCCAGTCCGGGCGACGAATTGATTTCCAGCAGGAGCGGTCCCTTTGCCGAGCGGATAATATCCACGCCGGCTACTTTCAGGTTCATGGTTTTGGCCGCTTTTATGGCGATGCGTTTTTCTTCAGGCGTCACTTTCACCACCGAAGCCGTTCCGCCCTGGTGCAGGTTGGCCCGGAATTCGCCGGGAGCAGCTTCCCGCTGGATGGACGCCACCACTTTGCCATCAATCACAAAGCAACGAATATCTTTCCCATTGGCTTCCTTGACAAACTCCTGAACGAGAATGTTGGCATGCAAGCTCTTGAAGGCATTGATCACACTCTCGGCTGCCTTTTTGGTTTCGGTCAGCACAACGCCTTTTCCCTGTGTGCCTTCCAGTAACTTCACAATCAAGGGCGAACCACCTACCATCTTAATCAAATCAGAGGTATCGAGCGGCGAGTTGGCAAATCCCGTGGTCGGAATCTCCAATCCGTTTTGAAGCAGCAACTGCAACGAGAAAAGCTTGTCACGCGACTGACTGATGGCTGCCGCCGAATTGAGCGTAAATATCTTAAGCGCCTCGAACTGGCGGGTCAACGCACATCCGTAGAAAGTCTGGCTGGGCCGGATGCGCGGAATAACCGCATCCAAATCATTCAAAATCCGTCCTCCCCGGTAGTGAATCTCCGGATTAGTGGCATCGAGCTTCATATAACAGTGCCGAATGTTCAGGAAATGCATCTCGTGGCCACGCGCTTCGCCGGCTTCCATGATGCGCTGATTGCTGTAGAGGTTGGGATCAGAAGCCAAAAGCCCGATCTTCAAACCTTGTCGAGCCGGCTGATTTGGCTGGTATAACTCGTTCAGGTGTGCCGTTGATTTCTGACCAAACAAAAAGCGGGCTTCGGGGTCGACCAGCATACGGCCGCTCATTGCTTCGCGTCCGAGCAACATGCGGTAACCCATCGAGTCGCGGTTGGCTAGTGTCAGTTCAATTTCCCACGATGCCTCACCCAACGCTACAGATGTTTTAATCACATATCTGCGCTCGCTGATGCCGCTGGAACTCTTCACCGTACGGCGGTCGACGATTTCTGCCTCACAATGAACGGAGGTCTTTCCGTCATTCTGAATAGGAGGAATGTCGAAATTCACCCACGGTATACCCTCTTTCTTGAAAGGCTGAATGTTGATGGCATGAATGGAGGAGGTTTTGGCGCCGGAATCAACCCGGGCTTTAATGGCCGGAATGTTTAAATCAGGAAGAGAACACCATTCTTCGCTTCCGACAATAATCTTGTTTTCGTTTATCATGTTAAATCTTCATTCGATATTCAATTCATATATAGTCTGTAAATTCAGATTTTTTGCCTGAATATCGCTCTTCATCATATTGATAATTGGTTTTTTATAGTCGTTTCCCAACGACTGATTTGCAGGTGCAAATAAATCTTTTTTTTGGATTTCATGCGTGTTTTACGTTACCCTTACCATAAAAATGCTTAATTTTTTTCGCGCTTTTTCGTTTATCCCTTTACGGGAAATCAAAGGAGAAGTTCATGAACCAGACAATTCATTTGATTTAACCGATATAAACCTTCAGATAATGAGAAAATTAATTTTGCTTTTCCTGTTTCTTTCCAGTTTTATGAATATGTCAAAAGCTCAAACGCCGGTGGTTCCGGAACTCACCAAAGAAAAGGCAGCGCAATTTGCCGATCTGGTCCTGAAGAATGTCGACAAGATTTATCCGAACAAAATCAGTCATACCATGAACGGGCCCCAGGATGCACAGACGCCTAACCGATTGCATCCTGCTTTTTATGGATGCTTTGACTGGCATTCGGCTGTGCACGGTCATTGGTTGCTGGTTCGTTTATTGAAAATGTATCCCGATTTACCGCAGCGAAAGCAAATCATCGATGTACTCGATCGGCATTTTACGAAAGAGAATATACAAACCGAGGTTACCTATTTTCAGGCACCGGGGCGTGAAAGTTTCGAACGGCCTTACGGATGGGGATGGTTGCTCAAACTTCAGGCCGAATTGTTGACCTGGGATAATCCAAACGGAAAAGAGTGGGCGAATACACTGGCGCCATTGGCGCAGGAGCTCGTTCAACGTTACCATTTTTACCTGCCGGGATTGTACTATCCCATTCGGAGAGGTGTTCATGAAAATACGGCATTGGGACTACTGCTGGCGCTCGATTATGCCAACGTAACCCGGGATTCGACATTCGAAAACTTGCTGAAAGAAAGAGCGCTGTTTTATTATGAGAACGATAAAAATATTCCAGCGGCCTGGGAACCGGGAGGTGATGATTTCCTCTCGCCTTCGCTTATCGAAGCCGATTTGATGTTGCGCGTTCTCGACCGGGAAGCTTTTCAGGAATGGTTCCGGACTTTTATGCCGCAAATACCGGAATCGTTGCAACATCCGGCCGTTGTCAGCGACCGCGCCGACCCCAAAGGCGTACATCTCGATGGTCTGAACCTGAGTCGCGCGTGGTGCATGTTCGATATAGCGAAGGAATTTCCGCCGGAGAGTGTGATGGCTCGTCAGTTGATTCAAATGGCCCATCAACACGCCGCCGATGCCTTGCCACATGTGTTGTCGGAAAACTATGTTGGTTCGCACTGGCTGGCCACCTTCGCCGTTTACATGTACGATTCGATGGGAAAGATGGATTGATTTAGTGTTTGTCGGAAAAGTTTTCTGATAATAAGCAAATGTCACAACATGTTTTTGAAACTCATATTTTCAGGAGACTGAATATTCAAATCTGTTACATTTGCCGATGTTAAACTAATAAATCCAAAGGCATGAATCTATATTTTCCTGAAAACTACAAGCCACTTCTTGACTTGAAGAATACGGAGAAGGCTATCAAGTTTGTGAAAGATTTTTTCCAGGAGAACCTGTCTGCAGAATTGAGACTGAGAAGGGTGACAGCACCGCTTTTTGTTTTGAAAGGAACCGGCGTAAACGACGATTTGAACGGCGTTGAACGACCCGTTTCGTTTCCGGTAAAGGAATTCGACGACAAGGAGGCGGAAGTTGTCCAATCGCTCGCCAAATGGAAGCGCATGATGCTGGCGAAATACGGCATCCCGGTAGGTTATGGAATTTATACCGACATGAATGCCATCCGGGCAGATGAGGAACTCTCGAATATGCATTCACTGTATGTCGATCAGTGGGATTGGGAAAAAGTGATTACCTCGGAACAGCGATCGCTGAATTTTCTGAAAAAAGTAGTTCGGCAGATTTATGCTGTGTTGCTGCGGACGGAGTTTATGGTTTATGAAAATTATTCCAAACTGAAACCGTCGTTACCCGATGAGATTACATTTATTCATGCAGAAGAACTGGCCGAGCGTTATCCGGATTTGACGCCGAAGGAGAGGGAAGATGAGGCTGCCAAAGCCTACGGTGCCGTTTTTATTATTGGCATCGGCGGAACCATGGCAAATGGTGAGGTGCACGATGGACGAGCACCGGATTACGATGATTGGTCCACGTCCAATTCCGATGGATACAAAGGTTTAAATGGAGATATTATTGTTTGGAACAGTATGCTCAACCGTTCATTCGAATTATCGTCGATGGGAATACGTGTTGATAAGAAAGCGCTTGAAAAGCAGTTAAAATTGTCAGGCACGGAAGACCGCAAGCAATTGTTATTCCACAAGAAGTTGCTGAAGGGCGAATTACCGCTATCGATTGGTGGCGGAATTGGCCAATCACGTTTGTGCATGTATTTCCTCCGGAAAGCGCATATCGGTGAGGTGCAGGCCAGTTTGTGGCCGGAAGATATGGTGCAGCAGTGTGCTGAGCATAATATTGTATTGGTTTAAGGAATAAAATCAGACAAAATATCCCTGTTTCCCTTTAGAGAACGGGGATATTTTATATATTTGCAGCGCAAAATAAAGGATGGTCTGGTAGCTCAACTGGATAGAGCAGCAGCCTTCTAAGCTGCCGGTTGCGGGTTCGAGTCCCGCCTGGATCACAGAAAAGTCTGAGTTTTATAACTCGGACTTTTTTTGTATATTTTTATGTTATTTAGCGGGAATTATTTGAAAAGAATAATGCTAACTGCCATTAAATGAGAATGGATTGCGAAAAAAATCCTGAAAACTAAACAATAAAAGATTCAAATAAACGTAATATCTTTGAGAGAAAAGAAAATCCTTCTTCGCCGAAAAACCGTTCGATTATGAAAAAAATTCAGTTCAAAATAGCTCTCATCACTTTACTTCTGGGGGTAAGTGGCTTGCTAAAAGCTCAGGAAGTGGATGTTGCACAACTTCAGCGCAAGGCTGTTTCCAACGATCCGGTAGCACAATTTACGCTGGCAACTTACTATGAGGCCGGCCATGGAGTAGCTCGAAATGCGAAAGCTGCCCGGTATTGGTATTTTAAATCGGCGGAAGCCGGATATGAGAAAGCGGAGTACCGGCTGAGCCAGTTGTACCAGTTTGGTAAGCTTGGGCTTTCGAAAAATATTGATAGTTCGAGATACTGGCAGAAGAAGGCCGGCTATGATGGAAATTTGGATGCCCAGAAGGAGCTGTATCACCATTTTGACAAAGTACAGCCGGAAAGGGAAGCAGCCCTTTATTGGATGCGCAGATGTGCCGAAAACGGCGACAGTGTATACATGTACCTGCTGGCGAAAGCATACGCCGATAAGGAGTTTGGTGATAAAGAATCGGAGACCGAATCATATAACTGGTATCTGAAGTCGGCGGAAGCCGGATACCGGTTGGCACAGACCGAAATGGGAAATATATATCTGATGGGAATCGGCCGGAAAAAAGACTTTGGTCAGGCGATGGACTGGTTCAAGAAGGCTGCGGAGCAAAACGAACATGCTGCATTGTACAATATCGGTACGATGTATGAAAAAGGTGAGGGCGTAGAGAAAAATCATCGGCGAGCTTTCAGCTATTACAGAAAAGCCAGTGAAAATGGAGATGTAGTAGCCAAATTTTATATAGGAGTGAATTACGTGTTGGGTGACGTTGTCCGGCGTAACCTAAAGCAAGCAGCGAAATATTTCAATGAGTATTATGGGGAAGGAGATGATGAATTCCTGAAAAGTGAAGCGTTGAGATATTGGAAACGCTATAAACTGGATGACTTCCTGAGTAAGAATGAGGAGCGCTACATCGATTTAAAAAAGGAAAAAAGGGCAGACAAACCACGAAAGAATTCGCTTTTTTAGCATATTATTGATTAATAAATTTTCAAGGACGGCAAAAGCCGTCCTTTTTTGTTTTTTCTGATTCGAATGGTAGAACGCCGGTTTTTATAATGATTCTAACCGGATATCTGTTTTTTAATCATTAACTTAAGCCTACTCAAACCAAAAAACAGATTGAAATCATGGGAAAACGTGGAATTGACATCCTTAACCTGGATGTAGAAAAACTCATTAAAACATTAAATGAAGCCTTAAGTGAAGAATGGCTGGCGTATTATCAGTACTGGATTGGAGCCCGTGTAATAGAAGGTCCCATGCGTAGCGAGGTAGAACCTGAGTTGATGATTCATGCCGATCAGGAACTGAATCATGCCGTTATGGTCGCCGACCGTATTGTACAATTAGGTGGAACACCGGTGCTGAACCCGGCGGAGTGGGTGAAGCTAAGCAAATGCAAATATGAAGAACCGACCGATCCGTATATTGAATTGGTACTCAATCAAAATCTAGACGCAGAACGCTGTGCCATTCAGCGTTACAAGGATATCGCTGATTTTACCTATGGGAAAGATCATACAACCTATCAAATGGCCACCACCATTCTAAACGAAGAGTTGGAGCACGAGCAGGAGATTGAAGATTGGCTGGCCGATTTGGAAAGAATGAAACAAGATTTTCTCAAGTTACGTAAATAGCTGAAAACACTTCCCAAACTTGAGATAGTGGTCATTTTCCTACGGGAGAGTGACCATTTTTCTTTTACGTCATCCTGGTATGAGTAGTTTTTGTCAGGAAATTCGGTGGTAGGCAGTCAGTTCGAACCGGAAATAATCCAAATCTCCTTCCGGCAGTTTCCACGAAACGGTTCCTTTAAACGGTATCATAAAACCCTCTGCATCGCGGTATTCTTCCATCTGAGCCATCCATTTATCCAGCTCGAAGTGACCGTGTATTTCGCGGTAGCGTTTGGCAGTAAACATTTCTACCTGCCCAAATGCATTAAAATGAAATACGCCCTCCGCAGTTGTATTACCTGCTTTGATAACCGCCATGGCTGAATTCTCGTCCATTGGGTGCCAGGTTATTTTATCGCTCAGGAAAGCTGTTGGATACCAAACCATTTCACCCAGGTAGCGCATGAGCGAACCCTGATCTATTTCACGTGTTTCAGCAATCGCCAGGTTGCGCAAGCCCAGTAAATTGATGCGCATACTTCCTTTTTTACCATCGAACATGTCTCTTACCAGGATGGGAAATGTATTGGCCCGCCACAGAAATCCGGGTTTTGTTGTAGAGACAAATTGCTCCGCTCTGAACGGCATCCATCTCTGGTCCCTGTCTGTCCTGATTTCGCCCTTCTGGCTGATGCGCAGACGCAGCAATTCTCTTTTATCCACAACTCCGGCATATTTCAAATAGCGTTTGACAGGCTCAGGAAGTCCATTTAATTTGTCGGCCCGAATCACTCCCGGTAGTGAGCTTTCTTCCGCTGACATCAAACGATTTACTTCCCGTGATATTTTTCCTCTGAATACCAGCGAACCGGTGAGGATAACCAACAGTGACAAAACAACAATTCCGGCAAGAATCATTAATACAATGCTCATACTTATCGGGTATTTAAGTTCGACCCGATCAAAGTTAAAAGGAATATAAGGAAAGGCAAAAAGAGAGAAGACTTTCGGTATTGTCAGACAAAATTGGGTAATTGCTGAAATCAGGTCGAGCCCCTGATAACCATTTTGCTGGTGATGTTGTGGATTTCGGGTGTCATCATAAAGCCGTGCTCTGCCTGGATACGAGTAAACAACACTTCGGTGGCCATTTTCCCGATTTCAAAGCCCATGGGTTGGATGGTCGATAAAGGAGGGTTGTACATCGTACTGAAGGGCTCTTCACAAAATCCGATTACTGCGATGTCTTCCGGAATGCGAAGACGATTGGCATAAATGGCTCTCATGATGCCGGTCATGGTCAGGTCGCTTATCGCGAAAATTCCATCCGGGGGATTTTCCTGATTCAAAAGCTGATGGGTTGCACGCTCCACATCATCGATCGATTGTCCGGATATAATGTACTTTTCCTCCACTTCGAGGCCCACTTCGTTAAGGGCCATTTTGTATCCTTTCAAACGATTTTTGCTAATCAATAGATTGGGGTGACCAATGCAGATCGCGATTTGCTTCCTTCCGGTATCCAGTAAATGTTTAACACCATCGTATGTCCCACGAATATCATCAACCAGAACCATGTCGGCTTTAATTTCTTCCGGAACACGGTCGAAAAAGACAATGGGAATATCACGGTCGATGACATTTTTGAAATGACTGAAATCTTCCGTTTTCCGGGAAACCGAAGCAAGAATACCTTCCACATTATTGGCCAACATGGTATCGATACTGTTCACTTCGCGCTCGTAGGATTCATTCGACTGTAAAATCATCAACTGGTATCCATGCTCATGCACGATTTCCTCGATGCCTTCGATAACCGACGGGAAAAAGAAGTAGGAAATATTAGGTACCAATAAACCAATCATCCGGCTTTTTCGGTGACGCAACGAAATGGCCACATGGTTTGGCTTGTAGTGCAGTTTTTCGGCAATCTCTTTAACGGCACGTTTGGTCTCCGGGCTGATGTCAGGATGGTCTTTTAACGCCCTGCTTACGGTTGATTTCGATAATCCCAGGAGTTTTGCAATGTCTTTGATCGTGATACTCTGGCTCATGCATGGTTAAGCTGATGACCATCCAAAGGTAGGAAATTCTTCGTTTATTAAATCTAAGTAACATAAATGTTAAAGAACAATGAAAAAGTTATCAACCGCAACCGGTTGCGAAACCGGTTGAAATGCTAAATGGACTTCAACCTACTGAAAATCTATTGTTTTTGGATGATTGGGAATATAGATTTGTCCGCTGATTGGTACAAATGAAAACATGTTTTCGAAGAATCTCGGATTGAAAATTTGTATTTGAAATCACATAAATCCAAAAACTATGAAACGGAAATTAATGCAGCTTACCCTGCTGCTGCTTATGGTCCCTGTTATTTCTTTTGCCCAGGGAACCGGAGTCATTAAAGGGAAAATCACCGACAAGAAGACCGGTGAACCGCTGGTGGGTGCCAGTGTCCTGATTAAGGGAACTTATACAGGTACCATAACTGATGCCAACGGAAATTACCAACTTACCAAAGTGAAAGCCGGGTCTTTCGATCTGGTGGCTCAGTTCATCAGTTACAACAAAGTGCAAAAAAGTGTCACAGTCAAAGATGGGCAGACTGCAACGGTCAATTTTGCTTTGTCACAAGACCTCATCGGTTTGGACCAGGTGGTTGTAACCGGTGTGGTTAACCCTAAATCGGCCATCAATTCCAGTGTTTCACTGACGAGTCTCAAGCCAAAGGCAATGGAAGAGTTCAGTGCAACGACAACGGCCGAGTTGTTCAAAAACATTCCGGGTGTACACTCTGAGTCGACAGGTGGTGAAGGTAACGCCAACATTTCAGTTCGTGGTGTACCGATTTCGACCGGAGGTGCGAAATTCCTGCAACTTCAGGAAGATGGAATGCCGGTAATGCAATTCGGTGATATCTCCTTCGGTAACGCCGATATTTTCCTGCGCTCCGATCAAACAGTGGCCCGCGTAGAGGCATTGAAAGGTGGTAGTGCATCCACACTGGCCAGTAACTCACCGGCTGGTATCATCAATTTTATCAGCAAAACCGGAGTGAAGAAAGGCGGAAGCATTGGAACAACCATTGGCCTCGATTACCAAACATTCCGCACCGACTTTGACTACGGAGCACCTCTTGGTAACGGTTTCCGTTTTAACATCGGCGGTTTCTACCGCGAAGGTGTTGGGCCACGAAATGCCGGATTTACAGCCAATAAAGGTGGTCAGATTAAAGCCAACTTCACCAAGGAGTTCGACAAAGGTTACGTAAGGTTGTACCTGAAGCACCTGAACGATCGGGCGATTTCGTATATGCCGATGCCGGTCATGGTAACCGGAACCGGTTCGAATCCGACCTATAAATCCATTCCCGGGTTTGACCTGAAGCATGCTGCATTGCAGAGTCCTTATTTTATTCATCAGCTGTCTGTTGATGCCAACGGAAACAGTCGTTCTTTCAACATGGCTGACGGAATGCATCCGATTTCAGATGCAGTAGGAGCTGAATTTAACTTCGATTTAGGAAATGGCTGGACTGTTCACGATAGGGGACAGTTAGCTTTTAACCACGGTTCTTTCAATTCACCGTTCCCGGTAAGCCTGAAACCCGCTGACGAAATGGCTACCAGTTTAGCAGGGGCCGGCGCGACATTGAGTTATGCAAACGGTGCCAATGCCGGTACGCCTCTGACACAGTCACAGCTTTCCAATCTGAATGGAAACGGATTGCTGATGCTGTTGCACACGTTTGATGTGCAATTGAACAACCTGGACAACTTCACCAACGATGTACACATTTCGAAACAACTCGATAACTTCCACGTAACAGCCGGTTACTATCATGCTTCACAGCGCATTGCCATGACCTGGTTGTGGCAGACTTATCTGACCGATGTTCAGAATCAGCCACGCCTGATGAATGTGGCCAGTGCCGACAGTTCATTTTACAGTGAAGGCGGACTGACCGCCCATGGTGTTCCGGCGTGGGGCAACTGCTGTACCCGTGGTTATGATATGACTTACACCATTGATGCTCCTTACGCGAATATGGGAGTCGATGTAACTGATAAATTGAATGTTGATGCCAGTGTTCGTTACGATATGGGAGATGCATTCGGTTATTACCTTGGTAATGAACAAGCTCAGGTTGATGTGAACAAGGATGGCAATATTTCGCCTGTTGAACAGAGCGTAACAGTTTTGGATAACTCCAACCCACATCCGGTAAGTTATTCTTATCACTATGCTTCTTATTCGGTTGGTGCCAATTATAAATTCGATGCGCACAAGGCTGTGTTCGCCCGTTACAGTAAAGGAGGACGCGCCAATGCCGACCGTTTGTTGTACACTCCATTTATTACCGCTGCAGGTAAAACTGTTAAAGGTTTGAGCAATGATGGTATCAAGCAAGCTGAATTAGGATTCAAGTACAACTCGCCGGTGGCCGGTATCTTCCTGACCGGATTTTACAACCATGTGGATGAGCAGAATACCGAATTCAACAAGATTATCAATAACAAGTACAAATCTTACGGAGCTGAACTGGAGACGGTTATTCGGACCGGAAACCTGAATATTAATTCCGGTGGAACGTTCACTAAAGCAGAAATCACGAAGAGTCTTACTGCTGATAACGTAGGTAATACACCGCGCCGTGTTCCAACTCTGATGTACAATATCAGTCCGTCGTACACCATCGGAAAAGGTGCATTGGGAATGAGCCTGGTCGGAACAACTAAAGTATACTCACAAGATGATAACTCTGTTGTGTTACCCGGATTTGCATACGTGAATGCATTTGCGAATTACGCTATAACGAAAGGACTATCGTTGCGGGTGAATGTGAATAACTTAACGAACACACTCGGTTTTACTGAAATGGAAGCGGATCCTTTTACCAACAATTCAGTCAATTACATGCGTGCCCGGCCGATTACCGGACGAGCAACAACAATGACCGTTACCTATTCATTCTGATGTAATGAGGGATTACCTGAATTTGCATAGGTAGGTTTGGAAAAGGAGGGGAGAGAATTACTCGTAATTTTCTTCCCTCCATAACCAATCAGAACAGAGATTGAACACGTATGGAGAATAAAGTACAGCTGATTACGTATATCGACCGGTTCAGTAGCCGGCATATAAATGAATTACATCAACAATTACATCGGGACGAGCTAAAGCCTTTATTTGGTGGCGTTCATTTGTTGCCGTTTTTTTATCCCATCGACCGGGCGGATGCGGGATTTGATCCCATCGATCACCGAAAGGTGGATCCCCGTTTGGGAACCTGGGACGACATCAAAGCGTTGAGCCGGGATGTTGATGTAATGGCTGACTTAATTGTGAATCATGTTTCTGCGGAGTCGCAGCAATTTCTCGATTATCTGGAAAAAGGCGAGAGTTCGCCGTTTGCCGATATGTTTCTTACCTACCGGAAGATTTTCCCTCAGGGAGCAACCGACCAGGATTTACTCAAGATCTACCGGCCACGTCCGGGATTTCCATTCTCCCGTTTTCAGTTTAAAGATGGCACCGAACGGTTTGTATGGACAACCTTTACCAGCAACCAGATTGACATCGATGTGAACAGCGAGCCGGGAAAAGCATACCTGGAAAGTATTCTGGATACATTTCAGCAAGCCGGAATTCGGATGATTCGTCTGGATGCAGCTGGTTATGCCATTAAGCTACCGGGAACATCCTGCTTTATGATCGACAAAACCTTTGAGTTTATCGAATCGCTGACGCAGAAGGCACGCAAACGCGGGATGAACGTGCTGGTGGAAATTCACTCTCATTACAAAACACAAATCAGCATTGCCGAAAAGGTCGACTATATTTATGACTTTGCCCTTCCGGTGCTCGTGCTCGATACGTTGTTTCACAAAAGTGCAACCAACCTGAAAAATTGGTTGCGCATGAGTCCGAGGAATGCTTTTACGGTACTGGATACTCACGACGGAATCGGTATTGTCGACGTTGCTTCGGAACAGGGAGAGCCTGGGTTAATTGACGACAAGGACATTGACCATATCGTCCGGAAAATACATGAAAATTCGGGCGGGCAGAGCAAAAAAGCGACAGGTGCCGCTGCTTCCAATCTCGATCTGTATCAGGTAAACTGTACGTATTTCGACGCATTGGGACGCGATGAGAACAGTTACATCATTGCCCGGGCCATTCAATTCTTTTCTCCCGGTATTCCTCAGATTTACTATATGGGATTATTCGCAGGGACTAACGACATGAAACTTCTGGAAAAGACAAATGTTGGTAGGGATATCAATCGACACTATTACACTAAAGAAGAGGTGGAAGAGTCGTTACAAAAGCCTGTGGTTAAAAAACTGAGAAAACTGATTGAATTCCGCAACACACATCCTGCTTTCAATGGAGAATTTGAAATTCAGGAAAGTGAACAGCATGAACTAAAATTGCGGTGGAATAAAGGCAATGAATTTGCGCAATTGTCTGTCGATTTGAATAATCTGCAATTTACAATCAACCACTCTTCTCCCAAAGGAGAACAAAATCTGGACCTTATATAAAACTAAGTAATGAAAGACTTAAGTCTGAGCCCGCTTGATATTGGTATCATCATCGTATATATCGTTGGTATCATCATCTATGGTCTCAAAAAAGCCAAGAGAAAGGACTCGGAAGAATATTTCCTGGCGGGAAGAAATATGACCTGGCCGATTGTCGGTATTTCGTTGTTTGCCGCGAACATAGGAAGTAGTACGTTAATCGGCCTGGCATCGGATGCATATAAAACCAATGTAGCCGTTTACAACTATGAGTGGATGGCTGCCGTTGTTTTGGTTTTCTTTGCCGTTTTCTTTTTACCATTTTACCTGAAGTCGAAAGTTTACACCATGCCGGAGTTTCTCGAGCGCCGGTACGACAGTCGATCCAGGTATTATTTTTCGTTTATTACCGTATTGGGAAATGTAGTAATTGATACGGCAGCCGGATTATATGCCGGTAACCTGATTTTGAAACTGATTTTTCCGGAAGTTAATTCCACAGTCATCATCATTTTGTTGGCTTTGGCCGCGGCTGCGTACACCATTCCGGGCGGATTGTCATCAGTAGTGCACACCGAGGTGATTCAGGCTATGATACTGGTAATTGGTTCGACTATTCTAACCTACTATGCCTTCTCGGCAGTGGGCGGTTGGTCCGGTTTGATTCATGGCTTGCATGCGCAGATTGATGCCGGAAAACTGCATACGTCCACCAAAGAAATTTTCAGCCTGGTGAAATCGAGCAAAGATCCACTGATGCCGTGGACAGGTTTGGTGTTTGGCGTTCCGTTATTGGGATTTTACTTCTGGGCCAACAACCAGTTCATGGTTCAGCGGGTGCTGAGTGCGAAAGACCTGAATCACGGTCGTTGGGGGGCTTTGTTTGCTGGTTTACTGAAACTTCCGGTCATCTTCATCATGGTACTTCCGGGTGTGATCGCCATTGTACTTTATTCGAATATGGATATTAGCAGTCTGCACTATTACACCGTTAATGACGCTACCGGAGCGAGAATGCTTTGTACCCATCTGTCTCAGTGTCCCAATTTGACGTACCCCGTGTTGATTTACAGTTTGTTGCCAAAGGGAGTTTTGGGACTGGTCATCGCTGGTCTACTGGCTGCAATGTCATCGAGTGTGAGTGCCACGCTGAACTCAGCATCGACGCTGATTACGATGGACTTTGTGCATAAAATTAAGCCGGGGCTAACCAGTAAGCAATTGGTTCGCGTTGGACAGATTGCAACCGTTATTTTAGTGGTGATTGCTGCACTGTGGGCTCCGCAAATCGATCGTTTCGGTTCGCTCTTCCAATATCTCCAGATGGTGCTCGGCTTGATTGCACCACCAGTGGTTGCTGTCTTTCTATTGGGACTCTTTTGGAAGCGAGGGAATGCCAACGGCGCATTTGTCAGCCTCATAACCGGTTTGGCAATTGCCATATTTGTCTTCCTGTCCGAAATATATGGCTGGTCAGACACTATCAACAACATTCATTTCCTGAATAAGGCTCCATTGTTGTTGCTTATCTGTATGGGAGTTCACGTAGGTGTGAGTCTCGCTACCGGAAAACCATCAGCTGAGAAAGTGGAGAATATGACCTGGTCGAAGAAGATTTTCCGGGAAGAAACGGCAGAGTTGAAAGGCTTGCCGTGGTATAAGAATTATCGCTATTTATCGATTATATTACTGTTGCTTACCGCAGCCATCGTCTTCTGGTTTCGGTAGAGATGTTTAGAGTTGCATAAAAATAAACCCTCTGTAAGTCTCCAGTTATCTTACAGAGGGTTTTAGGTATAATAATATAATAATGGGGTAGCAACGTAATGGCTGAAACTTGAATTTCAGCTTATTTTACACCGATTAAACGAATCACATTAGCGCATCCATTGTGGAACGGCCCTTCCTGTAGTTCGATTTCTTCTTTCCAGATTTTCAATTCGCTTAATTCCTGAAAATCATTTCTCAATTCTTCTTCCGAAAAAAGCATCTCGACATCTCGCGGTCCTCCTGTGCGGTTATGAATCTGTTCTTTCGAGAAACCTTCCAGAATAAATGTGCCACCAGGTTTCAGAAAACTCAGCATTCGTCTGTGTCTTTGCGTTCTGTCAGCAGCTGACGCGTGGGCATACACCATGGCAACGCAGTCGAAATGCTCTTCGGGCAGCAAAACCTGGTTGTATCCGGCAAGTTGGTATTGAATATGAACACCCTGCTGTTCGGCTAACCGCATTGCCTTTTTCCGGCCTTCGGTACTGGTGTCGAACGCAGTTACTTTCCATCCCTGCGATGCGGCATAAACCGAATTCCTTCCTTCACCTTCAGCCGGCAATAAAAGTTTTCCCGGGGTTAGCTTTTCCAGTGCTGCCCTGAAAAACTCATTGGGGCTGGTTCCATAAACATATTCTTCAGCTGCATATCGCTGATCCCACATCGTACTGCTCATCTTTCCGTTATTAATCGTAGAGTGATAGTGATATTATAGTAACCTGAAGCTTTCAAAAAGGTTGACCGGAATTCGTTAAAAAAGGTGAAGGAATGAGCACAAAAAAGCGGGCAAGAATTTTTCCCGCCCGCAGTCAATTCAATGGGATTATATTTCCGGAAATTACAGAATATTTCCTGCTTCGTCCATTTCAGCTTTGGGGTTATATACAATTTCGATCATGAATCCATTCGGATCACTAACGTACCCACGGTAGCCGCCCCAAAAAACGGTTTCGGCCTCTCTGACCACTTTGACTCCATGCTTCTCTAGTTTGAATATCACATCGTCAACTTCGGCTTTTGTGCGGGTATTATACGATATGGTAAAATTACTGAAACATTTTGCACCGGGTACCGTCTCAGCATCGCTGGCCAGTGCTTCAACCGGGTACAATGCCAGGATGAGGCCGTTCAGTTTATAAAAAATAATATTTCCGGTACTTTCTTCTGTTTTCTTCCATCCCAGCAGATTGCTGTAAAAATTCTCTGATTCTTTCAGATTTCTAACGCCAAGCGTTATATACGAGATTCTTTGTTCCATGATATGTGTTATGATTTAGTGTAATATTGGTTGTTTCAAATATCTTCCGTTTTTATCTCATATGTGGTCTGGTTTTTCCACGGTCAGCTGGTTGCGTACTTCGCCGGTATTGACAATTGTTCCGGGCTCGAAAAGCAGAATGCTGACTTCTTCTTTTGCTATTGGACGGTGTTCAACTCCACGCGGGATGATAATCAGTTCTCCTTCATGAACCTCAATTGTTTTATCCCGAAGCTCCATGGTAAACGAGCCGTCGATGACCATGAAAAGCTCATCTTCGTTTTCATGGCTATGCCACACAAAATCACCCTGGAATTTAACCACCTTCACCTGTTGGTGATTAAGCTGTCCGATTACCTTTGGGCTCCAATGGTCGCTGAACTTGGAGAATTTTTCTTTTAAGTTGATTTTTTCGATTTGAGACATTACCGAATTTTTTGTTTTCATCTATCCTCAATTAACACACACCCAATAATTGCATCGGAGGGGTATTCTCAATGCAAATTGTCCGATTAATATAGTAAATACAGGTGAGATTAAAAATCGGAAATCGCATATTATGAAAATACCGTTTTATTAAAGAAGCTATTCTGGCAGGATAAAAAGTAAAAAACCCGGCTCAGAAGAACCGGGTCTTAACTTCATATATGGTAATCAGTTTAGTCGAGTAATCCCCGGTTCTTCAGCAGCGGTTCAATTCCCGGTTCTTTTCCACGGAAGTTGACATAGAGATTCATCGCTTCGTCCGTTCCTCCACGTTCGAGAATTTGTGTGCGGAAGGCAGTCGCAACTGTCTGATCAAAAATGTTACCAGCCTCTTTGTATGCCTCAAAAGCATCTGCATCGAGCACTTCGGCCCAGATATAGCTGTAATAGCCGCTTGAATATCCGCCTGAGAAAATGTGAGCGAAGTAAGTTGACTTATAACGCGGAATGATTTCACCAATCAAACCAATTTTATTCATCGATTTCGTCTGGAAACTATTGACATCAATGTCCTGCGGTTCCGTAATGGTATGATAATCCATGTCGAGGAAGGAAGCAGCCAGGTACTCAACCGTAGCAAATCCCTGGTTGAATTTACCGGCTTTCACCAATTTATCAACCAGTTCCTGAGGAATCACTTCACCGGTTTTGTAATGACGGGCATACATCTTTAGTACTTCGGGTTGTGGTGCCCAATGCTCCATAACCTGTGATGGAAGTTCAACGAAATCGCGTGCAACGGCTGTTCCGGACAACGAATTGTAATGAGAATTTGACAAGAGTCCGTGCAATGCGTGACCAAATTCGTGGAAGAGTGTCTCAACCTCATCGTAAGTCAACAATGCCGGCTTATCGCCCGTCGGTTTCGAGAAGTTCGTTACAATCGAGATAACCGGTCGAACGTCTTTACCTTCCTCGTTAAAGTGTTGTTTCCGGTAGCTGGTCATCCAGGCACCACCGCGTTTCGATGCACGCGGATAGAAATCCATATAGAGAACGCCAATTTCAGAACCGTCTCTGTCTTTAACTTCGAATACCTTGCAATCAGGGTGATAAAGCGGCATGTCGTTAAGCTCAGTAAATGTCAGGCCATACAGTTTGTTTGCTACCGCGAAAGCTCCTTCACGAACGTTATTCAGTTCGAAATAGGGGCGCAACTGCTCTTCATCCAGATTGTATTTGGCTTTTCTCACTTTTTCGGCGTAATACCACCAATCCCAGCTCTGCAGCTTGAAATCGCCACCTTCTTTATTAATCATGGCCTGCATATCGGCACGTTCTTCTTCGGCGCGTTTCAATGCCGGTGTCCATACTTTTTCGAGCAAAGCATAAACATTCTCCGGTTTCTTAGCCATGCGGTCGTCGAGTAAAAAAGCCGACCAGTTGTCGTAGCCCATCAGGTTCGCTTTCTGCAGGCGCAGATTCACCATTTTATTGATGATGGCTTTGTTGTCGTGCTCGTTGTCATTGTTTCCGCGGTTGTACATGGCTTTGTACAATTTTTCGCGCAAATCACGACGCTCAGAATAAGTGAGGAAAGGTATCCAGCTCGGCTTCTGTAAGGTGAATACCCACTTTCCATCCATGCCGGCTGCATTGGCTTCTTCCGCTGCAGCGGAAATAACCGATTCCGGTAATCCGGCCAGGTCGTCCTGGTTGTCGACGACGAGTTGGAAGTTGTTTGTTTCAGCCAGGAGGTTTTCACCGAACTGCAGCGAAAGGAGTGACAATTTCTCATTGATTTTCTTCAGCTGTTCTTTTTGTTCGGGTTCCAGGTTGGCACCACCTCTGACAAAACCTTTGTATGTTTCTTCGAGAAGTTTCTTCTGTTCCGGCGACAAGTCGAGTTCATCTTTCTGGTCGTAAACACTCTTGATGCGGGCAAAAAGCTTTTCATTCAGGTTGATTGCATCGCCGTGTTGTGAAAGCAACGGAGCAACTTCTTTGGCAATAGCCTGAATCGAGTCATTGGTATTTGCTCCCTTCACATTGAAAAATACATTGGCTACTTTGTTCAATAGCTGTCCGCTGTATTCAAATGCCTCGATAGTGTTGGCGAAAGTTGGTGCTTCAGAATTGTTGACAATCAAATCTATCTCGGCATTTTGCTCTTCCATTCCTTTTTTGAAAGCAGGCAGGTAATCGGCATTGGTAATCTGCTCGAAAGGAGGAACCTGGAAAGGAGTATCGAATGTTTTGAAAAATGGATTCACTCGCTGTACGGGTTGTTTGTTTGCTGAACACGACAACAGGAATACTGCTGACGCAAGCAGGATTAGCGTTTTACGTTTCACGTTAGTTAAGGTTAATTTGTTAATACTGTTAATTTGCCCGAAAAATAGCAAAATACCCTTATTCGCACAATGTGTTTTAGAGGCAATGGAGCAAAGCGTTGCCTGCACCGGGAATTCCCATTCAACCTTTTTGATAGATAACCAGACGCTTCGAAATGTCTTATCTCTTTCCTTTGGTAAAAAACAGTTGTCGTTAATAAACATTTTGTACAGGAAAATCATTTTATTAAGCAGGAAGTCGTCAGATTAATTGGTCGAAAACGTAAAACCAGTTATTTTCAGCCCAAATTTAATGGTAGAAGCTAATTTGTCTTTCGACAGAATTTTGTTGAAGTAATATTTGCCCGAATGAACATTTTCAGGCGCATTCATATTCACCGGTTTTTCGCATCGCTTTTTCTGATGTTGACATTTGTGTTCACCTTTGGTTTGAACGCAAGTTATGGCATGTTACCTACGACAGCCGGACACATTATACAATCCGGATCATCGGTCAGTGAGTCGCCTTTTAGTTTTCTCGGTCTTGCGAATCTTGACAGACAGCAGTTGTATGATACGTTGATTGTCGTGATTTTCCTGCTTCTGTTTTTCATTCTCCTTACACTCTGGTTGCACAAGCA
Source organism: Prolixibacter denitrificans (assembly GCF_003014495.1). Classification (GTDB taxonomy): domain Bacteria; phylum Bacteroidota; class Bacteroidia; order Bacteroidales; family Prolixibacteraceae; genus Prolixibacter; species Prolixibacter denitrificans. The sequence goes on along the minus strand of NZ_PYGC01000007.1, from coordinate 187,265 downwards.
GCGGCGCAAGCTAAAGGCAATGAACATTGTTCTGTCGGAACAGCGGGCCGAGCAGGAAATGTTGCTGGCTGATAAGCAGAAAAAGCAACGTGAATTGAGCCATTTGAACCAGGTGCAGAATCGGATTCTTTCCATCATCGGTCACGATTTACGTGGGCCGTTATCCAGCATGTACGAAATCTTTCGTGCCTATGCTACGGGTGATATGAAGCTTGATAAGCAGGAGTTGGATGTGTTCATCGAGGAGTGTTACCAGCAAATGGGAGCGGTGTATTTCCTGGCCGAGAATTTACTCTTCTGGGCAAAGAATCAGCATGATGGCATTGAGTCGTTTCCGGGGAATTATCCATTGCATAGCATGGGAGAAGAAGCCATCAGTTTGCTGCAGCAGGTTGCGAATGCAAAGGATATTAAAGTTGAGCTAGACATCGACAAGTATGCCCGGGTACACTGCGATTACAACCAAATTAGCTCCGTTTTACGAAACTTAGTCAGCAATTCCATCAAATTTACGGACCGTGGTGGAACGGTAGTTATATCCAGTCGCGAAATAAAAGATGAGCATATTATAACGGTCAGCGACAATGGTGTGGGGATGGAGCAGGACAAGCTCGATTTGATGCTTAAACAGCGTATGGCATACACAACAAAAGGCACCGATAACGAATCAGGAACTGGTTTGGGTATTAGTCTGATATCGGAGTTTATTGAAAAAAATGGAGGGAAATTAATAGGTTCAAGCCGTCCCGGTCACGGAACTTCTTTTTCTTTTTCGCTACCAATTGCTACCGCAGAAAATATGGATGAAGCCGAATTCTCCGACGAGGAGTAAGAATCTCCCTTTTCGAAAATTTACGTTATTAACTTGTTACTTTTCATAATAAGCCTGTTAACACTTTCTCCGGGTCATCCGAATTTTATATCTTGAATAAAAATTTAGATTGACCATCAACCAAATTATGAAAAAGAATACGCTGTTTTTCCTCATCCTTATTGCTGCCTCTCCGGTGTGGGGCCAACAGGTCCGGAATGGTATTAATGCGGCTCAGTTCGGAATCGCCGGAAAAAAAGATGCTACACCGGTTATTTTAAAAGCGTTGGATGCTTGTTACGAATCGGGGGCTTCTCGATTAACCATCCCGAAAGGAACTTACCATTTTTACCCAGATTATGCTCTGGAAGAATATCTGGCTCTGACAGGCTCTTCTAACGGACTGAGACGAATTGCTTTCCCACTGTTCAACTTCGAAAATCTGATTATTGATGGTTCAGGTTCCACTTTTATTATACACGGGATGATGTTGCCATTCGAGCTTCAGGAATGTAAGAATATCAGCATCCGGAATATCAATATTCGTTTTTTGTCCTCCGTTTGGGGCGAAGGAACAGTCACCGAAGTAAATAAGGAAGGGCATTTCTTTACGATTGAGACCAGCATAGGTGATAGTCTGGAAGTAGAAAACGGGAGGCTTTCGATGACAAGAAACGGAGAAAACCTGCCCGTTAAAGTTGCTGGGTGGCTTCGGACTGATGCTTCCGGTCGCTGCTCGTTTTTGTCATCTAACTTGGGAACATCGGCTAATGTGTCAATAAAACCGTTGCGTTACGGGAACTTTTGGATAGAAGTCTCTCCGAATCAATTGCCCAAAGAAGGATGGAAAGTAGTTTGGAAAGCGGATAGCGAGCGGTTGGAAAGTGAAATCTCGCCGGCGTTTCATCTGACCGGTTCCAATGGTGTTACCTTGTCTAATGTTTCGGTAGTTCACGCGCCGGGCAAAATAATGGTTGCTGAGCAGTCGGGAAATATCATGCTGGACCGGCTGAATGTGTTACCGGATAGCCTGGCTGGACAAAGATTGTCGTCACTGGCCGGAGGTATCCGTTTTATTGGGTGCCAAAAGGAGATTGCCATAACCAACAGCCGTTTTTCGGGAATGATGGGAGCCGCCATATCGGTATCCGGACCAACGTTGAAAATTATAAAACGAATAAGTAACAGTGTTTTTGGAGTTCGACAGATAAGTGAAAAGCAGTGGGGCAGTCAGTTTGCACAGGTTGGAGACACGCTCCGGTTTATTAATTCTGCCGATCTCACTCTTCGCGAAGAACGAGTCATCACACGGATTCGCGACCTGAATGAACAATACCAGGAATTGTGGTTCGATAGGGCGCTTCCGGAAACAGTAAAACCGGGTATATTGCTGACGAATATTTCGCGGCAGCCGGAAGTTATTTTGCGGGGTAACCGGTTGAATAATATGATGGAAGATGGAGTTCGATTGCAAACTTCAGGAAAAATCACGGTAGAGGGCAATCATATCCGCTCAGGAAGACATGGCATCGAGCTGGGAGGTGACCTGGCTTCGACATTCCAGCCGGTAGCATTAAACCAAGTGTTTATTAAAAACAACATGTTAAGACGATGCAACTCAACAAAGGGCAATAGGGCCATGATTTTGATTGGTCCGGTTCTCTCAGATGCTTCGGCTGACACCACCTTTGTTCACCAGGATGTCACCCTGGAGGGAAATACATTTTACAACGAAGGCAAAAGTATCTTAGATGCTACTTCCTCAGCCGGGTTGGTCATTCGTCAAAATACGGTATTCGATCCAAAATCAGTGAAGATGAATTATCCAGTAATACGCTTACTGCATTGCAAGAAGGTCGGGGTTGTTGGGAACCGGTACCTGAACAAGCAAGAAGCGTTTATGCAAGTTGAAGACGTGAAGGATTTGTTGTTTTTTAATAATGAAGGAATTAAGTCTCCATAATCACATGTTTCCGTAACCTTATTTTAACTAACTAATCAACCAAAGCATGAAAACAAACCGACGAAACTTCCTATCAGTCGCGGGCCTGGCATCCGGAGGATTGTTATTGCCATCCATGAAACCGGGAATGCCTTCCATTCCGCAGAAAACAAGAGTTAAACTGGCGGTATCGACCTATTCGTACTGGCATTTTAAGGAGCCCAAAGTGTCGGTCGATAAGATTATTGAAAAGGCGGCCCGGTTAGGAATTGAAGGTGTCGACGTGCTGCACCGGCAAATGGACAGTGAATCCAAATCCTATCTCAATAAGCTGAAGCGCCATGCCTTTGTCAACGGAATCGATTTGGTTTGTTTGTCCATCCATCAGGATTTTGTTTCACCCGACGAAGAAGAGCGGGAAAAGAATATTCAACATACACTTCGCTGCCTTGAAATTGCCGCCGATATGGGAATTCCCAGTATCCGGCTGAATTCCGGAAGGTGGGGAACGCGTAAGTCATTCGACGATTTGATGGCTCACCGGGGGCATGAAGAACCGATTCCGGGCTATGATGAAGACGATGCATTTGCCTGGGCAATCGACAGCATTGAAAAGTGTTTGCCTCGGGCCGAAGAATTGGGCGTAGTGATGGCGCTGGAAAATCACTGGGGCTTGTCCAGCACTCCGGAAGGCATGTTGCGCATTAAGAAAGCGATTGATTCAACATGGCTGGGATTGTTAATGGACACCGGTAATTTTTTGGAAGACCCTTATCAGAAACTGGAAATGATAGCGCCTTACACCGTTTTTGTTCAGGCAAAAACATACTTTGGGGGCGGTGAGTGGTATACCCTCGATTTAAACTACAAACGGATTGCCGAGATATTGGAAAATGTCGGTTATCAGGGATATGTTTCGCTCGAATTTGAAGGTAAAGAGCCTGCAGACGAAGGGGTTTCAAAGAGCATCTATATACTTCGGGAAGCTTTTCACTCCTGACATTTTAGGTGATTAAAAAGCAAAAAGGGGTGCGACTCCCGAAGAAGCAGCACCCCAAAAAAATGGTAGAATTATTTGTAGAAGCATAGGTAAAACGTGTACCTATCCTTCAATATTGTCTTAGTATGCTTTCTTATATGATTTTTTATTAACAAAATACATCGGGTCGAAACCAAACTGCCTGTTAATGTGTCAAATTGAGTGGAATTTTTTTTTCATTCAAATTTTCCATCCCTTACGATAAGTGTGTTTTACCCATTCATTTGCCATTTCAGCAGCTGGTAATTCGTCCGTCCAGTCGGTGTGAAACTGCGGTTGTCCGTCAATCTTTTTGTATTGATGGGAGGTAATGATTTTAAATTTATCGTCAGGCGAAATATTGGTAAACTTCATTTTCTCACCATCCCAATGAAGCGGGCGGTTGAGTGCCTGTAACCGAATAGCGAGGTTTCCCATCAAAACCATTTCCGAAAGGGGGCCGGCATATTCAAAATTCGATGATGTTAATTCAGCACCATCTTTTCCTTTCATACAGGCCCGTACCCATTGCATCTCGTGCCTGCCTCCACCCAGCGGGTCGTCGGCGTATCGCGGAAGGTCAACCTTTGTAATCGGTTTCTCATTTCCCGGTAATAACAGTTTCCAGTCGCGGCCGTAGTAATCGCACACCAGTTTGCCTTTGGAGCCGATGAACAAATTGCCACCGCCCCAGCCGCCCATGGGCTCGCCGTCGGGCAGCTCTTTCGGTCGGGGAGGCATTAATCCGCCATCGTGCCAGGTTACTTTTACTTCCGGGAAGTTGCAGTATTGCAGGTTTTCCCTTGCGGGGAAAGTATACTCAACCCGCGAAGCTTCCGGGGCGCTTTCCGTGTTACAAATGGTTGAACTGGCTTCAACCACAACAGGATATTTTAGATTGAGGGCATAAAACGGCACATCCAGAATATGACAGCCCATGTCTCCCAGGGCGCCGGTGCCAAAATCCCACCAGGCACGCCAACTCCATGGCGTATAAGCAGAATGATAGGGGCGAAAAGCCGCCGGTCCTATGAATAAATCCCAGTCGAGCGTTTCCGGAACTTTTTCAGACTGTTTAGGTCGTTCCAGTCCTTGCGGCCAGATAGGGCGGTTTGTCCAGGCATGTGCTTCCCGGATATCTCCCAAGATTCCGCTTTGGATAATTTCCGCTACTTCATAAACCGTATCATCAGAATGGCCCTCATTTCCCATTTGAGTTACTACGCCGGTTTGTCTGGCAGTTTCAGTTAACAAGCGAGACTCGCTCACGGAATGCGTCAACGGTTTTTGCACATAGACGTGTTTCCCTGCTTTCATCGCTGCCATTGCCGCAATTGCGTGTGTATGGTCAGGCGTGGCTACAACGACAGCATCAATATCCTTCTGCTGTTCCAGCATTTTACGGAAATCCTTGAAACGTTTGGCTTTCGGGTACTTTTCGAAAACCGGCGCGGCATAATCCCAATCGACATCGCACAAGGCTACAACGTTTTGTCCGACCATGTTTCCCAGGTTCACCTTTCCTTTTCCCCCGATACCTATGCCGGCAATATTCAATTTATCGCTGGGTGCGATGTGGCCAAGACCGGAAATTGCGTGACTCGGCACAATGGTAAATGCGGCAGCTGATCCGACAGCTGTTCCAATAAATTTTCTTCGCGTAAGCTGGTTGGATTTTTTCATTGTTTAGTGTTGTTAGTTTAGCACATTAAATATAAAGATTTCAAATTGAATGATATAGGTTGTAGATTAAAGACTGGATGGTATCGCTTTAGAGTTTGAGTAAAAATTACGGCCCGTAATCGTAAGTGTTACACTTAAACAGGGGCATAAAGCTTAAGAGTGATGTAACATTCAGGAATTTTAAGTATCATAAATTTGTCATGTGATTGTGATTCGTTACCAGCAACATCATCCGGTAGCGTAGACAGATGAAGTAAGAACTTATGAAAGAGGATGCCAGCTACGTTATTCAAAGAATTAGAAAATGAGTAGAAACTCAGTGACCATATTGTTTACGGTTGCTTTGGTTTTCGTATATACCACTGCTTTCGGACAAAATCCGGATATCGATATATTGAAGGTTGTCAATCTTAACCGAAATACCGCGTTGGATTGGCCATTTAAAATTATTTCTGCAGCAGCTTTCCCGGTTTCTTATGGAATTCCGTTGATGATTTTGATGGCGGGCTACCGGGTAAAGAAACGGATTTTAAAGCAGAAAGGTTGGTACATGGCAGGAAGCATGCTCCTGTCAGCCATTGTTGTTAATATTCTCAAATATACATTTCAGCGGCCGCGCCCCTTTATTAGTTATCCGTTTATTGAAAAATTATCGGCTGGCGGAAGTCCTTCGTTTCCATCGGGCCATACTTCTGACGCTATGGCCATGGCGATGGCTCTCAGCCTGATGTTTCCGCGTTGGTACGTCATTGTTCCTTCGTTTGTATGGGCAGGGCTGGTTGGTTATTCCCGTATGGATCTGGGGGTGCATTATCCTTCCGATGTATTGGCGGGTGTTGTGGTTGGAATAGGTTCTTCGCTGGTTGTTTACTGGGCTTTCAAAAAACGATCGACGAAAGCCGGACAACCCGTTTGGGTATAAAAAAAAGACTGTCCTATCTGGACAGTCTGAACTCAGTGTTGTGTAGCCAAGCTTTTATTCTTCTTCTGCTTCTTCGTCATCTTCGAGTGGCTCCAGATCGTCAGATTGGTCTTCCTCTGCTTCATTATTAGATGCCAGTAGCTCATCGTCATTCAGCGGGCGGAGATTATCCGGGATTTCCTCTTCCTGTCCAAAATAAGGGAATACATCCATGATGGGGCTTTCGTTTACAGCGTTGATTTCAAAATCAGCCATCATTCCCTGCATGTTTTCAACGACTTTTTCGTAGGCATCCCTTACGGTTTTGGCTAAAATCAGAACGTATTGCGCAGTCCGTTTTTCTTTACCTTTCTCTTCATCGATAGTAATGAACGATACTTTTGCTTTGAACCAGCGATCACCATCTTCCGACGGAATAATTTCAGCGATGTTGGTCTTGGCAATTTTCGTAACCGTGAATTCACCACTCACCATCGTCTCCAGCTCTTTATAAATGCGGCTTTCTGCTTCACTAAACGATACAGCATCCAGAAGATAGGCTTCGTTGACCTTTTTCTCCCGTCCGTTTTCGTCAATCTTTACATATTTTGCTTTACACTCGAACCACGTATTCATATGATCAAAATTTTACCCAACAAAAGTAACTTTTTCAATTCATCACACGGTATGCTTTGATGAATAAATATTTGATTACCGGATAATGAGCAGTAAGCATGTTGGTTAACCCATTTTTTGTCGCATATGCGCGCCGTTAGGTGCAGTGTTTCTGTGATATACACAATAATTGACGATAGTTATATATTTATCTTAATTGTTGGTTTTCAGATAAACAAGTATTAATTTTATTAACACTCAACCAAAAATAAACCAATTTAAATCGAGATTTAGCAATGAAAAAAACATGGATTTTACTTTTAGTTCTTGCCGGAGCCCTTTGTTTTTCGCAGCCAACGCAGGCACAGGGCTTTCTAAAAAAAATGGCTAACAAGGCCTTGAAAAAGACTCAGGAAAAGGCCGAGAAGCGCGCTGAAGATAAAATGGATGAACAAATTGACAAAGGGCTGGATAAAGTAGAGGATTCGCTGGAAAGTAATAAAAATGACAGCACAGCTAATGGGCAAGGCGAGATGTCGCGGGAAGCCAGACAACAGCAACGGATGCAGCGTGTGATGAAGAGCATGGGAATGTCCGGTGAACCGGTTCCGATAGAGAAAGAGTATGATTTTCAGTATTCTACTACGATGGTCGTTAAATCATATAAAAAGGACGGATCTTTGGAAAGCGATGCTACGCTGGTCACTTTTATGAATCCCGGCAGGCATAACTTTGCTTATGAATTTGCAGGCGGAGATATGGGGGGAGATTCAAAAGGAAAAGGGATTTACATTTTCGATTACAAGAATAAGGCTACCATTATTCTTTCCGATCAGGACGGAAAACACACGGGAATAGTGTATGGACTTGATTTGATGACGAACATTGATTCATTATATAATGCCAGTGCAGATATGGAGACAGCGCCGGCAGATATGTCAGCGATGAATCCCAACCTGAAAAAAACCGGTCGGACAAAAAACATTGCAGGATACAAATGCGAGGAGTACGTGTATGAAGACGAAATGGATAAGGCCGACTTCTGGATCTCGCGGGATGTAAAGTTGCAGACACGTGATTTGATGTCCTCGGTATTCAAGTCGTCGATGTATGCCAACGGTATGCCCTGGGGATTCCTGATGGAGAGTAATTCATTGGATAAGGAAACGGGGGAGCGCACCAGTTTAAAGGTTACAGAAGTGAATAAGAACAGTGATAAGAATTTTAATATGTCGCAATACCAGATTACGAACATGGGCTCATTCAAAATGCCGCAGTCCGGGCAGAATGAGCAGAAATAGTTTTGTCATATTTTTAACTTTTTTTATGATAAAATCCCTCCCTGATGCTTTCGGGTAGGGATTTTTTCTTTTTGCTTTGCCTTGGTATGAAGTGGTAGCGTGAAATAATAGGAGGACTACCTGAACAAAGAAGCGATATATCAGTTTCCTAATAAATCAAAATTCCTGTCATGAAACTAATACAATTAACGCTAGTCCTGTTGTGCCTGATGGCTGCTCCGGCGTGGAGCCAGAATGTGGCGCAAGGGAAAAAAGTGGATGAATCGGGTAACGATGTTCTTCCCTGGAACAGAATACTCAGGCCCGCCGGAAAGCAGATTTACTTTGGCGATAAAGGTCTGGAAAATCATGCGCTCGATGCAGCCTTGTCACCGGATGGTAAATGGCTGGCAGTAGAAGAACGGTACAGCGTGGTTTTTATTGACACAAAAACCGATAAAATCGTTGATACATTGCCCATAAAATCACGGTCGGAGTTAGCTGGGGCCATGAGTACGTATTCAGGTATTATTTGGCATCAAACAGGCAATTCGCTGGAGGTATTATGGAGTGCAGCGACAAGCGGAGGAAAGTCGTATGTCATTCGGGCAAGCTGGAAAAACGGAAAAGCCGGAATTACAGATTATTTCTCATATGACCCGCTACCACCCGCAAAGACAGCTCTGCCTAATGAGCTATTGATTCGAAAAGAAAATGGGCGAGACTACCTGTATGTCGTGCTCGACGGTAACAACGAACTGGTTAAGCAGGACCTGGAGACAGGAAACATCATCTGGCGAAGAGATACGGGAGTCGCACCTTATGGAATCGCTGAGGCCAACGGCAAACTCTTTGTGACCAACTGGGGAGGTCGACTGCCACTGGGAGATGAAGACGTTGTATCTGGTGTGCCATGGGGCGAAGCGAAAGTGACATTGAATACCGGAGCAACCCGCGAAGGAAGTATTTCGGTGTTCGATCCGAATAGCGGTCAGTTGATACGTGAAATTGTAACCGGACTTCATCCCAATGAGATTGTTGCGGCTCCGAGAGGAAAATATATATATGTAACCAACTCCAACAGCGATGATGTGTCGGTTATCGATCCGGTTGCCGATAAAGTGACTGAAAGCATTATGGTTCGGTTGCAACCCGGCCTCAATAAATATTGGGGCGATTCGCCGGAAGGCATAACCGTATCGAAAAACGGAAAATACCTGTACGTAGCAAACGGTATGGATAATGCTGTAGCGGTTGTACGTTTGGGAAAACATGCATCGGCGCGTGGTCTCGACCAAAAGAGTAAAGTCGTTGGATTTATTCCGACAGGCGCTTATCCATCATCGATTACCATCGCCGACAAGAAAAAAATGTACGTCACCAATATTGAGGCGACAGGTGCACACGTAGGATTAGAGCAGGGACCGGAGAAAACGCTGGCGTACAATTCGCACCATATGCTGGCGTCGGTTTCAGTGATTCCTATGCCGGATAAAGAAGAGCTGGAAAAGCACACAAATACGGTAATTGCAGTAAATGACCTGGCGAGAGTTAAAATGGCTGAATTGGCGCCCCGTGAAGGTGTCGAACCAAAGCCGGTTCCTGACCGGATTGGAGAACCCTCGGTATTCAAGCATGTTCTTTATATTATCAAAGAGAACAGGACCTACGATCAGGTATTAGGCGATGTAAAGAAAGGCAGAGGTGATTCGACTCTTTGTATATACGGACGTAAGGTTACACCGAATATGCACCGCCTGGTCAACGACTTTGTCTTGATGGACAATTACATGGCTTCCGGAAAATGTTCTGCCGAAGGGCACCAATGGACCGATGCATCGATTGTTACCGATTATGTAGAGAAAAATGTGCGTGCCTGGTTCCGGAGCTATCCGCATGTTCAGTACGACGCTTTGGTTTATGCTCCCACTGGATTTATTTGGGATAACGCGATGAAACACGGAGTATCGGTAAAGATATACGGTGAAGCAGCGGTTCCCGAATTCGATAAGTCACTTGGCTGGAAAGATATATATCAGAAGTTTGTGAATGGTGAACCATTCCATTTCACCAATAAGACCACGGTAGGACCGGTTAAAACGATTTTGAGCAAAACTTACCCTGGATATGACCACCATGCGATACCGGATGTAATGCGTGCTGATGCCTTCATTAAAGATTTGAAGAAGTACGAGAACATGGAAGGAGACTCTCTTCCGCAATTGATGGTAATGGCACTTCCGGCCGATCACACTGCTGGAACTCGTCCCGGATATCCAACGCCCAGGGCTATGGTTGCGGACAATGACCTGGCGTTGGGCCAGATTGTAGAGGCGTTGAGTCATAGTCGGTTCTGGTCGAATACCGTTATTTTCGTTACCGAAGATGACAGTCAGACTGGTTGGGACCACATTTCAGCTTACCGGACAGTAGGAACGGTTATTAGTCCGTATTCCCACAAAGATGAAGCAGTTCATGCAGCATATAACCAACCTGCAATGGTTCGAACCATTGAACAGATACTGGGACTTACACCGATGAATATTCAGGATGCCATAGCTCCGACAATGGATGCCTGTTTCGATCAAACACCTGATTACACTCCTTACAAATCGGTGAAAAACCAGATTCCGCTTGACGAGATGAATGCAGCACTTTCTTCCCTGAAAGGAAAAGCGTTGCACTACGCCAATATCAGTATGGAGCCACAATATGATCATATCGATGGGGGAGATGATGACCTGTTGAATCGCATTTTATGGTTCAGTGCAAAAGGAAAAGTTCCCTATCCCGCCCGATTGGCCGGGGAGGATAATGACGATGACGATTGATCTAAAGAACATTATATAGTGTAAAGGAGGCAATTAGCCTCCTTTCTTTTTTACGAAAAGTGAGTTAACGTAAACTTTATATAAAAATATTTAATCGAGTATGCTCAGTTCCCAAAAGTGTTGTACTTTTGTTAGTGAGTATTAACTAACAGATCATGTATACCGAAAGACAGTTGGAGATTATACACACGGGAATCAAGCTGATTGCTGAAAAAGGCCTACAGGGTTTGACCATCAAAAACCTTTCGAATGCCATTGGTATTTCGGAGCCGGCCATCTATCGGCATTACAAAAACAAGAAAGAAATCCTGGTGAATATCATCGACTTTTTTTCAGGGTCAACAGAATCGAACATTACCAGGATCGCGCAAAGTGATTCATCAAGTTTTGATAAGCTGCGGCAGGCCTTTGAATTTCAGTTTAGCCGGCTGCAGAAGAATCCGGCCTTGATTTCAGTTATTTCCTCCGAGGAGATTTACCAGGGCGAAGATTATCTGAAAGAGAAAATCAGAGACATTACGCTTTTGGTAGCAGGAAAATTGGAAGAAATCGTTAAGGAGGGGCAGGTGAAGAAAGAAATCCGGGATGATGTTCCTTCTTCACAAATAACCATCATAATAATGGGCGCGATGCGGATGATGATGATGAAGTGGCAGTTGTTTGAGCAGAAAATAAACCTCGTAGAGGAAGGCTCAAAGATTTTGGAAAACGTGTTGATGCTCATTTCAAGAAAAGAATGTTGAAATAAGAATTGGATGAATTAACCAAGTGATGGATTGGTTTAAAAGTAACAGGGATGAAAATAGTACATCGAAATCCGTGGCTCAGGTCCATTAGCGGAAAAGAAGTGGACTTGCAATATCTATATGAGAACAAATCGCTGCAAATTCTGCAGTTTGATTTACAGCCAGGCGAAAGCATGGGGCCGAAAATTCTACCATGCGACATGCTCTACTACGTTGTAGAAGGAAATCCTACCATCCGGTTAGCCGAAGACAAAATGATTGGAACCAAGGGGATGTTGGTCGAATGTCCGGCACACCTGGTACATAGTATCAGTAGCAATGTGGGCGATACTATCCAGGTGCTGGGAATTAAGGTGCCAAAGGGAGAAAAGAAGGAACATTTCCGGAACCGTTTTTTTTATGAAATGTAAGTTAGTTAGTATTAACTAATGTTAAAATATAAGAAGTTCCAGACAGAACAGGACGAAGAGATTGTGTGATGAAAAGTCTGTTTAAAAGCTGGCTGATTGCGTTCGGTTTTACCGGAATCGTTTTCATGCTGACTAATTCAAAAGTATTGGCACAGGAATCGCCATCGCCGCAAAAATTAATGTCGGAATATATCGGAATGGCCCATTCGCCTAGTTATATAACATTTAAGCAGGGAATTGGAAACCTGAATCCGCTGTTGTTCGAAGCGGTAATCGCTCCGTACTACCTGGTGAATTTGTCACACGACGGCAAATGGGCAATGGATATTTCATTCAAAGGAGTTATCCGGATGAAGGATGAACGTTCCTATCCGATAACCACGCCGAGTTATATGCCCAGCCTGACAGTGTATCGTAATCTGGGTAACCCTGATGTATATAAAGGAGAATTGCTTTCGTATTTAACCCTCGGACATCATTCCAACGGGCAAAGCGGGCCGGTGTATAATTCTGACGGGACCTACAACACTGAAAACGGCAATTTTGCAACGAATTTTGTCAAGGCCGGGTGGATACTGATCGACGACCAGTCGAGAGGCAATCAATTGGTTCCGGAATATTTCAAGTTTGGATTTGAAACCCACCTGCTCAATTCAAAAGGATTGGTAGATGATTACGGTCTCTTCCGGCTCAATTTCGACTCAGAACTAAAGAATTACCTGGGAGCGGTTAAAAGCCTGATTTCCGGCAACGACTACCACGAAAACAAACCGGATAATTATTTCAATCAGAGCCAATTAAGATACCACATGCATTTCACGTGGATCATTGACAATCGTTCACCGGAAAAGAGATACGATTTATCAAAGCAATTTGATTTTTCATTTCGGATGGCTTATCATCCTAAATTACTGAACGATATATCATTGTTCGCCGAATATTATTACGGACAGGATTATTACAATATCTATTTCAATCACGAAATATCGGTTTTTAGAATTGGCCTGATGGCGTCGAATTTCCGCATTCGCTAAGCAGGCAGGAAGTGTAACCAGAAATAAAAAATTAAAGCAGATACAAACTAGTAACTTGGTATGAAAAACTTTATTTGGGATAATAAATATTTCCTTGCTCCACTACTAATGTTTTGGATACTATTAGGCTTTTTATTACTCGCTTATGGCTATCATGACAGTTTTCTCGTCATGAATGGCATTTATTTCAAATGGCTCGATTACCCGATGCTGATTTTGACATGGTTGGGAGATTCATTCTTCCTTTCCGCACTAATGTTGCTGCTTTTTATGCGAAAAGATATGAATATGGTGCTTGTTGCCATTGCCAGTGTGATTATTACCGGCTTCATTGCGCAGTTCCTTAAGCATTGGGTGTTTTTCGAATGGGACAGGCCTTTAACAGTTTTTGAAGGAAAGGGCATGGTGCATTATGTCGGGAATTACATATTGCACAAGTATAGTTTTCCATCGGGCCACAGTACCACTACAGCTGCTGCCTTCACTGTGATTGCCTGGCATATCAGAAAAAGAAAGGTTATGCCCTTTATTTTAGGATTGCTGACCGTTGTGGTATCCTATACCCGGATTTATCTTGGAGCCCATTTCCCGGGCGATGTATTGGCTGGCAATCTACTTGGTTTCATCGGTGCCTATTTCACAATCCGGTACATGGCACCCGTTATCCGGCACTATTTTAACCGGATTTCGAAGAACAAACGCCAACGGTGGGAGCGGTCATTGTGGTTTGCAGCGGTAATTGTAATGGTTATTATGTTTATACATCCTTTTAAATAGTCGTCCTACTTTTACTGCTAACTTATCTGTGGGATAAAAAAAGGCAGCCTGATAAGCAGGCTGCCGGCAATCCGTATTGGATTAAGGAATAAAAAGGCAAAAATTGGATCGAATTTAGGAGCATGATCCAATGTCTTCATAAATATTTTTACTTGATTATGCCTTGGTCCGGTTATTCAATTCTGGCAAATTGCAATAACCATCATAAAAGTAATGAAATATCTCGGAATATACAATAATCTTTTTCTTTATTCGTTAATAAATATTATGTAATATCAATCGATTTGAGTATCGTGAGTATTACCGGTCATAAATACCTATATTTAATTATAGATATTTGTATTAGTGGTTAAAAAACGTTAAATTTCAGTTGGTTGGTAATAAATTATGCAGTTTCATCGTTGTAAGTTAATGAGGAATTTGCATTTTTGCTTAGAGAAAGCAACTACTCAAAACCTTAAGAATTATTGACGGAGCATTTTGTTTGGCAGGCTTGAGTCATTCCGGAACCCCACCATTATCCCGAATGTATGCAAGTCAGTTATTCACTAATGCGTCTGTTTTTTTAATAGCAAAATCCCCTTTGTATTAAAAAATAATCACTTGTAAACAAAATCTTATGGTTATGAAAAATAGGATATTTTTGTCCGCAATTGTTGCACTGGCAGCTGTGGGAATGTGGAGTTGTACTCAGAATTCCGGCGGAGGGGCTACTGACGTCGCTAATCAATCATTAAAGGAAGCCATCAATAACAGTGCAGATCAGGTCAGTACTGCCATGAATGATATTAGTAGTTCTGATGGCTACAAAGTAATTACCTCAGGGAACAGTAACTTGAAATCAGCAGACGCTTCAGTTAGTGATGGCGAAATGTTTTCAGACAGCATCACGTTGGCTGATGTAGCCGGAGTTTACGAATACCAGGATTCTGTACTGAATGAAATGCACTGGGGTTATAGCTCGTATATGTACAATCACTTCAAAATGACGGCTGATACTTCCTTGTTTATTATTAAACTTCCTGAAAAATTGGCCCTTCATCATCCGGAATATTGCTTCTACAAAACGAAGCAGGACACAGATTCGTTGGGAAACAATTTTGTCATTACGACATCAAAGTATAAATACTCATATGCTTTCCCGGGTGGCTTAAATTACAGTCTTGGAAGTGACATTGCCGTTTCCGATACTGCCGTTGGTAATTTGGATATTGAATGGATGATGGGTGGCTCGGATAAGCCATACAGCTATTCTTCGACATTCACTTTCGCCAGTGGCTATGCAGTGAGCATGCAGGCTGAGAGAACCGATACCACTAAGCTTTATGATTATAACCTGTCAGACGGAGATCAGACGATTTATGACGAAATGGTTAAGTGGAGTAAAGACTCAGGTGCTGACACGTACACGAAGGTACACTCTCTGACGATTGGAGATGTGCAGATTGTGCATACCCGCACAGCTGGCTCTGATTCGCTGGAAGTATACAAAGGCGGAGAACTTCAGCAGAATGCTACGGTAACTGTTGTTGACAATAACAGCAGCGAGAATGACAGCGATGCTGAATACACCACCTTCTGCAATAAGTACCGCGATTATCAGATTACTTTCGACGACAGCACAACTGTACTGTTATCTGACTTGCTCGGTCCGACAAGAGACACCATGAGCCAGTTGTTCACATCTATGCATGAAATGAAGTTTGCCACACATCTGGTAAATTACATTGCATGGAATGTTTACTTCCGTGACAAGATGAAGATGGAAGACAATTAATATCCATTAAAATAGATACTGAAAAATCCGGTTTTTATACCGGATTTTTTTTGCTTCTGATTTTTTATAAAATCCACTTCCTTGATCGTTTTTCCGGAGGCAGAATCAACTGGCTGAATGGTGATGAACAAACCGAGATTTGAGTGGTTTGTTATCAGTAGATTAAATTCTTTCTAAATAAAGATGCTTCTAACAAATATTACACTAATTTTGAGGCGTTATTAATAAGCGGTTTCCCGACATTGAGATGAATCATTACTGGTTGTAAAAAAGTGTTAATAACCAGTAGGATGAATATATAATAAGCATCATTAGATGATTGTCCGGAGGACTGAAAAATTTTAAAGGTTATTGCTTGCAATACCTTAATTGTCAAGTTAAAGATACTATGAGTAATACATTTGGTTCGGAAATAAAAAACGAGTTTCGGGCTGTGAATATTGAGAGTGTCACACAGCAGAAGAAACAGCTGGACTGGATAAACAACCACTTAAAAGGGGAAAGTTTTATTCCCGGAAAATACTTCGTGCATGCCGAGCAGCAACAAAAAGGCTCAGACGATAAAAAAGTTTCGGTGACCATCCTGTATGGAACTCATACGGGACATAGTGAGGATATTGCATACCGTCTTTTCGACGTTGCAGAAGCTTCAGGCTTCGAAGCGGAAATTTTCCTGATGGAAGAGTACAGCTACCCGGAAATAGCCAATGCGCAAAATGTGCTAATGATTCTTCCAACGCATGGTGAAGGCGATCCGCCGGTGAACTCGGTTGATATGCTGGCCTACCTGAGAGGCGATGAATGTACATCACTGGATGGTGTAAACTATGCTGTGTTGGCATTGGGCGACAAAATTTATAAAAGCTACTGCAAGGCTGGAGTCGATTTCGATGAGGTGATGAAGGAACGGGGGGCCAACAATATTTTGCCCATCGTAAAGTGCGATGTAGATTATGAAGAAGATGCCGCGAATTGGATTAATACGGTATTGCAGGTTGTCCGTGAGGTTAACGGAGCATCGGGCAGTGAGCCTGTGGCTGAAGTAGCCGAGGATACCAACGCAAAGGATACCGGTTATTCGTGGCAGAATCCATACTTTTCCCGCGTTAAGCGGAAAGTACGTTTATCTGGCGAAGACTCGCTGAAAGACGTTTATCACGTAGAGCTCGATATTGCTGACTCCGGTTTTACTTACGAGCCGGGTGATAACGTGGGCGTATTTGGAAACAATCCGGCCGAATTGGTGAAAGGTATTCTGGAGCATACCGGTCTGGATGGCCAGACGGAGGTAGCCTTAAAAGACTGGTCGCTTCCGCTGGAAACAGCATTGCGCAACCGTTTAGAAATAAATGTTCTTACGAGTCACATGCTGGCCAGCTATCATGAGTTAACTAACAATGAAGCATTAGGTGATTTACTGGCTGATGAAGATAAGCTGGATGAATATTTATATGGTCATGATGTATTGGATATGTTGATTGATTTCCCGGCCAAGCTAACCGCCAGTCAGTTGGTGAGTGTTTTGCCTGAGTTGTCAGCTCGTTTGTATTCTATTGCATCCAGCCAAAAGATTTACCCGGATGAAGTTCACATCACGGTAGTAGCGGTACGTTATCGGAACCGGGATCGTGACCGGAAGGGAACCTGTTCAACATTCCTGACCGACCGGATCGAAGAAGGAAGTTGGATTCCGATTTTCATCGATCGCAATCTTGGCTTTAAAATGCCGGAAGAATTGGATGCACCGATGATCATGGTGGGAGCTGGTACCGGCGTTGCACCGTATCGTAGCTTTATTCAGCAGCGAAACGGTGATCATGCTCATGGAGATTCGTGGTTGTTCTTTGGCGACCAACACAAGAAAACAGATTATCTCTATCGCGAAGATTGGGAGAACTACAGACAACAAGGGGTTCTGACAGAGCTTTCACTGGCATTCTCGCGTGACCAGGAACAGAAAGTATACGTTCAGCATCGAATGGTAGAAAAGAGCAAAGAGCTGTACGATTGGCTGCAAAAAGGAGCTTATCTCTACGTTTGTGGTGATAAGACCCACATGGCACACGATGTTCACGAAACACTCAAAGCGATAGTGGCTTCTGAAGGCGGTCTTGAACCTGAAAAAGCAGAAGAATTCCTGAAGGAACTGAAGAAACAGAAGAGATACCAAATTGATGTTTATTGATTGATATTTTGCTGCCAGCCGGGTGCTGGTATTGAAAAAGGAGGGTCATTTGACTCTCCTTTTTTTATGCCGCGATGTTTTTAGGGATAGAAGTTGTGGCTTTTCATCTTCATGAAAATGAATTAATTTAGATTGATTGGAGTGTGTATTCGTTGTTGTAATTCGGTTCGAAAAACAAACCTAAATAACGCCGAAATGAAACATCCACTCAAGCATTGGTTCGCGTTTATTTTTCTTGCAGGGGCTCTTTTTGTTCCCCAGCTTTTAAGTGGTCAGGGCTTATACACAGAACCCGAGAATGACCTGGATCGGAAAGTCCAGAGGTTTCTCATTGCGCACAAGAACAGTTGGCGCGATATGAATATTCCGCGGTATGACGGAAAACTGCTTTTCAAACTCATTGTCGACAATAACTATAAAAAAGCTGTAGAAATAGGAACGTCCACTGGCCATTCCGGAATATGGATTGCCTGGGCTTTGAGTAAGACCGGAGGAAAGCTGACTACTTTCGAAATGAACGAACGGAGATACCTGGAGGCGCTCGAGAATTTTAAGGCTGCTGGCTTATCGGATTATGTCGATGCCCGGTTAGGGAATGCCCGGGAATTGGTTCCACAGTTGAAGGGGGAATACGACTTTGTTTTCAGTGATGCCGATAAGAATTGGTACACCAATTATTTCAAGGCGATGGCGCCAAAGTTGAAAATCGGTGGTTGTTTTACCGCACACAACATCAGCAAGAGTGGCGGATATTACGGAACCGGCGATTTTCTCCGCTACGTCGAAAGTCTCCCCAATTTTAAAACTTCGGTAGAGGATGGCGGAGGAGGTGTTTCCATCAGTTACAAAACAGCAAAACCTTAAATAGTGCTTTCGCAGGAAAATCATTTGCTACGACGGAAACTGGGATTGTTGGCCTTATTGAGTATGGTGGTCGCTAATATGATTGGTGCCGGGATATTTACATCTTCCGGGCTCATTATGGCTCAACTGCGAAACCCATATCTTCTCATCATATTGTGGATATTCGGGGGTTTTATTGCTTTGTGCGGAGCTTTGGTGTACAGCGAACTTGGTGCAGCGATGCCCGAAGCTGGTGGCGAATACGTCTTTCTGTCCAGACTTTACCACCCGTTGCCCGGATTTCTCAGCGGCTGGATTTCATTTGTGGTCGGCTTTTCGGCCCCGATAGCCGCTTCTGCTATTGGTTTTAGCGAATATCTTGTGCAGGGAATACCTTCAGAATGGCCCGTATCGCAAGTTCTTTCACAACCGTTTTTTCTTAAAGCAATCGCCGTTGCAGTCATTCTTCTTTTCACATTAGTTCATATCCGGGGAATAGAGAGCAGTGCACGCTGGCAAAACTTTCTGACTATTCTGAAAGTCATATTGATTGCCGGATTAATATTGGGTGGCTTTATCTGGGGAAAAGGGAGTTGGGAACATTTTTCGATGGAACTAAGCACAGAAGTTGGTCCCGGTTGGCGAAGTATCGGTCTTTCGCTTGTCTGGATTATGTTCGCCTATAGCGGATGGAATGCCGCTACCTATCTGGGAAGCGAAGCATTCCGACCGCAGAAAAACATACCGCGTTCGCTGATTTTCGGAACTCTTATTGTCGTTTTATTGTACCTCTCGTTGAACACACTTTTCATATATGCCATCCCTCCCGACAATTTTCAGGGAGAGGTAACCGTTGGAGCAACAGCTGTCATCCATCTTTTTGGCAGTAGTGCCAAATACATACTATCAATTCTTATTGCCTTCGCTTTGTTTTCATCCATTAGCGCTTTCATTGTGCTTGGGCCACGTGTTTACTATGCCATGGCAAAAGAAGGCTACTTTTTCCGCTTTGCAGCCCGTGTGAGTCCCAAATACCATGTGCCGGTGCGCTCTGTCATTCTGCAGAGCAGTGTATCGGTAGTAATGGTCTTAACCGGTACATTCGACCAAATACTAACTTTCATGGGATTTGCCCTGGGAATCTTTCCGATGATTGCTGTGTTAGGCGTGTTCCGGTTACGCAGGTTGAAGCAATCCGATTACCGGCATCCCGGCTATCCCTTCGTTCCCGTCTTCTATACTTTGGCAGCCTTGTGTATCCTCGTTCTCACAGCTATCGAACGCCCCTTTGAATCCTTTGTGGCTATAACGGTTATTCTAATTGGAATTCCTGCCTTCTTCCTTTTCAGAAGAAAAAGAATCTGAAGCTGTTAAAGTTTCACGCACCAGGCGGCCGATTTCTGTAAATAATATATTTTGCAGATATATAGCTATTTATGGTCACGTTATTTTATTCGGTGCACATAATAAATAAAGAATTAATTGATAATAATAATTATGAATGGATATTTCTTATGTGCTGTAATTCAGTTTTTAATGTCCGTTTTGTAGAGTTTATATGTATTTGCAGAGGTGATTATCCCTGGTTCCTTCCGCCGTATTTCACTAAAGAGATTTCTTGTATTAAACAAATTCGATATTATAGTATAAATAGAAGAAAATCAATATGTTAAAGTTTTCACAAAATTATTCGATTTTGGGAGTACTACATTTTTTTTGGTGTGAAAATAGCATACATTTCATTGTTATTTAAACCAAATAAAAATAGTTATGAAAAAGTACATGTTCCTTTCAATGTTCCTTTGTTTTCTACTGGCAGCTCCGAGTCTGCTGGCAGAAGATTCAGTAAGGATTCCTCTGATAGGGGAGAAAGCACCGTCTTTTACGGCACAATCAACACAAGGATTGATCAATTTCCCACGCGATTTTGGGAGAAGCTGGAAGATTATCTTTAGCCATCCACGGGATTTTACTCCGGTTTGCTCTTCGGAGATTATGGTTCTGGCGCAGATGCAAAAGGATTTTGAGGATTTGGGTGTCAAGTTGATGGTGATTTCATCCGACACGCTCATGCAGCACCATCATTGGGTCGATGCTATGAATGAGCTTCGGTACAAAGACCAGGCCCCGGCCAAAATCAACTTTCCGTTGATTGAAGACAATCGCTATGTTATCGCCCGGAAGTACGGAATGTTGCATCGACCTGTCAGTACTTCCGAATATGCGCGCGGTGTGTTTGTTATCGACGGAAAGAATATTGTTCGCGCTGTGTTCTTTTATCCTCATAGTATTGGTCGTAATATGGACGAAATCAAACGCACCGTTATGGCCCTCCAGACAACCGATAAAGAGATGGTGTACACTCCGGCCAATTGGTACCCCGGTGATGACGTCCTCGTTCCTTATTTTCCGTATACAGATGAGGAGTTAAAGGAGAATCCAAGTATTGCCGACAGGTTTTACAACGTTGGTCATCTGATGCATTTCAGAAAGGAATAAATATATTAAACCGAACCGGTGAAAATTATACTTTCACCATTATTTCCCCCTCAAAAAACTCCCACTATCCCTGACAATACCGGTTTTTAAGGAGTTTGTTTTCCAGGACAGGAAAATATCCGGTGATTTCTACAACACAGCTTTTTGGTATTTCATTTTAGTTAATCCCTGCGACAGTCTTGGTAGAGAGATTACAGGTAAGCTATGTATCGACCCAAAACACTCCTTGTGTAACCAGGAGCCCTGCTGAATAGGCGGGCTCCCTTTTTGTTTTACGGCTTTTACTCATCAAGCGGATAATTGCTGCTTTCTGTTATTTTTGTGTTGAGAAAGGAACCTAAACTCTTTCTTCCACGCACTAAACAGAATGAAAAAAAATCTTACGGGAGACCGCTTCACAACGTCTCAGCATAATTTCACCGCTTTTCTTTGGCATGCCGCGTTTCTGGCTTTCGCCCAAAATTTCATGGACATCGATACGGTAATCCCCGCCATGTTGATTGAGGCCGGGGGAAATTCAGTCCATGTCGGTATCATGTCCGCTATTTTGCTCGGAGGTTCCAGCTTTACACAGATTATTTTCGCCCCTTACCTGAGCAATCAGTCACACAAGAAGAAATTTCTGCTGCTGGGAATTAACTCACGAATACTCTCGTTGCTGGGGCTGGGCCTGATACTTTACTTCTGGCAAGCGGGCAGTGGTTTTCCCATTTTATGGATGATATTCCTTTTCATTACGTTGTTCGCGTTAGGAGGAGCTTTTGCCAACATCAGTTACACCGATATTCTGGGTAAATCCATCGAACCGGTTGCCCGAAAGTCTTTTTTCTCCTCCAAGCAAATCATCAATGGAACCATCGTGTTGTTATCGGTTTTGGCAGCGCGGCAAGTGCTCGTGTCGAGGCCATACCCGGTAAACTATGCGTTTATGTTTTTCATTGGTTTTGCAGCGCTGTTTATCGCTTCGCTGGGATTCTGGTCGATCCGTGAAACAGTTCCCTCACAAACACGGATATCAGGAGTACGTGAGTTTATTGATGTAATGAAGCAGGAACTGAAGACCAATCCACGGTTAAAGTACTTTCTCGGTTTCATCAATACACAAGGCATTGCCATTGGTTTTCTCCCTTTTGTCATTCTGTACGCAAAAGATATTTACGGTACCGAAAGCAGCGATACCGGCTTCTTTTTAATTAGTAAAGTGCTGGGCAGCGTGGCTGTCTCGATGCTGGTATTTGCTTTCCGGAAACACGTTCGTTACCGGTATCTGCTCTATTCCAATGTTATCCTGGCTCTAGTGATGCCATTGCTCATCATGCTGCCTGGTGGAAGACCGTCATTCTTCCCGGTATTTATCATCGGCGGGGTAGTGTACGCTATGTATTCCATTGCCATGAATGGCGTATTGCTGGAAGTGTCGGGCAACGATAACCGGGCGTTGTACGCAGGATTTGCCGGTGCTGGTAATATCATTCCCGCTTTGTTTCCCATCGTTGGCGGGTGGCTCATCAGTCAATTCGGATTCACGGTATTCTTCAATTTGTTCATGGCCATTGTATTGTTCTCGCTCTTCTTTGTTTACAAGATTAACTGTCAGAAATAATAGTACCGTCAGAGCGCTTACGGGTGTTTTTAAACAAGGTTGAAACTCCAACGAAGTACATTACTTTTGTTCCCCGAACATAATTTGACGATTATGAAATATCATCGTTCGGTTGGCGGATTCATCGGTACTTCACAACGGGCTTTTCTGTTTTATTTTCAGCGCAAATTGAAGATTTTTCGATTACCTGATAACCAGTTATGGGAACCTTATTTCATTCCGCAGGACGAACGTGTACTCCAGGTTCAAACTTATCAAAATAGAATCATATGCTTTATTTCATGATTGAAGGGACGTTTTATGACCCGCTTCCGGTTGAACCGGACGAATTGCAAAAGTTAATCAAAGGACATCTGACTTATCTGCAAAAAGGATTCAATGAAGGTTGGATACTTTTCTCCGGACCTAAGGCGCATTCCGGTGGAGGCGTTATTCTGATGAAGGCGGAATCGCGGAAGGAAGTCGATGATTTTCTGGAAGAAGATCCGTTCCAAAAAGCAGGAATACAGGAATATCATGTGGTGGAGTTCCGCTTTCACGACGGCCAGGAAGGGGTGAAATCCTGGTTCAGCTAAGTCTTCGGAAGAATTTAAAATTCAGAACAGATTTATGACGATTCACAAATCAAGCAAATACTTCATCGCTGTCACTTCCGTTTTATTGGCCTTTTTGACAGCTCTCTCACCATTCGGCATTGATACGTATTTGTCTGCCATGCCGGTCATGGCCAAATCGTTTGGTGTTAGCATTCATCTGATTGAGATTACGCTGACGCTATATTTCCTGGGATTTGCTACCGGGAATGTATTTGGTGGACCGATGTCTGATTCTTTCGGTAGGAAAAAAATAGCGTTAACCGGCGTTTTATTATACGGATTATCATCAGCCAGCATACCGTTCGCTCCCAATGTCGAGATGGTATGGCTGTTAAGAGCCACACAGGCATTCGGCGGCGGTTTCGCCTCGGTCACTGCCATGGTTTTCGTGCGCGACTGGTTTGAGGGAAAGCAGGTGGCTAAACTGGCGACCCTTATCGGGATGATCATGATGCTGGCACCGTTGTTTGCTCCGGTTATTGGTTCGTTTCTGCTTGACTGGGGAGGCTGGCATTCCATCTTTTTCTTCCTGGCCGTTTATGCGGCGGTGTTGTTTCTTATTTTCCTTGCGGTGATGCCCGAATCACGTCATCATACCCATTTGACGCACCGCATTACCAAAGAGCAGCTGATCGGGAAATACCGGATATTCTTCAGCCATCGTCGTCCGGTTCTGATGCTCATGACCATTAGTTTCGCTACGGCGGGCATGTTTACCTTCATCACCAGTTCCTCTTTTATTTACATAGAATACTACGGTTTCACTCATCGCGTTTTCCCCTTGCTATTTGGTTCGAATGTGGTTTTGTATATCGCGTTGTCGTTGCTCAATAATTGGCGGTTAAAAAATAAAGAGCCCGAGCAAATGATGAAATTAGGGCTTATCATTCAACTAATTGGCGGTGTTTTGATGTTGGTTGGTGTTTCGCTTCATCATCCGCCTTTCGCGCTTGTTTTTGGAGCCATTGTGTTGTTTGTGGGTAGCCTGGGATTGATATTCGGTAATGGTACAGCAGTAATCCTAAATCTGATGCCGGAGATTAGCGGCTCGGCCAATGCTACCATTGGAGTGTCCCGGTTCATTCTGAGCTTCATTGCGGGAACCATTCCGGCTTTGTTTCAATCGGGTGATCTGGTTCCCATTGGGGTGGTCATGTTTAGCCTGTCATTACTGGCCAATTTGTTTTACCTCTTGTTTAAGCGAAGCTAAATCTCTTCGAGACTACTTCTCTTAATTGGAAACAAAAGGTTTGGGCGACTGTTTTAATGGTGACTACCTGAATAATCGATCCAAAAAATGTGCATATGAAATACAGAAAACTCGGAAAAACAGAAGAGAAACTGTCGGCAGTAGGACTGGGCTGCATGGGAATGAGCTTTGCCTACGGACCTGCCAATGAGAAAGAGAGTTTGGCTACGCTGGACAGGGCATTGGAATTGGGAATCAACTTCCTGGATACAGCCGATGTGTATGGCAACGGGGCCAATGAAGAATTGCTTTCCAAATTGTTGAAGAATAAGCGCGAAAAAGTCTTTTTAGCGACGAAGTTTGGATTCCGTTTTCCGGAAGGAACCGGTTACGTGCCGAACGCCAACGGAGCCTACATTGACTGCTCTCCCAAGTGGATCAAGCAGGCGGTAGAGAAAAGCCTGACAAGACTGGGCATCGACACCATCGATTTGTATTACGCACATCGGGTCGACCCGAATGTGCCCATCGAGGAGACCGTAGGAGCGATGGCTGAGCTGGTGAAAGAGGGAAAGGTCCGTTACCTCGGTCTTAGTGAAGCTTCCGCTGAATCGATCCGTAAAGCAAATGCGGTGCATCCCATTCAGGCGTTGCAAAGCGAATATTCGCTGTTAACCCGCGATGTGGAGAATGAAATATTACCGACTATTCGTGAGTTGGGAATCTCGTTGGTTCCGTTCTCGCCACTGGCCCGTGGATTGATGACCAACAAACTGGATGTTTCCGGTTTGACCGATACCGACTTCCGGAAGTCATTGCCACGCTATAGCGGAAAGCACTGGGATAACAACCAGAAACTGGCAGCAGCTTTCGCTGAGTTAGCTGGTAAAAAAGGTTGTACTCCTGCTCAGCTGGCGCTTGCCTGGGTACTGGCTCAGGGCGACGATATCATCCCGATTCCCGGAACGAAACGTATAAAATACCTCGAAGACAATGCCGGTGCCGTGGATGTCGAACTTTCCGGCGCTGACTTAAACGCGATTGAAGCACTACTGAAACAGTATCCCGATATTGGTGCCCGGTACAGCAAAAAACTGGCCGACCAGGCATCGAAATAAGCCAGTCACGGCAAAATAATTGCATGTCGCCTGTTGATTCTTTAGTGAATGGCAGGCGATATCTTTGATATTTCGGGTAGCCTGATTTTGAAGATTGTTACCTTTCCGGGAATGCTTTCCGCTGAAATCGTTCCCTGGTGGCGTTTGACCAACTCTTTGCACAGGAGTAATCCCAATCCGCTATTGTTGCCAGATTTTTGAGGGGTTCCGTTATATTTCCTCAGAGAAAACAGCGTTGGTAGTTTCTCCGGTGCTATGCCACTTCCTGTATCTATTACTTCAATTAACAGGTTATTTTGTTTTTTCCGGGCAGAGACAGTAATCGAATCCCCGTTGCTGGTAAACTTCAGGGAATTCGATACCAGGTTTCGCAGAATAGTTTCCAGCATATAAGGATCTGCTGTCCACTCTTCATCCGGCGTTACCTCGTTAGACAGACGAATCCCATTTTCCCCGGCGGTGCTTCGATGAATGGAGTAGACCTGTTCGACAATCTGATGCAGGTTTACCATTGCCGGTTGGAAACGCATGGTTCCTGATTGTGCCCTCGACCACTGAAGCACATTGTTCAGCAGGGTTAGCAGATTTTCGGACGTTTCACAAATGGTTTTTGCATATGGGTGGTCAGTCTCTTCCACTAGTAAATCGGAAAAGCCGATTACCGTGCTCAGCGGTGAACGAATGTCGTGTGACAGAATCGAGAAAAACCTATCTTTGGCATCCAGGGTTTCCTGAAGCTTGTGCTGCGACTTTTTCAGTTCCTTTTCGTAATTCTTCCTGGCGGTAATATCCAGTAGCGCGTGTAGTATTAATTCTTCATCGTGTATTTGTACGACATTAGCTTCGTACAAGTAGATATGATGTTCGCCATTGGCCATTTTCCAGCAATATTCAGCACTTTTTGTTTTTTCTTTTGCGCGCTTCGGTGTGGTAAAGCCGATTCGCAACTTTTGAAATACTTCTTCTGCTTCATCATTCGCGGTAACTTCGAAATGCTGCTGAAAGGTCTGATTGATATAGATGATTTCGCCTGTGTGGATGTTCGACAGCGCTACCGATAAAGGTATATTCCCCAGTATGGTCTTATAACTCTCTTGCCGGCGGGCTAATTCCTCATTCGCATTTTGGCGTTCCAGAATTTTTCTCCGGACTTGCCAGGCAAAAAAGAAAATCAGGAATAAGTTGGTCAGTAAAACCAGGATACTTACCGCCATCGCGCGATGGAATGTTCTGGTAAAAATCTCCAGGCGGCTCTGCAGGATCTCTTTTTCCCGGCTGTGAAACGCAACGATGCTATCATCGAGCATTTTCAGGTATCTCAATTCCGGAATGACAATATGCAGTTGGTTTCCGTTCAACTGGTCGGGCTGGTAGCCATCCGGCAATGATGCTTTTTTGAGCGAATCGTTTAATAGTACAGTAATATTCTGCAGCCGTCGAATCTGTTCCGAATCGCTCGCCATCCGACGGACGTTGTTCAGCAGCCGCTCAAAGTTCGCGATGTGTTCGGCGGCGGAATCGCGTGCGAGTGAATCCTTCGAGAGGTAAAATTCGAAATAATGATTCCGGGCGGCCGTTAGTTGCGATTGCGCTCGAGCCATGGATGCCATAATATGATGTGTATAAGGCTCAAGCTTCGAGGCCTCCACGTAGTCACGTGTGGTAAATATCCAGTAAATGTCGATCAGCAAGAAGACGATCAATGTCAGACCGGTTTTTCCTAAAGCAAAGAAATTAAACCGTTTTTTAAGTCCGGGGGGACGCAAATTCATTTTTCTACAAGCTAATGAGTGGGCCGTTAATAGTTGAAAATGTATGGAGGCTAAATAATTGGGGCTACATCTAAATTTTAAGTCGGCTGCAAAGGAAAAATATTTTTTGTGAAAAAACGCTGATTTGTGACAAAATATTTTAGCGAACTACAGCACCCGCCGGATATCGCTGAACAAAGAAAAGAAGGGGGCCCGGGAGGGTGTTGAAATTCAGTAGATATTGAGGAGCAAAAAGGTTTCAATATTTCCGAATATTCATGCGGTAATGCTGGGCCCCCATGGAAATAAAAGGCAATTAGGAGCACGTTAACCCATCGAAATACAACATTGCAATCGGGATGATCACATGCTACCTAAAAAAACAACGGCCAGTCTGAAAAAATATTGCCGTTGTTTACCAGTCAAAGAGCCAAAAAAATATCGTCTCTGTTGTAACCTTCTTGTAGCAATTGTGTTACGCAGTAAAAAAAAATGGCATTTTTCTGTAATATTTCTTCACTTCCCGGTCAGGTTCGAAAGGGAAGGGTGAAGGTAACGGTCGTTCCCTTTTTGAATTCCGATTCCAGTTCAATTTTCCCACCGAGTTTTTCGACATAGCCCTTGGCGATTACCAGGCCCAGTCCTAGCCCTTCGTAACTGCGGGTATAAGTGCCGTCCGTCTGTACGAAGGGACGAAAAATCTTCCGGCACGCACTTTCATTCATGCCAATGCCGGTATCTTCTACAAAAAACTGAAGCATTTTGCCATTCGGGCGGTAACCAAATCGCACCGAACCTCTATGGGTATATTTAAAGGCATTGTTGAGCAGGTATCTGACCACGGTTTCCAGCTTCTCTTCATCGGTGTGCACCAACGCCTGCTCGTCAGGCAAGCCGGGTTCAAGCGATAGAACAAGTTGTCTTTCCGATGCGCGGGTTTTAAATTGTTGCTCCAGCTTTCGAAGCATTAAATTAACCGGGACTGTTGAAGCAACCAATTCAACCTGGTTGGTGTCGAGCCGGGAAATCTCCACGATTTTCGTGATGGTCTTCAACATCCGTTTGCCGCTTTGTTCGATGATATCGAAAAACTCCTCTTTCTCTTCCACGGATAAATCGGACGATTGCAACAATTCGGAAAAACCGAGAATGCTGTTCATTGGGGTACGGATTTCGTGACTGATATTGGCCAGGAAAGCGCTTTTCAGGCGGTTGCTCTCTTCCGCCTTCTCCTTTGCTTCTACCAATTCGTCAAACAACCGCTTTTTTTCGGTGATGTCTTCTTTAATGGAAACGAAATGTGTTATTTGGCTATGGTCATCCTTAACCGGTGATATCAGTACTTTATCCCAAAACAGTTCACCGTTTTTTTTCCGGTTTTGAATCTCCCCATTCCAGACTTTCCCGCTTTTGATGGTTTCCCACATCTCACGGTAGAACTGATTGGTATGAGCACCCGATTTGATAATACGCATCGTATTGCCTACCGCTTCGTTGAATAGATACCCTGTTTTCCGGGTGAAGTTCGGGTTGACAAATTCGATCACTCCTTCCGGATCAGTAATGACGATACTAATCGGACTCTGTTCGATGGAGGTATTGAGCAACTTTAACCGTTCCAGAATTTGTTTTCGTTCGGTGATATCAATGTTGACGCCTTTCAGCCGAATCAGTTGACCATCTTTAAAGTAGGGGACGATATTATTGGATAACCAGATTGTTTGTCCGTTTTTGTCGGTTATCCGAAAATCAAAATCTGTAGGTTGATGGGTTTCCATCATTTTCCGGTTGGCTAATTCAACTAGCTTCCGGTCTTCCGGATGTACCCGGTTGATGAAATACTCGAAAGTGGGCTTGGTCTCCCCGGGGACTAAGTCGAACAAACGGAAATTATTATCTGACCACGTCGTTTGGTTGTGTACAAGATCGTATTCCCAGTCGCCCATACGAGCAATTTCCTGAGCCGTGTTTAGTGATTTCTCGCTCTCTTCCAGTTTCTGCTGTGCTTTTAACCGTTCTGTTACGTCGTTGATCAATACAATACGGGCCGGTTTACCATTATATTCAATTTCATGATTGGCAATCTCTACCTGGATGACTTCACCATTTTTCTTCAGATGTCGCCAGGTGCCATAGTCTTTGTATTTGGTTTTCTGCTCTTTAATCGCTTTTCGTACCGCAGCTGCATCTTCCGGTGGCCGGATGTCTTCCACGGTCATGTTCAAAAACTCTTCCCGGGAATAGCCATAGTGCCTGATGGCACGTTCATTCACCTCAATGAACCTCAGACTCTCCGTACAGTAAATAAGCAAAGGTTGCGGATTCTGATAGAACAGGTACTTGTATTTTTCTTCGCTTTGACGAATTTCCTGTTGGGCCTGTTTCTGCTGGGTAATGTCGGTAATGGTTCCGACGAAGCTAATCAGTTCTCCCCGGCTGTCAAACTCAGGAACAGCATCGCCTAATACCCATCGCACAGTTCCATCCGGGCGCAGAAAGCGGTATTCGGCGACCGACTCATGCGAGGATTCACGATCGTCCGACCAGCGTTGCAATAACCAGTCCCGGTCATCCGGGTGAACGGCTTCCATCCAGCCGTATCCGGTAGCTTGACTTAACGGCAGCCCGGAAAGTTCGCTCCATTTGGGGTTTACATAGGTGGTGTAGCCATCCGGACGCGTACGGAAAATTCCAACGGTAGCTGCCTGGGCCATGGATTGAAAACGCTCCTCACTGCGTCTGAGTTCTTCTTCTGTTTGTTTGCGTTGGGTAATATTGGTTGCGGTGATAATCAGGGCATCCCGGTCGTTCCAGGCAATGGGCTCCGATGTGTAGGTGAACCAGAACGTTTGGCCGTCGATGGAGGTATAGCGAAATTCAGATGGAGCGTTGATTGTCCTGCCAGTTTTTTTCAGTTCTTCAGTCCATTGATCCAGGAGCCGGTTCAGGTCACCTCCGGTGGTAATCGATGCCATCACGGGGTTTTGGTAGACGAATTGTCCATTCTGGTAGATTAGTATCGCTGAAGTGGTAGTTTCCGTCAGCTTCGCGAACCGGCTTTCCGACGCTTTCAGTTTGCGGGTCCGCTGTCGCACCCTTTTTTGCAGAATCAGGTTAAAGGCCAATATGGCTATGGCGATGCAGCCAACAAGCAATGCCAGCCGGCTGTAATAACCGGGGCTATATTGTACAATTTGTAAATCGGCTTTACTGCGGGGAAGCAGTTGGTACACACCATCGGGTTCACCGCGGCTGTCGAACTGCGAAAGCAGTCCGGTGATTTCGACCATCTCTCCAGCTTTGTATTTATCGAACAGCGATGTATCGCGATGTCTCCAGGCATTGAAAACAAAAAGGGTATTATTGGTTCCGGCACCGGGGGCAATCAGCAAGTAATTTCCTCCATCATTGACCCCTTTGTTGATGATGCGGCCCATTACCTTTACCAGCCTTCCTTCCAGTTTTTCGTACGAGCCATCACGGATAGACACTGCAGGGGGAATTTGACGGTGACTGGTTTCGCAAAAGGTAATAACCGGATGGACAAGTTGAGTGAGGCCGTGGTATTGATCGATAACCCCGGTTACGCGGAGGCTGTCGCCGGCATGAATCTTCGGACCATTATATTCTGGCTGGTAGATAAAAATGCCTGCCGATTGGTCCTGAAGAGCGATAAACAGTTTTTGGGTACGCAACACTCCGGAGCCAACCGTTACCCGTCCGGCTATGGTGACCGGTTCTCCTAAACGGTCGGGTACATAATTATTATCAACATCCAGTTTGGCATCCGCGATGGAAATCATGCCGCGGCTCTGTGTGGTGTTTGATATGCCATGAAACGGAAATAAAACAACCAGAAGCAGCGTAATGCAGATGCCCTGCCATCTCTTCTTATACATCTTTCGTCCTCTCTATATCTTACATTGTGCTGATGCTTGCTTTCAAAAAACTAAACGCAAAATCAAACCTTATTATTACCTGTCTTTTCATTTTCCGCCACTGTATTTATACTATTTCGTACATAACGTATCATAATCCTCGTTTCCATTCTCTGGAGATGACCACTGTTGTGCACCGATAGACGATTATGGCGGCATTGGGAGTATAAAATAGCTCCAAAATGAGGGGCGAAAATAAGGAAAAAACCATTAGTCAATAAGTTTATTTGTCATGTTATCGTAGAGCGAAGAAAACGAAGTTTATCCAATGGCTTCCACCGCTTTATATTCCGTAGGTGTAAAATAATAGAAGAGGTTAATTTATTTTTAATCTAAATAACGTTGATTGAACAAAATCTATAGCGCAGGAGCATTTATGTGTTTACTGCGGTAACCGGAATCGAAGTTTATCCGAGAGGAATTTTAATAAAGAAAGCCGCAACGAAATACTCGCTGCGGCTTTTGTTTAACCTAAAATCCATATGGCATATGGCTATGCCAAAGCAACAACAATTCTATTCATCAGGCTTCTTCTGCCTCAGCTTCGTCCTTCTGACTGCGGCCGCTGCGAATGGCCAGGGTATTCTGATAGTACCTGATTTTTTCGTTCAACTCGTTCACAAACGTTTTCACGCCATCGGCAGCTATCTCCAGCGTGATAGCTGCGTTAATGCGGTCGACGATTTCGTCGTACAGCGGGTCCAGTTCCTGTCGT
Source organism: Prolixibacter denitrificans (assembly GCF_003014495.1). Lineage (GTDB taxonomy): Bacteria > Bacteroidota > Bacteroidia > Bacteroidales > Prolixibacteraceae > Prolixibacter > Prolixibacter denitrificans. The sequence goes on along the minus strand of NZ_PYGC01000007.1, from coordinate 155,003 downwards.
ACTGATTTAACATTACCATTGGGGCGGCCGGCCATTTCGCTGTTACGCAGATTGAAAGTCGTGGCAAATTCCTCATTTTGGCTCTTCAGCGCTTCTACCCAGGAGGTCAGTCCGATTTGGGCTACATGGGGAGCATACGTTTCACCCTGCAAATCCTTCACGAGACTTTGCACAGCAGCGGTTTCCTCATTGTAGGGAAGTTCGCGTACATTTCCGTGCTGGTTCATCAGCCGTTCCAGTAAGGCCGCGCTTTCCGCCTCTTCATCGATGGGGCTTGTCAGGGTCGATTTGATACGGAAGTTAATAGCGCTCCAGGTGTTATCGCGGCGAATATCCAGCAGGCTCATTTTTTTCGACAGACTGCTGCCATCTTCAACCCCGATGGCGATAGCCTCTTTACTTAGCACTTCAGTAAAAGCGGGAAACTGGTTTACCACGCCAAGCGTTTCGGGAGTGGTCGCCGTAATCATTTTACTCAAATCGGACATGAACTGGTAGTGTTCGTTGTTGCGCAGGCGCCCCCTGCTAAAATCGATAATTTGTTCCATAATTTTTGGTCTTGGTGATAAAATAAGATAGAAGTTACGGCTATCCGTTTTATGAGGCAACAGCGAAAAACATGTTTATGATCATATAATTAGGCATAAAAGAGCATGCAGGCGTTGAATGTCCATTTTGTGGCGGTGATTTAGACATAATCTAAATAATATCATGCAAATCAGATAGCTATCTGCGCCGATTGGAGAAAAGTCATAACTAGTTTGGTTTAGCCGAAACGAAAGGTACTAAAATCAACTATTTTAATCGTTTGCTGGAACATAGGCAAGAGAATGTTGCTCATTTTTTTGGCCCCTGGGAGCTGGGGCAGAAGAATGTTGCGTGATTTTTCAGTGCCAGTGCTCCCGGGCATGAAAATGTTACGTGATTTTTTCGTCCCCGTATTCCCGTGCACGAGAATGTTGCGTGTTTTTTCCATCCCCGCGGCGCCGGGCATTAGAATGTTGCTTGATTTTTAAGTGCCCGTGCGTCAGGGCACGAGAATGTTGCGTGATTTTTTTGTTTCCGCGCTCCCGGACACGAGAGAACGCGCCCGGTTTTTGGTTCTCCGGTAGAGCGTAAGATGGTAATTTGATGCAAGACCAATGAAATGCCGGCAATGGCAACTGAATATCGCGTAGCGGTTGCCGTATTGTAGAACGGAATGTAGCCAAATAGCATTTTCCCGTAGGGGATACACCCTATTTCCGGTGGAAACGAATAAAAAGTGTAGCGAACAGGAATATATTGTAAAATGAAATGGGTAAATTGGAAACCGTAACCAAAAATTTGTATCTATAAGTTCTCGCATCTTGTATTTAAGCTAGCAATACTAATTGATATGGAAAATAAAGAAGATGAGTTTTGGGATAAGACACCGCGAATCCTGACCTCTCCTTATATGATGGAATCGATCAACAAACCTATTGAGATATTTAGAGGAAGCTTCAAGGTACAAGATAATGCGATGTGTGTTGACGTAGATGGAAATCTGTATTTTAATTGGTTTCCAAGAAGGGAAGTCCTTTTTGAAGGGGTGTTTAGTGGTAGCTCAATAGAAGCCTTTAAGTTACTAGAAAAAGATGAAGAGATTGATCTTTTTATTGAGCAAGCGTATTTTGGAAAAGCTTCTATTCTTGGAGTCCGTACGAAACCAGATATTATATCGATCAATGGATATATATCATATGATGCGGTACAAGGTGATAAGACAATACCTGTTACAAGTCTAAATTTTGTTATTCCCAACCTGAGGTATTTTAATGGAAGTAATACAAAAGATGGTACAAAAGAAAATGGACAATATTTTAACAGCAGACTTAAATTTGAAGATGATGATTTTGAAATTTTTATTGATAGATTTCCTGATTTTGAGAAGTTAAATAGAGCATTGAAAGATAGTGGTGGATTTATTTCTCTCTATGCTGGTGAGATTAAGAAAAGACAAGGCGACATTAATTATAGTGAATTACAAGATCTGCTATTCTGCTTCCAGAAATTCCTCACTTTCCTAAACGGCCGCAGAACAGCTCCACTTTTTATTCAAGGAGTATATGAGGGGAAAGTAAAATGGACTGATTTTTCAAGTCGAATTGTCGATCCTTATAAATACGTAGTTTCCTGGCCTGCGCAAGTATCGATAGATGGACTCGACACACTATGGAGAAATTATAGAGTCTTATGGAAACAAAATAAAGACTTTGCCCGCTCCATAATACACTGGTATGTCGAAGCCAATATGAATTCTGGATACTTGGAAGGAGCAATCATTATGACACAAGTTGCTCTCGAACTTTTATACAACTGGTTGATTATTGAAGAACAAAAATTACTAATAGGAAGGGATGGGGCGAATATAACCGCAGCCAATAAGATTCGTCTACTATTATCTCAAATTAATCTTAAAAGCAAATGTCCTGAAACACTAGAAAAATTAGGATTATTCATTAAAGAAAATAAATTGGAAGATGGAATTGAAGCGTTTGTTTTGATACGGAACTCAATAGTGCATTCGCAGGAGAATAAACGGAAGGAGATCAAAAACTTAGATGGAGACGTAAAGTTTGAGGCTTTGGAATTAGGATTATGGTATATAGAAGTAGCCATGTTGAACATTCTCGAGTTCGAAGGAATGTATTATAATCGGTGTTCACGTGCAATGTGGAGTGGAGAAGGTGAAGAACCATCGCCTTATTTAAAATCAAAAAGCTAAAATTATAATTACTCATGAAATCTTTCCGCAAAATCATCATCATTACTTTTTTTATTTACTGGGGAGGTTACATCGGTGCGATGTATCTGTTCAGCCTGTTTGGGCACATAACGTTTGATAAATCGGTGGTCTGGACCGGTTTGGCCTCGGCGGTGTTTTTCGAGGTGATATACTGGGGCCTGCTCTGGTTTACCTTCAAACCGAAACTCAGGTACATTGAGGCAGCCACCAATGCTAAACCGGAGTTCCGGGATACCCAAACCCTGGAGGTGGCGGTGCCGGATGCCGGTTTCAGTGTGACGCGTCTGCGCGAAATCCTGCCGCCACATGTGCATGTGACGTATATGGACGAAGAAGCCGGAGTGATGAAGTTCCGGACACCGTATAACCGTAAGGCCTGGGGAATTCTGACCCATGTAGCCTGGCAGCAGGAGAGTGGCACGGTGGTATTGTCGAGCTTTCCCATGTCGGGATACACAAAGACCGCCACGCGGAAAGCGAAAGAACAAAACGAAGCGCTTGCACAACTGGTTCAGGTACTAGATGAACCGGAGGATGCGTAACGCCTACGGCGTAAATGGTTGTTGTAGGAAACGTGTTGCTACAATACCGGATGCCCTGCGGGCAATCGTTCGTGTTCATTGGAGATTTGAAGAAAATCGAATGAAATGTCAACAATGGCGCCCGAATACCGCGTAGCGGTTCCAGTATCGTAGAGAACGGAATAGAAAAGGATGAATTTCCCCGTAGGGGATATACAATAACAAATCATAACTAACCGAATGAAACCTTATGTGAAACTAATTGTGACCTACCTCTTTGTGCTGCTGGGAATGTTTCTCCTGCTGCGCCTGTTGGCTGTGTGGCTGCTTGGGCGGCCGATGGATGCGCCGGTGCTGGTCACCGGGATTGTTTGGATTATCCTGTTCAGTTTGATTTACTGGGGAGTCCTTATCCGGGAATTTAAACCGCGGTTGGATTACATTCAAAGCCCCGGGACACAACCACCTGTTTTCAAGGCAACGGTTACCAAAGAGGTCGAAATCTCCAATAACAGTTTTTCATTTCAAAAGCTTCATAATGAACTGGTTCGTTTTTACGAAGTAACGTACGTTGATGAAGGAGAGCGAATCATGAAGCTTCGGGATCGGTTCTCCATGTCGTCGTGGGGGGCCTGTACATTTATTCATTATCAAGAGAATGAAGGAATTTTGCTACTAGCCAGCTACCCGATGTCGAACCGGACAATGAAACAGGGAGGATCCGGAAGAAAGCAGAGTGAGGCGATTGCATCGCTCATTATTAATTTGAACCTGTAGCCCGCGAAGTTCGTTGCCTTTTAGAAACGGTGATGAAATATGCTAAAGCCTTATCGAAAACTCATCATTATCTACTTTTTCATCCTGTGGGGAATTTTTGTGGTTTATCGGATATTGAGAGCTGCATTCACCGGTGAAGTGGTCGATTTTTCGGTGTTGGCAACCGGTACCCTGTGGATCATTATTTTCAGTGCCGTTTATTGGGCGTACCTGGTCAAGCGATTTAAACCCCGTTTGGATTATATCGAAGGGCCGGAAACGGAATTTCCGGATTTTCCCGAAGTCGTGATGAACCAGTTGGAATGGAAGAAGGAAGATTTTCCGCTTGAGCGGCTGAGGGATGAATTGGCGGCCGAATACGTGGTAACCTACATTGGAAAGCAGGACCATATCATTAAAATCCGTTCCCGGTTTACGATGCGTTCGTGGGGCGCTTGTTCGGTTATTCGCTGGCAGCCGGAACGGGAAGTCGTTAAGGTGGCCAGCTACCCAATGGCGAATCATACTGTTCGGCAAGGGCGGGAAGGGGAGAAGCAAAATAAATTTGTTACGGAGATAATGACCGTTATGCTTTAGGAAAAGTGTAACGTCGGCAGATAAATTACCGGTAGTTGCTGTACCAGCTAAAATGTTTTCGTATAATCTCTTCTTTGCTTGCTTTTATAAACTCCAGGTAAGCCTGTGCAACCGGTGACAGTTTTTTGCTCTTTAGCCATACCAATCGCCAAAATGTATGCACCGGTAAATCTTTTGATGGAAGAATAAACAACTGATGGTTGATCAATTCATTTTTGACCCCGATGAGTGGCAGGATGGAGTAGCCCAAACCAGCAATGATGGCTTCCTTTACTGCTTCGTTGGAGGTTAATTCCAGTTTCTTTCGACTTTTTTTCTCATGAACGTTGTAGTACTTTTCCATTTGAATACGGGTAGCCGACCCCGGCTCGCGATAAATCAGTGGTTTTTCTTTCTGATAGTTGGGTGTATTACCAATCAGGTAGAGTTTATTATCAATCAGCTTCTCTTCTTCCAGTTCAATATTTTCAGGCATCACCGAGACAAGTGCAAAATCGACTTCATTTTGCAGAATACTTTCTACCACCATGTTTTTATTGGTTACATCGAGTCGTAAATCTATCCCCGGGTATTTCTCGACAAAATCAGCCAGGAAATAAGGGATTACATACTTCCCGGTAGAAGCAGATGACAAACGCAATCTCCCGGTTAATTTTCCCTGGTACTCCCTCGTTTTGAATTGTAACGCATTGAGCTCGTTCATAGCCCTCTCAGCCATTTCGGCTACCTCATAGCCAAATTCAGTGATGTACAACCGTCGTCCAATTACTTCGGTCAGTGGTATATCAAAATGCTCCTGGAACTTTTTAAGCTGGATGGATACTGCAGGCTGCGTCATAAATAGCTCTTCCGAGGCCTTGGTTATACTGTTCACCTGCACCACTTTAAGGAAGATACGCAGCTGTTGGATGGTATAGTTCATAAATATCGTTTATGATTAACATAGTAAATATAAATAAAAATTTATGAATTAAATGATTTTCCTTTGTACCAAAGATGAAAAACAACCAGGCCGGGTTTTGATGTAAAACTTAAAAAGAAAATGAAATGGTAAACCAAACATTGCTCGTAGTACCCATCATAATTTCTCCATTGCTGTTTATCCTTACCTCCATTCTGTCATCTTTTTGGCCGGGCACACGTCCAGCTCCGGTGATAAGGATGGGTGCGGCAGCTACGAAAGTGAATCTGGTTGTAGCCTTATATGGGATAATGCTTGTTGCTATCTACGGAGCGTCGGAAGGAGGAACGCCGGAATTAGGGGGTTTGGGACTGACGTTCCGCCTCGATCCGCTGAGTATGCTCATGTATAGCATGATTGCCCTGCTAGGGTTTATCATCATAAAGTTTAGCCGTAATTATTTAGATGGTGATGCACGGCATGGTGTTTTCATGGGAAGACTTTCAGCTACTATTGCGGCTGTGCAGTTCCTGGTTCTTTCAGGAAATCTGCTGGTTTTGTTTTTGTCCTGGGTATTAACCAGTCTGATGCTTCACCGATTGTTGATTTTTTATCCTGAAAGAAGGCGTGCAGTTGTCGCTGCAAGAAAGAAATTCATTGTTGCGCGGCTGGGGGATTTATCACTTCTCGTCGCCAGTATTTTAATTTACCTGCAATATTCAACCGGGAACCTGGAGACCATATTCAAGGCTGTAAAAGAATCAGCGAATTTGCCAATTGGGGTGGAGATAGCCGCGTTGCTACTCGCAATTGCGGCGCTGTTGAAATCGGCACAATTCCCAACACATGGCTGGCTGATTGAGGTAATGGAAACACCGACTCCGGTTTCGGCACTTTTACACGCGGGGCTACTGAACGCAGGCCCTTTTCTAATGATCCGGATGGCGTTTTTGGTCAGCCATTCCATTGCTGCACCAGTCCTTTTGATTATCATGGGGGCATTAACAGCCTTAATTGCATCGGTATCTTACATGACTCAGGCCTCTGTGAAAACTGCGCTGGGGTATTCGAGCGTAGCGCACATGGGATTTATGCTTCTGGTTTGTGGCATCGGGGTTTATCCGGCAGCGATGTTGCACCTGGTATCCCATAGCTTTTACAAGGCGCATGCTTTTCTGGCCTCGGGCAGCACCGTTGACACCATTCGGGCTTCCAGGATAAAAGAACCGAGACGTACAGGGAATCCAATAAAGATAGCCGTAAGTATCTTTTTTGCCTTCCTTATCTATTTTGTGTTTTCAGCATTTTGGGGAATCGATCATTCAAGAGATTTTGCGTTGTTGGCTACGGGTGCCATTGTCGTGATGGGCTTATCGCAGATTATTGCACCTGCTCTCGATTCCGATGGTTACTGGATCAGCGTCGTGAGAGCCTCCCTGTTAAGCATTCTGGTGGCACTTCTGTTCTTCTCACTGGAGAGTGTATCCCATTATCTGCTCCACACGCAACTGCCTGAGCTGATAGAGCCGAATACGCTAACTAAACTCCTGATCGTTTCGGTATTAGCAGTGTTCGCTGTCACCGTTTTCATTCAGATTATCGCTCCGGTGGTAAAACATACCATTTTCTGGCAGAAGCTGGGGGTTCATTTCCGGAATGGCTTCTATGTTAATGCATTTTTTGACCGATTGACAGGTGCTTTCGATATTCAATATCTCTCTCAAAAGTTGAAGTAGTAAAAGCTAAAAGAATGGGAAATTATATCAATAGAAAAACGATGTTGGACGCACGTTCTGTACATTCCATCATGGAGGATACGTGCCAAAAAATAGCGCCTCTTTGGTCGCTCGAAAACTTTGTTGCCGTGAATCCCTACTGGGGGCTAAGAGACAAATCATTTGAAGAGGCAGCCAATCTTCTTTCAAAAACAGGAGGTGTACAGATGACCATGCCGGTCTCTTTTTATCTCGACGCTGTCCGCAAGAAAGAGATTTCGTACGATGATTTGGAAAATGCTTTATCAGGATACGATGAGTTTGAAGACGTTTCTGTTCATGATTTTTTAAAGCAAGTTGAACGCGAATCAGATGCCAATCGGCCCCGGCGAAGAGTCGCTCTCGTAGCCGATGTAGCAGCTCAGTTGACCGCGAAAGACTGGAGTGCATGGATGATAGAACGAATCAGCGGCTGGGCTGCGGCTTATTTCGATAAAGGTCAGGCTTTGTGGCGAACGGCAGCTCCGGGTCAGGATATTTTCACGTCCTGGAAAATCGAAACCCTCACCGATGTAACACCGTACATTATGGGACTAAGAGGTTTCGGGAAAGCGTTGAAAACTCTTCCCAATGAGCCGTTCCAGGCTGCAACGGAAAGCATCGAACGCCTGCAATTAACAGAAAAGTCGCTGGGTATCTACTTGCACACCCTTCTACAGCGAGTGGGCGGTTGGTCGGCTTATATGGCCGGTTTAGATTGGGATAATCGGTTGTATGGAGGAGAACAGGGGCATTTGCTGATGTTTCTCAGTGCATTGCTCAGTTGGGAGAGTTGCCTGTTGGATTCTGTTCAACAACCTGATTTGAAAAAGCACTGGCAGGAAAACATCAAACAACTGGAAGAAATCGGTAATGAAAAGCAGGTAGATAGTCTGCTTGGTCATCGCCTTATCCTTCAGCAGGCGTATGATAATGCTAATCAACGTCAGTTAATTCAACAGGTCAATAAGGCAAATACCAAAAAATATATTCCTAATAGGGAGCCTCTGGTTCAGGCCATATTCTGCATCGATGTTCGCTCGGAACTATTCCGCCGAAACCTGGAACATGTATCGTCGCGGGTTCAGACCATGGGTGTCGCCGGATTTTTTGGTTTTCCGGTGGAACATGTTCCTATCGGCCATGAAACCGGCGAAAACCAATGTCCGGTTCTCATTCCTGCCAAGACGAAGGTAATGGAGGTAATTCCTGAAATAGAGGCGCATCAAAAGGCTGTAAAACAGCGTTTGCTCCATCACCAGGTGGAGAAAGCCTGGAAATCGTTTAAAAAAGGCGCCGTTTCGTGTTTCAGTTTTATGGGACCTGTAGGTATATCCTATCTTCCGAAGATGTACACGGATGCATTCGGCCTTACCCGGCCTGTTCCTCATCCGGCAAGTGAAGGAATAAAATATGGTGCCTATCAGCAGGCAGACATCAGTCTTGATGTAAGACAACTGAATGATCAAGCCGTTGGTATGTCCATGGAAGAACAAATTGAGATGGCTTTTTCGGCGTTGAAAGCGATGTCGTTTACCGACCATTTTGCCAGAATTGTATTGATTGCCGGTCACGGCTCATCATCGGTGAATAATCCTCACGCTACCGGGCTGGATTGTGGTGCCTGTGGCGGTCACAGTGGTGAAGCGAACTCTCGTGTGGCAGTAAAAGTACTCAACAACCCGGCAGTGAGAAAAGGACTTGCCCAACGAAACATTTTCATTCCCGACGAAACCCTTTTTGTGGCAGCTCTGCACGATACGACAACCGATGATGTGCAGTTGCTTAACGAAGAGGAACTTCCTGAAAGTCATTTAGCCGACTTAACCGAACTAAAAGAGTGGTTAGCTCTTGCGGGCCGGATTTCGCGGAGTGAACGGGCGGTGCGCCTCTTAACAGACACCGGGAAGGACATCGATAAAGCCATTTTACGCAGGAGTAAGGATTGGTCGCAGGTGAGGCCCGAATGGGGACTGGCAGGCTGTAATACTTTTATTGTTGCTCCCCGCGAGCGGACGGCACATATCGACCTGGGCGGAAAATCCTTTTTGCACTCCTACAATTGGAAATCAGACGAGGACTTCGATGTGCTTGAATTGATCATGACTGCGCCGATGGTTGTAACCAGTTGGATCAATCTCCAGTATTATGCTTCTCTGGTTGACAATAAGAATTTCGGTTCGGGAAATAAAACGCTTCATAATGTAACGGGAGGTATTGGTGTTTTGGAAGGGTATTCAGGCGATTTGCGTGTCGGATTACCATGGCAGTCGTTACATGATGGAGAACAATATCAGCATTTACCCCACCGGCTGAATGTTGTCATCGAAGCTCCAATTGAAGCCATGAACAAAGTATTGGAGGCAAACGGAATTGTAAAAAATCTATGCGACCATGGCTGGATAAATTTACTGGCCATGAATGAAGCAGGACAAATCACACAGCGATACCTCGGAAACTTGCGTTGGACATCGGTTAGTGAATCTGAAAAAGGAGCACTAGTGGCTTAAAATTGATGGGAAAGGAAATATTCAAGAATCGTAAACTCGTCATTGCCACCAAGCACCAAAAAGAGGAAGTCATTGCTCCGCTGGTGGCTTCCGAACTGCAAGTAGAGCCGTTCGTTATTGACGGGCTCGATACCGATTTGTTGGGAACCTTTACCGGTGAGATTGAGCGAAAGCTTGATCCGTTGTCAACTGCCAGGGCCAAATGTCATATGGCGATGGAACTAAGTGGCTGCGATCTGGCCATTGCCAGCGAAGGTTCTTTTGGCATGCATCCCTTTATCCCCTTTTTGCCTTCGGACGATGAGTTGGTGGTTCTTGTCGACCGGCGTCATCAACTGGAAATTGTTGGCAGAAATTTGACCGTGGAGACCAACTTCAACGGTCGCGAAGTCATTAACAAACAGCAGTTAGAGGATTTTGCCCAAAAAGCTGGATTTCCGTCACATGGTCTCATCATCCGGAATGCGAGAAACCAGAACTTGTTTCTTAAAAAGGGAATCGTTTCGAGGGAGCTATTATACGAGAGTTTTGATCAGGCTTTGAAGGAATTTGGTAATGCATTCGTCGAGACAGACATGCGCGCCTTCCTAAATCCCACGAGAATGAAGGCTATTCAGGAGGCAACCCGGGATCTTCTGAAACGTGCAGCCCGGTTGTGCCCTGATTGCAGTGCTCCCGGCTTTGGAATAACTGGTCATCGGGATGGATTGCCTTGCAGTCTGTGCGGAGCGCCCACCCGATCCGTTTTCTCGTACATCTATACATGCAACCGTTGCGGTTATTCGGAAGAAATTAGAAATCCTGAGAAAGAAAAGGAAGACCCAACGTATTGTGATTATTGCAACCCTTAATTAAAAAAGTAGCGAATGATATGAATAAATCTGTTATTGGAATTGTAGGAGGTGGACAGCTCTGCCTGATGATGGCCCAGGCTATCAAAAGTAAAAACCTTCCATACGAAATTATTGCTCTCGATCCATCCCCCAATTGTCCCGCTCGTCCATACCTTGAAGAGCTGATTATTGGTGACTACAAGGATGAAAAGAAAATAAAGGAGCTGGCTGAAAAAGCCGACCAAATTACCTTTGAAATCGAGTTGGCGGATAGCATCGTTTTAAACAATTTGAGCAACAATGGAATGTCGGTCGATCCTTCGCCAAAAACATTGCAGATTATCCAGGATAAATATACACAGGCCGATTACCTGGCTCGAAATCAACTTCCGGTTCCTGCCTTTACAGCTATCAATCAAAGAGCCGATTTAGAACGGGCCATCCGCGAAATGGGGCTGCCATTAATGGTAAAAGCCCGAAGAGACTCCTATGATGGCAGAGGAAATTACGTCGTTCGGTCGGCCGATGACATCGAAAAGGTGATGACTTATTTTAAGGATAAGCCGTTGATGGCGCAGCAATTTATTCCTTTTGATCTCGAAATATCTGTCATTTCGGCAAGAAATATTCAGGGTGAAGTGGCGACTTTCCCGGTTGGGGAGAATATTCATGGAACCGATTATAATATTTTGAAAACGACGATTGTTCCTGCAAGGGTTTCAAAGAAAGTTATCGAAAACGCAGAACGAATTGCGAGAGAGGCTATGGAAGCCTTTCGGGGAGCCGGAGTGTTTGGTATCGAGATGTTCGTGAAAGGGGAGGAAGTGCTCATTAATGAGATCGCGCCAAGAGCGCATAATACTGGTCATTACAGTATTGAAGGTTGCCAGACATCACAGTTTGAGCAACACATTCGGGCAATTACCGGAAATAACCTTGGTGATACCGGTTTGATCGCTGAATCGGCTGTGATGCACAATATCATTGGAGAAAATGACTATTCTGGTGATTATGAGATTCTGTTCGACGGAATAACGGTAAAAGGAGTCAGGCAGATCGGCGATAGGGCGGTGATACATCATTATCATAAAGCGCTTGTCAAACCGAACAGAAAGATGGGACATCTCACGGTTCTGGCAAAACCATTTGAGTCACAGGAGGCATTGATTCAGCGTGCCCAAAAACTGTTTAAAAAAATAAAAATTGTTCGTCAAAACGATCGCCCTCTTTCTGAAAAAAAGGAAGAGGAAAATAAAATGTTTACTATCGGTAGATAGATGTAAATCAAAAAAATGTAAGCGTGATGAAAAGTATTCAATCGCATATAGAAATTCGAACCGGAAGCGATTCAGATATTCCCCGCATAAAAGCAGCCTACCAACTTCTCGAACATTTGGGGATTCCCTATACGCCGCGTATTCTTTCGGCACACCGTACACCTGGGGTCATGGCCGATGAAGCCAGTCGGCTGTCAGAAAATGGTTTTCGGGTCTGTATAGCTGCTGCGGGTGGTTCGGCACATCTACCTGGTATGACGGCTTCAGAAACGCTTCTACCAGTAGTCGGTATTCCAGTTCAAACCTCTATAATGGGTGGCATTGATTCGGTATTGTCCATCATTCAGATGCCTGAAGGAATCCCGGTCGGAACAACGGGGGTTGGGCAAAGTGAGCATGCCGCTCTTCTGGCCGCCCAAATTGCTTACCTGGGGGAGAATGAGATAAGGAATAAGATACGGGCTTTCCTCGGAATTAAAAGCAAGTTGTCGGGGCAAATCAACATAAATCCTGTTATTGGCGTTGTAAAAACAAATACCGCGCATTTTGACCCAATAAAGTATCAAAAAATGGTTTCGTTTTTGCAAAAAGCGGGTATTGAAACTATCGAGTATGATGTTACTAGCCAGACGAAAGACGAAGCAGTGCATTATTTAGCGGAATTGGAGCGCAAAGGCGCAGTGGCTAACATCATCGTTTATTCGGTGTACCATCGAATAGACGGGGAACTCTCTCCCGGATTTTGGTCTTCCCGTACCGATATTCCCAATATCGTGCTTCCGGTTGTTACTGATGCCGATCTGGCCGTGGATGAAATAACCCGGGGAATGCTGCATGACCGCTTAATATTAGAGGAATTCAAAATAATGCCCAATTGGGGAGCTGTTGCATTCATGGGTATCAACAGATATCAAAATGCGGCACTATATGGAGCGCAAATCGCTGGAGTTTTCTTCCCTTCAATATCTGAAAATATAAACAACTATCGCTCTGAAATAGCTTCTGTTGTAAGAGAGAAAGACGAGAGAATAAAGACCGACGGGATTGGACCGTTTTTTTAAGTTTTCATTTCGTCAAAAGAATTTATACTATCTGGGAGATTTAACTTTTTGTGGGGCTAAAGGTGATTGATTTTTAAAGGTGTAAGCAATCTTATCTTGGTATATTATTGACGAATAGTTGGATGAAAAATAGAGAGGAATCAAAGGGATTTTGACTCCTCTCTCTTAAAAACTGTCCTGAAAAATTGATTCTCTTTCGTTTGTTCCATTATTCGTTTATTATTTCCATCATTTCGGCGTAACCTGGCATTTCACAGTAATTTTCAACCCAACCGTCAGCCTCAATACCTCCAAGAGATTTAATGCGGTTCCAATCCCGGCAAGCACCTTCGTCGTCTCCCAGTTGATAACGGGTCAAACCGCGCAGGAATAACAAAGGTTTGCTATCTGGTACGTAAACCAGGCCCTGGTCAAAATGCTGAAGGGCTCTCTTAGGTCTCTCTTTAATCAACAGCAACTTATTTCCACGTTTAAACTGGACGGTGGCCTTGGTCATCAAGTCATTCGTTTCCATAAGTTTGAATACCATACTGAATTCTTTATCCATTGGCACAATGTTTTCATTGTTGTATCCCGGTTTCCACATGCCGTCGGTACTTTTCAGTGCATTGATAACCTCGCCATCGATGCTGGCAGACACGCTGTTGACTACCTTGAAATTGGTGAGTGAACCGTCTGGTTGTACAGTGAACCGGACGATTTCTTTTCCCTCTCTGAAAGCCTCGATATCCGCTGCCGGGTACTCGACACGATTCTTCACATATTCTGAAAGTAGAGAGGCTCCGATAGTTTTGTCACTATTGAAGTAGAGAGTGGCGTTTTGAACGCCAATAAACTCTGGAGGTGAAACTTCCACCTCTTCCAGCGTCTTGCGGCCTTTTTCGTTTTGACTGAAAGTCAGCCCGGAAATGGCCAGACATAGAATTAAAAGCAGAAATTTTTTCATAAAAAACGGTTTAATGAATACTAGGAATTGGAGTTTACTCTGTGCTCTGTCGCGATACAAATTTCTGACGAAAAGAATCAGGAGAAATAGCACTTATTTGTCATTGTGTTGTCTATTTCTGTCCCATAATACGAGTTAAAAAGGGATGAAAAGTATCGGATGTTCGGAAAAGATAGGTTAAAACTAAATGAATCTAAATAACCTATTGTGGACAACAGTAGTATTTTTTAGAAAAATTAGGTCGAATAAAAAAAAAGAGGACTCAAATGGGCTTTGAATCCTCTTTAACTCTGTCCTGGTTAATTGATTTTTATTTGTGTGTTTCATCATTCATTAACGGTTTTCATCATTTCGGCATAGCCTTCCATTTCACTATATTTATCAAGCCACCCGTCGGCTTCAATTCCTCCCAGTGATTTTATCCGTTTCCAATCCAGGTAAGCACCGTCTTTGTCGCCTAATTCGTAACGGGTCAATCCACGCAGGAATAACAGTGGTTTACTTTCCGGAACATAAACCAGCCCTTGGTCGAAATGCTGAAGAGCTCGCTTCGGTTTCTCTTTTATTAGCAGCAATTTATTTCCGCGTTTGAACTGCACGGTTGCCCTGCTAAGCAAATCATTGGTGCCAATAATTTTGAAAACCATGCTGAACTCTTTTTCCATCGGCACAAATTCTTCATTGTTGTAGCCGGGTTTCCACATGCCGTCAGTTGTTTTCAATGCATTAATCACCTCGGCATCGATACTTGATGATACGCTGTTGATTACTTTAAAATTGCTCAGTGTACCGTCTGGATTAACAACAAACCGGATGATTTCTTTCCCTTCATTGGTACGGTCAATATCAATAGCCGGGTATTCAACTTTTGTTTTCATGTAATCCATCAGCAGCGAGGAATGGGGAGTTTTTTCATTAAGAAAGATAGCTGCGTTATGAACGCCAATAAACTCAGGAGGTGCGACTTCCACCTGGTTCAGAGTCTTGTGGTCCTTTTCTTGCTGACTATAGGCAAGTCCTGAAATGACCAGAAACAATACTAAAAGCAGAAACTTTTTCATAATAAACGGTTTTAGTGAATACTAAGAATAGAAATGTTTTATCTGTCACTAAGCAAATTTCCGACGAAATACTCCCGAAGAAATAGCACGTATCTTTCAATATCTGGTGAATTTCTCTCTTCTAAAATTCAAGTTTGGAGGGACAAATTGATTGTAATAACTTCAAAAGGTTGTTATCTGTCTTTATTTTAAATTGGTCTAAATAGTATTAAAATTAAGGCAATACGTAGATTAATCAGAAAAATTAGGGATGAACGGTTCGAAAAAAGAACAGGTTTTTCGTCACTTTTATAAGACTTTGCTTGACTTTGGAAAAAGCAAAGTCAATGGTGGTAGGAACCGATGTGTTTCAAGTCACCGACAAGTCGATGGCGAATCCGGGTTTGTTTTGAGTCGGGCTTTCCTGCCATTGGGGAGAACGATTATTTCGGGCAAGTAGGATGGATAGAGCAGCAATAAAAATAAGAGCGAGAACGATGACAATGTTTCTTTGCTTCTTATTCATTCGGAACAATTTTAACGAGCGTTTTCTTTTGTTCCTGAGATTTCTTTTTCGGAATTCTCCAGGGGCATAGCCAAAATAATTGTGAAAACATTTACTGAAATAGGTGGGACTTCCAAAGCCAACCCGGTACGCTACTTCTGATGCGGTAATATCTTCTTGTAAAAGAATTTCATTGGCCTTTTTCAGGCGAATTTCCCGCACAAACTGACTGATGGTTTTATGTGTGTTCCCTTTAACTTGACGGTAAAGAGAGGCATAACTCATACCCATCGCGTTGGCAAGCTCCTCTACGCTAAACTGCTCGTTCGTCAGGTTTTCTTCTGTTATACGAGTCACCCGCTCGATGAAGGTTGGTTCCATATTGGTCTGGTGAACTTCCAAATCTGTCTTTTATGTCACATGCTATTATTTAAAATTAATCAAACCAATACCCAAATTCAATCTTTTCGAACCTAATAGCAATTTTAAAGCAATTTAGTGATGAACAGCGGCTTGAAATAATCTTTCATCATACGCGGATCGTTAATAAAAACAATGCCTCCGGAACATGATATTGTATTAGTTTCGGGGGCACTATTTTTCGAATATTTAGAAAAAGTTTGAGCTTTTGCTGAAATATTACCTGCTTTTTTTCTTGCAAACTGAGTGAGAGTCTGACAAAATAGACTGCTGGTGAAGAGCCTTTTAGACTGAAATCATCTCCTGTCTTCAAGTAGATATAAGCCAGTACTTTCCGGTAGTTTTCAAATACATTTCTTTTCGGCTTAGGTAACGATTAGTAAAGGAATCTGAATTGTATGCCTTAGGGAATCAACGGTGGTACCATACACCATGTCTTTAACTCTTTTGTGTCCATGTGAACCCACCACCAGAAAATCGATATCGTTTTTGGTGATTAGTTTGCTGATCTCTGATGCCGGGTCACCAAAACCGATTTGCGAATCGGCACTGTAGCCCAGTTCTTCCAGGCTCTTCTGGTAAGCTTCCAAATTGGCAGCGTCCAGCTGTGTTTCATAGTCCATCGACTTATCGCCATGGTAACGGGCCGCAGCACTCTCGACTACGTGAATAAGCGTATAGGAAGCTGATTTGCCTCCCTGTGACAGAGCATTCTGGATAATCTTTTGCTCATTACCGGAAAAATCGATAGCAATACCGATGTGCCGGTATTTGACGGGCTCCGTCAGTTTAAATACTTCGGCTTTGCCATGTGGCCACTGTTTCTTCTTTTTCTTGGAAGAGGTAAAGAACGGGTAGACGAAGATAAAAATCAACAGAGCCAAAACTGCAATTGCCAATGGGACTACAATCAAATAAATGTATATTTTATCGTTTCCGGAATTGGCAACCCATTTAGCAATCTCGTCGATGACCATTTTGATGTTCAGGTAAACGATCACTGCAGCACTTATCCAGGCCAGGACTTTAACCCACAATTTGATGGTGAACTCCTTCATTGTTTTCCTGTCTGAGGTGAAATGGATAAGCGGAATCACAGCAAATCCCAATTGTAGACTCAATACAACCTGGCTTAATATCAGAAGACTTCCCAGTGCATCGCCTCCGAAATAGATAATAGTGAAAAGTGCAGGTATAATCGCCAGTAAGCGGGTAATCAATCTTCGCAACCACGGCTGAATCCGGAGATTCAGGTGCCCTTCCATCACAATTTGTCCGGCCAGAGTGCCTGTAATGGTCGAGCTCTGTCCTGCTGCAATCAGTGCGATACCGAAAAATGTAGGAGCTGTTTTTCCAAACAGATGGTCCAATAATTTAGAGGCATCTTGTATTTCAGCAATATGGAAATAACCATTGACGTAAAAAGCTGCAGCTGCCAGAACTAATATTGCCGAGTTAACCAGAAATGCCATGTTGAGAGCAATCGCTGAGTCGACGAAGTTGAATTTTAAGGCTGCTTTCAATCCCTTTTTCGAACGATCGATTTGCCGGGTTTGCACCAACGAGGAGTGTAGGTACAAATTGTGCGGCATCACAGTCGCTCCGATGATTCCAATAGCGATGTACAACGCGTCACCACCTAGTTTGGAAGGAACGAACCCTTTCATTACATCGCCGTACACCGGGGAAACGATAAACATTTCAACCAAAAATGAGAGTCCTATGACAGAAACTAGCGCAACGATAAACGCTTCCATGGTTCGCATGCCTTTATTCATCAAAAAAAGCAGTAGCACGGTATCCATGGCTGTGAGGCTGACACCCCATATCAATGGCAATCCAAATAAAAGATTGAGCCCAATGGCCATCCCGACAATCTCAGCCAGATCGCAGGCAGCGATGGCAATTTCGGCCAATATATACAGTGGAATATTGGCCCATTTTGGGTACGCATTTTTGGAAGCCTGCGCTAAATCCATTCCCCTGACAACTCCCAACCGGGCACTAAGCGATTGCAAAAGGAGGGCAATTAGGTTAGACATCAACAGAACCCAAATCAGTTTGTAGCCGAATTCTGAACCACCCGCAATATCGGTAGCCCAGTTCCCCGGGTCCATATAACCCACACTAACCAGGTATGCAGGTCCGATAAACGCTAAAATCTTTCTCCATCCTTTCTTATCGGTTCTGACAGTGGAGTGTACTTCACTTAATGATTCTGTTCTCATATATTGGTTGGTACATTTGCATATTATTTGGAAGACAAAAGTATGGAGTTAGATTATTCTAACAAAATTATTTTAATCTTTTTATTACTTTTGTTTCGAATATTGAAGAATTATGGCGTCCGTAACCGAAGAGAATTATCTGAAAGCTTTGTTTATACTCGTTACAGAACGAGGAATGGCAACGATTTCTGACCTAAGTAAATTGCTGAAGGTGAGTCTTCCTACAGCCAACAGCATGATTAAAAATCTGAAAAAGCAGGAACTGGTAAATTACGAAAAATACAAGCCGCTTTCGCTGACGGAAAAGGGAAGGAGAGAAGCTGCCCTGGTTCTGCGTAAGCACCGCCTGACTGAAATGTTTCTGGTAAATGAGATGGGATTTGGCTGGGAAGAAGTCCACGAAATTGCGGAACAAATAGAGCATATTAACTCACCTATTTTTTTCGACCGAATGGACAAGTTGATGGGGCATCCAACCATCGATCCCCATGGCTCACCAATCCCGGACAAAGATGGGCATATTGCCGAGGAAGTTTATGAGCAGCTCAGCAATTGCCGGACAGGAGAGAAAGTCCGGTTGATAGCGCTGGCCCATTCTGCTTCTGATTTTCTAAGATACCTGAACAATCGTGATTTGTCGTTGGGGGTGGAGATGAGAATAGTTTCGATTGAAGCCTATGACGGAAGCATGGTGGTTAGCTACGATAATCATCCTGCAGAAACACTAACTCACCCGGTTTGCGAAAAACTGAGAGTTGAAAAGGTGGACTAATTGATTTACGAATTTGAGCAACGGTCTGGTCGCATATTGAATTAACAAACAAAGAGGAGCCGACAAATAATGGCGACTCCTCTTCCCGTGCCTGTTGTTTGAAATCGAAATCTCCCATATTATGCTCAATTTATTCCTCCATAATTTCTTGCATTTCGGCATATCCCTTCATTTCGCATAGGTTATCCAGCCACCCGTCGGCGTCAATACCACCCAGTTCTTTAACCCGGTTCCAGTCCTGACAGGCGGCATCTTTTTCACCGAGCTGGTACTGAGCAAAGCCGCGCAAAAAAAGTAATGGCTTGCTTTTTGGCGCATATACCAACCCTTGTTCGAAATGACGAAGAGCTCTTTTGGGTTTATATTTTAACAATAGTAATTTATTTCCCCTTTTATACTGTGCAGCAGCTTGCGTAATTAGGTCGCGTGTTGTAGGGAGCTTGAAAACCACACTGAATTCTTTTTCCATCGGCACCAGTTTTTCATTATTAAAGCCTGGTTTCCACATTCCCTCTGTGGTTTTCAGTGTATTAACAACTTCCTCATCAATAGTCTCTGAAACACTATTAATTACCGTAAAATTGGTCAAGGTACCATCGGGCTGAACAACAAACTGGATAATCTCTTTTCCCTCCCGGCTGCGTTCAATATCGGTTTCCGGGTACTTAACATGGTTCAATATGTATTCGCTTAGCAGCGTTGAACTAGTAGTTTCGCCATTTAAAAGATTTGTAGAACCTTTTATGCCGGTGAATTCAGGTGGAGATACTTCCACTTGTTCCAGTTCTGTATGGCCTTTCTCGTGTTGACTGTATACCAAAGCCGAAGCGAGCAGGCACATAAATAGTAGCAGAATCTTTTTCATGATAGCAGAGTTTTGGTGAATACTAAAGTGGAGTAATTAGACTATACAAATGTCCAACAGGAATCGAGGTTGGGAATAGCAAATAACGGGCTGAACATGGCCAATTATGTGCATCCATTGTGATAATCGTTCAAAAATTTAACGAATTAGGCAGGTCGTATTTGCTTCGGGATATCTATTAAAACCTTTCGATGAAATGATTACTTTGTTATGAGAATGGCTCTTTTCCGGATCGGAATTATCGTGATTTATTAAAGCAAAAAAGAAAAGGGCAGCTATTATTGCCAAAGCTATGATAATTAGAAAATAGTGTATTTTGCTTTTCAGTTTTCGGGATAAAAAAGAAACAAAGCCGTATCTTTTTTGTATCTCACGCTTCTTGAATTCAAGAGGAGAATAGCCATAATATTCGTGGAAACACTTATTGAAATAGGTAGGACTTCCAAATCCTGTCCGGTAAGCAATTTCTGACGCAGTGACGTCTTCATTTAATAATATCTCCTGTGCTTTTCGCAATCTGATTTCGCGAATAAACTGGCTAATCGTATGATGGGATAAAGATTTTAGTTTTCGGTAGAGTTTGGTATGGCTCATATTCATAGCGCTGGCAAGGTCGTCGACATTAAAATGCTCGTTTGTCAGGTTCTCTTCGGTAATTTCTGTCAGTCGTTGAAGGAATAATTGGTTCATATCATGGTAATGACTGTCCATACATTCCGTTCAATAAAGTTGGAGCAGGAAGGAAGTTAATCAATATGTCGCTAAAAATCAATATTTTATATGTTTAAGTTTTACTCTTAAAAAAATAGTGATAAACAGCCGGTTTAAAAAAATCGACAAAACTGGCGTTCCAATCAGGCAAATAAACCTTCCCGAAGGTTTCCGCCGAACTCCATAGTATTGAATGCTTTTGGGAAAATGGTCACTGTCCAGAAGTAAAAAAAGCCAGCTTGTAAAATACAAACTGGCTCTAGTTGTCGGGGTGAAAGGATTCGAACCTTCGACCTCGTCGTCCCGAACGACGCGCGCTAACCGGGCTGCGCTACACCCCGAACTTTTTGTCAGGTGACTGATGTCGTTTGACGGCTGCAAATGTAAGGGATTTTCGGTTTTTCGCAATACCTTTTTTCGAAAAAAATGCATGCTATTCCGCACTACATTGATATTGCAGGAAATAGATAACATAAAATTTTCCAATCGAAATATTTGCAAGAAGAAGTCGGTGGTGAGTAAAAGAGCATGAACCGCTCAGCTAAATTTTTCACGGTAGTAATCTACTTTGAAGTCCTGAAGCGGAGTGGGGGAGTCAACATACTTGTGTTGATTATCTTTCCATATCTGCGTTTGCGCCCAGGCACGATTGGCGGCTCCGGATGGCGAGTAGAGGATGGTCAGTTTCACAGGTCTGCCAAATATATGGGGAGAAAGCATTACCTCACGATTTTTTCGAATTTCTTTCGTGATTTTCATCCCCAGTATATCGACATAGAACAGTTTGAAAGCATTGTTCTTCTGAAATCCGCTGGTAAAAAAGATTTCACGAATATTAGACTGCCGAATTTGATCAATCAGTTCCCAATTCAAACGGGTTGGAATTAAATCCTTGTCCAGCGCCGAATCATTTGTCCGGATGCATTCCCGGATGGTATCGCTCATGGCAATTCGATGCTTCTGCAGGAAACTGAGAATAGAATTCACGGTAAGTTCTGGCCCAAAATCATCCGGAAAGGCTTGCTGCAGTATTTTCCATAAACTAAGCCGGTTGCCATAAAAGAAGGGTAGTTGGAATTGCGACTTGTCGTGCGGATGAATGGTACCAACAATCAACTTCTCTGCTTCCGGCTTAACCGGATATTTGTCGAGGTACAAATGTCGCGTAATTCTTTTCATATCGGTGTTTTCGGCTACAACTGAAGCAGGCAAGGTAAGTAAAATCAATAAAACAGGGGCATATTGTAGTGTGCACATTTATTGGCTTCATCCTTTCGAAATTATTGGAATTATGCTTAATATTGGAAAGCTTCCGGCAGAAGAATTCTCAGATTCTTTGCTTAATTCATTCAGACTACATGACTAATAAATCTAAAATAACAAACCGATGAAGCGATTTATGTTATTGATTCCCATCATTGCTTTCTTTTCCTGCTCAACGCCTCCGGCCAATGTAGCTGATATTGGCGTATTTAATCAGGCTACCGACATTGGTAAGGTAAAAATCAAAGGAAGTACGATTTACAATCCGGAGATGCAAACCTATACCTTAACAGGAAGTGGAGCCAACATTTGGGGAACCAGCGATGAATTTCAGTTTGCCCACAAGAAACTGGGCGGCGATTTCATCATGACCTGTATGGCTCATTTTAAAGGTGAAGGTGTTGATCCACACCGAAAAATGGGATTGATGTTTCGCAGCGATTTAACCGGTGGTTCGGTGTATGCCGACGCTGCAATTCACGGTGACGGGCTTACTTCACTGCAATATCGCCCGGAAGCAAATGTCGAAACTAAAGAAGTCAAAGCGGAACTTTCCGCTCCGGATGTGATTCAACTGGAACGCCAGGGAGACACGATTATCATGCGGGCCGCGAAATTTGGAAATCCGTTGCAGGAAACCGGCCGGGTTGAGCTGCAATTGCCCGACACGGTATACGCTGGCTTGTTTATTGGCTCTCATAATCCCGATGTGTCGGAAACAGCTGTGTTCGAGAATTTCCGAATTGATGTTCCGGCTGCGGACGGAGTTGACGGTTACCAGAATCTTTCGCCAAGCCGTCTGGAAATACTGGATGTTGAGACAGGTCACCGCAAGGTTATTTATACAACGAATACCCATATCGAAGCGCCAAACTGGTCGCCTGATGGCAAATTCCTTCTGTATAACTCGGATGGCAAAATCATCAAATTTCCGTTAGATACGCTTAATCCGCAGGTTTTAAATACCGGTGTGGCTCAAAGTTGCAATAACGACCATGGTATTTCATTTGATGGAACCATGCTGGCCGTTTCCAGTCAGACCGATTTAGGCGACGGAAAGTCAGGCTCTATCATTTATACCATTCCTATCGAAGGAGGAGACGCGTTCCGGGTAACCGATAAGGCACCTTCGTACTGGCATGGCTGGTCGCCTGACGGAAAAACACTGGTATATTGTGCCGAACGAAATGGCAATTACGATGTATATAGCATCCCGGCCACCGGCGGAAAAGAAGTCCGTTTGACAACTGCGGAAGGGCTGGATGACGGACCGGAATATTCACCGGATGGAAAATACATCTACTTCAACTCGGTGCGTTCGGGCCTGATGAAAATCTGGCGTATGAAACCGGATGGAAGTGATCAGGAACAGGTGAGTTTTGGTCCGTATAACGATTGGTTTGCACACATTTCACCGGATGGTAAGCGTATGGTATATGTTTCGTATCCACCAACGGTGGCACCGGGCAATCATCCGCACAACAAGCGGGTGATGATCCAGATGCAGGATACAGATAGCAAGGAATCGAAAGTGATTGCTTACCTTTACGGCGGACAAGGTACCATGAACGTGCCTTCGTGGAGTCCCGACGGAAAACGTTTGGCTTTCGTTTCGTTTACTTACGGCGATCCGGAAGAATAATCTTCACGATATTTATTAATGAAGTACCCTGTCCGTGAATAAATCCGGACAGGGTATTTTTGTAGATAGCCCATGAAACAGCATAGTATATTTTCACTCCTTTTTATTGGTTTGTTTTTGAGTATTTGGCCACTGATAAGTGTCGCTCAGAACTCGGATGACGTGAATGCGATAATTAATATTGGCGCCAGTCATTTCCTGCCAGGACAAGCCGTCAAAGTAGACATCAACCTGAATAATCATTCTTCCGGTTTGATTAGAAGCCGGACACAATTGAAGATTGTGAACCAGGGCGGCATTGAGAGTTGGAGTACGTTGTTGCGGATTCCGTTGAAAGCTAACCAGCCTTTCCATATTCCCATGATGGTGAAAGTTCCCGAAGCGGAAGGAAAGTATGTTTTACGTGCCTGTGAAGAGGAAAGCGGTAAGAAGTTGTGTGAAGATATTCCTTTCGATGTATTCAAGCCGGAGAAGTCCCAAAAGATGTCGAAGATTATGGTCTATGTTCCCGAATACGAAACTTCTTTGAAGCAGTTTGTGGAAGAACAGAACATCAAAGCGCCGTCGTTTAGCTGGGGGCAATGCATGCTTTGCTCATACCGGACCTGGCAACGCCTGAAAAACGGTGATTCGGATGTGAGTGCTGAAATAGAACGGGCTTTACGTCGCAACATGTCGGTTATTTTTCTCGATTTTGGGCCGGCAGAAATGCCTGATGTCGATCAGCAGGAAATCGATTTACCGTTCCGGATTTCCGCCTATTTTTCAGGTGAGGCAAAACCGGAAACCAACTTTTCTATTATTTCGAAGAGCAAGGAGCTTAATTACCATTTGCAAGGTATGGAAAGTGGTAACTGGAACGGATTTGATAAAGTTACTGTTCCTCCGGTGCACATGTTTCTGAAGGTAAAAGGCGGTACAACAAAGAATCTAATCCAAACCGGAACCAATCCATACCGTTTCCCCGTTGTTTCGATCTCTATCGGCAGAGGTCATGGAAAAGTAATTCTCTCACAATTGCTAACGGATGGACGATTGCTCAAGCCCAATGGAAAAATTCAGGGTCTGAAGGGTGAATTTCACTACGATCCATTAACGGTGCAACTGGTGCTTAATCTCATTTCCATGTCAGTTGATAACAGTTTGCTGCAGGGAGCCAGCAATTAAGTCACTTTCGTTCAACTAAAATGTCGGGTCATTACTTCTGAAAAGGAAATAGATAAAAGTGCCTATCGGAAAAAGGAAAAGAATAACAATAGCCCAAAAAACGCGGGTATTGTAACGAGGTGTTCTGGCAAGTAAATCTCTAATGGCTGAAATAGTTAAAGTCAGGAAGAACAGAAGGAGTAATATGGCGATTAGGGTAGTCATTTCATTTTGTCGACTTTAACTGTACCCTAAACAGGTAAATGAAAATAAGGTTTGCTCAGGTAAACGTAATGTTATTACTTCTATCTTATTTATTTTCAGTCTCATTAAGCTGATTATTATTTCTCTATTGGAGGTTTGCTCAGCAGAATATAAACTTGCAGTCGCGCTGCGGGAATGATGTTTTTCCTATTGGAAAAGGGAATCGCCGTACCGATATCCAGTGCCAGTCCGGCCGCATCGCTAAACGGAAATTTTCTTCCAATAGTGAGCATTCCTGAAAAAGTATCGTCACGACCTCCAACTTCATGGTAATAATTGAGTCCCTGTTGGGTAAACCAGCTACGCCGGTGACTTAGTGGACTGACTTTTCCAAAGAAATAGCTATGATCCAGTGTGAGCGAGCGCATATTGAGTTCGAAGTCGCGAAACCATCCGGAAGAATTGTGAGAAGAAGCGTAGATAAATCCATAATAAATGCCGAACTCGGAGCGGGGAGAGGTCTGTAATTTCAGTCCCGCGTGATACAACTCAGGAACACCGAGACCACCCACAATAGCTAGTTTCGGAACAAATTGAGCATTTGCAGCTAAAGCGAGTGAAAGGATAAGAATGATGCTGAAAATCCGTTTAATGGTTTGACGCAGGCACATATTAGTTCAATAGGTTGGTTTCTTATATTCAAGTTACAACCCAATCGGTGTCAGTACAAACGGATTACACTTTCTTTTTCAGTGAAACGAATTAAAACTTATTCCAGTGAATGATTTCGGAAGCATCTTTCCGTTTTTTTGTCGGAATAGCCTGTCCTTCTACAGGATAACCTACCGGAATTAAAGCAATGGGCTCCAAATGGCTTGGGAGCTCGAAAAAATCAGTTACCTGCGATACGTGAAAATTGCAGACCCAGCAGGTTCCCAGTCCGAGTTCAGTTGCAGCCAGCGTGATATGGTCGACTGCTATCGCGACATCAATATCGGTATGGTCCTTTCCATCTTCCTTTCGGTGCCAGCCCTGATGATGGTCGCCCAGAACAACAATAACAGCGGGAGCCGTGCGGAACCAGTCGCGGTGATACACGGGATAAAATTTCTCGAGAACGTCTTTATCGGTTAGCACGATGAAATGCCAGGGTTGGAAGTTAACAGCTGACGGAGCCATTCGCGCTGCTTCCAGGATAGCTTCCAGCTTTTCTTTTTCAACAGGAGTTGCTGAAAATTTCCTCACAGAATGACGTTGTTCTACCAATTCGATAAATTGCATATCCAGTCGTTTTTGGGCGTGATGAGAACAAATATACAAAGAAAACTGTCCGTCGGCTACTCCTGACCGTTATGTATCAGGTTATCTGCGTCCGATAATAGCTTCATTCGGCGATGAACCCTAAACACCATGTAGATGATAAACGGAACGAAAAGAGCCAAAAGAATCTGATTACCTGACATCAGGATAAAATCGTATAATCCGTGAAAAGTAAAGGGAATCAAAAAAGCATATCCCAGGAAAAGGCGACGAGCCTGAGGATAAAATTTAGCCAGGCTGAGATGAAATCCCATTAACACACCAAACATAGCGTGAGCCGGAACAGCAGTCAGTGCTCTGGTTAACCCAACAGAAAGTCCATCAGGACTGCTGAAAACGTACAGTAGGTTTTCCACTAAGGCAAAGCCCATGGAAACGAAAACGGCATAGACAATCCCGTCGAACCGTTGATTGAACTCCCGGCTGTGCCACACGAGTATGAAAGAAGCAAGAAACTTGAAGCCTTCTTCGGTAGCTCCGGCCACCACGAAAGCCTGGTAAAACGTGTTCCAGTAACCGGTAAACAGCGGACCAAACATCATCAATACGCCTTCGACCAATGTAACCGGCAGTACACTGATAACGCCAAACAGAAGTCCCCTGGCTAACAGATAGAAAGGTTCTTTTTCATATTTATCGCGCCAGTAGATATAAAACAGAATAATAATTACCGGCGCAATGGCCAGAAGTATCAGGTGCATGGCTAAGTTTTAATTGAGAAGGGAAAATACGCATAAATGAAAAAAGGACAGCAAAACTGCCATCCTTTTCTTTTGAGAATATCTCAGTCTCTACTGAAATTCGACTTTACAATAATTGATACCGAGAGCATCATAGCGTTTCACCTCATCCTGCATGCGGCTCATAAAGTCGTCGTAGTTGCGGCTTGCTTTAGGCGACCAAACCACTTCGGCCAGGGCAGCAATACGCGGGAAAACCATGTATTCGACACGTTCGGGAGTTTTCATATACTCGGTCCAAACATTTCCCTGAGCGCCCAGAATGTATTTTCCTTCTTCTGCGGACAACTCTTTGGGAATCGGTTCGTACTCATAAACCTCTTTCAGTGGAGTGAGCCCACCAATGGCCAAAGGCTGTGTTTTCGGATCGGCCTGGTAGTGGTCGAAATAGCAATAATTACCAGGAGTCATCACGGCATCGTGATGTGCCTGGGCTGCAGCGATACCGCCTTCTTCACCCCGCCATGACATAACGGTTGCATTCGGAGCCAATCCACCTTCGAGGATTTCGTCCCAGCCGATCATCTTCTTGCCATGTTCGTTCAGGAATTTTTCGATGCGTTGTACGAAATAACTTTGCAGCTCATGCTCATTCTTCAGACCTTCTTTTTTCATGCGGGCCTGGCAGTAAGGACACTTCTTCCATTGTGTTTTTGGACATTCATCGCCACCAATGTGGAAATATTCACCCGGGAACAAAGGCATAACCTCTGAGATAACATCTTCGAGGAATTTAAAAGTGTTTTCCTTTCCGGCACAATATACATCATCGAAAACGCCCCAGGTTGTTGCCACTTCATACGGACCACCGGTACATCCCAATTCGGGGTACGACGCCAACGCTGCTAAGGCATGTCCGGGAAGTTCGATTTCCGGAACGACGGTGACATAACGGGCTTTAGCGTACGCTACTACATCCTTGATTTCGTCCTGTGTATAGAATCCACCGTAAGGTGTTCCATCGTATTCCTTCGACTCGTGCGCATGCCCAATGATTGTCTCTTTCCGCTTCGAACCGATTTCTGTCAGTTTCGGATATTTCTTGATTTCGATACGCCATCCCTGATCTTCGGTGAGGTGCCAGTGAAACACATTCATTTTGTTCATGGCAATGTAATCGATGTACTTTTTCACGAAATCAACCGGCATAAAATGACGGCCGACATCGAGGTGCATTCCTCGCCAGCTGAATCGTGGCGCATCTTCAATTTCAACAGCAGGAAATACGGCTTCCGTTAGCTGTTGACGAGAAGGTGGCAGCAGTTGAATCAGGGTCTGAACGCCATAAAACAAACCGTTTGGCGCCGAAGCCTTCAAAACAATTTGTTTCGGTGTTACCGAAAGATTATAAGCTTCTTTCCCCAGGTTGAGACTTTTATCGAGACCGATAAAGATTGCCCTTTTTTGTGGTGAGTCTGCCACGTCGACTGAAGTGTTTAATCCATAAAAATCAGAAAGCTGCTCGGTTAAAAAACCTGCAATTTGTTTCAACTCCGGGTTGTCTTCGTTAACCAGAATAGGCGTTTTTTCATTCAGGACAAACACGCCATCCGCGTTCACAACTTTGGCCGGTTCCGGTACAATTTTTACTTCAGGCCGCGTGTATTGTTTGGTTGAACATCCAACCGCCGCAGCAAGAATAACCAGCATAAAGAATCCTTTTTTAAGTTTCATTTGTCTGTTGTTTAGTTTCCAGTTTTAATAAATGTGGGATATCATTCGGAAGTTAATACACGTAGGTATTTCAGTATAATGCAGAGGGAGCATCTCATCGTCGTCAGGTTTTGTGTTAGTTGTGGGTTAAAGCTACAAAGAAGATTTTTGATGTCATAATATGTGTGACCGGTTTGCACAAAAATATTGAGTGCCAATATTAAGCCCGTTTTAAAAAATAGGAATTTGTCCGATTTTTATGTTGAGATGTTTGCATTTTTGAAATCATGTCCATATGTTTGTCAGCACATCATACATATTCTTGGGCAAAGAAGATGTTTGATATTATGAAGAAGAGTGGAGAGATTAGGCTCTGTGAAGCTCTGGCAACCGGAAACATCTATGGTGCCAAAACCTAATCATAATAAACAGCAGAAAAATGAAAAAAGAACAAATCATTACACCAAAATTTATTGCCGAGGTAACCATTTACACCTCTGGATTGATGACTGCTTCTTCTATGATGCCCAACATGACTATGGCCATGCGATAGCCTTCAGGCATATCCGTGCTTGGAGGCATTTCCGACCGGTCCATTCCGGACCATTTATCATCTGAAACACTTTATTTTCTTACATCTCATTAAGGATATCTATGCCGAAGATTGTCGTAAAATTCGGCGGATCGAACCTTAAAAGCAAGAGTGACGTGCGCCGCGTGGTAAACGTTATCACGAACTATGATGAGCCTCTTGTGGTTGTAGTGTCCGCCTTCTATGGAGTTACCAACTATCTGATTGAATCGTTGGAGAAAGCCCGCCAGAACGAGAAAGTGGCCGGCGAAGTAAGTCATTTTCTTTTCCAGCTAAAGAAAGAAGCGTTGGAAGAGCATCCGATTGAAAAGGATTTGCTTGAGCGCATAGAAAGCTACATCCGGGAATTGCTGGATGAACTGGAAAATTATTTGCAGGGAATCGCCCTGACCGGTGATGCATCGCCGGCACTGGAAGATTTGATTCTGGCATTTGGCGAGCGTTTGTCTGCAGTATTCCTGCAGGGCGTACTCGAAGGTTACGGAGTGGACGCCGCGTATGCGTCGCCTGAAGATATTGGACTGGTTACCGACGGAGAATTTGGAAGTGCTTCCATTGATTTCCAGAAAGCCACAACGCAGGTAAGAGAAGCCCTTTCGGGAAACCGGATTTATGTGGTTCCCGGGTTTTATGGTGTTTCAGATGAAGGGAAAGTGACGTTGTTGGGACGGGGCGGAAGCGATTATTCGGCAGCCGCGCTTGCCCGTTGTGTCGGAGCATCGTCGTTGGATATCTGGAAAGATGTAGATGGCTTTTTAAGCGCCGATCCG
Source organism: Prolixibacter denitrificans (assembly GCF_003014495.1). GTDB lineage: Bacteria > Bacteroidota > Bacteroidia > Bacteroidales > Prolixibacteraceae > Prolixibacter > Prolixibacter denitrificans. The sequence goes on along the minus strand of NZ_PYGC01000007.1, from coordinate 125,206 downwards.
AAGCTGGTTGACGAGCCGGTACGAATTGAGCGATTGGCCTACGCAGAAGCAGCAGAATTGGCCTATTTCGGTGCAAAGATTCTGCATCCGCGCACTGTCGAGCCATTGGTCGACCCGCATATTCCAATCAGGGTATTCAATATCTATGGTGATATGGATGTGGAAAAGCCACTTTCCATCGTGAATTCTGACCAAACCATTCGCGAAGGTGTAGTGAAGAGCGTCACCTACAGCGATGATTTTGGTGTATTAAAGCTAAAAGGTCCCGGAGTAGGATTGAAGCCTGGTATTCTGGCAAAAGTAACTACGGCTTTGCATCTGGCAGGAATCAACATTAGCTCGGTCATTACTTCGCAGATTTCCATTAATATTCTTTTAGCCAAAAAAGATTTGCGCAATGCGTATGCGGTTGTAAGTGCCGAAGAGTTGCCGGCTGTTAGTGAGTTACTAGTCATGGAAAAAATCTCAGTTATAGCTGCCGTTGGCGACGGTTTGATCGATAATTACGGAATTGCGGCACGAATCTTTTCATCGATGGCAAGTAAAGGAATTAACGTAGTCATGAGTTGTTCTGGTGCATCGCCGGTTGTCAGTTATTTTTTGGTCAACCGCGATGACCGTTCCAAAGCGGTGAAAGCAGTTCACCAGGAATTTTTCGAGTCAAAATCTATTGCAGTTTAAAATCATTCCCCGGCCGGGAAATTGACACAGGCGACTTGTCGGTGTCATACGAAATAGGGATAAATCAATTATTAATTATAAAAAATGAGCATTATGAGTCAGGGAAGTAAACACTTCGAAACATTACAAATTCACGCAGGGCACGAGCCGGATGAATCATCTTTGTCGCGGGCTGTGCCGATTTATCAAACCACATCCTACGTGTTCAACGATTCGGAGCATGCAGCTAACTTGTTCGGATTGCAGGAATTCGGTAACATTTACACCCGAATCAATAATCCGACAACGGATGTATTTGAGCAGCGTATGGCTGCCCTCGAAGGGGGAGTAGCAGCTCTGGGACTTTCATCTGGTCACGCAGCCCAGTTTGTTACTCTTACCACTTTGTTGGAGCAAGGCGATAACTTTGTTACCTCACCATTTTTGTATGGAGGTTCGTTCAACCAGTTCAAAGTATCGCTTAAGAAACTGGGAATTGATGCACGTTTCACCAAAGATTTGAAACCGGAGAGTTTCGAAGCGTTGATTGATGAGAATACCAAAGCGCTTTATTTCGAAACGATTGGAAACCCGAGTTTCGCTATTCCGGATTTTGAAGCGATTGCGGCTGTTGCCAAAAAGCACGACATTCCGGTGATCGTTGATAATACATTTGGTTGCGCTGGTAAATTGTTCCGCCCATTGGAACATGGTGCAAACATTGTGGTTGAATCAGCCACCAAATGGATTGGAGGACACGGAACTTCTATCGGTGGAGTGATTATCGATGGTGGAAATTTCAACTGGAATAATGGCAAATTCCCTGGGTTGACAGAGCCTTCAGAAGGATATCATGGTTTGCGCTACTGGGAAACGTTCCAGAACATTGCGTTTATCATCAAAGCTCGGGTGGAAGCGCTTCGTGATTTTGGACCTGCATTGAGTCCGTTTAATGCATTCCTGCTTTTACAAGGATTGGAAACATTGTCGCTTCGTGTCGAGCGTCACGTTGAGAATACACAGAAACTGGCTAAGTGGTTGTCGAATCATCCGCAGGTGGAATCAATTAGCTATCCCGGTTTGGAGAGTCATCCAGACCATGGTTTGGCGAAAAAGTATCTGCCTAGCGGTGCTGGTGCTGTGCTTTCATTCATTGTAAAAGGTGGAAAAGAAAAAGCCCGCCAGCTCGTCGATAAGCTCGAGTTGGTTAGTCACCTTGCGAATGTGGGTGATGCGAAAACACTGATCATTCAGCCTGCTGCTACAACTCACCAACAGTTGAGTGACGAAGAACAACTGGCTGCCGGAGTATTACCCGCGTTGTTGCGTGTGTCGGTTGGTATCGAGCATATTGATGATATCATTGCTGACTTTGACCAGGCGTTCCAGTCGCTTTGATTTGGAAACGGCCGAATAGGAATATATTGCAGGATTCGTTATTTTCGAGTCCTGCAATTTTAACAACAAAAACAGAGTGAAATGCCTTTAAATTTGCCCGATAAACTGCCAGCTATCAAAATGCTCAAAAAAGAGAACATCTTTGTCATGAGCAAGAGCAGGGCTGCGCATCAGGATATCAGGCCGCTGAGAATTGCGATTGTTAACCTGATGCCGCTGAAGGTGAACACAGAGACGGATTTAATCCGACTGCTGTCAAATACTCCTTTGCAGGTAGAAATTGATTTGCTGCAGCTTGGCGGGCATACTCCGAAGCATACTCCGGCGGAGCACATGCAGGCATTTTACCAGCGTTTCGATGCGGTTTCGCAAAACAACTACGACGGTATGATCATTACCGGCGCTCCGGTGGAATTGTTGCCGTTTGAAGAAGTTGATTACTGGAATGAACTGAAAGCGGTAATGGATTGGTCGGTTCATCATGTGACCTCTACCTTGTTTATTTGCTGGGGTGCACAGGCGGGGCTTTATCACTTTTACGGTGTCCCCAAGCATCCACTTGAGAAGAAGATGTTCGGTGTTTTCGAGCACACGATGACCAGTAATAAGTTGCCGATATTCAGAGGTTTCGATGATATCTTTTACGTTCCCCATTCACGGCATACCGAAACCCGCCGGGAAGATATCGAGAAGATCCCGGATTTGAAGATCGTTTCGTCGTCAAAAGAATCAGGCGTGTACATGGTAATGGCACGCAAAGGGAAGCAGATTTTTGTGACTGGTCACTCTGAATATGCACGTATCAATCTCGATTTGGAATATAAAAGGGATTTGGCCAAGAATTTACCGATTGAAGTCCCCAAAAATTACTACCCGAACGACGACAGCTCGAAAAAGCCGTTGATGTTGTGGCGTGCACATTCCAACCTGTTGTTTTCGAACTGGCTAAACTACTACGTATACCAGGAAACTCCGTTCAATCTGAAGGATATCAAATAGCGGTTAATTCTCTTTTCTGGTTAGGCTTCTGATTTCTTCTGAGAACTTTTCCGGCCGGCTGATGATCCGCGTATTTCTCGGATGTTTACGTTTGTAGTGTTGCGCTTCTTTTCCCGTAACAAACAACGTAGACGTGCTCACCTTATGGGAAAAATCTCCCAGAAACTGCTCGAAATCACTCTTAGGCGTCGAAGTTATGATCGCTGTAAAGTAGTAATCGAAGTGGAACGATTCGGCGATGGTAAGAATGTCGGAAAGTGGAACCGACTGTCCCAAATATAGGGTGTGATGCCCGTTTTTTCGCGCCAGGTAATTGTAAAAGAGTAAACTAAACTCGTGATTTTCGCCTTCCGGCAGGAAAAAAAGACCCGAAGGTTCAGTCTGACCATTGGTCTTTGGGAGTTTGTCCGTTTCGACAATTAACTTTTGGCGTAAGAAATTAAACATGAAATGCTCCTGCGCAGGAACAATACTGTTGGCCTGCCACAAGGCACCAATTTTCTCCATTAGGGGAAATATGTATTGATAGATCGCCTTTTCTACACCGGCTTCCTGTATCAGCGATTCTACTTCCTGCTCTATACTGTTAACATCGAGCGAAAGCATATGAAAGATCAACTTTTCAATGCGGTCGTTGGTATCTTCGGGTTTCGAATTGGCCTTCAAAGCATGATTATACAGTTCCTCTTCGGAAAGTGCTGCAATTTTCGAGATTTTAAAGCCACGGTTGACCAGTAGCGAAATGTTGATGATTTTCTTCAAATCATCATCCGTATACCGACGAATATTGGTATCTGTTCGTTGCGGAATCAGAAGACCGTACCTTTTCTCCCAGATGCGAATGGTATGCGCTTTAATTCCGGAGAGATTCTCCAAATCTTTTATCGTATAAGTTCCAGGCATTGCTTTCAAAATGATGTTAGGCTAAAGATAAGCATTTTGAGTAAAAAGGCCGGAAGAGATTTCCGGCCCTTACATTGATCAACCAAACGTTTATATATTAGGGAACGATTACTTTATCGATGACGTGAATAACGCCGTTGGTGGCTTGTACATCAGTGGCTACTACGTTGATGTCTCCATCAATGGTTACTCCACTCTCTGCGACAGCGATATCCAGCGACTTGTTCGAATTAAGAGTAGGCACTGAGCCTGATGTGAGTGTGCTCGAGAGTACATTACCGTTTACCGCATGAGCTGTAAGAATCGGAGTCAAATCTTCAGCAGTCAGGTCGGTTGCTCCCGAAATTCCGAGCTGAGAATAAAGTGCGTCAAAAGCTGCGTCTACCGGGGCAAAAACCGTGTAAACATCGGAACCATTAAATGCGTCGACAAGATTGGCTTGTGAAAGCGCAGCCACCAGCTGTGAAAATGCGGGATTGGAAACAGCGAAGTCAGCGATTGTCTGAGGCAAAATCACCTTGTCAATGACATGTATTACGCCGTTGGTTCCAAATACGTCGGTTGCTACCACGTTCGATTGGCCATTCAGCATCACATTTCCATCCATCAGCTGGATATACAAACTCAAATTGTTATCATTGGCCATCGATAGGGTAGGAACGTATCCTTCTGCTACACTGGCCGCAGGAACGCTTGTTCCAAGAACATGATAAAGCAAAATGGGAGTTAAATCTTCAGCTGTCAGGTCATCAAGGCTTGACAAACCAAGGTCCGACAGAAGCGATGCAAATGCAGCGTCAACTGGTGCAAATACGGTAAGATTCTCACCATCGTTTAAAGCATCTACTAAACTGGCTTTGGTAACAGCAGCTACCAGCGATGAAAAGGAAGAATTCATAACAGCATGGTCAACGACCGTTGGAGGCGTTAGCACTTTATCGACGATGTGAATCACACCATTGCTGGCCTCAATATCAGCTGTTGTTACATTCGAGTATCCATTAATTCGCGTAACATTTCCTTCAGGGAAATATAAACTCACGTAATTGTCTTCGGATGCCGGCAACATGGATGGTGAGTATCCGGCCGATAAATCAGACGACATCACGCGCGAGTTAACTACATGGTAGAGTAGTACATTGGCGAGTACTTCTTTAGGTACTTCACTCAAAGAGGCAAAGTTGTTGTCAGTCAAAAATTGTGCAAACGCTTCGTTAGTAGGTGCAAAAACGGTATAGTTTCCCGATTTGGTGAAAGGATCAACTAAGTCGGCAGCCTGAAGTGCTGCAACGAGGCTACTTAAGTTTTCAGTTCCGATTGCCTTTTCAGCAATGGTTTGTTCCATTTGTGGTTGCTCTACCGTGGTGGTATTATCATCATCGTCTTTACAGGACATAAAGACAAAACCTAAAACCAACATCGTGACTAAAAGTCTTGAAATTTTAATTGCTTTCATAACATGCAGTGTTTGATTAGACGTAAATCGTTTTCATTCTGCATGTAATACGCATGAGGATGTCAAAATGTTTAAGAATAATTGAAAATAATTAAACAAAAATAGGCAATGTATTGATATTCAGTGTTAAAAATGCTTGTTTATTTTTCTGATTATGTATTCCAGACCATTGATTTTAATTTCGAGCATCAACTCAAGCATCCTTCCTAATTTTCCTTTTGGGAAGCCTTTCTGTTTAAACCATACCAGGTAAGGTTCGGGTAAATCAACCAGTAGCCGGTCTTTATATTTTCCAAAGGGCATGCGGGTACGAGCAAGCTCCAGTAACTCCTGGCGTTGCTGTTCGGCATTAATCTCCATGGCTTTCATGATGTTTGGGCAATCGGGGTAGCGACCAGTTAAAACGCACGCTTAAAATGCGGATGGTAATGATCACCAATATCGTCGATAGCACGGTAAATGATTCGGAAAGTGATGTAAACTTGTATAGAATAATGAAGAGAACTCCACCGGCAAAACAAGCAGTAGCATATATCTCTTTATGGAAAATGAGGGGAATTTCGTTACTGAAAACATCGCGAAGTATACCGCCGGCAACTGCCGAGGCGACACCCATCATAATGGCCATAGGGATGGGAATTCCAATCATAAGTGCCTTTTCAAGTCCGATGACTGTAAAAACACCAATGCCGATGGTATCGAAAAGAAAAAGCGTTTTCCTGAGCTTTTGAACAAAGTTCCTGAAAAGGATGGTAAAAATAACTGCTGCTACGATGATATAGAAATAGTTGATGTCCTTCATCCATGATACCGGAGTGTTTCCGATCAAAATGTCCCGAAGCGTTCCGCCACCAACTGCTGTAACAAAACCAATAAAAAGGGCTCCGAAGAGATCAAATCGTTTCTGCATAGCGGTATGGGTTCCGCTCACAGCAAATACGAATGTACCGGCTAAATCGAGAAAATTAATCATGGTAAGTTAGTATCAGATGCAGCCGCAGACGAAACCGTCGGCCAATCCTTCCAGCAGTTCGTCAACCTTTTGTTTTTCAGCATCTGTATTGTGACAATCCAGACATACGGGTAACATCACCTGGGGATGGATCAGCAGTAGTTTTTCTTCCTCCGATGCCTGACAAACAAAACAGTTTTTAGAGCTTTTATTAGGCATATGGATTAGTTTATTCCAAATGAAATATCGTCAGAAGAGCGGGAAGTCTGGACGTTAACCCGTTCCATAACAAATCTGCCCGTTGTTCCTTCGTCGTCGATGCTATTCCCGGTAATTTTCCCTTCATCGGTAATTTTTCCTTTCCAGGAATCCAGCTCATAAGTTATATCCTGGTTATTGAAGAGAATTTCACATGACTTGGACTTCATTGAAACGATACGGCCGGTAACAGTTCCGTAAATTTCCTGTCGGACAATAAATGTCTCTTCACCTTCTATCTGCTCGGCAAACTGAAGTGTCCCCGATAATCTGGAACCTTTTTGTTCCAAATCGACGTATCCGCTATCGGTACCATAGCCAAAATCTTCCGAGAACAGCCATCGCCCTGTTATATCAATCGTATCCGACATACTTTCCTAATTAATTGGTGAAAATAAGCAAATTTTTGATTCGTGCTAAAGTCAGATTTTCGATACGGGTTATACCAACAGGGAAGAATATTTCGTTTGTAGTGAAATGCGAAGCTACTGGAAAAGAAAAATAGTGCTTCTATTTCGCCGTGTTTTTAGAGGGAAAGGGATGCCTTCAATGATTGAATTTAACGATATTTTGTAGTAACTTGAAGCCAGATAACCCCCAGATGTGTTATGAAGAAAGAACTCAAAAAATATTTTTACCTCGCAGCATTTTTCTTGCTGATATTAAATATTCAGGCCAAATCTCAGACACTATTATCAAGTAATTCATTGGTAGGAATTACTACTCCTCAAGTTGTCGATCAAGATAGCACTATTGATGGGGCTTCCCGTTCCGCACTATACAAGGTTCCGGATACTTATGGTGCTGAATGGAAAAAACATGTTGATGAAATTTTAAACCAAAGGCCTTACCCTGACACAATTTATGTTGATGGGGTAAAAGTGCTTCTTGCTTTAAAGCCTCTTCCTTCAGTGCCATCAAAGCAATTGCCAGCCGCACCTGATTCGACCTTAAATAAGTTGGGTAATTTGACCTTTCGCCAGAAAGCGTTCCAAAAAATGATGCTCGAAAAACTGGTAGCATTGCTCAACGAGCAGAAGCAAAAGGAGAGTGAGGAGTCATTGAGTGTTGAGATTGATGGGTTGGTTGTGGATGAGACGCTTTCGAAGGTCGGACGCGATTTTTACGAGGCTTTTTATTCCAAATGGGTAGCACCTGTTGACGCAAAAGATTATACTCTTTTTATCAAAGAGAGTCCACCCCGAATGAATCGGGTGATGGTGTCTATTTATGTAAATGACGATGAAGTATTTTCTTCGTATTTATCGCCACGAGAGGAGATCATAAATGCATATGCTGATTATGCCGTTGGACAGGTTCAAGATTACCTGAAACAGAGAGAGAATGTTTCGCAGACATTACAAGATCCGGATATGATGGGGAACGGAATATATTGATGCTCCATCTTGAACTACAGAAAAATAGAATTAGGCGGCTGCTTCAGTCGATGAAGGATTGCGTTTCGTCCCAAAGGCTATTGCTGTTGTTTTGGCAATGAATTTTTTCCTTCAGTATTTAAAGCCTCTTTACTATATCTAAGTTGAATTTACTGATCCGTATTTGCAACGCTCACCTTAATAGCTTATTGCAGATTCGTTGAATATTATATACTAATTCGATGCGTGCAGAATACTTTAAAGTCCAGATTATACGAAGTTACCTGTTTCATATTCTATAAGCATATCAAAAAAGGGGCTAATAAAGCCCCTTTTATATAATCGTTATTATTATTATTGATTAATTTTTTCTTACCAATCCGGCATCTCTCCGGCAATAATCGATTGGTTCGTTCCTGAAATAGTTCCATCTGGGTTGGTCTGTAAATAAGACAGGTAAATGGTTTTAGGCCCATCCGGAATCCCCAGAGAGTATACCAATCCAACTCCGGCATTCAAGATATGTGGGTTATAGACAGATTCACCAGCCGCTTTGCCGATATTAATCTCCTGCAGACTGGTCCCATCTATATTAATCTGGTATAATCGGGCATCTTTTTGCCATCCATCTGGTGCATCTACCCCTCCAGCATCATGCGTGTAGTAAACCGTATTGCCGTCGAACGAAAACGTTGGAGAATCGGTTCTTCCAGGTTCGTTTGCAACCAGTAACTGCATATTACTACCGTCGTCGTCCATGATATAGATTTCCGAATCATAGATATTTTCTCCCACAGTCTGCACTACAATTTTGTGGCCGTAGCGGGACCAATCGCATTTCCAAAAATCACGTCCGCCCGGGGCAGTAGCCAATACCTGGCTGTCGTAACCATTTTTATTGATTTTTATGAGCTTATTGTTGTGGGGGTAGATGATGTACCCGCCATCCGGTGACCAGGCAAAACCGGTACCGTTGTTGTTGTATCCGGTTACCGACAATTGTGATATTTTGGTAACATTGCGCCCGTCCATGTCCATCGTATAAATCTGATTGGAATTATCCCGATCCGAAACAAAAGCTACTTTATTTTCGGTTGGCGATTTTCTTGGATACCAATCTCTGGATGGATAATCTGTCAGCTGATAGTTTATCTGGGTGGTGCTATCGTATGAGAAGATCTCGTAATTATTATTAAATACCTTGGCATATACCAAAAGGTTTTTAGGGACAGCCTGCGTTTGAATCCGCTGGAATTGGGTATTCCCAATGAAAGCTCCATCTGCTTCCACCTTCAGATACCAAAGGTAAGTTGAATTGTATTTTAGCCCTTGCACCGTATAGGTGGTATCAGTCGTATTGGCAATCCATGTTTTTTCTTCCAACGTAGCTGTGTTTACTGTTACCAAACTAACATCGATTGGCGTGTTTTTGTAAGTAGTTGCATTAAAATGCCAGCTAAAAGTCAGGTTAACAGGCTGGTCAACGGATCCATCCAACGGAGATGTCAAAGTCATTACGTCATCAGCCGGATTTGAAGTACTATCTTTGGTCAAGTACATACTTATCGAGCTGGTTTCGCTTTCAGTGATTGATAGTTTTTCGGTGTAATTCAGATATCCGTCACGGGAAGCTGTTACCGTAATGTCACCAGACTCTACTTCCGGGATACTAAAATGTCCGACCGAATCGGTATAAACGGTTTCAGAAGTTGGTGAAGTTGTAATCTTTACTCCATTTATTGGTTTATCGTCGTATTCGCTCAAAATAACTCCTTCAAGCGATCCATATTGGACAACATCGTAGGGTTGTTCCTTACATCGCCATAGACTTAAAAGCAAAGCAATAACGAAAAGAAGCTTAAATGAGGAGAATTTTTTCATTGTCTCTGAGGGGGTTAGATATTAGTGAATAATACAGTACGAACCATTCGGTAAAATTTTAGTTGCCACCATTTTTGAGAAGCAGCTTCATATCACCTTTCATCTTAACGGAAATGCCGTTTATCCGGTTAAAGTAATTTTCCTGAATATATAATTGGGCACCGTCTTGCTGTTGAATATTATACTTTTTATTTCCCGATGAGAAATTGGAAAAATGATTAATATAATTGTTGTTATCTCCATATTGAACAATCGACGAAGTAATGTCATTACCTCCAACGTTTAAATCAATGTTGTTGTAGTTACCGTTTTGCATTGTATTCGTTCGTAAATTTTTTCCATCGAGCTGTATTTGAGTATTATTGTAGTTGCCTTCCTGATTGATGGATGTATAATTCAGATTCGATTGTACTGATTGATCATTGATTAAGGCATTATTGTTATTACCTTTTTGATTAACCTGAGTTTGCAAAGACATATTTTGTAATGCCTTCTGCTCGTTGATAAACATCTGCTGCATCATCTGATGCTGATGAATACTCTCATCTTGCTTCTCCCGGTTATTGTCCTGGGCCCGCGAACATATTGAGACCATCGTCAACCCCAATATGATAAATATGATTGTAAATTTTTTCATAGCGCTCATTTTTACATAAGTTACAAAAAGTCAGGAATATTGTCAATTAACTCCCTACTTCTGTTTTTGCTTTTTGAAGTCGAGATAGATGTTGAGTCCTACCCTGGCACCCAGAAAATAATCGTTGAAGTATCCGTGATTGATACCATCCAGATTGTCGTTCAGCAAATAACTACTACTCATCTCCATGAAGAGCCCCGCATTATTATGAAGTAAGAACTCCATCCCAAGCGAACCCTTTATGTACGGATAAAAATCATTGGTGTAAGTAGCACCCACTCCGGCCGAAAAATAGGGGGTAAATGAACGTTTCGGAAACAAATTAATCCCGTAGTTAAGCTCGCTATTGAGTGCTGTGGTCTCAAAATCCTTCCCACTTTTTAATTTTCCTATTCCCGTTGAAAAATTAAGAAATGAAGTGCGCTTCTTCGGTAAGAAAGAAATACCGACAGTACCGCCACCCGTCAGGCTTGTTTTCCCCCAGTCACTCTGCAACTGATAGGCATTCGCAGCAAAGTTAAGCGAGAACTTATCTCTTCGCTGCTGCAGTTTATTACCCCAGAAATTTTCTTGTTGATCTTCATCTTTTTCATGGAGGTACTGCGTAAAAATTGGCGCTTCCACATCAGCCGGATTCTTCAATTTCCAAAGACCATCAAACACGCCTTCCATGATCAAATCCAAAACTGCTTTTTCAATGGCTTCTTTTACAGCAATATCGGTCGGTTCATTGTAAGTGAAGCCTGTTTCTGCTTCCAGTAATTTGTTCGTTGCCACATATTTGAAAACGCCAGCGCTGACTTCTTGAGATATAATGCGTTTTGTTACATTTACTGACTTTAATATTCTTCCGCTATTAGTTGAAATCGCTCTCAAATATATAGAGATCCGGTCTTCTCTATATTTTGTGTCAGCTCCAATACCCAAATATCGGGCTCCAGCCCCGCCCGTTAAAATATTGTAATCATAAGATATGATGCCCCCTTCCAGAATGATTCCAGCAAACAGAAGAGGAGGTAACGACGGCTCTTCTTGCCCGGATTGTTGTGAGTAGTTCATCCGGCTTGAATTGATAATTTTTCGCTCATTCAATAGGTTGGCCAAGCCTTCCCGCTCGATAGGGACAAACCATTTCGAGTCTTCCAATGCTTTGAGTAGAATGGAGGTCGCTCCTTGTGTAATGGCCGTAGACCAGGAGGAACCGTAATCGGTAGCCTTGTATTGGCCAGTCTGATCTCTGAATTTATATACCGCTGCAACAATGGGTTCTTCAGGGGCAGGTAGCTCAGCAAATTGTGAGGTAACTTTAGTTTCCTGTCCGATACGGGCAGGTGTTGGTGCCATGGGTTGATTAAAGTAGGCATTGCACGAAGTCAAAACCAGCGAAAGAGTCAATATGATGGCAGATTCGATTTTTTTCATGGGGGAAGATCGATTAAATATGGTCAAAATAATTATTGATTGGGAATGGTCACACTGGATTGTCCCCCGGTCTGAGTATCTAAAATATTGATATCAATGCCTTGCGTCCCTTGCTTGATATCAATTTGATAATTGCCAATGTTGTATTGACCGTTTTGCAAACTGAAATTGCCGAATTGATCTTGCAGGATACGGGATGACAGCTGATTAAGAATCTGGCTGTTTAAATTGTTGGTGAAATCACTCAGACTTGTCTGCGATTGGTTGAATAAGTCCAGTGCCGAACTTGTTGAAGAAGACGGTTGTTTTTTTTGTGCATCAGCTGAGCTCATCAACCAACTGTAGTTGTATGTATTCCCCCCGAAAGCCGGATTTACTGGTGTATAAACAAAATCTTGTGCAGCAGCCATTAGTGGAAACGCCAAGAAACACATTATAATTAACCTCTTCATATTGCTCTTTTTATACTAATTAACTAAAATTAATTCACTTTAGTGTATGAAATAGTGAAATTATCTGAAAAGTTATTGCGATGAAAATTCATCGAATGTTTGGCATAATTTATCCATTGTTTTACCGCATCGTATTGGAAGTCCAATGAATCGGTATAGTCAAAGTCTATTGAAGAATAACCCGAAGGTCTAATTCGCCATTTGTCATAAGGCAGTGGCGCTTGATTAGAGGTCAACTGATAAATGTTATTGGGTTCTTTGGACAGTTGGGTGTGAATTTGGATGGGAACTGCAAACCCCATGGTAGGTAACTTTCGGTAATCCGTGATTTTTTCGTTCTGATTCGCAAAAAAGGTTTTTCCGTACAGTGGAAACAGTAAATTAAAATTGCTGATAAAAACTTGGGGAAAAGCGTCTGACGGTATTACTAAGGTTTTCATATTTAGTAGGGATTGCTTAACCCGATCTTTATTTAGCGGCGAAACATCGCGGGAAGCTAACTCTTTTATAAATTCATCGACCATTGATTGATAGAAAGAGCGTACCGAATCAATATTTTCTACTGCTACCGGAACCCCCAAATTACTAAAACGGATTTTTAAATTTAGTTTTTTGCCTTCGCTCCATTCCTGAAACCAGTCATACATCGGTCCAGGAAATTCTTGAAAAACATTAATGGGAAACCCCGCTGCCTCCCAGTTAACGGTATAACTAGAATCTGTCTTAGCTTTTACTGTCAATGTTTGATTACTAGTGTATTGCCCCGTCCATGTATAATCATCACGTTTTATTGAACGTTGTATTTCTCCTTTATACACAACTGTTGTATTGACTTTCCAGTTAGGTGCAAACAAAATAGTAGGCTTCTTTTCATCTTGAGCCGTTTTCGCATAAAGATGCACGTTGATTAAAGTTAATAGTGTGATGATGACGGAAACTTTCATGAATCTTGATTTAATTTTCATTATAAAAAAGCTGCCTGCCGAAGCAGGCAGCTAAGACCCAAAATCAGTTATGATTTATTTTTTAAGAATTCTTTTGAAAATTGGATCGAAAACTAACCTTGGAGAAAAATTTAAATCTACTATTACTGACGAACCAAGGATTGGTTGTTAGAACCGTGCTGAACTACCCATGAGTTATTCATGTTATCTGTGGTAATCTGTACACTCTTGTTTCCAGGACCTTGTTGGTCGAGCAGCAGTGCGTTGTCATTACCAACAACTTTCTGAATAGCCAGGTTTCCTCCACCGTAAACTCCGTCATACCATCCAATTTGACTAGCAGATACAATATTACGGTCACCCTTAACTTTCTGAGCTACTTCGTTGTTCCATCCACGTTGATAGATAGTTGATTTGTTGTGATCGCCATTGAGCTTAACAATAGCCAAGTTCATACCACCATTTTCACCTTGTTGCTCGATAAGCGAAGTGTTGTGGTCACCATTAATCTTCAGAGAAGCCATGTTTTCTTCGCCAACTTGCTTGACACCAGCTTTGTTGTGATCGCCTACGATTTTAATGCCAGCGAGATTCTTTGTACCATCCTGATAGATAGATGCTTTGTTTTTATCACCAGTTACATAAATACCTGGAAACAGCGATTTTGAATCAATTTCAAAGGAACCTCCGCCTACTTTTTCGCAGCAAGCCAATTTTACTTTACAAAGCTTGATAGAAACACTTTCAGAAAATTTGGCCCCTACCAATGATGCATAAAAGCCATCGCAAGCAGACCCTCCAACACGGATGTCTTGACCAGCAACATTCTTTTCTCCGAACTGTTGGATTGCTGTATTGTTCTTATCTCCATGCACCTTGATTGTTGCATCGGTACCACTACCGGCCTCGTAATACCAACCACCGCCGTATGCGCCTCTTTGATCGACAAAGGCCTTGTTGTTGTCACCGAGTTGTTTTACAGTTGCATCGGCATACTGGTTTTGTGCCCAAAGCACACTGCTGATCATTACAGCTACTAAGAGTAAAATTACTTTTTTCATAATTTTCAATTTTAAGATTGGTTTATAAAAAGGAGATTTTGGGTTTTAAGTATCTTTATTAAGATTTAATCCATTTTAACGTAATACAATTTATGAACATCAATTCTAAAAAGCAAGAGCTCGGAAGAATTTTTTAACTTATTTATTTTTTAGTAAAAAAGTTGTAGTGTTCACTAGTCGAGACAGACCATCAAAAACAAAGTAGGCAATGGCATCTTCAATTCTCCCTAATGTATTCGGATTGTTTTTCCCACCGTTACGATGGCTGGAGGGGTGACCCTCGAAACCTTCATTTTTCAACTGGTTTCCATACTGGGCAATTTCCTGGGGGAAGGAGGAAGTGTTGACCAAGAATTTAGGAACCAGCACCGTTAGATGCTTTGTCATAACCTGGTTTTAAAATTGGTTTTTGTTTTGTATTTGGTAACGCCAAGTTACGAAAGTCTAACCTTACGTGTCAAGATCTTTGACAAGAAATTTTATAAAAAAGTGGCTATCGGACATCGAAGGATAGGCTATAACCCAATAAAATCGCCGCTTTCGGAAATGTGAAAAAAAATCATTTTTTGCAAAATATTTTTCAAAAACATACGTTAGTAGGAGTGATGAAGACTGTTTTGATCGATTTTCAATAAGCGAAATAATGCTTGTTTTGGGGTAGAGAATTGCTCAAAATTTGTTGTTTTTTTCGTCAGGGTTTACCAATATTGCAATTGAATCCACGACAGTCGTTTTCGGTTTTAAGATTGGTTTTTTGTATTTGGGTTTTAAAAGATCATTTGGTTTTAAACTGACTTCAATCTTGTCGTGGATTCTTTCGTTTGTAAATTTCCCCTCACTTTTCTATAAAATTTTTGTTTTTATTCTTTTTCAGAAACTTGTCTTTTATGAATTTCTGATGCCGGGTATGTATTATATTTACATGACGAATGGAAATTTCAATCTAATAAAACGATATGAAGAGAATTATTGCTACTTCGAATGCCCCCGAAGCAATTGGCCCGTATAGCCAGGCTATTGAAGTAAACGGGACGCTTTATATTTCCGGGCAGATACCGCTTAATTCTTTAACAAAGGAAATACCCGAAGGCATAACTGCCCAAACCGAGCGGGTAATGAAAAACGTTGAAGCTATTTTAAAGGCCGCTGGTTATGGCTTTGATGATGTCGTGAAGTCAACTTGTTTTTTATCGGACATGGCCAATTTTAAAGCCATGAATGAGGTGTATGGAAAGTACTATGAAACAAATCCGCCGGCAAGAGCTGCTTTCGCGGTAAAAGAATTGCCGCTTGGCGTATTGGTTGAGATTGAAACTATTGCTGTAAAATCGTAAAAAATGTTTCACTAACGAAGAACGTTTCAGCAGACAAAACAGATATTCAAAAAAAAAGCCGTCAAAATTTTGACGGCTTTTATGTTGTTTGAAAATGTAATGTTCGGAAAGAATTTAATCAATAATAATGTTTTATAAGTTATATAAACTTACTCGGAAACAACTTCAAATTCGAGTTCGAAGTATACCTCACGGTGCAGTTTTATTTTCGCAATATGCTTACCAACCTCTTTAATGGCGTCTTCTTTAATGGTAATCTGTTTGCGATCGATGTCGAAGCCATTTTCTTTAAGAGCTTCAGCAATCTGAATATTATTAACTGAACCGAAGATTTTTCCGGTGGTGCTTGTTTTAGCACCAATGCTGATTTTCAAGCCTTCGAGTTTGGCAGCAACTGCCTGAGCTTCCTCTTTCAGTTTCGCTTCTTTGTGAGCGCGCTGACGTTGATTTTCACTCAGTACTTTCTTTGCCGATTCGGTGGCTACAACAGCGTGTCTTTGCGGAATGAGGAAGTTACGTGCATAACCGTCCTTTACATTCACAATATCATCTTTGCTACCCAGGCGGGGTACGTCTTGAAGCAGAATGATTTCCATAGTCTTACCTCCTCCTTTTTTATTTCAACAAATCGGTTACATAAGGCAGCAAAGCAATCTGACGGGCTCTTTTTACAGCCTGCGCTACTTTACGCTGGTATTTCAAAGAAGTTCCGGTGATACGACGGGGAAGAATTTTACCCTGCTCGTTCAGGAATTTCTTCAGGAATTCCGGATCCTTGTAATCAACATACTTGATTCCGTTCTTTTTGAAACGGCAGTATTTTTTCTTTTTGATTTCGACTGACGGCGGGGTCAGATACCTGATTTCGCTTGTATTACCTGCCATAGTTTAGTTCTCCTTTTCTTTTTTCGCATTTACTTTGTTTCTTCTCTTCTCGCTGTACTCTGCGGCATATTTTTCCAGTTTTACTGTCTGGAAACGAATGACACGCTCGTCGCGACGAAACTCAGTTTCGAGCTTGTTGATAAAAGCCGGGTCGGCTTTAAATTCGAAAAGGTGATAGAACCCAGTCGATTTTTTTTGAATGGGGTAAGCCAGTTTTTTTAATCCCCAGTGTTCTTCGTGGAGCAATTCACCGTTGTTGCCGGTAATCAGCTCTCTGAACTTTTCAACCGCTTCCTTTATCTGGGCTTCAGATAAAACGGGAGTTGCAATGAAAACGGTTTCATACTGATTCAACATACTGTTTCAGTTTTATTAATAATAACATGTTTTAAAACCGCGCAAATATAGGAACTATTTGTATGAAATCAAAGATTGTGTCAGTTCATTTACCTTCCGTTTTGTGCTAATGAAAGCCACTTCAGTTTATTCAGTAAAGTGTCGTACTTTTGAGGCCGAAAACAAAGAGGCCTATGTTCCGGAATTACCGATCGTACTATAAGAATATATTACACCTTGCTTTTCCCTTGATGCTTTCGCAGGCAGGACAGGTGGTAGTACAGCTGGCCGATTCAGTGATGGTCGGTCATGTCGGCACTCCGGAACTGGCAGCTGCCTCGTTCGCCAGCAACCTTTTTTACCTGGTGATGATGTTGGGGATGGGAATAACATTTGGTCTTACGCCTTTGGTGGGGCAATCATTTGGTCGCAACCATTTCCGCGAAGTGGCGATATATTTTAAGAACAGTCTGTGGTTGAATTTTGCTTTCACGGTAGTATTGACTTCTGCTTCGTGGGGAGTTTCTTATTTGATGCCATACATGGGACAGCCCGCCAACGTGGTTGCCCTGGCGATTCCGTATTTTAGGGTATTAACCATTTCCATGTTGCCGTTTTTGTTGTTCTTTACGTTGAAACAATTCGCCGAAGGGTTAGGAAATACTCATATTGCCATGGTGGTAACGCTCACCGCCAATGCGCTAAACATTCTTTTGAACTATATCCTGATTTATGGTAAAGTAGGATTCCCGGCCTTGGGATTGCTGGGAGCGGGTTATGCTACGTTAGTCGCCCGAATGGCCATGCCGGTTTTGATGGCTTTGTTACTCTATTTCAGAGGTAATTTCAGAAAATACCTACTGTTCTTTCCTTCGGTTCAAACGAGTGTACAGAAGATGGTTGAATTGCTTAAAATTGGTTTACCAATTGGGATACAACTGGTACTCGAAATCGTTGCATTCAATTTTGGCGGAATCATGATGGGATGGTTGGGAGCCGTTCCGCTCGCAGCGCATCAGGTTGCATTGGGACTGGCAACTATGACTTTTATGATTTCCAATGGAATTGCCATGGCAACAACAGTGAGGGTGAGTAACTGGATGGGAGCACATCGCCTTAAGGAAATGCGGATGGCTATTGAAGCTTCGCGCCATCTGGTTTTACTTTTCATGGGATTCTCGGCAGTTGTATTTATTGTCTTTCGGAATTTTCTTCCGATTCTGTTTACGCCCGATAAGACGGTCATTCATCAGGCAACTATTTTGTTGATTGTTGCAGCTTTCTTCCAGATTTTCGACGGATTGCAAGTTGTCTCACTGGGATGTTTGCGAGGAATGGCCGATGTAAAGTATCCGATGTACATGGCTGGTATTTCATACCTGGTAATTGGCATACCAGTCAGTTACTTGTTTGCATTCGTTCTGAACGTTGGGGCGGCAGGGATCTGGATTGGCTTTCTGGCTGGTTTGGCTTCCGCCGGAATATTGTTTTACATCCGCATTCGGTACAACATCCGGCACATTGTAAAATAAAAGCGGGAAGAAGAAAGTTCCCGCTTCATTAGTTTAGCATAGCTAGGTCAGAAAATGTTGTGGTTTTAGTAAAAGGTCTGAACCTTCAGATTCAATCAAAATGCTCATCAGGTTTAGCAGTAGCTAATTTAGCACTAATTATTAATTTTTGTTAAAAATGTTAATGTAATTAAAACAATTACTCTCCATTTGATCCTGTAGAATGTGTTTAACGTTCACATAAACAGTGAATAATATGACTTTTATCAGCGATATGTTTTTCAGCATATGTGGTATAGAAGACCAATTTGTCTTGAATACAAACGATTTACGGTCATTTGTTCATTTTTTTTCAGCGTGATTGCTTTCAATAAATGACTTTTATTAGCGATTTGGATCGGCAAATTGCCTTATTTTGTAAAGGAGGTACTTAATTGTCTCCGCGAATGGATTTATACAAATCTGTCCGGACTGGTAGAAAAAAAGTCAATCATCAGATAAAGAAGAAATTCATGAAAGCAATAAGAAAAAGCAAACCGGAAAAGGGCCTTTGGCTCGAAGATGTTGTCATCCCGGAAGTGGGGGTCAACGAAGTATTGGTCAAAATAAAAAAGTCGGCCGTATGCGGAACTGATTTGCATATATATAAATGGGATGCGTGGGCGCAGAAAACCATTAAGACCCCGATGACCATCGGACATGAGTATGTTGGCGTAATTGCGGACAAAGGCAATGAAGTAACTCATTTTGAAATTGGAGAGCGGGTAACAGTAGAAGGTCACATCGCTTGCGGATATTGCCGGAACTGCCGTCGCGGACGGAAGCACATTTGCGACCATACAGTGGGAATTGGTGTGAATCGTGATGGTGGATTTGCTGAATATGTAGTTGTCCCTTCGGAAAACGTGCTGAAAATTGACGCCCGGATTCCTGATGAGATTGTTTCTATCATGGACCCGCTCGGCAATGCTACTCATACAGCGCTTTCATTTCCTTTGATTGGTGAAGATGTCCTGGTTACCGGAGCTGGCGGTCCCATCGGATGTATGGCGATTGCCGTAAGTAAATTTGTTGGCGCCCGAAACGTGATTGGTACCGAATTAAGCCCTTACCGTCGCGAATTGGCAATGAAAATGGGTGCAACCCAGGTTATCGATCCGCGTACCGAAAGCCTGGAAAAAGCGATGCACGATAACGGCATGGTATCCGGGTTCGATATTGGATTGGAAGTTTCAGGTTCGCCCGTTGCGTTCGATACCATGATTAAGCACATGTACAATGGCAGTAAAATCTCTTTGTTGGGAATCTTGCCTGATACCACACAAATTGAATGGGATAAAGTCATCTTTAAGGGAATTACCCTGAAGGGAATTTACGGTCGGGAGATGTATGAAACCTGGTATAAAATGGAAAAAATGTTGCTTTCAGGCCTCGATATTTCTCCGGTTATTACACATAGATTCCATTATACCGAATTCCAGAAAGCATTCGAAATCATGGAAGAAGGAAACTGCGGAAAAATTATTCTCGACTGGGAAGACTAAAAACATCTATTTTCGGGTAGGGGAGTGTTGTAGTAAATGCCAATTTTGCTAAATTTGCCACCCGAAAATCGCCACTTTAGCTCAGCTGGTAGAGCAGCTCATTCGTAATGAGCAGGTCGTGGGTTCGAGTCCCATGAGTGGCTCTCGTGAAAGAAAAGTCTGTTGAATATTCAGCAGACTTTTTTTGTTTGTCATCTTCTACACATTTTGTCTCTGGTCTGGTATCCTTTAATCGTATCCTTGGTTATTTTTCAGGCTTTCTGTTTTCTGCATGTAAATGTTGGAAAGGTTTTCTTCTTAAAGGAACATATGTTCATGCACTTTATTATCTTTAGAATGACCTGAATTGGATTTGAGCTGATATTACAACGCTTCCAACCGTAAAAATCAGACTTTATGAAATCGAACTTGCGTTTTGCTTTAGCTGTGAATAACGAACATATTTTTGAACCGCAACATTTTGGTGATGCGGATAAATACCTTCTATATGACTATTGTGAAGGCAAAATAAATTTCCACCGGGAAATATCGAATCCTGCAAAAGAATTGCAGCATAGTATCGCTCACGGTTCCCCGGAAAAGGCCCGGTTGTTGACAAGCTTATTCCGGGGTGAAGAGGTTGATGTTCTTGTTTCCAAAAAGTTTGGTGGTAACCTGAAAAGGATCAATCAATATTTTATTCCAGTCATTATTTCGCTCGATTCTCCTGTAGAAGTGTTGGAAATTCTGCAAAAACACGTTCGTTGGCTGACAGAGGAACGCCGCAAACACGTTGGTTCGTTTCAGCTTTTTCAGATTAATCAGGGAATCCTGAAATCTTCAGTAAGGCAGGATAAGCCGGTGCATCGTAAAATGTTTTTTGATGAATCCGAAAGAAACTAACCGGGAGAAGTATGAACGTATTTCCCAATTGATTGGAGAACAGCGCTACGGTGAAGCCCTCAATGAATTAAACAAATGGGAAGCGGATCATCATCAATTCCCGGAAGGAAAAATATTACGAAGTCAACTGGAGGAAATCCTGAGGTATCAAAATCTGGATATCTATGCTAATACCAATCTTTTTATGGATCCCTGGTTTGACGAATAAAAAATCCCCGAATAAGCCTCGAAGCAAATCCGGGAACTTTTTATATCACGATTAGTTACAAACTCTTAATTTCATTAACCAGTGCCTGCAACGAGTCCTTAGCGTTGCCGAAAAGTAATCGTGTTTTCTCACCAAAGAATAACTGATTTTCAATCCCCGCATAACCTTTTCCTCGTCCACGCTTCATAACGATAATGTTCTTCGCTTCATGTGCGTGTATTATCGGCATTCCGGCAATGGGACTTCCCGGATCGTTCAATGCTGCCGGGTTGACGGTGTCGTTGGCACCAATCACTACCGCGACGTCAGTACTTGGCATATCCGGGTTGATGTCGTCCATTTCGACTAACTGGCTGTAAGGAACATCCGCTTCTGCCAACAACACATTCATATGGCCGGGCATACGCCCTGCAACGGGGTGAATGGCGTACCGCACATTGACGCCTTTCGACGACAACAACTGGTCAAGCTCGTGACAAACATGTTGTGCCTGGGCAACGGCTAGTCCGTAACCGGGAATAATAACCACATTTTGCGAATAGCTTAACAGGATGGAAGCGTCGCTTAGCGTAATTTCCTTCATCGTACCACCTTCGGCTTGCGCGGAAGAGGGACCGCCGCCAAAAGCGCCCACAATCACATTCAGTAACGAGCGGTTCATGGCGTTACACATCAGTACGGTCAGAATACTTCCGGCCGAGCCAACTAAAATACCGCCGAGAATCATCGCCTGGTTGTTATAGATAAAACCTGCCATCGCAGCTGCAATACCGGTGAAACTGTTCAGTAACGAGATAACCACGGGCATGTCGGCGCCTCCAATCGGCATCACAAACAGAACGCCGTAAAGCAGGGATATACCGAACAGGACATAAAGTTCCCATCCAAGTTCTTGAGTGCTTTTCCCGGATACGAGCATGTATACAAACATGGCTACTACAAAAATGAGGAGCGCAATATTCACATACTTCATGATCCCAGCGCGAATATCCTTGATTTTTCCGTCAAGTTTACCATAAGCTATCATTGAACCGCTGAAAGCGATGCTACCGATGACGAGCCCCAAAAGTGTGACCAAAACAAGCCGCACATCGGTGATGTCGGCGTGTGGAAATTCGAGTAGCGCAACCAGTGCCGATGCCAAACCTCCGGTGGCATTGAAGAACGATACCAGTTGTGGCATGGCAGTCATTTTCACCGTCCGGGCAATGTACCAGCCAAGGACAGTTCCAACCCCAATCGATATGATGATGATCCAGATGTTCGTTAATGCGATACCTTGTCCGTCGGCATTTTTATGCAGAAACATTGTCGAAATCATGGCCAGCAGCATACCGGCGCCGGCAATGATGTTTCCGCGGCGCGCCGTCTCAGGATGACTCAGTAATTTCAATCCGTAAACAAATAATAGTGCAGCCAGCAAATAGCTCAGCTGAAGGAGGGTTTCGCCCATCGTAAAGGGCGTACCGTTTAGTGTTCCGATAATTTTATCCATATCGATCGCTTATTTCTTTTTCTTCTTAAACATTTCCAGCATTCTGTCCGTCACCACAAAACCTCCGGCCACATTGAGTGTGGCGAAAATAATGGCCAAAATGCCGAGCACCAGTTCGGTAGAAATATGGCTGGTATCGGCATGACCGACCAGGATAATTCCCCCGATGATAATAACACCGCTAATAGCATTGGCACCCGACATGAGTGGCGTATGCAACACCGACGGCACATGGGAAATCACTTCAATACCAAGAAAAATAGAAAGGGCGATGATAAAGATGACTTCTTTGTAGGTATAGAAATAAACTAATACTTGTTCCATATCATTCGTTTTTACTGTCCAACATCGACTTTACCCGCTCATTAATGATTTCACCATCGCGGGTTATACAGGTTCCCTTGATAATCTCGTCTTCAAAATCGAGCTGAAGCTGACCTTCTTCATCAATCATGAGAGCGAGAAAATTGGAGAGGTTTTTGCCAAACATTTTACTGGCATCCACAGGCATTTGAGCAGGATAATTGGACTGTCCCACGATGCGCACACCATGATGTTCGGCTATTTCGTTGTCTTTCGAAAGCTCACAGTTTCCACCTGTCGAAGCGGCCAAATCGATGATCACCGATCCGGGCTTCATTTTTTCTACCACATCGTTAGGAATTAAAACAGGGGCCTTCTTACCAGGAATTTGCGCCGTCCCAATAACAACATCAGCTTTTATCGCTTTTTCATTGATGGCTTCCTGCTGCCTTTTTTTGAAATCGTCGGTTTGTTCAACCGCGTAGCCGCCAGCAGCGGCATCCTCTCGGGCGCCTTCCACTTCAACGAATTTAGCGCCGAGGCTCATAACTTCCTCTTTAACGGCCGAACGCACATCGAAAACCTGAACCTGAGCCCCCAGCTTGCGGGAAATCGCAATGGCCTGCAGTCCGGCAACGCCGGCACCAAGAATCAGTACATTGGCCGGGCGGATGGTTCCGGCAGCTGTCATGAACATCGGGAAAAAAGAGGGAAGGAGAGAAGCAGCTTCCAATACAGCCTTGTAACCCGAAACCGTTGCCATCGACGACAGAACGTCCATCGCCTGGGCACGTGTAATCCGGGGAACCGAATCAAGACTGAAGCTGACCATTCCTTTCGAAATGAAAGCCTTTACCAAATCGGTATTCCAGAGCGGATTATACTGGCTAATCCATATCTGCTCTTTTTTCAGACTTTCAACTAAATCGGTCTCAGGAGGTTGAATTTGTATCAGGACTTCCGCTTTTTCCAAAACTTCTTTCCGTGATACAACCTGGGCACCAGCCTTTTTATAACTTTCATCATTTTGGTAAGCTGTTTCACCGGCCCCTTCCTCGACGAAAATTTCCACTTTTCGTTCTATGAGGCCTGAAACAACTTCGGGTAACATGGCGACCCGTTTCTCTGAACCGGTCTCCTTCAGTAATCCAATTATCATAAGTTGCCTATTTAATGGATAGTTTCTTTATGAACGTACTAGTTTTCATTCGGTTTGACAATATATTGTATAACAGGAAATCGCAGGTTTCGAAATTCCCTGAAAAAGCAATAATCAATATTTGATGAACAGAGAAGTTGAAAGGAATGGTTAAATGATGATAATTACTTTTTCGTATAACAAGGAAAGAAAGTTCCGCACAGACTGCTTTTTATGAAATTGAAATGAAAAAATGGTTACAGAGAAGGAGTATTTTTAGAAAAACATGGAAAAACACAAACGAAAAAAAGTACATTTGCCCTGTTCATTTTAAAGGCGGCAATAGCTCAGTCGGTAGAGCATCAGCTTCCCAAGCTGAGGGTCGCGAGTTCGAATCTCGTTTGCCGCTCATGAAAAAAGCCACTTACAACGGTTGTCGCTGTAAATGGCTTTTTCTTTGGCCGCTGCTCACTAAAAGCCTCCAGTCTACATTTGTATTTAGCAGTCGAAATCGCTTTGCGTAATAAAAAGCTGTTTTGTTTCTTCGCTTAAGCGGTTAAAATAAACTGCCGCCTTCCCATTTTCTTTCCGGTGGCTGAATAGCAGAAAAAGATCGAGGTTGACTGTTTCCTGATTGACCCGCATGTATTCCTCCTGCGATATCAGCGAGAGCTCTTCAATTTCCGCGGCTGTTGGATGGTGATCCCAAACTGTTTCCATAACTTTTCCTCATTTTTAATAATGAAAATTGGGTTTTTGTCTGGAATCCAGCTGGTTTATAGATTGCCAAAATAGGTCGGTGTCTGTTTCTAAAAACAGAAAAATGGAAAGTTGGTTTGACGAAAAACAACAATTATTCTTCGCGGCAGCCAAAAGTCTGCTCCAACTGTAAAAATGCCGCCTCGGTTGCTTTCTTGTCATCCAGTCCGCTCTGCATGAATAAGCTGATGGTTTTTCCTTCACAATTCAGACAGATAATTTCACCTTCCATTTTGTCACCGTTGACCAAAGTGGCATATTTTGAGCGATAAGCCTTCCGTCCGGCAAAAGTGACAGGCTCGATGGCAGTAAATTCAATACCCGGCTGCTGGTAAATATCGGCGGCCCGCATGTTTTTTTTGTGCGAGTCGATCACCACATCCGGTTCTATATGTGCGTTTAGCCAGGTAACGGTAATCACACCAGTGGCATCTTCTGTGTTATGCTCTGCCGAAAAATAGTGTCCGTCTTTACCTACGGGTTCATCCGAAATAATTTTCCAGTCGGCTGGAAGACTGAATGATACCCCGTCTTTTAAGAATTGTATGTCATCTCCTGAAGGAGTTTCAGCGAAAGCGTTTGAAAGTAATAATGTAAAAACAGCAAATATGGTTGCCAGTTGTTTCATGAGTCTTTTGAATTTTGATGATACAAATATGATGAACCTTACCGGGAAAACGTGACAGTATTAAGAAAATTTAAGATAATTTGAACGCTGCCAAACGGTCTGGATTTATAATTTGGCAGGGCATTTGTTCATCTCACGATGTTATGACAAACATGAAAAACTAAAAACAAAAAGATATGATTTGGATTATTTTCATCGGTTTTGCTCTATTGAGCTGGTTGGTAAGTTACCAGCTGAAAAGCCGCTTCAAAGAATATAGCAAGATTCCGACGGCAAACGGAATGAGCGGACGTGACGTGGCTGAGCAGATGTTGCGGGATCATGGAATTCAAGGCGTAAGGATTGGAACCGTTTCGGGGCAGCTAAGCGACCATTATAATCCTGCCAACAAAACAATTAATCTGAGCCGTGATGTGTATTACGGTCATAGTATTGCAGCTGCAGCCATCGCAGCTCACGAATGTGGACACGCGGTCCAACACGCCAGAGCTTACGAGTGGTTGGGCTTACGCTCAAAATTAGTCCCGATTGTGAGCGCCACGTCGAAATATACTATGTGGATTTTGCTGGCCGGTATTTTTACTGTTCAGCGTTTCCCGGCTATTATGCTGATCGGTATCATCCTGTTTGGACTGACTACGTTGTTTAGTTTCATTACCCTTCCGGTAGAAATTAATGCCAGTAGTCGCGCTTTGGCCTGGTTGAAAACAACCGGGATTACAACCGTTCAGACACAGGAAAAAGCTTTTGACGCCTTAAAGTGGGCCGCATACACTTATGTAGTTGCAGCTCTGGCGTCGTTGGCCACCCTTATTTATTATATACTAATATTTATGGGAGCCCGAAGATAAGACAACAGTGTAATTATGTCCTTTCATAGATTAAAAGGTCTGTTTCCGAGGGGAAGCAGACCTTTTTTATCTCCGGACTACACTTGTAGTTGCTTTGTTTTGTCAGCTTTTTCAGGATTAACAACCCGTGTATTACCTCCTTCTTTCATCGAAAGGTCAACCGGAGTATTCTTTTCCCACGAACCACAGGTAAAATCGGGAACTTCAATGGAGTTTGAACGGTTCGCAACCGACCATTCGCTCAATGGTGCTACAACGCTCCACAACGCAGCGTCGTATACGTCTTGATCCAGTGGCAAGCCATTGCGCAAACAATCTATCAATCGCCAGTCCATAATGAAATCCATGCCGCCATGTCCACCAACTTCTTTCGCCATTTCACCAACTCTTTTTACAATTTCCGGTGTATATTGATCTTCAAACTTTTTGAATTCTTCGGGCGAAGCCCAGCGATGTTCAATGGAAATTCGCTGAGGAGACGGCCATTTTTGAGCAGTGGCTTTTGTTCCTGTAATCTGGTGAATACGGGAATAGGGACGGGTAGAGGTTACATCGTGTTTTACGGTTATGGTCCTTCCTTTAGCCGTTCGTATCGATGTGGTATTGTGGTTTCCCCGGTATTGTTTCCTTGCAAACTCTTCATAAAACGAATCCTCTTTTGCTAATTCGTTGGCCATCTGGGCCATCTGAAAATCGTTGGTTTGCATGGCTGTTAGGTATTCCATCTTATCACCGCGATTGACATTCATCACCTGACAAACCGGGCCCAAACCATGAGTAGGATAAAGGTTTCCATTCCGGAAATTTTCCTTCAATCGCCACATATCGGTATAGGCTCCGTCGGATTGCTTATTGTCCTGTGGCTTGGCGAAATTCATTCCGAGTAAGGTATGCAGATAAGCTCCTTCGGCATGCACAATGTCACCGAAATAACCTTGCCGGGCCATATTCAGCGTAAGCAACTCGAAGAAGTCGTAACAACAGTTTTCCAGCATCATGCAATGCTTCTTTGTTCTTTCCGAAGTTTCAACCAGTTGCCAGGCTTCGTCAACTGTGGTTGCAGCAGGAACTTCCGTTGCCGCATGTTTGCCGTTTTCCATGGCATAAATCGACATCGGCGTATGCCAGCTCCACGGTGTGCAGATGTATACCAAGTCTAAATCATCGCGTTGGCATAGCTCTTTCCATGCCGATTCATCGCCGGTATAGGTTGTTGCTTCCGGAAGCCCCATCTCAACAAGCGTCTTTTGGGAAGCTTCAACTGCTGCAGGTCGTTTGTCGCAAAGCGCTTTGATTTCAACCCCGTCGATGTGGGCCATTCTGACGACAGCGCCGGAACCCCGATCGCCGAGACCAATAAATCCGATTCGCACTTTGTCCATTTTCGGAGCGGCATAACCCGACATATTAAATCGCTGTGTATGTTTCTTTTTAACGGCCTCTTCAATTTCAGGAAGGGAACTTATTGGCGTTGTGTTTTGGATTTCTTGCTGGCAGGATGCCATTCCGCCGGAAAGAATTCCGGCACCGGTTATTCCCGCAAGGCGGAAAAAATTTCTTCGGTTAGTCTTCATTATCTAGTAGTATCAGTTTGTGTTAGTTTCGGTCGGTGTCAGGTACTAAGATCCAAAATTGAAAGTAATAAAAGAAATGATTGCCTAACTTTGCGCCGTTTCATTTTAACTTAAATAATCATTTTATGAACAAAACAACTGGCAAGCGCCAGGCATCCGAAGTGGTGACGTTCAAAAAGTGGGGCCGGAAAGGATACTCCGTCTTCAGCAGCCTGCACAAAGTTTTGCGCATTGGCTCGCTGGGAGTGATGTATCTCCTGCACGCCTTACCCTCGAACGCAGCAACCAACCTTATGGATGCCCGCCGCGACACCCTTGATCTGACAAAGGATACCCATCCGGTCGGTGAGGTTGTGGTGAGTGCGCAACGTGCCCCTGTAACCTTCTCGCAGGTGGCTCGTGTCGTTACCGTAATCGGGAAGGACGAAATTGAGGCTGCTCCGGTTCAGAGTATTCAGGACCTTTTAGAGTATGCCCTAAATGTTGATGTACGACAACGCGGCAATTTCGGCGTCCAGGCCGATGTCAGTATCCGCGGTGGTTCTTTCGACCAGGTTTTAATCCTTCTCAACGGCATCAACATCACCGACCCACAAACGGGTCACCACAATTTAAATCTCCCCATCAGCCTCGATGCAGTGGAACGCATCGAAATCCTCGAAGGGCCCGCATCAAGGGTTTACGGACCCAACGCCTTCAGCGGAGCCATTAACATCATTACCGGAACCAGTGACCATTCGAATGTAAAAGTACGCGCAGCAGGCGGACAGCACGGCTATTATAATGCCGGTTTGTCGGGTACCTGGGTTTCGAAACACATGAAAAACTTCGTGGCAGCTGATTACCGGAAATCCGATGGTTACATTAGCAACACGGATTTCAACATCGGTGAAGGATTCTACGAGGGGAAAATCATGACCAATGCAGGCAACCTGGAAATCCAGACTGGTTATACCAACCGGGGATTTGGAGCGAACAGCTTCTATACGCCTGCATTTCCCAATCAGTACGAGCGTATCAAAACTACTTTCGCGTCA
The DNA here is from genome assembly GCF_003014495.1 of Prolixibacter denitrificans. Lineage (GTDB taxonomy): Bacteria > Bacteroidota > Bacteroidia > Bacteroidales > Prolixibacteraceae > Prolixibacter > Prolixibacter denitrificans. Next base: position 96,322 of record NZ_PYGC01000007.1, on the reverse strand, counting down.
GCTAAAATGGAGACCGGAAAGGTTGTGCATTTCACGCCATCGGTTTACTGGCGGCGGAACCAGGACAAGTTTGAACTGTTCCGTGGTATGGTCGATGCGCCTTCGTGGTACACACAGCACAATTATCATCTGACCGATGTGTACGGAACGAATCTGAATGCCTGGTTTACTTCACCGTTAGGGAAAACAGCGTTTGGTTCCGATTTCCGGAGTGAAAACATCTGGAGTACCGTGTTGGGAAAAGAAATGGACAAGCCAATTAATGTTCCGGGAGAAGATGGAATTCAGTTTACGAAATCAGATTCCCGGACCAACTTCAGTATATTTCTGGAGCATTCGGTTTACTTGAAAAACTGGATGTTCTCGGCCGGACTGATGACCAACTGGAACTCGCAGCTGGGGATGAAATGGAATTTGTACCCCGGAGCTGATATCAGTTGGAATTTCAGCAAGATAGCCCGCTGGTATGCATCGGTGAATAAGTCACTGCGTATGCCAACCTTTACCGATTTGTATTACAGTAGTCCGACGAATGTCGGAAATCCGGATTTAAAACCGGAAGAAGCAACCACTCTGGAATCAGGTATCAAATTGGAACAGAAAGGTCTGATAGGGCACGTTTCCTGGTTTCATCGCTGGGGAAAGAACATGATCGACTGGGTTCATCAACCCAATGAGACGGTGTGGCACGCCGAGAACCTGACGAAAATAAATACCGACGGAATTGAGTTTTCGGCGCGCGTCAGTCTGGACCAGCTGCTTGGACAGAAAACGTTCCTGCACTATGTGGAAGTATCGTACGCCTGGATGAACCAGAACAAGCAGAGTGGGATTTATGCGTCGCGCTATGTGCTCGATTACATGAAGAACAAGCTCGATATCGGTATTTCGCATGCTATCTGGAATCATTTCGGTGCCAACTGGCAGTTCTCTTATCAGGATAGAAACGGCGCTTACACCCAATGGACCGGAACCGGCTATGGACAAGAGGTAGATTACAAGCCATTCTGGTTAGCTGACGCCCGTTTGTATTGGAAGAAAAAAGGAACGAATATCTACATGGGAGTTTCCAATCTGTTGGATAGAACCTATTACGATTTCGGAAATCTGGTACAGCCAGGTCGATGGATTCGCTTTGGAATTATGCAGCAAATCGATCTCTGATAATATCTAAAAGGATTCAGTCCGGGATGTTGGAAAAAATACGTTCCGGATTGAATCCACTGAACAGGTGTCAACGTTTTGCGCCAATTTATTTACTATATTCGTGCACCAAAAAATAAGAAACGAAGCATATGTTAAAAGGAATTTTGGCGATTTCCGGTCAGCCCGGACTTTTTAAAGTAGTATCCGAAGGAAAGAATAACATCATCGTAGAATCGTTGCTGAACGGTAAAAAGATGCCGGCATTTGCCAGCTCTAAAATCAGCTCGCTGGAAGATATTGCCATTTATACTTCGCAGGAAGATGTTCCGTTGAAAGAAGTCTTCAAAAACATCATGGAGAAGGAAGATGGTGGAAAGGCCATCAGCCATAAGGCATCAACCGAAGAGCTTACCAATTATTTTGGTGAAGTTTTGCCTGAGTATGATCGCGACCAGGTTTACATTTCCGATATCCGGAAAGTGATTCAGTGGTATAATCTGCTTCAGGAAAAGGAGCTGCTTAACGACGAAGACGAAGAAGAGTCAGAAGAAAGCGAAACTTCGGAAGAAGCTGATGATAGCAAAGAATAAAACTTACATTTAGATAGAAAAGAGGGCATTCAGTTTAGAGTGCCCTTTTTTTATTGCAGAAATTTCTCGAGCACATGAAACAGATCTTCGAAATCGAGTGGCTTGGAAAGGAAATCATCGGCACCCACTTCAAATGCCTTCTTCCGATCCTGCTCCACGGCATTAGCCGTTTGGAAAATAATCGGAATATCGTTCTGTTCTTTTCTTAGCTTTTTTGTCAAATCAAACCCGTTGATGTCAGGCAGACGAATGTCCATTAGTATAGTCGAATATTCGTTATTTATTAAATTGTCTAACCCTTCGCTTGCATTTTGAGCAAAATCAACTTTACATCCTGTCTCTTTAAGTAGTCTTCTCAACAGGAAGAAATTACTCCGATCGTCGTCAATCAACAGAATTTTCTTACCGGTCCAGTCGTACATTTCCGGGTCAAAAGCTAACTCATCAGGTGAGGTATTTTCGGGTTTGTGATCCGAACCGGCAGGGAAGGGAAGTGTTAGATAGAAAGTGGTGCCTTTACCAACTTCCGAAGTAAAATCGATAGTTCCACCGAGTAGCTCTGCAAAACCTTTCGCGATAGACAATCCCAGGCCAGTGCCTCCGTATTTGTTTAGGTGCGTGTCCTGCGCTTGTCTAAATCGTTCGAAAATGGCCTGGCGTTTATCATCAGGAATTCCAATTCCCGAATCCTTAACGAGAAAGCGAATCTGCGAATGGTCGATAATTTCGTAACCAAATTCAATCTCACCTTCTTCGGTAAATTTAAGTGCATTGTCAACCAGGTTGATGATGATTTGTCGCAATCGGCCTTCGTCGCTGTAAATAAAGCTTTCGTTGTCCTCCAATGTAGTCGTAACTGACATACTCACCTTCGAATTCGAAAGACTGAGCTTCGGCTGAAAGAGTTTGTACAGGTCATTCAGCATCCGGTTAACCGAAAAACGATTGCGAACAATATTAATCTGGCCGGCTTCAATCTTCGACAGGTCGAGGATGTCGTTGATAATCGTGAGCAGTTTATATCCGCTTTGCGTGATGTTTTCCAGGAAGTCCTGTTTTTCATCCTCACCAATATTCGACAGTTTCAGCAGCTCGGCGAAGCCCATTATTCCGTTCAGCGGAGTCCTGATTTCATGGGACATGTTAGCCAGGAATGCCGATTTCAATTTGTCGCTCTCCTCCGCTTTTTCCTTGGCCACCAACAGTTGCTGTTGCGCCTCTTTCATGAGCGTAACATCCCGCGATACGGCGAGAATGGAAATGATCTTGTTGTTCGTCGAAAACTCGGGCGTGAGGCGCCAGAGCATGATGACCTGTTTCCCTTTTCTTTTGTGGTGCGTCTCGATGTGTTTCGATTCGCCGGATTTTAAAACATAATCCAGCGTTTCCTGCCATTTTTTCCGCTGGCTTTTCTTCCATACTTTCTCAGGAAGTGGTTGACTCATGATATCAATCAGCCGGACCTGAAAAAGCTCTTCTGCTTGCCGGTTCAGGTACGTTACCCATTGATGACTATCGTAGCGAATAATGGCATCCTGATTATTTTCGGCCAGGCTTCGGAACTTTTGCTCGTTAACCATGAGCGAAGTTTCGGTCATTTTTCGCTCACTTACGTCTTCCAGTATCGCTGCAATTTGATTTCCCTGCAAAGGATAAGCTGTGATTTCGAGGTATCGCCCCGTATCTTTAATGAAGAATTCTTCACGGATAACCGATTGACTCTTCAGTATTTCTTCGATATACGGAAACCAATAGCGCGACTGCCTTCCCATCAAAGTGGAAGCAAGTTTGGCGGCATACTGAGTTCGGGAAATGCCGGTTACTTCTTCAATCGCTTCGTTAACTTCAGCAAACTGAAAATTTACAATGCGATCATTTTCATCTTTTATTACATCGATGATCATAAAGCCGTTGCGCATATGCGAAAATAAGGACCGGAATCGCTGTTCGCTGGCTTTCAGCGATTCACTAATGGAAGTCTGTGTGGTGATATCCTCAATCATGCACACGATATACTGAACGTCATTGCTATCGGATTTAATGGAAGAAGCGGTTACTTTCAGCCATAAGGTTTCAGAATTATCCAATCGGTAAGCTTTGGTCATCACGAGCGAATCTGTCCGGCCGACAATTAACCGTTTCAATGCCTCCCGGGCATCGTTCACGTCATCGGGGTGCATGTGCCGGGCAATGTAATTCATGTCAATTCGTTCACCGCGGGCATTCAGAATGCTGACAAACCGCTCATTCCACATGAAAAGCTTGCCGTCACCGTCGAGGATAATGATACCCAACGGAGCATTTTCAAAGATTGATGAAAGCCGATTCTGACTTTGTTTTAAAGCGTTTTCAGCTAATTTCCTGTCGGTGATATCGAGTAATGAAGTAAGAATGGCGTATACATGTCCGGCGTCGTTCCTGAGCGGCGTTATTGCCACCAGTCCAAATAACAGATGACCATTCTTGCGCTCGAGCCTTACTTCGCGGGTGATTTCTTTTTTCTTTCCCTGAAAAATTTGTCCAACTTCGAAAAGCAGTTCTGAATGATCATCGGGATGAATGATCTGGTTCCAGTTCATCACCTTGAATTCTGCCTGCGAATATCCCAGCATCGTACAAGCCTTATCATTTACTTCGGCAAAGGAATGATCAGCTAAAGCGATGATGTTTCCAAGCAAGCTGGTATCGAAGAACTTACGGAATTTCTGCTCTGATTCGAGCAGCGCGCTTTCGGCCAGGTTTTGTTTGGTGATATCCCGCAGGTTGCTCAGCAGAAGTTTTTGATTATTAACCTGAATGGCAGTGATTTGAATTTCAGCATCAAACAAATACCCTTTATGACTCAGATGTTCCCACCTGAATACCGGTTTCTTTCCGGATAAAGCGTCTTGGAAAATGTTCAGTGCTTTTTCCCTGGAAAGTGCTCCATCGGGTTGCGTTTCAGGTGATAATTCCCAGGGGAAACGCCCGATTAACGCCTCACGTTCCATTTCAAAGAGATCGTTAGTTTTGCGGTTACAATCCACTATCTCGCCCGACTCCTTTAATAAAAGAATAGCGTCGTTAGACATTTCGAATAACTGGCGGAATTTTTTTTCGCTTTCCGATTGTTTTTCTTCCGCTTTTTTCAAAGAGCTGACATCGCGTGAAATCTGGAGAATATAAGGCGTCGTCCCGTTATCGGACCAAATTCGGGTAAAGCGGGTGTCCATATGGTGAACAGAACCATTGCGAGCGAGCACGCGGTATTCGGCAACCGAACTGCCAGAGGTCAACGCCTGACAAATCGCATCGTCATAAGCCATTTTGTCTTCCGGGGAAACCAGGTTGCGCTCCAGCAACTCCTGTTGGTCTGACTCGTCAAAGCCCAGCGATTGGTAGTAGGCCGTATTCACCAGTACTTTTGTCTGGTCTTCCTTCAGTAAAGCAATCCGGTCGTTGGCGCCATTAATCAATGCACGATAGGAGGTACGGTTTTCTTTCTGCGTTGCATCAACGGTAAAAATGTCGGAAATGTCCCTGATGGCACCGGTTATTATTCTCTGCTTATCAGGAGTAACATCCAGCCGGACATTTTCCTGAACCAGCAGAATACTTCTGTCTTTTCTGACGATACGGTAGTTGAGAATCCGGTTCGTTCCGGGCGTTAGCGCCGTGTGCTGGCGGTCGATGTACTCCAAATCCTCCGGATGCACAACGGTGTCAAGGAAAGAGTAGAACCGTTCGTCTGTTTCTCCACGCTGATACCCGGTGATTTTCAGCAATTCATCCGACCAATATCCTTTGGAACCGTCATCTTTGAAATACCCGGTTCCAGTCAGGTCATGAATCTTCTCCAGTTCTTTTACTCTGTTTTCCAATTCAGCTACACGTTCCCGAAGCCGATGGATGTCATTGCTTTCCGCCATTTATTCCTGTTAAATAAAAATAAATGTAGACAAAAGGGGAGTCTCGACAAAATAACGAACAAAAAAAGGGGAATCAATCGATTCCCCCGGCTTATCTTGTAATGGTGTTATTACTGAATGTTCTTCGCCAATACATTCAGCAGTTTTTGAAAATCTTTCTGGCTATAGCCGACAGAATCAAAAATAATTTTCCCGGCTTGGTCGATAACGAAGGTGCGGGGAATGTACTGATCGGCAAACAAGCTAAAGATTTTCCGCTTTTCATCAGGAATGATGGGGAAGGTGTAGTGATTCTCCTTCTTGAATTTATCCAGTTCCGTCGCTTTCTGCTCACGACCGAAAACAAACAGGGCAAAATTGGGATTGTCCTTGTATTTGTCCCATATTTTTGTCTGAACTTCAGGAAGCTCTTTCCGACAAGGCGGACACCAGGTGGCAAAAAAATCAATTACGACCACCTTACCTTTGAAATCAGCAATGGAGACCTTTTTCCCGTTTTGATCGTGAAATTTGAATTCAGGAACCGGTTGTCCCGTTTCTACCTTTGTTCCTTTTCCATCGGCGAAAGCCAATGTGGCAAAAGCCAGAAACAGGCTGAGGAGGATGGTTTTTTTCATCTGATTTATTTTAATGAATACCCATCAACTAAATCATTAGTTAATGATGGAAATTATCAAAGATTCTGCTTAATGTAGTTCGTTACATTTTCTTCAATACGAGCTGCAACATCGCTGGCTTCAGCTTTCTGAAATTTGTCGCCGGTGATTTTTTCAAACAACTCAATGTAACGCTCAGAAACCTGGTTAACGAAATCTTCATTCATTTCCGGTACTTTTTGGCCTTCTTGTCCCTGGAAACCATTTTCTATCAGCCACTGGCGTACAAATTCTTTTGATAGCTGCTTCTGTTTTTCGCCTTTGGCCAGTCTTTCTTCGTATCCATCGGCATAGAAATAGCGCGATGAATCAGGCGTATTAATCTCGTCGATCAGGTAGATTTTTCCATTTTTCTTACCGAATTCATACTTGGTATCCACCAAAATCAATCCTTTTTCGGCCGCCATTTCCGTTCCCCGCTGAAATAATTCGCGTGTGTATTTCTCCAGTAATACGTAGTCTTCCTCGCTTACCAATCCCTGGGCCAGAATTTCCTCACGGGAAATATCTTCATCATGGCCTTCATCGGCTTTGGTAGTAGGAGTGAGCAACGGTTGATCGAACTTCTGATTCTCTATCATTCCTTCCGGGAGTGGAACGCCGCACAACGAGCGTTTTCCGTCGCGGTATTCGCGCCAGGCGTGACCGGTGAGATACCCGCGAATGACCATCTCAACCTTAAACGGTTCGCACATATGTCCAACGGTTACCATCGGATCCGGAGTAGCAATTTTCCAGTTCGGAACAATGTCCGAAGTTGCATCCAGGAACTTGGCTGCAATTTGGTTCAGAACCTGTCCTTTGTAAGGAATCCCTTCAGGGAGCACCACATCGAAGGCAGAAATACGGTCGGATACAATCATTACGAGGTGGTCGTCGTTGATGTTGTACACATCACGTACTTTTCCTTTGTAAACGCTTTTTTGTCCGGGAAAATTGAAATCTGTCTGAGTAATGGCTTTACTGCTCATGTTGATTAAGTTTAACGGTTTTTATATTGCTTATTTCGAATCGTCGTAACGGTCGTACGCCTCTACAATGTCGCGTACCAAACGGTGCCGGATAATATCGCCCTTGTCGAATTCGATGATGGAAATTCCTTCCAGATTCTTTAAAATCCTTAGTGCCATTATCAAACCCGACGGCTGCTTTTTCGGCAAATCAATCTGTGTAATATCGCCGGTAATTACATACTTGGTATTCAGTCCCATCCGGGTCAAAAACATTTTCAGCTGGGGGATGGATGTATTCTGTGCTTCATCCAGAATGACGTAGGCATTGCTGAGCGTTCGCCCCCGCATAAATGCCAGCGGTGCAATCTGAATTACACCATCTTTCAGGAACTCTTCCAGCTTACGCGGAGGAATCATATCGAGCAGCGCATCGTACAATGGCTGCAGGTACGGATCGATTTTTTCTTTTAAATCTCCCGGTAGGAACCCCAGATTTTCTCCAGCTTCCACTGCCGGACGACTCAAAATAATCCGCTTGATTTCACGGTTTTTCAACGCGCGAACGGCCAGGGCAATGGCCGTGTAGGTCTTTCCGGAACCAGCCGGTCCGATGGCAAAAATCAAATCGTCGTTCTTTGCTTTTTCGACCAGTTTTCGCTGGTTGGGCGTGCGGGCACGTATCGGTTTTCCGGAATTTCCGAAGAGTAAAATATCTTCCTGTCCGGGAAACTGTTGCTCGATTGTCGTCACCGCGTCCATCATAATTTGATGAATGCTTTCTTCCGACAAGGAATTGTAGTGGTAGTAATGGTCAAGAACCAGCTGAAATTTTGTGGTAAATTCCTCTATTTCTGCAGGGTCACCTTTTACTTTAACATTGTGCCCGCGGGCTGTGATGATGAGTTTTGGGAAGTAGGATTTTATCAGTTCAATTTTACTGTTCCTTACTCCAAAGAAAGAAGTATGTTCTACGCCTTCGAGTTCAAAAATCTTTTCGATCATAAACAGTTATTATCACCTTTCTGAGAGGCACTACAAAATAAACACTTTTTTTCGTGTTGCTAAGGTAACAGCCCAACAGATTAACCCTACACAAGAATTTGTTAACTTCGTTCGCAAATCAAAACTCGGGAAAGCCGAATTGGTTCAGAGAAAATGAATTTTATTACCAAAAAATAATCAATAAATGGCGAAGAAAGAACAGCTGGAGGCCTTCGGAAAGTTGCTGGATATTATGGATGAGCTTAGGGTAAAATGTCCCTGGGACCGCAAACAAACCCTTGAATCGCTTCGCAAGTTGACCATTGAAGAAACATACGAACTGGGAGATGCCATCATTGAGCGCGACATGGCGGAAATAAAAAAGGAATTAGGCGATATTCTACTGCACATCGTTTTTTATGCCAAAATCGGTGACGAGATGGAAGCGTTTGACATCGAAGACGTGATCAACTCGCTTAACGAAAAGCTGATTTACCGTCATCCGCACGTATTTGGCGATGTTTCAGTGGCAGATGCTTCCGAGGTAGAAGAGAACTGGGAAGCGCTCAAATTAAAAGAGAAAGGGCGCAAAAAGAAAGTATTGGAAGGTGTGCCGGCTTCGCTTCCAGCATTGATAAAAGCCAATCGTATTCAGGAAAAGGTGAGGGGAGTAGGCTTCGACTGGGAAGAACGCGAACAGGTTTGGGACAAGGTGAAAGAAGAGTTGTCGGAAGTTGAACACGAAATGAGAGCAAATGATCAGGCAAAGCTGGAACAGGAATTTGGTGATTTGCTTTTCTCGCTGGTCAATGCCGCACGGTTGTACGATATCGATCCGGAAACAGCGCTGGAACGAACTAACCGGAAATTCATTCGTCGTTTCAATTATTTGGAAGAAAAAACACTGGGAAACGGGCGCTCACTTCATGATATGAGCCTGGAAGAGATGGATCATTACTGGGAAGAGGCCAAAAAGCTTGATAAGAAGTAATCGTGGTAAATAAATTGATGTAAAGAAAAGCGGCCCCCGAAAGGACCGCTTTTTTTAGTTGTTATTGTTATTTTCCAAAGCTTTGGGTGGTTCTGTCGGAGAAACAATTTTCACCACCATCTTATCTTCTTTGGCATTGTAATCAATCGTTATCGTCGAGCCATCTTCAATCCGGTTCTGAATAATGGCTTCAGCCATTTCATCTTCCAGGTATTTCTGAATAGCCCGTTTCAACGGACGTGCACCAAACTGCGGGTCAAAGCCTTTTCCGGCAATAAAATCTTTCGCTTTCGCAGTGATTTTAAGCTTGTAATTCAATGCTTCAACGCGTTCAAACAGTCCTTTCAGCTCAATGTCGATAATCTTACTAATGTGCTCTTTCGACAAGGTGTTGAAGAGTACGACATCATCTACACGGTTTAGAAACTCAGGTGCAAACGCGCGTTTCAAGGCCTTTTGAATGATGTATTTGGCGTGCTCGTTTTCTTCATCCGGAGACTTTCTTATATTGAATCCCAGCCCCTGTCCGAAGTCTTTCAACTGGCGGGTTCCGATATTCGATGTCATAATAATAATCGTGTTCCGGAAATCGATTTTACGGCCTAAACTGTCGGTTAAGCGTCCTTCGTCGAGTACCTGAAGCAACAGGTTGAACACATCAGGATGCGCTTTCTCGATTTCGTCGAGCAGTACAACCGCGTAGGGCTTTCTTCTGACTTTCTCGGTCAGCTGTCCACCTTCTTCGTAACCGACATATCCCGGAGGTGCACCAACCAGACGCGAGACGGAAAATTTCTCCATGTATTCGCTCATGTCGATACGAATCAACGCTTCGGTTGTATCGAACAGGTATTCAGCCAAAACCTTTGCCAACTGGGTTTTACCTACACCGGTTGGACCTAAGAAAATGAAGGTACCAATCGGTTTATTCGGATCTTTCAGTCCGGCACGGTTACGCTGAATTGCCTTGGTAATTTTTGTCAGCGCTTCATCCTGACCAATCACATTTGCTTTCAGGTCGGCCAGCATATTTTTCAGCTTTTTACCTTCCGCTTCGGCGATACGCTGTACCGGAATACCCGACATCATGGAAACAACATCGGCAACTTGTTCTTCGCCAACGGTTTCACGATGACTTTCCAGCTCTTTTTCCCAATCTTCCTTCTCTTTGTCGAGGTTTGCAAGCAGGTTTTTCTCCTTGTCACGGAAGCTGGCAGCCAATTCAAAATTCTGGCTTTTTACCGCCTGGATTTTTTCGTTCCGGGTATCTTCAATTTCCTCTTCTAACTTCACAATCCGATCGGGAACCGTAATGTTGGAAATATGAACGCGGGAACCCGATTCGTCCAGCGCATCAATAGCCTTATCGGGAAGATGCCGGTCGGTAATGTAGCGAGTCGTCAGCTTAACGCAGGCGTCAATAGCTTCCGGGGTGTACATCACGTTGTGGTGATCCTCGTAACGTTCTTTAATATTATTCAGAATCTCGATGGTTTCCTCAATGCTGGTTGGTTCAACCATCACTTTCTGAAAACGACGTTCCAGTGCACCATCTTTTTCGATGTGTTGACGGTACTCATCCAGTGTGGTTGCGCCAATACATTGAATATCACCACGTGCCAAGGCCGGTTTCAGCATATTGGCTGCATCCAGCGAACCGGTTGCTCCGCCGGCACCAACGATGGTGTGAATCTCATCGATGAAAAGAATCACGTTGTCCACTTTTGAAAGTTCATTCAGGATTGCTTTCATTCGCTCCTCGAACTGACCGCGATATTTGGTGCCAGCTACGATTGAAGCCAAATCGAGGCTAACCACGCGCTTGTCAAACAGCACACGGGAAACTTTCTTCTGAGCAATGCGCAATGCCAAACCTTCGACAATGGCCGATTTACCAACGCCAGGCTCACCAATCAGTACAGGGTTGTTCTTTTTACGACGACTCAGCACCTGGGCAATCCGTTCAATTTCTTTCTGGCGGCCAACTATCGGGTCAAGACTTCCTTCAACCGCAGCCTTGGTAATATCAATACCGAAATTATCGAGTACCGGTGTTTCTGTTTTAGGGGAAGAACCTTTGGCACTTCCGGAACCGCCTGTACCGCTGCCACGACCACCATACATTTCATCCTGGTCATCACTGTCTTCCGGAAAATCGGATTTGTTTTCTGTCTTCGAAAGGTGCTCCAATTCCGTCTTCACGTCATCGTAACCGAGTCCATAGTCGTTAAACAACTGACTAACCAGACTATTTTGATCTTTCAAAATAGCCAGAAGCAGATGTCCGGTACTAATGGTCTGTTCGTTCAATGAGCGCGCTTCGAGGTACACTATTTTGAGGACCTTTTCGGTACTTTTCATCAATGGTACCGATGCATCAGGTTCCAAAGGCTTATCATTAATAACTGCTTTCTCCACATCCTTTTTAATGCCGGAAAAGTCAATTCCTAATTGGGTCATAATATCAATGGCAACGCCTTCACCGTCCCGGAGAATCCCGAGGAAAAGGTGTTCGGTGCCTATATGATCATTCCCCAACCGAATGGCTTCTTCACGACTGTAGGAAAGGACGTCTTTTATTCTGGGTGAAAATTTTGAATCCATACTCATCAGCTAACTGTGTTTGCAATTGCTTATCAAATACTGTTCCGGGGAATCCGGAATTACTAAAATAGCTATTATTTCAGTTTTTTCATGATGTTTTAGCCAAATTAACAACCGACTGTACATGCATGTTCAGTGGATTTGCGCTGTAAACGAGAAAGTTTACCTATTCATAATTTATTAGCTGTCAAAATAGGTAAAATAACTGTCTTTTCGTCATTAAAATGCATAAATAATATGTAAAGCAGCAACTTGAATTTGTTAGTAAATTGAAGCGCAAATAATTCACTGAGATACCCATATTTTACTATTTTTGTGTGACCTTAAAAGACACGTTAGAAATTTTTAATTTAAAATAAATGGCTGACGGAGAAAAGATAATTAAGATAAATATCGAAGAGCAGATGAAATCTGCCTACATCGATTACTCGATGTCGGTGATTGTATCGAGAGCTCTTCCGGATGTTCGGGACGGGCTGAAGCCTGTTCACCGAAGAATCTTGTTTGGGATGGGAGAGTTGGGAATCTACTCCAATCGCTCGTATAAGAAATCAGCAAGGATTGTTGGTGAAGTGCTGGGTAAATATCACCCTCATGGTGATTCCTCGGTATATTTTGCCATGGTTCGTATGGCACAGCAATGGTCCATGAGATACCGGCTGGTTGATGGGCAGGGAAACTTCGGTTCAGTTGACGGTGACAGTCCTGCTGCCATGCGGTACACGGAGGCTCGCCTCCAGAAACTTGCCGAAGAGGCATTAGCCGACCTGGACAAGAATACGGTTGATTTTGCACCCAACTTCGACGAGTCGTTGAAAGAACCCACCGTTCTCCCGGCCAAATTTCCGAACCTTTTGGTTAACGGTGCATCAGGTATTGCTGTCGGTATGGCAACGAATATGCCGCCACACAACCTGACCGATACCATTGAGGCGATCAATGCTTATATCGACAACCCGGACATCGAAATGGACGAGTTGATTGATTTAATCAAAGCACCTGATTTCCCGACAGGAGGAATCATTTATGGCTACTCTGGAGTGCGCGAAGCCTACGAGACTGGTCGCGGCCGGATTGTGATGCGTGGTAAATCAGAGATCGAGGTAGCTCCGAACGGAAGAGAAAAGCTGATTATTACAGAGATTCCATACCTGGTTAACAAGGCTGAATTGATTATCAAAATCGCTGACCTTGTTAATGAAAAGAGAATTGATGGAATTGCCAACGTAAATGATGAGTCGGACCGCAAAGGAATGCGCATCGTGGTAGATATCAAACGCGATGACATGGCCAGTGTGGTGCTGAACAAGCTTTACAAATACACACAGCTGCAGTCGACTTTCAGCGTTAATAACATTGCACTGGTTAAAGGCCGGCCCCGCATGCTGAACCTTCGTGACCTGATTCACTATTTTGTCGAGCACCGTCACGAAGTGGTTGTGCGTCGCACACAATATGAGCTGGATCAGGCAGAAAAGAAAGCACACGTCTTGCGCGGTTTGATTATCGCAATCGACAATCTGGACGCTGTCATCAGTTTGATTCGCGGTTCCAAAACGCCGGAAGAAGCGAGAGAAGGTTTGATGACCAATTTCGAGTTGGACGAAATTCAGGCGCGCGCTATTCTCGATATGCGTCTTCAGAAGCTGACCGGACTTGAACGCGATAAGCTGCACGAAGAATACGATGAGCTGATGAAGCAAATCGAACATCTGAAAGATATTCTGGCCAACGAGCCACTTCGGATGCAGATTATTAAGGATGAATTAGCTGAGATCCAAAGTCGCTACGGGGATGAAAGAAAAACGGAAATCATCCATTCAGCAGAAGAATTCAACCCGGAAGATTTCTACGCCGATGATGAAATGGTAATTACCATTTCGCACATGGGATACATGAAGCGTACTCCATTGACTGAGTTCCGCACACAATCGCGCGGAGGCGTTGGCTCCCGCGGTTCGACAACCCGTGATGAAGACTTCCTCGAGCACATGTTCATCGCTACGATGCACAATACCATTCTTCTTTTTACCGAAAAAGGTAAATGTTTCTGGCTGAAAGTGTATGAAATTCCGGAAGGGGCGAAGGCTTCCAAAGGCCGTGCTATTCAGAACCTCCTGAATATTGAACCGGATGACAACGTCAAGGCTTTCATCAATGTCAAGAATCTGAAGGATGAAGAGTACATCAATAATAACTACATCATTCTTTGTACCAAGAAGGGAGTTATCAAGAAGACTTCGCTTGAAGCATATTCCCGTCCGCGTCAAAACGGAGTAAATGCCATTACCATTCGTGAAAATGACCAGTTGCTGGAAGCACGTCTGACCAACGGTAATCACGAAATTATGATGGCGGTTCGTACTGGAAAAGCCATCCGCTTCCCCGAAGATAAGGTTCGGGCCATTGGTCGTACAGGCGCTGGAGTCCGCGGAATTACACTGGGAGGAGAGAACGACGAGCTGGTTGGTATGGTTTGTGTAGAGAATGAAAGCGAGGATATCCTTGTTGTTTCCGAAAATGGATTCGGAAAGCGTTCTAAGATTGATGACTACCGGATTACCAACCGGGGAGGTAAAGGAGTTAAAACGCTGAATGTTACCCCGAAAACCGGATCGTTGGTAGCGATTAAAAGCGCAAGCAACGATGATGACCTGATGATCATTACCCAAACAGGTGTGACCATTCGTGTTCCCGTCGAGGATATTCGGATGACAGGTCGTGCAGCTCAGGGAGTTAAACTGATCAACCTGAAAGATACCGATAAGATTGCATCTGTTGCCCGGGTGAAGGCATCCGAGACTGAAATTGAAGCTTCAGATGATGTATTAGAGGCTGATAATGAATCAAATGATGAAGTATCAGAATAATTGGTTGGAAAGTTTGTACTTTCTGAAAAATCAAGCAAATTTGTAATTAGCAAAATGATAATCAATTCAAACATGAAAAAAGTATTTTTTGTAGCCATTTTACTTCTCGCGGGGACTACTGTATTCGCGCAGAAAGGTAAAGTATCCAGCGCTGAAAATTACAAGGAAAGCGGAAAGCTCGACAAGGCTTTGGAGACAATTGAGTATACAATTAGTCCGGATAATCCAAAATCAGACAAAACACTTGATTGGCCTCGTACCTGGGAAGTTCGCGGTGAAATCTATCAGGCAATTTTCGCCTCAAAAGACGAAAACTATAAAAAGCTGAGCGATAATCCTTTGGAAGAAGCTTACAAGTCATATATGAAAGCTTTGTCATTGGATGATAAAGGCCGTTATACCAACGCCATTAAAATTAAGCTCACATTCCTGATTCAGGATTTGACAAAGGCTGCTGTGAACGCCTTCCAGGCAGAGAAATATGACGAAGCGACCAAGTACTTCGAAAACATTCTCGATGTCGAGAAAACCGATATGTTCAAAAAAGATACACCGGTTGATACAGTAATTATTTACAACACTGGTTTGGCGGCAACCAATGCCAAGCAGTACAAGAAAGCAATTGATTACTTTAAGCAGTGCATCAAGTATGACTATAACGGCGGCGCTTCTTATGGCCAGATCATCAATGCATACGAAGCAATGGGGGATACCACCGCTGCTGTTAATGCAATGAAAGAAGGTTTCGAAGCTTATCCTGAAAGTCAGAATATTCTGGTTTCTCTGATTAACTACTACATGTCGAAAAACAAATCAGAAGATGCCATCTCGTATCTTAACAAAGCAATTGAGAAAGATCCGAAAAACCCGACTTTCTATTTTGCTAAAGGAGCCGCTCTCGACAAACTGGGCCGTTCGGATGAAGCACTGAAAGCTTACCAGCAGGCAACGGAAGTAAATCCGAAATTTGCCGACGCTTATTACAACATGGGTGTGGTTTATTTCAACCGTGGTGTAAAACAGCTGGAAGTTGCTGCGAAAATTCCGCCGACAGAACAGGACAAGTACGAAGCAGAAAAAGCAAAAGCTGATGTTCAGTTCAAGAAAGCAATTCCTTATATGGAAAAAGCCAGTACGCTGAATCCGAAGGATCGTTTTATCCTGGAGCACCTGAAGAATTTGTACTACCGTTTGAAAATGATGGATAAATTCAAAGAAGTGTCAGCAAAGCTCGACAGCTTGAAATAATCTGTAAATAATATCATAAGAGCAGGGAGGCCAAATCGCTTCCCTGTTTTTCTGTTTATAAAAATAACATAATATTAATTATAAGACAAGCATGTTGAAAAGTGAGTAAGGAGTGAATATTAACAGAAATCAATTCACTCAACACAACTTATCACTACAAAATACCGATTCAGGCGGCTTTCTTTATGTGCAACGTGCAGCTTTTAGTAAATATGAAAATCTCATTGAGATAAAATGCCAGCGAATAAACAAAATTGTCTGGATTACGTATGTAGTAGCATGAAACGGACTATTCTCATTATCGGTATAATTTGGTCTGGAATGTTTACATCCCAGGCACAAAGTCATAAATCGAAACAAAGCGAGCAAACTATGGTAAAGAAGACTGACCAAGAATGGAAAGAAACATTGACGCCGTTGCAATATGAAGTTACGCGGAAATCGGCTACTGAAAGACCATTTACCGGCGTTTACTACGATTTCTATCAAAAAGGTACCTATCACTGTGTTTGTTGCGGTGCTTTGCTGTTCGATTCCGATTCCAAATTCCAGTCAGGTTGTGGCTGGCCCAGCTTTAGCGATATCGCGAATAACAAAAACATCAAGGAAGTAAGAGATACCAGTCACGGTATGATTCGGACGGAAGTACGCTGCGCACACTGTGGTGCTCATTTAGGGCATGTTTTCAATGACGGCCCGCCACCAACGGGCCTGCGTTACTGTATTAATTCTGCTGCCTTAAAATTTGTACCCGATACTGCGGCTGAATCAGTAAAATAAAAAAACACCGTCTCAGCAATCTGTGGCGATGTTTTCAGTTGGTGTTACGTAATAACATGTATTTCATCAGGATAAATTTGTCGAATAATAATCTTCCAGGCTCAAATCAATAATCTCGTTGAGATCGGCAATGATTTTCTTTTTGGGAGTTTTACTGAACGACACGTCATTTTCCTGCTTCTCGCCAATAACTTCCTTCAGAAGATACATGGCTTTAATCATTTTTCTCAATTTCTCTCTCTTTCTTCTCATAACTCAAGGGATTAGAGGTTAACAATATAAAGTTACGGCCTTTCAGTCAGAGAGAAATGAATAAAATTGTTATGTAAAGGTTAAATAAATATCACAGAGGCTCCTACTCCATATCAATGGAACGGGTAATGTAGCCTGAATAATCCTTAATACGCGGCTTGTATTCTTTGTGAAACAGTTCTGATGAAATCAGAAAATCTGCCGTTGAACGGTTTGAAGCCGTCGGGATATTGTACAATACTGAGATACGCAGTAAAGCTTTCACATCGACGTCGTGTGGCTGTGGTTGCATCGGGTCCCAGAAAAAGATAACCATATCGATCAAGCCTTCGCAAATCATTGAACCCAGTTGTTGATCTCCACCTAATGGTCCTGATTTTAAGCGGGTTACTTCGGGTGGAACCGCATCGTTTTCAATGCATTTCTGGTTGATGGTTTCCTCTACCAATCTACCCGTAGTACCGGTTCCTACCAGCGAATGCTGAGCCAGCTCTTTCCAGTTGTAGCTAACCCATTCGATCATATCTTTCTTCCGGTTGTCATGGGCAACCAGTGCAATTCTTTTCTTCTTTTTCATTATTTCTGTCATTATATCCTGATTTATTCCACACAGGCGGTAAATCCTGATATTATTTTGTCGTAAAACTAATAAATAAACATAACATCAGAGACGAAAAAATGCTTACCAAAACTTCAACTTATCCTGAATAAGCAACATAATGCCCGATTTGTGTTCATATTCTCTTAATGAGTACTTGTCGTATTTCTGTATTCCGTTTTCACGGATAATGGAACCAGCCAGTTGGGCGTACTGGCTTTTTTCCGAATACCGACTCAAATATGGCAGCAAATCAAGCGACGAAGCGCCTTTCCAACGTTCCTTCCGAAACTTCTTGTAATACGGTACTCGGGCAATGGTTAGATAATAGTTGCTGATGGACTGAATGTAAGAGTCATAGCTCTTAAGGTAGACCGTCCGTCCGTTGCGCTTGTATTTCGAAGCAATACGTGAATCGTCGCTGTTGAACGACCAGACGCCGAAAATGTTATTTCCCTTACGGAAGAACCGAGAGGTACCCCAACCTGATTCCAGCGCTGCCTGCGCAATTACCAGACTCACAGGATGGGGGTAAATCCTCCGTTTCAGCACATTGACGGAATCAGTCCGATATTTCGAGAACATACGATGAAGGAAAACGGTATCAGCCGGAGCGATCGGATCACCTTTAGCTTTCCGGTCCTCAATGTATTCGACATGCCGCAGGTCTTCCAGTAACTGGTGGCGAACGATCAGAACGGCCGGGAGCATAAACTGGATAAATTTTTCTTTGCGAACCTGTGGATCGAGATCGGTAAAATCGGGAACTCCCTGGTATTTAACCGGAACAATAGTGGAATCGCCGGGTGGAATAATGCTGTCGACGCTGGTAATGTTTTTCTCCAGCATCTGTATATTTCGGGTTTTGAATTCGGGTGTTCGGGTCAGTAAAGCAACTAATATCACTATTCCGGTAACAACAATAATTTGAAATAGTCTGTTTCTTTGCCTTAGTTTCATAAGTTGAAATTATGCTACAAATGTAGCCTAAATATACGAATACCATGCCAGGGAGAACCTCCCGCAGCATGGTATCGTTTATCTTGTCAATAAATTGTATCTGGTAATCAGCTAAATGACTTCTTAAGGTCAGCTACCCAATCTTCGATACGTTTATTGGTTTTACGTGCCTGATTTTCCTGGTCAAGCGCAAGTCCTGCAAATTTGTCACCCCGAACGCTTCTTGAGCTTTCGAAGTTGTAGTCATCGGCCGAAACAAAACCAACGAGCTCAGCGCCCTGCTGTTCCATCAGTTTGCCCAGAATGCCAATTCCGTCACAGAAATTTTCGGGATAATTGACCTGGTCACCCAATCCGTAAATGGCAACTTTTTTGCCTTTTAGGTCCATCTCTTCGATGGCCGGAACAAATTCATCCCAGTAGTTGGGTAATTCGCCGTCAAACCAGGTTGGAACGCCCAGAATCAAATTGTCATATTTCAAGAAAGTCTTCTCATCCACTTCTTCCACATTAATGGCCTCGATGCCTTTTTCGTCAAAAGCTTTCTGTATTTTCTCGGCCACTTTAGCGGTTTTCTGTGTATGGAAACTATAGAATAATCCTATTTTTTTCATTTTCTACTGATTAATCTTCAACTAAAGTTTTAGTACTTGAGCAATTTGGCCATCGCATCGTAAACCTTATCATCGTTCGGAAGAATGGCTTTTTCAAGAATACGGTTAAAACCAACAGGTGTGAAGGTTGAACCAACGCGTTGCACCGGACCATCGAGGTATTCGAACGCTTCCGACGTAATGGTCGCAGCGATTTCGCCACCAAAGCCGGCAAACACTTTATCTTCGTGAACAACAATTGCCTTGTTGGTCTTCTTAACCGATTCGAGAATGGTTTCCTTATCGAGCGGAATCAGTGAACGCAGGTCAATTACTTCTACGCTGTAGCCTTCTTCTTCCAGTTTGTTAGCTGCATTAAGACACATATGGGTTGTATTACCATAAGTGATAACAGTCAAATCGGACCCTTCTTTGCGCACGCGTGCCCTGCCGAAAGGTACTTCAAATTCTTCAGGGATTGGCGTAGCGGCAATCGGTGAGTTGTAAAGCGCTTTCGGTTCGAGGAATAACGTCGGTCCTTTGGAACGAATGGACGTACGAAGCAGTCCGGCTGCATCGTCAGCAAACGACGGATACACAATGCGGATACCCGGGAATGTCGATAGAGCACCTTCAATGGTCTGTGAGTGATATAAACCACCACCGATGTATCCTCCGGAAGCCAGACGAATGGTCACATTCGGAGAAAATTTACCGTTGGTTCGCCAGTATTCGTGCGTCATTTCCACAAACTGCTCCATTGCCGGCCAGAAATAGTCGGCAAATTCAGCCCCTTCTACCACAATACGGATATCCTCTTTGAAGCGGGACATTCCGTTGGCTGTTCCTGTGATATAGTCCTCGGCAATCGGGCCGTTAAATACGCGCTCGATACCGAATTCCTGCTGCATTCCTTTCGAAACGTTGAAGATACCGCCTTTGTCCTTGTTGGCCATATCCTGTCCCCAAATAAAAGTATCGGGGTTGCGACGGAATTCCTCTTTCAAGGTACCGTTCAAAGCTTCGATTAGTTTCTTTTTATCGCCGTCTTCGTTGTGGGTTCCGTCAGGGTAATTTTCTGACACGTAAGGCTCGGGAAGTACAAAATCGAAGATAGATTCCGGATCCGGATCCGGAGCTTTCAGCGCTTTCTTGTGTACATCCTTAACTTCCTGTAAAGCCTTGTTGGTCAACTCGTCCAGCTCATCTTCCGTGAAGCGGTTGTAACGAAGCAACATCCGGCGGAATTTGCCCAGCGGGTCGTATTCCGACACATAATTCAACTCGTAATCGTTACGATACAGTTCGTGACGGTCGGAATTCGAGTGTGAATGAATACGCACGCAGTTGGCCTGAACAATCACCGGCATCTGGTTCTCAATCGACCACGCTTTTGCTTCAGCCATGGCATTCATCGAATCGAATACGTCCTTACCGTTACAATGGATGATACGCAGATTTTTGAATCCGGTGAAGTTATTAGCCACTTTTCGGTTGGCCGTCTGGTCACGTTTCGGAACCGAAATTCCGTAACCATTATCCTGTAAAACGAATATCACGGGTAGTTGCTCGTTCGAAGCACCGTTGATGGCTTCATAAACGTATCCTTCAGACACCGACGATTCTCCCTGCGAACTGATGGAAACGCCCTTGTGTTTGTAATAACGCATGGCACGTCCCACACCAACAGCATGAAGCGTATGGTTACCGGTACACGATGAAACGTTGTGAATGTTCCACTCGGGTTTACCAAAGTGGTTCGACATGTGCCGGCCACCCGAAGTAACATCAGTTGCTTTCGAAATTCCGTTCAGGATTAACTCTTCGGAAGTCATCCCAGCCGAAAGGTTGGTCAGCATATCACGGTAGTAAGGAAACAGGTGGTCTGTTTCCTTATCGAAAACCTGACCAATGGCCAGCTGGATTCCATCGTGACCGGCGTATGGTGCATGGTACGACCATCCAATCGCCTGTTTCAGGTAATTGGGAGCCTTTTCATCAATAGCACGACCAACGGTCATTAGGTAAAACCACTTAGCCAGGGTCTCCTTATCGGTCTTCTTAATATGGTATTTCTTGGGAACTTCAAGTTCGTGAAGATTCTCTTTCATTTTATCTCCTTTTGTAGTAATAATCTTTTATCCGTTTGTCAATTAGATTTCGCGGTTGGGATCATGTTCTTCCAGAATATCAGCCACGCGGCGCAGGAATTTACCACCCAACATTCCGTCAATCACACGGTGGTCGTATGACAGCGACAGAAACATTTTGTGACGAACCACGATAGCGTCGCCGGTAGGTGTTTCCATAACAGCCGGTTTCTTTTCGATGGTACCCACAGCCAGAATAGCTGTTTGCGGCTGGTTGATAATCGGAGTTCCGATGATGTTACCAAACGAACCGAAGTTGGTAATGGCAAATGTTCCGCCCTGCAGATCGTCGGGCCCCAGGTTGTTCTTACGTCCCAGCGCAGCCAGACGATTCACGTCTTTGGTCAAACCAAGCAGATTCTTCGTATCGGCATCTTTAATAACCGGAACTACCAGGTTATTATTCTCGGTAGCTACCGCCATACCAATATTTACATGCTTGCGCAGAACAATATTATAACCGTCAACCGAAGAGTTTACATACGGGAACTCAGCCAATGCTTTGGCAACAGCTTCCGTAATCAAGGGCATGAACGTAATTTTCTCACCGTATTTCTCCTGGTATTCGCCCTTCACTTTGTTTCGCCACAGCACCATATTGGTCATATCGGCTTCGACAACTGAAGTTACGTGAGGTGCTACATGTTTCGATGTCACCATGTGGTCGGCAATCATCTTGCGCACGCGATCCATTTCCACGATAGTATCTTCGGCACCGATGGAAACCGATACTTTGTGTTGTTGAGCTTGGGGAGCAGCTTTGGCTTCCTGTGCAGGTGCACTGGCCGCTGCGGGTTGAGCAGCTTTTCCGGAGCCACGGTTTTCGAGGTAAGCCAGAATATCCTTCTTCTGAACACGACCTCCCTGGCCACTTCCTTCAATCGATTCGAGCTCGTCAAACGAAACGCCTTCTTTATCGGCAATGCTGCGAACCAGCGGTGAATAGAACCGGCCCGATTGTTTGTTTACATTTCCTTGCGGAGCACCGGAATCTTTCGGTGTTTCCGATTTTTCTTCCTTGGCGGCAGGTTGTTCCTCTGCCTTTTTATCGGTAGTCTCTTCCGAAGAAGTATCATCTCCTTCGTCTTCCCCATCCATTGAAATCAACATAACAACTTCCCCAACCGCAACCAGGTCATCTTCGTTGTATTTAATTTCTTTTACCTTACCGGCAACCGGCGAGGGAATTTCCGAATCCACCTTATCGGTAGCAATTTCGAAAAGAACATCGTCCTCTTCAACAGTATCGCCCTTTTTGACAAACATTTTGGTGATTGTAGCCTCCTGGACACTTTCACCCATTTTGGGCATCATCACTTGAAAATCAGACATTGTAATTAAACGGTTTTATGGTGAATGATTATAAATCAATTTTTTTTTCACCTCCTTTAACACACTAAAGCCTGAAAGGTTTGAAAAGGGTTCATTCTACTTTAAAAAAAATGTATAAAAATGTAATGTGGAGATATCAATTAAAAAAAAGAGCACCAAAATGTGGTGCTCTTTTCAATTCGATTATATTGTGTATTAATTAATTGCCAACATATCTTTGGGACGGTGATATTCGAACAAATTTTGGTCGGGCCACTCTTTTACCCGGCGGCAAATGCGGTCCATTAGGTGGCTCAGGTCCCGTGTAAAGTTCGGCCCTTTCCAGCTACTTGTATTCGAAATGATCACATACTCAAGACCGTCCGGACGACGTTTCATGATTGCAGCTGTACCAGGCATGCTGCCAGTTCGCCACCAATACCCTGAAGCTGTAGTACCGCGCCAACCAAGCGGTTCGAATCCGCGGGGATTAGGCGTTGTCATTTCCCGGATGCTTTCAGGCGAAAGAATGTCCGGTACACCGGGAAAACCATCAATGACCACCAGTAACTTCATCAGTTCAACAGGGGATGCGACCCATCCACCCGCAGAACTCAGCAGTGTAATATCGTTTCCACCGTTCGATTTCGGAAGAATCAGTCCCGAACCGTCGCAGGCCGTTACCGGAAGCGATCCCCGTTGTTCGTAATATTTGACTTCATTTGGATATTTGTCCTTATAAGTATTATGCCCGATGTGCATATCGGTAATCCCGGCAGGCAATAAAACATTGGCCCGCACATAATCTTCGTACGACATTCCGGAAGCACGGGCAATCACTTCGCCCAGCAACACAAAGCCCAGGTTCGAATACGAACTCATGGTACCCGGCTTGAAATGCAACCGGTGGCTGGTTACAAACTTTAAATAGGTATCGATGGTCGCCGGAAGTGGATCGCCCACTTTACGGGCAATGACATCAGGCATGAACATCGGGTCGCCATATTTTTGCGTCCAGCCGCCAGAGTGATTCAGTAATTCCCGCACGGTAATATCTTTCATGCGACGATCACGATATGGCATATATTTTTCGTCGTTGATAACGCCGTCCTTGCCAAACACCTTTGAGTCGAGTGATAATTTGCCACTCTCGATGAGTTTAAAAATAGCCACCGCTGTGACCAACTTAGAAACACTGGCAATTCTGAAAATATTACGAGGTTCGGTAATGACATTGTTTTCTTTGTCAGCATAACCGTATCCATGTGCAAATACCAGCTTCTCATCCTTTACTACGGCGATGGAAACGCCACGTAGTTCATTCCGTTCCATAAACCGATCGACCGTACGCTCGATGTAATCGGAATATTCAAACGTCGATAAATCGTTGGTCAACCGCTCATTAAGCGGTTTCATATCTGGAACCGAAAAGCTGTGTTTGGGAACACCCAGGTCAGAAAAGCCGGGTGTAAAGTCGGACATGACAAACAGTAATGCCAAAATAGATCCCAATAAATACCTCATAGGCACTGTTCTGGAAATAATATTTCGAAAATTCACTAAAATATCGTAGCACAATTTAATAACGTGCGCAATTTTATAAACAAAAGCCTGTTCAAAAAACAGGCTGCATGTTATATAACGTTAAAATTCATTAATTCGTATGTTTACAGATGTAATTACAATTGTAAACTGCCCACTAAGTCAGTGACCGATTCAATTTTGTGACGTTTCAGGTAATCTTCAATCCCTTCCACAATCTTTACCGGAGCAAGCGGGTCGACAAAGCCAGCCGTTCCCACCTGGATGGCAGAAGCACCCGCTAGCATAAACTCAACTGCATCCGCGGCATTCATGATACCTCCCATACCGACAATCGGAATTTTCACCGCCTGGGCCACCTGCCAGACCATCCGCAGTGCTACAGGCTTCACAGCTGGACCTGATAATCCACCGGTAATCGTCGAAAGCAAAGGCTTACGCGATTCAGCATCGATGGCCATAGCCAGCAATGTATTAATAAGTGAAACACTATCAGCACCCACATTTTCTACCGCACGGGCAATCTCCTCAATGGAAGTTACATTTGGCGACAACTTCACCATCAGATGCTTATCGTAAACTTTCCGTACTGCACGGACTACCGCTTCAGCCGACGGACAGCTTGTTCCGAAAGTCATTCCGCCTTCCTTTACATTCGGGCAGGAAATATTTAGTTCGATACCGGGAATATGTTCCAGTTCGTTAATCACTTCGGCACATTCCACGTATTCTTCCACGGTAGAACCCGAAACATTGACCAACACATTGGTCTGAAATTTCTCCAGTCTCGGGTAGATATTTTCGGCAAAGTACTTTACTCCACGATTCTGTAAACCCACCGCATTCAACATACCGGAAGGTGTTTCAGCAGAACGCGGATAAGGATTTCCCTGGCGTGCATGCAAGGTTGTACCCTTGACCACAAAGCCACCCAGTCGGTTTAAGTCGAAAAAATCCTCGAATTCCAGGCCGTACCCAAATGTCCCGGAAGCCGTCATAACCGGGTTTTTCAGGTCGAGATTGCCTATTTTTACACCTAAATCTACCATTTCAAATCCTTTATATTAAATACCGGCCCGTCTGTACAAACGCACTGATGACCGCTGGTCGTATCGGTTACACAACACAAGCACACTCCAAAACCACAAGCCATTGTATTCTCCAGCGATACTTCACAAAAGACATCAACCGCGGCAGCTTTAGCCGCCACAGCCTCCATCATTGGCTCTGGTCCACAACTGTAAACTCTGTCAAACTTTTGTAATCTATCCTTTAGAGCCGGATGGTCAGTCACCCGGCCTTTCACACCGTGCGAACCATCTTCAGTCGTTGAATAAACCTCACCACACTGAGCAAACGAATTCAGTTCCATCAGATCATCCGAAGTGCGGGCACCAACCAGAGCGTGGATATGCACATCAAGGTTGCGTTTTTTCAGTTCTCTGGCGAAGAAAAGTAAAGGAGCGATACCAAAACCGCCGCCCACCAGCAGGATACGTTCGTTCTCTTCGGGGTACGAGAAGCCGTTTCCAAGCGGAAAAACCACATCGACCTCCTCACCTTCAGGCGTTGATGTCAGCACATGCGAACCTGGGCCCACATCTTTAATAAACAAAGAGATAGTATTCTTTTCGTAATCAACCCCGTAGATAGAAAACGGTCGGCGAAGGAACGTACTTTGTGATTTCTCAACACGAACATTCACAAACTGGCCGGGGGCGATCTGTTCCAACTTGACGGGAGCCTGCAACTCCAGGAGATGATGGTCCCGGTTAAGTTGGATATTCGATAAAACCCTGAGGTTCTGAACAGTCTTATTCATCATCTTGAGCCACTATTTGAAGGGCAAAGATAGCCGAAAAAACTATTTTGAGGGTTTGTATGCTTTAAAAGTTTTGTCGGAATAAAACACCACAATACGTTCGATTTCGCCCGGGCCGTCATCCCAGATGTCCTGTACCTCTTTTTTCGATGCATAAGAGATTGGTTCTTCCGATTGGACCACTGACGGTTCGTGAGTAGGTTTCTGCGTAATTTCGGGACCTTCCGCCTTCTTTTGAACCGGTTCATGGTTGGTTGTCGTAGCTTCCGGCTGCCTTGGCTCGGTGAATAAGTCACTGCCCGACCTGGTTGATTGCTCTGTCATGTTTCCTTCGCCAAGCAACAGCCACCGAGTGCTCAGTCCGGGAAAAGCAGCAATCATCTTCTGAATAAACGAAGCGCTGGGGTTATTTCGTCCGTTCAGCACATGTGAAACACTGGAGCGCTGCACTCCAATCCGGTCGGCAAATTCAGCCGGAGACAAATGTTCACTTAGCAAAAACTCATTGATCCGTTCCTTCATCTGTTTACAGTTGAATTTTGGTAATTGAGTGAATTCACATTTAGCAGCCAGCTTCTGACGATACAGAAATGTTATTTATCTACGACCACTCATTTGTAAACTCTATCTGTGACAAATGTAATAATATAGAATCGAACAAACAATAGATTTGATATACACATTGCAATTTACAATTGTATCTTCTGAAAATATATCAAACTACATGAATACAAGTTGATTAAAACATCATGTTTACTCGCATATACACCTAATGTGTTGTTTTTCTATACTTTAATCATACACAAAGAATATCCGGAATAATAAAATGAAATACTTAAAGTATTAGTATTACTAATTTTCATTAATAACTGAATATTAGTCTATTAATTATTAATTTATGCGGTATATGTGTGATTTAAAGCCTATTTGCATACAAATGTATCCAAATACTTAAAGTTAAACTTATAGTTTTGATGTTAAGTCATTGATTTAGTGGGCTTAATATGTTCGTATGTGGCGTATTTATTGACTAATGAATCTTATTTACAATAAGACACTATCAGTAATAATAAATGTGAATTTAAATTCATTTTATGTAAATTCTGATTGATTACATTAGTAAAACAGATGGTTAAATCACAAATGTTTCAAAAATACATTATTTACATATGTATTCATACGTTTGGTTGACATTTGTCTTTTCTGCTTATGTTGAAGAACAACAAGTATGACTACAGCGATTGTTTCTTGTAAATCGAAAATGGCGTTTTTCCAGGAAAGGAGATCCGGTTTCAACGTGTCAATCGGATCGATAAGTGGGAATTTAAGCAAATTGGCAACTCAAACGGCTTGAAGCTCTTATTTGGAGATCGTTTTCTCTTTATATGGATAGATATTAATTAGCGTACAATCAGCCCAATACAATGAGATTTAAGTGTCATAAACCTGTTGAGAATTGCATGTTTCCGAGTCCGTCCGGTAATGATGCGGATTTTTAGGCGCAGGAATCAATGAATCAACGTCAGATGACTGCGTAAAAAACGAGCCGTTCATTTCCGCTTGATGAACGGCTTCCAGTTCTATATTCTTTGTCAAAAACTACAGCGCTGAAAAGTTGATGGAGAAAAGTACGTCAAAACGGTAGTCATTTAAATCGGGCATGTAACTATACCTGACTCCTAAGTTGGCCGGAGCTTTAAATCGAAGGAAATGACAATTGGTTGTTACTTCTGCCCCGTAAGATTGAAAACTAAAATTATAGTTGATTGTCTGGTTGTTTTGAGAAGCAAGTGCCTCTGTCCATCCATAATCATAAAAACCGCGCAGGTTGATTCGCTTCAGGTAAATCCACCGTCCCAGGTTCCAGTCCGGGTACAGCAACGGCAGCGTATAGTCCGTTCGAAGTGTAAACAACTGCCGGTTGGAAAAACTCTTGTAACCACGCGGGTACAAAATCAGGTCCGACAACATATTCCCGGTTGCCGATAGCTCCTTCCGCTGGTAACCACCATACACCCGGATTCCATGGTGGCGGAAAAATCCGGGAAGGTATTCATATCCCTCAGCCGACCAGGCCGTTCCATAATCCAAATTGCCAAAAGGCGTATGCCGGAAACTGAAATCCACAATCTGTCCCCAGCGAGGCTGCAAATCCCGCATGCTCTGTCGCAGTAAGTTATGAAAATACAGCCGGTAAGTAATCGGTACAATGCTGCCCGAGAAAAACTGGGAAGGCGTAGTCGAATTGTGCTGAATACCCGTGAACTCCATTTTTGCTTCGGGCTGAAGGAGCCGGTACCATTTCCCTCTCGACAAATCCAGCGGAATCCGGGCATCCAGATCGATGTTCCACTGATTCCAGGAAAAATCGACCAGCGAAGTATCCGACCGGACCACCTGGCCGGCCTGATTGGTATAATTGGTTACCTGGTAATACTGCGATTTTTGTTTTCCGAAACTAGTCTCCAGTTTAAAAATCGGGAACCAACCTTCATACTCGAGGTTTGCATACCACTTACCCTCTTTGTCATTCACCGAGTAATCGTAACCAAACTGCGCAATCATGCTGCTCAGCTTATTCTGCGACATGATCGACACTCCGGGATGAATCGTGTAATCCGTCGTGTTCACATAAACCGGTGCCCAACTGTGAATATTGAAAAGATGTCCCAGCTTACTGTATTTTGTTGATGGATATAAAGCCGAATCCGGCTCATCCAGTTGCACAGCCCCCGGTCCCTGCCGGGCAATCGTCTGTGCCGGTTCCATATGCACCTCTTCCTGCTGTGGCGAACTCTTCCAAAGCAATGATTTCTCGTTTGCCTGAACCGCCCGGAAACCATTAGCAGAATAATCGGCATACAATAGTTTCTTTCCGTTCGGAGAAAACTGAATATCCCGGATACCAAAACGCGAAGACGTTACCTGGAAGTTTTCACCGGTCTTTAGATCCAATGCGAAAATATTGTCGATCCCCGTTTGAGCCGAAGCATAGAATAGGTAATTCCCCTGTTGCACCGGCCTGCGGATTTCCACATACGAAAAAGGCATCAATGTTTTGAGTTTGCCGGTCGCTACATTCAGCTCGGCGAGTGTCTTCCCTTTGTCGCCTAACACTACCGTGAAAATATGTTTCCCGTCCTGGCTCCACGAAGGTGTCAGAAACAATTGCCCGTCAGGAGCCGGAAACGATTTGATGATATCACCATTTTCCGGCGAAAGCAACACAATGGAACTTTGATTTTCGCTCCCCACTTTCACTGCGCATAATTGTTTTCCATTTTTCGAAACCGAGGGTGCCAGCACTTTTACCTGATAGCGTCGTTGCCAAACCATTCCCCGATTGATATCATATACGCGGAGCAACGAAAATTCACGATGTTGCCAGCGGACATCCGATTTCTGTTCGACCCAGTAAATCCGGTTGTTTCCGTATGTCACCGATTCGCGAAACCAGGGACCCGGTGCAACCAGCTTGTGTTCTTTGCCATTGGGTTCAATCAGAACAAACCGGTCGATATCGTCGATGGAAGTTTTCAGGGCAACGACCGTTGAATCATTCACATAATAAGGATACCGGTAACTCGTAAAATACTTTGGCTTAGCCGAAAGAACCTGAACCGGGGTCAACTCGTTCAGGCTATCCTGATGTTGCCATTTGGCTTTCAGTCCGTTGAATATTTCGTGATACATGCCAATCTTGTTCTTTCCGGTAGCCAGTTTCAATCCCTTATCGAAAGCCGTCAGCGACAAAGGCTGCCGGGCGACGCGGTCCAGCACACCGGCCCACACATCGGCACCATAACGGCTACGGGCTCCAGCCACTAGTTGGTAACCCAATTCATAATGATCGGGAATGAAATTTTTGAAAGACCCCAGATAAGCCTTGTCGTAGGAATAGATCTTTTTCTGAAGAACCTGCGCCCGTAAAGGCATTTCGAAAGAAGGCAGGCGTCCCCGACCAGCGTGTGAAAGAGTGGTTTCTGTTGAAACGGCATCACCTTCCAGAAACCAAAAAGGCAAGTAAGCACCAACCACTGCAGCTGCAGCTTGCTGACCGAGAATCACCTTGAAAATACCGGGCAACTCCTCACCGATTTTATCAATCTGCACCACATGCCGAAACTCATGAATAGCCAACTGTTCCAGCCATTTCTGTGGATAAATATCCTGCGATGGCGTAGGGAACATTTCGACCCGGGCAGGTGCCCAGGCGGCAAAACCATTGGCATGAACGGTTTTCGTATGTAAAATGACAGAGATTTTTCTTGGTTGATGTTGTAGCGTTTCACTGGCATAGCCATAAACCTTTTCCAGGATATAGGCCACCTGCTGAGCCTTCTGCTCAAAATCATCCGGGTAAATTACCTGGAAATTTGGCGTATTGATTTGTCCCCAGTGAATCGAAGCAGGATCCTGCCCGTTAACGTAGTACTGGCCGTACGACGTCAAACTGCTTATCAGCAGGATGAAAACCACGAAAAATCTCCTCATATTCAGAATGATTTACACAATCAATATTAAAAATTAAGATGTCAGATTCGCGCACATTTGGCTGTCAGCCATTCTCTTACCGGTGTAGAAACCAGCGGTCCGACTTCCTGCAAAACGGTGTGGTGATAGTCATTCAGCCACTCACGCTCTTCCGTTGTTAACAATTCAGGAATTACAGCACTCGTATCAATCGGACAACGAGTCAATGTTTCAAATTTCAGAAATTGGCCAAACTCCGACTCATTTCCAGGGACACAAAGAATCATATTCTCCGTTCGGATACCATACTGACCAGTCTTGTATATGCCCGGCTCGTTCGACAAAATCTGACCCAGGCGAATCGGTTCAGGGTTCAAATCCTGTCGGATGCTCATCGGCCCCTCGTGCACATTCAGAAAATGTCCGACGCCATGACCTGTTCCGTGACCATAATCCATATCGTTGTCCCACAATGGCTTTCTGGCCAGAATATCCAACGCCACCCCACGTGTTCCTTCCGGGAAACGCGCCAGACTTAAACCGATCATGCCCCTTAGTACCAACGTGAAATCGCGTTTCTGCTGGTCCGAAAGTGGACCAACAGCAACCGTCCTTGTGATATCTGTCGTTCCGTCAAGATATTGACCTCCAGAATCAATGAGCAAGAAACCCTCAGACAATACTTCCTTATCGGTTTCTTCGGTCACACTATAATGAACAACCGCACCGTGGTCGGCATACCCTACAATGGAATGGAAACTTTCGCCGGCAAACAAATCCTGCTCAGCTCTGAATTCCCTCAGTTTTCCGTCGACTGTCAGCTCGGTTATTTTCTCTTTTCCCAGGTGATTTTCCAACCAATACAGAAAATTCACCATCGCAGCACCGTCGCGTACATGCGCCTTTTTCATTCCTTCTATTTCGATCGGTCCTTTAACAGACTTCAGTAAATTAGCTAAAGATGAAGCTTCTACGATTCGGCACGATTTCGGAACCGACTCGAACAACAAAGCGCTGGTTCGTGATGGATCGATTAACAACGTTTTATCCTCTACATTCTTCACGAAAGAGAGAAATTCGTCATAACCATGGATGCGAATTCCTTCCGACTCCAGTTTTTCACTTAATGCGCTGTCAATCTTTCCTTCCGGAACGAAAAGATGCGCCTCTTCCCTGTCGATATATCCATACCCAACAAAAACCGGATTGTAATCGATGTCGCTACCGCGAAGATTGAAAATCCAGGCCAGTTCATCCAACGCTGTTATCACCAATCCGTCCGCCTCTTTTTCCAGCAGACTATTTTGCAACGTCGCCAGTTTTTCCTTGCGGGAAGTACCGGCAAATTCGGGCATTAACTCATAAGCCGGCGAGTTGGGAAGCGATGGTCGGTCATCCCACAGTTCACTGACCAGATCAATGGTAATATCCAAAGTAATGCCCTTCGCACCCAATGAAGCCTCCAAACTGCGTTTTTTGTTTACCGGAATTGTCAGTCCGTTGATGGCAACTCTACTTCCTTCCGGAAGCGATTTTTTCAGCCAACTGATGTAAGGCGCATCGCCCGGCTGGCGAAGATCCTTCATCAGTTGAATTCCGGTTCCGGCCAATTGCTCGTCGGCCTGTAAAAAGTAACGCGAATCGGTAGACAGGATGGCCTCGTTTTGTGTAACGACCACCTTTCCATAGGAGCCGGTAAATCCGGATATCCACTCTCTTGTATACCAATGTTTTGGAAGATATTCACTCATGTGCGGATCGGTGCCGGAGATAATCCACGCATCGATTCCACGCTGTTTCATCAAATCTCTTGCAGCAGCAAGACGTTCTGGTACAGTCATTTTATTTTATTTTCAAGATAGAACTCAATAATATTTCGCATGCTGTCGGAACACAATTCCTGGAACGGAACAGTTTTCACATCGTAAAATTCGATGGCTGAAATATCGTCTTTGGGATGGGCAGAAGCGAGGTCATCGACCCGGCAAACAAAAGCCATGTCGAGCGTAAAAACGCTGTAGCCCGAAAAGACATATTCGTTGGGAAAGGACGTGAGATACTGCAAACCGGTAACTGCAATTCCCAACTCTTCGTTGATTTCTCTTCGAACCGCCTCTTCTGCGGTTTCCATCACATCAACAAATCCTCCCGGCAAGTCCAGCATTCCGCGGTTCGGTTCAATCGCTCTTCGCGAAAGCATCAATTCGCCTTTCGAATTAAAAATAAGACAAGCCACCGCTGCCGAACTATTGACGAAATAAACGAAGCCACAATCTTCGCAAGAAAAAGAGATACCTTCTTCCCTACTAATAAACTGGCTTGAACCACAACGGGGACAATGATTTATGACTTTGTGAGGATGTGTGTCAGACAACATAGACAATAAACTTAACAATAAGTTGGGAGTTTGAACAGGTTCTCCATATTTAAGGAATCAATTTACGGACGCGCATCCAATCGATGACCAAATTTCGCCATTGGTCGTGTGGTTTTCCGCTAATGTGCATTCCAAAGCCGTGCCCGCCTTCTGCGAAAATATGCATCTCAGCCGGCACCTTGTTTTTTCTTAAAGCCATATAGAACTCAACACTGTTTTTGGGAGGAACAACATCGTCATCATCCGCCAGAAAAATGAAAGTAGGCGGAGTTTGCGGAGTTACCTGCAGTTCGTTTGAATATTTTTTAACCAATTCCTTTGACGGATTCTTCCCGAGTAAATTTTCCCGCGATCCCAAATGCGTCCAGGCTTTATTCATGGTAATTACCGGGTAACCCAGAATGGCAAAATCGGGGCGACTGCTCTCCCGAGCTATGAGCTCAGAAGCATCCGGGTTTCCAGCGTCGAAGTGTGTCTCGGCAGTCGATGCCAGGTGTCCACCAGCAGAGAATCCTGCAATTCCCACTTTATTCGGGTCAATCCCCCACTTTTGGGCATTAGCCCGAACCGTTCGGATGGCCTGTTGCACATCCTGCAGTGGAATATTTGAATGGCCATATGGGAGGCGGTACTTTAATACGATACCGGCAATTCCACGCTCCTGCAAATATTTTGCAAAATCATATCCCTCGTGATCCATTGCCTCAATCCAATAACCTCCTCCGGGACATATAACCACAGCCGTTCCACTGTTTTTTTTCTTTTCCGGAAGATAAACGGTCAGCGTTGGCTCCGAAACATAACGGACCCGCACACTATCAAATACCTCTTCAGGTTTGGGCGAAACATTGGGCCCCGGAACTCCATCAGGCCAAAGCTTTAACGTTTCCTGTGAGAAAGAAGGCTGTAAACTAAACATAAACAATAGGGTAAGTAGCAAGAGATTCTTCATAACACTGGATTTGCCATTAGTTTTTCTGCTTATTGTATGAAGCAGGTTGTGAGTATCCGAACGGAAGCCATAAACTTATTTTAAATTCTTTTAAAAACAGAATATTTGTCCACAAACATAGACTCATTTTTAACCAACGAAATCGGGAGGTGTTACAATTTTTAACTTAATTTTGCGGCCATGGAACTGGAATTAATCTGGAAAGGATTCATTATTGGAATTGCTGTCTCCGTTCCCTTAGGACCAATCGGAATGCTTTGCATACAACGTACAGTGAACAAAAACTGGCGTTCCGGTATGTCGTCAGGGCTGGGAGCTGCAACGTCTGATACGATCTATGCGATTATAGCCGGTTTCAGTATGACGATGATTATCGATTTCATCACGGCACACTCCATCTATTTCGAAATTTCCGGTGCGATTATCCTTATTCTCCTCGGACTGCACATCTTCAAATCCAATCCGTCGCAGGAGTTACAAAAGTTCAAGAAGAAAGGATCGACCTACCTACAGGATTATCTTTTCACCTTGCTACTAACTGTTTCCAACCCGATGGCCGTCTTTGTTTTCATTGCCGTATTTGCCGGCTCTGGACTGGCATTGAAACTGTCTGCGCCGATTAAATCGCTGATGATTATTACCGGCGTATTCGGCGGGGCGTCGAGTTGGTGGTTTGTGTTAACCGGCCTGGTAAATCTGTTCCGCCACAAAATCAATCTTCACATGCTGTGGTGGGCCAACAAAATCGTTGGTATCATGATCATCGTTTTTGCCGTAGCTTCGTTTATCTATTTGCGGTTCGACTGATTATTCTCCCAGCCTTTCGCGAAGAATTTCTTCAAATTGGTCCGGAATTTTACACGGCCGGCCTGTGTTGAAATCCATAAAAGCCAGTACGACTTTCCCTTCGTTGATCAATTCCCCCGCCTCGTTGTAAATTTCAGATATTAGAGGAAACTTCACTTTGGGCATTTCCTTAATAACGGTACGAATCGTCAGCAACTCGTCGTAGTAAGCTGGTTTGTGGTAATTAATATGAAGCGACCGTGCGGGAAGAAAAATCTTATCCTCCTCCTCGAGTAACCGGTACGATTTGTAGATTTCGCGAATCATATCGGTTCGCCCGATTTCGTAGAAGCGAGGATAATTGCCATAATAAACCACGCCCATTTTGTCGGTGTCGCCGTAACAAACCCGGTATTGGGTATCGAATGAAAACATATTGCTTTACTTGATGGGTGAATCAGGCTCTTTGGCCATGTGATTAAAGGTTAACTTGTCGAGCAGCGAAGGGAAAAACTTGCCCAGGAAAACGGTAAATTTTCCTTCCACGAAAGTGAGAATCAACTGCCGCTTCCGTTTTTTTACCGCGTTGGCAATATGTAGGGCGCACTCTTCCGAAGTCATCATTTTCTCCTCTTTACGCGGAGTTTCGCCTTGAGCAGTTCCATTGGCGGTAAGCGCCGATTTTCTCACTTCGGAAGCAGTAAAGCCCGGAGCGGCTACCAGCACATGCAACCCCTTTTTCAGGTTCTCGATGCGAACAGTATCCAAGAATCCGCGAACGGCAAACTTCGAAGCCGAATAAGCGGTTCTTCCCGGTAGGCCCACATGGCCCGCAATAGAAATCACCCCAACCAGCGAACCTTTGCTTTCGAGCAGATATGGCAAAGCATATTTGGTGCAATAAACTGTCCCGTAGAAGTTCACATCCATCACCTTATGCATCACTTCCAGGTCCATATCCTGAAAATTGGCCCGCATGGAAATGCCTGCATTGTTAATCAGTATGTCGATGTGCCCAAAGCGCGAAACAGCCTGTTTTATCAGGTTCTTACACTCCTCCTCGACGGAAACATCCGTTTTGACCGAAAGAATTTCCGTACCCGGAAGCTCTTGTTCCAGTTCCTGTAAACGATCAGTCCGGCGTGCTCCCAAAACCAGTTTCGCGCCGCGTGAAGCAAATTCCACAGCCAGTGCTCGTCCAATTCCGGAAGAAGCTCCGGTAATAATTACTACCTTATTTTTCATTGTACAAAAATCCGAAAATTAGGAAACCGGAACTGTCTTCTACCGGTTTGTTTTATGGTAAACAAAAGTATGCTTTTTTCGCAAACCGGTCGTTTTTGCAAGTTTAAATGTGGGATAAAAAGAAGGGACATACTTTTAATCGACCTGAATCCGTTGTATTTTTAGATTATTATTTTAGCCCCAACCAGCAATTGTGTAACCATAAAAAGCAAGCACGTGAAACAAATCATTTTAATGTTCCCGCTTATGGCCATATTCCTATTTGCAAAAGCACAGGATCCGCATGCTGAAATTCAGAAGCAGGCCGAGAAATTCCACAAAAAAATGGAATCGGCGATGAAAGACATGCGGGATGAAATGAAGCAAACCTCCGGTCAGGAAGCCGAGCCAGGCAATCTGGTACAGGAACACCAGAAACTTCACAACAACACGTTACAGAAAGAGATTGAATTCCGGGTGAACCGAAAAGTCGATCAACTGGAACTGTCGATTAACGGACACAGCACCATTGGCAATATGGAAATCGAGCTGTTGACGCCCAATGGAAATAAAATGGCCAGCATACACATGAAAAACGGAAATTATGCCAGCTGGTCGCGTGTAGTCAATGTGAAAGAAAACCACTCAGAATTTACCGGCAACTGGAAATTTACCATCAAAACTGAAAATGTTACCGGTGAGTTTACATTGCGCGCCAATGGGAATTGAATGGGTTTCAGATGAATAACGGCAAAGTCGAAAATCATCGGTCAATTAGTGTCAATTTTTTGTAATTCATCTTTTGCATAAAAGAAAAATGACCGTATATTTGCACCGCCTTTGAAAAACAAGGGTACTACAAAGGATGACTGAGTAGCTCAGCTGGTAGAGCAACGCCCTTTTAAGGCGTGGGTCCTGGGTTCGAGCCCCAGCTCAGTCACTTTTCGATAAAGCTTCCTCGACAAGGGAGCTTTTTTTGTGTCCGAATGTTTCGGTTTTTCCTGTTCGCATTATGCCACTTGTTCTCCATTTCACCCCCCTTATCAGAAAACAGAAATGTACGGGCCTGTAACCGGATTGAAAAATTTCAGTTAGTTTTGTACCACCACTAAACTTTGGGGATGCGACATTGAAACCTATGCAACGAAATCTGGATGCAGAAATCTGGGAGCGCTTTAAACGTGGCGATGAAGAAGCCTTTTCCTACATTTTCGACACGTACCACCTGGCGTTGTGTGAGTACGGGCAGCGTTTCACGTCCGATGAGTTTTTGGTTCGCGATAGCATACAGGATGTTTTTTTCGAATTAGCCCGAAAAAAGGATCGACTCTCTCCCACTGACAACATCCTTTTTTACTTGCTGAAATCTCTGCGAATAAAGATTTTTGCCAACATCCGGAAGTCTCACAGAATAGCCGAAACAGAACTGGATGATGAACGTATCGACGCGTTCCGATTGAGTTATTCAACGGAAGTTAATCCGGAAGAAAAAGAGCTTCGGCTAGATTTGGTGGCTGATGCGCTCAATCAGCTTCCTCCTCGTCTGAAAGAAACCATCTACCTTAAATTTTATAAAAACCTGTCGAACAAAGAGGTGGCGGAAGTAATGCAGGTGAATTATCAATCGGTTGGCAACAGCGTTCAGAAAGCAATAGCTAAGCTGAAAAAAATATTAGATACTTCTTGCGAATCTATTTTATTATTTCTGCAGACAGCAATCCCTTGATGTCCTTTCTATTGCAAAACTTGTTGTTCCTGTCTCCAATCACATTTTCCACGAAATATGTTCTACAGCATAAAATAGTCAGGGGTATATTCTGAGTGTAACTGCTTTTTCTTACAAAGAGCAATACGAACACCATGAAGAAGGAAACCTCTGATCATTTGTTTGACAAGCAGTTTAAGGAAAGCCTGACGAAGGATTCTTTGAAGAAATTCCCGGAAGAGAAGACAAAGGACAAAGAATCGGCATTGGCCATGCTGATTGGCTATGTGCTGAAATGGAAAAGAAGAGAAATTGACCACTCACATATTGGAGAAAAGGATTTCCAAAAAATCAAGCACGAGTCTCTTGAGATTTTCCGCCGTTCAAGCTCATCTGGTTTTACCATCAGGCGACTTCCCCGTATTGCAGCAGCAGCTTCCATACTAATTATCCTTGGAGTAGCGAGCTATTTGCTCGGAGAAAAGCACTTCTTCTCACCTGGTGATAGGCAAGCCCAGGTCATTGAATTCAAAACACCGCGTGGACAGCAATCGGAGGTAACGCTTCCCGACGGAACGTTTGTGGCGCTGAATTACGATTCCAAACTGAAATACCACATTTCGCCCGACAAAAAACTACAGGAAATCGAATTGGTTGGAGAAGCCTATTTTAAAGTGACGCATAATAAATCACGCGTATTCCGGGTCATCACGCCCGATATGAGTGTCAACGTGCTGGGGACACAGTTTGATGTACGAGCATATCCGGAAGACAACCGAACAGAAACCACGCTATTGAAAGGAGTTGTGGAAATTAAAGATATTCCGCAAAAAGAAGCACCGGTGATGCTCAAGCCCGGCGAACAGTGGCGGTACGATAAGAGTACCGGAGAGGACAAGGTGATACAAGCCAACACCAATTTGGTGACCACCTGGCGAACCGGCGAATATCATTTTAACCGGCAACCGTTAAACGAGATAGCGAAAACGTTGGAGCGGATGTACAAAGTAAACATACACTTCCGGGATGCAGAACTGGGCAAAGAAGTCTTCTCGGGAGCCGCCTACAAGGACGATAATATTGAAAAGTTCTTTGATTTGGTCAACCTAACGATTCCCATCAAAGTACAACGCGACAGCACTGATATATGGATTGAACGGAAATAAAACAATAAAACCGGGAAATGTTGGAGCACTTCCCGGCTGTTAAATTAAACGAATAGTTGGAGCTATTCATTTGTAGAACTTAGCATTACAAATCTATGAAAAAAAAGTTTCGATTGCTTGCCTTTCCGCGGAATGGCATGATTAAACTATGGTTAATTATGCGACTAACGTTCGTCATTCTACTAATGAGCCTAATGCAGGTTTCGGCCAGTGTCTATTCGCAGGAAACCCGGCTTTCGGTTAACCTCGAAAACACAACGCTGGAAAATGCTTTGAATCAGATTGAACAGCAAACCCAATTT
The DNA here is from genome assembly GCF_003014495.1 of Prolixibacter denitrificans. Lineage (GTDB taxonomy): Bacteria > Bacteroidota > Bacteroidia > Bacteroidales > Prolixibacteraceae > Prolixibacter > Prolixibacter denitrificans. Next base: position 57,382 of record NZ_PYGC01000007.1, on the reverse strand, counting down.
GTCTTCTTTTACAATGCCGACCAGATTCAGTTGAATGATCGGGTTAGCATCAATGCGAACGAGAGTAACATTGAAGACGTTTTGAACCGGTTGTTTGAAGGAAAGAACATCAGCTACAAAATCATCGACCGGCGCATCGTCCTTTTTCCGAAAGGCAGCAACGGCGAGCCCTCGGGCACGAAGCAACAACAGGCACATCCGTTGAAAGGAAAAGTGACCAACCCGAAAGGAGAGCCGATTCCCGGCGTTACCATTGTTATTAAAGGTACCACCAGCGGAACCATCACCGATGCGAACGGCAACTACAACATGGCTGATGTTCCGGCAGGAAGTACACTTGTATTCTCATTTGTTGGGATGAAAGCCCGGGAAATCGTTTCTACCGGCGAACCGACACTGAATGTCGTGATGCAGGAACAAACCATCGGTCTGGACGAGGTAGTTGCCGTAGGTTATGGTTATCAGAAGAAGAAGGATCTGACAGGTTCTATCGTTACCGTGAAAACACAGGACATGGAATCACTTCCCGTGCCAAGTGTCAGCGATGCATTGCAGGGACGTGCTGCCGGTGTTCAGGTTATCTCGCAAGGTGCGCCCGGAAGCGATGCGACCATTCGCATTCGTGGTATGGGAACCATTAACAACAACAACCCATTGCTGGTCATCGACGGAGTTCCCACAACAAGCGGACTCAACCAGTTAAATATGAATGACATTGCGACTGTTCAGATTTTGAAAGACGCTTCTGCTACCGCGATTTATGGTTCACGAGGTGCGAATGGAGTCGTCATTATTACCACCAAGAAGGGCGAGTCCGGCAAAGGCCAGATAAACGTGGACTATAGCTACAGCATTCAGGAAGCGACCAACATGATTAAAGTGTTGGATGCGTCACAATTTGCTGCACTCCACAACGAAATGATGGCCAATGCAGGTTTGGAACAGAATCCGGCGTATGCCAATCCATCTTCCTTAGGCAAAGGAACCGATTGGCTGGGAGCTGTTTTTAGTCCTGCCGGGATGAATAATCTTTCTGTCTCCTATTCAGGCGGAAGCGATAAGTCTAATTATTACGTATCCGGAAATATTCTGAACCAGGACGGAATTGTTCTGAATACCAACTACAAGCGTTACACGGTCCAGTTTAACAGTGAATCTCAGGTATTCAAGAATGTCAAGTTCGGTAACCGGCTCACGTTGAATCACGATATCAAATCAAAAGGTGACTACAACATCGGTAACACCATTAAAGCATTGCCGACACAGCCCATTTACAATGCAGATGGAACCTATGCGGGACCTGAAGGACGCCCGTCATGGGATGGTGATATTCGTAACCCGGTTGGTACAGCTAAGTTGATTGATAATTCCACAAAAGGTTACAACGTTCGGGGTGCAGTTTATGCCGAAATCACCTTGCTGGATGGCCTGGTACTGAAATCGAATGCCGGTTTGGAAGCCAATTTCTGGTACGGTCGTACCTGGTCGCCCAAATATGACTGGAAACCTAATCCACAGGACCAATCTTATTTGTATCAGTCTTCGAACAAGAGCATTACCTGGGTTTGGGATAACACACTTACTTACAACAAAACGTTCAAAGATGTGCATCATCTGACAGCGATGGTGGGAACCAGTGCCCAGGAAAACCGCTTCGATTTCATGAACGGTTCCATTCAGAACTTTGCCAGCGATCTGACGCAGCAACTGGCCAACGGAACGGACCAGGTGACCCTTGATGGAAATGCTTCCGAATGGTCGCTTCTCTCCTACATGGCGCGGGTAAACTACAATTACGCAGACAAGTATCTCGTAACAGCCACCGTTCGTCGCGATGGATCATCCCGGTTTGGTTCCGGGAACAAATGGGGTATCTTCCCGTCAGGTTCCGTTGCTTGGCGTATTTCGCAGGAGAATTTCTTTCAAAACGTCCATTTCGTTGATGATTTGAAGATTCGGGCAGGCATCGGCTTTACCGGCAACCAGGAAATCGGAAACTATTCTTTTGCCTCAAAACTGGAGACGGTAAAATATAACTTCAACGATAACATTGTCAGTGCCGTTGTGCCAAGGATGATGCCCAATCCCAATGTTAAATGGGAGTCTCAGGAGCAAATCAACCTGGGGTTTGATGCAACAATTCTGAATCAGCGAATCAACATCACTGGTGACGTTTATCAGAAGAATACCAATGACATGTTGGTTCCTATGTCGGTTCCGATTTCAACCGGTTATTCCGATGTAGACGTTCCGTCTATCAATGCCGGTAAAATGGAGAACAACGGAGCTGAGCTAACAATTTCCTCCCGGAACATCGACAAAGGTGATTTCAAATGGAACACAGATTTCAATATCTCCTACAATGAAAATAAAGTGACCAACCTGAATGATTCCATTCCGATGACCACTGGTAGTTTCAACTTCAATTTCGCGGCAGCACGTATTGCTGAAGGACAGCCGGTAAACGAGTTTTACGGATTCGTAACGGATGGAATCTTCCAAAATCAGCAGGAAGTTGATAATCATGCCGTGCAGGTTCCCGGGTTGGATCCTTATAACCGCACCTCAGCCGGTGACATTCGTTTCAAGGACCTGAACAGTGACGGTGTTATCAATGATGCCGACCGCACCTATCTGGGAAACCCAAGCCCAAAATTTATCTTTTCACTTAATAACACCTTTAACTACAAAGGATTCGACCTTTCGATCTTCTTCCAGGGAGTGCAAGGGAATAAAATTCTGAATGTCAATCGTGTTTGGAGCGAAGGAATGGCAGTTGCAGTTAACCAAACAACAGAAACACTGAAACGCTGGCAGAAAGAAGGAGATCAAACCAATGTTCCCCGCGCCGTTTTCAACGATCCGAACAAGAACACACGCCCTTCCGACCGCTGGATTGAGGACGGATCGTACTTGCGGTTGAAAAATGTGGTATTTGGATATACGCTTCCGGAAAATCTGACTACGAAATGGGGAATCAACAAGTTGAGAGTTTATTTCGCTGGCTCAAACCTTTACACGTTGACCAACTACACCGGTTTTGACCCGGAAGTACAGGATAACGGCCTGGGATCCGGAACGGTTAACGGTATTGACAATGGCTTGTATCCGGTGACCAAAACATTCAGTTTCGGCGTCAACATGAATTTCTAACGTGAAAAAAGATTCAACCATGAAAAAATATATCATTCTCATATTAGTAACGTTCATGAGTGTTGCCTGTAGCAAGGACTTCCTGGAAAAGGCACCGCTCGACTCTATCAATACGGCGAATTTCTTCCAAACAAAAGAAGACGCCATCACTGCCATCAACGGTGCTTATCAACCACTGCAATGGCCGAAGTTGTATAACATGCGCATGTGGACTACTGACATCATGGCTGGCAACAGTATTGTTGGTGCCGGAGGCGGAACTGATGGTATTGAAACACAAGACGAAGCCAATTTCGTTACCACGACTGATAATCCCGGCGTACTCGATCTTTGGCGTGGACCGGCCCCCGGTATTCTGCGTTGCAACATTATTCTGCAGAAAGTTCCTGACATGAACATCGACAAGGATCTGAAAAACCGGATCATCGGCGAAGCCAAATTTTTGCGTGGACTGTATTATTTCATCCTGGTTCGGTTCTTTGGTGATGTTCCGTTGATTACAGTCCCTCAGGAACCCGGAGACGACCTTCGTCCGAAGCGAACCGACAAAGCCAAAGTTTACGAGCAGATTATTGCCGATTTGACCGATGCCGAGCAGTTACTTCCACCCCGGTCGGAGTATTCAGGAAACGATATTGGACGTGCATCAAAAGGCGCAGCAGCTGGCTTGCTGGCAAAAGTATACCTGACGCTTGGACAATGGGACAAGGTGGTTACTTTGGCAAACGAAGTGGAATCACTGGGGTATGCACTCAATCCTAATTATGCCGACAATTTCGATGTAAATAACAAGAATTCGGTCGAATCACTATTCGAAATTCAGTATACAGGGAATGCCGGAGAAGGTTTCTGGGATAACACGAACCAGGCTTCCTGGTTGAGCACTTTTACCGGTCCGCGTAACTCCAACATGGTAGCCGGTGGCTGGGGATGGAACCAGCCGACCCAGGAATTTGTCGATTCATACGAACCTGGCGATTTGCGTAAAGATGTGACCATTTTGTATGATGGCTGCCCTCAGTTCGACGGAATGGATTACGATCCGGGTTATTCTACGACCGGATACAACCTTCGTAAATTCCTGGTGCCTAAATCGATTGCTTCTTCATATGACAATAGCCCTATGGATTTCCCGGTCCTCCGTTATGCCGATGTTTTGTTGATGAAAGCCGAAGCACTGAACAATTTGGGAAAAACCACCGAGGCGGAAGCTCCGCTGAATGAAGTACGAGCCCGTGCCGGATTACCGGCTGTAACCGGTTTGTCGCAAGCCGATTTCAAAGCAAAAGTACTTCACGAACGCCGTATGGAGCTGGCATTCGAAGGTCAGCGCTGGTTCGATTTGATTCGCGTCGATAATGGCGATTACGGGTTGAACTTCCTGCATTCCATCGGGAAAGTGAATGCAACTAGTAAATTCCTCTTGTTGCCTATTCCGCAAAAGGAAATTGATGCCAATCCGAACCTGACACAAAATCCGGGTTACTAGATCGGAGTAGAATAAATTGAATCGTAATTCAAGAAAAAGGACAGAGTTATATTCGGACTATCCTTTTGTTGACAACAGGGAAAGCTCTGCCCCTTTTCAATTAAATCAATGAAACATGAAAAAATTCAATATCCATATATTTCAGCGGAAACGAGCCAGGTTAAATATCGGCTATTTAACGCTGGTCGTTTTGTTAGGTATATCCTCGGTGTTCATGATGAACTCATGTACCAAGGACGAGCCGGTTAATATTACTATGGGAGAACCAGTAGCCATATCAACATCAGCCGACAATGTTGTGCTTTCGCAGAAGAATGACGCCAACGTGGCTGTAAGCATTAACTGGACAACCGGCAGTAATCAGGGAACAGGGAGTTCCATTTCCTACACGCTCGATATCGATCAGGATGGCAACGGATTTGCCAATGCCAAATCGTACAACATGGGTAAAGCGGTATATAAACGAGACTTTACCGTAGCAGAACTGAATGATCTGCTGTTGAATTACTGGGGAATTCAACCAGGTACCGCCGTTAAGTTGGAAGCCCGCATCACTGCTAAAATTGCCAATGAAAATGTACCGGATGATGTGACTGAACCCATTAAATTCACGGTAACACCCTACGAACCGGTATCCAGTACCCTTTACCTGATTGGAGACGCTTCGCCTAACGGCTGGGACGCCAACAATGCAATAGAGATGACACCGGATGAAAACGATCCGACAACCTTTACCTACCAGGGAACATTGAAGGCCGGGAATCTGAAGTTCATTACTACATTGGGTTCGTTCCTTCCTTCGTACCAAAAAGGGAAAGATGACAACACCCTCGTGTACCGGACAGATGACACACAGCCGGACGATCAGTTTACCATTGCAGAAGATGGTATATACATTGTGAAACTGAATCTGGTTGATTTGACGATCAGCATTACCAAACAACCCGGTCCTCCATATGATAAGCTCTACCTGGTTGGTGATGCCACGCCAAATGGTTGGGATATTGCGAATGCCACCCCAATGGTGCAAAACCCGGATAATCTCTTCCAGTTCACTTACGATGGAGTTCTGACTCCCGGAGAGTTTAAAATCCCAGTGAATACAAACACCGACTGGAACCAGGATATGTACATGCGTGATCCGTCCGATTCAACGAAGATCTATCTGCACAACGGAGGAGATCCAGATGACAATAAATGGACGATAACCAATGAAAACCAGTACCACGTGATGGTTGATTTGAAAAAAATGACCATCACCATCGAGCCGTTGAAACTCTACATTGTAGGATCGGCAACTTCCATTGGATGGGATATCACCAACGCGATTGAATTGACGCAGGACCCGAACAACTGGTATATTTTCACATTCCAGGGAGATTTAGGGGAAGGCGAATTCAAATTCCCGGTCAACCGGAATAGTGATTGGGGCCAGGATATGTACATGATGGATCCGAATGACCCGACCAAAATGTACCGTCACATCGGTGGCGATCCGGATGATAGTAAGTGGACTATTTCGGCAGCCGATGCAGGAACCTACACCCTTACGCTTAATGTTCAGGATTTAACCATCGATATTCAAAAACAGTAATTGACAAACCGGCGGAGAGGAGTCCTCTCCGCCGGCATTTACTAATTCACAACGAACGGTAATTTCCCGAGTGAAAACATCGTTTCCCAAGTTAACCGAAGATGACAGGAATTAATCGAATCTATTACCTACTTATCGTATTCGTGCTGGCAGGTTGCAGTAAACCGGAAGCACCGGCTCCTTCACCTGATGGACCGGATGATCCGACTACCAACACTGCGGTAAAACTCTCAACCGACAAAGCCTTGTATCATCCCGGCGATGTGATACAGTTTACGTCCGACAAGACATTAACTTCCTCGGCAAAAATCAGATATCGTCATTTAAATGAAGTTATCAAAGAAGAGGCTTTTCCCGGGAAAACCTGGCAATGGACGGCTCCGAATACCGATTTCATGGGATACATGGTGGATGTGTATGAAACAGTAGATGGAAAGGAAGTTGTATATGGGAGTATTGGGGTGGATGTTTCATCCGACTGGACACATTTTCCCCGATACGGTTTTCTTTCAGAGTTTTCGGGTGATGTGACAGCCGATGATATTAATTCACAACTGACAAAACTCACACGATATCATATCAACGGCCTTCAATATTACGACTGGCAGAACAAGCATCACATGCCTTTAAAGATGGATGGTTCACAACCTGCTGCTGAGTGGCAGGATATTGCCAAACGCGATGTCTCCTTCGACGTGGTGAAAGGTTACATTGACAAAGCGCACGAATACGGTATTGCCTCCATGTTCTACAATTTACTATATGGTGCCTGGGACGACTATGCAACAGATGGCGTTTCCGCTCAGTGGATGCTTTATAACGATGCGAATCATCAGAATGTGAACAAGCACGACCTGGACAACAACTGGGCATTGAGTGACATTTTTGTGCTCGATCCGGCCAACCCCGACTGGCAGAAATACATCGACGATCAAACGGCATTGGTATATCAGTTCCTTGACTTTGACGGCTGGCATCTTGACCAGCTAGGTGACCGCGGAACAGTTTACGATTATAATGGTCAGAAAGCTGATTTACCATACGGCTTCAGCTCGTTCCTGAATAATATGAACCAGCGTTTTCCGAATAAAAAGATGGTAATGAATGCTGTCAATCAGTACGGCCAGGCCAATATTCTGTCAACGCCGGTCGACTTCGCTTACACGGAAGTCTGGTCACCCAATGATACTTACGAAGATCTGGCAAGCATTATTCAGGATAATACAACGATGGGCGGTGCAGGAACCAAAACTGTTTTAGCCGCGTACATGGATTACGACAAAGCCAATTCTACCGGCTATTTCAATACGCCTGGGGTTTTGATGACTGATGCCGTTATTTTCGCTTTCGGCGGAAGCCATTTGGAATTGGGAGAACACATGCTGGGCAAAGAATATTTTCCCAACGACAACCTGCTGATGCGAACCGACTTGAAAGAAGCGCTGACTCGCTATTACGATTTTCAGGTTGCCTATGAGAACCTGCTACAAGGTAACGGCGATTTCAACACACCATCGGTAACTTCGCTCGACGGACAAATCAACATCAACAGCTGGCCGCCGCAAACCGGAAGCGTTACGGTAACCGGAAAAGATTTGGGTTCAACGCAAGTCATCAATCTGCTGAATTACATGGATGCGACCAGTCTGAATTGGCGGGATGCATCGGGAACACAACCTTTTCAGCCAGTAATAAAAGACCTGCCGCTTCAAATTGAAACAACCAACACAGTAAAAAAGGTCTGGTACGCTTCACCGGATTACCGTTACGGTTCATCCGAAGAATTGGTATTTACGCAGGACGGTTCTACCCTCACCTGTACCGTACCTAAAATGCAGTACTGGGGAATGTTGGTAATAGAATATAATTAGCAGAGGAACCCCAAATTCCATATAGAATAAATAAAAAAGTAGAAGGATCATCGGTTCTACAGGAGGTGTTTTGCCTTCGCGGAATCGAATAACACTAGAAGAATGAAGAAACGAATTATACAGGCAGTTGCCTTTGTTTTCCTCTTAACAGGAATTGCAAAAGCTTCAGATATTGTTCATCCGGGAAATTGCCGGAGTTACACTGTCGATGGAAATACGGCTGTTTTCAGTTGTGAGAATAACATCAAAGTACAGATAAAGGAAGTTGGTCCGGGAGTCATCCGCATTTGGTATGATACCGACGATTTTCATCGGAATAATCAATCCTTTGCAGTGGTAGCCGACGAATCCAATGGAAATCAAAAGCTGAATATCTCGGAGCAACCGCAACATTACGAAATTTACACCGGCGACTTGATCATCCGGGTACGAAAAGCCCCTTTTCACATCAGTATTTTCAACAAGTATCAAAAACTCCTGATGGATGATTATCAGAATCGTGGCTTTGAGATGGATTCTACACAAATGGCTAGTCACATCAGTCTTCGTCCGGGGGAACGCATCTACGGACTAGGCGAAAAGAATGGACCCATCAATCGCGTCGGGCATCAGTTTAAAATGTGGAACAGCGACAATCCCTGTTACCAGGTCGATAAAGACCCTTTGTACAAGAGCATCCCCTTCTTCATGAGCAGTGAAGGGTATGGTATCTACTTCGACAATACCTTCAAGACGACCTACCATTTCGGCACTGAATCAGCCGATAACTATTCCTTTGCTACGCCGGGTGGAGAAATGATTTATTACTTTATTTACGGTCCTTCTTACAAACAAATCATTGGCCGGTACATGAATCTGACCGGACATCCGATTATGCCGCCCGATTGGGCATTAGGATTCTCGCAATCGCGTGGTATGTTGACCAACGAAAAACTCACGCGGGAGATTGCCAACGGATTTCGCAAACGCCAAATTCCCTGTGACATTATTTTTCAGGACATTGGCTGGACCCAATATTTGCAGGATTTTAACTGGCGAAAGGAAAACTACATGGATCCGGTAAAGATGTTGGATGATTTGGAAAATCAGGGATTCAAAGTAATTGTTTCGCAAGACCCCGTTGTGTCGCAGAACAATAAGAAGCAGTGGAACGAAGCCGATTCACTGGGCTACTTTGTAAAAGACATCCGTACCGGGAAAAGTTATGACATGCCCTGGCCGTGGGGCGGAAACTGTGGCGTCGTTGATTTCACCAATCCGGCAGTAGCCGACTGGTGGGGCAATTACCAACAAAAGGTCATCGACCAGGGCGTTCGTGGCTTTTGGACTGACATGGGCGAGCCCGCCTGGAGTAACGAAGAGGCAACAGACCGCCTTAACATGAAGCATTATCTGGGAATGCATGCCGAAATACACAACGTTTTCGGACTTACATGGGACAAGGTCGTGACTGAGGAATTCGAAAAACACAATCCTAACACCCGCATTTTCCATATGACCCGTTCGGCTTTCGCCGGAATGCAGCGGTACACCTTTGGCTGGTCAGGCGATGCCGGCAATGGTGAAGATGTGACCAAAGGCTGGAAAAAACTAGCCGGGCAGATTCCTCTAGCTCTTTCCGCCGGGATGGGCGGCATTCCTTTCTGGAGTTGCGATATTTCTGGCTATTGCGGCGATATATCCGATTATCAGGCGGAAGGAGAACTCTATACCCGATGGATGCAATTCGGGGTATTTAATCCCATCAGTCGGACCCATCACGAAGGAAACAACGCAGTGGAACCCTGGCGTTTCGGCCCTAAAGTAGAGGCGATTTGCAAAAAAGCAATCGAACGGAAGTATCAGCTCTTTCCTTACATTTATTCGTATGCACGAAAAGCGCACGACACAGGCCTTCCGTTAATGCGTGCCCTGATGCTGGAATATCCGGATGATCCGGAAACCGCCGACCTGAACATTGAGTTCCTGTTTGGAAAGGAATTGCTGGTGGCTCCGGTTACGGAAGAAGGCGCTGCATCGAAAAAAGTATATCTGCCCGAAGGTAAATGGATTGATTTTGACCATCCCGAAACCATTTATGACGGAAAGCAGTGGATCGATTATCCCGTTTCGTTGAAAACCACGCCCCTCTTCGTCCGCAAAGGCTCCATCGTTCCCATGATGCCGGTAATGCAATACATTCAACAAGATCCGCATTATCCACTGCTCCTGCGTGTTTATCCTGCATCTGTGAATAAAAGAGCCTCTTTTTCAGTCTATGAAGATGATGGCGAAAGTAATGACTACAAACGCAATATCTTCGCCGAAAGGCAACTGGTTTGCAGCACCAGCCGCGAGGCTTACACGATTAACTATTCACTTAAGGTAGAAAATGGTTATCAGGTTACTCCCAGGGAGTTAGTATATCGGCTTTATTTAAATGAAGCACCTCATTCCATTCTCACACAGGACGGTAAGATGAAGAAGGTGAGAGAAGCCTGGAATTCTTCTGAGAAACATCCCTCAAAGCGTCCCCAGTGGTCATGGGATAAAGAAACAAGGGTTTGTACTATCTACATTCCGGCTAATCAGGAAGTAGAACATATAACCATTGAGAAATGACAGTCAATGACATAAATATGAAACAACTACTGATAGTTTTCCTGGGATTGCTTTTAGCCGTAATCTCTTCTTCTTGCCGGAAAAAAGAGAAGATATTGTACCAAAGCCCCGCGTTTACGGTTTTTTCCGACCGCGTGGTTCAGGATAGTTTTGTTGGCAAAGCACTGTCGGACACGCACATGGCAACAAACTATAAAAGTCCGGCAAAGCAGGCTTTTAGCCCTGTAATTCAATTTAAATTCAGCATCAATGGGAAAGACAATGAACTGGACTACAACGTTAATCACACGGCTGATTTGACTCCGAATGGAGACCAGCCTGTTGTTATCAGCATCGTTTTTGGGCAGAAGAGCGAGCCTTCTGTCAAAGAAGCCTTGGTGAAGAATCTGCCGGAGAATACTCACGTGCAGTTCAACCTCAATATGCGTCCGGTTTTAGATGCTTTTAAAACCAAAGGGTATTACGAGGATGTGCATGGAAATAAAATCTACCGGAAAGATTTCAAAGGCGTTTATATCGCCGGAAGTGCTTTTCCATTGAATTGGGATTTCGAAAACCTCCCAAACAACAAACAACTTGAACTTACTGATCCTGATGGTGACGGAATTTACAGCGTTCAACTGGTATTTAATGCATTCAATCCGGATGCGCATGTAAGACCAGAATGGAAATTGAAAAACGACATCGCTCAATATCCGGTTTTTAGTAGCGAATCTCCGCTACTGAACGCTATTTACCGGCTTTCGCTGGACGAACTGAAACAGGACATCGAAGCGGACAGCACATTCCGCACCGGAGATAAATGGGGAGGCGTCTGGACCCGGGACATCAGTTACAGCATTGTGTTGTCGCTGGCTATGTTGGAACCGGAAGTGGCCCCAATAAGCCTGATGAAGAAGGTCAGGGACGGTCACATTATCCAGGATACCGGGACCGGAGGAGCCTGGCCGGTATCGTCTGACCGCGTGGTGTGGTCGTTAGCTGCCTGGGAGATATACAAAACCACTGGTGACAAAAAGTGGCTGAAAACGAGCTACAGGATTGTCCGTAACTCGGTAGAATGTGATCAGCGGACCATCGTCGATCCGGCAACCGGATTGATGCGTGGCGAATCATCGTTTCTCGATTGGCGGAAACAAACCTATCCCCGTTGGATGCAACCCATTGACATTTATGCTTCGATGAGCCTGGGAACCAATGCCGTTCATTACCGAACGCTCAAGGTGTTGGGCAAAATGGCCAAAGAACTAGGGGAAAGCGATTCATGGAGTGCCAAAGCTGATTTACTGAAAAAAAGCATAAATGCACACCTCTGGGAAGCAGAAAAGGGTTACTACGGACAATATCTTTATGGTCGGAATTTCTTCAGTCTTTCGCCCCGTTCTGAATCCCTTGGCGAAGCATTTACCTTGCTTTTCGGCATTGCCGATTCATCCAGAAGCCGGTCAGTACTGGAAAACACACCGCTCCTGCCCTACGGGATTCCTTGTATTAATCCACAAACACCTGGTATTTCGCCGTACCACAACGATGCCAGCTGGCCATTTGTACAAGCTTTCTGGACATTGGCTTCAGCCAAAGAAAAGCAGCAAAGCATGGTCGCTTATAGTTACGCAACACAACTTCGGGCCGCTACTTTGTTTCTGACAAATAAAGAAAATATGGTTGCCGAAACAGGCGATTTTGCCGGAACCGTACTGAATTCCAGTCGTCAATTGTGGAGCATTGCCGGTCAACTGGCCATGACCTACCGAATCATATTTGGTATCACCCCGGGAACTGACAGTTTGTATTTTCATCCGGTTATTCCGGAAAACTTTGGCGGAACCTACCAACTAGACAACTTTCATTATCGGAAATCAATTTTATCATTGACTGTTAGAGGTTTTGGCAATTCCATCTCATCTTTCTATTTAGATGGAAAACAGCTTGAAAATCCTGTTATTCCCTCCGGTTTAACCGGAAAACATACCATTGAGATGACCATGAACAACCATCCAGATGGGCCAGCGGTGAAGATGGCTCCTTTTATCATCGCTCCTAATACTCCGGAGGCGAAGCTCAAGGGAGACGTTTTGACATGGAATTCCATTGAAGGAGCTGCCAACTATCGAGTCATTAAAAACGGAACGGTTATCTCGGAAACAAAGGATACCACAAGCCTGATTTTTAAAACAAATGTACCAGCAACCTATCAGGTTTCAGCAGTGAAAAATGACGGAACTTCATCGTTTTTAAGTCAACCGGTTGAAATACAGCCAACATCTTCTGACATAGTGGTTCAGGCTGAGCATTTCAACTATCACTTAAAGAAAAAAGTAAGTGGTTATAAAGGTGATGGTTACGTTGAATTTAATCTGGACCAACGAGATCCGTTTAGTTTTATGATAAACTTATCTTCTGCAGGAAAATACCGCATCCGTTTCCGATATGCGAATGGTAGTGGCCCGGTAAATACCGACAATAAATGTGGTATCCGCTCTTTCTATGTAGACAATCAATTTCAGGGAGCCCTGGTTTTCCCACAAAGGGGGAAAAACGAATGGTCCGACTGGGGATGGAGCAATACGGTGGAGGCTTCGCTGAAGAAGGGAAATCACCATTTTCACATTCAATTTAACGATTGCAACACCAACATGAATGGTAAAATTAACCGATTCTTATTGGATGAAATTCAATTAGTTCGAATACCAAAATAAACAGAACACCAAATTGAGCAGAGGAACGAGCATTCGCGTCTCTGCTCAATTTGAATGATTAACCGAAAGAACCGATACTCGTCTGAGTAAGGCCACCCCTACTCTCCAATCACTTTTACATTCAATTCTCTCCTACAGAACGCGCGGATATCTGAGTATGCTAACCGGCGTCACTGCAACTCAGTCTGTATTTCTAGCTTTTATGGTAAATTTAAGGAAACATCCGTCTGGGCGAAGACCTAATCGACCTGCATAAGAAAAACCAGACCATTGTATTTCGGCGAAAGAAAAAGCTTGAAAAGTGTAGTTATTCCGGAAAACGTTCGTCTAATCGGGTGTAAAAAGTGATGAAAATGACAAAACCAATGTCCGAAATAGCATTCGAGCAACTGGTTTACGAAAATCAGGCAGTGCTGATAAAGGTGTGCAACATCTTCTGTAAAATACAAGCCGACAAGGACGATCTATTTCAGGAGATTACCATCAACCTATGGAAGGGGTTGCCGTCGTTTCAAGGGAATTCTAAATTGTCAACATGGATTTACCGGGTTAGCCTGAATACGGCTATTTCAAAATCGCAGCGAAAGAGGAAAAATCTGATTCGTTATACGGAAAGGCTGCCTGAGCACAACGGCCTGATTTCGAACGAAGATGCAGTTGATGAAGAGCAAATACAGATGCTTTATGCGGGAATAGAGCGGCTAAAGCCGGTTGAAAAGGCACTGATTCTGCTTTATCTCGAAGAGCATTCGTATAGTGAAATCGGTGACATCATGGGAATCAGCGAAAAGAATGCGGGCGTTAAGTTGCACCGAATTAAACGAAAGCTTGAAAAAATTCTTCAGCCTTGCACCAATCTCAAAACATCGGAAGCATGAAAACAGACGATATAAAACAAATCTGGAAATCGGCCAACACTGATGAAACTGTCGGGAAACAGTACTCGCTGAAAGAAATTCAGGAATACCGGAAAAAGAAGTCGCGTCAATTTTCGCAGAGTGGTAAAAGGATTATTTACTTTGATATGGGCTTTAAAGGCCTGCTTGTCCTTGCACTTCTATACCTGATAACATTTCAGGTCGCAGAGCCCGTTTATCAGCAAATTATCGTTGTTCTGATAAGCGTCACGGCGATACTACTTGGTATGAACTTTATTTATCTTAAAAAGCTGGAAAAGATAAAAGAAACTGATGCAGTGATGAATAACCTGAAGAACCAACTGCATTACTTCAAAAATACCTATCGGAACTTTATCATCAACAGCTCGTTCTCCAATCCGATTTTCGTGGTAACAGGTTTCTTCTTCTATTTTCAATTTAAATACCATGAAATCAGGATGGGAACGCCTTGGGAGGACCCTGTGTTGTATTTATTTCTGTTGGCTGCATTTATCATCTCTTTGGGAGCCCAATGGGCAAATTACCGTAACGAGTTAAAAGAGTTGACGGAAGCCATCAAAGACCTTGACGACGAAAGTATTGCTTCGCTGAAGATTGAAGAACACCGAATGAGCAGGAGAAGAAATCTGTTTATGTACACGATTTTAATTGTTCTCGGAATGCTTGTACTTCTTTATTTTCTACTGTAAAACAGCACTTTGTAACTAAAACAAAAGCCACTCCCTTTAAAACAGGAAGTGGCTTTCTTCGTTATATTGAAACTGTTCTATTTCAATGGATCAGCTCCGAGTGTACCGTACAATTCGTCGATGTAAGCATCCGACTGCACATGAGTCAACTCTTCTCTGGCTTTTTTCAATTTTGTTTCCAGGTCAAGCTTTTGTGCAGCTTCTTCCAAATTCTCACGATCAAGGGCGTCTTCCAGGTACGTGATGGTCTGGTTCCAGAACTTAATGTCCCTTTCCTGCTTCACTTTCAGACGATGCTTGTACCAGTCGCTGTTCATCACATATTCGCGGGTAAACAATTGACGAACATCGGGATGTTCGCGGTCCTTACCTTCGTACTCACCGTTAACCATAATGGATACAAGTGCCTGCAACGGCGGACACAGTGCTTCGTAAGTACCGTCCGTCATCAAACCTTCGGCTACCCGTTTTTGCGTAATGGAAAGGTTTTTCAGCGAATGCACGAATGTTTCTTTATCCTGCATTTCAGGCCGCAGCATGTCCTTCGTGAAAACCGCATCAGGATTATTGAAAATACGGCCGAGGAAATGGTGAACGAACTTGATGGTGATTCGGTAGCCAAGCAGACTTGCCTCAATCACTTCTCCCTCATGTTCAATATTCTCCACTTTTTCAAGATATCCGTTCTCGATCAGATATTTCGGGTCACGCTCTTCGACCGACATGCGGGAAATAATTTCAGGCATCAACAAGCTGATATCGTGGTCGACTTTGTATTTTGGACCAACATAACCAGCAGCCGATGAAAGTGGCTCATATCCCGTAAGAATGTACGACAGCAACGCATTGTTCAAGTCTGCTGCCACCAACAGGTTGTTGAACGGTCCTTTCGTCAGCGCACCTTCTGAACCGAAACCGGTGGTAGACGGCGATTTACCCGTAATACTACAGATAAAATCGATGAACAACTCCGGCAATTCCTGGTAATGAATTGGGTTGTAAATAGCCAACGGCGGAACGTTATTTTTCGGATCGGCCGGATTATTTCTACGTCCCGGAAGGACACTATTCACCGGAAGGTAAAGCGGTTTACTTGTTGGAATCTTGCGGAAAATTCGTTCACAGACTTCAGCAATGTATTTATCTGTCGGCTCTACCAGATCGGGGCGAACCTGCAGGTAACGCGGATTCTGAGATGGAACGCCGTTCACCAGACGAGGTTCGGAAGGAACAACGAGGTAATTGGGCTCATCATTTTCCAGGAAGTTGTTGATCAAATCCTTCACCGGCTGGGTGTAGAAGTCAAATCCAATGGTGTCTTCCTTAATCTCCTTCACCTGTTCCCTTGTCAACGGCTCGAAGTTGGACAAGAACGTATTCGGGCTTGCCAAGTCACTCTCAGCTTGTTTATCGTATCCTTTAATCACACAATCATCCGGGCGTTGAAAGAGCCGGGCCTCGCAGTTGGTCAGCAATTTCACGCTGGGATTCGAATATTGCGGGTTCAAATCCGACAGCTGATCGGTTTTTACAATGATGGACGCGGTAATATCATCTTCCACCTGCACTTTTTGTGCCGGATAAAAATCCTGACGTACCTGGAAAATGCGCCAGGAATTGTCGAGGTCGTGACCTACACGCAGATAGTTGGAAATCAACTTACGCCCCATGAATTTCAGTTCATTACCCGGGCTTCCGTTTATCTGGTCGACCGAGAAGAATTCACGCCAGTGCTTGTCCCACTCATTGTGATAACGACGTTTGACAATGTAAATCAAGTCTTTAATTCGTTGCGGAACAGACTGCAACCACAAGTTGTATTCATCGGAATACTCATCGGCGGGTGTCAATAGTTTAATGACCGAACCTAACGAGCGGGTCGAGTCGAGAATACTGCGGGATGGCTTTGTATATTGATACGGTTCTTTGAAACGGTTGGAAAAATCCATTCCCATGATTTCCTCTACCATATTCAAGTCTTTCTGCAAATCGTCGGAAACGATCACTGAGCCCTGAATCATGGCATCTCTAATGGATTTCGAGATTTCTGATTTTCCACCACCGGAAACGGTACAAGGCTTGTGACAAAGTGTTCCTTCGGCCACTGCACCGGTGAGGTGCCAATGGTGACCATTCATTCGCTTCCGCATTTGTATGCGGTAGCCTGACGGCAGAATATAGTGTTTTGTCGGCAGCAGCTTAATGCTGTGATTGCTGTTGCCATTTGTCCAGCTAACCGACTGTTCGAAGATATTGAACTCAGCGTTTTCAGGAATGTACAGAATATCCGGATTATTCTTATCGATACCGTACCCTTCCGGTTGAACATTCATCAAATCACTGTAAAGGCTGGTCATTTCCTTAAATGTGAGGTTATTGGTAGGCAGACGATCATCCAGCATGAATCGTTCTCCTAAATCGTAGCTTTGGAAAGCAAGCGCTCCACCGGCATGTTCTTCTTCGCAAAGTCCGTATAAGTTGGCTGAATAACTGATTTGCGTTTTGACCTCCTTTTTACAGTACCCGAAGTAGTTGTCGGCAATAATGGTCACCACTACTCCCCGCTCGTCACGGGCTGTGATTTTAAATGCGCCACCGTCGTTGTACAGCTCATTCTCGTCCTTCCAGCACATTCCGTCGCGACGCTGCCTTTCGGTAGCATCATCGTAGTGCGGAAGTCCCAGATCTTTTTTCTTCATGTGAATGAGATGTGTTGCCAGAATTACACATCCCGAGTGGCCTGTCCATGTTTCCGGATCGAGAGCGGCATCATTTTCAGGAAGATTCGGGTCGCCGGCATTACCAAAAATGGATTCGACGAAATCGAGGTTACTAATCAGGTTTCCCGGTGCCAGGAAAAGCACTTCCATCGCCTTTTCCTTTGTGAGGCCCGGAACTTCAGGCACAACAACCGGACGCAACATCAGGCTTAAAAACAGTTCAGCCTTATCTTCCTGGTCCGAAGTAAACGGGAGTTCCATCAAATCTTTCGGTGGATCCAAAGCCGCTTCCAGCAGTTTGGCAAATGTCTGTTTCGGAACCGCTTTCTTGTCGTTCGGAACCGGCAAGCCACCCTCTACCACGTGAAAAACGCCTTTGGTAGTACGTTTATCATGTTTCGGGTTGTGCAATATTCCCTGGGCTGTCCGGTACGACCGAACAATATCCGTTTCGTAACAATCCTTATTCGGGGAAATAGACATCATGCGGGCCAGACCATGTGTGTCGAGCACAAATGAATTTCCCGGGAGGGAAATATTTTTTTTGCCGGGTACTTCAGCCAGGTAATCATTCAGGAAGGTCTGAATCCGTTTTCCGATTGGAGATAAATGACTGGACAGCAAACGGGTTTGTTCCTTGTAATTATCCAGTAAAGGGGTGGCTATGTCTAAAAACTGAGCCGTTCGTTCATCCTGGTAATAAGGAAACCCAAGCGCAGCCAACTTCAGATTGATGTACTGAATCTTCTTTTTCTTGTTGACAGTACGTTTTTTCGTATCAATACCAGCGCCATAAGTCTTTCTCATCGTCAAATCCTTTTATTATTAGTAATCAAACTACCAAATTTACAAATAAATCATCCATTAAATCCTTACAATATGTACAACCAGCGAGGTTTTCGAAAGTTTTAAAATAGGGATAATATACGGTGATTTGAAAGCATTCAAAATTGGCGTTCTACACTATACTTTTCTCTCTTGTCTTTTGGAAAAAGAAGGTTTCTTAATTAACATATAAGCGTTAATTAAACACAGATTTTCCCTTCAATAAACAAAATTCACTATTCCTCAATTTTTTTCAACCTCTACTGCCCTAAAGTTGTTAAACCGGAGAAATAACCTGAAAAAAGAATTTTAAACCATTCAATAAAAAAAGAAAAAATGGCAAAACTGGTATTGGTCCGTCACGGACAATCCCTTTGGAACAAGAAGAACGTATTTACCGGCTGGGTTGACGTCCCGCTGTCAACTGTCGGAATTGAAGAAGCACTGAAGGCTGGTGAAACGCTGAAAGATCTCGAATTCGACGTGGTTTATACTTCGGTGCAGGTTCGTGCCCTCGAAACGGCTATGATTGCCATGGCGAAGAACAAGAGCGAAAAAACCCCGGTAGTGATTCATCCTGATGGTAAAATGAGCGAATGGGGCGTTATTTACAGCGAAGAAATGAGCAAGAATGTCATTCCGGTTTACCGCGACTGGCACCTGAACGAACGCTACTATGGTGAACTCCAGGGAATGAACAAAGCCGAAACGGCTAAAACCTACGGCGACGAGCAGGTTCATATCTGGAGAAGAAGCTATGACGTTCCGCCGCCAAACGGCGAATGTCTGCAGGATACGGCTGAGCGTACTATCCCCTTCTTCAAGGAAAATATTCTGAAGCAGTTGAAGGAAGGCAAAAACGTCTTGGTTTCGGCCCACGGAAACAGTCTTCGTTCCATTGTAATGTTTATTGAAGAACTGTCAAAAGAGGAAGTACTGAAGCTGGAAATTCCCACCGGCGTTCCGTTGCTGTTCAGTTACGAAAACGATAAACTTACCCGGGAATAATTGACTTTTCCGGAATAAAATATAAGGCGGACAAGGAATTTCACTCCTGTTCGCCTTTTTACTTTCGCTGTTCAACTTTTTTGAAGCATTTAGATGATTTCCCTGAAAAGAACCGACTCCGAAGACAACGATTTTATGCAGCTCGTCACACTACTCGATGCCGATTTACGGGTGCGCGATGGCGACGAACACGCGTTTTACGCACAATTCAACAAGATTGATCAAATCAGACATGTAATTGTAGCCTACCGGGATGAGAAGCCTGTAGGTTGTGGCGCGATAAAACCTTATGATGCCAGCACGATGGAAATCAAGCGGATGTTTGTCCTTCCGGAACTGCGCGGAGCGGGTATTGCGTCAGAAGTCCTGAATGCCTTGGAAAGATGGGCCGCGGAACTTGGATATGAAAAATGCATTCTGGAAACAGGCGTGAAGCAACCGGAAGCCATCGCGCTGTACACGAAAAACAGCTACGACCGTATTCCCAACTACGGACAGTACAAAGAGGCCGAAAACAGTGTTTGTTTCGAGAAACCGCTGAAATTGCCCGGATAAAACAACATAAAAAAGTCTGCTACAAATAAATGTAACAGACTTCGATAGTAAGCCTCTGTGTGTAACCTGAGCCTTATGATTGATTTGTCTCTTTTCCCATCCAGGTAAGAACGATGATTCCCAACCGGGCGATCAGGAACACGATCAATCCAAATATGGGCGCCAATAAGGAGACCTTCAGCCCGCCAGCCAGTAAGGCCATCGAGACATCACCGACTTTTTCAATAGCCTGGAAGGCCCCAATCAAACCAAGCGTTTGTCCCAGGAATCCCCAAACCATCGTAAACAAACCAATGGAACCAATAAGGGAAAGTGTTTTTTGATTATTTCCTTTTTCCAGAAATCCTTTTACCAAAAGCACCAGTATCAGGATTAGCAGGAATAAAATCACATACATGAAGAGTGGACCTCCCTCGTTCAGTTTAGCAAAGAATGCAGCCATAATTTTTATTGTTTTGATTAAACACTAAACCAAATGTACCATGGTTTAGTGCCCAAAAATATTTTTTGCGACCAACGAACAGTCAACGCTGGTTTTCGACCAGATAAGCAAGATAAAACGAATTTTCGGGGTTATTTCTGCAAAATCAGGATATAATTTGGTATTTCGTCTATAAAAAACCGCAGATTCAGCTAAATTCCCTATCATTATCGTCATGTTTCAGGGAACAACCATAAAACTTCGGTCGGTATTACTACACACACTGTTTTGGGTAGCAGTCTGGTTTTTCTATGTCTACTTCTTCAGTTACAAAACCGACAATATTACCTATGTGACCTGGTTTGCCAGCTTCCTGTTGCCGGTGACTATGGCTGTCACTTACTTTGTTGTTTATTTTCTGATTCCAAGATATTTACTAACAAAAAAGTATTGGCGTTTCGCTCTTTACGGTATCTACACTTTCATTCTGTCGACCTATCTGATTGTCGTGACAATCATGGCAAGCTTTATTTTTCTATCCAATATCCACATTTCCGACATGCCACTGATGAGTCGCAATTACGCATTCATCCTGATTTTGGTGTATCTGATTGTCGGTATCATCAGTTCTGTCAGTTTACTGAATAATAACTTTCGCATACAGTCACGCAACCGTGAACTGGAAAAGAAAATACTGGAAGCACAATTGCAGTTTAAGGAGCAGGAACTGGAATACTTGAAAAAACAAATCCATCCGCATTTTCTGTTTAATACCCTGAATACGCTCTACGGCTTCGCTTTAAAACAGTCGAAACAAACCCCCGAAATTATCCTGAAACTGTCCAATATTCTGGATTACATTCTTTACCAGGTGAATAAACCACGCGTAAATTTAAGCGAAGAGATTCTGCACGTAAAAGAATACATCGAGTTAGAGAAAATTCGTTTTCAGGATACTTTAAAAGTCTCCATTCAGGCAGCAGAAATCGACAATGACGTACAGATTGCTCCCATGTTGCTGATTCCCTTTGTGGAAAATGCGTTTAAACACGGGAACATCGTGGATGGATTTCTGACCGTTGATATGACGATCGTTTTCAAAGACGGACAGCTGCGTTTTCATATTCAGAATACAACCCGAAACCACGTTGAAAATAATGAAAATGGTGGCATTGGCCTGGAGAACATCCGGAAACGACTCGAACTGAATTATCCTGAACGCCACGAATTGAAAATTGAAAAAAACGAAAACTGGTACACAGTTGACCTGACCATAACCGATTTAAAGAGCTAAAAATGTCGAAAATCATTCATTGCATTATTGTTGATGACGAGCCCATTGCCCGCGAAATTCTGGAAAGTCACCTAAAAAAAATTGACTCTATCCACATTGAAGCCAGTTGCAAAAATGCGCTGGAAGCTTTTCAGATTATCAACTCGAAAAAGGTTGACCTGATCTTTCTAGACATCAACATGCCCGACATTTCCGGCCTCTCGTTTGCCAAATCCATTAACCGAAATATTAAAGTCATTTTTACTACCGCCTACCGGGAATATGCTGTCGACGGTTTCGATTTGCAGGCGGTTGATTATTTACTGAAACCCATTTCGTTTGCGCGGCTTTTTCAGGCGGTCAACAAATATTTCGATGAGAACCTGGCCTCGATTCAGGAAAACGCAACGGAAACAGAAGAAGAGCAGAGCGATTTCATTTTTGTTCGGTCCGACCGGAAGATGATCAAGGTAAATTTTAGTGATATCCTTTACATCGAGAGTTTAAGCGATTATGTGAAGATTCATCTGGATAAAAAAACCGTTGTGACCCGGGAAACGATTACCAGCATTGAAGGGAAGCTGCCACAAAAGGATTTCATTCGAACACACAGAGCATATATTGTTTCGCTATCGAAACTCGATTCTTTTACTAACGAATACGTTGAAATCGGTCAAAAAATGGTTCCGGTGAGCCGGACATACAAAAATGCCGTGATGAACAGGTTGGAAAACCTTTAAAACTGTTTTCAGCGCTGCTTCTTCGAATAAATAATATATTCCGTTAACAACAGGAACAAGGGAAATACAATACTAAGAACAGATTGCGTGTCCAGGCCAATCACATTCCCTCCATTAATGATGTTAAGCGAACGAAATATCAGGAAAATAATTACTCCCAGTGAAATACTTTGCAGAATTCCAAAAATCCAAAATGCCGTTGTTCTCATAGCTATCAGTTTAGGATTGAATCAGCAAGTTAAAGTTTCCGGCTGAAAGTATGCAAGTTTGATTGACAACATGTATTTATGTGCGAAGTGTAGGTCGCAGATAAAGGATTTTCCTTGCCTGTCGATCTTCGGAAATACTGCGAAAAGATACGGTGTGAGAAATAATTTCAAAAAAAATCAGCTGTTCTGAGTTTCTGAAAAAAAAGTAGTTGACGGCATTGAAAGCGTTTATTTCTGCCCTGTTCAGAATCCTGCTTTTGATTTTTTAACAAAAGATTCTACATTTGCAACGCCTTTGAAAAACAAGGGCACAACAAAGGATGACTGAGTAGCTCAGCTGGTAGAGCAACGCCCTTTTAAGGCGTGGGTCCTGGGTTCGAGCCCCAGCTCAGTCACTTTCTTTAAAACGTTCTTTTTCGATTAGATTATGGCAGAAAATTGAAAGAATTTGGGCCATAAGAATTAAAAAATATTTTCAGTTTTGCATTTTTACGAAAAGAAAATATATTTGCACCGCCTTTGAAAAACAAAGGCACTATAAAGGATGACTGAGTAGCTCAGCTGGTAGAGCAACGCCCTTTTAAGGCGTGGGTCCTGGGTTCGAGCCCCAGCTCAGTCACTTTTCAAAAAAGCCTCCTCTGCCGGGAGGCTTTTTTGTTTCCCTCCACTACTACGCGGTTGAATTCGCCTGTTTAATTATCATAACTTGCATTACCTTTTGCAAGGTCTAACTGCCGACGTTAGATTCTCGTCGTACAAAAAATAGTTAAACAATTTTGGATCTTTTACATGTAATTGTTTTACTGCGCTTTAGGTCAGCACTTCTTCTGTCATTATTGAACTAGAGCATCGTCTATACCCCAAAGTGTATAAAAATGTTTCATTTGAACTGTAATTTAGAATGAATCTTTGATATTTTTCTTTATGGAAGTATATCAGTGATTTATATCATTTATTATTTAGAATAAGTTCAATTTAACGAAAAGATTCCCCTCCGTTCGTTTGCTAAAACAAAAAACTTAGGATAATTTTGATAGTACATTTGATCAACCAAACACGCATTTTAGTCAATCAACACGAACTTTAATCATCAAAAACCATGACACAGATTCAATTTCAAAACACCTTAATCAGTCTGGAAGACCGGTTGTATCATTTCGCCCTAAGTTTAACAAGTGATCCGGAAAAAGCACAGGATTTGCTTCAGGAGACTTACCTGAAAGCGCTTACCTACCGCGACAAGTTCCGGACGAACACGAATTTCAAAGCGTGGATTTACACCATTATGAAGAATACCTTCATTAATGACTACCGACGCAACGTAAAGGCGAAGAAAACATTTGATTCAGCCAACAACAACTTTCATCTCACTCTTTCCAAGGATGTCCATTATCCTGCTCCCGATTCGATTCATGCGGAGAAAGAGATTTACAAAAAGATTGACATGCTTGAGAAGGAATTCAGAGAGCCTTTCCAGATGTTTCTGAGCGGTTACAAGTACAAAGAAATTGCCGAGAAACTTGATTTGCCTTTGGGTACCGTCAAGAGCCGCATTTTCTTTACGCGTAAGAAACTCAGCAAATGGTTAAAAGATTATGCAGTTTAATTAGCTGAACAATAAGTCTTCAATTTTTCTTCGAGGCCCGGTGTAACAATAGTTTCACCGGGCTTTTTGTATGCATGCCAGCGATTGATTACCTTTAATCATCAAAAAACACGAATGATATGACAAGTATTGCAGTACACCTTGCCGAGGGATTTGAAGAGATAGAAGCGATTAGCATTATTGATGTTTTGAGACGTGCACGTCTCGATGTAACAACTGTTTCCGTTACCGGGAAGAAAGAGGTTAAAGGCAGTCACAACATTCCAGTTGTAGCAGACAAACTATTCGAGGACGTCAATTACGACGATATTGAGATGATTGTATTACCCGGAGGTATGCCGGGTGCCCGTCACTTAAACGAGCATGAAGGCCTGAAAAACCAAATCAAAGCCTTTGCCGCTGGTGACAAGCCGCTCGGAGCGATTTGTGCAGCGCCCATGGTTTTAGGTGAGCTGGGGCTTCTCGAGGGTAAGAAAGCGGTCTGCTACCCCGGATTTGAAAAACATCTGAAAGGTGCTACTGTTCTGACAGAACCGACACTGCAATGCGAAAATATCGTCATGGGAAGAGGCGCTGGAGTTGCGATTAAGTTTGCGTTGAGAATTGTCGAATTCCTGGAAGATAAAAAAGTGGCGGAAAAACTGGCAGAATCCATGCTCGTGGAGTAATCCGGACATCACATATCACCAAAAAATAAAGATGGCATCTCACGCGGGATGCCATTGTCATATCTACCTGCTTTCATAAGTTAAATAATTGTAATAAACACAAAATGACATTTAACGTTTTTTTACAATGTCTCACCTTTTATTAATTTTCGGGAGATTTGTATCTCAATTTTTTTTAGCCTAATCAATACTAAACGCATCATGTCAAACCCTAACCAGAAACTTACCAATGCACAGGTAACTGCGCTGTTAATTCTGCGCGTTGTTATCGGCTGGCATTTTCTTTATGAAGGTATCACCAAGCTTTTAAATCCCAACTGGACATCCGTTGGTTATTTGATGGATTCCAAAGGATTTCTTTCCGGATTTTATCATTCACTGGCAGCATCGCCCAAATTACTTCCGGTTATCGACGCGCTGAACGAGTGGGGCCTTGTTCTCATCGGCACCGCTTTGATATTGGGGTTATTTACCCGTTGGGCCATTTACGGAGGAATGTTGCTGCTGGCCATGTATTATTTCTCTCACCCACCTTTCATCGGATTGAAGTACGCTCTCCCGTCAGAAGGTAGCTATCTGCTTATTGACAAGGTGGTTATTGAATTTTTTGCTATGTGGGCATTGTCCCTTTTTCCTGCCGGGAAAATTATCGGATTTGACCGTTTGCTGGTAAAAACAAAGTAGAACTAAATTTTCAGAGAGGAACGAACAATGAGTGACAAGAATCAAACTCCGGAAAAGGAACAAAACGAAAATAAAAAAAACGTAGGCCGCCGCGACGTTATCAAGAGTCTCGCGACAGTTCCCGTGTTGGGAGCGTTTGCTTACGGGGTATACAAGAAGAAACAGTACGATCGGCTGCTGAGTAACTCCATTACCAATGAGGTTGGTATGAGTTACGAAGAACCTGCGGCCACTCCCCCTTCGGATGTGAACGGAAAACCACTTCGTGTTGGTTTGATCGGATACGGCATCCGTGGAAAGATGCTGGCCAAGGCCCTGGGTTTTGCTCACCCCACCATGGTGGATGAGTGGAAAAAAGGCGCCATGACTAACAAAGACGACAAACGCTACGAAGAATTTCTTCAGCAGGAAAACCTGGGTATTCAGATTACAGCTGTTTGCGATATCTTCAACACCTACGAGAGGATGTGTGCAGAAGCAGGTGCCAATGTCAACCGGGAAGGAACCGGTGGAAACATGGGGCCTATGCCTGCAATCTATAAGAACTACCAGGAGCTGTGTGCCGCACCGGAAGTGGATGCCATTGTAATTGCCGCTCCCGATCACTGGCACGGCCCGATGACCATTGAAGCAGCCAAGAACGGTAAGCACGTTTACTGTGAAAAACCGATGACCTGGACTGTGGAAGAAACTTACGAGGTGAGGAAAGCGGTGAAAAAGAGCGGAATTACCTTCCAGCTCGGCCATCAGGGGCGACAGACCGATAGTTACCAAAAGGCCAAGGAAGCCATTGAAAAGGGTGTATTAGGGCCTATCAATCTGGTGGAAGTGACGACCAATCGTAACACGCCAAACGGTGCCTGGGTCTACCCGATTCATGAGGATGCCAATCCACGTACCATCGACTGGGAACAATTCATTGGTCCTGCACCCTGGCATGAATTCAGTCTGGAACGTTTCTTCCGTTGGCGCTGCTGGTGGGACTACAGTACGGGCCTGTCGGGCGATTTGCTGACGCACGAATATGACGCCGTTAACCAGATTATGAATGTGGGAATTCCCGAATCAGCCATGTCGACCGGAGGAATTTATTTCTACAAAGATGGACGGACAGTACCGGATGTATTGCATACGGTGTTTGAATTCCCAAAACAGGACTTATCATTGGTTTACAGTGCTACTCTTTCCAGTCAGCATCAGCGAGGAAAAGTTGTGATGGGACACGATGCCTGGATGGAACTGGGACAAACGCTGACCATCAATGCGGATGTGCAATCGACCAAATACGCCGATAAAATCAAGAAAGGCATCATCGACCCGGAACTGCCTATTTATTCTTATATTCCCGGTAGGAAAAACGTGGACGCTGTAACCTCGGCTACGGAGAAGTATTTTGCCGGAAGAGGCCTGCTGTACACCTATCGCGGCGGAAAAAGGGTTGATACGACACACCTTCACATGAAAGAGTGGGTCGACTGCATCCGAAGTGGTGAAGAGCCCAGCTGTAATATCGATCAGGGATTCGAAGAAGCCATTACCGCTCACATGGGGACACTTTCGTATAAACATAACAAAAAAGTGTTCTGGGATGCTGAAAATGAAAAAATCATCGTGTAAATTTACATTCTGACTAACACTATAAACCGATTTAAAATGGGAACAAGACGCGATTTTCTTAAAAAATCAGCCATGCTCACAACCGCCGCTATGGTAGCACCCACAGTTCTTTCATCCTGTGGAAAAAAACAGAAAGAAATTGGCTTGCAGATTTACACTGTTCGCGATCAGTTGAACGAAGACCTGGAAGGTACGCTCAAAAGAGTTGCTGAAATAGGTTACAATTCTGTTGAAGCAGCTGGCTATGCCAATGGTCGTTTTTACGGAAAAGATCCGAAGGAATTTACCAAGATGCTCAACGATATGGGCATGAAGTTTCTGTCGAGCCACACTGTATTCGAGCCGGATGTAGCGGATGAAGTTTGTGCCGCTCATGCGGAGGCAGGATGCGAATACATCGTTTATCCGTATTTGCCGGGACAGTTCCGTGAGAACCTGGATGGATACAAGAATACGGCTGATAAGCTAAATACACTCGGACAATTTGCCAAAAAACACGGACTTCAACTAGCTTATCACAACCATAATTTTGAGTTTGAGCCAATGGAAGGTCAAATTCCGATGGACGTGCTGCTCAGCAATACAGACCCGAACCTAGTGAAAAGTGAGCTGGATTTATACTGGATTACCAAAGGCGGTCACACGCCAATTGAATATTTCGATAAGTTCCCAGGCCGTTTCGAACTGTGGCATGTGAAAGACATGGATAACAGCCCGGAACAATTTTTTGCAGCGGTTGGTACCGGAACTATCGATTTTAAACCGATATTTGACGCACGTGAGAAAGCGGGCATGAAGCATTTCTTCGTAGAAGAAGATCGTTGCAAAGGCGATATCTGGGAAGATTTGAACACCAGCTTCACGTACCTGAATAATGCTAGTTTTGTATAACGAAATAAGGTCCCGCCGGATTTATTTAAATCCTTCTACTCACCTTACAAAACAAAAAAGCCCGGCGGGGCTTTTTTTATGTCCTGACGTCGGGCTACATATTTCTCAGTTTGTCCAGCTGTGTTTTGGGGTACGACTCGTCAGGTTTCAGTGCGAGTGCTTTTTGGTAGTAAAAACGGGCAACCGACAAATCTTTCTGATTAAACGCATCATCGGCCTTTTTAACGAACGAACGGAACTGCGCTTCGTCTTCAGAAGCATGCTTTTGCTGAACCGCTTTCTCCACGGCCACCAGTTGCTTTTTCGGGTACTCCTCGCCGCTCTTCACTTTCAGCCCCTTCTGATAATAGAATTTCGCCAGTGTAAATTCTCCCGTTTTCAGGCTGGCATCGGCTTTACTGATGAAGCCCTGGTACTGCTTTTCTCTTTCAGCCTGAAGCTCTGCTTCGATAGCTTTATCGCAAGCATCAACCTGCGTTCTCGGATATTTCTTCTGGGGCTTATATTTCTGCGCTTCAAAATAGAAGAAACGCGCAACCGTCCATTTCGATTCAGCGAAAGCGGCATCCGCCTTTTTGATGTTCTTCAGATACAAATCCTCTACGACACCAGTATAATGGAAATCCAGCGTGTCTTTTTCTTCCTGATAAGTCGAATGTTTCTGCTTCTTCACCTGTTCAGCCAGCGCTTTTTCTTTCGCTGCCTTCTCCTTTCGAGCCTGTTCCGCCAGTAATGCGTTAATCTCATTCACTCTCCGAATCGGATAAGTCTCCTGAGGCTTCATTTTCCCCGCGTCGGTGTAGCTTTGTTTGGCCGCCATCAGCTGATTATCTTTTGCCTGCTGGTCAGCTTTGGCGATTAAATCATTGTATTGTTTATCCTTTTCAGCCTGCTTTTTCTCAGCCAAAGCGCGTTGTTGTTGCAACTCTTTCTGTTCAGCTAATGCCTTCTTAATCTTTTCAAGCATTGTTGCCGGGTATTGCGCGTCAGGTTGCAGTTGCAGGGCTTCGTTAAATGCAGCGATGGAGCCATCGTATTGTTTCAGTCCGAACAAACTATCGCCTTTAGCCACGGCGGCAGAAAACTTTCGTTGATTTGCCTCTGCTTTCGCCTGTTTTTTGGCTGCTTCCGCTAACGCTTTTTGTCGGGCAGCTTCTTCCTTCGCTTTTTTCTGGTCAGCCAACGCATTTAAAGCATCCTGAATTTTCCCCAGCATTTCCTGCGGATGCTTAGCATTGGGCTGCAATTGCAGTGCCTGGTTAAAAGCGGCGGTTGCATCCGCATATGACTGTTGTGCAAACAAGCTATCACCTTTCGAAACGGCTGCATCATACTGTTTTTGGCGGGCTTCCGCCAACGCTTTTAGCTGCGCCGCTTCTTCTGCCGCTTTCTTTTGTTCAGCAACTGCTTCTTTTATTTTCTCCAGCATCTTTTGTGGATGCTTTGCATCAGGTTGCAACTGAAGTGCCTGGTTGAAAGCCGTTGTAGCATCCGCATATGACTGTATAGCAAATAAACTGTCACCTTTCGAAACGGTCTGCTCAAACTGCTTTTGACGAGCTTCGGCCATTGCTTTTTGACGGGCAGCTTCTTCCTCGGCTTTCTTTTGAGCAGCCAAAGCTTCCTGAATCTTATTCAGCATCTCTTTTGGGTGCTGAGCATCCGGCTGCAATTTCAGTGCTTCATTGAAAGCGTCAGTAGCATCTGCATACGACTGTTCGCCATACAGCTTATCGCCCTTGGCAACGGCGTCATCGAACTGTTTTTGACGGGCTTCTGCCAGCGCTCTCTGCTTAGCTGCTGCTTCCTGTGCAGCGATTAAACTGTCTACCTGGTTGATTTTAGCCTTTGCATCCGGGTTATCCGGCTTAATTTTCAGTGCTTTGTTGTAGGTGTCGATAGCATCCCGATAGGCTTTGTTGTTCACCTTATTATCGCCATCAGCCATCAGCTGTTTAAACTCTTCGTTTAGCTTTGCCTGATCTTCTTTCAGCTTAATTTGTTGGCCGAGCAGTTTAATCTTGTCTTTAACGAAATCATCTTTCGGTTTCAGGTCTGCCGCCTGCTGATATATGGCAATGGCCTCTGATAACTTACCTGCTTCCTCCAGTGCTTTTGCCTGATCGAGTTTCTTTTGGTAGGACTTGTCGGCCAGCTTGGTCTTTTCGTCATCAATCTTCTGACGAATCTGCATGTCGTTGAAATACGATTCCGAATCGAAATTATCCACCTTGGCTGAATAGAATATTTTCCCGACAGGCTTCTTCGAGAACGCCGGATCGATTTCCGGAACAACCTTAAACAAGGTAACAACAAACTGAACGGGAGGAAAATATGGGTCGCGGGCTATTACCTTTTCAGGGATAACTGTCGTCAGAATCAACATTTTAGGATAAAATCCATCTCTTTTGAAAAAAAGCTGGTAATTATGCTGGTAAGGTAATTGGAAGTCAAACTTTCCGGATGATTCTACTTCTATCTTTTTTTCGATTTTGTTGTTGTCCGTATTCCGTACTTCAATAGTGGCATGGTCAAATCGACCTTCATCCAACCGCACCTTTCCACCCACTTCTAATATTTGAGGCTTCTTTTTCTGGGCATGAACAAACTCCGGAAATGACAACAATATCATTACCAGTGACAACGGAATCAATGCCTTACGCAGAAAAGTGTAGAAATAGTTCATAAATACGGCTAAACCGGATAATATACGGAACATAAAAGTAAGGAAAACTTTAATTCTACCGAACAAAATATTATCAGGAATTTGAACTTTGGGTATCTTTATTAACATCAATGAAAACACGATGAGTAAGTAAAAATACCTTTTCTTTGTAACGGTAATTCGCAGGATATATTATATTTCACAGAGCGAATAACCTAACAACTAACTAATTTTTTTCGATTTTGAATGAAACCCAACAAGACCTAATCCGACCGGCTTTGTGGCAAGCCCTACTGCCGATTGTCTTCCTGATCATTATGCTTAGCATGAATGTATGGTTTTTTGAAGACACGCTGGCGGGTGCCAATCAGATTGCTCTTTTGCTTTCAGCTGCCATTGCAGGGCTCATTTGTCACCGGCTAAAACGCAGTTGGACAACCATACAGGGGCGTATACTGAAGAATATCAGCTCAGCCATGCCCTCCATGCTCATTTTGTTGCTGATCGGTTCGCTTGCCGGCACCTGGATGATTAGTGGTGTGGTTCCGGCTATGATTCACTATGGCTTGGATATTATTTCTCCTAAATTGTTTCTATTCTCGGCAGTAGTGGTATCGGCTATTGTTTCGGTTGCCACCGGAAGTTCCTGGTCAACCGTTGCAACGATTGGTGTGGCATTGCTGGGCATTGGAAAGACGCTCGGATTCAGTGAGGCGGTTGTGGCCGGCGCCATTATCAGCGGGGCCTACTTTGGCGATAAAATGTCACCGCTTTCCGACACGACCAACCTCGCTCCTGCTATGGCCGGTACCGATATCTTCACGCACATTCGCTACATGATGTATACCACGGTTCCCACGATGACGCTCACGCTCATCATCTTCCTGTTTATGGGAATCACCCACGATTTCACCCAAGTTACCATTAACGTCGATGATGTTCAGGCCGCCATTGAAGGAACATTTAATACAACGCCGCTGCTTTTTATAGTCCCAATTACCTTGCTGGTCATCATTATCAGAAAAATGCCTCCATTGCCCGCACTTTTCATCGGAACCATTCTGGGAGCGCTGTTCGCTGTTATTTTCCAGCCACAAATCATTCACAGTGTATCCGGAGACTCAGGTATTTACCTGAAAGACGCCTATATAGCTGTCATGCAATCGATGTTCGGTGATATTAGCCTGACGACCAAAGATGCTGCAGTAAACGAACTGTTACATACTTCCGGAATGAGTGGAATGCTCGACACCATATGGTTGATTCTTTCAGCGATGGTATTTGGAGGAGTAATGGAAGCCGGAGGTCTGCTAAAGCGTATTACTCATGAGATTCTGAAATTCGCCCATAGCACTGGTTCATTAGTGTTTTCAACCGTCAGCAGCTGTATTTTCTTCAATTTTACTGCTTCCGATCAATACCTCGCCATCGTAGTACCCGGGCGAATGTTCTCGCAAACCTATCGGGAAAACGGTCTTAAACCCGAATTGCTCAGCCGCACGCTGGAAGATTCAGGAACGGTTGTTTCTGTTCTGATACCGTGGAATACCTGTGGAGCAACCCAATCGCGCGTTCTGGGCGTTTCCACTTTGGCGTATCTGCCGTATGCCTTTTTTAACCTGATTAGCCCAATTATGACGGTTCTGGTTGCCTACCTTAATTGGAAAATCAGACGGTATACACCGGAAGAGTTGCAAAAAGAAGGAATTGAATTGACAGGAAAATTGAAGCGATAACTCATTTCCCTACAGGGAAAAACAAAGAGCTGCATCAAACGAGACAGCCCTTTGTTTTTATATTTTCCTAAAATCGTTACTTAAACAGTTTATTCAGCTCATTGCCCAGTTTTTTGGCCGCATCCTGAATCTGCTTTTTCGATGACTTCTTGAATTCCTGCTCTACCAGTTTTTTAGCATCGTTCAGATCTACTTTCACATCGGGCTTTTTGAATGTACCGCCAATGGTCACTCCTACCGGCAGTTTCTGAATATTTTCCGTTCCAGGTACAAAGCCCAGGTATTTGTTGATATCGCCGCTTAAATCGGTCTTATTGACCTTGAAATCAATCTTGTAATCTAAATCCTGACTGACAGTTTGGTGCCCGGAAACCACTGCTTCCTGGCCGGCAATTTTCGTTTTGAAGGGCGAAACATCCAAACCACCATTCACGATTTTGAATTTCGTGGCAAAATTATCGATATCTACCTTGTCGAATTTGTCCTTCTTGAAATACTTGCCGATTTCCTGGAATACCTTCGCTCCCACAATCTGAATGTTCGATGTCGAAATATCACCATTTCCGTTAAACGACTGGAAAACAGGTTCCATATTCTTGTTCAGAAAGCCGGAGATTGACATGCCTGTGCTAAACTCTCCTGTACTATTCGAAGCAATCGGCAACATGGTCCGGACCGTCGATAATGAACGATAAGCCTGTGGAATGTCGAAGCCCTTTATTTTCAGGTTAAAATCAAATTTCGGCTTCTGAGGTTGCGGAGTTTCATATGAACCAGCCATCGTCACCTGCCCATTTAGCATGTTCATATTCAGCCCATCCAACAAGAGTTTCTTATTCCGGACGATTACCTGACCTTTTGTACCGGTAATCACCATATTATCGTACAGGATTTTGTTGATGCTGGCCTGCATTGTAAAATCAATATGGTCGGGTACTTGAATGGCCTCCATTTTAGTTGTATCGGTCTTTGTCGTATCCGTCGTCGCCATACTGGCCATCAATTGATTCACATCAAGCAAATTGGAATTGACGTTCAGGTTTCCTTTTAAGGTTTTATCCTTCAAAATGTACGGCCAGTAATTCGAAAGAGAACCGGATGCTGAGAAGTCGGAACGCCCCATATTTCCTTTAAGGGAAGCAAGAGAAATAGAACGTGAGTTCATGGTCATATCCGCCGACGATATGCTAACCGGCATGGGCAAATCTTTCGATGCCATCCGGAAGCCTTTCAATTGAATTTTCCCTTCCGTTTCAAACTTGTCATACTGCTGTTTGTCAATAGCCGAGTAAGGTCCGTTAAACTGAACGTCAGCGTTGAGCAGTCCGCGGATATCCATCGAATCCATCGGTAGCGCCTGAGATACGGTCGCAAAATCAACTTTTCCATTCAGCTTTCCTTTTAACTGCATGTCGCTCATAGGGTGAGCAATGGAGAGATTCGCTGAAACCGGATTTCCGGCGGCATTCGCTTCGAATTTGTTCACGTCCACGGTCATCAGATCCAAATCACCTTCCGGCTTTTTCACGCTGGCTGCCAGGTTGATATTCTCAACAGCTTTGGGCAAATCGGGATATTTCAACCAACCATTATCCAGCTTCAGGTCGATGCCGAACGCAGGGTAGCTGTTTTCTGTATATGCTCCTTTTACAAAACCTCCGAACGCCACATCACCTTTCGTTTGCACGCCTTTCAGGTACGATTGGTATTCTTCCGGCACAAAGCCCAGCAATTCGTTGAATCCTGAGCCCGGCGAACTAAATTTCAGATCAAAATCATAACTCGAATCGGCCAACGCAAAGCTTCCATCTATTTTCAACGGCAGCTTATTGATATGCGTCTCGTTTTCGGCTACCGCAAACTTCATTTTATCGAAATTAGCAGTCAAAACTGTTTTCATATCGAGACTGATATCCTTCGCATACCGGCTTCCCTGGTAATCGAAGGTGATGTTTTTCACCTGGGCATCCGTCTTCAGGGTACTGTTGGCACCGTCCATGGTTCCCGACAAATTGAAATCGCCTTCATTCATCGAGAAAGACATGGGCGTTGATTCATCTGTATAACTGAGCGATAAATTGTGCACCGAAATCTTGTCCAGATTCAACTGCATCTCTGATGCTGTTGTATCTGTAGTCCCTGGCTGCTCGCTTGGCGTTGTAATATCCCAGTTGCTTTTACCGGCCTTATTCACCTTGAGTGCCACCTTCGGATTATCGACGATAATCTCATTCACATCAATTCCTTTGTCCATGTGCCACAAGCTCGACAAGTTAATGGTAGTCGCCACTGAGCCCACACTCACCAACGTATCGTTGGAAAAATCGCCTTTCCCAATAATTCGCAGCCCGTTCAGTTCGGCATACACCTTCGGAAAGCTTTTGAACAACGACAAGTTGGCACCGTCGAGCTCCACTTTGGCGTCGACCATCTCATTGGCCTTATCAAGCGCTTTCTTATAAATTTGATCTTTGAAAATCAGAGGAACGGCAATCATAGCAGCCAATAAAACCACCACAACCACACCAATAATGATGAGTGCTTTTTTCATATCATCGTTTTTTATTTATCCATATTTTTCTCATTCCGGTTAACCGGAAAACAAGCGAAGTTTTGAGAGTCAAAAAGAAATCAGTCTGGTTATTCCACTGTCTGTCTTTTACTTCAACAAAGTATTGCGCAACAGGTTCAGGGCCGATTGTGACGAACGAACAATGTTGCGTCCCCGGTCATTACCAAAGTTATATTTTTTTGAAATAACTCCGTCAGGACCGGCAACCGCTATCCAAACCAAGCCAACCGGTTTTTCCGGCGTCCCTCCTGTCGGCCCTGCCACTCCGGACGTAGCCACGACATAGTCAACACCCAACACTTTTCGCGCACCAATTGCCATCGCTTCCACGACCTCGGCGCTAACGGCACCATGCTCGATAAGCACGTTTTCCGGTACACCGAGAACCTTTTCTTTTACCTCATTAGAATAAGCTACTACGCTTCCGCGGAAATAATCAGAACTTCCTGCATCAGACGTAAAAAAGTGGGCAATGTTTCCACCCGTACAGCTTTCCGCCGTTCCTACGGTCTGATTACGTTGCTTCAGCAACTTGCCGATATTCCCGGTAAGGGTTTCATCCTCGAAACCGAAAATCTGTTCCGGAATAATTTCCAGCAGCTCCTCCACTTTTTCATCGAGTACCTTGTTCATCATATCCCGGTCTTCGCCGGAAGCACTCAACCGCAGCCGGATGTGCATTGGGTTGGGCAAGTACGCCAACTTGATAAACGAAGGCAGATTGTCTTCCCAATCGGCAATACGTTCGGCTAACATCGACTCCGGCAGTCCTTGAGAAAGCACCGTTCTGTGAATGATGGGTGTGGTTTTAAACCGGGTACGAATTCGCGGCAGAATCTGCTCGTTGACCAATGTTTTCATTTCGAAAGGCACTCCCGGCATAAATACAAAAACACATCCATCTTTTTCCATCCACAATCCGGGCGCTGTTCCCATCCGGTTGTGCAGCACAACCGCGCTTTCCGGCACCAAAGCCTGATCACGGTTCAGACCGTTCATCTGCACTCCACGCGGAGCCAGCAATGCTTCGATATGTTTGAGTACGTTTTCATCAGAAACCAAATGAGTGTCAAAGAACTGGCAAATAGCCTCCTTCGTCCGGTCATCTTTTGTCGGTCCTAAACCGCCGGTAATGAACACTAAATCAACATTTCCCGATGCATCGGAAAGTGTTTCCAGCATGTGATCGTGGTCGTCTGATATGCTGGTAATCTGCCGGACAGCAATTCCTTCGTCATTAAGTTTTCGGGCCATCCAGGCCGAATTGGTATCGA
The DNA here is from genome assembly GCF_003014495.1 of Prolixibacter denitrificans. Lineage (GTDB taxonomy): Bacteria > Bacteroidota > Bacteroidia > Bacteroidales > Prolixibacteraceae > Prolixibacter > Prolixibacter denitrificans. The sequence continues at coordinate 20,923 of NZ_PYGC01000007.1, read as the reverse complement.
TAATCTGGCCAATGAGAATCTCATCGCCAATGGTAATTAAATCTGCTTTCATTAAATGTATAATCTGTTCATGGGGCCATTGAAATCAACACAAATGATTTCACTCCTCTGGTTAAATTTCCGTCTAAATTACGGAAAACAACCTTGCATGCATCTTCAAGACGCCATAAAGTTGAACGATGGTTGCTTACTATTAACATCCTTTAGCACGAATGCCCTGATTTCAGAAATCCTCTCAATGGTTCTCCTCTTTTTCGACATGAAAAAACCTGCCTGGAAATTCAACCGGGCAGGTTTAAGTGTTGAGCCAATTCAACTAGTCAATCCGGATGGCAGTTCCACCACCCGGTTTTAATGTTATTTCCAATGGTGTACCTCTACTCACTCGTTGCGAAATCACCATATAATCATCTCCACGCCGATCCGCATTCTTACCATCAACAAACATCTGTGCCTGATGCTGCCCTTCCACGATGAAAGACAGATCGATCTTAATAGTGCGTTCCGTCCAATTGTTCAATGCGCCGATGTACCAGATATTTCCTTTTCTTCTTGCCAATACAACATATTCGCCCAGCTTACCGTCAAGCGGAATGGTTTCATCCCACGTCACAGGAACTTCCGAAAGGAATTTCAGAATATCGGGATATTTTTCGTATTCCGTCGGAGCATCGCAAAGCATCTGTAACGGAGCAAAATAGCAAATGTACATACCCAACTGCTGACATCGTGTTCCGTCGCTCATGGGCATACTGTACGACGTAAAGAACTGTCCTTTTGCAGCATTGCGCATAGCCCCGGGCGTATAGTCCATCGGGCCGGCCAACATCCTTATGTAAGTAATATCGACGTTATGTTCCGGTGTATCAGGCGTAGTAAACTTATTGTATTCATTTCCCCTCACCGATTCAAAATTCAACACGTTCGGATAGGTTCTTTCCAGACCAGTAGGTTTCGAACACCCATGATAGTCAACCAGTAAATGGTGTTTGGCAGCTTCGGCGGCCAGGCGTTCATAAAAATTAACGGCTATTTGGTCGTCCCGGTCAATGAAGTCAACTTTTACACCAGCGACGCTCCATTTCTCAAACAAAGCAAGCGCCTCATTCATTTGTCGGTCGATGGTATGCCATACGGTCCAAAGCAATATTCTCACGCCTCTTTTTCGTCCATACTGAACCAATTCCGGCACATCGATGCCTGGCTTGGGCAATAAGATATCGAACTGATCCGACCAACCTTCGTCCATCAGCACATATTCGATGTGATGCCGGGCCGCAAAATCAATGTAATACTTATAGGTATCCATATTGATCCCGGCCCTGAAAGTGACACCTTCCAGATTCCAATCGTTCCACCACTCCCACGACACTTTTCCGGGCTTCACCCATGACGCATCAAATTGTGCTTTCCGGGCCAGCCGATACACAATATCATTTGCTGCCAAATCCTTGTCTTCCGGAGCAACAATTAGCACACGCCAGGGAAATTCCCTGGTACCCGATGTCTGTGCTAAATAGTCAGCTCTTTCCAGCACCCGAAGATTGAAGCTGCCGTGATCGCCTTTTTCAACTTTTTCCGGGTACGCCGGGAAAATTCCGTTGAGATACGGACGACCATTGTTGTTGTCATAATGCGTCAGGTACATACCGGGATAATCGTATAAATCGGCTTCGGTAACAGCAACTTTCAACTTCCCTTCATCAATGACTATCGGAACAGATGTGAAGTCCGCCTCTTTCAATGACTGGATAGGCGCTTTGGTATAATTCTTCTCATAGGAAGTCTGGAAATCGCCAACCTGATGCGAAATCAGCTGGTAGTTTTTAGGAAAGCGGTACTCCACTTCCTCACTCTGCACTTTTACATTTCCTCTGAAATCTGTTTTCCATCGGTATGCAACTCCGTCGTTATAGGCTCTGAATATAACGGAGTATTTCCCCTCGAATACCAAATCCAACTCGTTGTACTCATCCGGAATTTCACTCCGAAACCACCAATAGGGCTTAATGACAGAGCTATTGGAACGAGTCAATTGACTAATAACTTCGTCCTGAAAACCGAGTTTCTGATTGTTGACTGTCAAACTGAGCGGCGAGTACCAAAGAATATTCTGGTCGTTATAATTAACCGCGTAATAAAGCTTATCGGTTTGCCGGAAAGTAACGGTAATCTTCCCGTCGGGCGAACGGAGTGATTGTATATCGGCAGCCTGCAACAACGAAAAACTGCACAACAATATTAAGGACAGCAGAATCTTATTCAACTTCATCACGTCAGGTTTAATTGGTTAGCAACTGCCACAAATTTAACGACTTCGGTGTAAACTAATGTGAATAGTCTGAAATAAATAGTAGATAAACTATAGATTTTTTCTAATCCAGACCTTTGAAGCTCTTCAGATAACTGGCAAGTCGGTCCATCCCTTCTTCCAGGTTTTCCAATGAATTGGCGTATGAGAATCGCAGATAGCCTTCACCATTTAAACCAAAATCAATACCCGGAGTCACACCGATGTGTGCTTTTTCCAGCATATCGAAAGCCAGTTTATAGGAATCGTTTGAAAGATGGCTGGCGTCTACAAAGATGTAAAAGGCTCCCGTCGGTTCTACCGGAATGGTAAAGCCCAGTTCGCGTAATCTCTTGATGAGATACCTGCGCCGTTTGTCGTAGGTATGTCGCATCCGCTCAATATCCGGTCCGCTTTTCTCCAAAGCTGCTATTCCCGCCCGTTGAGCGACTGAATTAGCACAGATAAACAGGTTTTGCTGCAGTATCTGCAGATGTCGCATGTATTTCTCGGGCGCAATCAGATAGCCCAAACGAAGCCCGGTCATGGCATACAATTTCGAAAATCCATTCAGCACAAATGCTTTATCTGTATATTCCAGAATGGAATGAGCCTTCTCTCCATATACCAATCCGTGGTATATCTCATCAGAAATGATATACGGTGAATATTGAGCAATGGCTTTCATCGTTTCCGGAGTCAACAGATTCCCAGTAGGATTCATCGGCGAATTAATGAGAATAGCCTGGGTTCGTTCGGTGAGCTTTTCACAAATGCCTTCCGGAGTATACTGAAATCCATTCGCTGCATCAACAGGCACAGTTACCGGTTTTCCACCTGCATAGGTCACAAAATTAGCGTAACAGGCATATCCGGGGTCAGAAAGAATTACCTCGTCTCCGGCATTTAACAACACAGACAAAGCCAGAAGAATTCCGGGAGAAGTACCCGATGTGACCAGTATTTGTTCCGGTTTAACCGAAACGTCATATTCTTTTTTGTAATGCAGGCTAATAGCTTCGCGCAATTCGGGATCGCCAAGACTGTGCGTATAATGAGTATAACCGCTTCGAATTCCGGTTTCACATGCTTCCTTCACACATTCCGGTACGTCGAAGTCAGGCTCCCCTACTTCCATGTGAATGACGTCGATGCCCTGCTTTTGCAGTTCATTGGCACGCTCCAGCACCTCCATCACGATAAAGGGTTTTATTTGGTCAAGCAGACGGGCTTCCATGCTTAATGGTTTTGATTTGGTTTGATATGGCTAAAGTTACCCAACTTTCCCGCAAGGAGAATGTATTATCATAATTTTCTTGGAGGAATTCATCAGAAGTTGCCTGTTTATATTCATATATGTTCATCGGAACAGGCAAAAGCTATTCTTTACGGAGAATACGACTTACAAGATGTAACCGATCGGGGCTGTTCACTGGATGTGGCAGGCCATTATTCACGATCTGATATTTTCAATCTCACCGTGAGAAAGTCGAAACAACCACTCATCAATATCACATAAAAAAGCGTTGAAATCAACTTCAACGCTCAAATGTGGATGGTCTAAAATCTTTATCGTAAGTCGTAGCCAAATGGATAGAAGCCCAGTCGCATCAGTTTGAAATGCTGCAGGCCGAATGGGATGCCGATGATAGTGACACAAAACAGAATGCCGAACAGAAGATGAGTAACAGCAATCCAAAATCCGGCCAAAATGATCCATATAACATTCAATAAAAATGAAATGACCGGAATGCTGTCACCGGTCGGCACCACGCGTTTCCCGAAAGGAGCCAAATGGGCAATTCCCAGCTTGAATGCCTGTAATCCCCATGGAATCCCAACAATCGTAAGGCAAAGTATTAAACCGCCCCAAAGGTATTCGAAGAAGATGAAAACGCCTCCGAATACAAACCAGATGATATTACCTAAAATGCGCATACCTTAAGGGCGTTTAGGTTCATAATAACAACGTTTGGGTGACACGATGTTTCCTTCATCTTTCAGCTTTTTCAGGGCTTTGTCGACCATCTTTTTGTCAACGCCGGCGCTTTCGGCTATTTCGCCACTCTTGAGTGGACGACCGGCTTCGTTCATGGTTTGCAGGATTAGTTCACTGATTTCCATTGGTTAGAATATTAGAGTTTTGAGATGCTGTTCATCAGGAAATGGTCAGCCAAAACCAAGGCGGCCATCGCTTCCACAATGGGAACCGCTCTGGGCAGTACGCAGGGATCATGACGGCCTTTGGGATTGATCGTTACATCTTTTGAAGAACTATCGACTGTATGCTGCTCTTTTAACAAAGTAGCAATGGGTTTAAACGCCACCCGGAAGTATATGTCTTCACCGTTTGATATTCCTCCCTGTACACCGCCGGAGTGATTCGTTTTCGTCCGGATTTTGTCACCATCTTTCACAAATACGTCGTTGTGCTCCGAACCGGACAGACGTGTTCCGGCGAAACCAGAACCATATTCAAAGCCTTTTACCGCATTGATACCTAACATCGCATGCCCTAAATCCGCATGTAATTTATTAAATACAGGCTCGCCCAGTCCTGCAGGAGCTCCGGTTGCTACGCAAGTAATGACACCGCCAACCGTATCGTGATTATGTCCGGCTTCTTCAATGCGGGCAATCATTTTTTCCGCCGTCTCGAGATCGGGACAACGAACAATATTTGATTCGGTTAAACCTAGATCCAATTCCAGGTAGCTTTTAGGCACTTCCACTTCGCCTACCTGTGAAACATACGCCTGAACATTTACGCCAATATTCTGCAGCAATTGTTTGGCAACGGCTCCGGCAGCTACACGCGCAATCGTTTCCCGGGCTGATGAACGTCCACCACCACGGTGATCGCGGCGGCCATATTTCTTGATGTAGGTATAATCGGCATGTGAGGGACGAAATACCTCCCTGAGATTATTGTAATCATTCGAATGCTGGTCTTTATTCCGAATAATAAAGCCGATGGGCGTTCCAGTGGTTTTTCCTTCAAATATTCCCGAAAGGAATTCAATCTTGTCCCCTTCTTTTCGTTGGGTCGTTATATGCGATTGTCCGGGCTTGCGGCGGTCCAGATCTTTCTGCACCTTTTCTATATCCAATTCGAGACCGGACGGGCACCCGTCAATAACGCCTCCGATTGCTGCGCCGTGTGATTCTCCAAACGTGGTTAATCTGAATATTTGTCCAAAAGTGTTCATAGGCTAAAATAAGAAACCCGGGGAAGTCCCGGGTTGATAAAAATACGTTAATTTCTTTATTCGGAAAAGAAAATGTTTTCTGGATTTGCTTAGCAACCGCAACTTCCGCCGCCGCTTCCGCAACCACAACCACCGCCTGCGTGCGCATGCTCGTGTTCGTGCTCATCAGTGCTGCAACTTCCGCTACCACAACCGCCGCCGCTTCCGCAGCCACAACCGCCCTGGTTGTATACAGCAGCCAGTTCTTCAGCTGTTGCATCGCGTACTTCCAGAACTTCACCTTTGAAGAACAGATCTTCTCCGGCCAGCGGATGATTGAAGTCCATACGTACGGTATCATCTTCAACAGCCAGAACGATTCCGTTCATGCGCTGTCCTGAAGTAGACATCATCGGAACGGTATTTCCCGGCTTCACCAGTTCGCTATCAAATTCACCGTTTACTTCGAAAATGTGCTTCGGCAGATTGATGATAGCCTCTTCGTTCACTTCTCCGTAAGCATCCTTTGCGGCAATTTCCACATCGAATACAGCTCCGTCAGAAAGACCGGCCAAACGCTCTTCGAACATCGGCAACATCAATCCGGCTCCGTACAGAAATGTCAATGGGTTTTCTTTTCCCGCAGTCTCAAATACTTCTCCTTCCTTCCCGTCTACTCTGAGTTCATAAGTGAGGGAAACCATTTTATCTCTAGCGATTGTCATAATAAGCTATTTAATACAAATTTTGCGTCGTACAAAGAAAGCATGAACTATTCTATCATGCAAATATCACCTATCAAAAGTACATTAATTTAGATTAAATTTAACACAAATAATCACATCAGGGTAGCTAATTAGTAACCAATAGCCTCACCGTCTTTTCTCGATTCCGACGCGCCGTAATAAACATCGTTTTTAGCATCGTACATAATTGCCTGGTAACCACCATAAATTCCATTCTCATATCCAACACGATGACCTCGTTGCATCAAAGTACGGATTGCTTCGTAACCAAAGCCGCTTTCCAGCGAAATTCGTCCGGTACCATCAGCCGGTGTACCTGTCGGCGAAGTGGAGCCATCGTGACTGATGCGTGGAGCATCACCGGCTTCCTGCAGTCCCATTCCAAAATCGATGAGGTTCATCAATATCTGAACGTGTCCCTGTGGCTGAAAATCACCGCCCATCACTCCAAAACTCATGAAAGGCTGACCATCTTTCGTAACGAAAGCGGGAATAATCGTATGGAAAGGCCGTTTACCTGGCTCGTAAGTGTTCGAGTGTCCTTCTTCCAGGTTGAAAAGCTGACCACGATCCTGAAGCATAAACCCCAGTCCCGGAGGCACCATTCCGGAACCCATTCCACGATAATTCGATTGAATCAACGAAACCATATTTCCTTCATCGTCAGCAGCCGTCAGGTAAACCGTTTCTCCCTGACTGATTTCTCCCGCTGAATATTCCCCTGCTCTATCGGGACGAATAAGTTTCCGGCGCTCTGCCGCGTATTTTTCTGAAATCAAGGTCTGAACCGGCACTTTGGCAAAATCCATATCAGCGTAATATTTTGCCCTATCTTCGAAGGCCAGTTTCTTGGCTTCCGTGAAATAATGAATGTGGTCGGCTGAGCCGAATCCCATGGAAGCAATATCATACCCTTTCAGAATCTGCAACATTTGCAGGGCAGCTATTCCCTGCCCATTCGGCGGAAGCTCCCAAACATCGTATCCACGGTAGTTCACCGAAACGGGTTCTACCCATTCAGAATGGTGTGCAGCGAAATCCTCATACGAAAGGTAACCGCCCTGTTCCTGAATAAAATCGGCAATAACATGTGCAATACGGCCTTTATAAAAGGCATCGCGGCCACCTTTGGCAATTTTGCGGTAGGTATTGGCCAGCATCGGATTGCGGAATACCTTCCCTTTATAAGGCGGTTCACCATCAGACATGTAAGTCTCCTTTACATTCGGAAATTTCTTGCTGAAATATTCTACCGAACGGCCAAAATAGTAGCCAATTACGTCGGTAACCGGAAATCCTTCCTCCGCATATTGAATCGTCGGCTCCAGAATATCTTTCATCGGAAGTTTACCAAAGCGGTCGTGCAACGAAAACCACCCGTCCACACAACCGGGAACCGTTACCGGAAGCGGACCAAACGGCGGTATTTCCTTCAGCCCTTTTTCCTTAAAAATCGCCAACGTTAAAGCCTTGGGTGAACGTCCGCTGGCATTCAGTCCATATAATTTTTTCGTTTTGGCATCCCAGACAATGGCGAACAGATCGCCGCCTATTCCACTACCGGTTGGTTCCATCAATCCAAGCGCCGCATTGGCTGCAATGGCTGCATCAACTGCGGAACCGCCTTTTTTCAGGATGTCAATTCCGATTTGTGTCGCCAATGGCTGACTGGTACACACCATCCCGTGACGTGCCATCACATCAGAACGTGTAGCAAAATTCTTGCCGGTTATCCGGTCCTGTGCAAACAGTGAAATACTTATCAGGAAAAGCAATACAAGAGAAGCAAATTTCTTCATTGTTAGTTCGGTTTAAATTGAACGGGAATTTACAGAAATTCTGTCAAACGATAGAAAATCAGTATGACAAACAAAAAAGCAGGTGTCCCGGAAAGGATTCACCTGCCTTTTTAAATGCAACCTTATGAATCTGTAAAACAAGTTAAACAGTCCAAGCTATTTACAACGCAATATATCTTGTCAGATGCTATTTGTTTTCCACGGTATCTTTCTGTTTTGCTTTCCTCCTTATCCAAAGAAGAATAAGCAGCGCAAATAATATCAATCCGGATATCAGGATAACGCCACTGCCGGAGTGTTTTTCGTGTGGTTGTATTGACGCCTGCACCAAACTTTTTTCTTCACCGTCAATTGACGAAGATTGTGCTTTCTCCTGTTCTGTATTTTGAGTCTTCGTGTTCTCTGTTGCTGCAATGGCTTCCTGTTTTTCAGTTTCGCCTGTCACCTTTTGGGCAGAGTCCTCGAACATTTTCTTCGGTTCAACTTCTGCGGTTTGGGCAGCGGTCTCAGCAGAATCTGGTCGAGTTTGCTCAGCCAAATTTTTTGTCTCGTTTGTGGCAGTATCTTCGAAAACCTTCTGAACAGGAACCAATTGATTTGCTCGAGCTTTCAGCTCTTTGTCAACCATATCTGCGGGTTTCAAAGACGCAGCCAAAAGTTGTTTGTCCATGCTGTCTTTTCTGGCAGCTTCAGCCTGTCTGATTTGTTCCTTTTGCTTAATTTGCTCTTTCAGCGATGCTATCTTTTTCTGAGCAAGGTCATCATCTTGTTTCAGACGCGTGGCTGTCTGGTATTCATCCATAGCTGCAGCGAGATTCCCACTGACTTCCAGGGCTTTTGCCTTTTCCAGCTTTTTTGAATAGGTGGTTGCCACTTCATCATCGATTTTTTCACGTATCTGTATATCGTTGAAGTACGATTCCGAATCAAAATTATCCAGTTCAGCCGAATAGAATATCTTCCCAACCGGTTTCTCAGAAAATGACGGGTCAATTTCCGGGATTTTCCGAAACAACGTAACAATGATTTTAATAGGAGGAAAATACGGATCCCGCTTCAATACTTTCTCAGGAATAACGGCATTCAGGAGCAATTTTTTGGAATAGCATCCTCTGTTCTTAAAAACGAAGTAATAATCGTGCTGAAAATCCAACTGCAGCGCAAACTTGCCGGTTTCATCAACGGTTGCAGTTTGTTCGAGCTCATCGCTATCTGCTCTGAAGACTTCAATGGTAGCGCCGTTCAGGCCGCCTTCGTCTGTGCGTAATTTTCCTTCAACCTGTAACCCCGGTATTTCTTTGTTTTTTGAGTGGGCTATATCGGGTAGTAGCAAAAGCCCAAAATTCAGCATCAACAATAATACACTGACACGAACTGACATAGGAAAAGTGTTTTTTGGTTTGGTTAAAATACCGCACTTTCCAACGTCACTAACAACCAACACATTGCGATATTTCATTTTTATAACGAAACAGGACGTCGCATTATTATATCGCTGATAATGAATCTTATTGAATAATTTCTATAACTACCATCCGTTGAAGAAAATCAAGACAACAAAAAAAGGCGGATGCCCCTGTTTCGGGGATATCCGCCTTTTTACAATCAAGTATGTTAAGCAGGAATAGTATAAGCTAAACAGTTACAAAAAAACAATGTTCTATTCCTGCTGGTTGATGATTCGCTACTCTGCTTTCGATACCACTTCGTACCGAAGGTTGTCCAAACAAACGTAAGATGGCGTATTGATGCCATAGTTGCCAACGTCTGAAGAGCCAAAACGGAAGGCCAGTTTGTTCACTTTGCCCAGGCTGCTTAAGTCTACTGTAGTCCATTGGTTAACAATGTAATCCTGTGTATTATCCGAAAAGCGATAATCGGCCAAATAAAACTCGACGTTACCAATCGAATCGCCTGCTGCATCGTAACCAATAATGTCGACCTTGAACCAGTCGGGATCGTTTCCCGTATCACCGCCGAATTTCTTACTGTAAGCGTCTCCGTCTTTCATCGACAGTGCCGAATAAGTATCGTTACACAACTCGATGCTTTTCAGTTGGTATTCCTGCTCATTCTGAAATGAAAAATACGCATCGCCTGAATAGGAAGGGTAAAATATGGCAAATGTGTTACCGTTGTTCGCTGCATCGAACACGCTGTATTGATTGCCATAGCCGGCTGTTTGCGTATCATTCAATGTGGAATAGGCAAAGCTGTCCCACGTCGAATAATCGGCGTTGTAATTGTTCGGGAAAACCATATCGCCCGAAGTAAATTCGCCTGAAGCATCGCTGCCATTCCAGTAACCTGAAGAAGGTGTCTGGAGGTCTTCAAAATCGACGGTTTTCGTTTCAGTAATGGTTTCTTCCGATTTGTCACAGGCAGTAAAAAGCAAAGCCGAAGCAATTGTTGCAATGAACAATCCGTTTAATTTCTTCATGATTAATCCTTTTTTGTCGTTTGATTTACGTTGATTCTGAGGTCGTTTTGAAGTTCACTGATGCACGAGAGGCATAAGCATGCATCGTAGTTCTCCCTGAGCGTTTCGCACAACGCGGCGGGCAATCTTTCACGGGCACACCAACATTTCTGAATATCATCGTGTTGACATTCGAAGGTGGACCCACAGCGCGGACATACGTTTCCCATAATAATGACATTTAATTAATGGTTGTTTCCGGCTTTCTTCCAAATGTGAAAAATGAATAACAATTGCTTGCAGTTCATTTTTGCTATTTATCCCGAAAGCAAAAATTAGTTGTTGAATCGTGGCAGGTCTTCTGGCTCACCCGGGTTTCCTGCACCTTCCCGTTTCAAACTGAAACAGTGGTTATGCGGATCAGGAAACCCATTAATTACGGGCTTACAGCTGCGGGAACAGCTCCGGATTTTCACCGGATTCCCTTTTCATTTTCGTCCTCCCGAACGGAGGTTGAAAAACCAAAATTCACGTCAAAGATATACGACATTTTCAAAATCTGATCATTTTTTAACAGGATATTTTGCTTACTTGGGGCCGACAATAGCATTTAATTTTTTTACATACGGCTAAGAGATTTTTGTTTATGACTACCCCCCGGACGATGAAAAATCTGATTAGGTTTGCTGTGATCGGCGCAATCGTTATTATCTATCTGATTTTGATTTCACAATTTCATTGAGGCAAAAGAATTCAATGCGAATGGCATGTTTTTATGTTTCCGAACGTCCATTTTTAGTACTTTTAGTTTTTTAAAATGTGAAGAAAATGACTTCGGAAAAGACCCGGAAACGCATACTGGAATTAAGAGAGCAACTCGAACAGCATAACTACAACTACTACGTTTTAAATCAGCCGATCATTGGCGACGAAACTTTCGATCATTTGATGAACGAACTCATCGAACTAGAGAAAGAAGCGCCTGAGCTGAACGATCCCAATTCGCCGTCACAGCGTGTGGGAAGTGACATCAACCAGCAGTTTACGCAGGTGCGTCACACCTACCCCATGCTTTCGCTCAGCAACACCTATTCCGAAAGTGAAGTGCAGGAATTTGACCAACGTACCCGGAAACTCGTCGATGAGCCATTCACCTATGTTTGTGAGTTGAAATTCGACGGAACATCGATTAGTGTTACTTACGAGAACGGACAGCTGGTTCGTGCGGTAACCCGCGGCGATGGCGTTCAGGGCGATGATGTGACCGCCAATGTGAAAACCATCCGGAGTGTACCGCTCAAGCTGAAAGGTGATTTTCCCGAAAAGTTCGAAATACGCGGCGAAGTGCTGATGCCTTTTGCTTCGTTTGAAAAGCTGAACGAAGCTCGTGCTGAAGCGGGAGAAGCACCGTTTGCCAACCCGAGAAATGTAGCTTCCGGAACGTTGAAACTGCAAAACTCATCGGAAGTTGCCAAACGAAATCTCGATGCCATATTCTATTATGTATTGGGCGATAATCTCCCGTCGGATGGTCACCTTGAACTGCTGGAAAAAGCGAAGAAGTGGGGTTTCAAAATTTCCGAACATACGCGTGCCTGTAAAACGGTCGATGAAATCTTCGATTATCTCCATTACTGGGACGAAGAGCGGAAAAATCTTCCGGTAGCAACTGATGGTGTCGTCATCAAAGTCAATTCCCGCAGAATTCAGGAAGAGATGGGCTATACGGCCAAATCGCCGCGCTGGGCCATTGCTTATAAGTTTAAGGCCGAACGGTTGGCAACCCGTCTGAAAGCTGTCACTTACCAGGTAGGACGAACCGGCGCTGTTACGCCTGTCGCCAATTTGGAGCCCATTCTGCTGGCCGGTACCATTGTAAAGCGAGCTTCCCTTCATAATGCCGATATCATCGCCAACCTCGATTTGCACATCGACGACCAGGTGTACGTAGAAAAAGGCGGTGAGATCATTCCCAAAATTGTGGGTGTTGATACGAGCTCCAGAAAAAACGATGCGGCGAGAGTCGAGTTCATCACCAATTGTCCGGAGTGCGGAACCGAATTGAAGCGTACAGAAGGCGAAGCAGCGTATTACTGTCCCAACGAAAACGGATGTCCTCCCCAGCTGAAAGGAAAGCTCGAACATTTCTGCAGCCGGGGTGCTATGGACATCGAAGGTTTGGGCAAAGAAACCATTCGGTTGTTTTTTGACAAAGGTTTGCTGACCGATGTGGCCAGCATTTACGATTTACCCGAAAAGCAGGGCCAAATTCTGGTTCTTGACTTCTTTCAGGAAAAATCGGTCCAAAACCTGGTAAACGGAATTGAAAAATCGAAGCAGCAACCATTTGAAAAAGTACTGTTCGGTTTAGGGATTCGCTTTATTGGTGAAACGGCCGCGAAAAAAATTACTCGTGCCTTTGGCTCCATCGAAAAACTGGAAGATGCCACGTTGGAAGAGTTGATTGCCGTTGATGAGATTGGTGAGAAAATGGCACAATCCCTCCGGAATTATTTTGACGACGAAAAAAACCGTATTTTAATCCAGCAATTACGCAAGGCCGGTCTCACCATGGAAGTTGATGAGGATTCTCTCCCGACCTCCGAAAAGCTGAAAGGACTGACGTTCGTGATTTCCGGAAATTTCGGGACCTCGCAACGCAGAAAAGAGTTGGGTGAACTGGTCGAACAGAACGGGGGGAAAAATGCCGGTTCCATTACCGGGAAGACAGATTACCTGTTGGCCGGAGATAAAATGGGGCCAGCAAAAAGAGAAAAGGCCGAAAAGTTGAAAATACCCATCATCGATGAGCAGGAATTTTTAAAAATGATTGAATCGTAAGACGCCAATAGAAAACAGATATGAAAAGGAAAACGTCTCAATTAAAATCAGACACAATCGAAAGACGTAAGTATTTAAATTGAAAATATTTTCAGCTATTTACTTACAAATCGTAAGCATAAATATGATAGCTCTTCATCTTAAATAAGAATAACCAATCAACGAATTCGTAAATTTGTCCCAATATGTTTAAAAAAGCTCTCCAAACTGTTACGCTGAAAAGATTGCATAAAAAGTACCGGAATCCAGGGCGTAACGTGCTGGTCCATACTTTCAACACGGCGAAAACTGCAGCCATTCTGTGGTATCCCGAAGATGACGGAGCAATGGAGAGTTACGAACATATGAGAAAAGTTCTGACAGAGCACGGCATTAGTACCCGGGGACTGGCGGTTGTCAACTCGGCCGAGGAAAAGGAAACGTTCAGTAAAGCGTCACATTCGCGCTTTTTTACCGGAAAAGAAATCGACTGGAAAGGAGATCCCAAATCGGATGATTTGAAGAGTTTTGTCGATACCCGGTTCGATTTGCTTCTGGACTTGTCTATTACTGAACTGTTACCGCTGCAAAGCATATTGGTTGACTCGGTGGCGAGTTTTAAGGTTGGTTGGAAAGAGCCGGAAAACAATTTCTACGATTTGACCGTAGAAATCTCAGGGAAAAAGAATTGTCGTTATCTGACCGAACAGATTATTCATTATTTGGAATACATCAATCGAAAAGGTTAAGATTTTATGGGACAAAAGTTTCGCGGAGCAGGTGTCGCCCTCATAACACCATTTAAGAAAGACAGTACAATTGATTTTGAAGCACTTGGGGAATTAGTGGAAGATATGATTTCCGGAGGCATCGACTTTCTCGTTGTCCTGGGAACCACGGCTGAAACAGCTACCCTTACGGCAGAAGAAAAGAAAAGCGTGGTCGATTTTGTGGCTGAAAAAAATGCCGGCCGGCTTCCTATTGTCGTTGGTGCTGGTGGAAACAATACGCGTGAAGTGGTGGAAGGATTGAAAAACATTGATGCCGGCAAAGTAGATGGGATCCTTTCCGTCGTTCCTTACTACAGCAAACCCACGCAGGAAGGCATCTACCGGCATTTCATGCAAATTGCCGAAAACAGCCCCGTACCCATTATACTGTACAATGTACCCGGTCGTACCGGAATGCATATGAATGCCGCCACCACCATCCGGTTGGCTGAAGCTTCCGATAAATTTGTCGCTGTGAAAGAAGCGTCCGGTGATTTGACGGAGCTGGCACACATTCTTCGCGACCGGCCGGAGAACTTCTCTGTCCTTTCGGGAGATGATGGTCTGACCGTTCCGGCCATTTCCTTAGGTGCCGATGGCGTTATTTCCGTTATTGCCAACGGATTTCCGGCGAAAGTAGCCGACATGGTCCATTCAGCAGCCAACGGAGACTTTCGGAAAGCTTCTGCCCAGCATATGCAGTTTTTAAACCTTTTCAATCTTCTTTTTGTTGAAGGTAACCCCGGAGGGATTAAAGCGGCATTGAATGTCAAAGGTAAGGTAGAGAACGTTTTACGCCTGCCCTTGACACCCATCGGCGAAATCATTTACCGGGAAATTACCGAAGAAATGAAAAAGATCAACGGATAGCTGACGAGTAATCGTTATCTTGCCGGACCAAACGATATGAGATTTACTGCCTTTTATATAATCATTCTGGCGGGCCTGTTGCAGGCTTGCAGCCCTCAGGTTTCGCAGCAGGTGCAGGAACCTGAAATGCAAACACCCGATCCGGCGTTGAGCATTGTCTATTTTCCGTCTAAGCTTCAGCACAGCCTGTTTAATTCCAACTGGCTGAAGAGTGTGAGAAATGACGCGACTGCTGAACGGCCGGTTTGTATTGTCGGAAGTATTGCCATTCCCACTTCCCTTGGAACTTCTCCCAAAGCAGTTGTTCCCGTAGTGGAAGCCAAACTGGCGGGCTCCGGATTATTGCGGGTGATTCATGGTGGAGACCGAAGAGCCACGCTTTTTACGACCACCACGCTCCCATCGGAAAGCGCACAATTGAACTGGGCTGCCAACCAAAAGGCCGGTTTTCTGTTAACCGGCGAGGTCGTTCGCAAAGCGGGAAACGGGAAATATCGTGTTCATTACCAAATGAAGTCGGTACCTACCGGGAAAAAGGTCTGGGAAGATACGGTCACCATTGACATGCAGTAATCAACGGCTGACCCGGAACCAGGGTTGGTAAAAATCCTCTTTGTTATACACCATGGGCGTTCCGTTCCACTGGGTTACTTCACACCCCGAAGCTTCACAAATGGCATGTCCGGCCGCTGTATCCCATTCCATGATGTTACTTAGACGCGGGTAACAGTCGGCGGTTCCTTCGGCCACCATACACATCTTCAGGGAGCTACCGCGAATAATCACATCCACGTTTTCTTTACCCTTTTCGGCCATCAGCTTGTCGAAATATTCTCTTGTTTCTGTATTCATGTGCGACATACTACCGACCAGCGTGAACTTCTCATGCTCATCTTCCAGCGGAAGCGGAACTCCTTTGGCAAATATCTGCTCTACCGAAAGCGTATCGGCATTCGCTGTGCGATAAGCACCTTTGTCAATGCTGCCGAAATAGAGATAGCCGGTAACCGGAACATAGATGACTCCTAAAACGGGCCGGTTTTTATCGATGAGCGCAATGTTTACTGTAAAGTCATCGCCGTTGCGAATAAACTCCTTGGTCCCGTCGAGCGGATCAATCATCCAGAAATAGTCCCACTTTTCCCGTTCTTCGTATGGAGGAAATTTTTCTTCTTCACTTAAAAACGGAAAGCCGTACGGAGAAAGCATCTCGATGATTACTTTGCTGGCTTCTTTGTCAGCCAACGTAACCGGACTGTCATCTTCCTTATACTCCACTTCCAGGTCTCTCGAACGGTGAACTTTCATGATAGCTTCACCAGCCTCCAACGCTGCACGAATGGCAGGTTTCAACATTGATTTGGGTTCGAATTTCTCCATAGCATATTTTCAAACCCGGTAAAGATAGGAAAGTTCAACTGCCTGCCCAATTCGCTGTTCATCTAATGGAGATATCATTTATCTTTGCACCTGATGTACGCCATAATCGATATCGAAACGACCGGAACCAGTCACCGAAACGGGAAAATTACGGAAATCGCTGTATACATCCACGATGGCCGGCAGGTGACCGATTCATTCGTCAGCCTGATTAACCCGGAGTGTTACATTCCATACAACATTACCAGGTTGACAGGTATCTCCAACGAGATGGTTGCCGATGCACCCAAGTTCTACGAAGTAGCCAAACAGCTGGTAGAAATCACGGCCGGGAAGATTTTCGTGGCGCACAACGTGGCATTCGATTACAACTTCGTGAAGGAAGAATACAAACGGCTTGGGTACGACTACCGTCGGAAAACGCTTTGCACCGTTCAGCTCAGCCGGAAGTTGTTGCCGGGACACCGCTCCTATTCGCTGGGAAACCTCTGCTCCGATTTGAATATCTCTATCAACGGTCGTCACCGGGCCGGCGGCGATGCGTTCGCTACCGTGAAACTGTTCGAGATTCTAATGCAGCAGAATAACGAGCAAACGCAGAATCTGTTTACGAATGCTCCCAAAGAACTTCCCAGAGAAAAACTCGAAGCGCTTCCCGGGCGAACCGGTGTTTACTACTTCCTGAATGACTCGGGAGAAATCATCTACATCGGGAAAAGCAAGGACATTCATCAACGGGTTCTTTCGCACCTGGCCAACAACAGCACGAAAAAGGCCATCGAAATGCGCAGCAAACTGGTGGACGTCGATTGGCAAATTACCGGCAGTGAGTTGGTTTCGCTGTTGCTGGAATCGGATGAGATAAAAAGTCACCAGCCATTGTACAACCGGGCGCAACGACGTACCCGTTTTCATTACGGCTTGTTTACTTACCAGGATGAAGCCGGTTACCAGCGCTTCGAAGTCAGGAAGATTATCGATGGCGAATTGCCGCTCACCAGTTTCTATTCCGCTGCTGAAGCCAAAGAATATTTGCACGATTTGGTTGACCAATACCGGTTATGCCAGAAACTCTGTGGCCTGTACCAAACCGATGGCTCATGCTTTCACTACGAAATAAAGAGCTGTAACGGTGCGTGCATTGGTGAAGAAGCACCTGATGATTACAACCAACGGGCCGAAATGGCGGCTGCTAAGCTTCAATTTCGTTCGCCCAATTTTTTCATCATGGAAGAAGGACGCCGGAAAGGCGAATGGGCGATCGTAAAAGTGCAGAACGGACGCTACACCGGCTTTGGCTATGTCGATGAGGAAAGCTCAACCGAAGGCGTTCAGGCTTTGCACGACTGCATCTCTTCCCGGCAGGACAACCGCGATACCCAGGGAATCATTCGCAGTTACCTGAAAAAGCATCCGGCAACGCGCATCATCGAATTTCGTACGGAAGAACAAAACTAAGCCGCCAGGAGAAGTATTATTTCCTTGAGGGCGGTATGAATAATCCCCGGCATCCCTTGCCACTAAGTCAATCGCAGTCGTTGAAGACTGAATTGTTCTCACTGAAGACTGAATTGAAGCCATTAACACATCAACCGTAACCTCTGAAGAATGGTTTGCAGCCGTTGAAGACTGAGTCGTACCTGTTGTAGACTGAACTGTAGTCGTTAACACATCAATCGAAGCCATTGAAGAATGGGTTGTAGTCGTTGAAGCATCACACGAAGTCGTTGAAGCCACATCAAAAGTGCTCAATGCTGCTGACAAAGCCATTTAATCCCGTCTTGAGGGCTTCTTCACCTGCCTTGAAGGCTTTCCAACCTCTCCTAACGACTTCCGATGTTGTCCTGACGGTTTCGCTTCCGCTCAGAAACACTTTTGCGGTTGTCCGAAACTCTTCGGATGTTCTCCCAAAGACTTCTGCATTTGTCCTAACGAGTTTTGGGGTGCTCCTGAATACTTCGGAAGTTGTCCCAACCCCTTCCCCTGTTGCACCAAGAACATGTCATGGACGAATAATTTTTTTGTTAACTTGGATGAGCCTTAACAACCAACAAAATGACGACAGACCGAAGCCTATTGAAAAGATTAAGAATCCACTCGGCTGACCTGATATATAAGATACCCAAGGTGCACATAACACGCCCGTATTGGAAATATTGGGTACTTTTAGTACACATATAAACTAGTTACCAAACATTAGGTTAGTGCCAAACTTTAAACATTGTATAATGACAAAGATTTTCATTTTCGCAATTTTAGTGTTTCTTGCAACTACAAGTTTTTCCCAAGTTGCAATGATTAAGGATAAAGATGGATTTACAAATGTAAGGAGTGGACCGAATAACGATTCTACAGTAATTTATAAAGTAGAAAATTTTGAATTGTTTTTTGTTTTTGAGGCTGCAAAGAATAATGAAAATTGGTTAGAAGTTTATATCCCCAAAAATCAATTTGCTCTTGGTTGTGATGGATCGGATTATATTAAAGGCTATATGCATTCATCTCGGATTATTGACATCTATGATTTAGAAAAATACGAAGGAGACGATTTTAGTTTTAAATATAAACTTGACTCATTTTCATTTGAAAACAAGATTGTCGACTATGTTGATGATAAATGGATCTCAAAAATAAATGGAAGGCGTTATTATGGAACAGATGGTGAAACTCCTAAGATTGAAGTTAAATCAATAGAAATTATTATGGGTGGAAAAGAAATATCTGTCCCAAAAATTTTATTTTCTGATTTATTTGAGTGTTCAAATAAATTTGAAGTTTACAAATATTTGGACGCCTATATAGTTGATCAATGGAATAGTGATGGAGCTGGAGGGTATGGAATTACTTGGTTAATTGATTCAGATGGTGTGAAACAAAGATTGATATTCATTCCATAGTAAAACGTTTGGTAACACTAAATATAGGTCATTTGGCAGATAGAGCTAAATTTAAGCATGTATACATTTAATAAAACATATAGCGGTTTGATACTTTGGAGCTTTGAAGTGCCAAACGCCCCATATTATAAACGTTACCTGTAATTGAATGAAAAAAAGAATCCACATATTGACACTGATTTTATTGATTGGAAGTTTCAAGGCAATTGCATGTGATTGCGGTTATCTTGGAGGATTCGTTTATTCTAATCAGGCGGCAGATATTGTTGTCTATGGAACTGTATTAGAATACGATTCTATTGGGACACACGACTCTCCAGATAATCCCTATTCAATGAAATTCCTAATCAAAGAAAAATTGAGAGGTATTGAGAATAGAGACACAATAATTGTCTGGGGTGATAACGGTGCTGATTGCAGACCATACATTGAACATTTTAAACCAAATACAAATTGGATTCTTGCTCTGAACAAACTGAATAAGGAGGGAAAAGTTGAGTATGAAATTTCAATTTGTGGAGAATTCTATGTCCCTGTGGAAAACGGAAAAGTTACTGGAAAAATATTTGGATGGAATTACGAACAGGAAAAGAAAAAATACGATTATCAATACATAAAAAATTTGGTTTTAAATCCCCTGGACTATCCCGCTCAAAGGCCTGAAAAGAATCTAAGAAAAACAAAAGACGGGCTTGAGTATATGTCAAATTGTGACAGACTCCCACAAAATACCTTAGACTTCAAGACCTTAAATAAAATTGTAAATGAGAATTTAGTTATTCCCCCGACTTTTATGAGTTGTGGAGATTCATACCTAATTCATATCAAAGCAATAATAGACAAGAACGGTGAATTTCATGCCAATGGGGCTTATGGCTCAAATAAGACAAATGAATTAATCGCAATAGAAAATCAAATATCAAAAATATTAAGGGACACAGGGACTTGGAAAGTTGGATACGAAGCAAACAAACCTGTTGCTTCCGAATTAATTATTCCAATTCTACTAAAAAAATGAAAAAACAACTACAGGTAACATATTGTAATATGGCAGGCGGGGGTCATCTCGGTTTGACAAGTCAAACCTTCTGCCCACTTTCCTGCGGGTCTGACAGGATTTCTCTTCGAAATCCCGCCCGACCACATACAAGTGACCGTTATAGCCAATTTTGAAAATGAAGAATATCGTAATACCAATATTTCTTCTAATAGTAGCAAGTTGTTCTGCTCAGAGACATTTGACTGTCGAAGAACTTCCAGAGACTTGGGTAAATCTAACTAAAACAGACTCTGGTTTTATTCATGAGACTCACTATGATATGGGAAGTACATTTTTACAAATTCGAGACTCAATGCAAGTACAACTTATAGCAGACCAAAGTTTAATTGTATTTAATATTGAGAAATACCTTTCATCGAAATTAAATTCATTTGAATGTAACGGAGAATATACGTTTGGTGCAAGACTGAATGGAGAAAAACCGGAGAATGGTGAATTGAGATTCAAATGGGTTGATAAAGAAAAAGAAATTGGTTTATGGACTATCAAAATAAATAAAAAAGAAGTGCTTAAGGAGTATTTCACTACGCAAGATAGAATTAAAGATTATCCAATAATTACGACTGGAGATGAATAAAAAACTGGCTATAACAAAGAACTGAGCTAAAAAGCAAGCCTCACCCCATAATTTTTCTTTTAAAACAACCTGTTTTTTGGGGGCTGTTCCAAAAGAAAAATTATTGA
>NZ_PYGC01000006.1 GCF_003014495.1 Prolixibacter denitrificans | reverse complement strand
CAACACACATTTCTGTCCA
This sequence comes from Prolixibacter denitrificans, assembly GCF_003014495.1. Taxonomy (GTDB): domain Bacteria; phylum Bacteroidota; class Bacteroidia; order Bacteroidales; family Prolixibacteraceae; genus Prolixibacter; species Prolixibacter denitrificans. The sequence continues at coordinate 261,551 of NZ_PYGC01000006.1, read as the reverse complement.
ACAACAAGTATGAAAATATTGAATTAAACTAAGTCAATAATTAACAAAACCGGTCAACCATATTCAGGGAGCCACATTCCGGAACCCGTAACCTGTAACCTGAAACCTGAAACCCTCTTACTGGAGTCGCGTGTTGTGAGGTTGAGATAGAAAACCGGGATATCAGTGGCGTTCGCTTTGATCACCCGCGGGCGGTCAATGTTGCGGGGCAGGTAGTTCATCGCCCGGTCAATCTTTTCGTTCACCTCGATGAAGGCAAAGTCGATATCGGTACCGTAGTCAAACTTCAGGTGAATGATACCACTCTCGTTGCGGGTCTCGCTTTTGATGTCGGCCAAATGCGAAACCTGCATCAACTGCCGGCGGATGGGTTGAACGACGGTGTTCTCCAGTTCCCGCGCCGGTGTGTTGGGCACACTCACCTGTACGGTAATCTCCGGTATATCGACATCCGGCATCAGTGACACCGGGATATAATTCATTGCCAAAACCCCCAGCACCAAAATGGCGATGAAAGTCATGCTAACAGCTATCGGACGTTGGATGAGGAAGCGGACCATGCGAACTAGAGGTTACAGGTTTCAGGTTTCAGGTTACAAGTTGTGCCTTGAATAGAGTTGGCTGGTTTTATCAGTTTTTGATTACTCATTGATTTAAGGGTTTCAGGTTACAAGTTTCAGGTTTCAGGTTGTGCGATGGCAACCTTTGAGCTTCAAGTTTTGATGTTTTTCACTATCTGTGTCATCTGTGAATATTATCTGCGTCCATCTGTGGACATTCTTTGCGGCCTTTGCGTGGAATGAAAAGGTTTCAGGTTTCAGGTTGTGCGACTTTTGACTTTCGACATTTGACTTGTTTTTTAAGTTTGGAACTTGCGGCCTTTGATGGGTGATTTTCTCAGATAATCGGAGAACTTTTGCAGTTGGCGACTTAACCGCAGGCATTTTTCATTCATCGATTCAAATTCTTCTTTTTGTATATATCCAAAGTCTAAAGCGCGGTATAACTGTGAGCGGGTTTCTCCTATCGATGCTTTGGAAATAGTCAGGAACTGAATAAATTCCTTGTTTCCGTCACGTTCGTATCCTTCCGCGATGTTATCCATTGCCGAACCTGATGATCGTTTGATCTGATCAACCAAAGCATAGTCCTTTTTGAATTTATCAGTTTGCGTCAAGGAATAGATAGCCTGACAAATCTCTCTCGAAACCTGCCAAACCTCCAAATCCTCAAACCGATGTATTGTCACCATAACCTGAAATATTTTTTACCTAACCTGAAACCTCAACCTGTAACCTGAAACTTGAAACCTGAAACCTGAAACCTGAAACTACTTTATCTCAACTTCACTCTCATGCGCCAAATTCAGGTTGCCGGAGATGATGATGGTGTCGCCGGCGGCGAGGGTTCCGCCCTTATCGGGATGGGCGATGACGGAGTACGAGTTACTGTTTTCAGCCACGGTTTTCACGTAGGTCCAGAAAGCTTTTCCTTTGGTGTACTTGAACAGCACTTCCTGGTTTTGTCGTAACACAACGGCCGACTTGGGCACGACCAGCTGATTGGGAATTTCCTTTTCGACCAGGACTTTCACATTCATCCCTTCCATCAGGCCGCCGGGATTCTTTACCCGTGCCTTCACCTGGATTAAGCCATCCTCGTCGATCACCGGGTTGATTTCGGAGATACGCCCGTGATAGGTCTGACTACTGTTGGCAAAGGGGACAATCTGTACGTCCTCTCCTATCTCGATATCGTTGATTTCATTCTCGACCACACTAAACTCCACCTCGAATTCCGAGTTATCGATGAGAGTACAGAACGTATCTCCTGCATTCACCTGGTCGTACTGATTCTTGTTGATATTAGCCACAATGCCATTGAACGGAGCCACCAAACGGGTAGATTGCAGGTTGAAATCAGCAATCTTCAAATCCCGCAAAGCACTCTCATAGCCCGATTGAATCGCCTGGGTATGATAAATCACGGAGGGAATCTGCGTCGTGTCCAGGGTCTTGTATCCCCGCCCCATCAACCGGCTCGACAGAGCCATTCTCGCCTTATCCAATTCTATCCGGGCATTTTCTAACTTCTGCTGGTATGAGAAAGGTTTTAAGGAAGCAATCAGCTGCCCGGCTTTGACATGGTCACCGTTTTTAACTGCCAGCTTGATTAACTGCTCACTCACCTGGAACTGGAGATCGCTTTTGCGAACGGCGACTAACTTTCCGTTATTCACCAGCTCTTTCTCGAACGGTTCCTTCTTTAGCACCAATACCTGAACGGGATTTTCCTGTTTCAGATACGCTCGCTTATCTGCTGAATCGGTCTCTTTGGTTTGTGCGCCGGAACAGGCCACCAGGCCCAATAGGAGTGCTCCCGCTAAAAACCGGGCTAGTCGATTTGAGGTCATTTGTTGGATCTGTTTAGTGTGTTCTAAAATTAGCAAAATATCTTATTGTTCATAGAATAAAAACCGGTTTCATACAACACTATTGAATCTATGCATTCTATTAATTGATGGTTTCAGCAGCTATCAACCAGGTAGTATCCTCCTGGTAGTCTATACTGTAAAGTTTGTTCCCGGATGAAAATGCCGGCCAGAAATCCGGGTTACCGTCTACTCCTTTTATTTGGGGCTGACGCTTACCCTTGCTTGCCTCATAGAAGAGCTCTTTCTTTTTATCGTATACCAACCCATAGTTATTCATCTGATAAAAGAAATTGATAAACAGAAACCGGTTACTCTGCCTCGCATACAGCTGGAAAATATATTTATTCATATTCGCCTCCATCAATTTTACATTCTCAGCGATGTATCCGGGCACCTGCAAATTTCCCTCCTCAAACCGGCAGTAACTTAATTTCTGACCATCGGGGGTAATGATATATTCTTCATTGGTTTGCAAAGGCCAATACAGCAGTCGACCGTCCCCGATATTTTTCATGAGTGGCATATTAAAAAAATCAGGACTTGAACGTCGTTCTTTGGGGGCTGATACGGGAAGATACCGGTTGATAATGTTTCCTTTTTCATCAACTTTCATCAATGCAAACTTTTCCCCGTCGGGTTGATTGTAGTCGGGAACAGAGAGCATGAAACTCATATTTTCCATATAAGAAAAAGCTGCCGGAATATAGGGCAAATCAATGGTCTTCAGATATTCGCCATCAAAATGGTGAACGATGATTTTCTTACTGAAAGCATCCAGTAAAAATACCCGCGAGTGAACCGTATCGATGTCAAACTGATACAAGTTGGAATACTCTCGGGGGCCCTTCCCTTTCGTACCTATTTTCCGAAGAAGATTTCCCTCCTTATCAAACCGGAAAATATTCATCTGGTTATCCAGTAGGAAATAGTAGCGGGAACACACTTTCATATCCATTAACGTTCCGATAGCATAACCGCCGGTTGTTTTCAACTGAATACGCTTGATCTGGCTGAACAGGGAATCGGACTGAACCTCAACCTTCTGATACTTTCCATCCAGATATCCCTTCAGGTCCACTTTGATAAAAGGCTCTTCAGCGAGTTCCCGTAAAACTTCATCTATTTTGGACGGGTTCTCGTTTCCCTGTAATCTGACCTGACTAACCTGGTTATCATCCAATGAAAACAATACCGGTCCTGATATGCCGTCAGCCCTGCCGTCAGGACCCAGTTGATTGGCTGAATCGATGTATATATTCGGGGAATGTGTCGCCCACGCTCCCAACTCCGAATCCAAATCAGCAGTCGAGTCAACCGCTGTCAGAATAAAACGGATATTCCTGCGAAAGTAGTTTTGCTGGATGAACGATTTGACTTTGTTCAGCTCCTGACCTTCACCCGACAAGGGGATAATAAAATATTGGCTGTAGGTTCCCTGCGGGTTAGGTAATTCGTGTATGGCCATTTGGGCATACTTTGTCGAACTATCCTCATGGCAGGAAACAACCGCCAGAGATATCAGCCATACAACCAGCAGTCTAAAGCCGGTACTTCGGGTTAAGTTGAAAAACGGTAAATGTGGCAACGTTTTCATCGTTCGTTAGTTTTAGTACGTGTAATCCTTCGGGAGTAACAAATGTCACCGGCACGTAATAGCCAGAATAGACCGGTGTTTCTCCCAGTATGTTAAAATCTTCATCGGCTACCAAAATCGACATCTTCTTATCGAAATAGGCTTTTGCTCTTTTCGTTAAGTCAGGCTTTTCAACTCCATGCAAAATGAAGCGATAGTAAACATGACGGTATTTGTCGTAAAAGATACCTTCGTAGCTGGGATATTTCAGATAGTGATAGTACGATTCCTGTTGTGATTCATAGTCCCGGTCCTTTCCCTTGAATGGCAACGGAATGGTATCGAAATAATGACTTTTTAAGGACACCCATCTTTCTTCCTGATTATCCAGGTTCAAAACATTCACCTGATTGCTGGCCTTAAATGAAGTCACTAATTCTCCGCGGGAAGGATTAAATGTTCCTGACGGACGCCAATACTGATAGGTACCCATGTTATTGTGAATGTAAAACTCAGGAAAACCAGATAAAAAAGACACCTTTTTATTGGCCGGATGGTAGCACATCCAGGTCGGACGCTCTTCCCGTTTGGTGACAATATCAGGATACTCTCCCAAGCCACTGCACATGAAATACCAGTTCTGCTTATAGTATATCACCGGTCGCATAGTAGACAAGTAAGGCATCAACGTAAATGTTTTCAGATAATCTCCCATATCAATCGGAAACTTCCAGACCGTACTTCCATCCTTCCTTTCCAGAAAAATCGTTGTTTGAGCAAATGAGTAGATGAAAATGGAATCCAGGTTATAGGCAAAAACTTCATGCACATTTTTCACCCTATCCCCGACATCGACTTTGTCCGTTAAATGCCCGGTACGGTAATCAAAAACATTAACGGTTTTATTGTAATCGGTATAGAAAGCCAACGCGGAATCCTTCTCCAGGTAATGCAGTGAAAGTGACCAATTGGAGGTCTCATCATCGAGGTAAAAATTCTTTTCTCCTTTCATCAGCAGAATATCCTGATGGAAATCGTCTGGTTGCTTTTGCTTGGCTTTCGACTTCCACTGACAGGAACTCGCAGCGAAAACAAGCAACATCAAGGTTAGCGATAGGAGGTCTTTCATGTTTGTTGTTTTTTTGGTTTGTTTCGTAATAGCCTTCGGTCGGTTCACTCTTTCATGTACAACAATTGCAACTCCGGATTCAGTTTGCCATCTTCCAAACCACTACCAATGGGTTGCTCTCCTCGTTGATGTGGTGCTCTTCGAGGTAATCTGACAGCTGCTTTTCAACGCCATTTTTCTGCCCATCACTGAGAATCTGTACGGGGGAAACGAGGGAAATAAACGCTTCCTTATCCGTAATGTCACGCACCGGGAAAAGCCCCTGGCTCTGCTGTAAGTTCATCACGCTCTTTTTCTTCTTGTCATACATGACAAACTGCGTACTGACATTCCGCAGATCATTCTTATGGAACATCAGGTAAGAAAACAACAGGAAATTGGGTGTGTTATTTAAATCATCCAGTTTGGTGGCTACATCTTTCTGTTGGTACATTTTCATGACAGCTCCCGGATTCGCCTGATAGAGTTTGGGATCAATCCGGTTCGCCCCAAAGTCGACATAGTAACGCGCCTTTACGTTGTAGACCGCTGAAATTTCGTAAATGGAATCATTGGTCCCGTGACAAAACAAGGCCGAACTTTCGCCGACTGCAAAGGCCTTATTCGAGAAACTCATGTCACGACTCTCGATAAAGGGAATAAAATAGTGGCTCTCACCCGTACGTTGATTTCTGACATACAGATTGTCTTTCGGGCCCAATCCGTAACAGGCTGTTAATTCACTCGTTAGTTGTGCTGCGTTCATCACCATCTTAAAACCAGCGCTATCGGTCTGCACACCCACCGGCATTCCTTCAGGAGTATATTTCAGCACTTTGCCACCCACCGAGATGATGTTCAACCAGTGATGAAACGGATCGACGTAGAAGCTCTGAATCGCAATATATTCGCTGGGTCCCTTTCCCTTATCTGCTATCTTGAATTTGAAATGGCCACTCCCGTCGTAGCAAAGGATTTCATCCGAACTTTTATCCAGCAGATAATAATGGCCATCGTAGAACGACAATTTCCTGACTTTACCAATCGGCAACATGCTATCCAGCGGAACAATTTTTTGAATGGTCACCTGCTTATCCAGGTTCGTGTTCTGATTGACATTGACCAGGATGTTCACCAACGGATTGCCTTTTTCACTTTGATTCATACAGGAAGTAAAAACCACTCCCAACACTACCATAAAAAGAATGCTAATTTTCATTTTGAATACTTAGAATGATTTATCTGTTTTCATTTCACCTTCGCCACTACCAAAATCGTGTTATCATCTTCTTTGATGGTCTTGCTGAGTTCCTCCAGTTTTTTCTTCCTTTCAGGGAATTTGACTTCCTGGTTTTTGAATGCATCCGATTCGAGGTACTGCTTCATATCCAGTGCCGAAACCAACATCACTGCTGTCGAATCATTTGTGTAGGTAGGCCGGAAATCAGGGCCGCCGGTGATGTCGTTGATAAAGCCACCTTGTTTGGTCTCCTTTATCGCTACTCCTTTCTGGGTTTGCTTGTCATACAGGACATAGGCCAAGTTTTCATTTTTCGTTTTCGGTTTATTTGGGTCGAAATGATATCCGTAGGGAATAAAAACATAACGGTTCGTTTCGTGCACACCAACCCAACACAGATCTCCTGGCATTGGCCGGGTCCATTTTCGCTCGTATATCAAATCAGCGGGAAGTTTATGTTTTCCTAAATCGATAAAGAATTTTGGGACAATGTGATTGTTCTCATCATATGAATACACCGTATCGTTATAATTACCTTTCATATGAAGTTTGTTTTCAAATCGGTAGGTGAAATTCTGTTCTTTATAGGGGAGCGTACGAAAAGGATCGGCTTGCTCATTCGCACTCCTAAAATTGTGATTGGGAACTCCCTGAAGGGTATCGCCCTTTTCGTTGTGCTCGATAAATACAAAGCGTTCATTTCCAATAACCGGCTCGAAATAACTCACCTGCATGCTATCTCTGCTCCAGGTCCAAAAATTTATGAAAGATTCCATGGCCGGATTGGCGATGGTCCTAACATATTTCCCATCGAAATTAAGAACCATCATCTTTCCCTGGTCAGCAATCTGCAGATATATTCTTTTGTTCTTTTCGTCGACAGACATCTTCATACACGCTGTATACTCATCTGGTCCTTTTCCTATTCTTCCAATGTCTTTGATGAATTTACCAGAACGAGAGAATTGCAGGATAGGCTGTTTCCAGCACATCACGAAAATATAGTTTTTGGTCAGTTCAATGTTTTCAAAATGTCCAAGCAATGCATCCTTCGCGTTTTCGAGCTGAACGAACTGCACATCACTGGCCAATTCCGACAGCTTCACTTCCTGCTGGTGCCCGATAATATCGGCAAACGGTATGGTGTAAAATGAACCGGAATTCTCCTTCTTCGTGTTTTCCTGGCAGGAAAATGTGGTTATCACCAGAAGGGCTAGTAGCAAACTGAATTGGATTGGAAAGTGACGTTTCTTCATCTTTTTTGTTTTATGGGTTGAGATTAGATTGTTAGATGTTTTCTATCCTAATTTGATCTGTCTAAATACATGCCACATGATACAACCGATTCCGTCAATCGAGTTATCATCTCAATTATTTTCCGACTAGACAGCTTCTGTCTTGCAGCAACGATACGATCATTGCTAACTATGTAGGTAAAAACAAGGAGGTAAAATCTGCCACTAAACTTAATAAATAAGTTAAATACAACCAACTATTTGTCATAACAAAAACTCCCCACGGCCAATTAAAGCAATGAGGAGTTTTGAATTCACCTTTCGGGATGTATTAAGGAACGGCCTTTATGTTTTCCATGTTACTCAGGGACTTCCTTCGTTGTTCTTCTGTGCGGTGTGCTAACCTGATGACACAAAAAAAGTCGGGCTGGGAACCCGACTTTTATAAACTAACCTAACCTAACTAAACCAAACTAACCTAACTTAAAGATTCCTATGAAATAAACTTGCTTTTCCTGTCATCAAAGATGGCCGTTTTTTCTGTTAACTGATTTGAACAGCTATTAAAGAAAGTTAAACTTTACCGTTAGCCGGGAAGAAACAGCCAAACGTGTCGGATGAGAAACAGCAGTTTACTTAGCGCTCTATGTGGTATCATTTCAACTTCACCCACAACAAAACCGGGTTATCATTTTCATTAACGGAATCGTAGAAGCCGTTGAAATCTTTTACTCCCAATCGTTTGAGAGTAGCCAAAGAGGTCGAATCACCGGCCATCTGTTTAAAGAAGGTTTTGAACCCGACAGCCGACCAGCTGCGCATCCATTCATTCCCATTGATGACCCGGTTCGGCCAGTAAAAGGACGATGCACTCAACGGTCCGGTAAATGCTTTATCCATCGGCGAATTGTCAACTTCATACAATTTTCCCTCCCGTTTATCGTAGACCAGCTTCCGGTAGGTATCCTTATCTTTCTCATACAGGAAAAGATAACGACCGGTCTCCCTCACCGCCTCCAGCCAGGAATAACTTTTCTCCTGTTTTTCAAAAGCTTCCTGATCGCCCAGGAGATTTAGGGGAAGTGTATTGAAACCATGAAAGATGAACCGGGGCCGTAGCGCTTGCTCAGCCGGGTGATACGCGTACAAAGTATCGGACAAAAACTGACGATACTGCAACGTGTGATCAAAATGGTAAAAGGCATCAAAATACTGAATCAAAAACAGCGACTTGAATGGATAGGATTGAGGATTGGGAAAAGTCTTCAATGTATCCCCTTTTTCATTGAGCAGAAGCAGTTTATTGGGCTCATTTCCCATCAGATTAAACGGATACGCCAAATACCGGGATGAATCGGTTACCTCAGCCGCATATACGTAACCCAACGGAATGCTTTTGATATACGAACCATCTAACCGGTATACCTGCAGCTTATTTTGCAAGTAATCGTACAACGAAAGCCGCCTGTTTTTCCCATCGATGGTAAAATCCATTAGCGACAGATATTCACCCGGGCCCTTCCCTTGTTTGGCGAATCGTTTCAAAAACTTCCCCTGCATCGAAAACAAGTATAAATCATTCAGCGAAGAAACATAGAGCGTATCATCAAAAACCACCAACTTCGAAACCTTTGTAATGGCACACTCCTTTTGGAACTCAAGCGGGATAAATTGGATAGTATCAATCTGGTTGATAAATGAAAATCCATCCGTTGGTGACTGAATATCTGAAAAGTTGATTTGCGCGGCCTTCACCTCTTCAGGCTTCTGATTAGATGTTTTAGTAGCACATCCAAACAAAGTAACAGAAGCTACAAGGACAAAGAATTTGAGATATGGATACATATTCGTTCGGTTAAGTGTTTTATTTACTCCGCCACAATCAAAAACGGGTTCTCATTCATGTCAATTTGAACCTGTTTATCGCCAATCGTGATGGTCTTGGTGGTTTCCGTATCATCTGCATCAAAGAAGTCCGCCGGACTGCAGGCGAAAACCATGTAGTCTTTAGTGACTTCCTTCGGATATCGCAGCGGTTCTATATCCGGCAGGCCAAAATAGGCCGAAACAGGGCCGTCCATATACACCTTCCGGTAATTGTTCTCATCGATGGCATAGCAGCTCTTTTTCTCATCGAAGATAATGGCCCAATAATATCCCTTGAAGTTAAAGCTCTCGAAAAGCCACGGAACATATCCTCTTTTTAAAGCGTCATCCCGGAAGTAAACACGCTTTTCCACGGGTAGATACTTGTCCACAAAGCTTGAAGGTGCCATTCTCTTCCCGATATCAAACGAAAGTATTCTTTTGAACTGATTATTCTTCCACTCGAATAATCCCCAAATGTTGTTGCTCGCAAAAAACAATCGGGAACCGTTAACGCTAAATGAATTGTTCATAATTGCTACTTGACTCGGATAAGAACTTTCGTCCTCCGGAATAAATTCCCGGATAATTTTACTGTCTTTTAGGTCATAAAGTCCGACAATATGTTGTTGTTCTTCTTTCTTTTCCCCGGTAAAGTGATGCAAAAGGACCTGATCACTATCCATGCTTTGAACATTCATTATAGGATAATCTTTCAGTTGGTAATCCTGAATGAATTTGCCATTGTAGTCGAAGACACAAAGACGTCTAAAACCATCAACAGCATAAAACAGCTGTTTAGCCGGGTTTATTGAAAATGAAAAAGTTCTTAATATCTCTCCCGGACCTTTTCCCTTACGTAGCTTATTGATAAATTTCCCTTTCCCGTCAAAGATGAAAACATTCCGATCGCTTAAGATAAAAATCCGGTTGTTTTGCTTATCGATGGCCGTTTTAGAGACATACCTGAGTTGTGACTCTTTCGTTGTTTCCAACTTAATTATCTGCGTGGGTTCACCTATTTTCAAAGGTTGGCTTTGTGTAGGTTCCAACACCACTACGTTAGACGGTTCTTCCTTCTTCTGGCATCCATTCAATAATAAAGCAGCCAAAGGTATCAATAGCAAGGATAAACGGATTTTGAAATTCGTCTTCATGGACATTTTTGTTCGTGTTAGTTATTTGGTTGGTTAAATCTGTATCATAGAAATTTATGGAAGCAAATTAATAACGATTAAAAAATCCCGCGTCTACTCTGCCACAATCAAAAACGGATTCTCATTCATGTCAATTTGCACCTGTTTATCGCCAATCGTGATGGTCTTGGTGGTTTCCGTATCATCTGCATCAAAGAAGTCCGCCGGACTGCAGGCGAAAACCATATAATTTTTGGTCATTTCCCTCGGATACTGCAACGATTTCACTTCCGGCAAACCGAAATAAGCTGAAACAGGGCCGTCCATATACACCTTCCGGTAATTGTTCTCATCGATGGCATAGCAGCTCTTTTTCTCATCGAAGATAATGGCCCAATAATATCCCTTGAAGTTAAAGCTCTCGAGAAGCCACGGAACATATCCTCTTTTCAAAGCGTCATCCCGGAAGTAAACACGCTTTTCCACGGGTAGATACTTGTCCACAAAGCTTGAAGGTGCCATTCTCTTCCCGATATCAAACGAAAGTATTCTTTTGAACTGATTATTCTTCCACTCGAATAATCCCCAAATGTTGTTGCTCGCAAAAAACAATCGGGAACCGTTAACGCTAAATGAATTGTTCATAATTGCTACTTGACTCGGATAAGAACTTTCGTCCTCCGGAATAAATTCCCGGATAATTTTACTGTCTTTTAGGCCATAAAGTCCGACAATATGTTGTTGTTCTTCTTTCTTTTCCCCGGTAAAGTGATGCAAAAGGACCTGATCACTATCCATGCTTTGAACATTCATTATAGGATAATCTTTCAGGTGGTAATCCTGAATGAATTTGCCATTGTAGTCGAAGACACAAAGACGTCTAAAACCATCAACAGCATAAAACAGCTGTTTAGCCGGGTTTATTGAAAATGAAAAAGTTCTTAATATCTCTCCCGGACCTTTTCCCTTACGTAGCTTATTGATAAATCTCCCTTTCCCGTCAAAGATGAAAACATTCCGATCGCTTAAGATAAAAATCCGGTTGTTTTGCTTATCGATGGCCGTTTTTGAGACATACCTGAGTTGTGACTCTTTCGTTGTTTCCAACTTAATTATCTGCTTGGGTTCACCTATTTTTAATGGTTGGCTTTGCGTAGCCTCCAGTACGACTACGTTAGACGGTTCTTCCTTCTTCTGGCATCCATTCAATAACAAAGCAGCCAGAGGTATCAATAGAAAGGATAACCGGATTTTGAAATGCGTCTTCATGGACATTTTTGTTCGTGTTCGTTATTGGTTTGGTCAAATGTGTTTCGTCGGAATTCCTGTAAATAGGTTAATAACAAGTAATAAATCAAACAGTTATTCTGCCACAATCAAAAACGGATTCTCATTCATATCAATTTGAACCTGCTTCTTGCCAATCGTGATTGTCTTGGTCGTTTCCGTATCATCGGCATCAAAGAAGTCCGCCGGGTTACAGGCAAAAACCAGGTAGTCTTTGGTGATTTCCTTCGGATATCGCCAACGTTTCAGGTCCTGCAGGCCGAAATAAGCGGAAACAGGGCCATCCATGTACACCTTCCGGTAATTGTTCTCATCGATGGCATAGCAGCTTTTATTTTCATCATAGAGAATGGCCCAGTAATATCCCTTGAAATAGAAACTCTCCAAAAGCCATGGGACATATCCTCTTTTGAAAGCGTCATCCCTGAAATAGACACGCTTTTCTATAGGTAAATACTTGTCCGAAAAGCTGGTGGGCGCTAACCTCTTCCCGATATCGAACGAAAGAATTCTTTCGAACTGATTGTTCCTCCACTCAAACAAACCCCAAATGTTAGCGCTGGCAAAAAACAATCGGGAACCATTCACTTGGAATGAGTAATTCATAAACATAACTTGCCTGGGATAGGGACTTTCGTCTTCCGGAATAAATTTCCGGATATTTTTTCCGTCCTTCAAATCATAAAGTCCGACAATATGTTGTTCATCTGCAGTCGCTTCTGCTGTAAAATGGTGCAACAAAACCTGAGCATCACCTATGCTTTGGACATTCATGCTACGAAAATCTTTTAGCTGATAATCCTGAATGAATTTCCCGTCATAGTCAAAGACACAAAGCCGATAGAGATTATCAACCGCATAAAAAAGCTGTTTGGCCCGATTCAAGGAAAACGAAAAAATACTTAATATTTCTCCCGGACCTTTTCCCTTACGCAGCTTATTGATAAACTTACCCTTCCCATCAAAGATGTACATAGTACTGCTGCTCAAAACAAAAATCCGGTTGTTTTGCTTATCGATGGCCGTTTTAGAAATATACCTAAGCTGCGACTCCTTCGTTGCTTCCAATTTAATTATCTGCGTGGGTTCACCGATTTTCAACGGCTCGCTTTGTGTGGCTTCCAGCACCACTAGGTTAGACGGTTCTTTCTTCTTCTGACATCCATTCAGTAAAACAACAGCGAAGAGAGCCAGCAGAGAAAACAGAGCGATTCTCCGGTTCCTTTTCATGAGCAATTGGGTTAGTGTTAGTTATTGGTTAGTTAAACGACCTTACGGTATTAATCCATAGAAATACCGAAAAGGATAAATCAGTCTTTCAGCCTTGCCAGCACCAGTACGGGGTTATCATTCTCATTAAGTCGATCGGCCAATGCTTCCAATTGCCGTTTTTTTTCCGGAAGTAGAGCCTTAGCGTGGGAAAAATCATCCGACGACACATACGTTTTCAGTTCCAGCGGTGTAATCCATCCCAGCAGGTATTCCTGTCCGTCAATCGTCAGTTCCCTTTTGGGGATAAAATTCGGACCGCCGTCCAAATCATCCGTCAGGCCGGTTTTCGCATCAAATGAGAACTGCTTATCCGAATCCTTGCCCACGACAAAAAAATGGCCCTCTTGATGCAATCCATACGCAGTCCATAAATAGTTTGACGTTTCGAAAAGCTGTCCAATGAAGATGTAGTCGCCGCTGTTATTCATATAACTTTTACCACTTCCTCTCACCTCCGGAGTAAACTTCTCCTGCCCCTGCTCGAATACAAACCGGGGGGTAAAACCACCATCGTGGAATGTCTGCACCGTATCGGAATGAATGCCTTTGATCTCAAGTTTCCCATCATATGGGTAAAACAGGAACTCATTCATAAACACCAATACGGCAGAATCTTCCTTTTTGAAGGTATAGTCGTTTTTGAACGCCTTGATTACGTTACCTGCGCTGTTGAGCCATAGCAGTTCATAAGGATTGTCACCACTTGAATTATCCAGACTACACAAAAGGTTCCCCTTCCAGCATTGAATTGCCATGATGAAACCGTAACTCTTATCGATTTTGATAGTTTTTACCCACTCCCCTTTTTTACCATATACCTGGATGATATTCTTGCTTCCCAGGACATTAATCAATCCGGTTGATTGATCGACACTAAAATCGTTCGCATAGATGAACTCCCGGGGACCTTTTCCCTTGTGTCCAATTTCTCCCTGGAACTGTCCATCCGGTGAGAACTGAAAAAGATGTTGGAAATCAGAAATGATATAAGAATCCTGAGTCCTTACAACGTTAAAAATAGAATTTAGTAGGTTCGTTTTGGAGGTCGACAATGGAATATAGGATATACCGGATGCAAATTGTGATAAATTCACTTTTTGCGCTTTGCCGGCATGAACCAGATCAATGGTTCGCAATGAATTCTTTTGCTCCTTCTTGCAGGAAGTAAATCCAATAAATACAACGAGACTAAAAAACAGAAGAGCCTTGCTACTTACTGAAAGTAAGTATTGATTTGAGGTACACAATTTCATATTTGTCAATGTTAGTGGTCTAAACATTATCGAAAATCGACAGGAATCCCACCGCTATCTTTTACCCCACGTTATTCCTAAAGTATCCGATATTTATCCGCCGTAGCTTTCCGAAGTTAACTTTTCCTAGCCGTCTTTACAAATTTTTACCCTATCAGGCGGTTTAAAAATGTGTTATCACACTATCCCAATTCTCCGTTTAACGAAAAATTCGATGCGTTCACCACACAAAACTGACCGTTCACCACTAATTTTGGACAAAATGGATTTGTTGATAAAAAAATCTACCCGCCGGTGAAAATCAGTCTGCTTTTTTAAATTTGAGCAATAACTGGCCGTTGCTCCAGAGCGATAACTCCTTTTCTGAAAGTTGATATTGATCTACTTCCTGAAGAATCGCCAGGAATTCCTCCTCTTCGTCCAATAAAGGACAGGCCTTTTTGGTCGCAACAACTCCCACAATCTTGATATATGACTCATCGAGCACCAGTTGTCCGCGGAATTGATTGCAGCCGGCAAATCCAGCCACCTGATTTTCCTTCACTTTGAATTCGATGGTCGGATGATTGTGCGGGAAAATCTCCTCAACCGCTTCTCCATCCATTTCGGTTAATTCCCACTTCTCCTCCAAAGCATTTTCCTTCTGTCCGGCCTGCGTCGTCTCTTTTAACGACTTTCTGTCGTTCTTTTGTTGGGCTTTCGCCTGATTCATTTCTCCCACACCGAAAGTAAGAACACCGAGAAAAATTATCAGCGAAAGCGATTTCATCATTCTTTTCATACGGGATGTTTTTTGTTAGCGTTTGTTGTGTCTATCACGATTCAATTTACGAAATAAAGCGTGCTTTTTTCTCTGTTCTTGAGCAAGAAACATACTAAAAGAGAGGAAAGAGGTCAGACAAGAGACGAGAGACATTTCAGGTTGCGTTACTGAGGATAACTTTACTCCTGGAGCTTTTTTCTCCGTTAGTATATCGCCGTATTGCAGAATCGGGATATTTTCCGGATTTTTAGCGACCATTATAAGAATGATATGAAACCCATTGAGTACTTCCTGATCTCTGCGGCCATCCTGGTGGGGGCTGTATTGTTTTCGAAGATTGTCCGGATGCTGATCACCCGTTCGTTTAAGCGGGCTGCCAAACGCATCCAACTCGATCCGACCAACTATAACTTCCTGAAGAACGGAATTAGCTTCCTCATCTTTCTGCTGGCGGTTATCGGTATCTTCTTCATCATTCCCGGTTTACGCACATTGGGAAGTACCATGCTGGCCGGTGCCGGTATTTTTGCGGCGGCCATGGGTTTTGCATCGCAGCAGGCATTCTCCAATATCGTGAGTGGCGTTTTCATTGTTATTTTCAGACCGTTTGGTGTTGGCGATTTTATCAAACTCAGCGACACTTACTACGGCACTGTCGAAGACATCACGTTGCGGCATACCGTTATCCGGAATCCGGAGAACCGGCGCGTTATTATTCCCAATTCCGTGATTAGCTCGGAAACCATCCTCAACTCGAGCATTGCCGACGCCAAAATCTGCTCACAGGTGGAATTCGACATTGCTTACCATTCGAATATTGATGAAGCCATTGCCCTAATTCAGGAAGAGGCAATGAGACACGATAATCTTTTCGACAACCGGACAGATGAGGAAAAAGAAGCCGGCGAACCGGTCGTACGAGTCAGAGTAATCGAGTTGGGAAACTGGTACGTGCGATTGCGTGCTTATCTGTGGGCCGAAGACAACGGAAAAGCCTTTGTGATGAAATGCGATATGCTGAAAAGTGTCAAAGAGCGTTTCGACCAGGAAGGCATCGAAATTCCGTACCCGTACCAAAACCTGATTCACCACAACTCACAGCAGGAACTGAACGCGTGACACGTGGTTTCAGGTTGGACTTGAGGTTACTGTGGTTACTATCGTTCCTGTTGTTCCTGTTGTTTCTGTTGTTCGGCTTCGATGGACGTATTTTGGTCGTGATGGAGGGATTCCCGCTAGGGATAAATGTTCATCACCTCCGGCGAAACCGGAGGATTTAAGCCCAAAAAATAAAGCAACTCTGAAAGGAGTTGAATATAGGAGAATAACACACTCAGAGGGGGCTAACAGGAAGATTTCGATTCGTGAAATGTGATTTCTAAGCATTAATGAATTCAACCTGCTTCGGGGTTGTTCGAAAGGGGGGAGCTCCCCGCCCCCAAATTGATTGGGGGTGAAGAATATCTATCCGGCGTTGCCGGAAAAACTCTTTGATGCTACCGGTCGTACATGGGTAGGTTTCAATTTCCATAAAAAAAGCCGCTGCGATGGCAACGGCTCTATATCGATATTAAGTATGTTTTCTTCAAACCTGCAAAAACAGTTCCTGAAGTTGTTCCTTCACCATTCTTGGGTCCGGGTCAACCGGGAAAACCAAATCCGGTTTCATAAACTGAATTTTATTCTCCTTTTGGAATTTCTGGATACCACCACCGGTAACATTCAGCATAATAACAGCATCTTTCTCCACCTTTCCGGCTTCGACAGCCTGCTTCAGCGAAGCAGCAGCCACAGCAGCGGCAGGTTCCAGATCGATCCCTTCATTCAGTTCGAATAACGTACTGGCTAAATCAGCTTCTTCATTCGTCACCGCCAATACTTCGCCTCCGGCGTCAGTCATAGCGTCATACAAGCCACCTGAAATTCCGTACGGGGGTTTCCGGTTCGACAACACTTTCGCATCAATCTCTTCTACCTGTTTCCGGGCAACGGCATCGTCCATCGGCAGCATTTTCCGCGAACCTGCTTCCCAC
Source organism: Prolixibacter denitrificans (assembly GCF_003014495.1). Taxonomy (GTDB): domain Bacteria; phylum Bacteroidota; class Bacteroidia; order Bacteroidales; family Prolixibacteraceae; genus Prolixibacter; species Prolixibacter denitrificans. Next base: position 244,351 of record NZ_PYGC01000006.1, on the reverse strand, counting down.
GCATCTTTTATCGGGGTAAACGGTGCATTCTGCGAAACCATCAGCTTCATCTTGTTCGAACCAAAACGTCCGTCTTCGATAAAACGCAAGTTGGCTTCCCACGCAGCAATCGCTCCGGTTCCACTACCCACTGCCTGGAAATAGTAATCCGGTATTTGCCCGATAGTGGTAACGGCCGAAAGAACTGTTGTTCCCATTCCATCACGACGGGCCACATTCTTGGCACCTCCTTCCGGGAAGAATATATCCATTTCGCAGGCGATGTTCGACAGATGAATCGCATCGAAATAATCGCCTCCCGATTCGGTAGCAATCAGCTTCACACACGGGTCAATCGGTTCGTTGAACCAAAGCGCCTTCAGGTTGTCTGAAGGAACACACAGTAGCAACGGGATTTTATTTTCCGAACAAACACGGGCAAACGCACGGGCTGTATTTCCAGCGGAAGCGACAACCATGGTCTTCTCTTCGTTGTAATTGGTCCGGGCGCACACTGAGTACGCCTCACACTCCTTGAAGCTGCCGGTATTCATCACTGCACCTTTCTCCGGCCAGTAACCGTTGAAGGTGATATAGAGGTTCTCCAATCCGAGCTCACGTGCAAATCCTTCGCTTTTGTACGTCACAGGTGCCCCGGAGCCATCCAGTACCCGGTTAATGGGCAACCAGTCGGCATATTTATACAAGCCCGGAAGCTCTTCACGTACACGTAATTGTTTTTGCGCATATATTGCCCTAATCAGGGATGGAGTTTCGTTCTCAGGACAGCTCAATTCCCAGTTACCATCATTGAACCGGGTGCCGCAACACAACGATTCAAGATAATACTCTGTTTTGGTAAAGTTGGCCATAGGAATATCTCATTTATGGGGCAAAAATAAGTTTTTTTTCCAAAGGGCGTCCCCTTTTCCGGTCGGCGTTTACAATCCGGAATGCTTCCAACCAAGTTGCCAGCCCATTATATATTCTTTTTCCACTCTTTTTATTACGCAACATACAAAAGATTACCAAACGGTCAGAAAACGCTTTATACTTATTAGACAAGTCTTGTTTCACCTGCCTTTCTTAACGAGAAGCGGGAAATCAACGGTCCGACAATCTCATGGATAATGGTTGCGCCCATAATCGTCCCCAACAGAGCTTTCGCAAAAGGTTCAAATTCTGGGGTAGCGTGAACTGCCAACGCTAATCCGATTACGATTCCTCCTTGCGGAATCAGACCTCCGATGGTGAAACGGCGCACATTTGCCGACCGGTGCGTCAGGCGTGATGCCACGTATACGCCGGTAAATTTCCCAACACCCCGGCTGACAACAAACAACAAAATCAGTGACAAAACCCCGGATACAACCGAAAATTCGAGATACATTCCACTAACGGTGAAGAAGAAAAGAAAGATGAGCTCTTCGGTGTATCGTTGCATTACTTTCTTGATAATATGCCGATGCGGATTGAAATTGGCAACCATCAGTCCCAGTGCCATGGCCGAAAGCAATCCGTCTATTTCCAGCGTACGGGCAGTTCCAAAACAAAATGCCAGGCCACCAATGATGAGAATGATGTAGGCCCCTTCGGAGACAATCTTTAGCCTATACGCCAGGAAATTGAAGATCCAGCCAAATACAACACCTACTCCTACACTAAAAATAATTTCTTTCACCGATGTCAGTAATCCGGTTCCCAAATTGGCCGAAGTGTCTCCCAACATGGAAGAAGTCATATTAATGGCAACCGAATAGATGATGATACAAATGGCATCATCCAGCGCCGCAACGCCCATAATGGTATCGGTCACCTTTCCCCGGGCCTTGTATTCGTGCATTACAGCCAACGTTGCGGTTGGATCGGTAGGTGCCGCCAGTGAAGCAACCAGCATACTAAACGGTAATAAATACGCTGCTCCCATATCGAAACCGGTGAGATAGAGGAAAAGATACAGCACCGTCCCAACCAACAAAAAAGCCATAATCGATTCGGAAAAAGCGATGGTAATAATGGAACGTCCCAATTGCCGCAGTTTGGGCATGGTCAATGAGGTTCCCACTTCCATCGTAATGAAAGCGAGACAGAGGTCGGTTATCGGGCGGACATGCAGCGGGAAAACATCTGGTACGATGAAAAATATTCTTGGATTCAGCACAATGCCGGCAACAATGTATCCGGTTACCCGGGGAAGGCCAATGCGGTGAAACACCTGGCCGAAAACATAACCACTTAATAAAATGATTCCGGTAATCAGAAGGGTATCCATAGGTTCAGATTTCATTCGGCTACCATCAAAATTAAGATGATTATGCCGATTTGAAAATTTATACGCACGAAAACCAACGACTAAAATTTGACATAAATCATTTTTATTTTAGTCAATAAACCAGAATTTAACCGTTACGCATATCACGAATTATTTGCTTTAAGACAGTATACTTATCGACCTAACAGAAACCTGCGTATTTTCCGCATTAAACCAGTCGAGCTCCGTGCGTCATCGAATGACAATTTTTAACTCATTCATCAATAAAAACTAACTCACACCCTGTAAAACTACGACCTATGAAAACTATCATCTTCCTTTTGCTTACCACAATTTCAATAACCAGTTTCAGCCAAACAAAATTCGAAAAGGGATATCTCATTAATAACAATGGACAAAGGATTAACTGCTATATTAAAGACAATGATTGGAAGAATAACCCTACAGAAGTGAAGTTTAGAGTCGGTGAAAGTGGCGAAACAAAAATCGCAGATTTAAAGAATACCAAAGCTTTTGGAATTGAGAATAAGGTAGCCTATACAAGAGCTGTCGTCGATATCGATTACTCCTCCAGCGATGTTTCGACATTATCCAGAAAACGAGAACCTGAATTAAAGACCGATACCGTGTTCTTAAAAATCCTGGTCAAGGGGAAAGCATCACTTTTCTACTATGAGAACAGCAATCTCATTCGTTATTTCTACAGTACATCAGACAGCCCCATAGAGCAATTAATCTATAAGGAATACATCAAAGGCGACAAGGGAATCTTAAAGAACAGAGATTTTACAGCACAGCTTTGGAAAAATGTCAGGTGCCCTTCAACCTCCATCAATATCATCAAAACCATCCGGTATAACGCGAAAGATCTCGTTGAATATTTCCGGAACTACAATGAATGTGTCAACAAGGCATACACCGACTATACCAAATCGAAAAAGAAAAAACTTTTCTCCCTGACGATTACACCTGGCATTGAGATGGCAACCATGTCAATTGACAGCCGCGAGACGAACCTGATTGATGTGGACTTTGGAAGCAAATTCAATTACCGGATTGGACTGGAATTGAATATGCTCCTCCCATTTAATCATAATAAGTGGAGTATTTTCATGGAACCAACCTATCAACATTATTCAGGTCACGAAGTAATTGAAAGAACCTACTACCTGCCTAGAGATGTAGATGCTGAATACAAATCGCTGGAAATACCGATGGGTTTAAAATACAGCTTCCAACTAAACAAAAAGTCGTTTCTTTTCCTCCGGGGAGGCATGGTTGTCGATATTCCGTTCAATTCCACCATTACGTATACCAACAAAGACCGTCTTTACAAGATCCTCTCGGGAAATAGCTTTATCGTCGGCATAGGCTTGCGACACAACCGATTCAGCTCTGAATTTCGGTATTATGGGAACCGCGATATTTTAAGTAGCTCTATGTCCTGGGATACCAAATACAGCAAACTGTCTTTTATTCTTGGGTACCGGATTCTTTGAGAGGTTTTATTTCGGATAAAAAAATCCACTATACCTGACAAATCCCCTGTTATGCGGGTTGGAGATTTTGTATCTTCCTTGCAAACAAAAAGAGCATTATCATGAGAATTGATCACATTGCTTATCGCGTTCGCGACCGCTTTGAGACAGCACGATTCTTTACGGAAGGATTCGGTTACACAATCGATCCGGAATTACCGGACGGTTTCGAAATTAAGTTTGACGATGGCTCGACTGCCAAGTGCCTGGTGCTGCTGCCACCCGAAAAATTGAAAAGTGGCATCCCCTGGGATATTCCCGGAGGTGATGGGTTGGAATACCATATGGCACCCGAAATCTTCATTTCCGACGGCCAAAACCATTCGGTGGTTGAAGAGTGGGTAGCCTCGAAGAATGGTGGAATTGGCGGCGTTCACCACATCGCCTACCAGGTGGAATCGGTGGAAGCTAAGATGAAAGAGTTCAAGGAGAAGGGGCTGATGGAATTTACAACCGATGAGCCCATCCGCTGCGAAGGCCTGACACAGGTTTTCACCAAACCCACGCCCTTTACCGGCATCATTTATGAATTCATCGAACGGGAAAAACACGGCTTCTGCCAGGACAGTGTTAAATTCCTGATGGAAAGTACCCGCGATTTGAAATAAGTTTTCCTTCCGGGAAACCAGAAAATAAGAAAGGGGCCTCAACAGCCCCTTTTCTTTTATGGTAGTTCTTTTAATTCGATATTTTTCCAACGCACTTTGATTCCGCCACCGGCGTGAATCTGCAACGCAATGGAACCGTTGGCTTTCCCGATTTTTTCATCTGTCAGTTTCACCATTTTCTTTCCGTTGAGCCAGGTTTCCACTGTTGGGCCAACCACGCGCAAACGCAACGTGTTCCACTCTCCCATTTTCAGAATATCTTCCTTTTCATCCGGAATTTTCTCCAGCCATCCACGTCCGTAGGATTCGTATATTCCACCTGTATCGTGTCCCGGAGGAGCCACTTCGCACTGCCAGCCGGTTATCTTGGTTCCTTCAATGGTCGACCGGAAAAAAACGCCGCTGTTGCCGTTGCTCTCCTGCAAAAACTGAAGCGTCAAATCGAAATTCTTGTAATGCTTATCCGTGGCCAGGTAACCGTATTCCTTATCGGGACCGCTTTCGCAAACCAGCTCGCCGCTATCGACATACCATTTTTCGGTTCCGTAAACCGTCCATCCGGTCAGGTCTTTCCCGTTGAAAAGAGAAATGCTTTTGGAAGGCAGCATAAATCCGCTGAACAGCGCTACCGCTGCCAATAGTATTCCTATTTTTTTCATCTTACGTTTAGTTTGATTAGCAGATTAAAGTTCGCGGATTTTAATATTCCGGAACCAGATGTAACTACCGTGATCCTGCAAAGAAATATGGCCGACTTTCGCCATTCCGTAATCCGGATAATCTTTCCATTTCCCTTCGTTCTTGCGTTTGTTCCAATCATCGGTCCAACGCTCAAACTCGACCACCTTCTCACCATTCAGCCACTGCTCCACATGATTGCCGTTCACGATAATACGGGCCGTATTGAAAGCAGGACACCCAACCATCTGCAGTTTCTTTTTCGATTTATCAGCCGTGTACATTCCGTAATTAGCGCCGGTCAGCTGCCACTCTTCCACTTTTTCCGGGAAACCGACATCATCGAGCAGTTGGTATTCGGGACCGGTATAATACACGGCGCCATACTTTGGATCGTCAATCACACCATACAAAATACCGCTATTGCCACCGTGAGAAATTCGCCATTCAAGCTTGAGTTCGAAGTTTTCGTATTGCTTATCGGTAATGATGTCACCGCCAATATCGCCGCCTTTTCCAAGCGACATCAGGCTACCATCACGAACCACCCATCCCTGGGAAATATCGTTGCCGGCGAAACCTTTCCATCCATTCAGCGTCTTTCCGTCGAAGAGCAATTGCCAACCGTCTGCCTTTTCCTGTTCGGTTAGTGTATTCAAGGCTTCGGTTTCGTGTTTCGAAAGGCAATCAGACGCACATCCGGCTTGACCGGCACAGGTAGTTTCCTCAACCTCGACGTTTTCGGTCTTTGTTTGCTTCTTTTGAGTTGACTGGCATCCGGCGAAGATCAGGCCGATACCAAAGGCGATCAGAACAAGTGATTTTTTCATAGAAATAAAAGGTTTGATTAGTTTGTGCATTCGCTGTGTACTAAAACGGGGGGAAAGAAAGAGTCTGTCCAATCCTTCACCCCGCCAGCTGTTCGAAAGCTACTAATTTTTTATCAGCTGAAAAATACTTTTCAAAAGCCCTTTCTTACTGATCCATGAAAAGATCTTCTTTGATTCTCCGGATACGCTTCAAAGCATAATCGACATTGGGATTGTCGGAGTCGCCCATGCGTTTGAGGTATGCCTGGTAATATCCTAACGCAATGGTTTTGTTGTTATTGAATTCCTCGTAAGTAGTGGCCATGTCGAACAATACCCGGGTGCGCGTTGAGTCGTATTCGAGTGCCTTCTTATAACCATCAATAGCATCCTGAAAACGCCGGTCGCGGTCGTACACATCGGCCAGATGATGATAAAAATCAGCCAGGTAGTTAGGCGTAGCCAGTTGAATAGCTGTTTCCAGGAAATGGGCGCTCTGCTTGTATTCGGCCTTGCGTTTCATACACAAACCGATGTAAAATGCAACCATGTCGTCGGTCTGAACTTTTTTGTAGCACGACTGAAGAAGCTTTAGCGCCAGCTCCTCTTTTCGTTCAAAAAACAAACTGATCCCGTAATATTTCTTCACGATATAGGAAGAATCAGCAGGCAGAACATCCTGGTAGTAGTCTGCCGCTTTTTCGTAATTCTTTGCCAAAAAATTCACCTCTCCTGCTTTCTTCTTCAAAAGAAGATTATCCGGGAAATGTTCCAGCGCACTCTCAATGTAATCAATGGCAGGCCCATAAAACTTATGCTGTTGCAGAATATTGACTAAATTCAACAAGGAAGCCAGGTCATCGGGATTTTTCTCAATAACCCACTTATAGTTGTCAACGGCATCCGTAATCCGGTCAGTCCGGTAACAGCTTAATGCATACAGCCGGCGAAAAAGAAAGTTTGTCGAATCGCGGGTCGCTAAATCTTTGAATATGTATAATGCATCCAAATCACGATCGAGTTGCAGGTAGAGTTTTCCTAAATCCACCTGAGCTTCGCTGTTGTCAGGATCGGTCGTGAGCATTTTTGTGTAAACGGTAACCGCTGCCGGAAGATTTCCGAGCATACTATAGGCTTCGGCCTGCAACGATAAAGATTGAGCAGTTTCCGGTCCCTTCTTCAAAACGTCTAAAACGTCGCTATATCGCTTTTCTTTCTGGTAGGCTTGCGCCAACAAAAGCAATGACTCCGGAGCCAACTTTCCCGCCTCAAGCTTTGGCTGTAAGCGGTTAATCACCTGTTCTGTTTTTCCCTGATAAAGGAGATAAGCCAGGTCGTCATTTTGTCCTGTAGCCGGTAGGTAAAAAGCAAGGAGAAAAATAAGACACAAAGCTGCTTGTTTCAGTTTCTCATTCATATCGGGGGATTTAAAGAAAAAAGAGATGCCGTTGATCAACTAATCGCTCCGGCATCTCCTCTTATCTTATTCAACTGTTTTTCAACGCAAGTGAAATTGCGATACGACCACCCTAAATTCGGGTATGGGATGTCCGGCTATTCACTGCAACACAAAATTGATTGGCACAGTGAACTGGACGTTCACTGGTTCTCCTCTTTGCGTTCCGGGAGTCCATTTGGGCAAATTGTTTACAACCCGCAATGCTTCAGCATCCAACGAAGGAGAAATGCCACGAGCGATCTTTGCTCCTCCCACAGCTCCTGTTTTGGTAACGATGAAGTTAACGTAAACCTTGCCTTGAACTCCATTCTCCTGGGCATCTTTGGGATAATGAATATTTGCCGCAATATATTTTCTAAGTGCCAAATCACCACCTGGAAACTCAGGCATTTTCTCTACGATGAAGAATACAGGAGAGCCCTCGTATTCCGCGTTATCACCTGTATTCTGCCCGGTCATGCTGGCATTTTTCTCCACCGTATTCTCCTGTAGTTTATCAAGAAACTTCTGGGTAAAAATCTGCATTACTCCGTTCTTCACATTATCTTCTCCGTAATGCACGGCGAATCCCTCTAAACTCTTTTTGTCTTTGAAAACGTTAATTTTGGCAATGGATTTCGGATCTAAAGTATCCATCACTGCCTTGCTGGCCACGACCTCATCAATTAAAATTAATGGTTGCTTATCGACTGATGCCGATTTAACAGCAACCTGATCAGTTGCTGGCTCCGACGTTTTTTCGCAAGCAAAAACAACTACCAGCAACAGCATGGTCATTAATCCAATCAGGTATTTATATCCAGCCCACCGAGGGGATTTTATTTTTGAAATCATTTTCATTCTGCTTTTTAGTAAGGAATAATTGAAGTTGTTGGCGACCTGAAGCTGAATGCCGGTCACCTGTTCAATCAGCATGGCTTTGTAACGTACAGGCGAAATGCCCTTGTTAACCACCAGCGCATCGGCCAGAAATTCGTGATTTTCCCTTACAGCTCGGCGCAAATACCAGATGAATGGATTGAACCATTGTACCAGAACGACCAATTCGAGTAATAAAACATCGACGGAATGCCGTTGCCGGATGTGCACCATCTCGTGTTTCAGGATATGATTGCTTTCCTCCGTCCCGAATTGGAAATCGCGGCCAACAAAAAGCCAGCGAAAAAAGGAAAAAGCGGATGTTTCAAATCCCAGACGGACAATGGTCAGGCCCTTGTATTTGCGTTTTTCACCACTGCGAACCAACAAGACCATCTGGCCCAGTTTCCAGGTAAAACGCAGCGCGAAAAAGAGAATGCCACTAAAATATATCAGACCAATGAGAGGCAATGAAAGAAATAATCCTGATGCATTGGCTCCGGCTCCACCGTACACATCTACCGCTTCTAGAACCCGAGGTCCGCTGGCAATTAGCGCCAGATTGGACGATGCCGAATTCAGAAACACCGGAATATGAAGCAACGGAAGTATACCAGAAAAAACAGCTGATACGATAAGATACACACGGTTTAACCGGAAAAACGTCTCTTTGCGAAGAAAGAAGAAATAGACCAGGGTGAGTAAGCCGAGGCTTATTCCCGATTCTGTTATGAAGTTGATATAAGTGCTCATAATAGTTAAAGTCAGTTGTCAATCATTATTACTTCATGATTTCTTTTCATCATCTGTATCTATCTCGCGCCGGACTTCTTCCAGCAAGTCATTCAGATCATGAATATCCAGTTTGTCCTCCCGGGCAAAAAAGGAAACCATTTCCTTAAATGAACCGTCGAAATAGTTCCGCATAAAACGCTTCCCAAACGAACGGGTGTACTCCTTTTTACTGACGATAGGAAAATACTGATGCGATTTACCGTATGCCTTGTGATCGACAAAACCCTTTTTCTCCAGTATCCTGACGATGGTGGAAACGGTATTGTAGGCTGGTTTCGGCTCCGGCATCTCGTCGATGATATCGCGTACGAACGCCTTGTCCATATCCCACAGTAGTTGCATCACCTGTTCTTCTGCTCTTGTCAGTTCTTTCATTGTAAGTTGACTATTATTCAATAACATTTATTCCTTCGGCTAAAGGTACCGAAGTAGTTATTTATTTCAAACTATTTTTTTAGTTAATCGAGATAAAAAAATCAGGGCGGTATGCCCCATCTCTTTTCCTTTTTCATATTATCCAGTTTTTCGATTTTTTCTATAACCTGTTTCCTGCGCATGGAAATCTATTCACAATAGTAAAACTAATTTTTTAGTTTTCCAACTAAACGATTAGTTTTTGTAAGTAGAAGTAGACTGTGAGGAAAAAGTAGCCATCTCGAAAATATTTTGGGTAACGATTCGTTTTAAGTGCATACTCTCCTACTTCAACCTCAAATCACTCAGAATATTTCGAAAAACAAAAGGAAGTAATTTGTCTGAAAATTCAGCGAAGATCACCGCGTGGTGTTCGTCAGCGATCGTTCGTTGAAATCTCGTTAGAAACTTGTTAACAAACTGTTGATAACGTACGTTTTTTGAGCAAGCGATATTGACTATTACTCTGCGTTTCTGTAAGTTTAGATTAATTCCTCTAAACCAAATTATTTCTCATGGAAATTCAGGATTATCAACAGTCGGATTATGTTTTGCGCGATTTGCATGCGACGGCAAAATGGGGTGTATTTCTGTCAATAATTGGCTTTGCTTTTACAGGTATTTATATGGCAGTAGCCATTTATTCGAGCCGCTTTATTCAATTGCCTGCCGGTTTTCCGGCTTTCGCACATCATTATGCAGCTGAATTTAAAGCTATATTCCTGCTGGTTCCCGGCTTGGTCTATTTCATTCCGAATTTCTTCTTCTACAAACTATCCCGGGCAACGTTAAATGCCTTAACGGGAGAAGAAGTGACTTTACTTCCCAACGAAATCATGCTTCACCGCCGCACCATTGAGCAGCTGGGAACACTGATGATTGTTGCCCTGGCGTTTATTTCAGTCGTCATTATCCGGTTGTTGCTAACCAGCTCCATCTAAATCAGAGCAACCGAAAATCGTCGGCATCATTTCCTACCGGGAATTTTATACGGAAGCTTTCAAGGCTCTCCATCGAAAGTGTGTCTGTAATGACTTCTTCCCGGTTCTCCAGTCGATGCATCACTTCTCCCCGAGGATTTACCAGCAGCGAATCGCCACAGTAATCTATGTCATTTCCGTCAGAGCCAACCCGGTTCACACCCGCTACATAAATCTGGTTTTCGATAGCGCGGGCTTTTAGCAACGTTTGCCACACCTGCGTACGAGAAGCCGGCCAATTGGCTACGTAAAGGGCTAAATCGGTGTCTTTCTGGTTACGTGACCAAACGGGAAACCTTACATCATAACATATGTAAAGAGCGATTCTCCATCCCCTGAAATTGACTATCACCCGCTCTTTCCCCGGTTCGAAAACACCTATTTCACCCTCAATGAGGAACAAATGCCTTTTATCGTAGGTGGCATAACTTCCATCGGGTTGAACAAACAGTAAACGGTTGTAACGACCTCCGGCATCTTCCGTAATAACACTTCCACATACAGCTGCATCCAATTCGGCAGCTTTCTTCTTCATCCATTGCATAGTGTCACCATCCATCGGTTCAGCCAAAGCCAGGGCATTCATTGAAAAACCGGTAGTGAACATCTCCGGAAGGACGATCAGGTCGGTCGGTCCTCCAATGGAATCGATCATTTCCTCTAAATGGTTCCGGTTTTTCTGTGGAGATTCCCAATAAAGATCCGGTTGTATGAGTGTAATGCGAAGATCGTTTCCGTTTTTCATAAGCTGCTTTTTTTAATCCAAATCGTTTCCGGTATTAAACATCTCCGGATGTTTTCCCTGTACGCCTTTGTCCTTGTACCACTGACGCACCCGCTTCAGATCGGCGTTCAGGTCATCGGATAGTTCAAATTTTTCATTGAAGCCTATTTCTTTTTTGCCCCAATCAAAATAGCCCAAATAAACCGGAACACCAGCCAAACGGGCCATCGTATGAAAACCGCCTTTCCAGCGTGCTGTGGGTTTACGGGTTCCCTCCGGTGCAATGGCCAGATGCATGTAATCGCGTTTTTTAAATTCATCAACGACTTGCTTCAAGACATTCGCCCCTTTTTTCCGGTCGACCGGAATACCCCCCATGGCACGAACGATGTATCCCAGGGGCCAGAAGAAAAACTCCTTTTTTATCATCACGTAAGCTTTCCCACCTACGCTGGTATAATAAATCCATGAAATGACAAAATCGAGAGCTGAGGTATGCGGTGCGCCCAGAATAATACATTTCGATTCAGGAGCAACACCGCTCATCGCTTTCCATCCCAGGAGACGTAATATAAATCCGGTAAGTTTCTTCATTAGTGTTTGCTTAAATGTGTCTGCATTATTTCACGCAAAAATAGTCCTTTTATCTTCTTTGCACACGCTTATTCAACAATCCATTGTTCCAATTTTTTGGCCTTGCCATAACGAGTCAATAGCTCAACAGCAAGTTCCATTGCTTTTTCGGTTTCTTCCTGACCAGAGAAGCCAATTATCACCATCAGAAAACGTTTGGTTGCATTGGTAACTGAGGTTCGTTCTGAATCACTTGTCGGACTTCCAAACGCCGATTCCTCATCACGGAAAACCGGTAAAAATTCGATGTTAAGTTCTCCCCGGCCAATCGCCTGGTAAGGCTCGTTGTTTTTACCAATTCCCATTTGGACATCGCCTACGATTTTTTCCACATCATAACCCCCGATGGAAATTCCGGTTTCCAGCGAAATCAGATTAACCAGATCGACAATATTGTTGATGTGATAAAGTCCTAATCCACGAACAACACGTCGCGTCAAGGCTTCCGCCGAAAGGCGGTACCGTGCCGGGTCTTTTCCGCATGCTTTATAAGCTTTACGCGATGCCTGAATCGCACTTTTCTGGCTTATTTTATTCAATGGAAGATGCTCTTTAATTCTATTTTCCGTTTCCTTCATCCGGTTCAATAACTCCTCTCCCGACAGTCCGATTTGTACATCACACTCGATGCACCCCAGAACCATTTCAGGTACATGCGATTTCAAATCAACGGAAATTTCAATTTTAGTCATCCCTAATCTACTTTTCTAGTTAATTCTATCCGAAAATAATCATTACATTTGATAAAAAGCATAGTTGTGCCTGTTCCCTATATCGACATCCATACACACGACGCGGTTGAACAGGAAGACCTATTTCAGCTGCAAAGCTTGTTTTTACAGGATTTTGAGCAGAATCCTTCGCTGAATTATCCTGTAACTGCAGGCATACATCCGTGGCATGCCCATCTGTTCACGCCGGACGAAGCGCGCGAAATGCTGGAGCGCAACATCGGAAATCCATATATTGTCGGTATCGGTGAAACTGGCCTCGACCGTTCCATTCACACTTCGCTTGCTATTCAGGAAGAGATTTTCCAACTTCATATTGAAGCAGCAGAAAAAATCGGAAAACCAATTATCATCCATTGTGTAAGATGTTGGCAGGATGTGAGCCGATTGAAAAAAGACACCTCCATTCCCTGGATATTACATGGCTATACCGGCAATCTGCAAACCACGCAACAACTACTCAAAAAGAATTTTATCTTTTCCATTGGTTCTCACCTACTCGACCGCCGTGCTAAACTTCGCGAATCCATCGAAATCATTCCGATAGAGAATCTATTCATCGAAACCGATGATACCAACGTAGATATCAGAGAGATTTACCACGAAGTTGCTCTTCTCAACAATATGCCTCCCGAAGATCTGAAAATGCATATCTTTGGCAACCTAAAAAAAATCTTCGGACCCATTGTCCGGGCATAATTTTTTCCTAAAATGAAATGGTACAAACGGACGGAGCTTCTGGTTGGGAGCACCGGAATTGAAAAGTTACAGAACGCGCATGTATTAGTTGTTGGATTAGGCGGTGTTGGCGCTTATGCAGCTGAAACCATTTGCCGCGCAGGCGTGGGAAGAATGACCATCGTAGACGGAGATTCTGTAGAAATGACCAACCGGAACCGTCAGTTACCGGCGCTTGTCTCCAACGAAGGAAAGCCCAAAGCCGAAGTCATGGGTGCCCGGTTCCGGGATATCAATCCGGAGATTGAACTGGAAATTATCAACGAGTACCTGAAAGATGAGCGAATGGAAGAGGTACTCGATGCCTATCCGTATGATTATGTCGTTGATTGTATCGATACCTTGTCGCCGAAGGTTTACCTGCTGCAGCAGGCAAAAGAACGACAGCTTCCGGTTGTGAGTTCTATGGGAGCCGGCGGCAAACTCGACCCAACTCAAATTCGGGTCGCCGATATCTCAAAATCGTATAACTGTGCCTTGGCCAAAATGATTCGCAAAAGACTACGAAAACTAAACATCAACAAAGGAATCAAAGTCGTGTTTTCGCCCGAGGACGTCGACAAATCAAAGCTCATCATCGAGGAATCGCAGAACAAGAAATCGACTGTCGGAACCATCTCTTACATGCCACCCGCATTTGGTTGTTTTATTGGTTCGATCGTTATCCGCGATTTACTGGAAAAGTAATCTTACTTCTTTTGTTCCTGCTCAGGAAAAGAGCTGCTTCCTGGTAAGAAAACCTGCATTCCACTAAGATGTTGGCTTCTTTTTACTATATTTGACTCCATCATATTGGTATGATAACTTACATTAATACCAATATAGACAAAGCGGGTTTCTGCTTGTCCTACTACTTCTAAAATTCTTCTTATGAATATTTTAAACGGCGGAGTTGGTCAAACTATCAGGTTAAATGACAGGACGTTGTCATATTTTGCCGGAAACAACTACCTGGGACTTGCCAATGACCCGACGCTGGTAAACAACGCTGTCGATGCTCTCAAAAAATATGGGGTAAACTTCGCCGCTTCCCGGCAAACGACCGGCACTGCCGACATTCACCTGGAACTGGAAAAAACGCTGGCTGAATTCAAAGCTAAACAGGATGCGGTGGTATTTGCTTCCGGGTATATGGGAAATAAAATTCTGCTTCATGTGCTAAGGGAGAAATACGATTCCATCTTCGTCGATTCGATGGCACATTCGAGCATTACAGACGGTATTCCGCGCGACGTTTCGACTGTGGAATATTATAAGCATACCAATCCCAACCACTTGGAACAATTGCTAAAATCTTCTTCGAAAAAGAGGCCCTTAATTATAACCGATGGTGTATTTGCCCTTACGGGAGAAATCACTCCAGTCGACCAGCTCTATTTGTTGGCGCAAAAGTACGGAGCACTGCTGATTGTAGATGATGCTCATGCGACCGGCGTTCTGGGAGAAAATGGCCGGGGTACGCCAGAGCACTTCCACCTGGACCAAGCACCGGGCCTGTTTCAAAGTGAAACCATGAGTAAAGCCATCGGCTCTTATGGCGGCTTTATTTCCGGTAGTCACGAACTGACAGACACTATCCGGAAGAAATCAACGTTCTACGGTGCTTCTACTGCCTTGCCTCCGCCGGTTGTAGCAGCGGGTTTATCTTCCGTGAAACAAATCATGAGTCGCCCGGAACTGCGAACCCGTTTGATGGAAAACACCAGAATTCTCCGGAAGGGAGTTGAAGAACTGGCGTTTTCGACAACAAAAGGAACTACTCCTATTATTCCTCTTTGTTTTAAAGAAAAGCAGACTGCCAACGCTTTATCCCAATACCTCGAAGAAAATGGAATTGTGGCGCCGGCAGTTGACTACCCGGTAAAAACAAGTCAGTTCATTGTGCGAATCACCGTATCGAGCACGCATACCGAAGAACAAATTCATCATCTTTTACACACATTAAAAGAATGGAGAGAAAAAATATGACACCCACGACGATTAAAGAGGTTTTCATCGAAACCATCAACATCCCGCTGGACGCACCTTTTACAATAGCCACTGGAGTGAAATACGAGATGGAGAATGTGCTCATCATCGTCCGGCTCGAAAACGGCTTGGAAGGTTATGGTGAAGCTGCTCCGCTGGAACCGGTAAACGGAGAAAACCAGGCTACAGCGTTAGCCACGCTCAATAGCTGCCGAGATTTCCTCGTCGGGAAAGATGTGGCCGATTTCCGGCAAATATCGAAACACCTGAAAAGTGTGTATGGCGTTCAGGTAACAGCTCGCAGCGCTATCGAAATGGCATTGATCGACGCCTTTACCAAATCGCTGAATACGCCGCTGTATACTTTTCTGGGCAAAGCCGAGAACAAAATCGAAACCGACTATACTATCGACATCGTTTCGCCGGAAACAGCCCGGAAAAATGCGGCTAAACTCGCCGGCAAAGGATACAATACGCTAAAAACAAAAGTTGGCAAGAACCTGGTGGAAGATATTGACCGGTTACTGGCGATTAAAGACGGCGCCCCGAATTGCTACCTCATGCTGGATGCCAACCAGGGATATTCTCCCGCCGATGCAGTTCATTTTCTAGGAGAACTGAAAAAGAACAATATACGGCCCGAACTATTTGAACAACCGGTGAGGAAGGATGATTTGCGTGGGATGAAGTTCGTCAAGGACCACACATCGGTACCCATTGCTGCAGACGAATCGGTCTTTACGGCAACTGATGCTATCAAAGTGGTACAGGCCGGCTGCGCTGACCTGATTAATATAAAACTCATGAAATCAGGAATCGTAGAGGCGTTGGATATTGCAGCCATTGCCCGTAGTGCTAACATGGAACTGATGATTGGCTGTATGATTGAATCAAGGCTGGGACTCGGATGTGCCGTACATCTGGCAGCCGGATTAGGCGGCTTTCGATTTGTTGACCTGGACCCGCATTTGGAACCGGCACAGGACCCATTTACCGGTGGTCCCGAATTTTCCGAACCGGTGTATTCTCTTTCCGATGAAATACCAGGAATAGGTGTAGCAAAGAAGTAACAACAGGTATAAAAAAGCTGGTTGGCTGAAGTTTTTTCTTCATGTCCAACCAGCTTTTATCTCTTATCAATTCGAGAATTAAAGCAGCTCTTTTACCACTTTCAATGCCGAATCGTAATCAGGTTCATTCGTAATTTCAGAAACGAATTCCACGTATTTTATGGTTCCGTCTTTGTCAATGATAACTGTTCCACGAGCCAACAGGCGTAGCTCTTTAATCAGATATCCGTATTTGAGACCAAAGTCTGTATCGCGGTGATCCGACAGGGTTACGATATTGTCCAATCCTTCTGCTCCGCAAAAGCGCTTCTGAGCAAACGGTAAATCGCAGGATACCGACAGAACAACGGCATCGCCCAACTTGTCAGCTTCGGCATTAAAACGACGGTTTTGTGCAGCACAAACACCGGTATCGATGGAAGGATAAACGGCGATTACCACCACTTTCCCTGCATAATCACTTAATTTAACCGGACTTAAATCGGCTCCTACAACGGTAAATTCAGGAGCTTTCTGTCCAACTTTTATTTCATCTCCAACAAGTGTCACCGGATTTCCGGCAAACGTAACTTTTTCAGCGTTTTCTTTCATGTGTATTGATTATTTTGATTTTCACACGATCCCGATTAAACCGGGAACATTCTTTAATTCATTATTTTTTATGATACTTCAAAGTACCACTAGATAAACCGAAATTAATTCAAAATGTTCGACGTGAAAAATGCATCCGGGTTAAATTTGTTTGTTTATACCCGCAAATCCACATAATTATACAAATAAGAAGAAAAGATGAAACGAGAAATCGCCGTTTATCAGCCTTATTCCTTTCATACTTAGCCCTGATAGACTAACTTTACTGAGAAACCAGAATCTATATTCAATGAAGACAAAAAAGTTTGCGGTAGTTCTAGCCGGTTCCGGTGTTTTTGACGGTGCCGAAATCCATGAATCCACGTTAACGATGCTTTCGATTGCCAAAGCCGGCGGAACCTATCAATGTTTTGCTCCGGACAAGGAACAAGCCCAGGTTGTTAATCACCTTACCGGTGAAGAAATGCCCGAAAAACGCAATGTGTTGGTGGAAGCTGCACGAATTGCCCGTGGCGACATCAAACCACTAACGGAGTTCTCTCCAGACGATTTTGACGCGATTGTTTTTCCCGGAGGATTTGGAGTAGCCAAAAACCTTTGCACTTTTGCATTCGATGGTCCGGAGTGTAGTGTGGATCCGGAAGTTGAAAAAGTCATCAAAGCTTCTGTCGACGAAGGCCTCGCGATCGGAGCAATCTGTATCTCTCCGGTTTTGATGGCACGTGTCCTACCCGAGGTTGACGTTACGATTGGCGAAGACCAGGAAACGGCTGAAGCTATCAGTAAAATGGGAGGTGCCCACCACATCACCGATCACGGGGAAATCATTATCGACGAAAAGTACAAACTGGTCACAACTCCCTGCTACATGCTCGATGCGACGATTACACAAATAGCCGAAGGAACCGATAATATTGTGAAGGAGTTGATTTATATGATTGAAAACTCCTGAATAAGAATTGTATGAAATAAAAAAAGAGAGATGCAATTTGAAACGGCATCTCTCTTTTGTAATGCTATTATTTTCTACAACGTCAGAACTGGTAACGGACTCCAAGTCCCAGGTTAAAATCAAAATTATCGCCATGATTTACCAATCCCAGCTCTGGTCTCATATCCAAGCCAAGTTGCAAGCCAAAAGGCCATGCATATTCAATTCCGACATTTCCGGCTGCAGCCAGATAAAATCCACTGCTACCGCTTCCGGTATAACTGTTTTTGTAATCCCACGAGCCAACTTTAACACCCGGACCAACATACCAGTTGAAACCATCGCCCAAAGGCCATACCCACTGATAAATTCCGGTGAGTCCCCAGGCTGTGTAATCGCTGTGCGAAATCAAACCCAAATCAAATTCCAGTCGATTCAAATTAGATAAACCGTGCTGGTAGGACACTTCAGTGCCAAAACCATTTCCGCCTCCAAAACGCAAACCAATTGCATGGTCCTTTACAACCTGCGCATTAGCCGACATGGTTAGTCCTGCAATGAATAATGCAGATAAAAGAAATAACTTTTTCATGTGTTTACAGTTTAATTTCAATTGATTTGTGAAGACACTATCTTACTCTTTTCTCTATCGATCTATAACGGTTTAGGCCTTGTTTTGTTTGCTTAGCAGGTAATTTCAACGATTTCGTTATTTTTAATCCGGATTACCTTTTGATCAATTGGCTTAATTGTAGCTTATGAATCGCTCGAAACTAACCATTTATCTGACAACCATTATCTTAATCATATTTTCGGCAAGGTTGAGTGCTCAAACAACTCCAGAGGGAAGAAATAGGTTCAGGATAGGTGCCGGTGTATTGTTCGAGGGGAGTATCGACCGCCGCGGCCCTTACCTGATGGCCGATTACACGCGGGAGATCAGTACAGTGATCGGAATATCACCCGGTATCTGGTTTTCTTACCGACATTCGGCTTGGAAAAATGTAACGACATACTGGCGTTCAACCTTTGATAGCAAAGACCTTCGGGTGGTGCCACGCGTCAATCTGGTTGTTACTCCCCTACCGGGAAAATTCTCCCGCTTGCATTTGCAGACAGGTATTCTGGCCGAAATACTCTTCTCCAAATTCCATTCGACTAACGAAAATGATTTGATGCAACGAACCAGTGACTATCTCGAAGAATCTACCAAATTGCGCCCCGGCTTCAGTGGCGGATTTCACCTCGACCTCGTTCAGATAAAGCAACGTTGGCTCGGCATCGATGCAGAAATAATCTACGAATACTCCGGCTACAATCCCCGAATTGATGCCGTGAACCTTGCTGTCTACTACTCTTTCTGATCTGCTAATTCTTACAGATTGATCTCCTGACTTCCTGAATGCAACCGAACTTCTTTTCCGTTCCAACGGAAAACACCGGTGAGGTTTGCCGGCAAAACAATCTGCCCGGTAATTCCGACTTTCCCCTTCCGATGCAAATCAAATTCAATCATTCCGTCCGGATGAGGGAATTTACCCTTGACAAACTGCAATGGGCCCAACGCCGGCTCTATTTTCACTGTTTGAAAGCCGGGTGAAGCCGGCTCGATACCAGCGACCGTTGCAAGCAAATCATAGTCAGGACTGGCACTCCAGGCGTGACAGTCGGAGCGCGTCGGATCGGGCTTCTCTGCAAAGGTGGTTAGTCCTTTTGCTAACATGTCACGCCAAAGACCAAGGGTATTCAGGTATTTATCAGCCAAACCGGCTTTCTTCATCGCCTGCGTCAGATAAAACCGGAAATACATGGTCGGTTGAATCAGCGAAGTGTCGTTCGTCATTTTTCGAATAAAACCATTCGCATCGCCTTTTTCAATCGCCCCCGTCAACACAGCAAAGATGTTGGTATGCATACTGAACTCCTTCTTCTCCGGCGTGTCCGCAAAATATCCCCGCGATTCGTCCCAGCAGTTTTGGCGAACTGCTTTCACAAGGTTATCTGCTAATTTCTGATATTTCTGAGAAAGGCAAGTGTCATTGAATTGCTTGAAGATTTCGGCGGCGTGCTGTGCGCTGTAGGCAAACTGCAATGTCAACATGGCACTTTGACCATGAAAACCACCGGCTGGCATTCCTCCCATCTGCGACTCTCTACTCCAGCCCCATTCTTCGGCCCAGTCGACAAAGTTCCAATATTCAACTTTTCCCAATAAACCGGTTTTCGGATCGATGCGTTGCTCAAACCAATGCATAACGTTCTCAATTCCCCAAAGATTGCTCTTTACAAAAGTTGAATCATCACGAAGCATTCGGTAATCATTCACCATATCCACCCAAAACAATGAGTATGGCGGAATAATTTGCGGTAAATAAGAAGGGTAGCGGCTTCTTGTCAGACCTTCGGAAAAACGGGAATCGTTAAACAATTGAATCGCTTTGCGCATTAGCCGATCATCACCCGACACGTACAACGAAATCAGAGCCTGTATTCTCGTGTCGCCCACATACTGCAATTGTTCGTAATACGGACAATCGAAATAGGTTTCGTTGGCGCATAAACGCGCTGTTCGCCAACCAACGTTCCAGATTTGCTTCAGTGTCGAATCGCTGGAGGCAAATGCTGCTTTTTCGACCAACGGGTAGGCAGTAAACATCCCGTAATAATCATCGATGGTCAGCGGTTCATCGCCTGTTTGAATATCCATCCGGATATAGCGGTAGGTCCTAAACCACAACGACCGGAACATGCGATTCGTTCCGCCATCGGGAAGAAAAACATCGGTATATCCCAGCAGCTTTTTTCCTTTAATATCATCGCGGTTACCCTTTTGTCCATTTTCGTCGACGAGTGCTTCCGCATAGCTGACTTTGATAGTCGCTCCTTTTCCCTTTGTTACAAATAACTGAGGATAAGCCGTCGTCAAAACACCGTTGTCAATCAAAATCGAAACTTTGTGATTAGCCGGAATGGTTAAAGGTGCCTTTCCCTGAAGCCAATTATCAGGAACACTAATCCCCTCACTTCTCCTCACCGATTTCATGCGCTCCTGTTTCTTTTCCATGAATGGAATTTCCCGTGGAGTCAAAGTCCAGGAAGTTTCCGTTCCGATTCCTTTGGGTTGACCGTTGTTCATTTGGCTGACCTGCTTCCACGCGGAATCGTCATAATCGATGTTCTCCCAACCCCATGGATATTTGGAGCCGTCAACCACATCGGGCGGACCAACGACAATATACGCGTGGAGCAACCTTCCCGGATCTTCTCCCGGACTATATGCCTTATCCTTCATCACTTTCCACGACGAATTAGTATTCACCATCTCTTCTTTCGAAGAATTTCCCTGTACAATGAATCCTGTCATCAACGAAAACTGCGCTACCGGTCTTCTTAGTGCAAAGTTCCAGACTTCGGCAGCCAAAACGTTTTTTCCTTTTCTGAGATAAGGAGCTATATCGACCGACTCAAAACGCCAGTGCTCGATGTCTCCTCTCGCTGGCCCTTCGCAAACAGGGGTTCCGTTAACAAAAAAGCGATACCGGTTATCGCCGGAAATATTTACAATAAACTTACCGGGAACATCTGCTAAATCGAAACTCTTCCGGAAGTGATAGACGCCATATTCCACTGGCGAAGCTGTCGGATGACTTATCCAACGTGCACTCCATGGCCGATTTAATAAGGAAGGATTAATCTCATTCGAAGGCACTTCCTGTCCAAAGACAGTCAGACATAAACTGCTCCAAACCAGGAACGTCAGAATCCATTTCATAGGTTATGATATTTTGGTGTTTAATAGTTTACGGTATCAAACAGCTACTTCTTTTTGTCCCCACTCACTATTTTGGTGTATTTGAAATAGTAAAGCTGTTTCATTCCCCTCAGCCAGGCTGGCGGTTGATGAATGCCTGTATTGCTGACATCGATTAGTTTCAGTTTTTTACAATTGGAAAGTGTATAGGGTAATTCCGTCAAGTTCGGATTATCATTCAGATAGAGTTCTTCCAGGTTTTCACATAATTCAAGCACTTTATTCACCGATCGCAAATCATTATCCCGCAACGACAACGTCCGGAGATTCTTCATTGCAGTAATGTTATTGGGAATTTCCGTTAGATTATTGTGATCGAGAATCAGTACCCGAATGCTCGGTGAAAGTGCCTGAACAGGAAAACTGTGCAATCCCTCCCAACTCAAATCCAGAATATATTGATTGGTACCATATTGCGCGTCACCATAAAAAACACCGGGACGTTTCTCCTGTCCAAAAGCAACCAAGGTTGCCAGACTTAATATCACCGTAAAAAATAATTTCATCCTCTTCATCATTGATAGATTTTAGCTGAATCATTTAAGATTACTGAGAACTAATCCAATGGCAAAAGGTACAAAAAAGGATTGAAAAAGGCCGTAAATAAAGGGATTTTACTAATTGGGAATAATGACAGAAGCAAATAAAAAAACCATGGTTTCCATTCTGGTTGAAGGCGGAATACCATGGTTAGATCGTACACATCATTTTAATGACTTCTTGTACTTTCAATCATCAAAAAATAAATCAACAACGCTTAATTAATCGTGGATAACAGGATAAACAAAGGCTATTTTAAAAGGTTCACCTTCCGGTAGAAAACAAAACAATATTTTTGTCGCCCGGCTTATTTCATTTGCCTAAACGTTTATC
Organism: Prolixibacter denitrificans; assembly: GCF_003014495.1. Taxonomy (GTDB): domain Bacteria; phylum Bacteroidota; class Bacteroidia; order Bacteroidales; family Prolixibacteraceae; genus Prolixibacter; species Prolixibacter denitrificans. The sequence continues at coordinate 221,891 of NZ_PYGC01000006.1, read as the reverse complement.
TGTGACGATCCCCCCGAAGATGCTCTTTTCCCGGAAGGCTTTAATTGTGTTATCTTTGCTTCGATTCGAAATTGAAAAAGAGCAAATGATTACTGTTTTACTCTTGATGGTAGCCGGCATTTTAGCCGGGCTGTGGCTGGGAAAATTTCCATCGATAATGAAAGTCAACGACAGGCTGATATCATGGGCGATATACTTGTTATTGTTCTTACTGGGAGTTGGGGTAGGAACCAATAAAGCGGTCATACAAAGCCTGGATTCTATTGGCCTGCAAGCCCTTCTTCTAACCATTGGTGCCCTGATTGGAAGTATCGGCATGGGATGGGTAATCTACCGTGCATTTTTTCACCTGAATAACCATTAAACTATGAAAGGCAGCCTCATTATTCTCTCTTTCTTCGCACTAGGGCTTATTCTGGGTGTCACCAATTCGCTCCCCGAGTTTCTGCTAAAAACCGATTTCAGCATGTATGCATTATACATACTGATGTTCCTGGTGGGAATTGGCATCGGGGCCGACCGAAAATCATGGAAGGTTATCCAGACCATCAATGTGAAAATATTTCTGGTGCCGCTGGGAGTCATGGTAGGAACAGCCATCGGGGTTACGATTGTTTCCCTATTTCTTCCCAACTTAACTATCAGAGAAGCCATGGCCGTAGGTGCCGGCTACGGATATTACAGCCTTTCCAGTATTTTCATTACACAAATGCATGGCGAAACGCTTGGCGTGATGGCCTTGCTTTCGAATATCATCCGCGAAGTAGCTACGTTATTATTGACGCCTCTTTTTGTCAAGTATTTTGGAAAACTGGCCGGCATTATGAGTGGTGGCGCTACTGCGATGGATACAACCTTGCCGATTATTACCCGCTATTCAGGAAAAGATTATGCAATCATATCGCTTTTCAGCGGAATTGTTTTGACGATATTGGTGCCGGTAATCATCACATTTATTCTGCACACGAGCCTGTAAGCTTCGGAGAATTATACGTCGGAGAACTGTTTGTCGGCCAACTGACGTGAACCGGCCAATGGCAAGGTAAAGTAGAATACCGAGCCTTTTCCCTGCTGACTGTCGACAGCAATGTTTCCGCTATTGGCTTCCACAAATTCACGGCAAAGATTCAGGCCCAGACCAGAGCCTTTCTCCTTGTTCGTTCCATAGGTTGTGAAATAGGTTTCTTTATCGAATAACTTGGGAATATTCTCTTTCGGAATACCAACGCCGGTATCTCTTACAGCCACCTTAATATTCTGGTCATTCTGTTCTATTTCCAGAATAATGCGGCCTCCTGACGGCGTAAATTTGATGGCGTTGCTAAGCAGGTTTCGCAGTACCAGATTTATCATATCCGCGTCGCAATACGAGAGCACTGCGCCTTCCATCTTAATTTCCATGTCGATGCCTTTTACTTTTGCATCCGCTTTAATCAGGTCGAGTGAGTCCTCAACCAATTCGCTCAGATCAACCACTCCTTGATTGGGTGTAATTCGTCCTTGCTGCGAACGAGACCAATAGAGGAGATTCTCCAGCAAATTGTGCGTGTCGCAGGTTTTGTCGCGCAACACCTTCATCACATCGAAGAGTTCTTTCCGGTCGGTGAATTCGTCCTCCAGAACCATATCGAAAATCGAGCGCATATTAGCGATCGGTCCCCGAAGGTCGTGACCAATAACAGAGAAAAGCTTGTCTTTAGTTTGGTTCAGTTCCTCTAGTGTATTTTTTTGCATCGCCAGCTTTTCATTTTGCCGGGCAATCTCTGTATTCTGTTGCGTAATTTTCTCGTTATCCAAACGCTTCTGAACGTACGCGTAAATAATCAATCCGGCAACGAGAAGGATAGAAATAGTTAGTCCCAGCAACGTATTTCCCAACAGTTTTTGCCTTTCCAATTTGGCTTGCTGAAGTTCAATCAGCTGCTCTTTCTTCTGAGTCTCGTATTTGGTCTGCAACTCGGCAATTTGCTGCGACTTCGCAAGACTGATAACCGAGTCACTGTACGACTTATACTTTTCATGATAATAAAGCGCTTCTTTATAGTTCTCCAAACCGGCATATGCCTTCGACAGATTCTTGTATATCCGGGCTACTTCATTACTCACGCCCATGTCACCAACAATCTTGAGAGCAGCCGAATAATAATTAATTGCTTTTTCGTAGGAACCTACTTTTTCAAGAATAACTCCAATATTATTGATACACTGAGAAATCCGGCTGTGATCGTTCATCTCTTTGAATAAGGACATTGCCTGAAGAGTATGTTCAAATGCTTTCGGCATTTCGCCCTGCTTTTGAAGAATAACTCCAATATTTAACAAGCAGTTGGCAACACCTCGTTGATTATCCAATTCATCATACACGCTGAGGGCGCGGGTATAATACTGTTTTGCATTTACCAGTTTGTGTCGTTTCGACGAGATAACTCCCATGTTAACCAAACTGGTTGCCAGCTTGTCTTTGAATCCATTTTTTTCAGCTAAATCCAGGGCGCGCTTATTATAGTCTTCAGCTTCGTTTATCAATCCAATGGTGATGTAAGCACTGGCAATGTTGGTTAAAGTCGTTATCAGCGGATGGATAATGTGATGTGTATCGTAGTAATTCAGTGCTGCCTGGTAATTCTGCAGTGCTTTTACATATTGTCCTTTTCGGTGAAAAATAAGTCCGATGTTATTGTGTGCATGTGCCGCACCACGCTCATCACCAATTTTTTCGTAAATCGCTAAAGCCGCTTCATATGAGGACATTGCCTGACTTAATTCGCCGTCCTGCTGATACAGAATACCGTAGTACTGCCTGGCATCGGCAATTCCTTTTTCGTAACCTACACGCGTGGCATAACTCAAAATTCCGGGAAGCTGCAACCTAACTGTCTGCGGATCGGAATAAAGATTTTCATCACACGAATTCAATAACATGTCAATCTTATCCCGGTCGGTCAGTGCTGATTTATCCGTCAGCTCGGGCAAATCTTTTTTTGCATCGCCGTCGGCATAAAGCTTCTCTCCTCCCAATATCAGGAAGAGGAACATCAACATTCCTGTTAATAGGTTCACCTTCATTGCGCTAACATTTAATCCTGCTCTCTATCAAATGGTTACCTGTTGAGCGGTAAGAATTTATGGAAGATGGGCAGTCCGATCTTCTCAAATTTAATAATAATTAACAGAAATTAAACGCCTAAGGGCAAAGCAAAAAAAGCCGCTGAAGTTGTTACGACTAATCAGCGGCTGTATCATGTTAACATTTTTCTCTATCGATGGAAAGACTCACTAATGAATTTCAGTCCGGCAGGTAATCCGGTACGCCAGTATGTCCAACTGTGCGAGCCGTCGCGAACGCGGTATTCGTGCGGAATTTTCAAATCGCGCAATAATACGTGCAGCGCTGAATTTCCTTTATACAGGAAATCGTCGTCGCCGCAATCGATGTAATACCTTACCGAGCGAAGTTTTTCAGCCGGAATATCTTTAGCCAGATGCAGCGGACTATGCTCAATCCAGTTTTTACTGATACGCGCCTGGCCTTCCAGGTTTTTTCCAAAGATATCGCCAAAGAACATGGTGTAATTCTTATCGGGCATATTTACAATCTCCTTATCGGTGAAGGTTCCGGAAGAGAACGCGACACACGAAGAAAACAGATCATTATACTTCATGGAATACATCAGAGCTCCATAGCCGCCCATCGATAGTCCTGCAACCGCTCTGAATTCCTTTTTGGAGCGAATTCGGTACTGCGATTCGATAAACGGGATAAACTCTTTGATGAACATATCCTCATACGGGTCTTTTCCCTGATAGTCGTTGCAATACCACGTCACTTTGGCATCCGGCATAACGATGATCATCGGCGAACACGAACCGCTGTCAATGGCTTCGTCAGCTATCCGATTTACCTCGCCAAACTGAATCCAGCCGGTTTCGTCATCGGAGTATCCATGTAAAAGATAAAGAACCGGATAATCCCGTTGTGAATCATCATAGCCCGGCGGCAGGTAAATGGAATATTTCACATCACGGTTCAGGAGGTCACTTTTCATCGAGAGACTCTCCACCACAGTGCCTTGCTGAGCAAATGCCACAACCTGAAATGCCAGCAACACCAGTAATAGCAACAACTTCTTCATTGATTATGATTTAATTTTAGTTTATGATTCCTGAAATTCTTGTCTCCTCTACAGAGGACGCACCCGCATATAATCGAGCATGGCCTTGTTAACTTCTCCATTCATATTTTCATTGAAATCTTCCAGCGAAAGCGTCAACGTATTTTTGCCGGCTTTCAATTCTACCTGAATCGGATTGCTCCAGCCCCAGTTCGACCATTCGTCTTTTCCTCGTTGCGCGAAAACCGCTACACCTGCAAAATAATTATCGACGTTTACCGAACGAATAGCACATTTATTATCGGTATTATCTGGTCCGGAACCGTTTGAATAGCTGAAATCAATGGTATATTTTCCGGTGTGGTTTACGGTAAAGTGAAAAACCAGTTTCCGGTTTTTACTTTTCGTTAGCTCTACAAAACCATTTCCGCTGTAACCATGATAGTCAAGCGATGATTTTGATGCGACTGCTTCGGCCTCAACTTTAACTACCCTTCGCGGCGAAATTACGTCGACCGGATGGCTCAAAAATGAGTTGTCCGCCTTTCCGCGCGTTTCTACCTGGTATTCTGCCAACCGCGTTGTTAATGGAATTCGCACGGAAGTATCACTAACCATCTGGAAGAATTTACCATTCCGATAAACGGTGTAGCTATCTGCTCCTTTTACCGGTCGCCAGGTGAGATACTCTCCGTTCAGTTTCACCTGCGTTGGTGCAGCCGGTGAAAACCGATTGGTAACGAGATTGATGCGTCCCTCATGTTGAATCTTATTGTTCATCTCGATGACAACCTGATGTTTTCCGCTCAGGTTTCCCGGCAGGAAATGCTCTTTGCTATCTTTTCCATCGATGGAAAAATGGCTGATTTCGTCGCCAAAACCTTTGACTTTAATGGAAAGATCCATGTTCCTGTAGCGGAAATTCGACACGTCGAAACTTCCCCGGTAGGCTTTGGGAACAACGGGAGTAAACTTTATTCCATCTACCTGAAAATTCATTCCCAGAAAAATGCGGTAAACCATTGCCAGATTTCCGGCAATACTCCACAACTGTCGGTTAGAATTGACCTGTGTATCTCTGAAATCGCCATTTCCGGCCACCATGTTTTCCTTGTTGGTCAGAAAGAGGGCCGCCGGTCGGTAAAGTGCAGCAAGCCCCTGTTCGACCCCGGCCATATTCCCGAAACGAGCATTCGCCCAGTTCCAATAAGCCTGCACAAACGGCCAAATACTGTTATTGTGGTACGGAGGAATTCCGGGTATTTGCGGGTAAATGGTTGGGATTCCATATTCGACGACAGGCGTCTTTTCTAAAACAGACCGCACCCGGGCCGTATCAGCTACACCAAACAGAACGGATAAGGCTTCCCCGAGCGCTTCACTTCTGGTCGAAAGTGAGAAATTATTCCGACCATAAAGATACTGGCCGTAATATCCTCTTTCCGGAATCCACAGTTGGCTATTCATATCTGCTTTGATGGAATCAGCTAACTGCTCATAACGATTCGTTGTATCACCCATCATCGTTGCCATGCGGGAAAGAAGCGTCAGCGTATGATAGTGCACTGCATTGGTTCCGAGACATCGTGATTGAGAAATGTCCACACCATTCATCCAAATAGGATAAGTCTGTTTGCGCCAATCGAGAAACGACGATTCCCCCATCATCAGGTGATTCCGGTTATTCAGCAGAGTTTTAATGTCGTCGTCAACGCTGTTTTTTATAATCGGATAAATCGCTTTCAGCCATTCCTGATCGCCGGTAACCTTGTAAATTTCCCAGGCAGCTGTTGCCCAAATGCTCCGATCGGAAGACACAGGCCACGCACCTCCTGTCCCAGTGTCCTGAATAATCCGGCCGTTTTTGACTTTTCGCATCAAACTGGTTTTAGCTACTTCCGGCTCCAGATAGGCATACGCCAAAATAATACTGTAGCTCACATCACGCGTCCAGACGCCCGGCCACGATTCACCGGTCCGGAAAGTTCCGTCAGACTCGATATCTTTTACCGTCTCGTCGAGCGATAAGTTATACATGGCATCAACTAAGGGAATATCGGAATGCAATTGAGGATATCTGGAAATATCATTCTTAAGACTCCATTTCTTTGCTGTAAAATTTTCTGGTTCGTAAGGATTCATTACTACCGTGATGGTGTAGATACCGTCGCCATCCGGGTCGGTTAGTTGAAATTGCTTCCGTGTTGCCAGATTATCAAAATCCCAGCTTAACGGAGACAAATTTCCGGCAATAAAAATCCCTTTAAAATCATCCTTGTAAATGCGACTACCATTCGAAAATTCATGAAATCCTTTCTCGTTGAAATCCTTCATCAGGTTTCGCGCATCGAGCCTGATTTCCATTTTGGTGTTGGCAGACAAATTACCTGTTGGATTCGATTGCGTCTCATCCTTGCCTTTCTGGCCAAATTCAATCATGGGCAGCTTAACCACGCCTTTTTTGTCGGGAGTCAACAAAAAAGTATGGTTCACCCCTACCGGCAACTCGTTATCTTTTCCGTTTACCGCAAACTTGAATTCAATGAAATTAGGGAAATTCTCATTGGCCGGGCTCTGGTAATCGGATGTCATTTTCGTAGGCGAAATAACTTTAGCCTTGTACTTGCCCTGTACGACGCGATTACCGTAAACTTTATAATTCTCTGCTTTATAAAGCAGCCTGTTTCCCCGATGACAGCCCGCCAGCAAAATCATCGTGATAAAAAGCAAAAACCCCTTTTTCACAACGCTATTTTTTCTTCGTTATAATTACACCATTTTTTCGGTAATAACCTAATCACAAAGGTAATGAACACCAACAATCAAAAAGAAGAGCGGGACAAGAATATTTTCGGGAATTCAACCATTAAAACAGACAGCAAAAAATAAGGGAACTGCTGCCTGCAATTCCCTTCCTCTTTTAACCAAGCCTGACCAAAATGTATGAAAAAATTTTTTTCCTCTCTTTACTTACAAAGATGGTCGATAAAGGTGTTAAGCCGATAAAAGTTTTCCTAAAATTCCTTAAAACAGCTACTTCTCCTTATCCTCAAAGAAGGCTTCCTTGCCGGGATAGTTCATCGATTCCTTTGCCTTTTCAACCGGAAAAAGGAAATACCTGATGGTACCTTCACTGCCAACCTTTCCCTCGTGATTGATAATTTGTGCATGAATGGTAGCCAACCTCCGGTTCTGGTCTACCAATTTCGCCTTCAACGTGATTTCCCCCTGATCAATCAGCACCGGTTGCTGATACTTTACTTCCATCGATGCGGTGACACCGGCTGTTCCACATTGCGTGTAAACCACCCAGCTGGCAATTTCGTCCAGCATGGTTGCCTGAATTCCACCATGCAGAACATTGAGGTAGCCCTCATACTTCTTTTCAGGAATCCATTTCGACATCACTTCACCTTCTTCCACTTCGTGAAAATGCATTTTCAAACCAATCGGATTGCCGGGTGAACAGCCGAAACAATGGTATTCGCCGGAAGTATCCTTCGCGTATGGGTTAACAATTTTTTTCATATCTGTATGATGAGTTTTATTTGAACGTTCAATTTTTGTAGGAAATTCAATCAACCTCCACCAGCTTATTTTCCTGAATATACCATACGTATCCCTTCGTTTGGGTGTATCCCATTTTCCGGATATCCGTCAGATAGCCTGCTACTTGTTTCCGGTTTTTTTCATTTTCACTTCCGGTCTTGTAATCAACTACTACCAACTGGTTCTCTTTCATCATTACCCTATCGGGACGATGGGTCCGTTCTTTTCCCCGAAGGATATCGCGCTCGGCCAGAACCTTCCAACTACCATCGAACCACGAATGAACAACATTATCTTCCAGCTTTTCAGTAATCTCACCTTTTAGTTGCTCCAATTCGGCTTGTTCGATCTTTCCTTCGAACAACATCCGATTCAACGCTTTGTCTATATCTTTTGCCGTGATGATATTTTCAAAAATCTCGTGCATCAACTGCCCATAGTTCACTTTCTCTAACTTATTACTCGGCTTTATTTCAAAGTAATCCTGGCTATGTAACCGAATTTTTAAACTATCACCTTTCCCGCCCAACTGAAAATTAGTTAGGGCAAACGAATCAGTAGTTGACTTCTCTTGTGCAGTTGGTTGGAGTGCTCCCAACTCGAAAGACTTGCTTTCCATATTCCAAAAATCAGCAATATCGATGTAGTGTTGCCGGTCTTCCGAATCGAGCAACGGGGGATTTTCGAAAATACGCTGCAGTAGTCCTGACATCGAATTCCCCACTCCTTTCGTGAGTTTTGGATTATACGCTCCATAAACAACCAAAGCATTTCTGGCACGGGTAAACGCTACATATAGCAAATTGAGATTGTCGACCGCACTATACAACATCTCGGTAAAGTACTCCTCTGCAAACAACGAATTGGTCAGATTCTTTTTATACTTCACCGGGACGAGTGCCAGTTCATTCAAGGGCTCGCTTTTAGGCTTACACCACAAATGCGGAGCGTGTTTGGGGTCAGGATAAACCGGCCAGTCGCAGAACGGAATAAAGACAACAGGGAACTCCAGTCCCTTCGATTTATGAATCGTCAAAACCCGAATGGCATTCTGCTCTTCCGCTACACTAATCGTTTTACTATACCCAGTACTCTCCCACCAATCGATAAATGAGTTGATATCGGCCGATTCAGTTCGCGTATAATCCAGCAAAATATCCAGGAACGCCTGTAAATACGGCCATTCTCCTGAAATAGCATTCAATCGGAACTCACGAATCAACCGTTCGGCCAAGTTGTACAGCGGCAATCCCCTCAGTTCATTCTTCAAGGCTACGCTTTCTTCATCTCCCAGCCAGGGCTTAAACAGTGCCGGCATGTTATTCATGTAATCGAAATACCAATCAGCCATATCATCCTGATTCGAATTGGACGCTCCGAATAAATCCAGCTGTGGTTTTCCTTCGTTTTTCAACAATGCCTGCTCTTGTTGAGACATCGAGGGAAGCAGATAATAGAAAAACTCGTGTATCATCTCCGCTTCCCGGATCTTATTTTTCGGCCCGGCCAGAATATGAAAATAATTCAAGACAAACTTCACGGTAGCGGCATTGCCCACAAACAGGGAGTCATTTGAAATCACATCATAACTGTAAGATGTATCAGGATTGGCCAGCTTTTTCTCCAGCAAAGCCCGGGCTATTTCTGCACCTTCCCTTTTATTCCGGACGAGGATAGCCATATCGCCGGGTTCATAGCCAAGTTCCTGCATCTTCTCAATGTCCGAAATGGTTCTGCCGATAGCCATTTGCCGAAAATCTTCCTTGCTTCCTTCATTCTCCATTAAGTCGATGCGCACATATCCCTCATCACCTTCACTTCTGGCACACTTCTGAAAATGATCGGCATAGGCTTTAGCTATCAAATTTTCAAAATCTCTTTTACTCTCAAGAATATTACCAGCAGATTCCAGTTGAGTGTTAACATCCTCCTGCAGAAATTCGGCGGCCTGCCTGAAGACAATGTTATTAAAGTCGATAACATTTTTGGTGCTTCGCCAGTTGGTATCGAGTGTTACCTTATCGAGTCCATAGTGTCTAAAATCGTGCTCCAACTGATTGGCCAGAAGATTCCAGTCACCATTTCGCCAACGGTAAATTGACTGCTTCACATCGCCCACCACCATATTCTGTCCGCCTTCCGCCAGGGAGTTCTCCACCAGCGGATTCAAGTTATTCCATTGCATCCGCGACGTATCCTGAAACTCGTCAAGCATAAAATGCTGGTAAACCGAGCCCATCTTCTCGTACACAAAGGGTGTATCGCTACCGGCAATTACTTTATTCAGTAGCTGGGCTGTATCACTCAAAATAAGGATATTCTTTTCCAGCGATATCTCCTTGACTTTGGAGGCCAAATCAGTTAAAACGCCTAATGTATATAAGTTGGGAAGAACGGCGTTTGCCGATTCCACTTTCGGAAATTCATCCTTGTAGTATTGCAATGCTTCTTTTAGCAAACTGTTTAATCCTTCATCATAAGCAGCATCAATGGCATTCTTCACAGAAGGTCCAGTTGTTTTGGTCGACCAATCATCGAGATTGTCAACAGCTTTTATGACCCGCGCACCAGGTTCGTATTTCCCTTCCGTTAATTTTGGAAAATATGAAGCAAATGAAGTTTTGCCATATTTGAAGGACTCCGGCTTCAAGCCATGACGGGTCATCAAAGCAATTCCCTTCCGGCCCATGTCTGCCATCCGCTCATCAAACTCCTCCGCAATCTTCTTCAGCTTCTTTCCATAATCGGCCAAAAATTCCTTGTCCTCCATTCGGATAATCAGTTCTTCATCGAATGTTCGGAACGCTTCTCCGAAGATTTCGCTTCCCCGCTCGAGAATGTGCTGCTTAAAATTCCAGTTCTGACCGACTTGCAGCGTCTGCTCGGCAAAATCGAGGAACCACTCCCGAAGCAGTTCGTTGTCATCAATACCCAAGAACAAACGTTCTACCGCTTCTTCCAGAATGGCCCGATGATCCAATTCGGTCCGAAACGAAGCATGCAACCTGATTTCCCGGGTGAAAGCACGCACTACACGCTGAAAGAAGCTATCGATAGTGCTCACTGAAAAACGCGAGTAGTCGTGCAGAACCGATTTTAAGATTTGATTGGCATTTCTCCGAATAGTTTCTTCCGTCTTCCCGGAAACGGTCGCCAAAGTGTCCAGATGTTGAGAAGCTTGTCCGCTAGCCAACAGATACAGTTCACTAAGTATCCTCCCCTTCATTTCAGCTGTAGCCTTATTGGTAAAAGTTACCGCCAGAATATGCCGGTAAGCAGTCGGTTCCTGAAAAATAAGCTTCAGATATTCGCGTGTAATCTGAAAGGTCTTTCCTGAACCTGCCGACGCTTTATATATTTTTAAATTAGACATTATCCGAACAAATTTTGAGCTCTTTTCCAATAGTCAATTCTTCATTATATCCATCATTTCTGAAGAAAAACGACTACAAATAGTTCACTTCCCGTAAAAGTAGAAAACATCTCCGGAAATTTTTTTTTACGCGCGCTGTATTTATCCTAATAGTTGTGCAATTTCACCTGTACTCCGCTAAATAACTGACGATCCGACAACTGTAACAACAACATTGCTACCCAAGGCTAATTCGATGCATCTTACTTTTCTCTATTTTCTATCATAATTACATAATTTTTGACATTATGGTACGTTATTAAAGGCAAAGGGTAATTCTGAATTACCAAAAAAATGTTATGTTAGCAAGCTCAAAATTCGAGAAATTGTGCAGTTTGACTAACCCAATTCACAAATACGGAAGCATGAAAATCCTAAATTCTGAGAAAGTAACTTACTTGTTGTTGTTCGGGTTACTTCTATTTTTCACCCCCGGTATCACTGTGGCTCAAAATGTTTCAGTAAGCGATGAACCTCATAATCCGGACTCAACAGCAGTTCTGGATATTTATTCCAATACCAAAGGTCTGCTTATCCCCCGTGTAGACTTGGTTGCTCCCAACGATCCGGTTGTTGGAACGAAACCGACAGGATTGTTGGTCTGGAACAAAACCGCTTCGGCACTTTATCCCAATGTTGGATTATATTATTGGGATGCCACTGCCGCTGACTGGAAAAGTATCTCATCGACAGAATATGTTCCGCAAGCCTCTGCCCATTACATCGGAAGTGCGACATCGTATGACAGCGCTGACTCTATTTTGGATAAGAGCTTATACGATATAGATGTTCTTTTTCAGGCCATAGCCCAACAACCCGGTACCAATGCCAATTATATGGTAAATATTATTGCGACCCGACAGGGAGCCGGATTAAACGAAACCGATGGCGCTTATCTTAATCATCCAACTGCTACGTATATTTCAACAGCAACTTCACTGAATGAAGCAGATTCACTGTTGGATAATCAATTGACTACGGTTACCAATTCTACCGCAACAAACAGCGCTGCCCTTGTCAACTTAAACACACGGGTTACAAACAATACAAATGCGATTGCCACAAATACATCCAATATTTCAACAAATACTTCTGACATTTCAAACCTGCAAACGCAGGTCAACAATCTTGCTTCTAATACATCCACTCAAACTGAAATAGACGCGGTTGAAGCCGGAGCCGGTTTAAATGCCGACGGAACTTATTCGGCTAACAGTGGCGCAACTTATATTGGAACTGCCACAAGTTTGAACAACGCTGATAATCTGTTGGACCAGGCTATCAATTCAGTAATGGCTGATGTCCAAACCAACAATCAGAATGTATCACAACTCTCTCAAGATGTAGCTAATGTACAGCAACAGGCGACAAACATTCAAGCCGAGTTGGATAATACTCAAGCCGGCGCTGGATTAGGAACTGACGGCAGCTATACAGCCAATGCCGGAACTAACGTTATCACCAGTGCTACTGACCTGAATAACGCTGACGTTTTGCTCGATCAGGCTGTAACGGCGGTTACTACAACGGCCCAAACCAATCAGTCTAATATTTCCAGTTTGGACACTCGTGTGCAGACATTGGAAAACAATTCGGTTACCAGTGCTGATTTTGGTGCGGCTGGTACCGTAGAAGCGAATAAAGCAATCGTTGCCGGAAGTGATAAGTCAGTTAGTGGCTTTAACAAAATATCGACAGATGGTAAAGTAACTGTTGGAGCAACGACTCAGCCGGAAGCATCAGCCATTATGGAAGTAAATTCCACTACTCAGGGTTTTCTTCCTCCACGGATGACGCTGGCGCAAATTGATGCCATAGCCTCACCCGCTGAAGGTTTGATGGTATATTGTACTTCGCTACACCAACCTCTTTACTACAATGGTTCTCACTGGATGACCTATACCGGCAGACCAGCCGAAATCAAAGTTGGAAATAAACTGGAAGGTGGTATTATCTTCTATATCAACAACTCGACCAATGAGGTTTATGTTGTCGCAGAACAAGTATTTAATGGCCTTGAATGGGGACCGATCGACCAGATGATTGGTGCAACCAGCATTGACGGATCATCCAATACATCACTGATCAATACAGCGCTGGCAAGTAATACGACCTATGCTGCACCATTCTGTGCAAGTTATACGTACGAACTAAAAACAGACTGGTACCTACCCTCTCAAGAGGAAATGGCTTTATTATATGCGGCACAAGCCCAATTGCCTTCAGGATTTATCCAGTCAGCTTATTACTGGACTTCAACAGAAGTTGATGCATCGAAAGCCGTAGCATTCGATGGTTCAACCGGAACAGCTATCACTGCAGGTCAATTGAAATCAAGCAAATACCAGTTTTACGCCATCCGGAAATTTGTTATTCAATAATGAGTAGACTCATCTACATACCACTTCTTCTTGCCTTTGCACTTCTGTTTACATCACAAGCAAATGCACAGCAAGCTGTTTTTCATAACAGTGGTGCACAGATCGTGATTACCAAAGGCGCTGACGTGAATATTCAGGGTTCCATGCTTAGTGAGCCGTCCAATAATATCGCTCCCAAAATTCAGTTAAACGGAAATCTCAGCATTTCGGGTGACATCATTAATCATTCCGACAATCTATTCCGTATATCCGAAGGATACCTGATTTTAACGGGGACAGGAACACAAGTTATCAGCAGCAATTCATCCAATCCGTTTCTGGTATACAATCTGGAGCTTAATGGAACAGGAACAACGCTTCTGCAAACCAATGTTCGCATTATCAACGATTTGAATTTCCAACAAGGATATCTCGATGTCGGTGACCAGGATTTAGTCCTTTATTCCAATGCGGTTACTTCCGGAACACCGGGAAATCAGTCAATGGTCATTACATCCGGAACCGGTCGGTTGATTAAAAGTATGGCGCAGCAAGAGGATATTACTTTCCCGGTAGGAAGTACATCAAAAGGCGCGCATTATTCTCCGGTAGATGTTGCCTGGGAATCGGGTACTTTTTACAGCAGTAGTATCGTTATGCTTTCGGTTAAACCGGAAAAACTGGACGCTAATACGAGTCCACAAAACTATTTGGAAAAATACTGGGATGTGCAGGTAAGCGGAGTAGATAATCCAAAAGCCGACCTGACTTTTCACTATGCACCAGAAGAAGTTTTTGGTGATTCAACTCAAATTTACGCCATGCGTTTCTTTGAGAATAACGGACAAATGTGGCCGCGCTTCGATGGAGAACTCAATCCAGTGACTCATAGTTTCACCTTCACGACCAGTGATTTTGGGAAATTCACCGCTGGCGATTTGGGTACATCTGACTTCTCCGATGTGATTGTCTTCCCGAACCCAAATAATGGCGCATTCTCCATTAAAGTTATTGCTCCTGCCGAGGGAATGATGGATATGCAATTCACCAATATGGCTGGTCAGTTATTGTACTCCGGCCAAATCGACCAGGGTATTCATGAATATGACTTTACGAATTCGCCTAAAGGTGTGTATTTTGTGAAGATTTTCTTCTCCGACAAGATTGTCACACGTAAAATCGTCATACGATAATAAGAGACTTGTTTTATCGAATAAAAAGGCAAATATTCAAGAAAGAAAAGGGTGACTTCCAATGGAAATCACCCTTTTTCTATGATATATTTTCTGATTTATCTTATCGATTCAGCCTGAGACCAAGCCCTTCTTTTCCTCCCAAGACTATCTTTTGTCTCTATAACTGAATGACTACATCTTAATTATCATCATATACTCCGTAGAACTCACCAGAAATGGAACGCAGACGAACACCATTCTTATACCCAACCACAAAGGCATCTTTTATCTTCGTATCCCTCCGGATGCGTTTCTTGAAAGCCTCAGCCTCCGGGTAAGTATCAAAGGTTCCCAAAGTAAATTTCAGGTAACCGTCCTGCTCTTCACTCTTAATTGGTTCTGTCAGATGAAGTATTCTCGCCAATTCCCCAGCGGTATAATGATACTGAGCAAAAGCTCCAACCTGAACAGCAAAACGATAAACAGCATCTTTATACAAATGACCACTTATTTTTACGTTATCGTCACCGGTACGGTAGAAACCAAAATGTCCGTCAATCTCTTGAGCCCCGCTATAATCTTTCAGCGGAAGAATCTTATAGCTCAACATCATGGTTGAACCTTTGGGCAATTGCGGATAATCGACATGAATATCCGTCTTTGTGTAACTCTTTGTCGAATCATCCCAGGCGTATATACCTTTCGGCAGTGGAATATTCAACATTCCCGGCGTAGTCAAATCACCTTTCTGAATTTTGATATCCAAATGATATTCGTGTCCGGGTAAGAGCTTTTTCTCCGAATTCACAGCGAGTGGAACTTCTTTCAAACCAAATTTCTTATCCAAATCAAGCATATCCTCGGCTGTCTTCTCCCCTCTTCTTTTTCCGAATTTGTAAACGAGACCAACTTCACCGACCAGATAATTCGGATTTCTCAACCACTTGTAGTCTTTATCGTTTCCACCTTCATAATACTGAGAATCCAGTCCGCGCCAGGATGCTCCCAAACGGAATCCCAGGTGATGCGTTAGGTTATAATCGAACAGTAAGCCTACCTGATACGAAATTTTGTATTTGTCCTTGGGCTTAACAATGTTTGGAGAAGGCTCGAATAAATTGACGCCACCTCCTACTTTACCATAAAACGCATAGCGCTTTTGCGAAACATCTTTAGCCTGCAGGTTGGTAAAATTGATTAACCCGTTCAGATTGATATCGTGATAATATGAATAATCATTGCCAATTGCACGGGCAAAGCCAAACTCATATTCCGTTTCGATAGAAAATACATCGTTTATTTTCCGTTGAATCCCCGCTCCCACAAACGGAGTGATTTCATTAAAATAGGCATTGAAGTAAGGATCCAATTCATTATTTATCGCTTTAAAATAATTGGTGGCTCCTCCGTTAATGTAAAAAGACCAGGGTTGACTGATATGATACTTTTCTGGTTTTGCCTGCGTACTGTCCTGCTCCTGAGCAGCCGCACCGACAGAAATAGAAATCAATAAAAGCATCATCGTGGCACGAAGTAATCCCGGCAGAGTAAAGTGTCTTCTCATTTTTATCAAGGTTAGTTGCAATAACAACGTAAAATGGTTTCTTCTCAATATTTATTAAGGGTCTGAACCAAATTTAAAAAATTTGAACCCCATTTCTTAATTTAATGAAAAATATTATCAACAAATAGAAGCGACTTATCACGTTTCAGGATAGTACAAATTGAAAACGAACACATTCGTTAGCTGAGTTTAAACCGAACCCGAAGCACACCATCGTCAAAAGATGTGGAGATTAGATGAAACGTACCAATTTCGTTTGTCTCATTAACGTGGTCACCAATACAGGGACAGGCATCGTATTCGCCAACATGCACAATGCGCAAATGTTCCTCATCAATGGCTTCATCCGGCAATCTATCCAGGTTATAGCGCTCCGCCGCCTCATCGTATGTGACCATTTCGTATGCTACTGCCAAGTTCCAGGCAATAACCTCATTCACCCGAAGTTCAAGATCTTTTTCTTCATCCGTGGTGAGCGGACGATTAAACCGGTAATCACATTTCGATTTCCGGCGCTCTATGTGACTGGCAAAGGCCCGGTTACAACCAAACATGCGCATCATCGTCTGATTCAGAATATGCTCGGCCGTATGCATCCGGTGATCGTAATCTTTCATTAGTTAGTCTATTTAAAACAAAAATAGCCATTTCTACCGTTATATTCGCGGTATTTCTTGCATACCCTGTTTCAAAATATGAATTTTATGTTTCCACCATGCAACACAATGGAAATCGTCTCGTCATTCAAACAGAAGGATAAAGTAAATTGAAAAGAAAAGCGATAAATATTCATCAGCACCTGATTGACCGCTGCCTGCTTAACGATGCCAAAGCTCAGTTCGAAATTTACAAACTGTACTACAAAGCAATGTACAATACCAGTTTGCGAATCGTCGGCAATGTGGAAGATGCGGAAGATGTCATGCAGGAAGCTTTTCTTAAAGTGTTCAGAAAAATAAATTCTTATGAGGGCGAAGTAAGCTTCGGAGCCTGGCTGAAACGAATTGTCATTAATCATTCCATCGACTACCTGAAGAAAAGGAAAATGGTCTTTAATGAACTTTCGGCCAACGAAAACAGGTTACCAGACAATGGTAGCGAGCCCGAAATGGAGGAAAATATTTCGGTTGACGAAATAAAGAAGGCGATGGATGAACTCTCGCACGGATACCGGGTGGTGCTCTCACTCATTTTGTTTGAGGGATACGACCACGAGGAAGTGAGCGAGATTTTGGGAATTAAAAACGCTACCAGCCGTTCGCAATTTCTGAGGGCGCGCAATAAACTAAAAGAGATTTTGATAAACAGAAGAAGTAAAAATAACGTGGCAATCATCTGATTATGGATAATCTGGATAAAATAATAAAGGATAGAAGGGACGATTTTCTGGAAGAACCTGCAGAAGGCCATTTCGAACGCTTCCAGAACCGACTAGCGCAAGCCGAAAGAAAAACCAAACGGAAGAAGTTGTTTGTTTCGCGGTTCAGCCGGGTGGCAGCAGTTGCCATCATCCTGTTGCTATCAGCCAATCTGGTAATGTATTGGTTCCATCCGGCACAGGACCGGAGCCAGGCCATAAGCCAAACAGAAGAAGTTCCCGGAGAATTCAATGAAGCCCAGTTGTACTATACAGCCCGAATTAACGACGGCATTAGTCAATTGCAAAAAATGGCCAAACAAGGGGTTGAGTCACCGAAGGAAGTAAAAGAAATTCAAAAGGAACTGACCGAAATGGACAACCTTTACCGGAATTTGCAAAAAGAGCTGAAAGCCAATCCGGGAGACGAACGGATTTTAAATGCCATGATTGAGCACTATCAGACCAAACTGGCAATTATTAATACGATACTCAACGATTTAAAAAATGCATCAATACAAAAAAAATCATCATCTCATGAAAACGTTCAAATATAACTTACTGTTTCTGGTTGCTATTCTCTTTGCCAGCCAGGCATTTGCTGAGAAAACAACCAAGAAAGTGTACCAGAGTTTTGATATCAACTCGGTAAAAGCGCTGAATATCAACAATAAATTTGGCAATATCTATATCGACGATGTTCGCAGCGATTCAGTTGTAGTCGATGTAGACATTTGGGTCGAAGGTCTGCCCGAAGACAAAGCCAAAGCATTGCTGAATAAAATCGATGTCTCCATTCATCAGGATGGTGGTACGGTGTACGCTGAAACCGATATTACGTCGGATTTTAAAACCCGGCAAACATTCAGCATCGATTACCATATTTCCATTCCGGCCGACCGTGACCTGAAGGTTGAGCAACGTTACGGAAATGTTGCTATGAATAACCTGACCGGTAAAGGTGAATTCGAAATCAAGTACGGTAATCTCACCGCTAAAAAACTGAATTCGCCATCGCTCAGCTTCGATTTGGCTTACAGCAAAGCCCAGGTTGACGAAACCGACGACCTGAATACAGATCTGCGCTATTCCAAATTATTCCTGACCAAAGGAAAGAAACTGACAGTCGACAGTCGCTACTCAGTCGTGAAAGTGGACAATTGTGATTATCTGAAAGCTGATTCACGTTACGACGACTTTGAGTTGGGTGAACTCAATACCTTGGTTGCTGAGTCGATGTACACCAACATAAAAGCCGACAAGCTGAATTCTACTTTACAATTGGACAACGGCTACGGAGCCATTAAAATTGGCGAAATACCCGCCGGATTTGACAGCATCCATGTAACCAACAAATACGCCAGCATCAAGCTGGGAATTGCTCCCGATGCCTCGTATTATCTTCACGGAGAGGTTCAGTATTGCAATCTGAAACACCCGGACAGCAACCGGTTGAACCGGATGAAAGAGAATACCAGTTACGAAGTGGATGGAATCATAGGAAATGAAAGTGCTCCCAAAGCTAAGGTTGATATTTCCAGCCGTTACGGAAGTATTTCCTTAATGCAATAACTTCGAATGCGAACTTTTTAGCCGGCCGGTTTCCGACCGGCTTTTTTTATGAAGAATAAATAGGTGAGCTTGTACAAGTCGAACAACCACAAGGGCCCTCCTCTGCGGGATAATTGCTTTTCCCATTTTACATGAAAATTCTGATACATTTTCGCCATTAACTTCTGCAACCCAAACCTTTTCAGAAAACGAAAGTAGCGCAGAACCTTTACGCCGGATGAATCAAAATCACTTTTGCTCTTCATCAGTTCGTCCAGGTTTTCAACTCCTTCGCGGGTTTTCGCAAGAAATGTAACCGTATCGTCAATACCTGTATGAAAGGCCGGATTATCGATATGAAGAACACTCGCTCCCGACTTTTTCAGTTCCTGACCTAACAGCGTGTCCTCATGTCCGTAACGGGATATTTCTTCTGAAAAACGAATCTTTTCAAACCGCTCTTTTCTTATCAGGAAATTGAAGGCCGAAAACGAATCGAAAGGCCGCTGATTGCGTTCTGCTGAAGATAATTGCTCCCTATGTATCCCATATTTCCACCGTAGCCGCTTGTCCTCCTCAACCGGCGGTTCATATAAATAAGCAGTTCCGCCACACACCACATCCACATCGTCCGCGTAGGCAATATAGTTTTTCAGAAATTCAGGGTTGAATATCTCTGCATCAGCATCAATGAAAAGAAGGTAAGGATATTGCGCCATTTCCGCGAGGCGATTACGGTTGGCAGCCCGGCCTGAATTTGTGGGCGACGTTTCGATTCGGACATAAGCAAATTCATTATCAAGCTCGAAAACCGGAACCGGCCCATCTTCCCCAACAATGATTTCAAAAGGTATTTCGCACAATACAGCCTGCTCATGCAACGTTTTGATCAGCAGAAGACAATTATTCTGAAAGCTTGGAATCAATATTGAAATCATGGGAATTGCAATTGTTTTTACTAAGTTGCAAATCCGAAATCCGATTCGCAATCATGCAAAAATTAACTGAAATGTTTCACATAAAAAAATATCTGCCACTTACGATCGTGGCTTTTTTATTGGCTGCCAAAGTGGTAGTTGCCGAAGGTTACCAAATAAAACTTTCGCTACCGAAGCAGAAAGATACGCGTATTTATTTGGCCAGCTATTATGGAGATCGAATTTTCCGAATCGATTCCACTGAAACCGATGCGCAGGGACACGCCACATTAGCAGGAGATTCAACGTTGGACAAAGGCTTTTACCTGCTGTATCTCGACAAAGACCATTATTTTGATTTTCTGGTAGGAAATGATCAGACCTTCTCCATTTCGGGCGGTTTTCAAAACGGCGAAAGCCAACACTTTTCCGGTGCACCGGAAACAGAAGCATTTCAGGAATATCAACGTTTCCTGGCGCAGCAGCGTAAAATTCAAATGAATCTGCAACAGGAAATGCAGAAATACCATTCCAATGCTGATTCTGCGAAGCAAATTCGCAACAGGATGATGGCCCTGAACAAGCAAATGCAGAATTACTGGGATAAACAGGCCGATAAGTACAAGGGAACATTTTACGCTGATTTCATGCACTTCATGGTTATTCCCCGTCCGGGAGATATAAAAGTGCCGGCCAGTGTTTCCAATCCTGATTCTGTGAAGTGGGTCAAAGAATATGCATTCCGACGGGATCATTTTTGGGACAATTTCAACTTCGCACAGGAAGGTCTGATTCGTACACCGCTGATTAAAAACAGACTGGATACCTATTTCGACAAAGTGCTGATACAAAATCCCGATTCGATTATCGGTCCGGCCAAAAAGTTGATTGACAAATCGAAAGCCAACGAGAACATGTTCCGGTTCATGGCCGATTACGTGCTGACGCACAGTGCTAATTCTCAGGTGATGGGCATGGACAAGGTTTTTGTGAAGATTGCCGATGCATACTTCCTGAATGGCAAGGCAAGTTGGGCCGATTCAACCATGCTGGCTAAAATCAGAGATAAGGTATATGTGACGCGTCCCAACCTGATTGGAAATACGGCGCCCGAATTGAAGCTTCCCAATGCCGATGGTCAGTATTTCAGCCTGCACCAGGTAAACGCCAAATATACCATCCTGTACTTCTGGGAACCCGACTGTAATCATTGCAAGGAACAGACTCCGGTTTTGTACGACAAGGTTTACAAGGAATTGCATCCAAAAGGAGTGGAAGTGTACGCCGTTTTAACTCAACCGGACGAAAAGGCAGATTGGCAGAAATTCATCGATGACCACGGATTGTACGATTGGATTAATGTTTGGGATCCGGATATGATTTCCAACTTTCATGCTCTGTACGATGTACACAGCACACCGACCCTTTACATACTCGACAAGAACAAAAAAATCATCGCCAAACGGTTGGATGTAACCACCGCCGGTGATTTACTGGAAAAACTGCTGAAGTACCAGAAATAAGTTCAGCTAGTAAAGATTTTAAAGGAGGAATCAGATGTGGTGAATCAAAATATCCATGCTGGTTCCTTCTTCTTTTTGCACCTCAACCTCCACCTCGCTGTCCTCATAACCATACTTGTGCACTTTGGCATGATACTGTCCGGGAGGTAAATTATAGAATCGGAAATGTCCAAGTGGAGATATGTGCCGGGTCAGTTTCAGTTCGCGTATGGTGATATCTGCATTCCCTACCGGAAGATGCGTCGCATCATCAATCACAGTTCCCTGCAAAGGAATAGAATAAGCCGTTCGTATTCCCCGGGCTTTTTTGTAGGCTTCGTAAAAGTCTTTATTCACCCAGCGAAACATCATCGACTGGGCATCCAGATGCTCTTTCAACACTTTCCTTGCCTCCAGCATCAAGTCATCGAGCTTGTCGTAAAGTTTTTCCCGGGTTTGAATCGTGATTGATTCTCCTCCGGTGCAATAGCGCAGTTTTTCGATGCTCTCCTCCATTTCGGCCAAATGTGCCAGTGTAATAAAATAAGTACGAAGTTCGCTGTAATGCTGTACACTGATATCCAATATATCCTGGCTTTTTCGCAATAAATCGTCACAGGTAATCTCACTAAAATCGGACGAAAGGTAATCCAGTTTGTCAATCAACTTGTGATCGTCCTGCGTTAATGCATACACCAGTAGATTTTTGGAAATCCGAATGGTCAGTTCCTCCAGTCGTTTCCTGAAAACAACTGAATCTTTTTTCGGCAAAACATACAACGATTCCATTTTGTGGACAATTTGCCGGATGTAAAGTAAACGCCCGGAAAAAAGATGAAAAGCCGAACGAAATCCATAGTGGTTACGCCAAAGGGAATGATACTCACTGCAAACCTTCTCCACAGCCAGAAACATTTCCATGGTGGCTATCTGATCTTTATTCATAGTAGCATCGGTTTGGTTTGTAGAAATTACCTGAAGTATCCCCTGAGAGGGTTGTGATAGAGGATGTATTACCGCTTGTAATCTTTCCCGGAAGAACAAATATCGCTTTCAGAAGTGTGGCTCAGTGGCTCGACTCTATACTAAATTTACGGAAAAATAAGCGATTTACATGAATAGGAGTTCAATTTTATGTTGCGCAATACCGGGAGGCATCGGGCTTGTTCTTTCACATAAATGCTTTGTTGCCTGTTGGGGTTTTCCTATTTCGCGTCTTCTTTGGACTTGCCCGGCAATTGTTCTATTTTCTCCTCCAGGTTTCGGATGGCGGTTAATACCGTTGTCATTTCTGACCGGGCTTCCGGAAACTCCTTGCTGGTATAGGCATAGAACCGCCATATTTCCATCACATCGCTGGCGTCAACGGAGTAAGGTTCGTACATCGAATTGAGTGACTTCAATAGGATCGTACCTTTCTTATTTACCGTCACCATCTTAAACACAAAATCCTGCTGCCCTTTCAGGATAACAATACAAGGCGTATCCGGCTTAATGGCTGTCCAGTCCTCCACATATTGAGCAATAATATCGCTGTTCTCCGGAACCGGTAGCATGGAATCGCCGGTGGATGGAAAAATACGAAACGTACCTTGTGTTGGCAGATTGGGAAGGGAATATTTCGGCAGCGATGCGATGAACTCCGGGTCGTTGTACCCCGCCATGTACCCCGCCTTCGCTTTTACCGGAACGTACTCCACATTTTCGTTGTTAGACGAATCTACCGAGATGGCTAATACCCGCAAGTTACCTCCCCGGATGTACACATCATTTCCGGCCTCCAGTTCCCGAAGCTTTATCTCGCCCAAAGTGGAAAGGTTGATTTTTAATAACGTGTCGATGCTTATTTTGAAAAACTCCGAAAAATTCAGGTAATCTTCCGGTTGCGGTGACTTCGTGTTACCGGCCTCGATGGCTGCCAGTTTAGCTCGGGTTAATCCCAACTCTGCAGCAAGAGCTTCCTGGCTCATTCTCTTCCGTTCCCGGAGAAATTTGATATTTCCGGCGAAAAAAATTTTTTGTGATCTGCTCCTCATTTGTTATATTTAGAAACAGTGATTTGTTATTAATAATAACAAATTTAGTAATTATTTTTAATTATGAAAGAGTTGGCTGGGAAAAAAGAAATTATCAAGCAGCTGAAAGAGAAGATACTTGCCATGGAGGGGTTCAGCTCGGGGCCGGATAGTCACCAGTTTGATTTCAACCTGAGACCGATGAATGCGGCATTTCCGGGAGGTACTTTTCCTGTTGGGGCGGTGCACGAGTTCATCAGTCCTACCCAGACCAGTTTCTCGGCAACCAACGGTTTTATTTCCGGACTTTTGAGTACGCTCATGAAGCAGGATGGCATTTGTCTGTGGGTTAGCTCCGGGCGCAGATTGTTTCCGTCAACATTGAAATTTTTCGGAATCGAACCGCATCGAATCATCTTTATCGATGTCAGACGGGATAAAGATGCTCTTTGGGTCATGGAGCAAGCGTTGAAATGTAACTCACTTGCAGCGGTGGTCGCCGAATTGAGAGACATCAACTTTGCCGAATCAAGACGATTGCAGCTGGCAGTGGAAGATAGTCGGGTCACCGGCTTTTTGCACCACTATTTTCCCCGCAAGGAGAATACACTGGCAACGGTATCCCGCTGGAGAATCAAACCACTACCCAGCCTGGTAATTGACGGACTTCCCGGGGTGGGATTTCCCCGCTGGGAAGTGGAACTGGAAAAGATTCGCAACGGCCAACCCGGCATCTGGCAGTTCGAATGGAGAAATGGCGTATTCAGGCATATCACCGTTCCTAAACGAACTGTTCCGGAACCCGGATTACCACAAAAAGAAAGACACTATGCCTAAACGGTATCTGTCCATATGGTTTCGTCATCTGGCCACGGACCGGATGGTCAGGCTCCATCCGGAACTTCGGGACAAGCCTTTTCTGCTGTATGCTCCCGAACACGGCCGGATGGTGGTCAGAGCTTCCAGCCGGGCTTTAGACCGTGAAGGCATTGCTCCCGGCATGGTCGTAGCTGACGTGCGGGCCATACTCCCTTCGGTGGAAGTATTCCCCGACGATCCGGTAACGACTGATAAACTGCTAAAGGATCTGGCAGAATGGTTTCTCCGCTATACGCCCGTGCCTGCCATCGATCCGCCCGACGGCCTGATGCTGGATATCACCGGTTGCACGCACTTGTGGGGAGGAGAACTTTCCTATCTGAAGTCGATCGTCATTCGTCTCCGCAAAGGTGGATACGATGTAAAGGCAGCCATTGCTGATACCATCGGTGCCGCTTGGGCCATCGCACGATTTGGTAAAAACGGTACCATCGTTGAGCCCGGCAGACAAGCTGAAGCTCTCCGTTCACTTCCACCCTCAGCCTTGCGACTTGAAACTACGATTCTGCAACGCCTGGAAAAGCTTGGCTTCAGACAAATCGGGCAGCTGAGCCGCATCCCCCGAACCAATCTGCGCAGACGTTTTGGTGATGTTCTACTTACCCGGCTGGGACAAGCGTTGGGAACCGAACCGGAGCTTCTGAATCCGGTGCAGCCTCCCCCGCTCTATCAGGAATGGCTACCCGCTTTGGAACCCATCCGAACGGCCAAAGGAATTGAGATTGCCCTTCAACGCTTGCTGGACACCTTATGTGAACGCTTTTTCAACGAAGGAAAAGGGATGCGAACGGGTACTTTCAAAGGTTATCGCGTTGACGGAAAAGTTGAACAGATTAGTATTGGCACGAACAGGGCATCACGCAATGCAGTACACCTCTTCAAGTTATTCGAACTTAAAATACCGGAAATAGAACCGGCACTCGGAATCGAGCTGTTTGTGCTGGAAGCAACGCTGGTGGAAGAGGTCAGCGAAACACAGGAAGCTTTATGGAGCATGGGAAACAGCGACCATGCAGCCATTGCTGAATTGCTGGACAATATTGCCGGCAAAGTGGGAATGAAATCCATTCACCGGTACCTTCCGCTGGAACACCATTGGCCGGAAGCTTCGATTAAGGAAGTTTCTTCCCTGGTGGAAGAACCGGAGACCACATGGCGCACCGACCGTCCCAGACCACTTCATCTTTTGCCCCATCCCGAACCTATCGAGGTGATGGTGGCCCTCCCCGATTATCCGCCGCTGCATTTCCGGTACAAAGGCAACCTCATCAAAGTGGCCAAAGCCGACGGACCGGAAAGGATCGAACAGGAGTGGTGGCTCCAAACGGGACCACCCAGGGACTACTATTACGTTGAAGATGAAAACGGCGCGCGTTACTGGCTGTTCAGGCTTGGAACATATGGCAATGGAGAACCCCGATGGTTTCTTCACGGATTTTTCGCCTAAGGAAAGAACAAGATGATGAATTATACGGAACTACAGGTGACCTCGAACTTTACCTTTCTGCGGGGAGGCTCGCATCCGGAAGAACTAATTGAAAAGGCGGAAGAACTGGGCTATAAAGGGATTGCTATTACCGACCGCAATACCCTGGCGGGAATCGTTCGCGCTCATGCAGAAGCCCGGGGCAGAAATATCCGCGTCATTCCTGCATGCCGTCTCGACCTGTTGGATGGACCGAGCCTTCTGGCTTATCCGACGAATATTTCTGCTTATGCGCATTTGTCGGAGTTGCTTTCGACAGGAAATCTACGGGCAGAAAAAGGGCATTGTCACCTGTACAAAGCCGATATTTACCAGTATGCCGGGGATATGAAATTCATCGTGATACCGCCGGCATCACTTAATGCAGACTTTGATTTCGAACCGGAGTTTGTCAAGGCGTTGGAAGAATATAAGGAAGCGTTGGGAAACGACCTGTATCTTGCGGCCAGTTTCACCTACACGGGAGATGATCAAAAGAGACTGTTCCGCCTCTCCCAGCTGGAAAACAGGTTGGGAATCCCGATGGTAGCCACCAACAATGTACATTACCATTCACCGGAACGCAGGGAACTACAGGATATCCTGACTTGCGTCCGGGAGAAATGCACCATCCACACCGCAGGTTTTAGGCTTCATCAGAATGCGGAACGCTACCTGAAACCTGTAGAAGAGATGCAGCGTCTTTTCCGGCAGTACCCCGAAGCCATTTATCGTACACAGGAAATAGCGAATGCCTGTCGTTTTTCGCTGGATGAACTAAAATATCTCTATCCGGAAGAGATTACCAGTGAAGGGCGAACACCGATGGAAGAGTTGGTTCACCTCACCTGGGAAGGCGCTAAAGAGCGTTTCGAAGGAACAATTCCTGAAAAAATCAAGGAGACCATTGAAATGGAGCTGGAGTTCATCGGTCGGAAGGACTATGCGTCTTATTTCCTGACGGTATATGATTATGTGCGTGAAGCCAGATCCAGGGGAATTTTGTGCCAGGGACGTGGTTCTGCAGCCAACTCAGTGGTTTGCTATTGTCTGGGCATCACATCGGTGAATCCGTCGAAATTCAAGCTGTTGTTCGCCCGGTTTATGAGCGATGCGCGCAACGAGCCACCCGATATTGATGTGGACTTCGAACATGAGCGCCGGGAGGAAATCATGCAGTACATCTACGAAAAATACGGGCGCGATCGGGCCGGCATTGTGGCTACGGTAACGCAGGTGCACTGGAGAGGAGCCGTGCGGGACGTGGGAAAAGCCATGGGACTCTCCACTGATGCTATTAACGTTCTTTCCAAATCGGCACACGAGTTCACCGAAGATTGGTTCACGGGGAAAGCGATTCCCACCAATAGCTTCAACCACAACGATCCGCACCTGCAAAAAGTGCTGGAGATAACCGATCAGTATATTGGCTTTCCGCGACAGCTGGGACAACATACGGGCGGATTTGTCATCACGCGGGGTAAACTGCACGAGTTGTGCCCTATCCTGAATGCCCGCATGCAGGATCGAACCAACATCGAATGGAATAAAGACGACATCGAGGCACTGGGCTTTATGAAAGTCGATGTGCTTTCACTGGGTATGCTGACCTGCATCCGAAAAGCCTTCGACCTGACGAAGCAACATTACAATCTCGACTTGACTCTGGCCAACATTCCACAGGACGATCCGAAAGTGTACGAAATGATTGGCCATGCCGATACACTCGGCGTTTTCCAGATTGAAAGCCGGGCGCAAATGTCGATGCTTCCCCGGTTGAAACCGCGTAATTTCTATGACCTGGTTATCGAAGTGGCCATCGTCAGACCCGGCCCGATACAAGGCGACATGGTGCATCCCTATTTAAAACGACGAAACGGTGAGGAGCCGGTCGAATATCCATCGAAAGAGCTGGAAGGTATTCTGGGAAGAACTTTGGGTGTTCCGTTATTCCAGGAACAAGCCATGGAAATAGCTATTGTTGCAGCCGGTTTTACTCCTGACGAGGCCGATGGTTTGCGTAGAGCCATGGCCACATTTAAAGCCAAAGGCAAAGTGAGCCGCTATCGCGAAAAGCTGATCAATGGTATGATAAAGAACGGCTATACCCTCGAATTTGCCAACCGCGTATTCAAGCAAATTGAAGGCTTTGGTAGTTACGGTTTCCCGGAAAGCCACGCGGCCAGCTTTGCGTTGTTGGTGTATGTCTCCTCCTGGCTCAAGTGCTATTACCCCGACGTATTCGCCACCGCACTGCTCAACAGCCAGCCGATGGGCTTCTACCGTCCGGCACAGATTGTGATGGATGCCCGCAAGCACGGCGTAAAGGTAAGGCCGGTGGACATCAACCATTCCGATTGGGACAACACGCTGGAAGAGCAATCAGGGCACTACCGTACGGTTCGGCTTGGATTCCGGCAGGTAAAAGGCTTACGCGAAGACGACATGCAGGCGCTTGTATCCGGAAGAAGTATCCCCTACCCAAATGTCAACGATTTGGTGAATGCAGGTGTTCCGCCGTCCGCGCTGGAAAGGCTGGCCGATGCAGATGCTTTCCGTTCCATCGGCCTCGACCGGAGACAGGCACTGTGGGAAGTTTCTGCCCTGCACGACCATCCCACCGGGATATTCAAAGGGACACCTTCACAAAGCACCGAAGAGGAAGCTACAGAACTGCCCCGCATGACACTCGGAGAACACGTAATGCAGGATTATGCCAGCACCTCGCTTTCGCTGAAAGCCCATCCGGTCAGTTTCCTTCGGCGAAAGCTAAATGAATTGCAGGTGACGCCTACGGCAGAATTAAGCTCAATGAAGAACGGGCAATTTGTGAAAGTGTGTGGTTTGATCACCGTCCGGCAACGTCCCGGCACAGCCAAAGGCGTGCTATTCATCACCATCGAGGATGAAACCGGTTTTGCCAACCTCGTTGTCTGGTCAAAAACATTCGAGAAATACCGCAAACAGATTCTTCAATCCAGGCTGCTTATGGTCTCAGGGAAACTACAAATCGAAGGCGAAGTCATTCATGTGGTGGTCAACACCTGCTATAACCTGAATGAATTGATGAGTATGGACACCGGGGGACGTAATATCGGATCGGTTCATAAACGAATGCCAACGAAAGAAGCTCCTCCCGGAAAGGTTGTTCAGGGACAACTTTTCCCGTCAAGGGATTTCAAGTAGACGTATCAACACTGCTCAACGGAGATTCTCAATAAAAATACAGAAGTAGCGTGAACACTGCTCTTTAATTAACATATGTTCTACCCGAATTCCTTACATTTGTAATAAGTCATTCAAAAAGCACATTGTTGTTCATCGAATTGATTGATTTACCTATCGTCATCCACCTAACCTCGCCCCGATATGAAAAAGGCTGGTAAGATTTTTCTATATACGCTTATTTCGATTTTTCTGTTCGTCATCCTGCTGGTTGTTATAGCTGGTTTGGCCCAGAATCGAATCGTTAGATTGGCCTTGGATCAGGTAAGTAAAACGACCGATATCCCCATTCAGGTCGGAGATATTCAGTTCTCCCTGATTCAACGATTTCCGTTAGCTACCCTCGAGTGCAAAAACCTGTTGATTAGCTCCCCCGATACACTGGAAAACTCCCGGGATACTTTGCTCAATGCTGGAAACCTGTATGTTTCGTTCGAAGTAAAACCTTTGTTGAAAGGTATTTTCGAAGTGAAGAAGGTGGAAATACAAAACGCTGATGCATTCTACCGGGTGGATAGTATCGGGAAAAGCAATTATGATTTTCTGATAGACACCACTCAAACAGAAACGATCGACACATCTTCTAATTCTATTTACCTGAATGTTGAAACTCTTCAACTTCAAAATGTGAGGTGCCATTACCGGGACAACCATCTGAAAGCCGGGGGTAACCTGCTGGTAGATGAATTGAATTTATCAGGATTGATTGACAACCAGCAATATTCAGGGCAGATTACAGGACAAGCGCACCTGACGCAATGTTATGCTCCGGAAACCCGGCTAGAGCGAATGAAGAGCGCATCCATCCAATTCAACATGAACTACCAGGATGACACGCTGGCTGTTCAGCAGGCCGACATCGATGTGGATGATAACGCGCAAATGGCGTTGAAAGGCTATATCAACATCAGCAAAAGCCTGATGGCCGACCTGTCTGTTCAGGCCCGGAATGTGAACATCGCCGGCTTAACACAATATGTACCGTCCCAATATCTGAAAGATTATGGTATACAGTCCCCGGAAGGGAAACTCAATTTGGATGCCCATGTCACCGGCAACCTAACCGATTCCGTCCAGCTGCCGCATGTCGATGCCACCCTCCAGCTTTACAACGGGCGGGTGCAGTACGGCGAATACCCGGAGATAAACAACATTGCGTTGAATGCGAATGTAACCAACGGATCGTCAAACAATAACCGGACAACCCGGCTGAACATCCATTCTCTCAGCTTCCGGGCGGCCAACAGCGCAGCCAGTCTCACGGGTACGGTTGAAAACCTGGAGTGCCTGTCCTATTCTTTCCACTCGAAGCTGAACCTTGCTATGAGCGACTGGAAACCTTTTATACCGGACTCGATCGTTCAGGGAATTGACGGAAATGTTCGGGCCAGTCTTTCAAGCCACGGCACATTGCCCGATTCGATAACCGCCCCGTTTATCAACTCGGTTGCGGCCAACACCACACTTGATTTAACAGCTTCCAAACTCAATGTAGCGGTTGACAGCCTGCTGTCGGTTCGAAATCTGACCGGCCGGCTTCGCTATCAACCGGGAAATCTGAGGCTGGACAGCTTGTCGGCACAGGTTCCTGCTTACCACCTAAACTTGAAATACCTGGACCTGAATTCAGATATTACAGGTGAGTTCACCCAACCCGACAGTCTACAACTGGCCATTCATCAATTGCATTTGCAAACAGACAGCAGCGATGTTCAACTGCAAGGCACCCTGAAGAATCCGACGACACCTGATTATTCCCTCGACGGAAAACTCAGGCTGAACCTGGCCGAAGTGTATTCGATGTTGCCCGATTCACTGGCCAATGGGCTATCCGGAACGGTTTCTGCAGACATTCAATCGGCAGCCAAAATCAATCTCGATTCCATCACCAGCCAGTTGAATGATGTGCTTTTTAACCGCAGCCACTTTTCACTGGCCCTCGGAAATGTGACCGTCGATATGCCCGATTCATTGATGTGTGTTCAAAACCTGTCGGGAAATTTGAACTATAAAGACGACACCCTGAGGATTGGTCAACTAAACGGGAAATACCTGGGCTTGCATTTCGGTGCACAAGCCACAACGGTTTCGAATATTTATACGGCGGCCATCCTAAATACCCCAAAAGAATTAACTGTTCATGGAGATTTTAGCGTCGATTCGCTCGATTACGCTTTAATCGACAGCTTCCTGAAGAGCGATTCCCTCAGTGCATCTTCAGCGCAGCCGGAACAGCATGCCGACACCATGAAGTTTACCTACAAGGTGAATGGTACCTTTCATGCCAACCAGTTGAAATACGGCACGAACCTGTTTACCAACGTCGACACCAAATTCCTGGTGAAGGAAAACTACTATGTCCTCGACAGCATGGCCATGGATGCCTACAGCGGCAAAGCGTTGACTTCCCTAAAAATTGAATTGAATCCGGAGGGCGAAATGGATATGTACTTCAAGACCAACGTCGACCAGATGAATGTTTCGCAAATGGCCGACGGACTTCACAACTACATCCAGATTGAAGATTTCACCTCCGACCATGTGAAAGGAATCATTTCGACCCAAATGGATGGGGAGATTGTGTTGGATAAAAACTTCGAACCGGTCTACCATTCGCTTATGCTGAAAGGTGACCTGACCATTCAAAAAGGGGCATTGCTGAACGTGAAGCCGGTGATGGAAGTCGAGAAGATTCCCGGCGTTGGTTTGAAGCATATGGACCAACTCTATTTTAGTACCCTGAAGAGCAGCATCTTCCTGTTCAAAAACAAACTATATGTTCCCAAAACGGAAATCCGTAGCTCGTCATTCGATGCCATGTTCTTAGGAATGTATAGTTTTGGCGGAGATTACGCGTATCATATCCGGATGTTCCTGGGCGAAGTGCTTTCCAGTAAATCGAGGGCACATCTACGGAAACAAGCCCATGACAGCGGGTTCGAAGACGATCCGGACGATATAACGAAGGGACGGACTTCGATTTACCTGGTTTCGAAATACGAGAATGGCAAAGAGAAGGCTGGTTTAGACAACAGAAAAGACCGAACCAATATGGTGGCCAAAGTGAACCTGCAGGAACAAATGGTGAACATGCGGTTTCACCCGGCCCTGGTGACATACCATACAGATGAATAGACGGATGAACAAAATAGTGAAAAGATACCTGGTTTTGGGTTTGAGCTTGCTCCTGGTCGCCGCCTGCCATAACAGCAAAGCTCCCAAACCGGTGACGCTGAAAAATACCGTAACGGAAAAGCCGGAGGATGTCGTTTTTGGCAATAAAGATGCCCGGGCAACCGTTTTTATGTATGCCAGTTACCAGTGTACCTATTGCCGGTATTTTTTCGCCCGGACGTACCCGGAATTAAAGAAAAACTACCTGGACACGGGGAAATTAAAACTGGTGGTGAAATGGCTCGATTTTGGCGAACGTCCGAAGATGTTGAATGCGTTGCAAGCCGCCAGTTGCATAAGTCGTTACGGCATATACGATAAGTTTCATGAGTTGATGATCGTTAATCCCGCTGTTGTCTTTACCCCAAAGTTCGACGACCTGTTGGATACCATCATGGAGCACAACCCGGTGATTGCCGAGTGTATTCTGGACAACGACAACTACGCCTATTTGCGGGGCAACGTGAGCGAGTTCCGGGCCAACAAATTAACCGGGACGCCTACGTTTGTGATGAACAACCGGGCCTACAAAGGGTACTATTCGTACGAAAATTTTAAAAAGATACTGGAGAAAGAATTTCAATTGTAATACCAAATCAACAAGCATATGAAAACTAAACTATTCACCATTGCCCTGCTCGGAACACTGGCCTTCACGGCCTGCAGCACCTCGGACTCAAACGAGTATTGCAGCAATCCCGGTGCCACCTGTCCTGACGACACAGCCATTGACGCCAGCGCCTGCTGTACCGACCAAAGCTGTTACTGGACTTACGACAACACGAAATACCAGTGCAACGGTACCGACTGCAGCAGTGTCCTCGACCAAATCATCACCAGCGCCTGCGTCTCTTCAACCAAAAGCGTGAGCATTCAAAACGACGCTGACCTGGCCAAACTGAAAGCACAACTAACCGCCGTCACCGAAAAGCTGTTGGTAGAAGCCCGTGGCGCTTCGGGGTGCGAGTAATCGACTTATTTATCTAAACGATAGATGGAGAAATCCGAAAGACAGAGTGGTCTGCTTTTCGGATTTTTTGTTCGAGCTTGATAATTAGCTTTTTTGAGGAATTTAGTCATCAGCTAGTTCCCATCAACCAGATACTTCTTTAATACTTCGGTTTTGGGATGTTTTAAAATATCGTCGGGATGGCCCTGCTCAATAATATCTCCGTAGTACATAAACACCACATGATCGGCTAAACGAACCGCCTGACGAAGTACATGCGTCACCAAAATAATGGTGTAATGCTCTTTTAGTTCCTTAAACAGGTTCTCGATAATCCTGGTCGAAATCGGGTCCAGTGCCGAGGTCGGTTCATCGGCTAAAATGATGGCAGGTTTGACCGCCAGTCCCCTTGCCAGGCACAGACGCTGCTGCTGCCCGATTGATAAGCTGTTAGCCGGACTGTTGAGCCGGTTCTTCACCTCATCCCACAATCCGACACGTTTCAGGTTGGTTTCGACGCTGTGTGCAATTAAATCCTTATTCCGAATTCCCTTCAGCTTTAACCCGTAAGCTACATTCCGATAGATGGAAACCGGCAATGGGAACGGTCGTTGCGAAAGCAGGCCCATCTTTTGTCGCATAGCCGGCAAGTCGCGGGAAACCTTCAGAATATCGACTCCGTCAATCAATACCTCGCCACTTACTTGCAATTCCTTGTGTAAGTCGGTTAACCGGTTCAGGCTTTTCAGTAAAGTGGTTTTCCCACAACCGGAGGGGCCTAATAGTACCACGATTTTATTCCGGGGAATTTTCAAGTTGATATTCTTTAATATTTCCCCTTCCCGGGTCCTGACATTTAGTCCCTTTATCTCGATGATAGGTGTTTGTTTCTCCTGGTGGTTGACCATTCTTTTCGCTTTTTGATAACTGAAAACAGGATAAGTAATCATGGCCTTTCTATTTGATGATGTTCTTAGCATACCGTTTTGATAAAAACCGGGCAGAAACGCTAATCAGCAGGATAAAGAATGTCAGCACCACCGCTGCAGCATAAGCCCTTTCCCTGACCTCCTCAATCGGGGAACTGAGTTGAAAGAAGATGGAAAGTGGCAATGTCGCCACCGGCTCATCGAGCGTAACCGGAATATTGTCGGTATAACCAGCTGTGAAGAGCACCGAAGCAGCGTCGCCAATTCCCCGGCCGAAAGCCAGCAGCAATGCCGTGATAAACCCGGCCAGTCCCTGTTTGAAGATGACCCGCAGCGCTGTTTCCGTTTTGGTAGAACCCAACGAAAAAGAGGCCTCTTGTAATTCCACCGGAATCGTTTTCAGTACCTCGTCGAAGGCCCGAACCAGGATAGGCGTTATCAGCAGGGCAACGGTGATAATTCCGGCAAGCAACGAAGCATGCAACCCCAACAGCAGCATCAATGTAAAACCAAAAGCACCGTAAACAATGGAAGGGATTCCCCATAAGGCATCGAGCAGGTAACGAATGGTATTTTGCGTCCTTTTTAGCCGGATAAGCTGCACATTGATAAACAGCGCCGCCGGCACGCCAATAATCACAGCCAGAATTGTGGCCCCCACCGAAAGATAAAATGAGCCAACAATCGCATTCAGAATTCCTCCTTCGCCACCGAAATAATATCCCCCTTTCGGCAAACTAAAAATCGTTTCCCACGAAAGTGCTTTGAGCCCTTTGCTAAACACCACAAAGAGAAGAAACAACAGAATGAAGATTACGGAGTAAGCCGCCAGAAATGAAATTCCCCTGGCAAGCTGTTGCTCCCAAACTTTCCACGTTCTCATATCTTTTCCGTTTGATGAATAAAATACCTGAAAAACAGGTTAATGATCAGAATAATCACAAACAGCAGTAGCGCGGCAAACATCAAGGCCGAATCATAATCAGGGATAGACATCATTTCTCCGTAATTATTGGCAATTAATGCAGGTAACGGATACCCCGGACTAAACGGTGAAACCGAAATATCGAGGGTGTTACCTACCACCATCAACACAGCAATGGTTTCACCAAAAGCTTTAGCTATCCCAAGGCCAAATGCAGAGAGGATTCCCGGAAACCCTTTCCTGATGATCACATGCTTCACCATCTCCCAGTGCGTTGCTCCCAGCGACAATGACGCCTCTTTCATTCCTACCGGGATGGTCTGAAATACTTCGATGAGCATATTCAACATATACGGAATGCACATCACCGCCAGCACGATTCCCCCTGAAAGAAGAGAATAACCCGAACTGGCTACTCCGAACAAAGGAGCCACATATTCCGCGACAGCGGGAACAATCACCAGCACGCCCCACACTCCGTACACCACCGAAGGAATGCCCGCCAAAATATCAATTACCGGCAGCATCACCTGTAACAATCGATGTTTCCCGAACTGGGTCAGATAGATGGCGGCAAACAGGCATAACGGGGCTGAGAGAATAAACGCCAGAACCGTGACATAAGCGGAACTGTAGATAAAGGGCATGAATCCGAATTCCCCTTTCATCGGGAACCATTGCCGCGAAAATAACAGATCCCTCAAAGAGTGCCCGCCAATTATCGGTGCTGCCTTCCAATAAAGCCCCACGCCGATTAATACAGGGAGCGCCAGCAGGAAATAGAGCCCGGCACGCATCCATATATTGACCAATAAATCGCTAATTCGTCTGATCCTGTTCATGGCATTCTTTCTCTTGATTCACCCATACTTTCCTTGTCCCTTCCCCAAATCCGGAGTTTACTGTTGAAGTTTTGTCACCTGTTCATCCAGTACTTCTTTCGGCAATGGCACATAACCGGCTTCCGATACGAAAACCTGTCCTTTGGTCACAATCCATTTCAAAAAGTCGAGCGTCGCCTGCTTTTGAGGTTTGCCCTTCGCTACCAGGTACAGGTCTCTCGCCGGCGGCGAAGGATACGCTCCATTTCCAATAGCCTCCAAAACCTGATTGAACGTATCGTAGAAATTTTCATTGGCATCGATTGTCCCATTCCCGTTCACATCGATGGGAATAACCTCAATACCGGGGTTCTTACGCCCCGTTTTCACATTGTACAGGTAGATGGTATTGTTGTACCCTACCCCTTTTTCATCTTTCACCACGGCATCCGCCAGACCCGGATCGCCAAACACACCGATTCCTTTCAGGTCCTCCTGACGGCCGCCCAGGTAAGCCGCCCAGGTACCGGCCGCACCACAGGCATCGGAACGAGTGTAGACATTAATGGCTTCATCGATGGAAATGCCGGGCAATTGATTCCAGCGGATAATTTCGCCGGTTACATAAATCCGGCGAAGTTCATCATGGGTCAGCCCCCGCTTTTGAATAACCGGCCAAACAGGGTTCGCAACATTCACGGTAGGAATTACAGCATCCTTGGTCACCGCGACCCACCAAACACCTTTTGCTTTCTCCTCCGGCGAAATCGCCCGTGAAAACATACCCAAATCGACCGTTTCTGAAAGAGCATCAGCCATCCCTTTGCCGGCACCTCCGGCCGAGATATTAAACCGGATACCGGGATGCTCATTCTGGTATTCTTCGCTCCATTTAACCACCAGCGGGTACAGGGCAAAAGCACCTGACAAGCTAATCGTTTGCTCTTTTTTCCTACCGGAAGAACAAGCCGACAGCAAAACAATTACAACCAGTAGTACACTCAGTTTTTCTGCTTTCATCATGCTTATATATTGGATTGTTGGTTTCGAAAAAGTGTCGGAGTAAGGGTCAGTTGCAGGTAAAAGAATTGTGAAAACCGGCCAGTCGAAATTCCCTGCAGGGTCTTCAGCGATTGAGAAGGACAGTAAAACAGGTATCCTCCTTCCAAAACACCCCATCCAGTCAGTTGATGTTTTATTACCAGATCGTTTTCATACCCCAGGTTCTTGTTCGTTGGAGTGTCCTGATTGGTTTGGGCCAGTTGAAAATAGTGAAAGGTATTGGTCAGGCTTGTTTTGGCTGCAAGTTTGCCATTGATGAAGAAATGATAATCGACCAATCCCGCCTGCTGCGTTTGTGTGGTGAAACTCCTGTAATAGTCCATCCCTCCGAAAAAACGGTGTCGGGCTCCATACAAAACATCAAACAGGTGATCTGTCTTTTGTCCGCTCCCGGTTTGGCTGTTTCCTGACAAATAGCTTAGCCCAACACCTGGCTCCAGTCGTCCTGTTCGGTAAGTAACTTCGGCATCCAACAACAAAGCGCTTACGTTCGTTCCGGTCCGATTCTTTCCGAATTGGTAATAAAGATTGCCCCGGGCCTGCCAATCCTCCTTTTGCCAGATTGAATAAACACCGGTTGTCTGCCGGAAGTAAAGGTGATTATCTGCATCCGACCTAGTCACTCCGGAAGCCACATGAGAAAACGAGATCTGCCAATCTTTTGACACAATACGTTGCAGCCAGAGAAAACTCAATGATTTTATTCGGTCGGAAGGATAATAATTTTCAGAGATATTTTCGCCCGTTGAATTCCAGCTCGTTCCAAGATGAACGCTCCAGTCTTCCGATTGCCATTTCCAAACCAGGGCGTCGTAGGCCAGTCCGTTCTGGTTCCAGTTACGGGCGCCTAGAATGCGCTGGTTGTCGTAAACCAATGGCTGACGACCGATGGAAAGCCAACCGGCGTTTCCGGTTCGAACCTCAACAAAAGCTTCGAACAGATCGAGCGAAGCCGCATCGCCATATACGCCGGTGGAGCTGGCAAGTTGTTCATCACCCCAAACGCGGACATCCTGGGGGGTGAACGTCACTTTTAAACCGTCAGTTTCATAGTGAACCGACAGCCGGGTTCGTTGCGAAATAAAAACCGCCGGGGTCATTCCGTCAGACGTCAGCTGCCGGTAACCATCTCTCACTTCAAAACGGTTCCGGTACTGTGCATCTACCTGCAATTGGCCCCATGCAAAAGATTTGGTAAATAAAATGATAGAAAAGAGAAGGGAACTTTTGACAGATAACCGGCTGATATTTTTCAAACCACCGGCGTTACTATTCCTGTACATGCTTTGCGGGTTTGGTAATCGATGTTAAAATTACCGTGCCCTCTGTACTACTGAAACAGTACAAATACGTATTTGAGATACTACGTCTTTATACGTATTTACACATTGTAATAACCATGCCTGATCGCGTAAATGACCAGGTTGGCTGTATTCCGAGACTGTGTTTTCTGCAGTAAATTTTCCCTGTGTTTATCCACCGTTCGCTTACTGATGGACAGCAATTCGCCAATCTCATTATTCGACAATCCATTGCAAATCTGACAAAGAATCTCTGCTTCCCGCTCGGTCAGTTCATTGTCTTTCGATTCATCCTTCCTGCTTTTCATGCTTTGCAAGATGGACTTTAATATCTCGGCTGAAAAATACGTCTTTCCAGCGGCTACCTCGGTGATGGCCCGCTTCACTTCATCAAAGCTCGAATTCTTCAGCAGGAATCCCTGGGCCCCGGCATCAATCATGCTCAAATAGTAATTCTCATCCGAATACATCGACAATGCAATGATCTTCAAATCCGGTTGAATGGCCAATGCCTTTTGCGCCGCCTCAATTCCTCCCATCTCCGGCATTTCAATATCCAGCAACACCAAACCCGCCGGATGCTCCGGCAACATACGAATAAACTGCTCGCCATTCTCTGCTTCATATATCGTATCGACCGCCCCCATATCCGACAACAAAAAGCGTAGTCCCTCACGAAACAAAGCATGATCATCAACCAGGTATATATTCAGTTTTTTCATTTCACAGGTATTTGAAGTGTCAGGTTAAATCCCTCTCCGGGAAGAGAGTGAATATCCATTTCACCGTTAAGCGATTTTATGCGTGAACCGATATTGTCGAGTCCCATTTTATCCGAATCCGGCTCAGTGGCTAACTCTTTAGGATCATACCCGATTCCATCGTCCTGGTAAGACAAGGACAATTTACCACCTTCTTCCTGAATTTTAAGCGTTATCCTGCCGGGGTCAGCATGTTTCAGACTGTTGTTCAGTAACTCCGATACAATCCGGTAAAGGGTAATTTCAATTTTATAGGAATACCGTTTTTCCCGAATTTCCGAATCCATCACAAACTCAATGGAAGTTCCCTCCATCAGGCCGGCTGCAAAAGTCTCCAGGGCCTTTGTCAAACCATAATTCTTCAGCAGGTGCGGACTCAGATGATTGGATATTTCCTTCAGCGAAACAATGGCATCATCCGAAGTCTGGCAGGTACGTTCCACAATCCGCCGGTTTGCTTCATCCAGCTTCGTTGTATCAATGGCGCTGGCTGTCATTTTAATAGAGGATAACAACGGCCCTAAACCGTCATGCAGGTCGCGCGCAAAATTCTGCCGGGCCCTTTCCTCTCCCTCGATAACCGCCGACAACACCCTCATTTCGCTCACTTTTCGTAGTTCATCAATCCGCTGCTGAAGATTGAATATTTGCCTAATGAATATGACTCCGATAAACATTAGCAACGATATCAGAATTCCCATCCAACTGTTCACATCGGCTCCGGAAAACAGGTGATTTTCCCAGAAAAGGGTCGAGAAATCAAACAATCGCCGAAGGGCCATTAAAACGAATCCCGCTGAAATTAATATCCAGGATACGTTATACCGAGTACGGCGAATCAAACCGATGGCGATAACAGCAGCACCGATTTGAATCATCATCGACAACAAGAGGGCAACCTTGAGCAACATTTTTTTTAGTAAAGCTAATCAATATCTGTCTTACTAATCCTTCCGCTTTACTTCCTCTTTTACCAGTAAAAACATATTTTCCAATGAAGATGCGTGTCGACTCGATATGCCACCATAAAGCAAATGCCAGGGGGATAAGCTCTGTTGGCGTTCATCAAACAAGGCTTTCACCCAACCGGAAGGAAGGAATGGATATCTGCTTCCGTCCCGGTAAGGAAATGAAAGAGGCGCTGGAAAAAGCCACCTTCGCTCCGCGTTAGGATATCACTGTCCTTATTCAGCCCCTGGAACGAGTTTTCAGGGGCTTTTTATGGGGTTAAATTCTTTTATTCGAATACTTCTTCCTGTACTTTTGCCTTGACGAAAAAGTATCCAAATCCACGATAGCTATCGGGACAAGGCTTGTGAATTGCATAGCGAGTGGTGTCCAAACCGGATCTTGGCCCGGACATAACAATCGCCATCGCGTGAATCCTTTCGTGTGGTCATTCAGCTATTTTTTAACCACAGGAAAGAAACCATGCGACAGCGATGAAAAAAATTGAGCCGGAGTTTAATTACGTCCCCGGCTCGAATACATTAGAACTTTATTTTGTTAACTCGAAATGGAATGTCACCGCCGGATTTTTATTGACGGTTACACGGGCTTCGTACTCGCCCTTGGCCAGCCACAGGTTATTACCAAAATGCGCGGTATCCATCCCTTTTCCGGCCACATGCATGCGACATACCGGTAATGAAGTCCAATCACTTTTCTCAGGAGAAAGCTCGCGATAACTAATCATAACCGAAGCGTTTTCAACGGGTTTTCCGCCTTCTTTTAGAAAGGCAACCAAGTGGTGATTGGGTTTTGGCGCACTATTCATCGTTACCGCACTGGCACCACCATCCCATTTCATTTCGGCACCGGCACCTTCGAAAGTTTCAGCCGGTAAAACCTTCATTGTCACAGAGACCTTTCCTGCCATTTTTGTCTTACTGACCACCTGGGCGTTCGCAACATTTATCAAAAAAAAGAAACCCAATGATACAGCCATCAACGAAATCAAAATCTTTCTTCTTGTCATAACTCTGTTTTTAAATGTTCCTATCGTTATGATAGTTTTTGAAAAATACGGGGTCTTTCAGGATACTGAAGAAAAATGGTCTTGGCTATTTATACTTGTTCTTGATAACAGCAGAGGGGACGAAAGAGTTGTGTTAAAACCGGTATTTAACAGGATTAATTCCCGTTGGAGCTTTTTCTTTAGCCAGAAACGTAGCCTTCAAATTCTCCGGAACATCGGACCATTAACGCGATGCATTGTATGGCAGGAAAATTATCCGGGGCAGTTCGGAAAATAAAAAACGGGGTTGACATTATAAAATGCACCCCGTCTCTGTAAGTTTAATTATTGTATTTTATAAGCGGACTTGTCGTTCTTCAGTCATTAATGATGAAACAATCTTACCCCGGTATTGATAATGGTTATGCCGTATTTGTTGGCTGTCTCAATGATTTCCTCATCCCGGATGGAGCCCATGGGCGTGGCAATGTATTTTATTCCATACTGGTGAGCCAGTTCGATATTGTCTTTTTGCGGGAAGAATCCATCGGAAAGCAAACAGGTGTTTGGCAGTTCGTTCAACAGGATTTTATCTCCAAATCGCTCTTGCCTCTCCTGCTCAATCAATTGGTCCAGATCCGTTCGTTTCTTGTTTTCAAATTGCTCTAAAAACGAATAATCAATTTTACTCTTCTGGTACCAGACATTCGCTTTCGTTAATGCCAGTCCTGAACAGAGAATTCTGGACTGCTGTCCGGAACCGATACCAATGACATGACCGTTCGATACTACACAAATCGAATTCGACTGCGTATATTTTAACGTCAGCATTCCGAGTTTTAAATCGGAAAGAATATCCGAGGGAATGTCCTTATTTTCGGTTACTATGTTGGAAAGTTGCTCGTCGTTGATTTTTAGATTATTTCGCTTTTGTTTGATGGTGATTCCAAATATCTCCCGTGACTCTATTTCGTTGGGTTCAAAATCTTTGTCTATCTGGAAGATCACATAATTGCCTTTCTTTTTCGAACGCAGAATTTCCAGCGCTTCATCCGTGAATTCCGGTGCAATAAGTCCATCGGAGACTTCTGATTTGACCAATTGCGCTGTTTCTTTATCGACACAATGACTCAAAGCAATAAAATCGCCAAACGAAGCTAACCGGTCGGTTCCTCTTGCCCGTGCATAAGCCGCAGCCAGGTTCGATAAAGGTTTCTTTATCAGGTACGCTTTTTTCTCGTTGTCACTTAAATCTTTAAAGATAGCCACACCGGAGGGCGTTACATGCTTAAAAGAAGTGCTGCACTCAACATTCAGTGTCTGGCTGACTTCTTTCACCAGTTGCCAGGAATTCAAGGCATCCAACACATTGATGACACTTGGATTTCCATTCAATAAGCTTAGTGCGTTTGACTGATCGATAACTTCCGCATAATCCTGGTAAGGATTCATTCCGTACTTCAACTTCATGGTGCCGTTTTTTAATTCGTTTTGCAGTATATTTCTCAGGCTGCTACAACAGTTTGCCTGCATAGCGTCGGATGGCTCACAAAGTTATTGGTTTATTTGATTTCACCGGATTTTGTCACGAGCTGTTATTCATCTTTAACAATTTCTTCTGTTTCGCAGGACCCCGAGACTTAACAGAGAGGCCCGAAGAAACATGAAATTTCTCCAGGCCTCTGCGCAACAAGTAAATTTGGAATTTTACTTTTCAATCTCTTTTGCAATGAATCCGGCCATCACTTTGGCTGCGTGTTCGTTCGGGTGAATACTATCAGTGAAGTTCGCCCCCTGATTCAACATGTCGTGGTAAAGGTCGATCACCGGCAGACGGTTGGTTTTGGCCAGCTTTTTAACAATAGGAATCACTCCATTCACAAGGGTTGAATCGTTGATTCCCCACTTGGTTTTAAACACGGGAACCGGCAGGCATAAATAAATCTGTGGATGGGTCGGTATCGTTCTGAATGTATCGATCAAAGCCTGGTAATCCTTTTCGTACCGACCGGCATTCCAATTATAGGGTTTCGTGTCATTAGTTCCCAGCATAATAACCATGATGTTGGGTTTAAATGCAAAATCATTTGAGAACTCCTTGCAAATCCAGTACGGGAAGTCTCCCTTCTTCCGCAAAGTAGTAGCACTTCGCCCCGAATTCAATACTGTATATCCGGGACCAAGAATGCTGTCGAGTACCACCGGATATCCTGTTTTACTTTGAACCGCCAGTCCATAACCTTCCGTAATGCTATCGCCTACACAGACTACCCGGGTTACGTTTTTGGTACATGAAGACATCACCACCAGGAATCCGATAACACTCAACCCTATCAATTTCTTCATTCTATCAAGACTTTTAAATTTTCGTTTCGATACCGACTGAGAAAGAAACAGCATTCTTCCTCAGGATCCGGACGCCTGCTACAATTGGATGGTTTGCTCGTGTCCGTCGTAGTTTACTTCTATTCCCTTAACATCCGGGTCAAAAGCTTTTGGCTTTTCTTTACCTACCGGGACAATGACAAATGTTCGCTCCTTCAGCATTCCCTTGAATTGACCTTTTCGTTCGCCAATGATCAATGTCCCTTTGGCCTCGTTGTAACTGAACGGAATGTTCGAGTACGCGCCTTTTTCATAGTCATAATTTACGCCTTCATCTTCGTAAAGTGTAAACTGTCCGTTCTGCCCGCGATAAACATACAAGACAATCTTTTTCGGCAGCTTCTCATTGCTGTATTGAAGTGCTGGTCCGACCGGAATGATGGACCCTTCGTGTACAAACAATGGCATACGGTTGTACGGAGCATTCACGGTCAAAGACTGCCCGCCCTGAATCATTTTTCCTGTATAGAAATTGTACCAGTTGGTGCCTTTGGGAAAATAAACCTTGCGATTGCGTGCCTGGTAAGTATAAACAGGACAAACCATAAAAGCCGGCCCGAACATATACTGGTCACCAATGTCTTCAACGTTTTTGTCACCCGGAAAATCCATCACCAACGGTCGCATGATGGTGTAATCATCGAACCAGGTCATTCCGGCCAGGGTATAGATGTAAGGCATCAACCGGTAGCGCAATTGAGTGTAATATAAAATGGAGTTGTAGGTAGGCGTACCTTTGGGAGCAATGTTCCAGGGTTCCCGATAAGGGTATTGCCCGTGAGCCCGGTATAAAGGAGCAAAAGCACCGAACTGGTACCAACGGGTATTCAGCTCCCGCCATTCTTTGTAATCAGCATCTACTTTGCCTGTTCGGTTGTAAACCATCTGCCCTTTGACATACCGGTCTTCTACGCAGAAACCGCCGATGTCCATTGTCCAGTACGGAATACCACTGATGGAGAAATTCATTCCGGCTGCAATTTGTGCTTTCATATCCTCCCAGCGGGTAGCGATATCACCGCTCCAGGTGGCCGTGGAATAATGTTGCAGTCCGGCAAATCCCGAACGGGTTAACAGGAAAACACGTTTGTTGGGAGCCACCCCGCGTTGCCCGTTATAAATCGCCTCGGCATTCATCAACGCATATGCATTGAAATACTCTGTGGAAGGTCCCAAAGCCGTCGGGCCGCACAACTCTTTCCGGTACTTCATATCGGTGCAGTCAAGGATGTTCGGTTCACTGGCATCCATCCACCAGGCATCAATTCCCAACGGGTACAGATTGTCGTACATCTGTTTCCAGAACAATTTCC
The DNA here is from genome assembly GCF_003014495.1 of Prolixibacter denitrificans. Classification (GTDB taxonomy): domain Bacteria; phylum Bacteroidota; class Bacteroidia; order Bacteroidales; family Prolixibacteraceae; genus Prolixibacter; species Prolixibacter denitrificans. Next base: position 177,231 of record NZ_PYGC01000006.1, on the reverse strand, counting down.
GGGCTCCTGCTGAATAAGCATCATAAAATGAACCTACATAACCGGGGCCAACCCAGTCACGAATGCTATCTTTTACAGCCTGCATGTACATCCAACCATGCTTCTCGAATTCCTTGAAATGTTGGGTTGTCGCATAAAACTTGGGCCATACGGAGATCATCATATGGGCATTCATTGCATGAATGGAGTCGACCATCGCCTTCGGATCCGGAAAACGGTTCTTATCAAATTGGTGACTTCCCCATTTTGTCTCCGGCCAGTAAAACCAGTCGAGTACAATGTTGTCGATTGGAAATTTAAGCTTCCTGAATTCTTTCAGGGTACTGACTATTTGATTTTGGGTTTTATATCGTTCGCGACTTTGCCAGAAGCCCATCGCCCACTTTGGCATAATTTGTGACTTTCCGGTTAGTGTGCGGTATCCTTTGATGACTTCGTCCATGGATTTGCCATATACAAAATAGTAATCCATTTTCTTGTTCATTTCGCTCCACCAAACCTGGCTGTTTTGCTCATCTTTTGGCAGTGGGGTTTCCACCTGTAACCCACAATAAGACTTTCCTCCGTCAGGTTTCCAGTCGACACGAATAGGAACCCGTTTTCCTGCATCCAGCTTGACTGTGAATTTGTAACTGTTGGGGTTCCATGCTGTGCGCCAACGCTCCGGCACCACTAACTTGTTATCTACATATACTTTCACATACCCTGCATAATATAATATGAGGCGGTATGTTCCACTGTGTGGTGCTTCAATTTCCCCGGTATAGGTTACATGGGCATTTTTTAAAGGGAAATTCTCCGGCAAATTCTTGACGGTTTTTATGTCCTCGAAGTAAAGTGAATCTTCGGTGCGCACCAGGTTGGGTCTGGCTTTAGTCAACGAAACATAGGTTCCGGTCAATCCGCCCGGCTTTCCATTTTCATCGTATAACTTAAAAGCCCGGTTCAGCTGCTGGTATGCACGACTGTCACCAAACCGGCTCAGTGAATAGCTGTCCCACAACAATCCATAATTCTTGTTGGAAACGATAAAAGGCACCGAAACCTTCGTATTGTACTGAAACAGTTGCTCGCTTTTTCCTTTGTAATTAAACTCGTCCGACTGATGTTGTCCCAGGCCATAAAAAGCTTCGTCAGCCGGTGAATCAAACAGTTGCCGGATGGTGTAGCCTTTTGTTCCATCTACGTCAATCGGGGTAAAGGTTCTGCCTCCGCCCTTCTTTTCAGCCAAAATAAGCTTGCCTTCCTTATCCTTGAATTTGATTCCTCCATCTGCTTTGGAAATCATGACATTCAATTTTGATGTGCTCAGGCGGATGGAATCCCCCTCGTCCTCCACCGTAAAAGGAACGGTCTTTAAGCCGGGAAAAATAATCAGGCTTGAATCCTTTGGAAAGTTTTTATCCGGAGTAGCGGAAACGTGAAACAGCTCATCTCCCAAAACCTGCAAACGAACCTTGTGGGTGGCCGTTTTTCCTTTCTGGTGCAAGTTTAGCAAAATGCCATCATTCAACTTTTGATATTGTGTAGAAGAACACGAAGCAAATAAAAGTCCAAGTAGCAGGCTTAGATATATGTTTTTCCCTTTCATCGTCAATTAGGTTTTTAGAAGAATATTCGGCCAGCTAAATTCTCAAGAAAAAGGCAGAAACAGGGAGTACAAATGTTTTCAATAGGTGGAGAAACTATTTAAACAGGCAATTTTTCTACCATGCGTGAAACATACGACCTACATCCTATTAAATTATCAACCAACACAATAACTCTTACACATATATTATCTCAACGAAAATGCCAGCGATGGCTTTCCTGACATTCGCTTTAAACCGGAGCGCTCTCCCCAGAAAAGAGCAGATAGCAACATTCACGTCTAAAAAAAGCGGTGACCTTCAAACGGCACCGCTTTTTCGTAAGGCTTTAATTCTGCTTACCCGACCAACTGTGCGTCCAGTGTAATTTCAAAACTGAGTGCCTTACTTACCGGACAATTTTCCTCTGCACCTTTGGCAATCTTTTGGAATTCGTCTTCACTAATACCCGGCACTTTGGCCCGTAACACCAGCGCCGACAGAGTGATGACACCATCCTCGATCGTTACCGTCGATTCGGTATCCAGCTGGTCCGGAGTATACCCGGCTTCAGCTAAATCACCACTCAGCTTCATCGTGAAACAACCAGCATGTGCAGCTGCCAACAGTTCTTCGGGATTCGTACCCTTGCCGTCTGCAAACCGGCTGTTAAATGAATAAGGGGTCTTTTCGAGTGTTGCGCTTTTCGTCGTTAACGTTCCTTTTCCTTCTTTAATGGTACCGTTCCAAACGGCAGTTGCTTTACGTTTCATAATGTGTATGTTTTTTGTTTTTAATTTTTTGATGGGACAAACCAAGATGTATCTCAGCACATAAAGTGTAAAAAGGTGATGATTGTGAGAACAGATAGCAAGCCAAAACAACTACCTTTTCCAGAAACATCTTAAAAGGACATGAAAAAGTAATCGTGTGCTAAGTGCAGCCGGACTCATCTCCGGCTTAATTCATCTGCTCGAAACAATGGTGCATCCACTGTGATAAGTCCCGTCTGTTCCATCGTTAGTGTAACGACGTTACGTTCACAGTTTTAAATTTTGGCTTCTGTCCCTTTACTCTACTCAACAAAGAACCATAGCAAATGATGTGCAAAACGGTAATTTTCTTCCAGAAATGCAGAAAGGTGTTATTTCCGGGCTTTCATCTATTGTCTGTGAACGCCCACTAATTCCGACGCTGCTCAATCAATTGAACTGTATATTCCATCACCCGGTCAATACCTCTTCTGTCATCCTCAAACGAATTGCCGACGACATAGTCGGGGATGATTCCCCGCCCATTGTCTATCCCCCCGGCATTGAAGAATTTCTTATACGAAACGCGCATATTGTATTTCGTATTAGGAAGTAAAAACGTATATACATCGCCATAGCAAACGGTTAAGCCTCCTGTCTCGGTTCCGATAATTTTACCGGCATGAAAACACTGAAAGGCAGAGGTAAAAAGGGTAGCACTGGAATAGGTTTTCCCGCCAATCAGCAAGTACGTGTTCCCGCTGAATCGAAGCGGATTTTGACGCAGTTTGATGTTGGACGTGTCGCGATAGTGGTAGACCATCCCCGGCTTATATTGGGCGGTGTCGATCCAGGCAAGTTGGTTTCGCTCCATCACCTCGTTGCTGATTTTTATCTGAATAGAGTCAGTCATTCGAAAACTATTCGGGGAAATATACTGCATCAGTTCGTTTCCCAGCATGGAATTTCCGCCTCCGTTTCTCCGGATATCTATGATTAAATCCGTTACATTTTTGTCCCTGATGGACCGGAAAGTAGAATCCAAAAACACTTTGAATTTTTCCGGATGTCTAAAATGGTTGAAATTGATAAGTCCGATATTGCCTGGTAAGACACGAAAGGTATAATCGGTCCCTATATTTTTTCGTAGGGCCATCAAATTCGATATCAGACCTCCTGAAGTCCGGATGGTTCGGGGAATGTCTGAACCAACTGGCTTGTACGTGATTTCGAAATCGTGAAAATTATTCCAAAGAGCCCATAACCCTGGCGAACTAAGCAAGTCGTTGCGGAAAGGAGTGTTTTCGTAACTGATCAGTTTACTTATTTGCCGAATGCACTGATCAGCAGGATGGCCATTTATTTTAAGTATTTCCGAACCTATTGGAATGTTTTTTCGATAGAAATTATTCTGAACCACAAACAGCCGGTTACCTTCTACGGCCAACCGATAAGGAAGCGTTTTTCGAAACAGGATTGAAAAGGGATTATAGGAAAAATTCCAGCCGGCCCCTGTATGTCCGTCTCTAATTTGTGCAAATACCTTCCGGAGGATTTTATAGGCCTCGACATGCGACACTTTCACTGGTAACGTCCGCTTTAGGGAATCAGTTGCTGCATCAAATTCTTTTTTGCTGATAGTCGCGTATAAATTCGGGTGAACATCTTCCATTACCCGAACTGCATAATCAATGTCAGCCACCACTTTCTCCCGGGCAAAATAGCGGGGCGTTAGCGACCATGAGACAAGGCCGGCCATCAGCAACTGAAAGGCACATGCCACGACTAAAGACCTCTGGATTCGCCTCCCATAACTAACCTGTTTGAATATCCGTTTGACCCCGTAAATAATGGTTGAGATTCCCCCAAACAACACAACAGGAAATATATACAAAGCGACAACATCATCGATAAGAAGATACCGGGGAAGCAGAAATAAGTAGAGAATTAGGGTAGCAATTAATGAAATAGATACAACTTTTTTCATCTTTCTGGTTTGGATCGGCTAAGAAAATGTTTGAATTGATGCGGAAGTTACCAATTGTTATTTTAAACTAAAAGCAGATTTTTATCACTTTTAGCCTATTAATACTCACTAGTGCTAAATCGAAGAGGTACGCGTTGGCCTACGAGAATGGAATTGATATATCATAAAAACAACAAAAGCACCCAAACCCGGAGGTCTGAGTGCTTTTCTCTATCAGGTGTTGTGTGCCCAGAACAAGACTCGAACTTGCACGCCGAAAACCGGCACCAGCCCCTCAAGCTGGCGTGTCTACCAATTTCACCATCTGGGCAGAATGTACACTTTCGTTTTGTTGAAATATTCGAAAGTGATGAAGAACTTTTGCTTCAAAAAATGCGGTGTGCCCGGAACAAGACTCGAACTTGCACGCCGAAAACCGGCACCAGCCCCTCAAGCTGGCGTGTCTACCAATTTCACCATCCGGGCATTTTTCAATAGCGGTTGCAAATGTAAAAATTTTTGGAAAACATGGACATGTTTGCCTCCCCTTTTTTGCAACTTTTTCGCCTGCTAGCGCTCGTAATCCCGTTCGAATTCGACCCGTTTTACGATACCATCCTTTGAAACATAAAATCGAGTCGTCTCGGTTTTGGTTGCCGGCGGACTCGCAAACTCATCATACTGAAAACTTCCGGTGTTGATGCGGGCCTTCCCAAGGTTCTTTTCACGGACGTAAACCATTACCTTTTCGCCGTTGGCACGATTTTCTACGCGGGTAGGCCTTCCTTCAGACAACTGTACCTGTTCCCACTTCTTCCCTTCATAAGCCCTCGTTAGTTTTCCCTGCATGCTACAGCCTGTCAGCATGACCAAACTAAGTACAACCAGTATTAAAATATGCTTCATCAAGAATGTTTTTCTCACTATGCGTTGAACGGTAAATTTACGAAGTACTGCGGATTTCACAAGAAAAGGCCGAAAACAAAAAAAGCCGGTAAAATTACCGGCTTTAAAGTGCCCAGGAAAGGACTCGAACCTTCACGGCCTTGCGGCCACTAGTCCCTGAAACTAGCGTGTCTACCAATTTCACCACCTGGGCATATCCCTAAATAGTTGAATTATTGTGTGCCCAGGAAAGGACTCGAACCTTCACGACCTTGCGGTCACTAGTCCCTGAAACTAGCGTGTCTACCGATTTCACCACCTGGGCATTAATATTTTCAGAACGTGTTGCAATGCGTTAGCTGCAATTGCGGGTGCAAATATAAATGATTTTTTAGTTATTGCTAACCTTTCAACCAAAATTTTCGTGCTGCTTGCAGCCATTTTCCTATGCATTCTGTCTTTCTTGCAGAAGGCCAAAAACTTACTTCTCCAACCAATTTTTCTCCATCTCCTCTGTTTAAAAAACGAACCGTTTATTTGGAAATATCGGAATCTTTTATGAACATTTGTTCATTTCAATCTTTTTGATTGACAACTATGTTTCACAAGAAATTAAAATAACTGAATATTATGAAAATTGCAGTACCAACCATGGATGGCGCCACCATTTCGCGCCATTTTGGTAAAACCAGAAAATTTAAAATCGTCGAGATAGAGAACAACCAGGTAGTAAAAGAAGAAATCCGTGACAACAATTTCACAGGACACGCGAAGGAACATTTCAGCCTGGATACTTCACAAATTCAACATGAACACCATCATGTTGAGGAACATCATCACTCGCACGATCATGAGCATCACCACGGCCACTCGCACGAAGGTATTTTCAGAGCATTAAACGATGTGGAAGCAGTTCTTTCAGGAGGAATGGGACAGCATCTCTATCAAGACTTCACCGCCCGCAATGTGGAGGTTATTATTACTGACGAGAACAATATTGATGCAGCTGTGCAAAAATTCATTCAAAACGATTTGCCGCACATCGACCGTTTTTGCCAGCATTAAAATGAAGAACCCCGGAAGTTATCCGGGGTTCTTCATTTATTTCTTCAGGTTGTTATTCAGGAAATCAGTAAACATCGTGTAGAGATGCATTCGGGTGTTTCCACCGTAAATACTGTGATTTCGGTTATTGTAAATCATCATCTGGAACTGCACGCCGGCCTGAACCATTGCTTCGGCAAATTCCATCGAATTTTGCAAATGCACATTATCATCAGCTGAACCATGGACCAACAACAGTTTACCTTTGATTTCAGCTGTGTGGTTCAACGGTGAGTTGTCATCGTATCCACTCGGATTCTGCTTTGGCGTCCGCATGTAGCGTTCTGTATAAATCGAGTCGTAATAGCGCCAGTTGGTAACCGGTGCTACGGCAATAGCTGCTTTGAAAATGCCGGCTCCTTTTTCCAGCGAAAGCGCAGACATGAAACCACCGTAACTCCATCCCCAGATGGCAATATTGTTTTTATCGGTATAAGGCAAAGAGCCCAAATATTTGGCCGCATCCACCTGGTCATCCGATTCCAGTTTACCTAATTCCATGTAGGTGCATTTCCGGAAATCTTCTCCCCTTGCACCGGTTCCGCGCGGATCGACACATGCCACGACATAACCGTCCTGTGCAAGGAATGAATACCAGTCGACACTGAATTTGTCGAGCACCTCCTGCGAATTTGGACCACTGTATTGTGTCATCACTACCGGGTATTTCTTATTCGGATCGAAGTTCAGCGGCTTAATCATCCAACCATTCAGCTCTACCCCTTCAGAGTTTTTGAAACTGAAGAATTCTTTCTGAGGAATCTGGTAGTCGGCCAACTTCTGCTTCAATGCAGCATTGTCTTCCAGTACCCTGATGAGCTTTCCACGATAATCGTGAAGCGTAACGTACATCGGTGTGCTCACATTGGTGAAATAGTTGATGTAATATTTGAAGCCGTTACTGAAAGCAGCGTCGTTGGTTCCTTCCTTTTTCGAAAGTTTGTACTTTTTCTTTTTGTCGAGACTAACAGCATATACTTCGCGGCGAAGTGGAGACTCTGCTGCAGCCTGGTAATAGAACAACTTCCTGTCGGGGTCATAACCGTAGAATTTGGTCACATCATAATCGCCATCAGTCAGCCGCTTGACTTTGATGCCGCTAAAATCATACAGGTAAAGGTGGTTGTAACCGTCTTGCTCGCTGGTAATCACAAAGTGTTTGTTGTCCGGAAGGAACTTCAGGTTGTCCAGAAAATCGGTTTCGATGTAGCGCTTATTTTCTTCGGTGTAAACCTTACGGGTATCGCCGGTAAACGGGTTCGCGAACAGAATATCCAGTTTGTTTTGCAACCGGTTTTCCCGGAAGACGGCCAATTCATTGCCATTGGGTATCCAGCGAATGCGCGGAATGTATTGGTCGGTTTCTTCTCCCAAATCAACATCGAGCGTTGTCCGCGATTTGATATCATACACGTGCACCGTAACCGTAGAATTCGGTTCTCCGGCCACCGGATATTTGTAGGTATAGTTCGACGGATACAAACGGTTCTTCATCAGCGTCGGATCTTCACCTTTGTACATCGGGAAACTATAGGTCGGAACGGCCTCTTCGTTGAATTTCATAAACGCCAGCTTCTTGCTGTCGGGCGACCAGGCAAATGCCTTGTTAAACTCGAACTCCTCTTCATACACCCAATCCGGTGCACCGTTGATAATATGATTTCGCTCTCCGTCGAAAGTAATCTTCCGTTCAGTTCCAAAACGGAGACTCTTGACAAACAGGTTATTATCGCGCACGAAGGCAACCCGCTCGCCGTTGGGCGAAAATGTTGCCAGCTGCTGGCGACCTTTTGTCGAGAGCGGAGTCACTTCCTTCGTGGTGAAATTGTACACGTAGTATTGGGCAGTGAACGAGCGCCGGTAAATTTTATGCTTATCGGTCATCAGCAAAACGCGCGATTCATCGGAACTGAACTCGTAATCGGTAATTTGTTTCAGGGAATCGATCTTCAAATCGGCCACCGACAAAACAGTCGCGACTTTTTTGCCCGTCTTATAACTATACTTCACGATTTCCGTTCCACCTTTCTCAAGCGTTGTGTAATGAAGGCCATCCTTCATTGAACGCAATCCTTCAACAGTTTTGGGACGGAAAGTTCCTTTTGCCACCACATCGGCCAGCGTAATCTTCTGCGCCTGAACGTGCGGGACAAAGAAAACCATCAATAATACCAGAAAAAATAAACTCTTCCGCTTCTGCATAATGTTTTGGATTAATGAAATTATATCTGTTTACTTATTTCAGCTTCCGAAATTTCCGGACCTTAAAAAGGTGCCCGAAATAAATTAACCACCAAAGATAAAAATTCAGCGCTCATTCGGGTATGTTGTAGGCAAGGGAATAAAATTCATGAAACCATAAAATTAAGCAGGAGTACAATTTTAGGAGTGTCGAGATTATGATTATCTTTGCAGGCTGAGAAGAAAACAGAGAAACAAATGATAAAAATTACACTTCCGGATAATTCTGTTAAGGAATTCGAACCTGGAGTAACCGGCTTCGAAATTGCCCGCTCCATTAGTAACCGGCTGGCAAAGGATGTTCTGTCCATTTCGGTAAACGGGCAGGTTTGGGATTTGACGCGTCCGATTAAGGAGGACGCCAGTATTAAGCTGCATACCTGGGACGACCGCGAAGGAAAGGAAACATTCTGGCACTCATCGGCTCACCTGATGGCTGAGGCAATTGAATTCTTCTATCCGGGAACCAAGTTCGGAATTGGTCCGACTGTCGACAACGGTTTTTACTACGATGTTGACCTCCCCGACGGGAAAGTTCTTTCGGATAAGGATCTGCCGCAGATTGAGAAGAAAATGATTGAGTTGGCCCGCGAAAAGAATGACATTGTCCGTCAGGAAATTTCCAAGGCTGATGCGCTGAAAACATATACCGAAAAAGGCGACCCGTACAAACAGGAGCTGATTTCGGAGCTGGAGGATGGAACCATCACCCTTTACAACCAAGGTAATTTTACCGACCTCTGTCGTGGTCCGCACTTGCCAAATACGAGCTACATCAAAGCGGTTAAGCTGACCAGCATTGCCGGTGCTTACTGGCGTGGTGATGAGCACAACCAAATGCTGACACGTATTTATGGTATTACTTTCCCGAAGCAAAAAATGCTGGAGGAATACCTGGTTATGCTGGAGGAAGCCAAGAAACGTGACCACCGTAAGATTGGTAAAGAGATGGAACTGTTTACCTTCTCGCAACGTGTTGGACTGGGGCTGCCGCTGTGGTTACCGAAAGGTGCCATGCTGCGCGACCAGCTGGAGCAGTTCCTGAAAAAGGTTCAGAAGAAATTCGGCTACGAGCAGGTAATTACTCCCCACATTGGTGATGTGAACCTGTACAAAACTTCCGGTCACTTCCAGAAGTACGGTGCCGATTCGTTTCAGCCAATTCATACCCCAGCTGATGGAGAAGAGTATTTGCTGAAACCTATGAACTGTCCTCACCACTGTGAGATTTACAGCAGCAAACCGCATTCATACAAAGATCTTCCCGTTAGAATGGCTGAGTTTGGAACGGTTTACCGTTATGAGCAGAGTGGCGAACTGCATGGATTAACCCGTGTACGTGGCTTTACCCAGGATGATGCGCATATTTTCTGCCGCCCCGATCAGCTGAAGGAAGAGTTCCTTAAGGTTATCGATATTATTTTTATTATATTTAAAGCTCTTGACTTTAAAGATTACACCGCTCAAATTTCACTCCGCGATCCGAAAAACAAAGAAAAGTACATCGGCTCGGATGAAAACTGGGAGAAAGCGGAAAGAGCAATTATCGAAGCTTGCGACGAAAAAGGTTTGAATACGGTTACCGAATTGGGAGAAGCCGCATTCTACGGCCCGAAGCTCGACTTTATGATCAAGGATGCGCTGGGACGGAGCTGGCAGTTGGGAACCATCCAGGTTGACTACAACCTGCCGGAACGCTTCGAACTGGAGTACATCGGTGCCGACGACAAACGTCACCGTCCGGTCATGATTCACCGGGCACCGTTCGGTTCGATGGAACGCTTTGTAGCTGTTCTTATCGAGCACACCGCAGGTAAATTCCCGTTGTGGTTAACACCTGAGCAAGTGGTGATTTTGCCCATCAGCGAAAAGTATAATGATTATGCGCAAAAAGTTTCAGAATCCTTAAATAATTCCGATATTCGCGCCATAATTGACGAACGTAACGAGAAGATTGGCAGGAAAATCCGTGACAACGAGTTGAAACGTATTCCCTATCTTCTTATCGTTGGTGAAAAAGAGATGGAAGAAAATACGGTTTCCGTTCGCCGACAAGGTGAAGGCGACAAGGGAACTATGCAACTTGACGAGTTCGCAGATTTTGTTAATAAAGAAGTTCGCGAACAATTGTCAGCCTTTTATAGTTAACCGTAATACTAATTAATCAAAGGAGGATTTAGCCATAGCAGTAAAAAGAGGCAGAGGCCCAAGGCCAAAAAGAGAAGACAAACTGAGTTTTCGGACGAATGAGCAAATTCGTGTTCCGGAAGTTCGCGTGGTAGGTGAAAATGTAGAAAATCCGGGAGTTTATCCCACCAGAGAGGCATTACGCATGGCTGATGCCATGGAACTTGACCTGGTGGAAATTTCCCCGAAAGCTGCACCGCCGGTTTGTCGTATCACCGATTATCAAAAGTTTCTTTATCAGCAGAAAAAGAAACAGAAGGAATTGAAAGCCAAAGCAACCAAGATTGTTGTCAAAGAGATTCGTTTCGGTCCAAACACCGACGATCACGATTACAACTTCAAGCTAAAGCATGCAGAGAAATTCCTTCAGGATGGTGCAAAGGTCAAAGCATTTGTGTTTTTCAAAGGTCGCTCGATTCTTTTTAAAGAAAAGGGAGAAATCCTGTTATTGCGGTTTGCACAAGATCTGGAAGAGTTGGGCGCTGTAGAGCAGATGCCAAAACTCGAAGGAAAACGAATGACCATGTTTATTTCGCCTAAGAAGAAGAAGTAATTCGAATTTAAAGATTAGACTGTAATGCCTAAGATGAAAACAAATCCCGGTGCTAAGAAGCGTTTCAAACTCACCGGGAGTGGAAAAATCAAAAGGAAGCACGCGTACAAAAGTCACATTCTGACAAAGAAAACGACTAAGCAGAAGCGTAACCTCACTTACTGGGGTACTGTAGCCGACGTTGACAAGGCTGCCGTGAAGAAGCTTCTCGCAATGAAATAATGTATTTCATTCCTTTTGAACAGAGATTAGAAAATATTAGTTACTAACCGGATGATGAGCAACTAAGTGGTTTTGAAACAATAAACCCGCCATTATTCAAATTGTAGAAATTATGCCAAGATCAGTAAATCATGCGGCGTCGAGAGCACGTCGCAAGAAACTCCTGAGCGAAACCAGAGGTTACTTTGGTTCCAGGAAAAATGTCTGGACGGTTGCTAAAAACACATACGAGAAAGGTCTTCAGTATGCGTACCGTGACAGAAAGAAAAAGAAAAGCCACTTCCGCGCATTGTGGATTCAGCGTATCAACGCTGCTGCACGTGCCGAAGGACTCTCCTACTCACAGTTTATGGGTAAACTGAAAGCAGCTAACGTCGAAATCAATCGTAAGGCTCTGGCCGATTTGGCTATGAACCACCCGGCTGCATTCACTGCCATTGTTGAGAAGGTAAAATAAATTTTTTCGGATTAGGTGAAATAAACATTCAGATATAAGGGAAGCTCTAAATGAGCTTCCTTTTTTTATGTCATTCGCCGAAAAAAGTCTTCGTCGTCTATCCGCATTCTTTACGGTGCAAAACCATTCCTACCTTAACAATAATTCGCACCGGCTTTTCCTCAATAATCTTATATTTGTAATTCTTGAAAAGGAATATACACCAATTCGATAAAATTTTATATGAAGATTGCGCTAATCGGTTACGGCAAAATGGGAAGAACAATTGAGGAGATTGCCATTAGCCGCGGCCACGAGATTGTCCTGAAAATTGATGTCAGCAACGCCGCCGATTTAACGGAGGAGAACCTGAAGAAAGCGGATGTTGCCATCGAGTTTACCACCCCCGATTCAGCCGTCGATAACTACCAATTGTGTTTTGCTGCCGGTGTTCCGGTGGTAAGCGGCACTACCGGTTGGCTTTCCCGCAGAAATGAAGTAGAAGAAGCTTGCCGGGAAAAAGAAGGCTGTTTCTTCTATGCATCCAATTTCAGCATAGGCGTCAATCTGTTTTTCGAATTGAATTGCAAACTGGCGCGAATGATGAATGCATTCGACCAGTACAATGTTAGCATGACCGAAGTTCATCATACCCACAAGCTCGATGCACCGAGTGGTACAGCTATTTCTCTGGCTGAAGACATCATCGATGAAGTCAAACGGGTCGATTCCTGGACCATCGATGAACCGAAATCGACTTCCGAACTATCCATCGAAGCCATTCGCGAAGGCGAAGTACCAGGCATCCATACGGTGAAATACGATTCTGAAGTTGACTACATCGAAATTACCCACAGCGCCAAAAGTCGTAAGGGATTTGCCCTGGGTGCTGTGCTGGCCGCTGAGTTTTGCCAGGGCCGGAAAGGCATTTTGTCCATGAAAAACCTGCTCAACGAAATGGCCTGACAATCGCTATTGAAACACATCATATTCTGTAAGATAAACACACTTTCGAATGAGAAGTATTCTGACAAACAAATGGTTTAAATTCGCCGTCGTAGCCGTATTATACACCCTTTGGGTTATTTGGCTCGGTATTTACTGGTGGTTCTTCGGCCTCATCGTTATTTTCGATATCTATATCACCAAAAAAGTACACTGGGCTTTCTGGAAAAAGAAAGATCCACCCGGAGGCAAACAAACCAAGACTGTTGAATGGATTGATGCCATTATTTTTGCAGTCATCGCAGCATCCTTTATCCGGATGTTCTTCATCGAGGCCTACACAATTCCAACCTCTTCCATGGAGAAAACCATGCTGGTCGGCGATTACCTCTTTGTCAGCAAAACGGCTTACGGACCGAAACTTCCCAATACCCCGATTTCGTTTCCGTTCGTACATCACACCATGCCTTTGACAAAAACAGTGAAATCGTATTCTGATGCCATCCAGTGGAAATATCACCGTTTAAAGGGATTTGGCCATGTGAAACGCAACGACGTGGTGGTTTTCAACTTCCCGGAAGGTGATACTGTAGCCGTTAACATGCAGGCGCAAAGCTATTACCAGTTAGTTAGAATGTACGGCCGCGACCGGGTTTGGCACGACAAACGCACTTTTGGCGATATCATCTATCGCCCCATTGATAAACGTGAGAACTACATCAAGCGTTGCGTGGCAATCTCCGGTGATTCGCTGAAGATTGTCAATGGCCAGGTTTTCGTGAACGGAAAACCACAAATTGTCATTCCAGGACTTCAGTACGATTACATTGTAACCACCGATGGAACGGCGATTAATCCGGAGGCTCTTGACCGGTTGCATATTTCGAAGGCCGATCGGCATCGAAACGGCGCTCAGTATATGTTCCCACTGACTGAAGAGAATGTAGCAAAGCTGAAGAAATTCAGTAACGTGATTTCCGTTGAACGAATGAATATGCCGGCAGGGCGTCCCGATCCGAATATTTTCCCGTTCGATCCGAAAGACTATCCCTGGAACGTCGATAATTTCGGCCCGATTTGGATTCCCAAAAAAGGAGCAACCGTTCATCTAACACTGAAAGATCTTCCGTTCTATCGCCGGATTATCCGTGTTTACGAGAAGAATAAACTGGCCGTGAAGGACAGCACAATTTACATCAACGATAAACCAGCTGATTCGTACACGTTCCACATGGATTACTACTGGATGATGGGTGATAACCGCCACAATTCGGCAGATTCGCGTTACTGGGGATTTGTGCCGGAAGATCACGTTGTGGGTAAAGCATCGTTCATCTGGCTGTCGCTTGATAAAGACAAGTCGTTCCCAGCCAACATCCGCTGGAACCGATTCTTCAAGAAAGTAAAATAATTGTTTATCAATATTCAGACCAAGCCGGTACCTTAAGTACCGGCTTTTTTTTGCCTAAACCTCTCGTATTTTTTCGCTATAAATAACTGATTATCAAATCCAACGATTAGAAAACTCACACTAAAAAATGCGCTCTTTTGTAATTCCGGAGGCTGAGTAAATACCAATTTGATAAAACAGTCATTTGGCATTTCACACATGGAGCGATTCCCTGAGACGAAATAATGCACAAATAACATCAACCACTCTTGACTCAAGAGATAAACAGATTTTCGAATGAGAAATATTCTGACAAACAAATGGTTCAAATTTAGTTTTGTAGCTGCCGTTTATATCTTGTGGGTAATCTGGCTTGGCATATACTGGTGGTTCCTTGGCCTCATTGTCATTTTCGATATCTACGTCACGCAAAAAGTGCACTGGGCTTTTTGGAAAAAGAAAGATCCACCGGGAGGAAAACAGACCAAAGTAATTGAATGGGTCGATGCTATCATTTTTGCAGTTATTGCGGCTACTTTTATTCGCACCTTCTTCATTCAGGCCTATACCATCCCCTCTTCTTCGATGGAAAAAAGTATGCTGGTTGGCGATTACCTTTTCGTCAGCAAAATGGCTTACGGCCCGAGAATGCCGATTACACCGGTTTCCTTTCCTTTTGTACAACATACCTTGCCACTGACCAAAGCAGTGAAATCGTACTCCGATGCCATTCAGCTAAAATATCATCGCTTAAAGGGCTTTGGACATGTGAAACGAAATGATGTGGTGGTGTTCAATTTCCCGGAAGGCGACACCGTTGCCGTGAAAATGCAACTGGAAACAAGTTATTACCAATTGGTCAGAAGCTATGGCCGCGAACGGGTATGGAATGACAAACGCGCTTTCGGCGACATTATTTACCGCCCGGTGGACAAGCGCGAGAATTACATCAAACGTTGCGTGGCTATTCCGGGTGATTCGCTGAAGATTGTGAATGGCCAGGTTTTCGTTAACGGGCAACCGCAAAAATCAATCTCCGGGCTGCAATACAACTATGTTGTAACAACCAACGGAACGGCCATTAATCCGGAGGCACTCGATCGACTACACATTTCGAAAGCCGACCGACATCGAAATGGTGCTCAGTACATGTTTCCATTAACCGGCGAAGACGTAAAGAAGCTAAAGAAATTCAGCAACGTGATTTCCGTTAAACGGATGAATACACCTGCCGGCCGTTCCGATCCGAATATTTTTCCGTTCGCTCCCAAAGATTATCCCTGGAACGTCGACAATTTCGGCCCGATATGGATTCCCAAAAAAGGAGCGACCATCAATCTCTCATTGAAAAACCTTCCGCTCTATCGTCGAATTATTCGTGTTTACGAGAAAAATAAACTGGCCGTGAAAGACAGCACGATTTACATCAATGACAGACCAGCTGATTCTTACACGTTCAAAATGAACTACTACTGGATGATGGGAGATAACCGGGACGACTCAGCTGATTCGCGTTACTGGGGATTCGTGCCGGAGAATCATATTGTCGGAGAAGCTTCTTTCGTTTGGTTGTCGCTCGACAAGGACAAGCCGTTCCCCGCCAACATTCGATGGAACCGTTTCTTTAAAAAGGTGAGATAACACCTCTATTCATATTCATTCCTGGAAAAGCCGGTATATTATTTGCTGGCTTTTTTATATCCTAATTTATCTGACAAATGAAAAAACCACAACCAATCCTAAGTTTTCTTTGCTGCCTCCTGATATTGTACAGCTGCTCTACCGGGCAATACATTCACGATACTGGAAGCATTGAGCGACAAAAAGAAATGCACCGGAAAAGAACCGGCATCAACGTAGGCGATGTGGCTTTGCAAATGCTCAACATCGTTACGCTGGCTTCGTTGAATTTGGATATGGAACCGGAAACGACTCCCCGCTCCTTCAAACGAATCAAACTCTATAATCACTCCAACGATACCATGAAGGTGAACCTGGTAACCAACGTCTTCTGGTCGGACGACGAGTACAACGACATCCTCGACATCCGGATTCCTCCGAAACAACACACGCGCTTAATGGTACCGCTGGGTGCCGATTACAACGTCTATTTTCATGACTCGGCTGAGGGAAAGGACGAAATGATAACCATCAATACAGCAGATTTTAAACGAATAGGCCTGACCCCGGGAATGACGCTTACCGGAGAAAAATAATTGACAGAGAGCCATTCTTCTTTTAACAGCTAAGCGGAAATCTGTATCTTAGAGTAACGAAAAACTCTTGAATTATGCAGCGTGGTTTAGTCACCGGACTCATACTCGGAATTATACTGGTTGTTTTTGCCTTGCAAAATGCCATCAGCGTTTCCGTAAAATTTTTGATTTGGCGAATACCGGAAATTCCTCTGGTTTTACTTCTTTTGTCGGCGATTTTAATTGGCGTGGTGTTAAGTGCCTTGTCCAGTTATCCGGGCAAACAACGTTTGAAAAAGGATAACCGCCAACTGAAAGAACGCATTGACGAACTGGAAGAACAGTTGCTGGAATACCGCCAGGATTTGGAAGACCTGGAACAGGAAGAACAGAAAAAGAGAGATGAGGGCGACCTGATTCGCGGCGATTCCAACAGCACATTCTTCGACGATTAACGAATATTTTCCGATGACCGAAACGCATACTGCTTTACTTTCCACAGCTTACCTGGGACCTGTACAGTATTATTCGAAACTGCTTCGATACCCCGAAATAATTATTGAACAACACGAGAATTACCCGAAACAAAGCTACCGTAATCGCTGCCGGATTTTGGGTGGAAATGGACCGCTGACGCTAAGTATTCCGGTTGATAAAGGCCCGGATCTAAAAGTAAAAACCAAAGATGTCCGAATTGCTACCGCAGAAGATTGGCAACGGCTTCACTGGCGGACCATCGTTTCCGCTTATAACAACTCTCCTTTTTTTCCTTATTACCAGGATGAATTGGCGCCGTTTTTTCATGAAAAGAAATGGAAATACCTGTTAGATTTCAATTTGGAGATACAGGAAAAGGTGATGGAATTGCTGGAAATCGATGTTCAGATAAAACGGTCGACGGAATTCATCAAAGAGGAAACGGAAGATATGCTCGATTTGCGCGAGGTAATCCATCCTAAGAAGCAAAGAAGCAAACCGGATCCACACTTTCATTCAGAGCCTTACACGCAAGTTTTCGAAGAAAAATTCGACTTTCAGCCCAACCTGTCCGTTATCGATTTGCTATTCAATGAGGGCCCCGAATCAATGAGTATTCTGGAGGAGTGTTTTAAGGAATAAATGTAAGGGAAGGCCTAGATTACCTCCATTACAAATTTCTGAATAATTTCGCGATGATCGAAGGCCATTTCCGGTAACGAAATGATAGGAAACCATTCTGCTTCCAGGGCATCGTCGCCACCTTTCACCGGAACAGGTTCGGGAATCTGCCCGGTAAATACTACCGAAATCGTGCGGGCCCGCGGGTCCCGATCGACAGCATCGAATGTATAAAACTGCTTTAGCTCCACACCAGTTAAAGCGGTTTCCTCTTCAAGCTCCCTTTGACAAGATTCAGCCAGCGTTTCGTCCATATTCACAAACCCTCCGGGCAACGCCCACTTTCCCTCAAAAGGATATGCTTTTCGGCGAATAAGCAGGACCCACTGCTCGCCGTTACGTTCTGCTGTTACTATGGCATCAACTGTTATTGCCGGCCGGGGATATTGATAAGTGTAGGACATATAATTACAAAACATTACTTTGAGAGCAATTCATCATATTTTACTTATGCGAATTACTCCCTGCTACAAATAATCCAAACGCAACAAAGATTCAAAAAAATTCCGCCATCTCATCATTGCTCACTCCTCTTTTTTCTTTTGGGAATAAAGCCAGATTAAATAAGCCACAATAACAATGGCTAAGATGTATCCGATGAAATGCAAATGGCTCATAAAATTTGAATTTAATTAACCATCAATGATTCTTTTCATTAGGCGCATCTTGTGCGTATATTTTCGGGTCTCTGTATTGTAAATTCCAAACTGGTCGACATTGTCGATTCTCACTTTTCCGGAAGAGTGAATAATCTTGTTTCGCTCCCAGATGATGCCCACATGCGTAATTAAACCTTCGTCGTTGTCAAAAAACGCCAAATCGCCTGGTTGTGCTTCGTCAACAAAACTGAGATGCTGACCAATCTGAACCTGCTGCGATGCATCGCGTGGAATGGGTATTCCCACCATTTTATACAGAACCTGCGTCAATCCCGAACAATCAACTCCCAAAGGAGAACGACCACCCCACAAATACGGTGCATTGAAATATTTCAATGCGTTTTCGATAATGGTGGCTCTTACATCGGGCGGCGATTCAATCGTCACATTTCCCTTTATTGTATATAACGAATCGTCGATCCGAAAGGTTTTATCCGACTGATTATAAAAAGGTAAGGAACTACCCGCAACAATCAAAAAATTATTGTAGCTATCCGAGCTTTGAACAATATTGAATACATCTGTTGTTACTACTGCAGGAAGTTGCTGCAGTTGTGTTATGAGTGCATTATCCACTTCGTTGACCATTTTCCGGTCAATCCATCCCTCGTATCCATCAAGCTCAATCCGGATGCGGGTCCACTTCTCAGTTTCTTCCAAAATGGCGTAATGTTCACCAAACAGAACTTGTGTGCACATTTCACTCTTCTCGGTCGGCTCTGTCCGAACCGGTATTATACTGAGATTGGAGATTCCGTATCTCATCAAAATAATTATTATTTTTGGTATTAAACCCAAAGATAGAAATTTTATCGAATCGTGATTTTGAGGAACGGAAAAGAGGCTTGTAAGCATGAACATAGAAAATAAACTAAAGTCCAGAGAATCATTCTGGCACACAACTTTCGTGGTAGCATTATTTGTCATCACCACGATTCTGATCTATCTGGCACTTCCGGGCGAAGCCCGCTTTAAATATGAATTTCAAAAGGGACGCCCCTGGATGCACGAGACGCTGATCGCCCCTTTCGACTTTGCGATTCTGAAAAGTGATGACGAACTTAAAGCAGAGCGCGACTCCGTTCTGAATGCGCAACTCCCATATTTTACTTACCAGGATTCAATTGGTAAAGAGCAAATAGCAAAACTGAAAAGCCGGATTGACAACCTGGAGCAATCCAGCGATTCGAAAACAACCGCAAATACAGAAGTAAAAGATCAACTGGTTAACCTTTACCAGGAAGTTTTCAAACGGGGTATTCTCGAGCAAAGCATTTCCGACTACGCTGCATTAAAAGGGAAAAGTGATTTGATGCTTGTGGAAGATCATGTCGGACGCAAAGTGCCTCTGGGCTCTGTTTTTTCCTTGAAAACAGCATATAACTACCTGTCATCGGGACAGCAGCAGTTGGCTGATAAATATCCCTCGTGGCAGCCGCTACTGGTCAAGTTGCATCCGGAGGTTTACATACACGCCAACCTGGTATACGACGAAAAAACGACCGACTTTGAAAAACAAAAACTACTCGACAATATTTCCACCTCGCGGGGAATGGTTCAGGAGGGCGAACGCATCGTCTCGCAAGGTGATTTGGTGACTCCCGATGTCTACCGAATTCTGGAATCGTTGCAAAAAGCCTACGAAAACCGTCTGGGCAGTAACTCGACAGAATATTATGGCATACTGGCCGGAAAAGCCATGTTTATCATTCTCCTTGTGCTGGTGCTTTTCCTGTTTGTTTTCAACATACGTCGCGAATTATTGAATTCAAAACGGGACATTGCTTTTACCCTTTTGATGACCGTAGTGATGATCTACTTCTGTCGACTGGTCGTTTCCACTAATCCGCAGCTCGTTTACCTCGTCCCGTTTACGGTTCTGGCTCTTACAATCCGGACATTCCTGGATGCCCGGTTGGCTATTTTTGTGAACACCATCGCCGCACTGATTGTGGGATTTATGGTACCCAACGGGTACGAGTTTGTGCTGCTACAAATTCTGGCCGGTACAGTTGCCGTGATTAGTCAGGATAAATTACTGAGAAGAGGCCAGTTGGTGATCACATCAGTGTTTATTCTGTTAACATACGTTTTTGCATTCATTGGAATCTCCCTCATTCAGGAAGGAAACTGGGATGCCATTAACTGGATGCAGATGCGATGGTTTGTTGGTAACGCCGTCTTAACACTGATTACCTATCTGCTGGTTTATATATTCGAGAAATCGTTTGGCTTTGTATCAGATGTAACACTGATTGAACTCTCTTACTCGAACCAAAACCTGTTGCGTAAACTGGCTGAAGAAGCACCAGGAACATTCCAACACTCGTTGCAGGTTGCCAACCTCGCTGAAGATGCCATTACGAAACTTGGAGGTAATCCTTTACTCGTCAGGACAGGCGCGATGTATCACGATATTGGAAAAACCAAGGCACCACACTTCTTCGCCGAGAATCAGGCGAAAGGAATCAATCCTCACGAAGAAATGTCGCTCGAAGAGAGCGCTCAGGTCATCATGAACCATGTGATCGATGGTGTGGCATTGGCAAAAAAATACAAAATTCCGGAAATGATCATCGATTTTATCCGGACCCATCATGGAACAACCAAGACAGGCTACTTTTACCTGATGTCGAAGAATGAAAACCCGGAACAGCAGATTGATGCCTCCAAGTTTACCTATCCCGGCCCGGTTCCTTCGACCAGAGAAACAGCCGTGGTAATGCTGGCTGACAGTATTGAAGCAGCCTCCAGAAGCCTCAAGGATATTAATGGAGATTCTCTTTCCGATTTGATTGATAAAATATTCAATTCAAAAATTAAAGACGGACAGCTCGATTACGCTCCCCTTACCTTCCAGGATATCACACTTCTCAAGCAAATATTCCTCGAGAAGCTGTTAACCATCTACCATGTTCGGATGGAGTACCCGGACGAGAAAAAGGTAAAAAAAGTTAAACGCAAAACAATTCGTCTGGAACGACGTAAGAACGATTAAGATTTTCAAATCCACCCCACAGATGAAAAAGATACAATTTCTTTTGCCAATCGTCCTGTTGACGATTTTGGCTTTGTCGGGATGTCAGAAGAATGACACACCGGCGCCGACACCTTCTGGATCCATTGATTCAACTGGGACAGTCGTTTCCGGAGTAAAAAATACAGCCGAACTTTTTAATAGTTGGTACCTCTGGTATAAGGATATGCCGGACGTAGATCTTTCGTCATATACCGATCCTTCGAAATATGTTGATGCCATACGGTACAACAAAGACCATTGGAGTTTTGTAGCGCCTCTCCAGGAAATTCTCGACTTAATTCAGAGTGGACAGTCAGGTGGCTGGGGTGCCGGCTTTAAGTTCGACCTCTCCGATAGCCTGCGCATTGCCGATGTTTACACCGACAGTCCGATGGGGCGGGACAGTGTGGCCCGTGGCTGGATGATTCGCTCACTCGACGGGCAGCTCGTTAGAAATATGAGTGTCGATGCCATTAACCAGGAGCTCGCCAAAAACCAGGTCACTTTTGGGTTTGTTCTTCCCGATAGCACTTATAAAGAAATAAGCATTGCAAAAGGCAACGTGGTGATGAATACGGTCCAATACAGCCACGTTTATGACACAAACGGTGAGAAAACCGGCTACCTCGTTTTCTCTGATTTTCTGGAGCCCTCTGTTGCCGATCTCGATACAACCTTCGCAACCTTTAAAGCTGATGGTGTTTCGAATCTCATTCTCGATTTGCGTTACAACACCGGAGGTTTACTCTCAACGGCCGATTCGTTGATGAGTTTAATCGCCGGAAATAAGTACAATAATCAAACGTACAATGTGCAGGAGTTCAATGACAAGCACACTGATGCAAACGAGAACAACGTGGTCCACCAGGCAGCCAATAGTCTGAATTTAAACAAGATTGTTGTCATCACTTCATCTTCAACTGCTTCGGCCAGTGAGCTGACCATTTCCGGACTAATGCCTTTGTATCCGGTTACTCTTATCGGGACACAAACTCTTGGGAAACCGGTTGGCATGAGTATTTTTTCTGACACACAGGACAGCCTTGCGATTGCTCCCATCAGCTTCCGCAATGTCAACAGTGCCGGCTACAGCGATTATTTCGATGGTATTCCTGTCGATTACACCGTCTACGAAGACGTCAGGTATCCGTTCGGTGATCCCAACGAGTTGTGCCTGAAAGCAGCATTGAATTACCTGTCAACCGGAAGCCCCGGAACCGCTGCCGCTATGCTAAAATCGGGTACGATGCCATCAAAGCTGCTTAGCAAGGGTACCGATGTAACGGTGACGAATTTGTATGACATGAAGAAAATGAAATAGCAGGTAAAAGTATCAATTCATATGTCGGACTGGCACATTGAGACTTAAAAACCTGTCGATAAAAAAACAAAGGCTGTCCGGGATAAACCAGACAGCCTTTCAAAATGAAAATTAGTGCTATATACTACGGTACAGTAAAGGTGGTTGCGTCTTCTGTACCAAATTCATCGCCGGAAGCAATAACAGTTCCGTTAAAACTCAAAGAATATCCTCCTGGAGGTGCAATCCCGTCACCATAGGCATCGCGCATGGTAAAGGTGTACGTTCCATCTGTCAGACAGAATTTCTTCCTGGCTTGTTCCATATCGGCATATGTGCCTGCCGGAACTGAGGCAACAACATTTCCGTCTGCATCTGTTAAGTCCCAATACGATTCTTCCGGGTAACTATCGAAGTTCATATTCAAGATTACTTCGTTATACGGACAGATTTGAGTGATAGTAATGGTTGTCGGATCACCCTTGAAGACGCCTTCCTGAGATTGAATATCCAGAACGAGCGTTGAACCATTCTCACCGATATTAACATCGGATATTCCAACAGTAAATGTTCCAACATTTGAGTTGGCGGGTACCGTTACGGAAGCAGGAACCTCATACGCTCCGGGATCTGCCGTTGATGCATCCGTAAGTACATTAATAGTGAAGGTCCGGTCAGAACCGGTTTTCTGTGTGGTGTATACCTTTACATCACTGGTGGTGCTTCCATTTAGGTCAACACCAACTTCAATTGATGGGGCTTCAAAAGTCACATAATTGAGGTCATTTGTCCCTTTTATATTATTCTCACAACGGTTGAATGAGAACAGGGCTGCAAAAAGCAGTATGAAGGAAAATATTTTTTTCATAATTCCTATTGTCTTTGTTTTATCTAATCGAAACAGTAAAACCTGAATTCTACTAACTATGTGAGAACGCCTTTCCAATCAAACTTCATCAAAAAACGCTCTATAATTGTCCTCAGGAAACCAATTCCACTGGAATGGCTTCCTGAGAGCACACATATTAGTTGATATTCGTGTTATTTTGAATCTCTGCTTGCGGAATCAAGAAGGTCAATCGTGGGTCATCGAAACTAATCGGTTCACCAACATGTGACAAATGGTTTGCTCCACGGATAGTGGTAGCATGATTTCGCTTCATTGCCAGGTAACTTTTCCCCTCGGCAAACAATTCAATACGTGTTTGCAGGTAAATTTCATCTACCAAAGCTTTTCCAGTGAGCGCATCGATATAGCTGGCATCAGCCATGCGATGGCTAACCAATGCTTTCAGACTGGTTCTTGCGGTAGCTTCATCTCCTGTTTTGGCAGCCGCTTCAGCATTCAGCAGATACATTTCGGCCACACGCATATAAACGTAGTCTGTTGTAATATTCCGCTGGCCTCCGATTTCCATA
Organism: Prolixibacter denitrificans; assembly: GCF_003014495.1. GTDB lineage: Bacteria > Bacteroidota > Bacteroidia > Bacteroidales > Prolixibacteraceae > Prolixibacter > Prolixibacter denitrificans. Next base: position 153,232 of record NZ_PYGC01000006.1, on the reverse strand, counting down.
TCAGCCGTATAGAATTTATATATTGGCAGCAGATAATAACCAGAGCTGCTATTTGCATAGAACTGACCTTTGCGAACGTCATTAGCAGGAATTTTATCATAAAGACCTTCGTCAATAGCTTTTCTATCACCTGCCCACTGGTAACTGTAAGTCCAGAGGTCCATCTGTCCCCACCAGGAAACCAGGTCAAGACCGTTATCAAGTGTCAGGTCAACGCCCCACATCCATCCGGGTGTGTTTACGTCTTTGAATCCACCAATGGTCGGATCGCCTGTGAACACAACCTCAGTTGAATCCATCAATGTGAAACCACCGTTGTTGATAATGTCAGCAGTCAGAGTCTTCACCTGGGCATAATTATCATTGCCTCCCATTGCACCGTAAGCATAAGCCAACAGACCTTCAGCGACATACTTGTTCACCTCGTTTTTGGCTGATCTCTGGAAACCATCTAACAACGAAATGGCATCGGTCAGGTCACTAATAATCTGATTATACACATCCGCTGCGGTGCTCTTTGGCTGATTAAACTGATCAAGATCTGTGTAGATTGGCAAAATCGCCTCTTCAGGGTCATACGTTTTCTCATAGAACTGAGCCAGGTAAAAATAGGCATAAGCCCGCATGGCTTTGGCTTGCCCCATGATGTATTTATTCTCATCCAACTCAGGAACCACATCATTACCACCCAACGCACCAATTACGGAATTAGTGGACCGTATGATGCGATAATAATACCGCCATGGTTGATAACATCCTCGAGTGGTATAGTCAACTGTAACAGTTAATTCTGTCAACGCCCGATACCAGTTGTATGTATTGATTGATAAAGCCAAATCACTGGAAAGAAAATCGCTGTAAATGTCATACCCTTTCTGACCGAAGTCATCGTGGTTTAAGTTAGATCCTCCGGTTCCGGTCTGGAACATCAGGGTATAAATACCACTCATACTACCTGCGATTACATCAGGATTGTTTTTCGCGGCTTCAGCTACTTGCTCAGCCGTCAGGAATTGAGTAGGCTGAACATCCAGGAAACTTTTCTTACACCCTGAAACGCTAAATATCAGCAGTGCAATAAAAGATATGATATATATTCTTTTCATAATAATACTTTTTTACGATGTTATTCTTAGAATTTAACCCTCAATCCTACTGTATAGGTAGTCAATGGTGCGTATGTGTACCAGTCTGAAGTACCTGCTTCATCTGTTGAAGGGTTAAATCCGTCCCTCGCAGTTAATAAGAATAGGTTATCACCCGTTGCGAAAATGTTGAACGATGAGATACCAAAGCGGTTGGTAAAATTAGTCGGTAAGGTATAACCAACCCGCACGTTGTTTAACGAGAGCATATCAGAGCTCGTAATAAACCTTGTCGAGGCACTGGCCACGTTGGTATCAAAACCACTGGAAAGCCTGGGCACATTAGTGATATCACCCGGTTTTTGCCATCTGTCCAGAATATCAGTCGACCAGTTGTTGGCTCCAACATTGTCATTATCCATCAAACGGGAATACGTGAAATCGTAAGAATAGCCACCTAGGCTGTATATGAACTGTGCAGCAATATCAAAATTGTAGATTTTTCCTTCCAAACGGAATGCTCCGCGTACCTTTGGAATAGCTGATTTGCCCACATACTTTTGCGTTGCATCAGGATAAAACTTCGTTGTCGTTTTCTTGATAACTGCATCCGGATTATCATGGGTATAGTCAAACAAGGAGGCGATCCCTTCGCCAGCATCCAATGCACCGTTACCGTTAGCGTCATCGTAATACTGGAACCACATGGCTGTACCGTCAGCCGGATCGACGCCTGCCCATTCTCTCATATAAAAATCGTAAATTGAATGTCCCTTGGCCCGTCCCATATAGGTCTCGGAAACATCTATGACTTTGGGTAAACCGGTCTGGGGATCGAGCGGCATTTTGGTCAATTCATTGGTTAAGAATGAACCATTTACGGTCAGATTCAACGCAAAATCCCGTGTTTTGATAAAATGCGCAGTGAGGTCGAACTCAACACCGCTGTTTCTTAACTGTCCGTCATTAACCGTCATTAAAGCATAACCATTAGAGGGGCCTACCCGACGATCAAACAACAGGTTATCCGTATTTTTCAGGAAGTAATCAACGGTACCTTCCAGGAAGCTACCAACGGCAAATTCGAGACCGGTCTGGAACATCTTAGACTTCTCCCATGTCAAATCAGGATTACCGACTTCACGTTCCGAGATAGAAATCCGATCGTTTAAGTTGCTAATATCATAAGTTATGTATGCAGGGTACATACCAACACCTTGCTGCTCACCCATGATACCATAACTGGCTTTGAATTTCAGGAAGCTGATGATGGGCAGGAAGTCCATGAAAGGCTCTTTAGATACCACCCACGACAAACCAGCCGATCCGAACGTATCCCACTTGTTATCTCCAATAAAACGGGAACTACCATCACGACGCACCGATGTTGACAGGTAATATTTCTCGTTGAAGTTGTAATTGATTTGACCAAAGTAACTTTCCAACATAACGCGGTCAACCCATCCTGTCGGAGGAGAAGAAACAATGACAAAGTTGTTCAGGTCAGCCAGGCCGGGAAGAACCGCTTTGGATTTACTGGCCGTACTGCGTTGCTGCTCCCACGAGTTACTCTCGTGAGCTGCCAGCGCTTCCAGGTTATGAACACCAAAGCTTCTTTTGAAACGGAGCAGGTTCAACAGGTTATATGTTTTCAACTGAGTATCCGAATGATAAACAGAACCACCCTGGCCGGCAGCCGAGCCAAAAAATGGATTGTTCAGCGAAAAATATCTATTCATATAATATTGTCCACCGAAGGTATTCTCGAGGGTCAAGCCGCGCATGAAATGAATATTGGCGCTAAAGTTTCCGCTCACCTGGTTATTCTTAGCACGGCTTCTGTCATAAGTCGCATCAGCAATCGAGTTGGTCAACGCACCGAACCCACGTCCAACACCGTAGTCGTATTCATATCCACCGTAAATAGGCTCTTTGATTTTTTTACCGTCTGAATCTCTCAAATACAGAGGATAAATCGGCGGCAGGTTATCCACGAACCAAAAAATACTACCCGAGTCCTCCGTCTGACCATTGTTATTGGTTTCGGTACCGGAATAAGTCAACCGGGCTGTTGTCGTCAACCACGGCCTTACATTAGAGGTCACGTTAATGGTTGCATTGTAACGGGTAAAGTCCGAATTAATGATATAACCGACAGAATTCAAAAATCCGAAAGAGGTAAAGAATTTGGTTTTCTCATCACCTCCACGGAGTGTGACGTTCCCCTCTGTTCTGGATGAATTCTGAAAAGCGTAATCTTCCCAATTTTCCGGAGTATATTTCCGGGTCACGCCACTATTTACCATCCGGGTTTCCGGGTTAATCAGATCGGCTCCGTCCACATTCCACATATTGTACTTGGGATCGATACCGGCACCAGAGAAAAGACTGTTATTGGCATAAGCAGTCGGATCGGCTTCGCCTCTGGCCACACCTTTATTGTATAAAGCTTCCCAGGACAGTTCGATATACTGCTCCGGTGATTTAATGGTACTGTAACGGGGGATACCGCTAACGTTCACACCTCGCTTCACATCCGCTTCAATCACCGTTTTTCCGGCTTTACCGGATTTAGTCGTTAAAAGAATAACACCGTTGGCACCACGAGAACCATAGATGGCAGTTGCAGTAGCATCTTTTAGAATAGTAGTAGATGCAATGTCGTTCGGGTTAATCGCGTTCAGCTCACCGGTATAAGGTACGCCGTCCAATACATATAATGGACTACGGTTACCGTTTACAGAACCATATCCACGGATACGGATGGTGGCGGTAGATCCCGGTTGTCCTGAAGTATTGATGACCTGCACACCAGCAGCTTCACCAGCTAATGATTCAGAGATATTCGAAACGGCTTTGTCCTGAATATTCTCCGCTTTCACTTCGGACACAGAACCAACAAACGATTGTTTGGTGGCCGTACCATATCCTACAACAACCACCTCGTCGATACCCAATACATCCGGGCTCAACGCAACGTTAATCACACTTTGATCATTGATGTCCTGCTCTGTTGTTTTCATCCCAACAAAAGAGAAAACCAACGTCTGAGCATTTTCAGGAACGTTCAAGGTGTATACACCGTCGATATTAGTAATGGTACCTACAGTTGTACCCTTTACTGTAACGGAAACACCCGGTAAGGTCGTACCGTCATCGGCACTGGTAACCGTACCTGTAATCACCTTGGTCTGCGCCATTAGAGATAGCAAACCAAAGGCAGAAAATGCAAGTAATAGCACAAGTTTTTTCATAAATAATTGTATTAAAAGATTAAGTAGTCGTGAAGCCAGTTATTTTACATAGACGGTTAAAAATATGAAAAAAATATTTTTTAATGAAAATTAACATTTTTTTTTCTTTAGTTAAGAGTAAAACTGTGCGTAAATCCCTCCCTCTAATTACAAATCAATGCCCTTTTCAGCATCAGCTTATCATTATTCATCACACTGATATACTGATACATATACAAAAAGGGCTCTCTGAATCCAGAGAGCCCTTAAGCTTTAATCTTAAAGATATGCTTATTAACATATCTTCAATAATTATGTGTTAAAATCTGTTAGTGATTGTCCGCTTCCCAACCTGTATGACGGTAACCAGCCAGCACATAGGTTGTGGTATCACTATAATCTGTAATCTTGAAATAGATGCTATCATCCTGTAAACCGCCAGGAGTGACAGTCCCTTTCAGAATAATCTTTCCTTCATCGATAGAATACAATGAACCATCAATGGCTGACGCCTCCACATCGGGTGAACCAAATGTCAGTGCAGTGGTATTTCCCGGCACTTTCAAACGGAGGTTACCAAAGATGTTTTCGTAATCATCCACCCAGATTGAATCAGGCGAATTAGAAGCTGTATTATAGGTAGCAATACGTTGGTATCCTACATAGGTGGCAGATAAGTCGGCAGAATAAGTCTTCACGTACCACTCTCCCGCCAAAGCTTCGGTTGCTGTTTTTCCCGGCACATAGTCTTCCTGGCAGGAAGCAACTGTTACCAACAGAACAGCAATATATAATAATCTAACAATATTCTTCATATCTCTTATTCATTAGAAGTGAGTTGCACATCAAATCCAAATCCTGAACCATCATCGAATGTGCTGGTAAAGTTGATCGTTTTGGTGGCAGGATCATACGTTGCATCAGAACCAATTATCGGTGAGGCCCAACCAGAAACATATCCGTAAAGGAAGGTAATGGAATTATCACTGTTCAACTGGAAATAACCAGGAGCGGCGTACGGTTTCCCATAACCGGCATACTGGTCATAATATCCGCCAAACATATCACTGATATAATAGATTCCAGTTACAATCTGCCGAATAGTAACAGATCCACCTTTGCCTCTATTTACACGGATACCGTCGTACGTACCGGAAATATCGGTCGATGACAATGAACTAGGATCATACACAATTACTTTACGTACAGCAGAAGAGCTAAAGCCGTCTTTGTTTACTGCAGAATATGAAACCGGGTAATATCCAGGAGTATTAGCATCTACAGTACCTGTAACTGTAACCGAAGAAGTCACGTCATTATCACCTTCCATGGCCTTAAAGCCGGGATCGGTGTACTGAGTACCAACAGCTACTGCAGTTTCATCATACGCATTTGTTCCTTCAATTTGAAAAGTCACAAAGTGCGTGATGGTTGATTGATCTTGTGTTGTTATATCCTTCTCACATCCTGACAAGAAAGCTGAAAAGACTACAACAAACAGATATAATGCATATTTTCTCATAATTTCTTTCGCTTTAGATTACTTTTTATCCCACCATACTTTTGTGGTCACGCCAACTTGTTCAGGTGCATTCGTATTTCGGATAATGGCTCTTTCCGAGAAGGGTAATCTCTTAATGAGCTGTCCTTTTCCAAGCACATTTACAACCGGATCGATCATATCACCAGGAGTGTAAAGAGTTGGGTCATCAGCTATGTCCTTACCTTCAGCAGGTGAAAGCTCCGGATAATGAGTTCTGCGAATCTCACTCCACGCTTCTATATGATTAACCATACACAGACAAACCCATTTCTGCATCATGATGGTTTTCAACTTCTGCTCTGAAGTAGCACTTGAATTCCAGGCATAAGGTTGACCTGTCCCGTACAAATCTGAACCAGGAGTACTCAAACCGTGGAGAGCCAGGTTGGCATCGATTGCTTTCTCATAAGCTGCTTTTGCTGCTGCATCATCGTTGTTGTAGCGCAACTCTGCTTCAGCAATAAAAAGTTGAAGCTCACTTTGAGTATACATATAAACTGGTTGAGTCGGATCAACAATCGGTCTACTGAAATCGTTATTCTTGGCTCCGGAACGAGACTTATAGCCAGGCATGTTACCTGCATAATCATCCGGATTCGGAGCTTTCTGATATAATACCGGCAAACGGGGATCGTTATTCGCTTTCAGATACGTAACAATATTATAGGTAGCAATATTGTTAACAGTACCTAAACCATCAGAACTGATGTTAGTCGCATACCAGGGATTCTGCTTGTTCGGTGCATCCGAAAAATTGTCGAATGTTACGTCACCTGTGAAGAAATTGTTATCGGAAATCAATTTCTGAACGTCAGCCTTATGAGCATCCGTTGCATACGACTCGCGCATGTACAACTTCAACTTCATTGCATTCGCAAAACCAATCCACTGTTGCAAAGAACCACCAAAAATCATGTCATTATCGGTGACAGTTGAATTAGCGGTCAAACTGTCCATGGCATTATTGAGTTCGCTGATGACACCTTCGTAGATGGCCTGACCATCATCATATTTCGGATTAGCCAACTCTGAACCACCTAAAGCTTCAGAATACGGTGTCTTATCCGTCAGGTCAGCAATCACCTGGAAGGTATAAGCTCTCAAAACTGTTGCGGCAAAATAATCGCCCCAGTCGCCATTTTCTTTAGCTTTATCACGAACGCTCTTCAGATCGACTAGTGCACCAGCATAAAGCTCCTGGTAGTCATCATCGAAAAATACATTTTTGATATCGTACTCATCGATGGCATTGTACTGGTTTGCCTCCGGTGCCTGTCCCCAATACTGGGCAAAAAAGCCACCATAGTTGAACATATTACCTCCAACGGTGACAGCAACTGATGCTTCAGCAGAAGGTAAAACTAAATTCACGGGTACATCTGAAGGCGTGTTTGGATTGGTATTTACATCCAACCAATTGCTACACCCCGACAGTAGTACCACTGCTAACAGATATATTATTTTTTTCATGTCGACTCAATTATAAATTAAGTTGCAAATTAAATCCTACCCTTCTGGAAGTCGGGTTTGCAGAATATTCTCCGAACTTACCGATCAGGTCATTACCGAAAGAGGTAACCTCCGGATCGATAAAGGTATTTCCTTTCGGAGTCCAAACGAACAGGTTAGAACCAAAAACAGACAGTTTAACCGACTGGAACGGTAACCTATTCATCCATTTCCTGGGAAGGCTATAACCTAAAACAACACTCCGAAGCTTAACGTATGAACGCGGAATCAGAAATTCAGCATTCAGTTTATCAGCACCATTTTGGAAATAGTTCCAGATATCCTGCTTCGGAATTGGTGTGGTATTCTCAACATACTTGTATGTTCCATCAGCCAGTTCTACCTTATTAACTGAATTAGGCACAATAAAAGGACGACGATCGTTGTACAACGTCTGAACGGCATTACCGGTGAAGTAGTTGATGTCTGCTGTACGTGAATACATCTCACCACCCTGACGAATATCCAAATCGGCTCCAAGGCTCCATCCTTTGTAGTGGAAATTGTTGGAAACCCCCATGGTGTAGTCGTAGTCTACGTTTCCTGCATATTGCAGGTTGCTATCCGGTACAGGTTGTCCGCTGGATGGGTTCACCACAATTTTTCCATCGGGAGAACGCTCCGGCATGGTTACTTTGAACGTACCTACCGGTTTTCCAACGGTGGCAACCATCGAGGTAGTAGCATTTGAAGTACCGAATGAGTAAAGGGTAATTTCACCACCTAACTCGGCCGGCAAACTTTCTACGTTACTTTTGTTTTTAGAATAGTTAACGCTGACATCCCATGAGAAATCACGGTATTTAATGGGCGTAACTGTCAACAGCAACTCGACTCCTTTATTGGAAACTTTACCCAGGTTGGTATTCTGTGCGGTATAACCTGTTGCCGGATCGATTCCCAACTGGAAAATCTGTTTGTCCGATGTCCGGTTATAGTAATCACCATCAAAAACAATACGTCCATTGAAAAAGCGCAGGTTCATACCAAATTCATACTCCGTTGAAATTTCAGGACTCAAATTCACATTACCCAAAACATTACCCAAAGAGAAAGCATTAACATTGTTCAACGGGAATGTAATATTGCTAAAGCGATTGTACACGGTCTTCTGTGTATAGTAAGGCAACACTTTGTATGGGTCAGCGTCATTACCAGTCTTACCATAAGACAACCGAAGTTTTCCAAATGTCAGCACTCTCTTAGCCGATTCATTCATAAATTTTGTAAATACAAAACTCAGAGCTGTACCCGGATAAAAGAATGAGTTATTGGCTTTTGGCAGGGTCGAAGACCAGTCGTTACGAGCAGACAGCGTCAGGAAAAGGAAGTCGTTATAACTTACCGTAGCGTTAGAGAATACACCGATCAGACGACGATGAGTAAAGTTTTCATTAACAGTCGGCTGTTTGGCCGAGTTACTCAAATCGTAGAAAGTCGGAATATCCAAACCTTTCACTTCTGCATAAACGCTCGAATACGTTCTTTCGTTGGCATTCAAACCAGCCAAAACACTTATGTCGAACTTGTTGAAGGTATTGGTATAGTTTACAAATGCATCATGGTTCAGCTCATAGCGGCGAGACATTTGTTTGCTTACGGTACCGGGATCATCTACCTGACCTTCATTCGGACTTCCTTTGGTTGCTTGAATTTTGGGGAAGCCATATTTGGTTTCGTTGTCAGTTGCATCCAAACCGAAACGATAAGTAGCAGTAAAGTGTTTCAGGAAGTTATAATCGAACTGAACTTTACCAAAAATTTTCTTTTGACGGAATTCATTTTTCACATTATCAATCAGATAATATGGGTTGGTAATTCCGTAAGGAGTAAAGAAGTAATCAATACTGTTGAAAGGATCCGTTTTATAGTCCTTCAGACCTACAATACTAATATCCCTTGGAATCTGATACAGTGAGTTGATCATGGTCAACCCCTGACCGGTTGGAGAGAAATGGTTTTTCTGATCTCCGTAGTTAAGAGATGTCGAAACTTTCAGATTACCAAAATTATGACTTCCACGGAATGAACCTGTATACTTGTTATAGGTATCAGAGTTTCCTGGAATCATACCATTGTCGTTCACCTGTGAAAATGATGCAAAGTAATCGGTGTTCTTTTCAGCTCCGGAGAACGAAATACTGTTAGAGTACTGGAAACCGTAATCGAAGAAGTCCTTTACATTGTTCTTCATCGGAACAAATGGCTTCAATTTCTGAGAGTTGTTGTAAACACGTCCCCACAGGTGCATGCGACCATCGAAGGCAGGTCCCCAACTACCGTTCTCAATCATGGTATGTTCACCACTCCATCCCATTCCGTATTGGTTCTGGAAGTCGGGCAAACGAAGAATATCAGATACTTTAATACCTGAATTCACCTGGATACCCATGCCTTTACCTTTAGAACCGGATTTAGTTGTAATCAAAACAACTCCGTTGGCAGCGCGGCTACCGTAAAGTGCTGTTGCAGCTGCACCTTTCAAAATGGTCATCGAAGCAACATCATCAGGGTTCACCATGTTTGCTCCGTTACCAAAGTCATAACCATTGTTCAGGGCATCTCCGGTTGATACAGAGCTGTTGTTCATCGGAACACCATCAACAACAAACAAAGGCTGGTTACTACCGCTCAAAGAGCTCACACCACGAATAATAATTGAGTTAGATGCTCCCGGGTCAGTTGAAGTATTGGATACCTCAACACCAGCTACCTTACCAGAAAGTGAGGTAACCACATCAGAGTTACGGGTCTCAGTCAATTGGTCGCTATTTACAGTTGTAGATGCGTAACCAATCGCTTTCTCTGACTTTTTAATACCTAATGCTGTAACCACAACCTCATCTACGCTTACAACATCCGAGGTCATTTTAACATTCACTACATCTCCTGTAATGGGTTGCTCGGTAGTCTTCATTCCCACAAAAGAGAAGACTAACGATTTGGCATCCTGGGGAACATTTAACTGATAATGTCCATCCATGTCGGTAATGGTACCAACAGTTGTTCCCTTTACAGCCACGGAAACACCCGGCAAGGTTGTGCCGTCATCAGCACTGGTGACAGTACCGCTGATGCTCCGTGTCTGCGCTAATAGTACTTGCATCCCCGAGAACAGGAATACTGTAAGTAACAGCGCAAAGTTTCTCATAGATTAAATTTTTAGATTAATAAAACAAATACCCATAGCAGCCTCACACCAAGCCACTATAAGATTCACTTTAAATTACATACAAACCCTAATAAATTTGGAAGTAGGGCAACAATCACACACAATAAACTTAATACAATAAGTATTATAATCCTTTGGCATTTTTTCACCAGAGGAACAAAAATAAAAAGAATTTAAAACAAACCACGGCCTTTCCTATCCACACCTGTAATCATAAATTTGATTTCATTGATATTCGCAAGTATGTTCATATGATAAAACCTTGGTTTAAGTATTTTTAACGCTTTTATTTCAAATCGTTTACAAAAAGAGTTTTTTCGCACAATTTGCTTTCACTATAAATAGCTCAACCCAATGTGCTTCAATATAGGCCGTCGAAAGTTTACAGTTTGGTAACATAAATTAACACTTATGCGGTAAGGCATAGATGACAGCTCAAACCGTAATTTCCATTAAACCTTCAGTGGCTCTATTCCATTTTAGTTTCGACCATGCTGACAATTTCCTTCTCCATGGCAACAGCCTGGTTGGCTATCTTCTCACCCTTCGCCAGCAACTCCTTCTTCTTCATTTCGTCGGTTAAACCGGAAGCATTGATTCGCACGTTCATCCAGGCACCCAGGACAGCCGAACGGGCACAAAGTGCGCCAACACCTGCATCGGTAACCGAGTTAGGATTTCCTTTCTCCACCATGGCACGAATAACATCAAACGATGCCAGCGAGGTTTCCATTACCGAAAGCGGAACTTCCATCGCATTCAGCGTGGCAGTCTGAATCGCTTCAGCCCGCGCTGCTTTCTCTTCATCCGAGCCTTTCGGCATCCCGAATGCAGTCATAATATTATTGAAAGCCTGCGTATCTTCATCGACCAGTTTGAGGAGTCGCTCCTGAATCTCCATGCCTTTCTCTGCCCATTCGGAGAATTCTTCCCAGCGCTCATCCCAGCCACGTTTGTGTGCCGAGAGGTTAGCCACCATGGTAGCCAATGACGCTCCCAAAGCACCAACATACGCCGATACCGAACCGCCACCCGGAGCAATACTTTCTGAAGCTGTCTCTTCCGCAAAGCCATGGGCCGTTAAATCAACCAGTTTCTTCGCTTCCTTATCATCAAGCATGTACTCAATAATCTTCTTATCCGGATCAAACGGTTGAAGTTCGTCAAGACCTAGTGATTTGACAGCTATTTTGATGATTTCCCTTTCCGGGATACCGGTCGAACGATTTTGCTTTCGCAGAAAATATTTACCAGCGTCGAGGATGTACTTCAGCGGCATTATTCCCACCAACTCCGATCCGGTTACTCTGATGCCGCGTGACTCTGCACTTCGGCACACTTCATCAAATGCCACATGAACCGGTGTAACAGTTAAATCAGTCAGGTTCATCGAAATCTGGGCAATTCCGTATTCTTCAATATACCATCCAATTGCCCGAACTTTTTTCAACGTACCCGGAATACGAACCGGCTCGCCGTTTTTGTCTTTTACCATTTTTCCGGTTACAGGATTACCTTCCCGCTTTACTCTTCCGGCTTCGCGAACATCGAAAGCAATGGCATTGGCACGCCGCGTAGATGTCGTATTCAGGTTAATATTATAGGCAACGAGAAAATTACGGGCACCAATGGCAACGGCTCCGGTTTTGGGAACAAACGCTGCAGGACCAAAGTCGGGTTTCCATTCAGGACGTTTCAACTTGTCACGCAAAGCCTCGTATTCTCCCGAACGGCAAAATGCCAAACTTCTTCGTTCTTCAGTGAACGCAGCAAATTCATAGGTATAAACCGGGATTCCCAGCTCATCTCCGACTCGTTTACCCAGTTGACGGGCATATTCAATTGTCTCCTCCATTGATATTCCCGATACGGGTACCAACGGACAAACATCGGTAGCACCAAAACGTGGATGCTCACCGGAATGTTTCGACATATCGATTAGTTCGGCAGCTTTTTTAATCGCTTGAAACGCTGCTTCGATGACCAGTTCAGGCTCTCCTACAAATGTGACAACGGTACGATTGGTAGCATGTCCCGGATCAACATCCAGCAACTTCACTCCTTTTACCAACTCAATTGTATCCGTAATTTTTTTGATAACAGACAAATTACGTCCCTCTGAAAAATTGGGAACGCATTCGATAATCCGCTTTGTCATAGAACTCTCATTTTTTTAGGCACTACAAAATAGAGGTGTTTAATTGGGAATACTATGATAATTCACATCTTTCTCGTGCATCATTGTATCTCTCCTCTTAGGATTACCGTCTCGATGAGTTCAGAATTATAAGCGTACGGAAAGTATTGATATGAAGGAATTTCCCTGGTGATAAAAACATTGGCTGCCTTACCGCGGGCTATACTTCCATAGCCGTCGCTAATGCCCATTGCATAGGCGGAATTAATTGTGGTAGCGTTAATTACCTCTTCCGGAAGCATCTTGTAACGAATGCATCCCAGCGACTGCATGAATTTCATGTCGCCGGAAGGGGAAGAACCTGGATTAAAATCAGTGGCCAATGCTACCGGAAGTCCTGAGTCTATGAGCTTTCGGGCCGGCGAAAGCGGCAAGTCGAGGAAAAAGGCAGCCCCGGGCAAAATGGTAGGCATGGTATGTGAATGTTTAAGAACATTTATTTCATCGTCCCCCAAATATTCGAGGTGATCGACCGAAAGCGCCTTGTTTTTTACGCCAACCTGTACTCCACCAGTAAGGCCTAATTCGTTAGCATGTATTTTAGGTAGAAGACCATATTCAGCGCCAGCTTCCAGTATTCGTTCGGTATCAGCTACCGTGAAAAAGCCAGTGTCGCAGAATACGTCGATATAGTCGGCCAGTTCTTCTTCCGCTATGCGTGGCAACATGTCATTGATGATCTGATCGACATAAACTGACGGATTATCCCGGTATTCAATTGGAATGGAATGGGCCCCCAGAAACGTTGATTTGATAGCCAAAGGAGTAGATTCTTTCAACCGGCGAATGACACGCAACATCTTGATTTCATCTTCCGGATTTAATCCATAACCACTTTTAATTTCAACCGCTCCGGTTCCTTTATATATGATCTCCGATATCCGCTCAAGAGCTGAAGCGCAGAGCTCTTCTTCACTCATTTCGTGCAAACGGCGGGCTGAATTCAATATGCCACCACCTCTTCGCGCGATTTCTTCATATGAAAGCCCGTTTATCTTATCAACAAATTCCTGCTCCCGACTCGCGGGATAAACCAAATGCGTGTGAGAATCACAGAACGACGGGAACACCATGCGTCCCGAGCAATCAATCTCCATCAGCACATCGTAATTGTCCAGATCCCGTTTGTTCAATTCATCCATCGGACCAAAGTCAACAATCATCTCGTCGCGCATTAAAAGAAAAGCATCCTTTACGGTATGGATCTTTGCCATATCTTTTCCGGCAACCCAGAGTTTGGGCTCTTCTTCTACCTGCACCAGCTCTTTGATATTTACCAACAATATTTTCATCTGCTAAATTTTTAAGCTCCCCGAAAATCCATCTACAAAATCGACATCGATTTGGGAGTTCTCCTTTTTATCAACTTTTCGTACCCGGAAAATCAACGGATCATAATTTGCCTTCAACAAAATCCAGAATCAATCCGCGCATCGCATCTTTCATTCATTAATCAGCACCAACTCTATCACCTTATTTCTGAAACAAACAGGAAATTCATTCCGGGTAGTAACAGAATAAGCTTTATCAGGTCAGCCAGGTTTCATAACCTCCATACTGTTTAGAAGTACGAAAGTTTAATAGTAATAAATAAATTTAAGGAAACGCGGATAAAAAATGAGACTTATCAGGCATAAAACTTTAATTTTTTTATCCCTTTAAAAATTCAATTTCACATGGAGTTTACCATAACCAAAACACTAACTATCAGCACGATTAAAATTCAAAACAGTTGAGCAAATCTGAATCTATATTCTTTTTGAACCATTTGTTTATTTTTGAAAACCGCTAAACTAATTACTTATGATAAAGAAAGTACCGCATACGTATGTCATTATTTTCCTCATCATCCTCTTCTCTGCTGCCCTCACCTGGATTCTTCCCGGAGGTGAATTCGCCAGAGAGACAATTACCGTCAACCAGGTAGAAAGGGAGGTTATCGATAGTAACTCCTTCCACTACGTCGACAAAGCGCCACAAACCTGGCAAGTGTTTTCGGCTTTCTTTAAAGGTTTCGAGAATACCTCCAACATCATTGTCTTTATATTAATTATCGGCGGTGCATTTTGGATTGTCAATGAAAGCAAGGCCGTCGATATGGGCATTTATTCCTTTCTTCGTTTCGCCCGAGACCTGGAACACCACCGCTGGCTGAAAAAAGTCGGTGTAGATAATCTCATCTTCGTTTTAATCATGCTGATGTTTTCGGTATTTGGTGCTGTTTTCGGCATGAGCGAAGAAACCATCGCGTTTGTCATCATCTTCGTACCACTTTCCATTTCCATGGGATATGACTCCATTGTCGGGATATCGCTTTGCTTCGTGGCAGCGGGTCTTGGATTTGCCGGTGCCATTCTCAACCCGTTTACCATTGGAATTGCTCAGGGACTTTCAAATCTTCCGCTGTTTTCCGGTATCGAATTCAGGTTATTTAGCTGGGTCGTGATTAACCTGGTGGGATTTATTTTTATCATCCGATACGCCAGAAAAATTAAAAAAGATCCGACTAAATCACCCGTATACGAGGATGATGCTTACTGGCGGGAAAGAGGAAACGCACACGTTGAAAACCTAAAATTCCATACTCCGAAAATTGCCTGGTGGGTATTTGGTTTACTTTCAGTCATCATGATATACACAGCTTTCCGTTATCCCATGACCGAACTGAATATTGGAAACAGTAAGTATCCGATGCCGGCAATTCCAGTTGCGGCCTTTATCTTCGTGGTAACGGGAATTCTCAGCCTGAGAAAGACCGTGCATTATTTCATTCTCACACTCCTGCTGTTCACCATAGTCTTCCTGATTATCGGTGTTATGGGATACGACTGGTATGTTATGGAAATTGCCACCATTTTTCTGGGATTGGGAATTGCATCGGGACTGGCAACCGGGAAAAACGGCAACGAAATTACCAAACTCTTTATCGAAGGTGCGAAAGATATTTTGTCAGCGGCCATGGTCGTTGGACTCGCGGGAGGCATTATCGTTATACTGAACGATGGTCATATCATTGACACGTTGCTCCATTACATTGCTGAATCGATGAGCAATCTGGGCAAGGTTGCTTCCGTTGGCATGATGTACATCTTTCAAACCATGCTAAATATTATCATTCCTTCAGGATCGGGCAAAGCAGCTTTAACTATGCCGATGATGTCGCAGTTTTCCGACCTAATTGGTGTTTCCCGGCAGGCAACGGTTATGGCTTTCCAGTTTGGTGACGGATTTACCAACATGATTACTCCTACTTCCGGAATTCTGATTGCAGTCTTGGGTGTAGCCAAAATTCCCTACGAGAAATGGGTGAGATGGATTGCACCTTTGATGGCCATTCTGATCCTAATCGGATTCCTGTTGCTTATCCCGACAGTCACCATGAAACTGAACGGGTTCTAAAAGCCACCTCCCATAAAAAGAAAAAGCCCGTCCCAAATTGGGACAGGCTCAATCTTTTATTCTTGTCCGAGATTACTCTGCTGGAGAAATAGCTTCAGTAGGACAAACCTCTGCGCAAGAACCACAATCTGTGCAAAGTTCCGGGTCAATTGTATAGATTTCACCTTCACTAATCGCTTCTACCGGACATTCGTCAATACAAGTTCCGCAAGCAATACATTCGTCATTGATAACGTAAGCCATAACTTAAATGGGTTTTTATTGATAACATTTTAATAGGAGCAAATGTACAAAGTTTGACTAAAAAACAAATTCTCTAGATGTGTTAATAACATTTTTTGAGGAATTTTATAATCATTCCAAAAACGGCAGAAAGCCGTTACTTTCAGCTGGTTTTATTATTTTCGTTTTAGATTTCGGAAATACGACCTATACTCAACTTAAGCTAAACCCAACAAATGGAAATATCCGGGAATATTCTAACCGCTTTTCTGCTTACGCTTTTTGCCGGTTTGTCAACCGGAATTGGAAGTGCAATCGCCTTCTTCACCAAGCGCACCAACACCAAACTATTAAGCGTGGCTCTCGGTTTCTCGGCAGGTGTGATGATTTACATCTCGTTCATGGAGATTTTTCCTCACGCCCAGGAAATCCTGATTGGTAAGCTTGGTAAGTTGCGGGGCCACTGGTATTCGCTCCTCGCCTTCTTTGGCGGCATGCTGCTGATTACCTTCATCGATAAATTCATTCCCAGCTTCGAAAACCCTCACGAATTGAAGGCTGTAGAGGATATGGACGACAAAAGTAAGGCTATTGCCTTCCGGAAACTTTACCGGATGGGTATTATGACGGCTTTGGCTGTTGGTATTCACAATTTCCCGGAGGGATTGGCCACGTTTGCCTCCGCACTCGAAGATCCATCTATTGGAATAGCGATTGCCATTGCTATTGCGATTCATAACATCCCGGAAGGTATTGCCGTTTCGGTTCCGGTATATTATGCGACCGGAAATCGGAGAAAAGCGTTCTGGCTCTCTTTCCTGTCGGGAGTTTCGGAACCGGTAGGTGCTCTATTAGGATATCTCTTGATTATGCCCTTCGTTACACCGGAAAATATGGATCTGATTTTCGCCTATATTTTGGCAGGTGTCGCGGGGATTATGATTTTCATCTCTTTCGACGAATTATTACCATCGGCCGAAGAATACGGCGAACACCACCTTTCGGTTTACGGTCTCATTGGCGGAATGGCCGTGATGGCACTCAGTCTGATGGTACTTTCCTGAAAAGAGACTTTAAGCTTCCTCCTTTTTTAGCTTTTGCTGATAATATTTGCAGTAAGGAGTTAGTCCACACTTCTCACATTTGGGTTTACGCGCCAGACAAACATACCGGCCATGCAGAATGAGCCAATGATGTGCTGTGGCAATCAAATCTTCCGGAATATATTTTATCAGCTGCTTTTCTGTTTCCAACGGCGTTTTGGCATTCGTACTCAATCCCAAACGGGCTGCCACACGAAAAACATGTGTATCAACGGCCATTGCTGGCTTGTTGAATACCACCGAAGCAATCACATTGGCCGTCTTCCTCCCTACGCCAGGCAGTTTGACCAGCTCTTCTACCGTATCCGGAATTTCGCTGTTGAACTTCTCCACCAGCATTTTCGCCATGCCCACCAAATGTTTGGCTTTGTTATTCGGATAAGAACACGAACGGATGTATTCGAACACTTCGCCCGGCTCTACTTCGGCCAGTTTTTCGGGCGTAGGAAATCGCTGAAGCAGTTCGGGTGTGAGTTGGTTTACCCGCTTATCGGTGCATTGAGCCGAAAGAATGACGGCTACCAGCAATTCGTACGGATTGGTGTATTCCAGCTCTGTTTCAGCAATGGGCATTTCCTTTTGGAACCACTCGATAACGTGGGCAAAGCGTTCTTTTTTCTGCATGGGTTAATTCGTTTGCGGTAAAATTAATGGTTTCGCTTATGTAAATCATCATTCCAACTGAAAACAACCGGATTTTGTTCAGCGACACTTGATTTTCACGCCAAGGTGATAAGACCAAACATTTGTGGTTTTTCATGTAATTCCTGCTATTTTTGAGGGCTAAAACAGGGATTGCATGAAGCCATATCTTCAGGTTGAAAATCTGACAAAATACTGGGGCGAACTCGCCCTCTTCGAGAATATCAACTTCACTATTTCAGAAGGGCAAAAGGTAGCCCTGATTGCCAAAAACGGTACGGGTAAATCAACCTTGATGGATTTGATTTACAACATCAACTCGCCCAGCAAAGGCAGCATTTCCATTGCCAACGACATTCGCGTGGGCTACCTCCGGCAAACACCCGATTTGGACCCGAACGATACCGTAATGCAGGCCGCATTTAAATCGTCGGACGAACTGGTGGAAACCATCCGTCAGTATGAAATCGCTGTGGAAAGTCAGAACCATGATTTACTGGCCGAAGCCATGGAGAAGATGAACCGGCTGAATGCCTGGGATTTTGAAGTACGCATCAAACAAATCCTGACGCGACTGAAAATTACCAATTTCAATCAGCGCATCAGTCAACTTTCCGGTGGTCAGCAGAAACGGGTGGCACTGGCCAACGTTTTGATTACCGAACCCGACTTTCTCATCCTCGACGAGCCCACCAACCACCTGGATCTGGACATGATTGAATGGCTGGAAAAATACCTGGGGAAAGCCAAGTCCACGCTTTTCATGGTGACGCACGACCGCTACTTCCTCGACAGAGTGTGCGACGAAATTCTGGAACTGGATGACCAAACCATTTATCGTTACAAAGGAAATTACTCGTATTATCTCACTAAACGCGAAGAACGAATTCAGCAACAAACGGCTGAAGTAGAGAAAGCCAAAAATCTATACCGCACCGAACTGGAATGGCTTCGGCGAATGCCACAAGCCCGTGGACACAAGGCCAAATACCGAATTGAAAATGCGTACAAGCTTCAGGAAAAGGCCTCGCAGGGACGTTCGGACGAAACCGTGGAGCTGAATGTGCAAGGCGCCCGGTTAGGAAAGAAAATACTGGAAGTGGAACATCTCTCCAAAAGCTTTGGCGACATCCGGATTCTCGAGGATTTCTCGTATAAATTCAGCCGCTACGAAAAGGTGGGCATCGTCGGGGAAAACGGAACCGGCAAAAGTACCTTCCTAAACCTGCTGACGGGTGCTATTCCCGCCGACAGCGGAACCATCGATGTAGGCGAAACTATTAAATTCGGTTACTACCGGCAGGATGGCATCAACTTCAAACCGGAAGACCGGGTTCTGGATATTGTGAAAGAAATTGCGGAAGTGATTGACCTGGGCAATGGCCAGGTCATGACGGCTGCTCAATTTCTGAACATGTTCCTCTTTCCGCCGGAAGTGCAATATTCATTTGTGGAAAAACTGTCGGGAGGAGAAAAGCGGCGGTTGTATCTCTGTACGGTCCTGATTCAAAATCCGAATTTCCTGATTCTGGATGAGCCGACCAACGACCTCGACATCATGACGCTGAACGTGTTGGAGGATTACCTGAAAAGCTTCAGCGGGTGCGTGATTATCGTTTCGCACGACCGGTTCTTCATGGACAAAATTGTCGACCACCTGTTCGTGTTCCGGGGCGAAGGCCAAATCAAAGATTTCCCGGGGAATTACAGCGACTACCGCGACTGGAAAGAAGAACAGGATAAGCTGGAACGCAAACAGGAAAAACAGGAGAAAGCAGAAAAAGCGAAGCCGGCAAAACCCGACAAGCCGAAACCACGCAAACTAACCTACAAGGAAAAGATAGAATTCGAACAGCTGGAAACGGAAATTGCCGAGCTGGAAAAAGAAAAAGCATCCATCGAAGAGGCGATGAATGCAGGCAACTTATCGCCGGAAGAACTGGTCGAACAATCCAACCGGCACGGTGAACTGCAAGACTTGCTGGACGAAAAAGAGATGCGCTGGCTCGAACTCAGCGAGCTGGCGTAAACGTCTATTTTCATCTGTTCTTCCGCTTAGCGGGAAAAGAAATTCACCAGTTAGTTTCCCTCCAGCGTTTTCTTACGCTCCAGGTACTCTTCCCGTGAAATTTCGCCGCGGGCATAACGCTCTTTGAGGATCGTCATAGCCGAGTCATGACCAACATCTCTTGGCGGTTGCGAAACCGGACCGCGTGTTAAACGCACGATAAATAAAACGACCAGAATAATAAAGGCAAACCAAATGAGCCATCCAAAGGGCCATCCCCAGCCCCATCCAAACTGAAAACAATCGTTCATAACCATATCGTTTAAGTTTCTCTAGTAAACTTACAAAAATACCCGGGAGCAACCCCGGGTATGACCAATATTAAAATTGAAAAAAGTTAATTTTTCTTATCGGGATACTTAGCCCTGTCGTATTTGCAACAGCCTGGAAGATTGTCGTAAGTTGCATCGTTAGCCTTATCGAACTGGGTATCGTGTCCCACTTTGGCAATGGCTTTGCTGATGCTCTTCTCATTGGTTTTCGAAGGATTGTAAGTCACTGCCAGCATCTCCGTTTTCATGTTCCAATCGGCTTTCGCTACCCCGTCAATGCTCTTTGCAGCGCCTTCGATGCGGGCTTTACAGGAACCACATTTCCCGTATACCTTAAATGTTTCAGTCTTCTGTGCGTTGTCAGCCAACAAAGACTGCGCACCCATCATTAAAATTCCAAAAATCAACGTTACTACTGCTTTTTTCATGTGTCTGCTTTTAAATAAATAACTAGTTAATTATTGTAAGTCTTTCTTCTTTTGTTCAAACTCTTCTTTGTCAATCTCGCCGCGTGCATAGCGCTCCTTCAGAATATCAACCGGTGATTTTACATCCTGCGAAGCAGCGGGAGAATGATGATGAGGATAATGATAAGGCTGATGTGTTCCGGTTGCCCTGATTAACAGCCAAACAAGGCCAATGATGAACAACAGGCCGATGATCCAGCCCCAGCCCATTCCAAAGCCCATTCCGTACATATTTCCAAATCCGTGCATCATGATAAACCTCCATTTCTTATTCGTTAATAATTTCTATGATCTCATTATCTTGAAGAAAACGGTACTAAAGTGAAGCAATCACCCGTTCCAGTTTTCTTAAAATCTCCGTCGAAATACAGACCAAATCGTCGTTCTCAACCGCCTGCATCGAAGCCACCGGGTTAACGGCTGCTACCTCAATTTCCCCGCTTTCCAGTTCCTGAACAACCACGTTGCAGGGAAGCATCGTCCCGATTTTGTCTTCCGATTCCAACGCCTGGTAGGCATAAGGCGGATTACAGGCGCCCAGAATTTTGTACTTCCTGAAATCGATATCCACTTTTTCTTTCAGCTTTTGCTGAATATCAATCTCTGTCAACACACCAAAACCTTCTTTCTGCAAAGCTTCGGTAACCTGACTGATTACTTCGTCGAAGCTGCCGTTGATTTTTTTGTCGATGTAGTACTTCATTTGGTGCCTGTTTTTATTTCAACTTTACATCATAAAGATATTAACCGCTTGTTGTTAGCGTGTTACATAATTCATCGAATGTTTTATATCATTTTAGGAATTAACACACTTTAGCATTTAGATTTCAGACCATATGACCTGGTTATCTATATCGCCGAGATTCCGTTCTCATCGGTTCTCACTTTGTATACCTCTTCTACCGGCGAAACAATCACCATTCCATCCCCCCGATAGCCGGTCCGGGCGTTCTTTCGAATCAACTCCACCAGTTCCGGTACGCGTTCTTTTTCGACCAGAATTTCGAGTTTTACCACGCGATAAGCTTCCGCAAAAGGATATCTGCTGCTGATATGCTCATGCTCCTGATCGGCATACTGGCCGGTTCCTTCGCACTCCATCATTGTCATGCTATGGAAACCATTCTTCTCCAGTGCCTGGTAAACTTCCTCCATCTTCCGGTAGCGGATATATGCTTTGATAAGTCTCATAATTTCATGCTTTTACTTTGACAATAAATACCAAAACATTATTTGATAGTGTCGCGGGTTTCGCCGCAGGTTAACATGTCCGAACCAAAATACGGGTTGCGGATATCTGACGACTCGCTCAACCAAAAAGCTCCCTTGTTATTGAGCGCCATCGGGCAGAACTGGTAATAAGTAGTTACGCCTGTCAGGCCGAACCGTTTCACACTTTCGTAGAAAGCTTTGTTAAAGTTTGCAAAGGCCGCTTTCTGCTCATCCGGTTTTGCCGTAGACGTAATCGTGGCAATGTTGGGCTTCATCACGTTCAGCTGCTTCATCCACGCCAGGTGGTTGTCTCCTTTCAGCTCTTCCATATCGACTTTTCCCAACGCAGCCTGAACAGCTTTGGCATCGGTCTGTACTTTGTCGAACTGCTTGCCGACAAACGCATTTTTCATTTTCAGATAAGCCTTATACACATTGGTCAGCTGTTGCTGAAATGCTTCAGGAACCTTCGCATCGGATGTTTTTTCAGCCGTCTTCGCTTTCGCGGAAGAAGTTGACTTACTTCCGCCCATATCCATTCCGGGCATACTTCCCGCGCCCGAGTCGCCGCCTTTGGGATTCATCATGCTGGGTTTACCGGCCAGCTGCGCCGACGCATCGATTTGAAATACGCCATTCACGGCAATCTCCTCGCCTTCCTTCAATCCGTCAGCCACCACGTAATTGTCGCCTGATTCAGGACCTAACGTGATTTCCCGCATTTTGAAAGTGGGCTCTTCGCGATTGGGCACTTTCACATAAACAATGGAGCGTTTGCCTGTCCATAAAACCGCTGTTTGCGGAATCAACAATACTTTTCCGTTTTCAGCCCGTTGTGACGTGACAATGCCGTTGGCAAACATTTCAGGCTTCAACTCCAGGTGAGGATTGTGCACCTCAACCCGAACATGTGCGACCCGCGTTTTAGCATCGATAAACGGATCGATGTAAGTCACCTTTCCGTGAAAGATTTCACCCGGAAGGGACGACACCGTGAACTGCACTTTGTCGTTGTTGCGCAACCACGGCAAATCGGTTTCATACGCATCAAACATTACCCACACGTCCGTGAGGTTGATGACTTCGAACAGGCTGGCCCCGGTTTTCACATAATCGCCAAGCGACACCTGCCGTTTGGTTACCGTTCCCGAAATCGGTGACAGCACCTCGAAATCCTCCTGAATCGTTCCCTTCTGCTCGATGCTATTGATTTGTGCATCCGTCAAATCCCACAACTTCAGTTTATTTCGGGCCGCCCGGTACAAATCGGGATTGGTGTTTTTGTACTGAATTGCTTCCAGTAACTCTTTCTGCGCCGTAATCAAATCGGGCGAATAGATCAGCGCCAGCTTCTCTCCTTTTCGCACATGCTGCCCGGTGAAGTTCACAAACAGCTTATCGATTCGGCCACCATAACGGGCTGTCAACTCGGCAATGTTTCGTTCGTCGGGTTTTACACGTCCCAACAAGCGAACTTCTTTGGCCGGATAACCTTTCTGAACGGTCAGGGTTTGAACATCGGCCAGTTTCATGGCCGCTTCCGTCATCGGAATTTCATCCGCTGAGGCCGATTCCGTTGTTTTCAGATCCGTTAGCGGAATCAAATCCATGCCACAAATAGGGCATTTCCCGGGATGATCCTGACGGATCTGTGGGTGCATGGAGCAGGTCCAGATGGTGGCTTTTTTTGCTCCAGCCTCTGCCTGCTCATGATGATGGTTGGCCGGTTCGGTCGCGTTATTTCCACTTCCGTGGAAGAACAACCACCCCACCAGCAATCCGGCTACTACTGCAATGCCGATGCGGTACCACTCTTTTTTCGACAGGTCGATATATTTTTTCATTTCGAATTTCATTGTCTGATTATTTACCCATTAAGTAATCGATAAAAGCGACGGAAGCATTCCGGTCGGCCCGCGCCTTGTCCAGTTCCAGCGCATATTTCAACACCTTGCGTTCCATCCGCAACACTTCCTCGAAGTTTTTGCCATCGGTTGAATACGACGATTCGAGAATGTTCAGCGAGCGATGCGCCAAACTAAGCTGGCTGCGGAAAAGTGCGACCCGGCGAACGGCATCCTGGTAATCGCGGTTGGCCCGCTCCAAAACTGTATTCAGGGTATTCACCTTGTCCAGTTTCTGGTTGGTAGCCGCTTCTTCCTTGAACTGCGCTTCCTGAACCATTGCCTGATACTTTCTCCGGTACAGCGGAATGGTAATTCCCACCGAAGGGAAAAATGCATCTTTCCCGGCATCAGCGCTGCTCATCGAACCTTTGCCAACAAAAATATAGTTGAACCCGATGGAAAACTTCGGATTTCCGGCTTTGCGAGCGGCCTCCTGCTCGGCCTGGTAAGCTGCCATCAGGTTGTCCAGTCGTTTAACCTGATGGTTTTGCAGGCTCACACTATCGGCAATTTGCTGCATATCCAGTGGCAAATCTTTCACCCATAGGGTATCCGGAATCTCCACCGTTGCATGACGATCACGATTCAACCGGTTATTAAAGGCCACTTGCTGCGTCTGGTAATTGTCCTGCAAATAAGCCAGCTGATTTTCCAGCTCACCAATTTCCATTTGCAGGCGATATTCATCTACCGTGGAAGCCATACCGGCCTCGATTTTCACCAACGCCAGTTTCCTGAAGGATTGCAACAACTTCAGGTTTCCCTTCGTAATCGCAATCGACCTTCCGGTGAAATAGAGATTGAAGTAATTGGATCGCAAGTCGTAGAACAACTTCGACTTAGCATCTTCAAAGGCTTCGTATTTCGTTTGCGCCATGTTGGTGGCTACATTCTCGCGGGCCTTCAGCGTTCCAAACCAGGGAAACATCTGCGTGGCTGAAATCTTCGCTTTTTGCGGTCCCAGCCGGGTTTCCACCGGTTGAATAAAGTAACCAAACATGACCTGCGGATCGGGCAATGTTCCTACCTGCGGCACTTTCTGCAGTGATGCGCGGTAGTCATTGAATTTGGCTTTTAATCCCGGGTTATTTTCTGCTGCCTGCACCAGGTAGTTGCTCAGCGCTTCCTGCGCTGAAGCTTTTTCCTGCGAAAGCAGAACCACAACGAACAACAACGGGATGATATATATTAATCGCTTCATGATTCAATCGATTTTTGTTTGAGCGCTTTCTTCACCTTTTTCTCCTGCCACATGCTGTACAGAACCGGAACCACGAACATGGTCATCAGCTGGATGAGCATTCCACCAAATGTGGGAATAGCCATTGGAACCATGATATCGGAACCCTTTCCTGTCGAAGTAAGCACCGGAATCAGTGCGATAATCGCGGTAGCTGCGGTCATCATCGCGGGACGAACCCTTTTCCGCCCGGCGTGAAGAACAGACTCGCGCACCTGCATGATGGTTTCCGGCTTTTCCTTGGCAAACACCTGTGTCAGGTACGTTCCCATGATCACCCCATCGTCGGTGGCAATGCCGAACAGGGCGATAAATCCGACCCAGACCGCCACACTCAGGTTGATGGTGTGCATTTGGAAGAGGCCTCGCATGTTGATGCCCGCCACGCTGAAGTTCATGAACCACGGCTGGCCGTACAACCACAACATCAGGAAACCGCCGGCAAAGGCAACGAAAATACCGCTGAAGACCATTGACGAGGTCGTCACCGAACGGAACTGGAAAAAGAGAATCAGGAAAATCAGCAACAGCGAAATGGGTACCACCAGCATCAGGCGCTTGGTTGCCCTCACCTGGTTTTCGTAATTACCGGTGAACTTGTAACTCACACCCGCCGGTACTTTGAATTCGCCATCGGCAATTTTCTTTTGCAGGAACTTCTGCGCATTCTCTACTACATCCACTTCGGCATGTCCCGGCTTTTTATCGAAAATCACGTAACCGACCAGGAAGGTGTTTTCGCTCTTAATCATCTGCGGACCGCGCGTATATTCAATTTTCGCCAGTTCGCTCAGCGGAACCTGAACACCGGTCGGTGTCGGGATGAGTACATTTTTCAAATCATTCGGGTTGTCGCGGTACTCGCGGGCATAACGTACCCTGACGGGGAAACGCTCACGGCCTTCCACCGTCGTCGTCAGCTTCATTCCGCCAATCGCACCGGAAATATACGTTTGCATATCCTGTATGGTCAACCCATAACGGGCGATGGCGTCGCGGTCAATCTTGATTTCCAAATACGGTTTACCAACTACCCGGTCGGCAAAAACGGACTGCGGCTTAATACCGGGAACCTCTTTCAGGAATTTCTCCAGTTCGAAACCAACGTTTTGAATCGTTTTCAAATCGGGGCCAAACACCTTGATTCCCATCGGCGCTCGCATACCGGTCTGTAACATCACCAGTCGCGTCTGAATGGGCTGCAACTTCGGAGCTGAAGTCAGTCCGGGTACGGAAGAAGCTTTTACAATGGCTTTCCAGATGTCGTCGGGCGATTTGATGCTGTTGCGCCACTGACGGAAGTATTCGCCATTGTCGTCTTCTATCAGTTGACTCTTATCAATCTGACGATAGCCGTCTTTCTTTGGATTGTATGTCGAACCGTCTTTGAGCACAAACGCGTCATCATCATTCACTTTAAAACGCATGCGATGACCGTTTTCATCAAGGATATACTCCGGACGGTAATTGATCACATTCTCAAACATCGAAATCGGGGCCGGGTCGAGCGCCGAATTCACGCGTCCCCATTTACCGACCACATTTTCTACTTCCGGAATAGCATTCACACTTTTATCCACCTGCCGAATCACATCGATGTTCTCCTGAACACCGGAGTGCGGCATCGTGGTCGGCATCAGCAGGAACGAACCTTCGTCCAGCGACGGCATGAACTCTTTCCCGATTCCGGGAAACGACTTATCCAGCGAAGTCCAGAGACTCGTCGTCCGGATATTCCATCCGACTTTATTCATCGTAGCCGGAATAAACGAGAACGTTTTATCGAATCCCTGCCAGATAACAATTCCCAACAATACCAGTGCGATTGGCACGCTCAGGAACTTCCATTTATTGGCCAGGCACCATTTCAGGATGTAGGAATAGTAGTGAACAATCGTCATGAGCGTTCCCAACACGGCACCGATGATGATGGACACGAAAAGGAAATTCATGAACAGACTGTTCTCTGCGCCTAGTGGCATCCATTCGGATGAAAGGTAGTAAACGACGATCACGACCGCTATCGCGATGTTTATCCACGTAACATACTTGCGCTTGTTTTCCGGCCAACGGTACTCCAATAAACCATTTACACCGAAAGCAAGTAATGCTAATGCGACCCAGGAATGATAGATAATCGGGAATAAAATACCGGCAGCTATCAACGCTGAATACCATACCCGGCTGGTCCTCTTTTTATCGAAGCGAATGCCGAACAGGATATGTGCCATGGCAGGAATCAGGATAATACCAATTCCCAGTGAGGCCAGCAGTGCGAACGTTTTGGTAAATGCCAGCGGCTTGAAGAGTTTGCCTTCAGCAGCCTGCATAGCGAAGACCGGCAAGAAACTCACCACAGTGGTTGCCAGTGCGGTAATAATTGCGGAAGCCACTTCGATGGTCGCATTGTAGATGACATTCAGTAGGTCGTGTCCACGGGCGCCACGGTTCTCGGGCATTTCGAGGTGCCTGACGATATTCTCCGTGAACACAATCCCCACATCAACCATCACGCCGATTGCAATGGCAATACCTGAGAGAGCAACAATATTAGCGTCGACACCAAACTGCCGCATCACAATGAATGTGATGAGCACTCCAATCGGCAACAAACTTGATATCAGGAACGACGCCCGGAGGTTCAGCACCAGCACAATCACCACGATAATACTAATGAGAATTTCGTGCGACAATGCCGACTCCAGCGTTCCCAACGTTTCTTTAATCAGCCCGGTCCGGTCGTAAAACGGCACGATAGTCACTTTCGAAACCGTTCCGTCTTTCAGTGTTTTCGACGGTAGTCCGGGGGATATTTCTTTTATCTTTTCTTTTACATTGTTGATGGTTTGCAGCGGATTGGAGCCATAACGGGCAACCACTACACCTCCAACGGCTTCGGCGCCGTCTTTGTCCAAACCGCCTCGACGGGTAGCTGGTCCAAAAGTAACGTGCGCCACATCTTTTATCCGGATAGGAACGTTGTTGTGAACAGCCACAACGCTCTGCTCCAAATCGTGAATATTCTTGATGTACCCAAGCGCACGAATCATATATTCCGCTTTGTTGTACTCCAGGGTTCGGGCGCCTATATCCAGGTTGCTCTTCTTGACGGCAGACATAATCTGCGCTACATTCACATGATTGGCCTTCATGGCATCCGGATCGATATCCACCTGGTACTCTTTCACAAAGCCGCCGATGGAGGACACCTCTGAAACTCCTTTCGCCGACATTAATCCGTATCGAACGAAATAGTCCTGAATCGTCCTCAATTCCTGCGGGTCCCAGCCACCAGCCGGATTACCATGTTTATCCCGGCCTTCCAGCGTATACCAGTACACCTGTCCCAACGCTGTGGCGTCAGGCCCCAAAGAGGGTGTCACATTATCCGGCAAAGTTCCCGCCGCAAGCGAGTTCAACTTTTCCAGTATCCGGGTACGGCTCCAGTAAAAATCTACATCATCATCGAAAATGATATAGATGCTCGAAAGGCCGAAGATGGAGTTACTCCGGATCGTTTTTACGCCGGGAATTCCTAGCAAGGATGTCGTTAGCGGATAGGTTATCTGGTCCTCCACATCCTGAGGCGAACGTCCCGGCCACTCTGTGTAAACAATCTGCTGGTTCTCACCCAAATCGGGTATCGCATCGACCGGCACCGGATCGCGGGGCAGAAAGCCGGTATCCCACTGGAAGGGTGCCGAAACAATTCCCCACGCAACAAATACCAGAAGCGCCAGAAATGTGACCAGTTTGTTCTCTAAGAAAAAACGAATGATCTTATTTAGCATGCTCTTTTAATTAAGCAGTCAATAATCGATTTATAATATTGAAGAAGTACGTTCGATCTGTTTTGCCAAGCTATAGACAAAACTAAAAATCAACATACATTATTGTTTTTCAACACAATAAATCAACAGAGGAATACTTGCATAAGGGCACACCTATCCCCTGCATCATAAGCGGGGAGCCTGTATCGGTGAGTATGAAAGGGAGTGTTAACTTCGGCGATAACAGGAAGTTC
The DNA here is from genome assembly GCF_003014495.1 of Prolixibacter denitrificans. Taxonomy (GTDB): domain Bacteria; phylum Bacteroidota; class Bacteroidia; order Bacteroidales; family Prolixibacteraceae; genus Prolixibacter; species Prolixibacter denitrificans. The sequence goes on along the minus strand of NZ_PYGC01000006.1, from coordinate 123,937 downwards.
GAATGCGGGAACCACCATTACCGGAGCGATAAAATTCATTACCGGAGCCTGAAAATCATTATCGAAATTCGATGCCAGAAAATCATTAACTACCTGGTAATGTTCATGCGTATCGTGACAACCATCCATATGGTGTCCCGGAGAACAACATGATTGCGCAGCAGTATAAACGGACACATCAAACAACTGACCATTCGAATAGTGTTTGTTGATCGTTACCCCGATGGTAGAAGCTAAAAGTATCAGGGCTGTAAGGATATGTCCGGTTTTTCGAATCATACTAGATGGAACAAATCTATGGATTCCACTCAGAAAATAAAAACAGGTAAATGTTATAAAATGTTTAAAGTGCCGTTTTTACCTTATCCACTTCTCGTTAAAACATTAACTATATGCCACTTAAATAAAAAGCTAAAAAATATTAAAAGTGTTAACGGCCTATCCGGCTTTCTCAGAATAGATCAACCGAAAAATAATCAACCATAATATATCGCCAGAAATTTCGTAACTTATTTCTCCGGAGTTGCCATTTTATAATCAATCAAAACCTAAACCTTTCACCATGCGTATGCGTGCTTTCTTAATCGTTGATGCTGTAATCGACGGATTGCTTGGAATTGCTCTGTTGTTATTTAGCCCCGAAGTCTGGGAGTTCACAGGAATACCGGGCGCTTATTCACGTTTTTACCCCAATTTACTGGGCGCTGTTCTCCTCGGCATCTCCATATCGTTAATAATAGAAGCAAGAAGGAAGCAAAAAGACGCTTCTCCGGGACTTGGTTTTCGAGGTTCGCTTGCCATCAATTTCAGCGCTGGAGTCATACTGTGTTTATGGCTGATTTTCGGGCACCTTCCCATTCCTTTAAAAGGAGTTATTATTTTGGGAGTGCTCTCATTTTTTCTGCTTTTCTTCAGTTTTATTAAATGGTACATCTATTACAAAAGGCGTCACCAAAACCAATTTCCCAACTACAACCATTCCGCGCAAAATTAATTTTCGACGCTAATTTCCTGCATGACAGCAGACTGACAATGAACTTCATTTCAATATTATTGTTACATAATATTGAGAATTCATTTCTCTTCAGGATGAAAACAGACGGCTGATAACACCTTTCCCAACGTTGCCGTGAATCATCCCACTTTCGTAAATAACTTGAAAACTCAACAATTACAACTTATGAGCACAATCAATACAATTGAATTGAGGACGCTGAATAGCGATGATTACGAAGAACTGAAAAAATCGATGATTGATGCTTATCCCAACTGGCCCGGTGCTTACTGGAAAGAGAATCATTTTCAAAAACTGCTTCAAATTTTCCCGGAAGGGCAACTCGCTATTGTCGTCGACGATGTGGTTGTCGGATGTGCGCTCTCCATCATAGTCCAATATTCTCACTTTGGCGATAACCATACGTACGAGGAAATCACCGGAAAGTACAGCTTTAATACGCATACGCGGAAAGGAAATGTTCTGTACGGCATCGATGTGTTTATCCGTCCTGAGTTCAGAGGAATGCGCCTGGGAAGAAGACTTTATGACGCTCGAAAAGAACTTTGCGAAAACCTGAACCTGGAGGCCATTGTTTTTGGCGGGCGTATTCCCAACTATCATAAGCACGCAACGGAAATGACGCCCAAAGAATTCATTCAGAAGGTAAAATTCAAGGAACTATACGATCCAACACTTACGTTCCAGTTGGCGAATGATTTTCACGTCAAGAAAGTATTAAAGGGGTATCTTCCGGGCGACCTGGAGTCTAAAGAATATGCGGTCTTACTGCAATGGGACAATATTTACTACGAAAAAAAATCACCCAAGCTTTCTGCTACCAAATCGGTTGTCAGACTGGGCTTGGTGCAGTGGCAAATGCGCTCGTACCGAACACTGGATGAACTGTTTGAACAGGTGGAATTTTTTGTCGATGCTGTTTCAGGTTACAAAAGCGATTTCGCTCTCTTTCCTGAATTCTTCAATGCTCCTTTAATGGCCAAATACAACGATTTAGTCGAGTCGAAAGCCATCCGGGAACTGGCACAGTATACGGAAGAAATACGGGACCGCTTTCTTCAACTGGCGATGACATATAATGTGAACATCGTTACCGGAAGTATGCCATTCATCAACGATGACGACCGGTTACTCAATATCGGGCACCTTTGCCGTCGGGACGGAACATACGAGTCGTACGAGAAAATACATGTAACTCCCGATGAAATAAAATTTTGGGGCCTAACCGGTGGTAACCAGGTAAAAGTTTTCGATACCGATGCCGGCCGTATCGGTATTTTAATTTGCTACGATGTTGAGTTTCCTGAACTTCCCCGCCTGCTGGCACAACAAGGAATGGACATCCTGTTTGTGCCGTTTCTGACGGACACACAAAACGGCTATTCCCGGGTTCGCTACTGTGCCAGGGCACGTGCCATCGAAAATGAGTGTTACGTGGCTATTGCCGGAAGCGTAGGCAACCTGCCAAAGGTTTCCAATATGGACATTCAGTTTGCCCAGTCGGTGGTATTCACGCCCTGTGACTTCCCCTTCCCGACTACGGGAATAAAAGCCGAAGCAACACCCAATACGGAAATGATACTGGTTGCCGACGTGGATCTAGACTTGCTGAAAGAGTTGCACTATTTTGGAGCCGTTCGCAACCTGAAAGACCGTCGCACCGACTTGTACGGATTAAATCTTACCGACGAGTAAATATTGAACATGAAAAAAGGAGCAGCTCATTGACTGCTCCCCTCTCTTTATATTAGACAAAAATGTGTAAGCCTTATTGTGCGGTACCTGATGACTGTGTGGTCAAATCAATTGTACCAACGTCAGTCTGTGTTCCCTCAACAACTTTTACATTGTCTACTGATTGCTTACTGAAACCAGAATCGGTAGCAGGATCAACCTCAACGGTGTACACATCTGCCGGAACACCGCGCAACATGAAGCTACCGGATACAGTATCAACATATGTAGACAGCGTATCCATGCTCGGAGAAATGGCATAAACCACACCTTCGGTATTGGCAGGGTTCACCATTCCTTTAATGCTGCCTGAAGTAGCTTCAGTACTTACCCGGATGACTGGTTTCAGATTAAAACCTCCATTCCCGAGCGCTACAATCGACCGTGCAGCATCAAAATCCATTAAAATATCATAGGTCACTCCTCCGACGAAATCAGCATTCAGCTGTAACTTCAAACCACTGGACGAGCCACTGGGAACTTTCATTGAATAGGTATTCCCATTCATCACCAGCGAGTTGTCTGTTCCGAGTTTTACACGAATCTGACTGTATTTTCCGGCCGGAATATTTTTATTGGCAAGCAATGTATCCAGACCATTTGTCAATTCCAGCAAATTGTATACACCGGCATGAGCCCCCAGGTCGATCTCGGATGTTCCTTCCGTTGAATCGGCCGGCATCAGCGTGATGGCCTGAACATCCACATTCACCTCTGAGAAATCGGCAGGTGCATCGGTCATGTGAACTTTCACCGTTGCCTCTCCGGGCGTTGAATTGTTACTATCGTTATTACATGCAGCTACTCCAACCATCAGAGCGATGGCCATTACGAATTGAATTTTTCTCATCTTTCCTTAGTTTTTGATCTTTATTTGCACCGGAAACCAACTTTCAAGTATTTCCGATGGGGTTATTAAATCTAAAACAATGCAGAACGGTGGGTGAACTGCATCTCACCAGCTTAAAATCTAGGTAAATTCACTTAAGAAGATCTTCAATAAAAAATGCTATTGTCTTTAGGTCCCTTTGTTCTTTCACAACAGCATAAAAATATAAAAGTTTAAAACGTTCAAACTCTAATTAATGTTAAAAAGGGCTGACCTCATAAAGGTCAGCCCGAATTGGATTTGAGCGTATTTCAGGGATTTAAATCTATGAATGTTAGTTATTCCCCGTTGTCGTTTGCTGTATCGTCGTCTTCTTTGTTTCCCAGATGACCGTCATGATCTTCATCTTTTCCGTACCGTGTCGACATTTCCAGATTGTGTTCAATCACTTCCTGAACTGCCGCATTGACGTCACTCTGCTGCTCAGTCTTCTCAATCAAAATGTACGGATTTCCGTTTGCGTCTGTCTGTACGGTTAAATCACTGAAATCAACATGATCCGGATTGGTTTCCCGATTAGCGAAGTTAAACCAATCATCCAGATTAAAGGCCACAATAATGTTATTCACCGAATCTAAAGCCACTTTGAAACCTTTGGTTCCGTTGGTATTAAAGTTGATCTCCTTATCCATATCATACTTTACAGTGAAAGGAATATTGTCGTATTTCTGTTGTTGAATTACGCCTGTATATGTTCCCTCCAGGTAAATGGAATGCTGATAAATGGAATCTGTTTCGGTCGCCAAAGCCGAACCATCATCTTCATTGGTCTCATCACCTTCAATCTTGTCAAGCTTTAACTTGATACCGGTGTAAGTTCCCGGAAGAAGAGCAACCGGCTTTAGTTCCGGAGTAATAGAATCGGTGATTAAATCGACAATGTATGGTCCGTTAAATTCAACTTCTTTCTCCTGCTCAATCTCTGCTTCGTTGTCAATCTCGCTGTCAGGCATGTTAAACTGAATTTCCTTAACGGCTATTTTCGCCTGGGTCAACGTAGCCGTACCAATCAAACTGCTGTCTTTTCCTGTAATTGAGATCGAAATCGTTGGTGTGCTGGCTATCGAAGCACTTTTTACCTGTGTTGTAGAGGTTACTCCCTGAATGGAAAGAACCGTGTTTTCCCCTTGTGGAAGTGTGTCGGTCGCGCTACTGTTTGTTTTATTACAACTGGCTACTCCCAGCAGGAACGTAGCACCCAACAATAAATTAAGCAATTTTTTCATGATGTAGTTTTTTAAGTTTCCCTCCGGGTCAATATTGGCCCGGCATTAATTAACCCTTGAAATACCCCACTTCAACAAACAATTCAATTCAATTCCATGCTATTATGCTTATTCAACCATCAAAACAACGGGGTTAGTCTGAGTGGTTGAATTTCTTTTCTACTGTGAATGGTTATTTACGAGGTCATCGAAACGAAAAAAACGCTTAATTCACTTTTCAATCACCTTCGTCTGTATTTGGGTCCTTGATCTATAAACGTGCATATTCTTATATTATTTTATGTATTCCTAAAATTTTTGTTTTTCCTCAGATTTATGATAAAAACAATCTGATATCAAACCACTTAAACACAAAGAAAATTTTTCACAGGCCGAAAGATCAAACAGACTGTTTATTTCGTAACATTGCAATCGCCTGGAGCCATCCGGCTCACCCGGGAAAGTCAAAAATAAACATCGTTGTTTTTATAAGGTAGCAATGGTTGCCTGATGAAACTTAAAGAAAAAATTGAAGCTGTAGAGATGGTCTTCAAAAGACTTGATGAACATCTCGCCAAAATATCGGACCAAACGGGTCTGAAGTGTGTGGAGCATTGTAGCCTCTGCTGCCGCAACAGAAGCATCGAGGCTACTCCGCTCGAATTCTATCCATTAGCAGCTTATCTTCACCGCACCGGCCAGATGGATGCATTCCTGGAAAAGCTGAACAGTTTGAAAGGTGATGAACTCTGTGTCTTACTGGATACGGAAGCACAGCAAAACGGAACCTGGGGATGCTCAGCTTATCCCTACAGAGGTCTGATCTGCCGGATGTTTGGATTTGGATTCCGGTTAAACCGGATCGGAATTCCCGAATTGGTTACTTGCAAAACCATGAAAAGCAATTTCCCGGATAGTGTACAGCATGCAGTTCAACTATCACCCAATGAGACGGATAACCTCCCAATCTTCCGTAATTACAGCATGCAACTCTGGGCGATCGACCCGGAATTGGCAGGAAAACCCATGCCCATCAATCAGGCCATTCGAATAGCTGTGGAGAAACTAAACTCTTATTTTGCTTACCAGGACGAGGAAAATGTTGCGAAAGTGATTCAGCTCACGCCACCGGAAGACCATGAGCCTCCGGTGCTAAGCCCCGACGGGTTCCGGCCGGCAGTCTGACTAAAGTTGCTTCGCAGCACATTTTCTGCTATTTGCGGAATTGACATAATCTGCTATTTTTGCTTTCGCGATGAAAGTTTCATTACATAGCAGATTATGGCTCGTCATTTTAGCCGCCGTCTTTATTTACCACGACGGTATCTGGCACGCTGAACCTGTTGGCTCCGGCGAACCGGAACAGATCTGCTATATGGAGCACGAGGATACACCTCAGATTTTCCGGATTCCCGCTCCTCATCATCACCAAGCCAGCAACGAGCACGGTGAATGTACGCAACACAATCACCACAACTGGCTTTTACCTCAGTTTTACTGCATTTCAATCCACAATTCATTACGCTCTTTCCAGAATATAAAATCATCTCTGACGAACCGAAAGAAACGGACTATCCAATTGCGATTCTTCCGGTTTACCACGATCCCCCGGTTAAAGTCTCAACCGTCAGGGGACCTCCCGAATATCGCGCTTAAATACACATTCCCCGACCGAACCTGAGTTTTCCGGTTAACGGTATAGCTACGCCTTTTTCTGCGAGCTCTCCGGGGAATATTCATTAATGCGATATTCATTTCACTTACATTTTTATCATGAAGAAATTCAGATTGCTCCTTCTGGCTCTATCGATTGCCGGGGGAATGACAACGGCTTGTCATAGCACTCATAATCATGGAGCTCAAGAAGAACACGAAGAGCACGCAGCCGTTGAAAAACAGACGTACACGATTTACGACCGTAACAACCGTTACGAACTCTTCTTCGAATCGACTCCTTTTATAGAAAACGAGAAAGCCGAGTTGCTGGTGCATGTTACCCGTTTACCGGAATACAAACCGCTGCAACAGGGAAGCCTGAAGCTTCTGTACAATAATCAATTGGTTGCCTCAGCGAATCAGCCGGAAGTTCCGGGCATTTTCCATTTGGCCTTTTCACCGAAAAAGATCGGTTCAATCGATCTCAAAATGGAACTGACCGACAAAGGAGTTCCTGTTTTATTCCCGCTGAATAACATCAACGTCTACGAGAACCATGATGCTTTTCACGAAAGTCAGCAGGAACACCACGAGAATGCCAAAGCCATTGCATTCCTGAAGGAGGAAGCCTGGAAAATTGATTTTGCCGTTGCACCGGTGAAAGAAGAACCGTTCTTCGAAATCATCAAAACATCCGGTGAAATCATGCCGGCGCAGGGCGACGAAATTGTGGTAACCGCCAAACACCGTGGAACCGTTCTTTTAGGCGGTACACAGCTTCTTTCCGGAGAACCGGTAAAAAAGAACGAGGAGTTGATGACCTTGTCAGCATCACTGCTGGACGGTAACCTGAATCAGGATTACCTGAAGGCTAAAGCTGCTTACGACAAGGCCAAAGAAAATTACGAACGCTCCAAACAGTTGATTGAAGATCGGTTGATTACCCAAACTGAGTTTCGCTCAGCGGAAGCAGAATTCAGAAGTGCTAAAGCTGTTTTCGAAAATATCAGCCGCTTTCATACAACCCAGGGCGAGCGAATTGTTGCGCCTCAGAATGGTTACATTAAAGAGTGTTTGGTGTCAGAAGGCCAGTTTGTCGAAGCCGGACAGGCATTGATGGTTATCACGCAAAACCGGAAATTAACACTTCGGGCCGATGTCCCCCAGAAAGATTATGCACGCTTGCCCAGCGTCTTTTCTGCCAACTTTATCACGCCTTACGACCAGCAGGTGCACTCCATCGACAATTTGGGTGGGAAAAAGATCACTTTCGGAAAATCGACTCTCGACAAAACCTTCTTCACGCCAGTGTATTTCGAAGTCATCAACACCGAAAACCTGATTCCTGGATCGTATGTGGAAGTTTACCTGAAAGCGGGTTCCTTCCAAGATGCGCTGACGATTCCTCTCTCTTCGTTGATGGAAGAACAAGGGAACTTCTATGTTTTTGTCCAGAAAGATGGCGAGGAGTACCTGAAACGGTATATCACTCCCGGACGAAACGACGGGAAGCGCCTCGAAGTTCTATCCGGTCTGGAAGCCGGTGAACGAGTTGTAGCAAAAGGTGCTTACCGTGTTAAACTGGCTTCCATGAGTGGAACTGCGCCGGCACATAATCACAATCACTAACCTCCTGAATTCATTTACATGCTAAATAAAATCATACAATTCTCATTACACAACCGGCTGCTTATCATCGTGGGGGCGCTGCTTCTAATGCTCGTCGGATATTATTCGGTCCGGCAGATGGAGGTAGATGTGTTCCCAGACCTAAATGCGCCAACTGTTGTTGTAATGACTGAAACACACGGGATGGCACCCGAAGAAGTGGAGCAGCTGGTCTCCTTTCCCATCGAAACAGCCATTAACGGAGCCACCGGATTGCGACGGGTACGTTCGTCATCGGCCATGGGCTTTTCCATTGTTTGGGCCGAATTCGACTGGGGCATGGACGTTTACAACGCCCGGCAGGTAGTTGCCGAAAAGCTGATGACCATTAGCGACCGACTCCCGAAAGGCGTTGGAAGCCCTACTCTCGCACCACAGTCTTCGTTGATGGGCGAAATCATGGTTTTTACTATGACTGCCGATTCAACATCGCCCATGGAGCTGCGCACACTTGCTGACTGGCAGGTACGACCCCGAATTCTCTCCGTTGGTGGAGTCGCCCAGGTAACCACGATTGGCGGTGAATACAAAGAATACCAAATTCTGGTTAACCCGGAAAAGCTACGCTATTATGGCATCCGTTTCAATGAGCTGATCGAACTGCTGAACGGTTACAACGATAATGTGCCCGGCGGCTTCATCGAGGAATACGGAAACAACTACATTGTACGAGGAATTGGCCGTTCCAACGAAGTGAATGAGTTGGGTAACACGGTTATTCGGGTAGCGAATGGGTTCCCTGTTAAGCTTTCAGATGTAGCAGAATTACGCATCGGTGCGGCACCAAAAATCGGAGATGGTTCTTACAAGGGGAGAAAAGCAGTTGTGTTAACGGTTTCAAAACAGCCCAATGTTAACACCCGCGAGTTGAGTGACAACATCGATGCTGAACTGGCGGCTATCGCAAAAACATTGCCGCCGGATGTCAAAATTCACACCGACGTCTTCTCGCAACGAACCTTTATCGACACATCGGTCAGCAACGTGGAGCGCGCGTTAATGGAAGGTGCCATTTTCGTAGCCATCATTCTGGCGCTCTTCCTGATGAACTACCGAACGACGCTTATTTCGTTGGCAGCCATTCCACTTTCACTTTTAATGTCCGTTATCGTGATGAAACTGATGGGCTACACCATCAACACCATGGTACTTGGTGGGATGACTATCGCTATCGGATCGCTGGTAGACGATGCCATCATCGATGTGGAAAACGTGTATAAGCGTTTGCGGGAAAATACCCGGTTACCAAAGAAAAAACGGCGCAAATCGCTCAAGGTAATCTATGAAGCTTCGGTCGAAATCCGGGCTTCTATCATGAATGCCACTCTCATCATTATGGTCGCGTTTATTCCGCTCTTCTTCCTTAGCGGGATGGAAGGTCGCATGCTGCGGCCGTTGGGTGTTGCTTATATTATATCCCTGTTTTCATCGCTGGTTGTGGCCATTACGGTTACGCCTGTTCTTTCCAGCTTGTTGCTCGTAAACCGCAAACGTCTCAAAAAACACAGCAAAGGAAGCTGGCTCGAAACCAAAACCGTTGAATGGTATAGGAAAGCTCTGGTCCAGGTGATGCGGGCCAAAAATCTCACCATCGGTCTTTCGGTCGCTCTTTTCATTGTCGCGTTGATTTTCCTTTCGCAGTTTGGCGGAAGTTTCCTCCCTCCTTTTAACGAAGGGACACTGACCATCAACGTAGCTTCGATGCCGGGAATATCGTTGGCCGAGTCAGATAAAATTGGAAGAGAAGCAGAAGAGTTGCTGCTTTCCGTTCCCGAGATTCAGGTGACGGAACGACGCACCGGACGGGCTGAATTAGCTGAGCATGCTTTTGGTGCTAACGTTTCAGAAATCGATGCACCTTTTCACCTGGGAAAACGCTCACGAAATGCTTTTCTGGCGGAAGTCCGGCAAAAACTGAATACACTTCCCGGCGTCTCCATCGAAGTCGGGCAGCCCATTAGTCACCGCATCAATCATATGCTTTCCGGTTCCCGGGCCGATATCGCCATCAGCATCTACGGCACCAGTCTTCCGGAAATGCACGATTTGGGCGAACGCATCAAGTCGCTGATGACAGGAATTGACGGTGTAGCTGATCCATTTGTGGAGCAGCAAATTGAAATTCCGCAAATCCGGATTCGCCCGAAAAGGGAAATGCTGGCCCGTTACGGCATCCCGATGAAACAGTTCAACCAGTTTGTCGATGTGGCTTTCGCCGGAGAAAAGATGGGCGATGTGTTTGAAAAAGAACGTTCATTTGATTTGGTCATCCGTTTCGACGATGAACACCGGGGAAACATCGAAGCCATTAAGAATGCACTTATCGATACCGGCGATGGACGCAAAGTTCCGTTGTATTACGTGGCCGATGTCCGTTCCGAGTCAGGCCCGAATACCATTAACCGGATGAATGTACAGCGCAAGCTGGTCGTTTCATGCAATGTAGCCGGGCGCGACCTGAACTCGGTGGTAAAGGACATTCGCGATAAAGTGGAACAGGACGTTGTTCTTCCGGAAGGCTACCGCGTAGAATATGGCGGTCAGTTTGAAAGTGCAGCCGACGCGCAACGTAAGCTGCTGCTAGCGTCGCTGTTTGCGCTGCTGGTTATCTACCTGCTGCTTTACCAGGAATTCAAAGATATGAAGGTGACCAGCGTTATTCTGCTCAATCTGCCGCTGGCGCTCATCGGCGGCGTCATGGCTGTTGCGTTCACGTCAGGCGTAATGAGCATTCCGGCTATCATCGGATTCATTACGTTGTTTGGTATCGCTACCCGAAACGGTATTCTGCTGGTTTCCCGTTACCAGGCACTAAAGAAAGAAGGCGTCGGGCTTTATCGACGTATCATTCGCGGATCGGCTGACCGTTTGAATCCGATTCTGATGACAGCTCTGACAGCCGCTTTGGCACTAATTCCTTTAGCAGTGAACGGCGATCTTCCCGGTAACGAAATCCAAAGCCCAATGGCCATTGTCATTCTGGGCGGTCTGCTCACGTCTACCTTGTTGAACGTATTTGTGATACCGGTGGTCTATTTCCGGTTAAACCGGAAAGAAATAAAAGAGGAGGAAAAACGATGAGAATAGAAAGAACGAACAAGATAAGTGCTATGAAAATCCTGCTCCTTTTTACGATGATTTTGGTTTCATGTCCGGCAATGGCTCAAAACGAGCTCCAACAACTTCTCCAGGCGGCCGAAAAGGCGAATCCAGGTATGAAGGCTGGCCGGAAGCTGAAAGAGGCAAAACAATGGGAGTACCGCACGGGACTGACTCCTTCCGATCCGGAAGTGGAATTTGGCTTTATGCCTGGAAATACCGATGCGCTGGGCAATAAGAAAGTTTTCTCCGCAACCCAGAGCCTCGATTTCCCTTCGGTGTACCATTACCGAAATAAGCTGGCAGATAATCAATCGGAAAAGGCGGAGTTGGATTACCGCGACTTCCGGCAACAACTATTGCTCGAAACCCAGCTCACGTACTACGAACTGGTGTATCAACGAAAGCGCGACCGTTATTTAACCGACCGGGTGCAAAACACGGTGAAGCTCCACGAATCGCTCAACCGAAAAATGGAACGAGGCGAAGCAACGATTCTGGAAGTGAACAAAGCCCGAATCCAGCGAATTGAGTTGGAAAATCAACTAACGCTCATTAAGGCAAACGAGCGACAATTGGTGGCGAAACTCACTTGGTTATGTGGCGATTCGTTACCGGCGTTAAATCAATTCTCCTACCGGGAAGAAATCCTGCCGGGAAAAGACTCATTATTCTGTGACATTATCCGTCTGCGACCCGATCTTCTTTCGGCGAAAGCCGGTAAAAGTATTGCTGAGGAAGCCCGCAAACTAGCCGGAGCAAAGGGCTTACCCAAACTCATGGTAGGTTATGAATCAGAAACGGTTCCGGGGGAAAAATATGGTGGTCCGAAAGTGGGGATTTCCATTCCTTTATGGTCGAACAGGAACAATGTGAAGCGAGCCAAAGCTCAACAGGAATGGGCTGCAGCACAATACACCGGCCAGTTGAAACAGGCCTGGTTCGAACTGGAACGGGCATACAGTCAGGTAAAATCTTTACGGAAATCGGTAGAAAACTATCGGACGGGGCTCGAAGAAATGTCGAGCGTACAATTGCTAAACAAATCGCTTCAGTTGGGGCAAATCTCAATCATCAATTACGTCACCGAGATGAACTATTATATCGGTGCTTACGAGAATTTTCTGAGCGCCGAGCATGATTATTATCGTGCGCTGGCGGTTTTAATGCGGTACCAGCTATGACCGAAAAAGAATTGCGTGGAGAGAAATAGAGAATCGATGCGATATCAATGATAAATAGTTGAATTCCCCCAGGTCATCATGCCTGCGGGGAATTTTCTATTTTAAAGTAGTTACGATCTTCGTGACCAGTTCGCTGAATTTCTTCATATCGGTGTCCGGCATAATTTCCATCAACTGCGCTTCGCACTCCTGCCGTCCCGTATCAATCTGTTCCTTCACGCTCTTTCCTTTTTCGGTCAGGTTTAACGTGATGGCTCTTCGATCATTCGGGTCGATTTCCCGGATCAGAAAACCATTGTTCACCAGTTTGTCCACCACCCGGCTGACGCGCGATGGAGAAAGATCCATGTTCTTCGCCAACTCCGGACTACTGATTTTCTCGCAGTTATCCAGTGCCGAAAAGAATAATAATTCCGATTGCGAAAGTCCCAAATCGTCCATTAAACGCTGATCGACCGAAGCACATTTGCGCCTCAGTTCATAGATCATAAACATGATTCCGTTCCCGTTCTCCATTGTATATCAATTTTTCCGATTCTTTTCCGGATACAAAAATACAAATAAAGCAAATATTTACAAGCACATTTTTTGCTATTAGCAACTTTTTTCCCGGAAAAGTTTGTTTTTTCAAAATCACTAATTATTTTTGCACCGAAACTTTTGCTATTGGCAATATTTAATAAACGATATTTAAGAACCACAAAAAAAGAAACAACATGGCATTAGAATTTTTGACAAAAGACACTTTTAAATCAAAAGTATTCGATTTCGAAAATAACAAGGATTGGAAATTTGAAGGCAACGTGCCTGCAATTATCGACTTCTACGCTGACTGGTGTAATCCTTGTAAAATGGTAGCTCCAATTCTGGAAGAACTCCAGGAAGAGTACGGCGAAGAAAAACTGAAAATTTATAAAATAGACACGGAAGACCAGCGCGAACTGGCTGCGATGTTCGGTATTCAGAGCATTCCGTCATTGCTGTTCATCCCGGTTGAAGGTCAACCTCAGATGGCTATGGGTGCACTTCCTAAAGACACCTTCGTTCAGGCTATCAGCGATGTACTTAAAGTTCAGGCAAACTAAAAAAGCAGCACTATTTTATGAAGCATGAAGTAGGAATTTCCTGGAAAGAAGACATGGCTTTCGAAGCCGAAGTCAACGGGCACAAAATCATGCTGGACGCGGACGAAAAAGTGGGCGGCAAAGACCGTGGCCCTCGTCCGAAACCGTTCATGCTGACTGCCCTGGCTGGCTGTACCGCCATGGATGTTATTTCCATTTTGAAGAAAATGCGGGTTACCCCCGATAATTTTGATGTAAAAGTATCAGGCGAACTGGGTGAAGAGCATCCGAAGGTTTATACCAGTATGCACATCACTTATCAGTTCTGGGGCGAGGATTTACCCATGGAAAAGCTTGAAAAAGCGGTAAATCTTTCGCAGGATCGGTATTGCGGTGTTTCCGCTATTTACCGGAAAGCGCTTCCTATTACATCATCTATCGAGGTGAATCCGGAAAGTAAATAACTGTTGCAGAAAAATCACGCCCCGGTCCGTATGGTTCGGGGTTTTTTTATTTAAACCCTTACCATGACAACTAACTTCGACCAAATTGTAGATCGCTCCGGAACAGGCGCCATCAAGTACATCCGGCGCAAAGCGCTTTTCGGACGCGAAGATGTCATCCCTCTTTGGGTGGCCGATATGGAATTTCGCAGTCCGGAACCGGTTATTGAAGCACTGCACCAACGTTCCAATCACGGTGTTTTCGGCTATACCCTACCGGGAGATGATTATTTTGAAACCATCCGGGAATGGCAGGCCTCGCATCACAACTGGGAAGTCGACCGTGAGTGGATGAGCTTTGTTCCCGGCGTTGTCCCAACAATTGGACTCGCGCTCGAGATTTTCTCCGAGCCGGGCAAAGATATTCTGGTTCACGCTCCGGTTTATACGCCTTTTTTCGATGTTCCTCAGAAACTCGATCGACAAGTCGTTTTCAGTAACCTGAAACTGGAGAAAGGAAAGTACCACATGGATTTGGATGACCTGAGGACAAAGTTGAAAGAGAACATCGATGTTTTCATTCTATCAAATCCCCATAATCCGGGTGGTCGTGTATGGTCGAAAGACGAATTGAAGGAGCTGGCTTCCATCGCTGCAGAAAACAATGTGTTAGTCATTTCAGACGAAATTCACGCCGACCTAGTGCTGAATGATTATCGACATATACCATTTGCCACGGTTTCAGAAGAAGCAGCAATGAATAGCATCACACTTATCTCGCCTACCAAAACCTTCAACATTGCCGGATTATCCGCTGCTACCGCTATCGTTCCCAATTCCGAAATCCGCGAAAAGCTGAACCACCGGATGCATGCGTTGCATCTCTTCCGGGGAAATATTATGGCTTACGAAGCGGCACGGGCTGCTTACCAACACGGTGAAGCATGGCGAAAAGAGCTAATTTCCTACCTCGAAGAAAACCATCGCATCGTTCATGCTTTCTTTAAAGAAAACCTTCCTGAAATTATTCCCATGGAGGCAGAAGCTTCATTCCTGGTCTGGATCGAATTTTCACAAACGGGGCTTCCGCCGGAAGATGTTCGCGAGCGCCTCATCTGTGAAGCCGGGCTGGGACTTTCTCCCGGCAAGGCTTTCGGACCGGGTGGAGAATATTATCAGCGAATGAATATTGGAATTCCACGACAGTTGCTTCTCCACGCGTTGGAAAAAATAAAACATGCATTCAATTCCCTCGAAGTAAAATAAAATCAGGTCGCATCACAGTTCATCGTTGATGCGACTTTCTTTTTACCGGCCTCCTACCCCGATCAGGAATTTTTGCAGCATAGCTCTTCTCCTCTCATTCCCTGATTTTTACTTTTCACAATTTTTCTTACTTTTGAACAAATACATTTTCGACATATTACAAATGTTTTATGATGCGAAAATTCTTACCGAGTTGTATCTTTAAAATTGTTGATGAAAAGTCCTCTTGCTTCTCTCAACGCAATTACCTCTAAACCATTTATTATGCTGCAAAAAAAAATCTTTCTCGATGAATCGGAAATGCCACGACAATGGTATAACCTGGCCGCGGATCTGAAGATGCGTCCTCCCCTTGGTCCTGATGGGAAACCGGTCTCTCCCGAAATGTTGGCGCCTGTATTCCCGATGAACATTATTGAGCAGGAGGTGAGCACCCAGCGCTGGATTGATATTCCTGAAAAGGTGCTTGAATTACTTTCCATCTGGCGTCCCAGCCCGTTGGTGAGAGCTTACGCTTTGGAAAAAGCACTCGGCACTCCGGCCAAAATCTATTACAAAAACGAGAGTGTGTCTCCTGCCGGAAGTCATAAACCCAACACAGCCATTGCCCAAGCATATTACAATAAAGAATTTGGCATCAAACGCATTACCACGGAAACTGGTGCCGGCCAATGGGGAAGCGCCTTATCGTTTGCCTGTGCACAACTCGGACTCGAATGCAAAGTGTTTATGGTCCGGGTGAGCTTCGAGCAAAAACCTTTCCGGCAGATGATGATGAATACCTGGGGCGGCAAATGTATTCCCAGTCCGAGTATGGAAACAGCGGCCGGTCGAGCTGTCCTCGAGTCCGATCCGGATACGCCCGGAAGTCTGGGAATTGCTATTTCGGAAGCCATCGAAGCGGCAGTGACCGATCCAACCGGTGAAACCCGCTATTCGCTGGGCTCAGTGCTGAACCACGTGATGCTTCACCAGACAATCATCGGTTTGGAAACCAAAAAGCAATTGGCCAAAGTCGGCATCAAAAAGCCGGATGTGGTAATTGGTTGCTGTGGCGGTGGAAGTAACTTTGCCGGCCTTTCTTTTCCGTTTGTGAATGACAAGATTAATGGTGCTGATATCGAAATTATTGGAGCTGAACCCGCTTCGTGCCCGACTCTGACGAAAGCTCCATTCCTCTATGATCACGGCGATATTGCCAAGATGACTCCGCTCCTTCCGATGCACAGTCTCGGACATACTTTCATTCCCGCTCCTATTCATGCTGGTGGACTCCGTTATCACGGGATGGCACCGCTGGTTAGCGCAGCAGTAGAGGCTGGTTTAGTGAAACCCGTTTCGCTCCACCAAAACGAGTGTTACAACGCCGGCGTTCTGTTCGCAAAAACGGAAGGAATCATTCCCGCCCCGGAAACAAACCACGCCATAGCAGCAACCATTCGTGAAGCGTTGAAAGCAAAAGAAGAAGGTAAAGAGAAAACCATCGTATTCAACTTCTCCGGACACGGTTTGATGGATTTGATTGGTTACGATAAATACCTACATGGGCAGTTGACCGATTATGAATTGCCTGATGAAGAAATTGCCAAGACGGTCAATCTCTTGAAAGACTATCCCAAACCATAAATATGAAAAAAGAGAGGTAAATAACTACCTCTCTTTTTTTGCTCTCTATCCTATTTTAGATTCCCTCCGACTTCTCTTCACAGGAAAATTGCTGACAGATGACATTGTCTCCGTCTGTTTCTTTCGCTAAGTTCGTACTATGCCTAAATCTTACCATAACCAATGAAGTAAACTTGAAGAACCGGCGTATCCGGAAAAACCATAAACGAACGAAATTCAGATGAAGACCGACATTGAAATTGCACATTCCGTGAACATGAAGCCCATCACAACAATTGCTGAAAAGCTGGGCATCGGATTTGACGACCTGGAATTGTACGGGAAGTACAAGGCAAAAATTCCACTTCGGTTTATTGACAAAGAAAAGGTAAAGCAGCACAAGCTGATTTTGGTTTCAGCTATCTCTCCAACGCCCGCCGGAGAAGGAAAGACCACTGTTTCCATCGGGCTTTCACAAGCCATGAATCGCCGCAATTACCAAACGACGGTGGTTTTGCGTGAACCATCTCTTGGACCGGTTTTCGGTATCAAAGGTGGAGCCACGGGAGGAGGCTGGTCGCAGGTATTGCCTATGGAAGACATTAACCTGCACTTCACCGGTGATTTTTCGGCGATTGAAAAAGCACACAATCTGCTGGCTGCGTTAATCGATAACAATCTGCAAAACAAGCAATATTCGTTGGGCATCGATCCACGTACTGTCGAATGGAAGCGTGTGATGGACATGAACGATCGGGCATTGCGACAATTGGTTCTGGGTTTGGGTGGCACCACTTCCGGAGTTCCCAGGGAAACCGGCTTCGATATCACAGCGGCCTCCGAGATCATGGCCATTTTGTGTCTGGCTGACAATTTTGAAGATTTGAAAAGGCGCCTTGGCAATATCTTCATTGGATTCACCTACAGCGGCGAGCCCATTTATGCCCGCGATCTGAAAGCGCAAGGTGCTATGGCTGCATTACTGAAAGACGCGATCAAGCCCAATCTGGTACAAACCATCGAAGGCACACCGGCCATTATTCACGGCGGACCATTTGCCAACATTGCGCAGGGAACCAACTCCATCATTGCCACTCGTATGGGACTTTCCCTTTCGGATTATGTGGTAACGGAAGCAGGTTTCGGATTCGATTTAGGTGCCGAAAAATTCATCGATATCAAATGTCGTTATGGTGACTTGCAACCTTCGGCAGTTGTTTTGGTTGCTACCGTACGTGCATTGAAATATCACGGCGGCGCTCCTTTAGATTCGCTGAAAGAGGAAAACCTGGAAGCATTGCAAAAAGGCTTTGCCAACCTCGAAAAGCACATCGAAAATATGCTGCAATTCAAAGCTTGTCCGGTGGTAGCGATTAACCGTTTTACTTCCGATACAGATGCCGAAATCAATTTGATTGTGGAGAAATGCAAGTCAATGGGCGTAGAAGTATCACCCATCGATGTATGGGCCAAAGGCGGAGAAGGTGCACTGGAACTGGCTGATATTGTCGCAGGAACATGCGAACGATGTGCCAATCAAATAACACCGCTGTACGATTGGAAATGGGACGTTCCGAAAAAGATAGAAACCGTTGCCAAGCGCATTTACGGAGCCGAAGCCATCGATTTTTCCAGCCAGGCCAAAAAAGATTTGAAGAAGATTGAAAAGCTCGGACTGGATAAATTGCCGGTTTGCATCGCCAAAACACAAAAATCGCTCTCTGATAACCCGGCATTGCTGGGCCGCCCAAAGGATTTCGTGGTAACCGTACGCAATATTGAAATTGCCTCGGGCGCCGGTTTTATTATTCCGATTACGGGTAACATTATGCGGATGCCCGGTTTACCGGCAAAACCTGCCGCTGAAAATATCGATATCGACAACGAAGGAAATATTACCGGCTTATTCTAAATAGCCGAAATCGAATCAAGTTCCCCTGTAACAGACAGTTACGGGGGAATTTTGTTTTATTAATGCCGAATAATGATTTAAGTCGATGTTTTTCAATAATTTAAATTATAAATTTTTAAACCGAACCAACAAACCTTTGCTTTCCTGTTCAGTTATTAGATAATGAAGGACAAATTGAATTAGTTAAACTCAAAAATATTCTGTTATGAAAATCGCATTTATCGGATTGGGAATCATGGGAAGCCGGATGGCAAAAAATCTGGTAAAAGAGAATTTGAACGTAACCGTATACAACCGGACGCGCTCTGCTGCGGAAGAACTGGGTAAATTAGGTGCCACGGTAGCACAATCGTCAGCTGACGCTGTGAAAGATGCCGATGTAGTTATTTCGATGCTCTCAACGCCCGGCGTGGTTAACGATGCTGCCTTCGGTGATTCAGGCTTCGTAAAACAGATGAAGAAAAATGCACTGTGGGTAGACTGTACAACGGTCGACCCGGGTTTCTCGCGCAATGCAGCGGCGAAAGCCAGGAGTCACAATGTGCGTTTTATGGATGCACCCGTAGCCGGAAGCAAAATACCAGCGGAAAAAGGTGAGCTCCTATTCCTGGTTGGTGGAGCTGCCCGTGACATGCAGGAGGTTCAGTCGTTGTTCGATATTATGGGCAAAAAGACAATTCACGCTGGAGACACAGGCATGGGAACGTCACTGAAAATGCTCGTTAATTCACAGTTAGCACAGGCCATGGCTGTTTTTGCTGAGTCGGTGGTTTTGGGCGAGAAGATGGGATTTTCCCGCGACTTTTTGCTCGAATTCTTACCAGGACTTCCAGTGACGGCACCTTTTATTAAAGCGAAAGCGGACAAGATTAAATCGAACGACTATTCGGTCGAATTCCCGTTGGAGTGGATGCAAAAAGACCTGCACTTGCTGGGATTAACCGCTTATGACAACGGCGTACCGCAGTTTATGGCATCGGTTGCCGCCGAAATTTATGCGTTGGCGAAAGCCGAAGGACTGGCACGGGATGACTTTTCAGCGCTGATAAAATCACTTGAAAAACGGGCAAAATAGGTGAATTTACCATAAATTAGATCGAAGAGACAAGACAAACACGAGGAGCCGGTAAATTGTATTGTACTACTTAATACAACTTATATGAATGCCGGGATTGTCATATCGATCGTATTTGGTGTAGTCTACATTATTCTCACCCATTTTATTGCAGAATACATCGGAAAAAACCGGACCATTGGTTATGGGCGTTCGGTTTTCTGGTGTATTTTGCTTACACCTGTTATTGGTATTTTTATCGTTCTATTAAGTCCAAAAACAAAAGAATAAATACGAGGTAATCCTCACCCACCTCCACTAATGTTAACATATTGATTTTCTGCATAAAAAACTTTCATTTTTTTTACCCTCTCACATACCAATTTCACAACATCGTCGTTTTTTATAAAACAAACCTTAAAACGCGCAACTAATAGATTATCTGCCATTTATCAATAAAAATATTGACCTTTCAGAACAGTCAGGTTTAGAATGATAGATTTAGTTAGTTGAGCAAGGCTTGGTTGACTTTTCAAAACCATTTTTTTTTCGACCCAACCAATCCCTTCCTCCCCGAGGAACCCGAGAGCGAAAAAGGGGCGATGTTTACAGCATCCGTCCCTTTTTTTTGTTGGCTGGAAATAAATATTTCTTCATCCAAAAGGCCTGATATTTGTTGTAGCGTTACGGGCTATTTAGTTAACAGGCATGAAAATCATTCCACTCACTGTGCTACTCTTTATTTCGCTCACTCTTTTTCAAAAGAAAGCGCTATCGCAAAATGTGACCAGCCGCCAAACCGGCATCGACCAGAAATTGGCAACATATCACATTTCCCGCGAGGAATTTGCCTACTACCAAATCCTGAATAATAAAGAGCACCGTTTAAGCGCCTACCGGGATGATGATTTGATGCTTTTATCCAAAATCATCCTGTTACACCGCATCAACGATAGCCGGGAGAAATACCATGTTCCGCCGGTGAAGCTCGATATCCTGGCCAGCCGGGTTGCCAATCAGATGAGCCGTGAATCATGCGACAAAGGCTTTTTCGGGCACTGGAACCTTGAAGGCGAAAAACCCTTCCACCGATACGCTTTTGCTGGCGGAACCGACCATGTATCAGAGAATGCATCCGCCCTTATTACGACTGGGAGGATTTCACCCGAATTTGATGACATCGTCGGATTGATGGAAAACGCTCATTCCGGTTTTATGAAAGAAGAAGCACCCAACGATGGCCACAAACAAACCGTCATCGGGCCATTTCATAACTTTGTTGGTATAGGGACAGCCTGGTGCGAGCATGGCTTCCGTTACTACGAAGAATTTATCGACCGCTATTTGCAGTTTCGTCCTTTCCAGCAAACCATTAAAAAAGGAGAAACAGCTACGATACAATTCCGCCCACTGGATAAAAAGCTCTACCCGTATGTCATCATCGGTTACTACGAGCCACCACTGAAACCGATGACACGCGACGAAATCAACCGTCTGAATAGCTACAATGATTTCTCCGAGGATATTGCCTTTCAGCTGTGGCCCTGGCAGATTCCATCCGCCAACCGCGACGGCTATATCACTTTGCGGAAACGCTTCAACAAAAAAGGGCTGTACTACATTCAAATTTACCTGAGCAAGGAGCCTTACGAAAATGGAAGAAGAGCCAGTAACCGTGGTAAGATTCAAGCCTCGGGAATTGTCATCAAAGTTCAATAAAAAAAGACCTTCCTTACCAGGAAAGCCTTTCTCTCAATTAATCAACCTATTGTTTCAGTAACACTGGTTAAAAAAGGTCTTTCTATATTTAGAGTTTCAGCGTAACAAAACGTTCGTTTGGTGTCATACAAATACCGCAACGAGCCGGGCCTTCACCGGCATAAGTATTGCCGCACACCAGACAAACCTGGTACAACGACGGCATATCTTTCACCTGGTTGTTATCCAATGAGGCAAGCGCATTTTCGTACATCTCTTTGTGCTTCTTTTCTGTCTGGAAAGCGTAATTGAAAGACATCAGCGCAATGTTTACCTTTTCGTTCGAAGCATCTTTCAAGAAGTTGGGATACATCGTCGCCACTTCGTACGATTCTCCTTCGATGGCATTCTTCAGATTTTCACGCGTACCTTTCACATCAAACTCAGGATTTACATTCGGAACTTCGGCACCCAACTGCTTTAGTGCTGCCTGATGATTTCCGGCATGAACTTTTTCTGCTCTCGAAGCAGCTTCGAATAACAAAGCAATTTTAGGATAGCCTTCTTCTTTTGCTTTTTTTGCGAAAGCAGCATATTTGGCATGTGCCGTGCTCTCTCCTGTAAAAGCGTCTTGTAAGTCTTTGACGGTTTGTGTACTTCCTGCAGCAAAAACAGGTGAAATTCCCAGCATTAAAACAAATGCCAGTAACAAGGAAGAAAATTCTTTTTTCATCATGGTTAATGTTTGTTTTTGTTCTTTATTCATTATGAGAACAAATCTAATACACCAACCTTAAGAGACGTCTAAAGAGAAACTTAAGAACAACTTAAATCAGACTCAAATATCCGTTTCTATCATATTTTCTTCCGGAAAAAACAAAATAAACTCGGTCCCTTTTCCAGGTTCACTTTTTACTTCAGGCTTAATACGTAACAACCCACAAAAACGTCTTACCAGTGCCAGGCCCAAGCCATTGCCTTCGATAAAGGAATTCCGGGATTCATCGACGCGATAAAAGCGGTCGAAAATCCCATCCAATGCGTGTTTCGGAATACCTGGCCCCTCATCGGCTAACGCCAGAATAGCAGCGTTTCCCTGTTTCTTCAGGGAGATGGATATTTTAGAATTGGCCGGGCTATATTTAATTGCGTTTGTAATCAGATTCTCCACAACCTGCTCGAGCATAAACCGATCGGTTCGTAAAACAATTTCCGGGGTAAAATCCAGTGCCAGCTTTAAGTTCTTTTCAGCAAACCGGGTTTCGAACCGGGCCAGAACGCCTTCCAGTAAGTCCTGAACATCGACACTCGACAGATGAACCGGTGCTTCGTCGCCTTCGTAGCGAGCAAGCATCAGGAGTTTATCAACCAAATCCGACATGCGGTTCACTTCGGATAAACTGCTGCTGATTTTTTCGATATAATATTCAGGTTCACGGCTTTTCCGCAACATTACCTCCAGGGTTCCCTTGAGAATGGAAAGTGGAGTTCGCAATTCATGGGAAGCATCTGATGTAAACTGTTTTTCACGAATCACGGCATCTTCCAGGCGCTCCAGCAACTGATTGATGGTCTGCGTAAGTGTATACAGTTCGTCTTCGTGCAAAGGCAATGGAATTCGTTCGCCCAGATTTTCCCTGCTGATTTTTTCGGCCGTCTCGGTTAGCCGGAATACCGGATGAATACTCCGACGGGCAATCAAACTGGTAATGAAAAACAGCAAAATAAGGACGATCGGAAAAGCCAGCATCAATACGCTGCGTAGATTCCGTAAAACAACTATCGTACTTTCCAGCGGAACGGCCATGTCCATATACCCCTTTAATTCATGCAATGAATTGAAAATCGGTGTCTGTAACTGCCTGACAGGCTGTTTGGAAAGGGTAGTATTGATGAAAAAGCTCGCGGTACGATTCAGGTAAACATTCAGTGAATCACCGTATAAATTAGGAGTACGTTTGATAATCTGACCGTGAACGTCACTTATTTGCATGAAGATCGGATTCACCTCAACCTGCTCATGCTCATTTTCATTCCATTCATAAGGATTTGTCATGACAATCTCACCATCCAGAATAACAAAACCTTCGTTTAACTGCTCCGATTCTGCCGACAACTCGCTATCCAAATGCCGGTAAACACTCTGATGCACCACCATGTAAATGAAAAAAAACACCACCAGCGTCAAAATTGCAGTGGTGCCCATGTAATACAGAGCAATTCGGTTGCTGAAGCTAAGTCTCATTCGCAGGTTTTGTGTTTGTCGTTTTTAATCCTCTTGTATGATGTACCCCACACCGCGAATGGTGCGGATAAATCCCGGTTCATCCTTCTTATCGATTTTCTTTCGGAGGGAATTAATGTACACGTCAATAACCGATGTGTCATAATCGAAATGAATATCCCATACATGCTCGATTATCCGGGTACGGGAACAGGCTTTTCCTTTATTCCGAAGCAAAAATTCCAACAGCGCAAACTCTTTTTGCGTTAACTGAATCTCTTCTTCTCCCCGAAAAACCTGATGAGTGTTCAAATCCATCTGCAGTTTTCCCACGCCAAGGTGAGATGTTTCGCCGGAAGGCTCACGTAGCTGAACCCGAATCCGGGCCAACAATTCCTCAAACGAAAATGGCTTTCGAATGTAATCGTTGGCTCCCATCTCCAAAGCAAATACAGCATCCTGTACTGTATCGCGCGCTGTTAGAAAAATGACCGGCATCTCCAGTCCTTCTTCACGAATCTGCCGGACAATCTCTACACCGCTCATCCCTGGCAACATCCAGTCGACCAGCAACAAATCATACTCTTCACCATTGTCCATAGCCATCTCCTGCCCCTTGATTCCATCCTCTGCTACATCAACGGCGAAAGATTCCTCTTCGAGACCCTCTTTCAAAAACCTGGCAATCCCTGGTTCATCTTCAATGACTAAAATACGCATAGTGAATCGAACTAGTAGTTAGATAAGTATTTAGTTGTTTCCTAAACTGAATTCAACACCGGCTGCATGTTTGTAAACCAGCTCTCCGCCATAATATCCGGTGCGGGCAACTGATAAAACCGTAGCTAAAAACAACACCAGTGCAGCCGCTTTCAAAATTCCCCGATATTTCTCCAACCAGACCAGAACAATCCGGAAAGCCGAAGTAATTAAGGCAAGCCACAAAGTCAATGTTCCGGCATCTTCATGCACCTCGACAGCCTGTTTTAGCGAACCCGATTCGATGCCATCGCCCGCCATATGTCCGGTAATCACCGCAGCAATGGCTCCAAGCGTTCCCAAAATTAATAAATAAAATCCGGCACGGGTAAAGAATTCCTTCTTCACGAATAAACCAAGTACATCAGAAAAGAAACCGGCAATTAACAAGGCAATAGGAAAGTGAACGAGCATAGGGTGGATGTGCGAAATATCAATCATGTCGTCAAATTTTAAATGAATTTATACTTTATGAGCTGCAGAAACAATCATCGCCCCGCCGTTACGATCTTCTGTATTTCTTTTCCAACAGGTCAGGCATATTGTAACTTGCTAGACTCTTGACAAATTAACAATGGCTGAACTTAAGCAGTTCTCTGAAAAAACTTAAAATATGCTTAATTCTGTTTCGGCTGAAATAAAAGTATCTCTAGCAACCAGGCTGGACGGTTGAAAAAACAACGTGCAGGAATACAAATGAACCTGATTATTACGTACATTTAATCAAATGCATTTGCCGTGTTCCGAATCAGGAAAATCCTGAACCCTTACCTGCCAGTTAATGAGCATGAAATTAAGCAGGTACAAGCAATCATCCAGAGTCAGTTTCCGGACATTGCAAAAGAAAAAGTTGCAACTATTCCGGACCAACTGATCAATCCCCTGAAATATCAGTACAAAACCATGCTATTCATAGCTGATGACCTCGATGGACGGGTAAAAGGCTGTGCCTTGATGCTTTATATGCCTGACCTTTCGTTCTGTTATCTCGATTTTCTGGCCGTTTCCCCGGGTAGAACATCATCGGGTGTAGGCGGAGCGCTATATGAACGCGTCCGTGAAGAGGCTGACTCGCTGGATATAAACGGATTGTTTATGGAATGCCTGCCTGATGATTCGGACAATTGCCCCGATGAGGAAATCCGAAAACAAAATGCCAAACGTCTTGCTTTTTATGAACGCTACGGTGCCCGTCCCATTACCGGAACCAGGTATGAAACGCCGGTGAAACCCGAAGATACCTGTGCTCCGTTCCTGGTTTTCGATGGTCTCGGTTCACACGATGAAATTGGTGCCCAAAAACTTAAATTAATTGTACGAGCCATACTCGAACGGAAGTATGGCGATTATTGTCCGGAAGATTATATCCGGATGGTTGTCGGAAGCATCATTGACGACCCGGTTCAGTTGCGCCCGTTTCAGTACAAAAAAAAGTTGCAAAACGGAGTTTTCAGAACCACGCTGAGCGAACGAAAGAAAATATTCTGGGTCATCAACGACCGGCACAGCATTCATCATGTTCGCGAACGAGGCTATGTTGAATCCCCGGTAAGAGTTGAAACTATCCGAAAGTCTCTGGAACCAACCGGATGGTTCAGTAAAGGAACACCGTCATCATATCCGGAGAAAATCATTCGCGACGTTCATGATGCCGGTTACATGAATTACTTCAGAAAAGTATGTAAGAATCTGCCCGCAGGAAAATCAGTCTACCCCTATGTTTTTCCCATCCGAAACGGAGCGCATCCTCCGAAAGATCTGACTGTCAGAGCCGGTTATTACTGCATCGATACCTTCACGCCGTTGAATCAGAATGCATATCTTGCTGCCCGACATGGTGTGAACTGTACGTTGACTGCTGCTGATGAGTTGCTGAGTGGCCGCTCTCTGGCTTACGTGCTCACCCGTCCACCAGGTCATCATGCTGAACACAATGTTTTCGGCGGATTCTGTTATTTCAACAACAGTGCTATAGCAGCTCATTATCTCAGTGAACTGGGAAGAGTAGCCATCCTGGATATCGACTACCATCACGGTAACGGACAACAACAAATCTTTTACGAAAGCAGCAACGTATTAACGATTTCTATCCATGGGCATCCGTCATTTGCCTATCCGTATTTTAGTGGTTTTGTCAATGAAAAAGGGAAGCATCAGGGAGAAGGTTTCAACTACAATTTTCCGCTCGACGAAGAGATTTCAGCGGAAAAATACCGCCAGACGCTGATGAAAACGCTGGAAATTATCCGGAAATTTTCTCCGGTATATCTCATTGTCGCCCTCGGTTTCGATACGGCCAAGGATGACCCAACCGGAACCTGGAAACTGACAGCATCTGATTTTGAGCAAAACGGCATTCTGATTGGCCAATTAAAAGTTCCCACACTATTCATGCAGGAAGGAGGTTATAACAATCGAAGGCTGGGAACCAATGCCCGTCAATTCTTCAAAGGAGTACAAAAAGGCTTTTTCGGGCAGTAACATACTGTTTCATCGTTTTCTTTTCTATGTTATATAACTCCTTAAAATCCTCCACGTTACCGGAAACAAACGATTATTTTCCTTAAATTTATATAAAGCACGATTGCTGACTCATCCAACCAAAACCGGGAGGTGCACCATGATACTCACTGTCACGTTAAATCCGGCCATTGACAAAATCCTGATCCTAAACGGATTTGAAATCCACAAGCTGCACCGGCTCGACAGCCGCGAAATGAGCATGACAGTTCCCGGCGGAAAAGGGGTCAATATCGCTTTGAATCTGAGCGCACTTGGAGACGAAACGATTGCAACGGGCTTTGCCGGCGGTCATGAAGGACATTTGCTTTGCGACTCGCTGCGACAAAGCGGCGTTACCACCAGCTTCATTTTCACCGAAGGTTCCACACGGACCAATACTTCTATTCTGGATTTACAACACGAAACGCTGACGGAAATTAACGACTTTGGACAGGAAATTCCGGAAGATGATCTCGTGTTTTTGCTGGAGAGCTACGAGCGACTGCTTAACCGCGTGGATATGGTAGTTTTAGCCGGTTCGCTCCCCAAAGGCGTAATTGAAGATGTGTACCGTCAGATGATTATCATGGCACAGGGGCACGGAATCAATGTGGTTTTGCACACAGCTCCCAAATACATCGATCCGTTGATTGATTCCGGACCGTTTCTCATTAATCCCGACATGCGCAGTTATCACCGGTTCATGGGGCGTCCACTCGATGGTATCGACGCATTTCTGCAGGCAGGTAGAGAGATTATTTCTTACCAAAAAAATACCGAGTTTGTCATTTTCACACACCGAATTGAAAATGTAGTAGCGGTTACCCGGAAACAATCCTATATCATGCGCCCAAGAGATTTGAAGATTGTCAATATGCTTGGCTATGCCGATGCTTACCTGGCGGGATTTATTCACGCTTACCGGCAGAACCTTCCAACAGCCGATGTACTCAGATACGCCTCTGCAGCCGGACTAACCAACATTGAAGTGCTCTATAAAGAGATACGCGACACCGACCAAATTGAGGCCAATCTTCAACGAATCGATGTGGAGGAAGTGTCATGAAAAGGGTAAAGGATTTCATATACAAAGACATTCTTTCGGTCAACGAAAATTCGGACCTGCGGCGGGTCATTATTACCATGAAGAGGCATCGGGTTTGTGCCATTCCTGTTGTCAACCAACTCGGCGAATACATTGGTTGCATTAGCGAACAGGATATCCTCAATGCATCGGTACCGCAGTACATGAAATCCATGTACAATACTTCTTTCATGGCTGATTTGGACCACATTATCGGACATCTGCATGATATTCTGGATAAAAAGGCATTCGAATTTACCGACTCGAGCTATCCGACGGTAACACCCAACGATTCCATGTCGTATGCAGCCGACCTGCTGTTCCGCTCGAAGAAAACAGCTTTGCCGGTTCTCGAAGGAAAAATGCTGATTGGTCTGATTACCCGAATCGAAATACTAACCGTATCCCTCAACGGAAATAAACTAAGCTAAGGAGGTTACCTATGACGGAATTCCTGAGTTGGCATCTTGACACCATCCACATTATCACCACCCTGGTTATCTTTATTTTCACGTTTGTATTCATTACAACCGAAACGCTTCCCAACGCCATTGCGGCTATGGTTGGTGCCTTTCTGCTGGTCGCATTTCACATTGTAAACCAGGAAGAAGCCATCGAGGCAATTGATTTCGAAACGGTCGGATTACTTAGCGGAATGATGATGACCGTGGCTGTAATGCGGAAATCGGGACTATTCGAGTACATTGCCATCAAGAGCATCAAGTTGACAGGTGGAAGTCCCTGGCGAATACTGGTCGTACTGTCGATTGTTACTGCTGTTCTGTCCGCTTTTCTCGACAACGTCACCACCGTGCTGATTATCGTTCCGCTCACCTTCGCGGTAGCCGATACCATGAAAATTAATCCCATGCCGATGCTGATTTCGGAAATTCTTTTTTCCAATATTGGCGGGGCGGCGACCTTAATCGGCGATCCACCCAACATTATGATCGGCGGTGCCACGAGCCTCGATTTCATGGATTTTATCGAGAATAATGCGCCGGTTGTTGTCGTTGTGTCTGTCGTTACTTTCTTTCTGCTTCGTTTGATCTACCATAAAAAGCTGGCCGGATTGGTAGCCGATAAAGAAAAAATCCAGGCCTTCGACGAAAAGAGGGCCATTCAGAATAAACGATTTTTCTATACCACCCTGGTTATCTTTCTAATCATTATCGCCCTTTTCATTACCCACCATCTGCACAAAATTGACCTGGCATCATTGGCGATTGGCGGCGGCTTTACCATGATGATGGTAACCAAACAGGACCCGGAGGAGATTTTGAAGGAAGTAGAGTGGCCAACTCTCTTCTTCTTTATCGGCTTGTTTGTGATTATAGGCGGCCTGGAGAAAACCGGTATCATCAGTTTCCTGGCCGACAAGATGGTCGAGGTCACTCATGGCGAAGTGGAACCGGCCGCACAGTTGGTGCTGTGGATGTCGGCCCTGTCAACTACATTTATCAATAGTATCCCGTACACAGCCACGATGATATCGGTTATCAAAGAGATGACCATCAACTCGGGACAGAACATAGAACCCCTTTGGTGGGCGCTGTCGTTGGGTGCGTGTTTGGGCGGAAACGGAACCTTAATCGGTGCGGCAGCCAACATCATTGTAGCCGGTTTTACCCAGAAGACTCCCTACCCGATAAAATTCAAAGAGTACTTCAAAATTGGTTTTCCGCTAATGCTGGTTTCTATTGTGATTACTTCGCTGTATTTATACTTAAGATATTTCTGATAAACTGACAGAGAATACCTTGAATTGGCACAAACAGCAGAATTGTTGTAATTTTACTAATTGAGTAACGCTAATCAACCAAACGTTCATTTATGAAAAAAATCAAATTTAACCTGACAGGAAAAATTGTTCTTCTCGTCTTGATTGCTTTTGTGCTAATCCAGTTTATTCCGGTTCATATGAGCAATCCTTCTACATCTCCTTCGAAAGACTTTCTTCACACCTATCAGCCTCCGTCCAAAATCACGAATATGATGCGAAACGCTTGTTACGATTGTCATTCCAACGCAACTCAGTTTCCGTGGTACGCGAACGTCGCGCCGGTTTCGTGGCTACTGGAATCGCACATAGACGAGGCTCGTTCCCACATCAATTTTTCGGAATGGGGCGACTATCCGGAAAAATTAACGAACCTGAAACTGGAGGGCATGGCTGCAGAAGTTAAATCCGGTGGCATGCCACTCACCTCGTATACATGGATGCACTCGAAGGCGAGGCTTACAGACGTTCAGAGAACGCAGTTAGTCGAGTATTTTCGATCGATACAATCAGGAAATTGAAACATTTAATCCTCGACGAAATAAAAGGGCTGTCCGTTAAAACAGACAGCCTTTCACATTTTCACAACTTAGCTGATATCCCTAATAGTTTCTTCATTCACTGTTAATAGTGATTATTGGAAATCACTTTCCCTGCCGAATCAATTTTCACAATCGCATAACCATTATGCCGAACATAAACCTTCACCCGGTAAACAGCATCCGACGGAAGATATTTCGGTGTTATCATTAGTTCTTTCACATGCGCCAGACGGATGACTTTGCCTTTGAATGTGTTTTTAATGGTATTAACAACGACTTCAGGTAAAACCGAAACGCGCCCTTTCGCAATAACAAATGAACCATTGGGTTTAAAGATACCCGTTATTTTTAGCCCTTTATACCGAAAGTTTAACTGATATTGAGTGGGAGGCGTGTGAACAATCACCTGGTAATCATCGGGCACGTAATAGTTGTAATCCAGATCATCATTATAATAGTATGGAGCATCGCCTATGCCGTCGTATAACTCGCCGTCGCCATAGTACTCATCGGGGAAACCATCGAAATTGAAGTCTCCGAAATACGCGTCGCTTGTCCAGTCGGACAAATAATTATACTTATCATTTCCGGTCCAGGATGTAATTGTTCCACCCGGAAAAATCTTGTTAAATGAACTGACGACTGATGCCGGAAGCTGTTGTGTTTGTCCAAATCCCAAAGCCGGGATCAACAATAATGAGATGATTAATAACTTTTTCATGATAATCATTTTTACTGAGTTCTATAAAATAACCTTCTGTGAATTCCGTGTTGATTACCATGAAACCTGATTTCCATAGGCATAGTTCTGTAACTAACTGTCAATTAATAAAAAACAACTTTTCTTATATAAAAGATGTAAATTCCAGAAAAAGAAAACAACTTAATCATCTGACCTGTTGCGCATTGAACAATAACAAAACGATAACTTAAAAACACATTACTTTTATAATTTTAACCTAAGCGACACACCTCATTTGCTGTGTATTATCTCCTGCCGAATGACGATCCGTTGACCGAAACGGTCGATTCCGGGTGTTCATGTGCTCTTCAAGCAAATTAAACCCTACCTTTGCCGCAACATATACGATGACCATGAACAAACTCGGAACATTTCAGGCGCTGGAGGTACTTCGCCTGGTTGATTTTGGCGCTTACCTCGACGGACAGGAACTGGGCGACATTCTACTTCCCAAACGGTACATGCCGGAAGGTTGCAAAATAGGTGACTTCCTCGAAGTATTTATCTACCTCGACTCGGAAGATCGCATCATTGCCACTACGGATGAACCGTTGGCTGAAGCCGGTGACTTTGCCTTGCTGAAAGTTGTTTCGGTGAACAAGGTCGGCGCTTTCCTCGACTGGGGATTGCCGAAAGATTTGCTGGTGCCCTTCAGCGAACAAAAAAATAAGATGCAGGAAGGACAATGGTACCTCGTTTATGTATATGCCGACGACGAGAGCCGCCGGATGGTTGCTACCGCGAAGCTGGACAAATACCTCGATAATGTTCCGCCTGAATATCACCCGGGACAGGAAGTAGCCCTCATCATTCACAGCAAAACCGACATGGGCTACAAGGCCATTGTGAACAACATGCACTGGGGAATGCTTTACCAGAATGAAGTGTTCCGTACCCTGATACAGGGCGAAAGGCTTACCGGTTACATCAAGCAGGTACGCGACGACGAAAAGATTGACGTCAGTCTGCAAAAACCAGGCATCGAAAGCGCCATGGACCTTTCGGATAAAATATTGGAGATGCTTAAAGAGCAAGGCGGCTTTCTCGCTGTCACCGATAAAAGCTCACCGGAAAAGATCTATTCTTTCTTCGGCGAAAGCAAGAAAAACTATAAGAAGGCGGTTGGGATGCTGTATAAAAAGCGAATTATCACCATTGAGCCTGACGGAATCCGCCTGAATCGACAATAAAATAAGAGAGAAAAGTATATTTTAACGGCGTCCCTTTGGCTGTTCCGGCGATTATCGCTAATATTCATTATCTAAATAATGAACAGCCATGGCAAATTCTACCAGTAAATTTGCAGTTATTGGAATGGGACAGTTCGGACAGGCGATCGTAAGAAAGCTGACTCAGCGCGGAGCCGAAGTGCTAGCCATCGATACCGATGAACAAATCATCGACGATATAGCTGAGGAAGTAGCTTATGCCGTTGCCCTCGACGCCACCGATCCCAAAGCACTCGCTTCTCAGAACATCAGCGATTATGATGCCGTTGTGATAGCGATTGGTAACAACTTCGAGCAGTTAACGCTTTGTGCGGTTACCCTGTTGGAGCTGGAAACCAAGCGCATCATCGCAAGAGCAACTGGTACGGTGCAAAAAACCATCCTCGAGAAAATCGGCATCCGCGAAGTGCTCATTCCCGAAAGCGAAGTCGCCACTATTGTCACCGAGAAGCTGTTGAACCCGAGCATTGTCTCCTACCTAGAATTACCCGACGATTACCGTATCGCCGAATTAAAGCCGCCGGAAGTAGCCATTGGCCGGACCGTTGGCGACCTGGCCCTTCGCGACCGGTATAACCTGAGTTTAATAACCATTACCAAAGAGCTGGAGGTGATTAAAAACGGCCGGGTGATTCTCGAAGAACACATCGATATTCCCAACTCTTCTACCGAGATAGGAGAAGACGATTTTATGCTCATCTTCGGCAAGCAGGTCGATATTGAACGCTTTTTGGAAATCAACGAATAACAAGGCTATCCGACGCAAGCCGTCATCAGAACCAATCGTGCATGAAGCCCATTTTTTCGAAACAACAACTTGAAAACATCAACACGTTCCGGTACAACATCCGGGGTGTGATCAATCATATTATGCCAGTGGCCCGAATATTGGTTTCGCTGGCAGCGGTAGGCAGCATCGTTTACTACTACGGCTTTCCGCAAAGTAGCGACACGGCATTGGTGGCACTTAGAATCATTCGGTTCAGCTTTTACTTTTACATTTTCAAATACCTGCTGTATTTGCTGCTGGCACAACACACCAAAGAATATATCCGGGAAAACCGGATGGAAAGCATCATCATCTTCGGTCTCATCTTTTTCGGCTTCCTCTATCTCATCTTTGGCCACCAGATTCTGAAGAATTTCAGCGAAACATATTACCTCTCATACATCCTGCCCTACCTGTTACTGTTCGTCCAGCTGTACTTTCTCATTATCGTTTCCATTGAGATTGGGCAGGCCAGCCCGATAATTGCGAAGCTGGATTTGGGACCGGCAGTACTGCTGATTCTCTCCTTCTTCATCCTGATACTCGTAGGCACCGGTTTACTCATGATGCCGGAGATGACCGTACATCACCATATCCATTTTGTCGATGCGCTTTTTACTTCGGCCAGTGCAAGTTGCGTTACCGGATTGATTGTCGTCGATACAGCCACCTATTTCACCTTCAAGGGACAGATGATCATTATGTTCCTCATCCAGCTGGGCGGAATCAACATCATTTCGTTCGCAACATTTTTCACGACCTTTTACCTGCGTTCCACCGGTGTGCGCTACCAATCGCTCATTAAGGATTTTCTGAGCACCGACAAGTTTTCGGATACGCGATCCATTCTCCGACAGGTTGTCTTCCTGAGTGCTTTCATGGAAATTACCGGAAGTGTGCTCATTTATTTCCTTTGGGGAAATCATTACGAATTTGATTCCGGTCGCGACCGGGTTTTTTCGTCGGTTTTTCACGCTATCTCCTCCTTTAACAATGCGGGTTTCTCTCTCTTCACCGATAACCTCTATGAGCAAGGTGTTCGAAATGCCTACGGCCTACAAATCGTGGTCGCCATACTGGTAATTACCGGAGGTTTGGGATTTATTGCTTTGCAGGATATTCAAAAGAAATTTTCCTTTCGGAAGAAAAAGAATGCGCCGCATCCAGCTTTGCAGGTTAACACCCGCCTGGTTTTATGGGTGAGCGGAATTTTACTGCTGGCCGGAACCGCTATCTTTTACTTTTTCGAAGACGACACTTTATTGAAAGGACAGTCGTTAGGACACGCCCTCATCACGTCCTTTTTTCAATCGGTAACAGCACGTACCGCCGGTTTTAACACGGTAGACTTCGGGCAAATTAGTTTGCCCATGCTAACCATTTTCATGTTCCTGATGTATGTGGGCGCCTCTCCCGGCTCGACCGGAGGCGGTATTAAAACCACCACTTTTGCTGTGCTTATCAAGTCGGCCATCGACACGCTGCGGGGGAAAAAGAACGTGGAATTTTTCAAACGGACCATCTCGTTCGACAACATTAACAAAGCATACTCGCTGGTGCTTTTTTCCATCGCGCTGATTTTCCTCTCAACTTTTTTACTTAGCATCTTCGAACCAAAAACCGATTTTGTCCGGCTACTGTTTGAAGAGATATCGGCCTTTGCCACCGTGGGACTTTCCACGGGAATTACCGCCGGATTGTCGGTTGGCGGGAAAATCATCATCATTGTTTCCATGCTGGTTGGTCGTGTCGGACCGTTGACACTGGCACTCGCTCTCAGTAAAAAAGCTATTTACACCCGCTACCGGTATGGCCGTACAAACGTGATGATTGGCTAACACAGTTATAAAAAAAAACGGCTCAGAATCCTCCACCACTTCAGAAAATTGAGTACTTACTTTAAAGCAACCAGACTAACAATAATTTCACTGTTAATAAGTGGATTGACAGCTTCAGCGTATGTTTTGTACCTATCTTTCAAAACTGTCAAATATCATAAATTCGGCATTTAGCCAGCATTTGATTATCTTTGTGAAATAAATGTCCAGCCGGATTTTCTGTGGTAGATTGATTTTACCGGGAACGACCGGAATGATGACAGAAATACCGTTTTTATTCGAGACCGCAACACTACATATCATAAAAGAAGCCTACGAATGCTTTTCATAGCTCTGTTCCATCACCTCACACCAAACAGAGTGCGTTCGGAAGTACTCCTTTTATGCGTTTTGAATACCGACAAACTCAATCCCCGCTTTCAATCATTCTGTTCACATT
This sequence comes from Prolixibacter denitrificans, assembly GCF_003014495.1. Lineage (GTDB taxonomy): Bacteria > Bacteroidota > Bacteroidia > Bacteroidales > Prolixibacteraceae > Prolixibacter > Prolixibacter denitrificans. The sequence continues at coordinate 88,537 of NZ_PYGC01000006.1, read as the reverse complement.
TCCCGCGTTACTCATCGTCTGCAGCATATCAGCCCGGACACAGTTGAAAACATAAACAACTTGCTGTCAACATCCCGACAACGATCCGTTGTGTTTCAACGAACTATGTTTAACAAAAACAAATTGTATGATTGACACTGAAATTTTTAATTCAGATCACAAACCTAGTCCAAAACAGAAAGAAGCAATCATTGACTTCCTCTTCACCCATCTCGAAAAGTACGGTGACCCGAAGCCTGATATCCAGAAAGCATTGGATTACTCAATGAACGAGGGAGAATCATTTGGTGGTTTTACCATCGTGTCCAGCAATAAGGATCAAATCACCGGGGTCGTACTCGTTAACCGGACCGGCATGAAAGATTACATCCCCGAAAATATCCTCGTTTACATCGCTACTCACAACGAAATGAGAGGTCAGGGAATTGGTAAAGCCCTCATGCAAAAAGCTATCGATGAAGCCGAAGGGGATATCGCATTACACGTTGAGCCAGACAACCCGGCCAAATTCCTGTATGAGAAATTTGGTTTTACCAATAAATACCTTGAAATGCGTTATAAACGAAACGGTAAATAACAATGGCTTTCCTGGCTCTGAACACTGATAAATTAAAAGAAAACTACCAATATCTCGACGCACTCTTCAAGGAGCATAACATTGAGTGGGCTGTGGTTTCCAAGGTCCTTTGTGGCCATAAATCATACCTGGAAGAGGTCATCAACCTCGGCGTAAAGCAAGTTTGCGACTCCCGGGTATCAAACCTCAAGACCATCAAATCCATTGCTCCCGAAATGGAGACCGTATACATCAAACCGCCGGCCAAACGGGCAATCAAAAGCATTGTCCAGTATGCCGACATCAGCATGAATACGGAATTCGAAACCATTAAACTGCTCTCGAAGGAGGCGCAAAAGCAAAAGAAAACCCACAAAGTCATCATCATGATCGAGCTGGGTGAATTGCGTGAAGGTGTTCTTCGTGAAGAGTTTATCGATTTCTATGCCAAGATCTTCGAATTGCCTAACATCGAAGTAGTGGGGATCGGCACCAACCTAACCTGCCTGTACGGAGTATTGCCCAACCATGACAAACTCATTCAGCTCAGCCTGTATGAGCAGCTCATCGAGGCAAAATTCAACAAAATGATTCCGTATGTTTCGGGAGGTTCATCGGTGACCATTCCGCTCATCGACCAGGGATTACTGCCCGAGGCCATCAACCATTTCCGCGTAGGCGAGACCCTGTTCTTGGGAACTGAACCCTATACCAATCAGCAGTACAAAGACATGCACACCGATGTTTTCCAGCTTTACGCTGAAATTATCGAGCTGATTGAGAAGCCGGTGGTTCCTATGGGTGAATTCGGCGTTAACGTGGAAGGTAAAGCCTACGAAATTGATGAAGAAAAACTGGGCGAAACGTCGTACCGGGCCATCATCGATTTGGGCTTGCTGGATGTGGAAGAAACACATATCGAACCGGTGAATCCGAAATTGAACTTCGTGGGTGCCAGCTCCGATATGATTGTTATCGACCTCGGCAACAACGAAGACAACTACAAAGTAGGCGATCTGCTTGAATTCAAACTCGATTACATGGGTGCCCTCAGGGTACTGAACTCGAGGTACATTGATAAAGTGAAGCGGTAGGCATCTGCTTGCTCAGCCGCGTGAACGGAGGCTTTGTTTTTCAACTACAGGAAACATCGCCTCCGTTTTCATTTCCTACCGGGAAGTTTTCCCTTACAGTTAATAATTGCTTACCAAACAGGTAGTAGTTTTTCGCCCGATTTTTCCGAAATTTCGCAAAACACACTACCAACATGGCCTTCGAAAAAGATGGGCAGTTTAAAAAGTTTTGCGCCTACGGATTCCTGAAGAACCTCCGCTTCTTCGAACCTTTTATGGTGCTCTTCCTGCTGGGTGCCGGCCTCTCCTACCTGCAGGTTGGTTTGCTGTACAGTCTTCGGATGATTTTACAGAACGTGCTGGAGATACCCGCCGGTATCGTTTCCGATGCGTTGGGCCGTCGCCGAACGATGATTACCTCTTTCGTTTTCTACATGCTATCCTTTCTGGCATTTTACCTTTCCGGGAAGATGCCGGGCTTTGTTGTCGCCATGGCCATTTTCGCTTTAGGAGAAGCCTTCCGGACCGGCACACACAAGGCCATGATTTTTGAATACCTGAAGATGAAAGGCTGGGAATCGGAAAAAGTGACTTATTACGGCTACACACGGAGCTGGTCGCAGCGTGGTTCAGCTCTTTCAGCGCTTCTGGCTGCAGGACTGGTTATTCTTACTCAAAACTACCGGATGATTTTCCTCTTTTCCGTCATTCCTTACCTGCTCGACCTCATCCTCATTGCCAGCTATCCGAAGGCACTCGATGGAAAAACCATGAATATTCGTTTTTCGGATATCGGGAAGAACTTTAAAGAGGTACTTTCTGATTTTCGGTACTCTTTCGAAAATCCGTTGATGCTGAAAACGATTGCCAACAGTTCCATCTATTCAGGCTATTACAAGGCTTTAAAGGATTTCCTGCAGCCGGTGATCAAAAGCCTGGCATTGGCGCTCCCCATTCTCACCTTACAACCGAACGAGACCAGAAGCGCGGTTTTGGTGGGCATCATCTACTACATTATCTATCGATTATCAAGCCTGGCAGCCCGTAACTCCGGCAAATTCTCGCTTCGCTTCCGTTCGCTGCAAATGGCTCTGACTCTTTCCATCTTCATTGGTGCTGGTGCGGGGTTGCTTTCCGGACTGTTTTACCGTTTTCATATTCCGGCAATCGCTGTTCTGTTTTTCGTTGCTGTTTACCTGGTCGAAAATCTGCGTAAGCCTATTGGGATGGGTTGTACCGCTGACCTATTAGAGAAAGATATCCTGGCAACAGCCCTCTCTGCTGCTTCTCAACTGGAAACCTTGTTTGGCGCTATCTTCACTGCTTTGCTCGGATTTCTGGCCGACCGCTTCGGCCTGGCCAACGGCCTGATGGCTGTTTCGCTGCTGCTGATAGTACTCACCCCAATATTTATCATTCGGAAATCCCGTACGAAAGCTTAAATTTGTGGCGTAACTGACACCTTGAATGATGAATATCGATTTGAATTTACTGGAAAAGCGGTTTCCGTTTTTTGAGCTTTCATTACGCTATGCCATTGCCGAAAAAGGCATTTTGCAAGAGCTGGAAGATGGTGAAGAAATTATTCGCGAAGGCCAGTATATTAAGTCAGTTCCGTTGGTTCTGGAAGGACTGGTCCGCATTTCCCGTCTCGACGATCAGGGGCGTGAACTGCTGCTTTATTACCTGCATCCGGGCGAAGCGTGTGCCATGTCGCTTACATGCTGCATGGGACATACACAAAGTAATATCCGCGCTGTTGCCGAAGCCCCCACCCTTTTAATTCGTATTCCAACTCCCCTGCTCGACCAGTGGATGAACACCTACCAAAGCTGGAAAGAGTACGTGATGTACGCTTACCGCAAACGTTTTGACGAACTGTTGGAAACCATCGACAGCATTGCTTTCATGAAAATGGACGAACGTCTGGAGAAATTCTTTGCCGATCGTTTCCGGTCGACCGGAAGCACCTTATACACCGGAACGCACCAGGATATCGCCTTTTCGCTGAATACTTCCCGTGAAGTCGTTTCCCGTCTCCTGAAGAAGCTGGAAAAAGATGGTACAATCACGCTTTCGCGGAATAAAATCGACTACGCCGGAATGGTGAAATAAAACCCGGTTTTCATGCGGTTTTCCCGAAGTTAATCTTTCCCACTTTCTCAACCTTTTCCCGTTTGGAGATATTATATCCGTTCAATCTTACTGTCATTCCCGTCAAGTTCTGTAATTTTGATTTAGTTTAAATAAAAACCTGATCGAATGACAAATTATATGTGCCAGGCCTGTGGCGTTCAATTTGAAGCTACAAAACAACCTCCCGAAATTTGTCCTATCTGTTCTGACGACCGTCAGTTTGTTCCGTGGGACGGACAGAAGTGGACCACACTCGAAAACGTGCAAAAATACCACGCCAACCAACTACAGAAAGTTGAAAAAGGAATCTACACCCTGCAAACAACACCCGGTTTTGGGATTGGACAACGGGCCATTTTCATTCAAACTGAGCAAGGCAACATTCTCTGGGACTGCATTTCACTCATCGATGAAACCACCGTCGAACTGCTCAATCATTTGGGCGGCGTCGACGCGATCGCCATCAGCCATCCGCACTACTATTCAACCATGGCGGAATGGAGCGGCGCATTCAACAATGCTCCCATTTACCTGCACAAGAAGGATGCAGACTTCGTGATGCGAAAATCGGAGAACATCGTTTTTTGGGAAGGTGATTCGCTGGAATTGTGGAATAACGTGAAATTGATCAATCCCGGAGGCCACTTTCCGGGAGCTACTGTCCTGCATCAATACGATCCGGAAAAGGACGTTTACTCGCTCTTTACCGGTGATATTATCAATGTGGAGCCGGATATGAAAACGGTCTCCTTCATGTACAGCTTTCCAAACCACATTCCACTATCGGCTAAGGATATTGAAATCATCAGGGACCGGATGGAAGGCATCCCGTTCGAACGGATTTTCGGCGCCTGGTATAGACGAAATATCATGAAAAACGGTCGGAATATATTCGACTCATCCATTGCCAGATACTTAAAAATCGTTGGTCAGAAGTAAAGGGAAATTATTTCTGTTTAATTTTTTTAACTATTTATTAAACACTTTTAAGTTCTATCCGTTTAAGAAACTGTAAGAAAAACGAATAAAGCACTTAGTACTGCAAAACATGATAACATTCCACTCGCACTCCGGAATATATACGTTGATAGCACGCCAGATTATTGAAGTTGGTATTGATGAGGCCTGGGAATTCTTCTCGTCACCTGCTAACCTTCGGCTGATTACGCCACCGGAAATGGGATTTGTCATCACATCGCCGGCTCCATCGGCTACAGCCTACCATGGACAAATCATCTCATACAAGCTTCATCCGGTTGGTAAAATCAAAACCAACTGGGTCACCGAAATTACGCATGTTTCTGGAAAAAAGTTTTTTGTCGATGAGCAGCGAAAGGGCCCTTACCGCATGTGGCATCACGAACATCATTTTAAAGACCTGAACGGGCGGGTTGAAATGACCGACCGCGTAACTTACCGGCTGCCTTTTGGCGTGCTGGGTAAATTGGTGCACGACATCTTTATCAAGCAAAAGCTGCGGGAGATATTTGTATACCGGAAAATGAAAATCGAAGAAATCTTCAAATCATAAAAAAGGCCATCCCTCTCGGGATGACCCATACGTGTAAAGGGTTGGGGTAACTCGTTAATCCATATATAAGAATCCGTACGATTCATTATGTTGACTAATATCCAGTCCGACTTTCTCCGCCTCTTTCGATACCCGAAGCGGCACAATTTTGTCGGTAATCCAGTACAGAAGGTAAGAGCCTCCAAAAGTGAAAACACTCACCACGACCAAGGCCAGCAAGTGATACAGGAATGTTTTTGTTTCACCGTTAATCAAACCGACACCTCGGGCAAAAACTCCGGTTAAAATCATCCCAACAATACCGCCCATTCCGTGAGCCGGAAATACATCCAGCGTATCGTCGAGGGCCGTACGGCTGCGCAGGGTAATAGCATAGTTACTGACCACCGCCGCGGCGACACCAATAAAAATGGAGGCACCGATACCGACATAACCGGCAGCCGGCGTAATAGCCACCAAACCAACCACGAGGCCAATCGCCGCTCCCAAACCGGAGGGCTTGTGTCCGCGAGCTCCGTCAAGCATAATCCACGCCAGCATGGCTGCTGCCGACGCCGTATTGGTATTCACTAACGCCAGCACCGCTGTGGATGAAGCGGCCAAAGCAGAACCGGAGTTGAATCCGAACCAGCCAAACCAAAGCATTCCCGCACCGAGCATCACAAAAGGGATATTTGCCCGACGTTCAGGGCCCTCAATGTCGTGACGTTTTCCTAGAAACATCGCTCCAGCCAGTGCGGCAAACCCCGCCGACATATGAACGACCGTACCACCGGCGAAATCGAGAACGCCCCAGTTGTGCAGTAGACCATTCGGGTCCCATGTCCAGTGAGCCAGTGGCGCATATATAAATATCGTGAACAAGCTAATGAAAAGCATATATGCCCGGAACCGAACCCGCCCAGCAAACGAACCGGTAATCAACGCCGGCGTGATGATGGCAAATTTCAATTGAAAGATGGCAAACAGGGCGAACGGAATAGTCGGACCCAGATTAGGATTGGGCGCTGCTCCCACATGATTGAACATGAAATAGGTCGTCGGATTGCCAATCAAGCCGGTTCCCTGTCCGCCAATACTGTCACCAAAAGCCAGACTAAAACCAACCACAATCCAGATGATACTCATCAGGCCCATGGCCATAAAACTCTGGAGAATGGTTGAAATGATGTTGCGCGGATCGACCATTCCACCATAAAAGAACGCCAATCCAGGAGTCATGAGTAGTACCAGGGCCGTTGAAGTTAACATCCACGCTACATCACCGGTCACGATGGCATCTCCCCCATCGCCGAAACTGGTGGTTGGGAAGAATATACCCAGGATGGAGATAATGATTAAAACGATAAAGGTACGAAGCCATTTGTTCTTGTGTCTCATGACAATTTTTTCTTTTTTAGAGCTTAAATCTTACAATTAATCGATTTTCAGCCACAAAAATACATTTCATTATATAAACAACCCAATTTTATATCAATTTGAAACTACAAAAGCAATATTTTTTACATTCTGATCACATTCACAGCAAACTTTATTTTTACATTTAAACACACCCACCCCCTAAAAAAGAAACACCAAATTCACTTTATATATATTTTTTACAAATAACACCTATGAAACGATGTAACCCAACAACAAATTTAACTTTTCACATCAACACCTTTAGTTCCTGATTACAGAACAATTACAGAAAACGAAACAACCAAACTATTATCACACTCACCCCCTCCAAAATGACTACCACTTTCAAATTGAAAGTTATTTTTTCATTAACACCCCTTATTTTATATGGCTAAAATCCATTTTACTTATATTTTTGTAATCGACACACTGATTTAGGTAACACTTTATAGATTTTGAACAATGTTTGATAAGGGTTTAACGGCATTTATGATCATTGCCACCAGTCTGGTAATGCTCATGACTCCGGGCCTTGCCTTTTTTTATGGAGGCCTGAGTTGTAAAAAGAACATTTTGAATATCATGATGCAGAGCTTTGTCTCGCTGGGTATCACTTCGCTTCTGTGGATTTCCATCGGTTATACCATGTGCTTTAGCGGAGACCTGGCACACGGAACCGATTTCTCCGGAATCATCGGTAATTTCGACAAAGCATTTTTGCATGGCATTACGGCTTATACTCCGCACTCGGCCGACCGCAATTTCCCGGAATTCATTTTCATTGCCTACCAAATGATGTTTGCCATTATCACGCCGGCTCTGATTACCGGCGCATTCATCAACCGGGTGACCTTTAAATCATACATTATCTTTTTAATCTTCTGGCAGATTTTTGTCTACTACCCTTTCGTACACATGATTTGGGGTGGCGGTATCCTCGCTCAATGGGGCGTGCTCGACTTTGCCGGAGGAATTACGGTACACGCTACCGCCGGTTTCGCAGCACTGGCTTCTGTGCTGTTCGTGGGCAAACGAGCAGAACAGGGCGACGGGCCGAATAATATTCCGCTGGTGGCCATCGGGACAGCGTTGCTTTGGTTTGGTTGGTACGGCTTTAATGCCGGAAGCGAACTGAACGTGGATGCCATTACCGCGCAGGCATTCCTGAATACCGACATTGCTGCTTCAGCCTCTGCCGTTACCTGGCTGATTATTGAGTGGACTACCGGAAAGAAGAAGCCGACGTTTATTGGCCTGATGACCGGGGCGGTAGCCGGACTGGCTACCATCACGCCGGCTGCTGGTTACGTCTCGCTCGATTCCGCGCTGTTTTTCGGATTGCTGGCCGGAGTTGTGTGTTACCTTGCGGTGAAATTTGTGGAATACAAAGGCTGGGACGATGCCCTGGATGTTTGGGGCGTTCATGGTGTTGGCGGTGTATTGGGAACACTTCTGCTCGGATTCTTCGGCAGCCTGGCGGTCAACCCGCACGGAGCCCAGGGCATCCTGAACGGCGGAAGCCCGGTGTTCTTTCTGAAACAACTAACGGCTATTATCCTGGCATCTGCCTGGGGTTTTGTCTTTACACTGGCTATGCTGAAAACCATTAATGTACTGGTACCGGTGAAAGTAAAACTGGCCGATGAGCTGCAAGGCCTCGACCTTGTTTTTCACGGCGAAGTGGCCCGCCGGCAATAATATTATTGAACAAAAAATATTTCGAAAACCCTTGATGGGAGCTGTTCTGAGGCTTCCGTCAGGGTTTTTTTATTTTAAAGAAAGTGACCTTGCTCGTAGTAAGGGAGGTGGTCATTTCGGGCGATGACAAAAAATGCACGGATATCATCCCAAATTGAGAGGACCGGTTTTCGGGAATTTCCCATTAAGAATATTGGCCAGTTATTATCCCTGAAGCGGGAATTAACAACCAAACAACAGCCGCGCCCGCCAAGCAGTGCTTCATAATTACATCATTATGAGGGGCATCTGATTGGCTAAAATCATATTTCTTATTATTTTTAATATTCATATTCAAATTTATGTCTATGTTATTCAAAGTATTTAGCCCCCCTGCCGAACTGAAAACCTATGTCCATTCAATACAAATAATGGAAGTAGACAAAAGTGAGAATTCCGGCCGGAATAAGATTGTACCGTATGGCTATGCAGGCCTTTTATTGCATTATAAAGACCCCTGTGTACAAACCGACCGGATAAATGGTAAGCGGTTATTGCCACAGGCTTTTGTTACCGGGCTGACAGACCAGCCAATAATAATAGAGGCGTTAGGCAACATTGGCACGATAGCAGTGAATTTCTATCCGTTGGGGTTATATCATTTTTTGAGAAGTGCGGTATATGAATTTACCAATTCGACAGTGGACGGCACCGAATTATTGGGACCTGAAATCATTCAGCTGCGAGCCAGCATCATGCTCACTTCGTCTATCTACGAGAAAATCGATCTGGTTAACCGGTTTCTAGTCAGAAAACTTGGAAATATCGATTTCAGAAACAGTCGGAAGATTGAGTACGCGCAGAATGCCTTAATCGCTTCAAAAGGTATTATCAATATCGCACAATTATCAAAAGAATCGGGACTAAGTTTATCATCGCTTGAACGCCAATTCCGGAAACAAATCGGATTTTCTCCGAAATATTATGCAAGAATTTTGCGGTTTGACTATGTGTTTAAATTAAAACAAATGCCAGGAGATGTCAACTGGCAGGATATCGTTTTTCAGGCTGGATACCATGACCAGGCCCATTTTATTAAAGAGTTTTCAAAATTTGCCGGCGAACCCCCGAAAGGCTTTTTCCTTCACCACCTTTTTTCTTCGAGGTTTTACTCTGGAAAGTAGGGTTACTGACTCATAATCAATGGGCCAGACTGCCGATTTTTTACAATTTTAAAGAGCTACGCCTAATTATCTTCCGTCCATAATTCATAACATAATAGATAGATTATGCGTACTTTCAAACTAACTTTCCTGATACTGTCGGTTCTGACAGTGTTATTTGGTTGTGAGGAGCAATCAAGCAACGATTCCAATGTACTGGAAGCCTGTTTTTCAGTATCCCCGGATGTTATCTATGCAGGAACAAACGCTGCATTTAACCCGTCGTGTACCAAGCAAGCAGTCTCCGTATCCTACTATTGGGATTTTGGAGATGGTGGTTCATCGACCCAAACAAGTCCGGTCCACGTTTATGCCTCTCCCGGCAGTTACAATGTCGTATTAACGATAACCGATCCGGATGGCAATACGGCCAGCCACTCAACTTCTCTGAAAGTAGAGGCCTTCGCTGTCCTTGAACACGCCGGGGATATCAATACCGACGAGGTCTGGGAAGAGGGTACCCATCTGGTTACCAGCAATGTTTATCTGAATAACGCAACGCTCACCATTATGCCGGGAGCAACGGTTAAATTTAAAAAGGGTACATCGCTGATCATTGGCCAAAGCAGTGAAAACTCGGCTCTCATAGCAAACGGCACGTCAGATAAACCGATTGCGTTCACATCCAATGCCAGTTTACCATCACCGGGAGATTGGGACCTGATCAACTTCAAAGACGGAACAATGACCTCATCGAGCATGAAGTATTGTGAGGTCAGTTATGGCGGTGGCTATAGCAGTTCCAGTGCGATGATCAACATTGAAAACACCTCACTTGTCATCGAAAATTGCAGATTTTCTCATAGCTCTTCATCAGGGTTTAACATTGATGGCGACGGTTTCTTTCAATCCTTTGTCAATAACGAAATCAATGATTGCGATGGCTTTGCCATCCACCTTTTTCCGAACGCGGTAAATTCCATCGGAACCGGGAACAGTATATCTTCGGATCTGAGTATCGGAATAAAAGAGGGTTACTATACGATGGACAACTCCGCCTGGTTAAATCAATCGGTTCCATATATCATTGAAGGAGACGTTTATGTTGGCAGCACAACCGGGGCCGCCTTAAATATCTCACCCGGGGTTATTCTCAAACTAAAAGAAAATGCGAGTATCCTGGTGGCATACGGAAGTTCAAAAACAGGGACATTAACTGCTGAAGGAACGACATCTGAACCTATTTTGTTTACCTCTGCAGCGGTAGCAAATGAAACACCCGGCAGCTGGGATCGGATTGGTTTTTACGACGGTACAAGTCCCAATACATCGTTAAAATATTGTACCATTGAATATGGCGGAGGATACAGTTCATCCGAAGGGATGATAGTGGTGGATAACTGTTCCGTGACTATGGAAAATTGCGAAATCAGATATTCGGATAATTATGGCATCAGGGCCGGCATCAAGGGGAGTTTCAATTCTTTTACCCAAAATTACCTACATGATAATAACTCTTTTGCGGTAAAGATATTTGCCAACAACACGCATACCATCGGCACCGATAACACCATTGAAAGCCCGTTGGGCATTGAGGTCAACGCCGATACCTATACCCGGGCAGATGAAACCTGGAGGAAACAGACTTGTCCTTATGTCGTGAATGGTGTCGTGAATATTATCAGCCCCACCACAGCAAAACTCACAATAGAGCCCGGAACAATGATTAAATTGATGGAATCCGGAATGTTTAGGATTGGATATGGAACCAATCAATTTGGTGTCCTGGTAGCCAATGGCACTGCGTCTGAAAAAATCACCTTCACTACCAGTGCTGCTGCAGGAAGTGAGGCACCCGGACAATGGAAAGGCATTTTCTTTGATGATGGCACGGCAAATGGTTCCATTTTAAACAACTGTACCTTCTCATATGGCGGAGGCTATTCATCATTATCGGGAATGGTCAATTGTAGTTTAACACCATCAGGTGTACCTGTCATAACAAACTGCGACTTCTTCTATTCCGAATCCTGGGGAATCTATCTAGGGGCAAACACAAGCCCCAACATGAATGGTAACACATTTTCTAATAACACTCTAGGTGATATAAAAAGAAATTAAACAATCAAAAACATCCGGCGGCCGCCTGGGGATTTGTCTTCACGCTCGCCATGTTGAAAACCATTAATGTGCCGGTACCGGTGAAAGTGAAACTGGCCGACAAACTGCAAGGCCTCGACCTGGTGTTCCACGGCGAAGTGGCCCGCCGGCAATAAGATACTAAACGAAAAATAGTTATAAAACCCTTGGTTGGACTCTGTGGACTCTGGCCAAGGGTTTTTCTTTGGATACATCACCGCACGACACACTACCATCCCATTGGATAAGCGCAGAAGCATCGTTTTTACTAAAAAAATTACCTACCTTCATTGATGATAATGAGATAAATGAGAACCATTAAGCTGTAATTCTGCTAAAAGGAATTATTATGAAAAATTATGTCTCTAATTTATCACCAAGAAAGGCTGCAATTATTGTAGGGATTTCGTTTATAACCTCGGTTGCCATCGTAACATTAGTTGATGATTTTCTCTTAGCAAATTTTGTTGTACCTGGGGATACATCAGCTTTAGCGAAGGACATTGAGGCTAACAGAAAGTCATTTGGATTTGCTGTTACAGGCTATCTACTTGTACTTGTGCTGGATTCTATTATTGGTCTTGCACTTTATGTGGTGCTTAAACCAGCGAATAAAAAGCTTGCATTCTATACAGGGGCTCTCAGGGTACTATATGCTTCTACTTTGATAATAGGGTTGTTCGCTTTGGTATTTCAAATGATCGATGTGTACGGCTATGCGTCTTTAAAACTTTTCGGATACATTTTTTTCGCCTTACACATCCTTGTCCTGGGTTATTCGGTTCTCAAGTCAGGTTATATGCCGAAAAGTCTTGGCATATTGTTGATGTTTACATCGCTCACATATATCGTTTTTTTTGTTGATAGCACCAATCTACCTGAAACATTCACGATCAGCATTATGTTTATTATGCTCATTGCCGAACTTTCACTGAGTGTTTGGCTAATGTGGAAAAGAAATAGACTACCTCAAAAAATATAGATTTTGCTGATAGCAAGAAATGTGCTTTATAATTAATATGGCCTTCGCTTTACCATTGCGTTGAATAGAAAAACAAAACATTAACAAGAGAGATTATTATTTAAGAATGAAAAAAACAAGAGAAGAAACGGAGGCTGAATTTGCAGACAAAATCAACTGTAATTTTCCGTATGATGATATGGAAGAATGTTACCGTTTGATTGAGGAAGCTAAAAGCATTTCTCTTAATTCCGTTTTTATTGTAATTGAGGAATTAGCGCGTACACCTTTTTCAGATATAGAGAAAATTGGTGAATTAAGACTTAAACACCTTCTCCAAAAAACTTTAGAAAATTTTACCCATCCTATTTTAGACTCAATAGTACGAACAGCGAATTTGATGATCGAGCATAAAGAGCAATCGGTAGACGAAGCCGTGCAATTAATGAAAGACATTGAAAAATATCCGGGTTTATGGGCAGCACTAAATATAGCATACTTTTCATGCGACGATATAGATGGTCAAGCTGATCGTAAGTTTGACGAAATTAGAAACAAATGGAATTACGATGTTTAAGCAGCGACCGTTTGCCTAGTCTCTAGCGGCAATAAGCCACGACAGGCACCCAATACTTTTTGGCGAATCGAAATCATTTAAGCAAATTCGAAAGATATAATCATACATTATGACAGCAGAAATTAACAACCAACCTTACCAGAAAGGGTACATCGATGTTTCGGAGCAGCACTCGCTCTATTTCGAATTATATGGAAATCCGGAGGGAATTCCGGTGTTGTTCCTGCACGGCGGGCCCGGAGCAGGATTTTCAGACAAAGACAAACAGTTCTTCGACGAAAAAAGGTACAATGTGATTTTCTTCGACCAACGGGGCTCGTCCCAAAGCAAACCATTTGGCTCCATCGAGAACAACACGACGCAGGACCTCATTGACGACATCAATAAAATACTGGACCACTTAGGTTTTGAAAGCGTCTATGTTTTTGGCGGTTCATGGGGAAGCACCCTCGCACTGGTGTATGCCATCCATTCGCCTGCACGCGTTAAGGGCTTAATCCTGCGGGGAATCTGGCTGGCCAATCGATACGGACTTGATCACTATATGAACGGTGGAATTAAGCACTTCTTTCCCGATGTGTGGGAACGGTTTGCCAAACTGGTGCCCGAGGGAGAAAATCCGGTCAGTTACTATTTGACACAGATGCTGTCGGATGATGAAGAACTCAGTGAAAAATATGCGTATGAATGGGCCTATTATGAAATGTCGTTTTATACCATCAATAAAATTGCCGATCCGGCTGAATCATTGAAATCGTTCTCGTTCAAATCGATGGCGATATTGGAAGCCCATTACATTAAAAACGATTGCTTTTTGCCGGAAGATTTCATCATGAACAACATCGATAAAATCGCCCATATCAAGACCTCCATCGTGCAGGGACGGTATGATTTTATTTGTCCTCCGGCACAGGCATTCAGGTTGCATTCCAAATTGAAGAATTCAGAGCTGCATATAACGATTGCCGGCCACTCTTCAACCGATGAGGAGACTAAAAAAGCGTTGATTAGTGAACTGGAAAGAATAACAACCGAGAACAAATAAACGGTTCAATCTGGCTTAAGATGAAGACTATTTAATAATCTTCATCTTCTTGGCTGACTCTTTCCGGGTAACCAGCATGGGAATGGCAACACCTGCCGCCAGCGACAGCAAAATGAACAAGGTCTTCAATCCATTACTGACGGCTGAATTCAGAATGTCGCTGTAGCTGTCGGCGTGCGTGTCGCCGGCCAGCCTGATCAGGCCCAACATCATCCGGTAGGCAAAAGCACCGGGAACCATGGGAATGACCGCAGGAATGGAAAAAACCAACGGCGGTGCATGTTTGCTATGGGCAGCGGGAATACTCAGAAAACCGACCAGCGTGGCTCCGGCCAGAGAAGCCAGAATGATGTTGCCGCCGAAGTGCAGTATGACCAGCTTGGTGATTCCACCCAGCGCTCCAACCAGCCAGATAACCGGCAAAGCACGCTGCGGCACGTTGAACAGCACGGCAAACCCGATGGCTGCAAATCCCAGCCACACGCCCATCTCCATAAAGTGATACAGTTCCGTCATCGCCTAAATATTATAAATTATCATGGCTCCCAACATGCCCAACGCAATGGCAAAAGAGATAATCATACCGTTCGCCCCACGAACCAAGCCGTTCATGATGTTGCCATCGATTAAATCGGTGAATGAATTGATTAACGGTACACCGGGAATCAAAAACAGTACCGAGGTAGCAAAAGCCAATTCCGGGTTACCGCCCAGTCCCCACTTCACGGAGGCACCGGAAATCAAGGATGCAGTGAGGGAGGCAAAGAAAACACACATGTAACCGTTGAAGGAACGTTTCGCACTCTCCTGCCTGACAAATAACCCGGCAAAGGTGGCCACAAACGCCACGCCCATTTCGGTCGCTTCACCTCCGAATAACCGGCAAAACGAAGCACCGGCCAGACTGACCAGCAACAAAATGACCAACCGGGGATAATGTGGTAAACTACGCAGCCGTTCTATCTCTTCGTTGATTTTCGGAATATCCCAGCCTTCTTCCACGACCCGCCAGCTCATCCGGCTGATACCGGAAACCACTTTGAAATTAACACCGTGTGGTGAAGTTCGTTTCAGGCTACTAAAAAAGTACTGCGATTCCTCTTCCACCAGCGTAAGCATCAGGGCGCGGTGCGTGACCAGCAATTCGGAGTTGTAGCCCAATGCTTCGGCAATCCGGGAAATGGTCACCCGAATACGCCCGGTGCTGGCGCCGGAGCTCATCAATAAAGCACCTATTTCCAACAGTGTAGAAGCTAGTTCTTTGGTTCGCGTACTTACTTTCTCCATAGTTTCAGGAATCGATATCCGGTTACAAAATTAGCCCATTCCTACCGGAACTCGGGAGTTAATCACCATTTTTAACGATATGTTGATTTTTCCTCCTGCTCCGGAAAAGGACACAATTGGATAAGTAAGATTTGTGCGAAGCCTTTTTTTCTTTAACCATAACCCTAAGAGTTACACAAAAGAACACAATGAGATCTCTAAGCGATGCGGAACAAAGAACAGGGCAAAAGGCAAAAGTAAAATTGCCTGTAACCTGAAACCTATTTTTTGCACAGCCACGATGTATCGTGGCCCTACCTGGCCGCTACAGATTGAACCGAAGGAGAACAATAGTAACCACAGAAACGATAGTAACAACAGGAACCGCCTAGCGTAACAATAGGAACAAGTCGAAAGTCAAAAGTCTCGTGTCTAATGTCTCCTGTCTGGAGTCTTACTTAAAACTTAACACCTAACACTTAAAACTCTCTTTCAACCTGTAACCTGAAACCGCGAAGCCCAACAACAGGAACAGATTGCCACGGCCTCCTTTATCGGCCTCGCCATGCCGCATCGGTTATTTTTATATTTTTGTTTATCTGACTAAACTCGAAACTCATGAAAAAGCTAAGCTTCCTTTTCGGATTCCTGATTCTACTTGTTTCCTGCCAACAGGAAAAACAGCCGCAATTTACCAGTATGTTTAACGGAAAAGACCTTTCGGGATGGGATACCTACCTGACGGCTCCTTATGATACGTTGCAAAAGCTCGGGCTCAATTACGGCGACCCGTTTCCGGATTCGATTGTTTTCGGAGTGAATAACGATCCGTTGGCCGTTTTCACGGTAGTGGAAAAAGATGGTGAGCCGGCCATCCGCATTTCGGGACAGGTTTTTGGCTGCATTGCTTCGCAGAAAGAGTACGGGAACTACCATTTTCACCTCCAGTTTAAATGGGGTGAGAAAAAATGGGCCCCCAGAACAGAAGCGCCGCGCGACTGTGGTTTGCTCTATCATTCCGGCGGTCCGTTTGGCGTGGGCTCCAGCACCTGGATGCGCTCACTGGAATGCCAGATCCAGGAACGGGATTGCGGCGACTTTTATCCGGTTGGCGCAGCTTATACGGATATTCCGGCTTTGCCGAATAACGAGAACCGTTTCTACACTTACAAAGTGGGAGCTCCGCTGGTGACTTTTGGCGGAGACCTCTGGCGCTGTCAGCGCGACAAAGACTGGGAAAGCCTTCCGGGAAAATGGACTTCCATCGACCTGTACACCGTTGGCGATACGAGTATTCATGTGGTGAACGGACACAAAAACATGGTGCTTTTCCATAACCGGCAGGTGGTTGACGGGAAAGAAATACCCGCGACCAAAGGCAAAATTCAAATTCAATCGGAAGGTGCCGAAGTATTTGTGCGCGATATGAAAATCACGCCCATAACGCATCTACCCAAAGCATTACTGAACCAGAAGTAAACTGATATCGTTCTTTCGGCTTACCGGATACAACAAAATCCGTTGTTTGTCTGAAATCGCTGGCAACGGATTTTTTACGTATCAGAAGGTTCGGGAGTGGAAAAAGGATGTCATCCCTCCGATACAGTCTAAGAATTTAGGGTCAGGACATGTCCTGACCGCGCGGATGATATAAGTTTGGCAAGCTGGTTAACACCATAGGGATGACATCCTTAGCCTACATAGAAACCATTGCAACCTGGAAACAGCACAACCGGAAACCTGAAATAGGCCTCCCCGTGCGGCGCAACAACGTTTCCATTTCAATGATGGCCGGAATGTGCGCCTCTTACCGTTCACACAATCTAAACCCGGGGTGGCGAAAACTACGTTTCCTTACCCCGGGCTATGCTATTTCAGCCCTACAGGCTGATGACAATAGAAACCACAGAAACATTTGGAACAACAGAAAACACAGCAACCTCATAGCACAACTTGTAACCTGTAACCCTTCTTAAAACTTAACACTTAAATCTTTGCACTTTTTAAACCTGAAACCTCACTCGTCTAGTGTCTACTGTCTGCTATCTGCTATCTGCTATCTGCTATCTGCTGTCTTACGATATAATTTCCGGCGTAACCGGAATGGTAAAATAGAACGTACTTCCTTTATCGACTTTGCTCTTCACTCCAATCTTCCCGCCATGCCGCTCGATAAACTCCTTGCACAAAATCAGTCCTAAACCAGTTCCTCGTTCACCATGCGTCCCCTTCGACTTGAATTTCATATCGATGCGGAAGAGCATATTCAGATTCTCCTTCGCGATTCCCAGTCCCTCATCTTTCACCCGGACTTCCACGTCATGACTGTTTTTCTTCACTTTCACAGCAATCTTTTTCCCTTCGCTGGTGAATTTGACAGCATTGCTCAACAAGTTCCGAACGACGGTATTGATCATGTCACGGTCGCCAAACGCCATGATGTTTTCTTCCAGTTCGGTTTGCAGGTGAATGCCTTTCCGTTCAGCCGGGACCCGGTGTAAATTGATGTTCTCGTACACCACATTCGAGAGATTAAACGGACGAGGCTCAAAGTTAATGCGGCCGGTCTGCGCTCTCGACCAGGTCAGCAGATTTTCCAACAGGGAATAGATTTCCTTGATGGCATCATTCACTCTCTTCATGCCCAAATGCTTGTCTTCCTCGTCGGCGTGCTCAAAATCCTCCAGCAATAGATCGGTAATGGAAAGCAGACTGGTAAAGGGATTCTTTAAATCGTGCGCAATGATGGAGAAGAATTTATCTTTGGTAGCGTTCAGTTCCAACAGGTTGTGTTCCGATTCGGTCAGCTGACGGTTAGCCTCGGCGATTTGCCGGTTCTGCCGTTTCAGTAGCCGGTTGGTTTTCGCTTTTACCAGGTAGTGATAAATCAACAAACTAATTCCCAAAGCAAACAAAAACTCAAACATCATAAACCACCAGGTACGGTAAAACGGCGGCGTAATAATGATGCTCAGTCGCGCCTGGTGCGGGCTCCACTGGCCGTCGGAGTTCTGCGCCTTTACATTCAGCACATAGGTTCCGGCATCCATATTGGCGAACGATATGTAGTTTCGGGTGCCGGCATGAGTCCAACCCATGTCGAGGTTTTCCATCCGATAGGCAAAGCGGTTCGTCGCGCCAACGGGACATTTCAGCGCGGCAAATTCCAGTGCTAAAAACCGATGCCGATAGTTCAGCTTGATTGCTTTTGCATAGGAAATACTCACCGGCAGGGTAAATTTCCCTTCCTCTTCAGTCACCTGGTAAATGCCTTTTTCTTCCTCTTTTATGTCCCGGTCCGGTTTTACTTGTACTTCACTGCCAAGCACATCCATACTGGTAATAACAACCTCCGCATCGTTGGCAACCGGTTTCAGTTTATCCGGTTCGATAATGTTCAATCCGTAAACTCCGCCAAAATAAAGTTTTCCATTGCGTCCCCGGTGATAAGCGCCTGCATTGAACTCATTACTTTGCAAACCGTCGTTTACGTCGTAGTTCTTCGTTGAATAATCTTTCAGGTTGAACCGACAGATTCCACCATTCGTGCTCAGCCAGAGATTCCCCTCTTCATCCGGCAAGATACCGTAGACCACATTACTGGGAAGTCCGTCTTGAGTGGTGAACCGCTGAAATTTCCCCGTATGCGTATCGAAGCGATTAAAGCCATCGTTGGTGGCAACCCACATCACGCCTTCTTTCTCCTCGAAAATGGAGAAAACATTGTCATCCGACAGGCTTTCCGGGTCGTTTGGATTGGAACGGTAATGAGTGAACTCTCCTTTTTGAATATCGAGACGATTCAGTCCGCCGCCATAGGTACCAATCCACAGATACCCCTTTTCGTCCTGCAGAATGGACGCAAAGATGATGTCATGCGAAAGGCTACGCGGATCGCCGGATTCATGTCGGTAGCGAATGCATTTCCCGGTTGTCGGGTCCATCCGGTTGAGACCTTCCCGCGTACCAATCCATAGGTAGCCATCTTTGTCCTCATAAATCACCCTGGCCGTATTTCCGGTCAACGTGGTGCTATCATCCGGAATCGAACGGAAATGCTGAAATGTGCCGGTCGCCGGCCGGAATTTGTTCAATCCGCCACCGTCCGTACCCACCCAGATATTTCCTTTCCTGTCCTGAAAAACGGCCCTGACAGCTGATTCGGACAACGAAGAAGCAATGCCCGGCTGATGTTCGTAGAAGGTGAAATTTCCGGTTTGCGGCCAGTACCGTGCCAGTCCCCGGTCGTTCGTGCCTATCCATAAAGTACCGTCGCGGGCTTCAAGTATCGACCAGACGAAATTACTGGGCAAGCTGTTTTCTTCCAGTGGATCGTGCCGCCACAATTCCACCTGGTGCGCATTGGGATCGTAGATACTGATTCCGGCACCGAAAGTTCCGACCCAGATAACGCCCGCCTCATCTTCGTAAATGCAGTTGATGAAGTTCTCCGACAAGCTTTCAACATCGGCCGGACTATTCACATAATGATTTCGCTCTCCGGTTAATGGATCGATTCGATAAAGACCATCCCCGTGCGAACCGTACCAGATATGCCCCGTCCGATCCTTCAGAATGGCTTTATTTGTATTGATCGACAAACTATTGGTCGAAGCGAAAGAACGAATTTTCGATTGAAGTCTATCCGTGGCAAAATCGAGTTTCGAAAGCCCGAAGCTACTGACAATCCAAAGCGCCCGGTCACCATCTACCAGCAGGTTTTCCACTATCTGTCCGTCACTGTGTTCCTCATTGGAGTTGGGGATACGGTAGTGGCGGGTTCGTTTGGTTACCGATGAATAGTGCACCAATCCATCGGTGGTTCCAATCCATAAGTCACTGTCTTTTATAGCCAATGCGGTCACCGAAACCGGGATTCCCTGGGGAAACAGGCCCGGAGGCTGTGTAACAACTCCCTTTGCCGGATCGCACTTAAAAAGTCCTGCATCCGTACCTATCCACAGCGTGTTATTGTTCTCAGGCAACAAGGTATTGATCCGCACCCGACGGTTGGCAACCGGCATTCTGATTCGTTCCACCGAAAGACTATCCTGCCGGATGCGATTCAGACCACCCAGCGTGCCGACATACAGATACTTTCCTCCATCGTGAAAAAGCGTGGTAATAGTATCACTGGTGAGGGAAAACTCATTCCCGGGCTGATGTTTGAACCGGGTAAAAGTTTCGGTGCGCGGATCGAACCGGGTAAGTCCACCTCGGGAGCCAAACCATAAAATGCCGTCGGGAGCAACAAAAATCTGCTCAATCCATTTATACGTCAGACTATTTGGATTTCGTTGTTCCGGCCGGTAAATCGTGAAATTTTTGCCGTCGTACTTGTTCAGGCCATCTTCTGTGGCAAACCACATAAATCCCATGCTGTCCTGCCGAATACAATAAACCGAACTGAGCGACAACCCATCGTTGATTGTTATTCGCCTAAACCGCACATGGTTGCTGTTTCCGTAGGTCGGAGCAGTAACAGACAGGAAAAAACAGAAAAAAAAGATATAGCTGGCAGCTTTCAATTTCATCCCCTTTAGTTTAGTTGGTCAACATACTCCATCCGCCCCCTTGCGCACCCGATATAGTAAGTTAAGGATAAAACCCTTTGAAATCAACGACGTCAAAATGTTTTCGCCACCTCTCCCGCCATCATTTCCTTTGGTTTAAACCAATTCGTTTTTACTTTTACAATTCCCTAACTAAAAGACGCATCATGGATCACCGTTGTTACACTTGTCTGGTAAAATCGTTCGATAAATTGCTCGAATCGCATCCCTTTCCGGAAGAAACCAAAGAAGCGCACATGAAAGATTTTCTTCGCTTTCTGGGTGCTGAAAATGGGAAAATGCTGCCGGCTGATGTCAGTCGCCGGAATCATCAGAAAATCCGTGAGATGTTGCAAGACGACGATCCCTACCGGGAATTAAAGATCCAGTCGAACAACGGTTTATTGACTCAATACCATCACTGGAGGGAAAAAGTACAGCAGAGTGAAAATCCTTTCGAAACGGCCCTTCGTCTGGCCATTGGCGGCAACATTATCGATTATGCGGCCAACCCTGAATTTGATGTGGATGAGACTTTCGAAAAAGTCCTGAACAGCGACTTTGCCATCAACCATTCACAACTTCTTCGTGAAAAACTGGAACAGGCTGATACGATTCTCTACCTGGGCGACAATGCCGGCGAAATCGTCATGGACAAGCTATTTCTCGAAACCTTGAATCACCCGGGAGTAGTTTACGCTGTGCGCGGAAGACCGGTTATCAACGACGTGACCATGGAAGATGCCCAGAGCGTCGGCATCGACCAATATGCACGAGTGATTAGCAACGGAGCTGATGCACCTTCTACTCTGCTACACCTCGTTTCCGACGAGTTTCTGGATGTTTACCGGCAAGCTGATGTCATTATCTCCAAAGGACAAGGCAACCTCGAAGGGCTTCTGGGAAACCGGGAAAAGTCAATCTTCTATCTCCTCATGGTAAAGTGCCCGTTGATTGGCGATAAGCTGGGCGTACAAAAAGGAGATTTTGTCGTCGCACACAACCATCTGATGAAAAATTGATTACCTCTTTGAATAGCCAATTAGGCTACATGCAAAACGAAACGTAGATTATGAAAAAAACAGTCTTAATAATTTGGGTGCTTTTAATTTTCACCAGCTGTTTCAATAAAACAGGACAAAAACAAAAAGACAAACAGAGTAATCAAGCAGATTCCCCAATAGACAATACCAATCGACCAACTAAACACTTAGAAGACCATAAACTAATATTTAAACCAGATACCACAATTGGTAAGATATGTCTGGAAAACTCGAAGAATATCAACGAATATCTTGGTAAGAATGTTATGAAAAGACTTGTAGATAATGGCTTCCCACATTCAGATGTACTCTCCAGTGACGAGAAACAAAAACTAACCTTTTATTTTCACCCTGGCAATGTAACAAAACGATTTTCAGAATTTAAAGTAGAATACGTAACTCAAATGAACAAAAATACCAGAGTTACACCAGATAAAGAATTTAAGACAGAAAGTGGAATAAGGTTAGGGATACCATTGACTAGACTGAAAGCCATTAAAGGTAAACCTGATAGTATTGTAAAAAGCAACGCAATAACCATTTTACGCTATCAAATCAATAACTATAAAAATTCAAAATTTCTTCAGAGATACAATATGCCTGAGTACTATAGTGACTATAAATTTGAGAATGACAGGCTAATTGAATTCAAATTTGGTTTCGTTTATCCTTAAAAACGACCATAACAGTGACTTAAAATGAAAGTCTATAGAGTCCCGTGGCACTCATAGACAAAACCAGAATCATTTTTTTAATCCTCGATACCAAACCAACTAACCATGAGAAAACTGACGGCAAATGGACAAAAGTGGCTGAAGATATTCCATCTCTTTTTCGTCGCCCTTTGGATTGGCGGCGCGTTCAGCATTAATCTGAAACAGTTTTTCCTTCACCCGGAAACCGGAGACGAATTGTACGGCATTCTTTCCACCATGGACTTCATCGACTGGTATGTGATTGTGGTCGGTGCTAACGGAACCTTGCTGACAGCTCTTCTCTATTCCATTTTCACCAAATGGGGCTGGTTCAAACATCGCTGGATTACCGTGAAATGGATCATTTTACTGGCAGGTATTTCTTTCGGAACCTATCCGCTCGGCCCATGGCTGTCGGGAATGGCTGAAATCTCCCGGACACAGGGATTGGGGGCTTTTCATAACCACACTTTTCTGCACAACCAAAAAATGTTGATGATTTTTGGAATCATTCAACTTTGCACAATTCTCTTTGCGGCAGTTATTTCGGTGCTAAAACCGTGGAAAAAGAAGCTTAAGTCCTCCTAGGTTCACTTTTATTTTAACGTTCGTTAAAACATTTCCAGCGGACGTCGTGTTATTTTTGCGACAGTTTCTTAAAAGAACCGGACAATTTTTATAACTCCGATGAGACGGAACCGATTTAATCTGCTTTTACTGGTCGCTTTTCATCTGGCAGCGTTTACACAACCGCTGTTGGTACCGTCTATTCACTGGTATGTTCACCATCATAAAGCTATCCACACTTCCGGTGATTCGTCGGTTCTCAGTCATGAAGACACCTGTCCGATCAACCAGTTCCATTTTGTTCATTACATTGGAACGGATAATGAGCAAGCGCATGTTGTTCTAGACGGTAAACCGATCGTCAATACCCTTTTACCCGAACAGCGTTTTGCCGAATTTACACATTTCTTTTTCCTGCGCGCCCCGCCCACACTTTCACTCCCACACACTGCATAAATATAGCCTTTAGCTCATTTCCCGGAAGGAAACCCTAAACGGCTCATCCGAAGCCACCTGAATCCTGCGTATTATTTCGCATAGGATAACCGTGTATGTTATTCATAGTGACTTCGATCAGAAAGGAATATGTTCCGATGGGAACGTATGTCCGAAAAGAACATCAGGTAAAATGAACACATCTAATCAATTGAAGAAAATGATCAAAAAGATATTCCTCATTTCCATTATTGTTTTATTGTTACCATTTATCGTAACAGCAGCGCCTGCTGACGCGGCCAAAACTTCATTTACAGGAAAAGTGACTGATGCCAAAACAGGTGAATCGTTGCCGGGTGTCAGCATCTACTTCCCCGATTTGATGACCGGAACCGTAACCGACATGAACGGTAACTTCAAAGTCGATAATCTTCCTGCGTCCAAAGTGATGGTTCAGGTGCGGTTCATCGGCTACAAGCTCATTGCCGAAAACATCGATTTGTCGGAGGTTCATGAGAAGAATTTTGCCATGAATCCTTCGGTAACCGAAATCAACGAGGTGGTGGTAACCGGACTTTCCAAAGCCGCTACTCAAAACCGGACGCCAACTCCCATCGAGATTGTTCCCAAGACCAAATTGTTGCAAAATGCATCGTCTAACATCATTGATGCACTAGCAAAAGAACCGGGCATTTCGCAGGTGACAACCGGTGCCGGAATTTCCAAGCCGGTCATTCGCGGGCTGGGTTTCAACCGCGTTGTTGTAGTGAATGACGGTATTCGCCAGGAAGGCCAGCAGTGGGGCGGCGAGCACGGAATCGAAATCGACCAGTATGATGTCAAACGGGCCGAAATCCTGAAAGGTCCGGCTAGCTTGGCCTATGGTTCCGATGCCATGGCCGGCGTTATCAACCTTATATCAGAGCCTCAAATACCGGAAGATCATCTGCAGGGCGGCGTGCTGACCAACTACCAAACCAACAACGGTTTGCTGGGGTATTCGCTGCATCTTGGTGCCAACCAAAACGGGCTTCTTTGGAATCTGCGTTACAGTAACAAACGAGCCCACGATTACAAAAACAAGTACGACGGTTATGTGTACGATTCCCGGTTCAAAGAAGATGCCCTGAATGGCGTGATTGGTCTCAATAAATCGTGGGGGTATTCACACCTGATTCTGAGTTACTATCATATGGTTCCCGGCATTGTAGAAGGCGAACGTGACAGCCTGACCGGGAAATTCTTAAAACCAGTGATGGTGAACGGTCAGCCGGATGAAACACTGGCAACACACTCCGATTTCATGTCCTACAAACAAGGAATGCCGTACCAGCAAATCCACCACTACAAAGCTATTTTGAAAAACAATTTCGTTACCGGAAAAGGAAACCTGAAAACCATTTTCGGATTTCAGCAAAACAACCGCCAGGAGTACAGCGATATTGCCAATCCGGAACAATACGGTTTGTATCTCAAACTAAATACTCTGAACTACGACGTGCGTTACCTGCTACCCGAATCCAACTCGATGAATATTTCATTCGGTGTCAACGGTATGTTTCAGCATTCGATGAATAAGGGAACGGAATACCTGGTTCCTGATTACCACCTGTTCGACGCCGGTGTTTTTGTGATGGCCAGAAAGAATATCGACCACCTCGATTTGAGCGGCGGTCTGCGTTTCGACCGTCGTTCGGAGCATGGAGAATCGCTCTACCTCAACAATGCTGAGGAAGCGGTTTCGTCTACTGCGCCGGGAGCCACCGAACGCTTTCCTTCGTTCCATTCCGATTTTAGCGGCGTTTCAGGAAGTCTGGGAGCCACTTATCAGTTTTCGGAAAGCTTTTACGGAAAGTTGAATATCTCCCGCGGATTCCGCGCACCGAATATTGCCGAGCTCGGATCAAACGGCGTTCATGAAGGAACGCAGAAATATGAAATCGGGAACCCCGACCTGAAACCGGAAAACAGCTGGCAATTCGATCTCGCAACCGGATTGAATACCGAACACGTTTCTGCTGAGCTCGACCTTTTCAGTAACCGGATTCACAACTTCATCTTTTCACGGAAGTTGAACGGCTTTGCATCGCAGGATTCCATCATGGATGGAGTTCCGGCGTTCAAGTATGTTTCGGGTGACGCGCATCTGTACGGTGGTGAAGTGCATGTTGATATTCACCCGCACCCGCTCGACTGGCTGCATTTTGAAAACAGCTTTTCGTATGTGCGCGGTGTGCAGCTCAACCAACCCGATTCGATGAAGAATCTGCCTTTGATTCCGGCGCCTCGTTTTCAATCGACGCTCCGGGCCGATATCTTCCCGAAAGGGAAAACACTGCGCAACGGTTACATCGAGTTTGGGCTTGAACATGATTTCACTCAAAATAAATTCTACTCAGCATTTGGAACCGAGACCAGGACTCCGGCTTATACGTTGTTGCACGCCGGCATCGGAACAGACATTTACTGGAACAACAAAAAACGGTTCTCTCTTTGGCTGCAGGCCGACAACCTGGCGGACGTAGCTTACCAAAGTCACTTAAGCAGGTTGAAGTATACCGGGATAAACTATGCTACCGGACGTGAAGGCGTTTACAACATGGGACGAAACTTCAGTTTTAAACTCCAGATTCCCATCGATTCAAAACTTAGATAATCGTCTTTAATGAAAAGCCTGCTGAAAAAAGTGGGCTTTTCTTATACAAATGCTAAAAAGCGTTTAAACCTTTTTCGTTGTTCTTCATCAAACCTCTATTCAATCGCCGAACGTTGTATAATAGATATATCATGTTGTGATGTAAAATGCAATGCGGCTTAGTTAGTAGTTAGCAGGCAGCTGTCCCTCCCGGGATGGCTGCTTTGCTTTTGGTACATCGGTTCTTTTTCTCCGATTCCTTTCTTCCTATTTATTTCGAGTCTTAATCAGAAGCATACACAGGTCTCTTTTTACTACCTATCAACTCAATAGATACTACTCGAATAACGACAGGAGTCAACTCTTCCGAAAATAAAATCAACATATCGAAAGAAATAGATATATGGACATGGAAAGTATTAATTTTGCTGTAGAAAACTTTAACGATCGATACCATGGCAAAAAAATTTCAGGATGATGCCCTACTGTACCACTCACAGGGCCGGCCAGGAAAAATTGAGGTAATTCCAACCAAACCGTATAGTACTCAGAAAGACCTTTCATTAGCCTACAGCCCGGGAGTTGCTGTTCCTTGTCTGGAAATAGAGAAAAATCCGGAAGATGCATACAATTATACCGCCAAAGGCAATCTTGTGGCAGTCATTTCCAACGGAACAGCTGTTTTAGGTCTGGGAAACATCGGCGCTTTGGCAGGCAAACCCGTCATGGAAGGAAAAGGATTGCTTTTCAAAACCTTCGCCGACATCGACGTATTCGATATTGAGCTGGACACCCAGGACGTGGAGAAATTTATTCAAACCGTCTCCCTGATTGCTCCTACGTTCGGCGGTATCAACCTCGAAGACATCAAAGCGCCGGAATGCTTCGAAATTGAGCAGCGATTAAAAGAAACGCTTAACATCCCGGTGATGCACGATGATCAGCACGGTACAGCCATCATTTCATCGGCTGCCTTCTTGAATGCATTAGAGATAACCGGCAAAAAGATTGAAGAGGTAAAAGTAGTGGTCAACGGTGCCGGCGCTTCGGCGGTAGCCTGTTCTAAGCTTTACTTTTCACTTGGCGTGAAGCGCGAAAACCTCGTCATGTGCGACTCGAAAGGAGTCATCCACCGTTCGCGAACGAATTTAACGCCTACCAAGGCGGAATTTGCCACCGACCGCGATGTCCATACACTGGAGGAAGCGCTTCGTGGCGCTGATATGTTCCTCGGATTATCGGTCGCCGATTTGTTGACGGAAGAGATGGTTCGTTCAATGAGCGACAATCCGATTGTCTTCGCGTTGGCCAATCCAAATCCCGAAATCTCGTATGAAAAGGCAAAAGCTTCCCGCCCGGATGTCATCTTTGCTACCGGCCGAAGTGATTATCCCAACCAGGTGAACAACGTGCTTGGATTCCCGTACATTTTTAGAGGTGCGTTGGACGTTCGGGCGAAAGCCATTAACGAGGAGATGAAAATTGCTGCAGTAAAAGCACTTGCCGAGTTGGCCAAAGAGCCGGTTCCCGAAATTGTTTCTTCAGCTTACAATCAGAATACCATGAGCTTCGGGAGAGAATATCTGATTCCCAAACCACTCGATCCCCGTTTGATATCGACCATTTCGGTTGCTGTTGCTCAGGCTGCTATTGAATCGGGAGTTGCCCGGCATGAAATAGCGGACTGGAATGCCTACCGGGATGAACTCGATCGCCGACTGGGACACGACAACGCACTTATCCGGACCATTCGCGACCGGACGAAGAAATCGGGAAAACGGATTGTCTTTGCTGAAGGCGGTAAACTCAAGATTCTTCAGGCTGCCCAGAATGTGCTTCACGAAGAACTGGCCACCCCAATTCTCCTCGGGAATAAAGAAAAAATTATCAGACTGGCGGATGAAAATAACATCGACATTGAAGGTGCAACCATTGTTGAATTTTTTGGCAAAGAAGAAGCTTGTCGTCGGGAAGAATACGCCAAAGTACTTTTTGAGAAAAGACAGCGAAAAGGACTTACCCTGCAGGAAGCCAATGACCGGATGTATAACCGCGACCATTTCGGTATTATGATGGTCGAAATGGGCGATGCAGACGCATTCATTTCAGGATACTCTACTAAATATTCCGAAATTATCCGGCCGGCATTGCGCATTATCGGCACCAACAATCCGGGCAGACATATTGCCGGCATGTACATGGTGATGACCAAGCGAGGTCCGATCTTCCTGGCGGATACCACGGTCAACTCCGAGCCGAATGCTGAGACACTGATGGCAACCACTTTACTGGCAGACAGGGCCATTCGCCGCTTCAACATCGAACCGGTTATTGCCATGCTCTCTTATTCCAATTTTGGCTCGGTCAGGAAAGGCAACCCGGAAACACCCCGCAAAGCGGTAGAAATGTTGCATGAGCAGCATCCCGATGTGATTGTCGATGGCGAGATACAAGCCAACTTTGCCCTGAACAAAAAGATACGGATGGAGAAATTTCCGTTTGCCAAATGGGGAGACAAGCATATCAATACGCTGATTTTCCCAAGCCTTAGTTCCGGAAACATCGCGTATAAACTGCTCCAGGAACTTGGCGGTTACGAGATTATCGGCCCGATATTGCTGGGAATCGATAAACCGGTTCACATTATCCCCATCGAAAGTTCAGTTCGTGAAATTGTGAACATGTCAACCATCGCCGCTCTCGATGCCATTTGCACGGAGAATTGTGATTAATTCAGCGAGCTAAGCACCATTACCAACATATTAAAACGGCCGGAACAGAACGAATATCTGTTTCGGCTTTTTTAATTGTTTTTACCCAATACAAATTTCCAAAAACCGGGAATTTCTGTTCTTGATATGGCCGCATTGAATTTCAACAATTCCTAACTTTATACATTGAAAATCTGCACATGAGCAGACCTTTTGTTGATTTATTCTGATACAAACTAACGTATGAAAACTGCCATTATCTATCGAACCAAACACGGTACCACAGATACCGTTTCCCGCACCATGGCTCAAAAGCTGAGCGCCGACGAAGTAACACTCATCAACCTGAAGAAATACCCGAAACCGGATCTGCGGGATTTTGGACGCATTATTGTGGGCGGGTCCATTCATGCAGGGGCGATTCAAAAGCAGGTTAAAAACTTCTGTAAAGAACGCCTCGATGACCTTCAGCAAAAAGAGGTGGGATTATTCATCTGCTGCATGGACCGCGAGTTACAGGAAAAAGAATTCGAAGATGCCTTTCCGGAAGAATTAAAAACCCACGCTAAAGCCACAGGAATTATGGGCGGCGAGTTTGTCTTCGAACGGATGAATTTTCTGGAACGATTCATTGTAAAGAAAATCTCGAAAACTGACCATTCCGTTTCGGAAATCGACGAGGAAGCCATCGATGCTTTCGTGAGTCGTTTGCAGGGCTGAAAAGCAATATTACGTTCATCACAGCCCATTACCAGAACCGGGCTCCTGTTTTCTTTGCCAAAAAAAGGATAACTTTAGGTGAAATGAATCGCATTTGCCTAACCACCTAAACTAACAGAACTTATGAAAAACATTGGCATCGAAATCAAATGGGCACTTATATTCGTCATTATCCAACTGTTGTGGATGTTGCTGGAGCGCGTAGCCGGCTTACACAGTGAAAACATCGACAAACATGCCATGTTCACCAACTTTTTTGCTATTCCGGCCATCGCTGTGTATGTCGTTGCGCTGCTCGACAAGCGCAAAAATCATTACGGCGGATTTATGACCTACGGGCAGGGATTCATCAGCGGAGTTATCATCACCGTGATTGTGACCATCCTGAGTCCGCTGACCCAGTACATCATATGTACGGTGATTTCTCCGGACTACTTCCGGAATGCCACCGAATATGCAGTGAGTAGTGGCAAACTAACGCAGGAAGCAGCCGAAACCTACTACAGTCTGAAAAGCTACATCATCCAGGGATTGATTGGCGCCCCCATCATGGGACTCATCACCACGGCCATTGTGGCACTCTTTACCCGGAAGAATAACAAGCCGGAGGCGGCTGAGGTGGCGTAAAAAGATACGGACAAACGAACATGGAAAAGCCCGGTGTTTGCCGGGCTTTCTTAAATATCTTTATCTACCTCTTGAGTAATTTAAATGTCCAACCACCAACCATTTTATCTTCGTATTTTACTTGTATGCTGTCATTTAATGGAACAATAGAGTCTCTATCGACCATATGTACATCTGGCTCATTCGCTAAATATTTGATATATACAGGTAATCCTTCAGGTATACGCAAGCCAACTTTGAATCTCACATAATCTGATATAAACGTACTGTCTCCCACTCTATATCGGAAATTAACATTGTATCGGGAGTTAATATATTTCCCTTGATACGCATGGCCAATTGTATAAACGCCTTCTTTCTCCAATCTTTCTTTCAATGGTCGTTCCTTCAAGGTCAGGACAACAGGAATGATGAATATACTCATCGGGATGAGTAAAAAAATGATGACTCTTAACTTCTCTCTTCTCTTCATCGCTTGACACATTCTTCCATTGGATCGATATTTACTCTTTCTTAATTATTCCATTCTCTTGGAGCGTGTATTTCTCGCTGGTGTACCGAGTAACAAAATCACCAGCTTCGGCATCATATCCATCAAAATGAATATTTCTGACGACTTCATTATTTGCAATAGAGGCT
The DNA here is from genome assembly GCF_003014495.1 of Prolixibacter denitrificans. Taxonomy (GTDB): domain Bacteria; phylum Bacteroidota; class Bacteroidia; order Bacteroidales; family Prolixibacteraceae; genus Prolixibacter; species Prolixibacter denitrificans. Next base: position 57,388 of record NZ_PYGC01000006.1, on the reverse strand, counting down.
GTTTCCAAATAATATACATCAGACACTTGTTCTAATTTTCCCAGCCTGATAGCATCTATGGGGTTCCCTGATTTGTCATAGCTTGCCAGAACTACAAATTTTAGTTCCCCGTCGAGATTCATCGGAATATTAACAAGAAGTATTTTGCCTAGAACTTTATCATTCACAATAAATTTTCTGTATTCATAGTATTCAGCAACCTTCTTTACTAACTCATAGACACTTTCTTTCCCTCCATATATTACTGGCTTTACATCCTTTACTTGAGGCAAACTGTCAACGGTATAGGATGCCAAAAAGGTCGAATCAATACGGATATGAAAACTTAGAGCTTTGCTGTTCATTTGCTGACTTTTAATCCCTCCGCCTCCGAGCCTATATTTCCTTGTTTTCTCAAACTCTTTTACAGACCTTTCAAAATCGATGCTGTCTTTTATCGGATATTCAAATAGCATCCTGCTTTTCTGAGGATTTTTATTGTAGTAAACAACAAGATACTCCTTTCCTTCCACTATTATATTACCGGGAATATTATATGTGTTTGCATCATATCTATTCACGTATTCAATATTTTTAACAGCATACTTAAACTTAACAAAGGGTGGATTTCCAGGTTCATTAACGACGTTATTCGGAGTAATTACGGTACCGCTTCCCTTACTATATTCGATTAATTTACCAATTGAAAAATCAGCATTGTTAAAGATATATTTTGTTTCGTTCCTGGAAACTCCTTTCAGCAAGAAGAATCCCGCAATACATAGTACCGCAATAATAAACTTTGTCAGTTCCTTCTTTGTAGATTTATTTCTTTTCACTTCGAAATCTTGATTTTTAGCCTATTATTTTAAAGTAAGCAAGCTTTGTTATCAATCACCAGTTGCTTTCTTCTTCCTCATTTCCTCAAACTCTCTCACATATTGTTTAAAAGAGGTGCTGTCCTTGATTGGATAATCTAACCTGATAATTGCTTTCTTAGGAGTTTCCATATTATATAATACAAGAAATCTATCTCCAGATTTGGCTAAATCTGGATCTGTAAATGCAAGTGCTGCTTTTCGAGAATCTTGCATGCAACGAGTATCACCTCCTCTATATTCGTGAGAATCGATGATATAACTAAATGATATCGACGACGTAGTTGTATTTGACGCAACTCTTCCCTCAAATACTCCGATTGCAAAACCACCGTGCAAAGCTAAGCTTTCTCGTTCTTCATTACTTTTCCTCGAGTTCATTTGAACAACGAAAATAACTCCAATAAAAAATACAACTAACAACGGAAATAGTAATTTATTCATCCTCACATTATTTAACATGGATAGACTCAACGATAATAGTATCCGGCCAAAGTAAAATTAACAAAATATTCTCACCAACATTCGTCGAAGGCTCCGAGGTGTTGGGCAACACCTCAACTTTCGAAGGGTTTCATGCGTTTGCATGTTATCAAACAACCTTGCCGGTGCATTTTAATGGCATTTGTCATCTTTCAGCTTGCCGGATGGTTGTTATTTTGTTAACAGACTTCAAATCGCAAGTAATGAGTAATAACGACAATCTCTCCTTTTCAAGAGAAGAACTGCAGGACGAAATCAAATACCTGCGCCTGCTATCCGACCGCTTCCAAAACATCCAATCTGCCAGCACCGAGGTCATCAACCTCGAGGCCATCCTCAATCTTCCGAAAGGAACCGAACATTTTTTGAGCGACATTCACGGCGAATACGAAACCTTCAGTCATGCCCTGGCCAACGCATCGGGTGTGGTTCGCAAGAAAATCGACGACGTATTCGGCAAGAATATCCGGGAAAAGGACAAGAAGATACTGGCCACGTTAATTTATTACCCGGAAGAAAAAATGGATTTGGTACTGAAAGAGGAAGAAAATCCGGAAGAGTGGTTTACGGTTACCTTGCGTCGTCTGGTAGTGGTTGCCCGGGCTGCTGCATCGAAATACACCCGCTCGAAAGTGCGAAAAGCCATGCCGCCCGATTTCGCCTACATCATCGACGAGCTCTTGAACGAGAGTGGTGAGGACAAAGAAAAATACTTCGAAGGCATTATCAGCACCATCATCCACATCGACCGGGCCGATGCATTTATCATCGCCATTTGCCGATTCATTCAGCGACTCCTCATCGACCGTCTTCACGTTATCGGCGATATTTTCGACCGGGGACCATCGCCCGAAAAAGTGATGGACCGTATCCTGAATTATCACTCCATAGACATCCAGTGGGGTAATCACGACATGTTGTGGATGGGAGCCGCATCGGGCAACCGGGCGCTGATTGCCAACATGATCAGGATTTCGCTCCGGTACAACAACATCGATACGCTGGAAGATGCCTACGGAATCAATATGATGCCGCTGGCCACGCTGGCGCTTCACTCGTACGACAACGACCCGTGTGAGAAGTTCATTCCACTGGTGCTCGACAAAGGGAAAGACAAGGACCTGGTGAAGAAGATGCACAAGGCGATTTCCATCATTCAGTTTAAACTGGAAGGGCAAATCATCGAGCGCAACCCACAATTCAACATGCGCGACCGGTTGTTGCTCGACAAAGTCGATTACGAGAAAGGGACCATCAAAATTGGGAACAAAACCTACGAGTTGCTCGACAAGAACTTCCCGACCATCGATCCGAAAAATCCCTACCAGCTAAACGAGGAAGAAGCAGCGGTCATCGACAAACTGGCCAATAGCATTAAAAATGCCAACCGTTTGCAAAAACACATTGCCTTCCTGTTCTCGCACGGTAGCATGTACCTCACCTTTAACGATAACCTGATGTATCATGGATGTATTCCCATGACGAAAAAAGGTGAATTTCAGTCACTGGAAATTGAAGGGACGGCATATTCCGGCAAGGCTCTTTGTGATCATTTCGACCGGATGGCCCGCAAGGCTTACCAATTCCGCTTTCAACGGAAGTACGAACCCATCAGCGATTACATGTGGTACCTATGGTGCGGTGCTTCTTCTCCCCTTTTCGGGAAAACGAAAATGGCAACGTTCGAGCGCTATTTCCTGGCCGAGAAAGAGACCCATGCCGAAGGAAAGAATTCCTACTACTCGCTGGTTTACGACGATGAAACATACTGCGATAAAATCCTGAATGAGTTCGGCATTGGCGGCCCCAATTCGCACATCATCAACGGCCATGTGCCGGTGCAGGTGAAGAAAGGCGAAACACCCATCAAAGCCGGAGGTAAACTTTTCGTTATCGACGGTGGCATGTCGAAACCGTACCAGAAAGTGACGGGGGTTTCGGGCTACACACTTATCTACAACTCGTATGGTTTGGTGCTGGTGGAACACGAACACTTCGATTCGCGGCAAACGGCCATCCTCGAAGAGAAAGACATCATCTCGAAGCGGATTTACATCGAGGCCAGTGCCCAGCGTATGCGCGTTAAAGAGACCGATATCGGTAAAAGCTTGCTGGCGCAAATCGAGGATTTACATAAACTCCTCGCCGCTTACAAACGTGGTTTGATTAAGGAACGTTTCTGACAAAAATAAAGGAGGCCCGCCAGCCTCCCGTTAACGTGTGAATACGTTTATATATCTCAGGGGGCTTTGCCCCCTTTTTTTGTCGTTGAATATTGTGGAAGCCCTTCAGGCTTCTGTCATTTTTTCTGCCTTTTTACAGGGGGCGTTGCCCCCAGCTTTGGAATTTCAGGCTTTCAGCCTGTTTGGAGCAATGCTATTAATTGATTGAAAAACGCCCCCAATCGGCAATACCGGAGCCTGAAGGGCTCCTGCGCCATAGCTTGGGGTATCGCCCCAAGAGAACGAACCAACCAGAATCCCCCAGCCTGAAGGGCTGGCACAAGCCCCACTTATTCATTCAGCAGTTTCCTAAAGAACGGCACCAGTTCATCAGCCATCTTCGCCTGGTCATCTTTGTCGGGGTGACCGGCACAACCGTGGCCCTGAATATCGTGAAACTCAAAAACACGGATGGATTGGGCTACCGGCTTTTCGTTGAAATGACCAGCGACCTTGTGCAGGCAATTCATTAACACTGCATTTTTTGTTGAATCCAGAATCGGGCTGTTGAGCAGGGCTATCTGTACGTCGGGATAGTATTTGTAAATCGTATCAACGAAGGAAATGTAATGGCTAACAAACATCTCCGGGTTAAACGGCTTCCGCGCGTGGATGGTATCCCCCTCCGACATATCGTTCGTGCCCAGGCAAATGCTCACCACATCAGGCCGGAAGCGGGAGAAATCCCAGCGCCTGGTGCTGTCGGTATTCAGGTAGCGATTGCCATACACTTCCGGCATCGACGGGCCGGTCATGTTCCAGGTGCGGTAAATCCCGATACCGGAAACCGAGCTCAGCATAAACTGGGTACGCAATGCACGTGCCACTCGCGGGCCATAAGCCCAGTACGAATTGTGTTGATCCTGGTACTCACCGCTGCCGCATGGAATCAGTTTCCAGTCGATGCCCACGCCGCAGGTAATGGAGTTGCCGATGAATTCGATCTTCTTTTCGGGAAGCGTCGGGGGAAGCAGCAAATTATCGACCTCAGCACCGCCGAAGATGATATCTCCTATCATCGATTCGGTCGATTTGTAAACCGTTACCGTGTGCTCTTTCGCCTTTCCCGTTACCGGAATATGGTACCAGGTAGCGGTATCGGAAGCAATCTTCATTTTGGTCAGGTAAACACTGTCGACGGCAATGGACACGTAGTTGTAATCCGAGCCATTTTTCCCGATTTTCAATGATACTTTACAGGAATCGCCGGTAAAACGAAGCGTAACCGACGACGCCGAACCGATCAATACCACATCGCCGTCACTCAGCCGGTCGGTCCTTCCCGCGTATTGGAAATTATCGTTATCAGGAGTAAAAATCTTCAGGGTATGCTGCTGGCATCCGCCGGAAAAAACTGCTAAAGCCATCATCAACAGGATGGTTACTGTTTGTCTCATCGAAAATCGCTTTTAGGTTGTCATTTATACAAAAAGGTGGTCTAAAATAGGGAAAATATCGGTTCGGATTTTGTCTAAAATATTTCCACAACGAACCAATATAGCAAGAAAGTCAATACAGGTATTCCTAAAATCATGAGATAAACAATTATATCAATTATGAGTCTGGCTATTTTTCCCTTTGCCTGGTATCTTGATTTTATTCTGGAAACATCAAGATTGCGATAATAGGGAACATATAATACTACTGGAACGAGAATAAAAACAGACATCCAAATAATGAAATTCGGTGTTGCCAGATAACTGCCAAAGGAGCTATCAATTTTCCGGCCGGCAATATTAATTACAGAAAGTATAAAAAAAGAAACATACGCGCTCAAATAAAGGTATGCACTGTGTTTCGCTCCAGCCTCATCTTTCCTTAAGTAATAAACAATCTGATACCACTTCAAAAGGAAATACTTCATAAGTATTTTTAATTCTGTCTATGATGTCTTCAATATTCTTTCAACATTAATTCTCTCCACAACGCTTAATTTATTCGTCACATCATCAAACCGGGGACGGTACCAACTTTGTGACTCAAAATAACTCTTCCACTTTTGGGTTTTAAATATATAGCCATGATCAGCAAAGATTTCGTTTCGCATAACATCTAATTCATCCTCGTTCATTTGCTTTAACTCTGAGAAAGTAAGTACCCTCAACGAAGCTTGCGGATAAAGGCGTCCATCTGATGGTTCGGACACGTTAGCTGGGCGAAATCCGTGATTATTTATAACATAGTAAGAATAATCATCAATAGTATCTTTCACTGGATTGCCATCGTCGTCATTTTCGATATCATGATCTTGTACTTCGAGCAATGAATCGTTGATCAAACTAATCCTGCTGTTTGTTCCGCCTCCTAAGTCCCCCCAACTACTACCAATATATTTTGAGTTTTCAACTTTTCCATCATCCGTAGTTGAAATCATCACATATGAAAAGCAATAACCTCCGGCATCTCCGGGACATCCCAGCTCAACAATAAAAATGAAACTTTTGCCCCTGTCGAACATCTTAAACGCCTCTACGTATGGCACTTTTTCATTGGTGAGCTTATTCCCCAGTACTTTGCGGTATAATTCAACCGGTATTTGCCTTTCCTTATTAATGGCCTCATCACTACTCTCATGATTTAGAAAATATGATCTAAATTTTCCAAAAGTACTTAACGTATCCAATGGTCGCAGAGGTTGGGCAAATGTTTCCAGTGAAGCAAAGATTAATAAACCAAATACGATTGTTTGGATTACACCTTTTCCGAATAGTCTTTTCATAAAAATGCGATTTATGAACCCAATGTCATGTTTATTATCTGCTCGTTTCTTGTGATTTTGCGCATTCAGAATTCATCATCGATTCTTTTTTTACATATTTCAATGTCTCAAAAGGTACAGCAGTTCCATATTCAATTGCCAGCTCCTTCACATAAAAACTCAGAGATGGCGACGTCTTTATATTTGCTTCCCTTATAAACCGATACAATCTCAAATTTTAAAACGTCTCCCTCCTTGATTTCGTATGGAGCATTCATGTATTTGTGATCTCTTCTGTTGATAAAATATTTCCCGATATCGAAAAATTGAAATTGCCATGTATTCTTTAGCAGAACATAACAGATGGGTGTGTTATTGTAATACACCTTAAGCAACTTAACTCTCGAATTTGCCTGCCATATCTTCAACGATTTACAATACCCGTTAAATACATTACAGATGCCATAAAACTGGTAGGCGCCGGCATAAGCCGTGTTTTCCGGAAAGTTAAATGTAAATTCCAGGTAATCCCCGATTCCTTTCTTTCCAACCCAGGCAGTATTCAAATCATAGTCTTCGATATTCTTCACCCCGTAGGTAATATCCCCAGCCGGATTTAAAACTGAAGATGCTTTAGGGTCACCAATGGGCATTGACCAGTCGCCCCAAAGTTCACTGTTTTTATACGCGTCAATATTGGGTTCATAATTGTCACTCGACTTATCGAATGTTTGGGCCTGAATAGTATCAAGAACAGCAGCCTGAACGGTTGTTGTTATCAGTAAAAACATAAAGAAACCTATAAGTCTCACAGGGTATGTACATTTCATTGCTAGTCTTTTAATTGTTGGACACAGGTATAAACTTAACACATATTTACACTATCTGATTCACATAAGATATGTTTTAAATCAAGCTTTCAACTAACACAAATTAATCAGACACCTATATTCTACAAACCGTATCAACTACGACCGAAAAAGACAAATAAATAAAGAAAAACATCCCCTTTTCAAAGCATCAAACTGCCTTCAAAATATTACCTTTAAGGTCAAACACTGATTTAATCGATGAAATTTACTTCGAAGTTTCATGGCGGCATAAAAGCCCTGGTTGACATTGCTCTGTATGATGAAGGTGAGGGCGTATTACTGAAAGATATTGCCCAACGAAACTGCTTGTCCATCCGGTTTTTGGATCAGATTGTTGCGTCGTTAAGAAAGAACCAGTTAATCTTTAAGAATAAGGGCTACCGGACGGGATACAGACTGGCCAAGGACCCCAATTCGATTAGTTTGTATGACGTCTACATCGCGTTCGAGGGCAAGTTGGATGTGTACCACTGCGTGGACGAAGCAACACCCTGTCCTGTTTCACCTACCTGTGCAACACATTTCACGCTTGAAAATCTAAATAAAGAAGTAACTTTATTACTCCGTAACCAAACCATTGGCGAAGTGTGCCAACTGCAGGCTCAGCTAAACCATCAGTCCGAACTAAAAGCTACCGGGTCCGTCAACGAGAATTAAGGCAACCTGGTATATCATAGAATTCCCGGTCGTCTGGCCGGCACAAAACGTAACCAATAACCAAACTAAAACAACTATGGGACAATCACTGGCCAAACTCTACATCCATCTTACTTTTGGAACCAAGAACCGGGCACCTTCTATTATTCCGGCTCTCAAACCGAAACTGGAAGTATTCATTGACGGAATTTTGGACAAACTGGAAAGCCCTTCCATCCACACGCATGTCGATCCCGACCATATGCACGTCTTATTTTCGCTGTCGAAAGACCAGGCATTGACAAATGTGGTGGAAGCGATTAAAGAACAGTCGACGCAATGGATGAAAGAACAAGGAATCGATGCGTTTGCCTGGCAAACCGGATATGCGGCTTTTACAGTTAGCAGTTCCAACGTCGATTACCTGAAGAAATACATCCTCAACCAACAGGAACACCATCAGAAAATCAGTTTCCGGGAAGAGGTGGAAGAGTTCATTAAACAGTACCAGATTATGGACTACAATACTGACCATTTCTGGTCGGAAAACTAACCAAAGGAAGCCTGACAGGCTTCCTTTTCTTTCGGGCCTTTTACCACGGAGTGTTCGAAACAACGTTTTCTACTCATCCCAACCCTTCTCTAATCATAGAGAAGGGCTCACGGCACTACAAAATTGCAACGACTCAATTCGGAATCAACAAATACTACCGGAAAGAATGAAGCTACCAACATCGATGTAATCTCCGGTCCCCCATCTTTATTTGTCTTAATTCTCCGTTACCTACCCCTCCGAAAAAGGGGCTGGTTTAGGCAATTCGAAAAAAATATCGCATCTTGGGAAACGTTTTTCACGAATTAGTCAGTAACAATAACCTTTCTCTAACGAACAGCGATGAATCGACTACAATCTGTCATCGGAGGGATGATTTTCATTTTCGGCCTGACCATTCAGACGCAGGCACAGCCGGCATCGAACTATGACCAGCACAAGGCGTTCAACCCCGAGTTTATGAGCGAACCCGGCACCACTTTCCGCGGCGGTAGTGGCGCTCCCGGACCATTATACTGGCAAAACCGGGCCGATTACAACCTGGCAGCCACGCTGGATACGACGCAACACAAAATTTCCGGAACCTCGGAAATTCATTATACCAACAACAGCCCCGATGCCCTGCATTACCTTTGGTTGCAGGTCGAGCTGAATCTTTTCAAGGAAGGTTCACGGGGAAGCTATTCAGGTAATGTCCCGACAACAGCCGGTGGCATCGATATTCAACAGGTGGAGGTCACCCAGGATGGGAAGACTTATAAAGCCGACCATGTGATTACCGACACCCGGATGCAGGTTCGCTTGCATCAGCCGGTAAAACCTGACGGCGGCAAAGTAACCATTACCGTGAAATATGCCTTTCGCATGACGACGAACCAGTTCCGACTCGCGATGATGGATTCGAAAAACGGTGCCATTTACGATGTGGCCCAGTGGTATCCGCGCATGTGTGTGTACGACGATGTGCGGGGCTGGAATACCCTTCCTTACCAGGGAGCTGGTGAATTTTATTGCGAGTATGGGAACTTCGATTACAAAGTAACCGTGCCGGCTAACATGATTGTGGCTGGTGCAGGGGTACTGCAAAATCCGGAAGAGGTACTGACGAAGACCGAAATCAAACGACTCGATAAAGCACGTCAGAGTGACGAAACCACCTATATCATCAAACCGGACGAAGTAGGAAAAGCGGAAACACGCCCAAAACAGGAGGGCATGCTAACCTGGCATTTCAAAATGGAAAACAGCCGTGATGTGTCGTGGGCTGCTTCGAAAGCTTTTGTTTGGGACGCTGCGAAAGCCAATCTTCCGGAAGGAAAAACCGTTTTGGCGATGTCGGTTTACCCGAAAGAGAGCATGGGTAAAAATGCCTGGGACCGTTCTACCGAATACCTGAAACACAGCATCGAGTCCTTCTCAGCTGACTGGTATCCTTATCCCTACCCAACCGCTACAAATGTGGGCGGCCCGGTTGGTGGCATGGAATATCCCGGCATCATTTTCTGCAAATGGAGTATCAACAAGGCGAACGTGATGTACTTTGTCACCGCGCACGAGATTGGACACAACTGGTTCCCCATGTTGGTCGGCTCAGACGAGCGCCGTTTTGGTTTCATGGACGAAGGCCTGAACACTTTCATCGACATTTATGCACAAGACAAGTTTAACCATGGCGAATTCGGCCCGAAACGGGACGGCGAGTATGACCCGGAGGGGAAAAATCCGGCTCGTGATATTGTTCCGTTTATGACGAAAGACGGTACCGAAGCCATCATGAACTTCTCGGACGTGCTGCAATGGAAGAACAGCCACATGGTGAATTACTACAAAACATCACTGGGCCTCGTACTCTTACGCGAATATATTCTCGGACACGACCGTTTCGATTATGCCTTCCGGACCTATATCGATCGCTGGGCCTACAAACATCCCAGACCGGAAGACTTCTTCCGGACAATGGACGATGCCGCCGGTGAAGATTTAGGCTGGTTCTGGAACGAGTGGTTCTATCAAACCTGGACGCTGGATCAGGCGGTAACGGCTGTGCACTATGCCAAAGGAAAACCGGAAGAAGGCGCCCTGATTACGCTAACGAACAACGACCAGATGGTGATGCCAACGACTGTAAAAGTCGTAGAAAGCAACGGCAAAACGGGGGAAGTGAAACTCCCGGTAGAAATCTGGCAGCGAGGAGGCACATACCTGTTCAAATACGCTTCCACCTCTCCCATCGACTCGGTGATTGTTGACCCGGGTAAGCAACTTCCGGATGTCAATCCATCCAATAATGTTTGGACCAACGATAACAAATTGACAAAGAAATAGAATCACAAGTCTCCGGCAGCGATTTTGCTGGAATTCCATTTTTCCAAGAAATACCCAAGTTGCACCTAACGTGGCAGCTTGGGTATTTTGACAAACTGTGCAAATACCAATGAAGCTAATGCGATACCGGCGCCACCGATAAACGGAATCCGCCAGTTGTACATCCAAAGCAAACCGCCAAATACCGGAATAACCACCGCCATAATGTGATTGATGGTAAACCCAACGGCCATGGAGGGGGCAATGTCTTCGTGGTCAGCTTTCTTCTGGAAATAGGTATTAATGGCAATAGAGAAGCTGAAAAAGAGATTGTCGACCAGGTACATCGCAGTGGCCACGTTCTTGTCTTCAATCAATCCGTAACCGAGAAAAACCAAAAACAGGCTGGCATATTCAATGGTCAGCATCGTCCGCTCGCCAAACCGGTGGATGGCTTTGGCCACTTGCGGACTGAGGAAGAAGGTCATGATATTGTTCAGAACAAACAGGACGGTGATGTGCCGAACCGAGAATCCGTACTTCTCCACCAAAAGGAAAATCGCAAACACCACAAAAATCTGCCGGCGTGCGCCAGCCAGAAAGTTCAGCGTGTAAAAAAGCCAGTACTTCTTTTTCAGAATCAGTTTTCGCTGCTGTGGGGGCTTCGTTTTATCTACCGGGTCACGCGTCAGCGCATACAACCCGGTCAGGATGAGAACACCGCCAAATAACCAGAACATATTTTGCAACGGAAGAAAACTACTCAGCAACCAAATAATACCTCCTACCGTAATGTTGGTCAGTGCGCCATAGCTCTTAAAACTGGCCAGCACCCGCGGAACGCGCGTATGGTCGAAGTACTGAAGGCTGAGAGATTGATTGGTGGTCTCGAAGAAATGAAAGCCCACGGACATCACCACCGTTGTAAAAATCAATCCGCCAAACGACGGGAAGAAACCGGCCAGCAAAACTCCTCCGCCAAGCATGATGATGGAAAGCGCTGCAAACCGGTGCTCTTTGATGACTAGCAACAGGTAAACGACGAAGAAGGTCAGAAAGCCCGGTATTTCACGAACGGATTGGATTACCCCGATTTGAAATCCGTTGACCCCCACTACATCCACCGCGTAGTTATTGAACAAGGTTCTCCACCCCTGGAATCCAATAGCAGAGGAAATCACCAGCAACAGCAGGTAACGGTACATCGGATTGTCACGAAAAGTCCGGTAAGAATTCATCATCTATCAGTTAGATTAAGACGACAAAAGTAATAAAATGAACCAGTGCCGGGATTGATTTTACACGAACGCGACCGGAAGCTTTCTTAATATTCACTTAAAAGCCCTCTTTTTAGTCTTCCCAGAAACGCGATTACACACTGTGAAACAACCCGCTACACCTTCAACATTTACAGGTCTTTTAATTTTTTTTGCTTGTGTGACTAAAGTTACTGAAGGATGCCTTCTCCAGACCTTTCTTTGTAGCGTCATTCAAGGTTACATACATGATAGGTTTTTTTAAAAGCTATCGATTAAGAATTCTCTTTATCATTCTTGGAGGAATTGCCGGGTACCTTTACTGGTCCCAAATCGGATGTGCTTCCGGCACTTGCCCGATTACTTCAAACTGGTATACGAGCAGCGGTTACGGTGTTTTGCTTGGCTGGTTACTCGGTGATTCCTTCAGAGTGAAAAAGGGACAGAATGAAGAAAATGCAACGAACTAGCCAGATATCCGTACTGATGGCCATCTTCCTTTCCCTGTTGGTTTCATGCAACCAGGCAGGAAATGGCAACCAGTCACAAATGGCAGACAAAGGTAATGAGAAGAATTTGGTGGTTGTAAAGGATATGAGCAAGTTCACTGAAATAATAAACGGGGATACTCCCGTACTCGTTGATTTTTACGCCGATTGGTGTGCACCATGCAAAATGATGTCACCAATTCTCGAACAGCTTTCCAAAGAGATGCAGGGTTCGGTAAAAGTAGTAAAAGTGAATGTGGACAACAACAGAGAAGCTGCCATGCAATATGGCGTACGAAATATACCTACCATGCTCCTGTTTCGCAACGGACAAATCAAATGGCAGGGCGTCGGCGTAATGCAAGCCGACCAACTGAAATCTATTATTCAACAGAATAGCTGATATTGGTTATGATTTAGGTTTGGTTAGGGAAAAGGTTCGGTGGCCACCCGGCTGCCGGCCCTCCTTCCCGCTTTTTTCAGACAGTCCGTTGGTAATTCCAGTAAAACTTTATCGAATTCAGACAAGACAATTTACCCATAGCGAGTAAATCGTGGAACTATTATAATAATCAGATGAAAAGCAGCATTTTAGTAAACGAACATTATTGTCCCAAAAATCATCCTTGTCCGGTCATCAGAGTATGCCCGACAGGAGCGATTTCGCAGAAGTCACCATTTCATGCACCCGAAATCGACGATGATAAGTGTGTAAGTTGTGGAAAGTGTATGTATTTCTGTGCATTTGGGGCCTTTCAGCCTGGCAATTGATTTTATCCCAGCTCATAAGTTCATTGTGTCCCTCTGCCGTTAAGGCGGGGGGATTTTTTATTTTCCACCTATCACAAGTTCCAGTACGCGGGTCGTTTCATCGGTAATCTTGTACCGGTCGTCAATGCGTTTTCCAATCACCCAAACCACCTGTTCCCCATTGGTCACCAGCCAGGTATTTTCCTTCTCGGGAAGGCTCATTTTCTCGTCAATAAAAAAATCACTGAGCTTTTTAAAACCGGTCATTCCCAACGGCCGGAAATAATCACCCGGTTCCCATTTTCGTATTTTCAACGGAAACTGAATTTTGTCCAGGTCGATGCAGGCCACTTTTGTCGAACGGGGAATCCGGAAATGCTGGTCACGTTCCACCTTTCGTATTTGGATGAGTAGCGGTTTGGTTAAATCTTTAAGTTCTTCATCAATGTAATAAACTGCTTTTTCCTTATCAGGAAGTCGGGTAATGATGAGGTATTCCCGGTCGCGGACCAGCCGGTGTGTTGGCGAGAAAAACTGTCTTCCGGATTCACCATCCAGCGTCTCCTCTATTTGGGCAACCACATCACTGTTGAAATGAAAAGGCTTCAAAAATTCAAACAGGTAGGTATTCAGTGGCTGCAGCAATTTCAATTCACTAATGGAGAGATGATATTCCCTTCCTTTGCGCACAGCCACCCGTTCCCAACACTGCTGAATTTCCTGGAAGTAAATCGTCGAAACATCTTTCAGGTAGTGAATGGTCTTCTGCAAGCTTTCGCGGAATGAAGGATTCAGTTCTTCCATCAATGGCAGCAACTGATGCCGGATTTTGTTCCGCTGAAAATCGAGGCTGGCATTGGATGAATCATCGCGGTATTCCAACTCATGTTCCAGGCACCAGTTGGCAATTTCCTTTCTGGAGGCAAACAGCAACGGGCGTACTACTCTCCCGTTCTTCGGCTTGATGCCCGTCATTCCTTTCAATCCGGTTCCCCGGGAAAGATTCAGGAAAAAGGTTTCCAGCAAGTCGTCACGGTGATGCGCCACAGCAATCGCATCGTAATGATTTTCAGCCCTGATTTTCTCAAACCAGTCGTAGCGCAACTCGCGGGCAGCCATCTCGATGGAGTAACCATGCTCTTCGGCGTATTCCTCTGTATCGAACGATTGATGATAATACCGCCGACCATATTTCTCGGCCAACCGGGCTACCAACGCCTCGTCGCCATCCGATTCTTCGCCGCGCAGATGAAAATTGCAATGCGCGATGCCTAAGGCATATCCGGCCCGTTCCAACAGATCGAGCAGTACCACTGAATCCATTCCACCGCTTACGGCCACCAGGATGGTATCGCCCGACGTAAACAGGTTGTGACGTTGAATATAGCTGACCAGTTCGTTTATCATCACTTTGTTTTATTCAAAAATACGATAATCCCGTTAACCAAAAGAAAACCGGAGAACGATTTCAGCCATTCCCCGGTTTCTGTTATCTCTAAAAATACTTTTACAACTTCACAACGACCTGCCCGCGGTTCTTCTTGCTCAGCAGGCGTTGAATATAGGTATCCAGTTCTTCGAGTGAAATAAAGGTAACGAGGTTATCGAGACCTTCCGGTTTCCAATCATTGGCCAGTTTCTCCCAAACGGCTTTCCGTTCTTCCAGCGGTGTTTGCTGTGTATCCACGCCCAACAGCGAGATGTTATTCAGTATGAAGGGATAAACCGTTGTATTCAACTCGCCGGAACCGATATTTCCACAAGTCGTAACATTTCCATTGTATTTACAGGCCTTCAGCAATGTGGCCAGTGTATTTCCACCAACCACATCAACCGCTCCGGCCCATTTGGGGCGTACGATCGGCCGTCCGGACTGGTCATCCGTTTCCGATTTATCGATATGCTGATGCGCTCCGAGCTTTTCAATCACTTCCCGACTGTCGTCGAGATTGGAGGTGGCAGCGATCACTTCAAAGCCTTCTTTCAACAGTATTTTTACCGCCAGGCTACCTACTCCGCCGGCAGCTCCGGTTACCACAACCGGTCCCTGCGATGGTTTCTGACCAGCGTCCAATAACCTTTTCACCGAAAGGGCGGCCGTCAATCCGGATGTTCCGAGCATCATGCTTTCGGCCAGCGACAATCCTTTTGGCAATTGAACAATCCAATCGGCGGGCACGCGAATGTATTCCGCGAAAGCGCCATCGGTGTTCATTCCCAAATCGTAGGAAGTGACGGTCACTTCATCGCCGGTTTTGAACAAGGGCGACGAACTTTCTTCCACCACTCCGGCTGCGTCGATTCCGGGTGTATGCGGATATTTTTTCGTCACACCGCGGTTTCCTGAAGCAGAAAGCGCATCCTTATAATTCAATCCGGCATATTTTACCCGAATAAGTACCTCGCCCTCCGGCAATTCAATAACAGAACGATTCACCAATTTACGTGTAAACGTTCCGTTCTCTTCAAATATCCGGTAAGCTCTGAATGTTGTATCTGTCATTTTCAATGTTCTTTATTTATTCTCTTTATGATACTAACAAAAAGAAAGCAGCCCCGTTCAGAGACTGCTTGTATTTTTTTGGCAAAAGCCTGTTTTATTTTTCCGTTGCCGAAACCTTCTCGATAATTTTCAGAATGACATGGCACGCTTTCTCCATCGACTGAGTCGGAATGAATTCGAACTTGCCGTGGAAGTTGTGCCCTCCGCCAAAGATATTAGGGCAAGGCAGTCCCATAAATGAAAGGCGGGCTCCGTCTGTTCCACCGCGAATCGGCTCAATCTTCGGTTCCACTCCTACTTCTTTCATCGCCTCTTCAGCCATATCGACAATATGCAGAACCGGCTCGACTCTTTCACGCATGTTGTAATACTGGTCCTTCAATTCCAGCTCAACGGTTCCTTCACCGAATTCTGCATTCACCTTGCGAACGATGTGTTCCATCTCGGTTTTGCGATCTTCGAAACGATCTTTCTTGAAATCACGGATGATATACTCGAGCTCTGTTCGCTCTACGCTTCCATTAATCGACAACAGGTGATAGAATCCTTCGTAACCTTCGGTATGTTCCGGCGTTTCGTGGCGCGGCAGCATACTGATAAACTGGCTGGCAATACGCATCGAGTTCTTCATCTTATGCTTGGCTGAACCCGGATGCACGCTGATTCCATGAACTACCACTTTGGCAAAAGCCGCGTTGAAGTTCTCATATTGCAACTCCCCCAGCTCTCCTCCGTCCATGGTATAGGCAAAATCGGCACCGAATTTTTCCACATTGAAATAATCAGCTCCCTGACCAATTTCCTCATCCGGCGTAAAACCAACCCGCACTTTTCCGTGCTTGATTTCGGGATGATTTACCAGATATTCCATCGTGGTAACAATCTCGGCCAAACCGGCTTTATCATCGGCTCCCAACAACGTTTTGCCATCGGTTACAATCAACCGCTGACCTTGATACTTCTTCAGGCCGGGGAATTTTTCGGGCGACATAATAATCTTCTCTTCCTCATTCAGGACAATGTCTCCTCCGTCATAATTTTCGACAAATTGCGGATTCACATTTTTTCCTGAGAAATCGGGACTGGTATCCATGTGCGCGATGAAACCTACTGTTGGTACTTCCTTATCGATATTCGACGGAAGTGTCGCCATCACGTAGCCATTGTCATCCAGCTCCACATCTTCCAGACCGATACCCTTCAATTCTTCGGCCAATTTCTGTGCAAACGTAATTTGCCCGGGTGTACTGGGCGTCAATCCGGTCTTGGAGTCGGACTGAGTATTTATCTTTACATAACCGATAAAACGGTCGACAACCTGGTTCTCCATTTTTATCATCAAATTTGCAGATTTAAGAGTCCGAATATAGCGATTTTTGCCGAGAGAGAAGTGTAGAAAATCACTGTAAAGTAGTGAAAGTGACGAATCTCATTATTTCTCAACCGAATGGAAAAAACGCACATAAAAAAGGGAATTACCGAAGTAACTCCCTCTTTTAAATATGATTGTGCGACTAACTTAATAAGCCAGTGCAAACAAGACTCTTCTCTTCGAAGGTTTACCGGTTACCATACAAACGCCTTCTTCCTCCTCACCCTCGAACGGGATACAGCGAATTGTTGCTTTGGTCTCCTCTTTAATCCGGGTCTCCGTCTCCGAAGTACCATCCCAGTGCGCCAGAATAAAACCGCCTTTGGTATTCAGTACTTCTTTGAACTCCTCGTACGTGTCTACTTTCACCGTACTTTCCTCACGGAATTTCCAGGCTTTCCGGTAGATGTTATTCTGAATTTCAGTCAGCAAGTCGTCCACGTACTGGTCTATATCCTCGAGCGACTGAACCGATTTCTCCAGCGTATCACGACGAGCCACCTCAACGGTTCCGTTCTCCAGATCACGAGGGCCAATGGCCAGACGAACCGGAACACCTTTCAATTCATACTCGGCAAATTTCCATCCCGGGCGCTGCGTATCACGATTATCATACTTAACGCTAATGCCGCGTGCCTGAAGTTTGGTAATAATTTCATCCACCTTCTCCGATACTTCAGCCAACTGTTCTGTTTTCCTGTAAATAGGTACAATCACGACCTGGAAAGGTGCCAGTTTCGGAGGCAATACCAAACCATTATTGTCGGAGTGAGCCATGATCAGTGCTCCCATCAAACGGGTAGAAACGCCCCATGAGGTCGCCCACACATAGTCGAGTTTTCCTTCTTTACTGGTAAACTGAACATCAAAAGCTTTCGCAAAATTCTGTCCCAGAAAGTGTGAAGTTCCGGATTGCAGCGCCTTACCGTCCTGCATCAACGCCTCAATGGTGTAGGTTTCCAACGCTCCGGCAAAACGTTCATTCGCCGACTTTGAACCCTTGATGACCGGCACAGCCATGTAATTCTCGGCAAAATCAGCATAAACATTGATCATGCGTTCCGTTTCCTCCATTGCCTCCTGCTTCGTGGCATGGGCCGTATGGCCTTCCTGCCAAAGGAATTCAGCGGTACGGAGAAACATACGGGTACGCATCTCCCACCGCACTACGTTTGCCCATTGGTTTATTAACAATGGAAGATCGCGGTATGATTGAATCCAGTTTTTATAGGTATTCCAAATGATGGTTTCCGAAGTCGGTCGTACAATTAACTCTTCTTCCAGTTTTGCATCGGGATCGACCACCACACCATTCCCATCCG
Source organism: Prolixibacter denitrificans (assembly GCF_003014495.1). GTDB lineage: Bacteria > Bacteroidota > Bacteroidia > Bacteroidales > Prolixibacteraceae > Prolixibacter > Prolixibacter denitrificans. The sequence goes on along the minus strand of NZ_PYGC01000006.1, from coordinate 39,072 downwards.
GATCATTTTTTAGGCGATAATGAGTAACTACGGCACACTCTTTGGCAAATCCTTCTACGTGATCGGCCTCTTTTGAGAAGAAAGATTTGGGGATGAACAGCGGAAAATAAGCATTTTCGTGCCCGGTTTCCTTGAACATACGATCCAACTGGGCCTGCATTTTTTCCCAAATAGCGTACCCGTATGGCTTGATTACCATACACCCACGCACTGCTGAGTTCTCAGCCAAATCAGCCTTCACAACCAGATCATTGTACCATTGTGAATAATTTTCTTCTTTTGATGTTAGTTCCTTAGCCATCTTCTATCTTTTGGTATGGAATTTGCTTTATTTGCAGTGAATTTTCAAGCTTACAAAGTAAAGAAATTCTCTAAGAATATTAAATACTTTTGGGAGGACATAATCATGAAATCAAGGCTAAAACTGCTTACTGCCATTGCGCTTTTCCTGGGTGGATGCTCCACCGGTTCGATGGTATCGAGCGGGTATGTCGACGACATTTATTACTCGCCTGGCGATAACCCGCCCCCCGTTGTGGCACAGACCAGTGTTTCGCAACAAAAAGAAACCACGCCTCAGCGGCAACAAGTGGTTTCCAACATCAAGGAATCGGCCAGCGGCAAAACCGTTGACAATTATGTGCTGAAGGATGGTAGTTCACGTTCGTATGGAAATACTGATGCGTACTACTACAACGACCAGCCCGATTATTCCGACACTACTTATTATTACGATGAGGATTCGTTAAAATACGTCATCAATAATTATTACGAACCCAGTGACAACATGAGCTACAGCTCACGGATCCGTCGCTTCCATGATCCCTATTTTTACGACCCATACTGGGATTCATACATGTGGGACCCGTATTACTACGGACCTTCGTGGAGCATCAGCTGGGGCTTCGGATGGAGTAACCCGTGGTACAATCCATGGTATTATGGTGGTTGGGGGTATCCATACTCCTACTACAGCTGGGGTGGCTATTACAGCCCCTGGTATTATGGAGGATGGGGATACCCATATCACTCTTACTATGGTGGCTGGGGCGGTTACCCATACTACGGTTGGGGCGGATATTACGGCGGCGACTATCATGTAGACCGTTATCACGGAAGACGCAATTATACCGGCCGCCGTGGAGGTTCCAATGCCATTAATTACGGAGGAAGTAGCATCAATAGTGGACAGGCCTTAGGCCGCTCCATTCCGGTTGGTTCTTCCAGATCATCTTCTTCGGGTGCTGTAAAAGATGCTTCTTCATCTACCTCATCCGGAAGAAGAACAATTGGTGGCGCCGGTGCTACCGGAACCCGTTTGCAGGGAACCCGTCCGGGCACGTCACCTGATAAGTCGGGTACCATTAACCGTGGCACTACGACTACTACCCGTACCGCTACTTCAACCCGTCAATCCGGAACATATTCCGGTACACCGGGAAGGAATAGTCAGGTACAGACCAGTCTCCGTCGGGGAACTTCTTCATCAGTTCGCTCAAACTCAGGAACGGTCATGAGCCGGCCAAGAGTTCAGACTCAAACAACAACCCGGAGTCGTTCTGCCGTTCAAACAACAACGACTACCAGGAGATATACGCCAAGTTATTCGAAACCGAGAATGAATACGCGGGCTACGTATAACAGGTCTACCACTCGTCAGTATACACGGCCGAGCAGTTCGTCAACAAAATCGAGCTACAGTCGTTACAGCAAGCCGAGCAGTACCTCCGGAACACGTAGTTCAGCCGTTCGTTCCAGCAGCTCATATCGCCGTGGTTCGAGCAGTTCATCCAACAACTATCGTTCCGGTAGTTCAAGCCGAACTTACCGCTCATCCGGTAGCAGTTACCGTTCTTCGGGCAGTTCGAGCAGCGGAAGATCATACAGCTCACCTTCGTCAAGCGGAGGAAGCCGTAGTTCTGGTGGAAGTAGCGGTGGAAGCTATTCCGGTAGAAGAAGGTAAGTTGTGGCGAGTCCCGACAGAAAGAATGATGAAGAACTTTAATTCCTTTTGACAATGAAAAAGATAATCATGACCATCAGTGCGCTATTGGCACTGACACTATATGCTTCAGCTCAATATGTTGACCAGGCGCTTATGCTGTCTCAACAGAGCTACGGAGTCACAGCCCGGGCGAAAGCAATGGGTAGCGCGTTTGGCGCGCTGGGAGGTGATTTTTCATCTCTCAGCATTAACCCGGCCGGGATAGCCGTTTACCGCAGCTCGGAAATGACATTCACTCCCGATGTCTTCCGGTTCGATAAAACGGAAGCAACCAACCAAGGGTATATGGCTGATGATTCAAAATATAATTTCAGCATTGCGAACGCAGGTTACGTGGGGACTTATCGTCCCGGCGACACCGAAAGCGGGCTCGTATCGGTTAACTTCGGACTTGGATTTAACCGGCTGCGTAACTTCCATCAGAATTCGCTGTCAGAGGCTATGAATTCGCCTTATTCGCGGATGGATGCTTTCGCCCAAAATACGAATGGTATCAACTACAACGACCTAGTGACGACCGACAGTTACGATCCTTATTACAACGGAATTCCGTGGGAAAGTAAAATGGCCTGGGAAAACTACCTAATTGATGTGGCCAATCCGGGTAACGGAGACGATCTGTACAATTCGATTCTGTACCAGGGCGAAACCGTTAATCAGCATTACGCTATTCAGCGCGAAGGTTATATTAATGAGTATGTACTGGCACTGGGAGCCAACTTCAGTGATAAATTCTACATCGGAGCAACAGTCGGAATCGACGACTTGTATTACCTCGAAACATCAACCTACGGTGAAGACGGAGGCTCCAACGGTTTCGGTAATTTCGATTACTACAATTACCTGAGAACAACCGGCCTTGGATTCAACGTTAAAGTGGGTATGATTTTCCGGCCAATTCCCCAGTTACGATTGGGAGCGGCAGTACACACCCCAACTTTCTTCAATCTGAAAGAAAATTATCACTCCTGGATGTCCTCTAATCTTGACGCAAGTGTGGGTGCCGGAGCTGGCAGTCACCGCGAAGAAACGCCCCATGGTGATTACAAATACGATTTGGAGACCCCCTTCCGCGCTATCGGTAGCGTTGCCTACCAGTTTGGAAAGAAAGGATTGCTTTCTGTCGACTATGAATATGTGAATTACAATAACATCAAACTACGTCACGGTAGTGATGGTTATGACTTCTATTCCGAAAATCAGGATATCAACAATTACTACCAATCTATCGGTAATATCCGGGTAGGTGGTGAATACCGGGTAACACCCGCCATCAGTTTGCGCGGAGGTTACGAATATTACGGAAATCCGTATAAATCGACCGTAAGTGGTGTTTCTCAACCGAATTCCAATTATCAGCACGTGACGTATAACGGTGGACTTGGTTTCCGCTTTGGTAGCACCAGTCTCGATATTGCTTACGGCTTGACCGATTTGACCCGTTACAATTATCCGTTTCAGTTAAACGGAGTTCAGGTAGAACCGATTAAATATCACTCGATGGTACACGATGTGATGTTTACCATGGCATTCCGCTTCTAACAAAACACTATATAATGCAAAAGGAGCAATGCCTCCTTTTTACGACTTACGATTAAAAAGAAATCCCTGCCTCATCTGAGACAGGGATTTTTATTTTGTATGAAAATGCTATCTGTTCTTCGTCGAAATATCAGATAATCATACCGGCACCTACCGTGTTGTTGGTCGCCTCATCAATCAGGATAAGGCTTCCGGTGTTACGATTCCGCTTGTATGAATCGAAGAAGAGCGGCTTGGTGGTCTTGATACGAATTTTCGCAATATCGTTCAAACCAACGCTTTTATCATCGGTTATTTCTTCCAGTGTATTGATGTTCACTTTGTGAATCACCTCGGTTACCATGCAACGCGCCTCGTTGGAAGTGTGCTGAAGCATGTATTTTTTCCGAAGAGCCATCGGAGTCTCACTCAGCCAGCTGACCATCAGCTCGATTTCCTGACCTTGCTGCGGTTGATTTTTAGCATCGGAGATCATCGAACCACGACTAATATCGATATCGTCTTCCAACCGGATGGTCACACTTTGCGGCGGAAAAGCTTCCTGCTGTTCCTCGCCACCAAAATCGATGGCAGCAATTTTCGATTTCATCCCGGAAGGGAAAACCGCCACTTCCTGGCCTACTTTGAAAACACCACCCGCTACCCGTCCGGCGTAACCGCGATAATCATGGTACTTCTCGGCGTGTGGCCGAATAACATACTGTACCGGGAACCTGGGATCCGATAAATCTTCGTCGTGTTCAATTGGAATATTCTCCAATAAACCGATGAAGGTCGGTCCATTGTACCAGTCTGTATTCTTCGATTTCTCCACCACATTATCGCCTAACTTGGCACTGATGGGAAGATAATGAACGTCTTTATTTCCGAGCCGATCAGCTACTTTGCTGAAATCAGCTTTAATCTCTTCGAAACGCTCCTGGTCGAAATCAACCAGGTCCATTTTATTCACGCAGACAATGACGTGCGGAATCTGCAACAAAGCTGCAATGTACGCATGGCGACGGGTCTGCTCGATAACGCCGTTGCGGGCGTCCACCAAAATAACTGCTGCATTGGCTGTCGACGCACCGGTTACCATGTTTCGGGTATATTGTACGTGTCCGGGAGTATCGGCAATGATGAATTTCCGCTTCGGAGTCGCAAAGTAACGGTAAGCCACATCAATGGTAATTCCCTGCTCACGTTCAGCCCGCAAACCGTCAGTCAGCAATGCAAGGTTGACCTCTTCGCCTCCCTTACCAACACTGGCCCGTTCAATAGCCTCCATTTGATCCTCAAAAATGGCTTTACTGTCATATAGTAGTCGTCCGATAAGAGTACTTTTTCCGTCATCCACGCTTCCGGCGGTGGTGAAACGTAAAAGCTCCATATCGAGATATCCGCTTTCTTTTCCAGACATATTTCAGTTTTAATTAAAATGCAGAAACGGCATCCGCTTCTGCCGGGTTATCTATTTTGAGTTAAGCAGGTTCTGTTAAAAGTATCCTTCCTTCTTACGATCTTCCATCGCCGCTTCCGAGCGTTTATCGTCGGCCCGGCCTCCTCTTTCGGTTACCCGGCTAATGGCCACTTCCTGGATAATATCTTCCAACGAATCGGCGGCAGAAAGAGTCAATCCGGTACAGGTGATGTCGCCAATGGTGCGACAACGCACTTTTCGTTTTTCCACTTTTTCACCCGGTTTCAACTCCATGAAAGGAGCTTTTGCCAACCAAACACCGTCGCGCTGAAAAACTTCGCGTTCGTGGGTATAATACAGACTGGGCATTTCAATATTTTCGAGAAGAATGTATTGCCATACATCCATTTCGGTCCAGTTACTGATAGGGAATACACGGAAGTGCTCGCCTACGTTCTTTTTCCCGTTGAAAAGGTTCCAAAGCTCCGGACGTTGGTTCTTCGGGTCCCACTGTCCAAAATCATCTCGGTGAGAGAAGAAGCGTTCCTTGGCACGTGCCTTTTCTTCGTCACGGCGTCCGCCTCCCATAGCACAGTCGAATTTCTCTTCCTCAATGGCATCTAGCAGTGTTACCGTCTGCAGCATATTGCGGCTGGCATTCGGGCCTTTCTCTTCCACCGCACGCCCTGAATCGATTGAATCCTGAACATATTTAACAATCAACCGTGTGCCGGTCGATTCAGCTAACTCATCACGAAATTTGATGGTTTCATCGAAGTTGTGCCCGGTATCGATATGCATTAAAGGAAATGGTACCCTTGCCGGGAAAAAGGCTTTTCGTGCCAAATGAAACATGACGATGGAATCCTTTCCACCTGAGAAGAGCATAACGGGATTTTCGAATTGGGCAGCCACCTCACGAAGAACAAAGATTGACTCTGCTTCCAGTTCCCGTAAATGATTTATGGTATATTTTTCCATAGACGTTTGATTTTCCTGAATCTGATCCTTTACGCGGGTATGCAAAAATTATTTTCTGTTTAAAAACAAGTACCCGGTCAGGCCACAAAAATATATAATCTGCCTAAAAAACGGTCCTGTTAGGCAAACAATTAATCAACTCAATCCGTATTCACTCTTTCGGAATTGAAAAATACCGTTATTTTTGCACTCACGTATTGACAAATCCCAAACACATCGGGTATGAAAGAAAGGATAGATGACCTGAATGAAAAATTTCAGGGGGCAAATGTTGGCGAAGTACTTTCCTGGTTTCTAAAAGAATTCAAGGGAAAGATAGCTTTATCCAGCAGCCTTGGAGCAGAAGATCAGGTGTTAACCCAAATGGTTACGGGCATTGATAAAGAAGCAACTGTTTTTACACTAGATACCGGCAGGCTATTCCCTGAAACCTACGACCTAATTCACCGCACAAACACTAAATACGGTATTAAGATTAAGGTTTACTTTCCGGAAGCTGCCCGCGTGGAAGAGATGGTTGGCGAAAAAGGGATCAATCTTTTCTACGAAAGTATTGAGAACCGAAAACTATGTTGCCATATTCGGAAAATTGAACCGTTAAAGCGGGCTTTCAAAGGTCTGGACGTATGGATTTGCGGTTTACGTCGCGATCAGTCGGTTACCCGCCACGATATGAAACTGGTGGAATGGGACGAGGCTAATGGCCTGATTAAACTCAATCCGCTTATCGACTGGACCGAACAAGACGTGTGGGATTATATCAATGAAAACAAAGTTCCGTATAATCCGTTGCATGACAAAGGCTATCCGAGTATAGGCTGCCAACCCTGTACCCGGGCTATTATGGAAGGAGAAGATGTGCGTGCCGGACGCTGGTGGTGGGAAAATCCCGACACCAAAGAGTGCGGCCTTCATAAACGCTAAAAAATATTTGAATTGGGAAAGGGATTGGGTCCCTTGTTAATGGAAAAAGAAAAAAGCGTCCGGAATCCGGACGCTTTTTTTTATGCTTGTAATCTCAATAAACCTATTTATCAATCGTATTTGTGCTTGGGATCGTCACTCAACTGGAAGCCTTTGTTGTATTGCTCCATTGCCTGCAAGCTCATACCCATCGATGAGAAACCTCCGTCGTTGAACAGGTTTTGCATGGTGACCTTCTTCGTCAAATCGGAGAACATTACCAGACAGTAATCGGCACACTCATCAGCTGTTGCGTTACCCAGTGGCGACATCCGCTCGGAGAAGTCGAGCAAGCGGTCGAAACCTTTCACTCCGCTTCCGGCTGTTGTCGGCGTAGGCGACTGTGAAATGGTGTTTACCCTCACATTTTTCTCACGTCCGTAGATGTAACCGAAGCTACGGGCAATCGATTCAAGCAGCGATTTGGCATCAGCCATGTCGTTGTAACCATAGAACGTCCGCTGAGCTGCGACGTACGACAGCGCGATTACTGAACCCCATTCGTTGATGGCGTCGAGTTTCTTTGCTGTCTGCATCACTTTGTGAAAAGAGAGTGCCGAAACATCCAACGTCTTGTTCAGGAAACCATAATCCAGGTCACTGTAATGTTTTCCTTTACGGATGTTGGGTGACATTCCGATGGAATGCAAGATAAAGTCAAGCTTTCCACCCAAAACTTCCATCGACCGGACAATCAGCTTTTCCAGATCCTCAACATTCGTTGCATCAGCAGGAATCACTTCCGTGTTGCATTTTTCAGCCAACTTCTGCGTTTCTCCCATCCGGAGTGCAACCGGTACGTTGGTCAATGTAAAGGTAGCTCCTTCTTCGTATGCTCTTTCGGCCACTTTCCAGGCAATTGAATTGCTGTCCAAAGCGCCGAAAATAATACCCCGCTTACCTTTCAATAAATTATAAGCCATAATCTTAGATATTTAAAACTTGATCTCTTTTCCAAAGGCGGCAAAAATAAAAAAGTTATGATAAACCTTTTTCACCAGATTATTAAATAACACCTTTCCAACCCATAATGGTCAAAAAAGTTCACGATAAAGCAAAAAAAAGCTCCGTTACCGGAGCAGTTCCTGCGCATTTTGTAAGGCCGCATCGGAGATATTCTCTCCGCTCAACATCTTCGCTAACTCTTCTACCCGCTCCTTTTCCGATAGAAGCTTTAGGTGGGTAACCGTCTCGTGTTCGGTATCCTGTTTGTACACCCAAAAATGGTAATCGCCTTTGGCTGCTACCTGTGGAAGGTGAGTAATGTTGATGACCTGCATGCCTCCGGACATCTCTTTTAAAATACCGCCCATTTTGCCGGCAATTTCGCCCGAAATTCCGGAATCAATTTCATCAAATATGATGGTAGGCAAAGCCTTCGATTTTGAAATCAGCGACTTCAGCGAAAGCATTAAACGGGACATCTCACCACCCGAGGCCACTTTCGAAATCTCGCAGAGTTCTGCATTCTTATTAGCCGAAAACATGAAACTAACCTCGTCGATTCCGGTTGCCGAAGGTGTACCGTTTGAAGCGAGCTCAACCCTGAAACGCGAATTGGGCATCCCCAGCTGCAATAAAAGATTATTCACCCGCTCTTCGATGGCCGGCAAAACTTCTTTCCGCTGCTCTGATAATTGCTCAGCCAGCTTTTTCACTTCAGCTTCAGCCGCGTCTCGTTGCTTTTCGAGCTTCTCAATTTCCAGGTCATACGAATCAATATCCGAAAGCTTTGCATCCAACGACTCTCTGATTTCAATCAACTCAGCCACCGTTTCCACCCTATGCTTCTGTTGCAATGTATAGATTGAATCAAGGCGCTCATTCAAAAACTCGATACGTCCCGGATCATACTCTACACTTTCAGCAGCACGTTCGGCCTCATCCGCGATATCTTTCAATTCGAGGTAAGCACTTTCCAACCGTTGGTGCAGGTCCTCACCTTCCGGGAAGAATTTAGACACCTTGCTTAACAGACTCATGCCATCCTTGCTACCGCGAACAACCGACGGTCCTTCGCCATTCAGCAATTCGAAAAGTTGTGTCAGGTTACCTTTTATCTCTTCCGCATGGTTGAGTGTTTCCAGTTCCTTTTCCATCTCTTCCTGCTCACCATCAACCAGAGCAGCGCTTTCGAGCTGTTCGAACTGAAAACGGAAGTAATCCAAATCGGCTTTCGACTGTTCGGCTTTTTCCACCAACGCATTTAGCTCCTGTACCGTTTTCCGGTAAACGCGGAATTTCTCCCGGTAGGATACCAGTAAATCATTGTGACCGGCATACAAATCGACTACCGTGAGTTGAAAATGCTGGTTATTGAGTTCGAGATTCTGGTGCTGCGAATGAATGTCTACCAGGCGCAATCCCAAATCACGCATGGCTTTCAGATTCACCGGTGTGTCATTTACAAACGCTCTCGATTTCCCTGAAGGACTTATTTCCCGACGGAAAATTGCCTGGTCTTCATAATCGAGATCGTACTGCTCAAACAACTCTTTCAATCCATAGGCCTTTACGTTGAAAACGCCTTCTACGACACATTTCTTCTCGCTGTCTTTCAATGCTGTGGTATCGGCCCTTTGTCCCAAAATCAGGGATAAAGCTCCCAGGAGAATCGACTTTCCGGCTCCGGTTTCCCCTGTAATAATGGTAAAACCAGGATGGAATTCCACGTCGAGTTCCCGAATCAATGCATAATTACGAATCTTAAGCCGTTTTAACATAGTATTCTTTGTTAGTGGCGTTTAAATCCCATTTGATTTTTGAATCTTTTCGTATTTCCCCGAGTTCGATGGATCGCACTCCGAGAGCACCGTCATCACCCTGCGCTTTTCATCGGGAGTTCCTTTCTCAAAAATATTCACCAACTCATCCGACTTGGCGTCGAAGAAAATGCGGTTGATATAAGTATCCGGTTTCGTTCGGTAGATACGTTGCATATCGGTCAAGGCATCGGCAATTTCGGCGCGACCTGCATCAGGCTTGTCGGCCATTACGTCTAGTCCCTTCCGGTAATACCGGTACATCAAATCATGAAAAGCGGAATATGAACGATTCAGCAAATTCTCAGTCAACCAGTACCGGTTATAATCACTCTCGTATGCTTTCCAACCTTTCTCACGCGCATTCTGACAACGATTCACAATGTCCTGCGCTTTCTGAAAATACGGTGCTCCGCCTTGCGGTGAAAAGGTGTCGTAATCGAAGCCAATAATAATGTAGGCATAATAGGCCAGAATATTTGTCAATGCATCGGTATTGGAAGTTTCATCAAATTGAAGTGGTTGAAATTCGACATACCGAACGTGAAAATCGTTATCCTTAATATTGAGCACTGTTGATTCGTACGATGAATTGAAAACCGGCCGCCTGGATTGTATTTGGATGGTTCCCTTGAACTCGTCAGCAGCCACCTGTTGGGTTATCTGGATAAAGACGTTGCATTCAATCCGTTCGTCCTGCGAGAAGACGTTATCCGTCCATTTACGGTTATTCATGAACTCGTAAATATCCTTCTGCATCGACTGAAATATCTGCCGATTGGTTCCTTCAATCCGCGAACTGGACACACTTACATTACACCGCAGCTCCTGTCCAAATGCGGTTACCGAAAAGAAAACCAATAAAATAACGAGGATTGTTCTCTGCATACCGTTCTCTGTTTGTCTGCCTAAATTTAGCAAAAAGGAACAGAAGGTCTACTTCCTTTCCATCATATCGATCATCACATTCACGATATCAGCGGCCACTTCGGTTTTAGGCTTCAGTTCAAAACGATGTTGTTTTCCGTTGCGTTCGATGATGGTAATCTGGTTCGTGTCGTACTGAAAACCGGCGCCCTTATCCTGAAGCGAATTCAGTACAATGAAATCCAAATTCTTCTTCTCCAGTTTCCGTTGAGCATTTGTCTCTTCATCGTGCGTTTCCAATGCAAACCCAACCAGCAACTGTCCTTCCTTTTTTATTTTACCTAAACTGGCGGCGATATCAGGATTGGGCTTCAGATCAATGGTGTAATTACCTTCTCCCCTTTTCACCTTCTGCTCTTCCTTTTTTACAGGGGCATAATCGGCTACCGCAGCCGACATCACCGCACCATCGCACGAAGGAAATGCCTCCACAGCTGCGTGATACATCTCTTCAGCTGATGTCACGTCAATTTTTCGAATATTGGGATGGGAAATACTCAACGCCGTTGGGCCGGAAACTAAAATCACTTCCGCCCCACTTTCGGCTAACGAAGTGGCAATGGCATATCCCATTTTACCGGAGGAATAATTCCCGATAAAACGGACCGGATCGATTTTTTCGTGTGTAGGACCTGCTGTAACGAGGAAGGTTTTATTCAGCAGTTTTTTTTTTTGTTGAAGAAGGCGATAACCTTTTCAACGATGACTTCCGGCTCTTCCATCCGGCCTTTACCAACCAAACCACTGGCCAGTTCTCCGGAACCCGGATCGATAATCAGATTACCGTACGACTTGAGAATCTCGATACTCTGCTGATTCGACGGATGCTTAAACATGTCCAGATCCATCGCCGGAGCAACCATAACCGGGCACTTAGCCGACATATAGGTAGTAACCAGCAATGTGTCGGCTATTCCATGGGCCATCTTTCCCATTGTTGACGCAGTTGCCGGAGCCACCAACATCAAATCGGCCCAGATTCCCATATCGACATGACTGTGCCAGGTTCCGTCTTCACTGGAAAAAAATTCACTTACCACCGGCTTATTGCTGAGGGCAGAAAGAGTCAACGGAGTAATAAACTCCTTCGCCGAAGGGGTCATTACGACCTGCACTTCGGCTCCTTCTTTCACCAGCCCCCTTAAAAGATAAGCAGCCTTGTAGGCTGCTATACTTCCGGTTACGCCAAGTATAATTTTCTTTCCCTGGAGTTTCATGTATTCGTTGGTTGTTACCGCAAAACCAAACACTCATTGAGTGCCGGCCAATATTATTTCCGGTCTCTGGCCGGATTGCGGAAATAAATCTGATCGTCTTTCATCTCTTCGTAAGCAATGAGAGTCGGCTTCGGCAGACGCTCGTAGAAACGAGAGATCTCAATCTGCTCACGGTTCTCGAAAACCTCTTCCAGGTTATCGGTATACGAAGCAAATTCCTGCAATTTTTGATTCAGCTCCTCTTTCAACTCAGCGTTAATCTGATTGGCACGCTTGGCCAGGACCATGATTGACTCATAGATGTTTCCTGTACCTCTTTCCAGTTCCTGCAAATCGCGCGGAACAGTTGTGGTAGGGGCTTTGGTCTTCTTGTAATCCATATTATTTATTACTATCGATTTTTAAATCTTCATCCGTAATATTCAACATCTTCTTCGTATTGTTGAAGAATTTGTCGGCTTCCTTCCGATGATCACTGTTTGGGTAATCATCTATAAAGGTATAATATTCATCAAGTGCCGCATTCAAGCGGTTCTCTTTTTTCTCCGGAATACTGTTTTCTGCCAGCAGGTATTTCGATTTCAGCAACAGGAACATCAACTCTTCGCGATACTCCGAATCAGGAAAATCCTTCAAACTATTCGACAACGAAACAACAGCTGCCCGGTAGTCACCCAAATCGTAATACAAACGACCACTCAAATATGATTTGTAAACCAGTTTCTCGCGAAGTTCATCAATCAATTTAGTGGCTTGTTTTACATTGTCCCCATTCGGATAGAGGTTAATGTATAGCTGCAATGCATCGATTCCCTTTTTGGTGATCTCCTGATCGAGCCTCGGGTTCGGTGAATTCTTGTAATAACAATAACCAATTAAATACTGTGCTTCCTCAGAGTAATCGCTTCGGGGAAATTCTTTCAGCAGTTGCCTGAAATAATGCCCTGCAAGCAAATAATCTTTCTGTCCGAGGTAACTCTTGGCCAAATAGTAATAAACCTGATCCGCCCGGCTTGTTCCCCTGTAAATATTTACCAGCTCCTGGTAAAGGGTTGTAGCCCGGTTGAAGTCATTATTATCGTAATACTCCTTGGCCTTTTTGTATTTAAATTCGTAATCGGTACTTTTAAGAACTTTCTGATAGTCACTACACGAAGCAGCAACAGTTGCCAATAAGGCGAACAAGAAAATAAACTTCAGTTTGCGAATCATTTTGCAAAGATAATTTTTTTCAACAAATCAAAACATCAAATTCTCAGAATTAAAAGGTGGTAGCTACCAACCTTCCCCCTAAAACTTTCACCTGTTTTACAACCTAATTTTAATTAGATTGAAAACGGGGAACAAAGGTTGCAAAAAGTCCTGAAAAGTTGATGCTTGCAGCAGGAAATTCAGACATGAAAAATGTCGCTCTAACGCTCTTTTTACTTCATGTTCAGCTGGTAGGGGGTGTTTGGTATAAAATCAAAAAAGTTTACTTTTGCATTGTTTTAATCAAAACCGCATGAATCGTGGATATTTTTGAGAAAATAAAGACAAACAAAGGAAATATTGGCCAGTACAAGAAAGAAGCTCATGGCTATTTTTCTTTTCCGAAACTCGAAGGAGAGATAAGTCCGAGAATGAAATTTCGCGGAAAAGAGGTACTTACCTGGAGTCTTAACAACTACATTGGCTTGGCTAACCATCCGGAAGTGCGTAAGGCTGACGCTGAAGCTGCAGCTCAATATGGTATGGCGTACCCAATGGGTGCCCGTATGATGTCCGGACAAACCAGTAAGCACGAAGAGCTCGAGAAAGAGCTGGCAGATTTCGTTGGTAAACCCGATGCGTTTCTTTTGAACTATGGTTACCAGGGAATGGTTTCCATTATCGATGCCATTGTCGGAAGAAATGACGTTGTTGTTTACGATGCAGAGTCGCATGCCTGTATTCTTGACGGAGTTCGTCTCCACATGGGTAAACGCTTTGTTTACCTGCACAACGATATGGACAGTCTGCGTAAGCAGCTCGAACACGCCACCAGCTTAGCTCAGAAAACCGGTGGAGGTATTCTCGTTATCACCGAAGGTGTTTTCGGAATGTCTGGTGACATGGGCCGTATCGACGATATCGTTGCGCTGAAGAAAGAATTCAACTTCCGTCTGCTGGTTGACGATGCTCACGGTTTTGGAACCATGGGTAAAACCGGTGCCGGAACAGGTGAAGAACAGGGAGTTCAGGATGACATTGACTTGTATTTCGGAACCTTTGCCAAATCGATGGCCGGAATTGGTGCATTTGTTGCCTGTCCGGAAGAGGTTTGTGATTACCTGCGCTACAATATGCGTTCGCAGACTTTTGCCAAGTCGCTGCCGATGCCGATGGTAATTGGTGCACTGAAGCGTCTCGAACTGCTGCGTACACAGCCGGAGCTTCGCGAAAAGTTGTGGACCATTGTTAATGCACTGCAGAATGGATTGAAGGCTGAAAACTTCGATCTGGGTGTGACCAACTCTCCGGTAACCCCGGTTTACCTGTCGGGAAGTGTTGCCGAAGGTACCAATGTAGTGATGGACCTGCGTGAAAATTACAATATTTTCTGCTCCATCGTTGTGTATCCGGTTATCCCGAAAGGTCAGCTGCTGTTGCGTTTGATTCCGACCGCCAGCCATACACTCGAAGATGTTGAATACACCATCAAGGCATTCTCGGAAGTACGGAAAAAACTGGAAGCCGGAAAATACTCAACTACCAAAATGGCTCAGATATCGTAACCGATATAAAAAGCATTCAAAAAGAAAAGCCTTCCGTTTTGGAAGGCTTTTTTTATTTGTCAAAATCAGTGTTCAGCAAAAATCAGCTATTCTTTTCCGAAAGGTAACGCTCAGCATCGATTGCGGCTTTACATCCCGAACCAGCAGCGGTAACTGCCTGCCGATAGGTACTGTCCATTACGTCGCCACAGGCAAATACACCTTCAGCATCAGTTCTGGAACTGTTACCAATGGTATGAATGTATCCGACATCGTCGGTTTTCAAGTAATCTTTGAAAATATCAGAGTTCGGTTTGTGACCAATCGCCAGGAAGAATCCATCGATTTTAATCTTAACCTCTTCTTCATGGGCTTCGCCCTTATTTTTCCATAACGTAGCTCCTTCAACTACCCCATCGCCGAACAGAGCCTTGGTCTGATGTTTCCAGAGAACCACTATATTCTTGGTATTGAATACACGCTCCTGCATCACTTTCGAAGCACGCAACTCGTCACGGCGAACAATCATATAAACTGTTTTACACAGTCCGGCCAGGTACAATGCTTCCTCGGCAGCAGTATCACCACCACCAACAACAGCCACGTCTTTACCACGATAGAAGAATCCATCACAGGTGGCACAGGCTGAAACGCCCGAACCAGCGTATTTCTTCTCGTCCTCCAAACCAAGATACTTGGCTTCTGCACCTGTGGCAATAATTACCGTATCGGCTTCGATTACCTTCTTGTTATCGATGGTAATGCGGTGAGGAGGACCATCTAATTCAGCTTTTGTTGCCAGTCCCCAGCGAACATCCGTTCCAAAACGCTTGGCTTGTGCTTTCAGGTCTTCCATCATTACCGGGCCGGTAATACCTTCCGGGTAACCGGGAAAGTTCTCCACTTCGGTTGTTGTCGTCAGCTGTCCGCCTGGCTGCAATCCTTCGTACATTACCGGACTCAGATTGGCACGTGCTGCATATATCGCTGCAGTGTATCCTGCAGGTCCTGATCCAATGATCAGACATTTTACTTTTTCAACTTCTCCTGTGGGTTCGGTCTTTTCCGACTGATTGTCCCCAAGATTCATGGATTTAAACATCTCTATAATTTTTTCGTTTTTAATTCTTTTTATTTGGTCACAAAGTTACGCATCAAAGCGTTTTCTTCCGAAAAATATCAATTGATTCTTATTATCTGAACATAAACAAAAACTATGAAGAGATGCTTGTTGCCAATTCGAAATTCAGGATTTTTGAAAACCAATGCAATAAGCGTAAACACTCGGACAGCGGGAATCTTTTTGAGTTGAAAATTTTGTAAAATTGAAAAAGCAACCTACATTTGCATCCGCATAAGCAAATCGGGGTGTAGCTCAGCTTGGTTAGAGTACTCGTCTGGGGGGCGAGGGGTCGCAAGTTCAAATCTTGTCACCCCGACAGATTAAAAATCAAAGAGTTGTGAATTTAATTCACAACTCTTTTTTTATGTCTACTGTCGTTTTCCTGCCGCATTCGTCAAAAATACTTGCAAAAAAATTGCATATGGCCTATTACAACTCCCTGCCATCACAACCCCGACTAAGTGGTGGCAGGGAACAATTTAATAGTTGAATATTTGGTTAAGAAGATGAGATGATTGATGAGTTACTACATTCAGTCGATTTATCAATCTACTAGTTCGAGCGGACCAGGGTGAACCAATCCGTTGGGCTGGACGACTCCGATACGGAACTTTCACTGCAAAATCCCAATCCTCTGGGGCACCCATGGAACAGATGATGAGAAAGAGAAACTGGACAATATCATCAAGGCTGTTAACGAGCGATTTTATGCAGGCTGGGAAGAGGCACCGGAAGAAGCAAGGGTGAAATTCAGTTTGCCTGCTTATCATACCGTATGACTCTTACTCTAAAGGGTCACATCTTCATTCAACCTAATATCCCGTGAAGAAGCTCCAACTTTGATGTTGAAGACTCCCGGCTCTAGTTTCCAATGTTTCGTGGATTCATCCCAGAATTTAAACGCATCAGGTTTGAGGGTGAGCTCTACCTTTTTTGTTTCTCCCGGAGCCAGAGAAATCCGTTTGAAACCTTTCAGTTCTTTCAGGGGACGTTCTACCGAACACTTTTTGTCAGTTACATATACCTGGGCAATTTCATCCCCGGCCCTTTTCCCGGTGTTCTTCACATCAAAGGAAACAACTACATTATCACCTTTTTTGTTGACGTTTAGGCTGTCATAGGCATATGTTGTATAGGACAAGCCATATCCAAACGGAAACCTGACATCCAGCCCTTTCTTGTCATACCAGCGGTAGCCAACAAAAATTCCTTCGCTGTAAGTATCATCATAAGTATAAAACCTTGCTGTGTCCTTATCATTGGTAAACACATTGGCCAGTCTTTCGGGAAGTATTTCATCATCAGGAACTCTTTTTAGTTTTTCTGAGGTGATCTGGTCATACCCTGCAGCAGGTGAATCTGCAAATCTTTTTTCAAAGGTATAAGGAAGTTTTCCTGAAGGGTTCGCTTTTCCCGTCAGTATATCCATTAATGCGGATGAACCTGTTTGTCCGCCATAGAATGCCTGAATGATCGCTGCCGGCTGGTCCTCCCATTCCATCTGAACCGGTCCTCCCGTTTGCAAGCATACAATCGCATTTTTATTTAGCGAAACAGCTTTAGTTATCAAGTCATTGTCTGGAAGCACAAACGGACGATCCCTGCCTTCACTCTCTGCATCTTTTCCTTTTTCCGGAAATCCACAAAACAGTATGATTTTTGAGGCAGACCGAAGGTCCTTTGTCGACGGGTCTTCCACATAGTTGACATTGTCTTCTCCAAACGTTTCCTTTACCATTTCCAGGTAGGTTTTGTTGTCATATCCGTGGACATGGGCGGAACCACCTCCGGCTAGTTCTTTCCGCATAGCATTGTTTCCAGCTACAAGGATTTTTCCTTTTACCGTCGTCGGGTCGATTGGAAGAATTCCCTTGTTTTTCAAAAGTACAATCCCTTCCAGATTGGTTTGATAGGCAATTTTCGCTCTTTCGTCCCAATTGTTAATCAACGAGCTGTCTCTGTAATTCTTATCGTAGAACCCGGCATAAATGCATGTTCTCAATATCTCTTTCGCCATTTGGTCAATCCGTTTTGACCCGAAGATTTTTGACGAATCCCTTTGCATGGCCAATCCGGTTGGCATTTCCAGGTCGACGCCACTTTGAATGAATTTCTCACCGTTCCAGACTGAGTTCCAGTCTGTCATCACCAGTCCTTTGAAACCAAATTGATCTTTCAGGATATCGGTCACCAAATGTTTGTTCTGCGCAGCCCACTCACCGTTGACAAGGTTATACGATGTCATCACCGCCTTAGCACCGGCATCGACCCCTTGTTTAAACGGCTGAAGATATATTTCATGCAGAGCTCTGTCAGAAATGATGGAATTGCTGAGCCGCCGTCTGAAATCTGTTTCGTTACCGGCAAAATGTTTCAATGTTGCAGCAGTTCCGATTGATTGCAGTCCCCGAACATAAGAAGCGATGATCTGTCCGGCCAGGTATGGATCTTCTCCTACGTATTCAAAGTTCCTGCCACATAGCGAATTGCGCATGATATTCATCCCCGGTCCCAACAAAAAATGAATGCCACTGGCACGGCACTCCTCCCCAATCGCTCTGGAATATTGGTAAGCCATCGTTGTGTCCCAGGTTGCCGCCAACAACTGAGGACAGGGAAAAGCGGTTGTTTTATCGTAGTAATAATTTTTGTTTTTCCTGATGCCGGCGCTGGCATCGGTAAAATGTACAGCAGGAATGCCAAGTCTTTTAATCGGAAATGTCCCCATCACATCCCCACCTACCAGTTTAAACCGTTCTGCAGGCGTCATTAATTTGACCAATTCCTCTGCTTGTTTTCCAGCTTGTTCAAAGGTTGCTGGTTTCTGCAACAGTTCCTTTGCTTTTTCTGTGGGGGTTTGGTTGCAGCTTGAGAACAAGGCTGCGATGAATAATAGAAAAACGAAATTTTTCATCTTTTTTTAAATTTTTTAATTTCTGAATGTTCAAAATCCCGAGCCACCGATCGGGACAGGAACTCACAAGAATTCTAATCATCCTCGGATGTCTGTTTTGGAATGAAGAAAATCCATGTTCGTTTCATTTTGATATATGATAAGCGCTTGAACTAAAAATTCAATGTAAAAATCCCTGTCGAGGATTATAAATGTAGAAAATATTTATTGTTCCTGTCCGGGGTGTCTATTGTTTTTTCCGGGATTTACGTTAGATGCGGGTTTTATAGCGTATTTGCTTAATGAGGTGGCTGATTCCCATGATGACTGTAAAGCTGTTAAAAGTACCAGCATACTATCGGCCAAAGCACAGGCTTCTCCCAGACCCCGATTGTCTATCCTCGGATAAGCCAACGTCACCTCTTCTTCACAACTTTGTAATAAAATAATTGTTTGCTAAGAAAACCTTTAAAGTTGGTACTTCTCTCGGAGAAAATAAGGAAACAAAGGAGGGACTACTAAAAATAAAGAAGGATGTTGCAAATGATATATGAATCGAGAATCTTGAACGCGACCGGATTTTCGCCTATCCGGTAATTTAGTAACAAAAATAGAGGTTGTAATTTCACCAACATGAAAGGAAGAGAGACGATTATTTGGGTAGGATTGGTGTCCTTTTGGTTATTCTTTATTCTTGAAATTACCTTAGATATTTGGTTCGGTTCAAAATTTCCGGATTACGACTGGAAATCAGAATCGATGTCGTACCTCGGGGAAAGCGGAAGCCCAATTGAGTATTGGGTATCTTTATGGGGCATATTCTTCTTCGTTCTGGTTTCCTTATTCGTCATCGCTTTTTACCGGGTGTACCCTTCAAACAAGTGGGTGAAGCTGGCCGCCTTTTCGTTGTTGCTTTACGGACTGGGAGAAGGAATCGGTTCGGGTTTGTTCCCCATTAATCCTCCCAATACCTCCATTACCGTGGATGGAAGATGGCATAACATTTTTAGCGGAATCGGAGACACGGGAATGGTTCTTCTCCCCTTTTGGCTGATGCTGATGTTTCCGCGGAAGGAAAATCGAAAATTACATGCTTTCCTGTGGACAGTGGTTGGAATCGGCCTGGTGATGACATCGTTCTTTTTAGTTGCCAAATACTATCAACCCGACAATTTCATTCTGCATGATAAAGGAGTATGGCAACGGATTTACACCTTGAATTACTATATGATGCTGCTTGTTTTAAGCTTCAAAATGCTTCGTGATAAAGACAAAAGATCATAAAAAAGGGGAAACAAGATGTACTCATTCCCCCTTTACCGATATCCGGAGAATACTAATCAATCATTTTATTTCTGCCACCAGGCTTTGTAAGTGGTTGTTTCCTTGCCACCCATTTTCTGTATTTCGTCGTTGTAGTTGGTGGTGTTGATGGTGCTTTCGGTGGTCGGATAGAGGAACCGCGTAGCAATATTTCCACCGTTCATGTTGGCATTGCCGCCGGTCTGCAAAGCCGGATAACCGGTGCGCTGATATTCAATCCATCCTTCGAAGCCATTGTTGATATTGACCAGCCATTTCTGGATAATGATTTGCTTCATGGAAGCAGCGCTGGAAGAGCTATCGAACTTCACTCCGTCGTGCATCAGATAGTTGGAAGCAGCGGTCGCATCCAGACCTATTTCCGCGTAAGCGCCCATCACACCTTTGTTGTAAAAGGTAGCAGCGTTGCCCGGGATATAGCCTTTCAGGGCTGCTTCGGCCAGGATGAACTCCTGTTCCGCATACGTCATGACCCGAGCTTCGGTGAGGTAGCCGTTGGAACCGCTTTTAAAGCTGCCATTGAAGTTGGAAGCGGCAGCAGCTTGCGTGCTGGTCGCATCAACGACAATGGGCATTCCTCCGTAGTTGTCGAAACTGAATGTTCCGGCGGAAGAGGCATTCGCGGTTGCCGCAAAATAGTCACTTACTCTTGCCGTGTCACCGGTTGCTTTAAACGTATCGTAGAGAAGGCTATTCATGTACTTCACGTTGAAATCGCCCGAACGTTCGGTCAGACTGACAAAGTTGTAAGGAATGGACGTAGGCAGTTCGAGTGCCGCACTCTGCGTCGCATCATCCATCAACATGCCGTCGTTAACGATGGCTGTCATTTCTGCGGACACATCCTTTTGAGAAGAGATCCGCAGCAGGTAACGCAACCTCAGAGCATTGATGAACTTCCGCCAGGAGGCTACATTAGAATTGAACAGCAAATCGCCACTAACATTACCGTTCGCGTTTGACTTCAGCAAATCGTCTGCTTTCTTCAGACTGGGAAGGATTCCTTCATCCGGATCGGTATACACCTTTTCCTGCGAATCATATTTCGGCGTATAAGTTCCGGAAGCTCCCTGCAGAGCATCCGAAAACGGAATATCACCCCACAGCTCCGTTAATTGGGCAAAAGCGTACGAGCGCAAGGTAAGCGCTACGGCCTGCAACATCGGGTTGCTCTGTGTTTTTCCGAGGTCGTACAACGTATTGGCGTCACGGGCTGCCTCATACATGGCCGTCCAGTACGGCTCGTTGGTGACCGGCGAATAACGTGTTCCCTGGTTGTAGTACGACTGGCTGAAAGTCATATACTGGCCATAACCGTTGCCCAGCGTCCATGCCATGCTGGAGTTGTGGTAAAATTCCGAAACAATGGTATTGGACAACATGGTCGTGGCATCCGGTTTTTCCAGGCTGTTGGGATTGACATTTGCATCCGTCAGTTCTTTGGAACAGGAACTGAAAAGCAAACTGGCTATGATGGGAACGATAAGAACAAATCTATTCTTTTTCATTTTCTTCTTATTAATCGGTTACATTAGAATTTAAGACCCAGTGAGAATCCAAGACTTTTCGTCGACGGAATACTCAGGAACTCTGTTCCAGGCAGAATTTGCTGACCGCGCAGGGCAAGCGTTTCCGGGTCGACATCCTTGTTCTGGGTGAATTCCAAAACATTTCTGGCTACAAACGAGAGGTTCAGATTGGAAGCCGCAGTAGACTTCGTGTGGAAGATATTTCTAAAGGTGTAGCCCAGACGGAATTGCCTTAACTTAAGGAAAGAAGCGTTGTACATGAAAGCTTCGTTGTTGGTGGCGTTATAATACGCATTGTAATAAGTCGCAGCATCCACCCGCACTGTATTGGGAACATAGTTGCCGTTGCCGTCATCCATCACTCCTTTTCCGACAATTCCGGTTTCGCGGCCCGGCAAGGTTTCAACCGACATACCGCCGGCCATCACGCCCAATTCGGTATACGAATAGAATTTGCCGCCCTGGTGCCAGTCCCACAGGAAGTTCAGGTTGAAGTTTTTCCAGGAGAGGTCGTTCGACCAGGTAAGGACAAAATCGGGATTGTAGTTGCCCAATAACGTGTTTTGGCTTGTCGTGAACTGAGGCACGCCGTTTTTGTACACGATGTTCCCTTTATCGTCCCTGACGAATGAATTTCCGTACATGTTACCCAACCGCTCTCCTACTTTGGCAATGTACTGAATGGCGCGATAGTAGCGGTCGTACTGCGTTACCTGGGCATAGGTATAACTGGTGATTCCGCCCGGCAATGCGGTTACTTTGGCTACGTTGTGACTGAAGTTAAACGTCATGTCCCAGTTCAGCTTATCGACGGTGCTGGAACGGAACGGAGAAGCTGTTAATACCAGCTCGATTCCCTTGTTATTGATGGAAGCTCCGTTCACATAAGCATTGGAGTAACCCGATGAAACCGGCACCGGAAGTTTCACCACTTCGTTTTTGGTATCCGAGTTATAAACAGCCGCGTCAATTCCGATGCGGTTATTCAGGAACTTCATATCCAAACCAAATTCCGTCGTTGTGGTCGACGAAGGCTTCAGGTTCGCGTTAGCCAGCACACTGTTACCGGTTGTCAACGGATAATTGTTAAACGGAGTCTGCGTGACGTACGTATTGTTGATGGAATACGGATCGGCATCCCGTCCAACCTTGGCAGCAGATGCCCTGACTTTCAGCAACGAAATGGCTTTCGGCATTTGCACCATGCTGGAGATGACCGCGCTCAACGAAGCCGAAGGATAGAAATAAGAATTGTTTCCTTTGGGCAGCGTGCTGGAATGGTCGTTACGAGCCGTCACATTCAGAAAGAGCTGACCTTTGTAGTCGAAATCGCCAATCGCATACATACTGTAAATGAGCTTTTTTGATTTTTCCAGAAGCGTAGGCAACTGGTTCCTGGCATTCGAGAAGTTGTAAAGTCCCGGAGTAATCAGCGCGTTAGCAATATTCCGGGTATACGTAATGTTTTGCAGGAAGCGGTTACCTCCGAATGAGCCGCTGGCATTGAATATCGAACTCTGCTTTTTCTTATAGCTTAGCAGGAAGTCCGTATTATTCTCGAAATAGTTCACATCGTCGGTACGGAAACCACCGGTAGGAAAACGCACGGTGGTGAAAGCCCGGTGACCTTCGCGGCTATCCACATAAAAATCCGATCCGGTTCGTACCATCAGGTTCCAGTGCGGGTCGAAATCGTATTTCAGCGACGCATTACCCAGTACCCTGTTTTTATTGAAACTATTCACGTTATCGTAAAGGGTTACGTACGGGTTGTCGTGGTTTTTCCAGTAGCGGAACTGATTCTGCTGGTCACGGCCTACCTGCCACTGTTTTTTCAGTGAGTTGATGTCGATGTTCATCGGCATGCCGTAAACTCCGAAGAAGGTATACATCACACTTTCTGAGCCGTAGCCTATGTTCGGACGGTTGGAACTGCCGCTGTTGATGAAATTGATGTATACGTTGGACGTCAGTTTGTTTCCAAATTTATGCTGGCCACGAAGCGCAACGGTGTAGCGTTTCAGGTCAGTTCCGGGCAGAATGCCTTTGTTATACAACTGACCAAATGAGAAGCGGTAACTTCCGTTGTCCGTTGCTCCGGAGAACGCCAGGCTATTTTCGGTCGTAACGCCTGTCTGCAGGAATTTCTTAAAATGGTCCGCATGTCCGATCCACGGAGTCGGTGTTGCTGTTTTGCCACTTTGTCCCAATGCAACGAGGTCGCCGGCCTGCAAATTCGTTCCCGGCACCGGGCTGTCGAACTGCAATACATCTAGTGACGGGTCAAATTTCAGTCCCCAGTTCGGAATATTGTTTTCATTGGAAGTTCCTCCGTTGACAAACGAATAAGTGGTCGGTGAACCGGAAAGCGGATACGCGTCGATACCGGCACCGTATTGGTTCTGAAGACGGGGTAATTTCAATGGAGTCTCCAGCGTGGTGGATGAATGAAAGCTGACGCCAACCAATCCTTTTTTCGAGGCACCTGTTTTCGTCGTAATCACCACAGCACCGTTGGCTGCCCGTGAGCCATACAAGGCAGCGGCAGTAGAACCTTTCAGTACGGTTACATCACCAATGTCATAGGGATTGATTTCGGCGGCACCGTTGCCCCAGTCAACTTCGGCCCATGTTCCTTCGCTGGAGGAATTCTCGACCGCATCGTTGAAATACGTTTCATTGTTAATCGGGACACCATCGACGACAAATAAAGGCTGGTTACTTCCGGAGAACGAATTCTCGCCGCGAATCACGATCCGGGAAGTAGAACCTACTCCTGCCCCGCCGTTGGTGACATAAACACCGGCCAGCTTTCCGCTCAGATCGTTGATTAGGTTGGGAGCCGTTACCTGTGTTAACGCTTTCGGACTTAACGTCTGAACAGCATATCCGAGATTAATTTTTTCCTTCTTAATCCCGAGGGCCGTCACCACCACTTCCTGAAGCCCGGCTTTATCCTCGTTCATGGTCACATCGATATTCGTTTGGTTGGTAACCGGCACGGCTTGGGTGGTATAGCCCAGATAAGCGAAAATCAGAACAGGATTGTCTTCGGTGATGTTCAGCGTATAGTTTCCTGAAACATCGGTCACGGCCCCGTGGGTCGTTCCTTTTACCACAATACTTGCTCCGATTAACGGCTGACCTGTTTTGTCGACTACTTTCCCCGTTATCGTCTTGCCTAAGGCAAACGCTTGAGAAGACATGAACAACAATCCAAGCAGCCATAACATAAAACGTCGGCCGTTGCGAATGGATGGCTGTACCGCAAAATGATTTTTCATGAGTTAAATTTTGGATTCAATACTTAAAAGAGTTGTTTTTCAATGGTTGAGAAGCCAGGCGAAATAATCATTCCGGGCTATATCAAACAGTCACGTGATATCAATCTGTTTCTCAACTCCGAAAGTGGGGAAGCGTCATTAAGGGGACTTAAATCATCATTTAAAATAAAGTCAAACTCAAATTAAAACCGGATTAGAATGAAATTAGCATGGAATTATATTACAATAATTATTTACGTATGTAATATATTTTTAACGGTTAGCTATTAGTCGTAATACTTTTGCAATAAACGATTAGCAAAGTGAATCCGCCCCCAAAAGATATCAGAAACAAGCCTAAATGATATAGATACAAGCGTTTCATTCGTATCTCAAACAACTATCGTTTCCTGGCTGTCACTGGAAGAAGAAAACGTTAGACCACTAAATCACAAAACCTTATCATTTTTAGTTACGACACAAATAGGTGACGACTATCCAATGCCGCGTAACATCTTTGCAACAAGCTGTCAGCAAGTCGTTTTTCGGGAAAAAGTCATCCAACAAATGAAATTTGGGGAATGAAAAAAGACCAAACTC
The DNA here is from genome assembly GCF_003014495.1 of Prolixibacter denitrificans. GTDB lineage: Bacteria > Bacteroidota > Bacteroidia > Bacteroidales > Prolixibacteraceae > Prolixibacter > Prolixibacter denitrificans. The sequence goes on along the minus strand of NZ_PYGC01000006.1, from coordinate 13,807 downwards.
AGGGGCCTTCATTGTATAGAAGAAGCTTCCGGGTTCAGTCTTTTGGGAAGGAGAAGAATATATGATGGATTATTGGTTTTCGGGATACATGTGGGGTTTGTACATTTGATTGTCAATTATTCAGTATTACAAATTGCGACCGCTGTTACTGCTCCTGCATAACGTAACCAAAGCCAATCCGGGTCTTAATCAAACTCTGATGATGGCCGTTATCCATTTTATTTCGCAACGAATTGATGTAAACATCCACGATATTGGACCGCTGATCGAATTTCTTATTCCAGGCTTTCTCGCTCAGTTCCGAGCGACTAACCACTTTTCCCCTGTTCACAGCCAGGTATTCCAGCAAATTGTACTCTTTCGAGCTGAGTTTGATGGGCCGGCGATTCCGGAAAGCAGTCTTTGCATACCGGTTGATTTCCAGGTCCGCAATTTGGATGGTATCGACAGCAACCGGAGCTTCCATCACTCTTCTTAACAACACTCGGATTCGCGCCTTCAGTTCGCTGGTATGAAAAGGAATGGACAGATAATCATCGCAACCACATTCAAAGCCGCAAAGTTTATCCTCTATCTTTTCCGATGCCGATAAAATCAGTATCGGAACCTGGTAATTGTTCTCCCTGACGTTTCTGCAAAACTGATAACCATCTGATTCAATAGTTTTCACAGCTATCAGGACTAAATCATAGTGTCCGGACAATGCCAGCGCTTCGCCGGTTTCATCGACATAGGCAATGTCGGCTTCATATCCAAACTCGTTCAGGCTTTGTTTCAGGGATGAGGCGGTCTTCAGATTTTCTTCGATAATTAGCAGTCTCTTTGTCGACATTCTCAATGTTTTGGGGTTCATAATCAGTTCCGTCAATTACTTCAGAACAATAATAAACCCAAGCCTTTAAAATGGATTAAGAACCAGATTAAAATGAGATTAGAATTTGCCGAATCACGGTGTAAAACGAAGTCTTGTAACGATTTTTCAGTCTTTTATACTTTGGTGGGAAATGAAACCGTTACCTCTGTTCCCTTTTGCAGGACGGAGGAGATGGTTAAGGTTCCCCCGTGCAGTTTAATAATCCGGTGAGCCAGCGACAAACCGATACCGAATCCTTCGAAGCTCCGGGCATTGGTTCCCCGGTAGAAAGGTTCAGCGATATTCTGAAGTTCCGCTTCAGCAATCCCCACGCCCTGGTCTTTCACAGAGACCGTGACGGAACCGGCTTTTCCCGTTATCCCAACAACCACTTCTTTATTATTCGAGAATTTACAGGCATTGCCGATGATATTGCTGAAAGCAGCCCACAGCAAACTCTCGTCGCCCCTGACCGACAACCACCCGGACTCTTCCGGCAACCGGGACATGTCAAGCCGGATTTGATTGTCGGGGTTGGTATTTTCCCATTCGTGAACCAGCTCTACCAGTAATTCATCTATCCGGACCGGCATGTTCGTCACCTCTTCACGGGTGTTTCCGGCCTGAGCCAGTTTCAGCAGACTCGTAATTAAACTGTCGAGCCGTTCGGATTCCTTCTCAATAATCTGAAGCGCCTTTTTATAATCATCCGCACTCCGCTCCTGCTGAAGGGAAACCTCCGCCTCGCCCAGGATGGCTGTTAACGGATTCCGCAACTCGTGGGAAGCGTTGTTCACAAAATTGCTTTGCAGCTGAAAAGCGGTTTCCAGCCGGTCGAGCATGTGATTGAAGGTAACAGCCAACTCGGAGATTTCATCTTTGTTGTCGGTTGCGTCCAAACGGAGATGCAGGTTGTGAGCACTGATATCCTTCGCCTTTTCCGTGATGGCTGCCATGGGCTGCAGCACCTTTCCGGCATACAACCGTCCGATAAAATAAATGACAATCATCCCGATGAAAAAGGCTATCAACAGCACATGCAACAGGTTGTTGAGCTGAGCCTGTCCGTACCGGTTCTTTGCCGACACAATCACCACAAAATTGCCCTGGTTGTCGAAATAAAGAATCCCCACATGATAGATTTTCCCGGTTCGAAACCGGGCATGCTTTTTACTTAGGATTTCAACAAGGAAAGAGGGACTGAAATTCCGGGGAATATGTTGATTATTGATCAACCGTTTCATGCTGTCTGTCGGGATGATTGTCTCTTTTTCTTCCGATAGCTTATGAAGGTATTTTTCCTGAATTTCCGCATACATCTCCGAACTCACTTCATCCTTCTCAAAATGGATTCCGGCAATGATGTTGGCACGTTCACTCAGTCGCTGGTAAAATTCATAATCGGTATAACGATCGGAGAAAATGTAGATGAAAACCATGATGACCAGCAGAACCGAACCGGCGAGAAGTGTGAAGATGAGCGTGATTTTATTGCGGATTTTCATAACCGGACTATTCCTCTTTCATGATGTATCCCATCCCCACTACCGTGTGAATCAGCCGCGAATCGAAGCCTTTGTCGACCTTCTTCCTCAGGTAATTCATGTACACATCAATCACATTGGTGCCCATGTTGAAATTGATGCCCCATACATTTTCCAGCAGGTCGACCCGGGACAGCACCTTTCGCTGGTTCTTCATCAAATACTCGAGCAGGCGATATTCTGTAGAAGTCAGCTTAATTTCCCGGCCGGCCCTGACCGCCATTTTCGTGTTCCGGTTGAGCATCAGATCGGATATCTCCAGCTGGTTTCCGGTCTCGGGGGAAAGGTTTTTTCTTCGCGAAAGCGCCCTGATTCGTGCCGTCAGCTCCTTAAATTTGAACGGTTTCACGAGGTAATCGTCGGCGCCCGAATCCAATCCTTTGGCAATGTTATCGGTGGTTCCGAGGGCTGTCAGCATTAAGATGGGGACGTCGATGAAGCCCAGCTTCCGTATCTTCGTACAGACTTCCAGTCCATTCATCCCGGGAAGGACAATGTCCAGAATCACCAGGTCGACTTCATTCTGGGTCAGCAATTCCAATCCTGTGGGACCATCGTATGCAGCAAAGACCGAGTAGCCTTGCTCGTTCAATCCTTTTTTGATGAATGCGACCACATTCTGTTCGTCCTCTATCAGCAGTATGTTCATCGTTGTGAAAACAAAGAGTCGCTTAAAGGTAATTTTATTTAGATTTTTTCAAGTTAATCAGACGTAATGATTGAAATATTTCGCGAAAATCTTTTGAGTATTTTTAGAGGACTCTATTAATTCAAATCCATCAGTAAAAAAGGCTGCCCGTTGTTTACCAACGGACAGCCTTCATATCATTTAATAGTTAGTTTCCTTTAGAAACGAAGCGACAACCCGCCTCCGGCACCGTACCGGTTGTCGTAGCTGGCTACCAGTGAAAAATTCTTCGATAGCATATATTCCGCACCGGCATTCCATACCTTTTCGGCTTCCACATTTTTATTGGGTGGAAGGGTATTCACCGCTCCAAAATCGAGGCGATACTCGTAGTAGCCAAATACCGATAGCCGAGGGAACAACATCACATCCCGTCCGATGGAAATGCGCGGACGCAATTCGTTATCCACACGAAGGTCCAAATCGAACATGTAGGGCGTAAACCACCGGACTCCGGCAACAGCTGTCGTTTTAATATTATCCAGACTGTTCCGATCTGTATTCTCCATGTTTACTCCGGCAAAAACCCGGAAATAATCATACAAATACCGTTCATAGGTGAACTCTGCCTCCATGTTCTTATTCCAGCCATACTCAGCGTCAAAATTGAACTGATTTCTGGTGTTGGACGATACCAGGCTTACACCGGTCATGTTCGAAGCCACATCAGCAGTTCCCCACGTATAATAGCGGTTCGTTTCGTGTATGAGTTTCTTCACTGGATAACCTTTCAGGCGAGGGTCCCTGGGAGTACCATAACTGAATATCCGTGCCATACCACTCGTCAGGTGATAGAGAATGTGACAATGGAAGAACCAGTCTCCGCTCTCCTGGTTGTAAAATTCAATCGTAATCTTTTTCATCGGAGGCACATTAACCGTATGTTTTAACGGCGAATAGTCGCCATTCTTATTTAGTACCCTGAAAAAGTGTCCGTGCAGGTGCATCGGGTGGCTCATCATCGTCAGGTTATTCAGCGTGATACGCGTGACTTCTCCTTTCTTGATCTTAATCTTGTCCGTTTCCGACAACGGGATACCGTTCATGCTCCAGATATAACGGTGCATGTTACCGGTAAGATTGAGCAGTATATTTCTGACCGGAACATCTTTCGGAAAGGTAGTTTTTACCGGCGACTTCAGATAGTCGTAGTTGTATTTGGCAAACATATCCATCCCTTTCATACTATCTTTCATATCATGGCTCATGTTCCCCTTCATTTTATCGGCCGGCTTATCCATCTGCATACCCCAGTTCTTTTCCATCTTATGGGGTTCATCTTTCCTTGGCCGGTATTTGATAGAGGGAGCTCCCATGCGCATATCCATTTTCGCCATCTTTTTCATCATCCCGATTTTATCGGGTTTGGGAACATCCGGGGCTGCCAGTACAGGTCCTTTCCCCAGGAAGGCTGAAGTAGAACCGGAACCATCGTCAGTTGTGGCCCTGAATTCAATTTGCCCGTTCTTCGGAATGGTAACAATGAAGTCGTACGTTTCCGCTATCGCGATAAAAGTTTTGTTGCGCTTTACCGGCACTACGTTTTTACCATCAGCCGATACAAGCGTAGGTGTTTTTCCTCCAAAGGTCATCCAGTAAGAAGTCGAAGAGGACCCGTTAATGATTCGCAATCGAACCCGGTCTCCCGGCTTGAAATTGGGATACTCATGTTTTTGCGAACCATTCACCAAAAAAGCAGGATAATACACATCGGCTATATCAGCACCATCCATTCGCTGCTTCCAGAATTTAAGCTGTGCTCCCAAAGCGTGGCGGGCAATTACCTTGTTCAGCGGCGTAGCGGTACCTTTCTTTATTTGATACCATTCGCTCCCTCGCTTCAGCGTACGAAGAACGTTGATGGGCTTTTCGTTGGTCCAGTCCGAAAGTACCAGGACTAACTCCTTGTCATACTTCAACTTTTTCTTCCGGGGTTCAATCACAATGGAACCATATACACCGCTCTGTTCCTGCAGCATGGTGTGTGAGTGATACCAGTAGGTTCCGGATTGTTTCAACGGGAACTCGTACTTGCGCGTTTCGCCGGGTTTAATCGGTGGAGTCGTCAGGTACGGTACGCCATCATAGAAATTAGGCAACAAAAGTCCATGCCAGTGAACCGATGTCTCTACATCCATTTCGTTCTTGACATAAATGACAGCATAGTCGCCTTCCTTAAATTTCAATGTAGGTCCGGGAATCGTGCCGTTGACGGTCATCCCCATGACCTTTTTTCCTGCTTTGTTAACTTGTTCCTTCCGTATCGTTAAATGATAGGTGGTGGTGTCAGTCTGAGCATATGCAGGTATCTTCACCAGGAATAATAAACAAAACAGTAATAGGGTATAAATATTTGTTTTCTTTTTAATGTAATCCATAATATATTGTTTCGATGTTTTTTACCTGTAATTACCTCCTCTGCTGTTGTTCATCCGTTATTAAATGGCAGCTCATAGCAATTACAGCCGGCATTGGAAAATGATATGATTCTTTTGATTTCATCGGCCAGGTCCGGTTTAGTGGCGGGCAAGCATGAGAAAAACAGGTCGTTTATGCGATTGTATTTCGCTTTTCCTGGTACTCCTCATTAGTGATTTCTCCGCGTGCAAAACGCTCATTCAAGATATCGAGCGCCGTTCGTGTTGCTTTTGTGTCTGATTTACTATCTGCTCCACTTCCTTTGGACAGAAGCCAAATAATACCTACCATAAAAGCGATTCCAATAATCCATCCAAATCCCATCATGACTATTTATTTTAAAGTTAAATACCAACTAATTTTTTCACAGGAACTTATTCCTGCGTTTCTTTATAGTTTTCTCTTAAATCGATGATACAAAATTATATACCTCGTCTCCCCAGCTGTTACACAATTCATTATTTCTTTTATATGATTTTTAGATTGATTCTTTGCTACCCCTTTTTCTGAATACCCCAAAAGGCTGTGAAAACAATTATCGATGGAAAAACATACTTACAACAATTTGATGCTCGATTGGACTGACCATTTAAGTTTTCGTTCTGCTGGTTCTCCTGGTTTACCCGGCTGTAAAAAAGAGCAATTCAGAAACCCATAAGACCGTTAGCATCAGACGACTCAAAAATATTGTAACAATTTAACTACATGTGTGTTATTCTAACAGAACAACGTTTTCAAAACCAGAAAATCAATGAATACCTCACGCAGAAAATTCATCTGGATTGCCTCTGCAGCATCGGTTGGTGTTCTGAGCGTTCCGGTACTCCCGAAATTGTACAATTCGATTACCGGGGGACAAAGGGTTTCACCCCATCCCCTGAATAAAGACTTCCCGGCTGACATCGATTTGGAGTTCACAGCCAGTCCGGATCAAGTGCAACTTCTCAACGGTAGTAAAACGAATATCTATACCTACCAAACCCGCATCCTGAAAGCAGAGAATGCTTCAGTAGATAAATTGCCGGGCAGCTATCTTGGTCCGGTTATCCGGGTAAAAAGAGGCCAAAACGTTCGTGTTCGTTTTAAAAATCAACTGCCGCGCGAAAGTGTGATTCACTGGCATGGATTGCACATCCCGCAGGAGATGGATGGCCATCCCATGTATGCCATCGACAAGGGCGGGGAATTTGTCTATGAGTTCACGGTCAACAACCGCCCCGGCACCTATTGGTTCCATCCCCACCCCGACAAGTTTACCGGCCCACAGGTATATTACGGCCTGGCAGGACTATTCATTGTCGAAGGCGATGAAAAGGGGTTGCCCGACGGAGAATATGACGTGCCGTTAGTCATTCAGGACCGAAAAATAGATGCTGACAATCAGCTGGTATACCTCGATGGTGGACGAATGGCCCGTATGCAGGGCTTTCTGGGCGACAGAATTCTGGTCAACGGCCAGCCCGACTGGAACCTCGATGTGAAAAAAGGTACCTACCGGCTCCGCATCTTAAATGGCTCCAATTCCCGTATCTACAAACTGGCCTGGAGCGATGGCAGCGATATCGTGGCCATCGGGACCGATGGCGGTCTGCTGGAAAAACCGGTAACGCGGCCTTACCTGATGCTTTCTCCGGGCGAACGCATCGAAATCTGGAAAGACTTCTCCTCCCAAAACGACGGTGAAGAGGTACAATTAAAAAGCCTTCCTTTCGAAACCGGTTCTCCCATGGGAGGCGGCGGAATGATGGGGGGTATGATGGGTGGCGGCCAACAACAAACACCCAACGGAACAGCGTTTGATTTGGCATCGTTCCATGTAACGTCACAGACCGGCGTACAGAAAGAGCTCCCGGCTGCCTTTGCAAAACACAAGACATTGTCTCCCTCGGATGCTGTGAATGCCAATAACCCCAGGTCATTTCATTTCTCGTTCGAACGGATGCAATGGGTCATCAATGGCGAAACCTTTGAAATGATGGGGGTAGCCGACTGGGAAAAAGTAAAACTCAACACCACCGAGGTATGGGAATTCATTAATGGTGGTGGCAGCCGGGGCATGGGCCGGATGGGCAACATGATGCAAATGCCCCACCCCGTCCACTTGCACGGTTTGCAATTCAGAATAATCGACCGCGATGTTTCCGGTATGAATGCCTCAGTATGGGAATCGGTAAAAGATGGTTTCGTCGACCAGGGCTGGCAGGATACGTTCCTGCTTATGCCGGGAATGAAAGTGCAGGCGGTGATGAAGTTCGAAGACTTTACCGGAATCTTTGTCTACCACTGCCATAACCTGGAACATGAAGACATGGGCATGATGCGGAATTATGAGGTCATTGCATAGCAGGCTCAAACCCAATGGACACTAAAATTAAAAAACGGTACAACCGGATAGCCAAAGTTTACGATATCCTCGAAAGTCCAATGGAATCGGGTTTTTCCCGGTGGAGAGAAAAATTGCTCAGCGAGGTAAAAGGGAAAACCCTCGAAGTGGGCGTTGGCACCGGTAAAAACCTGACATATTATCCCGGCAATATCGACCTGACCGGAATTGATTTCAGTGAAAACATGATCGAACGGGCCCGGCGGAAATCCGGCAACAAACCCAATGTCCGGTTAATGGTGATGGATGCCGAGAAAATGGATTTCGAAGCCAACACGTTCGATACGGTTGTCACTTCGTGTGTCTATTGTTCCGTTCCCGACCCCGTGCAGGGAATGAAAGAGATGAAAAGAGTGTGTAAACCTGGCGGCCGGCTGCTCATGCTCGAACATGTCAGGAGCAACCACAAAATGGTTGGCAAACTGATGGATTGGATGAATCCCATCCCACTGCATCTGTACGGCGCCAATATCAACCGGGAAACATACGAAAACCTGCTGAAAGCCGGGTTCGAACCGAACGACATTACCATCAAACATTTATGGTACGATATCGTATTACTCATTAAAGTGAATATCAAAAAATAAAGGCTCAATCGGGTGCGCAACATAACCGAATGAACTCAACCAGGTCATAACAGACATGTCAAGCACAATTTCGATCTGAAAGACCAGATCATCGTCTCTATTTTAAAAGTTGAATCCAAAAAATCAATTACCATGAAAACACTAGTTTTAATCTTTACCATGATTACATTCCTTTCAGCGAAAGGATTTAGTCAGCAAGCAGACGCCAACAAGCTGCTTGAGAACCAGGAAACACGACAGGCTATTTTTAAAGCCATTGCGGGCAACCCCGACATGATGAGCGACTTTATGAAAGTGGCCAAACAGAACAAAAAGGCCATGATGATGATGAACAGCGAAACCATGGGCAAAGACCGGCAAATGGAAATGGGCGACAAACAGGAAGAAATGCACGGCAACAAGGACATGATGGGCAAGGATAAAATGGGACAAAAAGGAACCATGATTGGCAGTGAGAATATGTCGGACCGAATGGAAATGATGAACCAGATGATGGATAACCCCGGCATGAGACAACAGATGATGGAGAACATGATGAATAAAACGGAAAAGGATTCCGCCATGAGAAATCAGTTTATGCACATCATGTCACAACATCCCGAAATGATGAAAATGATGCAGGAGAAAAGCATGATGAAGTCGCAGCACATGAAGAAGGATAAAATGGAAAAACAGTCTCACATGAAAAATAAGTAACCTGCGTACAGAAGGTGCTTTATGCCAGAGGTTGTCCCAAAAGTCTCACTGCAAAATTTAAAACTTATAAATTGTAACCCAGTCTTCCGTTTTACCCCTCCCTCCGATGCCTCGGAGCTCCCTAAAGGGGCGGCTTAAAGTCCCCTTCAGGGTTCCGATACTTCGGAATAGGGGTGAACAAATTAAGCTGTACTTACAATTTGATAGTTCTGAAAATACTCTTTGGACTTTTCGGACACCCTCTGGAAACCTTAAAATCTGGTAATAAACATGCTGAACGTAACATTTCTGAATTTTCTTGAAAACCCCGCGTTTGTCATACCGTGGTACCTGGTTGGTGCCATTGCCGTCATATGGGTGGTATGGGACGTTTTCAAAGTGAACACCCGTGTGAATACCGCATTAAAATATGCCTGGCCCATCATTATGATTTTCTTTTCAGTCGTAGGGCTGGTGCTGTATCTCATTACGTGCAGACCACCCGGGATTGGAAAAAAGAAAGGAAAGGATGAAATCGATTACCACCATCGATATGTTTCGGCCAAATGGAAAAAGGTGACCGGTTCGGTGATGCATTGCGTTGCAGGCGACGGTCTCGGAATCATAACAGCCATGGTCATCAGCCGGATGATTGATTTAAATTTCTGGCCGGAGTTCTGGTTCGAATATGCTGTTGGATTCTTATTCGGATGGTTCATCTTTCAGTTTATTGCCATGCGAAAGATGGCGGATTCAACTTCCAAAGCCCTCTGGCTGGCCGGCAGAGCAGAGTTCTTCTCGATGATAACCGTCATGGTTGGAATGGGTTTGGTCATGCGCTTCGTTACTCCGGAAATTGCCGGCCTAAGCCCCAATCCGGATACGTTTACCTTCTGGGGATTCGGCGCACTCGGATTATTCGTCGGCGCAATATTTACCTTCCCGATGAATTGGTGGTTGGTGTCAATCGGGTGGAAACACGGGATGAGCTAAGGCTTAAAATCAGCATGAAGAAGTTCGCAATAACGGGATATCTCATGTTGCACAACCTTTTTCTACTCACCCAACCCTCTCTAACATAGAGAGGACTTTGGACACTGCAAATTATCAACGTTATAATACTAATGCCGATTCAACCACCGGCCCCGCCCCTCTTTACTTGTAGAGAGAAAATTCGGACGCAGTCCGGATGGGGTGAGTAAACAGATAATCCGACAACAACCGACTCAATCTTTTTCTACTCACCCAACCCTCTCTAACATAGAGAGGGCTTTGGACACTGCAAATTATCAACGTTATAATACTAATGCCGATTCAACCAACGGCCCCGCCCCTCTTTACTCGTAGAGAGAAAATTCGGACGCAGTCCGGATGGGGTGAGTAGAAATTATTTAAAGGAATTGCTCAATTCTTTTCAGTACCTGCTTCATATTTTTGCACTCTTCATTCCTTATCCTTAGAATATGCAGGTCATTGTACCGCAATATTTCATCACGGTTAGTATCATATCCTTTCTGAAAATCGTGAATGCGGCCGTCAACTTCAACCACCAGTTTTTTTTCTGCACAATAGAAATCTGCAATGAAGTATAATGGTTTATTACCATCGACTTGGTATACAATTGGATGCTGCCGAAGAAATTTAAGACCATGAAATTTCCGATTTCTCAAAACGCTCCATATAAGCCTTTCTTCATCCGTCATCCTTCTCCTTAATCTTCTGGCCCTTTTAATAAAATAATTGTCACTCATAAGTTGGTTCTGATTCGTAAATTCAAGTTATGAAATAAGATCTACTCACCCAACCCGCTCTAACATAGAGAGGGCTTTGGACAGTGCAAATTATCAACGCCATAGTACTAATGCCGATTCAACCAACGGCCCCGCCCCTCTTTACTCGTAGGAGGGGCAATTCGGACGCAGTCCGGATGGGGTGAGTAAACAGATAATCCGACAACAACCGACAAAATCTTTTTCTACTCACCCAACCCGCTCTAACATAGAGAGGGCTTTGGACAGTGCAAATTATCAACGTCATAGTGCTAATGCCGATTCAACCACCGGCCCCGCCCCTCTTTACTCGTAGAGTGGGGCAATTCGAATCCAGTCCGGATGGGGTGAGTAAATATCAGAGGTCTCAAGCTGCACAACTTTTTCTACTCACCCAACCCTCTCTAACATAGAGAGGACTTTGGACACTGCAAATTATCAACTCCATAGTACTAATGCCGATTCAACCAACGGCCCCGCCCCTCTTTACTCGTAGAGAGAAAATTCGGACGCAGTCCGGATGGGGTGAGTAAACAGATAATCCGACAACAACCAGGCATCACACTGACAGGTCTGCCGACGCTGTCAGGTGAGCCAGGAATAGGCCGAAGGTCTGAAATTCCGCAGCCCGGGGCAACGCCCCGGGTAAAAGAACAATATGCAAACAGAAGCCTGAAGGACTTCAATTTTCCTCTGAATAGGAATAAGTCCCAGTCTTTCAGGCTGGTTTCATCATCCCAAACCACTGTCGGGGTCACGGACCACCGACAGGGTTCGCACACAAAAAAATCACCCCGCTGATTCTACTTCAGCGGGGTGATTCATTTCATCCGGTGGTTACAAATGGGCTATGCAACCGGTTCGTCGCCCGACGTAGTGTCGGCGGCATCACCGTCAGCCGGTGTTTCTTCTTCCTCCTCATTCGGAAGCGGTGTCGATGAACCGTAAATGACGTAATCGTTGTAGTACGCCTCATTTTCGCCGTTCCAGTACCGTTTGCCCGCATCGCATACCCGGGCAATCTCATCGTACAATTCGTTTGCCTTTTCCACGCGAACCAGGCTAGCTGCGTCGCGTTGGGTCATCACTTCGCGCAATCGGTCGATAGCTTCGTCCAACTCTTCCACATCCTCCTTTACTTCCGTAATGAAAGTATCCAGACCGTCGGAGGCGGCAATTACATCGCTAAACCGTTCGGCTGTTTTGAACAAGCCACGGGCATACCGTACCAGTTCCTCCTCGTTCATCCGGGATGTACCGGAAAATTGAAAACTGCGATAATCGGTTGAGTTATCGCCCAACAATAATTTCAACCGCAACTGGAACAAATCGAGCGAACGGGTAAGTACTTTACGAAAGGCCTTGCGGCTTTCCGAGCTCGAAAACTGGACTCCTTTCCAGTACTCGTCCGGCTCGATGGCCTTAAAAGCATCGACTTTCGACCGAAGGTCGTCTTTAAACGCTGCCGGAAATCCCAGGCTCAGAAAAACCTGTTCATCTCTGACGTAAAGATTATGCACATAATCTCCACGTTGTTCCAGTTCCGGATAACTAAATCCAAATTTGGTGGTTTTAGCTCCCATAGTTAAGTAGTTTTTGGTTAAATAAATCCTGTCAGATATACATCGCAGGGGACTTCTTAACGGGAATCAATCCCTCTAGAAGTACTACGTCCCGGAACCCTATCTGTTTTTGAGCAATTCCAGGGGAGAGGTTGATGTAGGCGCCTTCATACCATCGCCTTTTAGGTTATCGATTTTAATGGTTGATTTCGGCATACCAAACAGGGCATTCTTCTCTGTAACCCTTGCCAGTAAGTCAATTGTAGTCGTTGAAGACTGAATTGAACCCGTTGAAGACTGACCAGTATCTGTCGACGCATGGATAGTAGCTAAGGAAGACTGAGATGTACCTGTTGAAGACTGGATTGTAGATGTTGAAGACTGAATCGTAATCGTTAACACATGGGATGAAACCACTGAAGACTGAACTGTACCTGCGGAAGACTGGCTTGCATCCAAAAACGACTGAATCGTAGTATCTGCCAGCTAGTTTAGGCTATTCATTTCATGTTTCTTTAGATTCTACCCAGTCTTCTATCCGTTTTACCTGTTTACCTTTGGTTTTACCCTGTACCCAAACACGAATTTCCTTTGCATCAGTCCTTTCAATCCGTACTTTTACAACAAAATAGCATAAGCTAGACTGTTTGGTTTACCTGTATAGATAATCAGATGTCAAAGAACGCTCTGAATCCGTTTTGGGAACAAAAAGAGAAAGCCTCCGCCCTTCCTGCCCCACTGTTCTTTACGCCCGCTAAAGTTTCCGTTTTTCTGTCCTGGTAACGAATGAGTTTTTAACTTAAGTAAAAAATATGTTTTATGCCAAAAATTTTGATGAACGGCCCGATTTCTTCCATGAACGGTCGGATCTGGTATGCGAACGAAAATTATGATAATAGAAAAAAGGGGTTGGATGAGGGACCACGAAGCTACTTTTAAAAGATTTTTTATACATTGAAGTGCCTTAACAGCCAACAAAATGCCAACAGACCCGACCATCGTGCTTGAAAGAACCCGTCACCGTGATAACATGGTGGTCACCCTACGGTTTGACTACGACCAGCAGCTGATTGACCGCGTGAAGCAGGAAACCGGTGCCCGCTGGAGTCAAACCATGGGATGTTGGTATGTTCCCGAAGAGCAGTTTGATTTGCATACCTTTTTTGAAGCATTGAAAGGGATAGCCTACGTAGATTATTCGGGGTTAAAAAAAAGAAATAACAAGCAACCTACGCCGAATCCAGGCGCAATTAAGCCCCGTTACAACTTAAAAACCATCAAATCGCAAGTATCGCCCGGGGTGAAGGAACAAATCCAGTCCTTCAAAC
>NZ_PYGC01000005.1 GCF_003014495.1 Prolixibacter denitrificans | reverse complement strand
GGGTTCCACCTCTTCCCATTCCGAACAGAGAAGTTAAGCCCGTCAGCGCCGATGGTACTGCAGAGATGTGGGAGAGTAGGTCGCCGCTTATTTTACTTAAAGCCCGGTTCCTTTGTTGGAGTCGGGCTTTTTTGTCCCCAAAAGTTTTAAGACCTGGAGTTTTAAGTGTTAAGAAAGAACCAAAACTTAAAATGGTCATTAGGAATTTTCTTCTGCGAAGCGGATACCCCGTAGGGGTTGTAGTATTGTAGAGGATTGTGTGTGAAGGTAGCCAAACGGCTGCCTTTTTTTGTTTCAAGAAACCAGATATTGGAGAAAAGATTTAAGATGTTTATCCTACTTCATCTTATATCGGTTGTATATTCCTTGAGACCGGTATTTTTTATTGCTTTCCGCGGAAGCGACTGAAAATGCATTGACTTCCAGTTGCTTTCCTGGTCATTCTCTACTGCTCCTGTACTCATGATTGGGAGCTTCGTCAGTGTAGAATGAAAACAAACTATTTTCTAACTCTTTTCTGGTTAGTGAACTACATTGGCAGAACGCAGATTGTGGGAGTTTTGTAAAATAAATTTACACGAATCATCGTTTTCCCTTTACCTGTGTGCGGAATATCTCATGGCAGGCTAATTAATTTCGTTTTAAAGCAGAAAGGTTGTTACATCAACACTTTAAATATCAGGGAAATATTGGAGGGGAGACATTATAAAACTGTACATTCAATTTCGGTAACCAGAGTTATTGTTGGGATTCTTTTACTCATTGTTTCGGGATGTCATTCCAAAGATGGAAGTGAACAAAAAAGGCAACAGCCCGAGAGTAAGTTAAATACGCTCGTAAAGAAGTATGACAAATACCTGACCAACGCCTATGACTCTTCGAGAATGATCTTGCCGGAGCTGTTACAAAGAATCGATTCATTGTCTGACGTTACGCCTGACTTCGCGGTGTCGGTAATGGCACATGTAGCCGGGCAGGAAGCTGTGAAAGGCAATATCCATCTGGCCGATAGTTTGTCAAATCTGGCCGGAACTTATGCACTGCAACTGAATGATTCTTCGTTGCTGGCAGTAGTTCTGAATGCGAAAGGCAAGGTTATGCAAATAAAGGGGCGCCGCGACTCTGCATTTTACTACTACAGTAAGTCATTACATATCGCACAGCTACGGCATGATTCGATTGCAGCATTACCTGCTATGATTAACTTGGGAAATGCAATGATTGACCGGCATAATTCCGAGACCGGCATTAATTACCTTAAAGAAGCCCTGGAAATTGCCAGGAAGAGGAATAATAAGAAATACATGGCGGTATTGTATAATAACCTTGGAAAGGCATTTGATATTCGAGGGAATTATTCGATGGCGCTGCAGTATTATCGTGCCGCTCTCGACACTCTTGAGAGAATGAAGAGTAAGGAATACTACCTGGAACCACTAAATAATCTGGCCAATATTTATCTTTATTTGGGCAATGATTCATTGGCCATGAAATATTACCAGAAGGTAGGTAAGTTGGCCGATTCGCTCAACTACCAAAGTATGCAGGCTACTGCACTTATCAATATTGGTAATTTATATTATGAGAATAATGAAAATGATAAAGCCTTAAAATACACAAAGGCAGCAAATGCACTTCTCGGGGGACAATACGAATCTTATCTACATTCCATTATATATCTGAATCTTGGCTTAATACATCGAAATCTGGGGAATGCTAAAGTTTCCTATAAAGAAATTAGCAAGTCAATTGAGCTGGCCCGCAAATTTCATATTTACGATGTACTTGGTGAGGGATGTATGGAGATGGCCCGGTACTACGAAAATCACAATCAATTTCATCTGGCTGCCAAATATGCGAATGAAGCGTATCAGCTCGCTGTCAATAATAACATGTTGAACCTCTTACCCGAAACCAGCAAGCTGATTGCTGATAACTATCGGGCGGCAGGGAACACAGGCAAGGCGTTGAAATTCTATGATTTGTACAGTAAGTATAACGCTCAGTATCAGGACACCATCAATAATAAGACAACGCGTAATTTTGCTTTCCTTTATGAATTACAGAAAAAAGAAACGGCCAATAAAATCCTGATGCAGCGTCAGCAGCTCGACAAACAGGTGCTGGCTAATGTCCGTTTGAAGCTGGAACAACAGCGGATACTGATTTTTCTGTCGATTATTACCATCATAAGCGTGCTGCTGATATCCATTCTCTTGTTCTATCGTTCCCGGTTAAAATCGAGACTGAACAACGCACTGATTTCAAATAATAACGAGATAACAGAGCAAAATAAGTTACTTGAAAAGGAGAATGCCTTCAAGAATAAACTCATCTCAATTATTTCGCATGACATCAAAAGTCCGATGATGTCGCTCTATAATATCCTGGAGTTGCTTTCCGTCGATGAATTGTCGGAAGAGGAAAAGCGCGAACTCATCCGGGATAACATGCAGCTGACGGACAGGGCACTGAATATGGTAGACGATCTCCTGTCGTGGACACGGCAGCAGCTGAATACAACAACTGTGCATTACACGACGATTAATGTGTATGATTTGGGTAACGAAATCATCACGTTCTTTCAGCCTGATGCCCGGGAAATGAATATCAACCTGGTGAATGCCTGTTCACCTGAAACTACAGTTTACAGTGATTACCAGATGTTGAAGATGGTCATTCGTAATCTGTTTTCCAATGCTTTGAAATTTACCCCATCAGGCGGTTATATTGAGATGGGAGTTTCGAAAACCAATGGCCATGTTATTTTATATGTCACTGATACAGGTGTCGGAATCAAACCAGAAGACCAATATAAAATCTTCAGCGAAGAGAAGTATTTTACCACCAATGGTGTTCGGGGTGAACGTGGAAACGGACTAGGCCTGAAGCTTTGCCGAAATTTTGTGGAAAAAAGTGGTGGCAAAATATGGCTGGAGAGCAAGGCTGGTAAAGGTTCTACTTTCTTTATCGAAATCAAGCGAGCCAGCAATTCTCCTTCCGTTCAGAAATAATTGTCAGCTTTAGCAGTATCGAAATCATATCAATATTTTGTAATTTAAGACTGGGCTGGTTACCTTTGCGAAATTTTTCAAAGCAATAGCGTGCATTAACACACAACAATCCAATCGATATGGCCCAGTATTATAACGAAGTATCCCGGACATTTAACGAGTACCTCCTGATTCCCGGACTCACAACGAAAGAGTGTACTCCCAACAATGTTTCGTTGAACGCTCCGCTGGTCAAGTACCGGAAAGGAGAAACTCCCGCTCTCCAACTGAATATACCGTTTGTTTCAGCCATTATGCAGTCGGTTTCCGACCATAATCTGGCAATTGCGCTGGCGCGAAATGGAGGCTTGTCCTTCATTTTTGGTTCTCAGCCGATTGATACGCAAGCTGAAATGGTGCGGAGAGTGAAAAAATTCAAAGCTGGTTTCGTGATAAGTGACTCAAATCTCACTCCCGAACATACGCTGGCTGATATTAATGCATTGAAGAGAAGAACCGGTCACTCTACGGTAGGAATTACCAACGATGGAACTCCTAACGGCGTTCTGATGGGAGTTGTGACCAGTCGCGATTATCGCGTTTCCAGAGACAGTCTCGACAAACCGGTAAAAGAGTTTATGACTCCGTTTTCAGATTTATTTGTCGGTAAATTGGGGATTTCGCTGAACGAAGCCAATGATATTATCTGGGACAACAAGTTGAATAGTCTTCCGATTATCGATGAAAATCAAAAGCTGCAGTACTTCGTATTCCGTAAGGATTATGACGATCATAAGGATAATCCCAACGAATTGTCAGACAGCAGTAAAAAGTTGATGGTCGGTGCCGGTATCAATACCCGTGATTATAAGGAACGGGTTCCTGCTCTTCTCGAAGCTGGTGTCGATGTGATGTGTATTGATTCATCCGACGGTTTCTCCGAGTGGCAGGGTGAAACGCTTCAATACATTAAGAAGACGTACGGCGACGATGTAAAGGTGGGAGCCGGAAACGTGGTCGATAAAGAAGGTTTCCGCTATTTGGTAGAGGCTGGCGCTGATTTCGTGAAAGTTGGAATCGGTGGCGGCTCGATTTGTATTACCCGCGAAACAAAAGGAATTGGTCGTGGACAGGCAACGGCATTGATTGAAGTTGCTGAAGCCCGCGATGAATATTTCCGGGAAACCGGTATTTACGTCCCGATTAGTAGCGACGGTGGTATTGTGCATGATTATCATATGGTGCTGGCGCTGGCTATGGGAGCTGACTTCCTGATGATGGGACGCTACTTCGCCCGTTTCGACGAAAGTCCGACCCGGAAGTTGAAAATAGGTAGCAACTACATGAAGGAATACTGGGGCGAAGGTTCGAACCGTGCCCGCAACTGGCAGCGTTACGACATGGGCGGCAGCGAAAACCTGAAGTTCGAGGAAGGCGTCGATAGCTACGTGCCGTATGCCGGAAAACTGAAGGACAACCTGGATATTACCCTGGGAAAAATCAAATCGACCATGTGCAGCTGTGGTGTTTTGTCGGTGAAAGAGTTGCAGGAAAATGGTAAGATTACATTGGTTTCATCGACCAGTATTGTGGAAGGTGGAGCGCACGATGTGGTTTTGAAAGATCAATCGTAGTGATTTAACGATATACGAAAAACGCCGGTCAGGAGCTTCGATGCTTCCAACCGGCGTTTTTTATTTTGTTCCGCTTAGCGGAAAATTATCTCATTCGTTTTCCCGTTTTTCAAGCAATACCACATTTTCCACGTGGTGTGTATGCGGGAACATATCGACGGGCTGAACTTTTACCACTTTATATCCCTCATCAAGCAGGTTCAAGTCGCGTGCCTGTGTGGCGGGGTTGCAACTCACGTACACAATTTTTTTCGGCGCTGCCTGAAGAATCACTTTTATCACATCGTCGTGCATGCCGGCGCGTGGCGGATCGGTTATGATTACGTCCGGCTGTCCATTTTGCTCGACAAAATCCGGCGTTAAAATGGCTTTCATATCTCCCGCAAAAAACGATGTATTCTGAATGTCGTTCAGTTCCGAATTCACTTTTGCATCTTCGATGGCTTCCGGTACATATTCGATTCCAACTACTTTCTTCGCCTTTCCGGCTACAAAGTTGGCAATGGTTCCCGTTCCGGTGTACAGGTCGTAAACTACTTCGTCTCCCGAAAGGGAAGCATAGTCGCGGGCAATTTTGTACAGTTCATATGCCTGCTCCGAATTGGTTTGGTAGAAGGATTTCGGCCCGATTTTAAACCGCAAACCTTCCATCTCTTCAAAAATGTGGTCGCGTCCGGAATAGCAGATGATCTCCTGGTCGGTAATGGTATCATTGGCCTTCTCATTAATTACGTACATCAGCGAAGTGATTTCCGGAAACTTCGTTTTTACATGTTCCAGCAAAGCAACTCGTTTTTCTTCACTTTCGTGGTAGAAGGAGACAATGACCATTAGCTCGCCGATACTGGCTGTACGGATAATCAGGTTACGCAAAAAGCCTTCCTGGTTTCGGATATCGAAAAAGGAGAGGTCGTTCTGCAAGGCATACGCTCTGATTTCATTCCGGATAGCATTGGACGACTCGGTCTGTAGCCAGCATTTTTCAATGTCCAGCACCTTGTCAAACATTCCGGGAATATGGAATCCCAGCGCATTCATGTTTTCAAAAGTCTTTTCCGTATCAACTTCTTCCTGAGTAAGCCAGCGTTTGTTCGAGAAGGTAAATTCCAGCTTGTTCCGGTAGAAAGTGGTTTTTTCCGAGCCTTTGATGGGTGTAATTTCAGGTAATTCAACATGTCCGATACGCCTCAGCTGATCGGTGACTTGTTTTTCTTTATAGAAAAGTTGTTTGTCGTATGGTAAGAATTGCCATTTACAGCCGCCACAGGTGCCAAAATGCTGGCAAAAAGCTTCGGTTCGTTCGTCGGAATATTCGTGAATATTGACCACCCGCGCTTCCATGAAACGGCGCTTCTTTTTGAATACCTGCAAATCGACCACGTCGCCGGGAACTACATGCGTGGTAAAAATAACCACATCATCCACTTTCGCAATTGCTTTTCCTTCAGCTCCTACATCCGCAATGGTTACCTTTTCGTAAAGCGGTAACGGCTTTCTTCTTCTGCCCAAAATCTTCGGTTTTAAATTTTCCCAAAGATATAAATTCATCGGGTACTGTGAGCGCTTATTGTAATCGACCAAAAGGTTTGATTTTGAGTGGGTAATTTCTTGCAGGGAGAGAACAAAAACCGTGGTTGATAATCCGAACCAACCAATGGGAGCCCTGTAAATTCTGTTATCTTTGTCCCAATTTTAGAAGAAGCAGTGTTTTTATGATTTCAGTCGAAGATTTACACCTCGAATTTGGTGGATTTGAATTATTCAAGCAGATAAGTTTTATCGTGAATCCGCGGGACCGGATTGGTCTGGTTGGACGAAATGGTGCCGGTAAGTCGACACTGCTGAAAATTTTCTCCGGACAGTTACAACCCAGTTCCGGCAGGGTCGTAAAGCCGGGAGATTTTCGTATTGGCTATTTGCCGCAGCACATGGTGACAGCCGATGGAAAAACGGTGATGGAAGAAGCGGTTACGGCCTTCGACGAAATCGTAGGACTGGAAAAACGCATCGAGCATCTGAATCACCAGTTGGCTACTCGCGAAGATTACGAATCGGAGGGCTACCACAAAATCATTGAGGAAGTTACCGAAGCGAATGACCGTTTTCAACTGCTGGGAGGCGGTAATTTCCATGCCGATATTGAGCAAACACTGGTTGGCCTCGGATTTAAACGTTCCGACTTTAACCGGCAAACGACCGAGTTTTCCGGAGGTTGGCGAATGCGTATCGAACTGGCCAAGATTTTGCTGGCTAAGCCAAATGTTTTTCTGCTCGATGAGCCGACTAATCACTTGGATATCGAATCGATTCAATGGCTGGAGAATTTCCTGAAAGATTACGCCGGTGCAGTTGTGTTGGTTTCACACGACCGGGCATTTCTTGATAATGTGACGAACCGAACGGTGGAAATTTCGCTGGGCAATGTGTACGACTACAAAGTCAGTTACTCGAAATATGTTGAGTTGCGTAAAGAGCGCCGGGAGCAGCAGATGGCGGCTTATCGCAATCAGCAAAAAATGATTCAGGACACGGAAGAGTTCATCGAACGTTTTCGCTACAAGGCGACCAAAGCGGTTCAGGTGCAATCGCGCATTAAGCAGCTGGAAAAGATCGATCGCATTGAAATCGATGAAGAGGATGTTCGTTCACTGAATATCAAGTTTCCGCCGTCGCCGCGTTCCGGTAACGTAGTTTTCGAGGCGAAGCAGATGAGCAAAAGTTACGATGATAACCTGGTGCTGAAAGACATTGATTTGACTATCGAACGGGGAAATCGTGTGGCTTTTGTCGGGAAAAACGGCGAAGGGAAAACAACGCTGGCGCGGATCATCATGCAGGAATTGGAGTTTAACGGCCATGCTAAGTTAGGGCATAACGTGAAAATCGGGTATTTTGCCCAGAACCAGGCTTCGTTGCTGGATGAAAATGCTACGGCATTCGATATCATCGACAGGATTGCTGTAGGTGATGTCCGGACAAAAATTCGGGATATTCTTGGTGCGTTCATGTTCAGCGGCGAAGATGTCGATAAGAAAGTAAAGGTGCTCTCGGGTGGTGAACGCTCTCGCTTAGCGATGATTCGTTTGTTGTTGGAACCGGTGAACTTCCTGGTACTCGATGAGCCGACGAACCATCTGGATATGCACTCGAAAGATATTCTGAAACAAGCGCTTCAGGATTACGATGGAACCTTGTTACTCGTTTCGCATGACCGTGAATTTCTTGATGGTCTGGTGGATGTGGTTTACGAGTTTCGTGATAAGAAAGTGAAGCAGCATCTGGGCGGTATTTATGAATTCCTCCGTCGGAAGAAGATGGACTCACTGAAAGAACTGGAGCGAAAAAATAATAATCAATCAACTCAGCAGGTCGTCGAAAAAGAAGAGAAGAAAAACGATGGCCCGGAGCTTAGTTACGAAGAGCGGAAGGATGTTAACCGGACCATTTCGCGGCTGGAGAAACAATTGAGTGAAGCAGAGGAGAAGATTACCTCGCTGGAAACTGAGATTGAGGAGATGGACGGGCGGTTAGCCAATCCTGATAACGAAGATATGGAGCAATTGCTCTCAACTTATTCCCGGAAAAAGGAAGATCTGGATAAAGAGATGGAGAACTGGGAGAAAACAACAGAAGAACTGGAAGAATGGAACGCAAAAAAAACGTGGTAAGACATCATCGTGCCCCAATCGATAAAAGCACTTACGTGTTTGGCACACGCGCTGTTATCGAAGCGATTAAATCAGGCAAAGAAATAGAGAAAATTCTGGTAAGAAAGGGGCTTTCCAACGAGTTATCACGTGAGTTGTTCTCTCTTGTCCGGGAGATGGACATTCCGGTTCAGAATGTTCCGATTGAACGTATCGACCGGATTACCCGGAAGAACCATCAGGGAGTACTCGCCTTTCTTTCTCCGATTACCTACCAGAAAATTGAAAATATTATTCCCGGAATTTACGAAAAAGGCGAAGTTCCGCTGATATTGGTACTCGACAAGATCTCGGATGTTCGGAATTTTGGAGCCATTGCCCGATCGGCCGAGGTGGCCGGAGCCCATGCCATCGTTGTTCCCGAAAAAGGTGCTGCGCAGGTAAATGCAGATGCGCTGAAAACATCCGCTGGTGCTTTGAATATGATTCCGGTTTGCCGGGTGAAAAGTCTTCGCGAAGCCATTGTGTTTCTTCAGGAAAGCGGTTTACACATTCTGGCTGCGACCGAAAAGGGTGACAAAAATTATTTCGAAACTTCAATGCAGGAGCCGACGGCTATTGTTATGGGAGCGGAAGATAAAGGCATTGAACCTGAATTATTGAAGTTCGCTGATGAGTGGGTTAAAATTCCGCAATTCGGGCAGATTGCTTCGCTGAACGTTTCGGTAGCGGCATCGGTGTTAATTTTCGAAGCTGTTCGTCAGCGTATGCAGGCAAGTTCCTAATCCTTGTAAATGGGAACCTGTCGGTTGAACGTTTCTTCCAGCGAGATAAAGGTTTCTGTACTGGTAATCCCTGAAATCCGCTGGATCTTGTCGTTTAGAATTTCTTTCAAATGCTCGTTGTTTCGGGCATAAACCTTCGCAAAAATCGCATATTGACCCGTGGTATAATGACACTCAACAATTTCGCGAATCGACATCAATTCCCGGGCAACTTTATGGTATAACTCTCCTTTGTCCAGGAAAATTCCAATATACGTACAGGTGTGGTAATCTACTTTCTTCGGGTCGATATTGTAGCCTGACCCGGTGATGACCTGCATCTCGATCATTCGATTGACCCGTTGGTGCACTGCGGCACGGGATATTCCACATTCAGCGGCAACATCCTTAAAAGGTATACGGGCATTCTGGCTAATGATATCCAGTATTTTCAGATCGATTTCGTCGAGATGGTGTTTATGTGTCATGGTCGCTAATTTTTCCTTCCTCAAAAATAAGATAAATGTTTATAAATCTTCAATAAACAATTCATCTTTGTCGCCATTTGTAACAATTCTTAACTTTTTGTCAGAGAAACCATATTTTTGATTTCGGTTGAAGTGCGGTGCTAACTCGAGGCGGCGTTAGCTTAATTTCTTGTGGGAGCGTGAAAGACATAAAGTAAAGAGTAACATTATTGTATGAATTTGGATTCAATATGAATTAAGCTCTTCTGAAAACCAGATCATTATTGTTTTACCAAATATTTTGTGAGGCAGGCAAAAATATCTTAATTCGTGGAAATATTATTTAGTTAAACATGTCGATGTATCGAATACTAATAATCTTACTACTTGCCGGTTTTACTACTTCCTGTCATGATTCATGGCATCGTGACCTGAGCAAACAAGAAAGACAACTCGTACGGAAAGCGCTGCGAAAAGCGGACGATAACAAAAAAGAGTTGAAAATCGCGTTGAAAGATGCGAGTCATGATGAGAAGCAGGCGATGGCTTTCCTGATTGGCTATATGCCTGAGCGTGATTTGAAATGTCTTTCCGCCGAGTTTTTGATGAAGAACGTGGACAAAGCTTTTCAAGCCCGCGATAAATTCAAGTGGTGCGCTGCATTACCCGATTCTATTTTTTATAATGATGTTCTGCCTTACGCTGTTCTCTCAGAAAAGCGCCAGTGTTGGCGGGAGGATTTTTACAACTGGTTTGAACCGTTGGTAAAAAAAGCTCCGAATATTCGCGCGGCGATCGACAGCGTTAATCTCCATGTTAAAGATGTGCTAAAGGTGGAGTACAACACCAAACGGAAAAAAGTTGACCAGGCACCGTATGAATCCATTCAGCAAGGAATGGCAACCTGCACCGGTCTTTCTATTTTGCTTGTGGACGCTTTTCGTTCGGTTGGAATTCCAGCCCGCATTGCCGGAACGCCCATGTGGACCAATATGCGGGGAAATCATACGTGGGTGGAAGTTTGGATTGACGGGAAATGGTACTTTACCGAGTACTACATGGATGCGCTAAACAAAAGCTGGTTTCTGGCCGATGCCGGGAAAGCGGATCCGGAACAGCCGGAGCATCGCATTTACGCTACATCTTACAAGCCTACGGGGATGGTGTATCCGTTGGTGTGGGATGAACAGGCAACCTATGTACACGGCGTTGATGTAACCCAACGTTACATCGATTTGTACCGCAAACAAATGGCCAATAAACAGTTGGAAAAAGATGAGTTGTGGGTAAGGGTTGTATTGTTGAAGGACCCGAAAGCGCCAGAAGACGACAGCAATAACCGGGTGCATGAAAAAATAACTGTTACACACGATGGGGAGCAGGTCGACTTTGGATTCTCTCCGTCGCCAACTGATGATATGAATCGGCTTTTGCCTTTTCGTTTGAAGAAAGAAACAACTTACCAGTTTGAGTATATGGGGAAAGACAGCACGTTGAAGAAAAAGACCCTGACAACGGGTACAAGTGACCAGGAAATGCTGCGGTTATATATGTAAGAAAAAAACATGCTGCGATAGAAATAAAAAAAGAGAAGTCAGTTTTGGCTTCTCTTTTTCTTTGCAGAAGAAATGTTTTTCAGAATTTCATCTTCGAATCGTAGCTGTTCTTTCTGACTTTTGACCAAATCAGGTCGTCATCATCGAGAGGCGTTCTTTCCTGCCCTTTGTAGCCAATTCCAATAATGGAGAGAACTTCCATATCGGCCGGAATATCAAAATGGCGCCTCAAATACTGGGCTGCACTAATCTCCTCGTCATGCGAGCGGTTGCGAACCTGCACCCAGCACGAACCCAGGCCAAGAGACTCAGCTTCCACTTGAATGAGTGTCGACGCGATGGAGCAGTCTTCAACCCAAACATCACTCTTCCCGGGCGCACCCAAAATGATGATAGCTAATGGAGCATTGGCCAGAAAAGATGAACCATGAGGCTTCGTATAGGCCATGGCTTTTAGTTGGTCGGCGTCGTCGACAAGCAGAAACTCCCAGGGACGATTATTTTTCGAAGACGGTGCCAGTAAACCGGCGGTGATGAGTTGTTTAACTTTTTCAACTTCAACCGGTTTGTCGAGAAATTTTCTCGTACTGCGACGGTGGTAAAGTAGGTCGAGCATAGACGTTTTATTTTCAACAAAATTATAACCTTTCTGACAATTGTGGATGCGGTCCGAACATAAAAAAAAGCCTTCCGGTTACCGGAAGGCTTTACATCGTTTAATCCTGTGTGAATACTTACTGTAAAATGTGCTTGTAATTGTTGTTTACCAACTCAGGCAGGTATGCTGCAATGAGACTGAGCGCTGTTTGATCGTCTACAGGTTCTGAACTGATAATGCGTTGCTGTTTAACGGCTGCCAGGTTAATAACGTTGTCGCGAATAGCGCTGGGTACATGAGCCTCAGAATTTTTAATCAGGCGTGCTCCAAAACCTTTCTTTGAAGATACATAACGTACCTCG
The DNA here is from genome assembly GCF_003014495.1 of Prolixibacter denitrificans. Lineage (GTDB taxonomy): Bacteria > Bacteroidota > Bacteroidia > Bacteroidales > Prolixibacteraceae > Prolixibacter > Prolixibacter denitrificans. The sequence continues at coordinate 302,770 of NZ_PYGC01000005.1, read as the reverse complement.
AGGAATTTACCACGAACGATGTATTGAGTTACACCTTTCTCAACCGATTTTACAATTTTAATACTGTTAGCTGAATTGGAATATTCCAGGTTCCATACATCGGTATGGCTGGTTCCCATATTTTCAACAGCTGTGATTTTGAAATCATTCAAATCATTGCTGTTTTCATTACCAATGGCAAATGTACTATTGCTGAAGAGTGATATAACCAATGCCATGATTGTAATTGCGAAATATTGCTTTAAGTTTTTCATGACTTAGAATTTTTAGTGTGTGTTTAACTGGTTTTAAATTGTAATTGATGATGCAAATCAACTACTTTTTTTGAATTCCGCAATCGCTTTTTGAAAGGGAAAATACCATTGGTGAGTGTTGCAAAAATGTGTCTACTTTATCTTTTAAATTAGGCGATTCAGGTTTTCGATTTCTTGGAAGTGTTCAATGGATTTTTGATTTCGGTTATATTCGGTTTTATTCATTTAAGTAACAAAATGAAAGTTGTATGTTGTACAGCATAAAAGTAAGCTTAAATTCATGTAATGGCCAATAAATCAATATATGAACATGTATTACAACTATGCTAAAACGGATAATTGACTTCACGAAAATTGAAATAGAAACGCTTTTGGTTATGAATTAAAAGTGAAAGTGGTGTTTTTGGTGGTTTTTGACTAATCGGACATCGATTAGAAGAGTTATATTTCATTGGACACAAAAAAATCCTTCATTTTAAAACGAAGGATTTCTCATTTATGATGGATTGTATTTGTTTAATTGTGTCGTGCCATTCGGGTATAAAGCTGGTCGAAGAACCAAAGGGCAATAATACTGAGGGCTCCAACACCGACAGCCGGCGATATTCGGTTCAGTTTCTCAAAAAAGTCCGCGATAAATGTCCAGATATATTCCAGGTTGATGCCGGCAACCGTTTGCGAATCAACTGTTGAATCAGCAACGCCCATGGCATTTTTCAACATGTAAAGCACAATGATCAGCAGGAAGAAGAAAATTCCAACAATCCACCAGGCTTTTCGGCTAATGATCGGTTTGTAAGCCGTTGGATTTTTTGACCACTCCGTCATAATCTCCTGCATGACTTTCCGATTGAAATCTCCGGGGGCTTTCTCCTCCGGCATCTCATGGAACCACTCCTGTAATTTGTCGTTGGTGCTCATAATATCGAAATTATCTCGTCCTTCAAAATACCCTTCAATAACTCAAAAAGTTTTTTTCGTCCCCGGTGAAGTTTCACCTTCACATTCGACTCGGTCAGATTGGTAACCTCGGTTATTTCAGTAACCGATAGCTCGTCGAAGTAAAACATCACCAGCAGACTGCGATCTTCGGGTGCCATTTTATTCAGTGCTGCCTGAAGATATTGTTGTCTTTCTTCTGCACTTAAACGACTCAAAGCCGTTTCGGTTTCTTCTACTTCCCCGTCAGTGATTCGAACGTCTTCGAGACTGACATCTCTTTTATTTTGCGATGAACGAAGTCTTGAAATGGCGTTGTTATATACAATCCGGTAAAACCATGTTTTGAATGCAGCGCCACCTTTAAACGACGGCAAAGCACGATAGGCTTTTATAAAGGCATCCTGTGCCGCTTCCTCTGCCTCTTCTCTGTTGATTAATATCTTCAGAGATACATGAAAAGCTAAGTCTTTGTACTTTTCAACCAGGTGAGAAAACGAACCGGGATCGCCATTTAAAATTTCCCGGATGTAATATTCGTCTTTGTTGGTTACCATTTCTGACCTATTAGACGATGCCCAATGTAGATTCGTTACACGTTACTGAATAAATTTACAATAAAGACTCCAAAAATGTAACTGACGTTGCGTAATATCTTTCTTAAGAATGGATTTCAGATGTCAAAAAAAATGAATAGAATGTGTAACCTGTTGAAAAACCCCGGCGTCAAAAGGGCAGAATGTTGAATTAAAAATCATGTGTTATGGCACCATTTGTTGTATCGATATTAGTTCCGATTGGCTTTTTTGCCATGTTGTTCGGAATTCTTTACGTGTACTATTCTACACGTAATCGTGAGCGTCTGGCGATGATTGAAAAAGGAGCTGATGCTTCCTTGTTTCAAAATCCCGATCGAGTTTCCAATATATTCAAGTGGGGAATGTTTATGGTCGGTATCGCAGTGGGAATCATTTTGGCATCGGCTTTATCTTCTGCGAATGTTTTAGCTGAAGAAGTTGCTTATCCTTCTATGATCTTCCTTTTTGGAGGCTTGTCACTTATCGTTGTTCATTTGATTGAACGGAAAAGAGAAACGAAAGAGTAAGAAGAGATGATAGCTGGTTGATGGACAAAAAAGGGCTGCAGTAATTTGCAGCCCTTTTTTATTGCTATCGGAATACGATTATTTTGTGTACGTATCGATGACCCGGGTGATGGCCCTTTTACAAACAGGACAAAAACCTGGTGCTTCGTTGGATTTCATCCGGCAGTCTTCGTACGGACTGTAAACTCCTTTACTCATATAACCTCCGCCTTCGAAAGCACCTACTTTGTTTTTGTATTCCGGAGTGCGTGGTGTCGGAATTGGTGTGGAAGGAGCAACCATGTCTTTCCATTTCTTTCCAAAGTCGACCAGAGTCGTCAAATTGGGTTCCCATGGCTCCACTTTCAGATTGTAATAATCTTCGTATGCTACTGTCGAAGTGTAATATTCATCGCCTAGTCCGGCAAATCCGTGCCCGAATTCATGTACAAATACCAGTTTCGACAAGTTGTGGTCGGCTGTACAAACGTTGATGAAATTGTAAAATCCACCTCCGCCGTATTTCACCGAATTGACCAGCACAATTACCTGGTCGTAAGGAACACATGCAGCGGCATCACTGACCGATTTCATGTCGGTCGTGGTCAGATAGCGTGGCACATCGAATGTGTAGAAGGTTGTATTGAAAGCGGTGTTTTTGTATACATGCTGGCCGGGAATATCGGTCCCGGAGTCAACCGATGGCGTTTCCACCGCATAAACGTTGAATTTATTTTTGTTTTCAGAAAACGGCGATACGGTGAAAAGGTAATTGGTCATGCGGGTGGCATCGCGGACAAACTTGTCCATCTGGTCGGCTGTGTAACCTTCGGCTAAAATGGCAATGTCGACATGATTTTCCGGTTTACCGGAATTCACAATATCAACCACTTTTTCTTTCGCCGGTGCTTCATTGATGATGAAATAGTTTTTCGGGTCGATATCGGTCTGAAAAACCGAAACAAATTTGCCGTCCCAGTTTCGTTGGTCAATTTCAAGACTGACTTCATTTTTTGGAAACGGAAAACGAAGCACTTGGTAGAACGAACGCTCTTGTTTTTTTGCTTCTGCTGTAGTTTGCCATTCCTGGAAAAGGGGTGCAAAGCCACGGCTGAAAATCAATTTGCCGCTTTTTTTATCGAATACTCTGTAACGATAAGCTCCCAGGTTCAATGTATCAACCAAATAATCGTGGGAACCACTCCAGAACTTTTCCCGTTTTGTGGCAGCGGGGAAGACATGAACGGTTTTGTTGTTTCCGGCGAGTAAATAGTCAAAGCGAAGTGCTCCATCCGTAAAATATTGTCCGAATCGGGGAGAGGATATAGCAGAAAAGGGTAATAATATGAAAAGTATGTTTATCAGGATGTTTTTCATGAAGGTATCTTTAGTTATTTTTGTTTTCGTGGACGGTAAATTAATCAACCTTTTTTATTTAAAAGCATAAAAATGTCAACATATTATAATTGGATCAAGAACCTCCTTCTCGATGTTTCTCAAAATGAGCAGATGGCTGTATTTTTTTCGGCGCTTGTCGTTCTTATCAGTATTGCAGCCCTTTCCGGCATTTTCCATTTGATTCTGCGTGCTGCATTGCGCGGTATTTTTTCCAAAATTGTGAAACGCACCCGTTTCGAGTGGGACGATATTTTGTTTAAGAACCGGGTTTTTAATGTGCTGGCACATATTGCTCCGGTTATGATTATTGGATGGGCCTCCAACTTTGCCGGGAGTGATATTCATTGGATGGATGAAATATTAAATGGCCTGGCGAGGATATATTTGATTGTTGTCATCATTGCATTATTGAACAGACTTTTAACAGCTTCCCTCGATATCTACCAGACGTATCCTTTCTCGAAAGAACGTCCTATTAAGGGATATGTGCAGTTGATGAAGCTGTTGCTCTACTTTGTCGGCGCTATCTTTTTGATTTCTGTTTTGATCTCGAAAAGTCCGGGAAACCTCTTTACCGGGTTGGGCGCGATGGCTGCCGTGCTAATGTTTGTATTTAAAGATCCGATTCTTGGTTTCGTTGCCAGTATTCAATTGGCGGCCAATAAAATGGTGAAGCCCGGAGATTGGGTTTCTCTACCCTCGTACAATGCCGATGGAACCGTGGAAGATATTTCCCTCACATCGGTGAAAGTTCAAAACTGGGACAAAACCATTACCACCATTCCAACTTATGCTTTGGTTTCGGGCTCGATGACCAACTGGATCGGGATGGAAGAATCAGGCGGTCGCCGTATCAAGCGGTCCATTAATATTGATATGACGACAGTGCGTTTTGCTGATACTAAGTTGCTGGAACATCTTCGCCAGTTTTCACTTATCAGGGAATATGTTGAGAAAAAAGAAGAGGAGGTAAAAGAATACAACAGGGCCAAACAGCTCGATGAGCGTGATTATGTTTCCGGCAGGCGGCAGACTAACCTGGGAATTTTCCGGAAGTATCTCGAGGCTTATTTGCATGCTCATCCTGGCGTACATGATGAGATGACCTTCCTGATTCGTCATTTGCAACCAACTGAAAAAGGAATCCCGGTCGAGATTTATGTGTTCAGCAAGGATCAGCGGTGGGCAAACTACGAAGAACTGCAGGCCGATATCTTCGATCATATTCTGGCTGTGCTACCTGAATTCGGGTTGCGGGTTTTCCAGAATCCTTCCGGTGAAGATTTTCGCATTTTGAAGCACATCAGTAATAATGATGCTTGATTTTCGTATGTTTGCATTCCCCAATAGTGAAGGGATACAGCGCCATCGGTGAATTTTATATTGTTTTAATACAATGTTTTGTGAGGTGGAGAGTTTCCCGTTTTTCACTATAGAATTATGGAATCATTTATGCTGATGTTTTATAACATTGAACCTTTTAAAGTATAAAAAAAATAGCCATTTTTGTGACAAATTGAAAGTATGGTAAAAAAGTATAATGCAGAAAATGAAGAGGAGTTTCAGGAGCAAATCATCCAAATCGATGATTTAGACAGGAAAATATTGAAGCTCATCACCACCAATGCCCGTATTCCTTTTTTGGAAGTGGCCCGCGAATGTGGTGTTTCCGGCGCTGCGATTCATCAACGTGTTCAGCGCCTGTTGAATTTAGGTGTAGTTACCGGTTCTGAATTTATTGTGAGTCCGCAAAAGCTTGGATACAATACCTGCGCTTATATGGGGATTTATCTCGAAAAAGCCAGTTACGACAGAAAAGTAGTGAAGCAATTGCGTGAAATTTCAGAGATTGTCGAGTGCCATCATACCACTGGGCAGTATGCTATCTTCATAAAAATACAGACCAAAACGAATAAGCATCTGAAAAAGATTATCGATACCGACCTTCAGGGTATCGACGGAATTTCCCGGACGGAGACCTTTATCTCTTTAGAACAGGAATTCAAGCGGCAAATTCCAATAAAATAAAAAAACTCCCGGCTCATCAACCGGGAGTTTTTTTAGAAAGGTAAATCGCCGCCATCGTCTTCCGTTTCCGGCGGGATATCGTTCTCATTAAATGGTGGCGGATTAAATGCTTCCGGTTCCCCGCTCGCCTTATCGATGCGATAAGCATTCACATTATGGAACCATCTTCCGTTATATTCTCTCGACTCTACACTAAAGGACACTTCTACCTCCATATTGCTGTTGAAGCCCTCCAGCAGGTTGATTTTGTCGTTGAATAAGGTAAAGCAAATCTTTTTCGGGTACTGCTCGTCAGTTTCAATGACAAATTCCTGTTTCCGCCATTCTCCTCTGGCGCTGGTTCCGGTTACAACTGGAAGCAACTGTTCAATCCGTCCCTTTACTTTAAAACTCATAATCTGGTTTCTCTTTTAAGTAACGTTTGTCTGTCGGTTGATAAAAAGCAAGACCCGGAAGAGCATGTGCTGTTCCGAGTCCTGATTATGTTCTTTTTCCGGGTTGGTGTCAACCCATGAAAATCGGATTATTTTTCAATTCCCAAAAGGTGAACTTCGAAAATCAGGGTCGAGTTAGGACCGATGTCTTTACCTGCACCACGCTTGCCATAAGCCAAATCAGCAGGGATGTAAAGCATCCATTCTGAACCAACAGGCATCATTTCCAGTGCTTCAGTCCATCCTTTGATTACGCGGTCAACCTGGAAAGTAACTGGTTTGCCACGCTCTATTGAGCTGTCAAATACTTTACCGTCGATGGTTTTTCCGGTATAATCAACTTTTACTTTCTGTCCGGCTTTCGGTACAGGACCGTTGCCTTGCTTGATGATTTTATACTGGAGACCGCTATCGGTAGTTTTTACACTATCGTTTTTAGCGTTTTCTTCCAGGAATTTCTGACCAGCTTCCAGGTTTTTCTGGGCCAGTGCGTCCTGAATTTTAGAGAAGAAAGACTGAATAACTGTACGTCCTTTTTCAGAAGGAATTTTCAGGTCTTTTTCCATCAACATATCTTCAAATCCAGCCAGCATGATACTTGAATCAAGTTTTACACCGCCCGGAGTGTTTTTCAGGTTATTCTTAATGTTGTTTCCCAGATCAACACCAATGGCGTAGCTGGCAGAGTCGGCAGCTGTTTTGAGCGTAACATTACGGCTCGGCTGCTGATTGCAAGATGCCATCACCAATACTGCAGCAACAAGGATAAGTGCAATTTTGAAAATTTTCATAGTTGTGTAAATGTTAAAATTTTAGTGCAAAGACTTTATAATTAAGTTTATTCTTATTTCACAATTTCCAGTAGTTCTACTTCGAAAATCAGGGTCGCGTTAGGACCAATCACGCCACCAGCGCCGTTCTCTCCGTAAGCCAGGTGCGGCGGAATAAACAATTTCCATTTGGAACCTACAGGCATCAGTTGGAGTGCTTCCTGCCATCCCTGGATAACTCCGTTAACCGGGAATGTTGCTGGTTCGCCTCGTTGTACAGAGCTGTCAAATACGCTGCCGTCAATCAGGGTTCCGTGATAGTGACATTTTACGTTGTCAGTAGCTGAAGGCAATTCGCCGTCGCCTTGTGTCATCACTTCAAACTGCATCCCGCTCGGGAGTTCTTCAACGTGTTGTTTCTTTTTATTTTCTTCTAAATATGCTTTTCCGGCGGTCAGGTTTGCATCTTTTTCTTTGTCCTGAACCCGGCTGATATATTCCTGGATAATCTGATTGGCTTCGTCGGCGCTTATCTGTGGCATCTTTCCTTCATACGCATCTTTGATAGCCATATCAAAGGCTTCGGTATCAATTGTTTTGATTCCTGAGCCAATGAGGTTGCTAGCGACGCTTAAGCCAATGGAATAACTAAATTTTTCTACTTGTGAGTTTAACTCCTTTTTTGACATAATAATATTGAGCTTTTTATGTCTTGCGAAGATATACTTTTTCAATGAGGAGACCTTTGGCTAGCTGTTAAAAAAACCAAAAGAAAATCATGGTTTTCTACCTCTTAGCATTTCTCTTTTTCCCGGTGGGCCGGGAATTCTTTCCACCTGAAAACCTGCCGACTGCATCGTTCTCCTGACTGCTCCTTTGGCGCTGTAGGTTACCAGAATTCCGTCTTTAGTCATGTGAGCGAAGATAGCCGCAAATATTTCGGGCGACCAAAGTTTGGGTTGTTTATCCGGGGCAAAAGCGTCGAAGTAAACCAAATCAAACTGTGGCAGTGCCTGAAAATTGAAGCTGGTTAAATCTCCTTCTATTTTTTGTAGCTGAAAAGTGGCGTTTATCTTATTCAGCTTTTCCCACTGGCAATTATGGAGTTGCGCGAATAATTTGTTTTCCTCATTCTCTGAGGCAGGCTCCGGATTCAATTTCTGCCATTCTTGTTCCTGTAAAGGGAATTTCTCTATGGTATAGTATTTTATATTTCGCTGTTGACGCTTGCTTTCCACAGCCGTGAGAAAAGCATTCAGGCCGGTACCAAAACCTACTTCAAAAATGGTTAGGTTCTTTCCGGAATGCATATTCAACCCAGCATCGATAAAAACGTGCATCGATTCCTGTTTGGCTCCGTGAATGGAATGGTAATGCTCGTCCATATCCGGAACGTAGAGCGTATGAGAGCCATCTTCGGTTTTCAGTATCTTCCGTTCCATTGCTTATTTCGTTTTGGTGCCGAGAAATTGCTGCCTGATACGATTCGGAATCAGTCGGATAAACTGTAATGGTCGCTCTTGAGCAGCCAGGTTATCGGGATGTTTGGTGACCACACGGTAGAACCAGATAAACAGGATGGTCCCTTTCAGGATGGAGGTGATGGAGAGACTCCACCATACGCCGAGTAACCCCAGCGAAGTTCCCAGTGCCAACGCCAGCGCGATGGGGATTCGCATTCCGGTTAACGTTATTCCAATAATTGAAGGCGGCATCGTACGTCCGATTCCGTTAAACGCTCCGGATGTTGCAATCTCCATGCACATGAATATTTGCGAGTATCCCAGAATTTCCAGGTATTTACCGCCCATCTGGATGGCATCGTGTTCGGGAATGAATATGCCAAACACTTGTTTGCCGAATCCCACGAAAAGAAGGCCGACAATTAGTCCTACGATGCTGCTGAAACCTACCGTGATGAGGAATCCTTTGTAGATACGTTCCCACTTGGCAGCGCCAAAGTTCTGTCCCACAAAAGCTCCCAGTGCAGTGGCGAATCCGCTGGCGGTCATCCAGCTTAAGGCTTCAATTTGTGCCCCAACACTTTGTACAGCAATGGGAAGTGCTCCCCAGCGCCCAACAATGCGGGCCAGAATCATCGCAAAAATCGCGAACAAAATACTTTGCATGGCTACCGGTAGCCCCAGTTTAAAAATCTTTCGCATGTAGGGAATGTTCAAACCGGTAATGATACTGGCCTTTTTTAAAGGCGATTTGCCTCTTCTTATTCTGATAATAAACAACAGCAACACCAGTCCCTGCGATGCAACGGTAGCATAAGCCGCACCATTGGACCCCATCTGCGGAATGGGACCAACTCCGAAAATCAATAAGGGATCGGCTACAATATTCAGGAGCAATCCAATTGAGTTTATCCGGAAAGGTAGTTTTGAGTTTCCAGCTCCGGTGAATACGCCGGAGAACGTCGGATTGGAATAGTAAAGCAGCGAGCCGGCTGAAACAATCCGGAGATAGGAAACAGCATTGTGGTTAACTGCAGTATTGGTTAACTTAAAAAAGCCGATTAACCCGGGAGCAAAAAGGTAAGTTAGAATTCCGTAGAGAATGGCCAGTACCAAAGCCCCTGTGAGTGATTGTTGCGCAAAGGTAATGGCTCTTTTTTTGTCGCCTGCGCCGAGAGATTGAGAAACCCCGACTTCAGCTCCGGTTCGGGTTATCAGCATGAGCGAAATGCCGAGCCAGGTGAAGAACGTAGCTGCACCGACAGCGGCTACAGCATCACTACCCACGCGCCCCAGCCAAATCATATCAATCATACTGTAGGCCATCTGAATGAAAGATGTGCCCATGATGGGAACCGATAGCTTGATTATCTGTTGTGGTATATGTCCGTACGTCAGATCAGTAGACTGCTTCAAAACTGAGAATCTTTTATGATTAATCGCGGGCGAATTTAGTCTGAAAAAATTAATTTTAAGCAATCTTGCCGGATATTGCTCCGACATAAAGCAAGAACGCTATGTTGATACGTATTTATGATGAGAATCCAAATCAGAGGGACATTCTGAAGGTGGTTGAGGTTCTGCGGAACGGTGGTGTCATCGTTTATCCAACCGATACAATTTACGGTATTGGTTGTGATATTACGCAGCCCAAAGCCGTTGAGCGGGTGGCCCGACTGAAAAATCTGAAACCGGAAAAAGCTGACTTTTCCTTTATTTGTCATGACCTGAGCCATATATCCGATTTTAGCAAGCCCATTTCCAATCCGGTTTTTAAGATGATGAAGAAGAATTTACCGGGACCGTTTACTTTTATTATTCAGGCGAATAGCCAAGTGCCAAAAATGTTTAAAAACCGGAAGAAGAGCGTCGGTGTGAGAGTCCCGGATAACAACATTATTCGTGAGATCGTTCGCGAACTGGGGAACCCGGTTATGTCGACCTCAGTTCGGGATGAGGATGAAATTCTGGAATATACGACCGACCCCGAACTGATTGAAGAAAAGTTTGGCGATTTGGTCGATTTGGTGATTGATGGCGGGTACGGCGATAATATTCCTTCTACGGTAGTTGATTGTACCGGCGATGTTCCGGAGATTGTCCGTCAGGGAAAAGGTGAATTAATCGAATGAAGTTTCCTGTTTAGTTTTTCCAGAAAGAAGGAGTAAACAGAATCAGGATGGTGAACAACTCCAGCCGTCCTAATAGCATCAGGAAGGAGAGGAACCACTTACCGAAAGCGGGGACGTGATAGAAATTCTCCGCGGGGCCTACATTTCCTAACCCCGGGCCAATATTGCCGAGGCTGGTGGCGACAGCTCCTATCGCTGAGCTCAGATCAGGTTCGATAAATGTGTAAACCACAACACTTCCGAAAAAGACCAGTACGTAAATCATGAAAAAGGCCAGAACGTTCAGCATAATCTGATCGGAAACGGTCCGTTGATTGAATCTGACGGGAATCACGGCATTGGGATGAATGAGCCGCCTTAGTTCGTACCAGCTGTTTTTCAAAAGCAGCACAATACGCACAATTTTGATACTACCTCCGGTTGATCCCGCGGAACCTCCGAAGAAGAAAAGCGAAAAGAGAAATACCGTCATGATTGCCGGCCATTTCAGGTAATCGGCTGTAGCGTAACCGGTAGTTGTAATGATGGAAACAACCTGGAAAAGTGCTTCCCGGAAGGAATGCTCGAATCCGGTATTGGTATTTCGCATCAAGCCTAGTGTAATGATGGCTGTGAAGAATAAAACGAAAAATCCGTACCACCGGAACTCCTCATTTGCCCAGGCTTTCTTCAATTTCCCGTTAAGGGCAAGATATGAGAGAGTGAAGTTTGTTCCCGCCAAAAACATAAATATGGTTATAACATACTGAATGTAAGGCGATGTAAAGAATGCGATGCTGGCCTGCTTTGTTGAGTAACCACCTGTTGCCATGGTCGTGAAGGAGTGGCAAACTGCATCGAACAGCGGCATTTTTCCGATGTAGAGCAAAACGGTTTCCAGAACGGTAAAGAGCACGTATATTCCCCAAAGGCGCTTGGCGGTCTGCTTGATTCGCGGATGTAACTTGTCTGGCGTAGGGCCGGGAACTTCAGCGACAAATAGCTGCATCCCTCCAATTCCCAGAGCAGGAAGAATGGCCAGTGAGAGAACAATGATTCCCATACCGCCCAACCATTGCGTCATGCTTCGCCAGAACAATATTCCGTGTGGAAGTGCTTCAATATCTGTCAGGATGGATGAACCGGTGGTGGTAAATCCCGACATGGTTTCGAAAAAAGCATTGGTAAACGAGGGAATAAAATCTCCTATCATGAAAGGCAGGCTTCCAAACAAGGAAAATACAATCCAGGTTAACGTGACGATGATATAGCCATCGCGCTTGGCAATATGATTGGAACTTTTTCTTCCGAGAAGAAAGAGAATGCCTCCGGAAACAGCTGTAATTCCGATAGCGTAGAGAAAAGAGGTTACATCAGGGCCACCGTAGCCAATTGCCACCAGGAGTGCAATAAGCATGGCTGCTGCTTCTACAACGAGAAGCAGTCCCATTATTTTTACGATGACCTTGAAATTAAACACAGAATTTCTTCTCTTTAGGCTGGTTTGGAATTACTTAAAGAATTTCGAAAGTTTCTTCAAAGCTGAAGGAAGGGTGAAAACAACCACTTTGTCACCTTCCACGAATTTAGTATCGCCGTTGGCAATATAACCCTGGTCCTGCCGGATGTATCCACCGATGGTCGCATTTTCCGGAAAACTCAGTTCATGGATGGCTTTCCGGGTCACCAGTGAGTCTTTTTTCACAATGAATTCGAGAACTTCCGCATCTGACGCCGTCAGACATTTTACGTGCGACACTTCGGCATTCAACGTAAAACGATAAATATAAGATGCTGCCAGCAGCTTTTTGTTAATCACACCGCCAATACCAATCCGCTCGGCAAAATCGATGTAATCGATGTTCTCGACTTCAGCAATGGTACGTTTAACACCGACTTTCTTCGCCAGTTGACAGGAAAGAATATTCGTTTCGGAATTTCCGGTTACGGCAATAAAGGCATCCATCTGGTCGATTCCTTCGGTCTTCAGCAAGTCCATATCGCGGCCGTCGCCATGAATAACCAGCGCTTTGTTCGCTTTTTCGGCTACCTTCAGGCTGCGCGCCTTATCTTGCTCGATGAGTTTGACATTGAAATGTTCGCCCAGTCGCATGGCTGTTTTCATACCAATCCGGCTTCCGCCGAGAATCATCACATTCTTTACCTCGAACTTTTTCTTTCCGGCTTTTTCAAGAATGGATGGAACGGTGGTTGGATTGGATACAAAGAAAACGATGTCTCCAATTAGTATTTTATCATCTCCGTGAGGGATGATGGTTTCTGATTCACGAGTGATGGCTACTGCTCTAAACTCTTCTTTCTCCTGAGCTAACTCACGAAGCGTTTTACCAACAATCTTGTTATTGCTGCGGATTTTTACACCGAACAAAATCAACTTGCCGCCCGAAAATTCATGAATCAGGCGTGTGCTGGTCTGCTTCAGATAGGTGACAATTTCTTTTGCCGCCAGATGTTCCGGGTAGATCAATTCGTCGATTCCCAGACTGGCGAAGTATTCTCTATTTTGAGGAAAAAGAAATTCCTGGTTGTCAATACGGGCGACCGTTTTACCGGCCCCAAGGTGTTTGGCCAACTGACAGGCCACAATGTTACGCTCTTCGTAGGGCGTTACCGCAATGAACAAGTCGGCATGCTGAACGCCGGTTTCCTTGAGATCGCTAACCGATATTGCTGCTCCAATCACCGTCAGTACATCGAGCATTGAGGAAATATTATTCAGTTTTTCCTCGTTGTCGTCCAGCAGGACAATATCGTGATCTTCTTTAGATAACATTTTAGCGAGGTGTGTTCCCACCTCACCGGCACCGGCAATTACAATTTTCATAATTCTCCCAGCCAAATTTTAAATGCACCGCAAAGTAAATTATTAATGAGTTATATATCCAATTTTGATGCCACTTTTTTTGTTTTTATCTGAAATCAAGATGTTTGCGCTTAACGCACCTTTATCGGGAAGCGAGTGTATGTTTTTCGGAAGCATATCACTTTTTTCTTCTTTTTCCGATCTTTTATCAGAAAACAAAGGGGTGTTCGTAACAAATTGTGCAACAAGGGATTCTTTTGCCTCGAATTTGGTAATGTCCTTTCGATAGATTTTGTGCAGATAAATCAGGTCGGTTGGCGGCATAAACTCAGTTATTTCTGCTTTTTCAGGGCTCCAAATCTTCATGCCGGCAAAGTTTATCATGTTGTTTTTCTTTTTCAGAAATGGAAATTGCTGCGCACTTTTTCCTGATAAAGGAATAATGACTGACGATTTTATACCATGCAATTGCTCGAAGGGTTTCATGTAAATGCCCATTTTTTGTCGGGTTATTATCGAATCTTCCGAGGAAATCCAGACGATGTTTTTACCGTGAACGGCAGCAATTAGCGTTTTTCGGGGAACATGGAAGAAAACGATTTCGCGTTGGGTTAAAATTCGATACTTGTTAATCGTCGTTATTCCTGCCAGGATGATGAATGAGACCAGTATCAGCTGGAGGAAAATTCTTTGTTTCCTGATAATAAATAGCGTGAGAAAGATAATGACGAGAAAAGAAGTGAGCAACATCGGGGCGGTGAATGAAATATTGGGAATAACTGCTCCGGGAACTGTGTTGACTGCCCAGACAGAAGCGAGCAGGGCTTTAACTAATATGTGTAGTAAAAAGGCAATGGCTTTGCCGATGAACGGAATGAATGAAAGAGTGAGCAAAAGAAATGCGGTGTAAATAATTAATGTGGTTAAAGGAATGGCGAATAGATTGGTCAACCAGAAATAAACGGGGAATTGATGAAAGTAAAAGATGGAAAGCGGCGAAACGCCAACCTGAGCTGCCAGCGAAACGGTTAACAACCCCCAGATTTTATCGAGCCACCAGTTGCTTATGTAAATGGTGTGGTAAATCATTGGCTGGAAGAATACGATGGAGAGAACAGCTGCATACGACAATTGGAATCCTACCTCAAAAAGTAGGTTAGGATTTACGAGTAACAGCAAAAATGCTGATGCAGCGAGCGTGTTGTAAATGTTGTTCTGCCGGTTGATGTTCTCACCGATGGCAATGAATGAAAACATAGTGGCGGCGCGTTGAACGGAGGGAGAAAGCCCGGTGATGAAAGCATAAATCCAAATAATTGCAAGTAATATGAACAGCCGGGCTAAACGACCTTTCCGATGTGTTTTTAGGAATTTGAGCAGAAAGCTGAAAACAAAGTAGATAATTCCCACATGCAGGCCTGATACAGCCAGAATGTGAATCGCGCCCGAGTTGGCAAATTCTGATTTTATTTCCGGATCGATATTTTCACGATCGCCCAATACCAACGCCGATAATATGCTCATTTCGTCGCCGGAAAAGCCATATCGTTCAAATATGCTTAGGAGATGTTCCCGGACGATCAGCGCTTTTTGCCGGAGGTTTAATCCGACTTTTCCCGTAGTGATGAAATAATCTTTCGTCCGGAGGTAAAGCCGGTGCGTAATATGATGTCTGAGCATGTAAGCCCGGTAGTTGAATTCGCCGGGATTGCTTGGTGGTTCGATAGCTGATGGTTGGCGATGAAAGGCGATTACCTGGCCAGGAATTAGGTTAACCGCTGTCGAATCTTTTTCCAGGTAGGTTAATATGTTTTGCTTTTCGGGAAGGAGTTGCAGGATGGTTTTGAACGAGTTCGCTTTTTCTTCCGGGTAACCGACTACAACAGCAAAATGGGGTGTTTTGTCAGGTATCGGTTTCGGCTGGTATTGTCGTTGCTGGTACCAGTGCCATCCGAAAATGAACAGGAAAAAATAGAGGAGAGTACCGAACAAAGGCGCTGTCCTGTAGCCCGCTCGACGAAATGTTATTAGTAAGAGAAAAAGAGTGGAGAGTCCTGCGAGTCCAATATACAATGGGAATCCTTCAATGGAATAGCCGGCGACAGTTCCGGCGACGAATGGAAGGAGAAAACGGAAGAAAGGAACTCGACGAAGATGGTCAGTCAGGCTGGTCATAAAAATGAGATTACCGTAATCACATGATTTAAATTACGATAATCTCACTAAAATACCTTGAATATCAGAAGCGAATTTGCCTCAATTAGATTTTTGGAAGCTTTATCCGGTAAGAGGGCTGTACTTTCCCTTTGGTAATTGCCGTCAGTTTACTTTTCAGCAAACGCTTTTTCAAAGGAGTAGCGTAGTCAACAAATAGAATCCCATCGAGGTGATCGTACTCGTGTTGCAAAACCCTGGCGGCAAATCCTTCGAATACTTTGTCATGCTCCACCCAATTTTCATCGAAATACTTCATGCGGATACGGCCTTTCCGTTTCACCTCTTCCCGGATAAACGGAATGCTCAGACAACCTTCTTCCATGAGCACTTCTTCACCGTCTTTTTCGATGATATGAGGATTGATGAATGCTTTTTTGAAGTCTTTTAACTCTGGTTCTTCGTCAGCCATGGGCGTGGCATCGACCACAAAAACACGGATTGACAATCCAACCTGTGGTGCGGCCAGTCCTACTCCCTCTGCATTATACATGGTTTCGAACATGTTATCGATAAGTTCCTGCAGACCTTCGTAGTCTTTGTCAATGTCCGGTGTTACTTTTCGTAAAACCGGGTCGCCGAAAACGGTTACAGGTAAAATCATGCTGTTTATTTTTTGTATTTATTTTCTTCCAAATAAGATTGTAAAATGATGGTGGCACTTACGGCATCTACCATTGCTTTGTCCTGACGCGACTTTTTTCGCAAGCCGGCATCAATCATGCTCTGAAACGCGATTTTCGATGTAAAGCGCTCATCAATTTGCTTAACAGGCATGTCGGGATAGAGTTTGCTGAATTTTTTCAGAAACGGATTGATGTACCGTATTGATTCAGATGGTTCGTTGTTTAATTGTACCGGGTAACCGATAACGAGCAATTCAACATCTTCCTTTTTTAAATAGTCACTCAGAAAATCCCAGATTTCGTGTGTTGCTACTGTCGTGAGCCTGCTGGCGATTAACTGAAGCGGATCGGTTACCGCTACTCCAACTCGCTTTCTGCCGTAATCGAGGGCCAGAATCCTTCCCATGTTGTTTTTGATTTTCAGGGGGCAAAGATACACGATTATTTGATTTTTTCTCATTTCAGTATAAAGGGATTACGAATGTTGCCGGAAACTTTTGTGAAAGGATTCGATAGTAAATAAGATTAAAATGGAATGCAGATGTGAAAAATAATGTTGTTGTAATGTGTTTGTATACAGGGTTTTTTAGTTTGTCGTGTAATCTTTACTCTTATCTTTTCTTAACAATTTGCCCGGTTTTGGCACGGGCTTTGATTTTGCTAGAGCAAAGAATGAGGTATACCATTACGACGACGTCGGGAAATATTGAAGTTTAACTTTAAAAACCCGAAAGCTATGAAAACGATAAAATTCCATAAAATAAGCGCTACTGTATTTTTGATGGCTGTTTTATCAGTCGCTGCCGTAAATCCTGCATTTGCACAGAGGCGCACCCGGAAATATCAGCCTGAGAGGCGTGAACATTCCAAAGGGAAATACGAAAACAGAGATCATCGTTCAAGCGACAGGGAAAGAAACAACCGTAGCCAACGAAATGATGATCGGTTCAAGAAAAATAATCACAACCGTGATCGTGATCATGACCAAAACTACGCGTACCATACGCCACGTTACAATCGCGATAACGACCGGAACTGGAACAGAAACAAGCATTGGAATAATAAACGGGATTGGAACAAAAATAGGCACTGGGACAACGACCGGCGCTGGCACAGGGAACATCCCGTATATGTAAATCACCCTCATTACAGAATCCCCCGTTACAACGGAAGAGTACGGGTTTATGCCAGGGCTCCGTGGGGACGTCGCCATCCGATGGTAATCAGGCATAAGTATGGAGATATCTACTGTTTCGGTGGAGACTTCTACACTTATTACCCCAAATATGGATATGTGCAGATTCAGTTACCTCGTGATATGGTATTTGCAACGATACCAAGAGGAGCCGTAAGAGTCAGAGTGAATGGTCACTTGATGTTCCGGTTGGGAGATGTATATTTTGAACTGGGTTCACGAGGATACCGCATTGCCAATTACCATAGATATCCCGAAATGTATGGATACGCCGACCGTTATTAATCAATCAGAATAGCTTGCAAAAAGCAGCAAAAAAGAAGGGTGCCCGTTAGGACACCCTTTTCTTTTATTTTGAAAAGCAATATTTGATTATGCTTTATCCTTGTTTCAGGTTGGCCTGAGCTGCTGCCAGACGTGCAATCGGAACGCGATAAGGAGAACAACTTACATAATCGAGGCCTACACCGTTGCAGAACTCAACAGAGCTTGGTTCACCACCGTGCTCACCGCAGATACCTACTTTCAGTTTCGGGTTGGTTTCGCGACCGCGTTTGGTTGCCAAATCAACTAACTGTCCAACACCTTGTTGGTCGAGTACCTGGAACGGATCGTTTTTCAGGATACCTTTCTTGATGTAAATCGGCAGGAATTTACCGGCGTCATCGCGAGAGTAACCGAAGGTCATCTGGGTGAGGTCGTTGGTTCCGAATGAAAAGAACTCGGCAACGTCAGCAATCTCATCAGCAGTGAGAGCTGCACGAGGAACTTCAATCATAGTGCCCACTTTGTAATCGATACGAGCACCTTTTTCTTCGAATACTTTCTCTGCAACCTCGTTGATGATGTCAGCCTGCAGTTTCAGCTCTTTGATAGTACCTACCAGCGGAACCATAATTTCCGGGCGGGCATCAACACCTTTTGCTTTCAGGTTCAATGCTGCTTCGATGATAGCACGTGCCTGCATTTCGGTAATTTCCGGATAGGTATTACCTAAACGGCAACCACGGTGTCCGAGCATCGGGTTGAACTCTTCCAGTTCAGCTACTTTCGAACGAATAACATCGATGGCAACACCCATTTCGCTAGCCAGCTCTTTCTGGGTAGCCTGCTGATGAGGTACAAATTCGTGAAGCGGCGGGTCAAGTAACCGAACGGTTACTCCGTAACCAGCCATTGCTTCGAAGATACCTTCAAAGTCTTCGCGCTGATAGGGAAGCAGTTTGTCCAGTGCTTTGCGTCGTCCTTCTTCATCGGAAGCCAGAATCATTTCACGCATGGCTTTGATACGCTCTCCTTCGAAGAACATATGCTCGGTACGGCATAGACCGATACCCTGAGCTCCGAAGTTGCGGGCTACCTGGGCATCTTTTGGCGTGTCGGCGTTGGTGCGGACATGCATGCGGGTGAACTTGTCTGACAGGTCCATGATATGACCAAAATCTCCGCTCAAATCCGGATTTTTGGTAATTACTTTACCGTCATAAACTTCTCCAGTACTTCCGTTCAGGGAAATCCAGTCACCTTCTTTATATGTTTTTCCGTCAGCGACGAAAGAACGGGTTTTGTAGTCAATCTTAATACCTCCGGTACCTGAAACACAGCACTTACCCATACCACGGGCAACAACAGCTGCGTGAGAAGTCATACCACCGCGTGCGGTAAGAATACCACGGGCAACGTTCATACCTTCGAGATCCTCCGGAGAAGTCTCGATACGAACGAGAATTGAGTTCTCATATTTTTCAGCTTCATCAGCGAAGAAAACAACCTGACCGGTAGCCGCACCAGGAGATGCAGGAAGACCTTTAGCAATCACAGTTGCCTGCTCAAGAGCTTTCGTGTCGAAAATCGGGTGAAGAAGCTCATCCAGTTTGTTGGCTTCGAGACGAAGAATGGCTGTTTTTTCGTCAATTTTGCCTTCTTTCAGCATATCCATGGCGATTTTTACCATGGCAGCACCGGTGCGTTTACCGTTACGGGTTTGAAGCAACCAGAGTTTGCCTTCCTGGATAGTGAATTCCAGATCCTGCATATCCTGGTAGTGTTCTTCCAGTTTGTGCTGTGTTTCGTTCAGCTCTTTGTAAGCGGCTGGCATCGATTCTTCCAGAGAAGGGAATTTACTTACACGCTCTTCTTCGCTAATACCTGCCAGTTTTGCCCAACGCAGTGAGCCTTCTTTGGTAATTTGCTGCGGAGTACGGATACCGGCAACAACATCTTCACCCTGCGCATTGATAAGGTATTCACCGTTGAACAGGTCCTCGCCGGTTGCGGCATCACGGGTAAATGCTACACCTGTAGCTGAGTTATCACCCATGTTACCGAATACCATTGCCTGTACGTTAACAGCAGTTCCCCATTCTTCAGGAATGTTGTTCAAACGACGGTACAGTATGGCACGGTCGTTCATCCAGCTGTCGAATACAGCAGTAATGGCTCCCCAAAGTTGTTCCCACGGGTCGGTCGGGAATTCTTTCCCGGTTTCGTTTTTGATAGCTTCTTTAAAACGAAGAACCAGAACCTTCAGGTCGTCAACGGTGAACTCGGTATCCTGCTCGATGCCTTTCTCTTCTTTCATCGCTTCAATGATTTCTTCGAAAGGATCGATATCTTCTTTATTTTTCGGTTTCAAATCCATCACCACGTCACCATACATCTGGATGAAGCGGCGGTATGAATCCCAACCAAAACGAGCATTACCGGTTTTCTTTGTCATTCCTTCCACAGCCATATCATTCAAACCGAGGTTGAGGATGGTGTCCATCATACCCGGCATGGAAGCCCTTGCTCCGGAACGAACAGAAACCAGACACGGATTTTCTTTGTCCCCGAATTTGGTTCCGGTCAATTCCTCGATATGTGCAACTGCATCTTTTACTTCATCGTTGATGAGTTTGAGTGCAGCATCACGACCTTCTTTGGTGTAAGTCGTACATACATCTGTGGTAATGGTAAAGCCCGGAGGAACTGGTACTCCAATCAGGTTCATTTCTGCCAGATTGGCTCCTTTACCTCCCAGTAAATTACGCATATCGGCACGACCCTCCGCCTGGCCGTTACCGAATTTGTATACATTCTTAGCCATAAAGTGTTGAATATTAATTCGAATTATCTATGATGAATTTGTTGCAAAACTAATCTTTATTTTCAATGGTAGATTATATCTAAACGTAAAACTATGTTCTTGGTTTGAACGAAATTCGGATCAGATTGGGGAACAGATTGTAAATAATATAATCTGTATACTGATAAGTTCATTCAAAATCTGGAAGTTAACATTTTTATTGGGGCATTAAAGGTAGCCAATAAATTTTGAACGAATTAATTCACAAACTGGCATTCTGCTGTGTTTTAAAACATGACTGTTATGGCTAAAAAAAAGAAAGTTGCCCGTCGGGGATTGACAGGCAACTGTTCATAAAAGACCAAGACAGATATGAGGAGGGATAATTACAGGTCACTTTTAATAACAGAACATAAAATTAAGAAATTTGTTTCAAACAACCGTTTTCAAATCTCTCTTTTTTAGTTGTTCTGTTTCTTGCTATAAATATATGAAATTATGATGTTCAATGCATCTAACGGATGAAAATTTATCGCGATTTTCAAATGTAATTTCCTTGTTGCTTTATTTAATTATCAGTATTTCAGTGTGTAGTGTATTTTTGTAGAGTGGTAATTTGTTGGACAATCACTCAGGTTAGAATGACTGGAAACTGGTTTTACCACCCTAAATTAACGTCTTTCTCCCAAATTGCATCAGGTGAAAGATTATTTTTTTCGATGTCTTTGAAGTGTTTGTAGGTTCCAACTTTTAGTTCAACCGTGGCATTTTCGTCACAAATAATGATGCCACGCGGATGAAGCTGCAAAGCAGTAATGGTCCACATATGATTGACTCCACCTTCGATAGCCTCGTGCAAGGCGCGGGCTTTGTTGTGTCCGGTGACCAGAACAAGTACCTCTTTTGCGTCCATCACAGTTCCCACACCAACGGTTAATGCTGATTTGGGTACTTTGTCAATGTCGTTGTCGAAAAAGCGGGAGTTGGCGACCAGTGTATCGTAATTCAGTTCTTTGTCTCGTGTCCGTGATGCCAAACTGGACCCCGGCTCATTAAAAGCAATATGTCCGTCAGCTCCAACGCCTCCCATAAATAGATCAATGCCGCCAACTGATTTTATTTTTTCCTCGTAGCGGGCACATTCGGCTTTTATATCTTCCGCATTTCCATTCAGAATATTGACATTTTTCTCTTGTATATCGATATGCTTGAAGAAGTTGGTCCACATAAAAGAGTGGTAACTTTCGGGATGTTCTTCCGGAAGCCCAACATATTCATCCATGTTAAATGTGACGACGTGTTGGAAAGAAACCTTTCCTGACTGATGCAACTTAATTAGTTCGCGGTAAGTGTTTAGTGGTGTGCTGCCTGTAGGGAGTCCCAACACAAAAGGTTTTTCTTCTGTAGGATTGGCCAGGTTGATTTTGCGAACAATGTAATTGGCAGCCCAGCGTGCTACATCATCAGGTGCCGGTTGAATGATTAGTCTCATAACAGATTGTTTCTTGAATCAGCTAACAAAATTAGGTGCAATTATTGGAAAAAGTGCTAATTAAATTTGCAAAAGCGGAACAAGCAAGATTTTTATAAAGAGTTTTACCAGAAAGCATTAATTTAACCCAAAAATTAGTCTTATGAATGTACTCGCTAAGATTCTAATCAATACCATTGCAGTACTGGTGGTTGCTTATATTCTCCCGGGAATTGAAATTAACAGTTTTTTCGATGGCCTGGTCGTGGCAGTTGTTCTGGCGCTATTGAACCTGCTGGTGAAACCTGTATTGGTTATCCTAACTCTTCCTTTGACAATTGTGACGCTCGGGATATTTTTGTTGATCCTGAATGGCCTAATCGTGATGTTGGCCGGTGCTTTGGTTGACGGATTTTACGTTTCCGGATTGTTTTGGGCCATCATTTTTAGTTTGTTGGTATCATTGGTTAATACCATACTGGGAGCGAAAGATCTGCGCAAGTAACCGAATTATTCTTACTTTCGGGGCTTCATAATAAAAAACCATTGCGATATAAGTGTAGGAGATAGGAAAAACCTGCCGTGTATTGATTGGATTGAGGATATAGATGCACTACATCGGGGAAATAGCTGGCATTGCTACTGCTATGTTTTGGACCGTCACGTCTATGGCATTTCAGGTGGCGACTCGAAAAGTCGGTTCGTTAAATGTCAATATTATACGGCTTTTTTTGGCGTTTATTTTTTATGTGTTGTACATGCGTATGAGCCGTGGTCTTTGGCTTCCTACAGATGCTTCTCCCGAAGCATGGAAGTGGTTGGGCATATCCGGTCTTATCGGTTTTGTGTTGGGAGATTTTTTCCTTTTTCAATCCTATGCTTTTGTCAGTGCACGGATTTCCATGTTGATGATGTCGCTGGCTCCACCGGTGGCTGCATTGCTCGGATACATTATTCTTGGCGAACAGTTTACTTTGCTGAATACGGTCGGCTTGCTCCTGGTACTCACTGGAATTGCTATGGTGATTCTCAATCGTGGTGATAAAAATGAGAGCAATCGTAGGTTTAAATATCCCATGAAAGGAATACTATTGGCGTTTGGAGGAGCAGTGGGACAGGGCTCTGGAGCGGTTCTTTCGAAATTTGGCATGGCGAGCTATGATGCATTTTCTGCCTCACAAATCCGGGTGATTGCTGGCGTATTGGGTTTTTCGCTCATTTTTACGCTAACGCGAAGATGGAAAGGCGTTTTTTCGACGATTAAAAACGTTAACGCCATGAAGCCTATTTTAATTGGCGCTTTTTTCGGGCCTTTCATTGGTGTCGGACTCAGTATGGTGGCTCTTCAACATACATCAGCCGGAATTGCGTCTACGTTGATGGCTACCGTTCCGGTTTTTATTCTTTTACCTTCAGTGCTTTTTTTCGGAGAGAAACTTACCTGGCGGGAAGTATTAGGCGCATTTATTACTGTTGGTGGCATCGCCGTTTTCTTCATTCGCTAGACTTTTCCAGTCTTTTTTCTGATTTTTTTTATGACGGAACAGTTCTGTTTACTGACCTTTCGTTGTTTTTTCTTTCTCGCTTTCAATTTTTTATTATTAAAAAACTTGACAAATCTATTTTTTTGTTTTTAACTTTGACCGTTCGTTCAGTCAAAAAATGACTGTGCGTTCAGTCATAAAAAAGAATGCTATGCCACGTACGCCCGAACAATATGAACAGATGCGTCAGGAGAAGAGACGCAAAATAATGGATGTGGCCCTGGAATTGTTTGCCAGCGAAGGATATCATGCCTCTTCGGTTGCCAAAATTGCTGAGAAAGCTGACATCTCGAAAGGTTTACTGTACAACTATTTCGAGAGTAAGGACGATTTGCTGAAAGAGATTGCCCAGGTTGGTTTTCAGGAAATATATGAGAATTTGGACATCAATCACGACGGCGTTCTTACCGAAGATGAGTTCGTATATTTTATCGATCGGCTTATTGAAAGCATCAATAACAACAGGGAGTTTTGGTTATTTTATATTCACATTCTGATGCAACCGCATGTGGTTGAGTTTGTCGAAAATCAGCTGAAAGAAAGCTCCCGACCTGTTGTTCAAATATTATTGAGTTACCTGGAGGAAGAAGGTTATGAGGAACCGATTGAAGAGTTGTTCTTTCTGTCATCAACTCTAAAGGGAGCTACTCTTCAATTGTTGTTTAGCCCGATAGATTTTGACATCACTCCGGTACGAAACCGCATCGTTAAGCTTTACGCTAAGAACGCAGCAGTTCATCATAAAACCTAATCGGAAACAGTGATGTATTTTTCCCGGAAGGGAATTTAGATAGAACACATCTTCAGACTATAAATTGACTGAATCATGAAAACAAAAAAGGTAATCGTATTTCTTCTGGTTATGGCGTTCGGCAGTCTGACCGCACAAGCTCAGGATGCACAGGAAATTGTTAAAAAGGCCAACGATCTTCTTCGTGGACAGTCGAACGAATCGGTGATGACCATGAAGATTATCCGGCCCAAATGGGAACGAACGCTAAAATTCAAAGGCTGGTCGAAAGGGAATGAGTATTCGCTTATTTATGTTCTCGAACCGGCGAAGGAAAAAGGTCAGGTTTTCCTGAAAAGAGATAAGGAAATTTGGAACTGGGTACCGTCCATCGAGCGGATGATTAAGATTCCGCCGAGCATGATGATGCAATCGTGGATGGGGTCCGACCTGACGAACGACGACCTGGTGAAAGAGTCGTCGATTGTGGAAGACTATAACCAGAAGATCATCGGAGAAGAAAAAATCAACGGATATGATTGCTACAAAATTGAGTTGACGCCGAAAGAAGACGCTGCCGTTGTTTGGGGAAAAATTATTACCTGGATTAGCAAAGAGCACTACTACACGCTGAAAAACGAGTATTACGACGAAGATGGTTACCTGGTAAATGTTGAGACCTTGTCGAAGATTAAAAAGATGGGGGATCGTACGTTGCCTACTTATTACGAAATCGTTCCGGTTGATAAGAAAGGGCATAAAACCACCATGGAATTCAACGAGGTGAAATTCAATATTCCTATCAAAGACAGCTTTTTCAGTATTCAGAATATGAAGCGGGTTCACTAAGAACAGCTGCCGGGGATTATTTAATCAGGTAAAAATACCAACGCATGAAAACAGATATAAAACTGGCCTGGCGCAATCTGTGGCGCAATAAGCGGAGGACCATCATCACCATCGCATCGATATTTTTCGGGGTGATTCTTTCCACTTACATGACCTCGATGCAGGAAGGTTCGTATGAAAAAATGGTTGAGAATGCTGTGCGGTTCTATTCAGGTCATATCCAGATACAAAATGAAGATTTCTGGGAGAATAAAACCATCAATAATACGTTCGAAGAGACCGATTCGCTGAAAACCAAAATTGCTTCGGTTCCCGGAATACAGTTGGTGGTTCCACGCCTGGAGTCGTTTGCTTTGGCTTCCAGTAAACAGCTGACCAAAGGAGCGATGGTGCTTGGAGTCGATCCGCAGAAAGAGGACCAACTGACTGAAATCAGCAAGAAGATGGTTCGGGGCAAATATTTAAAAAAAGGAAGTGACGGAATTCTGATGGGAGAAACGCTGGCCAAATATCTCCAGGTTGACGTCGGCGATACGCTGGTCTTACTGGGGCAAGGTTATCACGGAATTAATGCCGCCGGACTTTTTCCTATCCGGGGAATATTCAAGCACCCGTCGCCAACACTCGACCGCCAGTTGATTTACATGGATTTAGGAACAGCTCAGAATTTCTATTCTGCAGATCATTTACTGACTTCGCTGGCTATGTTGGTGAATGAAGCCGACGAAGTCCCGCATATCGTGAAGGAGCTAAAAGCAAAGATTCACAGTCCGTACCGAATTATGAGCTGGGACGAAATGCAACCGGAATTGGTACAGCAAATCAACGGAGACCGGGACAGTGGAGCTATCATGAAAATGATCCTGTTCCTCGTTATCGGGTTCGGTATTCTGGGAACCATTATTATGATGGTCGCTGAGCGAAGGCGCGAGTTTGGAGTCATGGTATCGGTGGGAATGCAGAAAATACGCTTGGCATGGATGCTGATTTATGAAACATTCATCATCGGATTGCTGGGAATTCTAAGCGGTTCGCTTGCGGCATTACCCATTTTGTACTACCAGTATTTCCACCCAATTAAATTAGGTGGACAAGCCGGCCAGATGATGGTCGATATGGGATTTGAACCCTATATGTATTTCTCTTTGGCACCAAAAGTATTCACGTTCCAGGTATTAATCATTTTCATCATCATTGTGGTGATCTCGATTTATCCATTTGTTAGTGCTTTGATACTGAAAGAAAACAAAGCCTTGCGGGCCTGATTGATTAACCGAAAAAATTACTGTCATGATTATACATGTAGCATGGAAAAATATCTGGCGGAATCCAACACGGAGCCTGGTGGTCATTTTGGCGATGGTGGTTGGAATGTTTGCCGGCATCTTCATGGTTAGCTTCGCCAAGGGAATGATGAAGGAGCGACTCAATCGCGGTATTGAAACAGAGGTGAGCCACATTCAGATTCATCATCCCAAATTTCGTGAGGCTGATGAACTAAAATACCAGATCAACGATGTCTTTCAGAAAACAAAAGACATTGAAAAAATTGAAGGTGTCAATGGTGTTAGCCCGCGAATTGTCGTTCAGGCAATGGTTGCTTCTGCCGAAACCGGTTCCGGAGTGAAATTGATTGGAACCAATCCAGACAGAGAAAAAACAGTTTCGAACTTGTACACTTATATCAAAAAAGGAAAATGGTTCGAAGGAATCTCTCGTAATCCTGTGGTTATCGGACAAAAACTGGCTGAGAAGCTGAATGTACATGTCCGTTCCAAAATTGTTCTCACTTTCCAGGATGATGAAGGAAACATTACAAGCGGCGCTTTTCGGATTGCCGGGATTTACCAAACTGTTAATACCAGCTTCGATGAGACACACGTTTATGTTCGCTTCAAGGACCTGGATCAACTAGCTGCATTACCTCAGGGAGCCGCCCAGGAAATAGCCGTCCATCTTTCCAGTCAGAAATATCTGAACCAGGTAAAGAACAAGTTGAGCGACATGTATCCCAATCTGGAGGTATTGACGTGGAAGAAGCTGAATCCGGAATTTGGTTACATCAATGATGTGTACGATTACTACTTGTATGTTTTCATCATCATTATTTTGCTGGCGCTTGGTTTTGGTATTGTGAATACCATTTTGATGGCGATTCTGGAAAGAGTGAAAGAGCTGGGAATGCTGATGGCAATTGGGATGAAAAAAGGACGGGTATTTCGGATGATCATGTGGGAATCGGTGATGATGAGCATTATTGGCGGCACGATCGGGGTAGGTATCGGCCTGTTGGTCACTATCTGGACCAATCATACCGGTATCAGTTTCGACAGTTACAAAACCGGTTTTGAAGCGTTGGGTTACGGAACAACGGTCCATCCGATTATCGACTGGGGTATTACGATTAATGTGATGATACTGGTTTTTGTCACCGGAATTGTGGCGGCCATCTATCCGGCACTAAAAGCGTTAAAACTGAATCCGGCGGAAGCCTTACGAACTGAATAATCTCCAAAACAATAGTAAAATATGTCAAGCCATGTCAATTATAACAATAAATGATTTGCATAAAGTTTACGATGGAACCCAGGTTGAGGTCCATGCGGTAAACGGAGTTACCCTGAACATCGAAGAAGGTGAATTTTCGGCATTGGTCGGGCCTTCCGGTTCAGGAAAAACGACCCTGATGAATATGCTTGGTGGGCTCGATCGTCCTACCTCGGGGCAGGTTTTGATTAACGGAACCGATTTGAGCCAACTGAAAGATTCGGAATTGATTGATTTCCGTCTCCATCACATTGGTTTTGTCTTTCAGTCGTATAACTTGATTCCGGTGTTAACGGCTCTGGAAAACGTCGAGTTTATTATGCACTTGCAGGGAGTTCCGAGTGCTGAACGACATGCGCGTGCCAGGGAATTACTGGAAGCGGTAGGACTGGGAGACCGTTTGAATAGTCGTCCCGGACAGCTTTCCGGCGGACAGCAGCAACGTGTCGCTGTAGCCCGGGCACTTGCTTCTAAGCCCCGCTATGTGCTGGCCGATGAACCGACGGCTAATCTTGACTCTCATTCTACCGAGAATCTGCTGGATATAATGGAAGAGTTGAACCACAAAGAAAATATCACCTTTGTGTTTTCAACGCACGATGCCCGCGTAGTGAAAAAGGCGCACCGCGTAATTGTCCTCGAAGATGGTAAAGTGATTTCGGACGAAGTGAGGGAAAAAGTGGGAGCAAGCAATTCGAACGAGTAAATGGCCAACATTTTAAAAGGGTAGATGAAATGTTGTTAAGGAGATTTTTTAAATATCTGGTATTAATCGCGCTGGTTGGCATTATTGGAAAGGTGTCAGCTCAGGACAGTAAACTTGCCTTCAACGGATACATAAAGGATATGCAAACCTTTTATAATCTGAAGACACCGGTTACACTTGGCCCGAATCAGACGTTCGATAATATTACCTACAACTTGCTGCACAACCGGTTGAATTTTAAGTGGTACACCAATTCGTGGCTAACCACCACTTTTGAGTTTCGCAATCGGTTGTTTTCCGGAAAATTTATTAATGATTATCCGGAATATGCCAGCATGATTGAAAAGGACAATGGATGGATGGATTTGTCGTGGAACTGGGCTACCGGGAAAGGCTGGTTTGTGAATACGACGATTGACCGGATTTATTTCGATATGAATTTTAATAAGTGGAATGTTCGTGTCGGCCGGCAACGTATCAACTGGGGAATCAACCTGGTATGGAATCCAAACGATGTGTTCAATGCTTTCGACTATTTTGATTTCGATTACGAAGAACGGCCTGGAACGGATGCAATTAAAATTACCCGTTACACCGGGGTAATGTCCTCAGCAGAGTTGGTCTACAAAGGAGGTCGTAACAGCGATCAAATGGCACTGGCGGGGCGTTACCGTTTCAATCTACATAACTACGATTTTCAGATCATCGGTGGCTGGGTTGGTACGGACTGGATTGTCGGAACCGGTTGGGCCGGCGATATTCACGGAGCTGGTTTTCGGGGTGAAATCACACATTTTGAACCGTTGCCCGACAAGAAGGATGTCTCGTTCGCATCGACAGTAGCTTCCGTATCGGCTGATTATACGTTTACCAACAGTCTCTATATTCACAGCAGTGTTCTTTACAATAGCCATGGTACAAACGGACCGGCCGGCGGGATGAATTACCTGATGAACGCCAACCTGTCTGCAAAAATGTTGTCGCTGGCTAAATGGTCACTTTTTGGACAGGTCAGTTATCCGGTAACTCCGCTCATCAATGCCGATTTTTCTTCGATTGTTAATCCGGGCGATGGCTCATTCTATCTTGGACCTGGCGTGACGCTTTCCATTACTGATAACCTGGATTTCTTTGTTATGGGACAGCTGTTTGAGGGCAATTCAGGAACAGAGTTTGGCGATTATGGAAAGGCATGGTTTGCCCGTTTGAAATGGAGTTTTTGACCTTCTAATTATAAGTCAATCATGGAAGTTGGAGGGAAAATATCTTCGTGGTATTTCCCTCTTTTATGTTATATAATCGTCGCCGGAAAAAAATAAGTTGGAGGCTTTCCTATCAAAAATATGTTAGTTAATTTTAGAGAGACCAAAATCCACGTTTCATGATGCAATTATTTACTTTCATTTCTACTTAAATAGCAAAGCATCCCCTTTGTTGTAATCCTGGAATTTCTGAACAATCTTTAAATAAAATAATCTAAAACATAATTATTATGGCCGGAACGGAACTTTTCGGTGCGGAGGAGAAAAAAGAGGTTATGGATGTGCTGGAGACAGGCATTCTCTTTCGCTATAATCACGATGACCAACGGAAAAATATCTGGAAAGCAAAAACATTTGAGCAGGAGTTCGCCAAATATCTGGGGAGCAAGCACGCCCATTTCTGTTCCAGCGGGACCGCGGCTGATGCCATCTCGCTGGCAGTAAGCGGTATCGGTGTTGGCGACGAGGTAATTGTGCCTCCATATACGTTTATAGCACCTATAGAAGCGGTGTTGATGGCCGGTGGTGTTCCTGTATTTGCTGATATTGACGAGACTTTGTGTTTGAGTCCCGAAGCAATTGAGAAAGCTATTACGCCAAGAACCAAAGCCGTGTTACTCATCCAGGTTTTCGGGTCAATGGGGCGCATGGACGAAATCGTTGAGGTGTGTAAAAAACATAACCTGAAACTGATTGAAGATGCGGCTCCGGCATTAGGCGGAAGCTATAAAGGCAAAATGCTCGGAACATTTGGTGATGTTTCTGCGTTCTCATTTGACTTTTACAAGATCATCACTGCAGGTGAAGGTGGTGCTGTAGCCATGAATAGCGATGAGTTGTTTGAAAAAGCACACATGTACGCCGATCATGGACACGATCACATTGGGAATAACCGCGGCGCAGAGCAGCATCCGATACTCGGATTTAATTTCCGCGGATCGGAGCTACACGCAGCAGTTGCTTTGGCACAATTGCGTAAATTGCCATACATTATTGAACAGCAGCGGAAAAATCAGGCTGCATTGAAGGAAGTACTCGGTGAGTTCGACGAAATTCAACTCAGAGAAGTGCCTGATCCGGAAGGCGATTCAGCTACTTTCCTGAGCTTCTTCCTGCCGGATGCAGCAAAAGCACGCGCTGTATTCGACGCGATTCAGGTGCAGGGAATTGGTTCGGCTTACTGGTATCAGAACAATTTCCATTATCACAGACAATGGGAGCATCTGAAAAAGCTGAAATCGATTTATCCGCTGCCGTTGACTGCTGTGGATAATGTGCCCGATTACGAGAATCTCTCATTACCTGGAACGGATGCCATTATGGAACGTCTGGTAATGATTCAGATTATGGTGAACTGGAGTGATGAAAAAGTAAAAGAGTTGCAAGCGAAACTAAGAACTGCACTGCAAAGCGCACTAAACAAATAATGGATGCTCAGGAATTATAAAGCCGTTGGCCGTGTACTTTACGGCCGGAACGCATTTGCTCAGTTAGATGATATCTTCGAACCGCTTCGAGTTGACGCTGGTTCCTATGTTCTTTTTCTGCTCGACGAATATTTCGAAGGGAAAGACCTGGTGAAAAGAATTCCAATGAAAAATGGGGATTTGATCCGCTTTATGGATGTAACTGACGAGCCAAAAACAAAAGTGGTGGATGCTTTGGTTGAAGAGGTGATGAACGAGAAGGGGATGGCTCCTGTTTCGGTTGTCGGAATCGGCGGCGGAAGCGTGATGGACTATGCCAAAGCGACCCGTCTCATGTTTACCAATCCCGGTTCATCTGCCCGTTACCAGGGCTTGGACCTGATTAAAAACAAAGGTGTTCATTGTACGGTGGTACCGACCATTTCAGGAACCGGTGCCGAAGTTTCGATGACGACCGTTTTAACTGGTCCGGAAAAGAAGCTGGGAATTAAAGGCGATTTTACTCCGGCTGACCAGGTCGTACTTGATCCGGATCTGATTAGTTCAGTTCCCGATCCGCAGCATTTCTACACTGCGATGGATTGTTACATTCATAATGTGGAGGCACTGAACGGAAACCGGAAAACAGTCATGGGAGCTTCTCTTGGTCGTGAGTCGTTACAACTATGTCAGGAAATTTTCCTTTCGGGAAATAGCCGCACACCGGAAAATGATGAAAAACTGATGGTCGCCTCTTATCTGGGTGGACTCTCGCTAACTTATTCCGAAGTGGGGGCCTGCCATGCTATTTCGTATGGATTGGCTACCGTAACCGGAATTCACCACGGAATCGGAAACTGTATTGTTTTCAACCAGCTGGATGAGTTCTATCCGGAGGAAGTGAAAGAATTCCGCAAGATGATGGAGATAAACAAAGTGGATCTGCCGAAAGGTGTCTTAAAAGATTATTCTTCCGAAGATATCGAGAAGATGGTGGATGTGGCTCTGACATTGACTTTCATGTGGGCGCACGTGGCTGGTCCCGAGTGGGAAAAAGTAATTACCCGCGAAAAACTCAGGGATTTATACATGAAAATGTAAATTTGGTACCATGGATAAGAAAATAGTACACGTTGGTGATATTGCCTGTGGCTCCGATAAATTGTTTCTAATTGCCGGACCATGCGTGGTGGAAGACGTCAAAACAATGATGGTCACAGCTGAATTTCTGGTTGACCTGTCACAGAAACTGAACATTCCGCTCGTATTCAAATCGTCTTTCCAGAAAGACAACCGGAGTTCGCTCGAATTTTATTCAGGACCGGGAATGGAACGTGGCCTCGAAATTCTTCGGAAAATAAAGGAACAGTTCCAGGTGCCTATCATTACCGATGTGCATTATCCGGAACAAATAAAAATGGCGGCCGATGTGGTCGATATCATTCAGATTCCGGCCTACCTCTGCATGCAGAGCACGATGGTTGTCGAGGCAGCCAAAACCGGAAAGGTGATTAACATTAAACATGGACAGTTTCTGGCGCCTGAAAACATGATCAAACCGGTTGAAAAGGCGGTGGGTTCCGGAAACGATCAGATTTTGCTGACGGAACGCGGTTACACTTTCGGCTACAACGATTTGGTTGTTGACCCGAGGAGTTTCTATCATCTCCGTCAAACTGGATACCCGGTTATTTTCGACGTAACTCACTCCATCCGTAAATATGGAATCCCAAGTGCCGATCCGGCAGGTGGTTCAAGGGAATTTATTCCTACATTGGCACGGGCTGGTGTTGCTGCAGGTATCGATGGTCTCTTCCTCGAAACCCATCCTGATCCCTCGAGAGCGTTATGTGACGCTGCCAGTCAGATGTGTATCGATGATGTGGAATCGTTCCTGAAGCCGCTCATCGAGTTCCATGATCTGGAAGTAAAATATCGTGATTAATTAAACAAATAAACTCGCAAAGAATGGAATTTTTCCTTGACTCAGCCAACTTCGAAGAAATTGAAGAAGCGCTCAAGCTTGGATTCATCGATGGCGTTACAACCACCCCGACTTTCATGCACCTGAATGGCCTGACAGACGTTGACGGCGCCATTGTGAAATTGTCGAAAATGGTGCCGGTACTGATGATTGAGGCGCTTGGCGAAAAGGCTGAAGATATTGTCGCAGAGGCTCACAGGCAATTGGCACTGGGGCTAGACAAAAAGAAAACTGTTTTTAAGATTCCGGTTTCGATGGAAGGAATCCGCGCTTGCAAAATGTTGCGCGACGAAGATATCATGGTGAACATTCACCTTGTTTATAATATTCAACAAGCGTTGCTGGCACTTACTGCCGGCGCTAATTACGTATGTGTTTTGGTTGGCCGGATGCAGGACCAGGGACATAATGCGTTGGAGCTGGTTGGGGATATCGTCGAAACCATTAATCATTATGGATATGATTCGAAGCTGATGTTTTCATCAGTGCGTCATGCTGAGCACATCCGCAATGCAATGTTGCTGGGAGCTCATAACATTACCATCCCGTGGAAGGTTATGAAGAAACTGGCTGATAACAATTTCACGAAAGTGGGAACAGACCAGTTTGTTGCCGATACCCGAATGATTACCATGCAGGTGAAAGAGGTGATTTCTGATCATAATCCGGTGATTGAGAAGTCTGCAATGGTGATGGAAGCCTTAATCAAAATGAGTGAGTCCGGTTTGGGTGCCGTTTCGGTAGTCGACAAAGACGGCAAACTGGAAGGTATTTTTACCGATGGTGATTTGCGTCGCCAGCTTCGCGATAATGGGCAGGATATCCTGCACGAGCAGATCGAAAAGCACATGACGGCAAATCCACTTTCCATCGATTCAAAGGCCATGCTGAAAGAAGCAGCTGGTCTGATCGAGGAAAGCCAGGTAGATAACCTTGTAGTTGTACAGGACGGCAAACCGGTCGGAATGCTCGATGTACAGGATTTAGTTAAGCTTGATTTACTGAAGTAATATAACTTACAAATGAGGGAAAAGCAGTTACCGGTTTTCGGAGCTGCTTTTCTTGTTTGTATCCAAATGGTTTCGATATGAATTTTCTGCAGCTGGTAACCCAACGCCAAAGCGATCGTTCTTACACCGATAAGCCCGTCGAACCGGAGAAGCTGGAACGGATTCTGGAGTGTGCCCGGTTGGCTCCATCGGCCTGCAATGCGCAACCCTGGCATTTAATTGTGGTTGATGATGAAGACAAACGGCATAAAATTGCTGAAGCCGCATCGAGTCGCGCATTGGGAATGAACCATTTTTCATGGCAGGCACCGGTTTCAATCGTTATCGTAGAAGAGAAGCCAAACTTTACTTCCAAAGCCGGTGGGTGGATAAAAAAGAAGCATTTCCCGCTGATGGATATCGGAATTGTTGCAGAACATATTTGTCTGGCCGCAGCCGCGGAAGGAATGGGAAGCTGTATGATTGGCTGGTTTAATGAAGCCAAAGTTCGTAATACACTGGGAGTTCCGGACAGTAAACGTATTCCGTTAATCATAACTTTAGGATATACAGATAAACCTCTTCGGAAAAAGCTGAGAAAAAATGCGGAGGAGATTATTACCAGAAATCACTATTAATCATTAAATTGACATAAGAGGATGATTTGTTATTAAACATATGCAGATATTCTTCTAATTATATACAGTATATTGCATAAGTCATAAACCTTTTAGGTTTCATGAGTGTTTTCTATCAAAAATGGATGAATAATGAACTTCCGTATTCAATCGACAAAGCTTAGCGACTGGTTAAGCGATTTTGCCAAGCAGACCGGTGGTGAAATAAAAGGAAACAAGGTTATTATCCCTCAATCGATGGGTGAAGGCTTCTTTGAACTGGTGGAATTTACTCCTTCGTTCTATGCAGCCATTACTGAGTTGAAACTGAAGGAACCTGTCCCTTCCATTTTATTAAAGGTCCCGTCTTTTATGGAAGGATACTTTCAGATTCATCTTTTCAATCAAAAGGATCAGTCGACACTGTTTTACAACGATCATAGACTCGGACCAAATATGGTTGCCACCAACGGGGTTTTCTTTGGATCGGCAGAGCAAAGCAGGTTGCTGGGCTTCGAGGTTGGAAAAACGACTTCGGTAGTAACCCTGCTGTTTTCTTCACCTTCGGTGCGCGAATTCTTTCCGGACATTGATAATGAATACTTGGAAGGCGTTTTCTATTCAGGGCGCCCGTTCCTGTTGCAGCATCCGATTACACCCGATTTGCAAAAAATAGCGGCCAAACTCATTTCTCCATCGGTAAATTCTTCCGTAAGGGGAATATTCCTCCATGGAAAATCTCTAGAGTTTATCAGCTTGTTGCTGGATAGCCTGGAGGAAAAATACCAGGGGAAATTTGAATTTACAGCCAAGCCCGACGATATTACCCGCATACTTCAGGTGCGTGAACAAATTCTGTCTGATTTGAATGCACATCCCGGTATTCCGGAGTTGGCATCCATTGCCGTGATGAGTGAGAGCAAACTGCACAAAACCTTTAAGCAGGTATTCGGAAAATCGGTGTATCAATACAGGTTGGAAGCGCGGATGGAAGTGGCCCGCCTGCAATTAATTTCGCGTGAATACTCGGTGAAGGAAGTTGGATATTCGCTGGGATATTCAAACATCAGTCAGTTTATTAAAGCATTTAAGAAAGCTTACGGAAAAACGCCGAAAAGCTATTTGAAAGAATATTCGCTGGAAAGCGGAGAATAAAAAACAAAAAAGAGGATGATCAAATGACCATCCTCTTTTTTTACAGCCCTAATCGTTTTAAATATCTCTAAGAATATTGCTGTAAAGTTACGTGTCAGTCTGGTTAAAAGGACTGAACGTCTGTTAATAAAAAGAAAATCTACCTCACAGGCGGTAGGGAAGAAATGCTCTTTCCAGTTCGTCCATCTTCATCGAAGCATCTTTCATCATCAGGTTAATGTTTTCGTGCGAATCAAAATCCTGGTGGGTTTCACTGATTGGATAATCTGGTGCGTGTGACGGAATTTGCTCTTCCTGTACCTTGATTTCATTTAAAACATCGATTAAATCATTGCGCAGACTGTGAAATGCCAATTCCAGCTCCAATAGATTTTGCTCGTGTTTCCACTCAGGTGATGCCGCCTTCAACTCCTTAATCCGGGATTGGTATAAACGGATTTTGTTCCGTAAAAATGCAATCCGGTTTTTCCACATTTTGTAGTCAAAATCGATATCCGGTATCGATATGGTTCCGGCATGTGTCATGTGAATAATTTTAAGTTAATAATTGAATTTGTAAATAGTCGTAATATGATAGACACAGGCGTTGAGAAAAGCGAAGGATTCCCACTCAATTGCCGTTAGATGGCGTGAAATTACAGTCTGAAACAGATTTCCGGTCGCTCATGTATTCCTGAATAAATCAGGTAAGCAAATCATTAAAATACAGGATAAAAGTTTGGTCGTTGGCTTGTTGTTTGCAAACAGTTGATGATACTTCCTTTTTCTTTTTTCTCTTCACCATGCCATGCAACTTTCTAAATTACAGAATAATCCGAAATAAATCAAGTTGTGGCCTGTTGATTAACAGTTGTTTAACGTTCGAGTGGGAATTTCTTAAGATGAAGTAGCAAAAAAGAAGCCGGTATTTATGTGCCGGCTTAATAAGTTTACGTTGAGTTGAATACTACTTTCTGACATTGATAATGCTGCCTCTGGCTGCATTGGGAGGCATAATTCCGAGGAAATCAGCCAGTGTTGGAACCACATCCATAATATTGGTGCGTTGGTTCAGTGTTCCGTGTTTTACATGCCCACCCCAAAATATTAAAGGGACCTGGCTATTTTCGGTGTAATCGATGCGGCGGTATTTTTCTTTGGGTTGCCAACCTTCCTCAAACCGAAGAAGCACGTCTCCTGAGCGTTTGGGATTGTAGCTATTTTGGAATGGAGCGAATGCACTTCCCAGTAAGTTGACCGATTCGAGGTCGGATGCTGCGCGGCAACTGGCCACTCCCTGAAATTGGTTTAAGAAAGTAGCTGCGTCTTTTTGCATGGCAGCCAAATCGATATTTCGCTCGCTAATGAGATCACGATCGAAGTAAACCTGCTGGTTCATGTAGGTCTCCACATAGTTGCCTTGCCCGTATTTAATGTTGAGATAGGCTTTCAATAGTGCAACGGCTCCTTCCGGATTGAAGGTTCCAGCCTGCATATGAAATTCTTCTTTGAGATAAGAAGAAGGATACGATGCGCTGGACGTTCCGGTCAAAAACACAACGACATTGTCCTTACCAACTGTTCTGTCAAGGTAATTCAGCAGGTGCGCAATATTCTGATCCATTCTCAGGTACGTATCTTCCATTTCAACAGAAGCCGGACCAAATGAATTCCGTTCGTAGTCCATCGAAGAGAACGTTACGGTTAGCATATCGGGGACACTGTCCTGTCCAAGTCCTTCGTTGGCAATGAGTGAAGTGGCAAAGTCCGAAACCATCAGATTCCCGAAAGGAGTGGTTTTTAACACGCGGTAATCGCCTGAACGTTTTTGAATTTTGGAAAGATCGTAGGGGAATGTATTCCATTTATCGTAATAACCGGGCTCAAGAATGTAATTGTCCGAAATACTTTCGGTGTAATTTGAAATGGGGTACAAGGTCTCCCATTTCCGGCTGAGATAATCGTCAGCCAGTTTTTGACTATTGAAGTTGAAAGCCCAGTCGGGGAAATTCTCTACATAGTACGAACTGGAAATCATATTGCCACTCTCCGTGTCGAACCAGTAAGCTCCGTCGCCTGAATGACCCGCCGAAAAAATAGCAGCCGGGGCATTCAATGCCACGCTGTAAACTTTAGCTTTCCCGTTCGTCATTATTTTCAGGGCATCACCAATGGTTGGCGTCATCAGCTTCATGGCTGAACGGTCGCCTTGCGCACTGTTCGAACCAACCGTGGTGTAATAGTCGTCGTGTGTGCAGTTGATTACTTTCTTCTTCAACCGGTCGATCCACTGATCGTTCACAATTCCGTTTAACGATGGAGCGGCACCGGTAAAAAGTGTGGCCATTCCAACGGACGGGCGCTGAATAAGATTATCGATGTGATTGTTCCGGCAAACAAATCCCTGGTTGACCAGTCGTCGAAAACCATCTGTCCGGAACTTATCCCAATAACGGTCGATGTAATCGGGCCGGATGTCTTCTACTACAATTCCCACCACCAGTTTGGGACGATAGGTTTTTCCGTTTGCATGCGACTGTGCATGCAGCAGGACGGGACTTAATATGCCCAGGAGAAAGATTGCGAAACGTTTGGTGTACATTAGAATATGCTTCGAAAGTAATCAATGAAACTCAGGTAAACTCACATGCATTTACCATTCCGAAAATGGATTTTTGGCAAGATAGGAATTAAAATAATGCGGATCACCGGTTACTTCTTCTCCAATCCAGGGCGGGAGCATAAAATCTTCATCTTCCGATTCGAGCTCTATTTCAGCCATAATCAAACCCTCGTTGGCTCCAATAAACTCGTCCACTTCCCATATTTTTCCTTCAAAAGGGATTTTACTCCTGAATTTCTCCACCGGCTGGGTAACACTCAGGTTCATCAGTTCACGGGCATCGCTAACCGGAATTTCATATTCAAACTCAGGCCGTGTAAAGCTCTCTACTTTTCCTTTAATGGTCAGATAGCCACGGTTACCGGCAATCCGAATCCGGATAGTTCTTTCCGGATCGATGGTTAAGTATCCCTGAATATAATGGACGGGAGGTGCCATAATGCGCCAGTCTTCGTTTGTAACGAGAAATTTCCGCTCAGTTTCTTGTGCCATGTATTTATTTGATTTTGCCCAAAGGTAGAAATTATTTCAGGGGCAAACTCATTTTCAAACCGGCACCGGGGCCGAATTACAGGAACTTAATTCTTTCTTCATCTTCACGAAAGGTGATTAACCTGTATTTAACCATAATGAGGTTAAAATGCATTGGGTGTGCCGTTTTTTTCCCTTATTTTTATAAAAACATTTTGCCATGGAACTCATTGTAACCGATCATGACGAGAAAACCTGGGGCATGATGTGCCACTTTGCCTCATTTTTAGGTTTTGTTGTACCACTGGGTAATATTCTTGGACCGTTGCTGGTTTACCTGATGAAAAAGGACATTTACCGTTTTGTGGAAGAACAAGGAAAAGAGTCGATTAATTTTCAAATTTCGATGACGATTTACCTGCTGATTTGTATTCCTCTAATCTTTGCCATTGTGGGTATTATTATTCTGCCGGCACTGCTGATCTTTTGGATAACGGTGGTGATTGTAGCCGCGGTGAGAAATTCTGAAGGTAGAAGTTACCGGTATCCGATGACCATTCGGTTTATTCAGTAATCAATTCATTAGAAGTATGATTAAAGAAGTGTGCGTGGAGAGTCTGGCTGAAGCGTTAAATGCGGTTCATGCCGGAGCAACTCGTATTGAACTGTGCGAAAATCTGACAGTAGGAGGAACAACGCCGTCGTATGGCACGATAAAGAAATGCAAAGAGGTGTTGCCGGTTCCTTTTATGGTAATGATTCGTCCACGTGGAGGCGATTTTGTTTACACGGATGATGAGTTTGATTTGATGAAGGAGGATATTGAAGTTTGTAAAGGACTGAAAGCAACGGGAGTTGTTTTTGGCTTGCTCACCACCTCCGGGCAGATTGATATTCCGCGAACGCGAGAATTGATTGAATTAGCTCGTCCCATGCAGGTGACGTTTCACAAAGCGATTGATGTGGTAGAAGATATTCCCGGGGCAACCCGGCAATTGAAAGAGTTGGGTGTGAACCGGATACTTTCCTCCGGGGGAAAGCCGACAGCACTTGAAGGAGCCGTGATGCTAAAGCAGATGCTGGAAATTGGCGGCGATAATATGCACATTATTGTGGCAGGAAAAGTAACCAACGAAAATTTAGAGCAGGTAAAAAGCCTGGTGCCATCCGGTGAATTTCATGGTAGGAAATTGGTTGGAGATATTGCCTTATAAATAAGTGGTAAACTACCGTGAATCTTAGTGGTTTCAATATTTTCTTTAATTTTGCAGTTTCTCAGTGTAACGATAAGCATAGTAAAGAAAATCATAAACAACTCATGGCACAGAAACCATCTATCCCCAAAGGAACGCGCGATTTTTCACCGGAAGAAATGGTGAAAAGAAATTACATTTTCGATACCATCAAACAGGTATTTCGTTTGTATGGTTTCCAGTCCATCGAAACTCCGGCCATGGAGAACCTTTCTACTTTGATGGGCAAGTACGGGGAAGAAGGGGACAAACTTCTTTTTAAAATATTGAATTCCGGCGATTTCCTGTCGAAAGTTGACGATAGTGAACTGGCTGGAAAAGATTCCATAAAGGTTACCAATCAGATTTCGGAAAAGGGGTTGCGGTATGATTTAACGGTTCCGTTTGCCCGTTACGTGGTGCAGCACCGCAATGAGATTACCTTCCCGTTTAAACGTTTCCAGATTCAGCCGGTTTGGCGTGCCGATCGTCCTCAGAAAGGTCGCTATCGCGAGTTTTTCCAGTGCGACGTGGATGTGATTGGCTCTGATTCGTTGCTGAACGAAGTAGAGTTGATTCAGATTGTCGATGAGGTTTTCCACAGGTTGAATATCAATGTGGTGTTGAAACTGAATAACCGGAAAATCCTTTCGGGAATAGCGGAAACCATTGGCGAGAAAGATCGGATTGTCGACATTACCGTAGCAATTGATAAGCTCGATAAAATTGGCCTGGAGAAGGTGAATGCCGAGTTGGAAGAAAAAGGAGTTTCGGGCGAAGCTATTGCCAAACTGCAACCCATTTTGAAATTGAGTGGGACCAACGAAGAGAAACTGGAGCAGATTGAACAGGTAATTAGTGGTTCAGAAACAGGATTGAAGGGAATTGAGGAGGTTCGCACAATTTTCAATTATCTGAAACAACTGAGTCTGGACACGGAAGTAGAGCTCGATTTAACGCTGGCTCGCGGACTGAATTATTATACCGGAGCGATTTTCGAGGTAAAAGCTAAAGACATGGAAATTGGTTCCATCACCGGCGGTGGCCGTTATGACGACCTAACCGGTATATTCGGTTTACCCGATGTGTCCGGTGTGGGAATTTCATTTGGTGCCGATCGTATTTATGATGTGATGACCCAGCTCGATCTTTTCCCGAAAGACCGTGTAACCAGCACCAAACTCATGTTTGTCAATTTCGGTCCGGAAGAAGAGAAATATTGTTTGCCGATGTTGGCCAAACTGCGTGCTGCTGGTGTAAATGCGGAGATTTATCCGGAAGCTGCCAAGATGAAGAAGCAGATGAATTACGCCAACAAGAAAGGAATTGCCTTTGTAGCGATGGCTGGTGAAAATGAGATTGCAGACGGCCTTTTCACTCTGAAAAACATGGAAACAGGTAATCAGCAACAATTTGATTCTCGTCAGTTGCTCGAAACCCTGACAAAATAGGTTTTTTATTTTCGATGAGGTTCTTATTTTTCAGGCGTCATGAAAAGAAGCCGGGAAAATAAATCCTATCGAAAGGTTAAAACGGTGGGAGGCGATATTCGCTTCCCGTGAATCCGGATGAAACGTTAGCAAAATGGCGTATTCCACTTCCTGGGATGCGACGAATTTATGTTGAACAATTTATCCGGAATTTTTATGTCTGAAAATATTCATTACATCTCTCCGGCAAAACTGACGTTTGAAGATGTTGAGGAGTTGCTGGAAAATCATAAAACACTCGCTCTTTCCGAGGAATCGAAAAAGCTGATCATCGATTGCAAAGCTTGGCTGGATAAAAAGCTGGCCGGCAGTGAGGAACCGATCTACGGAATCAATACGGGCTTTGGCGCCCTGTGCGATCGCGAAATCTCAAAAGATGATCTGAGTAAACTTCAGGAGAACCTGGTTTTATCGCATGCCTGTAACGTAGGACCCGAAATCCCGCACGAAGTGGTGAAGCTGATGCTCTTCCTCAAAGCGCATGCTCTGTCTTACGGAAAATCGGGAGTACAGCTGAAAACAGTTCAGCGCATTATCGAAATGTTTAACCACGATGTGATTCCCGTGGTTTGCGAGCAAGGTTCACTCGGAGCGTCAGGTGATTTGGCACCACTTGCCATGTTGTTTCTTCCATTGCTGGGGAAAGGCGAGGTGTATTATCGCGGCGAACGGATGGAAGCCTCGTATGTGCTGGAAACATTGGGGTGGGAGCCTATCCGCCTTGAGGCAAAGGAAGGTCTTGCTCTTTTGAACGGAACACAGTTTATGCTGGCGCACGGCATTTATACTTTGCTCAAGGCTTTCCGCATTGCCAAATACGCAGATGTTATCGGAGCGTTGTCGCTTGATGCATTTAATGGCCTAATCGGACCTTTTGAAGAGCGCATTCAACGAATCCGGCCACATCATGGTCAAATTGAAACAGCACGTAATTTTCGTTCCATCCTTTCGGGAAGTGAGCTAATAAACCGACCGAAAAAGCACGTTCAGGATCCTTATTCTTTCCGCTGCATTCCACAGGTTCACGGCGCAGTGAAAGATGCTATCGATTATGTGGCAAATGTAATCGAAGTGGAGATGAATTCGGTGACCGATAACCCAACCATTTTCCCGGATGACGATATGATTGTTTCTGGCGGTAATTTCCATGGAGAACCGTTGGCGCTTTCGCTTGACTTCTTGTCGATAGCATTGTCGGAGCTTGGTAGTATTTCAGAAAGAAGAACCTACCGCTTGATTTCCGGCGAACGTGATTTGCCTGAATTTCTGGTGGCGAATCCAGGATTGAACTCCGGTTTTATGATTCCGCAGTACGCGGCGGCTTCTATTGTAAGCCAGAGCAAACAGTTGTGCACACCAGCATCTGTTGATTCCATTCCTTCTTCCAACGAGCAGGAAGACCATGTGAGTATGGGAGGAAACGCGGCAACCAAGGTATTGAAGGTGGCAGATAATACATTGAAGATTCTTTCAATTGAGCTTTACA
The DNA here is from genome assembly GCF_003014495.1 of Prolixibacter denitrificans. Classification (GTDB taxonomy): domain Bacteria; phylum Bacteroidota; class Bacteroidia; order Bacteroidales; family Prolixibacteraceae; genus Prolixibacter; species Prolixibacter denitrificans. The sequence goes on along the minus strand of NZ_PYGC01000005.1, from coordinate 259,822 downwards.
ATGCTTCGCAGGCGCTGGAGTTCCGTCGGCCGATGAAGACCTCGCCTTATCTGGAAGATTTTCTGAAGCAGTACCGCACCCGCGTTGACTTTGTGGAAGAAGATACGCTGATGTATGAAGGTATCAATCAAACCATCGACTTTTTGGATAAAGGCAGATTCGCCTGATAAAATAAAAAAGCCGGAGTTTATCGCTCCGGCTTTTCTTTTAGTCCTTATCGTGTTTTCGTCGATATTCTCGCATCAGGTAACTCATAAATTTCCGCTCGGCGAAATAAAGTGTTACGACCTTCTTGGCAGGAAGTACTTTGAGCAGTTTGTCGTTATACTCCTTCATCATCTGTCCTTCACGAAGATGGATATCGGCGTATTTTTCGGCCATTTGACGAAATTGGGCTTCGGTCATATTCACTGAATCGGTGTGGAACTTGTTTTCCAAATTCCTCTTTTCGTCCCAAATCTTTGCCCGTTCATCTTCCAGCATGTTGTAAACCGGCCAGAAATTTTGTGCCTCTTCGGGGGTCAATGACAGTTGTTCTGTGAGGAAGGCGATTTTCTGGTTTTTAATGGCATCCCATCCGGGAAAATCTTTTTTGGAGTGATGTTGAGCAAAAAGCGAAGGTCCGGTCAGGAACAATATGGCGATTAGTATCAGCTTTTTCATTATTCCGGTATTTTATTGATTGTAGTTTCGAATGATTTCCCAATCAGAGTAATTCATAACAATGTAATCTTCAATTTGCTGCGAAGTCAACGAGTCCGCAGCCATCGAATTGTCCACTTCATTCAGTGTGCTCAGGATCTGAAGATCGTCAGAGCTGGAAAACACCTGGTAATTCATCAATGTTTCAAAATAGTTATCATCATTTGCAGCTGTCTGAACGGTATTGCCCGGATGTTTGGCGAGGTAATTATTCCAGATTTGCGGAAGAAAATTTTCCAGCGGAACATACAGCAGGAAGAAAACCAGTGCGAAACTAGCGGCCAGCCCCACAACCGGCTTGAAAATGTTTAACCACCGCTGTCGCGTAACAGGTCTTTCTTCGGCCTGAATGCGACTGTTCCACCGTTCGGAGAAGGTATCGAAATAAGCCTCCGGCACACCAAACGGATTCTCCCTTTTTATCTGGGAGAGAGGTGACTCGTTATGTTCTTTTTTCTCCTTCATCGGATTTTTCAGCTTTCAGAATTTTAGACACGATTCGCTGTTAAAGGTTTAATTCATTCAAATTAATTGTGTTCAATGTATGCTTCAATCTTTTTTACCGCATGGTGGTAAGAAGCTTTCAGCGCTCCCACCGATGTTTCCAGAATTTCAGCCATCTCATGATATTTCATCTCGTCGAAATATTTCATGTTAAAAACCAGCCGCTGTTTATCGGGCAGCGTCAGGATGGCTTTCTGCAATTTCATCTGTGCCTCGTCCCCCTCAAAATATTCGTCGGCCTCCAGCGTCGACAACAAGAATTCACTTCCTTCATCCAGTAAATGATGGGATTTTCGTTTTCGCTCGTTAATAAAACTCAACGCTTCGTTGGTGGCAATACGGTACAGCCAGGTAAAAAGACTGGAATCGGCCCGAAAATTCTCAACACTCTTCCAGACTTTCAAAAAAACATTCTGCAGGACGTCATCTGTATCATCATGATTTACAACGATCTTCCGGACGTGCCAATACAAACGCTCCTGGTATGATTTTACCAGGATGTGAAAGGCCATAGCTCGTCTGGTTTCGTCCTTTAGTTCGCTTATTAAATCACTTTCGTCGATGTCCATGCAGATGCGGAATTCCCTTCTTATTCAAATCAAAAATAAGACTGAGAATAAAGATAAAGGTTTAAACGCCGGTTATACCCTGAATGAGAAACTTTGTTCTGCCAGCATTTCGTATACCTTTTTATCGAACCTGAAAAGCCTGGCCGCGCGGTGCGCTACACCGGTTTGCATCTTCCCGGTATCGACTACCAGGTGCATTTTCTGTATTTTCTTGCGGAAATTCCTGGTATCGAGTTCGATTCCCAGAACGGTTTCGTACAGTTGTTGTAGTTGTGTGAGGGTGAACATCTCGGGAAGAAGATGGAACCCAACCGGCCTGATTTGTACCTCTTCGCGCAGGCGCTTGAGCGCTTTTTCAATCATAGCATTATGGTCGAAAATCAGTTCCGGAACTTCATCAATGTCATACCATTCCAACGATTTTAATAAACTGGAACCGCGAATGCTGTAATGTTCGGGATTAATCAGGGCATAATAAACAACCGAAACAACCCGAAGGAAGGAGACACGCTCGGTTTCGCCAAAGGCGCCCAACTGCTTTAAATAAATATCTTTTATCCCTGTCGCTGTTTCCAGAATATCCCGGGCAAAATCGTTGATGGAACGATCAACCGGAACGTGGCCGCCGGGCAAACCGATGGGTTTTTCGTAAGGAAACTTTCCGTCAGGCTCAGTTTCTGCATAGGGTGCAAATGTATCGGGACTTTTATTCGGTGAATCAAGTTGTTCCTTGTCGTATTCCAGCAACAGCACTTTCAGTTTCTTCTCGTGGAAGCCAAAGATCACGCAGTCAATCGAGAGCGAAGGGATGATGTTCATATTCTCACTTTTCTACAAAAGTAGAAATCCTGATTAAAATCCCACGAATTTCCTTTTAAATGATGTTGTTAAATAGGTTTATGGCTGTTATTCAGGAAAGCAGAACGAAAACTGGCCTGATGATTATCCCGATGAAATAGTCGCTGAACCAGTGAAGAATGATCAGTTTCTTCTCGCAGAAAATAGTAACTTTGCCCACCGAAAATTTTAAACGTAAGGAGAATAAGATGGCATTGCAATGTGGAATCGTTGGCCTGCCCAACGTTGGAAAATCAACCTTGTTTAACTGTTTGTCGAATGCCCGGGCGCAGTCGGCCAATTTTCCGTTCTGTACCATTGAACCGAACGTGGGAGTGATTACTGTTCCCGATAAGCGGTTGATTGAGCTGGAGAAGATTGACAAACCGAAACGGGTTGTTCCTACTACCGTTGAAATTGTTGACATCGCTGGTTTGGTGAAAGGAGCGAGCAAGGGTGAAGGATTGGGTAACCAGTTTCTGGCCAACATTCGCGAGGTGGATGCCATTATTCACGTTTTGCGCTGTTTCGAAAACGAAAATATTACGCACGTCGATGGAACAATTGATCCGGTTCGCGATAAGGAGGTAATTGACACCGAGCTTCAGCTGAAGGATTTGGAAACCGTTGAAAATCGGATTGCCCGCTTGCAGAAACAGGCGCGCGTTGGTATGGACAAAGCAGCGATGAAGGCTTTGGCTGTCGCCGAAAAGTTGAAAGCAGCCCTGGAATCAGGAACGTCGGTGCGCGCGGTCGACCTGACCGAAGATGAGAAAGAGCTGATTCACGATTTCTTCCTTCTTACGGATAAACCGGTGTTGTATGTTTGCAATGTCGATGAAGCATCAGCAGCTTCAGGCAACGCTTTCACCGAGAAGGTAAAAGAAAATATTGCTGGTGAAAATGCTGAAATGCTGATTATTGCTGCGGCTACGGAAGCGGATATTGCGGAGCTGGAAACCTACGAAGAGAAACAACTTTTCCTGGAAGATTTGGGACTGGATGAACCGGGCGTGAACAAACTGATTCATTCGGCATACCAGTTGTTGAATCTGGAAACCTACTTCACGACCGGTGCGGACGAATCGAGAGCCTGGACGTTTAAAAAAGGAACCAAAGCTCCGGGTGCAGCCGGCATTATTCACACCGATTTCGAAAAAGGATTTATCCGCGCAGAAGTAATCAAATACGACGACTACGTGACTCTAGGTTCGGAAGCAGCTTGCCGTGACGCCGGAAAGATTTCCGTCGAAGGAAAGGAGTACGTTGTGCAGGACGGAGATATCATGCATTTCCGCTTTAATGTTTAATATTCAAGTCAATCATTAGATAAAAGAGCCGGGTACATTTGTTTCCGGCTTTCTTATTTGGTTGCATTCTATATAAGCCGGATGATTCAGTTTTACTGACCTTCTTTCTTTACAACGAGAAAGATATGTTTAATAACCTACTGTTCAGGAGCATTTTTGCTTCAATTATTCCCACTAATGTATTAAATTACTGATATGTGGAATTAATCTATCAGGAGGTGCCAACATGAGTACAGTAACATTCAATTTCAGTGTAACGCTGGATGAAAATGAATTCATCAAAGTTGAAGATCATCTTTTTACTACGCGTGAATCGCTCAAGCGGGAAGAGCCCAAGGTTGATCTGATTAATCCTCGTTGCCTGGCTATATTGAAGGAATTCGAAGGCCGGCTGACCATGGGGGTCGTTCAGGAGTGGCTTTTGCTCTCCAGGGCGCTGGATCAAACTTGCAGTTATCACAGTAAATGGGATGATCACAAATTGCTCGAAGAGTTGATTTCCGGTAGAGAACATCCGGTTTCCTGGTATATAGAGAATTGCCAGGAAGTCTAACTTTACCGCAACCGCAATGAGGGAAAGATTTCTGAGGTAGGATTTAGTGTGTTAAATTAATCCCGTATCCTGGATGAAAATGAGCAGGGCACGTTGAAAGATGCGTGCCCCGCTTAGTTTTTATGGTAGTTATACCGCAAAGCTGAATCCTTCGCCAATTAACCGATCATATTTTTCTTTGTCGAACTGATATAAGAAGGCACCTTTACGAGAACCGCTTTTGTCTTTTTCCTCCAGTTTCTGAAGGAGGTCCATCGACAATATTTTCTTTCGGAAGTTCCGCTTGTCAAGCTCAATGCCCAAAATGGCTTCGTATAACTTTTGTAGTTGCGGAATGGTAAATTTGTCAGGCAGAAGCTCGAAACCAATAGGCTGCGTTTTGCATCTCCGGCGTAATCGCGCCAGCGCGTGATTAACCATTTCTCGGTGATCGAAAACCAGCTCTGGAATTTCGTCTATTTTAAACCACTGCGCATTGTGTTTTTCTAGCTGTTTCGAATCCTGGTGGTCGGTTTTCATCAACGCGTAGTATGCCATCGAAATCACCCGTCCATCCGAATCGCGGTCGGGTTTGCTGTAAAGACGAAGCTGTTCGAGATACAAATCGCTCAGCCCGGTCAGTTGATGCAAAACCCGGTCGGCAGCCTGTTCCATATCTTCATCTTCTTTCAGGAAACCGCCCATCAGCGACCATTGTCCTTTGCAGGGCTTAAAGCCTCGTTTAATGAGTAGTAGCTTCAATCCTTCTTCGTCGAATCCGAAGATAATGACGTCGAGGGCTAATAAGAAAGGTGTTTGTTGGGAATAATATTCCACCATCGTTAAATGAATTTCACGTGTCAGACGGACACTTTTGTTGATACCACAAGTTTATCCTTATTTTCTGAAATATGAAAAGATAAATCTCTGGTTTCTGAATGTAACATTTTGGTATCCATTCATACTAACATGAAAAACCAATTGACTTATGAAACAGAAATCGTCCTTTTCACGTCGAAGCTTCTTCAGGCTGCTGTCAGCCGGAGGTGCCGGCTCGGTCTTGATGGCCGGGATGCCGAAAAGTGTAATGGCTTCCGCCGAAAACGAAAAGCCGGAAACCAACATCAACAAGGCGCTGGAATATTCACGCAATAAAAATTCCATGCCGGGGAAATATCCGGCCCGGGTAGTAAAAGTGGTTCATCCGAATAGTGTGGTCGATAATCAGCCAGTTGAATCGGAAGCGTATCGGATGATTGCAGACGGACTCCTCAAACTGACAGGAGAAAAGAAACTGCACAAAGCCTGGCGGAAATTTGTGAAACCGGGAGAGAAGATTGGTTTGAAAGTGAATCCCGTTGCCGGGAAATTACTGACGACTAGTCATGCGGTTGTTCAGGCAGTGGTGAAGCAGTTGGAAGAATCAGGCATCTCGCGGTCGGACATTGTCATTTGGGACCGAAGAGAAATGCAGTTGCACGAGACGGGTTTTACGGAAGAGAATTATCCGGGGATTAATATTCGTGGGACGGAACAGCAAGATAAAGACGGGGGATTTTTCGACAAGGACGGTATCCTTTACGGAGAAAAGAATATCGACAAAGACTGGTACTACTGGGCTGATGTCAATGGCGAGTACGACGAGTACACCTTGCCTTACATGGTAAATGGAGGAAAGGAATCGTACTTCACAAAAATTATTACCCAGGAGGTGGATAAAATCATCAACATCCCAATTTTGAAAAATGCCGGAACGACGGTCACCTGTTGCATGAAAAATCTGGCCTACGGAAGTATCAGCAATACCGGAAGATTGCACAAGCAGCTTTGGTCGGAGACAATAGCTCAGGTTTGTGCCTTTCCGCCTTTGCGCGATAAAGTGGTGCTGAATATTGTGGACGGTTTGAAAGGTTGCTTCGACGGTGGCCCCGCTGCCAACCCGCAGTTTCTGACCAACTACAAAACGATTCTGCTTGGTAGCGACCCCGTGGCCGTTGATCGCATTGCCTACGACGTGGTTTTGAAGAAAAGAATGGAAGAAGGCGTTCAGAAAAAAGAATCACCTAACGGGACAAAGTTCATGGAACTGGCTTCCGGTTATGGTTTGGGCGAAGCGAATCCATGGAAAATAACGTTGGAAAACATCGAAATAAAAGCATAATGTTCAAGAGTATCTATTACCTGGTTTTCTTTCTGTTTGTGATGATATCGCAGGCGATTGCTGCCGATAAGGTGGCACTGAATAATGATGAGTTTCCCGGTTTAAAAGCAACCGAAACGAAAACATACGACGGTGGTTCCCTTTGGGGATACATGGATGGCGGTGCCGATCTGTATCTCGAATATGGCTTTCAGAAACTCACTTCGCAAGCGGTGACATGTAACGATATCACTTTTCAGGTTGACATTTTTGAGATGAATAATCCACTGTCGGCTTTTGGCATCTATTCAGTCAACCGCTTTCGCTGTAGAGTGGGGAGTGACACGTTGGTTTCGAACGATTGCCTGAATGCTTATCAGTACCAAATCGTCGCGGGAAAGTATTACATCAACATTGTGAATCAGGTGGGAAGTTCCAAAGCCACAGAAACGTCATTGCAGATAGGACAGGTGTTTGAGCAAAAGCTGAAAGAACAACCGGAAGTTACTTTTCCAAATGAGATAAAGAAAAATCTGTCAGCTGATAACCGGATGAAACTAAAATTGATGATGGGGCGTCTTGGCGTACAAAACGGCTATTCATCCTGGGCTGACTTTTTATCGGGTTGGGAACATTACCAACTCTGGATGTTGCCCGTTCAAGGCAAAAACTTGTTGGTTTTAACGTGGAACTCCGGCGTTATGCCGCCCAAATTTAAAGCGTTGATTGAAGCAAGAAGCGAATCTAACTTGCCGAAAAGCATTGCATCCAAGGATTATAAGCTGGAGGGGGACCAGTTGATTGTTTGGGAAAATTAAGATTTTCGTTATTATATAATTGGTTTTTGATTTGAAAGGCCATCCTCTTATGGGTGGCTTTTTTATTTTTCAATAGAAAAGTTTGCTATTGGCAATAAAAGTGACGATTTGACAGTCTTTTGTTGTGTCAGGACAATGTGGCGATCGGGAATTGACTTTGTTAATTTGCTTGAAGTGAGCTTCTTGTATGTCGTGTTCGTCTGTGAGGTAATGATTTGGTATGCCATTTGATATCTAGGTATCAATATATTTAAAAATATTGTTTACTCATTAATTAGTTGAAATCATGTTACAAACCAACTTGAAGCACATTATGACCGCCGATGAGCATCAGAAGTTCATCGAGGAGAATGATAATGTAATGATTTGCTGTGGTCGTATGGGCCCCATGTGTGTTCCGGTATACGGAATTATGGAAGAGCTGGAAGATGACTATACTCACGTAACTTTTGCTGATATGGAATTTGATAATCCTGAATCAGCTGTCATTCGTAATGCTCCCGAATGCCGCGGTTTTATGGGACTTCCGTTCACTGTATATTACAAAAACGGTAAACTCGTAAAAGCTACCAGCAGCATTCAGTCCATGGATCAGGTTACTGCTATTCTTAACGAACAGTTTGGCGAGCCGAAATAAAATTGACAAAGCTGGCCTGCTGTCAGAGTAGATTTGCAGCAGGTTCAGCTTTCTTCCGGTTCAACCGGGAAACACTTTAAGATTGGAATCAGATGAAAGACGATACCATTTATGATGTCATTATTCTGGGGGCAGGAGCTGCCGGTTTAGCTGCCGGAATTTATACATCGCGGGCTAAACTCAGTACACTCATTCTCAATGAGGGTACGCCAGGCGGGCAGTTGGTGCTGACGCACGAAATTGCCAATTATCCCGGAGTTGAATCCACCAGCGGATATCAACTGGGAAATATAATGAAGAAGCAGGCCAAGTCGTTTGGCTGCAAAATAAAATCGAACCTGCACATAACCGCAGTCGATCTGAAGAGCGAAACCAAAACCGTTGAAGTCAACGGAAAAGATACATACGCTGCCCATACAGTTATTCTGGCACCGGGCGGTCGTCCACGCATGCTGAATGTTCCGGGTGAGGAAGAATTCAAGGGGAGAGGTATTTCCTACTGTGCCACCTGCGATGGCGATTTCTTTCAGGACAAGGAAATTATAGTAGTTGGTGGTGGTAATTCAGCACTGGAAGAAGCTGTTTCACTGACGAAATATGCATCGAAAGTGACCATCGTTCACCAGTTCGATCATTTCCAGGGATTTGAACACGCCATCCGCGATGCCCGCGAAAATGAAAAAATTGAGTTCGAGATGGAATCCATGATTCAGGAGTTCATTGGAAACGAAAACCTGGAAGCTGCCAGGGTGAAGAATATGCGGACCGGTGAGGAGAAGATTATCAATGTCGAGGGAACGTTTATTTTCATCGGTTACGTTCCGAATACAGCCTTCTTTAAAGATGTCGTTGAACTGAATGAATACGGCGAACTATTGACAGACGACCGTATGAAAACCAATATTCCCGGAGTGTATGGTGCCGGTGATAGTGTTAAAAAGCCTTACCGCCAAGTGACAACAGCTGTCGCCGACGGAACGATAGCAGCTCTCTCAGCTGCAGAATACGTCAACGAAATAAAGCGAAAGCAGAAAGATTTATCGGAAGCATAATAAGCTCGAAAAAAAAATAAACCCGTATACTTTTATTGGACAAGATTGTCCCAATAGTATACGGGTAATTTTTTATTATTTCTCCAGTTTTCCGGCTGCCGCCTGATCGACGAACCAATATAGTTCCCCTGCCGGATGAATGTGGTATGCAGGCAGCAGGCGCCCCTTGTCCGAATCGGAAAATATCTCCTGCAAACGGTCTGCCTTATTCTCTCCTGTCACCAGGAAGGCGGTTTTCTCAGCACTGTTCAGCACTTTTCCTGTTAAGGTGATTCTTTTTTGTCCCGAAGAAGGATGTGTCGCCACTTCGCAAACATCGAGCGAATGAAGCAATTCCATTTGATTCGGGAAGATGGAAGCCGTGTGTCCGTCGTCACCCATTCCTAAGATAATCAAATTGAAAGCCGGCCAGGTTTCCTTTTCAGGAACCAGCGATTCAATTTCGTCGCCGTAGCGGACTGACTCGGTTGGTGGATCTTCTTCTCCCCGTATCCGGTGAATATTTCCTTCCGGAATATTGATTTGAGAAAGCAGTAATTCGTTGGTCATTTTGTAGTTGCTTTCGTCGTCGTCAGCCGGAACCATCCGCTCATCACCCCACCAAAAATGCACTTTACTCCATTCAATGACATTTTTATAGTTGTTAGCTAAATGCTTGAATAACAGTTTGGGTGTGCTTCCGCCCGAAAGGGCAACGTGAAAAAACGGACTTCTACTTTCTTTAATCCACTGAGCCAGGTTCTTTGCAAAAGCTTCAGTTACGCTGGCTGCATCGTTGTATATTTTCAATTCAGGTTCCATTGGTCTTGTCTGATTTTACAATTCGCAATAAGTCCCGTCGTCGGAAAGATTTTTACATGGATACCGCCAGGTGTCTTCGCCTTCAATCAGGTCGTCGGCCTCCTGTGGGCCCCATGAACCGGCCGGATATCCATAAATCGGAAGTGACGGATTTTCTTCCCACGCATTGAGAATGGGCTGTACAAATCTCCATGCTGCTTCTACTGCGTCGCCGCGCAGATATAGCGTTTGGTCACCCATCATGCAATCGAGTAAAAGACGCTCGTAAGCGGTTGGCAATTCTACATCCGATAAATCGCTGTAGTGGAAATCCATATTCACCGGTTGAACCCGGAAGCCAGCTCCCGGTTCCTTCAATCCAAACTTGAGCAGAATTCCTTCGTCCGGCTGAATTCGAATGATCAACTGGTTGGTTACGTGCGCTGTGACTCCATCTTCCTGAAAAAGGTGATGAGGTGTGGGACGGAATTTTATGACGACCTCGGTTACACGCGTTGGTAATTTTTTCCCGGTACGGAGATAAAAAGGAACACCGGCCCAGCGCCAGTTGTCAATGTAAAATTTCATTGCCAGGAAAGTTTCCGTCCGCGATTCGGGATCGACTCCTTTTTCGCCCCGGTAGCCTTTGACCTGTTCATTTTTGATACGCGACTCCATGTACTGGCCGCGAATCACATTTGAGCGAATTTCTTCAGGCTCGAGTGGTCGGAGTGACTGGAAAACTTTCAGCGTTTCGTTACGAATGGCATCTGCTTCAGCCACCACGGGAGGTTCCATTCCGACCATTCCGACCAATTGCAGGAGGTGATTCTGAACCATGTCGCGCATGGCACCGGATTGGTCGTAGTAACCGCCCCGTCCTTCCACACCCAGACTTTCGGCGGAGGAGATTTCCACGCGCTCTATGAAGTTCCGATTCCAAATCGGCTCGAAAATTCCGTTGGAGAAGCGGGCCACTAACATGTTCTGGACGGTTTCTTTACCCAAATAGTGGTCAATACGGTAAATCTGCTTTTCATCGAAGTAGTTGAGCAGTTCCTTGTTCAGCTTTTGTGCTGTTTCCAGGTTATTCCCGAAAGGTTTTTCCACAATCAACCGGGTATAACCATCTTCCTGTTGATTTAAACCAACCGATGCCAGATTGGCCGGGATTACTCCATACAATTTAGGTGGAGTGGAGAGGTAGAAAATGTAATTGCCGGGAATATCCAGCTTTTCTTTCAGCTCTTCCAACCGGTCTTTCAGTTTACCGTACTCATCGGCATCAGCGGTTCCCAGTGGTTGATAATAGAGTTTTTCGAGGAACTCATCGCATTTGCACTGGTCATCGTCCTTCGGCAGGAAATCGGTAACGCTTTCGCGGAATTCCTCATCAGTCATTTCAGTACGACTGGCGCCCAGAATGGCAAACTTTTCCGGCAATCTTTTACCGTTATGCAACTTGCATATAGCCGGGATCAGTTTTCTTTTGGTTAAATCGCCTGATGCGCCAAATATGACAAGAATATGTGACTCGGGTGTATTCATTGTTTATATCTTTTTTACAGATGCTAAATTTACTCACCTATATAAAACAGATCCCCCTCTATTTGTTTAGTTGGGAAGGATAAGCTTCTGTTAAAAGTCGTAAATCACAGTTCTTGCTCAGGACGTTGGGACAGCGCAAATTTGCTGAAAGCATTTTGCTTCAGCGAATTCATTTTGGGTGTTTCATTCGTCTATTCCCGGACTATTCGTAGAGTCCCCAAACCATCAGGTTATCTTCAACGAAGCGATAGTTCAGGTCGATGTGATCGGTGCCGAACAAGCCTTTGAACAGTCCGGTAAACGAACCGTTTGAGCCGGTCATTTCAAAAGCGGGAATCTGGATTTGTGTTGAGAATTCAACGCCTTGGTGAGGAATCATCTTGAATATGGCCTCCTTCGCACACCAGTGCATAAATAACTTGATGTTTGAATAGCCGTCATTGGTCAGACAGTTTTGTAACTCTTCAGCTGAAAGAAAGCGAGGGGCTACTCTGTCAATGGAGCGCGAAACATTCTCGATGTCGAGACCAGGTTGCATCTCTTCGTGCAACAGGACCGCAGCGTATTCTGACGAATGGGAAATGCTGATGTGGTATGGTGTGTCTTCCAATACCGGTTTTCCGTCGGTCAGATGACGGATTTCAAATGGCTCGTCGAGCATTTGCTGAAGAAGAGCCCGCGTTGCAAGCCATTCACGCTGTCTGCGCAGGTTGGTAAAGGATTTGAATTCCTGTTCCTCGGCAGGAGTTAACGTGACAATTTGCCTTAATTCCTCCGGCGTTTCGGTTATTTCCCAGAGGCCGAGTAAAGCATCATCGATATTTTCGTTCGTAAAGAGAGGCATTATTTAACGTCTTTCCATTTGGTTGATTCGACCAGTTGAACAACATCCTGTTCCAGGAAGTTGATGACAGGCTGTAAGCTGTCCACATTAGGAATTTCGCGGATATACAGTGCTCCGCGAATGAAGTGACGTGTACTGTCAGTTAGGTAGAATTGCATCGGCGAGGCTACGTTTCCCTTGATGTTGTATAGCGTTCCGTAGACTTTATTCGCCCGGTTGATGTAAATTTTTTCGTCGATAGCACTGGCTTTCTGTGCGTGTTTGTAAGCCAGCATTCTTGATTCCTCGGTGTATTTTGCCAGATTACCGTGTACGGCTTTATAGCTGATGTGAATAGAAGCTTTATTGGACGGAACATCGATGTTAATCCAATATGGCTTTGCCTGGTAATCAGAGTCTCTTGAAATACTGGAATAATCCGGAATTTTAAAAGTGTAGGGCAAGTTCTCATTCATCTGATGATAAGCCTTTTTCGGAAACGCAATACGAAAATAACCTAATGGTTTTGGTGTGTATTCGTGTTTACACGAAATCATGCTCATCGTCATAATCACCAAAATAATGATGATTGGTAAGTGCATCCTGTGAATTCGTCTTCCCATATCAGATATTTTCTCCTTTCTCATTTTCACGTGTGATGAATACCCGTATGCTCTTAATACGGCGCGCATCTGATTCTTCAATCTGAAACAGAAAATCGTCGCACTCAATTTTTTCGTTTTTAGCAGGTATTTCTCCCTGAAGCTCGAGGATCAATCCGGCAAGCGTATCTGCGTCACCTTTTTTTTCGTCGAAAATCGTTTCCGGAACATCGAATACTTTGTAGAAATCATTGAGCATCGTTTTTCCATCGAAAAGATACTCATTCTCACCAATGCGCGTATAGTATTCTTCGTCTTCGTCAAACTCGTCGGCAATATCACCAACAATTTCTTCCAGTACATCTTCAAGCGTCACCAGTCCCGACGTGCCTCCATATTCATCGACGACAATGGCCATGTGAACTTTGTTCTTCTGAAATTCTTCCAATAGCTCATCAATTTTTTTCGACTCCGGGACATAAAATGGCGGGCGCAAAAGCGACTGCCAGCGGAACGTATTGCCCTTGTTGAGGTGAGCCAGTAAATCTTTGATGTATAAGATTCCCCGGATATTGTCGAATGTTTCGGAATAGACCGGAATCCGGCTGTAGCCCGAATCGTTTATGACTTTCAGTACCTCGGTGTAGTCGTCGCGAATGTTGAGCGTGATTAAATCGACGCGTGAGCGCATGATGTCCGTCACGCTCTTGTTCCCAAACTTGACGATCCCTTCCAGAATTTCCTTGTCTTCGGTAAACTCCATTTCGTCTGTCAGCTCAAGAGCTTTCGAAATTTCATCGATAGAAAGGTATTTCCGGTGTTTGGTTGCCCGTTTGTTAACAAAGGCTGTGGTGGTAATCAGGATATGATTTAGTGGCCGGGTCACCTTTTCCAGTCCGTTTAGCATGGGAGCCATCCGTACTGCAAACGAACGCGGATATTGTGTTGCATATACCTTGGGAATAATCTCACCAAAGAGAAGCAATAAAAAGGTGATGACAACGGCCTGAAAAATAAATCCCAGCGTGGGAGCTGCGGAAAAATCTATCAGCAAATTAGTGATGTGTGCCGATAAAATAACGATTCCGATGTTGACAAAATTATTCCCTACCAGGATAGTGGCCAGCAATTGCTCAGGAATAGTGAGCAAGCGGAGAACAAGAGCGTTGGAACGGCTCTTCTTCTCTTCAAGCTCATGTTTATCTTTGGGACCCAGAGAGAAAAAAGCCACTTCGGATCCTGAAATCAATGCAGAAATAATTAGTAATAAAAGCAACACCAGGAGCCCAATCAGTGTCTCGATCGTAAATGGATAAAAGTGAATACCTTCCCAGTGGGCTCCCGACGGAGGAACTACGTCTGTTTCCAAACTATAAATATTTTAGTATCAAAATGGTAAATCGTCTTCTTCAGTTTCTCCCGGAGAATTGTCGAAGGAGCCGTTGTTTCCGTTTGGCTCACTCACGGTAGCCGAAGAGCGATCAGGTGCTGAGTCGTTCTGGAAATCATCTTTCCGGCCCAGCATTTGCAAAGTATCGGCATAAATCTCCGTCATGTACTTTTTCGTTCCGTCCTGCTCATATGAGCGAGTCCGAATCTTTCCTTCAATGTACAGCTGTTTTCCTTTCTGTACATACTTTTCGCATACCTCGGCAAGTCCTCGCCATGCTACAACGTTATGCCACTCTGTGTTTGTTATTCTCTCACCATTTTTGTTGGTGTAGGTTTCAGAGGTGGCTAATGGAAAATTGGCAACGGCTACGTTGTTGTCCAGGTGCCTGATTTCGGGATCTTTCCCGACGTTTCCGACTAAGATAACTTTGTTGATAGACATATTTAAAGCAATTTTAATGAATAAAATTAAATTTACGAAAACCGATGTTCTTTTCAAAAATCGATTCTCTGCCTCTGAAACATATAAACTTTAATGTGATTGAGTTACATGGATTCTATCAGCCAGGTAATTTTCAATTAGTTTTGGTACGGCAAAATTAAAAATATCTTTCAAAAAAACGGGGTTTGCGGGATAATCAACTTTGCCTTTTATTAGTTGTATGTCATAAAAGAACGCGTGTATTTTTCGATGACTGAGGAGGTGAATAATTTCGTCAGAAATGGAGCGAACCTCGATTTGTGCGTCACTGAAGATCGTCTTCCATTCGTCAGATTGCAGAATTTGTTCCGGCAGCAGCACATCATACGACTCAATTAGTGGAAGCTGGTACATATTCTTCCAAATATCCTGTCCGTTTCGTTTTTCGAGCCAGGCCGATTTTTCATTCCTAATAAACAAATAATGCATGTACCGGTCCCTGATTTTGGTCTTTTTTTCTTTCACCGGATGAGCTTCCACACTGTTATTAATATATGCCTGGCACATTTCGGCTAGTGGACAGCTGGCACAATCTGGTTTTTGCGGAGTACATCGCATGGCTCCAAAATCCATGATGGCCTGGTTGAATGTAGCCGGCTCCTTTTTCGGAACCAGTTCGTTCGCCAACTCAGTGAAAAGCTTTTTCCCTTTGGTTGAATTGATGGGAGTGTCGATGGCGTAAACCCGCGACAAAACGCGCAGTACGTTACCATCCACTGCGGCATGTGGCAAGTTAAAAGCAATGGAAGCAATGGCTCCTGCGGTGTATTCTCCAACTCCTTTTAATTGTAATAGCTCTTTGTAGGTGTTTGGAAAGCGACCATTGAACTGTTCCATTACCTGTCGGGCAGCTGCAAGCATGTTGCGTGCACGGGAGTAGTATCCCAGTCCCTGCCAAAGTTTTAAAACATCATGTTCGTCAGCGAAAGCTAATTTAGAAACGTCAGGATATTGTTCAATAAAGCGATGAAAATACGCTGTCCCCTGGTTGATTCTTGTCTGTTGAAGAATAATTTCAGAGACCCAAATCGTATATGGATCACGGGTTTCGCGCCATGGGAGCTCACGCCCATTGCTTTTGTACCAGTCAATCAGATATTTGGCAAATTTGCTCATATATTGTTAAATAAACTAAATTTTAATTCAATGGAACAAAAATAATTGATTTGTATTTCTTTAATCATCCGAAAAAGTCTATCTTTGTTCACCAAAATTTTAAGAAAGAAGTGTATAATTAAATTTATAGCAATGACAAAGGCAGATATCGTAAACGAGATTTCGAAGAACACTGGTATCGAAAAAGTTACTGTACAGAAAACTGTTGAAGCATTCATGGAAACCGTTTCTGGTTCGTTGGTTGATGGAAAAAATGTTTATCTGCGTGGCTTCGGTAGCTTTATCGTTAAAAAGCGCGCTGAGAAAACTGCCCGCAACATCTCAAAAAATACAACTATTATTATTCCTGAACACTTCATTCCGGCTTTCAAACCTGCTAAGTCGTTCGTGAATAAGGTAAAGAATAACGTAAAATAATTTTTAAAGCCTAAAATTATGCCTAGCGGTAAAAAAAGGAAAAGACATAAGATGGCGACCCACAAGCGGAAAAAACGCTTGCGGAAAAATCGTCATAAGAAGAAGAAGTAAATAAGCTTTCGATAATGGCTTAACTATCGGTAAACCTAAAGTGCAAAAGCGCTTTAGGTTTATTGTGTTTAAGCTAAATTTGAAATTATTATTGTTTGTAAAATGAGTTAAGGCCGTGAGTAATGAACTAATTATTGATGTATCACCCTCACACGTAGAAATTGCCTTACTCGAAAACAAAAGACTGGTTGAACTCAACAGCGAGGACAGCAACGCCAAGTTTGCGGTAGGAGACATCTACCTCGGGAAAGTCAAAAAGATTATGCCCGGCTTGAATGCTGCCTTTGTTGATGTAGGCTACGAAAAAGATGCGTTCCTTCATTATTTGGATCTGGGACCTCAATTCCAGACACTGAACAAGTTCCTGAAGCTTGCCGGTTCGAAAAAAAGCAAGTTCGTGCCCGTATCCAAAATCCATCCGGATCCGGACATTAACAAAGAGGGAAAAATTACCGAGGTGGTGAAACAAGGCCAGAGTATTCTGGTCCAGATTGCCAAAGAGCCCATCTCTACCAAAGGCCCCCGGTTAACCTCTGAAATTTCTGTCGCTGGCCGTAACATGGTGTTAATGCCATTCAGCGACAAAGTTTCTGTTTCGCAGAAAATTAGATCGACCGAAGAGAAAAATCGGCTGAAAAAATTAATTCAAAGCATTCGCCCCAAACGGTATGGGGTAATTATTCGAACAGCTGCTGAAGGAAAACGTGTTGCAGAATTGGACCAGGAACTGAAGCGATTGGTGGCAAAATTTGAAAATGCCATGGCTAAGCTGAGCCGGCATAATGCGCCGTCGTTGGTTCTGGGCGAACTCGACCGTACCATTGCGATGATTCGCGATGTGTATACGCCAGACTTTGGTAGTATCATGGTTAATGACCAGGAAGCTGCCATTGAAATTAAAGATTACCTGGGCACAATTGCCCCGGAAAAGAAAAAGATTGTAAAATATTACAGCGGTCGGGCTCCCATTTTCGAACACTTTGGAATTGATAAGCAGATCAAAGCATCTTTTGGTAAAACCGTTTCGTTTAAGAGCGGTGCCTACCTGATTATTGAGCATACCGAAGCATTCCATGTTATTGATGTCAATAGCGGGAATCGCTCGAAAAGCGGAAATCAGGAGACAAATGCCCTGGAGGTTAACCTGGCTGCAGCCGATGAGATTGCACGACAACTCAGGCTGCGCGATATGGGTGGCATTATTGTGATCGATTTTATCGATATGCACAGTAATGAAAACCGTCAAAAAGTTTTCGATAAGATGAAGGAGGCGATGGGTGCTGACCGAACGAAGCACAATATCCTTCCTTTGAGCAAGTTCTGTCTGATGCAGATCACCAGACAGAGGGTGCGGCCCGAAATGAATATTGACACTGCTGAGGTGTGTCCGGTGTGTAAAGGAACCGGTAAAGTCACACCGACCGTTCTGTTTACAGACGAGATTGAGCAGCGGGTTAAGTTCATTTTCGGTGAGCTGGCAAAGAAAAGATTGACAATTCAATTGCATCCGTTTGTGGCTGCCTTTTTAACGAAGGGATTCCCTTCCCGAAGGCTCCGGTGGATGTTTGAATTCCGAAAGCGGGTAGTAATCGACGAGGTTGCCTCGCTTAATTTCCTCGAGTCAAAGTATCTCGATGAGAATCAAGAGGAAATTATCTTCTAATAAAAAAATTGAAAACGGCTCGATCATTAGTCACATGATTGAGCCGTTTTTTTTTTATAATTTTGAACTTATTGAAAAATTTAAATACATAAATAAAAGAACTACAACCTGATGAAACGATATATTCTGTTTGCATTATTCCTGGTAGTAAGCTCTTTGCCCGCTTTCTCTCAAATTCTGGAACCTGTAAAATGGACTTATGAGCAAAAGCAGGTGTCCGACAGCGTGTATGATTTGACGTTCAAGGCATCGATCGACCAGGGATGGCATCTCTATTCTACCGATCTTCCGCCCGGCGGACCGGTTAAGACCTCCATTAATATCAAACCGAACGACGGTTTTGAATTGGATGGAGAACTGCAGGCAAAAAGTCCGATAATCAAGAAGTTTGATCAGACTTTTCAGATGGAGCTCGAGTACTATGCACACGAAGCAGTGTTTGTACAGCGTGTAAAGCTTTTAACCGACAAGCCTTTGGAAATAAAGGGCTCAGTCGAGTTTATGAGTTGTAACGACGAAACCTGTTTGCCGCCAACCGATAAGGATTTTTCTTTCTCGTTTAACGGAGGTGAGAAAGAGGCGGTAGCTGCTCCTGCAGAAGAAAAAACAACTCCTGTTGAGCCAATCGAGCCGGTGGGGACGAAGCATCACGGATTGGGATGGTTTTTCCTTTTCAGCTTTCTTGCCGGTTTGGCGGCCATTTTAACTCCCTGTGTATTCCCGATGATTCCAATGACGGTTTCGTTCTTTATGCACAGCAGCGAGTCGAAGGTGAGGGCGAAGATGCAGGCGTTGGTATACGGATTTTCTATTATCCTGATTTATACATTGATTGGAACAATTGTAGCAGTGACGTTAGGCCCGGGTTTTGCCAACTGGCTTAGCACACACTGGTTACCGAATATTCTCTTCTTTACCATTTTTCTGGTTTTTGCGTTTTCATTCTTTGGTGCATTCGAAATTGTGCTGCCCAGTAGTTGGGTGAACCGAAGTGACCGGAAAGCAGATAAAGGAGGATTTGGAGGGTCATTCTTCATGGCACTCACATTGGTGTTGGTGTCATTTTCATGTACTGGTCCAATCGTAGGCGCTATTCTCGTAGAGTCAGCCGGAGGAATGATTCTGAAACCGGTGATTGGCATGTTCGGCTTTGCGATGGCTTTTGCCTTGCCGTTCACGTTGTTTGCCTTCTTCCCGCAATGGCTGAGTAATTTGCCGAAATCGGGTGGCTGGCTGAACTCTGTGAAAGTAGTTCTTGGATTCCTGGAACTGGCTCTTGGACTGAAGTTCCTGAGTATTGCCGATCAAACCTATCACTGGGGAATCCTCGATCGCGAAGTGTACCTGGCATTCTGGATTGTCATCTTCGCCATGTTGGGATTCTATCTTTTAGGAAAATTGAAGTTTGCGCATGACAGTGAAGTGACGCATGTGACCGTTCCCCGGTTATTGCTGTCGATTGTCACCTTTTCATTCGTAGTATACCTGATTCCCGGAATGTTTGGAGCTCCATTGAAAGCGATTTCAGGCTACCTGCCGCCAATGGCTACCCATGATTTCGATTTGCATAAGATCATCAGGGATGAAGTGAAATTGGTGAATAGTACCAGTGGAACATACGGGTTCAAAGACGGAGATTCGTCAACGTTGTGCGAAAAACCAAAATATTCCGACTTCCTTGAATTGCCGCATGGCCTGCAAGGATATTTCGATTACGATCAGGGAATGGCTTGCGCAAAAAAGCAGCATAAACCGGTATTTATCGATTTCACCGGACACGGATGTGTCAACTGCCGTGAAATGGAAGCAAATGTTTGGTCGGATCCGCGCGTGCTGGAGCGACTTGAGAATGATTATGTCATCATAGCCCTGTATGTGGACGATAAAACCAAATTGCCTGAAAAAGACTGGGTCAAGTCGACCTACGACGGCAAGATTAAAAAGACACTGGGGAAGAAATATGCTGATTTCCAGATTTCCCACTTTGGCGTGAATGCACAGCCTTATTATGTATTACTCGATAATAATGGGAAGATGTTGACACAGCCAACAGCCCGGGACTTAAATCCCGACCACTTTGTTGAATTTTTGGATAAAGGATTGGCCGAGTATCAGAAACGAAACGACGAATAAGATACAGTTAAACCCTCCGAAAACAGGAGGGTTTTTCTTTTTTTAAGCCGGTTTATTTTAACTTTACTGAGTTTGTTAAAACGCATGTGTTATGGAACGTCCTAATATTATTTTCTGGAATGTTGATACGCAGGTCGACTTCATGGAGCCCGATGGAAAGCTGTACGTGCAGGGCGCGGAAGAGATTCGTCCGCTTCTTGGGGAAATTACCCGGTTCGCCGGAGAGCACAACTTGCGGGTAGTGAACACGGCCGATTATCACCTGGTCAATTCGGCTGAACTTTCCAGTCATCCGGATTTTGTGAACACGTTTCCTCCGCACTGCATGGCGGAAAGCAAGGGGGCCATGTACATCCCCGAAACCGACCCGGAAAGGCCGATTATTATCGATTGGAACCAGGAATTAATATTGGATTCCCGTTTTGACAATCCCGAGCGTTTCAGGAATATTTTGATCCGGAAAGATGCCTTCGACGTGTTTGCCGGAAATCCTTACACCGAAAAAGTGCTCGACATTATTCAACCTGATCGTGTGTTTGTTTATGGTGTGACGACCAATGTGTGTGTCGACCAGGCGGTGACCGGTTTGGCAGAAAGAGGCAAGGAAGTATTCGTTTTCTCCGATGCTATTAAAGAACTTCCGAATATTCCGTTACCGTTCGAGAAATGGAAGAAGCTGGGGGTGACGATGATTCCATTTAGCGACGTGGAAAAATATATGGGCTAGTTGGTTATTTCGAAACTATCGAAAACAAGTCATAAAAAAAGGATTGCAAACGCTGCAATCCTTTTCTTTTGCAAAATAATTTTTTCAGGAAATCGGATATTCATCCGAAATATCAGTGAGTACTTCACAACCGGTTTCGGTTACGAGTATCGTATGTTCAAATTGTGCCGATAGTTGGTCATCGATGGTGCGGGCAGTCCAGCCGTCGTGCTTGTCGAGCTTTACGCGTGGACGTCCCAGATTAATCATGGGCTCAATGGTGAAGGTCATGCCTGGACGGAGCTTCGGTCCGCTGTTTTTTCTTGAAGAGTGGTCAACCTGAGGGTCTTCATGGAATTCGACGCCAACACCGTGGCCACAGAATTCGTACACTACGCTAAACCCTTGCGATGTTGCATAGCGGGAAATCACATAACCAATATTTCCGAGATAGTTGCCCGGACGAACCTGTTGAATCCCTAAATCGAGGCAGTGCTTGGTTACATCAATCAGCTTCAGTGCTTTCTCGTTCACTTCACCTACGGTATACATTCTGCTGGTGTCACCATAGTAACCGTCGAGTATCGTTGTTACATCGATATTCAAAATATCACCGTCTTTCAATACAGTATCAGGAGAAGGGATGCCGTGGCAAACCACTTCATTCAGTGAGATACAGCTTGATTTCGGGTAACCGTTATAATTTAAGGTGGCAGGAATAGCGCCGTGGTCAAGTATAAACTGATGAATCAGGTTATCGAGGTGTTCGGTTGAAACTCCTGCTTTAACATGTGGTTCAATAAATTCCAGCGTTTCCGCTGCCAGTTTAGAGCTTTTGCGTATGCCGTCAATTTGTTCCTGGGTTTTGATGCGAATGCTCATATTAATTATGTTCGATAAATTTGCGCAAAATTGGATAAATTCATAATCAATTCAAAATAACAGAAGGTACCTGCCTTTTGTTTTGAATAATATTTTTTCTTTGAAAATCAGAGCGGTTAGGATTGGAACCAGCGGGTTATTCGTTCTATTTTCTCCGGAAGGGGAGTGTAACCATCGAGCCAGTGGATGTCGAAACCTTCGCGTTCCATCTTCCGGAACCAGGTCATTTGTCGCTTCGAAAATTGATGAATGGCCGTATTCAGGCTGAGAAACATTTCGTCGTACGAAATTTCGCCAGTGACATATTGTGTCAGGAATTTATATTCCAAACCATAGTAGGTTAGCGATTCCGGCGAAAGCCCACTGGCCAGCAACTTCTCTACTTCCTCAATCATTCCGTTTTCCAACCGGTCCTTTAGTCGTTGTGTAATGCGGCGGCGCCTGGAATTCCGGTCGAACTTGACGCCAACAATCAGGCTGTTGATTTCCGGAAAAGACAAGTCGATTTCGGGATGTTTCTGGTAATACTCTTCAATCTCGATGGCCCGTACTGCCCTTTTTTTGTTTTCGATGTCGCTGGTGTTGTGTAGTTCTTTGTACCCGGAAAGTATTTCGGTCAGCTCTTCCAGCGACATGGCTTGCAGTTCCTGTCGGCGTGCTTCGTTCACCGGGACTTGGATGAGCTTATAGCCTTTCAGTACCGCCTCGATGTACAAACCGGTTCCGCCGCATAACACAGGAAACTTTTCGCGTTTCTGCATCTTCGCGAAGACGTCCAGAAAGTCCCGCTGGTATTCGAAAACATTGTACTGGTATCCGGCGTCCGCAATGTCAATCAGGTGGTAGGGCACCAATTCTCCATCAATAATGTAATCCGAAAGGTCCTTCCCAGTACCAATATCCATTCCCCGGTACACCTGCCGGGAATCGGCAGAGATGACTTCTCCATTCAGCGATTTGGCTAAATGGGTTGCTACGGCTGTCTTTCCCGAAGCTGTCGCTCCGAGTATAGTTACCATATTGTATTTTAATACTGCCATTGTATTGTGGAGGAGCCCGATTTAATGATGAAATATTTTGAGAATGTCAAAATAAGTTATTTTTGTAGAATTAAAGGAAGGATTAATGGATTTTAAAAAACTGGCTTCCGGAATTTATGAGCGCAGCAAGGCGCTAATTCTGCAACCAAAGGACGAATGGAAAAACATATTAGAAGAGAATGTGACCATGAACCTGGTTGTCCGGAATTTTTTGCTGCCGTTGCTCTTGTTGTCCACAGTGGCTTCGTTGCTGGGGCGTATTATACAAAAAGTAAATATCGGGCTGGACGGTAACCTGTTGATGGCGGATGGCTTGCGTGAGTTCTTTGGCTTTTTGCTTTCGGTATATGCCAGTACATATTTGGTCAACGAGTTGGTCAAAAGTTTTGGAGGTACCAAGAATTTGCGGCGTTCGGCTAACCTGGTTATATACTCGTCAGCACCATCGTTGATTATATCGATGGTAACCGGACTGATTCCTGCCTTGTATCCGCTGGGCGTACTGGGTTTGTATTCTTTTTACATTTTTTATGTCGGAATACCTGTTTTATTTGAAGATATACCGGAACAAAAACACATTGGATTTTTTATCACATCGGTATTGTTAATGATTCTTGTTTTTGCCTTCATCCGCTATTTCCTGACAACCTTCCTGATGGCATTTGCCTAAACATTTAGGTAGGATTTTTGCGTTATATTATCAAAGGAGAACGATGGCATTACAACAAAAAATAAATATCAAGAACCGCAGGGCTAGTTTTGAGTACGAGTTTATCGACAAATTCGTAGCAGGACTGGTTTTGTTGGGCACTGAAATAAAATCGATACGGCTGGGGAAAGCAGGTCTTTCGGATGCATATTGTTACTTTTCGAGGGGCGAGTTGTATGTGAAGAACCTTCATATTGCCGAATATGCTTGGGGGACACACTATAATCACGAAACGCGGCGTGAGCGCAAACTGTTGTTGAATAAGAAAGAGTTACGTAAACTGGAGCGGAAGACCAAAGAGTCGGGTTTAACGATTATTCCCACCCGCTTGTTTATTAACGACCGCGGTCTGGCGAAGCTGGAAATTGCCCTCGCGAAAGGTAAGAAGCTTCATGATAAGCGTGAGACGTTGAAGCGAAAAGATGCGAAACGCGAAATGGATCGCATGAAGAAGATGTAAATCGTTTTTTTTTGAACGAAATAATATCCCTGTAGGTGCCGACCTTCAGGGATTTTTCATTTAGCTCAGTTCGGGAACGCTATTTCCACGGCGTCCGGTGCAATTAGTGGTTCGCCTTTGTAGCGAAGCAGTAACTGTGCTACCGCCAGCGTATCTTTTTCGCAATAGCGGGCAATCCGTTCCAAATCACCTTCGTCATAGTAAACGGCAGCTACCTGACTTCCGTCGATGTCATCTTTGGGAGTTGGAATGTCGAAAACGGCACACAACAGGTTGAGCGACGTGTAGTGCTTGTAGTCTCCGAACTTCCAAAGCTGCATGGTGTCTATCAACGTGTCCCGGATTTCCCAGGGTTTGGCACCGGCAATGTCGAGTATTTTCGGAAGCTTCAGGCCATGAATGAGCATACGGCGGGCAATCCACGGAAAATCAAATTCCTGTCCGTTGTGAGCACAAAGCTTGTGCGTTGGAGTAGCTGTAAATTTCTCTAGCATTTCGGCAAAATCAATCAGTAACTGTTTTTCGTCGTCACCGTAAAACGATTTCACCCGGTATACTCGTTGCTTGCCTTTCCGGTAAATGGTTCCTGCTGAAATGCAGATGATTTTTCCGAATTCGGCATAAATACCGGCGCGTTGGAACAAATCTTCCGGCGAGTCTTCTTCCGAACCAATATTGGCCGCTTTTTTTGTCCATTGTTCTTGCAGCCGTTCGGGCATTTTGTCCAGCGACTGGGTTAATGGAACGGTTTCAATGTCGAGGTAAAGTACGTGTTCAGGTTTGAGGTGATCGAGCATAGGTGTTGGTTTTAGGCGTTGTCGTTCAGATGTTTTTCGATGTATTGAGTGATAATGTCGATAGCTACGGTGTTTTGTCCGCCCTGTGGTACAATGATGTCGGCATAGCGTTTGGTTGGTTCGATAAACTGCAGGTGACTGGGGCGAACGGTTTTCTCATACCGCTCAAGTACTTGTGCCACATTTCTTCCCCGTTCGATGATATCGCGCTGGATGACGCGTGAAAGCCGCAAGTCTGCCTCACAATCCACAAAAATCCGGATGTTCATCAAATCGCGCAGCTCTTTCGGGGCCAGACAAAGAATTCCTTCTACGATGATTACCTTTTTGGGTTTGACTGGAATGGTTTCCTCGGCACGCGTACAGGTGAGGTAGGAATAGATGGGCTGTGCAACCGTGTTCCCCGTTTTGAGTTGCCGAATATGTTCGGCGAGCAGCTCAAACTCGATGGCATCGGGATGGTCGAAATTTATTTTCTGTCGCTCCTCCAGCGGAATGTCACTGTTGTCGCGGTAGTAGGCATCCTGTGCCAGAACCTCCACATCGCCTTCCGGAAGGCTTTCAATAATTTTTTTTACCACGGTGGTTTTTCCCGAGCCGGTTCCTCCGGCAATTCCAATAACAAGCATGTTCGCGTTTTAATTGTTCTGTAAATTATACCAATCAGCCCTTTGCCTGATCCGATCAAATATATCAATCTTCGTTAAATCTGCGGGATCATTTTCGGTGCCTTTTTAAAAAAACTGGCGGTAAAATTATAAAGTATTAATTTCGCAAAAGAAATTTGGAACAACAATAAAAACCATTCTCATTATGATTAACCATACCGTGCTGTTCAAAATGAAAGATTTTGACTCGTCATCGGCTAAGAAAGAGGCGATTGAAAAACTGACAGCAGCTCTTCTCAACTTAAAGAACGAAATTTCCGAATTGAAACACATCGAAGTAAATCAGCACTACACGTTGGATGCGCCGTCCTTCGACATTTGTCTGGTCACCCATTTTGAAAATATCGACGATTTGGATGTGTATCGCGTTCATCCGGAACATCTGAAGGTGATTGATCTGGTGAAAGAACTGACGACCGAACGGGCTGCCGTCGATTTCAATTTCTGATTTTATTCCTCCCGGGAAGGGATTCAATCTTTAACTCCTTCCAGAATTAATCTAAATCGTTAATGTCCAAAATCGTAAGACGTGCAAGAATTATATCCATTTAAGTTTCAGCCAATATATAAAGACAAGATTTGGGGTGGGCAAAAGTTGAAACAGCTTCTGAATAAGGAGTTTTCGCCATTACCCAATTGCGGGGAATCGTGGGAGATATCGGGCGTTCAGAACGAAATATCAGTTGTTGCCAATGGTTTCCTGGCGGGAAATAATCTCCAGGAACTCATCGAAGTCTACATGGGTGAGCTGGTTGGTGAGAAAGTCTATGAGAAGTTCGGGATGGAATTTCCGTTGCTCATCAAATTCATCGATGCGAATGATGATCTCTCTATTCAGGTGCATCCGAACGACGAAATGTCGAAAGAACGGCACAACGCTTTCGGTAAAACCGAGATGTGGTACGTCGTTCAGGCAGATGAGGGAGCAGAGTTGATTGCCGGTTTTAATCAGGAAGTCGATCAGAAGAAATACCTCGGTCATCTGG
Organism: Prolixibacter denitrificans; assembly: GCF_003014495.1. GTDB lineage: Bacteria > Bacteroidota > Bacteroidia > Bacteroidales > Prolixibacteraceae > Prolixibacter > Prolixibacter denitrificans. The sequence goes on along the minus strand of NZ_PYGC01000005.1, from coordinate 233,407 downwards.
AGAAAAATACCCTGATGGAGATTCTCAATACTGAGAAAGTGAAAGCAGGTGATGTGTTCTTCATGCCGGCCGGACGTGTTCACGCCATCGGAAAAGGAATTGTGGTCGCCGAAATTCAGCAAACATCAGATGTGACTTACCGGATTTATGATTACAACCGGAAAGACGACAAGGGAAATACCCGCGATCTTCATACCGAATTCGCGCTGGATGCCATCGATTACACGTTTGAAAAAGAGTACGGCACACATTATCATTCGCACAAGAATCAGTCTTCCGAGTTGGTGAGTTGCCCGTATTTTACCACGAATTTGCTCGAGTTGACACATTCGGTGGAGCGCGATTACAACGAGCTCGATTCTTTCGTTATTTACATGTGCCTGGAAGGTAATTACGCTATCAGCTGGGGAGAAGAAAAGGCGATGGAAGTTTCGAAAGGAGAAACGATTCTGGTCCCTGCCTCGGTCGAGAATTTCATTCTGGTGCCGAAAGACGGACAGGAAGTGAAATTACTGGAAGTTTATATTAAGTAAAATATATCGAAGGGGAATGGCTGGCAACGTTCCCCTTTTTTAATCACGAATGACTTATGCAGATTAATAGCGCCAAATTTGTTATCAGCAATACCGACCCCGCGAAATGTCCGAAAAGCGATCGGCCCGAGTATGCGTTTATTGGACGCTCGAATGTAGGGAAGTCGTCGCTGATTAACATGCTGACCAATCATAAGAAGCTGGCCAAAACATCCGGGCAGCCGGGGAAAACCCAACTGATCAATCACTTCCTGATAAACAACGAGTGGTACCTGGTCGATTTGCCGGGCTATGGTTACGCCAAAGTGATGCGTAATCAGCGCAATAAGTGGATGAATTTTATCCGTGAATACATGCTTTCGCGGAAAAACCTTTATTGTGTGATGGTGCTGATTGATATCCGTCTGGAGCCGCAGGAAATCGACCTGGACTTTATGAACTGGCTGGGAGTAAGCGGAATTCCATTTGCCATGGTTTTTACCAAAGCCGACAAATTGGGAAAAACGCAGGTCGATAAAAACCTGGCAGCTTATCGGCGCGAGATGCTGAAAAGCTGGGAAGAATTGCCTCCGCGCTTTGTCACTTCGGCAACTTCGGAAACAGGAAGAGATGAGGTGCTGGACTTCATTCAGCAGATTAATGATGGCAGCTACGAATAAGTAAGCAACGTTTGCCGGATACATTCGGCTTGCTATATTTTTGATAAAAAGTGATTTTACCCATTTAGTAGTTGAGGCATTATTGTTACATTTGCGCACCTGAACTACATGCAACTTCAAACTTGAAAATCAGAGGAAATGGCTGGAAATGCTCCCATCAAAATCTTTTCAGGAACCCAAACCCGTTATTTAGCAGAAAAAATATCCAGTAGTGCCGATCTGCACCTGGGGCGATCGTCTTGCCCGGTTTTTTCGGACGGCGAATTTGAGCCGTGCTACGAAGAGACCATTCGCGGTTCTCACTGTTTCATTGTCCAGTCGACTTTCCCGCCGGCTGATAACATTCTGGAACTGTTGCTGATGATTGACGCTGCCAAACGGGCTTCGGCTTACAAAATTATTGCGGTTATTCCTTACTTCGGATACGCCCGTCAGGACAGGAAAGACAAACCGCGCGTTTCGATTGGTGCCAAACTGATGGCCGACATGCTTTCAGCCGCCGGAATCGACCGGTTGATTACCATGGATTTGCATGCCGATCAGATTCAGGGATTCTTCGATGTGCCGGTTGATCACCTGACTGCTTCAACCTTGTTTATTCCGCATATCCGGAAAATGAACCTGGAGAACCTGGTGGTAGCTTCGCCGGATGTGGGGGGAACCAAACGGGCTAACACGTATGCCAAATTGTTGGGAACTGACATGGTGATCTGTCATAAATCGCGCAGCCAGGCGAATGTGGTTGGTAACATGACTGTTATTGGCGACGTGAAGGGGAAAGATGTGGTGATTATCGATGACATGATAGATACTGCCGGAACCATTGCCAAGGCTGCTAATCTGATGAAAGAAAAGGGAGCTAACAGCGTACGTGCGTTCGCTACACATGCTGTTCTTTCTGGTCCGGCATACGAACGAATTGATGAATCGGATCTCGACGAGATTTATTTTACCGACTCCATCCCGTTAAGGAAAAAGTCGGAAAAGATTAAAATTATTTCGTGCTCCGGTCTGATTGCTGACGTTATTCAGAAGGTTTACAAGAACGAATCAATCAGTACTTCGTTCATTTAATGATATTTGACAGAAGTAATCCGTTGAAAGACTTTGCCGGAGAATATGTGTGAAAATTCTCCTTACGTGAAGATTTCACCGGATTATTTGCTATATTTGCGCCCGATTTTGCAGCATACCTTTACTGGTGTGATGCGGATGCCTTCCTGAAAAGGAGGGAGATCTGAGTAAGCACTTAAAAAATTAAATTAATTTATTTACGATGAAAACGTTTGAAGTAAAAGGTACTGCCCGTACAGCAGTAGGAAAAAAAGAGACGAAAAAACTGCGCGCCGAAGGTAAAGTTCCTTGCGTACTTTATGGTGGTGAAGAGCCGATTCACTTTGAGGCTGAAGCAGGTGAATTCCGTCACGTAATCTATACACCCAATGTTTATCTGATTAACATTGAAATCGGTGGAAAGAAATACCAGGCTATCATGCAGGACATTCAGTTCCATCCGGTAACTGACGAGATTTTGCACATCGACTTCCTTCGTATTACCGAAGACAAGCCGGTTAAAATCAATATTCCTGTTAAACTCACTGGTTTTGCAAAAGGTATCCAGAAAGGTGGACGTCTGAAAACGAACCTCCGCGTATTGCGCGTAAAGGGTTTGGCTAAAAATCTGCCTGATACCATCGACATCGATGTAACTGCACTGGGATTGGGCGAAAGTATTCGCGTAGGCGATGTTCAGGCTGAAGGTCTGGAAATCCTGAACAACAAGTCCGTTCCGGTAGCCAGCGTAGTAATCACCCGTGCAGCACGTGCGGCAATGACTGCAGCTGCCAAAGGCGGAAACTAATAAAGCAATTGTGTTTTGAAGTACCTGATAGTAGGTTTAGGAAATATCGGGGAAGAATATCAAAATACCCGACACAATATCGGATTTAAAATATTGGATGCTCTTGCCGGAGCGTCCAATATTTCTTTTAGTGATAGGCGTTATGGCGCTGTCGCTGAAATGAAACATGCCGGGCGTACCTTCATTCTCCTGAAACCTTCCACGTATATGAACTTAAGTGGAAGAGCTGTGCACTACTGGATGCAGAAGGAGAAAATCCCGGTCGACAAGGTTCTGATTCTGGTGGATGACCTGGCTTTGCCGCTGGGAAAAATCCGTCTGCGGGCCAAAGGGAGCGATGCCGGACACAATGGTTTGAAGAACATTAACCAGGTGTTGGGCCGCCAGGATTACGCCCGTTTGCGGTTTGGTATCGGTGACGATTTCCCGAAAGGATACCAGATAGACCATGTACTGGGCAAGTGGTCGCCGGAAGAGGAAGATGTCCTTCCTGAACGAATCGAGCTTTGTATCGATATCATCAAGGCTTTTGGAACCATCGGTGTTCATCGGGCCATGAGCCAGTTCAATAACAAATGACCTTTGTTGTTGCCATCTCCGTTTTTTAATTTTGCATCATGGAAGATCAGGTTCGTGTAGATAAATGGCTATGGGCTGTGCGGGTTTTTAAAACCCGGAGTATTGCTACGGATGCCTGCAAGAAAGGACGGGTAACCATTGATGGACAATCGGTGAAACCTTCGCGGACGTTGAAAACCGGTGAAGTGATCGAAGTACGGAAAAACCCGGTGAGGTATTCGTACAAAGTGAAACAGCTTATCCAGAAGCGGGTGGGAGCCAAACTGGTTCCGGAATACATGGAAGACGTTACGCCGGCCTCGGAACTGGAAATTCTGGAAATGCAGAAGAATATGAGTTGGTTCGAGCGTGAGCGGGGAACCGGACGCCCAACCAAAAAAGAGCGCCGCGATATTGATCGGTTCAAAGGAGACTGGTAATCTCTGCATCTTTTCATCGCTTTTCAATTTCAAATCAACACTAAAATTTTTGTTCGATGTTAATTGCTCGTCAAAAACGGAAAGAGAATATTGTTGAGTACATCCTCTACATGTGGCAGTTGGAAGATCTGATTCGGGCCAACCAGTTTGATATGGATCGCATCCGCCAAAACATTGTGGACAAGTTTGACAGTAAGGACGGAGAACGGGAAGAGATAGCCCGTTGGTATGAAAACCTGGTCCTGATGATGGAGAGGGAGAATATCAAGGAGAAAGGCCATCTGCAAATCAATAAGAACCAGGTGAATGATTTGTATGAATTTCATTTGCTGGTGACAAAAAGTGGTCAGCTTCCGCAGTACGATATGCTGTTCCGTCAGGCCAAGCCGTTTATCGATGAGTTTTCCGCGAAAGCGCGAGGAGCAGGAGAAAATGATATTGAAACAAGCCTGAATGCCCTGTACGGTGTGTTGTTGTTAAAACTGAAAGGGGAGGAAGTATCTCCGGGTACGCTGGCTTCGGTGAAAATGTTCAGCCAATTTCTGGCGCATTTGGCGCAATATTACAAGCAATACGAAAGCGGAAAACTGGAGTTGTAGCCATTACGACTTTTAGTCGAGAAAGCGATGTGCAATTTCCGGTGATGGAATTTCGCAAGCGTCTTTCTTGCCAAACCAACGATAGCGATTTCGGGCTATCCAGTGATAAACTCCATCCCGAAAGGAAATCGGCAAAATATTAAAGATTACCAACCAGTTCCAGGGTGCTTTTAGGTGATGTGCAATCCGCAAAGCAGCTGTCGACGCGGTGAAAACCTGTTTTTTTTCGATAAGAACAACGCTGTCCGCATCTTCGGGGAGAGCATATTGGTGGCGAACTTCAGAGGCAAATTTCCCTTGCAACGGAGCAAAGCGGTAACGCGGACTCTTCTCATATTTCAGAATAAACTGAACCGATGCATTGCATAGGTTACATACGCCGTCGAAAAGGATGACGGGTCCTGTTCCTTCCTTATTTCTATCTCCGGAATTCATTGACGCGATTGATAGTCTTTGACGATTCCTTCCGTCAACCAATCCGCCAGTGCCTGTCGATTATCGGGGTAGATGAGTCGCTGCTGATCGCGTGTGTGGTTGATGTTCCCCATTTCGATGTAAACCGCCGTGGGGTTGGTTCGTGTGAGCATGTATAGTCGCCGGCTCGAAACCGTGCCGTTGTATCCACGATTCGGTTGATTCTCCTTATAATTTACTTTCATGGAATGGCGCATGGCCTCGGCCAGTTGTTCACCGCTCTTGCTTTTTTCGAAGTGATAGAAGAAAAGGTCGATGTTTCGGTGCCGGTTCCGCGCATCCACATGAATGATGATACATCGTTTGTATTTAGATGACGGGTCCCGCTTGTACAGCTCATTCACCGCGGCCGCTCGTTGACGGAGCCGTTGGTTTTGATCGAGCGGTATTTTCTGGTGTGGATAACAATATTCATCCGAGCGATTTTCTAAATAATATTCGTCGCGGATTCCGTCTTTCGGGTCACGGATAATGAAATATACTTTGGCTCCGTGTTGAATCAGTGCTCTGCCCAGTCGTAGTGTGACGTCGTAGGCATATTCGTCTTCGGTTAACCGATGCTTGCCTATTTTCCCCATCGCTCCCGGGTCGGGGCCTCCATGACCACTTACGAGGTAGAATATGGCACCTTCCAGTTTTCGGTCCTGAATTCGCACCTTCTCATGTTCTTTCCCGAACAGTGGTTCTTCGGCAAACAATGTGGCTACCGGAAGCAGATAGCTTCGTCCCTCATACAAAGTATTGTTCGGCCCCAGCTTCGACTTATTCAGTTCGATGAATTTATTCAGATATTCGCCGGCAGGCAAACCGTTTCGCTCCAGCAAATTATAGATACCGTCGCCTCTTCTCGCTTTTACTTCCGGATGGTCTGAATTCTGCGCAAAGCTATTCCCAAACCAAAACAGAATAAAAATGGTGTGGATGGTAATACGGATGAGAATGGAGGGAGATTCGGGAATTTTTTTGTGCATCAGGTTGGTGCCTTTTTTAATCCTACTTCACTTTTTTGCTAAAATAACCTCAGTTTCAGACAAAATCAATACTTCTGAAGAGGTATTAACCAATTAACCTTGTTCCGTCATAAATAGTTTAGGGAATGTTTTGTTATTTTCAACCTTTACAAAAATGAATAGACCTTTGTTTCCACTGATGAAAATTGAAAGAATGCGGAAGTTTTTCCTGTTGCTGGTATTGACATCGGCCCTGGCAGCGTGTCAGCAGCATACGGCAACTGTTGGCCAGGTACAGTATCAAAATATCAAACTGGATTCCACGCTGAACGTAACGGCCGACCCCAAAATTGAAGCTCAGATTAAACCTTATCGAGATAGTCTTCAGGCGCAAATGTCCCAAAAGCTTTGTGTTGCTCCGGAGGCGTTGCTTGCCGGACGACCGGAAAGTCTGCTGGGAAATTTTGTGTCCGATTTGGTATTGACTGAAGGAAAAGCAATCTGTCAAAAGAAATATCCGGATGTCCATCCTGCGGTGAGCTTCATGAATCGCGGTGGTTTTCGGGCACCCATCCCGAAAGGAGAAGTGACGGTAAAAAATATCTTTGAACTGATGCCTTTCGAAAATGAAGTGGTTTTGCTGAAGTTGAAAGGCAGTGATCTGCGTCGTTTAATGAATCACATGGCTTCGCGAGGCGGAGAAGGCGTTGCCGGAATGCGTTTCGGTATCCGGAAAGACAAAGCCATCAAATGTCGTGTAGGCGGAGAGCCGCTGGATAACGACAAAATCTACTGGATGGTGACAAGTGATTATCTGGCTGATGGCGGTGATGGTAGCAAAACGTTGTCGAAGAATTTGCAACGGATAAATACCGGTGTCAAGCTACGTGATATGATTATCGATCATATGCGGAAACTGGGAGACGAAGGAAAGAAGGCAACAGCAAAACTCGACGGGAGGATTTATCATGCAAAATAGGAGAACGTTTATCAAGAATCTGGCGGCCGGCTCGGTTGGTGTGGGCTTGTTGGGAAAAGCTGCTGTTTCGCTGGCTGCTAAGAGTGATGACTACACCAAATTGAGCATTCTGCATACCAATGATTGGCACTCGCATATCGATCCGTTTCCGGCCGATGCGCCCCGTCATGCAAACGAAGGGGGAATGGCTCGTCGTAGTGCGTTGATCAATCAAATACGAAAAGAAGAAAAGAATATTCTGCTGCTTGATGCCGGCGATGTTTTTCAGGGAACTCCCTATTTCAACTTTTATAAAGGGAAACTGGAGTTTGAACTGATGAGCGAAGTCGGTTATGATGCAGCCACCATTGGAAACCACGAGTTCGACAATGGTTTGGAAGGAATTGACAAGCAATTGCCGCATGCGAAATTCCCGTTTATCTGCTCCAATTACGATTTTTCTGATACCATCCTCGCCGGGAAAACGATTCAGAACAAAGTTTTCGAACGGGGAGGAATCCGGATTGGAGTTTATGGACTGGGCGTTGAACTGGACGGTCTCGTGGCTCCCGATAACTTCGGGAAAACCCGTTATCTCGATCCGTTGAAGGTGGCTTTGGAACAGGAGAAATACCTGCGTGGAGAACGGGGCGTGGACATGGTCATCTGTCTTTCGCACCTGGGGTACAAATACCGCGACGATAAGGTAAGCGACCAGGCGATTGCCGATAATACCTACGTTACCGATCTGATTATCGGCGGACATACGCACACATTCCTTGAACATCCGGAAATGCATACCAACAAAGCCGGTAAACAGATTTTGGTGAACCAGGTAGGATGGGCAGGTTTGCTGCTTGGACGAATCGATTTTTACGTAACGCGCAAAGGAGACGCCAAATCGGAATATACAGCAATTCCAATTAAGTAGATACAACAAAGACTTTCAAAGGATATTCCCCGGCCGGAAATGGTTGGGGATTTTTGTGTTGCGAAACGGAAGAGATGATGGTGTTCGTTTTGAAAAAGACATAAAAAAACCGCATTAACCCCTAGTTGTGTAAAACCCCGATGAAACAGGATTTGAGTGCCTGGCTGGTCAGACTTCCAACGGCAGTAAAACTGCCTCCACCCGAAAGTGGAGTAAGGCCTGTCTTAACAGTCATAAGCTTACTCGGTACTATTAATAACGTTGAGTTTACCAATATACAGGAATTAATGCGGAAACATTATTTCGTTTTCAATGAACGTTCTTTAGTATCACTACATCGAAAGTACACCGCATCTCCCAATTTTCCAAGCGTTCGGGAGCTTTTTTATGCTCCGGTACCATATTCGGAGATAAACCTCTCTGATTCTTAATTCATTGAGAATACCTGTTTTGCAATATTTAACGTTTATGTTAATGTGTGTGCTGTAATGTGCATAAAATCAATATGCTGTGATGTGATGTTAAGTTAAAGTGCAGGTAGCCGTTATTTTTTGTAAAAATTATTTTGAGCAAGTGAAAATCATTTCTACATTTGCAGCACCCAAAATCAACGGAGAGGTGGGTGAGTGGCTGAAACCAGCAGTTTGCTAAACTGCCGTACGGGTAACCGTACCGGGGGTTCGAATCCCCCTCTCTCCGCCACATCAGCGGATTCCTCCGGGAATCTTTTTTACGATTCGGGGTGTAGCGCAGTCCGGTTAGCGCACCTGCTTTGGGAGCAGGGGGTCCCAGGTTCGAATCCTGGTACCCCGACGAATCAAGATTCATTCTGAATCAAAAGCCTGTTAATCGTATGATTATCAGGCTTTCTTATTTTTTGTCATATCAATTCAAAGCAGAATATTTCAGTATAAATGAGAACCACGCGGTGACCTCTTTTATTATGTATCTTTAGGTCACCAGAAACAATGTAATGTTCTGTCGGGGAGTTCATTGCAATTTCATACATACATCAGTTATGTTCAAAATTGATGGTTTTTGATGCCCTTTCAAGGCCCGTTCCGGTGACCTTTTTAGGCCAAAATCCATCAGAAAAATGAAATTGTTATGAGAAACACACACACCTTCACCATCAAGTTCATCCTCAGAATGAACAAGTTCCGCAATCATCGGGCACCCATCTATGCCCGCATTTCCGTTGATGGAGTCCGAAAAGAGATGGCCATCAAAGAAACCATCGACCCGGACGAATGGGACAATGAAATCGGCAAACCCCGCGGAAACCGGCCGGAAGCACGTTCTCTGAATACCCGGTTGGTTCAAATCAAGTCGGAATTGATGCAATGCTACCAGGATTTACGACTGCAGCACAAGCTCATCACCGCCGATAAAATCAAGAATCTTTACCTCGGCATTGAGGTGGAACAGTTCAGTCTCTCCAAATTAATCGACTACCATGAAACAACCGCTTCCGGTACCCTGGCACCGGGAACGCTGAAAAACTATTACACCACGCAGAAATACCTCGAGGAATTCATCCGGAAACGGTACAAGACGTCTGACATATACCTTTCGGAAATCAATTACCAGTTCATTACCGAGTTTGAATATTTCCTGCGAAGTCATCAACCAGCTGATCATCAAAAACCGATGAGGAATAACGGGGTGATGAAACACATGGAGCGCTTTCGCAAGTTGCTGCACCTGGCTAAACGTTTGGAATGGTTAGTTCGCAATCCTTTTGAATCCTACCAGTTCCATTTCGAACCGGTCGACAGAGGTTACCTGACGGCATCGGAATTACAAAAAGTAGAACAAAAACATTTCAGTATCGAGCGACTTCAGATTGTTTGCGATCTGTTCGTCTTTGCTTGTTACACCGGCGTTGCCTATGTCGATATCGCCAAACTGACGCCCGATAACCTGCGAATTGGCATCGATAGTCACCGGTGGTTACACTACGACCGTACCAAGACAAAACAATCGGTTTCGTTGCCGCTACTTCCCAAAGCCCTGGAGATTATCAAGAAGTACCAGGAACATCCCAAAGCATTGCAACGGGGAACTCTTTTCCCGGTAATGACCAACCAAAAACTCAATGGATATCTCAAGGAAATTGCTGACCTGACCGGCATCGATAAAAACCTGACATTTCATCTGGCACGCCATACATTTGCTACGACGGTAACCCTAAGCAATAACGTGCCCATTGAGACGGTGAGCAAAATGCTGGGCCATACCAAAATTGCGACCACACAAATCTATGCACGGGTAATTGAAACCAAAATCAGTCACGACATGGAGAAACTGAGAGAGAATCTCAATCAAACAAGTACAAATTTTATGCTTAACAAAAAAAGTAGTAAATTGCGGTAAACCAATTAAGTAACCAGACAGGAAATCTGAATTGACGTTAAAATCTATAGGCTCTTTAGCCGGGAAAACTTTGCTTTCTTGCGTGATAGAGTCTGTCTTTTTCGTCATCATTGAAGTAGGGATAATGCATTAATATGCCGGTTTTAGGAGGAAAATAACGGATTTCCCGTTGATGTTAATACCTAAACCTCAATGAAGAATGAATTTCGTACCCTGGAGAAATCCGTGATTGGAAAATTATCCGTCACCTCTTTCTTTTGCCGGTCTTTCTCCCCGGAAGAGCTTCAAGCCTGGGACAAAATCTGTCTGGAAGAAATGAAGAAAATGGAAGAGGCCATCAGGTACCAGATCTTCCATCAGGAAAACAATAAGCAGCTGTTGAAATACATCTCCGCTAATCAGGCTGCCATGGTCCGAATCCTGAACCATCTTTACGCACTGTTCTCTTCAGCCGCCAGAATGGTTCCAAACAAATCCCAGTTTACGTTACTCCGGATGGGCCAGCAGTTAGCCTATAAGCTGGAAGACTTTCTGGGCTTTCTGGCTGATGACCACCCGGAGCTCTTCAACTTTGACCGGTATTGTTCCGCTTTTTTCCACCAAAGAATGGCTGATATTTTCAGTCGGCAAATTGCACCGGTTCAGACGTACCTGGAAGAACATCTCAATAATCCGATGTTGGCGTCACTGATTTTTGAACCCTACCGGGAATTCATCCATATCAGCATCCGTAAATACACCTATCGTAAAATAAAATACCTCAATACCCTGTTGGAACAACTCCAACAGCTGGTAGACAAGAAGCTGACAGATTCGGAGCTCAGGATGGAACTCTTTATGACGATCATTTACATGAATTACAATGCGACCAACCTCTTTGTCGCTTGCTCACGTTTAATTGCTAAGACTTGCTACGAACACGAATCCACAAAACAGCAGTTGCATTACCTCCACCTGATTCGGAAAATAATAACGCAGGTCGTGCCGGCGCCTAAACTGGCATTCAGACCCGAACGCCCTTCTCTCCAAAAGCAACTGAAACAATGGATTTCCCAGGAAATCACTTATCTGCAAACCAAGCTCGACCTGAACCAGGATATTTCGCTTGAAACACCCCTAACAGACACTGAAATTAAAAAACTGCACACCCACCTTTCGGTGGCCCAGCTCGCTTGTGTGCTGAAAATCTACATGGAAACAAATGCCATTAAAAATGAAAACATCTCGGAGGTCATCCGCTCATTTGCCAAACTGGTCCGGACCGACAATAGCCGCAATATCTCGGAGGACAGTTTACGAATCAAATTCTACAATTTAGAGCATGCCACTTGTGAGCGGGTGAAAGAACTGCTCCGCCGACAACTGGATTATCTCGACAATGTGTAACCAGGCACCGGCTTCAAATCTCTATATTTTTAATGAACAAGGTTGTAACCCCTAAAGAAATTTAGGCTAAATTACTCGCTGACAAACAGTGCCTTAAGGGGGTTCTGTAACCCCCTTGTAACTGGATCGGTATTGGTTTCTTTCGTTGCTTTGTTAGCAAACCATTTTAAATCAACTGTTATGCCAAACGAAAGAAATCAGCACCCGGAAAACCGGGGCATCTATCGCGAACAGCTGGTCACCACACACGACCTTCAAAACTTAAAAGAAGAACTTCTTTCTGACTTCCGGAAGCTCTTAAAAGAACAGAATCATCAGCCGGTCAAAAAATGGCTGAAATCCTACGAAGTCCGCAAATTGCTTAACATCTCACCGGGTACACTCCAAAATCTCCGGATAAACGGCACCCTGCCGTACACCAAAATCGGAGGAGTCATCTACTACGAACAAAGCGACATTCAGCAAATGCTCGAGTCCCGGAAAACAAAAGGACACTTTGTATAAACCGGGTTTGTCCGTTAAGCCCATCTGATTTACCATGCAAACCTTTCGAAAATAGGTTAATCGTGAAGTACAATGAACTACATCCGGCACCTGGCGGCATTCTTCTGGTGTGTGGAACAAGACGATCGCCTTACTCCGCACCACATCAGCCTTTACCTCGCCCTTTTCCAACGGTGGAACCTCAACCGGTTTCAAAATCCCATCTCCATCAACCGGGCAGAGATGCTGAGAATGTCCAAAATCGGTTCGGTCAATACCTATTCACGGTGTCTGAAACAGCTGCATCAATGGAAATACATCGATTATCAACCGTCGCACAACCCCCTTAAAGGTAGCCGGGTGAACATGTTCATTTTTGATACAACTAGTGAACAAGTAGTGATCCCTTTAATAAACATTAGTAAACAGATTAAACAAGAAACTATAGAATACAATGAACCAAACCAATCTCAATCAAAAAAAATGGAACAGGAAACCAGGTACGGGAAACAGCCCGAAAGCGCTGCCATGCAAGAGAAGAAACCCCAGCCGGAAAATCCCGCCGGTGCATCGGCAAAAAGTAAAATCCCGCCTCCGGAGGAACATGTCAAAATCTACTTCCTGGAGAAGGAGTTCCCTGAAGTGGAAGCTGAACGATTTTTCAACTACTACGAATCGGTAGGCTGGAAAGTGGGAGGCCGTACCCGGATGAAAGACTGGAAAGCGGCGGCCCGGAACTGGATGCTCAATGCCCGGAAGTACAGTCCGCGACAACCATTGAGCCCCCAGGACAAATCAACCGAGTACAAATCTGATAATGGGAAAAACTATGCCGAACCACTCTGAACTTTTCACCGCGCCGGGAGTCATCTCTTTCGGGAAAGGAACCGTCAACTATAGCTTTTCACGCTGCCTGGAATTCATGGAACAAAAAGGCCGGGAATTATTCGGCGATACTTTCAGAATCTATGGAGAAGACAAGCCCATCATTTTCAAACTGCTCATATGGGCCATACGCGACCAGGAGAACGCACAGCGGTTAAATCTCAACATCAACAAGGGAATTATGCTGACCGGACCGATTGGGAGCGGAAAAACCAGCCTGATGACGCTACTCCGCTTTTTCATTCCTCCGGACATCCGGCACAACATGAAATCCTGCCGGGAGGTCAGTTTCGAATTTCACCGGAACGGTTACGAGGTCATCCGGAAACACAGCATCCTGGCTTACGACCGGTCCACCGGCGGGAAAAAGCCCCGGGCCGTCTGCTTCGATGACCTGGGAACCGAACAAAACCTGAAGTATTTTGGCAACGAAGTGAACGTCATGGGCGAAATACTGCTCAGCCGGTATGACCAGTTTGTTTCCGATGGCATGCTCACACACCTGACAACCAACCTAACTGCCGGCGAAATTGAAGAATTCTATGGCTCCCGGGTCCGAAGCCGTATGAGGTCCATGTTCAACCTCATCTCCTTTGATGCCAATACACAAGATAAAAGGCATTAGCCTGCTACAACTCCCTGCCATCGCTACCCCGACTAAGTGATGGCAGGGAGGTCATTCATTTGCTTCATGTGTATTGACGTAACGCAATTGCTTCGGCAACTCTTCTTCAGATTTATGAAGATATCTTCCATAGTTGCTGTAATGCCAGACACGGTAAATAGTCCAATTTTCACCTGCAACCTGAACAACTGCTTTCTTTAAAAGAAACTCAGGCAACTCAATAATTTCTCCTATGCCAACTTTCAATGCGCCGCAAATAGACTCGAAAACTTTTTCTCCAAAGCAAATAATAGACCTTTGCCGACAGGGCATCAATGAGAGTTTCTCCTTGAGTCTATTAATGGCGGACTCTTCATTAACTTTCACTTTGGATGAATCCGTTTGAACCTCTATCGTCAAGTCGGTCATAAAACTACCGACCAAATTCTCCAATGCCTCATCCTGGATAATCTTCTTCAATCGATTGTCTCCCACATGACGCTCGGCATGAAAATTTCGAAACGGAGTATGCTCTTTTCTCTCGGCACCGTTTGATCGATTCAAACCCAGGAACACGAACCTGGAATGCAAAATATCTAACTTTGATTGAAAGAAATCAAGCGTGTTATTCCCGTCTTCATTCCACACCGCCCAGCTACTCAATTCATCACTCTTAAGTTCGTCTAAAATGTCAGTTGTTACATTACTCATCTGATTGATGGTTCAGGTTAATCGATTGTAGAATATTTGGCATAGCCAAAATTATTGCTTAGTAATTTTTTATGTTCTTGCCTTTATTTAGTCGCTTGTCTGCATTGTACAATATCCGATCTGCCTTCTCAAATGGGATGTTTAATTTCTTGCTCAGAATTCTTAAATCACTCAAATAGGTTAGATACAACTCAACTTGACTGGAAATGTTATTTCTGGATTTATAGGGACTTATTTTCAACTCTTCTCCATAGAGAATTCTGTACACCCGTTGGTCAATGATTTGATACAATTTGGGATTCTTAAACCGTAAAATTGTAGATGCCATAGGTAATTGTATTCCTTTATGGCCAATCATTGATTTTAGTACCCTTTTCGTAAGTTCCTCATCAAACACTCCGTCAATTTGGTTCAATAAAGAAAATGTAACTTCAGAAAGCTCTGAATATCGGCTTACCTTCCAAAGCACAATTTCATTTATTACCTTTTGGTCAAATTCTGAGGAAAGATTATCGAGTTTCTTTGTTAACTTTTGCTGGTAATCAAATTCAAAATCTTCTTCTTTGAGTCTGAAATCTATATCACTAACTGTTTTCATTACCTGATTACCTTTTTTAAATATTGATCCATATTCATTTTGTTAAACCCTAAATTATATGCTGTTCTGGATGGATGTCTTGGATGTCCATTTTTTGTGTAATCTCCAATATGAAACCAGCTTGTATTCTTGCATGCAAACACATGAATTATATCCTTCAAACAATCTATCAGATAATTTCTGATCATAATTTTGTCACCCCAGGCTGCAAGAATGTCAAGGCTCTGGTATTCATTAATAAAGGCTAATATTCTTTCGAGATTTTCCACGTGATAAACCTGATTTTTTTCTTCGTCCAAGTCTTTAGGGTAAGGCGTTCTTTGAGGATACAAATTCAGCATGACAAAACCATCATACCCATTCAAATGGGCGAATTTCAATAATTTAGAGATGGTTCGATCGGGTTTGCTATCATCAGCGGTACTCGGATTTAAGCCAATCACAAACAATACCTTATTACCTGTTTTGCCAAGAATAAATCGAAGAGTATTGCTTTGATTCCTTTCGTAAAAATCTATAGTATAACTCACATCAATATGTAAACGTTACTTAAAAATAAGCCTTTAAACTCATCCTTACGCAAATCACCTTATCTAACTAGATGCTTTTATAGCTAACTGTGTTTAAAACAACCTGCTCCTAACCAATATTGGCATCCACATTTCCATTCACCTCATCGATGATCCGGATGATTTTCACCACCTCCGAATCATCGAATACACCGGTAATTCCCTGGTCATTGATATCGGTAAAGGGTGGCTCGAAAAACATCGTTTTTTCGATAAAACCATTCTTCGTAAGGAAACGGATGATGTGATTGATGAAAGTGATTTGATTGGCGGTCAGATTTCCGGTTTGAATGAAATCAGCAAACAGAGTACTAGCAGTTGTTTCATCCAGGCCTAAAATACTCCGGATAAACCGGCTCAAAGGCATTTCGCCGTACTCTTTTTCATAGTCAGCACGGGTGCCCAGGTCTCCCTCGAAAAGCAGCTTCTCGAGCAGCCTGACTTCTCCAATGGTGATGGGAATATTATGCTGTAGTTTATGAATGACCAAATGGTCTTTGTTCTTCCGGATATAGCTTTCAACTCGATCACGGTAGCTTTGCAGGCTGGTGTAAGTTGGAATTAAATTCTTCTCTTGTACGCCATCCTTGTTCAGGGTGTCTTCAAAATGCGTGTAAACATTTTCTTTCTTGCCCGAATCCAGAAACTTGACCAGGTCACGCATATCCAACCTCACCTTTTCCATTTGTGAAAAGGTCACATGCTTCCAAAACTCATCACTCTGTACATTTTTAATGGTCGTGAGCTTTTGGTTAATGGCAGGAATGTTCTTCTTCTTTTGAAGTAACTGCCCGATTCGTGCAATCCGCTGTATCAGGGAGGCCTGATTCCGGTCGGAAAGCAGGATGGCCAGCTGCAGGTTCAACACTATCAAATCGAATCGTTTGGCTACTTCATCGTTACTACTGCTGGCAGGCAAATGCGACAGATGATTACAGATATCAGCCATATCGGCTTTGCTAATATTTTCCCACCGGCTCCGGTGCGTGTATTCATCAACCAGCCTCAGTTCTTTTCGAACCACAAACCGTTCCCGGTCCAATGAAGCAATTTGGCTGTTCAACTCATCAATGTAAGTCGTTGCCAACTCATCGTCTTCGTCATTGGAGGTATCCAGTCCGCGCAGTTCAACGGCGACCTCCAGCTTGGCTTCAAATATCTGCTGAGAAAGCGATTTGAGAGCTCTCCCGGTATATCCTTCCGGGAACTCCTCGAAGAATTCAAAATTCTCACAGAAATCAAAAATCACAAAGTGCTTCTTATCCTCACCGGGGCCGAATAAATCGGGACAAAGACGTGTACCCCGGCCAATCATCTGCCAGAATTTAGCCGTTGAACGGACAACTTTGAAAAATACCAGGTTGACCACCCGGGGTGCATCCACGCCGGTATCCATCATATCAACGGATACAGCAATTTGCGGATCGTTTTCTGCCTTTTCATCACAGAAAACTTCCAGTAAATCCTGCGCTTTGGTTTCGTAATTATCGATGACCCGTAAAAACTTACCACTGTATTCCGGGTAGTTTTTATTAAACCGCTCTTCAATGAACAGCACATGACGATGGTTCTTCGCAAAGATGATCGTTTTCCCCAGCCGGTCACCACCATGTGTTTTGATACCGTTCTCCATCAAATGGTGAAGCACTTTATCAACCGTATCCGTATTAAACAACCACTGGTTTAAAGCGCTCCCGTCAATGAAATCATCAGCCTCACCGGTCGTTGGGTCGCCAAATTTCTCTTCATACTCCGCCTTTTCAGCTTCCGATAAATCATGATAATGAATCCCGTCCCGATGAAATTTAACCGGGACCGACATCGCTTTGGGAGGAACCAGGTAGGTCGGAACTGCTTCATTCAACTCAAAGGCAAACGTGGGATTATCGTCTTCAATATCGAACAGACTGTAGGTGTTGTGATCGATTTCTGTTTTGGGCGTCGCCGTTAGTCCAATCAACAGCGAATCGAAATAGTCGAATATCGCCCGGTATTTCTGATAGACCGACCGGTGCGCTTCATCGATGATCACCAGGTCGAAATGGCCGACGCCATAAAACCGGTTATCACCGTTCTTCAGGCTGTCAATCTTATTCATAATGGTCGGATAGGTCGAAAAAACCAACCGCGTTCCATTATCCTCCTTTTCTTTTGTCAGGTCAATTGCCGACAGGTTGGGCAGGTGCTCCTTGAAAGCATTCTTCGCCTGCGTCACCAACGCATTCCGGTCGGCTAAGAAAAGAACGCGCTTCACCCAGTTGCATTTGGTCAGCACATCAACGATGGCAGCAGCTACCCGGGTTTTTCCACTTCCTGTAGCCATTACCAGCAACGCTTTTCGCTCTTTCCCTTTCAGTTGACCATCCTTTTCGGTTACTAACGCCTCGCTTACCCGTTGAATGGCTTCCAACTGATAAGGTCGCCCGGCAATATTCGCATCGGCCTTAAACTCCTTCAGGTTTTTCCTGGAATTCCGCCGGTCAATCAACAGCTGCAGTTCATCTTTCGTATAGAACCCCGAAATTTCCCTTTCCGGATAAAAGGTATCATCCCAGATGTACGAATCGAAACCGTTGGTATAGAAAATAACGGGGCGTTGTCCGGTCATTTGCTCCAGGCAGTTGGCATACAGCTCCGCCTGATGTCTTCCTTTGTGGGCGTCCTCCATCGTCTTCTTGGCTTCCACCACCGCCAAAGGCAGGCCGTCATCACCCCACAACACGTAATCCGCGTAGCCAATCCCGGTAGGATTGGTCGAAAGCGGCATACCCGTTACCTCAAATTCGAGCTCACGCCCTTCGCGCAGCCGCTCCCACCCGGCTTCTTTCAGCAAAAGATCGATGTATATCTTCCGGGTGGCCGATTCGGGGATCAAAACCGGAATTGCCCTGTTTTTGTCAACCTCTTTCTTCCGGGTCGCTTTACGCTCCGCAACCCGTTCCCGCTCTTTCTCCAGCTGCAACCGTAACAACTCAATCTCCCGGGCCTGCTCTTCCTGCTTGACCTGCTCCTGCTGCAGTTGTTCAGTCTGCTGCTCAAGCTGACCTACAATCTTCTGAATCTCCACCTTCCTTTTAGTTAATCCAAATTCAAATTACTGTCATGCAGCATGTTATGGATGCGCATATGAAACAATAAGATATCCACTACTGTTTCTAATTAACAAAATCAATTGACGATTATGGATACTTTTCAGGTAAAAGGCACGCCGAAACGGGGCTTACTCGGGACTACCCTGGGTTTCTTCTTCGGCTTCGCCACCTTTTCGTTATACGAACCGACGTCCGTCAATTTTAAAGATGCTATAGAACTGACTGCCTGAATACTAGGACTCATAATAGCCAAATAACGGCCATTGTTCTTTAATCCGTTTAACAATAGAATCATGAAAAAAATATATCACTTATTTGTAATCGTCTTGACTATTTTTCCTTTTGGGAGAGGAAACCTGAAGGCTCAATCGCTCACATTTTCGGGAGAAATCCGTCCACGGTTCGAGTTCCGCCATGGTTATAAAACAATTATTCCGGATGGAAATTCAGCGGCTAGTTTCATATCGCAGCGTACCAGGCTTAATCTCTTCTACGGAAGTCAGAAGTTTAAATTTGGCATTGCCTTACAGAACGTTCGCGTGTGGGGCGATGTTCCGCAACTCAACAGCTCTGATGTTTATGGGACAGCTCTTCACCAGGCATGGGGCGAAGTAATCTTTAGTAAAAAGCTAGCTTTCAAAATCGGAAGACAGGAAATATCGTACGATGACCAAAGAATTTTTGGAGGTGTGAACTGGACGCAGCAGGCAAGAAGTCACGATGCCGCTATTTTAAAATACCGACCGAATAAAATGACGAAAATAGATGTTGGTCTGGCGCAAAATGCTCAGAGCGAAACACTATACAAAATTGATTATCTAGTAAATAACTACAAAACTTTTCAGTACATCTGGTATCATCGCCGGTTCAACAAATCAGGACTAAGCCTACTGTTTCTCAACAACGGTATGCCTTATCATGAATCAAATAATTCTCAGGCAGTGGTGTACAGTCAAACCTATGGAGGCAGGTTTACATATACCTATAACCCGCTGAATTTTAATGCCTCATTCTATTATCAGGGAGGGAAAAACAAACTGGATAATACCCTCTCGGCTGAATATGCTGCAGCTGAAGTTACCTATTCATTACCCTGTGAATTTACATTCGGGTTGGGTGGCGAATATCTTTCGGGGACTTCTTCCAAAGAACAGGCTTTGAACCAAACGGATAATTCATTCAAACCCTTTTACGGGACGAACCATAAGTTTAATGGCTGGATGGACTACTTTTACGTGGGAAACTACATGTACAGCAATGGTTTGATGGATATAAGTCTGCCTTTAACTCAAAAAGCAAACAGGTTTACTTTTAAATTAGTCCCTCATTATTTCCTTGCCGCTGCAAAAGTCTCGGCTTCACAAGGCAACGGAACCTGGAAGGATTATAAGAGTAATCTGGGAGCTGAAATCGATTTTTCAGCGAATTATAATTTCTCCAACGATGTATCTATTAGCGGAGGATATTCGCAAATGATGGCAACACAAACTCTTCAGGTATTGAAAGGTGGAAACCATAAAAATTCCAACAATTGGGCGTGGTTGATGCTTACGTTTAAACCTACTTTTTTCAGTAAACTATAAGTTTTAGGGATTGTTGAGATCCGGGCATTGAAAATATCATTTAGACTTTTCAATCCCGGGTTACTTTTTCCGACCATTGCACCAAATGAAAACCTTCCTGGCTGTATTTCAAATTTCAGGTTTCAGGTTGCGCTCCAATCAGGGATATTAGAGGAGAGACATGAGACGCCAGAGAGATAATAGACTTTCGACTTTTGCTTTATTCCTGTTGTTTAGGCGGTTGCAATTGCCCCGTTGCTTTAGCACGGGCGTTAGGAGTCGCATTCCAATTCCGGGACTTAATGTGATCCTGGGGTTATTGAGCTTTTACCCCTCCAGTAATGCGTGCACACTGCAATATCAAAGCTAATCCGCGCACATCCGTGGAGCTAATCCTTGCTAATCCCTTCTTTCCGAAAACTTCGAAGCTCAATTCAGCATTTATTCCCGAACCATCGGGGCAAAATTTAAAATGCATCGAAAGCCTCGAGGCACCATTCAACATTTATCATTTTTTTCTTCTCCCCATCACCCTCTCTCCATTTTCCCCTTTCTCCCGCGCTCACTTGACAAAATGCAAATCAGCCGTTTCGATGGACAATTCTCTGCCCTCTTTTAAGCTAGTCTAAATTTAAACTACAGACAAACAACACACTAACACCGAACACCAAAAACAATAATATATTCACAGCTGTTTCTGGCTAACAAAATCAATTAACGATTATGGATACTTTTCAGGTAAAAGGCACGCCTAAACGGGGCTTACTCGGGACCACCCTGGGTTTCTTCTTCGGCTTCGCAGCCGTATCACTCTATGGTCCTACCGCCGTCAATTTTAAAGAAGCAATGGGAATCAGCTCCACACTCCTGGGACTGCTGGTGGCAATTCCTTCTCTTTCCGGTTCGTTATTGCGCATTCCCTTCGGAGCCTGGGTTGATACAACAGGAGGAAAGAAACCATTTTTTATCCTCCTCTTGCTGTCAGTCATCGGTTTGGGAGGGATTACCCTGTTGTTACACTTTAGCTATCCAAACCATATGCATGGTATGTATGGCCTGATTTTATTCTTTGGATTCCTCAGCGGTTGTGGTATTGCCACTTTTTCGGTAGGAATTGGACAAACCTCCTACTGGTATCCTCAAAAGGAACAAGGAAAAGCATTGGGCACTTATGCCGGTTTAGGAAACCTGGCACCCGGTATATTCTCGCTGATTCTTCCCTTATACCTTGCTCACTATGGTTTCATATCAGCTTATCTCGCCTGGTTTATCTTCCTGTTTATTGGTCTTCTGATTTATGCTAAGCTGGGCGTCAATGCCTATTATTTTCAGTTTCGCGATGCCAAAATGAGTATCGACAAAAGTCGGGAAAAAGCGAAAAAGCTCGGACAGGAAATTTTTCCCTCCGGAAGTGTAAAAGACAGCTTAATCAATTCCGCAAAAGTGAAAAACACCTGGGCATTAGTCGTGCTCTATTTTACCACATTCGGCGGTTTTATTGCCCTCACTGCCTGGTTTCCCACTTATTGGAACCAGTTTCAGGGATTCAGTGGTGTCAAAGCGGGTCTGTTCACCGCTATTTTCTCCATACTGGCATCGCTGCTTAGGGTACCGGGCGGTTCATTTGCCGATAAGGCTGGTGGTGAACGAATGAGCCTGCTGGCCATGGTTCTGGTGTTGCTTTCTTCTATTGTACTGGCATTTACGCAAAGTGCAGTCATCGGAATACTGGCGGCGATTGTACTGGCCGCGGGGATGGGTTTTAACAATGCTGCTGTTTTTAAACTGGTTCCCCATTATGTCCCTCAGTCGGTAGGTGGTGCAGCCGGTTGGGTTGGCGGTCTGGGTGCTTTTGGTGGATTTGTGATTCCTCCTCTGATGGGAGCTATCGCTGATAGTTATGGAAAAATTGGTTACGCGCGTGGATTCTTTGTTTTTGTTCTTTTAGCGGCTATCAATATGTTCATTATTTACCGGTTGCTAAAAAGTAAACCAGTTGAGAAAAATTAGATTGACGACAATTTCAAAACCTGAAAATCAATAGCATGAGTTTATTAGACCGGCTTATCTACTTTAGCAAGGTTGCAGATAAAACCACGGACCAACACATCGTTACGACAGAAAGAAACCGCGACAGCGAACAGTTCTACCGAAATAGATGGCAGTACGATAAAATTGTCCGCTCAACTCATGGTGTGAATTGTACGGGCTCCTGTTCATGGAAAGTATTTGTAAAAAACGGTTTGGTCACCTGGGAGATTCAGCAGACCGATTACCCTGAAACCCGCCCCGACCTTCCGAACCACGAACCGCGCGGTTGCCCGCGGGGAGCCAGCTATTCCTGGTACCTGTACAGTGCCAACCGGGTAAAACACCCCATGGTGCGGGGAACGCTAATCGATGCTTACCGCAAAGCTAAATTGAACTGTAGTGACCCGGTCGAAGCCTGGCAATCAGTGATGGAAGACAAGGTTATCTCAAAAAAATATAAGGCAGAGCGTGGTCTTGGTGGATTTATCAGAGCCGATTGGGAAGAAGTTAATGAAATCATCGCTGCCGCTAATATTTACACCATCAAAAAATTTGGCCCCGACAGAATAGCAGGATTTTCACCCATTCCGGCCATGTCGATGGTTTCTTATGCAGCTGGTACCCGGTATCTGAGTCTTATCGGTGGTTCCGTTTTGAGCTTCTACGACTTTTATTGTGATTTGCCCCCCGCATCACCACAAACCTGGGGAGAACAGACCGACGTGCCTGAAAGTGCCGACTGGTACAACTCCTCTTTTCTCGTGCTCTGGGGCTCCAATGTGCCGGTGACCCGGACACCTGATTCTCCATTTTTTACCCAGGTACGTTATAAAGGGACCAAAACAGTAGTGATTGCCCCTGATTACAACGATGCAGCCAAGTTTTCAGACCTGTGGATGAAACCCAAACAGGGAACCGATGCTGCCCTTGGAATGGCCATGGGACATGTGATTCTTAGAGAGTTCTTTCTGGAACAAAAAACAGCCTATTTTGATGAGTATGTGCGACAATATTCTGACCTCCCCTTTCTGGTAAAACTGGAGAAGCACGAGAAGGGTTATGTCGCCGGCGCATTGATTCGTGCCTCCGACTTTGCCGATAAACTGAATGTTGATAAATCTCCCGAATGGAAACCGGTACTTCGGGATGAAAATTCCGGTGAATTATCTGTACCAAACGGAACCATCGGTTCGCGATGGGATAAGAGCCAGAAATGGAATCTGGAAATGAAGGATGCCCGCACGGGGAAGGATATTCAGCCGCTCCTGTCGGTGTATGGGAAACATGATGAAGTAATTGATGTGGCATTTCCTTACTTTGGTGGGCCAACCTATAAGCATCAACACTTCAATGCATCGGAGCATGACGATATTATTTCGCATAAAATTCCGGTACAAAAAATCCAGACCAACGAGGGAGAATCCTATTGTTGCACCGTTTTCGATCTGATGGTTGCCAATTATGGACTCGACCGAGGATTGAATGATCACAATGCGGCGAAAAGCTACGACGAGAATCTACCCTACACTCCATTATGGCAGGAGCAAATAACCGGCGTTCCCAAAGAACAGGTGATTACGGTGGCTCGCCAGTTTGCCGAAAATGCAGCAAAAACAAAAGGGCGCTCGATGATCATCATTGGGGCGGGTGTCAATCACTGGTTCCATACGGACATGATCTACCGGAGCGCTATCAATATGCTTGTCTTCTGTGGGTGTGTGGGGCAATCAGGCGGTGGTTGGTCACACTATGTGGGCCAGGAGAAGTTGCGTCCGCAAACCGGATGGTTACCGCTGGCTTTTGGTCTTGACTGGAACCGGCCTCCCCGCCATATGAATACAACCTCGTATTTCTATCTTCACAGCGACCAGTGGCGTTACGAAAAAGTACAACTGGATGAATTACTCTCTCCCTTGGCAGACCAAAAGCTTTGGAAAAACCTAACCATGGTAGACTGTAACGTGAAGGCGGAACGAATGGGATGGTTACCTTCTTCGCCGCAGCTAAATGCCAATCCGGTAAAACTGGCTGAAGAAGCTGAAAAAGCCGGGAAGAAGCCGGAAGAATATGCCCTGGAGAAACTGAAAAGTGGTGAAATACATTTTGCTTCGGAAGACCCGGATAATCCAACAAACTTTCCGCGTAACCTATTTGTGTGGCGCTCCAACCTACTGGGCTCAAGTGCCAAAGGAATGGAGTATTTCATGAAACACCTGCTGGGTGCCCAAAATGGCGTTTTGGGAAACGACCTGAAGGTCAACGGGCAACCTTTACCTTCCGAAGTAAACTGGCACGACCAGGCTCCCGAAGGAAAACTGGATCTGTTGGTGACAGCTGATTTCCGCATGTCCACCACGGCTCTTCATTCCGATATCTTACTGCCAGCCGCCTCCTGGTACGAGAAAAATGACCTGAGCACTTCTGATATGCATCCTTTCATTCACCCCTTTCATCAAGCCGTTGACCCGGTATGGGAATCGCGTTCGGACTGGGATATCTTTAAAGGACTTGCCAAAAAGTTCTCCGAGCTTTCCACCGGTCACTTGGGGACTGAAAAAGATGTGGTTCTCTGGCCCCTGCAACATGACTCTCCCATGGAAATGTCAGAAACGGCAGATGCCAGTGATTGGAAACATGACGGGAAAGAGCTCAAACCCGGATTTAACATGCCAAAAATCGTCACGGTAGAACGCAATTATCCTGAAACATATAATCGCTTTACCTCTCTGGGACCGCTGATGACGAGTGCCGGAAACGGGGCGAAAGGCATTAGCTGGAATACGGAAGAGGAAGTTGAGTTTTTGCAACAACTGAATCACACCGTTACAGAGGAGACGAGTGCACAAGGATTGCCACAAATCATGACTGATATTCAGGCAGCGGAAGTGATTCTGAGTTTGGCTCCGGAGACCAATGGCAATGTTGCCGTAAAAGCATGGAAAGCCTTGGAGGCTATTACCGGACGAAATCACCATGAATTGGCTGCCAGCCGTGCCGATGAAAAAATACGGTACCACGATATTCTGGCTCAACCCCGAAAGATCATCACCTCTCCAATTTGGAGCGGAATCGATTCTGAGGAGGTTTCTTACAATGCCGGCTACACCAATGTACACGAGCTGATTCCCTGGCGAACACTGACAGGAAGACAAACACTGTATCAGGACCATCCGTGGATGCTGGCTTATGGTGAAAATCTGGTCTGCTATAAACCCCCCATCCAGACCAAATCGGTGGAAAAAATCTACAATGAGCTGAATTCGGATAAGGATTATCTGGTCATTAACATGATGACACCTCATAATAAGTGGACAATCCACTCCTCATGGTCGGATAACCTCCTGATGCTAACCCTGGGAAGAGGAGGCCCCGTAGTATGGATGAGTGAAAAAGATGCTGATAAAATCAATCTGAAAGATAATGACTGGGTGGAAATCTTCAATCAGAATGGCGCATCTGTAACGAGAGTAATTGTATCACAACGTATTCCGGAAGGCGCTCTGGTTTATTACCATAACCAGGAACGAACGGTCAATATGCCGGTCAGTCAAAAGACAGGTAACCGGGGTGGAGTGCACAATTCCCTCGAACGTCTGAGCCTAAAGCCTACCCATATGATAGGAGGGTACGCTCATTTGGCTTACGGTTTCAATTATTACGGAACCATTGGTTCAAACCGCGATGAAATTGTGGTAATACGCAAATTGGAAAAAGTAGAATGGAAAGATGAGGAAATCGGTTGATAAAGACTGTTTAAATTATTGATTATGAAGATTCGTGCTCAGATAGGAATGGTGTTAAACCTGGACAAATGCATCGGTTGCCACACGTGTTCCGTTACTTGCAAAAACGTATGGACCACCCGACAGGGCATGGAATATGCCTGGTTTAATAACGTGGAAACCAAACCAGGAACAGGCTACCCCTCTGATTGGGAAAATCAGGATCGGTACCATGGTGGATGGAAACTGGACAAAGGAGCCCTTCATCCCCGAATGGGAAACAAATCCGGAATTATGAAAGGAATATTTGCCAATCCTCATTTGCCACAGATTGACGATTATTACGAGCCTTTTACCTTTAACTATTCCATCCTGCACAAACAGGCCAAATTCAAAACACCTCCATCGGCACGCCCATATTCGATGATAACCGGAAGGTTAATGGAAAAGATTGAGAAGGGCCCCAATTGGGAAGACAACCTGGGTGGTACATTTGCCAAACGAAGCCAGGACAAGAATTTCGACCAGGTACAAAAAGAAATTCTCAAAGAATTTGAAAATGCATTCATGCTCTATCTTCCTCGTCTGTGTGAGCACTGCCTGAATCCTACCTGTGTAGCTGCCTGTCCATCAGGTGCCATATACAAACGGGAAGAGGACGGAATAGTACTGATCGACCAGGATGCCTGTCGTGGTTGGCGCGAATGCGTCAGTGCCTGTCCGTATAAAAAGGTCTATTTCAACTGGCAGAGTAAGAAATCGGAAAAATGCACGCTCTGCTTTCCGAAAATAGAAAATGGCGAACCAACCATCTGTTCCGAATCCTGTGTCGGGCGAATAAGGTATCTGGGCGTTATGCTTTACGATCAGGACCAAATCAAAGCGCTGGCTTCCACCCCTGATGCAGAAGATTTATATGACGCTCAGTTAAAAGTATTTCTTGATCCGAACGACCCTGAAGTTATCAAAGAGGCAAGGAAACAAGGGATTACGGAAAACTATCTAAAAGCGGCAGCTGCATCGCCCGTGTATAAAATGGTTATGGATTGGAAAATAGCGCTGCCCCTCCACCCGGAATTCCGCACCTTACCCATGGTTTGGTATATTCCTCCTTTGTCGCCGGTTCAAACCGCTGTCGACAGTGGAGAACTGGGGATTAACGGAATTTTACCCGACGTGGAGTCGCTGCGTATTCCGGTGAGATATCTAGCCAACCTTTTTACGGGCGGCAAAGAAAAACCGGTTACCAACGTACTGAAGAAGATGTTGGCGATGAGAGCCTGGATGCGGGCTAAATCATTGGACGAATCTCCCAATCCTGAAATTCTCCCCGAAGCCGGTCTTTCTGAAGCACAAGTCAGTGAAATGTATCGCTATCTGGCACTCGCGGACTATAAAGACCGTTATGTTCTTCCAACCCGTATGGTTAAACCAAATGAAGATGCCTACCGGGAGAAGGCTGAAAAGGGATTTGATACAAATAATTCAAACCGCCCGCGAACCAATTTATTCGGAGGAATATAACCATGATAAAAACATATAAAATACTATCACTGCTACTCTCATATCCTCAAAAGGAGTTAAAGGATTTTCTACAGGATTGCCTTATACTCCTCAGACAGGAGGAATTATTGGAGGATAAACAGATGAAGGGCATACAGAATTTTATCGATGTCTTTTCGAAGTTGGAATTAACGGAATGGCAGGCACACTATGTTCAGCTTTTCGATTATTCCCGGTCGGTTTCCCTGCATCTTTTTGAACATGTGCATGGTGACTCGAGAGACCGTGGACAGGCGATGGTGGATTTGATTCGTTTTTACGAGGATGATGACCTGAAATGGAAAACAAACGAATTGCCCGATTACCTGCCCGCATTCCTGGAGTTTATTTCGCTTTCCCAATCAACGCAAGTGGCCGCTGAAATTCTCTCTGAACCGATCACCATCATCGGCAAGGTTCACCAAAAACTGCAGGAAAAGGAGAATGCGTATCAATATATTTTCAGCGCTATTATTTCCCTCTCCGCTAAACAACCGGAAATGGACAAGGTCAGTTCCCTCACTGAGGCGGAAAAGCCGATGGATTTGGATAAAGAATACAGTGAAGCCCCCATCAGATTTGGTGGAGATAACGGTTGTGCAACTTGTCATTAAAAGAATTTGATCATGGAAAATTACATCAATAACTTTCTATTCACTTATCTGCCGCATATTGCAATGGCTGTCTTCTGGTTTGGTCTTATCACACGCATTGTGAAAACATCCCGGACCATTCAGGCTAAGTCCAGTCAGTTCCTGGCCGGAGATGGATTAAAATGGGGCAGTAACCTTTTCCATTATGGTATTATTCTGGTGTTCATCGGTCATTTTACAGGTCTCTTCACTCCCGAAAAATTATATCATCTTGTCATGACTACAGCGACGAAGCGAATTTTGGCAGTATCACTCGGGGCTGTCTTTGGAACCCTTACCTTCATTGGAATCATCATTCTAATCATCAGACGGTTTCGAAATGAACGGATTAAACTGAACAGCAGTCCTCAGGACTATTTCATCATTTTTCTGCTGCTGGTCGAAGTAGGATTAGGGCTGGCTTCCATGGCTACAACTGCCACCTCCTCGGTGGAAAATTACGCAGCACTGGGCGAATGGGCACAAAAAATTATCACCTTTCAGCCCGATGCCGGAGCGGTGATCGCAGGTCATAGTCTAATCTATAAATTACACATTGTAACCGGCCTGTTCATCTTCATCATATTTCCTTACACCAAATTAATGCACATTATGGTTTTACCAATAGCCTACTTCTTTCGTTCAGGATACCAGTTGGTGCGAAGAAGATAAGAAACGGGAAATTGGAACTGTTTTTAAATAAACAATTTCCGGTAGATTCGCTAAGTACGAATATGACTTAAAACCGAATACCCGATGGCTTCCGGGCTGTATGCTGAAAGGTCATAAACTAATATATCTGCTCCATTTAACCTGCTGATAAGTTCGTCCGCATATCGCGTTCTTGTCGTCAATAAAAGATGACGCTGATTCCTATGGAGCAATTGATTTAGGCTATCGGACCACCCTCTGTCTTTCAGCTCCAATTGACCAATTTCGTCAATAATAACAAGATCACAATGAGGACTGGTTACCTGCAGGCTGTTTATTCCCATACGTAACCCATTCGGGTGAATGTAATACCGCCCAATCTGTTCAAATTGAGGTTCACCGGTTAATCGAAGAAAAACCTCACGTTCTCCGCTTTTGATATCAACAACATCATATCCGATGGTTGTATCTTCATTCATAACCCTATCGGAATAGATACCGCTGACTGTAATTTCTTCTTGCCGAAGCAGGTTGATGATTTCACGGATGTACCAGGTCTTTCCTTGCCCACGTTCTCCGCTGAGGATAAATATCCTGGGGTGCACCCGTTTTTGCCTTTTCATTTCGGTTAAACGTTCTTCAGCCTGCGACAGTATCTGAAAGAAAAGAGTCATCGGCTTCCGGAAGAAAGATTGAGCGTTGGGCAAATTGGCGACCGTAGTGGGCAAACTGTTAAAAGAAAGCTCCAGGGCAATCGACAGGTTGTTAAAAGAATTGCGTTGAAAAAAACGTCGGATTTTAGGATGGTAGAGTTCCGTTCCCAGCACCGAGAAACCCATGATAATGACGGCTGCACGGAAATTCATCTGTAAACCAATAAGCACTCTCTCTCCTGTAGTCGAATCGCCATTAAAGACTAATGCGACAAGCATGGTGATGAATACAAAATATATCCAGAATTTGGGGCTGGCTATCTGCCTGAAGGCCCTTTTATATCGAATGGACCAGAGCGTTCCAATGAGAATAATTGCGATACTCCATATTTGCCAATGGGAAAAACTGAGCAGAAGAAAGGAACCAACCAGAAGAATAAGATCCACAAACAGCCAGGTGAGTGAATAATCAAAATTCACTCTCTGCTGGTTTTGTCCGGAAGATAATGTAGAAGAGCTTCTTCCTGGTCGGGACAAGTCTTGTTCATTCCGTAGCTTCCGTCCAATTTTTATCCCCAAAAAACCATAAAATATTCCAAGAAGAATATATACACCAGAGAAAATTAACACAGGCATCCAAATCGTTTGGAAATGGACCTGCATTTCTTTTTCAGCCATCTGGACGAGATGAGTGTAAAGCTCAACGATATGAAAACCATAAAAGATGATGAGGTTGATGATGCGCTGAACCAGATTCCATGAAACAGCCAGTACCGCACCGGCCAAATATCCGGCCATGGTGCGTCCCAATAGCAACGTGGAAAACTCAAGTAGTACTGATTCGGCAAAAATGGCGATCATCGGCCCAAAAATAACAGCACTTGGTGATAAAGTCTTCAAAATGGCCGTTATCAAACCGGCCCGCCAAAACAGACCCTTTTCATTCCAAAGATAGCTCACCGAAATCAGTACAATCAATCCAATTCCGGTAAGAAGTGTTCCACTAAAAGGAATTCGCAGGTTATGCAAAAAACTACCAAATACAATCTCGAACGAAGCCCAAATCGTTCCAATCACTGAGGCCTTTATCCATTTGTCATTGTCTTTCATCTTCTTAGATGGTTGATTATCTTGCTTTCCAGTATAATAAGTAAAGAGAATCATCAGAGATTAATTGGTCACGGAATAAAAGGTCGCTTACCAATAGCTTAATCGTTTTAATTTAACATTCTGACAGTTTCAATCTTGCACTTAAAATCCGAAAATACAATTTGGCAAATAATATTAGATCCATCAATGATTAAAATTTAAACAGCATCCTCGAATATTTCTCACATATCAAACATAAATCATGCAATGCCCTTCATTCATTCATTTAAGTTTTTTACTAAAAACTACCTTGAAATGTATTATTTCATGAATTAACTCTTTTTGGATTTAATTCACTTTTTAGTTAGTTAACATTCACTAACTTTGTTTATGGAGAACAGAAGCTTAAACGTAATGAACATAAATTGAACTTTTTTAGCGAAACTGGAGAGAGCGTATAAACAATGTTGAATTGTTAAATAAAGTACTACGTGTTATGGAAATCAACAATGACCATATTATTGATTCCGCGGGAAGAATCATTTATGAATCCGGAATATATTCGCTGTCGGTCGATAATTTAGCTCGAAAATTGAATGTGGAGAAAGAGTCCCTCTCATCAGTATTCAAGAATGATGATGATATTCTTCTGTCATTATTCCTGAGACTGGAATCTGATGTGGACCAATTAATCATTCAAAGTAAATTTCAGCATGATGCGCCGGACGCTGAACTTAAATATTTATTTAAGGAATTGAATAAATTATTCAGCGAGAAACCTTTCTACTTAACGATAATTTTTTCTGATGAATTGTTAAAAAGAAACTTGAGTGCACTAAATGTATTATTTCGCATTAAGAGGTCAGCTAAAGATTATTTGCAAGAAATTATCAAAAAGGGAAAAAAGAGAAACATATTCAAGTCAAAACTTAAGAACCGTTCCTTAGTAAATATAATTTTGGGTGGCTTTCGTTTGCAAATGAACGAACAAAGACTTATGAATAAAATGACCAGGGAATCTATGCGAATAGATGACGAGAAAGAAGACAAAATATAAGGTGAAAATCCAACTAAGCAATAAAATACATTGACGAGATGATACGAATGATTAGCGCTTATTTTATTCTGACTCTCTTTTTAACTAGTTTATTAGAGTCTTTTGTGCCAGTGGTAGCAGACAGCTCACTGAAAGTAGAAGTCAGTAATTTACGGAATGATAAGGGTGATGTAATTTTCTTACTGTATAAGGAGGGAGCTTCATTTCCGGATAAAGAGTTAAGAAATAGTTTCAAAAAAGAAACAGGTGTTATTAAGAATGATAGTGCCATTGCTTTTTTCAGCAATATTCCTCCAGGGGTTTATGCAGTAACTGTCGTTCATGATGAAAACGACGATCAGATTTTAAATAGAGGTCTTCTGTTGCCTAAAGAAGGAATCGGTTTCTCAAATTACCAATCAATAGGTTTAACGAATAGACCGCAATTCAGTAAAGCTTCTTTCCGAATAAGTAAAGATACCTGTATTCATGTAAAAATGATATATATGAAGTGACTTGGAACTAAAGTTGAATAGAATATACTCCGAGAGCAATATTTCTTGTAGTTATTTTTAAGCACGATAATAAGTAAGAAAAATATTTAGAAGGAATTCAATATCCAAAAACGATTTCTAAGACTTTACCTGTTTTGGTTATTGAACAAACTATTTGTGAATTTAGTCGCCTGGAATTTATTCTTCTGTATATTTATTTTTTGACTTTTTTAGCAGCGCCAGATATTCTGATCAGCTACGGTGTACACACAAATATTTTCTATTTTCATAAATAGAGAAATTAACATAGTAGATGAAAAAAGGGACTGGTAACCAGCCACTTTCAGCACCCTACGGATTTCAGCAAGACCGAAGGCTCGAGAAAAACGAATTACAGGAAGCTTTAACCCGGCTAAGGGTTTCATGTATAAAAAAGCTTTCAGGTGTTCGGAGACAGCAAGTTAGTTTTTATCGATTTCTTGACAACGCCAAAGTGAAGGATGAAGATTTAATAGCCAGTTTTAGAGAGCGTACGACGGAAAAAGTAAAAGGAGGACATGTTCTGGCATTACAGGATACCACTGAGTTCAATTTCCTCTGGAATAAGAACCGCAAAAAGCCTGGCAGTGGTTTGGGAGTATTCACCAACACGCACAGTCTCGGATTTATGGTGCATCCAACCCTGGCTATAAATGCAGACACTTCCGAAGTATATGGTTTTTCTCATATACGTGTATGGTACCATGAAGGGGATACGGGAACCAAATATGAGCGGGATTATAAGAGGTTACCAGTCGATAAGAAAGAGTCGAACAAGTGGCTGGAGTGGATGACGGAGATGTATGTACACCGTAGCGAATTATTTACACCTCGCATAGCTTACACAAATAAAGAGATTCAACGATTTGTCAACCTTTTCCCCGGACACCTGTGATAAAAAATGCACGAATTCTAATTACCTACAGTTGTTTTATTTCCTTTCAATCACCTTAACCGAAAAAAGTAATCCGGTAAAAATATGATTTTCAGGAGCTAGACTGCATGGTTTGACTATTTGGTTGAAATTTATGGCCAAAAAGTTTGAAGGGTCATATAAATGATCTACTTTTGACCATGTAGTTAAATCGAAAAGTTAAATGTCATGACAAGTGAAACAACAGAAAAAAAGATACTGGATGCAGCCCGGAATGTTTTCGTTAGAAAGGGTATGGACGGAGCCAGAATGCAGGAAATAGCCGATGAGGCAGGAATTAATAAGTCATTGCTTCATTACTATTTTCGTTCGAAACAGAAATTATTTGAAGCCATCTTTCAAGAGGCATTTGGTCTTTTAATTCCAGAGTTGATGAAGATATTTAAGGAAGAAGGCCCTTTGCTGGATAAGATTGATCGGATTGTCGACCGGTATATTACCGTGATTGGTGGCAATCCTTTTTTGCCTCAGTTCTTAATTGGCGAAATCAATCGCGATCCGGACAAATTTGTGAAGATAATCAGAGAAAGTGGAATCGATCCAAGATGGCTACAGAAGACGATTGACAAAGAGGTGGAAGCCGGAAATATCAATCCGATTAAAGCCGCTGATTTGTTTCCCAATATGATTGGAATGGTTATCATGCCGTTTGCCGGACGCCCACTGTTTCAGACGATTTTTTTCAATGGTGACAGCAAGCAATATGATGTATATCTGGAAGAAAGACGGAAAACACTCACCTCTTTTATTAAGCAGGCTTTAACCAAGAACCCAAAATAAGTAGTTGTCATAATCTGTCGCCCTCATTACTCCGCTTAAGCGAGCATAAACGATACAGGAAAAAATCAAAAACATGTTTAAATGAGAGACGCAAAACAAAATTCCAGTTCGAAAAAAGGGAATCATCTGGTTTGTACCTTGTTCGGCCACGATTTTGATCCTATCAGAGCTTGTTCCAACGAAGATGAATATTGTCATCGGTGTGGGAAAACGTGCGATGAGCATGACCGCTGGTTTGAATGGCGGTGGTGGTTGAAGTGGAAATTGTTACTACTGAGGCGGTGGGTGTGGAAGATGAATAGTCCGAGAGACAAATATACTTTTTGATTTGCCTATGGCAAAAAAGGAATCGGCCATTTCCTTTCATGCCGCGAGCAGGCAATCCATACCGGGAATAACGAATCCTGATTGAAAGATTGGAGTGCAGGGAAGAATCTGAAAAGGTTCGGAGCTAATATAGTTGTGTATTGACAATAAATGGACAAACATTATCATATGAAACGATTATTAATCTTACTCATTTTACCGGTTCAGATGGCTTTTGGCCAGACCGGGCAGGTTACCCTTGAAGAGTGCTACAAGCAGGCTCGTGAGAATTATCCGAAGCTGAGTGATTTGGATAGGGAGCAGCAGATGAATGATCTAAAGGTAAAAAACCTGAATGCAAACTGGTTACCGACGGTGAATTTGAATGGTCAGGCTACTTATCAAAGTGATGTGACCAGCGTACCGGTATCCATTCCGGGAGTCAACATTTCTGCTCCCTCGAAGGACCAATACAAGGTATATATTGACTTGCATCAGAATATCTACGATGGAGGGTTAACCAAAGCACAGAAAGAAGTCGATGCGGCTAATACCGCAACCGATAAGCAGAAGCTGGAAGTGGAGATGTACTCGTTAAACGACCGTGTAAACCAACTTTACTTCGGCATCATCCTGATGCAGAAAAGCCACAAGGTATTGGAGTTGAAAAAGGAAAATATTGCTGAGCGGTTGCGGGTGCTCGAATCGGGACTGAAGAA
Organism: Prolixibacter denitrificans; assembly: GCF_003014495.1. GTDB lineage: Bacteria > Bacteroidota > Bacteroidia > Bacteroidales > Prolixibacteraceae > Prolixibacter > Prolixibacter denitrificans. Next base: position 198,550 of record NZ_PYGC01000005.1, on the reverse strand, counting down.
TGGTGTGGTTCAGGCCCGGAATGTGGAAACATTGCGAGCTGAGAAAATTCTTACCGGTCAGCAAATCGAAGAGGTGGATGCGAACCGCATGGCTGCCATCAAATCCTTAGCTGTATTAACTGGATTGACTGTTGATAAAAATACGCAGTTTCAGGCACCGACCATTGTGCAGGAAGACAAAGACTGGCAGCGCCCCGAACTGAAGCTCTACAACCAGATGGAAAATACCATCGATAAAAACGCCGACCTGATTGCGAAGACGCGGAATCCGAAAGTATTTGGATTTGGCCAGGTAGGTTACGGTAAGCCAGGATTAAACATGCTTCAATCGGAATTCAATTCTTACTACTACGTTGGTGTGGGAGTTAAGTGGAATATCTTCGACTGGAAACAGAGTAGCCGGAGACGTGAGGTGCTGGAAATTCAGAAACAAATGGTCAACTCATCCAGGGAGACCTTCAAACAAAACGTCAATATGGCTCTGGTACAATCGTCTGAAAATATTCAGAAGCTGGAATCGCTTATCAGCACCGATGAAAAATTGGTCAGTATCCGCGATAAGGTAGCTGCTCAGTCAGCTTCGCAGCTGGAAAATGGGGTGATTACTTCAGCTGACTATGTGACTGACTTGAATGCTGAGATTCAGGCACGAATCAATCTTGAATCAAGGAAAGTTCAATATTTACAGGCAATTGCCAATTACAATACACTAACAGGAAATCTCTCAAATAACTAATAACGTCATGAAACGCATAATGAAACGAAAATATCTTTTTGCCTTCGCAGCCGGCATCCTCCTGATGGGATGTAACCGGACCGATAAACTCTCGGATGCTTACGGAAATTTTGAAGTAGATGATGTGATTGTCTCATCCGAAGTGAGTGGAAAATTGCTTCAGTTCGATTTGAGCGAAGGCGATCAGCTGAAAGTCGGTGAACAGGTTGGACTGGTGGATACCACTCAACTTTACCTGAAAAAGGAGCAACTCGAAGCACAGAAAGCTTCCATTCGGTCGAAAATGGCCAGCGTACAAACACAAATTGCGGTGGTAAAACAGCAGCGTGCGAACGCTGAAGTTGATAAGCACCGCGTGACTAAAATGCTGGCCGATAGTGCCGCTACACAGAAGCAAATGGATGATATCAACGGACAGATTGATGTATTCGACAAACAGATTGCCAACATTCGAACACAGGAAGTTTCCCTGAAAAAGGAAATTGATGTTGTGAATGCACAGGTAGCGCAAATCGAAGATCAGTTAGGTAAATGCCATATCACTGCACCGATTTCCGGAACGGTGTTGGAAAAATACAAAGAGATGGGTGAGTTGGTCGCACCTGGACAATCGCTCTTCAAAATTGCTGATTTATCGTACCTCAACCTTAAGATTTACATCAGTGGGGCACAGTTGGCGCATGTAAAGCTGGGACAAAAAGTAACGGTACTTATTGATAACTCAAAGACAACTGATACCAAGTTGACCGGTACCATTATATGGATTTCATCGGAAGCCGAGTTTACACCGAAAATCATTCAAACCAAAGAAGAACGGGTGAAACTGGTTTACGCTGTGAAAGTAAAAGTGCCGAACGACGGCAGTCTGAAAATTGGTATGCCCGGAGAAGTACGGTTTAATCAGAGTAACTGATTACAAAAGGTATTGCCGGAAGAATCCACGAGCCTGCAGGCCTTTATTATTTTCTCAAGATAACCATTGGAATGGGGAAGCTGGTTGTCACCAACTTCCCCCAAAAAAGGCAACAGCTACACAGAGGGTGTCCGGAAGCTACAAATTATTAAAGACTGAAAGGATGATGATATCAGCCGAAAATATCGAAAAGAGCTACGGCGAAGTAAAGGCGTTGCGGGGCGTTTCACTCGAGGTGAAAGAAGGAGAGCTGTTCGGCCTGATTGGCCCGGACGGTGCAGGGAAAACCTCGCTGATACGAATCTTGGTCACATTGCTAAAACCCGATAAGGGAAGTGCGACGGTGAATCAACTCGATGTGGTGGATGATTTCAGAAAACTGAGAAAACAAATTGGCTACATGCCGGGGCGTTTTTCACTATATCCCGATCTATCTGTCGAGGAAAACATGACATTCTTTGCGACAGTTTTTGGGACCACCATCGAGGAAAACTACCACCTGGTGAAAGATATCTACCAGCAAATCGAACCTTTCAAGGAGAGGCTGGCAGGAAGATTATCTGGCGGTATGAAGCAGAAACTGGCGCTTTCCTGTGCATTAATTCATGCGCCGAAAGTGCTGGTGCTCGACGAACCGACTACCGGAGTGGATGCAGTTTCCCGGAAGGAATTCTGGGAAATGCTGAAACGATTGCAGAAAATGGGCATTACCATTTTGGTTTCAACACCTTACATGGACGAAGCAAATCTTTGCGACCGGGTAGCCCTGATTCAGGACGGAAATATTCTGACCATCAATACACCGGAAAGAGTGACGCAGAATCATGAAAGCATACTTTGGGCAGTGCGCTCTGACAACATGTATCTATGTATTCGTGATTTAAGAAAACATCCCGGTGTAAAAACAGTTTTTGGATTTGGTGAATTCCTCCATATTACGCTCAGAGATAATACAATTTCTCCCACTGCATTGGAGAAATATCTTAAAGAGCGCTGCCACACAAACATTGCTATTAACCCAATTGAGCCAGGTATCGAGGATGTGTTTATGGACCTGATGCAAAAACATGATAACTGATATGGAAAACGAAAATACAGTCATCCGGGTACGTGATCTGGTCAAGAAATTCGGGCAGTTCGTAGCAGATGATCACTTGAGTTTCGATGTCTACAAAGGTGAGATATTTGGATTTCTTGGCGCGAATGGTGCCGGAAAGACAACTGCGATCAGGATGTTGTGCGGGCTTCTGGAGCCTACGTCAGGTGAGCTGACCGTTGCTGGCCTGGATGGTTTCAAACAGCGTGAAGCCATTAAACGCAGGATTGGCTACATGTCGCAAAAGTTTTCGTTGTACGAGGATTTGACGGTTAACGAAAACATCCGTTTGTTTGCCGGGATTTACGGTATTCCTACCCATATCCGGAAGGAGAAAACGGAAGAGTTGCTGGAAAAGCTCGAACTCGGTTCCGCAAGAAAAAAGCTGGTACGTGATTTACCGCTGGGCTGGAAGCAAAAGCTCGCTTTTTCACTGGCTATCATCCACGATCCGTCCATCGTTTTCCTCGACGAACCTTCGGGTGGTGTTGACCCCGTGACCCGCCGCCGTTTCTGGGATTTGATTTACGAGGCTGCACACGAAGGAATCACCGTATTTGTGACAACCCATTACATGGATGAGGCAGAATACTGCCACCGGGTGGCCATCATGTCGGCCGGTAAAATAGTTGCTCTCGACACCCCGAAGGCGCTGAAGAAGGAATGGGATGCCACCAGCATGGACGGTGTATTCCTGAAGCTGGCCCGCTCGAATGAATAAATTTTGATTCACACAAGGTAAGACTATAAAAGATATGAAACAATTACGCGGTTTTATACGAAAAGAGTTTCATCATATTTTTCGCGATTCGCGTACAATGCTAATTTTATTTGGCATTCCAATTATACAGCTCCTGTTGTTCGGTTACGTAATTACTACCGAAATCAAGGATGCGCGAATTGCTATTCTGGATAAATCACACGATGAGGTGACTCGCGAAATCACGCATAAATTGCTATCGTCAGGATATTTCAGGCTCGATGCTATGCTGGACAATGAGGGTCAGATTGACAATATCTTCCGGCAGGGGAACATCAAGGAAGTGGTAGTATTTGAGCAAAATTTCGGGAAAAAGCTCGAACGCGACGGCAAGGCGGATGTACAGGTTATAACCGATGCATCGGATCCAAATACCGCACAGTTGCTTTCCAATTATACCAATGCCATTGTGCAGGATTATTTGCAGAAGAAATTCGTTAACTACAAAATACCACTGGAGATAAAGCCGCAGGTGCGCATGTTGTTCAACGAAAGTTTAATGGGAGCGTTTACATACGTTCCCGGAACGATGGCATTGATTCTAATTCTAATTTCGGCCATGATGACCTCAATAACCATTGTGCGCGAAAAAGAGATGGGAACCATGGAGATATTACTGGTTTCACCATTGAAATCACACCATATCATCATTGGTAAAGTAGCACCATACCTGATATTATCCATATTAAATGCATTAATTATTATCGGTATGGGGTACCTTATTTTCGGAGTTCCAGTGAGGGGGAGTTTTATTCTGCTGATGTTTGTGGTAATTGTATATATTCTGTTAGCTCTTTCCCTTGGAATCTTAATATCTACCATATCGGATAGTCAGGTAAAGGCAATGTTTGTTTCTGTAATGATACTAATGTTACCTACAATATTATTATCGGGTTTTATTTATCCTATTGATAATATGCCTGTCGCTTTACAAGTATTCTCGAATATCATGCCGGCCCGCTGGTTTATCGAGGCTGTAAAGGCGGTGATGTTGAAAGGTGTTGGTACAGGTTACATATGGAAGCAAATACTCATCATGACCGGTATGACGATTTTATTCCTTGGCATTAGTGTGAAGAAGTTCAAACTGCGTTTGGAGTAGAAAACTGAATTTAAACAGAAAGTAAGATGAAACGAACATGAAATTTAATATGCAAGCCAACACAAAGGGTATCAATAAATTTCATTGTGAGTTCCATATCTTACAATTGAAAGTTATAATACAAAACGTATGAAAATATTACGATATCTTCTTCAAAAGGAGTTCATCCAGATCCTACGGAATAAATCGATGTGGCCAATCATCTTTTTAATGCCAATTATTCAGATGGTTATATTGGTGAATGCGGCTACGTTGGAGTTGAAAAAATCGGATGTGTACGTGGTTGATCAGGATATGAGTGACGCTTCGCGCCAGCTGGTGGACAAACTAAAAGGAAACCCGTTTTTCCAGATTACGTCAATCACAGATAACGATCATCTTGCCGACCAACAGTTGTTAAATGGAAAGGCTGGAGTTGTTCTTGATATTCCTGAAAATTTTGAGAAGCACTTAAAACGTAACAATCAAGCATCATTGCAACTGCGTGTGGATGCTATTAATGGATTAGCCGCAGAATTGACATGGTCGTACATGAATTCGGTAATTGTCGACTATAATAATCAAATAAGGGCTTCATGGATGGGAGTTTCCAAATTTGACCCGCCGCAGAAAATCGAGGTTTCACAGCGATACTGGTATAATCCGAGTCTGATCTATTCATTTTTTATGGCACCAGGAGTATTGGTTATTCTGGTAACTCTTGTTGGAATGTTTCTAGCGGCAGTCAATTTGGTTCGTGAGAAGGAAATCGGGACCATGGAGCAGCTCAACGTTACACCGATTAAGAAATACCAGTTCATTGCAGCCAAAATGATTCCTTTCCTGGCAATTGCACTGCTGGATCTCTCATTTGGTTTGCTGATTGCCAAGATGGTATTTAACATGCCATTTGAGGGAAGTTTACTGGTGCTCTATGGATTTACCACTGTATTTCTATTGGGAGTACTGGGGTTGGGATTGCTTATTTCGGTAGTTTCAGAAACCCAGCAACAGGTATTTTTTGTGAGTTACTTTTTCCTGCTCGTTTTTATTCTGATGAGCGGCCTGTTCACCCCGGTGGAAAGTATGCCGACATGGGCTCAGTGGCTTGATCACCTGAATCCGATGTATTACATGATGAAAGTTATCCGTAATGTGGTGTTGAAAGGTTCCGGATTCTTTGACCTGAAATACGAGTTCCTTTCCATGCTGGGGTATGGTGTGGCGATGTTCTCCCTGGCAGTAATGCGTTACCGGAAAACCGCATAAAAATAGAATACCTTCATATGTTTCGAACGCCTTCCGGTGGACGAGTTGCTTCGGTAATTTGTTCCCGGAAGGTTTTTTGTACTATTTTAGGTGTTGACAACCGATATTAACGTGTTAACAGGCCCGACCCAAATTTTCCAACTTTCCTCTCTCCATATCTCTCATTAACATGTCCCCACCTTCTCCCCCTCACCATCTCTCTTATTCAAAATTTCCAAATGCCTGCAGGCCGTTGCCTCCCAACAAATAATCCCTACACAGCAACAACCTTCGGCATCCCGCAAAGCCGGTCCGGCCTGTTCGGTCTTGTCGCCTCATCGTTGTCATTCCCTCACAGTCCGCACCCGCTTTTTTCCCATGCCCTATTGCACAGTAAGCATAGGAAGATGCCGAATAAAGGATGTTAAAGAATAGAAATTCAACACTTTGATTAAAGGAGGATATGTCAAAACTTTATTATAGATAGACATATAAGATGTTTTCATTTGAAAAGGTAAAGCGGCTTGGTCAGGGGACCAGGTCGCTTTTTTGTGTATTTGTTCTCTCACTCTAATCAACCAGGAAGGTTTATAACAAAATATTTTTTGTCCAAAAACAGGCTGTGCGGGAAAATAAAACTCAAATCCAGAAGTTTTTATTACATTGAACAGCTGCAAGTATTAAAAATATGCAAAATACCAGACCTCAATGAGACTCTCATTAAGTAAAACAGCAGAGAATTATACTCGGGTAGGCAGATTTTCTCTGGTAAATGCAAATGGCTTCTTAAACTATAATTTGAAATTTAAAACATAGACTAACAAACTGTAGCAAATCAAAGTATATATCCGATATATAACACATATGCAATTTACTCGTACGTTAGCAAAAACGTAAACTAATAAACTGCAATGGACAAAACACTATATGATTTTCACAATAGTTTTGACAAAATTACATTGAATTCGGTTGAAAGAATTTTAAAGATTCCTTCCTTGAAAAGGTCAAGAGAATATTTCCACATTGACTTCCTCGGAGATATTGGGATTATAAATTTGTTGAGACTGGAGTATCTAAATTCTGCTAATTTCGCACAGACCTTTGATTTGTTTCAAAGTACTCGTTTAGAGCCTAAAAGTCATAGATATGAAAGCTTATTTGCACTATTGGTGATTGCAGCTGCTGGCACTGTTATCGGAGGAGTCATTCTTGACATTTATCAAACAGAGAAAGAAAAGATATATAAGTTAATCAGCAAAGAAGTAATAGATAGAGTACTAAAATTTAAAGATAAAAAGAAACTGAATAAATTTTGCAATATAGAACCAACTGAAATTTTTGCAGATTTAGTCAGGTTAAAAAGCTGTTTTGTATCAAGATTAATGCTCGATAGTGGAGAAATAAACGAAACTGAATATTTTCAATTGGTGGACTACTTTATCACTGGTTCAGAACTGAAAAGTTTGGAGGTTCTGAAAAAGCACGGCAAATTTCTAAATGATTATAACCAATCTAAGGAACGTATTGATGAAAATTTAATTTTATTAGGTGTAAAATCATATGCAAAAGGAACAGTAATTAAGTTTCTTGAACAAGAGGATGTGAAAATTCCATACGATGAAAATGTGAAAACAGCCAATATCTTGAGAGGGATGCCAGCTTCACCTGGATTTGCAAGAGGGAAATCTCATATTTATGATAAAAAAAGCAGATCAGATAAGTCTTATGAAGAACAGAACATAATTTGTATTGACAGTAAAGATTATTCTCCTGATTTGATTGATTTATTAACTATGTATGATGGCGTTGTTACGTGGAATTGCGGATTGACAGGACATATACCACTAGTTTGCAGAGGAATGGGCAAAGGATGTGTTATTATAAGTGAATTGGAATTAAAGAAACTAAAGGATAATGACGATATGATGTTGAGTGGAAATCAGGGTATTATATTTACGGGGTTATATGTAAAGGAATAACTTTGGCTGATGTAGTGCATATTGCATAGAAGAGGTTGGTGATGAGCCATTCGCAGAATATCGTAACGCCGTTCATTCCTCGCGGACACGAATGCTCTTCGAAATCCATTCCGTAACATAAACTAACCGTTGTGCCAATAGCCATCCCACTTTCGCACACCGGGTATTATTTGGGTCACACTTTTTGTGTGGCCACCTCCAGCGCCTTACAGCACTTTGCCTTTCGGTAATTAGCGGTTTCAGTGCGTTTTGCTGAAGGCCAGATCATCTGTCGATTACGTAGTCTCAGGAGCGAAGTCAAAAAGCTGTAGGCATCCCGGGTGTCCCAGCAAAAAGACCGCTGCCCCCGTAGCGCCCCTGGCAGCGTTGCGCCCAAAATAACACCCTCCCCACACCAACTGAATTTACATAACATGCAGTTAATAGGAACAACCCCCACATCCCAACCGTGGGCCTGATTGTCCTATAACCTAATTATGTAAATCAGTAAGCCCCAATCACACCACCATTCCATAGCATCGTCATCCGTCCGCGTAAATCCGTGAAAACAATCCGTGCCAATCTGTGTCCATCAATTCAAAATCTATCATTCAACATTCATCATTTCCAATATGCCTGCAGGCCGTTGCCTCACCTGGCTGAAAAAGCCCGGTAGTCAACAACCTTCGGCACCCCGCAAAGCCGGTCCGGCCTGTTCGGTCATGACGCCTCCACGTTGTCATTCGGTCACAGCCCGCACCCGCTTTCTTTCCTTGCGCACACTCACTCCGTTCAACGCCAGACTGCATAGGAACCCCACTCCATGCTAATCCGTGAAACAAATCCGCGAATGTCCCTGCCATCCAATTCGTGTAATTCGTGCGCGCCAGCCTTGTGCGTTAGGTAATTCGTGTAATTAGTATTTGAAAGAAAAAAGCCACCCAATTTAGGCGGGTGGCGACATAAGCACACTTATTCACCAGGCAAGGTCAGGCCCTTCGGGTTTTGGAAAAAATCTCCATCCTCCTTCGTCGAATTGTATTTTTGCCAAAAACCTTGCCTTAGCCGGCCCGCCTGTTGGCTGGCTTTCTTTTTTCTTTTTCGGTTTCTGTTTTCTTTGGAAAAATAATTACCGTGGTTGTCTAAGGTCTATAATCTATTGTCTTAAAACTTAATTCTTAACACTTAAAACTTTGGATCAAAAAAGACCTCCCTTCCGGAAGGCCTTTCCACACAAACCTCACACACCGTCACCCCCAGGCGACTTCTTTCTCCACTTGCCCCTGACCAGCCTGCTCAGTGTCAGAGAAACAACAAAACTCACTACCGCGCCAACAGCAGCTAAAAGCGCCGTTTCCAGCAAATCCTGCCCCGTCAGGTTCACCAGGGTACTCAGCAGCGTACCGCCCAACGTACCGGCGCGGGTCCCACCATCAACAGCCGTCATGCTCACGGCACTTCATCGCTTCCGGACTCTTCATCCTCCACAGCCACCTGGCTGACAGCGCCGGCGACGGTACCGGCTACTGTCAGGTATCCGGCCAGTGTCGTAATGGCTGCGGGCAAAGCAACCGGAGCAGCCAGTAACGTTCCCCCGACAGCCGCCAGGGCGAGTCCGATAGTTCGTAATACCCGGAAAAATTTCGGGGTGCGTGCTTTAGCTCTTTTAATTAAATTCATGTCCAACCATTTTGGAATTTCGTGTAATATGAAGAAGGACCTCTTCATCTCTTCGAATAGCCGGCAATACATGATTCAGTAATCGCTGATTTGCCGGCCTTGATTGAGTCCCGTAGCCGGGCCCCAATAGTTTGGTCACCGGGGCAATGCATCCCAACAACTCGCGCAGGGCATCATTGGCCGGGTGAAACAGAATCCAGGTGCGCCCGGGAACTTTTACAACCTGTAGATGCCAACCCCGTTTTTCCGTGTAACGTGCCTTCAGGTGATAACACCCTTCCGGGATACAGGAAATCCTTTTTTGATTGGCTTTCCAGGGCAGTTCAATGGTGTGGCAGATTACCTTCCCCCGGCAATAAACCACACCATTCGTTCCACTGGGGAAATAACTCCGGTAGAGCTCCAGGTCCACTACGGCAGATCAACTGCGACAATGGCCATGGCATTCAAGGCACCACTCTTCAGCGGATAAGCCTCACCATTGACCATCTGGAAGAACTCGATGGAGAAGGCCAGGAAAATCGGCGACGGACTCGCAGCGTCAATCTGCACCTCCAGAGATTGAGCTTCGTGTTCCACACTGTCAATTTCCACAAAATCGCTCACAGCCATTTTGGTAGAAAAGGCTTCCCCCTCAAAGTCAACCGCTGCCCCCAAAGCGCCAAAGCGGAGATGGGTGGCATCCTGCACCATTGCCAAATCGGTTGTGGGTACCAGTGCCGGCAGCGACACCTCCAACGCGCCGGTTGCCCGGTCGACGGCCGTGGCGAAAGGAACATAAATGGTTCCTGCCAGCTGAGCGCCTGCGTTGAATTCAAACCCTTTCAGCAAAGCCGGGTTGCCGTCGCTCACGATACGCTCACCGCGGGCGTTGGTCTCATCGGCCTGGATAACCTTCAGCATCTGCGTGGTCAACCGGTTCGAAACCCGGTTATCGGCGGTATGCATCATCAGCTGCCGCAACGCGTTCCGGAGCAGCTTACTCGCTTTCCCGGCCCGGCCGAACTCCGACCCGTTTTCACGCGTCCTCACAAACGCCGGGTCATTCTTGATGCGGTCAGCATCGACGCCGCCCTTCGTGCGGGCATAATACTCTCCACCGCTCTTGTAGAAGGAAAGATCACCAATCGCTCCCTCCAGTTTAATCAACCCCTTTTGTCTTGCCATAACGCATAGATTTTGGTTACTTCCAACAAGTTATCGTAACCAATGCGCCATGGCAAAAACTGCCTTCCGCCAAAGGTCAAAATGGGTCATTTGTCCCTAAATGTCTGTCAGGATGGAAGATTATTATTAAATTTCTTATGAATATTCCGGAAGATACTCCGGAATTTAGGTAAGGATAGAGTATAGATAAAGTACAAATTATGCTGTTGCACCGAACTTGTATTTACCCCAAAGATGTGCAGCGGATAACCGGTAAAAGTGAGCGGTCAGGAAGAAGGCTGCTGACCAAAATCCGTCAGGAGCTGGGAAAAGCTTCCCATCAGTTTATCTCCGTTGAGGAGTTCGCTGAATACACTGGTTTGCCGGTTTCCACCATCCGCCAGTACCTTGTCGATTAGCCCTAACCGACAATCGCAACAGACCTTCGTCACTTTCCCATAAAGTTTAAATCAATTTAATATCTATTAGTTGCAAACAAAATACAAGAATGCTAATTTAGTGGATAGTTGAGGCACATCAATCGCGTTCATTCTATTATAAAACAAATGAGAACCACACAGTGACCTCCACTGAAACCGTTCTGCTAATCCATTGATTTCATACGACATACAGCTTGTGGGTCGAATCCTGGTACCCCGACGAATCAAGATTCATTCTGAATCAAAAGCCTGTTAATCGTATGATTATCAGGCTTTCTTATTTTTTGTCATATCAATTCAAAGCAGAGAGTGATCGTTGGATCAATCTTTGTTTCTTGGATTGAAGATTGCTATTTCAAGCATAATGGAAATGATGCCCCAATGAAATCAGAGCAAATTGCCCCCCAGACATGGATATCAACAGTGGTTTCAGCATGTCCCCAGATTTTCTTGATGGTGAAGTTTTACTTTATTGGTTTGGATGACACCTCAATTTGTTATCTGTTTCGCAGTGGGCAGGCAATCGGGATTTCTCGCTCTTTCCGCTCTCTCGTCTCCGGCGACATCCTTTTTCCGAATTCATATCGTTACCAGTGTTAGAAGAGTAAAAAACATCGGTATCGGAATTCATCGCTTTACCCATCAATCCGACAGCTCCTCCCGAAATCAAATAAATATCCCCGGATACTTGTAAGGTATCGGGGTGAAGTGTGTTATGAGGGTTTTAGAACGTGAGGCATGTCCAGAAATTAAAATAATAAAGCCCAAATTAAAAATATTGCTGTCCTCCGATGATTAATATTGTTGGAATGTCAACTAATCCAAATCAATCTATGAAAAAGGTTTTCGATATTTTCATGTTCCAACTTTTAAACATTGACCTGGCAAGGTGCATTCTTCCAGACGAATTTGTCACCTTCACGATCCATGAAAACAATCTGTAAACGGATGATCTTCACAAGGCGATAGCATGCAGTAAGTTTCAAAGCGTTTTATAGCGGTTCAATGAATGTGATTGTGGCAAAATTGTGATGTCGCAACCATTTCATCGGGAAAAATAACCTTGTTCAAAGATATGGTATTTCTGTAGGGTTATTTTGAATCAATATACGGTTTGCTCTATGATTTGGATATAAGTAAGTTAGAGGTGGTTGTAAAGAGGGGATGTCCGAAAACATCTCGCAAAATCGTTAAAATAGAAGGAAATCACTTTTTTTGACAAACATTTTTCCCAGAAGAGTCTAACTGAATGAAATGATTTAGGGTTTTCCAATGAAATTAAAATTCAACATATCTGCTATTTTCCTTACAATTGTTTTGAACCTTACTTTTCTTTCAGGACAGGCGGTAAACCGAGTTCAATTTTACAACCTTAATGATGAATATGGGCTTTCTATCCGGGAAGCAAACCAGGTTTTAAGAGATGATAACGGTTTTATCTGGATTTCGTCGAAAATGGGAATTGTCAGATACACCCAGGACGACATCCGAACGTATCAGCTACCTTATGACACCGAGGATATCATTAACGTTCATTTGATCTATAAGAATGGTGATTTATACGTGTACACAAACAACGGGCAAATTCTGAGATACAACAGTATTCAGGATAAGTTCGAGATGATAATAAATATCTCCAAGATTTTACGAAATCCTTTTTTGATCGTTGAACGCGCGTTTGTCGATAATGACGGGCGGGTCTGGCTGGCTTCCTCGGTCGGATTGTTTTGCTATGACCGAAAAAGCGGATTGAAATCCGTGGTGCCGAACAATAATATTCAGGATATGGAGTGGTTTGATGACACTCACTTTTTTTATGTAATAAATAACCTGATAAAACTTTTCGATACCTCCAACTTTACGAGTCAGGCATATTATGAGTTTCCTGAAAAGATTGACTATTCTGTTTCCCGGCTATATTATGACAATAAATTAAAAAGTCTTTGGATCGGCACAATATCGAACGGTCTTTTTATACTGAAGAAGGAGAATGGTATATTTAAATTCACAGAGATACAGGATATCCCCAACCAGCCGGTTTTGGCTATTGAAGCCAATTCCGACTCAACAATGATGGTTGGTATCGACGGTCAGGGAATTTGGAAGATTAACAAAGCCACTCATCATATCATTAGTGTCTATAAAGAAAATTCCGACGATCCCCGCTCATTAAAAGGGAATGGCGTCTATGATATTTATTGCGATGCCAATAAACGTGTGTGGGTTTGTACATACAGCGGCGGCGTTTCCTATTTTGACCAGGCCAATCCATATGTGACGCAGGTAAAACACATTATCAATAATCCGAATTCGCTGGTAAACAATGATGTGAATAGCGTATGGGAAGATGAATACGGCAAAATATGGTTTGCAACCAATAATGGTTTGAGCAGTTGGGATGTCGCTGGCAACCGATGGAAAACATATTATCATAACAAGAAGGAGCAAGCTCAGGTCTTTTTGTCTGTTTACGGCGATAAACAGGGTAAAATATGGGCCGGAACCTATTCTTCCGGTGTATATGTTATCGATTGCAAGACAGGTAAGGAGTTGGAGCATTATTCGTCGGCTGATTTAGGTGATGACTTTAATTGCAATTTCGTTTTTGACATTTACGAGGATACCCAAAAAAAACTTTGGATTGGAGGCGTGCAATCCGACCTAATCTGTTACGAGCCAGGTAAGAATAAATTCCAATCCTATCCTATGTTCACTTATGTTATTCGCGAATATAAGCCGAACAAGTTGCTGTTGGGAACCACCTATGGATTAGTGCAGTTTAACCCGTTGACCGGTGATAATGAGAATTTAGTCGAGGGCTACGTGGTTCGCGATATTTATGTTAATAAAGAGACCGTTTGGCTATGTACGAGTGGTGATGGCTTGATACGGTACAATATGCGGTCAAAAAAAATAAAACATTTTACGATTGAATCGGGTCTGCCGTCGAATTTTGTAAACGGCATCATGAAGTCGGATGGTTATTTATGGCTGGGTACTGAAAAAGGGATGTGTCGTTTGAATCCTGAAAATAATAATATAGCAACCTTTAATTCAATACTCCCACTTTCGCATGCTTCCTTTAACACTGATTCACACAGCCGGTTAGCAAACGGGAAGATGGTGTGGGGAACGAACAGGGGGGCCGTCATATTTGATCCCAAAGCCGTGAAGATTATCAAACCACAGGGGCGCATTTTTTACCAGGATCTGACTATATCGGGACAGTCTATACGCGATTCGGCAACCTACCATCTAAAACGCCCATTGGATAGTCTGCAGGAAATCCGGTTAAAATACTATCAGAACACCGTTAGTTTGGAGCTGATTCCTATTGGGGTTAATTCACCCGGGTCGAAGTTCTCCTGGAAAGTTGAAGGGTTGGATAATGAGTGGAGTAAGCCCTCCAAAAACAGGATTCTGTCTTATTCGAATATTCAGAGTGGAACTTATTTTCTTCGTATTCGCATGTATGATAGTTCGTTATCGCATATCGTTGATGAACGCCAAATTGTGTTGCACATCATACCTCCGTTTTGGGATACATTCTGGTTTCGCCTCTCTTTGTTTTTGTTTATTACAGGATTAGGTATCTTTCTGTTTTACTATTATATCAATCAATTAAAGAAGAAGCATTCAGAAGAGAAGATTCGTTTTTTTGCAAATACAGCTCACGAATTGCGAACCTCACTGACATTGATCAAGGGGCCGGTTGAGGAGTTGCACAAGGAGACGAATTTATCGGATAAAGGTGCTAATTACCTCCATCTGGCGACCGAGCAGACCCAACGTCTGTTGAGTGTGGTCACTCAATTAATGGACTTTCAAAAGGTAGATGTCGGCAAAGAGAAAATAATGCTAACGATGGTTAACATTGTTAAAACGGTTGAAAACCGGGTAATGATGTTTAAATCATATGCTGAAAGCAAGCATCTGGAGATTGTTTTTTCATCGAATTGTTCTGAATTCGTTACGGCTGTTGACGAGTCCATTATAGAAAAAGTGATTGATAATTTGATTTCCAATGCGATAAAGTATTCGTATCCAAACAAACAAGTGCGTGTTGTCCTGGAATGTTCTTCAAGTAAATGGGAACTGGAGGTCATCGATCAGGGCATCGGAATCAGTAAAAAGGCACAACGACAATTGTTTAAAGAGTATTATCGTGATGACAATGCTGTTAACTCCAAAATTGTCGGTTCGGGGATCGGCTTACTGTTGGTGAGAAACTATATTGCCTTGCACGATGGAAAGGTAAGCTTTGAGAGCCAACTGAATGCTGGTTCGACATTCCGGATTTCTGTACCCTGTAAAAAGGTCGATGAGTCAGAACCTGCACAAAGTCAGGTGTCAAAGGTAAATGAATCTCCAATTCAATCGAAGAATGTAAATGCGTTGACAATCAAGGAAGATGATTCGTCGTCGCGGCCTGCCATGAAAGTTTTGGTTGTGGAGGATAACGATTATCTGCGTGAGTTTCTTAAATCAACCCTGGAATCTCAGTTTACCATTCTTCTTGCCGGAGATGGACAAAAGGCATGGGAATTTATCAAAAAGGAAAAACCTGATCTGGTGGTTTCCGATATCATGATGCCCCGGATGGATGGCTTTGAATTGTGTCGTAAAATTAAATCCACCTACGAAACTGCTCATACGCCTGTTATTCTGTTGACATCACTTGATGGAAAAGCCCAACAAATGAAGGGAATTGGACTGGGAGCTGATGATTATCTGACCAAACCCTTTGATGTTACGTTGCTTCAGCAGCGCATTAAATCCATTATAAAGAACCGGGCAGTCATTCGGGAAAAGGCATTGAAAATTATCAAACTGAATGAGGACGAAACGATTTTGGAGAACGAGTTGAATGATGGTTTCATGAAGCGCCTGGTGCAAGTCGTAAGGGAGAACATGGCCAATGCTGAGTTTTCAAAAGACGATTTTGCGTTGGCGATGAACGTGAGCCGTTCCTTGTTGTATAAAAAGGTTAAGTCGTTGACCAATCAATCACCCACTGATTTTATCAAATCCGTACGACTGGATCATGCATTGGATTTGTTAAAAACCAGGAAATATAGCATAACTGAGATTAGTGAGCTGTGTGGGTTTTCAAGCGTTAGCTATTTCAGTACCGTATTTCGAAAACACTATGGGAAATCTCCGACACAAATCGGCTGATCAAATGAAAAAGGGATTTTTTGAATCCCTTTTTTTATGCTCGTGAATATTTTTCAATTCCTGATACCAATCGTGGAACACTGTATTCATCCATCCCGCTATGATTTTATATTCTCTTAGGGTTCTGGTAAGGTGCAGATATATAGATTTTTACATAACGACTTCGTCTTTGTGTTCAAAATTGAAAATCAAATATCCAAAATCAAAAACCATCCTTTGTTGGTGAATTTATTTTTGAACGTGTTGAAATAGGGTTTTGTTTTGAATCACCATCTTTTTTTGGGCCGGTTTAAAGCAAACGAATAACTAACTACAGATCTAAACCAATTCTAACGAATGAATAAGAAAACTGCTCTCTCTGTTTTTCATGTGCTATACTTGCTGGCATTTCTTTCGATATCTGGTTCTTCATGTCAGACCCAATCAAAAGATGGTGTGCCAAAATTCGCAACGGATAGTCTTGTTGCTCATTTTGATTATTTTACATACAAAGGAGACGATGATTTTTACAAAGATAATCCGCTACCCGGAGATGATTACTATTACAACCCCATACTACCAGGCTGGTATTCAGATCCAAGTATTTGTACAAACGGCAATGATTACTTCCTGGTAACATCCAATTTCTCGTATTACCCGGGTGTCCCCATTTTTCACAGCACAGACATGCTGAACTGGAAGCAAATAGGCAGCATTTTGGACACTCCTTCCAAGCTGCCTTTGGATGGCCAACGCGTGAGTGAAGGTATTTTTGCTCCCGCCATCAGCTATAATCCAAACAACAAGACGTACTATATGATAACGACCAACATTCGTCGTGGAAACTTTTTTGTGAAAACAAAAGATCCTTTTGGCGAATGGTCTGAACCTGTTTGGTTGCCAGATATTCATGGAATTGACCCTTCTTTCTTTTTTGATGATAATGGGAAAGCGTATATCGTTAACAATGATGAGCCGGATGGTGGTTCGACTTACAGCGGTCATCGCGCCATAAGGATTCGTCAGTTTGATGTGGCGACGGATAAAACATTTGGCCCCAGCATCATGCTGGTAAATGGAGGCGTCAACCTCGCCGAGAAACCCATTTGGATTGAAGGGCCACATATGTACAAAATCAATGGTAAATATTATTTAATGTGTGCCGAAGGGGGGACATCCGTGAATCACTCCGAGGTGATTTTCAATGGTAATTCTCCGATGGGGAAATTTATCCCGTGGCCCGAAAACCCCATATTAACTCAACGCGATTTGGATCCCCGTCGACCATTGCCCATCACCTGTGCCGGCCACGCCGATTTGGTGCAAAAAGACAATGGCCAGTGGTGGTCGGTATTCCTTGCCTGTCGACCTATCAATGATAAGTTTGAAAATCTTGGACGCGAGACATTTATGATGCCTGTTCGCTGGAGTATTGATGGATTCCCTTATATAACCAAGGGAGACGAAGTTATTCCACGCATTATACGGATGGACGGTGTGAAACGGGATTCAACTACAACCTTTGGCAATTTTGAGAAGAATGATGATTTCAACTCGGAAAAGCTTGGCCAGGAGTGGATGACCTTACGCGGACCGGCTGAAGATCTCTACTCTTTAACTGCCAATCCCGGATTCCTTACATTGAAATGTGCCGACGTAACATCAAGTGAGCTTAAAACACCAGCTTTTGTTACACGCCGCTTGCAGCATCATCAGTTTGAAAGTACCACGAGCGTTTACTTCAAACCCTACTCGAAGTCTGAATCGGCTGGCCTATTGTTGTTTAAGGATGAGGGACATCAGTACTTTCTGGCCCTTGGACGACTAAAAGATAATAGCGAGACCATTAGTTTACGAAAAATTAAGCGCGGTGGAGAAGTTGAAATATTGGCGTCCCATCCGCTGAAACTGGGCGAGGGAGCAACCAAATTGAAGGTTGTTTCCGACGGGACGCACTTTAATTTCTACTATGCCCCGGCCGGTAGCTCATGGAAGCTCCTGGCCAGCAACATTGATGCATACTACCTATCCACCGCTAACGCTCATGGATTTACCGGAACAACCATCGGCCTGTATGCAACCAATAAATTCGATTAAACCGAATACTGTATGAAATGTGGGATAGTCCTGTTTTTATTGAAGTTATTAATTCAACTATAAACAAATCTTACCTATGAAAAGAATGAAAATCAATGAAAAGTTAAAACGTTATGTTCATTTCGGGGCTCTTCGAAGCAAAATTCCCTTTTGGTACATACTGTTTTCAAGTAAGACAAATTGCGCGGTATGAAGCGTCGAATGATTTTACCAACTTAACTGAGAATGTAATGAAACAAACGATTAATTTCTTATCTCTTAGAATTTTCTTATCGAGAAATATAAGGAGTAACTTGCTTAAATGTGTGCTATTTTTGTTGGTTAGTTTTACCTCCTTATCCGGATTTGCGCAAGACAGCAGAACCATCCGGGGAACAGTTGTAGATGAACAGGGAAATCCGGTGATTGGTGCAACTGTAGCTCTGAAAGGTACTACAATCGGGACCGCTACAGATATTGACGGAAATTTTACCTTAAAGATTCCGGCCAATAAGGATATGATATTCGTATCCTTTATTGGAATGAAAAAGAAGGAGATCAATGTTGCCGGTAAGAGCAATGTAAAAGTTATGCTCGAAGCTGAAACTACACAATTGAACGAAATGGTTGTTGTAGGTTATGGTCAGCAGAAGAAAGAGAGTGTCGTGGGGGCGATTGCCCAGACGACCGGTGAAGTACTGAAACGCTCCGCGGGCGTACCGGATATTGGTTCGGCTTTAACGGGAAATCTTCCCGGAGTAATTACCATCTCCAGTTCCGGAATGCCGGGTGAAGAAGATCCTAAAATCCTGATTCGCGCGGCAAGCTCGTGGAACAATAGTGCACCCCTTGTATTGGTTGATGGAGTAGAACGTCCGTTGGGCGACGTTGACATCAGCTCGGTCGAGTCGGTCTCGGTCCTCAAAGATGCTTCTGCAACGGCCGTTTTTGGTGTGAAAGGGGCAAACGGAGTCATTCTTATCACGACCAAACGTGGTAAGATGGGGTCGGCCAAAATCGATGTTTCCGTTAACTCCACCCTCAAGGCTCCTTCCAAATTACCGAATAAACTCGATTCTTATGGCGCGTTAATGGCGCGAAATATAGCGATTGAGCACGAGCTGGGTGTATATCCTGATTCGTGGGGATATGTTACGCCGCAAGATATTATCAATAAATACCGTAATCCTGCGAATCTGGCAGAAGCCGAACGGTATCCCAATGTCGACTGGCAAGAGGCCCTTTTCAAGAAATTTGCCATGTCGTACAATGCAAACGTGAATGTTTCCGGTGGTACGCGTGTGGTAAAGTACTTTGCCTCCGCTGATTTTCTGCATGAAGGCGACCTGTTCCATGTATATGATAACGGTCGTAACTACCAGTCGGGATATGGGTTTAACCGTCTGAATGTACGCAGTAACCTGGATTTCCAGTTGACCAAATCAACTATTTTCCGGGTTAACCTTGCCGGTTCGAACGGCGCCAGAAAGAGCCCATGGGGACAGACAAGTTCCTCTGATTGGGCTGTGGCTCAGCAATGGGCCGGTGCCTATAACATTGCACCGGATGTATTCCTTCCCAAATATTCGGATGGTTCCTGGGGATTCTACCCAAACATTTCAAATGTTACCAATTCTGCAGCGAATCTGGCCCTTGCCGGGGTAATGACAACCACCACGACCCGCATCAATACCGATTTCATATTGGATCAGGAACTGGATTTTGTGACCAAGGGATTGAAATTTAAAGGAATGATTTCCTGGGATAACGCTTTTGTTGAATTTAACCGGGGAATCAATGACTTGTATAACGATGCACAGCAAAAATGGATTGATCCCAAAACTGGTGTTGCAGTCTACAAAAAGGAATACGAAAACAATAACAAATTCGATTTCATGCAGGGCGTTC
Source organism: Prolixibacter denitrificans (assembly GCF_003014495.1). Lineage (GTDB taxonomy): Bacteria > Bacteroidota > Bacteroidia > Bacteroidales > Prolixibacteraceae > Prolixibacter > Prolixibacter denitrificans. The sequence continues at coordinate 178,351 of NZ_PYGC01000005.1, read as the reverse complement.
TCTGGAACATCTCCGGCGGAGAAGTCCGGGACAGAGACACCCAACGAAATCTGGATTATCAGTTACAGTTGAATTGGGACCGCACTTTCGGAAGACATAACCTGACCGCTATGGGCCTGTTCAGTCGTAAGCAGAGAGCGATTGGTAGTGTCATTCCCTCGTACCGGGAGGACTGGGCGTTCCGTACAACGTATGATTTTGCATCCAAATATTTCCTCGAATATAACGGAGCTTACAACGGTTCCGAGAAATTTAGCAGAAAGTACCGGTTTGCATTCTTTAACTCGGGTGCACTCGGATGGATGATTTCTGAAGAACCCTTTATGAAGTCCATCCGGTTCCTGGATATGTTAAAACTGAGGGGATCGTATGGTGAGATTGGTGACGACAGCGGTGATCGTTGGTTGTATCTGACCCAATGGGCCTACGGGGGCCATTCCTCTCTGGACCTGAATCATGGAGAAAGTCCTTATACCTGGTATCGGGAGTCTGCTGTCGGGAACCCCGATGTAAGATGGGAGACAGTGAAGAAGCTGAATGTTGGTGCCGATTATGCCTTCCTCGACGGTTTGTTTGCCGGTAGTATTGAGTTTTTCCAGGATAAACGTATGAATATCCTGATCAACGGTAACGACCGCGCCGTTCCATCCTATTTTGGTACGACTCCTCCAACAGCCAACCTGGGTAGAGTTCGGACTCAGGGATATGAAATTCAGTTGCGGATCAATAAAGTCCTGAATAACAATTTGCGTCTCTGGGCCAACCTGAGCATGACGCATGCGAAAAACAAGATTCTGGAAAGGGATGATCCGGCACTGTATGATAGTTATCGCAAGCAGGCTGGCTACGCCATCAACCAGACAAGGGCTTACGTTGACGCAGGATACATCAATACCTACGATCAGCTGTATGGTAGTCCGGCCCATGATACCAACGATTCCTATAAACTGCCCGGTGATTATTACATCATCGATTTTAACGGAGACGGAGTTATCGATAGCAAAGACCTGATTCCTTACGGGTTTTCCGACGCCCCTCAAAACACGTACAATGCTACGGTTGGTTTTGAATGGAAAGGATTCAGTGGTTTTGTTCAGGTATATGGCGTCAATAATGTTACCCGTAATGTGCCGCTGGTGAGCTTTGGCAGTAAACTGAACACGGTTTATGATATGGGTACCTGGTGGTCAAGGGCGACACCGAATGCGGATGTCACCGTACCGCGTTGGTTGTCTACACCTAGCTATAATGACGGCACACAATATTTGTTCGACGGTTCTTATGTCCGTTTGAAGAATGCAGAATTAGCTTATACCCTCAACTCGGGATGGGTAAAGAAAATTGGTTTCAGAATGTTGAAGGTATACATCAATGGAAACAATCTTTGGGTATGGTCAAGAATGCCTGATGATCGTGAATCCAATTTTGCCGGGGCCGGTTCCCAGGGTGCTTATCCTACCGTAAGACGTTACAATTTAGGTATCAGATTTACATTATAATGATGAAAGCGATGAAAAAGATATATAAGACTCTTATAGGAGGCAGTTTGCTGTCCTTGTTGATTTTAGCGCTCTTTTCCTGCGAGAATTACCTGGATAAGGCACCGGAATCAATTGTGTCAGAAGACATGGCCTTTAGTAACTTCACGAATTTCCAGGGATATATTGAGGAGATATACAACTGTATCCCGGATAAGGAGAAGAAATACTGGACAACTTCCTGGAACTGGGGGGATGATGAATTGTTTAACCTGGAAGGGAACTTTCACATGACTCACCAGGTCGATATTGGTAATTTCTGGGCATGGCAGGGGTCTGCCAGCACCTGGCTGGATGATGACAACCCCGATCCGACTTCCACGGATAAGTTCAGACACGGATTGTGGGCACATGCCTGGTATTGCATCCGGAAGGCCAATATGGGGATTGCTAACCTTGATAAACTGACTACTGCTACTCAAGAAGAAAAAGACTTGATTGCCGGTCAGTTATACTTTTTTAGGGCATGGTGGCACTTCGAAATGATGCAATACTTTGGCGGCTTGCCATATATCGACCAGGTATTGCCTTCGGGCGAGAAATTGACATTACCTCGCTTGACGTATCAGGAATGTGCTGACAAGGCAGCGGCTGATTTTGCGAAGGCAGCTGAATTATTGCCTATTGATTGGGATAAAACAAACGTTGGTAAAAGAACCCTGGGGAAAAACCAGTTGCGCATCAACAAAATCATGGCGCTGGGTTATCTGGGTAAGAACTATTTGTGGGCAGGAAGCCCTTTAATGAAAAATGGTGCTCAAACAGGAGGCGCCAATACCTACAATTACGACGAAGAGTACTGCCGAAAGGCTGCCGAAGCATTTGGGCAATTGTTGAACCTGGTCGAGAGTGGCCAGACACAGTATTCGTTAGCCGAATTTAAGTATAAGGACATTTATAATCACGTAAGAGCAGCCGGGGCAACCTCCTGTTACAGCGATATCTTCTATACCATGGGGCAGAACTGGTTGATGCCTGGTTCAACCGAAGCCATCTTCCGTGGTCCGTCAACCGATTATAACGGTAGTAACTGGAACACGACCAAAACATTTGGTCCGAAAGTGAAGGGGCTGGTAGAGCATGACAATATTATTCACCATCCAACGGCGAACTATGTGAATTTATACGGGATGGAGAATGGATTGCCACTGGATGATCCAGACTCAGGATTTGATCCGACACACCCGTTTAAAAACCGCGATCCACGCTTCTATCACGATATTGTTTTTGATGGTTTTAAGTACGTAAACGCTGCCATGCCTGCAGATATGGAATATTTGCGGTATGCAGGACTTGCCACAGGCGGTACCATGAGAAATCCTGCTGACGGTAGCCGTACAGGTTATTTTATTCAGAAGCTCGTTCCCCACCAGGCAAACAAATACGACGGTGCGTATAACTGGAGTGGAAACCTTCACACCTATTTGCCTTATATGCGCCTGGGTGATATTTACACCATGTACGCCGAAGCCTGCGCTGCATTTGGTGGAGCATCCGGTCAGGCTACTGACTTCTCAAAAACCGCTGAAGAAGCTATTAATACACTCCGCGATCGGGTTGGTGCCGGTCATGTCAATGCAAAGTATACAAGCGATCCGCATAAGTTCATGGATGAAGTACGCAGAGAACGTGCTGTGGAATTGTCGTTCGAAGGATTCAGGTTCTGCGACCTACAGCGCTGGTTATTATTGACTGAGTATCCTTACAATGTAAAAACCGCTCAGGAATTTGACCGGGTAGAAGATGTTCAGTTTTTCGAAAATAATGATCCTCGCGACGCTGAAGTTGCCAATTTTAGGGAAGTACCCATTTTAACACGTCAGTTTGGAACAAAGAACTACTGGTTCCCGCTGAAAATTTCCGATACCTCCCTGTACCCAGAGTTTCCACAGAACCCTGGTTGGTAAATCAGCTTGAGTTTAATCTTTGTGAAATTATAAATGAATAAACAATGAAACATATACAAATAAGGTTCATTTATTTTGCACTGTTTGCGATCTTACCATTTTTGACGGAGGCGCAAACCACTGCAAAGAATGAAACTGACTCACTAAATACTTCGAAAGAGACGCTTGTGCAGGTGGCTTATCGCAAGGTTGCGAAAAGTGATCTTCTGGGAGGTGTTTCCGTACTTAATTATGAAAAACTGACCCAAAAGAACTATAACACCTATAGTTTAGACAACTTGCAGGGGTATGTCAGTGGATGGAATGGAAATTCGATGTGGGGGATGGGAGATTATCTTGTTCTGGTGGATGGCGTTCCCCGCGATGCGAACAATGTCTTACCGACAGAAATTAAGCAGATCACATTCCTGAAAGGCGCTTCGGCTGTCGTACTCTACGGTAGCCGTGCTGCCAAGGGGGTGATTTATATCTCCACAAAACGAGGTAAAGAGGAACCCCTGAAGGTGAATGTAAGAGCGAATACAGGTTTTCATGTCTCAAAGAGTTATCCGAAATACCTGGGATCGGCTCAATACATGACGCTCTATAACGAAGCGCTTACCAATGACGGTTTGTCCCCTCTGTATAGTGATGAGGATATCTATCATTATGCATCAGGAAGCAACCCTTATCGTTACCCGAGTGTCGATCTTTATTCTTCCGACTATCTGAAAAAAGCCTATAATCGGTCTGATGTGACAACTGAAATCACCGGGGGAAATGAAAGAGCCCGTTTCTATACCAATATTGGGTACTATTACCAAGGTGATGTTTTCAAGTTTGGCGAGGCGAAGAATAACAATACGAATCGTCTGAATATTCGTGGAAACGTAGATCTGGAGATTAGTGATGAAATTTCGGCATATGTCGATGCCAATGCAACCTTTTATAATTCACGAAGCGCCAATGGCGACTACTGGTCGTCTGCAGCCAGCCTGCGGCCGAACCGGGTTGCTCCGTTAATTCCATTGAGCTATGTCGATCCCAATGACCTCGCGTCCCTGGCCTTGCTTCAAAGTAGTCACAACATCATCGACGGGAAGTATTTCCTGGGAGGTACCCAGGCTGATATGACCAATGTAATCGCTGATTATTATGCAGCCGGTTACAGTAAATGGACCAGCCGGCAGTTTCAATTCGACACCGGAATCAATTTCGATTTAGGAAACGTGTTGAAAGGACTGGCGTTCCATACGCAATTTGCAGTGGATTACAATACCTCGTTCACTTCATCGTACAATAATACGTATGCCGTTTACGAGCCTGATTGGTACAACTATAACGGAACAGATGTGATTGCCGGTCTGACCCAGTACAATAATGATGAAAAGTCGGGGGTTCAGAATATTAGTGGTAGTAGTGACAGACAAACCATCGATTTTTCCGGATACTTCACCTACAATACGTCAATCAACACTGCACATCATATTTCAGCGATATTAGTTGCATCAGGATTTCAACAAACGCAATCCACCGTATATCATAAGGTCAGCAATGCAAACCTGGGATTGCAGGTGAGCTACGATTACAGGAGCAAATATTTTGTCGATTTTGGAGCCGCTGAAATTCATTCTGCCAAGTTAGCACCCGGTCATCGGAATGCTTTTTCACCGTCGCTCACCCTGGGATGGAAACTGAGCAACGAAGACTTTTTGTCCGGCTCATCAGCCATTGATAACTTAGAGATCAGTGCTTCAGCAAGTATTCTGAATTCGGATTTAGACATTGCCGATTTTTATATGTACGAGGCCAACTATACACAGGCCAACGGAGCCTGGTGGGGATGGTATGACGGAGCAAGTGAACGATCAACGAATTCGAAACGGGGAGGTAATGAAAATCTGACTTTCATTAAGCGGAAAGAGTTGTCAGCGACCATCAAAGGGTCATTCTGGAAGCGACTGATTACTGCAGATGCTTCTTTCTTTGTCAATTCAACAGAAGGGCTGATTATCGAACCAACCACTATCTTCCCCAACTACTTTTCTACCTATTATCCCGAAGCTTCATTCATTCCTTACGTGAACTATAATAATGATGAGCGAATCGGCTTCGATTTCAATGTTAACTTCAACAAGCGAATTGGTCAGGTTGACTTTACGCTCGGAGTAGCCGGTACTTACTACAACACAAAAGCTACCCGGCGTGATGAGAACAATGAATTCGCCTACCAGAATCGTCAGGGACAGCCCATTGATGGTATTTGGGGATTGCGCAGTGCCGGCCTGTTCCAAAGCCAGGATGAGATCGATAATGCACCGGAACAAAAGTTTGGTGGTACAGTAAAACCCGGCGATATTAAATACATCGATCAGAACGGGGATAACGTGATTGACGACAAAGACGTTGTTTACCTGGGACGTGGCGGATGGTACGGTGCTCCCTTTACAATGGGTGTGAACCTGACAGCCAAATGGAAGAATATAACATTGTTTGCCCTTGGAACCGGCGGTTACGGAGGTAATGCATTGAAGAACAATTCTTATTATTGGGTGTACGGCGACCGCAAATATTCAGAAGTCGTTCTTGATCGTTGGACAGAAGCGACAAAGACTACTGCCAAATACCCAAGGCTGACAACTGAAAGTGGGAGCAATAACTTCCGTACATCTGACTTCTGGTTATACAAAAACAATCGTTTTGACCTGGCCAAAGTTCAGATTACGTATGATTTGCCCAAGGAGCGGTTGCAGAATTCCCTCTTCAAGGATATCTCAATCTATCTGAGTGGTGCTAATTTATTGACAGTCTCTAAGGAGCGTAAGGTGTTGGAGATGAGTGTGACAAGTGCTCCTCGGACACGATTCTACAATATGGGCGTTAAAGCCGTATTCTAATGAATAAGTAAAAAATAGAATGAAGTTATGAAAAGTTCAATTATATTTTTGGTTCTTGTACTCTTCCTGAGCTCTTGCGATGACCTCTTCGATCCGGCAATTGAAAATATCCGGGGACTGGATGCGATGTACAAAGAGCCGACTTATGCACAAGGTGTATTGGCGAATGCATACATTCTCCTTCCGTATTCATCGACGCCTAATAGCGATGTCGCGACAGACGATGCAGTCTCAAACGATAACAGCAACAATTATCTGATGATGGCCACCGGCTCGTGGACGGCTGCCAATAATCCTATGTCGCAGTGGCAGGATCGTAGAAATGCAATTCAATATCTGAACTTGTTTCTCTCCAATGCCGATCAGGTGGAATGGAGTAAAGATGAAGTGGTCCGGACCATGTATAACGACAGGTTGAAAGGTGAAGCTTATGGGTTGCGCGCTGTACAGATGTATTATTTGTTGTTGGCCCATGGAGGTTGGACAGAAGATGGGCGGTTGCTGGGATTCCCGATTGTGACCCAGCCTGAAGACGCCACGTCTGATTTTAATCAAAACAGGAATACCTTCCAGGAGTGTGTTGACCAGATTTTCGCCGATGCAAAAAAAGCGATCGAGCTTCTTCCCTTAGACTACGGAAACGTAGCTGATGACCAGGTTCCGCAAAAATACAAAGACCTGGGAGTAACCAATGCAAGTGACTATAACCGGGTCAATGGAAATCTTATGAGAGGCCGAATTACCGGACGTATTGTCGAAGCAGTGCGCGCTCAGGTAGCGTTATTGGCTGCCAGCCCGTCATACAGTGCGGGAACAAACGTGACCTGGGAAGATGCAGCAAACTATGCCGCCACTGTTCTTGACCGGATCGGTGATGTTGGTGGAATGGATCCGAACGGCGATACCTGGTATGCCAACATCAGTGAGATTGAAGCACTGGCTTCAGGAGTCACTCCGGCTGAAATCATCTGGAGAAGCGATGTCGGTCAAAGTAATACCCTGGAAACAGATAATTTCCCTCCCTCGTTGTATGGAAGCGGTCGTATCAATCCAACACAGAACCTGGTGAATGCGTTCCCGATGGAAAATGGTTATCCTATTTCGGATCAGTCCAGTAATTACGATCCGGCTAATCCTTACGCAAACAGGGATCCTCGTTTGTCGAATTATGTTGTTTTCAATGAAAGCACACAGGGGCCAAACAATGATGTTATTGTAACCGGAACGTACGGTGACAACAACGATGCAATTAACCGGGAAAATGGCTTGTCTACCCGTACCGGTTATTACCTGCGTAAGTTACTTCGTTATGATTGTAACCCGGATCCGCAGTATAACACCGAACAGAAGCATTATACAGCGCGTATCCGCTATACGGAAATTTTCCTGGATTATGCCGAAGCTGCTAACGAAGCCTGGGGACCCACCGGGACAGGAAGCCACACTTTTTCAGCATATGACGTTGTAAAAGCAATTCGTGCACGTGCCGGGGTCGGTACGGCTAATAACGATGCTTATCTTGAGTCGGTGAAAGGCGATCAGGACAAAATGAGAGAGTTGATTCGAAACGAGCGACGTTTGGAGCTCTGTTTCGAAAACCATCGTTTCTGGGACCTGCGCCGCTGGAAAGTGCCAAACCTGAACGAAACCGCAACAGGAATCCAAATTGACAATTCGAATGGAACGTTGATATATAAACCCATCGATGTTGAGGGCCGAGATTACAAGGATTATATGTACTACGGTCCGATCCCTTACGGCGAAATTCAGAAATGGAGTAACCTGGAACAGAATGCCGGTTGGTAACTTCTTGATTATTTAAATGAAAAATATTCGAAAATATGAAACGGTTTAATTTTATAACAATATTGTTCGCCGGATTATTTGCGTTATTCATGACATCGTGTCATAATCAGGAAGCGATATTTCCGGATTACAACTACACCACTGTATATTTTGCATACCAGTATCCGGTACGTACGATTGTCCTGGGTGACGATATCTTCGACAATACCCTGGATAACGAGCATAAATGCGAGATTTATGCGACCATGGGAGGTGTCTACTCAAACAGTAAAGACATCAGCATCGATGTGAATGTTGACAATAATCTGTGCACAAACTTGTTTTTCGATGGTGACTTTGCTTCTCCCATACAGGCAATGCCCTCTGATTATTATCAGTTGGGAGCAAATCAGATACAACTCAAGCAATCGCTTCAGGGAGGTGTACAAATTCAATTGAAAGACGCATTCTTTGCTGATTCCAAGTCACTGGAAAATACCTATGTTATTCCTTTACGTATGACCGGTGTTCAGAATGCCGATTCCATTCTCTCGGGTGTTCCCAAAGTGGATGGCGCTTTAAGGGGCAATCTTTCCGATTGGGATGTTCAACCGAAAGATTTCGTACTCTATTGTGTGAAATTTATCAACCCATGGGAAGCCATCTATCTGCGACGCGGAGTGGATCAGATCACGCAGGGAGGCGAAACGACAACCGTTGTTCGTCACGCCGACTATGTTGAGAATGATCAGGTTGTGACGATGAAAACAGCATCGTTGCATACTGTTAAATACCCCGTTACCGTTGTCAATGCCAGTAACACCAATGAAACGTGTACATTGCTGCTTACCTTCGATGACAACAATAACTGTACGGTTTCTACTGAGACAACCGGATTCACTGCCAGCGGAAGTGGCTCTTTTGTTAAAAACGGCGATAAGAATAGCTGGGGAGATAAGGATCGCAATGTGATTTATCTCGATTATACCATCGATATGTCAGGGAAGTCATATGCAACCAAAGACACGCTTGTTGTTCGCGACCGGGGTGTTGAAATGGAAACATTTACCCCTTCATATAAAGCTAACTAATCGTTTAAAATTAGATGACTATGAAACATTTACATAAATTTTACATAGGTGTAACGGCATTGCTTATGTTAGCATCTTGTGCAGATAAAGGTATGCTTGACTATTCGGTTAAGAAGCCGGAAAGCATTGCGAAGCTGGAGTATCTGAACGATTATGATGTGTTGAAAAGCTATGTTGACCGGACAGCGGACCCAAACTTCAAGCTGGGAGCCGGTGTGTCGATTGATGCGTTCAATAAAACGGGAGTAGAATATAGCCTGATTGCCTCTAATTTCGATGAGATGACCGCTGGTTACGGCATGAAGCATGGAGCCATCGTTCAGGATGATGGAACCCTGAATCTGGCAAAAGTCGACGATTTTGTGGCTACGGCAAAAAACGCGGGCGTTACCATTTATGGGCATACATTGTGTTGGCATGCCAATCAAAATGCGAAGTACCTCAATAGTACCATCGCTCCGATTGTTATCCCCGGCACGGGTGGACCCACCTGGGATGTAATTTCCAGTAACGACTTTGAAACGGATGATGCATCGAACTATATGGGGAATTCGAATGCCGTAATGAGTTTCACTGCAAATGGAGAAGGAGCAGATGGCACCGGCCGGGCATTGAAAATTACCAATTCAGAGGTTCGTGCCAACGATTGGGAAAGTCAGTTCTTTTTCACATTTTCTCCGCAAGTGCAGGAAGGAGAGAAGTACAGACTGACCATGGACGTTCGTTCCGATGTCCCCGCATCCTTTGCGACCCAGGCACAAACGGCCCCGTATAATTATTTGTTTTGGGACTTTTTTGGCACGGTAAGCTCTACGACTGAATGGAGTACCTATACCAAGGAGATCACTGTTACATCAGATATGGCAGGTGCCGGTGCAATCGCCTTTAATCTTGGGAATACAGCTACAAGTTATTATTTCGATAACATAAAGCTGGAGAAATACAACGAGAATGGCGGTGGTGGTCCCACTTTGGAACCGAGTGTCATTGTTGGCGGCGATTTTGAGAATGGTGCCGACGGCTGGGGTGGCTGGGGCAATGGCTCCACACGAGCACTTTCTGCCGAAGGTGAAGGATATGGCGGTACGGGTTATGCATATACGTTTACCAACCCTACAGTAGCCGATTTTTGGAGTGCACAGGTTGCTTACGACCTGTCTCCGGCATTGCAGAATGGATCAACATACAAGCTGAACTTTAAAGTTCGGTCCAGTACAGCAGGGACCATTCGCGCCGAAGTGCAATCATCATCCGATTATTCAAGCGATGGCTTTGGTACATTTGCGATTTCACCGGATTGGAAAGAGTATACGCTGGAGACGACCGTAACGAAAGATGACCGTAACCGGTTTTTATTCGACTTCGGAGATTTTGCAGGAACGGTGTATGTCGATGACGTAACCCTTCGCCGTGTTAATCCGGATGGTGGCGGCGAACAGATTATTGAAAAAACGCCACAGGAAAAGAGAGACACCCTTAATGCGGCACTGGAAACATGGATATCCGGCATTATGGGAGCCACAAAAGGCTACGTAAAAGCCTGGGATGTGGTAAACGAACCGATGGACGATGCCAATCCATACCAGTTGAAAACCGGCGTTGGCAAGGAACTGGCAGCTGACCAATTCTACTGGCAGGATTACCTCGGTAAAGATTATGCCGTGACTGCGTTCAAGCTGGCTCGTAAATATGGAAATCCTGACGATAAGTTGTTTATCAATGACTATAATCTGGAATACAATCTTGATAAATGTAAAGGGCTGATTCAATACGTCGAATACATCGAAAGCAAAGGTGTTAAAGTTGACGGCATTGGCACTCAGATGCATATAGCTATTAATTCCGATACGGCTAAGATTGCCCAGATGTTTGATCTGCTCGCGAAAACAGGTAAACTGATAAAAATATCTGAGTTGGATATTGGCCTTGGAGGTGTTAAAACGGCCGATGCTACCGAAGAGCAATATCAGGCACAGGCTGATATGTATAAGTATGTTGTTCAGAAATATTTTGAAATCATTCCTGCACAACAGCGTTATGGTATTACCGTGTGGAGCCCTAAGGATAGTCCCGATGATTCTTCATGGAGAACCGGGGAACCAATTGGTTTGTGGACGCTATCGTACAATCGCAAACCAGCTTATGGTGCTTTCGCTGACGGACTTTCCGGAAACTAACTTTCATTATTAATATACACAGTTAAAAGAGGGAGCTGCCTTTTGGGGTGAGCTCTCTCTTTTCTTTTTTTGGGTGTGCCCTTCGTTTATTTCATCGATAAGGAGCGTCAATGTAACGACAGGGATTCCTTCAACTTGTGCAGCTTGATTCAGGGTATCGTAGGTCAACACTCCGGCAGCCAATGGTGAAGGTTTTATGGCTGAAATTTGAAATCAAATATTCAAAATTGAAAAACGGAATCTTCCGATGAAGGTATTTTTGAGTACAATGAAAACCAAATTCCTTGCTGATTAGTGCATACGGCAGCTGCAAGTCCCAAAAACCAAACTGACTAACCTTTAACCATATAAAAATTTTGATGCTTACGAAATCCGGATCTCATAATTACTTAAAAACCATCTCTTTGTCGGTGTGTTTGTTGCTGATGGCTTGCCATGCTTTGCAACAGTCCGGCCATTCTCTTCGAGAGAAGGTGAGTCCCGATGCTGGCTGGCCTTTTAATCGGATAAAACTAACGAAAACTTCACTTCGTATTGAAAAACCGGGCTTGCACTGGCTGCACCTTCGTGTTTTGGAGCCGGGCCTCGTACTTCCAAAAATCATGATTAATACGGGTGGACTAAAATCAAGCTTCCTGGGAGCACCGGAGAGTAAACTGGTAAAACAATAAAATCATTATTTATTAATTCAAATTGTATGAACTCGACCGCACAGAAAGTTTCTGTCCTTGAAAAAATCGGCTATAGTTTAGGGGATCTGGCCGCTAACCTGATCTTTCAAACGCTGATGACCTTTTTGGCATTCTTCTACACCGACGTGTATCAAATTCCGGCAGCAACTGCTTCGGCTATCATCTTTTCAGGAGGGATGCTTGGTGCTTTTTTTAATCCCATCATGGGGATAATCGCTGATCGTACCGAGACGCGCTGGGGTAAATTTCGTCCATGGATTTTATGGACTGCGGTGCCTTTTGGCGTCATTGCGATGCTTGCCTTCAGTACGCCGGACTTTAGCCCGGGAGGAAAGGTGGTCTATGCCTTGGTTACTTATATTCTTCTCGTTATCATCTATTCTGCCAATAACCTGCCTTATGCATCGCTTAGTGGTGTTATTACGGGCGATATGGCCGAACGAAATAGTATTTCATCGTTCCGCTTCGTAGCGGTCATGATCGCACAGTTTATTGTTCAGGCTTTATTGCTGCCCCTGGTACTTATTCTGGGCGACGGGAACAAAATCAAAGGGTTTGAAAATGTAATGACTTTGTTTGCGATTACCGGAGTCGTTTTCTTTATCATAACCTTTTTAACGACCAAGGAACGAATCATCCCGAAGCCCGATCAGAAGTCGAGCGTGAAAGAGGATTTGAGCGATTTATTCAAAAACCGGCCGTGGATCATTATGCTGATACTGACTATTTTCGTTTTTATCACGCTTGCGTTGAAAAGCGGTATGTATGTCTACTACTTTGAAAATTATTTGAGCGAACCCGCGCTGGCAACGTTTCTCGATAACATTGGGTTTAATCATCTTATCGACGGACTTAACAGCCTTCTGAAATCGGCTGGACTGGTCGGATTTCAGTGGCCCAAAGACCCGGCGACTTCCGGGTTTAGCCTGTTCAATGCCAGCGGAATCATTTTCATGATTGTTGGTATTTCCCTGTCGAAAAAATTGGCCGATAAATATGGAAAACGGGATGTGTTTGGTTTCGGTCTGTTCCTTTCGGCCATGTGCTTGCTGGCGTTCATTTTTTATTCACCCACATCTGTTACGCTTGTGTTTGTTAGCCAGGTCTTGCACGGATTCTTCTACGGACTAACCATTCCACTGTTGTGGGCCATGATCGCCGATGTAGCTGACTATTCAGAATGGAGGAATAACCGGCGCGCCACCGCCATCATCTTTTCGGCCATGATCTTTGGACTGAAGGCCGGGCTGAGTATCGGAGGAGCTCTGGTTGCTGGTATTCTCGATATTTTCGGATACCAGGTTGGAGCCGCCGAACAGTCGTCGCAGACAATTTTGGGAATCAAACTGTCGGTCAGTATTTTCCCCACGATCACCTTTTTAGTCGGTGTGGTTTGCCTGTTCTTCTACGAGATCAACAAACAGAAAGAGGTTCAAATCGAACAGGAATTGATTAATCGGAGAAAAAACTAGTAACACTAAATAACTAAAATTTAAATGATGGAAAAAAAGTATATTAAAATGGGTAGACACTGGATAGTAGTATTGGCTACACTGCTGACTTTTGTCGCTTGCCACTCAACTTCGCAAAAACAGAATAGTAACGACGCTGTTACCTTGAAAGATGCCTTCAAAGGTAAATTTTACATCGGGACAGCATTGAACGCGAGACAGATAATGGGGATTGATTCACAGGCGATTCGAGTTGTGAAGAAGCAATTTAATTCCATTGTTGCTGAAAATTGCATGAAAAGTGGATTGATACATCCCAAAGAGAACAAATTCAATTTTACACTGGCGGACAAATTTGTTGAGTTCGGAGAAAAGAACCACATGTTTATTGTGGGACATACCCTAATCTGGCACTCCCAGGCTCCGCGATGGTTTTTTGTGGATGATCAAGGCAACGACGTCTCAAGGGATGTATTGATTGCCCGCATGAAAAAACACATTTCAACCGTTGTCGGACGATACAAAGGTCGGGTCAAAGGCTGGGATGTTGTAAACGAGGCTGTACTTGATGATGGATCTTTAAGAAAAAGCAAGTTTTACCAAATCATTGGTCCCGATTTTATCAAGCTTGCTTTCGAATTCGCCCATGAAGCGGATCCGAACGCCGAACTATACTATAACGATTATTCGATGGCCAATCCGCAAAAAAGAGAAGGAGTCATCCGGATGGTGAAAGTGCTTCAGAGTGAGGGTGTCCGGATTGATGGCATTGGCATGCAAGGACATATTGGATTAACACATCCTGATATTGATGAGTTCGAGAAGAGCCTTGAAGCTTTTGCCGGTTTGGGCGTGAAAATTAATATCTCCGAATTGGATATCTCTGTCTTACCTAACCCGCACTTCCATACCGGAGCTAATGTGTCCGATAATTTCAAGTACGAGAAGGAATTGAATCCTTATACAGAAGCACTTCCCGACAGTGTCTCTAAGGCATTCAACCAGCGCTACCTCGACTTCTTTAAACTCTTTTTAAAACATCAGGATGTAACCGAACGGGTTACGCTCTGGGGAGTAAACGATGGACAATCGTGGAAGAACAACTGGCCGGTCAGAGGTCGCACCGATTATCCGCTGTTATTCGATCGGAATAATCAGCCCAAACCTGTAGTAAAAGAAATTATTGATGCGGCAATGAATAATCCGAAAGCCGATTAACTTATATAACAATGAAAAAAGCAAGATACCTGGTTGAACACATGTATACAGCCGATCCGGCAGTACACGTTTTTAATGGCAAACTGTATATCTACCCCTCGCACGACATTGATGCGGGCATTCCTGAGAATGATAACGGCGACCATTTTGATATGCGTGACTATCACGTGTTTTCAATGGACTCCATTGAAGGAGAAGTGACCGATCATGGAGTGGCACTGGATGTGATAGACATCCGGTGGGCCGGAAGACAACTGTGGGATTGTGATGCCGCTTTTAAGAATGGGAAATACTATTTGTACTTTCCGTTGAAGGACAAAACTGATATTTTCCGAATCGGCGTCGCTGTGAGTGAGAAACCGGAAGGACCTTTCGTTCCGCTTGACAATCCAATCAGAGGGAGTTATTCGATCGACCCCTGTGTTTTTTGTGACGACGATGGTACTCATTACATGTATTTTGGCGGCTTGTGGGGTGGCCAATTACAACGCTACCGCGATAACAAAGCCATTGAATGCGGACAGTTGCCCGATGACGAACAGCCTGCATTGCCTTCGCGGGTGGTGAAACTCGATGACGATATGCTCGAATTTGGCGAGGAGCCGAAAGCGGTAATTATACTTGACGAAAACGGAGAGCCGTTGAAGGCAGGTGATAACGAACGCCGGTTCTTTGAGGCATCGTGGATGCACAAATACAAAGGGAAATACTACTTCTCGTATTCAACCGGTGACACACACAAACTGTGTTATGCAGTTGGTGACAACCCTTACGGTCCTTTTACTTACCAGGGAGTGATTCTTACACCGGTGGTTGGCTGGACAACTCACCATTCCATTGTGGAGTTTAAAGGCAAATGGTACCTGTTTTTCCACGATAGTGTTCCGTCGGGCGGTAAAACATGGTTGCGAAGTATGAAAGTGATTGAACTGGAATATACGAAAGAGGGGAGCATTAAAACGATTGAAGGAATAGAAGATTAGAATTGAGATACCTAAAGTATCTGTCAGAATAAACATTTCCAAAGTTGTTATAGAAATAGGTTTAGTTAGTTTTGTTTCAGTTAGATTGACTATTAAATATCGGAAGCTTCTTTTTAAGGAGCTTCCGATTATTTTTTGGGCGCATGTTATTCTGATATGTTCATTTACATTCTTCTGCCATTTAGGATTAAAGATATTTCCAGGTAGTTATGAATGACAGTTTATAACAATAAAGCGTACTGTGACGGAATATTCAATATCGCCAGAAAGAGTAGTGAATGAGCTGTATAGCCGGGGACTGAATCATCGAAAGAAGAGGTTAAATAATGATTAATTTCCGGACGGTGAAAACTTATACTGTTCTCTTGTCATCTTTATACTGTTCTCCCACCGTCTTTATACGTTTCTCACCTCACCCTTTATACGTTTCTCGCGGCGTCTTTATACGTTTCTCTTTCCATCGTTATACGTAGAAAGATGGAAACCTTCTGCGTTTAGGTTTTGAACACGAGTGGCAGATGGTTTGGGAATTGTAATTCCGGTGTTAAAAGGTGGACTTCATTTCACATAAAATTCGCTTTACTCTTATGGCATATAACGACGGAGAGTTTCCTGCTTTTTTTTTGAGCTGCAACAAAAAAAGGCCGTCCGAAAAACGGACGACCTTTGTAGTAGTTGGTTGTTTGATTAAGGTTTGCTTTTATTCCTTATTGCATGTCGTTATTTATCAAACTACATTTTCCTTACTTCAATAACATCTCCCTTTCGGGTCGGGATATCATACTCGTATACTTTTTTCAGTTTGGGCAAGTCTAACGGAACTTCCGAGTGTACCAGCGGACTCTTCTGAGTCGGAATGGCGAAAAAAGGATTGATATTCTGCCCTTTGGCTTTCTTCAGTCCTTTGCCCTTTAACGGAACATATGAACGCAGGCGGCAATTACCTCCTTCGAGAGAACGGATGGTTGCATGGGCCAGTTCACCGTTTTCCCATTTCAAGTCAACTGTGAAACCACCCCGGGCCCTGAGTCCTGATATGCTACCTTCTTTCCATGCCGTTGGAAGTGCCGGCAACAGCTGAACGGCGCCATCCTGACTTTGTAACAACATCTCTGCAATACCCGAGGTACAGCCGAAGTTACCGTCAATTTGGAACGGGGGATGGGCGTCGAACAGGTTAGGGTAGGTGCCTCCGCCTTCCATTCCTCTCGAATGGTTCACCGGTCTCAGCTGGTCCGTGATTAATTTGTAGGCATGGTTTCCATCGAGCAGCCGCGCCCAGAGGTTTACTTTCCATCCCATCGACCATCCGGTCGATTCGTCGCCACGTGCCAGTAGCGATGTTCTGGCAGCAGAAAACAATTTTGGGGTACGGTATGGCGAAATTTGATTCGACGGGTATAAGCCGTACAAATGCGATACATGGCGGTGATGCTCATTGGGGCTATCCCAATCGTGCAACCACTCCTGTAACTGCCCCCAACGCCCTACTTGCATAGGAGGAAGACGTTTGATCGCATCCTGAAGCCGGGCAACAAAGGCATCGTCGGTATGCAGGATTTTTGCGGCCATCATGGTTTTGGTAAACAGATCGAACGCCAGCTGATTATCCATGGTAGCGCCGGCAGTTAAAGAAGTGCTGTGTCCCGGCGGGATATGTTCCGGCGAAATAGAGGGACAAACGACTAACCAGTGATGTTCCGGCTCTTCCACCATGAAATCGAGCAGAAACTTTGCCGCTCCTTTCACTACCGGATAGATGGACTTCAGGTATTCTTTGTCTCCACCGAAGGCGTATTTGTAGAACAGATGCTGTGAAAGCCATACGCCGCCCATAGGCCACATTCCCCAGTTGGCACCGTCTATGGGTCCGGCAATGCGCCAGATATCGGTATTATGATGGGCTGTCCAGCCACCGGCTCCGTACATATCTTCAGCGGTTTTTCTTCCGGTTTGCGAAAGTTCGCGAACCATCTGAATCAAGGGCTCGTTCATCTCCGTCAGGTTGGTAACTTCCGACGGCCAGTAGTTCATTTCGGTATTGATGTTGATGGTGTATTTGCTGTCCCATGGTGGGTAAAGCTGGTCGTTCCATATTCCCTGCAGGTTCGCCGGCTGTCCTCCCGGTCGCGAAGAGGAGATGAGCAGGTAGCGGCCAAACTGGAAGTACAAAGCTACCAGCTGCGGATCGTTATCGCCGGCAAATTGCGCGAGGCGAACATCGGTGGGGTTTTTTACCGAATCCGTTACGCCCAGATCGAGTTTTACCCGTTGAAAATATTTTCGGTAGTCGGCAGTGCTGGCTTTCTGAATCTGCTCGTAGCTTTTTTTCAGCGCCTGCTGAAGATAGGAACTTGCCAGTGCATCGGCATTGCCACTGATGTCTTTATAGCTTTTAAAGTTGGTGGCAGTGGAGATGTAGATGGTTGCCGCATCGGCATTGGAAACATTCACGACGGTATCGTTGGCGGATACTGTACCGCCCCGGGGAACCACTTTTACCCGGGCTTCGAACCGGACGGCGCCTTTAACCGTTTCGTGGTCGCTGGTTGTACCCGACAGCACGAGTTGGTCGTTCCCCAGCGTCGAAAGATTGAGCATTTTAGACGATCCCGGACGGTCCATTGTGGCGGAAAAGCTGACGGCGCCCGGTTTATCGGCCGAAATACGGGCAACAATTACCTGGTCGGGATACGAGGACAGTACATGTGTCGTATAATGTACGCCGTTCACGTTATACCGACTGCTCGCTACGGCTTTGTCGATGTCGAGTTCACGGTAGTAGTCCGAGTAGTTTTCGTGTCCCGGAAAGGAAAGACGAAGGTTTCCTACCGTTTGGTAGGGCATGCCCTGGGACTTTTTGCTGATAAAATCCTGGTTAACCAGTGTCTCTGCTTCTTTGTATTTCCCTTCAAAAATCAATTTGCGGACTTCGGGCAACGCCTCTTTGGCCTTCAGGTTATCGTTCCGGTTGGGTTGACCGGCCCACACGGAACTCTCGTTCAGTTGAATGGTTTCGTAATTTGGGTCGCCAAAGACCATCGCCCCCAGGCGGCCATTCCCGACAGGCAGAGCTTCGACCCATTGTTTGGCCGGGTGCAAATACCAAAGCTTCAAAAGTGAGTCATTCTGAGCGTAGGCACCGGCTACACACCCCATCACGAGCCAGAATAAAAGGATTCTCTTCACTGTTATTATTTTTTGATTTCCACTTTTATCTGGGTAAACGAATGGGGAAGAAATGAGTAGGTCAACCCGGTTTTGTTTGTTTTGATTTCCTTCGTTACCGGAATATATTGTGGTTGTTTATCGAACGAGAACGGTGTCTCGAGAGACTGACTGTCGATGATGCCGGCCACTGCTTTCCCTGTCATTTCGCCGGAGGTGGGCAGTATATCGGCGGTAATTGCCTTGTCCTTGTTCCGGTTAATCACGTTGATGTAAAGTGTTTGGGTTTCGGGCGAATAGACCGACGTAACGTCGAGGTACGGAATGCCTTTGTATTTTTCGGTATTAAAGGTATCGCAAGCCACATAGGTATCGACCGAATTGCCGAGGCAATTGTTGGAAAATGACTTGAAAATGTAGAACAGCGGCGTTTTGTAGGTTCCTTTTTCGCGGTCGCTTCCCAGCAATGAGGTAAACATGGTAAAGTTGGCCATCTTCACTACATCGGCGTGACGAACAAAGGAATTCAGGCATTGTGCCACGGACAGTACCGACCGGAAATTACTCCCGAAAGCGCCATATTCATCTACCGAAACATAAATCGGGTTGGTGAAGTCTTTCTTTGCTTTAGCTGTTTGAATTTCATCGGCGGTTATACGAATCTTTTCGTCAAAATCCATTGCACTTTGGCCCATGTAGGTGTAATAGTCGGGTGACTTTTCCCAGTAACGGTGAATGGAGAGGTAATTAATTTTATCGCCAAGACCTTCCAGTACCTTCCGGTTCCAGTCAATCCATTTGCCGGTACTTTCGTAGTACGACGATCCGGAAGCAACAAAACGGATGGTCGGGTCGATGGACTTCATTGCCTTGGCGGCTTCCCTTGCTGTTTTCACATAATCATCGGCCGTTTTGTGGCCCAGTTCCCACGGAGCGCCGTCTACTTCGTTACCAAGGTCCCATATTTTGATGTTGTAAGGTTCTTTATGCCCGTATTTGATGCGTAAATCCGAATAGTAGGTTCCTTTCGGGTAGTTACAGTATTCCAGCCAATGGCATGCGTTTTGGATGTCTCCAAGGCCGAGGTTAACACATACAACGTTGTCACTTCCGATGGACTTATTTAATTCCACCCATTCGTCGGTTCCTACATGGTTGTTATCGGTTCCGCCCCATGCCATATTCACACGAACCGGGCGCTGGCTTTTTGGCCCGATACCGTCTTCCCAGTTATAGGCCATCACGTAGTTCCCGCCCGGCCAGCGCATGTTTGTTACCTTGAGTTCTTTCCCGGCATTGATGTAATCCTTCCGGAAGCCGTCTTTATCGGCAAGCGGGGAAGAGGGATCGTACAAATTCCCGTAAAGGGTATTGAAGCTTACCGTATCGGGTAATCCCATCCTTGCTCCGTTAAAGTGGATAGGCTCCATAAATACACCATAAATATTCGGATCAATCTTTCCGATAGTCCGGTCAACATCGATTCTAATTTTAGCTGTTTGGGCACTCAGGAAAAGAGGAAGAGCAAGGCCCAAAAGTGTGAATACTTTTTTCATGAAAGATATTTTTATTGATTTAGTTTTTTCTTACCGTTTAAATTGAACCCAGTCAATTTCGACCGGTGAGTTGGATTGTTGTACAACGACCAGGTTGTGAATTCCTTTTTGATAGTTTGAAACGGCCACATCGGTGGTTGCCCATTGGTTTCCTTTGGGGATTTTTACTTCGGACAACAGAGGACCGTCAGGTTGGTCCAAACGTATCTGTATTCTTCCTCCCTGTTGTGACAGGGCTCTCACCTGGACGGACCTGAGTTTTTTATTTCCGAAGTCGACCGCATTGTACCGGACCCAGGCGCCCTGGGTATCGAACAGAGTCTTCCAGCCTTTAAAGGTATCGAGCGAATCGAGGAACGCAACGGATACACCATTTCCGCTGATATTGCTGTACCGGTCAATCTGGATTTTCCGGGTTGCCGGGGTTGTTCCCACTCCGCGTAACGTTGGTGTTACTTTTTGTATGGTACCGTCAGTATTGAAGAACAGGCTGTCGATACAAACCGACCTATTCTTGTCGAAGTTGGGCGACAAGGCATCCTGATGATAGAAAAGATACCACTGATTCTTATATTGAATCATGGATTGATGGTTCGTCCAGCAGTGCATTGGCGATTCATCCATGACCACTCCGGCAACTTTGAACGGTCCCACAGGGCTGTTTCCCATGGCATATTCAAGCCGCTCAATACTGTGTGCGACATGCGGATAGGTGAGGTAGTAAATTCCCTTTCGTTCGAATAAATAAGGGCCCTCTTTCAATCCTTTTTGAGGAAGGTTTTCAATTTTCTGAGGTCCTGAGGCCAGTTCCAGCATGTTGTCTTTCAGTTTGGCCACATAAATATTTCCCATTGCCCAGTAGAGATAGGCTTGCCCGTCTTTATCGATAAATACGTTCGGGTCAATCCCATGGACCCCTTCGATTGGCTTTGCCTGCGGAACATACGGGCCTCCTGGTTTGTCGGCTATAGCCACGCCTATTCCGAAGTTCTTTCTGCCGTTTGGGCCAACCGTTTTTGTATTGGCCGGAAAATAGAAATAATACTTCCCATTTCGTTCGATGCAATCGGGCGCCCACATGCTGTAGGACGTTGAATCGACCCAGGGGACATTGTATTGGCTCACGACGATACCATGATCCGTCCAATCAGTCAGGTTGGAGGATGAAAATACATGGTAATCTTCCATACAAAACCATTTTTTTCTCAACCCTTTGTCAGGAGGCGTAGGGATGTCGTGCGACGGGAAGAGGTATATTTTCCCGTTGAATACTCTTACTGAAGGGTCAGCAGTTAACTGATTACGGATGATTGGATTTTGAGCCTGAGTGTTGTTCAGGCAGAAGAGTATCAGGACGATTAGTACGGACAATTTGCGATGGTGTTTTTTCATTGGTTTAAGCTTTTGATTGATGAACTGATTTGTCAGATTTAAAATTTCGGCAATTACCTGTGTTTTTTATTTAAGTCGATTTCAATTCTGTCTATGTCAGGTGCCCAGTCTGTAGCATTTGAAATGCGGATGACATTGTAGCCTTTATGCAATTTAACCGGTAGTGTTTCCCGGGCAATTTTGTCCCATCCACCCGAGTTGAGGCAGGAGAGGGGAATATCGGTTCCGTTGACAGAAAGCGTTGCATTACGGTCTTCTCCTGATAAGTAGTAAAGAGAGAGGTTGTATTGGCCTGCCTTGCGGGCGTAAATATGTTGAAATTCGATATAATTATCGGGCCGGTTACCGATTTGAATAACTTTTTCCTTACCAGAGCAAAGGCTGTCTCCAACAGGTTTTGCCAGCCCCGGAAGTGTCTCACTGTTTTGTGTCAGGTTAAAGTCGTTGAGCCACGCATACTCCGCTTCAAAGACATCTTTCAGCCTGGTTTTATGAGCTGTTACCTTAATGAATGAAATACCGTGCTCCGGTACGGTTGTTGAATACACAGAATCTCTTGAACCCAAATCTGCACGGGCCCAGAGGTCGCGCACTTTAGCGCTTCCAACGATATTTAAGTCCTTCCATTTAACCGAAATAGTTGCCGGGGTGATGCTCTGATTCAATAATGCCACGGCAAATTCTTTACTTTGCCGCCCGTTCAGATGCTTTGCCCAAACCTGCAGACTATCTTGTTCATACAGCAAATGAGCCTGCAAGCCAGTTGTATCCTGATTGACGGCGATAACTTCCGGGTTGGTGATGATGGCCTTCGTTTCATCGCTCATTTTGGTCATGTCCAGACCTAGTACCAAAGGCGACGAAAGGATGCACCACATCGAAAAGTGACTTCTGTCTTCACTAGCAGTCATCCCCCGGCCAACTTCCAGCATGTCCATATCATTATAATGACCCGGACTGGCATAGGGAGCCAGGTATTTGCTCAGGTTGATAATACTGATGATACTTTTCCATTTGGGTTTGGAACCGGGGACGTAGTTGATGTCGTGCGACATTCGCCATGAACTGGCTATTCGGGTAACCCAGGTACCGGGGAATTGCCACCGGCAAACGTTAAAGTTGATATCTGTGCGACCCGTGTTGTCAATCGCTTTGCGAATTTCGGTATACCGAGTTTTTTCGTCGAGCTTTTGCTTCAGACCGCCGCAATAATCTACCTTCAGGAAATCGAATCCCCATGTTTTAAAAATCAGGTTGATGTCTTGCTGGTCGTGGCCGTAAAGTCCGCCACCAACACCGCCGGGCTGATGGCTGTATATCGAACCGCAGGTGTTTTCTCCGGCTTCTGTATAAAAACCAGCTTTTAATCCTTTGGAGTGAATATAATCGGCCACAGCCTTCATTCCGTCAGGGAATTTCACCGAATCAATTCTTAATTTTCCGTCGGGATAGCGGCCATCGAAGAAACCATCGTCGATATTGATGTATTGAAATCCTGCAGCCGATAATCCTGACGATACCATGGCGTCGGCTTGCCGTTTAATCAGGCTTTCGCTGATATGGGGACCGAACTGATTCCAGCTGGCCCATCCCATTAGCGGTGTCTGGGAATGGTCGGTATCCGACTCATACTGAGCTTTAACCGGAACCGAAAAAAGGAAAGCAAGCAGCGAGAATATCACCACTTTTCTCATTGCTGTCATCCAATATTTTCCGGGTGTTGATTTATGTGTTCTCATCGGTTTGGATAATTGTCTGTTGTATTACTTATTTTAATCTTCTGACGAAATGTGATTAGCTATGTGGAAATAATCGAAATCGACATAACCGCCGGGGGTTTGGGTGGCATAATTGAATAGTCCGAACCGGTACCCCATGAACTGCGGAATGGTGTATTGCATTTGAAGTTGTGCTCCGATTGATTTCCATGATTTGCCATCGAGGCTATAGAAAAAATGCGCTTTGTCGGTACGGTCTCTGAAATCACATTCAGCTTTCAGGTAAACTGTTTTCTGGTTCAACGGAATACTTGTAATCTCAACCGGCTTTCCTGATTCGGCACTTACCATCACAATCGATTTCCCGCCTTTCTTGAATTTCACTCCTACGAGTCCGTATTTTTTCTGCAAAAGAGCCAGCCCGGCAAAATCGCCTTCTTTCATGTTCGACACATCAATTGATGTAGTCCCGGAGCATACCGGTCCGATTGTACGTTGAGTCAGGGTATTTCGGGCCATCAGGAAACTGGTATCAACACGGCCGGTTGTCAGGCGTAGGTAACCTTTTCGTTGGGTTACCGACCAAAATTTATTGTCGGGGTTATGGTTCCATTGCCAAACCAAAGGCAACACAGCTTCACCTTTGCTCCGGTTAAAATCATCGGAGTTAACAATTCCCGGGATTAAGCTTTTATTGGCGGGAAGCCCCGGCAGGACATCAGGCACTTTACCGTCGACGCCCAACACCGGCCAGCCATTTTCCCATTTTAAGGGAACCAGATACGGAATACGTCCAACGGAACCATGATCCTGGAACAGATAGGCAAACCATCTTCCATCCGGTGTATCAATCAAGCCACCCTGAGCTACTCCCTTGTCCTGCAATCCCAGTTTCCCTTCATAAGGCCCTGTAATTTTATCGGCCCGGTGAATAACGACCGTGCGCATTCCGCCACGTGGCCAGGTAATGTTAAACAGGTAGTATTTGCCATTCACTTTGAACAGCTGGGAACCCTCGGCGCCGAGCATGATGTTCGAACCGGCAGGCGCGCTTGCATTCTCGATGAGCACCCGATCCGAGCCTTCTTTCACACCCGAAAGATCTTTCTTCAATTCGACCAGGTGAAGTTTTCCGGCACCGTAAATCATGTAAATGCGGCCATCATTATCAAAAAACAGCGAGTTATCGTGGAAGCTGGGTCGGAAGGAAGATTCCTTCCACGGACCTTTCTCTATGTCCTTTGTAGAATAGATGTAGGTTTTCCCGGTTGTTTGAGAGAAGGTGGAAACGTAGTACGTTCCGTTGTGGTATCGCAGGCTGCTGGCCCAGGAACCCCTTCCGTATGAACTTTTTCCATTCACCAGGTTCAGTGCATCCACATTGGCAAGGGTGTCGTAGGCATAACTCACCATTTGCCAGTTGACAAGATCTTTCGACTTCATGATCGGCACTCCCGGACTCATGTGCATCGTCGTGCTACTCATGTAATAGGTATCGCCCACCCGAATCATTGACTCGTCCGGAACATCGGCATATATGATGGGGTTATGCGCTGATTTTTCCTGAGCAAATGTTTTTATTGAAAAACTAGTGAGCAGGATGATTATGAAAATGAAACTTAATTTTTTCATGGTAATGTATTTTGGCATACTTAAAAACCAGTTTTGGTAATGGATTGATGACGAGTTTATTTAACAGGTTCTACCCCTTTCTTTGTCTGTATTACTTTCTTTATCGTCCCATCCTGATTGTAGTACATATAGTCGACACATATAGAACGCCGGTAACTTCCTCCTGTCGGAAGTGCCCCGTTGTGATAAAAGAAGTAGGTCTTGCCGTGATAGTCGATGATGCCGGGATGGGTTGTGAAGCTATTTTCGACATTTCCCTCGATGATTCCCCGGTAGGTCCACGGTCCTTCCGGACTTTTCGCAGTGCAGTACTCAATCATCTCCGGTTTGGTTCCGGCCCCGGCATAAACCAAATAGTACAAGCCTTTACGCTTATAAACCCAAGGGCCTTCAATGTAGTGTTTGGGCTTAAACGTATGGATGGGACCGTCAGCTTCAATCATATTATCTTTGAGCTTAATCCACTTGCAACTACCGTTTCCCCAGAATAGATAGGCCTGCCCGTCGTCGTCGATAAATACAGTTGGGTCGATATCATCCCAGCCATATTTCATGTCGGTTGTCATTTCGTTCGTGATGAGCGCTTTCCCAATCGCATCCTTAAACGGGCCGGTCGGTCTGTCGGAAACAGCTACGCCAATAGCTGCCCCTCCGTTACTGTTTTTATCCTTTTTGTGAAAAGTCGCCACATACCAATAAAATTTGCCATTTCGTTCGATACACTGTCCTGCCCATGCATCCTTTTTAGCCCATTTGAACGTTTTGAGAGACAATGGTGAACCATGGTCTGTCCAGTTAACCATGTCGGTGGTGGAATAAACATGCCAGTTCTTCATGGTGAACCAGTTGGAGCCATCTTCGTCATGCCCCGTATATAAGTATACTGTATCGTTATAGACCATTGGTGCCGGATCGGCTGTATAAATGGTTTGAATGATTGGATTCTGAGCATGTCCTGCAAAGGGCATTATCACTAAGGATAGTAATATTATCGATATGATTTTTGAAGAATTCTTCATTCCAATGTTTTTATCACTTTTACCAGCTTTCTCCACTTCGGGATATGCCACGTTTAGCTATTTTATTTATCATCAAGGTTATAACCCAATATCGAAAGCATCTTCTCTCCGTAGCGTTTTCCCAGTATCCGGTAACCTTCGGCGGTAAAATGCAGGTGATCGGAAATGCCCGGACATCCTTCGGATGAAATGACATACGAGTTGGGAATCGTTTCGGGGAGCTTGTCGATAATGGCATTCATACTCGCGCAAGCGCCACCTTCTCCCTTGCTCACAAGTTCACCGGCCAATAATGGAACCGATTTGGGATTCAGGTTTAGATCGTTGATCAGGTTATCGTAAATCCCTTTCACTTTATCGGGCCATTCCTTGTCTCCGGTGTTTGACTCTCCCTGGTGCAGGAGGATTCCTTTAATTACGCCGGATTTCTGAGCGATTTTAGCCATTTCTACAAGACGGGCGTAAGGATTTCCGTCGTATTGGTTGATCATATTGATCATCCAGTCCGGCGCTGTTTTGATATATGCCTTGTAGTGGTCCTTTTCGAAAAGTTCGATTTTACAGCCTCCGACAGCAACATTGATTACGCCGACTTTAATATTTTTCGGAAGATTGGCAACCAAAGTCCGACCGAAATAGTCTGCAGGAGTTAAGCCCGTATTGCATCGGCACAAAGGAGGTACAGCTGTATACCAATGGCCCATTTCTCTTTCCAGGTTTGGACAATTTACGGCTTCCAAAACCTGGAACCGACTGTCTACCGTCGTGTCCTGAGGTTCAAATTTGGCATGGCCTTCCATGTTCGATTGTCCGAAGCACAAAAAGATATAGAAATTAGGATCCTGTGAAAAAGCCTTCATACTGAACAGAAGTAATCCAACAATTGCGAATAATTTTATTTTCATGATGTTTATTTAGCTTATTTTATGTTTGTTCTTATCAGGTTCATTTCAGAAAAGGCGGTCAGGGGCCGGCCGGTAGTCAACGTTGTATTTTAAACGTGTTTGAACGTTAAAATTGCCGACGCAATTGAAGGGAGCGACCGCCCCTTTTGCTTCTTTTATTGGTGCTTTTAGTGAATGCGATAGCGGCTTTTTAATCATCAATTAAGTTCGAATCCTTCATCCATTGAAATAGAGGGACCATCCAACCTTCCTGTCTGAAAATAAAGCCATGGCCGCCTTTTTGGTAAATATGCAATTCCGCAGGAACATGGTGGTGTCTCAATTTTTCGAAATAGATGATGCTGTTGTCCACGTCAACTAATGTATCGTCGCCTGCATGGGTTATATAGGCCGGTGGAGTATTTTCATTGACATGCAATTCGTTTGAGAATTCGTTAATCGTAGCCTGGGTGGGATTCTTACCCAGTAGCATGATCCTCGAACCGATGTGAGTCAAACTATCCTCCATGCTTATGACCGGGTAAGCCAAAATTTGAAAATCGGGACGAAGACTTGTATGATTTTTGTTTTCAATGAGTGCCTTTTTATAATGTGTTGCTTCAGTTGAAGCCAGATGTCCGCCGGCCGAAAAGCCCATGATCCCAATTTTATTTGGATCAATTCCCCATTTGGCTGCGTTTTCCCTGACTACTTTAATGGCTTGTTGCGCATCCTGCAGAGGACCAATTGCTTTATTCCTCATGGTCGAATCATCAGGAAGCCGGTATTTAAGCACAAAAGCAGTAACTCCGTGCGCTGCAAATTTCTTTGCCGTCGACACACCTTCTCCCTGGTAAACCAATACGCTATAACCACCTCCCGGACAAATTACAACGGCCGTTCCGGAAGCATTTTCTTTTTCCGGACGATATATTTCCAGAGTAGGGTGGGTTACTCCCCGGTACATTCCTGAGGTGTATACTTCTTTTATGCCGTTGACCTTTGCGTTCGGTATGGTGTCGGGATATAATTTGATGATCTTTTGCGCATTTACAAATGCAGGAAAGAAAAGCAAAAGCAACAGACAGCTGATTCCTGCTCTCATTGGATAAATTGGTTTGTTTCGTATTTTTTTCATCTTCATTGAAATAGCGAGCGATCAGTTGCTTTGGCCATCGTGTGGGAACCGGGTTCATCAGGATGATGCCCGTCTTCCCGTTTTAGCGTAAGGTCAAAGTGTCAACATTTCTCGTTCGGATGATTTTTTGTTTTCCCCGATGACGTTATTCATTTTCTGAAAAAAACGGCGGAAGGAACCGGCTTAAAAAGCAGTTGTGAGAACATGTACAGGTTATCCTTCCACACTTCGAAATCATGATGTCCACCCGGGACGACGTGATAAATGTGGGGAACATGATGTGCTACGAGATAGTCGTGAGTCCGCTTGCTGAAAGTGATCAGATTATCCTGGTCGCCACAGGAAATCCATAGCAATTTGAGCTGTTTTTTTGCTTTTTCCGGATTGGGTACCAGTACTTCCGGTTCTTTTGTGTTCGGGGCAGAAGAAAAACCACCGACCCATGCGAATTTATCGAGATGCCCCAGCCCAAAATTCAACGATTGTCCGCCGCCCATCGACAGACCCGCCAGTGCACGATGTTTACGATCTTTCATGGCCGGATAGTTCTTTTCAATGTAAGGAATCAGGTCACTGAGTAAATCCTTTTCAAACGTTGCAAAAGCTTCAACTTTGTCTTTGTCAAAGATGTTTCCAACAGGCCTGTCATCCTTCATGGCCCGACCGTTGGGCATCACCACAATCATGGGTTCCACCTTTTTCTCGGCATACAGATTGTCAAGTATATTTTGCATATGCCCGTTCTTCTGCCAAGCGTATTCATCTCCGCCTATCCCGTGTAGAAGATAAAGAACCGGATATTTTTTCTTTTTTGAATATCCTGGTGGAGTATAAACCAGGGCCTTTCGGCTTGTTTCCACGGTTGACGAATGGTAGACGATGGTATCGATTTTTCCGTGAGGGATGTCGGTTTTCATCACGTCGAAGCCTTGCGGTGCCTGTTTCGAAAGGCCTTGCGAAACAGCTGTCATACTGGTAAACAGCATAGCACAGAGAACAAAAATTAGTCTTTTCATAGGGTATCGTAAATATTGATTTAGTGTTTTGTAATTGTCTCTTCAGGTTGTTGATATTACAGCGGCTTGGAATGTGCCCGCTATGACTGAATATTGATGTTGAAAAATTACAAATTGCTCTGTTGTTAAGGTTTCAAATCCGGATAATCTTTTTGAGAAAATAGATAAACTGTGTTTTCTCCAGCGCTACGTTTGGCTCAAACGTATTGCCTTCAAATGCAGGTTCCGTTTAATGTTAAAAAAGGAAACAGTCAGAGGAAATCTTGAGGTCTATGCGAATTTTTCATTTCTCGTATCAGCAAGTCAGGACATAAAAATACCTCAAATCAAAAGTCAGATACTCAAAATTCAAACGCAGATTGAGGAGTGATATATACATTGCGGTAATGGTTGGAGAACCATTTTTGACCGATAAATCATTTGTTGAATCTGTTTCTATTATCGGGCAGATTCGTTGTTAATAATAATTATCTATAACTATATTCCTGATGACTAGACTGCTTTCTTACATCTATTTGGGACTGATCTCTTTGTGTTGTTTTTCGCTTTCGGGTTGTTCCTCTGGCGCAAAATCAAAAACAGTTCATTTTTCGAAAGATCGTTTTGTAGCCCATTTTGATTATTTCAATTATCGTGGGGACGATGATTTTTACAAAAAAAATCCTTTGCCGGGTGACGATTACTTCTACAATCCGATTTTGCCCGGATGGTATTCTGACCCCAGCATTTGCAAAAATGGGGATGACTACTTTTTGGTAACATCCACTTTTTCATATTTCCCCGGCGTCCCGATTTTTCATAGTAAAGACTTGGTCAACTGGAAGCAAATTGGGAATGTTCTGGATAGGCCTTCTCAATTAAAGCTCAATGGACAACGAGTAAGTCAGGGAATTTTTGCTCCGGCTATAAGTTATAATCCCCATAACCAGACTTACTATATGATTACCACCAATGTTGGAGGTGGAAATTTCTTTGTGAAAACAAAAGATCCGTTTGGTGAATGGTCCGACCCTGTTTGGTTACCTGACGTGCATGGAATTGATCCTTCTTTCTTTTTCGATGATGACGGTAAAGCATACATTGTCAATAATGACGAGCCGGTTGGTGGTTCGAAATATGAAGGACATCGGGCCATCCGTATTCAACAATTTGATGTAGAAAAGGAAAATACGTTTGGTCCAAGGATTATGTTGGTTAATGGTGGGGTGAATCTTGCTGAAAAGCCGATATGGATAGAAGGTCCGCACATGTATAAGATCAATGGTAAGTATTACCTGATGTGTGCGGAGGGAGGCACATCGGTCAATCATTCGGAGGTCATATTCAGAGGCGATACACCCATGGGGAAATTCACTCCCTGGGACAAAAATCCAATACTGACTCAGAAAAATCTGGATCCGAATCGGCCTGTCCCAATTACATGTGCAGGTCATGCAGATTTGGTACAGAAAGAAAACGGGGAATGGTGGGCCGTTTTCCTGGCGTGTCGTCCCATTGGGAACAAGTTTGAGAACCTAGGGCGTGAGACCTTTTTGTTGCCGGTAAAATGGAGCGATGATGGCTTCCCATACATAACAAAGGTTAATGAGGTAGTTCCCAGAATCGTTCGCATGGTGGGTGTGAAAAGAGATTCAATTTGCACAGTTGGGAATTTCGAAAAGAACGATGATTTTAACTCCCGAAAACTGGATGATGAATGGATGACTTTAAGAGAACCGATCGATTCCCTTTACTCTTTAACTGATAATCCCGGATATTTAAGCCTTAAGTGTGCGGGTGTTTCCTCTACTGAGCTGAAAGCTCCCGCTTATGTTTGTCGAAGAATGCAACATCACAAATTTGTATGCACGACAAAATTGTATTTCGAGCCAACCAATGAAAAAGAGACCGCCGGCCTTTTGCTCTTGAAAGATGAAAAGCATCAATATTTTCTTTCAGTAGGAAAACTGGATGGAGGCAGAAAAGTAAGTCTTGAGAAGATAACGGATTCAGGAGACTTCACGTTAGCAAGTAACCGGATTGCCGGGGGAACTACCCCAATTCGATTGAAAGTTGTTTCCAAAGGGAAGACTTATGACTTTTACTATGCATCCGGCGATGGAGCTTGGCAAAGCCTTTGCAAGGATATAGATGCTTATTATTTATCCACCGCCAATTCATTTGGATTTACGGGAACAACCATTGGAATGTATGCTACAAGTAAGTAGGAATTCATGAAGAAAGATTTGGTGGATGAGTAACAGGATTCAGCTAGACAAAAAATAGCTCCGTTTATTAGTATTGGCATTTTTTCATAGATGTAACAGTTGGTGGACTCTGATTTGGAACAGAACAGAGTCCATCTTTTTTATATTCAGTATATTTCGAATGATGATGTGAGTCTTGATAACGAAGGCGTGGTTCCCAGAGATTTGAGTGATTATCATTTCGGATAACAATTTTCGGGAGTAAGTGTGTATTTGTTCGCCTTTTATGTATACAGTGTACCTGTTTTCGCAATTAATGGCGGAAAAAAAGCATACGGTTTGACATCTCGGTGGATGGCAGTTCGCTTTTGATGCTGAAAGTAAGGTTAGGGAATATTTTGAAGAGTGGGAAAACAAATGCCATAAAATCTAGTGGTCGTAAGGTGTTGTTGGTCAGTTTTGTGATGGTGTGTTTTTCTTGTGAAGGTTTGTCTGGTTACATATTGGGGACTTTGCTTATATTTTTGTCACTTCTTTTTTCTATCGATTGGTTACAGATATTCCCCTTTATGTGCCTTTTTCTGATGCCCGGCGAAATAAAAGAGTTAGCGTTAAACTTATTGTTTGAAATTTATATTGGTTTTATATCTGTGAAAATGTATTTTGCACAGTAACACTTCTATTCACGAGAAGTGAACCCTATCATTAAATCACTAAAGCAAATGGATATGCATACCAAAAGAAGTTTTCTAACCATCACACTACTCTTCCTGGCTGTCGGAGCTTTTGCCCAGTTAACCGGCAAGCATCCCCGCGTGACGACTCAAAACGGGGTATTGGAAGGAGTCAACGAGTCGGGTGTCGAAGTTTTTAAAGGAATTCCATTTGCTGCTCCACCGGTAGGAAAATTGCGCTGGAGGGAACCGCAGCCGGCGAAAAACTGGCAGGGCGTTCGCAAAGCGGACCATTTCGGCCCCAATCCCATGCAATTGCCGGTGTTTGGTGATATGAATTTTGGCACCGATTCGATGAGCGAGGATTGCCTCTATCTGAATGTTTGGACGCCTTCCAAAACCGGTAAAGAAGGTCTTCCTGTGCTGGTTTATTTTTATGGTGGCGGATTGATTGCCGGTGCGGGCAGTGAACCCCGTTATGGTGGCGAACGGATGGCCCGGAGGGGTATGATTACCATTACTGCCAATTACCGGCTCGGCATATTCGGATTCTTCTCTTATCCCGGCCTGACGAAGGAGTCGCCCAATCACGCATCGGGAAACTACGGATTCCTCGACCAGGTAGCCGCGTTGAAATGGGTGAAAGAAAATATCAAGGCATTTGGCGGCGATCCCAATCGCATCACCATTGCCGGTGAATCGGCCGGCTCGATTTCGGTGAGTGCGCTGATGTGCTCCCCGTTGTCGAAAAACCTGTTTGAGCAGGCCATTGGCTCCAGTGGTTCACTCATGGGAGCCTTGTCGCCCGAGCCTTTGAAGAAGGCCGAGAAAGCCGGGGAAGCGTATGCTGAAAAGGAGGGATACCAGTCGCTGGCCGACCTGAGGGCTATCCCGGCTGAGAAATTGCTGCACATGAAAGCGCCCCGCTTTGCCACTGTCATCGATGGCTATTTCCTGCCCGAACAACCGGTGAAAATCTTTTCCGAAGGGAAACAGGCTCATGTGCCGTTGTTGGTGGGCTGGAACTCCGAGGAGATGGCGCCGGGCTTTTTGCTGCGCGGGAAAAAGCCGACACTGGAAAATCTGAAAGAAGCGCTCAAAGGACGGTTCGGTGATCAGACCGACGAAGTGCTGCAGAAGTATCATATTACCGACGACGCCTCTGTGATGGGGCAGGGAGGCATCGATTTGGCTTCCGACCTGTTCATCGCGTTCAGTACCTGGAAATGGAGTGAGATGCAGGCCAAAACCGGTGGTGAACAGGTTTACCGTTACCGGTTCTGTCATCCCCGGCCCGAAATGGTGGCGGCGATGGCGGGCAAAACAGCCGGACTGGCCGGCGGTGTTCAGGATAACAAGGACAAGAGCGCTCCCAAGCCTCCGAGAGCCATCGGTGCGGTGCATTCGGCCGATATCGAATATGCGATGGGGAACCTGCCCACCAACCGGGTGTACGATTGGCAACCGGGCGACTACATTGTTTCGGATATCTTCCAGATGTATTACGCCAACTTTGTGAAAACCGGTAACCCGAACGGCCTGGGTGTCCCCGAATGGGAGGCGGTGAACAACCAGCCCGTGGCCCCGGTCATGCAGATCAATGTGGATACCTATCAGAAAAAAGATCCGGAACTGGAAGCCCGCTACCGGTTCATGGATAAGCTGTTCTTCCCCAAAGAACAATAACTGATAGAAACAGTTGAAATGAAGAAGGAGTTAGAGCAGTGCTTTAGCTCCTTTTTCGCTTCACTGAATTTTGTAAGCAACCGATTTTCCCTACTTTTAATCGAACTTGATATTCTTACTAAATGAGCATGGCTATGGAAATAAATTGGACACAGGAACTAGAACCGCTATTTCAGCAATACGGAAAACGTCAACATCCACTGGATTATAAAAGCCGCTACCAACTGGTGGTCATGGTTGTTTTATCCGCTCAGGATTCGGATAAACACATCAACGAGGTGGCGCCCGGATTCTTTGAGGCGTACCCGGATATGGAGGCACTTTCGAGGGCTGAGCCAGCCGATTTACAACAACACATTGGCTCGGTCCGGAATTTTGGCAACAAATCGAAGTGGCTGATCAAAATGGCCGGAATGGTTGGAGCGGATGAAAATATTCCCCGAACCCTGGATGAGCTGGTCAAGCTACCGGGAATCGGGCGAAAATCGGCTAACGTAATAATTCGGGAATCGGGAGATACTGCCGAAGGCATTATCGTCGATTTACATGTTGTGCGTGTGGCTCCGCGATTAGGGATTGCTATGCAGGAGGAAAAACCCAAGCCGGAAAAAATCGAAAAGCAATTAATGGCAGCCATCCCGCAGGAGCGATGGAACGAAGCAGGTATGTCTATCTCTTTCCTCGGGCGTGAGATTTGCCGTCCGAGCAATCCCAAATGCGAGCAGTGTGTCATGAATTCCGTTTGCCGGTATTACAGAGAAGCGAAACAGTAAACCATCTGATAAATAGCGTTATTGGAAGAGGGTGTTAAGTTTTACTCTGGAATTCGTGTTTTTTTTTACACTTTTTCTTCAAATTTGTTTTCTCAGACTTTTACGGAAGTAAACGCGGTGGAATCTGAACTCTACCGGTGATGGCATGTTTTTGCGGTGGATTACGGATGAGATAGAAGAGAACCGGTAGGGGGACGTCACATTGCGAAAGAGCTGGTTAAAGCGGGCAGCGAATTAATTAAACCAATTTGAATAATAACTTATATTGATAACTCCTATGAAGACAAAAGCAATTGCCTTGCTCGTCCTGTTTCATTTTTTTCATGCAGGATTAATGGCTCAGGAAAAGAAACCTAATGAAGCAAACTTTGAGTGGTACGACATGTCGTTGCCGATGGAAGACCGAATCGATGCCTTGATTTCGGCGATGACCGTTGATGAGAAAATTAGTCAGTTGATGAATGCCAACGCCCCGATACCGCGACTGGGCGTTAAGGAATACGACTGGTGGAACGAATGCCTACATGGCGTGGCGCGCAACGGAAGAGCGACGGTGTTCCCGCAGGCCATTGCTTTAGGGGCAACCTTCGATACCAAACTGGCTTTCCAGGTAGCAACTGCCATTTCCGACGAAGCCCGGGCAAAGTTTAACATCGCCCAGAAAATGGGGAATTATAACCGGTATGCCGGTCTGACCTTCTGGACACCGAATGTGAATATCTTTCGTGACCCGCGTTGGGGCCGGGGGCAGGAAACGTACGGCGAAGATCCTTTTCTGACATCCCGCATCGGAGTGGCATTCGTTGAAGGATTGCAGGGAAATAATCCCAACTACCTGAAAGCTGCCGCCTGTGCGAAGCATTTTGCCGTACACTCCGGACCGGAGGCGTTTAGACATCAGTTCAACGCGGTGGTTTCTCCCAAAGACTTATGGGAAACTTATCTGCCGGCTTTTGAAGCCCTAGTGAAAGAGGCAAAGGTTGAGGCCGTCATGGGAGCATACAACCGAACAGATGGAGAAGCCAGCTGCGCGAGTCCCTTTCTGCTACAGGACATCCTCACCAAACAATGGGGTTTTAAAGGGCACATTGTTTCCGATTGCGGAGCAATTCAGGATATCTGGAAAGACCATCATCTTGCAAAGACGCCTGAAGAAGCTTCATCAATGGCCATTAAAGCTGGCCTGGATTTGAATTGTGGGAGAACATTTGAAAGCCTGAAAAAAGCACTGGATGAAAAGCTGGTGACAGAAAAAGATATTGACAAAGCCTTGCACGATTTGTTGAGAACCAAATTTCGCCTGGGTTTTTTTGACGACAACCGGGATAATCCATATGCGCATATTTCGCCGGATGTTATTGGCTCCAGCGAGCATCGAAAACTGGCGCTCGAGGAAGCAGAAAAATCAATCGTCCTGGTGAAGAATAAAAACCATGTTCTTCCATTAAAAAAGGATTTGAAAAGTGTTTTTGTCACCGGCCCGCAAGCGGCTAACGAGGAGGTACTGCTGGGGAATTACTATGGCGTTAACAACAATACCGTCAACATTCTGGACGGAATTGTCAGCCAATTGAGCCTGGGAACAACCATCAATTACCGTTATGGTCAACTTCCTTACCGGGAAAATGTAAATCCAATGGATTACGTGACAGGAGGAGCTGCTGCGGCCGATGTTTGCATTGCTGTGATGGGGATTAACGGATTAGTGGAAGGCGAAGAGGGAGCTGCCATTGCTTCAGAGCATAAAGGCGACCGGAAGGACATCAGGCTTCCGCAAAGCCAGATCGACTTTCTCAAGAAAATAAAAGCGAAGGGGAAAGGTAACCCATTAGTTGTCGTGATTACAGGTGGTTCGCCAATCGCCATTCCCGAAATTTATGATATTGCCGATGCCGTTTTATATGTCTGGTACCCGGGTGAAGAAGGCGGAACCGCAGTTGGTAATATTCTTTTTGGCGATGCTGTTCCTTCCGGACGGTTACCGTTCACAGTACCTAAATCGGTTAACGATCTTCCTCCTTACGAGGATTATTCGATGAAGGGGCGTACGTACAAATACATGGAGAAGGAACCACTTTTCCCGTTTGGCTTTGGACTGTCCTATTCCAAATTCGAATATAGTAAAATGAATATCGGCGCAGGTCCGGATGGCAAGATAACTGCCAAAGTGACGATTTCGAACACCGGTAAATTTGATGCCGAGGAGGTGGCTCAGATGTATACCAGTTCTCCGTTAGCCGGAAAGGGCGACCCCTTTTATTCACTGGTCGCTTTTCAACGCGTATCTGTGCCAGCAGGCCAGTCGAAAGTTGTTCAGTTTGAATTGCCCGAAAAAGCTTTCACGGAGGTTAATGAAGCGGGAAAACGGGTGCTTCGAAAAGGCGACTACAAGCTTTGGATTGGAGGATCGCTTCCCGGGAATCGGAGTACAGCACTAGGGGCATCGAAATGCCAGGAGATGTCTGTCGATGTTGCCCAACTTTTGAGATAAGATATACCGGTTAGCGAATTTTCCCTGGCGGAGATGAGTTACCCGGAATGAATTGAAAGATTTTGATATGATAAAAAGAGCCGGAAATTTTCCCGGCTCTTTTTGTTTTGAATCATCAATATCTTGTTGCTCTTTACCTAATCGTCGTCGTCGTCTTTCACAGGAACTACGAATGCACTGTGGCGTGGTGCCGGCATGACGGCATTTTCGCCTTTAATCGCTTTCCAGATGACTTCGTTCAACGCGATATCCGGAGCCGCATCTTCGTGCGAAAAGTCGAAGGTGGCCGATAGCCTGCTACTGGCATTCACGGCTACATTGCGTTTGTTCAGGTCGATGTTGGCCGGCTTATGTTCGTAGGGCGTAAAATCGGGATGATTGGTGAAACACTTGTAGAGCGGAGTAGCCGCCGCATCGTATTGGCTCATGGGCGGCAGGCCCAGAATCAGTTCAATGGTGCGCAATACACCCGAAGTGGAATACATGTCGTGAATCACGGCATTGCGTTTCACATACGGGCCGGCCACAAATACCGGCGAGCGGTGTGCGTCCACATGGTCGGGCCCGTTCTGCGCATCGTCTTCCAAAACAAAAACCACCGATTCTTTCCAAATTGGACTGAGGGAAAGATGTTCCAGGAAACGGCCCAGTGCCAAATCGTTATCAGCGACGGCAGCCCGTGGCGCAATACTTCCCAGATGTTGTCCGCTGGTATGGTCGTTCGACAGCCGGATGGTGTTGAAATGCGGAACGGCATGGCGGGTAACCAACGAATCAAAGTCGTGCATCCAGGCATCTACCCGAACCTGGTCTTTGATGCTCAGGTCGAAGCCGGGTGACTTTGGACAAATGTGGCCTTTCAGTGCTTTCAGCGATGTTTTGCCCATGTTGCAGAACTCGCCGTAA
This sequence comes from Prolixibacter denitrificans, assembly GCF_003014495.1. GTDB lineage: Bacteria > Bacteroidota > Bacteroidia > Bacteroidales > Prolixibacteraceae > Prolixibacter > Prolixibacter denitrificans. Next base: position 140,394 of record NZ_PYGC01000005.1, on the reverse strand, counting down.
CTGCGGTAACTCACTCCGGCCCGCTGGCAGTAGTTCCAGATATAGCCATCGCGCGGGTAGCTGGCTTTCATCTGTCCTTCGTAGCCGTAGGTGCCACCCCGACTGCCATAATAAGTTGGCCAGGTTTTCTCTACCACATCGGTGGCGTAGGCGGCTGTGCTCCAGTTGTGGCCATCGGCACTCACTTCGGCATCGGTGTAGAAGTTATCCAGGAGCACAAAATCGTTGGCAATGGCGTGATGGTTGGGTGTAACCTTTTTTCCGAAAATACAGAGTGAATCAACACCGTTCCCTTTCTTCACGTCGCCCATCACCTGGTCGTAGGTGCGATTTTCCTTGATGATGTAGAAGACGTATTTGATGGGAGAGGCGTCACCTTTCTTGCGGGGAATGGGATTTCCCTTTTCGCCCGGCGCGTCTTTTACCTTTTTCTCGTTGAACGGCGTGTTGGCGTAAACCTGGCGGGTGTACTTCTTTAGCAGTGCTTCATCCGGATTGTCAATAAAAGAGAGAGCTCCTTTGAACAAGCCGGCAATGTACTGCACATGTTTCTTCACCGAAATCCCCTGCTGATAACCGCTGTCGTCTTTTTTCGATACGGGTTGCGGTCCGTCCGGGTTGGCCATCGAAGAGAAGCCTTTTCCGTTGGTCACCAAAATTTTGTTGCCCAGTGTTTTTACATTTGTGGGGTACCATCCTACCGGGATGAAGCCTTTACTCTTGCTATCTCCCGGTTCGGAGACATCAAAAACGGCCAGGCAATTATTGTCGGCGTTGGCAATGTACAAGGTCTTTTCGTCCTTCGACAAAGCCAGTCCATCGGTGGTTGAGCCCGTTAAACGGGTAGGATAGAGCGCAGCTGAAAGCGTTTCGATGACCTTGTTTTTGCCGGTGTTGATAACCGAAACCGTGTTGTCATTCGCGTTAGCAACAAACAAAATCGTGCCTTTTTTATTCAGCACTAATTCATTGGGATGACTACCCGTTTTGATTTCGCCGGTAATCTTCTTTTTAGCGGTGTTGTACACAACCACATGATTTTTGCCCCATAGCGAAACATACAATTTCTTTTGGTTGGGCGATAACACACAGCTATATGCAATTCCCGGTAACGGAACACTATCGATGACCTTTTTCGATTTCAGGTCGATGGTGTAGATTCGGTTGTCTTCTTTGGTCACCGAGTACAGCACCAGGTCGTTTTTGCTAACGGCTATTCCGGTCGGACAAACTCTGCCTTTAGGCCACGGTTTTGCCAGCCGAATGGTATCGGGGACGCTAAGTTGATTGTTGTCGATGTGAAAATCCAGGATGATGTTGTCGTATCCTCCTGACGCATACAGGTGCTTCTCATTGTGGCTGAAAGCCAATCCATACCAGGATTTGCCAACCACTTTCGTGTCGAGTAACTTTTCGTGCTTCAGATCGATCAACTGCACCGTTTGCGTGCTTTCGCCATTATTGGTTACAGCCGCGTATTTTCCCGACGGACTGACTTGCAGGTTGAGCGGTAAATCGCCCAGAGTTAAAGCTGTTCCGGCCGGACTTAATTTCCAGCCGTTGGGCAACAAAACCTGTTGGGCGTGTCCTGTGGGGCCCGGCGTTTGCGCCGAGGCAGGCTTTCCCTGAAACAGAGAGATAATAATGGAAGCCAGGATGACTCCTACTTTGTAAAAGTGATTCATCTATTGAAATTATTTTTAACTACCTGAAAGATTGAAGACAATTCGCGCACGTACCATTAAACCTGCCTGGGAAGGGAGTTCCCGGATGGCTGCCGGATTCGTTTCATTGCTGCGTGAGGCGAACATGACCGGGCCGCCTGAGAGCGAAAAGGAAAAACGGGACTCACTGGGGACCAGGTTGAGGGAAGGACCGACCAGTATTTTGGCACCACCTTCGGCTTCTTCCGGATCCCAAAGACCTTCCAAATCTTCTCCTACAGCCTCCACGCCTCCGTGCAAATTACCGAATAAACGGTACTGAACTCCAAAACTCGTGAGGATATCGATTTTATCGCGGTAACTGACAAATGCCTTTTCCAATAAAACATTTCCTCCGATGTTCCAGCGAGACGCCTCATAAGAGGCTGTTATTCGACTTAAGGCTGATGTGACATTGCTGAAATCGCGCTGCAGTCCCAGCCCGACTCCAAGCCGTAATCCACTGGCTTTTTTACCCCCTATAATGTCGCGGATGACTTCCACTTGTTGTGAACTGACGACGTTCTGGTTTGCCTGGAAACCCAGCGCGGCATTCACGTTTAAGGTGAATCGATGGCCTAAATAACCTTTTAAGGCGAACTGCTGACCAACACCGTCATAGCCAAAGAGGTCTTCGGAACGCTTGCCATAGCTGCTGGAGTAATTCAGGCTCCAGGAGTGATCGTCGGGAGTAAGTGTTGAAACCGAGAAGAGAAAAGGTTCCGGGGTCCGGTTGGTTGGCTCAACATACAGACTGTTCTCATCTGCCGTTTGTGCCATGGCTGAGAAACTCAGCATTCCTGACAGGACCAGGAGCAGGAATTTTTTGTTCATACGACTGTTCATTTTGCTTTTACTTGATAAGCCAGTTATAGAATCATGTCTTGTAAACGCTCGAAAGCGAACTGGGTTCCCATTTTTTGCGTTTTATCGGGAACAAAGATGTATTAATTATAATGATTCTACATAAAGAAACAGGAAACCTTTCAATTACACGTAAAATTTGGGTTAAAACCAGATGTCAAAAATGTTTTTTTAACGAAGTCAGCAGTACAAACCCAATGGTATTTTGTGCAGAGTTTATTTCTAATCGTTTGAGGCTCGAGTCATTTTACATCTCTTCTTGTTCGAATTCTTCGATCTGTTTCAAAAATCCGAGTGCTTCATCCACCTGGCTACCGCTTCCCTGCAACAGCCAGTTTAGCCATCTTTTGTTGATGTTTTTAGGCCTGAGAGCTCTGAGTGCCATCAGTGAGAATGCTTCCAGTATGATGGTGGCGATGCCAAAGGAGACGATCATGTGGTAGTTCATCACTTCCACCATATCGAATTGAAAGAGGGCTTTCACCACAAACAAGCCAATGAACGGGCTGAACGGAAGTATCCATGCTCCGATTCGTAAATTAGTCACCACCGAGAATTTAATCTTCGAGATATCCTTCTGAAGTTTCACAATGGGAGCGTTGTAATCGACCGAAAGAATTTGCTGCAGTTGCCTGATGGATGAAATAACCAGCATAACTGAGAACAGGGCCACAACAGCGCCTGAGAACATGAAGTACCAGGTTCCCCAATTCGCTACCGCGAAATAGAGGGCATACGATGCGGCAATGAGGAAAAAGATAAGGGTACTGATGGGAAGGAAAAGCAAACTTCTCAAGGATGATTTGGCTTTGTTCAATTTAACTTCCCGTAAGAGTGTTGCATTGAGTTTTCGGGTACTGTCGAGCCATGCTTCATTCTGTTTCCAGAGTTCGTGTATATTTACGTTTTCCATGATGTTATTGATTAAATTTTTTCTTGAGTTGTTTTTTGATCCGGTTGATTTTTGTGCCCACGTTACTGACCGAAATTCCCATCGCTTCCGAGATTTCAGTGTGGCTGTTGTCATCCAGATACATAATCAGAATCGCCTTGTTCAACGGGTCGAGTTCGTCAATTAGTTCCCGAAGCCGTTTGAGATTTTCATCGATTTCAGGTTCTTCGTCTTCTTCCACGCTGACCAGTTTGTCCGGCATTGGTACCACATATTTTTGCCGGCTTTTTAGTTTCCGATAGTGTGAGATAGAAACGTTGAAAGCAACTTTGTACATCCAGGTGGTTACTTTCACCCGGTGATCGAATTTCTCATATCCTTTGATGATTTGAAAAATGATTTCCTGGATCAGATCCTCCTGTTCGTGAACATCGGAGCAATAACTGTTGACGACCTTGTAAATGAGTCTCCGGTGTTGCTCAATGAGATGGACTATTTCGGTATGATTTCCCATTTTCCTGGTTTTCATCTCATTCGGTTTTTAACGGCTCCATCCCGCACACTTTCGATGTTCCTGCGGTTTGCCATCTGTTAAATTAGTTTTCCATCTAAACATCTCGTTTTCTTTTTAGGTTCTGTTTACCCCATTTATCGATTGACGTTCAAAAAATCACACTTCAGTGGAAAAATTTCTGGGATGAGGGCAGGCAAGATGTTTTGACTGCTGCATTCGTATGGTTTCATTGAATGAGAAATGAATGTAGCATTGTTGGGAGGGAGTTGTGGGAATGTTTTCGATTGTGTGCTTGATTTCGGGAATTGGTTGGGCTAAGAGATCTTGAATGTCAAATACAAAAACAGGATGATAGGCCATAGCAATAGTGCATAGGCAGCTATCTTACTCTTGGAATAGAGTCTGTTGCTTATCAGGAGATTGACAATTAAAATGACAGGGTATGAATTGACTGCGGTAAAGAGTCCCCAAATCATCAGGTTTTTACTTGCGTTGCGCTCGTCGAAGAAGAGTAGAGACATCATGAAAACAAAGGGCCAAAATCCGATGGGCAATAGGCTTACGATTCTTAACGTCCTAAAAGCTATATTTTTATTCGTTTTTTTAAGCCCCATGTCGGTCGAATCCTTATCTGGTTATTTCGGGGTAAAAGGCCGTATAAGAAGTTACAAAACATCTCAGCGAAATTCAATTCATGACAGGCTGTAATTAATTTATACTGTGTGTTGAAGCTATTTGGCAATGCTTATTCAATTTACGCTATGATCTAGCGAGTTGGCCGGAATAAGTGAAGATACGGTCATTGTATGATTTAAGCCAAACAGGATAATACTCGTGTGACCCGGGGATTATTTCAAATTTCAGAGCTCCCTTTTCTCCAGTTATATTCCGCTTTCCGCAATCGGTCCATAATGGCTTTACCGATGCCGGTTTCGGCCACCGGTTCGGCCACAATGATTTCGATTTCGCTGTCGTCTTCGAACGTATGCATCGCATCGAACATGTTCACAGCGTACTCTTTTAAATCATTGCTTTCCGATACCCGGATGATTTTCCGGTAGCCGTTTTCGTATTTTCCGGTAAACGACAGTAAACCGGCTTTGCTTTTGTCGATATCTACCGGAATATTTTTGTCGGCCACAATCATTTTTTTCACCGGGCTGTAATGCGATTTCACCATTCCCGGGGCAACGATCGATTCCGTTTTTTCGGAATCGTCGAATGACAAAACTTCTTCGATGTCTTCTTTGGTGATGATGCCGTTGCGCAAAATCCGGAACCCTTTTTCGGTGAGCTCGATGATGGTGGACTCGATACCAACCGTGGTTTTCCCGCCGTCCAGAATGTAGTCGACATCGGGCAATTGCTTTCTCACGTGGTTGGCCGTGGTAGGACTGATGCGGCCGAATTTATTGGCGCTCGGAGCGGCAATCGGACGACCGGATGTTCTGATAAGTTCACGGGCGATTTCGTTGGCGGGCATGCGAATCCCCACGGTAGGCAGTCCTGAAGTAACGATGTCGGGAACCAGTTTGCTTTTGGGAAGCACCAGGGTTAACGAGCCGGGCCAGAATTTTTCTGCCAGCAGGTAAACACGGTCGTCCACCTCAGCGGTCAGCTTTTTCAGGTCGTCCAGATCGGCAATGTGGATGATGAGCGGGTCGAACGATGGACGTTCCTTCAAGGCGAAAATCTTGGCCACAGCCATCGGGTCAAGCGCATTGGCTCCCAAACCATAAACGGTTTCGGTGGGGAAGGCTACCAGTTTCCCTTCCTGAATCAATCGAGCCGCCAGCTCCATATTATTTTGTCGATCCATGCTTCTTCTTACCAATTTCGAAATGTTGCCATTATTACAACACTGCCTTCGCAAAGGTTCATTAATCCGGCTGCAAAAATAGCATAAGAAAGAGTATCGGAAAAATATTCCGGCGCTTTACACTTCTGCCATGCGATAAATGGTCTTTTTCACTCCTCGTCTGTCTTCACCCGCTTCTCCACGTTGGGTAGGCGGTAGCTTCGGTAAGCGCCCAGCAGCCCCAGCAACGATAGGAACAAAACCACGCCTTCCACCGAAAGCAACGATACCAAAGCGCTCAAGCTTCCCACCAACAGGAGAATGATACCAATTAGCGTATTGCTAATCGACACATAGTTAATGCGGTCGTTCCCGGTAGCCATGTCGATCACATAAGTCTTTCGTCCCAGCCGGACGCCCTGGTGGGCAATTCCTAAAATGAAAAAAGCAGCCGGGTAAATCCAGTGGTAACTTCTAACTGAGTCGGTGTACCGGGCGATGAAGAAAGTGGCAATACCCAATCCCGATGCAATCAGTATGGCTGTCGACATCACATTTTTGCTCGATTTGTCGGCATATTTTCCCCAAATGGGCGAACTGACAATGGAGGCAACTCCTTTGGCCATGATGAACAGGCCCAGTAGGTAGGCTTCCTTCCCCACGTACCGCTGCGCCAGTATCACGTAAAACGGAGCCGACAGGGCCGAGCACAGCAGCAGGGTGCGGGCAATAATAAAATTGCGAAAATGTTGGTCGGTTTTTAACAGGCTCAGGTGCGAAACCGCGCTGTTCTCCTCATCATCTTCCGGTGCCACATCCGACGGAAACTCTTTGATGCGCGAATAAATCACGGCAGCCACCAACCATGTTGCGGCGGCAAAAAAGATGATATCGCTGTAAAACGAGAGAGTGGGATGGTGTTTGGATTGGTAGAGAATGAAAAGGCCCGCCGCCAGCACCAAAATGCCAGACGCCGATACGGAGTAGCCTTTCAGTTTTCCGCGCCGGGTTTTGGGAATGGTTTTCCCGGTGATGGCTTTCGAAGACAAGGAACTGAGGCTTCTCGACAAACTGAAAAATACCAGGGCAACAATGATGAGCCATCCGGCCGTGCGCCCCTCAAAGTTCAGTACGATGAAACCAATGGATGCAATCGCCAGGAACTGAAGCAGCGAACCCAGCACCCAAATCCACTTCTTCACCGAGCGCTTGTTAATATATTTGGCAAACAGTACTTGCGGAACCATGGCGCCTGATTCCCGGATGGGTACAATGAAGCTAATGAGGTAGACCGGAGCGCTCACATAGCTCATCAGCCAGGTTAAAACGGTTTTGGGGTTGCTCAGCGTATCGCCGAGTTTGGTGAAAATCTGACTGAAGATTGTCAAAAAGAAATTCCGGGGGACATACCGGCAGGCATCCTCCGAAATTTCAGTGCATACTTGTTCGTCATCGTTGTCTTTGGTGAGGTAGCGATAAAATTTCTTAATCATTCTGCAACTGGCTTATGCTGGTTTTTTGACGTGTCAATTATTGAGATGCTACTTTTTTAACACGCTTGCGGGGGAATAGTTTGCTTTGCCACCATCAGTTTAGGCCACAGTTGTAGGTCGTATTTTTTTTTGTCATTTCGTTTGTTTATTAAAAATAAATTATCAACTTTGAAATTCAAAGTACTTTAAGTTATGAACAATATTGAGCAATTAGAAGCAATCCAGGATATACGGAAAATGATGAATCGTTCAGTAAGATTCTTATCATTAAGTGGATTGTCTGGTGTATTCGCCGGTATTTATGCATTAATAGCGGGTTTCATTGTATATACCTATACAAAGGGAATATTGTTGTGGGATACATATTCGTTTAAAGATATCAAGTTCTTTGTAGTTCTGGGAACTGTAACGTTGATACTAGCCATATCTACAGCTTTTCTTTTGACAAGAAGAAAAGCAAAAAGAGAAGGAGTGCGCCTCTGGGATGAATCAGCGAAGAATGCCCTGATAAACTTATTAATCCCTTTAATTGTAGGTGGGATATTGTGTATTGCATTGTTAAGCCAGGGATTGAATGGATTGCTGGCTCCGACAACTTTAATCTTTTATGGCCTGTCTCTTGTCAATGCAAGCAGATATACTTTTTCAACGATACGACAGCTTGGGATGATCGAGATTGTACTAGGTTTACTTAACTCTTTTTTCATTGGCTTCGGTTTAGTATTTTGGGTTGTTGGCTTTGGTATATTTCATATTATTTATGGAATATACATGTATTATAAATATGATCGAGCATGAGGGATATTGTAAATCAACTGAATAAAGCTTTCGAAAGTCGTGTCCGGTTAGGGATTATGTCCATCCTAATGGTAAACGAACATGTAAGTTATAATCGGTTGAAAGAGCTTCTTGGTGTTACAGACGGAAATTTGGCCAGTCACTTAAAAGCGTTAGAGAAATTAGAATATATACTTGTTGAAAAATCTTTCGTTGATAGAAAACCTCATACAACATATAATGTCTCAAAACTTGGAAGACAATCATTTAAGGAACATATTGATGCATTGGAAAATTTATTAAAAGGGAAATAAAAAATTTTTATAAATAAACTTTGAAATTCAAAGTACTTTTAAATCAATTAATCATGAATAAAAAAGAAAGAATTTTAATCACGCTCAGTTTAGCAATTTTGGGTGGTTACCTGTTCTACAGACAAGGTTCCGGAGTTAATAAGTTGATATTTACTGTTATGTCGGCTGTAATAATCATCTATTCAAATTGGGGAAAAAGGATTAGAACTTTGAGCTTCGCGATTCTTCCAGCATTTTTGAGTTCCGTATTTATCGTTTGGTATCCACAGTTATTGACTCGAATTATTTGGCTTTTAAGTATTTTGGTTATGTGGAGTTCAATGGTGTCAGCGCGTTATCCAATAGTCACTTTTTTGCAAGGAGTGACCTCGGTTTTTGAAAGTCCGTTTAGCATTTTCAAAAAGAATGAATTGGATAAAATGCCGAAAGAATCGGCCGGAAACCGGAAATGGATTATTTACGTTGTCGCTGCGACTATTGTTTTCATATTTATTGCATTATATATTAATAGTAATCCCGTTTTTTCTGCACTTTATTCACAAATTGATTTATCCTTTATAAAATTTGGTTTTATTCTGACGGTAGTCGGTTTATTCCTATTATTGTATGGTCTGGTGAAAGTTGACATAAGTAAAAATGTTCAAAAACTGAATTCAATTGATTCGTATGTGATTAAGACTGAACTCTCAAAAAGGGATGAGCAAGAGTTTTTAATTGCAAAATTGAGTATATGGATTATAGGTGCTATTTTATTCGTAGCCAATATTGGTGATTTAATTATAATTTTTACCGGTAAGTTACCTGAAGGAATGACTTATTCAGAGTATGTACATCAAGGTTTTTACACACTACTATTTACGTTGAGCTTAGCCATAGGGTTAGTTATCTACTTTTTCAGAGGGCAATTGAACTTTCACAAAAAGTTGAAATTTATTAGCAGCGCAAGCTTATTCTGGATATCACAGAATCTACTACTGGCTCTTATTACTGCTTACAAAAATCTTCTGTATGTGCAGGTTTATGGATTAACTTACAAAAGAATTGCGGTGTTCCTGGGACTTTTATGTATTTTGATTGGGTTGGTCCTGTCCATAAAAAAACTTCAGAAACCATTCACCAACTGGTTTTATTTCAACAAACTATCTGTATATGCATTTGTGTGTTTCCTGTTGATTTCTTTCATACCAATGGACAGAATCATAACGAAATATAATCTCACCTATTCGAAGACGATTGACATCGATTACCTATTGAGTTTGAGCAAACCGAATCTTGAATTGGTATATGATTTAGTGAAAGAAAATGAAGATCAATACTCGCGTTATCTTCCAATTGTTGAGAGAAAAATTTCAGACTTAAATGTGCAGGCAAAAGAATGTACCTGGCAAAGTTGGAACTTCTACATTGATAGATATAAAAGAATTCCGAAGTAAGTTCTCTTTCTTTATGAGCAAGAGTGGTGAATCGGTTGAATATATCGTTCAGGAACAGGGCGACGACTCTTTGGTATGGTCCAGTAGATTTTTATTTTGTTGGTTGTCAGGTCACTTCAAGGTAAAAATCTTTTAGGAATAGCCGACGGACGCTTTCTCTTTACTCTGAAAGTTGCTGGCAGTTTTTTTCAAAACAGACTTCTTTTGCATCCAAACCAGAACTCCATATGTTTGTTATGTCATATCATCCGGAAAGATTGAAGCATGGAAGACAACGAGTATTTTGCCCATCTGTACGAAATTGCCAGGAACCTGAACAAAGAGTTCTCGTTGCATTCCGCTTTGCGAAAGGCATTGGAGAAGATTGTGGATCTGCTGCACCTCGAAACCGGCTGGATTTGGCTGGTGCAGGAGGGAACACACTCGGTTTACCTGGCGGCTTCGTATAACCTGCCTCCGGCGCTCAGCCGCTACCCGGAGCGGCTTTCCGGCAATTGTTACTGCATCGACTCGTACCTGGCGGATGGCATCTCGGAAGCCCGGAATATCAGCGAGATTACCTGCACCCGTTTGAAGGATATCACAGCCGGGACGCGCGGCTTGAAGTTCCATGCTACTATTCCCATCACCATCGAAGGACAAAAGGTGGGGCTGATTAACCTGGTGAGTAAGAAAACCCAGGAGCTGGACGCAAAGAAGCTGTCGGTTTTGAATACCATTGCCGAACTGATTAGTATCGCGGTTCAACGGACACGCCGGCAGGAGGAACAGCAGAACCGGCCATCAGCAGTCATGGAAGTGCTCAACCGGGTGATTGAACCGGGAATGGACGAGTTGGTCCAATTACTTCAGCAGACAAAAAGTGCAGATAAGAATGTGCAATCGGCGTTGGAGAAAGCAGGGGAATTGCATCGGCAACTGCGCCTTATCCGTGAGGAGGTTGGTGAAGAAACTACTGAAAAGATCGCAGACAATGCTTTTCATTATCCCACCTCACCATTGACCAACCGGGAATTGGAGGTATTGGTGCTCGTAAAAAAAGGAATGACCAACAAGCAAATTGCCGACCAGCTGTTTATTTCGGAACGTACGGTTAAATACCATATCTCATCCATTCTTTCGAAACTGTTTGCCCAAACCCGGACTGAAGCGGTCGAGACTGCTATTCAGCGTGGATTACTCTGATGGATAATTGGTAAGCGATTGGGGGTCGTCGGACACCTGTCCGATGGTACAGGTTCATTTCTGTCCTTTAGTCTGTTTCCCGAGAGCCCGGTTTGTGTCATCTTTGTACTGTTGTTCATCATTTGTATGATGGGCGAAACATCGATAATCGTAAAGTGAAATAAAACAGATACAAAGATGAAAATAGCCATACTCCTGGGAGCTATCCGTCCCGGACGTCAATCGCACAAAGCAGCTTACTATTTGGGTAAATTGCTGAATGAACAGGATATAGAGACAGATGTAATTGATTTACTGAAAACGCCGCTTCCGGTTTTTGGTAGTCACGATGATAATCCGGCTGCTGGAAAGGTCGTTGAAAGTATCCGCCTGCGGCTGGAAGAAGCCGATGCCTTGATTTTTGTGACCCCCGAGTACCAGGGAAGTTTTTCGGGAGCGCTGAAGAATGCACTGGATTATTATTGGGCAGAGTTCAAACGAAAACCCATCGGTGTGGTATCGACATCGACGGGTAAGATGGGCGGAATTAACGCTTCGACCCAGCTGCAGCACGTTATCCTGAGCCTTGGCGCTTTTCCCCTTCCGGGTAAATTACTGATTGCCGGAATCCATGAAGCATTCGATGATCATTACGAGCCACAGAATGATTTGATTGTTGAACTGGTCAATCAATTTGTATCGGACTTTCTTTGGTTTGCCGAAGCGCTGCATCAAAAGAAGGCGGCAGAGGAAGTAGCTGTTGAGTTCATCAGAAACTGATAAGGAAACCCAGCGTTTACACCGTTAAAAGATATACAACATGGATGGATGCAGGGCCTCTTCCGAAAGAAAGTAAAGGAAGAAGTCTGTTTTGATTTCCTTCTGCTCAGTAAATCCGGATATCGTCCGGATTTTTCTTTTTTTATAGGTTCGGGGCAGTAAAGTATCAAAAAGATACCCCTGATTCCTGCGAGGAACCAGGGGCAATCCTGGTATTTATTGAATGAGCTAAGGGTAAACTATTCTGTTAGCAAACTGCGTTTTTTTCAGCTTGAGGCCGAGTCTCGGCTCCTAGACACGGAAGTTTCTACTGTGATATGATACATTAACTTAATTCCTATCGGTAGATTCACTTCTTCTGTGCCCAATTATTGTATTCTTCGACAACTTTGTTCAGATCTTTCCAGGTGTATTTTCTCTTTTTTATTTTTGCGGCTAATTCGGGGTAATCCTGGAAATATAAAGAAGCTTTTGCCCTAAAAACTTGATTATTGTTGAAAGTTGAGATGGTCGCAATTAGTTTAGCTGCTGGTTCTCCTTTTCTGAGGCAGTAATAGTCATGGAAAGTAGCTTCGCTTAATTGGTGTGCGGGATTTGCTGAGGTTAGAGTGGTTTGAGTGACGTATAATGTTGCTATTCCTTTTTCTATTACCTTTAACCATCTCTGACCGCTTACTCTTTTTTGCTTCCAACCTAAGTAAACCTTTAAATGCTGATATTCTGTTGTATCATTTTTTGTTGGTATGATTATTTTGCTCACCCTGGATGACTCGAAATGTTCTGTATTTGAGCCTTTTGCATTTTTGAAGTATATATGTTCGCCATCAAAGGGATATTTTATCAATCCTGTCTTGGAGTCATTATTTGTTAGAATGAGTGTGACCTTGATGTAATTGGATGCAAAAGATGTAAGGGTCAGAAAAACGAGGATAGTAGTCAGTATCTTTTTCATAACATAATATTTTGTTATGATATGAACGCGACAGAAATAAGAATTATTGTGGGGGAAGAATTGATTCTGATCGACTTTGTCAAAAGATACCCCTGATTCCATGCAGGAACCAGGGGCAATCCAGGTACTTATTATTTCGGCTAAGAATAAACTATTCTGCTACCAGACCGCGGTTTTTCAGCATCGGTCCGATTTCCGGATCGCGGCCGCGGAAGTCTTTGTACATTTTCTCGTAATCTTCGGTGTTACCACGAGACAGAATCATATCGCGGAAACGCTGACCGTTGGCGCGTGTCAGTCCACCATTTTCTTCAAACCATGCGTAAGCATCGTCGTCCAGCATTTCGGTCCACAGGTAAGCGTAGTAACCGGCTGCATAACCATTTCCCCAGATGTGGAGGAAGTAGGTGGAACGGTAACGCGGCGGAACCTGTTCCAGGTTCAGGTGCGTTTTCTGCAGCGCATTGGTCTCAAACTGGTCTGCATTCTTGATGGAGTCGCCTGCCGGGATGGTGTGCCACTGCATATCCAGTTCGGCGGCAGCCAGCAATTCAGTCAGAGCGTAACCCTGGTTGAATGTAGCTGATTTCTTAATTTTGTTAACCAGTTCCTGCGGCATCGGTTTGCCGGTTTTATAATTGACAGCATAGTGCTTGAACACTTTCGGGTACATTGCCCAGTGTTCGTTAAACTGCGACGGGAATTCCACAAAGTCGCGGGCAACAGCAGTTCCCGAAAGACTCGGATATTCCTGGTTGGCAAAGAAACCGTGCAGGGCGTGACCGAACTCGTGGAACATGGTAGTAACATCGTCGAAGCTAAGCAGTGCCGGTTGTCCCGGAGCCGGTTTGGTGAAATTACAAACGTTGTAAATCACCGGCTTGGTGCCTAACAGTTTCGATTGTCCGATGATGTTATCCATCCAGGCACCGCCCGATTTGTTGTCACGTTTGAAGTAGTCGCAGTAGAACAAACCGATGGTGGTGCTGTCTTTGTCAATCACGTCGAATACACGAACATCCTTCTGGTAAACCGGAATATCATGACGCTCTTTGAAGGTCAGTCCGTATAGTTCGTGAGCCGCATAGAACACACCGTTTTCCAGTACGTTGTTCAGCTCGAAATAAGGTTTGATCTGATTTTCATCGAGATCATATTTGGCTTTCCGCACTTTTTCTGCATAGAAATTCCAATCCCATGGCTTCAGTTTGAAACCGCCTTTGCTCTTGTCGATGACTTTCTGGATTTCAGCTGCTTCGCGTTTGGCTTTCGCGGTAGCGGCAGGAACCAGCTTGCCGAGGAATTTTTCTACAGCTTCCGGCGTTTTAGCCATCTGGTCCTGCAATTTCCAGGCAGCAAAGTTTTTGTAACCGAGCAAGTGTGCCTGGTCGGCGCGAATTTCCGCTAAGCGGGAAATGATGGCACGGGTATCGTTTTTATCGCCTTTTTCGGCGCGGGTCCACGAGTGTTCGAACAGTTCGTGACGAACATCTCGGTTGGTCAGCGATTGCAATGCCGGCTGTTGAGTAGTATTCTGCAGCGGAATCAGGTACTTGCCGTCTTGATTGTCGGCTTTGGCATCCTGTGCGGCTGTCTGAACTTCGGCATCCGACAGACCAGCCAGTTTATCCTTGTTGTCTACTACCAGGGCTCCCGCTTTAGCAGCTGCCATCAGTCTGTTGGTAAACTGGGCGCTGAGCGTCGCTTCTTCTTCGTTCAGTTTTTTCAACTTCGCCTTATCGGCGTCCGAAAGATTCGCTCCGGCCAGTTGGAACTGCTGATAGTAATACTCTACCAGCTTTTTCGATTCCGGATCGAGATTCAACGTGTCACGCTCGTTGTAAATCGTTTTTACGCGTTCGAAGAGTTTGCTGTTGAGGTAAATGGCATCGTGGTGAGCTGCCAGCTTGGGCGCCTCTTCTTCGCCAATTTTCTGAATGGTAGGATTGGTATTGGCACCTGCCAACAGATTAAATACGCCATAAACACGGTTCAGCAGTTGACCGGTTTTTTCCATGGCTACCAGAGTGTTTTTAAAGGTTGGAGCTTCCGGATTGTTGGCAATTTTTTCAATGGCAGCCAGTTGTTCTTTCATGCCTTCCTCCATGGCAGGCTGAAAATCGCTGTCTTTGATTTTGGTGAAATCCGGAGCACCGTAGGGCAGGGTGCTGGGTTTCATAAAGGGGTTGTTCTTCAAATCGGTGGTTTTAGAATTGGCTGATTTGCCGTTGTTGCCGTTGCTGCAGGAGGTTATCACAACCGCCAGCGCAATCAGCAAAAAAGAAAGATGTCGTTTCATTCTGTCTGTTTTAAAATTTGAATGAATAAATGCGTCTGTATTGGCTCCAATCTAACGGGGTGTGTTAGAGAGAGTCATTCTAAATAACCAACGAAAATAAAAAAATATGTTGTGAATATACCTGATGATTGATTGGATGTGTATATGCTTGATGACATGATGGCTAAAATCGGACCTTTATGTTTGATTTAAACGATTCACTTATTGTCGAATAAAGTATATTTGAAGACTACTGTTAATTTTCCGTATCAAAGACCTACTATTGTTTTTTTAATTTTGCAGAATGAGGAAGTTACTGTTGTTACTGATTCTTTTCGCAGGAAGCTGGCAGATGACCATGGCCAGCGAGATTGATTCGTTGTTGCATCAATTGGATTTAACCATGAAACAGCGAAAGCAATACGAGCAGGTAAAACTGCAGAAGATAAAGAACATCAAAAGCTTACTCAATGAACCGGGATTGAGTTCGTCTCAGCGGTATTATATCAACAACCGCATCCTCGATGAGTATATCCCGTTCAACTTCGACTCGGCCCTTCATTACATCGACCTGAATTTTCAGCTGGCCCGTGACCTGGATAATAAAACCATGCTGAATGAAACCCGTATTAACCTTTCGGGAATTCTGGCTTCATCCGGCAGGTACAAAGAGGCGCTGGATATTTTGCACGAAGTCGATCGGAAACACCTTTCGGAAAAACTATTACCGAATTACTACCACGATTTCATGCACGTGTATTCCGACCTGAACGTATATAACCAGGTGAAGGAAAATGCAGGTAAATACTACAAGCTCTATAAAGCCTACCGTGATTCGGTGGTGAAGCTGCTCGACCCAAACTCGGAAGCTTACCTGGCCATCGAGGAAAAACAGTACCGGGATGCCGGTGAATATGATTCGTGCCGCTGGGTGAATAGCAAGCGTTTGGCGATGACGCAAATGGGAACCCGCGAGTATTCGATGATTACGTTCGATCGTTCTTTGTCCTATCAGCTACAAAATAATACCGAACAGCGGGAAAAGTACCTGATTCTATCGGCGATGTCCGATATCCGGGCTGCTGTGAAAGATAATGCATCGATGGCGGCGCTTTCGACAATCCTCTACCATCAAAATAAAATTGATCGGGCTTACGAGTACATCAAGTTCTCATTCGAAGATGCAGCTTATTTCAACTCGCGGCTTCGGTACATGCAGATATCGAACATTCTGCCGGTGGTGACAGCAGCTTATCAAAAGAAAAGCGACAAGCAAAAGGCACACCTGCGCAACCTGCTTATTATCATTAGTCTGCTGTCTGTGGTGTTGTTGCTCTCCATATTGTTTATTTACAGCCAGGTGAAGAAACTGGCCCGTGCCCGGAAGGATTTGCAGACCGTTAATTTGAAACTTCGTGATTTGAATGGCCATCTTTCCGAAGCGAATACTCAACTAAACGAGTTGAACAGCCAGCTTTCGGAATCGAATCATGTGAAGGAGCAGTACATCGGCAGCTTCTTCAGCATTTGTTCCGATTATATCGATAAGCTCGATGGCTTCCGCCGGAATGTGAACAAGCAAATTGCCGACCGGGAAGTGTCGGAACTGTTTGAGCGAACCAAATCGAAGCGGTTGATCGAAGACGAAATCCGGGAGTTTTACGACAATTTCGATCATACCTTTCTGCAGATTTATCCCACTTTCGTGGAAGAATTCAACGCCTTGTTGAAAGAGGATGAGCAGATTACCGTGAAGAAAGGCGAAATGCTGAATACCGAATTGCGAATTTTTGCTTTGATTCGGCTGGGAATTTCCGATAGTGCGGCCATTGCCAAACTTTTGCGTTATTCGGTAAACACCATTTATAATTACCGGGTGAAAGTGAAAAACCGGGCCGTCGTTCCCCGCGACGACTTTGAAGATTACGTGATGAAAATCGGAGAATTTTCACGCGAATAGTAGATTGAAATTTTTTCCTTTTTAGTGTCTAAGAAGTGAAATTGTACTCATTTCCGGTTTAAACCATCCACTTTTTTTGAATCTCCGGAGAGATGCAAGTGTCATAAAATGAGGTGTTAATTGTTTTTCTGGTTCCACTTTTATCTATATTTTTCCTACCGTCATTCGCAATTCCTTCCCAATCTCATTCTATTTACCATCGCTTTAAAACCTGAAAATCGGGCGGAGCATTTTGATATTCCGTCAGACAACCAATTGGGCACAATTGCTAACTAAAAATTACAATCGCTATGAAGAAGACGTTAAACACATCGGTGTGTAAAACCATCCTGTTTTGTCCTTTCGTTACGGGGCTAGCATAGGCCTACCAAAGAGGGATAAAAACTCCGATAAACTTTTCGAGTTGAATACAGCTATTCCGGCGGAAATCTAAAGCCGGTAACGACAAAGAATTGCATCTGAATGTCTGGCTGCGTCTGGCAACGGGCGGGCGAAAGTTATGTGTTATCGCATAATGCACGCGGATAGCCTGATAATGCATTGGAAGGTAAACAAATAATCCTATGAAAAAAGAAAAAACAATGACGTTCTTGAAAATTCGTCTCTGGCATAAATCTGTTTTATGCCTTCTGGCAGGATTGCTCCTGTCGGTAAGTTCGTATGCACAGCAACGAACGATTACAGGAACTGTGACGGACAAATCAGGGGAGCCTATTCCCTCGGTGACCGTTATGGTGAAAGGAACATCAACCGGTACTATCACCAATTTTGATGGAAAATATTCCCTTTCGGGAGACATTCCTGCTGATGGAGTACTCACTTTCAGTTTTATTGGTATGAAGACCAAAGACGTGAGCATTGGCAACCGCGCAAACATTGATGTGACCATGGAAGAGAATGTAACGGGCCTCGACGAAGTGGTGGTGGTTGGTTATGGTACTCAGCAGAAAAAAGATGTAACCGGTTCGGTTGCCATGGTCGATTCCAAACAGATGGATTCGCGTCCCAATACTCAAATGGGAGCCCTCATCGAAGGTAAAGCGGCCGGTGTACAGGTTCTTTCCAGTTCGGGAAAACCTTCCCAGGGATTTAGTATTCGCATTCGCGGAACGAACTCTATTACCGCTGGAAGTGAGCCACTTTATGTGGTTGACGGTGTGCCGACAACCGATACCCGTTCCATCAACCCTGCTGACATTCAGAGTATTTCTATCCTGAAAGATGCTTCTTCGGCAGCTATTTATGGTGCACAGGGAGCCAACGGTGTTGTGTTGATTACTACCTATAAAGGAACTACTGATCGGCCGACCGTGAAACTGGATGTGTACAATGGTTTCTCCCAGGTATGGAGAACCTTGCCGGTACTGAACGGTGAGCAATACCGCGACCTGATGACCGAAATGGGAAAAAACACTGACTGGTCGTTGTATACTCACAACACCGACTGGCAGAAAGAGATTTTCCAGAACGGTCGTTCACAGAATTATCAGTTGTCCGTTTCCGGGAAAAGCAATAAAACGTCCTACTACATGTCAGGTGGATGGGTTGAACAGGTTGGTGCAGTACGTAGTGCTCAGATGAACCGCTACAACTTCAAAATCAACCTCGACCAGGAAGTGAATAAGTGGCTGACCGTTGGAACCCGCATGGCTTACTCGGTTTATTCGGATGTGGATGTGAATGACAACCAGGGTGTCGATAAAGGCGGTGTTCTGCTTGGTGCATTGACAACTCCTCCCGTTATTGGCATTTATAACCCGGATGGGACGTTTACCAGCAACCCGTTCCAAAACTGGGAAAACCCGATTGCCAGCACCGATGGTTCGAACCGCAAATACAAAAGCCAGCGGATACTGGGTAATGTGTATGCTAAAATCGATTTCCTGAAGGATTTTAGTTTCAAATCAAATCTGGGTATCGATGATCGCAATGATATTTATGATTATTTCCTCGATCCGTTCCTGACCAGCTACGGTCGTGCTTTGAACGGACAGGGAATTAACAATACCAATAAAACCAGCTACTACATTTGGGATAACACCCTGACCTTCAATAAAACATTAGGTTCACACAAAATTGAGGCGTTAGCAGGTAGTGTTATCCAGGAGTTTTACTGGGAAAATGCCCATATCGAAACCCGCAATTTCTCTGGCAACGGTGTTCAGACAACCAATGGTGGCTCTGAAATGATTGCGGCTTCTTCCGATAAGGCTAAAAAGCGGAATACTTCCTTCCTGGGACGTATCAACTACAGTTTCAGAGACAAGTACCTGCTGACTGTTAACTTCCGTGCCGATGCTTCCAGTGTTTTCGGTCCGGACAACCGTTGGGGATATTTCCCGTCATCATCCATCGGATGGCGTATTTCGCAGGAACCGTTCATGCAGGACCTGAGTTTCCTCGACGACCTGAAATTGCGTGCCGGTTGGGGTATCGTCGGTAACGATCAGATTACGAACTACGCCTGGTTCGGACGTGTGGCCAGCGGCGCCAACTATCCCATCGGTGGTTCTACTTTACCCGGAACGTATCCTTCTTCGGTAGAAAACCGGAACCTGAAATGGGAGCAGTCGGAACAGACCAACGTAGGTCTTGATTTGTCTGTTTTCCGCGGACGTATCCAGTTTTCAGCTGATGCTTATATCCGGAACACCAGCGATTTGCTACTGAATGCACCGTTGCCCCGTAGTACCGGATACGATACTGCTATCCAGAACGTAGGTAAACTGCAGAACAAAGGTTTGGAATTCAATCTTACCACCGTCAACGTGAAGAAAGCCATCAACTGGTCAACGAATTTCAATATCTCCTTCAACAGGAATAAAGTTGTTGATTTGGTTGGACAAGAGATCTATGCAGGAAGCATTACGAACCGCGGCGATGCCAGCCTGGTGAAAGAAGGCCTGCCGTTGGGAACACTCTTCGGCTATGTGTGGGGTGGAGTTGACCCGCAGACCGGTAATGCCTATTACATCGCTAAAGATGGCTCCAGCACGTTTACTCCTTCGGCTGACGACCGTGTGGTGATTGGTGATGCCAATCCTAAATTCATTTACGGTATGACCAACAACGTCAGCTATAAATCACTGTCTTTGTCCGTATTCCTGCAAGGTTCGCAAGGGAACGATATGTTGAATGCTTCCCGTATGGAAATCGAAGGTATGACCGGACCACAAAACCAATCAACTGCTGTGCTGCGCCGCTGGAGACAACCCGGCGATCAGACAGATATTCCTAAAGCCAGCTGGGGTAGCTATGATAATTCGCGTATTTCCAGCCGATTCATTGAAGATGGTTCTTATCTCCGTTTGAAATCGGTTACGCTGAGTTACCAGCTCCCGAAAGCATGGACGGACAAAGTGAAGATGCAAAATGTGAAGGTTTATGCCACCGGAGAAAACCTATGGACATTGACCAACTACTCGGGATTTGATCCGGAAGTCAATGCCTTCGGAACTTCCAATACGGCAAAGGGTATCGACTATGGTACCTATCCGCAGACCCGGAATATCATCTTTGGTTTAAATATAACTTTCTAAAAAAGATAGAGATATGAATTTTCATTCATTCAAAAAATATATCCTCAGCGCAGCTATCCTCTTTTCGGCGGCTGCCTGTGACAACTATCTCGATTTGACTCCCATCTCGGAAGAGACGACCAGTAGTGCGTATTCTACTGCCAATCAGATCGAAGCAGCCCTGACCGGTTCGTACGAAACTTTTCAATCATCGTCTTACTACATCTGGGACCAGATTTTACTCGAAGATGTTAGGACCGATAACGACTATGCGGGTGGTGATAACCCGGAAATCTTTGCTATTGATCTGTTTAACATCACTCCAACCAATAGCCGTGTGTTGTCTTGGTGGTCAGAGTTGTACAACGGGATTCTGAAAGCCAATACTGTGCTTGACCGAATTCAGGATGTTACCGATCCGAAGTTGACGGATGAGCGCAGACAGCAAATTAAAGGCGAAGCTTTATTCCTGAGAGCATTGCACTATTACAACCTGGTCAAAAACTGGGGCGGGGTGCCACTGGTACTCGAGTCGACGACAACGACCGATCCGGGTAAAGTACAGTTGCCTCGCGCTACGGAGGCAGAAGTGTATGCTCAGATTCTGAAAGATCTGGATGAAGCAGGCAAACTTTTACCGGATACGTACGGAAGTGATGCGACAGTCAACAAAGCCCGCGCAACTGCCGGTGCCGCCTATGCGCTTGCCGCGAAAGCCTGTATGCAGGAACCCTCGCATGATTATGCAAAAGCATTGGAATACATTGCCAAAGTAGAAGCGAGCTCAGCCAATTATCGTTTGCTGGACAACTACGCTGACCTGTTTGATGGTAACCATTACAACAATGCCGAATCGATTCTGGAAGTGCAGTTCACCGGAGGAAGTGAAGGTAACTGGGCACCGCAGTTGATGTTGCCTCCGTCATTGACAGGAGACAACTGGCGGAAGTTTGTCGTTCCATCACACAACCTGATTGATGCTTACGATGCGGAAGGTGATGTGGTGCGGAAAAATGCCAGCGTTATTTTCGAAAAAGTAAACGACTGGATTGATGAATACTGGGGAAATGCCAAAGGTAGCAGCATTCCGTTCGCTTATAAAATGAAAAACGCGATGGGATGGGCCAGTACCGACCGGTTGTACATTCTTCGTTACGGAGACATTGTCTTGCTGAAAGCAGAAGCTTTGAACGAAACCGGTGACTTGACCGATGCAGCTGCTGAGGTAAATAAAATCCGCGCCCGCGTAAACCTGGCACCACTGACTGCCGCGCAAACGGCTACGAAAGATGCCTTGCGTACGGCGATTCTGAACGAACGCCGTCTGGAGTTGGCCCAGGAAGGACAACGTTGGGATGACCTGAAACGTCACAACCTGGTGGTTTCGACCATGAACAACCTGCAGGAAATTGACCTGAGAACCGGTCAACCAACCCAGTACAATGTAACGGAAGCCAAAACACTGCTCCCGATTCCGCAGCAGGAACTGGACCGGAACCCGCAACTGGTTCAGAATCCTTTGTAAATAGGGTGATATAGATATTTATGTGACATGAAAGGACATGGAAAGGTGGTTGCCGGTTGTATTCTCCGGAATGGAGAGCAGCGAATTAAGGGCATTTATGGTGACGCCCGGACCATGTCTCTTTCAAACAACCAATGAAAAAAATGAAAACAAGATATAGTTTATTGCTCACCATCATCGTGCTGTTGTTTGCCGGATGGTCGTGCACCGAAAAAGATAATCTTGCGCCGGAAGGAAACTGGAAGTTAAGTGATCCTGCCATTGTTTCTCCAGCGGCGAATTCATCCATTGTTCTGGATGAGAATAAACCCGATTCTACCATTGTGTTTACCTGGACCGGTGCATCTTCTACTGCTGGTTTTGGCGTTTACTATTCGGTTGTTATCGACACCGCTGGTTCGACTAATTTCGATACACCGATTCTTTCCGTGAAAGCGGCCAATAGTGGAACCGGACTTACTGCGTCTATTACATTCAGTCAGCTGAATGAGGCGATGTCACTGGCCGGTTATCCGGCGGATGCCGAATCGAAAGTGACCTGGGCCGTCGTTGCCAGTTGTTTGAGTAAAAGTACTTACTCATCGGGTGATTTGCTGGTAACACGTTTCCAGCACGAGATTATTCCAACTTCGCTGTATGTTTCAGGAGAAGCTACTGAGACCGGCACGGATTTGTCGAAAGCGATTCCGATGCGTCGTTTGAAAGATGCCAATGGAAACGGACTGAACCGTTACGAAGCCTATACTCATCTGGATAAAGGAAAAGCCTTTAAATTCTTCAGCGCTACGAGTCTGCCGGCTCATCAATATGGTGGTTCTGATGGAAACCTGGTGAAATCAGGTACCGCGATTGCTGCTCCCGATTCAGCCGTTTACCGTATCTCGGTTGATTTGGATAACAACACCTATTCATTACTGAAGATTGATAAATGGAGCGTTGTTGGTGGTATCATTGACGGCGGTTGGGGAGGTGACGAACCTCTGCAATACCAGGGCGGCGGTGTCTGGAAAGGCAGCATCAATCTGCTCGATAAAGGTGGATTTGTATTCCGCGCTAACGGCGACTGGGGCTATCTGCTGAAGCACATTGTCGGTACTGATAATTCGCTCATCATGGAATCGGAAGGAAATGAGCTGGGTATCTCTTTTGAGGATGACCAGTCAACGTTGTCGGGGCAGTGCATCTTCACGCTCGACTTGTCCAACGATCCGTATACCTACACCATTGAGCGTGATCCGAATGCTGCAGGCCCAGTTGCGACACCAGATCACCTTTACCTGTTCGCTGATGGAACAATGATGAAGGAACTGACCAAAGATGGTGATACCTTTACTTCGGGTACTTATCTGGCATTGCAAAGTAGCGTTACGTATACCCTGAACAGTGCATCCGATGGTTCTGGGACCAGTTACGCGTTGAGCGGAAATGTGGGAGCTTCTGATAATCCTACTGCCGATAAGGTGGCCGGAACATCTGACTTGTCGGAAGGCGCCGGAGGTATGACGGTTGAAAAGGATCAGGCTTACATACTGAACTTCGATTTTTCAACTGCCCGTTTGAGCTGGTACTATTACAACATGAAGTTGTTCCACTGGTCGAACTGGGATACCCGCGATGAGTTTGTGATGACTTACGTTCATCCTTATACTTTTACGGTAACAGCAGACCTGAAAGCAGGTTACCTGATGAAATTCAACTCACCTTGGGATATACAGTTTGGTGCCGATGATCCTTCGGCTCTGAGTGGCACAATGACCAATAACGGAGGACAGAACTTTGATAATCTGACTGCTGATGGTAACTATACGGCAACGATTGTTGTGAGTGATGACTATCAAACAGGGACTTACCAGTTTGTCAAAAACTAAACTGAAATAAAGCCAGGTGGTTTCGGCCACCTGGTTACTTAACGAATTGAATGATGGTTGGAAAGAGAAAATTAACGGTTGGATTGGCTGCACTGCTGACGTTGAGTGTGATGGGATGGCGGTGTAACGACAAAAAAGAGGAAACTCCTGCACCACCACCTCCTTCGGTGCCGGTAGATGTATCTTTCTATCTGACTAAGCCTGATAAATCGGTGTTGTTTACACCGCAGGAAAACAGTGTAACCGAGTCGACGAACAGTAATTTGCCAACGATTGAAATTGATCCATCGACATCATTTCAGACCATGGATGGCTTTGGTTTCGCCCTGACCGGTGGAAGCGCGATGCATCTTTACAACATGTCGGCTGCCAAACGACACGCTTTGCTGACAGAGTTGTTTGATGACAACGACAATAATATTGGCATCAGCTACCTTCGTATCAGCATCGGAGCTTCCGATTTGGATGCTTCCGTATTTTCATACGACGACTTACCTTCCGGTGAAACGGATGTCAACATGGACCATTTTTCGTTGGCTCCCGACCGGCAATATTTGATTCCGGTTCTGAAAGAAATTCTGACAATCAATCCAAATATCAAAATACTGGGTTCGCCCTGGTCGGCGCCGCTGTGGATGAAAACGAACAACAATTCCGTTGGCGGAAGCCTGAAACCGGAATATTACGATGCTTACGCGAAATATTTTGTGAAATATATTGAAGGGATGGCGCAGGAAGGAATTACCATCGATGCCATTACCATTCAGAACGAACCGCTGCATGACGGAAACAATCCGAGCATGTACATGCCGGCCTCGGAGCAGGCGGCGTTTATCAAAACCAGCCTCGGGCCTGCTTTTCAGACGGCAGGAATTCAGACGAAGATTATTGTTTACGATCATAACTGCGATCGAACCGATTACCCGGCGGAGATATACAACGATGCCGATGCTTCGAAATATGTCGATGGTGCAGCGTTCCATCTTTATGCCGGTTCTATCAACAGTCTGGCTGCTTTGCATAACAGCTATCCTGAAAAGAACCTGTATTTTACCGAGCAGTGGATTGGTGCTCCGGGCGACTTTCCGAGCGATTTGAAATGGCACACCCGCGAACTGATCATCGGCGCGAGCCGGAACTGGTGCAAAACCGTTCTGGAATGGAACCTGGCAGCGAATTCAAGCCTGGAACCACACACCGATGGAGGTTGTTCGCAGTGTTTGGGAGCATTAACCATCGATGGCGATAACGTCACTCGGAATCCGGCGTACTACATCATCGCTCATGCGTCCAAATTTGTTCGTCCGGGCTCAAAACGTATCTCGAGCAATCAACCTGATAACCTGCCTAATGTGGCTTTCGTAACACCCGACGGTTCAACCGTCCTGATTGTTTTGAACGATGCTTCGGTTACCCAGACATTCAATATGAAACTTGGCGAAGAAACGGTGAGTAGTGCACTTGCAGGAGGCGCTGTGGGAACGTATATTTGGTAATCGAACAATAAATAAAACCAGATGAAGTACTCCTTAATAATTGTTACTGTCTTTTTGGCCTGGTCGTGCGCTCAGCCAGTTCAGGAAAAGAAAGACACGACCGCACCTGATTTTTCGACCAACGGAAAGAAAATTGAGGTATTCACTACGGCGAAAGATACCAATCTGCGCCTGGCTCATACCGGTGAATCGAGCTTTCAGAAAGCTATTCAACCCAAAGAAACGGAAATTTCCATTTTCGTTAACCCGAAGAAATCTTTCCAGTCATTCCTGGGAATTGGTGGTGCTATAACCGATGCTTCAGCAGAAGTGTTTGCTCAGCTTCCGGCTGATAAACAGAAGGAATTGTTGGTGGCTTATTACGGAAAAAGTGGTATCGATTATTCGCTGATGCGGACGAATATTGGTAGTTGCGACTTTAGTAGCGAGAGTTACACTTACGTGGAAGATGGGGATAAAGATCTGAAAACTTTCTCGGTAGCTCACGACATGAAATATCGTATTCCGATGATTAAAAGAGCGATTGCCGAGGCTGGCGGTCACATGGTTTTGTTTGCCAGTCCGTGGAGTCCGCCGGCTTTCATGAAAAGCAACAAGAGTTTGCTGCACGGCGGAAAATTGCTTCCGGAGTATGATCAGGCATGGGCCAACTACTACGTGAAGTTTATTCAGGCATACCAGAAAGAAGGAATTCCGATATGGGGAATCACCATTCAAAATGAGCCGATGGCTGTGCAGACTTGGGAGTCATGTGTATATACAGCTGCAGAGGAACGCGATTTCCTGAAAAACTTCCTTGGTCCGACCATGGAAAAAGCTGGGTTCGGTGACAAAAAAATCATTGTCTGGGACCACAACCGCGATTTAATGGTCGACCGCGCCAACACCATTTTCGGTGATCCGGATGCGGCTAAATATGCATGGGGAATGGGAATGCACTGGTACGAAACCTGGACCGGCGCGAAACCCAAATGGGACAATGAGCAAGTAGTGAAGGAATCTTATCCTGATAAGAACCTGTTGTTCACCGAAGGGTGTAACGAGGCCTTTACGCCGGAAGGATACCAGCGCTGGTCGAATGCCGAGCGCTACGGAAGCAATATGATTCACGATTTCAATAACGGAACGGTAGGCTGGACTGACTGGAATATTCTCCTCGATCAGAATGGCGGTCCGAATCATGTGGGGAATTTCTGTTTTGCGCCCGTGCATGCCGATACCCGAACCGGCGAACTGATTTTCACGCCGGCTTATTACTATATCGGTCATTTCTCAAAATTCATTCATCCGGGAGCGAAGCGCATCAGTACGGCTTCCAGCCGGAGTACACTGCTCAGTACTTCTTTCCTGAATAAAGACGGAAAGATGGCCACGGTGGTGATGAATGGTTCCGACAGCCCGGTTACTTACAACCTGATTGTAGGACAAGCGGAAACACACCTGGAAATACCGGCGCATGCCATTCAAACGCTGGTGTACTAAGTATATGTAGACAAACAGGATTTCATAGGTTTGCAAGTCAGCTGACGACGGATATCGAAGTATCTGTTGTCAGCTTTTTTTATTTCCACTGAAGGATAATTTTTTACCTAAAAGATAGATTTTAACGGGAGAGAACTGATTTATAGAAGATTATTTTCCAATTGGTGTAGGGTAAAATTCGTCTCATGCGGTACACTGAAAAAATGTAGCATTTGCTGAGAATAACTCACTGTTAAATAGTTGTTTGCCGACGACGGAGCTGAGACTCTGCAAATGCTGCATCTTTTGAATTATTTGTAGTCGAACTTAAAATCAGTTGTGATGAAAAAAACGAGTTTCTTTATTGCATTCCTTGCAATAGCCGCACTAATTATCGTAACCTCCTGTAGCGAAAACCCCTCTGTATCTGCCGATGAAGTTCAGGCTTCTGAGGTAAAAGCACTCTCTTTAATAATTGATGATGATGGCAATTTAGCTGGTGATCTGACTGACGAAGAAGTTGCCAGTTTGCAATTCATGATCGAAGAAGAAAAAATGGCTCGGGACGTTTATCTTGAGATGAACGATCTTTATGGACTTAAAGTATTTAGCAATATTTCAAATAGTGAACAACGGCACATGGATGCAGTCCTTTTCCTGATTGATGGTTACAATGTCATAAATCCGGCTTCTGATGAGCTTGGTGTTTTCGTTAATGAAACATTGGCTCAATTGTATGCTGATTTGATAATACAAGGAGAAGTCAGTTTGGAAGAGGCGCTGAAAGTTGGGGCATTAATCGAAGAGACTGACATTGTCGATTTGAATAACTGGCTGGAAAAGGTAGGAAATGCTAACGTAGAAATAGTTTATGCCAATTTATTAAAAGGTTCCACCAACCACCTTCGCGCTTTCGTTCGTAATCTGGCATCTTTGGGAATTACTTACGAGCCGCAGGTTATGGATGCCGATGCCTATAATGCGATTATCGGGCAATAATATTTTACCGCCCGCAACATTTCATCGATAAATGTTTCAGGGCTTTCATTAAACACTGAGCTAGTAGCTTTCTTCATAGGTTTGGAAATGAATAGCTGGCTGTTGACGATACTTGATATCATATCAGTAGCCAGCTTTTTTTTCTCAATCAGCATGGCGTGTGAGTTTTTATGTCTTGATTTCTATATGTTTTGCAATACAATTTGAACGATTTAGCACTTTAATTATTAAATTCAGGAGAAACCTAACCTTCTCCAGTCGTTTAACTGACCAACGCTGAAATTTCGATATGCGATATGGAGAGGTAAAATTGCATTTAACCTAACTCATTTCCCATGTCGAAGCGAAGAAAAAAACGACCATCGGCACAACAACAAAGGCAGGAACAAGCTGAGTTGCGCAAAAAGTTTTACCGGAAAGTCAAACAATTTTTTACCGTTGCTGAGAAAGAGCATCTCTTTAAACTGATCCCGATATATTATATGAACCTTCTCTATCAGAACCGGTTAATGGCTCCTAAAGTGTTGTCGGAAGAGGGAGTATTTATATCCGGCGAGAATACGAAAATCATGAATGAAACGGTCTACGCTATTTTGAAAGATTATTATTTCGATGTGCCAAATGATAACATACGAATGAACATGTATGATTATCTGACAATTGGATTGACTGTTCATTATGGGTTTGTGATAGGAGAGAAAGACTTTTTCCCCGGAATTCAACAAATCAGAGATGAGATAGGGCCATTCATGGGAAAAATATACAACGAAGATTTTTTTGAGAATAATTTAACTAAGGTGCTTTACTTATGTACAGTATATCTCTCCGGGCTCGATCAAAATCACTATCCGGTCCGCTTTGAATGGTCTGATCACAAGCATAATGGTGGTAAATATTATGGCGTGTTTAGGGTTGGCGAGATCATAAGTCCCAGAATATCCGTTAATATTGACAGCCTTAATCGTCCAGTTTATCAGGTCGGTTGGGTGACTCGTAAATTTAATCCTGCAACGATTCCTACGAGAGAACTGAAGCTTGATTTATACGGAGTTCAGGAAAATACGGAAATTTATATACAGAAGCATGCACTTATCCGATTGAAAGAAAGACTGGATATGGTAAATTCAGGTGATATTCATCTGTTTGTCGTTGATTCATGCATGAATCCCGTTATTCGAGAGATAGGACATAATAAATATCTCATTGAATACAGAATGGACAACTTTAAGCTGGGATATCTGGTGGCCGACTTAATAGAAGCAAAACTGATTATCCGGACATTTTTGTTGGTAACGCAGAGTGGAGCGCCGGAAGAAAAGAGACTCTCCTCCATCACCGGCTTAACAAAAGAGGATGTTGACTATTTAAACTTGTGTAAGTTGAGTTCATTTGTCAATTCAGATATACATGAAAATTCTCGTTTGCTCTCCATTTTTGAGGAGGCGGGATGCGAAGGGATTATCAACTTTGCTCAGAATATCGTTCATCGAGCGGGTAAAAAAGTCCACCGGGCTGAACAAATTTTAAAATATATCGAGATGGAAGAACCTCTTCCTACATTTGGCGCGAGAAAAGTAGGTGAATCTACTCACGTGTAATGCGAGATATCCGTTCAGATGTTAGTGTAATTATATATCAAGCGGGCTTCGCACAGTGAATTGATTGTTGTTGAGTACTTGCTTGTATACCATGGTATTCCGAATGTCTTTGTGTCCCAGCAATCGTTGAACCGTTTCGATGCAATAACCGTCTTCTAAAAGGTGAGTGGCAAAGCTATGCCGGAAAGTATAGCAGGAAACATGTTTGGAAATTCCGGTATGCCGTGCTGCTTCTTTTACTGCTTTTTGCAGATAATTTTCATGGATGTGATGTTGAAAGAGCTTTTCAGTTCCGTTTTCGGTGTTCGGTTTTCCGGAAGGAAAAAGGTATTGCCAGTCCCATTCCATCTCTACTTCCGGATGAGTGTTGCGGATGTTTTCCGGAAGGTTAGTACCTGCAAAACCGGGGATTAACTTGTTTTCTTCGAATTGGATACTGATTTTCTGAATTTGCCTGGATAATCGTGGAATGAGTAACGAGGGCAACAAGGTCTTTCGGTCAATCTCGTTGTTTTCGTCCCGGACAATGATTTCTTCTTTCTCTATATTGATATCACGAATACGTAAGCGCAGACATTCGTTCAGTTTCAAACCACTGCCGTAAATCAACGAAGCCATCAACCGGAACTCTCCCTGCAGGTCGTTCAGAATCTCCTGCACCTCTTCACGAGTCAAAATGGTCGGTAGTTTTTTGTTGATTTTAAAGTGTCTGGAATGGAAATCATCCAGAGAGATATTGAGGACTTTGTTGTAAAGAAACGTAAGTGCGTTGAGTGCCTGGTTACGGGTCGAAGGGGAAACGTTGCGTTTGGTGGTTAGGTAGTCGAGGTATTTTGTTATCTCGCGTGGCCCCATTTCCTTGGGGTGTTGCTTGTTATTGAAGATGATGAAGCGGTATATCCAGCCGAGATAACTCTTTTCGGTGCTGCTGCTGAAATGGTTTTCGCGGATGATATCCCTGACTTCATCTAAAAACTCAGTGTGCTCCATGGGATAACCATTTTGTGCATATTACTACAAATCTAAGCTATTATCCATCAAAATGCTACCTTCTGACGATATATCTCATACTATGCTTTTTATTGACCTATTGATGGCCTCTGTTTAGTGTCGTATATTTAATAGGTTCGTTAACAATTAAATACGAACCCAAAGGAGGAGGCACTATATGTCGAAGCTGGTTGAGCATTTTAAAAAAGGTACGTTCGAAGAACAATACTGGATACCGGCACATAACGAACGAAGAGAGTCATCTCTTTTCCGAAAGAATAAAAAACTGATACGTGATGAATGCGGTGCACCCTGTTGGGTATGTGGAAAGAAGGAATACCGGGAAGTTCATCACGTTTTTGAATGGGCCTTCTGGAATGCGCTTTCCCCCAGAAAAGTAACCAATATTCTCAACGCTATAGAATTTTACGACGAAGATTACATCGCTTCGGCCGACGACCCCGAAAAACTACATCAGTACTTAACAGAACTCTCAAAAACCAAAAAATTTCTTGACACTCCCGACGATGCGCGTAACCTGGTGGTTTTGTGCCGGGAGCACCACCGGTTGAAATATACCGGCATCCATACCATCTCGTTCCCATTATGGCTGGCTATTGCCGGAGTTCCCTCGGAAGGCGGAATTCTGACCCGCGAACAAATTACGACCGCAGTAGCCCGCGTTTCGAAAATTGACGAAGAGCTGGCATCGTATGCCGCGAACAATTACACACCTCACCGGCTGTAAAGTCTGCAGGCTTTGTCTTAGGTGCTTTGCTTCCGGAAGGTTGATAAGGGAATGTTTAACCAAAAGAAAGGAGTATGGATCATGCGTATCATGATGATTGTCCGGGTGCCGCACGCAAAATTTAATGCTGCAGTCGGAGACGGAAGTGTTGAGTCGAAAATGAAAACCATCCTGGACGAAACAAAACCGGAAGCAGCTTATTTCACTGAATTGGAAGGTCTACGGGCTGTAGTTATCCTGGCTAATCTGGAAAAACCTTCGATGATTCCTGCCTTGGCAGAACCCTGGTTCCTGGCATTTGAAGCCAAAGTGGAATTTCATGTGGTGATGAGCCCCGAAGAATTGGGACAAGCTGGATTGGATAAGATAGGCTCTCGTTGGGCTTAGAAGCATACTCGTTCATGCCCGAATCTATATGCGATAAAAGATTTTTATTTCAACAAGTAACCAAAATAGAAGCATTATGAAAAAAAGGACACTGCTAATTGGTTTAATGGTCGTTTTTATGTTCGGCCTTACAGCAAATGATTTGTTTGCCCAGTCGAAGAATTTGGCTAAGGTATATTATGTCAAAGTAAAAGATGGTGAAAGTGGAGCTTTTCAAACGGCTCTGAAGCAACATGCTCAATGGCGGATGGACAATGGCGATCCCTGGAACTGGAATATTTATCAGGTGCTAAATGGCAAGAACATGGGAGATTTCATTATCCGTTCAGGCGGTCATAGCTGGGCTGATTTCGATAGCTACGAGGATTTTAATGCTAAGGGATCCGCTGAGTTTGTAAAGAATGTAAGCCCGTACATAGCCAAAATTACGAGCGAAATATCAGCCAATGATACGTCGCTTGTGAATTGGTATCCCAATGGCGACGAGATGAATCTTATTCAGGTATACGCCTATAAGTTGAACCCCGGGCATGGAATGGATTTCTATAATGCCATTAAAGCGTATGGTGACGCGATTAAAAAGGAGGGGAGAAAGGACTATTATAGTGTCATCTGGAATGTTAACGGAGGTTCAGCATTGGTCGTTGATCTCGTTTTTCCCTATAAAAACTGGGCAGAAATGGAAGGACCGAAAGAAAAGTGGAGAGATTTTACCAAACGCGTTTTGGGAGAAGAGAAAGCAAAAATGGTACGTGACAAACTCGTGAATAGTTATTCAGATGTTTATGGTTATGTGGTTCAGTGGCGGAAAGATTTGTCGGTGAAGGCAAAAGGTATGTAGAAAATAGAATTTCAGAACTCAGATGTGTAATTGAATCGATGAAAACAGGGCAGTGATTTTGCATGCTGCCCTGTTTTATTTTTATACAAACATCTCTTCAAAGAAGTCAGCCATGGCTTTCCATGCTCGTTTACTCGATGTGGGTTGATAAAATAATCCTCTTTCGGGTGCATTGGCTTTTGGATTGGTGAACGCATGCCCGGTATGTCCAAAGGCGTGCATCTGCCAGTCGGCCTTTCTTTCGGTCATTTCATTGGCAAACTCAACGAACATTTCGGGTTTTGCCATTGGATCTTCCCAGCCGTGCAGCACGAGGATCGAAGCTTTTATTGGATTTTCTTCCGGAAGACCGGGTTTATCAAACATGCCGTGGAAGCTCACAACGCCTTTTACATCGGCTCCCGACCGGGCCAGGTCGAGTACACATTTTCCGCCGAAGCAAAATCCGATAGCGCCTGTTTTTGTTACATCTACTTCCGGATGGTTCCGCAGCGTTTTCAGCGAAAGCTCCATCCGTTTCAGCAGCAAGGCGC
This sequence comes from Prolixibacter denitrificans, assembly GCF_003014495.1. Classification (GTDB taxonomy): domain Bacteria; phylum Bacteroidota; class Bacteroidia; order Bacteroidales; family Prolixibacteraceae; genus Prolixibacter; species Prolixibacter denitrificans. The sequence continues at coordinate 107,508 of NZ_PYGC01000005.1, read as the reverse complement.
GATCGTTGTTGAACTCGGCCATTAGCTTAGCGGCTTCTTCCGGATTGGAAGCCCGGCGCCCTTTTCCGTAAATATCGATAGCCATTCCAACGTAGCCCAGTTCTGCGAGTTCGACCGACTTGCCGGTTTCGAAATCCGATTGACCGCCGAAAGCATGGGCAATGAGAATGCCCGGTTTTTTCCCGTTAAGGGAATCGTCCCAACTGATTTTCCCTTCGAAGGTCTGGTCTGCATCGTGGTAAGTAATTGTTTCTGTCCGAATCATAATAACTTCGTTTTATCAGGAGTAATCTTTCCTCATAACGAGCAGTTGGCAAGCTAAGTTTCGGTGAGAGCGTTAAAGAGTATAAAAAAAGCCAGCGAAAGTGAATTCACTGGCCTTTGCCCCTAAATAGGGTATCGTCATAGGTAGGTAGTTGGTTTCGAATGGTTATTCTGTCAGTTGTTCCAGCATATCTTTGATGTTGCCCGGGGTCGACATGATTTTGGTGAAGATTCCCATGGTCAGGTCGGGGAATGAGAGCGCAATCCGGTACCGGCCGTGCAACATCAACACCTGGTTGCCGTCCACCAGCACTTCGTATGGCAGAAAAGCGGTATGCTTTGGTTGGCTAATGTCGATGGTCGGGAGGAAATCGCTTTCGCCGTCTTCTCCCGAAAGGGCAAATCCGTACAGGGTTAAATCCTTGCCGGGAATGGCCACTTTGTACACCTCTTTTACATTCGGCACGCCTTTATCGACTGATGAGTTGACTTTATTCAACGCTGTTTGGTAATTATCAAATTCACCCAGTTCTACCGTGTCGTCAAAGCGGGGCATCCCGATCATGTAGTGGTACTTGTGCAGGTCTTTTATCGACAATCCTTTTTCCGAGCCGAATGGTTTTCCCACGAAAGTGCCGGTCGCTTTCATGGCGCTTTCCAGGTGAGCTGTTAATGCGGCATAATCGGACGCTACTTTATTGTAATCATCGCGGAAGTATGCGTTTCCCCAATATTCCGGATTGGTATAAGTGACCAGCGTCTTGCCGTCTTCTTTCGTAATGGCTACGCGTAGTGTGGAAGCAAAGCCGGTGAGGCCGCCAACGGTTTCCACCGCTTTTTGCAACTCCGGCGATGTAACAACGAGCAGCCAGCGGTTGGCATCGGCAGCCGGTTCGTATTGTCCCACAACCTGAATGCCGTTTTGTTCCAGGTTCGTTGCCACTCTTCCTTTGAGGTCAGCCACGCTTTCGGCTGATTCAACCCCGAGGATGTAGGGTTTCAGATTTTGGGCTACGGCCAACTGGAAGGACAAGAAAGTCAGCAGGATAATTCCCGTAATTCTCATGATAGGTTTGATTTAAAGGTTATGATTTAGTTATCCATGTAAAAATATATTTAACCTTTTAAATAGTTATGTGATTTCATCATTACCCGCATGTGTTTGATAGCATAAGGTTATGGAAGAGTAGTAGAGTAGGAGTCCAACGCAGAATTTTTGCCCGTAGGGCATTAAGTATTGTAGGACGAAGCTGGTAAGGGGATTTGTTACTCCGGAGGAGTTACACAAAGAAAGAGTGTTATTCCTTTCGGAAATTGGCGGTGTAATTTCGTTTGTTACCGTGAATTTTGTCTAACGTGAATCCGGCGTTTTCACAGAGGGCCTTGATTTCAGTGGTGCTCATTTTGTCCGGGTCACCCGCCAGTTCCGAGATGGAGAGGATGCCGCCCTTTTTCAGTATCCGGAGGAATTCCTTCAGGTATGCTTGCTGGTTTTCGACTTCACCAATGACGGTCACCAAAAAGATGCGGTCGAAATGTTCGTCGGGGAAAGGAAACGTTTTGCCGTCGCACAGTGAATACGACACGTTGGTGAGGCCCCGTTTGTCGACACGCTTTTTGGCATAATCGAGCATCTCCTGCTGAATGTCGGCCAGTACCAGTTCGCCGTCGGGAATGGCTTTTGCCACTTTCACGCTAAAATAGCCCGGTCCGGGACCTACTTCCAGTACTTTGGACGATGGATTCAGTTCGAGTCGTTTGATGAGCTGCCTGGGCGAGAGAAACATATTCCGCAAGGGAATGAGCAGGGTAAAAGCCATTTCGTGGGGAAACACGCCTTTACCGGCCAGCCTGCCGCCGATGTCCTTTTTCTCTCGTTTGCTCATGGCCTGAATATTCCGAAGTTTCAGGGGCGAAAGTTACAAAATTTTGTACGCAACAATTAAATGTTGCACAAAGAGAGATTTCTGAAAAAAGGGAAATGAAGAGATGTGCACTGCTTATCTTTTCACGAAGGTGAGAAGTTCAGTAGGAAAGCCAAAACAATGTTTACTGGCGAAATCGATGGTGAGTCGGCTACCGCTAATGGTGTATTTGTGTTTGGTGGGGGGTACCGCAATGAAAGATTCTCCAACGTACTGAATTTCTATTGAATCTTTTTCGAGTTGGTAACGATAGGGTTCGTGGATATTTTTGTTCGATTTGTAGAAAGTATCTTCATCCGTGAAATCGAGAATGTCTTCTGTGCTGGTCGATACCCACACACCCAGAATTTGTTTCTCCGGGGGGAGGTCATCGTTTTTTTTGCACCCCGGTTGTGCAGCGATGAATAAAAGTAATCCGAGCAGGATGGTTCTTCCAGTCATGGCGTTTCGTTTAGGTACCGGTAAGATGCGGGGATGAATGATTTCGTTGCGTGTATTTCTTGTGCCTGTTTTTCAGCGATTTTTGTGAAATCCTTTGGGTGATTAAAAGTTGGAGTAAACCAGATCGGGACTTCATTGAAAGAAGGTCCGGACTTTTTTTAAAAAAGACCGGACCTGATTGAAAGGAGATCGGTACCTTCTTCAAAAAAGATCCGGACCTTGTCGTGAAAAGATCCGGACTTTCTTGAAATTAGATCGGGACCTTGTTTTATTAAAGTCCCGAGGATAACCAATCAATTAACCTTTATATGCTATTCGGCGTGGTTGAGTTTGACGAATTCCGCGGCATTCAGTTCTTTACGGAACAGCTTTCCGGGGCGGAAAGCTACTTTAGCGCCTTCAATTAAACTACTGTTAAAATCCTCTTCGGTTTCGGCAGCCTGACTTTTGGCTATCAGGTTCATGGTGCCAAAATCACCCAGGTCGACAGTATAGCCGTCGGTTAGGGTTGTGGGAACAATTTGCAGGAAACCTTCGATGACCGATAATACATCCATTTCGTTGAGGGAAGAGCGGTCGGCAATTTGCTTGGCAATGTAGCGGTTGTTTCTGCGTCCTTTGCTGTTGATCGACGCATAATACTTGGGATCTGCGGTAATATTACCCGGATTTTTCCGCGGTATCACCTTGTAATTGATACTCATTTGGTTAAAAATTTAGTTAGTAAAATAGGATTATATCCTGGTATTTGTCTCTTCAAGTTAGCATAATAACTATTTAGAGTCAATTTAAATTTTTAATGGTATGGATATTATGATTGAGTGAATAATGAACGAAGAGGTTTTATAGTCATTAATCGTTTTTTAGCTTTTCAAGGTGTCACCCGGATATACCTGATGGATGACTGGCCAGGATCAGCGCTGCCTGTCCCAAGGCCAAATGTATTATTGTCAATAAATTTCACTTCGTAGTCTTGTGTGGTATCCAGCCCGTACAGTGAAAACAACTGACTGGCAATTTTCCTTTCGGTAAGAATAAACTCAAAATTAGATGAGCGACCGATGCCGGTTACCCATGTATCTCCCACGCTGACAAACAGGTCGACATATTTGTTGTTATTCAATTCAACCACTTTGCCCACGAAATTGCCGTTCTTATCCTCGGTAATTTTGATTTTAATTCCGTCGAACATGGTTCTACCCTGGAGTTCCCATGTTCCCTTGAAGTTATCGATTGGAGTTTTATGAAGAAGGTTTGAATCGCAACTAAAGAACAGAAAGCTGATGAAAATAATCGAAATAACTTTCAATACTAATGTTTGAGGCTTTTGCTTGGGCATGTTTTACAGTGTATAAAGAATGAAAAATCAAATTTGCTTTCCCAATTTATGAAAAATTAGGTTTGGGGTACTTGAACCGGGAAAATGTTTATGGGGGCTATTGTTTTCCGGAGCGAATCCCCATTTCCCGGTACACCGGGAAGATGCCTTCCCGGATTTTGGGAAGTTGGCGGGCAAACAGAAGGGCTCCCAGAACAACAGCTACACCGCCAATCGTTAACGTCAGCGGGGCACCGACGGCTTTGGCTACAGCGCCGGCAAATAAACTACCGAAAGGCGCAGTACCCATAAAAGCCATGGCATAAAAACTCATCACGCGTCCACGTTTGCTGTCGTCGACCACGGTTTGAATCACCGTGTTGCTGGAGGCCATGGTGAGCATCATCCCGAGGCCGGTGATGACCATCAGTGGCATCGACAACCAGAAAAACCGGGATTGCGAAAAGGCAATCAGTCCCAGTCCAAAAACGGCAGCTGCTGCTGGAATCAGTCGTTCCAGGCCAATCACATTCTTACGCGAAGCCAGGTACATGGCGCCTGTAATGGCTCCCAGCCCTGAAGCGCCCATCAGGAAACCAAAGGTATGTGAGTCGCCGTGAAGAACCTCTTTGGCAAATACCGGCATTAGTACATTGTAGGGCATGCCCATCAGGCTGACCAATGCCAGCAGCAGAATGATGGATTTGATGGGCGCAAAGCCAAACGTGTAGTGATAACCTTCCTTCAGTTCCTCGATGATGCGTGTCGTCTTTTTCCTGATTTGACGCGGAGTGACTTTCATATTCAGCAACGACGCGATGACCACCAGGTAACTCAACCCGTTGATGAGGAAGCAAACACCTTCTCCGGTAACGGCAATCAACACGCCCGCAATGGAGGGGCCCAGTAATCGGGCACCGTTCACCATGGAGGAGTTCAGCGCAATGGCGTTGCCCAGGTCCTGCTTCTTCTCTACCATTTCGATGACGAACGATTGCCGGGCGGGCACATCGAATGCATTGATGAGGCCAAGCAAAATGCTGAGGGCAATGATGTGCCAAACCTGGATGATGCCCAGAAAGAAAAGCAGCGCCAGGGTAAGTGCCTGCAGCATGGCGAGTACCTGGGTGGCAATCAGAATATGGTAGCGGTTCCGGCGGTCGGTAATAACACCGGCATAGGAGGCCAGCAGGAAGGTGGGAATCTGTCCGGCAAAGCCGACAACACCTAATAGAACTACTGAGCCGGTCAGGTGATACACCAACCATGGCATGGCGATGCGCTGAATCCAGGTACCGATGAGTGAGATGCTTTGTCCCCCGAAGAAAAGCCGGTAATTGCGGTATTGCAGCGAACGAAAGGTATTCTTTAGTCCCTTCAGGGTTTTCGACCAATGTGTGTTTCCGGGTGTATGCATAGAGAAGAAGTTCCATTCTCCCGGTTGGTTCTTTAACGTAAAACACGAGATCTTTAAGCCGGGGAATGAAACCTCAAAATTAGTCATTCCCGCTTCATGTTGTCCTCCGTGGTCGTGCGTTTCATATTATGCTTTTGTTAATTGGCGATTCACCATGGGGAGAGTGAATTGAAAGTTTTTTACATAAAGTTGAATTAACGGTGAGAGCGTCTATTGGTCTGTTTTTTAATTGATAACATAATTGTTTATTCATGAAGACGGAAAGTGAGCCATTGGAAATTCTACTTGCTGCTGTTTTTTTTGCTTGAGATGTCGTATTTTTGGTTCAGAAGTTTCTGGTAGGATGTATTGTAGGAGCAAACAAAGTTTTGCCGGAAGCTTTGGATTAAGGAAACAAACGTACCTGGTTACCCAAATGTTCTGTTATCATTAATTTGGTAAACTATCCCGACGTGGGGTAGGTACAAGGCAATTTAGGAGTAAAATAGAGAATATGAAAAATTCTTATGCTTTCCGGCAGGCAATCCACCGACCGTTTTTCTGGCTGTTGTTAACCCTATTGGTTGCGTCCGCAACCAGTTGTCAGAAACAAACTCCTCAACCCGTCGATGTTGGCACGCCTCAGGCCCTTTATGGGCAATTATTTTACGATGTACAAAAGTCCGACATCTTCCCCGACAGTAAAACTTTCGTCGATTGTGTTCCGAAGGAATCTCCGGCGGAGATTCGAAAAGCCTATGAAACGGTTGCTGATAAGGATGATACTAAAGTGCTCAAGCAGTTCTTGGAGAAGCACTTCATTATCCCAACCTATCATCCAATCAGTAGTCCAGACACATTGCCTATACGTGAACATATCCGGAATCTGTGGTCGGTATTGTTGCGGCAACCCGATGTGGCCCATTCAGGAACACTTATTCCGTTGCCTAACATGTATGTAGTGCCCGGCGGACGTTTCCGCGAAGTGTACTATTGGGATAGCTATTTTACCATGTTGGGACTGGCAACCGATGGTCGGGTTGATATCATTAACTCGATGATTGATAACTTTGCTTACCTGATTGATACCATTGGGTTTATCCCGAACGGTAACCGGACGTATTATCTCACCCGGTCGCAACCACCTTTCTTCGCATTGATGGTAAGCCTGTTGGCACGATTAAAAAAGGATGACTCAGTGTATGTGCACTATTTGCCTTACATGGTTGAAGAATATCGGTTTTGGATGCACGGAGCCAATAATGTTAACGATGCCAAGTCCGCTTGTGGGCATGTCGTTCGGATGGATGGCGGAACTTTGTTGAACAGGTATTATGATAAAGGGGATTTTCCTCGTTCGGAAGCTTATCGCGAAGACGTTCAGACGGTAAAAAAAGCATTGGCTCTTAATCCATCACTGGATACATTGAAAATGTACCGCGATATTCGATCGGCTGCTGAATCGGGATGGGACTTCTCGAGCCGTTGGCTGAAAGAAGCTCCTGATGGCAGTTTTCCTTTGTATACCATGCATACTACAGACATTGTTCCGGTCGATCTGAATGCGTTGATGTACAACATGGAAAAGACCATTGCTTACGCTTACAAGCTGAAGGGCGATTCAACTTCCTTTGCCCGGTATGAGCAAAAAGCACAGAATCGGCTGGAGGCATTGAACCGCTATTGCTGGAATGCTGATAAAGGATACTATTTCGACTACGATTATACCACGGGAAAACAGACAGGCATTGTTTCGCTGGCCGCTGTTTATCCTCTTTTCTTCCACATGGCTTCCGCCGAACAGGCTGCCGGAATAAAGGAAATGGTTGAGGACGAGTTGCTGAAGGCAGGTGGAGTGGCCACGACACCCTATAATACCGGTCAGCAATGGGATTCACCCAACGGCTGGGCACCACTGCAGTGGATGACCATTCAGGGACTCCGCAATTATGATTTTAACGCATTGGCGAACGAAATCAAACAACGCTGGATGAAGGTGAACGAGGAAGTTTATCACAAGTATCACCGCATGGAAGAGAAATACAATGTGGTCAATCCGGAAGTGCCCGGTGGTGGTGGCGAATATCCCAATCAGGACGGTTTTGGATGGACGAACGGAGTTTATCAGCGACTGGCTGCTGAAAAGTAACCTTTTTTATATGTTGCTCGTCATCCCAAATTAGCTGTTCCGTTGAACAGCATAGATATGGAATGATTTTTTTTTTCGACAACATAAAGATTTTAATTAACTTACCAACTTTAACCTGCTAACCTGGACGCTTGTTTCATGATGATGAAAAACGTAACCCCGGAAGCTGACCTGATGCAAAACGACAGCGATATTGCTGAAAAGGCCTTTGATGATTTTCTGGCAATTATTTCGAGAGACGGTTCTTTCTCGATGTCGTTATTATCTTTTCTTCAGAATTTAGCAAACGCCCGGGCTATATCGGTTTTATCCCGTTCCGGGGGGAAAGAATTTGACATTGTTTTTTCCAACCTTTCTGTTATCGCGCCAGATAACAACGTTCCTGATTGGTTCCCGGTCATACATCAATGGAGCAACCATCGAAAGCCCCGGATAATCTCTTCGAAGGAAAACGCGACTTCGGATGGAGTGGCGCTTCCGGAGGAAGTGTTTCCGGCATTGTGTCTTCCCATTCTGGCCGGGAATGGTTTGAATGGAATGCTCTTGTTTTGGGGCATTCCCGACGATGCTACTATCGAAGACGATAGTTTTCAGCAATTGAATAAGATGGCTCCGGTGTTGGCTCTGTTGGTTGATCGGACAGTTGAAAAATCATCGAATGAGCGTGGAAACCAGCAGATTGCTGATGAAGCCGCCTCACCACCGGATATTTCTGCACTGGATAATATTCGGTTGTATTCTTCTCTTCTTGGTCATGTTCCCGGCTTGATTTATCGTTGCCTCAACAACGCTGACTGGACTATGAAATATGTGAGTCCGGGATGTGTGAACCTGACTGGATACCAACCGGAAGAGCTGCTGGATAACCGGGTTGTATCGTTTAAGGAATTAATCCTTGAAGAATACAGGGAATCGTTAGAAAGCGATTGGCAAAAGGCTATCGAAGAGAACAGTGTTTTCCGGAGGGAATATCAAATTCGTTCGGCTGATGGAAAGGTTAAATGGGTTTGGGAGCAGGGAAGTGGAATTTACAACGGCGACGGCGAGTTGATTGCCCTCGAGGGCATCGTGATGGATATCACGGAACGAAAGGAAGCGGAAGAGAAGTTTAAGGAGAGTCAGAAGTACAATCGTAACCTGTTTAATCTGACTTCGATTGGCCTGATGTTGACGACGCTCGACGGAAGACTGGTTGATATGAATCCGGCCATGCTCGGGATTATCGGTTATACGCGGGAGGAAGCGTTGCAATTGACCTATTGGGAACTGACGCCCTCGGTGTACCGTGAAGATGAAGAGGAGCAGCTGAATAGTCTTTCTCATCTGGGGCACTTCGGACCATATGAGAAGGAATATATCCACAAAGACGGGCATCACGTGCCTGTGAGGCTCAAAGGTCAGATTATGATCGAAAAAGGGGTTAAATATATTTGGGCCAGCGTAGAAGATATCACGGAACAGAAGAAAGCGGAAAATGCACTCGTCGAGAGTAAGCAAAAGTATAAATACCTGTTTCAGAATAATCCGCATCCCATGTGGATTTATGACCTGGAGACCTACCGTTTTATTGAAGTAAATAATGCCGCTGTAAGACATTATAAATACTCACGGGCAGAATTTCTGTCGATGACGATACAAGATATCCGTCCGCAAAAAGATGTTCCACAGTTGATGGTCGATTTGGGAAGACATGAGGACGACTTCGACTGGGCCGGAGAGTGGCGACACAAAAAGAAAAACGGGGAAATTATTAGCGTTGCGATCAGTTCTCATCGCCTCACTTTTAATGGCCGCCCCGCGCGTTTGGTTCTGGCAACTGATGTGACCGAACGAAATAAAGCGCTGAAAGCTTTGCATGAAAGCGAGGAGCGTTATCGTACTCTGTTCAGTAATAATCATGCAGTTATGTTTTTGATTGACAAGAACAACGGAAATATCGTCGATGCCAATCATGCGGCAGTCGAGTTCTATGGATGGACATACGAAGAGCTCACTTCGATGAATATTGCGGATATCAATACACTTTCCCCCAACGAAATAAGAGACCGGTTGCATCAGGTCGATTATTCAACGCATAATCACTACGAGTTTAAGCACCGGAAAGCGGATCATTCCACCTGTGATGTGGAGGTATTTAGCGGCCCTATTATTCTTCGTGGTAAACCTATGGTGCACGCCATTGTGCACGATGTTACGCCCCGCAAAAAGGCTGAGGAGATGTTGATGACCTTAAGTGTTGCGGTCGAGCAGAGTCCGGCTTCCTTTGTGATTACCGGTGCCGATGGTCTGATACAGTATGTCAATCCTCGTTTTTCGGCCTTAACCGGATATTCGTTGGAAGATGTTAAGGGCCGAAGTCCGAGAATTATGAATCCGGGGCACCTTCCGGAAGAAGATTTCCATGCAATGCTCTCTTCTTTAAGACAGGGGAAGGAGTGGAAAGGTGAGTTTTTGAACCGTAAAAAGAACGGCAGCTTTTATTGGGAAAACGTAACAATATCGCCCATTACCAACGATGCCGGTGAAATTACTCAGTACATCGTTATCATGGAAGATGTGACCGATAAGAAGCGGGCTGAGAACGAGCTGAAGAAAAGTGAGGCATCGCTTAGAGAGGCACAGGAAATTGCCCGGATGGGGGACTGGGAGTACGATTTGGTTAACGAGACCTTACATGTGTCGGAAAACTGCAACAGCATATTTGGAATGGATTCGAGAGAAGACGGGGTATCCTACCGTGAATTCCTCGATCGATTATTGCCAGACGATCACTACTTGGTGAAGAAAACCTTTGAGCGACTGAAGATTGAGAAGCAGATGATTGAGGAAGAGGTGCGAATCGTTCTTCCGGGAGGCCAATACCGGTGGTTAAATAATCGTATCGTTCCGTTGTTCGAAAATGGCGTACTTACCCGCCTTAAAGGTGTTGTGACCGATATTACCGAGTACAAGCAAATGGAAAGAGCGCTAGTGAAAGCAAAGGAGCAGGCAGAGGAAGGAGATAAGCTGAAATCGGCTTTCCTGGCTAATATTAGCCACGAAATCAGAACGCCGATGAACGCTATTGTTGGTTTTACCAATTTGCTGGAGGAGCATATCGACTCGGAAGAACGTGGACAGTTTGTTCGTATTATCAATTCAAATGCAGACCATTTGCTGAACATTATCGACGATGTGATGGCTGTCTCCCGCCTGGATACGGAAGCAATTCCGTTGAAAGAAACAGATTTTTGCCCATCCGAGCTCCTGGAAGACTTGCACCTATCGTTCCGTCGCGAAGTGAGGAGTAAGCCCATAGCTCTGCTTAAAAGACTTCCAAATACAGTCGGGCAGGAGCGTTTGACTGCTGATCGTGAGAAGATCCGGCAGGTCATGTCAAGCTTCCTCTCTAACGCCATCAAATATACCCGGGAAGGAACGATTGAAATAGGCTACGCCATCGAGGAAAGCGAGGCACGCTTTTTCGTCCGCGATACGGGAATGGGCATTCGAAAAGAAGATCAGAAAAAGATTTTCGAACGCTTTTACCGGACCGTGAGCGCCCAGAAGCAAGCTATCGCGGGAACCGGATTAGGCCTTAGCATAGCCGAAAGCCTGGTACAACTGATGGGCGGACAAATTGGTGTGGAATCGGTTCCGGAAAAAGGTTCGGTTTTTTACTTCACAATTCCTTTGGCAGGAAACAGTCGGATGTAAAAGTGCCCGGAGGGAGATTCCGGGCAGCTTTTGTACGGGAAAATGGATTACTGTTATTTGATAAATAAATAGGAGGGACTGTGTGTGTTGCTTCGTCTCAATTAAGTCGGCTATTCGGTTGTTTCATATTCGGGTGTGTTGGTGCGATAATATTCTCTAATCAGTAAATTGTTTTCGGGCTCGTTATCTTTGAGCATCCAGATGTATTCTTCGAATATCTGCTTCACGATAGTCCGCGTTTGGTCGGGGTAGAAAACCGGAATGGGCTTGCCATTCGTTAACCATTCACCAATCTTCGGCAGATTCTTTTCTTTTAGATTTTTGATAACAGGTACACCCATCTGTCTCAGTGCAGCTGCATTGCATTGCTGTTCATACTGACCTTTCATGGGAACTACCATCAATTTCTTGTCCAGGAATAAGGCTTCTGCCGGAGTCTCAAAACCGGCTCCGCAAAGTACGCCTGTCGATTCAGCCATGCTTTTCAGAAATGCCTCGTTCGAAACAGGGCGAACTGTGATGTTTTCCTTCTGATAAGTGGACCGGGTATGCTTCGAAAAAATTTCCCAACGGGTGTCACTAAATGCCGAAAGCTTTTTTATCAGCTTCTTGTCTTCGAATGCCGGAAGATACACCGTATAGTGTCCTTTGTCGTCAGGCTCAGTGTTCCGGACTTGCTTACGGATAACGGGAGTGAAGATATTTTCATCGTACGAAGCAAAGTGAAAACTCAGCTGGAAATCGGTCGGAGCGTAGTTTTCCAGGAGGAAAGTAGCTACGGGATCTTTCTTTTTCGGACGGGGCACTTTCTTGCTCAGCAACGAAGCCTGGTGACTAAGGGAAATGCACGGCACTTTTTTTCGGCGACAAGCCCATGCCGAAACTGGTTCGAAATCGTTAATGACCAGGTCATAGTTTTCTACCGGAAGGGTGTTAATCTCCTTCATCAGGCTTGAAATGTCGGCATCGCGATAAGTGCTCAGGATATCGATTCCTCCGTTTTTACCGAAGACAAAGCCCAGTCCTTTTTTCCGGTATTTAACCGGATGTCCCAACTCTACTTCAGCTTGCGTTCCGCTGACCAGGATGTCGAGCTGAGCATATTCTTCGATTACCGGAATAATGTCCCGTGCCCGGCTCAAATGGCCGTTTCCGGTTCCTTGTATGGCGTAGAGAACTTTCACGCTTCCGCTTGAAATTCGTTTAACAGAATCTGGAATAATTCTTTCGGGTCGAAATCGACTAGCTGTTCCCGCTCATTTGGAGTAAAGCCGTCTTCCTCCACGAAGTCGTCACGGAAACTGAAAATCTTCCACTCGCCATCGTTGTACTCCAGGCTGGTGAGGTTTTCAATCCAGTCGCCGGAATTCAGGTAAGTGATATTTCCTTGCGGGAATTCCAGTTCTTTGATTTCGGGGTGGTGAATGTGGCCGCAGACGATGTTTTTGTATCCTTTCCGCGCACCTAACGATGCAGCCGTGTCTTCGAAAGAGTTAATGTATTTAACCGCACCTTTCACCGAGTTTTTCACCTTTTTTGAGAAGGAAACGGGTTCAAATCCGAATTGACGGTTGATCCAGTTGACTTTTGTATTTAGCCAAATCAAGGTATCGTATCCGATTGCTCCGAGTTTGGCCAGCCATTTGGAATATTGCATTACCACATCGAAAACATCGCCGTGGAAAAACCAGCTGCGGTTCCCGTCCAGGTCCAGCTCCAGTTGGTTGACAATTTTCAGCTTGCCAATTTTCAGTCCGCTGAAACGACGGAACATCTCGTCGTGGTTCCCGGTAATGTAATACACGGTGGTTCGCTTGGACGCCATTCCCAGCAGATGCTTAATTACTTTCAAGTGTGATTTTGGGAAATAACGTTTCCTGAACTGCCAGATGTCGATGATGTCACCGTTCAGAATTAAGGTTTTGGGACGAATGCTTTTAAGGTATTTCAGCAATTCGACAGCGTGGCTTCCGCCGGTTCCAAGGTGAATGTCGGACAGAACCACCAGATCAACTTTTCTTCGTTTAGTCATACGTTTTAATCAAAATTCGCATATGGCAATTAAGTCATGTTCAGCGATTTGGCTGTTAAGGCGATATGACGGTATGGTGAACAAAACGAAAGGTTATTGTTAGCAGAATACTAGCTGTCATATCAATGTAGTATGGAGTTAATTTCTGCATAACACTGATACTTTCGCTTTTCTATTGAAGTGCAACTGTTAGTTGAGGTGGCGCGGATTTCTTCTTTTATTAATCTTTCGTCAGGTATTTTACGTTTAATAAATGGTTGACGTTGTTTTTGCTACTTACTGAATAAAATAGCTATTAACGTGAAGATATTACTTACTGGTGCTACAGGGTATATTGGGAAAAGACTTCTCCCGGTTTTGTTGGAACAGGGACATGAAGTGGTTTGCTGTGTACGCGATAAACAACGCTTCACAACAAATAATCTGCCTTCGGATCAACTTACTGTTCTGGAAATTGATTTTCTGTGTATTCAATCAGTAGAGCAATTCCCTACCGGGATTGATGTGGCCTATTACCTGATACATTCCATGTCTTCGTCCATCGATTCGTTTGATGTGCTGGAAGCTCAAACCGCAATGAATTTTCGGAAGTTCGCAGAAGAAATCGGTGTTCGACAGGTCATTTATCTTGGCGGTATCAGTAACGATAAAAAGCTTTCGAAACATTTGCAATCGAGGCAAAAAGTCGGAGATATTCTGGCGGGAGGCGACTATCATACAACCATTTTACAAGCAGGAATTATTGTGGGGTCGGGAAGTGCCTCGTTTGAGATTATGCGCGATTTGGTTGAGAAACTTCCTTTCATGTTAACGCCGCGGTGGGTACTGACCAAATCTCAGCCGATTGCCATTCGCGACGTTATTTATTACCTGACGCATGTTTTGCTGGATGAGCGTTTTTTCGATCAACGTTTTGATATTGGCGGTCCGGAAATTCTTACCTACCGGGAAATGATGATTCAGTTTGCCAGGGCACGAGGACTGAAACGATACATTGTTACCGTTCCGGTTATGACGCCCCGTTTGTCATCCTATTGGCTTTATTTTGTCACGGCTACATCATACAAATTGGCCGTTAATCTGGTCGACAGCATGAAAGTGGAAGTTGTGTGTAAGGATAATCGATTGTCAGAAATGCTCGGGCATCAACCTATCGCCTTTCGAGAAGCCGTGAACCTGGCTTACGACCGGATTGAGCAGAACATGGTGATTTCGAGTTGGAAGGACGCTTTGGCAAGCGGCCGTCTGAAGGGGAACCTGTCAAGGCACATTGAGGTACCTCGTTTTGGTTGTTTTAAAGATGTAAAAAGAAAAAAAGTAGATGTATCAGAAAAGGCAGCAATTGAAAATATTTGGTCAATTGGTGGCGAGCGGGGCTGGTATTACGCTAACTGGCTTTGGAGATTACGCGGACTGCTCGATAAGCTGGTTGGAGGTGTCGGTTTACGACGTGGGCGGAGACTTCCTAACGAGATAAAAAACGGCGATGCGCTGGATTTTTGGCGGGTTTTGTATGCCGATAAAGAGGAGGGACGATTATTGCTCTTTGCTGAAATGAAACTGCCCGGCGAGGCTTGGCTGGAATTTAAGATGGTTCGCGGAAACGAACATACCTGGCTTTATCAGGTGGCCACTTTTCGTCCGAGAGGATTGTTTGGACGTTTATACTGGTATTTGAGTAAACCTTTTCACTTTTTTATTTTCCGGGGAATGATTCGTCGAATTGTTCGTTTTCGCCCTGAATCAGCTGAATAGAGTTGAGCTCATTCTGAGTCGTTCCAAAATTTTGGACATAAAAAAAGGATAGACGGGCATCTATCCTTTCCAACCTAACTAAATCAATAAAACTAACTAAATCCAAACCTATGAATAAAAAATCTACTACAAAGATATGCTGAAAAACATGTTTTTGTGTTAAGCCACTTTTAAAAATATTTTAAAAAGATTTGAAGTAATCTTACAATTCAGGAATCATCACTTTGCCAGCTCGTGTTTTTGCGACACAATGTGGCTTGATGTTGTTAATGAAAAAAAAGGATAGATGAGATCTATCCTTTTCCAACCTAACTAAACTAACTAATCCATAAAACTAACTAATTCCAAACCTATGCTTGAAAAATCGGTGCGAATATATGCTGAAAAACATGTTTCAGTGTTAAGCATCTCTTAAAAATTAAAGACATTGTCGAAATATTTTTCCTGCAGGGAAGCTTCCTTTGCTTGCGTTGGACAACATTTCTATGAAATGTGAAGAGCATTTTTAGGTTTGAATTGTAATGTCGGGCTCGCCGGAAAGTTTAGGCAAAAGAAAAAGGATAGACGGGCATCTATCCTTTCCAACCTAACTAAACCAATAAAACTAACTAAATCCAAACCTATGAATAAAAAATCTACTACAAAGATATGCTGAAAAGCATGTTTTTGTGTTAAGTCACTTTTAAAAGAAGATTAAATCGATAATAAGTCATACCAATTATCTCTTCCATCCAATTCAATATTTCAAGTTGTTTTTAAATCTTCCATTTTTCACAGGTGGGTGTCGGCAGAAAAATTTAGGCAAAAGAAAAAGGATAGACGGGCATCTATCCTTTCCAACCTAACTAAACCAATAAAACTAACTAAATCCAAACCTATGAATAAAAATCTATTACAAATATATGCTGAAAAACATGTTTCTGTGTTAAGCTACTTTTAAAAGAATATGAAAAAGATGATCGTTTTGGAACGCTTCTTTTTCGGCTTTCTTTCTCACCCTTTCCGACATAGGAAAAAGAGAAGGAGGGTTTTGTAATTGGTTAGTTTGCAATGATTTTGACAATAAAAAAAGGATAGACGGGCATCTATCCTTTTCCAACCTAACTAAAACTAACTAAACCAATAAAAACTAACTAAATCCAAACCTATGAATAAAAATCACATGACAAATGTATGTTCTAAAACACTAAATTTCATTAAGGCAATGTTAAAAATATTTCGCAAACGATTGCGAGGTTGAGGTTTTGCGAAAAAAGTGATGCGCATAAAAAAGGAACGAAATATTTCGTTCCTTCTTCTTTAGGTATGAATAGACTTTATTATTCTGATTGACTGTTGTCGGAAGATGAACTGCTGTTTTCATCTCTGGCAATCGAATCGCGCATAGCGGTGTCGGCATTGATGTTCTTATATTTCATGTAGTCCATAATGCCGAGGTTTCCGTTTTTGAAGGCTTCTGAAATAGCCAGTGGTACCTGAACCTCTGCTTCGATAACCTTGGCGCGGGCTTCCTGAGCTTTGGCACGCATCTCCTGTTCGAGTGCAACGGCCATGGCCCGGCGTTCCTCAGCTTTCGCCTGTGCAATATTTTTATCAGCTTCAGCCTGGTCCATCTGCAGAACAGCACCGATGTTTTTACCGATGTCAATATCAGCAATATCGATTGACAGAATCTCAAAAGCAGTACCGGCGTCAAGTCCTTTTTCCAACACGACACGTGAAATGGAGTCCGGATTTTCCAGTACCTCTTTGTGTGAGAAGGATGAACCGATAGACGATACAATACCTTCGCCAACACGTGCGAGAACGGTTTCTTCACCTGCTCCACCCACCAACTGTTTGATGGCAGCACGTACGGTTACACGGGCTTTACAAATCAGCTGAATACCGTCTTTTGATACGGCTGTTACCGGCGGAGTATCGATTACTTTCGGGTTAACCGACATTTGAACAGCTTCGAATACGTCACGACCTGCCAGGTCGATAGCAGTGGCCATATTAAACGGTAGATCGATGTTTGCTTTTTCAGCAGAAACCAGTGCATGTACAACGCTGGCAACATGTCCGCCGGCAAGGTAGTGAGCTTCGAGTAAATCACGTTTGATTCCTCCCAAACCTGCTTTATGCGCTTCAATCATCGCCCGGGTAATCACACCCGGAGGAACTTTACGGAAGCGCATCAGGAATAGTTGCATCAAAGAAATTCTTACCCCTGATACGATGGCTGAAAACCAAAGTCCAATCGGTATAAAATAAAGGAAGATAATCAGCAGGACGACTATCCCGACAATTATTCCCACGGTACCTGGAATCATAACTCTTCTTTTTTTATAGGTTTAACGATTATTTGATTCTTTAAAACTTTTACAATTTCAACTTCGGTGCCGGCATCCAGCATGGGGCCGATTGATTTCCCCTCCATTACCTGTCCGTCAAATTCCACCTTCCCGATAGGTCCAAGCCGGGTAACCGTGACTCCTTTGTCGCCTGCATGGAAACGGGTGTCTTCAATCAAATTGGTTTTGCCGATAATGGTCGATTTCAAGGACATTTTGTCCCCGAGTCTTCCTTTCAGAATCCTGAACATCAATATCGGAACGAGGATGATAATGAAAAGCAGTGTCCCTATTCCGGCGGCTACGCCATAGGTATCAAATGCCAGGTAGATACTGTAACCGAATAGCACCATACCTCCAATTCCTGCGATGGTGATTCCGGGAATAACAGCAAATTCGAGAAGTAACAAAACGATTCCCAGAAAGATGAGGAGCAGTATGATCAGAATAGTCATTAGAGTATGAAAGTAGGTGAATAATTAATTGATTGCTTATTTAATTGTTGCCTTTAGGCTTCTTCCCGACAGGGCCTGACGCATAGGTCTGAGATATTCCATGGAGCCTTGCTTTATGTCGCACTTGCCTTTAAAGTGAACGAGATAAGTACACTGCGTAGCCTGTTGCGTGCTGTGGTGACAAATATCCATCAACGCATCAATCACGTAATCGAACGAATGGAAATCATCGTTATGAAGAAACAACGAATATCTTTTTTCCTTCTCGACCTCTTCTGTTGCACTATGTTGTTTTTTCTTCTGTGTTCCCATGCGGAATTGCTGTTTTACATGCTGAACCTTGCGCAGGTTACTTTCCATTAAAATTAGTAACAATTTCCAAATTTCACGGAAAGAAAGGACATTGGTTAATAAAAACATTTATTTACCCTTCTGAATTTTCAGCGCTTCAGTCACTTTAATCCTTTCCCCGTTCTTATACGCAACAACAAATGCATCACTGGCACCTTCCTGCCGAAGTTGTTTTTTCAGGTTGACCGCATCGTGGTAATCGCTGAGTTTTCCTACGGTATAAACAACGATTCCTTTATCATCGGTATAGTGGTCTATTTTCCTGAATTTTGAAAGTTTGTCGTACAACCGCTGAATATAGGCCGGCAATCCTTTGCTGAAGGAACCGATTTGAACCCTGTATTCTATTTGATCAGCGGGTGGAGTAACAACCGGCTTTTTGACAACCGGTTTAGGCTTTGCTGCAGGAGCCGGCTGTTCGGCGGCTAACGCTTCCTGCCGCTCTTTTACATGTTGTGCCTGCTTTTTCTGAAGCGTGTCAGCAAATTGCTGAATTTCATTATCGGGTTGACCATCCCAGTATTGTTGCTCGGCTTGCCGGGCCTGGCGGAAGTAATCTTCTCTTTCCCTCATTAATTTGTAGGAAAGCTGCTCGGCCTCGAGAATTTTTTGTGCCAGCGCGGCATTATCTTTCGGGTCCTGACCTTCGTATTCTTTACGCAAATGGTGGGTTGCTGCTGCCAACGAGTCTTGCCGGATACTGGCAATCCAACCTTTGGCGAAAATCGATTTTCCTTTCTGGGTGCGGAAATCCTTCAGCTCATGGTATTTGATACGGCTGTTCACCTGGAAATTGAACCAGGCGTTATCCAATCCTGCAGGTGGCGAGAATGTTTTTTTCTGTAGCGCAAACGGAGGAGGTGTCATCTCTTTCGAGGAATCTTCTCCTGAGTTGATCTTCTCGGTAGCAAACAAATGCGGGTATTTTTCTTTTTGCTCTGCTGTTACTTCAGATACCGGTACGTTGTTGGAGCTGTCAATATTTTCGGGCTTTACCGATTGTGCATTCTCCGTAAAGAGTTCTGGATGGTGCTTTTTTTGCTCTGCCGTGAGTGCGATGAATGATTCATACGACGGCTTTTCCTGATTTGCCACCGGTTTTACCGTGTCTTTCTGCGGTTTTTTCTCGGCGGTGGCAGCCTTAAACGGATTGATTTTTCGACTACACAAATCCATGTATTCACGTAATCCTAACCGCTTCAAATCTTTATTCCGGCCATAATCGGCAAAACGCTGATAGTATTTTGTGGCCAAATCCCAGTCGGACTCGGCATGGAAACATTTTCCCAAATAGAAATAAACATCAGACGGTACCCGTCCGAGAGAAGCCGTTAACAGCGCTTTCCATGCATCGGGACCATAATGCTCAGTTTCTACCATGGAAACTCCATAGCAGTAATTGAGTTCTTCATCTTCGGGATACATCTTCACCAACTCTTTGTAGAGCGGAAGTGCTTCCTGATAATTCTGATCGTGAAAATAATCAGCGGCCTTAGCCTCTAAATCTCTTTCCCGTTGCGCTGACACATTCAACGGCAACATGAAGAGTAAAGTGAGTACAAAGAAAACGTTTAAAATCCGGTGCTTTGGTTTCATGTTTTTTTTCTCTTTGGGAGTGAAAAGCTCTTTTCGATTGATGTCCGTGAGTTAAAAATACAAATTTTGGGTTATTTTCCGCTAACTCGGTCATCAATTTGAACACCACTTTTAATAATCTGTTTTATGTGGTGATCCTATTTTAAAGTATATTTGTATTAATCAGCCCAAATTTATGACGATGAAAGAACTAAACGAAGGAGATAAAGCTCCTGATTTTAAAGGTAAAAACCAAGAAGGTGAAACTATTTCGCTCAATGATTTCAAAGGGAAGAAGTTAATTCTGTATTTTTACCCGAAAGATAATACGCCGGGATGTACTGCCGAAGCCTGTGACCTGAATGACAACTACGATTACTGGATTTCAAAAGGATATGAAGTGGTAGGAGTCAGTCCCGACTCCGAACAATCACACCGGAAATTTATCGATAAGTTTGGATTGAAATTCAATTTAATTTCTGATCCTGACAAAGAGCTCTTGCAGGCCTACGGTGCCTGGGGCGAGAAGAAAATGTACGGCAAGACTTACATGGGAGTTTTGCGTACCACATTTGTTATTAATGAAGAAGGGATTATTGAGAAAATCTTCCGGAAAGTGAAAACCAAGGAACACACAAAACAAATAGCCGGAGAACTCAACCTCTGAAACTAAATTACGCTTAATTATATGGCTAAAGAAGAACAGCAGAATGTAAACAAGGAAAAGCTGAAAGCGCTTCAGCTGACAATGGACAAAATTGAGAAGAGTTACGGAAAGGGCTCTATTATGCGTATGGGGGACCGTGCACATGAAGATGTTCCGGCTATTCCGTCAGGCTCTGTCTCGCTCGATGTGGCATTGGGTGTGGGTGGTTACCCCAAAGGTCGCGTTATTGAAATTTACGGGCCGGAATCATCCGGTAAAACCACGCTGGCGATTCATGCCATTGCTGAAACACAAAAGCAGGGAGGTATCGCCGCCATCATTGACGCGGAGCACGCGTTTGACCCGTTCTATGCCCGCAAATTGAATGTGGACATCGATGAGTTGTTGATTTCGCAACCCGACAACGGCGAACAGGCATTGGAGATTGCTGACAACCTGATTCGTTCCGGAGCGGTAGACCTGGTCGTAATTGACTCAGTAGCTGCATTAACTCCGAAAGCGGAAATTGAAGGTGAAATGGGTGATGCACGTGTTGGTTTGCAGGCTCGTCTGATGTCGCAGGCGCTGCGTAAACTGACGGGTAATATCAGTCGTACGAAAACCTGCTGTATCTTCATTAACCAGTTGCGTGAGAAAATTGGCGTGATGTTCGGTAACCCGGAAACAACTACCGGTGGTAACGCGCTGAAGTTCTATGCTTCCGTTCGTCTGGATATCCGTCGTATCGGTCAGATTAAAGATGGCGAAGAAGTACAGGGAAACCACACACGTGTAAAAGTGGTGAAAAACAAAGTAGCTCCACCTTTCCGCAAAGCGGAATTCGACATCATGTATGGTGAAGGAATTTCGAAAACGGGTGAAATTATTGACCTGGGTGTTGATTTGAACATCATTAAGAAGAGTGGTTCGTGGTTTAGCTACGGAGAAACAAAACTCGGACAAGGTCGCGAAAGCGTGAAGAACTTGCTGAAGGACAATCCGGAGTTGGCTGAAGAACTAGAAACAAAAATTCTGGAAGCCATAACTTCGTCGGTCGAGCAATAAATTTTTCTTAAGAAATACATGTGATTCTGGACCGGGGAAATCCCGGTTCAGATTTTTTTTAACCTTTGTGCAAGTGAATAGCTGATAATTCATAATATTTTGCCCATGAAGATTTTGAAATTCGGAGGAACGTCAGTCGGTTCGCATGAAAATGTAAGGAGAATCGGCGAGATTGTAAAAGGACAAAATACCCCTGTCATCGTGGTGGTATCGGCACTTGGCGGCATTACAGATACGTTGCTGCTGACAGCTCGAACAACAGCCGAAGGTGGAGAATTTACAACAGGTTTATCAGCAATTCGAACACGGCACGAAGAGATGGCTGGCCAACTTTTTGCCGGCGAGCAATTGAATAGAGTGCTCGCAAAACTGCATCCTTATTTTGAAGAGCTGGAGAAAATTTTCCAAGGAGTGTCACTGATTTATGAACTGACTCCGAAAACCCTCGATAAAATTGTCGGTTTTGGTGAACGAATGTCGTCTTTATTGATTAGCGAATTTCTGGATGGAGAGTTGATCGATAGTGCTGCCGTTATCAAAACGGATGAAAATTTTGGCCGGGCTTACGTCGATTTGGACAAAACCTATCGATTGATTGCTGAAAAATGCAGTAGCCTGAAAGATGTGGCAGTCGCTCCCGGTTTTATCTCGTCTTCATCGAACGGTGTAATGACAACCCTCGGACGAGGAGGTTCCGATTATACGGCGGCGTTGTTTGCCGCTGCACTTGACGCGGAAAAGCTCGAAATCTGGACCGACGTGGATGGCTTTATGACTGCCGATCCGCGCGTCATCAGTAAAGCATATCCGATTCCATCGCTGACATATTCGGAAGCTATGGAGTTGTCGCACTTTGGTGCGAAGGTGATTTACCCACCGACCATTTTGCCGGTGTACAAAAAAGGAATTCCTGTTCAGATAAAAAATACGATGGCGCCTGAAGCGGAAGGTACACTGATTGGATTGGAAGAAGCCGACTGGAAAGATCGGCCCATTAAGGGAATTTCTTCCATGTCTGGCATCACGCTGATAACCGTTCAGGGACTGGGTATGATTGGCGTAACCGGAATATCTTCCCGGATTTTTGGAGTTTTGGCGCAGAAAGAGATCAATGTGATCCTCATCTCGCAGGCTTCTTCTGAGAACTCCATTAGCTTCGCGGTTGATTCAGGCTGTGCTGAAGTGGCGAAGGAAGGCATCGAAAATGAATTTGCTGTAGAGATTGCTTCCGGACGAATCAATAAAATCACGGTAGAAGAGAATCTTTCCATTGTGGCGATTGTTGGTGAGCATATGAAGCATTCGGCTGGTATTGCCGGAAAACTGTTTCATACGATTGGGAAAAACGGAATCAATGTAGTCGCGATAGCCCAGGGAGCTTCCGAGCAGAATATTTCCTGGGTGGTGAAGCATTCGGATTTACGGAAAACGCTGAACGTAGTGCACGAGTCGTTCTTCCTGTCACCCTACATCGAGCTGAATATTTTCCTCGTCGGTATTGGAACCGTTGGACGCGATTTGCTGAAGCAGATTGAGCGACAGCAACCCCGTTTGATGGGGGAACATCGTTTGAAAATTAAACTGGCTGGCGTGGCGAATTCACGTAAAATGTATTTCGATCGCGACGGTATCCAGGTAAGCGAAGTAGATAATCTGCTAAAGTCTTCGGAAGAGAAGTCGAATATGTCGGCTTTTTGCCAGAAGATGATTGATTTGAATATGTTCAACTCGGTGTTTGTTGATTGTACGGCAAATGCGGAAATTGCTGAACACTACTTCCACATCATCGACAACTTCATTTCGGTAGTGGCGGCCAATAAAGTGGCGGCATCATCGTCTTTTGAACGATATAAAAAACTGAAAGATACGGCCAGCAAAAAAGGCGTGAAGTTCCTGTTCGAAACCAACGTGGGCGCCGGCCTTCCATTGATTTCAACGATTAACGATCTGCAACGTTCGGGTGACCGAATTCAACGCATCGAAGCGGTGCTCTCGGGAACACTGAACTTCATTTTTAATACACTGAGCGAAGAGATTCCGTTGAGTCAGGCTATCCGGATGGCGAAGGAACAAGGTTTTGCCGAACCCGATCCGCGAATCGATTTGAGCGGTATCGATGTGGTTAGAAAGCTGGTGATTCTGGCGCGCGAATCCGGATACGAAATTGAGAAGGAAGATGTGAAGATGGAATCGTTCATCCCGCAGAAATACTTCGACGGATCGTTGGATGAATTCTGGGAAACGATCAACGAGATGGATGAAGAATTTGAGCAACGCCGGAAGGAATTGGTCGCTAATAACCAACGCTGGCGCTTTGTTGGTAAATTCGAGGATGGTCAGGCTGAAGTTGCTTTGCGCGTGGTCGATCCAGACCATCCGTTCTTCGACCTGGAAGGAAGTAACAACATTGTGTTGCTGACCAGCGAACGGTACAACGAATTCCCTATGCAAATCAAAGGATACGGAGCTGGTGCTGCGGTTACGGCGGCCGGTGTATTTGCCGATTTGATCAAGGTTTCGAATATATAATGAATGTGGAATTGAAAATAGATTAGAAAGAGAATGAAATATATCGTAATCCTTGGAGACGGGATGGCTGATTTGCCCGATCCTTCCAAAAATAATCTCACTCCGCTGATGGCCGCTAAAACTCCGCATTTGGATAAGCTGGCGGAAATGGGGAAAAGCGGATTATTCAAGACTATCCCCGAGTCGTTGCATCCTGGAAGCGAGGTGGCGAATATGGCAGTACTCGGCTACGACGTGGAAGCCGTTTTTGAAGGTCGTGGCGTGTTGGAAGCTGCCAGCATGGGAGTGGAACTTCAGCCTGATGATTTGGCGATGCGCTGCAACCTGGTTTGTGTAGAAGGTGATATTCTGAAGAACCACTCGGCCGGACATATTGGAACTGAAGAAGGGGCCGAGCTGATTGATTATCTGAATGAAAAACTGGGAACCGATAAGGTTCGTTTTTATCCGGGCGTTTCCTACCGTCATTTGCTCGTCATTAAAGGCGGAAATAAAATGGTGAAATGTGTGCCTCCACACGATGTGCCGGAGAAACCTTTCGCTGGCTTATTGCCGGAAGCTTCATCGCCGGAAGGCAAAGAAACAGCAGAGTTGATTCGTCAGTTGATTCTGGATTCTCAAAAGATATTAGCCGATCATCCGGTAAACCGGAAAAGGAGAGAGGCAGGAAAAGACCCGGCAACGTCGGTATGGCCGTGGTCGCCCGGTTACAAACCGAAAATGCAAACCCTGCAGGAAATGTACGGTCTTGGTCCCGGAGCTGTGATTTCGGCTGTCGATCTCATTCAGGGGATTGGCGTGTATGCCGGAATGGATGTCATCAAAGTGGACGGTGCTACCGGTTTGTATGATACGAATTACGAAGGCAAGGCACAGGCTACGATCGATGCGTTGCGTGATCACGATTTTGTCTATCTTCATATCGAAGCGAGTGATGAGGCGGGTCATGAAGGTGATTACGATTTGAAAGTGAAAACCATCGAATACCTCGATAACCGCGTGGTTTGTTTCCTGTTGGAAGAAACGGCCAAAATGGATGAGCCGGTGGCGATGGCTTTGTTGCCCGATCATCCAACTCCGTGGAAAATCCGGACACACACCCGTGACGCTATTCCATTTGTGATTTATCGTCCGGGGGAGATGCCCGACGGGGTGACCGAATATTCGGAACCAGCTGCGGCCAAAGGCAGTTATGGCACGGTGAAAGGCAACCAGTTTATGAAGAAATTTCTTGGAATCGAATAGCTCATGGAATATTACAGTACAGAGAAAAAGGCACCGAGAGTTGATTTGCGCACGGCCGTAACCGAAGGCCTCGCGCCTGATCGGGGATTGTACATGCCCGAACGTATTGTTCCGTTGCCGGAATGGTTTTTCAAAGAGATGGAATCGTTTACTTTTCGTGAAATTGCTTTCGAAGTGGCGAAACGTTTCTTTGGTGAAGATGTTCCGGAAGCCGATTTGCAGGAGATTGTGTTTGATACGCTCTCGTTCGATGCGCCGCTGGTGCATGTGCGTGATTCCATTTATTCGCTCGAACTTTTTCACGGTCCAACGCTGGCATTCAAAGATGTTGGCGCGCGGTTCATGGCCCGCTTGCTTGGTTATTTCCTGGCAAAACAAAACGGACGAGTGAACGTGTTGGTGGCGACTTCCGGAGATACCGGCAGCGCGGTAGCCAACGGCTTTTTCAACGTACCCGGAATTCACGTTTACGTACTGTACCCGAAAGGGAAGGTGAGTGAGATTCAGGAAAAACAGTTTACCACGTTGGGACACAATATCACAGCGCTGGAGATTGACGGTACGTTTGACGATTGCCAGCGATTGGTGAAATCAGCTTTCATGGATGATGAGCTGAAGAAGCAACTGACGCTGACTTCGGCCAACTCCATCAACGTAGCCCGCTTTCTGCCGCAGGCGTTCTACTATTTTAATGCATGGGCCCGTCTTCCGGAGAAGGACAAGAAAGTGGTCTTCTCAGTGCCTAGCGGTAACTTCGGTAACCTGACCGCCGGCTTATTTGCCAAACGAATGGGCCTTCCGGTCCACCGTTTTATTGCAGCCAATAATCGCAACGATGTGGTGTTCGAATACCTGAAAACCGGTGAATTTAAACCACGTCCGTCGGTGGCTACGATTGCTAACGCCATGGATGTGGGCGATCCGAGCAACTTTGCCCGCATTCTCGATTTGTACAACCACGATGTGGATGCCATCCGGGCTGATATCTCAGGAACCCGGTATACCGACGAAGAAATTCGCAAAACGTTAGGGCGCATTTATCAGGAGACCGGTTATTTGCTCGACCCTCACGGAACGACCGGGTATCAGGCGCTGGAAGATAACCTGCAACCCGATGAAGCCGGTATTTTCCTGGAAACAGCTCACCCGGCTAAATTTACCGAAACAGTGGAAGGTGTCATCGGGCAGGGCAACGTCCCAATGCCCGAACGCCTGGAGAACTTCCTGCGCAACGAACGTGTGATTGATTCGTTAGGCGCTTCGTTCAAAACATTTAAAGCTTATTTGCTGGAACACGCGGAATAGAAATTTCCTATATCTGAAATATCGGAAGGTCGTTGTTGTAAAGCAATGACCTTTTTTGTTAAAAAACATCTGATAGCAAGCTTTGCAACGCAACCTTTGACACGATTTTTGTATCATGTTTATACAATTTGAGCTAAATAAAGAGAGAAAAGTATGAATATGAGAAAGGTTTTAACACTGCTGCTAGGCGCATCGTTCCTGGCTGTGTTTGTTACATCCTGTGATTTGGATGACGACGGAAAATACTCTGTAGGCGACTTCATCGTCAGCCTGGGCGTTGTTCAGAAAGAGAATCCGAGTGATAATTCATACGTGATTCAGCTGGACAACGGCGATTCCTTTGTTCCGATGGCTACATCGGTTCCCTATTTCAATGTTTACAATAATCAGCGGGTGTGGGTGAATTTCAATCCGTTGGATGACAAAAGCAATAGCGATGGTTCGCTTACCTATTACGGAAAAGTAAACGATATAAGAGAAATTCTCTACAAAAACATTTCGAATGCTTCCAAGGTTTCCGCTGATAGTATGGGCTACGATCCGGTCAATGTGAAAGATATCTGGATGTCGCAGGATAGTATTCTGAACCTGAAGATTGCCTTTTACACCGCTGGTTCAACACACTACATTAACCTGGTGAACGATGAAACCGGAAATGGGGTAGACCAGCCGTATATGCTCGATTTGAAGCATAATGCCCGTGGTGACGAGCAGGCGTACCGCACCTCGGGAATCGTCAGCTTCAAGCTGGGAACACTGAAAGCAGCCGGCAACGATTCAATTAATTTCATTGTCCGTTACACCAACTATGACGGTCAGACCGTTCAGGAGCCGGTTATGACGTACCATTACGGCAGCTGACCGAGTTGATTATTTATTGTTCATAAACAGAAAAAGCAAAAACCCGCTGTGTAACATAGCGGGTTTTGTTTTGCCCGTTCTTGACCAAATAATAATTCCGGTTAAATTTGTGTCAAATCAGAAAATTGTTGTACAATGAAAAAACTGGCTCTTTTTTCACTTCCGCTATTAATGGTCGGCCTGATGGCCTGTACCACCAAAGCGCCGAAAGTGGAGAAAAAGAATTTTGTGCCTGAGGTTCCCAAGCTGACCTCCGACATTATGACTCCCGAAGTGCTCTGGTCGTTTGGCCGAATGAGCGAAGCGGAAGTTTCGCCCGATGGAAAATCGGTCGTGTATGCTGTAACCTATTTCAATATCCCGGAAAATAAATCGTACCGCGATTTGTATTCGGTTTCCACCGATGGAGGTACACCGGTGCAGTTGACCGACACACCGGAGAAGGAATATAATCCGCAATGGCGTCCCGACGGCAAGAAGATTGGTTACCTCTCTTCCAGATCGGGAAGCACGCAGTTGTGGGAAATGAACCCTGATGGTTCTGCCAAACATCAGGTTTCACACATCGATGGCGGCATCATCGGATTTAAGTATGCGCCTACCCAGGACCGGATTCTTTACATCAAAGCAGTGAAGCTCGACAAGAGTGTGCATGATTTGTTTCCTGATCTTCCGAAAGCAGATGCTCGCCTGGAAACAGACCTGATGTATGTGCATTGGGATCAATGGCACGATTATACTTACCAGCATGTGTTTGTAACCGATTACAACGAGAATAACGTGGTAGCCGGAACCGATATCATGAAGGGTGAACGCTTCGATACCCCGATGAAACCATTTGGTGGCATCGAGCAGATTAATTTCTCGCCCGACGGAAAGAAGATTGCTTACACCTGCAAGAAGAAAGTCGGCCGCGCTTATGCGCTTTCGACCAATTCCGATATCTACATCTATGATATTGCCAATGGCGAAACCATCAACTATACCAAAGGTATGATGGGCTACGACATCAATCCTGTTTTCTCGCCCGACGGCAAAAAGCTGGCGTGGGAAAGCATGGAGCATGATGGTTACGAATCGGATAAAAACCGCTTGTTTATTGCCGATTTGGCTACCGGAGATAAGAAAGATTACTCCAAGGATTTCGACCAGAATGCTAACGGACTGGTTTGGTCGGCCGATAGCAAGAAGATTTATTTCATTTCCGATATTCACGCTACTGACGAAATGTATTCGCTGGACGTAGTGGCTGACAGCATTCACCGAATTACCGACGGAGTACACAACTATCAGAGTGTGATGCTCGCCGGAGATAAACTCATTGGCCAGCGCGTTTCGATGTCACATCCGGCGGACCTGTACAGTGTGAATCCTGCTGATGGAAAAGCGATACAGATTACCGATATCAACAAAAAGTACCTCGACCAGCTCACTTTCGGTAAGGTGGAAAAACGTTGGGTAAAAACGGTTGATAACAAGAAGGAGCTGGTGTGGGTAATTTATCCGCCGCACTTCGATCCGAACAAGAAATATCCGACATTGCTGTATTGCGAAGGCGGACCCCAAAGTACGGTTAGTCAGTTCTGGTCGTACCGCTGGAACTTCCAGATGATGGCTGCCAACGATTACATTATCGTTGCCCCGAACCGTCGCGGATTGCCTGGTTTCGGTACCAAGTGGAACGAAGAAATCTCCGGCGACTACGGTGGCCTGGCGATGGACGATTATATGTCGGCTATCAAAGATGTCGCTAAAGAGCCCTACGTGGATAACAACCGTCTGGGAGCTGTTGGTGCCAGTTTCGGTGGTTACTCGGTTTACTACCTGGCCGGACACAATAACGGCTACTTCAAAGCCTTCATTTCGCACGATGGTATCTTCAACATGGAAGCGATGTACACCACCACCGAAGAGATGTGGTTTGTGAACTGGGATTTGGGCGGTTCGTACTGGGATTTCAAAAACCCGGTGGCGATGAAGTCATACGCCAAGTTCTCTCCGCATAAGTATGTTCAGAACTGGGATGCTCCGATTCTGGTTATTCACGGAGGACATGATTACCGGATTCCTTACACGCAGGGCGAAGCAGCCTTTAACGCAGCTCGCTTGCGCGGATTGCCTGCTGAGTTCCTGTACTTCCCGAATGAAAGTCACTGGGTATTGCAGGCACAGGATGGTATTCTGTGGCAGCGGGTCTTCTTCAACTGGCTCGATAAATACCTGAAATAAGGATTTTTCCTGATAAGATAGTTAAGGCTGCCTCGGTTGAGGTGGCCTTTTTTTGTGGAATTAGCTTATGACTTCAATAACATAAAAATGGTTAATTTAGGAGTTAGTCAAAGGATATCTAAGAAGTTCTGTTTTGTAATAAGTAATGGACACTTAAAAAAATACTAGATTTGGATAACATAACGAAATCTTTTCAGGAGTTTCAAAAGTATATTGATGCGAGCTTGTCACAAATATTAGGTAGCCGTGGTCGCAATTCGTCTCAAGGGATAATGGGACCTTTCGCAAAGCTACAGGAACATGGAGTCGCGAGGGCGACGCAACAATTTACAGAAAGATTATTTGAGTTATTGAAAAATACTCCTGGTGATTTGGTCTTGCTTGCTAAATATGGTTGGTATCTTGATTTTGGGAGTGATTTACGACTTGCTGAGTATCTTGCATCCTTAATTGAAGATGACAAGATTGAGAAACTAGATCAATATTTAATTAATCGTTTTAGGGAGGACACGAATAAAATTTTTAAAAAACTAAAAACTAGGCATCCTAGTAGAGAGGCTATATTTGCTCAAGTCGAGCAAGCGCAAAATAACAAGCAATATTTTGTTTCGATACCAGCATTGTTAGCTCAGGCTGATGGAATATGCCTTGACTATACGAAGAAGAAATTCTTCAAAAAAATTAAGAAGCAAGATTATTTACCTGAAATGACTACCGAGTTGTCTGAGATTTCTAGCACGGCATTGTCAATATTTATGGCTCCCATAAAAGAGCAATCGCCAATTGGGGCTCACGAAGAAGGCTTAAAACAATATCCAGTAAAATTTAATAGGCATGTTGTTATGCATGGGATAGATACAGAGTATGGAACAGAGGCCAATAGCTTGCGTTGTTTGTCATTTGTAAAATATCTATCTGATATTTTAATACACTTCGAAAAAAAGGAGTCACAAAAATAAAAAGCTGCCCCGACATCCATCGAGGCAGCTTTTGTATATCGAATTTGTATGAATTTTCGGCTTAAACGATTCCGGAGAATCCCATGAAGGCCATGGCCAGAATACCGGCTGTAATCAGCGCAATAGGCGTTCCTTTTAAACCTTTCGGTACATTCATCAGGTCGAGGTGCTCGCGCAATCCGGCGAAAATCACCAGCGCCAGTCCAAAACCGATAGCAGTAGAGATGGCATAAACTACGCCTTCCATCAGGTTAAAGTCTTTCTGAATCGTCAGAATGGCCACACCCAGAATGGCACAGTTGGTGGTAATCAACGGAAGGAAAACGCCCAGTGCCTGGTAAAGTGCAGGACTTACCTTTTTCAGGATGATTTCGACCAGCTGAACCAGCGCAGCAATCACCAGGATGAACGAAATGGTCTGAAGGTAGGCCACGTTCAACGGCACCAGAATATTGTACTGAATCAAATAGGTCACGATGGTTGCCAGTGTCATCACAAAGGCAACGGCTCCGGCCATACCGATAGCGGTTGAAGTCTTTTTCGAAACACCGAGGAAAGGACAGATTCCGAGGAACTGTGCCAGTACGATGTTATTGACAAAAATGGCCGATATGATAATGATAATGTATTGCATAACTTATCAGGCTTTTTTGAGTTTATTGATGAGGGCAATCAGGTAACCCAGCGCGATAAATGCTCCGGGAGCTAGTACGAAAATCAGGCTGCCGTAATGTTCCGGATAAATGGTTAATCCGAAAACCTTTCCGCTTCCGAGGAACTCACGAACAGCACCTAATAACGTCAGTGCGAATGTGAAACCCAGTCCCATGCCCAAACCGTCGACGATGGACGACCAGACAGTATTTTTCGATGCAAAAGCTTCAGCACGTCCCAGCACAATACAGTTGACCACGATAAGCGGGATGAACAGTCCCAGACTTTCGTACAGCGATGGCAGGTAAGCCTGCATGGTCAGCTGAACGATGGTTACGAAAGTAGCTATGATAACGATGAAACTCGGGATACGAACTTTGTCCGGAATACCGCTTTTCACCAACGATACCACGAAATTGGCCATCACCAACACAAACGTGGTGGCTAATCCCATGCCCATCCCGTTGATAGCAGATGAGGTGACCCCGAGTGTGGGACACATTCCCAGCAGGAGTACAAATACAGGATTCTCTTTCAGGAATCCTTTGGTGAAGTTTTTCATCTGATTCATGAGTTACCTCCTTCCGTTTGAGCTTCGTTTTTGGTTTTCGAGCCGCTCATTCCATCCGATTCATTTTTCCAGGTGTTGTACGCTCTGCGCACAGCATCCAGAAATGCGCGCGATGAAATGGTAGCCGCTGTAATCGCGTCGATATCTCCACCGTCTTTCGATACGTGGAAATTTACCTTACCGGGATTTTTCCCGATGATATCCTGTTTCGGTTTATCCTTGTTCCGGAACCATTCGCCCATCTTGGAACCCAGTCCCGGTGTTTCCTGGTGTTGCAATACTTCGTAACCGGAAATAGTGCCGTCAGGTTTGAAGCCGACCATGATGGTGAAGTGGCCTGAGAAACCTTTGTTGGTATACGATTTAACGGCGGTTCCAACTTCTTTTCCCTGTGCATCGTATGCCGGGAATAATTCCAGACTATCGGGCCCGTCTTTCGGAAGTACCATCAGACTTTTTCCAAGCTTGTCGAATTTGGGAAGTACCGACGCAATGGCTTTTTCCTGTGCCTTTATGTTGGCTTTTTTAATGGCGTCGCGGGTCATTTCGTTCACCAGACCAAGCGATGCAGAGGCGATGAAGGTAACGGCAAACAGCGTTACCAGCATATTGATGAAACTCGATTCTCTTTTAGCCATCATGCAACCCTCCCGAATCTAGTAGGTTTGACATAGGCATTGATCAGCGGGGTGAACGCGTTCATGATGAGAATCGCGAAGGAAATACCTTCCGGATACGCCCCAAAGTTTCGGATGAGTACGGTGATAATTCCGATACCGACTCCGAAAATTAATTGTCCCACATGTGTCATCGGCGAACTAACCATATCGGTAGCCATGAAAATAGCTCCGAGCATGGCACCACCGGTGAACAGGTGGAACATCGGGTCCATGAAACGATCCGGATTGGCTAACCATAAAATTCCTTCGAAAATGAAGATGGTTCCCAAAACGGCAACCGGCGTGTGCCAGCTGATAATTTTCTTCCAAAGCATGTAAACACCACCTAGTAGCAATGCAACAGCGGAAATTTCACCCAGCGAACCACTCATATTTCCCCAGAAGAGGTCGAAATGACTTGGAAGCTGGGAAGTGATTTGGGGAATGGTTTCGCCATTCTTCAATCCTTCTTTCAGCAGCCCGAGCGGTGTTGCACCGGAGAAGCCGTCAGCGACAACTTTGTTGGCTGTCCATGTGGTCATTTGAACAGGGAAGGAGATAAGCAGGAAAACACGTCCCACCAATGCCGGGTTGAACGGGTTTTGTCCCAGTCCGCCGAACGACATTTTACCTACGCCAATGGCGACCAATGCTCCCAGAACAATGAGCCACACCGGCAATCCGACCGGTACGTTAAAGGCCAGCAAAATCCCGGTAACGATAGCAGAACCATCGTCGACCGTAGGCTTGACCTTCATGATATACTTTTGAATTACATATTCGAAGAATACACTCGCCGCTATGGCAATGAGTGTCACCTTTACGCTGTTCCAGCCGAAAAACATAACCGACATGGCGAAGGCCGGTAACATGGCCAGTACCACGCCGTACATGATTTTCCGTATGGACTCGTCACCCTGTACGTGCGGGGAAGGTGATACGGTTAGCAGTTTATTCAT
This sequence comes from Prolixibacter denitrificans, assembly GCF_003014495.1. Lineage (GTDB taxonomy): Bacteria > Bacteroidota > Bacteroidia > Bacteroidales > Prolixibacteraceae > Prolixibacter > Prolixibacter denitrificans. The sequence continues at coordinate 74,133 of NZ_PYGC01000005.1, read as the reverse complement.
CGGTATTTTTGCGTTTGTTTTGTCTGATTAATATTCGATTAGTTCTGTGATTTCCGTGCCCGAATGAGTTTGCCCACCGTTCCTTTTCCCAGTCGGATGTAATCCAGCAACGGGCGGTTAGACGGACAAGTGAAGGAACAAGAGCCACACTCGATGCAATCCATCACATGACGGTCTTCGCTGCGTTCCCACAATTTCTTCTCCGACATGGTCATCAACAGGTAAGGCTCGAGTCCCATGGGGCAAACATTCACACATTTACCACACCGGATGCAAGGTTCTACCTCATTCCGCTTCGCTTCGTCGTCGCGGATGAGAAGAATACCCGACGTTCCTTTTGTTACCGGAACTTCGAGTGTGGTAACGGCGCGTCCCATCATCGGGCCACCACTAATCACTTTGCCGGTATCTTCGGGCATGCCACCAGCGGCTTCCACCAGGTCGGTAACCGGTGTTCCGATGCGCACCATCAGGTTTGACGGTTCTTTGACCGATTTTCCGGTTACGGTAACCACCCGCTCGACCAGCGGTTTATTTTTCATCACCGCTTCGTAAACGGCGAAAGCTGTACCTACGTTATTCACCACCGCACCAACAGCAATAGGCAGTGCACCTGACGGAACTTCCTTGCCGGTAACGGCTTTGATTAACTGTTTTTCACCACCCTGCGGATATTTCACTTTCAACGGTTGAACTGAGATTTCCGGCTCGTTGGCAGTGAATTCCTGCATGCGGGTAATCGCATCGGGTTTATTGTTTTCGATACCAATTACCGCTTTATTCACGCCCAGCGTTTTCATCAGGAGCTTGGTGCCGACAATAATTTCAGCGCCTTTTTCCAGCATCAGGCGATGGTCGGAAGTGAGGTAAGGTTCACATTCCACACCGTTGATGAGTAGTACCTCGGCGGTCATTCCCGGAGGCGGGCTCAATTTCACGTGCGTGGGGAAGGTGGCTCCACCCAAACCGACGATTCCGGCTGCCAGAACTTTTGCATTTATTTCCTTGGCGTCCAGGTGAGTTTCTTTAATCAGGTTATCGGAAGTATCGATACCTTGTTCCCATTCATCACCTTCAACCTCGATGATGACTGCTTTTTTCTTGTATCCGGACGAATCCATTACATCATCAATCTTCTTCACTTTCCCGGAAACGGATGAATGGATATTGGTGGATACAAATCCCGAACTTTGCGCGATTACCGTACCGACTTTGACTTCGTCGCCGCGTTTAACCACTACGGTGGCGGGAGCACCGATATGTTGAGCAACGGGAATACTGACGGTTTTCGGGAGGGGAAGCTTTTCGATGGCTTTGCCGGCTGACAATTTATTCTCGGCCGGGTGAACACCTCCCATTTTGAATGTCTTTAACACGTTGACCTCCAGTTTATCGTTAATTATTCGTTTAGTTCTTAGGCTTTATCTGTTGAATCGGGACCAGCTGATGTCGGCTCGGCTACCTGCTCGGGTTTGATTTTCCTTGGTGGGAAATTTACCTCGATGATGGAGTTGGTAGGACAAACAGTGACACACTTGCGGCAAAGCTTACACTTATCCGAATCGATGAAGGCCAGGTTGTTTTCCATGGTAATGGCATCGAACGGACACTCTTTGAAACATTTGCTACAACCGATACAGGCAACGTCGCAGGCTTTTTTGGCGGCGGCACCTTTATCCTCATTGCGGCAGGCCACGTAAATCTTGCGGTCTTTCGGCATCTTCTTGCGAAGCTCGAACAAGTCTTTCGGGCAGGCATCGACGCAGGCACCACATGCGGTACATTTTTCATCGTCGACTTCCGGCAGACCGGTTTCAGGATTCATGTGCAGGGCATCGAAATCGCAGACATCCACACAATCGCCGTAACCCAGGCAGCCAAAAGCACATGCGGTTTCGCCACTGTAAAGTGAAGAAGCGGCTGAACAAGATTTGGCTCCGTCGAATTGATTGGTTTTCGGACGATGGTCGCATGTTCCGTTACAACGAAGTACAGCTACCTTGGGAGCTTTCTGTACTGCTTCCAAGCCGAGAATATTAGCAACTTCGTTCATGCATTCGTTTCCACCAACCGGGCAAAACAAGCTGCTCAACTCGTTTTCTTCCACACAGGCTTCGGCGAAAGCACGACAACCGGCATATCCACAACCACCACAATTGGCGCTTGGAAGCGCTTCCTCGATCTGGTCGATGCGCGGATCTTCGTGAACCATGAATTTTTGAGATACGTAGTACAGGATAATCGCTGCGATGATCCCGATGGCGCTGAGAACAACAACAGTGTAAATCAGTGTAATGCTCATTTTATCTGAGGTTTAGTTCAGTTTTCGAATACTAAAATTCAGTTTTTGTTTGATTTTTTCTTTCAGGAGATATAAAATACCGTAATAAGGCACCAAAACACCCAAAGAAGCTGCTGCTGCCAGCGATTCATTGCCGGTAGTCTGAAGCAAAACGATGAGTGTGATCAAAAGTATGATAAGGGGCAGGATATATGCTACAAAAAGTGCCCGGAACCCCTGTGATTCGCTGGCAATAACTTCGACAAATTCTCCCCTTGTATAGGTGCCTTTCCAGCTCTCAATCTCCACTTCCTTTTCTTTGACATCGGACATGTTGCACGAACCATTAACCGAACATGACACACATGCTGACTGGGAAACGATTCCAACTACTATCCGATGGTCATCCGCAAACTTTACAACTCCCCGATGGAAGATATTTCCCTTGTTTTCCATTTTTCCTAAACGGTAGAAAATTTTCCCGCAAATGTAACGAGCTTTTTTATCTATCAGATTATTGAGTATATATCTTTAAACACCTATTGGTAATTTAGCATTGTTTTAAATAAAATATATACAATTCGATATATAGATAATTCGAAATAAGGAGAGAATGAATGGTGTTGATATACAGGTTTTAGGAAGATTTTGAAAAAAGCAAGCATGCTAAGTATTACTATTCTCTGACGCCGGAAGGCGGAACCGGAAGATGGTTCCTTTGTTTTCGGCGCTCTCTACTTCGATGGCGCTATTGTTTTTTTCCAGGAATTCTTTACACAGGATCAATCCAATCCCCGTTCCCGATTCATTTTCGGTTCCTTTGGTATAAAATTTATGCCCCACCTGGAATAGTTTCTTCTGGTTGGATTCTGATATTCCTATCCCAAAGTCTTGAATACTAATTAATACATGGTGGTGAGTCTTTTGGGCGCTGATGATGACCTCTCCTCCGCGATGCGAGAATTTGATAGCATTGGATACCAGGTTCCGGATGACTGTAGCAATCATTTTCGGGTCGGCATAGGCATACATTCCGTCTTGTAGGTTGGTTGCCAGTGTTATATCTTTCTTTTCGGCCTGGCCAGCTGGCAGAATCAGGACGGCTTCTACCAGTTCCTTGACGTCGAACTCCTCAGCCTGAACGGCGAGAGTTCCGCTTTGTGCATGCCACCAGTCGAGTACATCGTCAATCAAATCGACCATGCTGCGCGACGAATGACGAATGACTTTGGCGAAACTCCTGCGTTGCTCTTCCGAGAAAGCTTCATCTTTGCTTTGTAAAACTTCGGCAAAACCCATGATAGACGAAAGTGGATTCTTTAAGTCGTGTGCCAACAGGCTGATGAATTTATCTTTGGTCGCATTGGCTTTGCGCAATTCCTCTTCCGAGAGTTTCAGTTTTATCTCATAAAGCCTGCGGTGAGTCAGGGTTTTAGCAACAGAACGTGCCAGGAAAAGCAATAGAACGAACACTGCTAAAAAGAGCGCTCCCAATCGTCCGTAAATTCTTCTTTCTCCTTCTTTTATTCTTGATTCAGGCACATGCGAAATGACTTTAAAAAGATAATCCTGGGATTCTCCAAATATCGGGAGGCTGTCGAGCGGAAGGTTCAACGCCCGGTAAACTTCCTTGATTCGAGTTAGCGGATGTAAAGTCTGGAAAGTGAAAAGACCTTCGTCGTTTCGGAATTGACCGTTTTTATCGGCCCATATTTTCTTGTGAGCCTCTGGAAAATCCTCCCGGAAAGTCTTGCGCGAATTTCCGTCATTAATAAACGACCAGGTTCTGGTTGGGTCGGGGTGAAGCAGGTAATAGCCCGAACGATTAACCAAAAGAGAATTTCCCTGCCGGCTTCCGTCGCCTTCAATATATTTACGTAATGCATAGCCTGCATTCAGATTGAGAACAAGAATACCTTTCACTGTGCCGTCTTTGTCAGGAATGGGCGTTGCAATCCGGATGATGGGTTTCAGCGGAAGCTCGATTTTGCCGTTCTCCACGTTCATGTCAAGTGGCGAAAGATATACTTCGTAAGGTTTGAGTCGAATGGTATGCTGAAAAAATTCCTGGTCGGCTTTGTTTTGCATCCCATCTTCCTGCACTTGATAAGGTTTTCCTTCTTTGTCCATTTTTACCCGGAGACGTTCCATGCCATTTTGGTCGATGAACCGAATCTGATCGTAAAACGATTTTTGCATCATCAGGTTACTGAACTCACGAACGAGTGCTTTTTTATCCTGAGGATTGGGTTGGTTGACATACTCGTTCATGTGCTCTTCGTGAGAGAGAAACATGATATCGGTTACCACGAAGGCAATGTCGTCAAGCAGACTGCGGTATTGAACGGCAATCTTGTTTTTTTCCTGTAGCTGGATGTTACCGATGAATTCGTCAATGCGAATGCGTAAGTAGGGAAGAAAAAACAGAGCGGCAAAACCACCAAAAAGTAAGGCGTAGGTGAAAAAATACCGGTAAAATATGCTTCGTTGGTTGTTATTTTTTAGCGTTTTATTCATCGGTTGAAAAAAGCAAATCAGGTAAAGTTCAAGTTATGGAATCTTATCAACTTATGGAGCTCCAATTTAAGTGGTTTTTTCGTAATGCAATCAATTGTTTGCGCATCAGGTTATTTTCGGGCTTGGCCAATGTGGGATCGTCATCCAAAATATCAGTGGCAATATCGCGTGCATATTGCAGTATCTGACCATCTTTGGCGATATTAGCGATCTTCATATCGAAAGCCATGCCCGACTGTTGCGTTCCTTCAATATCGCCCGGTCCGCGTAGCTTCATATCGGCTTCGGCAATTTCGAATCCATCGTTGGTCGCTACCATGGTTTCGATGCGCTTCCGGCTTTCCGCTCCCAGCTTATATTTCGACATCAGGATACAAAAAGATTGTTCTGCACCTCGTCCCACACGACCGCGCAATTGGTGAAGCTGCGACAGACCGAAACGTTCGGTGCTTTCAATTACCATCACGGATGCATTGGGAACATCCACACCTACTTCAATAACGGTGGTAGCCACCATGATGTTTGTTTCCCCGTTCTTGAAACGCATCATCTCAGCATCTTTGTCTGCCGGACGCATTCTGCCGTGCACCATGCTCACGTGGTATTTGGGCTCGGGAAACGCGGTTTTGATATGTTTATATCCTTCTTCCAGGTTTTTGAAGTCCATCTTTTCCGATTCGGAAATGAGCGGGTAGACCATGTAAATCTGGCGTCCAATTTCAATCTCTTTTCGCATAAAATCATACACCTTCTTGCGGTTATTTTCGAAGAAGTGCATGGTTTTAATCGGTTTCCTTCCGGGAGGCAATTCGTCGATGACGGAAACGTCCAAATCGCCGTAAACGGTCATGGCGAGTGTACGCGGAATCGGGGTTGCAGTCATAACCAACACATGAGGCGGAACATAATTTTTTCGCCACAAGCGCGCACGCTGTGCTACACCAAACCGGTGTTGTTCGTCGATAATGACCATCCCGAGGTTTTTGAACTTCACTTTTTCTTCGAGCAGCGCATGGGTGCCAATCAGAATGTGCAGCTCGCCGTTTTCCAACTGTTCGTGAATCTCTTTTCGTTCCGATTTTTTTGTGGAACCGGTGAGCAAGCGGACGTTTACCGACATGTTGCCCAAAAATCTCTTGATGGAGGCATAATGCTGGTTGGCCAGAATCTCGGTCGGGGCCATCATGCTCGACTGAAACCCGTTGTCGAGCGCCATCAGCATCGTCATCAATCCCACCATGGTTTTACCGCTTCCCACGTCTCCTTGCAACAGCCGGTTCATCTGTTTGCCGGAACCCACATCTTTCCGAATCTCTTTAATGACCCGCTTTTGCGCTCCGGTTAGTTCGAAAGGGAGATGATTATGAAAAAATTCGTTGAAGTAATCACCGATGATGGTGAAAGGATGTCCCCGGAATTTTTGTTGCCGGTCGGCTTTCAGATGGAGTATTTTTAGCTGAATGTAAAATAGCTCTTCGAATTTTAGACGGTATTCAGCTTTGCGTAATGCATTCGGATTTTGCGGAAAATGAATATTCCCAATGGCCTCGGGCAGCGACATCAGGTTGTACTTTTCCACCAGCCAGGCGGGGAGCGTTTCCCGTAATTTTCCTTTTGCCAGGGGAAAAAGATTCTGCTGAAGCTTCAAAATCACTTTCGAGTTCAGAAAACTCTTCTTCAGTTTGTCCGTCGTGTTGTAAAATGCCTGGATATAGCCTTGAGCATGCTTACTTTGTTGGTCTTCGGCTTCCTCCAGTTCGGGATGAACGATATTATACTGCCCATTGAATTCGGTCGGTTTGCCAAAAACGACATACTGTTTGGTCGTGCTTAGAGACGAACGAACGTATTTGATGCCTTTGAACCAGACCAGTTCCAGCACTCCGGTGCCATCGGTAAAATATGCCACGAGCCTCTGGCTACGTCCTTCTCCGACTACTTCGGTGCCGGTAATCCGGCCTTTTACCTGTATGTATGGCAGTTTGGTATCGATTTCCCGGATGTTGTAAAAACGGGTCCGGTCGACATATTTGAATGGAAAGTAGTAAAGCAAATCCCGGAAAGTAAAAATCTTCAGTTCACTGTTCAGCAAACTGGCACGCCTGGGACCTACTCCCGGCAGGAATTTGATATCTTGGTCAAGAAATTCAGGCATGAAGCAAATATAACAATAAATTATACTTGGATTCGTGCGCGGGAATGAAGGAAAAACCTGACTTTTGCGAGAAAGAAATGCACCCTTTCAATAACCGTTTATGTCCTTATTTCGCTTAAAACGACAAATTTCATATTGGCTCAATGCTCGTCACCGTCGCGGACACGGAATTCACTCTCCATATCTTTTCGGATTGCTGACAAACGTGATTGAAAACGATGGAAATTATTACGCCTATGAGACGATTGATGGCGTATGGGCATCGTTGATGCGGTCGAATGTGAAAGTTCCCGGAAGTACGTCGACGCATGAGGATGTGCCGGAAAAGCTGAAGTTGCTGGTCAGAAGGTTCGACCTGTTGCCGAAGTATGGAAAGATGTTGTTTCGGCTGATCAACGAATTTCAGCCCAAGAACATTGTTTGCATTGGGCCGGTTACCGGAATGACGTCGTTGTATCTGGCGAAAGCGGATAGTCGTATTTCGGTGAATCATTATGACGGGAAAAAGGAATTACTGCCCGTGACAAAGTATTTGCTCGAGACCGCCGAGGTTGAAAATGTGACGATACACGAAGGTTTGCCTGACTTTTCCTCGTTGGATATGGAAGACGCTTTCGTTGTTTTGAGTTACCCGGAAGATCCCGTTCGGTGTCACGAAGTTATTCAGAATATTGTCAGAAATCCGGACGAAAAGCCCAAAGTAATCGTGGTAAATGGAATTCATCAGTCTCAGGAGATGGAGGAAATTTGGAGTGAACTGACAACGAACGAATTTGTGCGTGTCTCCCTCGATTTTTTTACCTTAGGTTTGGCTATCTGCCTTCCGGATTTGCAAAAGGAAAATTTTGTGATAAGATATTAACAAGGCATTGGATGTACCGTTGCAATTCCGTTAACTTTGTATAAAGTTGAAATATTCTGTTAAATGGAAAAAGTCATTCAACTCAACAACATCGTTAAGAACTACTATGTCGGAACACAGGTGGTCCACGCTTTACGCTCGGTATCACTATCGATAGACAAGGGCGATTATGTGACCATTATGGGGGCGTCCGGATCGGGAAAATCTACGTTGATGAATATCATCGGCTGTCTGGATACGCCCACTTCCGGTTCTTATCATCTGAGTGATATTGATGTGGGGGCGTTGGATGACGATCGGCTGGCGGAGATACGCAACGATGAGATTGGTTTTGTATTTCAGACCTTCAATTTGCTGCCTCGTTATTCAGCCCTTGAGAATGTAATGTTGCCGCTGGTTTATGCCGGTATTGGCCGGAAAAAACGAGAAAAGCAGGCGATGAAGCAGTTGATTCAGGTGGGCCTGGAAGATCGCGTGGAGCACAAACCGAATGAGTTGTCGGGCGGTCAGCGTCAACGCGTCGCTGTGGCCCGCGCTTTAGTGAATCACCCGTCCATTTTGCTGGCGGATGAGCCGACCGGTAACCTCGATTCGAAGATTTCGGAGGAGATAATGAAACTCTTTGCCGAGATTCATAAACTGGGAAATACCATTATTCTGGTTACCCACGAAGAAGATATTGCCCGGCACGCACATCGCATTATCAAACTCAAGGATGGTGAGGTTGAAGCCGATTACCGTAACAGTAATCCGATTTATTAACGCTAAATCTTTTTCAAAATGAGTGTATATACCCGCACCGGAGATGACGGAACTACCGGACTGATTGGTGGCTCGCGAGTTCCCAAGTCTGATTTACGGCTCGAAGCTTATGGAACGGTTGATGAACTGAACTCATGGATTGGTTTGATTCGTTCGCAGGATATCATGCAATCCGATAAAGAGGAACTTATTCAGATTCAGAATAAATTATTCGTAATAGGGGCCCGGTTAGCCACCGATACCGATCGCGTAGATAACAAAGAGCACCTTCCGTGTTGCGACGAGGATGTTAAACAGTTGGAAAAAGAGATGGACAAGATTCTGGCTGACCTTCCGGCGCTTACACATTTCATCCTTCCCGGTGGAAATGACCCGGTTTCGTACTGTCACCTGGCGCGCACAGTTTGCCGCAGAGCTGAACGAAATGTCTATAAATTGTCGCAAAATGTCGACATACCGCACGAAATAATTAAATATTTGAACCGTTTGTCAGATTACCTGTTTGTCTTATCCCGGAAGGTATCATATGATACAGGGGCGGATGAAATTGCCTGGAAAGCCTAAAAAAAGATTGAAAATTAGGTATTAAGTTTTAAAAAAAAATGCTTATAATCGCAGAAAAAGCAAAATATAATATAATTAAATAATATTATGTACTGGACATTGGAACTAGCTTCAAAATTAGAGGATGCTCCCTGGCCTGCGAGCAAGGATGAGTTGATCGACTATGCTATCCGATCAGGAGCACCTTTAGAGGTCATCGAGAATTTACAGGAAATTGAGGATGAGGGCGAAGTATACGAATCCATAGAAGATATATGGCCTGATTATCCAAGCAAGGATGATTTCTTCTTCAATGAAGATGAATATTAAATAGGTTTTTATTTAGTCACGTGTCCTTAAAAGAGATTTGGGCGCAGATTCAATCTTGTTTTGTTTCTGCGCTTTTTCTTTTGGCTCCAATACTTTCTTCCCTGGTGTTTTCTTTCTTTTGGCCTGCTCTTTGGGGAAAATGTCGTACCTGTTTTTGGGTCTCTCTTTCGGTCGCCAGTTGAATCCCTCTAACATTGTTTCACTTGTATTCACGTCGTCTAACGGAAGCATCTTGGCATCGGGACGTTTGATGAAGGTGATATTGTTCATGTGCCCGTCGGTCAGATAAATATTGATGTTACTGCTTTCAACACGGTTCAGACCGATATATTTGTCTTTATCCTTGGCGAAATAAATTGAGCGACCATTCCCATTGACTTCCACTTTGTACAGATTGTTGTTCCGGATATAGCCGATCATGTCTTTACCGCTGATTTGGTTGAATTTGGCCGAATCTTCTTCGGAAATGATGAAGGCATTGTTCTCCATATTCACGATATCCGGTGATTTCTCGTGCGTCGTCATTTTTACCACGTCAGCTGTCATCTGGTTGTTCTGCGACCACAATACGGGATCATGGTACATTTCGATGGTTGAATCCTTCATCCGGTAGGCCAGTGAATCACATTTGCCCTGTAGGTCTGCACGGTAAAAGCGCACACCAAAGTAAGCCAGGAATATTTTCTTGTCGTCTTTTTTAGTTCGTAATGTATCTTTAGTTACTGATGTATCAGGAACCGAACGCAGCGTGTCGGCATGCATGAACAGTGTATCCTTTTTGGAATACTGCATAAATAACGCCGAATCGGTCACCATCGCTTTGTCGCTGACTTCGTTGTAAATGGCATGCTTCCCGGTAATGACGGTGTGGTTCTTCAGGTCGGTAAGCTTCACCTTGTGAAAAGCCCGTCCGTCGCCGGTCGTTTTGTTGTAGTATAATGTATCGCCTTCCAGAATCTGGTCATTGCGTTCGAGCCGCGAATCTTTGTACAACTCCGAAATATTCGTCTGTGTATCGTACCATCCACTTCTGGAGAAGAGCTTTCCTTTTTCTTTGGTTCCTTCGATGGTTGTCGGGCCGACAATGATGACACGTTCTTTTTCACTTTGATATTCCAACGTATCGGCGTGCATCACAAAATCCTTGTTGGTCACCTTCACCGAGTCTTTGAAGAAAAACAGATCGCGGTCGGCATAATAGCGGCCAACCCAGCTGGTCAGTACATTGGCCGTATCGACGATTTTTCCACCGTGATTATAATACCCGATATTCGTATTCATGTTGAAATCGAGCGAGTCGGTGGTCAGGGTGATGGTTTTGTTGACAAGCTTAACGTCCCGACGGACTTTAGCCATTTTGGTGTCGCCGTTGTAATTGATGTATTGTCCGTATAAGTTGAGTGTGTCGCCCTGGATGATGTGAACATTTCCAAAGGCATCTACCATGTTTTTACTATTGTATGAATAGGCGCTGTCACACATCATGACAATTCCCTGGTGATGCAGTCGCACATGTCCGATTAGACGTTGTGCATCAGCGACGATCTTCTCGTTGTACATCAAGCTATCGGCATGATCCAGTTCTATTCGTCTCTTTTTTTTCTGCGGCTGCGACTGAGGTGTGTAGGACTGCAGTGAAAACAGGGCAATAACTGTTATCAAAAAGAGAAAGGCATTTCGATATGTTGCCGGTAGCTTCATTCGTGGTTTTTCAAATTAGTGGCAGATGTGGTTATTTCATGAGTTGTGCGATGATGTCATCCACACCAATTCCTTCGGCTTCCGCCTTGTAGTTTTTGATAATCCGGTGGCGTAGAATGGCCGTCGCGACCGCTTTTACGTCCTCGATATCGGGCGAGTATTTACCATGCAGCGCTGCGTGGGTTTTAGCTCCTGTTACAAGATATTGTGATGCTCTTGGCCCAGCGCCCCACTTCAGGTATTCGTTGGTAATTGCCGGTGCATGCTCGGTTCCCGGACGGGTTTTGGCGGCCAGCGTTACAGCATATCGTAGCACGTTGTCGTTGATGGGCACACGTTTAATCAATTCCTGAAAATGAAGAATCTCTTCAGCCGAAATAACATTCTTTGCTTCATTCTTAAAATCGGAAGTGGTGTTCTTCACGATAGTCATTTCATCTTCGTGAGCCGGATAATCGAGCCAGATGGAGAACATAAAACGGTCGAGCTGTGCTTCGGGTAGGGGATAGGTTCCTTCCTGCTCGATTGGATTCTGCGTGGCCAACACAAAGAAAGGTTCTTCCAACTTATAGCTTGTTCCGGCAGAGGTTACCGACTTTTCCTGCATGGCTTCCAACAGAGCTGCCTGCGTTTTCGGCGGTGTCCGGTTGATTTCATCCGCAAGAATGATATTCGCGAACAACGGGCCTTTGACAAATTTGAATGCCCGGTCTTTATCCAGAATTTCCGTCCCGATAATATCGGAAGGCATCAGGTCGGGTGTAAACTGGATGCGTTTGTAATGCAAGCCAAGTACCCGGGCAATGGTGTTTACCAAAAGCGTTTTCGCCAACCCGGGAACACCAATCAGCAGACAATGCCCTTTACTGAAAATGGAAATCAGGACTTCCTTAATAATCTCGTCCTGACCATAGATAACTTTTTGTATTTCGCTAAGAAGCTCATCGTGCTTAACACGCAAAGCATCGACGGCTTCTGTATCATTCTTAAACATCATGTTCCAGGTGATTATTTAACCCAGTTCTTGAACTTGAAGTTGCAATTGACATACGAGTCGTCGATACGAACGTATGTTTTGGCTACCCGGTCAGCAATCCAGTTCTGATATACCTTTTCCTTTTTCTTCTGCAGGCACATATCACTCAGCATCTGGTAATCTTCGGCCAGATTCGCTTTGTGTGGTTTGCTTTTGTCCAGCAGCTTAACGATGGTGTAAACCTGCCGCTGACGTTTGGGATCCTGCATGAGGAAAGGATCGGAAATTTCACCGATTTTCATTTTTGTGATCACCTTACTGACAGCCGGATCTAATTGACTTATTTCGAACTTGGAAGAACCGGTATTCGGGTTAATTACCAGCCCGCTATTGTTCCGCGTATCTTTATCGAACGAGTAGAGGTAAGCAGCGCGCTCCCATGAAATGCTGTCACGGCGAATGTAGTCGGCTATGCTGTCGATATGCTCTTTGGCGTGATCCAGTTCTTTCGGGCTCACTTTCGGTTTAATAATGATGTGGCGAACGTTCACTTTTTCACCTTTCCGGTCGATGAGCTGAATGATATGATAACCCATTTCACTCTTCACAACTTTCGATACTTTACCCGGTTTCAGGTTAAAAGCAACGGCTGCAAACGCCGGGTCGAGCTGGCCACGTCCCAGGTAGCCCAGTTCACCACCGTTACGAGCCGAAGGTCCTTCGGAATAGAGTACAGCCAGTGTGGCAAAGTTTTCTCCGTTTTCCACCCTTTTTTTCAGGTCACGAAGCTGAGTTTTTACCCGGAGGTCTTCTTTCTCACTGATTTTTGGAAGAACGGTAATTTCAGCATATTGAAGTTGTTCTTTTACCATTGGGATTTCGTCCGGCTTCATGTTTTTATAAAAACGACGAACTTCGGAAGGCGTTACAGACACGTTTTCAGTGATTTTTGAGTGCATCTGTTGTGTCATCAATTGTTCCCGGATGGCGTCTTCCATATCGGCCTTAATTTGGATGATGGGCTTATGGAAATACTCTTCCACGGCTTTTTCCGAACCAATATGCTCAATAAAGTACTGCATACGGCGGTCCATCTCCTGGTTGATCTGGTTATCCGTTACCGTAATGGTTGTATCGAGTTGTGCTTCTGCCAACAGCAATTTTTGTTCGAGCAGGTTCTCCAGAATCTCACACTTCATGTCTCCGGTAGAGGTGGCACCCTGTGCCTGCATCTGCAGATACTGTGTTTCGATATCCGATTTCAGAATGATGTTTCCTCCAACAACAGCAACTATCTGGTCGATAACTTTGTCCTGAGCAAAGGTTTGAGCCGAACCTGCGAATAAAAACAGAACTGGCAGTAAAATTTTCAATGTATGTTTCAGCATATCGTAATGGTTATCATTTCTTGTGTTTATTTCTAATCTTTTTAATTGCCACATGGAATTCGCATGATTGGGAAACGTTATTTCAATAAGTGCTTCCGGGAATCATATTCATTTCATGATGGTGAAAAGATTGTCTTCTTCCCCTTTTTCGTAAATTTTTTTCTCTAGCTCCTTTATTAGCTCCATTTTTCGGCTGTTCAAAATTAAGTTTTCTATCCGATCCTTCACAAAGTTGAACGGAGCTTTTTCCCCTTTTACGCGAAAATCTTTAATAGCAACGTAATAAGCACTGACCGAATCGGTGGTTTCAATGAAATTATTCCGTCGCAAAAAGCGGTCCGTATTTATGATTTCCATCGGTAACCGCGACTCGATACGGCTGAATTCCATCCACTTGTCGGAGAAATTGTCATATTTGGTAGCATATTGAAAACTAAATACTTCCAAGGCCGAGATGTCTTCCGATTTATTGGACAACATCCACTTTTTTATTTCTCTGGAATGGTCTACTTCCTTGGGAACTTCCATGTAAATTCCCTGAATCAGGTCCTGGTTGAGGTTGAATTTCTCAGGGTTATGGTCGTAAAAATCCCGAATGTCTTTTTCTGTTACCACGGTGTCGAGTCGTTGGCGAACCCATTCTTCCTGGTATTTATGGATTAACAGCGAAGCACGGTATTCCTGCAGTTCGTGTTCCACATTTTTCTGTTCCGGGGTCAGGTTTTCTTCCGCCTTTTGCAGAATCAATTCCTGATGAATCCATCGTTGAATGTAGTCGGTCGCCAGTCGTGTACTGTCTGTGCTGTTGATGTCGTTGGGCAGGGCACTGGCTAAATCTTCCCGGTAAAGGTATTTGTCACCAACTTTTGCAACTGCATTTTTCCTGTTTCCCTTGTTTTCTTTCTGACAGGCTGTAAAAAGAATCACTATGCCTGCCAGTGCTAAAAATATATTCCTCATTTTTCTGCCGTGTGCTTCAAAATTTTGTTCATCGCCTGCTGTTTCACTTTCACCGGATATTTCAGCCGCAGCTGTTTTACCCATTGTTTTTCAAGGTAATCCTGGTAGTCTGCCAGGCAGGTTCCCCTTACGTCTTTTAGCGGTTCATACCCATTGGGGTGCGCTTTGCCCTGCAATACAGCTAATCCGGCTTGTGCCTCTGTTATTGCGTCCTTATCATTGAAGATGTAAAAATCGACAGCGGGGTTGTCTCCCTTTCTAAATTTTCCCGTTTGGTGGGAAAATCCTTCAAGGTTTTTAAGTTTTTGGATGATGATTGTACTGTCTTTGCCCGCTTCTACCATTTTATCAACCTCAGTCGCAATTTTATGCGAGGGACAAAGATAAACAGTCCCGCCGAAATACCTTTCCGTTCGGTAATTTTCACGATGATTTGCATAAAATTCCTTCAGCCCTGTCGTGTCCTTTGCTGCTTTTTGCCAGACTTTTTGGTCGGTAATGTTGAATAACAGAAGGCCATCGTGATACTCTTTTACCAATAACCGGAAATCCGGGTATTTCTTTTCAAGCTGAGAATCTTCGTAATTCAGAAAACTTTGGTCTTTAAAATGGTCGTAATAATTATCGATTTGTTCTTTTTTGAGTGGCTTGTGGCTGTGTTCTTTTCGCTGGATGAAATCGATGAATTCAGCCTGGCTGAAAGGTTTTTTGTTGATGCTGAACAATGGTTTGTTTGTCATCGGTTCGGCTTTCGCCTGAAGTGAATCTTTGGTACTTCCTTTTAATGAAGAAAGCCATTCCTGTGTAGTTGGATTTTCGTTGAGTGTGTATTCCGATTTCAATTTCCTGATAAAAGCTGCTTTGGCTTCCTTGTTTCTTTCCGGAGACTTTTTCAGGTTCTCGATAATCTTCGGGCGTAATTCATCGAAGGTGGGGACTGGCCTGACAGCTAGTCTTTTAATAATGTGCCAGCCATATGGCGAGCGAACGGGTTTCGAGTAGTCGCCATCTTTCTTCAGAGCAAAGGCGGTTTCAGCAATTTCGGGAATCATTCGTCCGGAACGGAACCAGGGGAGCACGCCACCATTTGCACCACTCTTTTTATCGTCGGAGTATTTTTTTGCCAGTTGAGCAAAGTCGGCTCCGTTTTGCAGCATTTTGTATACACTATCGGCTTTCGCGTGGATTTGTGCCTCTGCTTCCGGGCTACTTCCCGGACGGACAAAAAACATGATGTGGGCCGCGTGCATTTCGCCCGGCGATGGCCTTTTGTCTTCAACTTTTATCAGGTGATAACCAAAACGGGTGCGAACGATGGGCGAAATTTGTCCCACCGGCGTTTCGTAAGCTGCTTTTTCAAATGGATATACCATCATGAAGCCACTGAAATAACCCAGTTCTCCTTTGTTGTTCCTGGCCGAAGGATCTTGTGAATAGTTGAGGGCCAACTTGGCAAAATCGTCACCACTCATGGCCCGCTGACGTAAATCGTTGATCTGATTCCATGCTTTCAGTGTGTCGGCCGGGGAGGCATTGCGTGGAATCCTTATCAGAATGTGCGAAGCTTTTACCTCGGTGGTCATCCGGTGGTACATTGTCCGTACTAACTGTTCGTCGATGGTGGAATCGGTAAGGTAAGGAGCAGCCGATTCTTCCCGGTAACGGGCCAATTCGCGTTTAAAGGAACTGAGCGTATCCATTCCGAGTGCTTCTGCTGCCCTGACTTTTAGTTTAAAGTCGATGAAAAGCTGTAGATACTCTTGTGGTGTTTTCTGGAGGGAATCAGGAAGACTTAAGTTATTTTTCCGGTACATCCGGAGAAATTCGTCGCTGTAAATTTTATCTCCGCCAATGGTCATGATGACCTGTTTCTCTTTGGCATTAGCCGAAATTCCGGTTAACGTTAGTAGGAGAAGGAGCAGTACACTGCAAATGGATTTGAACATGAACTTAAGGGCTATTTAGCTAAAAATGAAAAGTATGTCGTTTTTTGTGTTGTCGAAAATGAAATTAGTTGTTATCCCTTGAATAATTAGGTGCTTCGCGGGTAATGGAAACATCGTGTGGATGACTTTCGGTAACGCCCGCATTCGTGATTCGGGTGAATTTTGCTTCGTGCAACTTGTGAATATTATGCGCGCCGCAGTATCCCATTCCGGCCCGCAAGCCGCCAATCATCTGAAAAAGTACTTCGTACAAGGTGCCTTTGTATGGGACACGGGCAACAATGCCTTCCGGGACCAGTTTTTTAATGTCGTCTTCCACATCCTGGAAATAGCGGTCTTTAGAGCCTTCCTGCATGGCTTCGATGGAGCCCATTCCCCGGTAGGATTTAAACTTCCGTCCCTGGTAAATAATGGTTTCGCCGGGTGATTCTTCCACACCGGCAAACAAAGAACCGGCCATCACACTGTGTGCACCGGCAGCCAGTGCTTTCACGATATCGCCGGAATAACGCAAACCGCCGTCGGCAATAATCGGAACGCCACTGTTTTTAATGGCTTTGGCCACACTGTAAATAGCAGAAAGCTGCGGTATACCCACGCCGGCCACGATGCGGGTGGTACAAATAGAACCCGGCCCGATACCAACTTTAACGGCATCCGCACCGGCGAAAACAAGCTCTGAGGCGGCTTCGGCGGTCCCAATGTTCCCTACTACGAATTCCTTTTCGGGATATTTATTTTTGGCCTTTTTTAGCATTTCCAGCACACCACGCGAATGACCATGTGCGGTATCAATCACAATGGCATCTACCTGCGCTTCCACCAGCGCGTCAATCCGTTCAATAGTATCACGTGCTACACCAACCGCAGCGGCTACGCGCAGGCGGCCCTTCTCATCTTTACAAGCCCGTGGCTTGTCTTTCGCTTTGGTAATATCCTTGTAGGTGACAAGTCCAATGAGTTTGTTGTGCTTATCGACAACGGGCAGTTTTTCGATTTTGTATTGTTGCAAAATATCGGCAGCCTTTTCCAGGTTGGTCGATATATCAGTGGTAATCAGATTTTCCACTGTCATCACTTCCGCTATGGGGCGCTGTAAATCGCGTTCAAACCGGAGGTCGCGGTTGGTCACAATCCCTACTAGCAAACCGGCAGCATCTACCACAGGAATTCCTCCAATCTTGAATGTCTCCATGATGGAAAGGGCATCACCTACTTTCTTCTCTTTCGAGATGGTAATAGGATCGTAAATCATCCCGTTTTCTGCCCGTTTCACAATCGTCACCTGCTTTGCCTGCGCTTCGATGCTCATATTTTTGTGAATGACCCCGATTCCTCCCTCGCGGGCAATCGCGATAGCCAGTTTTGAATCCGTCACGGTGTCCATAGCGGCCGACACGATTGGTGTATTTAATCGAATGTTTCGGGTAAAATTGGAAGAGATATCCACGTCTCTGGGAAGCACTTCTGAGTAGGCAGGTACGAGGAGCACATCATCAAAGGTGAGGCCTTCATGAACAACTTTATCGGACAGAAACGACATGGGTAAAGCTTTTAGGTGAATGATGGGCTAAAATAAGAAAAATGTGTGAAATGTACTTCATCTGATATGTAGGTTTAGACTAGAAATCAACAGTGATATGAAAGAAAATGAATTGCTCTGTTTTTGATGAGGGTATTTCCTAAATTTGTGCAACTGATCATATGAGCGATTTTCACGAAATATTAAAGAAATACTGGGGCTACGATGATTTCCGACCGTTGCAGGAGGAGATCATCCATTCGGTTGCCTCGGGGAATGATACGTTGGGATTGATGCCTACCGGAGGAGGAAAGTCCATTACGTTCCAGGTTTTCTCAATGGCAAACGAAGGCTTGTGCCTGGTGGTAACGCCATTAATTGCGCTCATGAAGGACCAGGTGGAGAATCTGAAAAAGCGCCGTATCAAAGCATTGGCCGTTTACTCGGGAATGACTTCGATAGAGATCGATGTAACTCTGAAGAACGCGGTTTACGGCGATTACAAATTCCTATACGTCTCGCCCGAACGGTTGGTTAGCTCATCGTTTCAGGAATACCTGCACCGGATGAACCTGAATCTGATTACGGTGGATGAAGCGCATTGTATCTCGCAGTGGGGGTATGATTTTCGTCCTTCCTATCTGAACATCGCTTCTTTGCGTGAGCATTTCCCGGAGGTTCCAATATTGGCGCTGACAGCGACGGCTACTCCCGATGTAGTCGATGATATTCAGGATAAGCTGAAGTTCCGCGAGAAGAATGTCCTGCAAAAGAGTTTCTACCGTGAAAACCTGGTTTACATGGTCCGGCAAAAGGAAGACAAGCTGGGCTATCTGGTCGAATCGGTGAAAAAAGCGAAAGGCAGCGGTGTGGTTTACGTTCGCAGTAGGAAGAAAACCCGGGAGATTACCGAATTGCTGAGAAGAGAGCGTGTCTCCGCCGATTTTTATCATGCTGGACTGGCACCGGAGATTCGCGCACGAAAGCAGGATGAATGGATGAATGGTAAGTCGCGGGTCATTGTAGCGACCAATGCATTTGGGATGGGCATCGATAAGCCGGATGTTCGTTTTGTGATTCACGTCGATTTGCCCGATTCGCTGGAGGCTTATTTTCAGGAGGCGGGCCGGGCCGGTCGTGACGGAAAAAAGGCAGCGGCTGTTTTACTGTTCAATGCAACCGACAAACGGCGATTGCACAAGCAAGTGACTGACAGTTTCCCGGAAATGGACATGATTCGCCGTGTGTACAAGGCGCTGGGAAATTATTTTAGTGTAGCTGTTGGGACGGGAAAAGGACGCGTGTTCGATTTTAACCTGGCTGACTTTTCGCGTAATTTCAACCTCCAGCCATTGGCGGTTTTTCATTGTCTGAAAATATTGCAGCGCGAGGGGTACATCGAATTCACCGATGAACTGGAACATTCGTCGCGTATTTTTTTCCGGGTAACCCGCGATGAATTATACAAGTTTCAGGTCGCCAATGCTTCGTTCGATGCGTTTATCAAGTTGCTGCTCCGCTCGTATACAGGTGTTTTCAGCGAATTCACGGTAGTAAATGAGCAAATTCTGGCGCAACGGGCCAAAACCACGGTCGATGTGGTGAAGGAATACCTGAGCCGGCTGAATACATTGAAAGTGGTTCACTACATTCCGCGTCGAAAAAGTGCGCTGGTCATTTTCACGAAAGAGCGCATCGAAGAAAAACGCATCAAAATCAGTCCGGAGAATTATGCCATTCGCAAACAGCGGTTTCTCGAACGGGTGGATGCCGTCATTGATTATGCTGCTCAGGAAGAGCAATGCCGGAGCGTGGTTTTGCTCAATTATTTCGGGCAATCCGATGGGCAACCATGCGGCGAATGCGATGTTTGCCGGCGGGAACATAAGGCGGGCGTAACCCGCTCGGAGTTCGAACATATTTCCCGGAAGGTAAACGAATTGCTACTTGAACAGCCGCTGGCTATTCAAGAGTTGGTGCGCGAAGTAGATGGAAAGGAGAAACAGGTGTTGGGCGTAACACGCTGGATGCTCGATAATGGAAGCATAATAAATGGTTCCGACGGACGTTTACATTGTAGAGAATCCTGACTGAAGCTTAAGGCAAACTCCTGAGGTCTCTCGCTTTTTTATATTACCTTTGTGGCTGATTTAGAAAAAATATCTCTCATCAGCTAATGGAAGGGGAAACGTCACATATTGTCTATTCAGTCAACGTTATCGAGTTCGTGACAGTGGCCAATGAGTATTGTGCCACGCTGGAAACGATGGACGATCTTAACAGGAAGGATTTCGTGCATAAAATGCAGAAGATTTTTCCGTTGTTATACCTGAAAGCTTCTCTGCTTCCGGAAGTCGAGGAAATGCTGGAGGATGAGCCGGAAAAGTTTGTTGCAGAGGAAGACTACAACTACCTGCATCGGAAATTGCAGGTGAAGCTTGCCGAACACGACGGCTATCTGGAGGTTTTCGATCCGTTGATTCAATACAGCGAAGGTCCTGTTGAAGGAAGTCTGGCGGAAAATATGGCCGACATTTACCAGGATTTGAAGGATTTCATTCTCTCTTATCGCATTGGCACCGTTGAAGTGATGAACGACGCGTTATTAGAGTGCCGTAACAATTTTGCGGAGTATTGGGGCCAGCAGCTTGTTAACGGTCTTCGGGCATTGCACAATCTCACTTTTGGGGATGTGGATCTGTCGGAAGATGCAAAGAAGAAAGAGGCTGAAAAGAAAGATGACAAGGAACAAATTGATAGTCCCGACTGGATTCTGAAACAGCAATTCAAGAATTTCAGAGGGGAGTAGGAAGATTTTTAATTATGAAGGAAGAAACAACTGTTTTACATAAGTGTATTTCGAAAGATGAACTGAATGAATTGCCTTTGAGTCATTTTGAGGGAGAGATTCAGCTTGTCGAAACACTGGAACAGGTGGATGAAGCGGCTCGTTATCTGGAGCAGCAGCTCATCCTCGGTTTTGACACAGAAACGCGTCCTTCCTTCAAAAAAGGGCAAACCAATCCGGTGGCTCTTCTTCAGCTTTCTACTTCTGACAAAGCATTTTTATTCCGGATTAATAAAATCGGTTTGCCGGAAAGGCTGGCCGATATTCTGGCTAATCCGAAGATTGTAAAAAGTGGAGCGGCCATTCGTGATGATATTAAGATTTTGAAGAATGTCAACCATTTTCGCCCGGGAGGATTTGTCGAATTGCAGGAATACGTCAAGGATTTCGGCATCGAGAACTTCAGCCTGAAGAAACTGGCTGGTATTGTATTGGGATTCCGTATTTCTAAATCACAGCGTTTGACTAACTGGGAAGCTCCGGTTTTAACGGTGCCACAGCAAATTTATGCGGCAACCGATGCCTGGGTTTCGTATGAAATATATGTTCGCCTGCTCGAAATGGAAGGTCAGATGGCTATCTGATCCCGACAGGACGATACCTTATTCATTCCCGGTATCGTTAATTAACCATCAATAAAGCAAATGCAAGGTTTTTCAAAAATCATTCTGAAAAAGGGTAAGGATGAATCGTTGCTTCGGTTTCATCCGTGGATTTTTTCAGGTGCTATTCAAAAAGTAAAAGGTCCGGTGGAAGAGGGCGATGTGGTGGCTGTTTACAATCACGAGCGTCGTTTTCTTGGATTTGGACACTACCAGATTGGTTCCATCATGGTGCGGGTTTTCTCTTTCGAGGAGGAAGTTCCTGATTTGGCTTTCTGGACTGAAAAAATTGCATCGGCATGGAAACTCCGTCAGGAGATCGGATTAACGGAACGGGACGATACCAATGTATTCAGGCTCATTCATGGCGAAGGCGACGGTATGCCGGGACTCATCGTCGACTATTACAATGGCACGGTGGTTTACCAGGCGCACTCGGTGGGCATGTGGCTCAACCGTTCGTTGATTGCGGAAGCCATCCGGAACGTTCTGGGCGATCGGGTAACAGCTATTTATGATAAAAGTGCGAAAACGCTTCCCTACAAAGCGGATGTAGAACCGGAAGATGGTTACCTGTGGGGCGAATCGCTCACCCGGGAAGTGATGGAGTATGGCAATAAATTCGAAGTGGACTGGGAAACCGGACAGAAAACCGGATTCTTTGTCGACCAAAGAGAAAACCGGAAACTGTTGGCCGATTACGCCAAAGATCGCGATGTACTGAATATGTTCTGCTATTCCGGAGGCTTTTCGTTTTATGCCATGAATGGTGGTGCGCGACTCGTCCATTCAGTCGATGCTTCAGCGAAAGCCATTGAATTGACCAACCGGAATGTGGAACTGAATTTTCCGGGCGACAAAAGGCACGAGGCTTTTACAGCCGACGCATTTGATTTCATGCGAGACATCAAAGACAAGTACGACCTGATTGTACTTGACCCGCCCGCTTTTGCGAAGCATCAACGTGTGGTGCGACAAGCTTTGCAAGGATACAAGAAACTGAATGCGCGGGCTTTTTCGCAGATTCGTTCCGGCGGAATTGTCTTCACCTTCTCCTGCTCGCAAGCGGTGAGCAAGGACCAGTTCCGGCAGGCGGTTTTTTCAGGCGCTGCTATCGCGAAACGGAAGGTGCGCATCCTGCATCAACTGACGCAACCAGCTGATCATCCAATCGATATTTATCATCCGGAAGGAGAATATTTGAAGGGATTAGTGCTTTATGTCGAATAGTTTATAGCTTAGCAGGAAAATGAAAAACACCGGAGTAGATTCTCCGGAAACGGATACCCAACTCAGTTTAAATAAGTAAAAAACAGTAAACCCAATAACATTGAAATTCACCGAATTTAATTTTGAACCGGAAGTAATGGACGGACTCGAATCCATGGGATTTGAGGATTGCACGCCCGTGCAGGAGTTAGCCATGCCGGTTATTTTTCAGGAAAAGGACCTGATTGCCTGCGCCCAGACCGGAACCGGAAAGACTGCAGCTTATCTGTTGCCGGTGCTTAACCGCGTTTCCCGCGAAGGCAGCAAAGGAATCGATACACTCATCATCGCTCCCACCCGGGAACTGGTGTTACAAATCGATCAGCAAATCGAAGGCTTTTCTTATTTCTGCCCGGTTTCATCGATTGCTGTTTATGGTGGCGGTGAAGCAAACGCTTTCGAACGGCAGCGGGTTGCGTTGCGAAAAGGTGCCGACATTATTGTGGCAACACCTGGCCGGTTGCTGGCGCACATGAATCTGCGTTACGGCGATTTCTCGACGGTTCGTCACCTGATTCTGGATGAAGCCGACCGGATGCTCGACATGGGCTTCTTTGACGATATTATGCGAATCGTGCGCGAGTTGCCGGTAGAAAGACAAACCTTGCTTTTCTCGGCTACTATGCCACCCAAAATCCGCAAATTAGCTAACAGCATCCTTCGCGAGCCGGAGGAAGTCAATATTGCCATTTCCAAACCGGCTGAGAACATTCTGCAGGTGGCTTACATGACTTATGAGCCTCAGAAATTGCATTTGGTCAGCAGTCTGTTGAAGGACAAAGAGGATTTCGAAAGCATCATCATTTTTACTTCCCGGAAGGCGAATGTAACACAGATTGTGAGGGAGCTGAAGAAGATGAAATTCCGTACCGACGGTATCAGCTCCGATTTGGATCAGGGCGAAAGAGAAGAAGTTTTGCGCAACTTCCGGAATAAGAAAACGCAGATTCTGGTGGCTACCGATATTCTTTCGCGTGGAATCGATATCGAAGGCATCGACCTTGTGTTGAACTTCGATGTGCCAAACGATGCCGAGGATTATGTGCACCGCATTGGCCGTACAGCCCGCGCGCAGCGCTCCGGTGTGGCAATTACCTTTATCACCGATAGGGACCAGCACGACTTCAAAAAAATTGAAAACCTGATTGAACGGGAAGTGACCAAAGTACCGGTTCCTGCTGAACTGGGTGAATCGCCTGAATATAATCCCAGGGAATTTAAGGGAAGAGGCCGTGGACAAAGGAAACCTTACCACAAAGGTGGAAAGGGAGGAGGCAAACGTTCCGGAGGACAAGGACGGAAACCTGGCCAGTCATCTCCTAAGAAATAAATCGGGCAACATCGACTGACCGGTATTTGTCTCCACATTTCGGATTTCCCTGTTACATTTGTACGAAGGAAATCCTGTTATGGAACCGGTCAGGAAGATTATCCATATCGACATGGACGCATTCTACGCGTCGGTGGAGCAGCGCGACAATCCCGAATTGCGTGGAAAACCTGTTGCTGTTGGCGGAAGTCGTCAGCGGGGGGTAGTGGCTGCAGCCAGCTACGAAGCGCGTAAGTTTGGTGTTCGCTCAGCCATGCCTTCCGTAACGGCAGCCCGAAAATGTCCCGATCTCATCTTCATTAAGCCACACTTCGATACTTATCGCAAAGTGTCGGAACAAATCCAGTCCATTTTTCATGAATACACTGATTTGGTCGAGCCCCTTTCGCTGGACGAGGCTTTTCTGGATGTCACTTTTCACAAAAAAGGAAAACCTTCGGCAACGCTGATTGCCCGTGAAATCAAGCAGCGAATTAAAGAAGAAGTGAACCTGACTGCTTCGGCGGGCGTTTCCTGCAACAAATTCCTGGCTAAGATTGCTTCCGACTACCGGAAACCAGATGGTTTGTTTGTCATTCCGCCAGAGGATGCGGAAGCATTTGTGGAGAAACTGGAAATCGATAAATTTTTCGGAGTTGGAAAAGTGACGGCAGGCCGCTTACATGAAATGGGCATTCATTTTGGGCGCGACCTGAAGAAATTCGATCGGGCCGAACTTATTCGTTCGTTTGGCAAAGCCGGAAGCTATTACTACGATATTGCCCGCGGAATTGACAATCGTCCGGTAAACCCAAATCGGGAACGAAAATCCATTGGCGGTGAGAGGACCTTTGATCGTGATTTGTATGATGCGAAAGAGTTGCAACACGAACTGGAAATCATTGCCGAAATCGTCTGGAACCGGGTGAAAAAGAAGCAGGCCATGGGAAAAACCATCACGCTCAAAGTGAAATATGCCGACTTCGAGCAGATTACCAGGAGCCACACCTTCACGGGAAACGTTATTGGCATGGAACAGCTTTACCGCACCGGCGTTGATTTGTTGCCATATTACGAAGCGGCCCAAAAAGGAGTACGCCTTCTGGGATTGACGCTTTCCAATCTTACCCTTCCGGGCGAAGGAATTCCTGTTCAGCTTACGCTGGAATTTTAATAAGCACCGAAAATAATCGGGAAGAAGAAAACGACGAATCCTGCCCACAGTAGATAGACCGGCAAATAAGAGGTGATCGCTTTTTCCACAACCTGAACTTTTTTGCCCTGAAAAATGACCTGTCCCAATCGCCTTCCGATAAATATCAAATGGACAAACAGCAGGATATTGATGGCGATAACCGAAAAGCGGTTGGGCGTAATCCCATATTCGCTGATGCGGTGCACAATGGCAACTAAAGCCATCAGGTTCGCAATGCCGGCCATAATGGTCAGTCCAAACAACATGGCCAGGTTGAAGCGGCTGGCTTTCTGCTTGGTTTCCGATATCGAAAAGGCGATGATGGCCGCAACGGCGAGCAACATCAGGTTAAAGAGCAACAAAAATTCACGGTCGCTGAATAAATTCGGTCCGGCCCAGGGAAGCGCAATGAGGTAGGCGAGCAGCGAGAGAAAAACCAATGGCGTGAAAATCCGTGCAATGACCGGAGCGAGTTTATTCGTGATGGTCGGGTGGTGTCGGATAACCCATAAACTGACTACGGGAGCGGAAACCAATCCGGCCGGAACAATATTATAAAGGTAAAATTTCTCAATGTTGACGTGGATGACGTCGAAGAGGCCTAGTGTTAACCCGGTCATGATGCCGCCGGCAATCAGGAACAAGCCCGTCAGTATGATGATATCGCCGTTGGCACGGATGAAAACAGCGCGACGTGATAAATCCCTCCGGTTGAAATTAATATAAACCCAGCCAAAGATTCCCCAAAGAAGCACCGGGGAATGGATGTAGATTAACGTGCTAATGTCGTTGTTGAAATAGCCCGGCAGCAGATTGATGTAGATCGCGGGGACAATCAGCAAGACGATAACCTGGCCAAAGCGGCTTTTGCTCCATCTTTTCCGGTCGAAGAAAATGTAAATAGTCATCGCTGCAAAGACGATAAACGGCGCATTGGGTGGATAAAACTCCTCGGCCTTCCATCCGGCGATATCGGGAAGCCGGATGAGGAAAATGGCAAAAACACTGCAAAGAACCAGCAACCAAAGACTATTTCGGTACCGTTCCTTTTCGGCCGGTGTTTCCGTTTTCTGGTAATCAAGGCGGGCCATCCAAAAGTCAACGCCCGGCTTGTCGGTGAGGTAAGGAGATAGTTCCCGGAAGGCTTCTGCAAACCGCTTGGGATTGGACTGGTAAAGCTCTTCCAGCTTTTCAGGATCATTCAGGTTATTATAAATGGAACTCTTCACAAAATAATTGTTTACTGGTTAGTTACAGAATAATGTTTCAGATATGGTTGGAGTGTCTGCATCCTAAATTTACACGATTCGGCACGGCAAATCAACCTAAGTATCGAAAAAAGAAGACATGAATATCCGGCTTGTATATCATTCAGTTATTTCGATATGATTTCCATCCGGATCGAGAATGACGCTTTCGTAGTAACCGTCTCCGGTTACGCGGGGTTCTCCTGCAACAACATATCCTTCGCGGCGCAACTTTTCCGTGAGTTGGTCAACAGCTGCCCTGCTGCCTGCCGAAAAGGCCAGGTGTGTGATGCCGGTCAAGTCGGTGCTGCCTGAGTTCTGACTCATTCCCGGTCGATGCATTAGCTCCATTCGCGGACCTTCATCGAATGAAAGAAAATACGATCGAAACTGTTTGTTCGGGTTGTGGTATTGGTTTCCGGCTTTCGCCGAGAAATAAGTCTCATAGAACGTTTTCATCTCTTCCAGATGGAGCGTCCAGATAGCAATATGTTCAATCTTCATCTATTCTTTTCAGTTATGAAAACAGTGGGAAAATAAGTTTGGGAATAAAAATGATCAATCCGGTGACAAAGGCCGCAATCGCTGCCAGGGTAACGGCTGCGGCCGACATGTCTTTGATATCTTTTATTCGTGCATGATACTCCGGCGATACGAAGTCGCAAAGTCGTTCCAGTACGCTGTTAAAGGCCTCGGCCGCAAGCACCAGTCCGCTCACGATGATAATGCTCAGCCATTCGGCAGGGGAGATTTCTGTCCACCAGCCGACCAGCAGTACCAACATAAAAGCAGCCAAATGTATACGGAAATGAACCTCTTTCCCGGCGAGGAGACGCAATCCTCTCCCGGCATGGCCAAAGGCTCGTTTTCTTCGAACAAAAAAGTTATCGTTTGATTCTTCCATTTACAACTACCGGCGGGCTATATCGGTCATGTACTGGTTTACTACTTCACGGGCTTTCTCTTCATTTTCGCTGGAAACAACCAGTCGGATCGAACTTGTTCCTCCGGGACTCGTGTACCAGGGCACTAAATTTCCCTGTATTTCATCCTGAACAAATACTTCAATCTCCGCATTTTCCAGCAGGCTTTTCACTAAACCGGATTCCCAACTGGTTCCGGCAAACACTTCAACGGCTTTTATATCATTCATGGTCATGGATACTTTGATGATGACTAAAGTTAGCAGTTAATTCATAAAACTCAATTCCAGCAACAGGAAATTGAAGACAACCAACAGCCTCATAAGAAGATTTCATGTTAAAAAATCTAAAAAACAGGATAACCTGCAGAATGTATAAATCTTATCACAGATTGTGTAACAGCTAGCTTGTGGGTTGGTTTTACCTTTGAAATCAAAAGGGAAGGAGGTTCCGATGAAAACGGAAATCGATCAAAAGCTACACAACAGGAACTAGCAATGGTATACAATACACAGATAACCGAAGTTGAATCATAAAAATCAGAAGTCATGTTTTTCAAAATATTTCTCATATCAATTGTACTGGTAGCCATCGTGATGTTAGCGTTGGGAGTGAAAATGCTTTTCGATCCGAAAGCAACATTCGAAGCCCATTCCTGCTCGATGGATCCCAACGATAGCTCGGAAGGATGCGCAGCCTGCCAGGTGAAAGAAATTACCGATTGCAACGAAAATAAATCGGCACAAACTGTTTCCGGGTGATGGCCCGATGTAAAGAATCAGATGTTGAAATAAAAAATTAGAGGAGAATTTAAGATGAAGAAAATTGCGGTACTGATTGTCGCTGTACTCCTGGCAACAGGGCTAACAGCTGAAGCACAATCAAACATGAATCAGGGAAGCATGCGTAACATGCATAACCAATCCGGCATGATGATGCAGGGAAACTACGGAATGATGTCCGGCGGAATGATGGGCCAGGGCATGATGAATGGTAACTATTCTCACATGATGATGATGGGCGGAACTTTGCCCATGTGGCGGTACGAACGCGTGGTGGCCATGCTGCCTCATATGCAGTCACAATTGGCGCTTACTTCCGACCAGACCGAGAAACTGATTGACCTGCAAACGGCTTATCAGAAGAAAGAGGTCGACATGCAGGCTTTACGACAAAAACGTCAACTGAAACTGCAGTCATTGCTGCAAAATAACGCTTCACCCGAAGTAGTGCGTAAACAGCTGCAAAGTTGCACCGAGGCAGGAATTAATATCGGAATAGACGCCTATAAAACAGTGCAACAGATGGAGTCAGTTCTGAACGATTCACAGCAGAAGGAATTTCAGGGTTGGATGATGAATTCCATGCAGAATGGCAACATGTACAACAACAGAATGAGAAGAGGAATGATGAACAATTAATGAGTTGAGGCGTATTATTAAATAGAAATACCCTTATTCGGAATGAGTGAAGTCGTGTTGCGGCTTCACCCGTTCCGAAAATTTTTGCGTTGTCATCAATCTCCTCCGGACGGTGCATTCGTTCAGTTATCGATTTTGTTAACCTAAAAAAGCAACTATGGATCATCAACACGAACATCATACCGATCATCAGCATGGTGAACATCATCATGAAGAACATCATCATCAACACCAGGAACATCACCATCAACACGAAAATTCGGAACACGGGAATCATCACCATTCCCATCACGATCATGCGGGGCACCACGCGCACATGATTGTCGATTTCCTGCGAAGGTTCTGGATTTCGTTGGTTGTGACCATCCCGATTCTGGTGCTGTCGCCTATGATTCAAAACCTGTTGGGCTATCAGCTCAACCTGGGCTTCAGCAACTACCTGTTATTTGTCCTGTCCACCTTCATCTATTTCTATGGTGGTTGGCCATTCCTGAAAGGCCTCGTGTCGGAGCTGAAAAAGAAGTTGCCGGGCATGATGACGCTTATCGCGGTAGCGGTAACCGTTGCCTGGGGATACAGCTCAGCCACTACGTTTGGTGTGAAAGGACAGACCTTTTTCTGGGAGCTGGCCACCTTAATCGATATCATGTTGCTGGGCCACTGGATCGAGATGAAATCGGTGGTGGGAGCATCCCGCTCGTTGCAGATGCTCGTCGAGATGATGCCTTCGGAGGCGCACCGTTTGTCGAATGGCGAAACCGAAGATGTAAAAGTCGACCAACTTAATAAAGATGATGTTGTGCTGGTACGCCCGGGCGAGAAAATTCCCGTGGACGGCGAGGTGAGCAAAGGCGAGAGTAACGTGAACGAAGCGATGGTAACCGGCGAATCGAAACCGGTGAAGAAATCGACCGGCGACGAGGTGATTGGCGGTACGGTCAACGGAAATGGCTCACTGGAAGTGACGGTGAAACAGGTGGGCGAGGATGCCTATCTGAACAAGGTCATCAACATGGTGCGGGATGCGCAGGCTGAGAAGTCGCGCACGCAACACCTGGCCGACCGGATTGCTTTCTGGCTGACGCTGATTGCACTGACCATCGGGTTCGGAACACTGGCGACCTGGCTGGCTCTGGGAAAATCGTTTGTCTTCGCGCTGGAGCGGATGGCCACCGTGATGGTGATTACTTGTCCGCACGCATTGGGACTGGCCGTTCCGTTGGTCGTGGCTATTTCTACTGCTGTGTCGGCCCGGCGCGGACTGCTCATCCGGAACCGGACGGCTTTCGAGAATGCCCGGAAAGTTTCGCTGTTGGCGTTCGATAAAACGGGTACGCTCACAAAAGGGAACTTCGGGGTAACCCGTTATGGCGCTTTCGCGGAAAAATTTTCAGACGAAGAAGTGCTGAAACTGGCAGGTGCACTCGAGGCGCAATCGGAACACCCGTTGGCTGCCGGAATTATGCAGAAGGTGAAAGACGAAGGCGTCGATGTTCCCGGGGCGAAAGAGTTCGATTCGTTAACGGGAAAAGGAATTCAGGCGTCCGTCGACGGGAAGAACGTGAAGGTGGTAAGCCCGGATTACGTGAAGGAGCAAAACATCGAACTGCCGGACGAGGCGTTTAAAAATAACCAGGAAACGGTTGTGTTCGTACTGGTCGACGAAGAGCTGGCCGGTTTCATCGCCATGGCTGACGAAATACGGGAAGAATCCTACGAGGCAGTGAAGCAGCTCAAAAAAGCAGGATTAAAGCTGGTAATGATGACCGGTGACAACGAACAGGTGGCCAAAAGTGTGGCGGACGAGCTGGGCCTCGACGATTATTTCGCTGGCGTGCTGCCCGATCAGAAGCTGGAAAAAGTGAAGGAATACCAGAAAAGCGGCGAGTTTGTGGCCATGACGGGTGACGGTATCAACGATGCACCGGCACTGGCGACCGCTGATGTGGGAATTGCCGTAGGTTCGGGAACCGACATCGCTGCCGAAACTGCCGATATCATCCTGGTCAACAGTAATCCGCTCGACATTTCGGCGTTGATTCTTTTCGGTAAAGAAACGTATAAGAAGATGATTCAGAACTTCATCTGGGCAACTGCCTACAACGTAGTGGCTATCCCGCTGGCAGCCGGTGTGCTGTATGGTGCCGGAATCCTGATTAGCCCGGCTGTGGGTGCTGTCTTCATGAGTCTGAGTACCGTCATCGTAGCCATCAATGCTCAGCTGCTGAAGCGAAAAATGGTAACCGGTACGGAGGAATAGCTTGAAAAGTGGTCGGCCGGTAAACATACCTGCTCATAAAAAGTCGTGAAAGCAAAACTTCATTTTGTTAACTTTGTTTACGGTGGTATAATCACAATCACTAATGCAAATAAATTTGAAGAGTGCTCGCTGGCGGCGCGAATTACCGCAAATGACGATTACCCTCATTCGCGAAAACCGCCGTATTATCTTTCAGGCCATTCTGGCTTTTCTGTTTATTGGCCTCGCCATTTACTTCGTGAAACACGAACGGTCGGAGTTGGTGCAAATCCGTGAGACGCTGGAAAACGCTTCCCGTATGAAGGTGCTGGCAGGGGTTGTTCTGGCAGCTATTTACATCGGCGTGCAGGGACTCATGTATTTCTACAGTTTTCGCAGTGTGAATCAGCGTATCACTTTGCGTAGCGCCATGATTTTGTTTCTGAAACGCAATTTTGTGAGCGTTTTCCTGCCGGCGGGCGGAATCTCTTCGCTGGCATTCTTCACCCGCGACATTGAAGAGCAGCAGGTGACCAAATCGCAGATTCACTTTGCCTCTTCCATCTACGCTTTTGTGGGTATTCTGTCGGTGGTGATTGTGGCGGTTCCGGCCATCCTCATTTCGGCAGTTCAACACACCGTTTCATCCGACGAGGTGTACGCCCTGGGTGGTTCCATCTTATTGATTCTGTTATTTGTCTGGGCTTTCCGCTCCATTGTCCGGAGAGGGAAGCTGTATCAGTGGATTGTCAAACTGAGTCCGTCATTCGAAGCCCAGATCAATGAAATACTGGCTGTAGCCGTTAACCGGAAAGGCTTTCTGGCGACGGTTATCGTCTCGGTAGTTATTGAATTTATCGGGATTGCTCACTTGCTTATCGCGATGTGGGCGTTGGGATTGCCCATTTCGGTCGAAGCAGCGGTGATGGGCTACATCATCTCGGTGTTGTTCCTGATCGCCTCGCCTTTCCTGCGCGGACTGGGCGCCATCGAGCTTTCCCTGAGTTTTATTCTCGTCCGCTATGGCTACTCGCTGACGGATGCTGTTGCGGCCACGTTCCTCTACCGCTTTTTCGAATTCTGGTTAATGCTGCTGGCAGGCGCTTTTAGTTTTCTCTTTGTCAGAAATAACCTGATATTGCGCGTGCTACCGGTTTTCCTGACCTTCGCGGTCGGAATTGTCAATATTATCTCAGCCTTGACGCCGGCCATTCACAGCCGGGTCCAGATGCTGCACAATTTCCTTCCCTTGTCGGCTATGCACATCTCCAATGACGCGGTGTTCGCGGTGGGGCTGTTGTTGCTGGTGGTTTCCGCTTTCCTGCTAAAGGGTTCGAAAACGGCCTGGTATATGGCCCTGGGATTGACCGTTGTGTCCATCCTCGGAAACCTGTTCAAAGCCATCGACTACGAAGAGGCGACGCTTTCGCTCTTTCTGTTGATTGCATTGGTGATAACCCGCAGACAATATTATGTGCAGAACAGCGCCCGGCTGGGACGCATCGGTTTGGCGGCATCGCTTCTTACCATGTTGGCGGTATTGATTTACGGTGTGGTGGGGTTCTATTTTCTCGATAAAACCCGCTTCAATATCGACTTCAGTTTCTACCAGTCGGTGAAATATACGATTCAGAACTTCTTTTTGTATCGCAGCGATATACTGCATCCTACCAGTGCTTATTCAAGAGCTTTCCTGCGTTCGATCAATATTTCCGGCTTCCTTTCGATGGCATTTTTGCTCTACTCACTCATTCGCCCTTACGTGATTGAGGTGGAAATTGATGAAACGGAACTGGAGAAAGCAAAGAAACTAGTGCATAAATACGGGCGTTCGCCGCTCGATTATTTCAAAACCTATTCCGATAAGCTGCTCTACATAGCTGAAGGTGTAGAAGGATTTGTTTCGTACCGGGTGGCTGGAAATTATGCTGTTGTACTCGAAAATCCGGTTAGCGCCAACGATGAGGAGATGGCGGTTGTTATTCTTGAGTTCGAAAAATTCTGCAAAGGCAACGGGATGAAGAGCATTTATTACCGGGTGCCGGAAGAGAATGTGCCGGTTTATGAATCGCTGGGACTGAAATCGCTGAACTTCGGACAGGAGGCGATTCTCGAGATGGATACCTTCAACACGGACGGGAAAGAGAAGAAGTCGCTGCGAAACTCGAACAATAAGCTGCGCGATGCCGGTTACACGTTCAAGGTGCACCGTCCCCCGGTAAAGGACGGAACGCTACAGAAAATCCACGCGGTATCGAACGAATGGCTCGACGACCGCGGTTATGGCGAAATGGTCTTTTCGCAGGGCGTTTTCGATTTTGACGAGTTGAAGCAGCAAACCATTCTGACGATCGAGAGTCCGGAGGAGAAGGTGATTGCTTTTGCCAACATCATGCCTGATTATGTGGAAGGCGAGGCCACCTACGATTTAATCCGTAAAACGAAAGATGCCCCCAACGGCACCATCGAGTTTTTGATGGTGGAGATGTTTTTCTTCCTGAAAAAGGAAGGATTTAAAGCGGTGAATATGGGCTTTGCCCCAATGGCGGGCATCGATGCAGGGCGTAACTTCCCCGAGAAGTCTATCCGCTTTGCGTACGAAAAACTTCGCTCGTTTGCCCACTACAAAGGACTGAAAAGTTTCAAGGATAAATTTTCTCCCCGCTGGGTCAACAAGTACATCATCTACAACAACGATTACGACCTGTTCAGTTTGCCGGGCGTACTGCGGAAAGTCATCAAGCCTTAAGCAAGCTCGTCGATTTTTCCGGCCAGTTCGTGGTCTTTCAGCGTCACATGACCTTCGCTGTGCGTGGTCAGCGTAATTTTGACCTTTTTATAGCTGTGAATAAAAATATCGGGGTGGTGCTGCATCGCTTCAGCCGGTTCTTTTACCCGGTTAACGAAATCGACCGCTTCCACAAAGTTGTTGAAGGTGAATTCTTTTTCCAGTTGATTGTTTTTTTCTTCCCACTTCATAAGCTTTTTATTTGTCCAACGAATCAGGCCGCCGGATTGTTTCCTGATGTTCCGGTGTACCCCGTTTCTACCATCATATTGTCCTTCACGGGACTTTTGCAGATCATGATATTCCGTCCCGAAGGGACAGTTTAATTCAGCCCAATGGCACCGCCTTGGGATAGTAGCACACGAAATGACCGTCGCCCTGTAAGGGCGGGTTAACATGAAATTTATCTTTTTTGAAATGCTCCGCTCCATGGCGGTCGACACGAAACTTTACCACAAAGGGCCGTTAGCTTTACACAAACGCAAGGTTGGCTTCTTCGTGTACTATGTGGTTTGGATTTGCACCCTCTCCCTTCGATTAGATAAATGTCAATGTATAACTCCTACGGGGTACAGGCCTTCCATCACATCGCATCATCTACAATACTAAATGCCCTACGGGCAACCTGATGCCGGTTTAGCTACTCATCCCAACGCTTCTCTAACCTGCACCCCAAACCCCTTCATACAAACCGAATCCGGAGGATTCAAATGTTGTTAGAAATCAGGAATGCCGAATAGGATGTACGACCCTGGCCAGGGTCGCATGTTTGTTCGTTGTCCGCCATTCTAACAATATGCCATCCCTCCGGGATGAGTTCGCGACCTTTCGATGCAAACCGCAGTCAGCTCTGGAATTGGAGCCCTTCAGGCTCGTTGGAATCGCTGCAGTCGAAGACCACCGTAGGGGTTTCCAACCACCGACAGGGATAATCCGCATCGGAACAAACCTGTCAGGTCTTCGAAACCTGACAGGTTTCCGCTAAATGCAACATTGGCAAGCTAATTCAATGCACTATCCTTCGCGACCCATCTCTTCCCCGGATGGGGCAATAAAAATCAATTCAACGCATCTGCTCCAAAGCGAACCAATGTCGGGATTTCCAACCACTTACAGGGGAGAATAAAAAAAGCCGCCGGACATTTGCCCGGCGACTAAACCAAAAATGTAACTACAAGCATGAGTAACAAAAATGATAACCAATAAAACAATTATTCTTCTTCCACCGAAGACTTCCGGGTGGTGTTGGCCCGGGCGGTGGTCATGGTATTTGCGGTTAACTCGTTTACTTGCTCGATGAGGGTGGCCAGTTCGTCCGATTTGTTGAACTGCTGCTGCACTTCCATCCACGACAAGTTCATTTCGATTTGCTGTTGCAGAACCTTCCGCAACCGGTACGCCGAAGTGGTATTATCGGCGGCCTCCGCGGTCAGTTTCTGCTGGAACATTGCCTCAAATGCATCGGCTGCCGTCATCATACGCTCCAGCCAGGCCGTTGCCTGGACCGTGTTCAGCAGAGCGGCGTTTTCGTCCGTCTGCAGTTCGGCAATCAGGTTTCCCATCCGCGACGATTCGTTCTGGTATCCTAAACTGTGCATCGACCAGCCCAGCCGTTTGAAAATACTCAGTAGGGTATCGGCGGCAGCAGTATACCCCTCCAAACTGGCATACGAGCAGGCCACCAGGTAATGGCGCAACGCCAGGTAGGCCCGGTCGCGCACCTCGTCGGCTGCAGCTAACTTCGCGGTATATTGACTCTTTCGCTCCTTGCGGAGAACTAATTCGTACCGTTGAAAGATGCTATCCAGCGGACTAATAATGAGTGATAAATCCAGTGTTTCTGAAGTGGCATTCTTCTGCAATGCTAAAAAACGATCGGTAAATGTATAAACATCATCCTGGGTGAGTTGATAAAACGCTGGTCTTTCCATAAGTATTGATTTTATTAGTGGTTTGTTAATTAGTCTTCATTTGGTATGGCGGTAACAGCTATCAATTTCCGGTGTACCCTGCCAAACCGCTTTGAACTGCATGGCGCTACCCAGACGCCCCGTGTGATTCAAATGAATTCCCTGGCTGAGGCCAGACGCTTCGTTTAATTCAGATAAACAACCTGGCTGGAGCCAGCTACATCGCGTGACGCAAATGAACCGCCTGGCCCGCGCCAGATAGTCCGAAAATCTTAAAAGAAGAGGCTGGGCGGCGACAGGTACTCCGATTAATTTTGATGAACAGGTTGGCTCGCGCCAGCCACACCAAAAAATTTGGACGGACAGGCTAGCTGGAGCCAGATGCTCCGTTTAGCAAAAACGAATAGCCTGGCTGAAGCCAGATTCCTCAGTTAACGTGCTAACATGCCATCGGCAGCCACAGCGAATTGTTCAGTAGTGTGTGAGTATAACAAGCTGATTTGATCAATGAACGCGGTGACGGTTTTTCCATCTCTCGTTCCATTCCTCACTAAATTTTTGCTAATAAATCTGTCTGTCGAAAACCGTGAATTGAATATAATTTGAAAATTTTAGCCTACCCAATTTTATTGACGAAAGGCCCGATTTTTTTGATGAACGGTCGGATCTGGTATGTGAACGTATGGATCTGGTATGCGAACGGAAATTTGGGAGCCCCAAAAACAGGACTCACTGAAGAAACTGAGAATGAGTTTATGGGAGATTTTTTTACCTTGAGAGACCAAAGGGACCTACGAAATGTGAATCGAACAAACAAGTAGCCGTTGTCAATCTGAACCGGAAATATAAAATACAAAAGGTACACATAGCACTTCCGTACGGGAAATATATGGTAGTTTTAGTAGACATGTAAACTAGTTAGGGCAAATTATAAAAAACGCTACGACTTATGAAAACTTACCTCATGAATAATTTAAATTGGATTGTTCCTTCAATTGCGACCTTACTTGCTGCAACTTTGACAATTGTATTTTCTAAGAGGATAAAAGAAAGAGTAAAATCATTTCGATTGGGCAATATTAATCTAAAAAAATCTCAAAACAATAATATTCAAATTATTACAAATCAATATGACAATGAATCAAAAGGTGATTATAAGTCAGAACAAACAGTTATTGCTCATCACAGAATCTTTGAATTAACTGATGGACTAGTGAAATTAGCAACTGACGCTTTTAGGCCTGTAAAATTTAACGACCCTAAAAGTTTTGCCGATTATTTAAATGAGATTATAGATAAGTATAATGAGTACGTCTTATATTTTGATTCAAAGGAAATATTATTTGATTCGGATGTTGTAAAAGTAGTTCATGAAATACGTGGTATTGTTTTAAAATGTATTCAACATCAAAAAACAATTGAAAATTTTAAATCAATGAAAATGCCATGGGAATATATTACACCTGAGATTGAAGCATTGAATGAGATATATGACAATCAGGTCGAAAAGGAATTACCTAAACTTAGAGAAAGGTTAAAAGAGATAATTAAAAATAAATAACTTGCCCTAACACTGGCTCATAAGCAATGCGGGCGAAAAGAGTAAATACAAAATGAAATCAATAATAAAGCAAACCGGTAGTTACACAGTGAAAGTTTTCAAATCCAGCACTGCTCATAGCCGGAACCGTTGTGGGTAATTTTAAAAAAGCACGAAACAGAATATGCCGATAAAAATTTATAGACAAAAAACGAATGAAGAAATTGCTTGGATTTGCAACGGTGTTTGGGATTTGCCTAACCAAATTATAGAACTTGGAAAATGGTTAGAGAGCGAAACAAAATTACTGCAAAAAGATGAATATGTGATTGACATTGGATTTGACATTCAACCCAATTCTACTGGAGGTGGAGCTGTAATTGATTCTAAACTAATGAAAATGATGGCAGATAAAGGATTTGACTTATATCTTTCAGAATACCCTAATCAATTAAAAGACTAAAAGTTGATGAAAATACCAATATTCATAATAATTGTTTTAGGCATATGCGTAGTATTGATTTCAACGCCTTTCGCTTACTATCGAATTGTTAGAGATACTAAAGGGATTAAGTTTTCATTTATTGTTTCAAGCATAATTGCAATAATTGGAGTTTTTGGACTTTTAGGAGTCTTGTATAAAATTGAGACAATACTTTACGTATTTATGTTTAGCCCTCTTTTATTCTTTAGTATCTACCAGACATTGAGGTATTTTTACAAAAAAGACACAGGGAGAGAACCAGTTTCGACATATGCTTCAAATTTTGACATTACAGATGGTCGAGGAATCTATTTTGGGGATTATATCTTCAATTTTCTATTATTGATATTGACAATCGCTGGTATTTTCGGACTTGAATGGTTATTAAAATGAAAAAACTACCCACAACACAGTACATATTGCAGGGCGGGGTTCGGTGGTACGCCAACTGCGCCCCGATTGGTCGGGGCTCGCATCGCAGTTCCGTGTCCTTCGGACAGGAACGCTCTTCGAAAACCGCCCCGACAACATGTACCAACCGTTATGCTTCATGCAAAAAGAAGAGAGAAACTAATGGACGAATACGAAGGATATTTTGCGGACTGTTATGCATTAACTGATAAAAGGACTGAATCTTTTATTAAAGAATTCCTTGACCATTTCGTTCCGGAAAGAAGAGAGACGGCAGACGAATATGAAGTTCCTCAATATGCGAACAACCCTGTTGAGAATTTCAAAACAGCTCATGAAGCTGTAAAATTCTTAGTTGAGAATAAATCAATTAAACACAGCCTATATTGGGCAAACCCTATAAAATCAGAATTAAGGGGAGCTGAGATTTTCTTCACAGATGATGGCTATGTAATCATGGGAATTTTTTGTGAGACAAAATATCCCAACACGGAGATTGAAGACAAGATTTTTAAGGAAATCAAAGAATTTTGCGAGAGTGACGAAGGTTATATAACCTATGAAGACACTCCGCCTCACAACAGCAAAGAATTTAGAGAAAAAATAAAATTAATTGAAAAAGCACGAAAGCACAACAAACGGTCATAGTGCATGCGGTTTCTTTTTAACTTGCAAAATCTTATTCCGTATGCTGTCGTTTTCGGCTTGACAGTCTCCAATTCGTGGGACAGTCAACCGCACGACACTCCACCGCGGGAACGTTAGGCGGTCGAAACGACCCGGTATCGCTCCCCGGTTGAACAATGTTTCAGTTACATTCTTTTTTCGCGAAACGCACACTGCTTTTGTCCTATTCCTGGATGGCTTTGCGCCTTCCTGCTGAAAAAAAAGCTTCCCGTTAACAGGAAGCCTTTTTAGCCTTTATCCAAATATTTTGAACCGACTTATTTCTTCATCTCGTAGTCGAGAATTTTGTCCAACCGTCTTGCATGGCGTTCTTCTTCCGTGAAATCGGTCGCCAGCCAGAGTTTGATGACTTCTTTGATTTCATCCATCGTCAGAAAACGGGCTCCCAGAGAGAGTACGTTGGCGTTGTTGTGCACGCGCGACAAGGTGATGATGTCGGTTGAACCGCCGTAATAAAGCGCTGCCCGTACGCCTTTTACTTTGTTGGCCGCCAGTGCTTCGCCCTGACCGGAACCACCCAGCACAATGCCTTTGTTTTCCAATGGTTTTTCGGCTACTTTCTCGGCTGCCGGAATAATGAAATCGGGATAATCATCCTGTGCGTCATAGGTGTGTGGACCCACATCTTCAAAATCAAGGTTCATCTCTTTCAGGAACTCGCCGATTTGTTTTTTTAGCTCGAATCCTGCGTGGTCAGATGCCAGGTAAATCATTTGTGTGTGTTTTTAATTTTTAGCTGAGCAAATTTAGGAATTTTTTCAAGGTGGCGGCGATTGTTTTGTCAGCGGCCCGGCTTTATGACGATAGGTTAACAATACCTCAAATACCAACTCAGCTTTCCGCCTCTTTTAATTTCCCGACCACATATTTTACGGCATCTTCCGGTTTGGTTGGCGTAAAGCCGAAACGTTGCTCGAATTTTGTACTGTCGAAAACATAGTCGCGATCATTCTGGTAATTCATCTCTTTCAGCTCCCGCATGATGGGCATGAAAAGTCCGATGACTCCCAGCATCCAACCGGGAACGACGGTAAACTTGGACTCGGTGTTTAGCGCTTTGGCAAAAAGCCCGATCCAATCTTTTCCGGTTAACCGTGAATGGTCGGTGGGCAAATGCCACACCTGGTTCCATACATCGGGGGCATTACCCAGCATAGCGGTCGCTTTGGCTGCATCGGGAACGAATGTATATTGATGCACTTTGTTGGCATCGGCCAGCCATTGTGCCTTTTTGCCTTTGGCCAGGTTTTTATACACCATCTCGACGGGAACACTGTTGGTCAATCCAAGGAAATCGGCCGAACGTGCGATGAGGGCAGTGAGTTCACCGGAAGCCATTTCATCTTGTAATTGCTGGGCAATCTGGCGGCGAATCTCCCCTTTCTTACTGGTAGGGCGGACGCGTGTTTCCTCGGTCATGAATCCAATCGCATCCCGATCGTACATGTAAACATTGTCGAAGAAAACCAGTTTGGCATTATGTTTCTTGCAGGCGGCAATCACGTCGGTCATTACTTGCGGCCATACTTTACGCCATACTTTGATGTCGTACGGAAATCCAACTACGAGGTAAACAACGTCGGAACCTTTTACTGCTTCATCGATGCTTTCGGCTTTGGTCAAATCGGCCGGGAAAAGCTCGTCTCCGGCATTTACTCTTACCGGGTTCCGGCTCACCAACCGGATTTTGTCGGTGTAAGCCAGAAGTTCTTTGGCGAGGTCAATGCCAATGGCACCTCCTGCGCCTAAAATGGTTTGCATGGTCATTCGTTTATAGGTTACATACTGTCATTCTGCATCGGGATTCGATGCTTTCGGATTAAAACCGAAAAATGAAATCTTTGTTCAGTATCACCTTGTAATATGTAATTTTCCATCTCCTATGATTCAAGTAGTTCCTGAAATTTCGCCAAAAACTGTCCAACGTGATATCCGTCCATGAGTCCATGGTGTACGGATATCGATACCGGCATCATCAGTTTTCCTTCTTTTTCGCGGTACTGTCCGAATGAGATTTTCGGAACAGAATCTTTTCGCGCATTGTGACGGGCGTGGGTTAATGCCGTAAAGTTGATCCATGGTATCGACGAATAGTGAATGACATCGGTACGACTGGTTTGCTCGTCAAAGCAAAGTCCTTCCAGTTGTTGAACCCGTTCGATTTCGGGTAAGGCTTCAGCAACGAAGGCTTTCATATCTTCCCGGTAGGGCATGAAAGTAAAGCCGAATGTGTGGTCGTCGCGGGCAACGGTTGAGGAGGCGTGGACTTCATCAAAAACAACCACTTCATCATCGATAATCCGGTAGCGGAAAGGCTCTGTCAGGTTGACAGCTTGCAGCGATTGGTAGAGATACCAGATGAAAAATGGAATGCCGTGCTCTTTCGCTTTCCGGTAGGCAACAGTGCAATCTACTTCGCTAACGATGCTGAAAAAAGGC
Source organism: Prolixibacter denitrificans (assembly GCF_003014495.1). Classification (GTDB taxonomy): domain Bacteria; phylum Bacteroidota; class Bacteroidia; order Bacteroidales; family Prolixibacteraceae; genus Prolixibacter; species Prolixibacter denitrificans. The sequence goes on along the minus strand of NZ_PYGC01000005.1, from coordinate 32,878 downwards.
TCGTCGAACTGACTGAAAAAGGCGAAATGTTCGCGCCGGTTCCAGGTGGAAAGATCAATTTTATTCATGGCTTAAAAGTTCCGGGATTTCACTGAGTTCTTCGATTTCACGGTAGTATTTTGTATCCAGGTTGTGCCTGGCAACCTCCTCGTGTTGCCAGGTCGTGTGATAAGGCACGTGGATTCCAAATCCGCCGAGTTTGACGACCGGAATGATATCGGAAGGCAGCGAATTGCCTACCATCAAAAACTCTTCCGGTTCTATATCGAGATGGTGAAGCAACTTTTCGTAGTCGTCTTCTTTCTTATTGCTCATGATTTCGATGTGGTGAAAAAACGGGTTTAAACCCGATTTGAACAGTTTTCGTTCCTGGTCGAGCAAATCGCCTTTGGTGGCCAATACGAGTTCGTATCGGTTTTGAAGCGAGGCAAGAACGGACTGAACGCCGTCGAGCAGTTCGATTGGCTTATCGAGCAGTGTTTTTCCCAAGCGGATGATTTCTTGCAGAACGGCTGGTTCCAATCGGTTTTCCGATATTTTCAGAGCCGTTTCCATCATCGAAAGGGTAAAACCTTTGGCTCCGTAACCATAAAGCGAGAGGTTCTCTATTTCGGTCTGGAAGAGGACTTTTCGAATTTCCTCTTCGGGAAGGTAAGCCGTTAGTAAGTTGCAAAATTGTGTTTCTGTTTCCTGGTAATACGGTTCATTCACCCAAAGGGTGTCGTCGCCGTCAAAGGCAATTACTTTAATGTTTTTCATTTCTAAGTTTCATTCCTGTCGGGATTTTAATAACAGTCCCGCGGTTTTCAATTTATACCTTTTTTACTCGGTTTTTGTTTGGTAATCTTCCGGCGAAAATGGCATTTGGTAAATCCGGCTCAATCCGTTTTCGAACTGATAAAACTCGTCTTCAAGCGCTTCCAGTGTTTGCGGCCGGTCGAAATATTTTCGGACGTTGCTGCTTTCACTGGTAAAGTATAAGGTTTGCGTTGGAACATCAACAAACGGACAATAATCGAGTTGTTCGCTGTTAATTTCTGGCCCCATGTTTTGTGCAGTCTGCCATTTTCCATCGCTTCCGCGGAAAGCGATATACAGATCACCACCGCCGTTGCCATCTTTCCGTCCGAACGATGAAAAAATCAGGTAGGATTCGTCGGGTGCGATGAACGCGTTGAATTCGTAACCATCAGTGTTTACTTCGGCCGGAAGTGCAACGGGCTGGGAAAAGCCTTTCTTGCTGTAACGACTGACAAAAATATCTTCCTTGTCGGTATTTTCGTTCGGTGTGGTTGTAAAATATACATCGCCCTTGTTCGTTACCGAAGGGTAAAATTCGTTTCCGTCGGAATTGAGGGGCGCACCCGGATTGATTGGTGCCGACCATTCAGCATCCGCACTTTTTCGTTCGACGTACCAGATGTCCCAGTCCTTAGGCTCGTTGATGGTGTCATTCAGTGGGCGTTGAGAGGCGAAAAAGAGCTTTAATCCATCGGGTGAAATGGCTGGCTCCAAATCGTTGTACTGACCTGAGAACGGAGCAACGACGGGTTCGCTCCACTCGTCACCATTTCTTTTAATGACAACGATGGCGTAGAATTCTTTCCGGAAGGAAGAAACAGAGAAATAGATTTCGGAGCCGTCGGGAGATATGGCTACATCGCGCACATTGGGAAAACGATTCATTAATTCCGGCATAAAAGGAACGATTTCCTGCGATGAGTCCTGCGTGTGTCCCGTGATACTAATTCCAGTCAACAGGACGAGGAGAAGAAGCATTTTTTTCATCGGTTCAGTTATTTAGTGGTTTGAATTCAACAGACCGTTTTGTAATGGCCTTAGGTTAATTAACTTTATGCTTCCATAAAGATAACGCTTCCGAAAACCATTTTTCCGGGTTTGAACCGGAATTCTTTTGGGAGGAACGCCACGACTTTTTATCTTTAATCGCCTTTTGGGTGAAAAGTGCAACCAACAACCTGATTTCCTTTTGTCCGGACCTTCGTCCTGACTTCTTTGCCATTGCGGCTGAACCGTTGACTTTAGTTATACGTTCTGAGTTTAGCTTAAATTGAAACTTCATATTACGTTGCAGCGCATGCAAATTAAGCTGATCCATTGTTTGTGTGCACGATGCAGTGGAAAAAATTAAAATGTTATTATGTTCATACGAAGAATCCATAACACGGACTTGAGTGTTACTGCCGTTGGGCTGGGAACATGGGCCATGGGAAACGATTTTTTCGGCCATGTCGATGACAGTGAATCGATTTATGCGCTTCGGGCCGGAATAGATGCGGGAATTAATTTGATTGACACAGCTCCCGCGTATGGAGCCGGTCACGCAGAAGAAGTGGTTGGAAAAGCCATTAAAGGCTATCGCGACCAGGTGGTTGTGGCGACCAAATGCGGAATCGTTCGGACAAAAGATGATTTCATCAAAAATCTGAAGCCGGAATCGGTGATGAAAGAGATCGACGATTCGCTTCGTCGCCTGAATACCGACTACATCGATTTGTACCAACTTCACTGGCCTGATCCCGATACCCCGATTGAAGATACGCTGGAGGCGATTGAGAAAATCAAGAAAGCGGGTAAATTCCGTTATTTGGGTGTTTCCAACTTTACGCCTGAGCAGATGGATGAGGTCAGAAAAATTACTCCGCTGGTTAGCCTGCAGCCTCAGTACTCTATATTAGAGAGAAGCATCGAGAAAGATGTGGTTTCCTATTGCCAGGAAAACGGATTGGGAATTATTTCGTACGGAACACTGGCTGGTGGACTACTGACCGGAAAGTTTAAGGAGATTCCTACTTTCAAAGAAGGTGATTTCCGGGACAAATTTTATAACTACTACCACGAACCGGAATGGTCGAAAGTGCAAAAAGTCATCAAGGTATTGAAATCAGTTGCCCGGGAGCATAATAAAACCGTTGCACAGGTGGCCATCAACTGGACATTTAGTCAGTTGGGAATTACTTCGGTTTTGGTGGGAGCGAAGAGTGACAAGCAAGCTCGTGAGAATGCAGAAGCCTGCAGTTTCACTCTGACCTTAGATGATTTGCAGAAAATCAACAAAGCCATCCGGGAGAATCTTGATTAAGAACACATATAATCATACAAATGAAAAAAGCGCCCTGCTCAGAGGCGCTTTTTTTACACTTCAAATGTAAATTAACAGTCAATCAAAAAGTGAAAAAATCTAGTTGTCTAAAACTTCTTCCTTGTATTTGTTAATCCATGAAAATCAAAAATCTTCTCTTTAAGCATTTGGAGAAAAGGTATTCCCTGGCAAGAGATACGCAGGGAAACACCTTTTTATTACTAATCGCTTTACCTAAAATTTACTTGGGTTGAATCTCCTTAACAGGTGCTGCCGGAGCTAATGCTTTGTTCACCTTTTTCACCATCAGTTCCTTGTCAAGGTCGAAGGTTCCGTTCAAACGAATATCCCGCGACGAAGCACCAACTTCTACTTTATACGTTCCGGCATCGGCAATCCATTCCGACGAATCGGTGTGGAATGATGCCAGGCTTCTTGGGCTGAGTTTGAAGGTGAGTGTCTGCGATTCGCCCGGTTTCAGCGATTTCGTTTTACCAAAATCCTTCAATTCCTTAACCGGCTTGTTGATGGAACCTTTCGGAGCACTTACATAAAGCTGAACGGCTTCCTGTCCGGCTACTTTTCCGGTATTTTTCACATTCATGGTAATGGTCAGCGAGCCATCGAATTTGTCAGAGCTCAGTTTCAGGTTGCTGTATTCGAACGTTGTGTACGATAATCCATAACCGAACTCATAAGCCGGTTTTACATTGAATGCATCGTAGTAACGATAGCCTACATAAATACCATCGTGGTACGTTACTTCCCACGGCACGCGGCGCATGAAAGAGAAACCGGAGCCATCCGCTTTGTCGTCCATTGGCTTGTCAGTTTTCACAGCATGTCCGGGGAAATTGTCAGATGAGGGAACATCGGAATACTTCATTGGGAAAGTAACAGCGAGTTTTCCGGACGGATTGGCTTTTCCGCTCAATACGTCGGCAATGGAGTTACCCGACTCCTGACCAGGTTGCCATGCCAGCAGAATAGCATCCGGAATATCGCGCCAGCTGGCTGTTTCGATTACGCCACCAATATTCAGAATGACAATGGCCTTTTTACCGGCTGCGTGATAAGCATCGGTTACATTCTGAATCATCGCCTTTTCGGTTTTCGTCAGATCGAAATCGCCGGGAGCTGCTTCGCGGTCACCACCTTCGCCTGAGTTACGTCCAATGGTAATCAAAGCCACATCGGTTTTGGCAGCCATCTCTTTTGCCAGTTCCGGCGTTACATTCATTTCAGTAACCGGCATCCTGGCACCCATCATGGCAGCCAGAATGTTCTTCGGTTTGGGCTGATGAGCTCTTTCGTCCTTGATGTAAGATTCGTAAGTACCTTTCAGGGATGCATCGGTTGTGTAACCATCATTTTTCAGACCATCGGTCAGAGAAATGGTATATGCTTCGTTTACATCGCCACTTCCGGTTCCACCGGTAATCATTTCATAGGATGTGTTTCCAAAAGCTGCTACATCCTTAATGTTCTCTGCAAAAGGAAGTGCAGAATTATTGTTTTTCAACAGTACCATTCCGTCGGTAGCAGCCCGGCGGGTGATGGCAGCGTGTGCTTTCAGGTCGGGCTTGTCGGTATGATGAAATCCTTTGTAATCGGGAGACATCATCAACACTTTCAGGATGCGGGCAATGTTCCTGTCGAGTATTTTTTCGTCCAGTTTTCCTGATTTTACAGCGTTGATAATTTCATGAATCTGTTTGGTATTTCCCGGCATAATCAAATCGTTGCCAGCTTCCATTTGAGCAATCACATCGCTTCCTCCGGTCCAGTCAGTCATTACATAACCTTTGAATCCCCAATCGTCACGCAGGATTTTGGTCAACAGGTCACCACTTTCGGAAGTATACGTTCCGTTCACTTTGTTGTATGATGACATCACTGTCCATGGATTGGCTTCTTCTACGGCAATCCGGAATCCTTCGAGATAGATTTCGCGAAGTGCCCGCTCGCTGACAATAGTATTTACTGAAAGACGGTTGGTTTCCTGGTTGTTGGCCACAAAGTGCTTGATGGAAGTTCCCACGCCTTCCGACTGGATACCCTTCACCATAGCAGCTGCCATTTGTCCGGTCACAAACGGATCTTCCGAGTAATATTCAAAGTTGCGGCCACACAGCGGGTTACGTTGAATGTTCATTCCGGGTGCCAACAGCACGTCTGAACCGTATTCTAATACCTCGTTACCCATGGCTTCACCAACTTTGGTCACCAGGTCTTTATCCCAGGTTGATGCCAGTAATGTTGCAATTGGGAAAGCGGTACAATAATAAGTTTGATCGGTTCCCTTTCGCTTTGGCTGAATGCGCAGCCCGGCAGGGCCGTCGGTCAATACCATCGTTGAAATATTGAACTCGGGGAACATGGCTGTATGTCCGGCAGCACCGGGAACTATCTTCTGCAGTTTCTCCAGCATTTCATTGTAGGCCTTTCCCAGTGTTGTATCAGGAGCCTGGAAAAAAGGTGAATTGGCGCCTCCTCCGGGTAGTTTGTCTTTGATGGAATCGGGAATTTCGAAATGCATTCCGGTACCAATGACTAATTCGGCTTTTTGTTGCAGTGTCATGGCCGAAATTACCTTCGAAATCGAGGCTTCACCCAACTTCGGTTTCTGGGCTGTTGCCCAGTGTGATGAGAACATCAAGAATAATGCTCCCAGGAGCAAATGTTTGTGAAATTGTTTCATAGGTTCGTAATTAAATCTGGTTCTATTGTTTTTAACAAGCTTCTGCAGGTCGTTTTATTTTTACCAATCTCTCAGTAGAACACCAAATTTGTATTTCGAGATAAAGCTTTCCGGTTGGTTGTATATCTGTTGGTTAGCTTTGTTTAAAATACGGACTTTTTCGTGATTAAGAAAATGTCTACATTTACCAATGTGTTTTTCTGACACAATGATATTTAATTTCATTCGAAACTGAAACAAAAATTGATTTTATTTGCAGTAAAATTTTCATGATGGAGCAAAAACAGGAGATGCACGAGTTTATCAATCGGGGAGATGAGCACTTCATGGCGCATATTTCACTCGATTGTGTCATTTTTGGATTTCATGCCAACCAGTTGAAAGTTCTCCTGTTGAAAATCCGTCATGACGATCGGTGGGCATTGCCCGGAGGTTTCGTTTTAAAAGAAGAAACCATGGAAGAAGCTGCCGACCGTGTATTGAATGAACGAACGGGACTGAATGATATCTTTCTGCGCCAGTTTCATGTGTTTAGCGACATTCATCGCTCCAATACCGAGAAGTTTTTAGAGCTGATGCGTAGTGAAGGAATCGTGGTTGAGGAGAATAACTGGCTGACAAAGCGATTTATTTCCGTTGGGTTTTATGCGTTGGTCGACTATGAAAAGGCTATTCCTGCAGAAGGATGGGACAGTGAAGCTTGTGAATGGTTCGACCTGGATAACGTCGGAGAATTGATACTCGACCACAATAAAATTATTGGTGCTGCCCTGGAAACTATGCGGCGGCAATTGAATTTTCTGCCTATCGGATATAATCTTCTTCCGGAAAAATTTACGATGCCGGAGCTACAAAAGTTGTATGAAACCATCCTGGGCAAAACGCTCGACCGGAGAAACTTTCAGCGAAAAATGCTGGCTTACGGCATCCTCGACAGATTGGATGAGCGGCGTAAAGGTGGTGCACATAAAGCGCCGTATTTGTACAAATTCAATCTGGAACAATATCAAAAAGCCCTGAAGGAAGGACTTCAGGGCGGTTGGTAAATTTATTTTTTGCCAACGGCTGTCAGCAAATTTACTTCTTGCGAATCAGGTAAACGATGTATCCGACAACGGCTCCAACGCCACCCGATATGAGGATGTTCTGGCGCATTTTGGTAATGCCGGCCAGTTTGCGGCCAAATGACTCCAGCGCACCTGATGAACCGTGGAATATGGTGCTGATGTCGACATATTCCCCTGAAATACGTCCAAAAATCAGGTAGCCTAGTATCAAGCCTACGATGGCAAATAGAACAACGGATACAATTGGATTTTTCATAAGTATGACTTTTTGTGGTGTATATTGCCACGAAGATATCAGATTTCTCCGGTCTACCGATCCATCCAACGTTTAAATTCGGGAACGCGGTCGCGGCTCACCACAAACATTTCCTGCGGTTTTTCTTCTTTAACATGCAGTTGCAAACGGCTTGAAGAGTAAGCAACCATCTCTTCAACAGCATCGATGTGTATGAGACAATTGCGGTTGATCCGGAAAAAATCGGCCGGGTCGAGTAGCTTTTGAACATGGTCGAGCGAAAATTCCAATGCGAATGCCTGTCCATCGGTATTTTGTAGAAAAACGTTCCCTTCGCTGCTGAAGATATACTTGATTTGGTTAACGGATACCGATTTGTAACGACTTCCGATTTTAAGCAGAAAACGCGATTTGTAAGCTGCCGAAAATTCCTGAAGCAAATGGCGGTAACCAGCCTGACCATAATGGTATTTTTCGTGGATGGCACGGTATTTATCGAGGGCCTTTCGTAAATCTTCTTCACCAACCGGTTTCAGCAGGTAATCGATGCTGTTGACTTTGAATGCCCGTACTGCATATTCATCATATGCAGTGGTGAAAATAACCGGGGCAGTTACTTTCACTGTGTCGAAAATTTCGAAGCATAATCCGTCGTCCAGATGAATGTCCATCAGGATCAAATCGGGTTCTCCGTTTTCCTGTAGCCAGTTCACCGTATCTTCTACGGTTTCGGTTGTCGCTACTAAGTCGGCATCAGGAGCCGTCTGTTTTAGCAGCCGGGCCATCTTTTGTGCTGCCGGCTTTTCATCTTCGACAAGCAGTACTTTCATAATAGCAAAGGTATCTTAACAGTAAAGGTTTTCCGGTTATTTTCAACGATTAGTTCTTTTCCTGTGGACAACCTGATTCGTTCAGCCAGGTTTTTCAGTCCGGTTCCCACCGATTGCGGAAGCGTGGCCATAGGCTGCAGGTTGTTGGAAACGACGATTGAATTGTCCTCTATTTGCAGTTCTATTTCCAACGGATTTTCCCGTGTCGCCATGTTATGTTTCAGCGCATTTTCGATGAGCAATTGCAGCGAAACCGGCAGAATTTGGTAGCCGTTTGTATCCGGAATATCAATTGTCAGGTTGATCTTGTCTTCATCGCGTATTTTATGCAGGTAGAAATAGTCCTGAACGAAATTTAATTCGTCATTTAACATGACGCTGTCCTTCGCATTGTTTTCCAGTATGTATCGATAGATCTGTGCCAGTTTACCGGTAAATTGTTCGGCCAGCTCCGGATTGGTATTGACCAGTGAAGACAGTGTGTTCAGACTATTGAAAAGAAAATGTGGATTGACCTGGTTCTTCAGCGTCTGATTTTGAAAGATGAGATTCTCTTCTCTCAGTTGCTGTTCGCGTTTCATAGCATCATTCCACTGAACGTAAAAGAAAATCAGGGTACCACCCAGCAGTCCCAGGTTGGTTCCGATGAGCCATCCTTTCAGTTCCCGATGAATCAGGTGGGGGAACAAGCCGTTGAGGGAATCGCCGTGCAAGAGAAACAAACCTCCGGTTACCAGTGTAAAAATGATGGCGGAAGCCACGAAACAGGTTAAATAAAACCAGATAAAACGCTTCAGTATTTTGCGGGTTACATCTTTACCCGATTCCCCGGGAAGGGAGCGGAAAAACTGAATTCCCAGCCAGGTAAAGAGTTCCACCTGTAACATGACCAGAATAAAGCCGGCAATATGTCCTTCGGTGAATACCGGAGAGCGCTGTAGCAGGGATACTATTAGGATGAGGCCTGCAGAAACCGCGAACATGACGATGTGGTATCTGGCTGTATCGGGACGGAAGAAATTTCCACTATACGTTGTTTTCATGGCTTTGTTGGTTTTGTCAGCCGGATGAAAGGCATAAGTCTGCATCTTCCACCCGGCTAAAAGTTACAAATTATTTGATTGAGAGAATCTCGGGCTGAGCCATATTCCGGATAACGGAATGACGAACGGTAACGGAAGAAACCGGAGCGTTGGGCGATGGAAGTTTGGTTTGCGCTGCCACCACTTCTTCCATTTCCACACGGTTAATCCAGTGGGTTTTCAGGTTGACGTACAAATCGCCCCAATAATGTGAACTTCCGCGGGTTTTTACCGTAAACCCGGGAGCCGGTTCCATGTTCATAACGAAGTGGCTATCGCCTGAATCGAATCCGACCAAAGCCAAAGGTGTATCGTTTTCTCTTGACAGACCTTTGAATTTGAGTGTGATTTCTCCATTTGTGAATGTTGAGCCTTTGCCCACACTACTTCCTAAGTCGACCGGTGCTTCGGAGTTGGCTGCGGCATGGATAATTCTGTCTCCAATCTTATGGAGATCCTGTATGCCTTTTCCAGCCTGGGTTGGACTGCCAAAAACATCGCAAAAGGCATGAAAATCGATGAATGTATTGTATACAAAGTACGATTGATTGGCTGCTAACGGTTGTCCGTTGCTGTCGGTTAGGTTTTCAAATTTGGCATGTTCGATGCCTAATACCTGGCCTTTGTCATCGTGACCGCCAGTGAAAACATAACTCCAATTTTTGAGTGCCGGGATAGTTGCGACTTTACCGCTGTCCTTTTTGACAGCAAACTGGAGGCAGGTGTAGGTATCTCCATTTTTTCCGGTTAACCCGGAAGGCTCACATTTCAAATCGAGAATGTATTTCTCTCTTCCGGTTTCCACTCCGTCGGGAGCACGATTAATTAATTCGGTTTCCATATGAAAATACTGCACTTTAGCGGTGCGGGGAGCAGCCAGATCATATGTCCCGGCCAGATTTTCGGTCAACGGTTGTGCTGTCACATTTAATCCTGAACCGAAGGCTATCATCAGTGTAATGACGACGATGTGATAAAAAGTGTTTGATTTTTTCATGGCTTATTTTTTAAGGTTTAGTCCAAAGTAACGGTGACATAAGGCGGGAAGAAAGAAAAAGAGTTTGGGTAGGAGAATCGTGTCCATGAATCGTTGATTTTGCCCTTCGAACCGGAATCTGTTTTTGCCTCGTAACTCCATTATTGTGGATAACTATCGTGCGGAAATCCCTGCTGTTTTCAGTAAATTTGGGTTCCTTAATTCAATCTAAATGGACGCAAAATTCAATCATATCATCGCCGAAAGGCTGAATATCAATGAACGTCAGGTTCGGAATACCATTTCTTTGCTGGAAGAAGGCGCTACGGTTCCGTTTATTTCCCGTTATCGGAAAGAAGCGACCGGTAGCCTGGATGAGGTAGCCGTTGGCAACATCAAGGAGGAGCTGGAAAAGCTGACGGAGTTGGAAAAGCGTAAAGCGACAATTCTGAAGACCATTGAAGAACAGGAGCAGCTGACTCCGGAGCTTCAGCAAAAAATAGAACAATGTCTCGATCCGAATGAGTTGGAGGACATTTACCTTCCGTACAAACCCAAACGCCGCACCCGAGCTACCATTGCCCGGGAAAAAGGATTGGAACCGCTGGCGAAAATTGTGATGAAGCAGTTTGAGAATGATCCGGAAGGGCGTGCCGGACGTTTTCTGTCGGATGAGGTTCCAACAGTTGAGGATGCGTTGGCCGGCGCTCGTGATATTATTGCTGAATGGGTCAATGAGAATACGGCTGCCCGAAACATTGTCCGGAATATTTTCGCCCGCGATGGAATTATCCGTTCCCGTTTGGTGAAAGGAAAGGAAGAGGATGGAATTAAATACCGCGACTATTTTGAGTGGGAAGAGCCGTTGAAGCGTTGTCCATCGCATCGGATGCTGGCGATGCGTCGTGGCGAGAAAGAGGGCTTCCTGAAACTGTCGATTTCTCCTGACGAAGATCGCGTAATGGAGCGTTTGGAGCGACTTTTTGTAAAAGGCCGTAATGCGAGTGCTGACCAGGTTTCCCTTGCGGTGAAGGATAGCTATAAACGTTTGCTGGCACCCTCCATCGAAACGGAATTTTTTAACTCCTCGAAAGAGGGAGCCGATACGGAAGCAATTGGTGTATTCGCTGAAAACCTTCGTCAGTTACTGCTGTCTTCACCACTTGGACAAAAGCGGGTTTTGGCAGTCGATCCGGGATACCGGACAGGTTGTAAGGTGGTTTGCCTGGATGCGCAGGGTAACCTGTTGCACAATGAAACCATTTATCCGCATCCGCCGCAGTCGGAAGTGAAGCAGTCGAAGAAGAAACTGGCGGCATTGGTTAGTACCTATAAGATTGAAGCGATTGCCATCGGAAATGGAACTGCCAGTCGTGAGACAGAGCATTTTGTGAAGAACACCCATTACGATCGCGATTTGCAGGTGTTTGTGGTGAGCGAAGACGGAGCCTCCATTTATTCCGCATCGAAAGTGGCGCGTGAAGAGTTTCCGCAATACGATGTCACGGTCCGCGGTGCGGTTTCTATCGGTCGCCGCCTGATGGATCCTTTGGCTGAGCTGGTGAAGATTGAACCGAAATCCATCGGAGTAGGGCAGTACCAGCACGATGTTGATCAAAAGCAATTGCAGAAAAGTCTGGACACGGTCGTTGAATCGTGTGTGAACCTCGTGGGAGTGAATGTGAATACGGCGAGCAAACATTTGCTAACGTACGTTTCCGGTCTGGGTGCTACGCTGGCTCAGAATATTGTTGACTATCGAAAAGAAAACGGCCCTTTTGCTTCGCGTGAAGCGTTGAAGACAGTTCCCCGGATGGGCCCCAAAGCATACGAACAGAGTGCCGGTTTTCTTCGCATTCCGGATGCAACTAATCCGTTGGACAATTCGGCTGTGCATCCTGAGCGTTATTCGCTGGTGCAGAAAATGGCGAAGGATTTGGGCAAGCAGGTAACCGATTTGGTGGCCAGTGAAGAGTTGCGGAAGTCGCTTGATTTGAACCGCTATGTGGATGACGAGGTTGGGGTGCCGACATTGACCGATATTATCGCGGAATTAGCGAAACCGGGACGTGACCCGCGTTCCGGAATCAAGGTATTTGAATTTGCTGAGGGCATTTTCTCCATCACCGATTTGCAGCCGGGAATGGTCGTGCCCGGAATTGTTACCAACATCACCAAATTCGGCTGTTTTGTCGATGTGGGAGTGAAACAGGATGGCTTGGTGCACATCAGTGAGCTGGCCGACCGGTTTATTTCCGATCCGAACGAAGTGGTGAAATTGCACCAACACGTGACGGTAAAAGTATTGGAGGTCGATATTCCGCGAAAGCGAATTTCTCTTTCTTTGAAGCAAGCTGATAACTGAGATAAGTTCATTCTTTCGCAAGTATAAAAAAAAGAGGCAGACCCGAGAGTCTGCCTTTTCTCACCCAAATTACGATATTTGAAATACACAAGACTGTTTTTCTTATAAGCTTGCGTCGCATTAATTCATGGTTATCGTCGGAACCGTTACGCCGGTAACTGCCGGATTACCTTGAAGAATTAACGCCTCGTTCCGACTGCCATCTTGCTGGATATAGCTGTTGTTATAGTTTCCGGTCGACATCTCAACAGCGATATTCTGGCTACCACTTTGTGCAATGCCCATGAATGTATGATCGCCTACATTGATTTGCCGGGCTGTGTTAAATCCACCTTCCTGAGTGACACCCAACCGAATGTTATCGCCTTCGGAGTATTGAAATGCGCTGTTGCTATTTCCATGCTGTGTGATGTTCGAACCGGCATGAATGGTCGGATCATTGGAAACCCCCTTAAGGATACTATAGGCAAAGTTGGTTTTGCCTTGTTGTGAGATTACGGCCGTTAGTCCTTTTGTTCCATCGCTTAGTTTAGCTGAAGTAATATCAATATAGGCCTGACCGGAATTACCACACTGATCGATTTTCGCGCCATTCTTGTCGCCTGTAATTCGGATTCCGGCGATACCTGTTTTACCGCGTTGTTCAATGGAAGCTTTGTTATTGTCTCCGGTGATATAAATACCCGGTGCAACTGTGTGAAAGGAGAAACCGGCATCTGTAATAACCAATTCACCTCCGCAAACAAGTTCAATGTTACTAAAAGCAGTAGAAACATCCCATAATGGCTGCTCTTCATCGGGGGGCAGAATCGGAGAGAATCCGGAACAAACATCAAAATCACCGACTTCGTAGCCAAAGCCGGAAATACCTCCGTTTCCCTTTTGCATGATATAGGCATTGTTGTTGTCTCCGTTGACAACGATGGAAGCTATTCCGTTATGCACGCTTTCCTGGTTGATGTAGGCACGGTTATTTCCGCCAATCTGCATGATGTAAGCAGAATTGTTTCCCTGACCGCCGCCTTCTTCACCTTCTTGGTGATCGCCATCTTCGTGATTACCACCGGAGCCACCTTCGTGATCACCTTCATCTTCTTCGCCTTCTTCTCCATTTTCATGGTTACCACTGTTGCCGTTGTTTCCCTGATTGCCATTATTACCGTTGTTACCCTGTTGCTGGCCGGAGTTATTTCCGTTGTTGCCGTTGTTTCCGCCGCCTTCATCAGCAATGGCTGAAAGCGACATACAGATCAGCAGGGAAAAGATTAGAGTAAAAAGTCGTTTCATAATGTTACGTTTTAAGATTGGTTAATTGTATTTGGGTTTGATTGGTTGCTCGTTTTCTGATGAACGCACGAAATCTGGCGTATACTTTTCCCGTAAAGGGTGAACGCTCCCCATCATACGAATAGAATGAATAGATGTGATGATTACTGATACAGGCGTGAAGGGGGAGGCGCTCAGTAATACAACTAAATTCCGGTTAGTTTACTTAATGAAAATTAAGGAATCTATTTGAGAAAGTCAATAGGTTGGCAATGTGCTTTTTAGTAGTATTCCGAATGAAAATTAGGAAGTAGTTCTGATAGAAACATGAGTATTTTTGGACAAGACACACCAAGCCCGCACCTTCATCAGGTGAAAAGAAAATGCAGATGAGAAAAGGGTTATTGTTCGGGTACGACTATCCACATGATAATGTAAACCAGAATACCGGGAAATCCTGCGGTGAAAAGTGTTAATATCACGAACAGAATCCGAATAAGGCTGACATCTAAATCAAAATACAGAGCCAACCCTCCGCAAACACCGGCAATCATTCGATCGGTTCTCGAGCGTATCAGTCGTTTAGGTGCTCCGGTTTGCATGATTAGTTTATTTTAGTCTTCATCATCTTCTTCTTCGTCGTACAGGCGCTCCTGATTTTCCAGCTCCATCTCCATAAAATCGGCAGCCTGATCGAGCAGCTCGGAGATTAATTCATCGCTTTCCGGCTTATCGTCGAGCCAATAAACTTCCTGGTTGGTCCAGAAACCTTCAATGTCACATTGAACGATAAAACGAGGTTGTTCGGTGTGAACAATGAAGATGTTATCAGGTAACTCTTGCGAGTTATCAGCAAAAAGAAACTTTGGTAACATAGTATCTGAATTTGATTGATTAAAATTCAAATGAACCGGACCTGCCGGAATCCTTACCAAAAGTAAGGAATTTTTGTAAAGTAATTGATGCCCGAATGTTAATCTTCATTATCATTCCGGTTTCCCGGAAATATTTAATTGGCAAGGTCAGAATATAGATTTTATCCGGCGGATGCTTTGTGATGTTATCACTTGGAAGAGCGGCTCGCCGAAAGGATTAATCCCCACCAAATCTTTGATTCCATTGTAATATTCCTATTTTTGGAAGCTGTCGCTTAACCTTAAAACCTGTTTCATGGAAAAACTGAACGAGATTCTTTCGCTGATTGACAGTTATGTAGGCGGTTCGCAGTGGTTCGTTTTTTTGCTTTTGGGAACCGGCTTGTTTTTTACCATTTACCTGAAATTTCCCCAATTCCGTTATTTGAAACACTCTCTTCGTATTGTTCGAGGTAAGTTCGATAAGGAAGGCGATGAAGGGGACACGTCCCATTTTCAGGCATTAACGACAGCACTCTCGGGAACCGTAGGAACAGGAAACATTGCCGGTGTAGCTTTGGCTATTCACCTGGGAGGTCCGGCAGCTTTATTCTGGATGCTGGTGACGGCCGCGTTGGGTATGACCACCAAATTTGTGGAGGTAACTCTTTCGCATAAATACCGCGAAAAAGCATCGGATGGCAGTATTGCCGGTGGACCAATGTTTTACATGAAAAACCGTCTGAATATGCGGTGGCTGGCGGTCATTTTCGCTATCGCCACCATTCTTTCTTCTTTCGGAACAGGAAGCCTACCGCAGATCAACAGCATCTCCAACTCGTTGTTTGCTACGTGGGGCATCAATAAGATATTATCAGGGGCCATCCTGGCTGTTTTACTTGGACTGGTTATTATCGGTGGAATTAAGCGTATTGCCAAGGTGACGTCCAAGCTGGTGCCGGCCATGGCGCTTATCTATTTTGTTGGCGCATTTGCTGTTATTCTATATAACTACGAAAATATTATCCCGTCTTTTATCTCCATCTTCCGTGATGTCTTCACCGGGACGGCAGCTGCCGGAGGATTCCTGGGTGCTGGTTTTTCATTTGCCTTTAACCGGGGTGTGAACCGGGGACTATTTTCGAACGAGGCCGGTCAGGGATCGGCGCCGATTGCCCACGCCGCTGCCCGTGCACACGAGCCGGTATCGGAAGGATTGGTTGCTTTGTTGGAGCCATTTATCGACACCATTATTATCTGTTCGCTAACCGGACTGGTGCTGTTGTCATCGGGAGTGTGGAACAAAAAGTTTGAAAACCGTTTTCAGGCTGCCGATTTGGAAATTCTGGCCCATCCGGTAGATCAAAGTAATAAAGCCGAACTGAAAGATTTGAGAAAAGACCTGAATGGACGGGAAAATGATTCCGAATTTCCTCGTTTCTCAGGTGATTTAACCGTGAAAGACGGCGTTATTCAGAATAACCTGACCATTATCCATGCTCGTTCGATTGCCGATCATGTAAAAGTATACACCCGGGATAATGAGCTCTATACGGGAAAAGTTGAAGTAGCTGACGGGAAAGTCCCCGAATTGAGTGATTATTATTTCAGGGGAAGGTCATTATTACATAGCGCACCGTTAACGACGGTGGCCTTTACTAAGAGTTGGTTTGGTCGTTACGGTAGTTATATCGTTTCGATAGGCTTGCTGTTGTTTGCGTTTTCTACAGCTATTTCCTGGTCGTATTACGGTGGTCGGGCCATGACCTATCTATTCGGTGTACATACCGTAATTTATTACCGTATCATTTACGTTATCGGATTCTTCCTGGCTTCGTTTGTCGATACGACGATCGTCTGGACATTCTCCGGCATCACCATCGCTATGATGACCATTCCCAACCTGATCGGTATTTTATTGCTCCGGAAAGAGATGAAATCGGAGGTCAAAAACTTCTGGGTGGAATATGCCGATCGTTTCCCAGGAGAGAAGGTCCCGAAAGGGTAAACGAAAGTTTTAAGAATTCAAGTGTTAAGTTTTAAGAAAGAGCTTTGGCCGCGTCTATACAATGGGAGTCAATAATATTTTACGCTCATAATCCTCGAAATAAAGGAGAAATAAAGGCTCTGCTTCTATTCCGGCGCAGAAGTTCTTAACACTTAAAACTTATGACTTAAAACTCATTTGATATACAAATTCGAATCGCCGTAACTGAGGAACCGGTAATTGTTTTCCAGGGCATGCTGGTAGACGCGCTTCCAGTCGTCGCCCAGAAAAGCTGAAATGAGTAGCAGCAAGGTACTTTGCGGCTGGTGGAAATTGGTAATCATTCCCCTGACGATGCGAAACTCGTATCCCGGCAGGATGATAATCTGTGTGGCTGTATTCAGCTTGTCCATGTTTTTGCGGGAAAGGTAATCAATCACCGCTGTCAAAGCTTCTTTTGGAGAGGGAAGATGATTCTCTTCCTGGTAAGGTTCCCACTGGGCTACCAGCAATTCCTTTTCACTCAGGTTCTGATTTTCCATCAGCTTTTTGCCAATCCAGTACAGACTTTCCAGTGTGCGGATGGAAGTCGTTCCCACGGCTACCACCGAATCCAGCTTATCACGAAGTTGCTCGATGAATGTTTTCTCCACCAGGATATGTTCGGTATGCATCTCATGGCCACCAATTGTGTCGGACTTCACCGGCTGAAAGGTACCGGCACCGACATGCAGGGTTAGCTCTGCCCGTTCAATACCTTTTTCAGGTAAAGAGTCAAATACCCTTTCGGTGAAATGCAAACCGGCGGTTGGCGCTGCAACAGAGCCTTTAATACGGGAATAAACGGTCTGATAGCGTGTCAGGTCGCTTTCTTCCGACTCGCGGTGTAGATACGGAGGAATAGGAATGTTTCCGGTCGCTTCCAGCAGTTCGGAGAAGGTAAAAGCCGGGTTATCCCAGGAAAACTCAATCTCCTGCGCATTGCCTGCTTCGCCAATTCTTTCCGCACGAAATTTTATTGGCTGATTGTCAAGCTCCAGTGTTTGTTCCAGGATTTCACCTTTCCACTTTTTCAGGTTACCCACGATGCATTTCCACCGGCATTTTTCCGTTTGTGTGAAAGAAAGAGCATAATCAGCAGGTGTGGTCGGTTCTAAGCAAAATATCTCGATTCGGGCGCCGGTTTGTTTCCGAAAATGCAACCGTGCCCGAATGACCCTTGTGTTGTTGAATACAAGTAACGAGCTTTCCGGTAAATGCGTGGAAAGATTTTTGAATGCATCATCGGAGATTGCTCCCCGGTTCCAAATGAGAAGTTGCGACTGGTCTCGTTCTGCCAATGGATATTTGGCAATGCGTTCATCGGGCAACTCGTATGTGAACTCCTGAACGGAAATATTTTGAAGATTCTTTGTCTGAACCATGAAAACGAAAAATCCTGATTTAGATGAATATCTCAGTGATTAAAATGCGTAGTGAATCCCGGCATAAGCGCCGATACGTTTCTGAAAGCGGTCGCCATAGTCTCCGGCTACACCGAACTTCACATCGAATGGTAATTTGCTGCTGTGGTACCGGCTTTCCGCCAGAAATGAGAATTCATTCAACGGCGACGGATACGGGTCACCATATTGGCCGAAGTTGCGTGACCAGGACAACATGGTTTTCCACGTCAAATGAGTGCACAGATTACCTTTTAAGCCGAAATGTTGCATCCACATTCTCGTGCTGTGAAAACCAGTAGAGATTCCCTCGCTATTAATGTTGGGAATG
Source organism: Prolixibacter denitrificans (assembly GCF_003014495.1). Classification (GTDB taxonomy): domain Bacteria; phylum Bacteroidota; class Bacteroidia; order Bacteroidales; family Prolixibacteraceae; genus Prolixibacter; species Prolixibacter denitrificans. The sequence goes on along the minus strand of NZ_PYGC01000005.1, from coordinate 14,639 downwards.
AAGAACGGCGTTCCCATCATGCGGTTCTGATATACATAACCAGAGCGATAAACACTGTTATTGAAATAATTGTCTCTACCCCTACCATGCCTTCGTGTCGGCTCGGTTGGAGTGGGATCGGGAACCAAATGGAAAGAGCCGCTCTGGTTGCGGGTATTCATGTATTCGACCACTGCATCGGTGAGGAACGCTTTTCGGTTTACGTTGGCATAATGCAGCCCCCACAAACCGTCCCGCAGGTTGGCCATTTCCAGGCCGGATCGATCTTCAAACGGATGGTTGTAGTAGAATGTCAACGAGAAGTTATTGTATGCTTTCCCTACTTTCAACAGGTACATTCCGAGCGTGTTGCCTTCGGCATTAAGAATATCGGTTTGAAGCGCAGTTTTACTCCCTGCCATCCCCAATATGTAACGGAAATAATCTTTTATCCCGGGTAGTTTACCATAGTCAGGCGAAGTCCCCCCCCAGAATACGTTGTGATCCAATCCAGCTGTAATGCTCCAGTTTTTCGGTAGCTGCGCCCTTAAATAAAGACTCTTATGATGCAGATGGCTGTCCATTACATAGCGGTTGTCGCGAAGGAAATTTTCCTGGTATTCGGCCTTAAACGAGAACCAGTTCTTCCAAAAGAGAAACGGAATGAAACCATCGGTCGAGAGGGTAACTCCCGGCAGCGGGCGTGAATTATTGGACCAGTACATGTTGCCATTGGTGGAGGAGAGGCCGGCATATTGAATCGGCTCCGGTTTCGCTCCGGCACGCAGCACCAGCCACTTGTAACGTAATCCAGCCCAGTATTGGTTGACCTGAAAATCGGAAGCGCCCGCATAACCATACACGAAATTGGCTCCGTACATGTATCCCCAGGTTTTGGCTGAATCACGCTCCAGACTTCTTGTCAGTCCGGCCTGCAGCAACTGGTATGTATTGTTCTGCATGGTGAACATACCGTTTTGGTTGGCCGTCATCCAAAAGGGCAGGTCATCACCCGAAGAGGCATAACTGCTGAAAGAAGTGCTAAACTCCGGAGTGAATCCGGATTTCTGGGCAAATAACACCGAGCTGATGCTCAGGAGGATGATGGTGGCGAAATATTTCATTAAAAAATAGTGTTAAGTGTTATGTTTTAAGTTTTAAGAGAAGGGGCAATGCGCCTCGATTATTGCTTTGAGGTTTTGTTTTGAGATGCTTCGATTTTTTTGATCAGGCCATGAAGCATAGATGAGATTTCAATTGTTTGATTGATGAACTCTTCTGCGTTATCCATCAATTTTAAATCACGGGCAATCATCAACTGCGTCCGCAATTCTCCACAAGAACCTTTCGCAATATGTAAAAACCGAATGAACTCTTGTTTCGAATTTCGTTCAGCTCCTTCTGCAATGTTGCTCGGGATAGACAAGGATGAACGTAATATCTGGTCTCTGATAAAGTATTCTTTGGTGCTGGAAAAGGCAGAATAGATTTGGATGATCAATCGATATGCTTTTTTCCATACTTCCAGATTCTCAAATGAATGGTACATTTCTCTCGTTTTTCAGAAAGTTGTCAGAAGATTCTACTGGTCTTCAGCGCAAATTAAAACTCATTCAATTGTCTTAAAACTTAATACTTAAATCTTAAAACTGTTTATCTAAAAAATCGCAGACCTGTAAGCCGGGTTCTGTACCTTGCCGAAGCAAGGCTTCTATCATTTATCTGGGACTACCGTCACCGGCAGCCTCGAGCAGCCTACCCCTTGCGACTTCCGGCTAACCGGAACCAGCGCGGGCCGCACTGTGTCCTTGCGGACTCGCAATATATTTGGCCTTACAACCCATGAGGCGTACGGCTACCTGTGTTGCCACAGATACCGGTGGGCTCTTACCCCGCCTTTTCACCCTTACTGTTTCGGACCGAGGTCCGGAGCAGCGGTTGTTTTCTGTTACACTGCTGCAGGCTTACACCCGCCTTCCCGTTAGGAAGCATGGTGCCCTGTGTTGCCCGGACTTTCCTCATTCCCCGTAAGGAACGCGATAGAACGGTCTGCGACGGGGCGAAAATACTGAATTATTTCGAGAACTGTATGGGAGAGGGAGAAATGGAGAGTGGGTGAGTGGGAGAAACGGAGATGGGGAGAAGATGAGAAGGGGAGAAACGGTGAGGCGAATTGGTGAAAAAGAGAGTGGGAGAAACGGAGAGAAGAGGTGATTGAAGGAAGTGGCGAGAGGGGAACCGGGAGAATTTCTCATCGGTATTAAAGCGACCATTTCTCCGGAGCATTTATCATGGTGACAATTTTTCCAATGATTTGGTCATATAACGAACTTAGGTGCTGTTCTTCATCTTGTGAGAGATAGCCAAATGAACGAGCAAACTGAAGCCAGACCTGCGTTTCTGCAGCCTCTCCTTCTGCATCCGATAGTTTTGAAACAAAAGCCTTTGGATAACGCCTTTTTCGGTAAGCCTCGGCCAAATTTGCGGCAACCGATCTTGAACTTCTCCTGATCTGGTCTGTCAACGAATAGCGTTCCTCAATCGGAAAATGAATGGTCAGTTGGTGAATCTTTTGGGCTGTTTTAAATGCTATCTGATATACTTCCAACTCATTATGCGTCCGAATCATTTTCTTCATGAGGTCGACTTTTAAGACATAATGAAATTAAGAAAAATAGCCCATTAATCCGTTTTCAAGTCACCTGGTCTTCTTATCGCTAATCTCCCACTCTCCTTTTCACCAATTCACCGTTTCTCCCATTCTCAGTTCCGCTCTCAAGATCATCGTTTTAGATTCACCATCGTAGCACCGAATCCGTATTCCTGGAAAGAGGCATCCTGAAAGGAATATTTACGGTATTTGCGTTGTAATTCGCGACGGAGCTCATTTTTCAGCACACCATTGCCTACACCATGTATGAAGACAATCTTTTTCACTCCGATTTCGATGGCTTTGGCCAGTTCTTCCCGGAAGGTGTCCATCTGAATCTTCAGCATGTCGGTATTGGACAGGCCACGGGTGTCGTCCATCAACTCCTGGATGTGCAAATCGATTTCCACTAAATCCTGGTTGGGAAGTGTGACCGGTTTCATCTTCTTTTTGGACGGCTTCTCTTTTTCCCTGACCATTTTATTGAATTCTTTATCAGACAGTTTTTCCAATTCTGCTGTCAGCGGATCGGTCACCAGGGAAAAGGTCATGGCCGGTTTCCGGAAGTAGTCGTTTTTCGAAAACGAGTTTTGTTTATAGAATTTGACCGGGTTGAGCGTGATTTCCTTTTGTACCGGGGCTTCCATCGAAGTGGAATGCTTCCGGAAATATAGTAACTGGAAACAGAAAGCAGGGAGATCACCTAAATCAGCCTGCGTCAGTTGCTCCAACTGAATGCGGGTATTGGGTTCCAGTGTGCCGCTGTCGCGTGTTTCGTAGTTCTTGTCACGACGATAGGCAAACTGGTATAAAATGGAGTAGTTGCAATCGTTGATTAGGTAGAGGGTAATTCCTGCACCTACCGCATTGTTGGCATCTTCAGGAACCACGGCAAAAATGAATCGTGGCTGGTCGTTTCCTTCCACCTGGTTGATTTCGGCAAAGCCATAAAATTCCGGCTCGGCTTCTTCCTCTTCGTCTTCTGAAGCTGCTTTCGTTGTTGTAGGGGCATTCGCTACCGTATTCTTTTCGGAAGCTTCATCGGGCATACCGTAGGTTTCGCCGCCACTCACTACAACCAGTTCGGTCACGAGGGTAGGCAATTCAAACCCGTCTTCCGTTTCCACATTCACCATATTCGGGTTGATGATGGATGTTACTTTCCCGCCGCCTACATCATTTAAAAACCGTACGCGGTCTCCTATTTTGATTTGCATGTTGCTGTCTTTTTTTATTCCTGCGAAGGTAAGAAAAAGACGGCAGATGGCAGATATTATACGGTTCCTGTTGTTAGGAGAGTTTCTGTTGTTACTGTTGTAAGAAGAGTTTTAAGATGGTTTCAGGTTTCATGTTTGGGCCTAGCCGTTTCTGTAGCTTATATCGTTCGAAGAGTTTAAAGGAGACTGACGCCAGACTTTAGACGTTAGATGAAAGACAAGTAGGCGAAAGAAGTTTTAAGTTTAAGGGGAAGTTTTCAGATTTGAGGTTTGAAGGTAGGAGAGGTTTCAAGTTACTGCCTGTAGTTTCTGTAGTTGTAATGTTCAAGGCTTGAATGTGAGATTTATATATCGACAAATGAGCCGGGCTTTTCGCACCCGGCTCTTTGTCTAATATCTTTATTCTATCGTCTAATGTCTGATTTTTTTTAATCCGGATAAGTCTGTAATGCTGTTTCGCGGATTTTTTTGCGGCGCAGCAGGTATGATGGAACACTTGACATTAAAACGGCCAGCGGTGCAATGATCATAAATGCTTTTCCTACCGGGACGTTTTGCAGTGATATGCTCAGGGCAATGAAGCCGAGGTTAATCGTCAGAATAGTGAGGGTTGCCTGCAGATGGCTCATTCCCAAGTCGAGCAGTTTGTGGTGGATGTGGTTCCGGTCGGCCGTGAAAGGCGAAGTACCACGAAGAATGCGCAGTACGAATACCCGCAGCGTATCAATCAACGGGATAATCATGATGCCGATGGAAATGGCCGGTGCACCTCTGAAGGCGTGGATACCACTCAGGCCGATATTGAATTCGTTGAATTGAATGACCAGTACCGACATGATGGTTCCCAAAATGAGGGAGCCAGTGTCACCCATAAATATCTTATTTTCTTTGCCGAACACGTTGAACCAGAAGAACGAGGTTAGTGAACCGGCCAGTGCAAACGCTGTTATCGCGTAAGCGTAATGTCCGGTAGCAAAAAACCAACCGCCAAAGGTCGCCGCGGTCAGGATCGTGATTCCCGATGCCAGTCCATCGATGCCGTCAATCAGGTTGAGGGCGTTAATCAGCACGATCATCACAAACAACGTTAACGGTACACTAACCAGGAACGGGATTTCGTAAATACCGAGAAATCCGTGAAGGCTGGTGAAGCGGATGTTCCCCAGGATGATGACGATAAGTGAGGCGAGAATCTGCCCTAATAGTTTTTTCTTTGGCGCCATTTCAACAATGTCATCCTTCAAACCAACAAACAGCATGATGGTCAACGCTGCGATGATGTACTTGACTTCGGAAAACATGAAACCATTGCTGCCGATAATCATGCTAATGATAAAACCGACATAAATGGCTACACCCCCCAGTGTGGGAACAATCGTGGTTGCGGCTGAACGGTGATTGGGTTCGTCGTAGAGGTGCTTCAATCTGGCTACCTTGATTAAGGTCGGGATGGAAAAATAGGTTAATCCGGCGGCCATGATGAAGGTGACAAACAAATAGATGACTTCCTTCAGAGTGTTCATTTTTTGAGGTTAAAGTTTATTACAATAAGAACTGTTGGTGTCTGTCTTAATATAATCTGTGCAAAGTTAAATGAATATTTTTGTAAACAAAATAATTCTACAGCATATTTTGGGGCTTCATGTGTTGATATTTAGATGATTGTCGGTGGAATTATTCCAAATTGGATTCTGATGTTAGATAGTCTGGTTTCAGGTTGGGCTTTGTGGCTCCTGTGGTTAGAGTAGCGTGTTAAGTTTTAGGTGTTAAGTTTTAAGTAAAAGACTCCAGATAAGAGATTTTAGACATTAGACCTTTGACTCCGACGCTACGGCCGGGATTTGGCATCGCTCAACCTTTACCCCTGTCAACTTTAACCTTGGTTTGTCGTTTGACTTTGATGAAGGGGATTTTTGTGTCCGTTGTGTGTAAAACTTAGTGTGCTCCGTGGTAAAAGAGAGTAACCACCAGGAACACAAAGAAACCGCTATGTTCACAAAGGCATCGTTGAACAGGGATGAGCACCTGGTTCCATTCAGCACCGGCCTGGTAGGGCCACGATATATCGTGGCTTTGTATTATCCCCTTCCTATGGTTAAAAAAAGTTTTAAGTGTTAGGTGTTAAGTTTTAAGAGAAGGCGTTTCGATGCAGGCATGTGGTCTTGGGGTGGCGTTCCGGGAAATTCCGGGAATGGTTGTATCGAGAGCCAGAGGCGCATATTCGACGTTAATTAGAGAAGAGAAGTTGTTGCGCCGCACGCGGGAATATTGATAGATAATCGTTTCAAGTTGAAAAAAGTTTTGATTGTTAGGTGTTAAGTTTTAAGAAAAGACGTTTCGATGCAGGTATTTGATCCTGGGTGGCGTTCCGGGAAAGCCCGGGTTGGATGGTAGGCAACAATCCAAGGCGCACATTACGGCCTCATGAAAAGCGGATGCGTTGTTGCACCGTACCTCACGACAGCTATCGGGGGAAGCGGTGATGGTTAACATATAAGAATTTCAGGCTTGTTTTTTTTGCCCCACCCAGCCTCCCCACCCGGGGAGGAGTAAGAGCACGCGATTGGTCGTGCCTATATCAGCTTTTACCGGTTAGGTTGGGCTGCGCAGTTTCTGTGGTTAAGATAAAAGACATCAGATATTAGAAGAGAGACGTAGATTGTGGATCCTGAATATGGTTGACCGATGATTTCGCTTCCGGCCTGCCAAGACCACGATACGCCGTTGCCGGATGTACGCCCCTAATGACTATTTCAATTCGATGTCAGCATCTGCGGCGCAAGTTATTCAGTTTTTCAATAGGAGTAGAAAGGTGCGCCACTTTGGATGCTCTTGGTGTTTACTACCCCAAGGCGTTGCCATTGGGCTGAATTAAGCCAGCCTTTCAGGCCGTGAACTCGAATAATATCGAAACCCAATTGCCTTCGTTGAACTTCGTTCCGCTTTGATTCGTGCTAATAAAAAAAGCTCTCCATTTGAATTGGGAGAGCTTCTCTGTATATATCTCTGAAGCCTTTTTTACCAGAAACTGATTTTATCGAGCTGACTGAGTGCTCTCACCAGGCCACGACGTACAGCCGCCGGTTTTTTATCCTGCCTTTCCAATCCTGGCATGTCGATTAGGCGTTCGTTGCGCCGGGGAATTAAAATCTGCTGGAACGGATCGTCTTTCCGAATCAGTTGTTTGATTTGGATGTGCCTTCCCAGCAGCATTACCGAGCCCATGGCAAATGCAAGGTTGACAGCCATCAGTCCCCAGATGCCCAGTCCCTGCAGCAAAAACACCGGAACAACATAAAGTGCCGAAACGGCCAATAAAGTAAAGGTGGCTTGCTTATGCGACATCCCCAAAGCCAGCAGGCGGTGGTGGATGTGGTTCTTGTCGGGTGAAAATGGCGACCGTCCCTGGTACATCCGGATGGCAAATACCCGGATGGTATCGAACAGCGGGTAGATGAGAATGCCAAACGATACTGCCGGCGCCGATGCGATTGCAAACGGACGGGTTTGTATGATGTTCAGCTCGTTGAACTGAATGACGAGTACCGACATGATGGTTCCCAGAATAAGGGAGCCGGTATCGCCCATGAATATTTTGTTCTTTTTTCCGTAGACATTGAAGTAGAAAAATCCGCTCAGCGCACCAATGAGTGAAAAGGCCAGAATGGTATACTCGATGTGTCCTGCCAGGTAAAACCACACGCCAAACACGCCGGCTGCGATAATGCTGATACCGGAAGCGAGGCCATCGATGCCGTCGATCAGGTTAAAGGCGTTGATGAAAACAATCATCACAAAACCGGAAAGCAGCATACTCACCGGGTAGCTTATTTCGTGAACTCCCATGAATCCGTGGAGGTTCGTGAAACGAATATCTGCCAAAACAATTAGCATGAAGGCTGAGCCTAGTTGTGCTATCAGTTTTTTCCAGGGAGAAACAGTCAGAATATCGTCTTTCAGCCCCACAAAGAACATGATGGTGACCGCAGCCAGGATGTATTTCAAACCGGGCATCACGAAGCCGTTGCCGGCAATGGTTACGCTGAGTGCAAAACCTAAAAAGATGGCGATTCCTCCGAGGGTAGGTACCACCTGTGTGGCGGCTGAACGTCCGTTCGGTTCGTCGAACAGGTGTTTCTGGTGGGCGACACTGATGATAGTCGGGATGCTTCTGACCGCAATCAGTAGCGAAAGTCCAAAACTCAGTATCACATAAATAATTTCTGGCATGTCTTTTATAAGTTTGAGGTTAAGAGACGCACAAATGTAGGCAATCTGCGCTATAACCCGTATTACTTCTACTTTAAATCATACTTAACTTTAACGTAGTAGTTGGGTTTTCATTGTGTGCATCTCCATAAATGATGCTCTTTGTTTGGAAAAGGTTGCCTGAAAATACGAATTACACGAATTTTTTGCCCCAGCCCAGTCAACCCTCACGAATTACGCTAATTACTTCGAGGCTACAGTGAAAAAATGATTCATCTGGATTTGATCCACGGATGTGCACAGAGCCTAATTGAGTCCCGAAATATCGGGCGATAGTTGAGAATTGAAAATGATTGGTGCTTCGGGGCTGTTTTCGTTGATGGATTAACACGGATTGTTTTCATGATGCCACGGTGTAGTAAAATTTCTCGAATTCAAGCGAAACGAAGTTCGACGAAGTCAATTACGATAGTACGGATTACGCGAATTGGCGCTTCGATGTTGCTGTTGTAAGAGGATTGACACGGATTTGATTCACGGATGCCACGGATGAGCTTCGAGGTTTTCGGGACGAAGGCCTGAAGGGCCGGATTACTTCAGCCCAATGGCAACGCCCCACGACGTTCGTCGGGACAGGCTTGGGTAATGAATGCCACGCATTTAAAAGAGGCGCATATTCGGACCAGACTTGAAATGATAACGTTCCTGCGCCGCAATGCCGACTTTGAACAAGTGAATGTGAGAATCTTATTCCACGCAGAGGGCGCAGAGATTTTCGCTGAGAGCGCAGAGGTTTTTCCACGGATGGGCGCTGTGATGGGGAGAAGGCGAGAAACGGAGAGTGGGAGAAAGGGTAATGAACAATGTGCAATTAGGAATGAAAAATGAAAAGCCGAAACGAAATAGTGTATGGTATAGGGTTTATGGTGTATGGGATAGGGCATAAAGGTAATGAACAATGTGCAATGAAAAATGGGGGACTTTGGGCTGGTGATTAACAGGAGCCTTGCGGCGTTGATTGTTTGCATTACCAGAGAAAGGTTAAAATAGGCTCAGGCACAGGCTGAGAAGGAGAAGAAGAAATAATGAACAGTGAGAAATGAAAAATGAACAATCTGTTGATGTGAGTAGTCTGGCGTGGCGTCTTTCTTCTTAAAATAATTAATACATGAAACTTTCGTGGTTCCACGCAGCGATCGCAAAGATTTTCACAAAAATGCGAAGAGAGAAACTTCATCGAAGCCGCACAATCTTAACAACAGAAACGACCGTAACAGCGAAGTACAACCTGTTTGTCCGGCATTTCATACAGGCACCATAGAGGCACTATACAGGGACCGTATAGAAACCTTACAGCCGCCATATAGGTTTCATAGAACTTTTATATACAGGCCCTATAGAAAACTACCTATTATGTAAATCAGAATAGTGATGATTCAAAGTGCCGGACCGGGAAGGAAGGGGAAAGGTGAAAGTGAAAAACAGATTTGTGGAGGTGATGGCAAGCAAGGTATGGATAAATGGAGAAGAGCAAAGTGACAATGCACAAGAATTTGTAGAGGGTATATAGAAAAGGAATAGAAAACCAGGGTGCAAGATAATTATTGAGGCGATTCTGTCTGTTAATACACTCTTAGAATGCTATATTAGTTAACAAAGTCGATCTGTTTTGCTTGCTCAGTTATTTGTTGGTAAAATTTTGATTTAAAATTCATTGTGGTTCACTTTTTAGGCGTTTTTAATTGTGTTTGTCTGATAGTTATGTTTATTTCGTGTGGTTTTGTCGTGGTCTGATCGGGTTAGAAAGAGAATACTGTGGGGTTTGATTAATATGTCTGAAAATGAGATGGTTGCGTGTTGTTTTGTCTGTGTTCGTGATAGATAATACTGTTTTTATTTTTTTAATTCATAGAAAATAGATGCTAACTTTTAAACAGTTATCAAAAATGCAAAGTGCAGCTAATCAATCAGTAAACATGTCATGGTTGATAACTTTTAAGTTGTGGTGCTAATTTGTCCATTTTCGTACGATCATTTATCCTTAATTTTATTATCGATACGTTATTGTATTAATTTTAAATTATTTAAACATGGCACGAATTAAAAATGTAGCCGTCAAGGGGCTACGCGGTATGATTGGCGATACGCTGGTCTACCGCACTGTAAACGGAAAGACCGTTGTATCGGCGGCACCGGATGACACCCCCCGGGTAGCCACCGAGAAGCAAACAGCACATCGCGAGCGTTTTAAGCTGGCTTCGTTTTATGCCAGTCGAGCGATGGCGAACCCGGAATTGAAAGCAGCTTATGAAGCTGTGGCTAAATCGAGGGGGACGTCGAGCGGGCGCAGTGTGGCTGTTTCGGATTTCTTTCATGCACCGAAGATTGACTCGGTGGTGTTGGATGGATTTTCGGGGCAGCCGGGGGAAGAAATCCCAATGTATGTAACCGATGATTTTCGCGTCAATACGGTTCATGTGGAAATTTACAACCCCGACGGCACCGAAGCAGAACATGGTGATGCAGTCTTCCTGGAAACGGGCAGGTACTGGGTCTATACCACCACCGGTTCGGTGAGTGAGTTGACCGGTAGCCGCGTTGTCGTGAGGGCTACCGACCTGCCGGGCAATGAAACCTCAGAGGAATTTACATTGTAGATCACTATTCTTTGAGGTGTACTACGAGGGGAGCAGTTGCCGCTGCTTCCCTTTTTTTGTCCGTACGTTTCAAGATTTGGAAAGACCGTCTGCCAATGTTTGAAGTTCGTGAAAAATTTTTCACCATACAACGATTGTGTTAGAAAAGTGATAAATGTATGGCGGATGAGGCGCTGAGGCTGGGGAAGAGGGCGATTGGGAGAAGAGGAGAATGGGGGAATTAATAATGCTGAATTTTAAATTTTGAATTGGGAAGGTTCCACGCAGAGAGCGCAGAGATTTCCGCAAAGAGCGCAGAGGATTGTCCACGGATGGGCGCTGTGAAGGGGGAATTAGAAATGCTGAATTTTGAATTGGAAGGGTCGTACGGATTATGCGAATTATAGCGAAACAAAGTTCGACGAAGTTAATTACGATAGCACGGATTACGCGAATTGGTGCTTCGATGTTGCTGTTGTAAGAGGATTGACACGGATTTGACTCACGGATGCCACGGATTGACGCTTTGATGTTGCTTACAAGAAGGCCTGAAGGGCCGTAAGTCCAAAGCCCGGGGTAAGGAGGGACGACGCCACCCCGGGGGCGAATGCGAAGCATTTAAAAGAGGCGCATATTCAGGCAGGCTTGAAGTGATAACGTTCCTGCGCCGCAATGCCGACTTTGAATAGGTGAAAGGGAGAAGGCTCAGGCACAGGCGAAGGTTAAAGTAAAAAGTAAGAAGGGAAAAAGGGAGATGGGAGAATTAGAAATGCTGAATTTTAAATTTTGAATTGCGAGGGGGCCAGGCAAAGGGCGCAGAGATTTTCACGGAGAATGCAGAGTTTTTTCTATGGATGGGCGCTGTGATGGAAAGAAGGCGAGAAAAGGAGATTGGGAGAAAGGGTGATGAACAATGTGCAATTAGGAATGAAAAATGAAAAGCCGAACTGAAATAGTGTATGGTATAGGGTTTATGGGTGGCCGGAATGACCATTGTCAGGGCGCACGACCAATGACAGGGTGGTTTCCGCAGTTGGCGTTGGTATTGTGTTGCTTATTGAGCGCAAATCTTTTCCAAAGTTTTGAACTTTGGAAAAGGTGAAATACCGGCTGTCGATTGATACTTTTATGGGCTGGGTGGTTGATTTCTACTGACCCCAACCTCTCTCTAACATAGAGATGGGCTTTGGCCGGTGATTGGAATGGGGGTTCGGGCGTTTTTTGGATGGTTCTGGTGAAATAACCACTGACAGGCTAGTTCCACAGCCGGCGTTTTTTCAGTCGTATTAGCCGGGATAGTTCACAATAGCCTCTACACAGCGATTTGCCGTGTTTCCATCCCACAGCTCCGGACGTTGGGGAATACGACCTGCTCTTAACGCCGTTTGGTATTCCTCGCGGATGCGATTGATGTTATTTCCCACCAGCACGCTGGCGCCGCCATGTTCTTTTAATGTAACCGGACGTTCCGTGTTCCAGCGGAGCGTAAGGCAAGGGGTTCCCAATACACAGCATTCTTCCTGCAGGCCGCCACTGTCGGTGAGCATGATGGTTGCCGACATGTTCAGTCGCAGCATCTCGTGGTAACCGATGGGGTGGAGGAGGATGAGATTTTTACAGGCGGTTGCCTTATCCCATAAATCAAACTGCTGCAACATCTTCTGTGTACGCGGATGGATAGGCCAGATGACCGGCATGTCGGCAGCTACTTCTTCAGTGAGGAAGTTGAGGATGGGAGCAAGAATCTCCTTTTTATCGACATTGGAAGGACGGTGCATGGTGAGGATGGCATATGGATTGGAACCGGATTCCAGCAGTGATGTTGCAGGGGTTTCCTCCTTGTCATTATGAGGCAGCGCATCAGTTAGCCGGTTGGATTGAATAATCCTGTTGATATCCAGTGCTGCTGACTGACTCCGGTTACGCTCGAGGGTATCAATCATGATGTTGCCGACGAACCGGATCTTTTCTTCCGGGACACCCTCTTTGCGAAGGTTTTCCATGGACAATTTATCGGGTGTCAGGAGCAGATCGCTGAGCCGGTCGGTCACGAGCCGGTTGATCTCTTCCGGCATGGTCTCATCACCGCTGCGAAGGCCAGCCTCGATGTGACACACTTTGATGCTCAGTTTTTTTGCCGTCACGGAACAGGCCAGGGTGGCATTTACATCACCGACCACCACGATCCAGTCAGGTTTTTCCTGTGTAAGTACCTTTTCAAAAGTAATCATGGTGTTACCCACCTGTTCGGCATGTGAGCCGGAGCCTATTTCCAGGTTAATATCCGGAGCGGGAATCCCCAGGGCCTGGAAAAATGATTCCGACATGCGAACATCGTAGTGTTGCCCGGTGTGTACAAGCAGATGCTCGATGTAAGACTTTTCCTCGTTGGCGCAAGTTTGATTATGCTGCTCAATGGCCCTGATAAAAGGGGCTATTTTCATGAAATTGGGGCGGGCACCCACTACCGATATAATTTTCATATCTAAATGTGCTTCGTTCTTTGATTTCAGTGATTAACCCGGTTCGAGATTTCGCGAATTTAAAAGGAATAAAACGAATATCAGTAAACTGATTGCAGGAATTATTGTGAATGACGCTAATTGGGGCGTAGAGGTTGTTGTTGCGAGCGGATTGACACGGATTTGCACTGTAGCAAAATTTCACGAATTAGAGCGGAACGAAGTTCGACGAAGTCAATTACGATAGCACGGATTACGCGAATTAGAGCGAAACAAAGTTCGACGAAGTCAATTACGCGAATTGGCGCTTCGATGTTGCTGTTGTAAGAGGATTGACACGGATTTGATTCACGGATGCCACGGATTGACGCTTTGATGTTGCTTACAAGAAGGCCTGAAGGGCCGGATTACTTCAGCCCAATGGCAACGCCTTGGGTAATGAATGCCACGTATTTAAAAGAGGCGCATATTCAGACCAGACTTGAAATGATAACGTTCCTGCGCCGCAATGCCGACTTTGAACAGGTGAATGTGAGAATCGTATTCCACGCAGAGGGCGCAGAGATTTTCGCTGAGAGCGCAGAGGTTTTTCCACGAATGGGCGCTGTGATGGGGAGAAGGCGAGAAACGGAGAGTGGGAGAAAGGGTAATGAACAATGTGCAATTAGGAATGAAAATTGAAAAGCCGAATTGAAATAGTGTATGGTATAGGGGCTATGGGATAAGGGTAATGAACAATGTGCAATGAAAAATGGGGGACTTTGGGCCGGTGATTGGAATGGGGGTTCGTGGCGTTTTTGATGGTTGCGTTGAAAGAACCACTGTCAGGGTGCAGGACCACTGACAGGGTGATTTCCGCAGTTGGCGTTGGTATTGTGTTGCTTATCGAGCATAAACCTTTTCCAAAGTTTTGAACTTTGGAAAAGGTGAAATACCGGCTGTCGATTGATACTTTTATGGGGTGGGCGGTTGATTTCTACTCACCCCAACCCCTCTCTAACATAGAGATGGGCTTTGGCCGGTGATTGGAATGGGGGTTCGGGCGTTTTTTTTGATGGTTGTGGTGAAATAACCACTGTCAGGGTACAAGACCACTGACAGGGTTGGGGTGAAGTAGTGTTCAAAAAAAAAGGGACTCCGTCATTGATTGGCGATGGAGTCCCTTTGCAGGTTGAAGGCTTTGGGCCTTACTTTTGTACCTATGACAAATTATGAACGGGCGATGATACCGAGTTTCTCGAGGTACTGTGCTTCGTCGTCTTCGAAGATGAGCTTGGCCAACCGGGTAATCTCGTTGGCTGCTTCGTAGAGTTCGTCCATTTTGGTATTCCGTTCTTTGGTGGCGTATTGGGCATCCCCGCCTTCTTTTTCGCGGTTGGCGCGGAGAACATTGTCTTGTCCTGAAATAGGTTTACACAAAAAGTAAACTTATGGCAGGATTTAGTATGTATAGCGAGAGGTTTATAAAACAAGTCGTTAACGAAGT